>NZ_CBDDBS010000002.1:1892500-3145000 GCF_965225875.1 Haliscomenobacter sp. | reverse complement strand
GATAGTGAACCAGTACCGTGAGGGAAAGGTGAAAAGAACCGCAAGCAGCGGAGTGAAAAGACCCTGAAACCGTATGTCTACAAGCGGTCGGAGCGTAAAAGCGACGGCGTGCCTTTTGCATAATGATCCTACGAGTTATTCCTTACTAGCAAGTTTAAGTGCTTAAGGCACGGAGGCGTAGCGAAAGCGAGTCTGAATAGGGCGCTCAGCTAGTAGGGATAGACGCGAAACCGAGTGATCTACCCATGGGCAGGTTGAAGGTGAGATAGTCTCTCACTGGAGGACCGAACCGGTAAACGTTGAAAAGTTTTCGGATGACCTGTGGGTAGGGGTGAAAGGCTAATCAAACTCGGAGATAGCTCGTACTCCCCGAAATGCATTTAGGTGCAGCGTTGGGAAGAGTATTGCGGAGGTAGAGCTACCAATAGGGCTAGGGGGCTTCACCGCCTACCAACCCCTGATGAACTCCGAATGCCGTAATATTGCACCAGCAGTGAGGCTACGGGTGCGAAGGTCCGTGGCCAAGAGGGGAACAACCCAGACCATCAGCTAAGGTCCCTAAATTTGAGCTAAGTTGGATAAACGAGGTGGGGATGCTATGACAGCTAGGATGTTTGCTTGGAAGCAGCAATTCATTTAAAGAGTGCGTAACAGCTCACTAGTCGAGCGTTCCTGCGCGGAAAATGAACGGGCATCAAGCTCAATACCGAAGCTATGGACTCTACGGAGTGGTAGGGGAGCATTCCAGTTGCGGCGAAGGTCAAGCGCGAGCTTGGGTGGAGCGGCTGGAAAAGAAAATGTAGGAATGAGTAACGAAAAAATGGGTGAGATACCCATTCGCCGTAAGACTAAGGGTTCCTCGTTCGATGTTAATCAGAACAGGGTTAGCCGGGTCCTAAGGAGCAGCCGAGAGGCGAATCTGATGGCAATCTGGTAAAAATTCCAGAGCTTGCATACACTAAAAAGGGGACGGGGTTGAGGAGATTGCACGTACTGACGGAATAGTGCGTTGAGCGGAAGCCTCTGGCTGAAGCGAGCGATTGAATGAGCCTCCAAGAAAAGCCGAAGTATGCAACCCGTACCGTAAACCGACACAGGTAGTCGAGGAGAGTATCCTAAGGCGCTCGAGTGAACCACGGTTAAGGAACTAGGCAAATTAGCCCCGTAACTTCGGGAGAAGGGGCACCACGAGAGTGGTCGCAGTGAAGAGGTCCAGGCGACTGTTTAGCAAAAACACAGGACTCTGCCAAATCGAAAGATGAAGTATAGGGTCTGACACCTGCCCGGTGCCGGAAGGTTAAGGAAGGGGCTTAGGGGTAACTCGAAGGTCTTGACTGAAGCCCCGGTAAACGGCGGCCGTAACTATAACGGTCCTAAGGTAGCGAAATTCCTTGTCGGGTAAGTTCCGACCTGCACGAATGGTGTAACGATCTGGACACTGTCTCAACCGTGAGCTCGGTGAAATTGAAGTATCGGTGAAGATGCCGGTTACCCGCAACGGGACGGAAAGACCCCGTGAACCTTTACTACAACTTCACGTTGGGTTTGAGCATAAGATGTGTAGGATAGGTGGGAGGCTATGAAGTGATCACGCTAGTGGTTGTGGAGCCGTCCTTGAAATACCACCCTTCTTATGCTTAGATTCTAACCGCAGGGACAGCGTGTGGTGGGTAGTTTGACTGGGGTGGTCGCCTCCAAAAGAGTAACGGAGGCTCGCAAAGGTACCCTCAGCATGGTTGGTAATCATGCGAAGAGCGTATGAGTATAAGGGTGCTTGACTGAGAGACGGACGCGTCGAACAGGGACGAAAGTCGGCTCAAGTGATCCGGTGGTTCCGCATGGAAGGGCCATCGCTCAAAGGATAAAAGGTACTCCGGGGATAACAGGCTGATCTCCCCCAAGAGCTCACATCGACGGGGAGGTTTGGCACCTCGATGTCGGCTCGTCACATCCTGGGGCTGGAGAAGGTCCCAAGGGTTGGGCTGTTCGCCCATTAAAGTGGCACGCGAGCTGGGTTCAGAACGTCGCAAGACAGTTCGGTCCCTATCTGTTGCGGGCGTTGGAATATTGAGGAGATCTGGCTCCAGTACGAGAGGACCGGGTTGGACGAACCTCTAGTGTACCAGTTGTACTGCCAAGTGCACCGCTGGGTAGCTATGTTCGGAACGGATAAGCACTGAAAGCATCTAAGTGCGAAGTCGACTCCAAGATGAGTATTCCTTATTAGGGTCGTGGGAGACTACCACGTTGATAGGCTACAGGTCGAAGTGTGGTAACATACGCAGCCGAGTAGTACTAATTACCCGAAAGCTTCTTATGTGAAGAAGAATGGATGGGAGTGGGTGTCAAAGCTCACTCCCGTGAACAACCTAGAGTGCCTATTCTAAAAGAAATTCTACTTCTACCCAATTGTCATGAAAATACAAAGGGGCTTCAACGCAGGTTGAGGTCAGCAATGATGAAAGTCTGGAAATGCATTGATGAACTATATTTTAGGGATTGTGACCTAGGATTCGTCAATCGACATTCGAAACAATCGTCATTCACCAAAGACTTGTTGGTGGTTATAGCGAGCGGGTTCCACCTCTTCCCATTCCGAACAGAGAAGTTAAGCCGCTCAGCGCTGATGGTACTGCCCTTGGGTGGGAGAGTAGGTCGCTGCCAACTCAATACAACACATACAGCCTCATTCGTTAACTCGGATGGGGCTTTTGTGTGTCTGGGACTGACCAACAACACACCCTGTCCAACACCCAACCCAACCGGAAAAGACGCACGGCCGTGCGTCTCTACAAGGCCCACAATCTCACAATCCACCTAACCACGGAGTGGTTTAATCTTGCATAGCCGCGGTCGTCCGCGGACAAAAGTCGGAGCAAGGCGTCCCAACCACGGCAGTGGTTGAACTGACTAGCAAAAATGGTTCAACCGCTCCCGCGGTTGTGGAACAAGCCCGTAACTGAAAAATCCCCGGACGACCGGGGCTATTCTGAATTCAATCGCTCCGCGATTGGCAGGGTCTTGAAAGTGAGGAAGATAGGACTGTTCTTGGGTAATGAATCTTTCCCCCAACTCATAGAATGATAACTTGATCTTTTCATTTGTCCCGCAACCTGCGGCACAATTCATCCCCTACTCCCCCACCAAAAATGGATTCCCTCCCCTCTCCGCTCCAATCGTCGTCGCCACGCCATGCCCGGAATACACCTTCACCTCATCCGGCAGTACCATCAATTTTTCCCGAATGTTTTTCATCAAGGTTTGGTAATTCCCGCCGGGTAAGTCGTAGCGCCCGATGCTGTTTTTGAACAAAACATCGCCCGAGAGTACAAAACGATCCTTTTCGCAGTAAAAAGAAAGGCTAGCTGGGGAGTGACCGGGCGTAAAAATGGCTTTGAGCTTGGTTTCCCCAAACTCAATCACATCACCCGCCGTGAGAAACTTGCCAATGGCAGGCGAAGGCTCAGGATAAGGAATTTGGTACATCGAGGCCACCTGCACCCCAGTATCGAGCACCACCTGTTCGCCCTGGTGGGCTTCTAGTACCAGGTTAAAAGTAGTCGAGATAAAGTGATTGCCCAAAATATGGTCGATGTGGCAATGCGTATTGATTAGGCGGACCGGGCGCAACTCCAGGCGGTGGATCGTTTCCAAGAGCTCGGCTTTTTCATCGGGGAACAAGCAGCCGGGATCCACTACTATACATTCCTTCGTATCATCATAGACAACGTACGTGTTTTCCTGGAAAGGATTGAACGTAAGCTGGATAACATTTGCCATCCTTTTATTAATTTAGATTGTACATTTTCACAAAAATGGCTAATTTGAGAGGTATGTTATGGAGAATCGGGTAGATTATTTTTTTTATCTGGTTTTTTCTGCTCAAAATGAACTGAATGTGGCACGATTATGTCATATTCTAAGCAAAATAAGTAGTGTATGATCAAGCGACTTTACCTCTTGTGTTTGATGGGAGTTGTGCTGTTCAGTGTGGGCGCATTGGCACAGAGTAGCAACCAAGTCAAATTTGGCAAGAACCGCGTCCAATACCATAAAGACTTCGATGAATGGTCGCAGTACGAAAGCGACAATTTCTTTGTGTACTATTACGGTAAGTCGCGCAATGCCGCCCATAAGGTCGTACAAATGGCGGAGTACGACTTCGACGAGATCCAGGCTCTCCTGGAGCATCGTATGAACGAAAAGCTCCAGATCATCGTGTACGCGGACGCGACCGACGTGAAACAGAGCAACATCGGTTCGGAGGACTTGTTTGTGAGTAGCAACAACCAAACCAAGGTTTCGGGCACTACCATCTTTGTCTATTTCGATGGCAACCACCAACACCTGCGTGAGCAAGTGCGCGAAGGCATCGCAGCGGTTTACCTCAATACCATGTTGTTTGGAGCCAACATCCAGGAGATTGTGCAAAATGCAGTAATGCTAAATTTGCCCAATTGGTTCAAAGAAGGTCTAGTAGCCTACGCTGGCCAAACCTGGAACGTAGAACGCGACAACGAACTGCGCAACATCCTACTCAGCCGCCGCTACAAAAAATTCGAACGTTTTGCCGATGATTTCCCCCGCCTGGCTGGACAATCCATGTGGTATTTCATCAGCGAAAAATATGGCCGCCCAGCGGTGTCCAACCTCTTGTACCTCACCCGCATCAACCGCAGTGTAGAAAGTGGGTTCTTGTACGTCATGGATCAATCTTTCCAGTCGGTAGTACAAGAATGGGATCAGTTTTACCGCAGCCGCTACGAAGGAGACCTCAAAGGCCGCCAAAACCCCCAGGCAACCCAAATCGTTACCCTGAAAAAACGCAAGGAACAATTACCTCTGACTCAACTCAAACTCAGTCCTGATGGCAACAAGGTCGCTTATGTGCTCAATGACATGGGGCGCGCCAACGTTTACATCTACGACTTACAACAGAAGAAAAAAACCAAAATTTTTAAGGAAGGTTACCGCAATGCTCTCCAGGCTACCGATTTTAATTACCCCTTGATCGCCTGGAATCCAACCGGGCAACAACTGACCATTTTATACGAGCGCCGGGATAACCTGAAACTGGCCAACTACGATGTCTACAAAAAGAAAATCACCACCGAGCTGCTTTCTGAGCAATACCAAAGGGTTTACAGCCTCGATTTTGTCGACAACTTTACCCTCCTCTTTTCAGCGGAAGTGAGTGGTCAATCCGATATTTTCCTCTATACCCCACGTACCCGCCAAAGCCAGCGCATCACCGCCGACATTTATGACGACCTGGATGCTGCGGTGGTCAATGTCCGGAATCGCAAAGGTATCCTCTTTACCTCCAATCGCCCAGACATCTTCCTGCGCAACATCAAGCCGGATAGTATCTTGCCCGTGGCCTCCCTGGATGTGTTTTATTATGACCTCAAGGGAGAAATCAAGGAGTTTGTACGGGTGACGAACACTCCCTTGGCCAGTGAACGTTTTCCGATGCAGGTGGATAGCACTTATTTTTCGTATCTGAGTGATCGGCACGGCATCTACAATCGTGAATCGGGTTTTTTAGAAACTTTCGTACGCGAATATCTACAGCATATTTATTTAAAAGACGGTACCGAACTGGTGTGGCCAATGGATTCATCAGTGGCTAAATTGGATTCAACCCAAATTGACTCCGTACAGGTACGTCCCGTGATCCGGGAACGTGCGATTACCCACATCGAAACCAATTACCCCTACCACATCAGCCAGCAGCACAGCGCACCACAAAGTGGAAAATTGGTGGAATCTTATGCGGCATTGGGACGTCGATCTTTTTACACCAACCGACTGACACCTACCAATTCCAGTGCTCCAGCTACCACCGCCTTCAGAGCACGGGAAAAACAAATGGAAGACTTGATTTTTGTAAAAGATACGGCTTCCACTCCAGGTATGCCAGTGTTGACAAATGGGGTGCCCGTGCGACCAATTCTGGTAGATACCCCAAAGGTAGAGATTGTGGTTAAAGCACCACCCAAAGATACAACCACCAAAACGAACCAGGAGGAATTGTACTTGTTTCAAAGCGAGTTTGGAAATCCTCCTCCCACTAATTCCGTAGCCGAGAAAAAACCGGAAGAAACGCCTGCTGTCACTACTGAACCAGCGACCACTCCCCCACCCGCAACAACTCGGCCCAGCGAAACCCTGGCGCCGGTAAACGGTATGAGTTTCCCATTGAAAATGGCCACGAACCGCAAAGTGTACATCCTCAACCCAACCCGGGCTATCCCCTATCGTTTGCAGTTCCGTTCCGATTTTGTGACCTCACAAATGGACAACTCGCTGCTCTTTGAAGGCATGGAAAGTACAGCTGCCAATCCGGATGGATACCAGTTACCTCCTCCAGGAATTTTGCTCAAGGCAAATGTCAAGGATCTTTTTGAAGACTATGAATTTGAAGGCGGTATTCGGATTCCAACTACCTTCAATGGTGCGGAATACTTCGTGACCTTCAACAATAAAAAACACCGCCTGGATCAAACCTACGCGGTCTACATGCGCAATACGCGCTTCAACGACCAGAGCCCAACTTTGGTGCCCCGTCGACGGGAGTACAATATTCTGCTGGGGCAATACGGCATCCGCTACCCACTCGATGTTTTCCGCAGCATCAGAGCCACCACTACCCTACGGCGCGACCGCATGGTACAACTGGCAACCGATCGTGCTACCTATAATGTGCCTGATCAAACCAGCCAACGCATTGGATTGCGCATGGAATACGTGTTTGACAACACCGTTGATATTGCCCTCAACTTGCGTACGGGTACCCGTTATCGAGTCTTTGCGGAAGCCCAAAAGAAATTCTCGGTTGGTGATGAATCCAATTTTGACATTAATTTCAATAAAGGCTTCATGACCGTGCTGGGTGCCGACTTTAGGCATTACCAACGCATTTTGCGCCATTCGATTTTGGCAGGGCGTTTTGCGGCGGGTACCTCCTTCGGTTCGGAGCGGATCCTTTACTTCCTGGGTGGAATGGACAACTGGCTTTTCCCTCAGCAAAACAACGATATTCCTGTACCTAGCGGCAATTTTGCTTTCCAAACCCTGGCGGCCAACCTGCGCGGGTTCCCCATCAACATCCGCAATGGTAGCTCCTTTGCACTGGTGAATACCGAATTGAGGGTGCCATTGTTCCGCTACATCTCGCGTCGCATTCAGTCACCATTGTTCAAGAATTTTCAGGTGGTTGGCTTCTTCGACATTGGTACTGCCTGGGAAGGCAAAACACCTTACCGCGAGGACAACCCATTGAATACTTCAAAATTCCCCGATGGGCCTTTCATCACAACTACGGTTAATTATTTCCGGGATCCGTTGGTGGCAGGTTATGGTTTTGGAGCGCGGACGACGCTGTTTGGGTATTTCATTCGGGCGGATTATGCCTGGGGAATTGAAACGCAGCAGATCCAGAAGCCGAAGTTGTATTTGTCCTTTGGATTGGACTTTTAATCTGAGGTGATACTATGGTTTCTAAAGTTTCTTAGGTGGTGAAAAAGAAAAAAACCTGCGTAGCAAGGGCTTCTTTCACCACCTGAGAAACCTAAGGCACTTAAGGAATCACCTAAGCTAAGAAGGGACGAAATGAATTGGATAGACCTCAAATCTTTCCGATCTCCCGCAATAGCTTTGCCGCTCTTTCCAAAGTCTCTTCTTTTTTTGCAAAACAGAAACGAATGATCTTCTCATCCCGCTTGCTGTGGTAGAATACAGAAACGGGAATTGCCGCAACACCGTACTCCATGGTCAGGCGCCGACAAAAATCCACATCGGGCTCGGTGCTGATCTGGCTATAATCACAGAGTTGGAAATAAGAACCTTCACTCAACAGTGGGCGAAACAGCGAACCCTCGATGGCGTCGAGGAAAAAATCTCTTTTATGGGTAAAAAAAGTACCTAGGCCCAGGTACTCGTGGGGGTCCTCCAGAAAATCCGCCAAGGCATATTGCATGGGGGTATTGATCGAAAAAACATTAAACTGGTGCACCTTGCGAAACTCAGCCGTAAGCGCAGGCGGGGCAACGCAGTAGCCTATTCTCCATCCAGTATTGTGGAAAGTTTTGCCAAAAGAATATACAGCTAAAGCCCGTTCACGCAAAGCTGGGTAACGCAAAACGCTTTGATGTTCGTGGCCATCGTACACCATGTGTTCGTATACCTCGTCGCTGAGAATGATGATGTCGCTGCTGCTCACCAGTTTTTCCAGGGCCTGCATATCGGCTGGCTTCAGAATTTTTCCGATTGGGTTTTGGGGCGTGTTGATGATGATCATGCGGGTCTTCATGCTGATCAAACGCATCAGGCGGTCCCAGTCGATGGTGTAGTCGGGAGCACTGAGCTCAAAGGATTTTGTCATGCCGCCGAATAGCTCAATGCTGGGGCGGTAAGAGTCATAGGCGGGTTCAAAAATGATGACTTCATCACCCGGGCTTACCAGTGCGCCAATAGCCGTGAAAATACCTTCAGTGGCCCCACAAGTAATGGTGATCTCCTTATCCGGGTCAATTTTCACCCCGTACAGGCCATCAATTTTTTCAGCAATGCGCTGGCGCAAAATCGGTACACCCGCCATAGGGGCATACTGATTGTAACCCTGACGCATGTAGTGGGCCACCAACTCGTTTAAACGTTGGGAGGACGGAAAATCCGGAAAACCCTGCGCAAGATTAATGGCCCCGTGTTCTTGCGCCAGGGCAGACATAACCGTAAAGATGGTGGTGCCTACGCCCGGTAATTTAGATGACACAATCATGGCAGTAAAGCTACTCAATGTCGGGCAATCTCAGTATGGTTTGGGCATGATTTATTCTGATTCTAATTACTATGTTATTGATAACGTGTCAAAACCCGATCAATCGCCTTTGCCAGGTCCCGATCCTTATCCGTCACAATATCGCCTGCATCGTGGGTGCTTAGATTGATCTCGACCCGATTCCAGACATTGGTCCATAACGGGTGGTGTTCGTGCTTTTCAGCTAACATTGCCACTTCAGTCATAAACGCGAAGGCTTGGCTAAAATCTTTAAAATGAAAGGTTGCTGAGAGTTGATTGTCTTTTTCTGTCCACATGATAAGGATGATTTCCTTGTATAAAGGTTTGCGCTTGAAAAAGTTCAACTCATGCAGCGCATTGTTTGTGCTATAAAGGAGAAAGGCTTATCTTTGCCCCCTGTTTTTCATCAAGTTAAAGCAAGAGTGCAGCATGGCCACGCCGAGAACAGTCGCATTTTATACATTGGGATGTAAATTGAACTACTCCGAGACTTCCTCGATTGCCCGTTTGTTTGAAGGAGCGGGTTATACCGAGGTAGAATTTGAGCAGGGTGCCGATGTGTATGTGATCAATACTTGTTCCGTGACCGATTTTGCGGATCGCAAGTGCCGCAAAGTGGTGCGCCAGGCCCTACGCCATTCCTCGCAGGCCTTTGTAGTGGTGGTGGGTTGTTATGCCCAACTCAAACCCGAGGAAATTGCTGAAATTCCCGGCGTTGATCTGGTGCTGGGGGCTGCTGAAAAATTCCGCATTCTGGATTTTATCGATACGCTTTCGAAAGCGCCCGGTAAGGGGATGGTTCACGCAGGGGAAGTCCGAGAGGCCCGTAATTTTGTCGATGCCTTTTCCTTTGGCGACCGCACCCGTTCTTTCCTCAAGGTGCAGGATGGCTGCAATTACAAATGTTCTTTTTGCACCATTCCCCAAGCACGGGGTGCCAGTCGTAGTGACAAGGTGGAAAACGTGGTTGCCAATGCCTGGAAAATTGCCGAGATGGGCGTTAAGGAAATTGTGCTCACCGGGGTGAACATCGGCGATTTTGGCAATGGAACCGAGGTGATCGAAGGAACTGCACCCAAGAAGGAAGCAATGTTCATCGACTTGATCAAGGAACTGGACAAAGTGGAAGGCATCAGCCGCTTTCGGATTTCTTCGATTGAACCCAATTTGTGCACCGACGAAATCATTGATTTTGTTGCAGGCTCACAACGTTTTGCGCCCCATTTGCACATGCCTCTCCAATCGGGCAACAACCAGCAACTGCGGCTGATGCGTCGTCGTTATACCCGGGAGTTGTACGCTGAGCGGGTTGCACGCATCAAACAACAAATGCCGCATGCCTGTATTGGGGTGGATGTCATTGTGGGCTTTCCTGGTGAAACGAACGAAGACTTCTTGGAAACCTATCATTTCCTCAACGATTTGGATATTTCCTACCTACATGTCTTCACTTATTCTGAACGGGCCAATACTCCTGCTGCAGAAATGGAAGGGGTGGTCCCGGTCAATGTACGACGGGAGCGCAATGAGATGTTGGGCATTTTGAGTGAAAAAAAGCGGCGGCATTTTTACGAGCAGCACCTTGGGCAAAATCGCCCGGTTTTGTTTGAAGTCCACAAAGACAAAAACTTGATGGCGGGTTTTACTGACAATTACATCAAGATAGAAGCACCCTTGCAAGTTGAATTGTTAAATCAGGTCTTAAGCGTTGATTTACAAAAAATTAACCGTGAAGGTATTGTGGAAATTGGACTTGAGATACTAGCCTGATTTTTCAATCATTTTTATATCGTTAAATTAACTTATTTCGACTTACATAAATCACAGGTTTCATGCACTTTTCTCGTTGCACAAAGAATTATGTGGAAAACTTTTTCCTAAGACGTTGACTACAAGAGTTTTATTTTTAAGTTAAATAGCCTATCTTTACCTTAAGCTTTTGAAATTAGACTATTTACCTACCTACGGCGCTTCTGCCATTGTTACAATTCCAAGTATTTCGAACATATTTCAAACACCAGCAAACTTTCATTCCCATGAACACCACTTGCCCCCGAGGAGTATACCAACTCCTTCTAGTACCCTGTTTGGCCATTAGTTTCACATGCCCTGCTAACGCCAATTCTGATTACGATTTTTTGAAGATTCACCCTGCCGCTGCCACAATTTTTCAGCGCGACAATTTGCCGAATCTGGCGCTTACCAACACACACTCTCTGGCCTATGTAAAAATGTACGCTGCCCATGGAAAGGCGCATACCGCTGCAATGTTAGGCCGTGGCATGTATTATTTCCCCATTTTTGAGCGGCACTTAAGCGCTCAGCAAATGCCATTGGAGTTGAAATACCTTTCTATGGTGGAATCTGAACTGCGGACTGATGTGGAATCGCCAAGTGGAGCAATAGGTCTATGGCAATTTATGTCCCCTACGGCTCGGCACTATGGTTTACGCCAGAATGATTGGCGCGACGAGCGGCGCGACCCCGAAGCGGCTACCTTGGCTGCAGTGACCTACCTCAAAGATTTGTATGCCGAATTTGGCAATTGGGAGTTGGTCATCGGCGCTTACAATTGTGGCTCTGGACGTATGCACAGGGCTATACGCCGGGCAAAATCCACCGACTTTGCCCTGGTGCGCAAACATTTGCCCGAGCAAACACAATCCTATCTGGCCAAGTTTTATGCAGCCGCCTATATCTCCAACTTTTTTGAAGATTACCAAATTGCCCCAAAAATTCCTACAGCACTGAATGGAGGCACCCGCAGCATCGAAGTGAAAGAGGTAAATTCCTTTGCTCAATTGTCGCGCATTTGCCGCTTACCCATCAGCAAAATCAAGCGCCTCAATCCGCAATACCTCCAAGGCGCCTGGCCCGATGGAGTAGGGAGCATCTGGATGGTGCTGCCGGAAGAACCTGCGCGGCGTTACCTGGCTCATTTTAACCGGATGCCTCAACGAATTGATGTTTTGCCAGAGGAAGCTTTACATGAAGATTCGGCTTATTTGCCAATTACCGAGCCATACCGCATCCTGAATTCAATTTTGGTGGATTTAGGGGGGCGTCAGCCAGCTAAGGAACAAAGCCAAGGGACTCGCAGATATTACTCAAAATATTTCTTGCGCGGAGAAGCGTAAACTTGAACAAACTTGATCGTGTTTTGATAAGGCATACCAAAAAGATTTTGTACATCTTTGTGAACAACTAGTTTTGTATCACATCAAACCAAATCAAAGACATGAAAAAGATTTTTTTGTTACTCAGCTTATCCATGATCGGTTTATTGGCCCATGCTCAGGAGAATAAACCAGCAGCCAGCCCAGCAGCTAAAGCCAGTGCAACGATTAAAGGTAAAACCGTCACCGTTGAATACAGCCAACCTTCGGTGAAAGGACGTGAAATTTGGGGCAAACTGGTGCCCTATGGCCAGGTATGGCGTACGGGGGCCAACGCCAGTACGTCTATTGAATTTTCTGCGGATGTAATGGTACAAGGAAAGGCAGTGCCTAAAGGAAAATATGCCCTATTCACCATTCCTAATGCTGATCAATGGACCATCATCATCAATAAAACCATCGCCTGGGGTGCCTATACTTACAAGGAGGCAGATGATGTGATCAGGGTAAATGTACCTGTTAAAAAATCCAAAGCTTTCACTGAACAAATGACCATTGGAGTTTCCAAAAAAGGGGTTGTTTCAGTGATGTGGGCAGATGTGCAGGTAGATTTCAAGGTGAAATAAATTATCCTGTTGGGGCGGCCCTATGTGGTCGCCCATCGTGTAGGGGCAACCACATAGGGTTGCCCCTACACGGTTTTTAATTTTTCCCGCAAGGCAAACAAATCATCCCGCAATTGCGCCGCTGTAATAAAATCCAATTCTTTGGCGGCCTGTTTCATCTTGCGTTCGGTTTCTTGAGCCAGTTTTTCCAATTGATCCCGCGTCATATAACTCACCAAGGGATCTGCAGCTATGGTTACCGTTTCGGGTTCGATGTAAGCCTGGGTCGTTTTGCCCCTTACATCGAGAATGGAACGTTGGTTGAGGATTTCTTCTTTTGATTTAAACACCGTTTTGGGTGTAATGCCTCGCTCTTCGTTGTAAGACATTTGAATGGCACGGCGGCGAACCGTTTCATCAATGGTACGTTGCATGGAATCGGTGATTTTGTCAGCATAAAAAATCACCAGCCCATTTGAATTCCGGGCAGCTCGGCCAGCAGTTTGGGTCAATGAGCGGTCGTTGCGCAAAAAACCTTCCTTGTCCGCATCCAGAATGGCTACCAGAGATACCTCGGGTAAGTCCAAACCTTCCCGCAAAAGGTTAACCCCGATCAGCACATCAAAACCGCCTAGGCGCAAGTCGCGCAAAATTTCCACCCGTTCCATGGTGTCCACTTCGGAGTGGATATAGCGTACCTTGATATTGAGTTTGGAAAGGTATTTGGTCAGTTCCTCAGCCATCCGTTTGGTCAGGGTGGTAACGAGAACCCGTTCATCTTTTTCGATGCGCTGTTGAATTTCCTCCAACAAATCATCAATTTGATTGAGGCTGGGACGCACCTCGATAGGCGGATCCAGTAAGCCTGTTGGGCGAATCAATTGCTCCACTAGTACACCGCCCGTTTGTTCCAACTCATAATCGCCAGGCGTAGCGCTGACGTAAATGACCTGGTTAATGAGGCCTTCAAATTCGGTAAAATTAAGTGGACGGTTGTCCATTGCAGAGGGGAGTCGAAAACCGTGTTCCACCAGGCTGAGCTTGCGCGCCCGGTCTCCACCATACATACCCCTTAGCTGTGGAATGGTGACGTGGCTTTCGTCAATCACCAACAAATAATCATCCGGGAAATAATCCAATAAACAGAAGGGGCGAGTGCCCACGGTACGTCCGTCAAAAAAGCGCGAATAATTTTCAACCCCGTTGCAATAGCCCAATTCCTTGATCATTTCCAGGTCAAAACTGGTGCGCTCGTGGATGCGTTTGGCTTCCAGGATGCGGCTTTCCCGTTCGAAGAATCGCTCCTGATCGTGCAATTCATCCTCAATCTGGCGGATGATCATGCCCAATCTTTCTTTGGGAGCAATGTAGAGGTTGGCGGGAAAAATGGCTGCGGTGCTCATTTTTTCAATACGTTTGCCCGTTTCCACCTCGATCATTTCGATTTCGTCGATCTCGTCGCCAAAAAACTGAATCCGATAGCCGTAATCTACGTAGGGTAAATTGATGTCCACGGTATCGCCGCGCACACGGAAAGTGGCGCGTTTGAACTCTATCTCTGTCCGGGAATAAAGGCTTTCTACCAATTTGTACAAAAAGGCATTGCGGGAAATGACCTGTCCCTTTTGGATGCGAATGATCCCTGTTTTGTAATCTTCCGGGTTGCCCATACCATAGATGCAGGAAACCGAAGCGACAATGATGATGTCGCGCCGCCCGGAAAGCAAGTTGGAGGTAGCCCGTAAGCGTAGCTTATCCACCTGCTCGTTGATTTGTAAGTCTTTTTCGATGTAGGTATCACTCACCGAGAGGTAAGCTTCGGGCTGGTAATAGTCGTAATAAGAAACAAAGTATTCCACGGCGTTGTCAGGGAAAAAGTCCTGCAATTCGCCATACAATTGCGCGGTGAGGGTTTTGTTGTGGGTCAGCACCAGCGTTGGGCGATCCACATTGGCAATCACATTGGCTATGGTGAAGGTTTTACCTGAACCCGTTACGCCTAAAAGGACCTGGGCTCTTTCACCTCTGTTCAATCTATTGGTTAATTCAGCAATGGCTACGGGCTGATCGCCAGTCGGGGAGTATTTGGAAACGAGTTGGAATGACATCTTGTAAGCTGCGTTTGAAAGAGCATAAAAATACAAAAAGTTTTGATCATTCCAAACTCGTTTTTAGTGCTTTTGCAAGCGCTTATGCAGCACCTACGGTGCTTGCTTTTTTATTCACATAGTACATGTCCAATTCTCCTTTGTTCTTGGCGGGCATTTTACCCCGATAATTGCAATCGTAGCGGTAACGGATCAGGTTATAGGTATCTTGCGAAACATTCACCTGCCCGGCTTCACTGTTGGCTTCGATGCGGGAAGCGAGGTTAACGGTATCGCCCCAGATGTCGTAGGCAAATTTTACATCCCCTACCACTCCGGCTACAACAGGCCCGGTGTGCAGCCCGATGCGGGCTTCAAAATAAGGTTTACCTTGTTTGATGCGCAACTCTTTGTATTCTTCCAGGTAAGACTGCATGTCGAGGGCCGCCTGAACTAGATTGTTCGGTAATCCTTTGCGTTCGGATAAACCAGACGCACACATATAGGCATCCCCAATGGTTTTGATTTTTTCAATGTCGGGATACTGCTTGGTGATGTGGTCAAAAGCTTTGAAACATTTGTCCAGTTCTTCTACCAATTCTTCTGGTGCCAGTTGCTCCGCTATCTTGGTAAAATTGACGAAGTCTGAAAAAAGTACAGTAACCTGGTCAAAACGGCGGGCTTTGGCTTTGCCGTTGGCTTTGAGCTCATCGGCAATGTTTTTGGGCAGGATGTTGAGCAAGAGTTCCTCGTTGCGCAATTTCTCCTGTTCAATGATTTTGTTCTTTTCGGCGAGGGTTCTTTCGCTGCGTTGCTTGGCTTTGAAGCGACCAAAAAGTAACATTGAGAGCAGCAAGAAAAATGCTGCGGCCAGCCCACTCAATTGGATGAATTTGGTTTGCGCCGCTACTTCGTTTTTGCGTTTCTCAGCTTCCAGTTTGGCAACGGTGATAATGGCTTCTTTTTCGGCCAATACCAGTTCCTGTTCCAGTTTTTCCCGCGAAAGTTGTTTTACTTCCGCTTCTTTAGCTTTTGCAGCGTCTTCAGCTTGAACTTTGGCTTTGGAGATGGTCTGAATATCTTCCTCTTTGCGGGTAATCACTTCCTCCGCCATCAGGTTTTTTTCTTCCAGCTTTTCGTTGGATTCTGCCAGTTTTTCTTTTTCGGTACTCAACTGGTTTTTTTCCGCAGAAAGATCGGCGAGGCGGCCCTGGATTTGGCTGATCTGGGCTTCCAGATTGCGTTTTTCTCGTTCGAGAGAGGAGCGCTGGGAGTTGTACTTGTTTTCCAGGTCACTCATGTTGTAGCCTTTGGAGTTCACAAACCTGAAAGCTTCGCTGGTGTGTTTAAAAGCGTCATCGTACTCACGATTTTTGGCGTAATATGCGCTCAATTTCTCGGTGCTTCTGGCTAACATATCCAGATCATTGGCTTCTTTGGCGAAATTAATAGCATATTTCATGTACACCCTGAAATTGGCCATGTCCTTCTTGCGCTCGGCAATGGTGGCGATTAAGTAGTTGCTGGCCGCTGCTTGAACCTTATTGCCGCTACTGGCGGATTCTCTAGCTGCAGCCTTGGCATAACTCAAGGCTTTTTCCACATCACTGGTCAAATAAGCATTAGCCAATTGTTGGTTGAGGGTGATTTTTTCCTGCACATTGGTCGTTTCCTGGAGCTGCTTTTCCAGTTCTGGGATCGACTGGGCCCAGATCATGTTGAGGGAAAAAAGGATGAGCAGACCTATTACACTATATTTCATGGTCAAGTGACAATTTTTTGAACTACAAGATAACTCTAAAAAGCACGATTTAGTATTTTTTTCATGCGTTTTCAGACAGCAAAGCTTATGTAATAAGGCGATATTGGTTAAAATGTTACAGTTTGAATGGCTATTTCACCCTAACAAAACCAGAAATAATCCAATCCTGGCTTAAGTCCTAATTCATCTAGCAAGGCTTTGATCGCGATTTGATCAGCGGGTGCACTTACCGAAATGATGATTTGCATCGGCCCCAACTCTTTTAACTTGGACTCCTTCTCCATGATTACCCCATAAATTTGGTGCCCCCACTTGCGGGGATTATCACATACCCAGCGGAACTTCACTTTGGCCTCGTTGAGCATGGTCGCAAAAGCTTTCCCCCTCGGCCCAGCACCCCAGAGCACCAATTCGCGAGTGGGGTCATGATCCAGGGCCAGAAACCAGGGTAGCTTCACGCGGAAGTACTTCTGCATGTCGTACGCTTCATTCATGCGGGTGGTACGGTCTTCGTGGTCACGCCAGTAGAGTAGCACTTCGGGCACGGTATGGGGTTGGAGGCCTATTTGTCGAAAGCGAAAGATCAGGTCGTAATCTTCGGGTTTGATGTTGGGTTCAAAGGCACCCGCACGTAGTAAGTCCTCGCGGTATACCAACCAGCAAGGGGCTGGAATCGGGCAATCGCGGTAAATTTCTTCCCATTGCCTGCCTTCCAAATTGACCTTGTTGATCCATTCGCCGTAGCGGGCGTAGCCTTCGCCCAATTGGGCATCGGAGAAATATTTGACCAAACCCGTAGTCAAATGCCCGGGACCATTTGCGACCAGCAAACTGTACATGCGCTCCAGTTTTTGCGGAGCCATAATGTCGTCGGCATCCATGCGGGTGATGAGGGCACCAGTACTTTGCTCCAGAGCCAGGCGTAACGCGGGGATCACGCCCTTCTCGGGATTGCGCAATGGGCGGATGCGTGCATCCCGCTCTTGGTAGGCTGCCAGAATTTGCGGAGTACTATCCGTAGATTGATCATCAATGGCGAGCAGTTCCCAATCTATATAAGTTTGAGCCAAAATGCTGTCCAAACACTCTGCCAAATAACGTTCTTCATTGAAAATCGGCAACAGGATACTGATACGCATGGTATATTGAATGGTTGAGGGAGGCACAAAAGTAATGGAGCTGGTGTAAAATGACAAAAATTATATTTTGCCAGACACCTTTGAATGAAATTTAAGTCCAACATCCATTCCTGAGGCAAAAAAAAGAACGGGAAGCAAGCCTTTTTACCATCTGAAAAAAGATTTCAATAGTATAACTGTTAAATTTTCTTTTGATTATCAGTTCTAAAGCCTAACTTTGCCGCGATTTTGAAGCATCGGAATCAATTAATCTTCAAACTGTTGATATAGTTATGGCAAATATCGGTCACGTCAAGCAGATCATTGGACCCGTAGTAGACGTATCCTTTGCCAACGAGACTCTTCCAGAGATCTTCAACGCATTGGAAATCAAGCGCTCGAATGGTGATGTACTTGTTTTGGAAGTACAACAACACTTGGGTGAAGACAGTGTTCGCGCAATTGCAATGGATTCCACGGACGGTCTTACCCGTGGCACAGAGGTAGTCGACACCGGTCGCGCTATCGCAATGCCCGTTGGTGAAGGCATCCGCGGTCGTTTGTTCAACGTAGTAGGTCAAGCAATTGATGGTATTCCTCAGCCAGACGGCAGCCAGGTTTATCCTATCCACCGCAAGCCACCTGCTTACGAAGACTTGTCTACGACCAAAGAAATCCTGTATACGGGTATCAAGGTTATCGACTTGATCGAGCCATACATGAAAGGTGGTAAAATTGGTCTCTTTGGTGGTGCGGGTGTAGGTAAAACCGTATTGATCCAGGAGTTGATCAACAACATTGCCAAGGGATACGATGGTATCTCCGTATTTGCAGGTGTGGGCGAGCGTACTCGCGAAGGGAACGACTTGATGCGTGAAATGTTGGAAGCCGGTATCATCAATTACGGCGAAAAGTTCATGCACTCCATGGAAGAAGGTGGTTGGGACCTCAGCGGCGTAAGCACTGAAGACCTGAAAAAATCCAAAGCAACCTTCGTTTTTGGTCAGATGAACGAACCACCAGGTGCACGTGCACGGGTGGCGCTTTCTGGTTTGACCATTGCAGAATACTACCGCGACGGTGACCTCAGTGATCCTACTGGTGGCCGCGATATCCTTTTCTTTATCGACAACATCTTCCGCTTTACTCAAGCTGGTTCGGAAGTATCCGCACTTTTGGGCCGGATGCCTTCAGCGGTAGGTTATCAGCCTACGCTGGCTACCGAGATGGGTTTGATGCAAGAACGGATTACTTCTACCCGCCGTGGTTCCATTACCTCCGTACAGGCGGTATACGTACCTGCGGACGACTTGACTGACCCTGCGCCAGCAACTACCTTTGCGCACTTGGATGCCACTACGGTATTGAGTCGTAAAATTGCTTCCCTGGGTATCTATCCTGCGGTGGATCCTCTCGATTCTACTTCTCGTATCCTCGACCCTCGGGTGATTGGCGACGAGCACTACAATACTGCTCAACGGGTGAAAAACCTGCTGCAGCGCTACAACGAATTGCAAGACATCATCGCCATCCTCGGGATGGAAGAATTGTCGGACGAAGACAAGTTGGTCGTATTCCGTGCGCGGAAAGTACAACGTTTCTTGTCCCAGCCATTCCACGTTGCTGAGCAATTTACAGGCTTGAAAGGTGTATTGGTTCCAATCGAAGAAACCATCCGTGGCTTCAACATGATCATGGACGGCGAAGTAGACCAATATCCTGAATCTGCTTTCAACCTCAAAGGTACCATCGATGATGCCATTGAGGCGGGTAAGAAAATGTTGGCGGAAGCCGCTTAATATTGAGTTGAGAAGTTGAGGAGTTGAGAAGTTGAGCATCCGGTCGCTGAGCGGAGCCGAAGCGCTGGGTGCTCAACTTCTCAACTTTCTCAACCCCTCAACTCCTCAACTCCTCAACTATGAATATTACCGTACTTACTCCTGATCGCGAAATTTTCGCAGGTCCGATCAAATCGGTAAAAGTGCCGGGTGTAAAAGGGGAATTTCAGATCCTGCAAAACCACGCCCCGATCGTGTCTGCTTTGTCGGCTGGCAAAGTGACGATTGTAACGGGTGCTGGCGACTACCGTTTTTACGACCTGGGCAAAAAAGAACAGGTGGAAGACAGTCAGGCTGAGCGCAAGATTGTTTTTCAGGTAGAATCCGGTTTTGTTGAAGTGCTGAACAATGAGGTTTCACTGCTGCTTGAAGGCGTGAAAGCTTAATACGATAAATAATCTGCCGAAAGGTGGGTTATTATTTTGCTGAGTTTTTTAGAGGAGGGTAGTCCGGCATTCGGGCTACCCTCTTTTGGTTTTTGGTGCTGTTTTTAGATGTAGACTGCCATAAGGTTGTCAGTAGCTTGTGTTTAATTTGTAGCATCAAATGCCTGAAGTTATGGAAAAACTGGATTTAAGCAAACAATTCAAAAGCTATTACACGGCCAAAACTCAACCAACAATCGCCCAGATCGAAGCTGCGCAATTCCTCTCCATCCCCGGTCAGGGCGATCCGGATGACGCTGATTTTAGCGCCAACATTCAAGCTTTGTACACTACTGCTTATGCCCTCAAATTTGCCTACAAACAAAAAGGGCTGGATTTCGCAGTAGCCAAACTGGAAGGTTTATGGTGGTTTGATGAAAAAAAATACGCCCGATTGTCTATGATCGAATCGGTACAAAAAGTGCCACGCAAAGCCTGGGAATACCGCTTGCTCATTCGTATGCCTGAATACGTTACAGCTGTGGAGGTGGAACAGGCCATTCAAACTACGGTAACTAAAAAACAAGTGGATAGAGCTCATAATATCAGCCTGCACCAGCTGAACGAAGGCAAAGTAGTCCAAATGTTACACGTTGGCCCTTTTGCTACAGAAATTGAGACCCTGTTGGAAATGGGGAAATTTATGGAAGCAAATCAAATGGCCCGGAATGGCTTGCACCACGAAATTTACCTTTCAGACTTTCGCAAAACTGCCCCCGAAAAACTAAAAACCATTTTGCGCGAGCCTGTTAAATAAGTACACTCTATGCCTAAACCTAGTGGGAAAACCAAAATGCAAAACGTAAACTTCCACTCCATTGAGGAGTTTTTGGCCTTTTTGCCACCAGATGAATTGGAAGTAGTGGAGTTTTTGCGCCAACTCATTTACGATTGTATTCCGGATGTGGGCGAAAAACTGAGCTACAACGTTCCGTATTTCAAGCGGCACAAAACCATCTGCTTTATTTGGCCGGGCTCGGTCTTATGGGGTAAAAAACAAAGTTATACAGGTGTAAGATTAGGCTTCGCCCAAGGGCATTTGTTGACGGATGAAATGGGTTACCTAAAATTGGAAGGGCGAAAACAAGTGGCCTGGCGGGATTTTGAGCGGATAGAAGACATTGATGTAGAGTTGTTGCAGGCGTACGTGTACGAGGCCGTAGTGCTGGATGAGGAATTGTCGAGGGTGAAGCGTAAACCATAATCAGCTCTTGGCCATCTCTCCCGGATTCACTCCCGTCCAGCGTTTAAAAGCCCGCCGAAACGCACCAGGGTCGGTATAGCCCAACATGTATGCAATTTCATTGGCTGTGAACTGTTTGCGTTTCACCAGGCCAATGGCCATTTCGGAGCGCAGCTCTTCGATGATTTGTTGAAAAGTAAAACCTTCGGTTTGTAGCTTGCGCTGTAAGGAACGCTCCGCCATCCCTAGTTTTTTAGCCACTTCTGACAAACTTGGTGCTTGCTGCTGAAAATTGTCCATGATCACTTTTCTAATCATGGCTACCACATTGGTACTGCCTTGCTGGTGGCGTTCGATGTACTCTTTGGCCAATTGTTCAAAGAGCCTAAGCAATTCTGCGTTATAGCCTACTACGGGCAATTTTACGTCAGCCCATTTTAAAACGATGCTGTTTCTGGCTTGTTTGGTCCGCAAATCTTTGCCCAGGATGCGCTGGTAAGTTGGCAAGTGTTCTGGCGCAATTGAATAGCTGAAGGTGGTATACAGCGGTGTGATTTTTCGACCAGTTAACATCTGCGCGACATGTAATAAACCGGACATGGATATCTCGATTGAATGCCGGGCAGATTCGGGGTAATGTAGCCAATACGCTTCGGTAGGTGCAAATTCTATCTCAAATTCATGCGGGTGAGGATGCATGTGGTAATAGTACATTTCAGAAAAAGCCAGATTAAAACGGGCTACATTGTTAAAAGCCATTTCTAGATTAGGGCTGCTTTGCATGAGGTGCCCAACTAAACCCAGGGCCATTTCACTGCTCAACTCTCCACACAACAGACCGATGATGGGGTTGCTACTGAGTTCCTGCGCAATATCCCATACCACCCCCCCAAGATGCCAATCTACCATCAAATCACTTTGTTCGTATTCGGCAGGACTGAGTTGTAATCTTTTCCAAAACTCCCTGGGATTCGCCCCGAAGTGCTCGGAGCAAAAAACGATGTTTCGGATAATGCTCATTCTTACACGCATGGCAGCCAAAGCCTGTTTTTTGGCGCAAAATGCACGGTGGACTTTAGCTGTATTCCTGCAACTTTGCTCCAACAAATGTGAATGAAAATGAAACCTATACAAAACTATACAAAAAACCTGGGACTATTGACCCTACTGGCTGGCATTCTTGCCTTCAATTGCAATATTCTGTTGGCCATTGGGGTCAATTTTAATTTTGACAGTTTTGCCCAACCAGCTTTGATTTTCCAGGATTTGCAAAAATGCCAGGTCACTTATTTTCGCTGGGGTATGATCGCCGATATTTGGGGGTATTATTTGTTGTTCATTCCAGCAATGCTCCATTTTTATGACAAAATTGAATCGCCTTGGCGCAAGGTGATTGTGCTTAGCGGCCTAGCTTATGCTATTGTAGGGGCCATTGGTGCGGCGATTCTGGCAGCAACGGGTACCGAAGCACTGCGCGATTTTTTAAAGGCAACAGCAGCCGATCAGGCGCTGTACAAAAACAACTTCCTTGTAGTGTACAGCATCGTGAACAACGGCATCTGGAATTTGCTGGAAATGGGGCTTTTAGGGGTGTTTATGTTGGGGATAGCCTCCTTGTTTCGTCGCCAAAATAAAGTGCTGTATGGTTTGACAATTTTATTGGGAGTAAGTGGCATCATTGACTCCATTGGCAATACCCTTGAGTTGCATTGGCTGGCCGAAATTGGGCTGAATCTTTATCTGTTGTTTTGGCCAATCTGGGCCATCTGGATCGGCTTGAACTGGGTGTGTGAGCATAAGAGAGTTATATCACACCAAGGTAATCCGGTAGGGGCAATCACGTAGGATTGCCCCTAAGGGTGGCTGATGCGGTAAATGACATCAGCATAATCGTCGGATACCAACATGGAACCATCGGGTAAAAACTCCAGGTCAACGGGCCGACCCCAAACATCCTGGGTATCCTGATTGAGCCAACCTTCGGCAAAGGGCTTGTAACTGGTGGCCTGGCCTTGGGCATTTAAAGTGACCATCATGATGCGGTAGCCATTCTTTTTGCTGCGATTCCAGGAGCCGTGCTCGGCCAGCAGGATTTGTTTTTTATAAGCTTCGGGAAACATTTTACCCGTATAAAACTCCACACCTAGCGGAGCCACGTGCGCGCCAAGCTTTTGAGCTGGAGCCGTAAAATCACTACAAGGGCGTTTGGCGCCAAATTCAGGGTCGGCTACATCACCCTGATGGCAATAAGGGTAACCAAAGTGCATGCCATCGCGATTGGCGTGGTTGAGCTCGCAGGAGGGCACATCATCGCCCAACATATCGCGGCCATTGTCCGTGAACCACAATTCTTGATTGTCGGGATGCCAGGTGAAACCCACCGTATTGCGTACGCCACGTTGCACTATTTCTACTTTTTTGGTCTCCAGATCCAGGCGGGTGATGGAATTGTAAATGTCTTCTTTTGATTCACAAATATTACAAGGTGCGCCTACAGGGACATACAATTTACCATCGGGGCCAAAGGCAATGTACTTCCAACCGTGGTGTTTTTCGGTTGGATATTGATCGTATACCACTACCGGTTGAGGCGGATTGGCCAGGAACTCTTCAATGTTTTCCAATTTCAAAATGCGGCTAACTTCGGCGATGTACAAATCGCCATCGCGCAGTGCGACCCCATTGGGCATGTTGAGGCCAGAGGCCAGGGTATACATTTTATCGACCCGGAAGTCACCATCGGTATCTTTGAGTGCGTACACATCACCTTTGTCGCGAGTGCCTACAAAAAGCGTACCATTGGGCGAAAGGCACATGGAGCGGGCGTTTTGACATTTTCGGCGTAAATCTCAATCTTAAAACCCTCGGGGAGTTTGATGCTGCTCAGTGGGAGTTTAGAAGCCGGCGTGTTGTTCAGGATTTTTGGGGGTGGTGGATTAAAATTGCCACAGGCACTAAGCATGATCAATATTAAGGCACTAAGGATGAGGTTGCGGGAGGCTTGCATGGCTGATGGATTTTGTGTAATGAAGATAGAACAAATGTGGCGGACTAAAGATCAGAGAAAATAATTTATGCTTGTTTGGAAAAACATTAGGGTAAGGCATAAAATGCCTCAGATTCTAAACAAATGTTTCCCTCGTCTGCAAAAAGTCACCCCCTCCCAATTCATTCCCTTACTTTGCTTTCCCCTTAAAATAGCTTAATTTGCCACTTGAATCATTAACCCAGCCCTATGGCGCGCCCTGACTTTCACAATATACCACTTGACCTCAACCTGGGAGGAGCCAATCCCCCTGAGGAAGGTACTGAACCCTGGCAAAGCCCGGAAAAAATAGCCGTTAAATCCGCCTATGAGCCCTCAGATTTGGCGAAGGTAGAGCACTTGCGCTACGCAGCAGGTATTCCACCCTTTTTGCGCGGCCCTTATGCCAGTATGTACACCATTCGTCCCTGGACCATCCGCCAATACGCGGGCTTTTCTACTGCCGAAGAAAGCAATGCCTTTTACCGCCGGAACCTGGCCCAAGGCCAAAAAGGACTCTCCGTAGCCTTCGACCTGGCCACTCACCGCGGCTACGATTCCGATCACGAGCGGGTACAAGGTGACGTAGGCAAAGCGGGGGTTGCCATCGATTCGGTAGAGGACATGAAAATCCTTTTTGACCAAATCCCCTTGGCAGACATGTCGGTTTCCATGACCATGAATGGCGCGGTGATTCCCATCATGGCCTTTTACATCGTGGCTGCCGAAGAACAAGGGGTTAGCCCGGCTCAACTGAGTGGTACGATCCAAAACGACATCCTGAAAGAGTTCATGGTGCGCAATACCTACATCTATCCACCTGAACCCTCCATGCGCATCATTGCAGATGTGTTTGCCTATACTGCGCAGCACATGCCCAAGTTCAACTCCATTTCCATCAGTGGTTACCACATGCAAGAGGCAGGAGCGCCCGCCGATCTGGAACTAGCCTATACCCTGGCCGACGGCTGGGAGTACCTGCGCACGGGCGTGAAGGCTGGACTTGATGTGGACGATTTTGCGCCACGTTTGTCTTTCTTTTGGGCCATCGGCATGAATCACTTTATGGAAATTGCCAAACTACGTGCCGGGCGACTGTTGTGGTCCAAAATAGTGCAACAGTTCAATCCCAAAGACCCGAAATCTATGGCCTTGCGCACGCATTGCCAAACATCCGGCTGGAGCCTCACTGAGCAAGATCCGTTCAACAACGTGGGACGCACCACCATCGAGGCCTTGGCAGCAGCCTTAGGCGGCACGCAATCATTGCATACCAACTCCCTGGACGAAGCCATCGCCTTACCTACCGATTTTTCAGCCAAAATTGCCCGCGACACCCAAATTTACCTGCAAAAAGAAACCGACATCTGCAAAGCTGTCGACCCCTGGGCAGGCAGCTACTATGTGGAATACCTCACGGATCAACTAGTGAAGCGCGCCTGGACTTTGATTGAAGAAGTAGAGGAACTGGGCGGCATGGCCAAAGCGATTGAAGAAGGCCTGCCCAAATTGCGCATCGAAGAAGCCGCCGCGCGCAAACAAGCCCGCATCGATAGTGGCAAAGACCAAATCGTCGGGATGAATGTTTTCCGTCTGGAACAGGAAGCACCTATAGATACACTGGAAATAGACAATGGAGCTGTGCGGGATGCCCAAATTCGCCGTCTGCAGGAAACAAAAAGCAAACGGGATGAAGCTGCCTGTCAAGCTGCTTTGCAAGCCTTGAAACATGGTGCAAAAACTGGCGAAGGCAATCTGCTCGCACTGGCCATCACCTGCGCCCGCCTGCGGGCTACCCTGGGCGAGATTTCGAGTGCTATGGAAGCTGTTTTTGGGCGCTACACACCTGTAACTCGAGCCATCTCCGGCGTGTACAGCAGCGAAGCCAAAAGTGACCTCGATTTCCATGAAGCCCAAGAGCTGGCCGATCAATTCGCCGAGCTGGAAGGTCGTCGACCTCGCATCATGATTGCCAAATTGGGCCAAGATGGCCACGATCGCGGCGCCAAAGTAATTGCCAGCAGTTTTGCTGACCTGGGTTTCGATGTGGACATTGGCCCCTTGTTCCAAACCCCGGCAGAAGCTGCCCGACAAGCAGTAGAAAACGACGTACACATCCTGGGCATCTCCTCCCTGGCAGCAGGTCACAAAACCCTGGTGCCTCAAACCCTCGCCGAACTGGCTAAACTAGGTCGCGACGACATCATGGTGGTGGTTGGTGGGGTAATTCCGGCACAGGATTACGCCTTTTTGTACGAACAAGGGGTGGTAGGGGTATTTGGCCCTGGTACA
The DNA here is from genome assembly GCF_965225875.1 of Haliscomenobacter sp. GTDB lineage: Bacteria > Bacteroidota > Bacteroidia > Chitinophagales > Saprospiraceae > Haliscomenobacter. The sequence continues at coordinate 3,118,746 of NZ_CBDDBS010000002.1, read as the reverse complement.
AAAATTTCGAAAGCAGCTGCGGCCTTGCTGAAGTTGTTGATGGAAATGGTGGCGTAAGGTTGAGGAGTTGAAAAGTTGAGGAGTTTAGATCGGTCGCTGAGCGGAGTCGAAGCGTCGATCTAAACTCCTCAACTTTTCAACTCCTCAACCTCCATCTTTCACAATTCTCCATTTTGTCCTATATTTCCGGAAAATGAACACCAAATGATGCGTCTTTTCCTCTCCCTTGGTCTGCTCTTGTTTTTTATCCTGCCCCAATTGTCTTGCCAACGCGCTGGCCAGGAGTTCAATTGGTTGAAAAAAAACAGCATTCCCATTGCCAGTGTTGATGGAAATGACTTCAGCGATTTGGCTTTTTTGAAGGAAAAACTCAAAGATGTACGCCTGGTACAAATCGGAGAAAGTTCGCACGGTGCCGCCGAATTTTACCAGCTCAAAACCCGCCTGGTTGAGTACCTGCACCAGGAAATGAGCTTCGATGTGCTGGTCATCGAAGGCGGTTTTGGTGACATCAACCTGGCCTGGTTGAATCAGGAAGAGCAGGATGCCAAGGGTTTGATGTACAACTCCGTGTTTGGAAACTTTCGTTGTGAAGAAATGTTGCCACTTTTTGAATACGCCAAAACGGAGGCCAGAGGGGATCATCCACTTGCCTTGGCCGGTCCCGACTGCCAGTCCTCCGCCAATTATTTCAACAATTTCCTGATCGATTTCCTGCGCAAGTACGACACCGAACTGTCCCGCGATGTGGAGTACAATTTTATGACTACGTCCCTCCTCTACGGCCTCATTCCCGACAGCACCCAACTCATGCCAGCGATTAAGACCAACGAGCGGGTCATCAATCGGGTTTTGGATTTTTTGGAAAACAAGGAGGCTAAAATCCGGGAAGATTTTCCTCAAAAGCCACTTCTGGTTGCCTTCACCCGTCGGACTCTGGAAAACTACCTGGAATACTGGGCACTCGACTACCGCGCCATCCGCCTCCAGCAACAGTTCGCCTTACGCGATCGCATTATGGCCGAAAACCTGATGTGGCTCGCCGATGTGGCTTACCCCAACAAAAAAATCATCTACTGGGCGCACAATGCCCATATCGGCACCGAAAGCAATTCGGTCGACATCTTTGGCAAAGCCCTCAAAATGCAGGGCAACTACGTCTCCGATCGTTTTGGCAAAGAGGTGTACAACATCGGCTTGTACGCCAGCAGTGGCGAGCTCTATCGCCACTGGATGCGCGATGTGCAGCCCTTCAAAGACGACAGCATCGGGGGAATTGGTGAACGTTTTGCCCGCTTGCCCAAAGCAATCAACTTCCTGGAGTTGCGCGGGCAGCAGCCGGGCAAGGGCAAGGATTGGTTGTTCAAACCGATTCCGGCTTTTGAGTTGGAAAGTGGGGGGAAGATTCGGTTTACGCCGACCAAGAAGTATGATGCGGTGATAGTGGTGAAGAAGGTGAAGGGGCCGAAGTATTTTGAGTGATTTTGATTCCTTATTTCTATCCTTATTTCCTATAAACAAACTGACATGAAACCATTCTTCTCGCCCTCCATTTTTTTCTCCATTATTCTGGCCAGCGTACTTTCCTTGAACACCGCCTTTTTCTGGTCGCCAAGCCCCAACACCACTACTCCTGGACCAAAGCTGGAAAACCCCATGTCTGTACAATACCTGAAAGAAAAGCTGCGCAAAAAAAGCCCCCGACTGGTGTTGAACGCAGAAATTGAAAAAGACCTCAAAAAGAAGATCGAATCTGACCCCGTTATCAAAAACATGTACCAGGCCATTCGCCTCAATGCTCAAAAGATTACCACTGCGCCCTTGCTCGAACGTGTAATGGAAGGTCGGCGTTTGTTGGCCGTTTCCCGCGAAATGTTGTACCGGATCAACATGCTAGGCATGACCTACCGCCTGGAAAAAGACCCGGCCATCCTCAAACGCATCAACGAAGAGGTACTGGCCGGGTGCAACTTCTCGGACTGGAACCCCTCACATTACCTGGATGTGGCTGAAATGTCCCTGGCCATTGCCTTTGCCCTGGATTGGGCGGGCGAAGATTTGCCCAAAACAACCGTGGCCCTGGCCAAAACAGCCCTCATCGAAAAGGGCATCAAACCCAGCTACAACAAAGAAGGCAATACCGGTTGGGTAAACGGCACCAACAACTGGAACCAAGTCTGCCATGGTGGAATGATTGCCGCGGCGATTGTGATTGCCGAACAAGATCCTGAACTCGCCGCCCAAACCATCCACCGCGCTTTGGAAGGCATGCCCCACGCCCTGGACGAATACGGCCCCGATGGCGTATACCCGGAAGGTGCAACCTATTGGGGTTATGGGACCAGTTTTAGTGTAGTCACGGCGGCCATGTTTGAAAGTGCTTTCGGTACCGATTTTGGCTTGTCAAAATACCCTGCTTTTATTGAAAGTGCCACCTACAAAGTACTCAATGTGGCACCATCTGGCTGGTATTACAACTTTGCCGATTGTGGCGATAAGCGGGGTGAGAATGGTGATGTCACCCTGGCTTGGTTTGCTGCAAAAACAGGGAACAAGGTGTTTTTTGAAAAAGAACGTTTTTTGCGCCCAGCCGAAAAAATGGGCAAATTGGGTCGCCTAGAAGGGGCTGGTTTGGTCTGGTTGTCGCAGTACAAAGAAGCCCAGGACGTCAAAGTGCCCGAGGCCTGGAGCGGCAAGGGCTCCAACCCCATCGTCATTTTTAAAAGCGGCCCAAGCGACCCCCACCAATACTATTTTGGTGGAAAAGGTGGCCGCGGTACCGTCAACCATGGTAATATGGACGGTGGTTCCTTTGTTTTTGAACTGAATGGCGTCCGTTGGGTGGTAGACCCTGGCAATCAGGAGTACCACGAATTGGAAAAAACGGGGTTTGACCTCTGGGGGCGCTGTCAAACCTGCCAACGCTGGAAGCTACTCACTAAAAACAACTACGGTCACAGCACCTTAACTGTCAACGATTCCCTACACATTACTGATGGTCTGGCGACCATTGCGGATTTCAAACCTGGAGCCAACCCTGAAGCCACCATTGAAATGAGCCCTACTTTTGCCGGGCAGCTAAAAAGTGCCCAACGCAGATTCGTAAAAGATGGCCCCCAATCTTTACTCATCCAAGACCAAATTGAAACCATTCCCGCCACCAAAATGGTCACCTGGCAATTGATGACCACCGCTGATGTTGAGCTCACCAAAGGAGGTGCCCTATTGAACCAGGATGGTAAAAAATTGAAACTGGAAAACCTTTCTCATCCTGAGATCAGTGTTTCGGTTATTTCCCTGTATCCGGCACCGTTGGAGCTTGATCGGCAGATTCCTGGATTGAAGCGGCTCGAATTGCGGATACCAGCTTATTTGTTCAAGGGGGGTAAAGGGAAAATTGGGGTTCGACTGGTAGGCCAGTGATATAAATATTTAGCGTAACATACTGAATGAGTAACTCCTAATGTGTTCCTTAGGTTTCTAAGGTGTCTGAGGTGGTGAAAAAGAAAAAAGGCCTGCGAAGCAGGGCGAAATATTATTTCAACACCTCAGACACCTTAGAAACACCAAAGAAATCCCTATCAAAAACCTTTAAAATTTAGAATGTCGAACAGTTTAAAATTGCTTCCTACTCACTCTTCCCAATTTATTTCGAACTTCGACACGATTTTTTCCAAGCACCAATTCCATCTTCTATGCGCGTCCTTTCCACTCTCCTTTGTCTGCTCTTTTTGGCAATGGGTTATGCCCAAGCCCCCCAAAGCCCCTTATCCCCTACCGACTTCCTCACTCCCCCCCAACGCTACGGCATCCGCTGCTGGTGGTGGTGGCTGAACGGTAACGTCACCAAGGCGGCCATCTCCCGCGATTTGGCTGAAATGAAAGCCAAAGGTTTCAGTGGTGCCTGCATTTTTGATGCCGGTGGTGCCGAGCAGCGCGGCAATGCCCAGGTGCCCGAAGGCCCAATGTTTGGCAGCCGGGACTGGCGCGACCTGTACCTGCACGCCATCAATGAAGCCGAAAAACATGGCCTGGTGATGTCGCTCAGCATTCAAAGTGGCTGGAATTTGGGTGGTCCCGACATCACGCCTGAAGAAGCCGCCAAACAGGTGGTTTTTTCTGAAACCAAAGTACAAGGCGGCACCCGCATCCAACAAACTTTGGCTCAGCCGCCCAGTAGGTACGATTACTACCGCGATATTGTGGTTTTGGCCATTCCCTATAAAGAAACCAAAGAGCGCCAGCCCATCCGCGATTTTGCCAATAAAGCCGCCACCAGGGAAGTAGGCTGGTCGGTACCCGAAACCCGACCCCTGTTGACCGACATTCCCGGCACTCCCGGTGAAGAAGATGCCGCCCTGAAACAAGTCCTGAACCTCAATACCTATTTCAAAGATGGCCAATTGGACTGGGTAGCTCCGCCTGGGGACTGGACGGTCATTCGCCTCGGGTACTCCCCCACCGACGCCCACGTTTCGACCTCCAGCGGCAAATGGCAGGGCCGGGTGATGGACTACATGAGTGCCAAACATTTCAACCGCTACTGGGACACCCACGTGGAACCCCTCCTGCAAATGATCGGCGATCGGGCTGGCAAAACCCTCAAATACCTGCAAACCGACAGCTTTGAAGCCGGAGGCATGAACTGGACGGATGGTTTTGAAGCTGAGTTCAAAAAACGCCGGGGTTATGATCCCATTCCATACCTACCGGTGTTGGCGGGCAAAATCATCGAAAGCCGCGAGGTCAGCAATCGCTTTTTGAACGACTTGCGCAAAACCCTGGGTGACTGCATTTCGGACAATCACTACCGCGTTTTTGCCGAACGTGCCAAAAAATACGGCATGGGCATCCAGCCCGAATCTGCAGGGCCACACGCGGGCCCATTTGACGGCCTCAAAAACTACAGCCATTCTGAAATCATGATGAGCGAATTTTGGTCGCCTTCTCCCCACCGCTCCAAACACATCGACCGCTTTTTTGTCAAACAAGCCGCCAGCGCAGCCAAAATTTTTGACAAAAAACTAGTGGGTGCCGAATCCTTTACCACCATCGGCCCACACTGGAATGACGTGATCTGGGCCGACATGAAACCCAGCGCGGATCATGAGTACTGCGCCGGATTGAACCTCGTTTACCTGCATACCTTCACCTGCTCACCACGCGCGATGGGACTACCCGGGCAGGAGTACTTCGCAGGCACCCATTTCAACCCCAATGTGACCTGGTGGCATTACTCCGGGTCATTCATTCAATACCTGAGTCGTTGCCAAATGATGTTGCAACAGGGGCGTTCGGTAGCCGATGTGTTGTACTACTACGGCGACCACATCCCCAACCTGGGGCGCTACAAGGAGGACGACCCCGCTGGTGCCCTGCCCGACTACGATTACGACCTCATCAACGAGGATAAACTCTTGGCCCTGGCCGTAAAAAATGGGCGGATCATCCTACCCCATGGGGTGAGTTACCGGGTGCTGGTATTGCCCAATCACCAGATTTTGTCCCTGGTAGCTTTGAAAAAAGTGCAGGCGTTGGTCTTGGCTGGGGCTACAGTGATTGGCACACCGCCATTGAGCACCGCCAGTTTAATGGGTGGGGCGACTGCCGAAAAAGAACGGGCGCTGATTGTGCTCAACCTGTGGGGCAAGGCTCCGGCAGCGGTAGGAATGCGCAGCGTAGGCAGCGGCAAAGTGATTTGGGGCAAAACGGCAAAAGAGGTTTTGAATGTTACCCTCGCACCCGATTGCGCCTTTGTGCAAAAACCCGAGGGCAAAATTTACGATTACATCCACAGGCAAGTTGGAGCGGAAGATGTTTATTTCATCAGCAGCCAAAATCCAGTGAGTACTCAAGTGACCGCTGCCTTCCGTATGCAGGGCAAACAACCCGAACTGTGGGACGCGGTGACAGGAGAAGTCCGACCAGCCAGCACTTTTTACCAAAAGGAAGGCAAAACCTTTGTACCACTGGATTTTGGACCCAATGGTTCCATTTTTGTTGTTTTCCGCAAAGCGCTACCTGCGGGAAGCACCGCCGCTTCCAAATCTCCAAACTACCTCAATTACCGCGCAATCGACACCCTGAAAACCCGCTGGCGAGTACTCTTCGACCCCGAATACGGCCCACAGGAAATGCAACTGGATTCCCTGATCAGCTGGACCGCGCGCCCCGAACCGGGCATCAAATATTTCTCTGGTGCCGCCATGTACCGCACCAATTTTGATGTGGCGGACCTGAATGGGCAGTTGTTTCTCGATCTGGGTGCGGTAAAAGATGTGGGCATTGCCCATGTCAAAGTGAATGGGAAGGATATGGGGGTCTTGTGGTGCCCTCCTTTCCGGGTTCCGGTAACGGGTTTGTTGAAGGCCAAAGGCAATGAACTGGAAGTAATGGTGGTGAATTCCTGGCGCAATCGCCTGGTGGGCGACCGCGGCAAACCCCAAAATGAACGCATCACCAAAACGAATGTAACGATCCGGCCGGAGTGGCAGCTGTTGGACTCCGGTTTATTGGGGCCGGTACGCCTGATGAAAGGTGAATAAAATAATGGATGGGAATAGGGCAATTTCAAGGGTTTAGTCCTATTTTCCCATCCAAATTTCATCGTCATGCTCATTAGAGGAGTTGCACTACTTGCAGCCTGTTATGTCATCGGACAACTAATCGGAGAAACCCTGGGGCGCTTGCTCCGCATCGATGCCAATGTCGGCGGCGTTGGTTTCGCAATGCTCTTGCTCATTTTATCTCAAAACTGGCTGGAACAACGCGGGCGTTTTCACCTGGAAATGCAGGAAGGTGTGGTGTTTTGGAGTAAAATGTACTTGCCTGTCATCGTGGCCATGTCGGCTACGCAGAACGCCAAACTTGCCTTGTCGAGTGGATTGGTGGCGCTATTGGCCGGAATCGTGCCCGTACTTGTATGTCTGGCTACCATGCCTCTGATCTCCAAACTCAACCCCAAACCCGAATAAACGATGGAATACATTACTACAGTTTTGGTCAAAAATAGCCTCATTGTGGCGTTTTTGCTGACGGGTTTGCTGATGATTGCGGCAGAGTATTTGTCCAAAATTTTGACGAATAAAAAAATCCCTGGCTCGGCCATTGCCATTTTTAGTGGGCTGGTCCTGGCTTATTTTGCCGGAGTAGCAACGGGTGGCAGCAAAGGGATTGCCGATATCAAAGTTTTGTCGGGTTTTGAACTGATGGGTGGGGCGATGTTCCGCGACTTTACCATTGTTTCTACGGCGATGGGGGTTAGTTTTGGCATCATCAAAAAAACGGGTTTGGCAGGGGTGGTTTCGCTTCTGATTGGAGTGATATTGTCCTTTTTTGCGGGGGCACTGATTGCTATTGCGATGGGGTATCAGGATGCTGCGAGCATCACCACCATTGGCGCCGGAGCCTGTACATTTGTGGTGGGGCCGGTGACTGGTACGGCGGTTGGAGCGGCTTCGGATGTGGTCGCAATCAGCATTGCCGCAGGAGTAGTGAAGTCTATTTTGGTAACGATTGGTACCCCTTTGATCGCTCGTTTCATTGGACTGAATTCGCCCCAGGCAGCGATGATTTACGGTGGTTTGATGGGTACGACGAGTGGAGTAGCCGCCGGACTAGGTGCTACAGATCCAAAACTGGTGCCTTATGGGGCGATGACGGCCACGTTTTATACGGGATTGGGGTGTTTGTTATGCCCTTCGGCACTGTTTTTATTGGTAAAAGTGTTTTTCCCTTAACTCCACAATACTTTGACGCAAAAAATTACTTCCCGATTTTTTTAGAGGCTTTTGAATAGGAAGCTCACTTGAAATGAAGCGTTCGACTTCCTAATCAAAAGCCAAATCGGGAAGTTAATTTTTCTGCGGTACTCGCCTATTTTTATTACTTTTGCGCTCCGAAAATCGTTGTGCATGAGTTTTGTAGAAGAATTAAAAAAGCGCCGCACTTTTGGCATCATCAGTCACCCGGATGCCGGTAAAACTACGCTGACCGAAAAATTGCTGCTCTTCGGGGGAGCCATTCAGGTAGCTGGTGCGGTGAAGTCCAACAAAATCAAAAAAGCGGCCACTTCCGACTTCATGGAAATTGAGCGGCAACGGGGTATCTCCGTGGCCACTTCTGTGATGGCCTTCGATTATCGCGGCCTTAAAATCAACATTCTGGATACCCCCGGTCACGAAGACTTTGCGGAAGACACCTACCGCACCCTTACTGCCGTGGATAGCGTGATTGTGGTCATCGACGTGGCCAAAGGTGTGGAGCCCCAAACCGAAAAACTCGTGCGGGTCTGCCGCATGCGTAACACCCCCATCATCGTGTTCATCAACAAGTTGGACCGCGAAGGGAAAGAAGCTTTTGACCTGCTGGACGAGGTGGAGTCCAAACTCGGTCTGAGTGTAACCCCCTTGAGCTGGCCCATTGGCATGGGTAGCCGCTTCAAAGGGGTGTACAGCATTTACGAAAAAAACCTGATTCTCTTTCAGCCCCACGGCAAGCAGGAGGAAGAAGAAGTCATCAGCATCACCAATCTAGATGACCAAAGACTGGACAAAGAAGTAGGCGCGGATATGGCCAAAACCTTGCGCGAAGAAACCGAAGTCATTCAGGATTTGTACCCTGAATTTGACCAGGAGTACTACCTCGCCGGAGAACTTTCACCGGTATTTTTTGGCTCGGCGGTCAACAACTTTGGGGTGCGTGAATTGCTGGATTGTTTTGTAGAAATTGCTCCCGAGCCGCTGCCCCGCGAAACCGAAGAGCGCCCCGTCAACCCAGCCGAAGATCAATTCAGTGGATTTATTTTTAAAATCCACGCCAATATGGACCCCAACCACCGCGACCGGATTGCCTTTTTGCGCATCTGTTCCGGCAAGTTTGAGCGCAATACCAACTACCTGCATGTTCGCCAGAACAAAAAGATGAAGTTTGCGAACCCCACTTCCTTTATGGCAGCCAAAAAAACGGTCATCGACGAGGCTTTCCCCGGCGACGTGATTGGGTTGTACGATTCCGGGAACTTCAAAATTGGCGATGCACTGACCAATGGCGAAGTGCTACACTTCAAGGGTATTCCCAGTTTTTCTCCCGAGCAATTCCGCTTTGTCAACAACGCCGACCCACTCAAAACCAAACAATTGGCAAAAGGACTGGATCAGCTCATGGACGAAGGGGTGGCGCAAATGTTCACCCGTGATACCGACGGGCGACGCATCATTGGCACGGTAGGCGCCCTACAATTTGAAGTCATCCAGTACCGTCTGGAACATGAATATGGGGCCAAAGTGACCTATGAACCCGCCTCGCTGCGCAAAGCTTGCTGGATTTCCTGTCCCGATGAAGTGGCCTTGAAAGAATTTATCGCCCGCCGCAAAAAAGACCTGGCTCACGATACCGAAGGTAAATTGGTCTTTATGGCCGAGTCGGAATGGTCCTTGAAGATGGTACAGGAGAACCACCCGAAGGTGCAATTTCACTTTACGAGTGAGTTTTAGAATTGCTTTAGGTTTAAGCGCTTGTTGAAATGTTTATTTTGCAGCCCAAACACTTCAACAAACGTTTAAACCAAATTATTCATGGTCCACAAGTTTCTTTGTTTCGCTCTGATGCTGTTGGGCAGCCAGGCCTTCGCCCAAAACCTGCCCAAACCCAGCCCGGCCCAGCTCGCCTGGCAACAACTGGAAACCACCGCTTTCCTGCACTTTACCGTCAACACCTACACCGACAAGGAATGGGGTGATGGCACCGAAAGCCCCAGCATTTTCAACCCAGTCAAATTTGACGCCAATCAATGGGTCAGTGCGCTCAAAGCTGGGGGCTTCAAAATGTGCATCATCACCGCCAAGCACCACGATGGTTTCTGCCTTTGGCCTTCCAAATACACGGACCACTCTGTCAAAAACAGCCCCTGGAAAAACGGCCAGGGCGACATCGTCAAAGAAGTGGCCGACGCCTGTCGAGCCCAAGGCCTCAAGTTTGGTTTTTACCTCTCCCCCTGGGACCAGCATGAAAAAACCTACGGCACGAATCAATACAATGATTTTTATAAAAACCAGTTGCGCGAATTGTTGAGCAATTATGGTGTAGTACATGAGGTGTGGTTTGACGGCGCCAGGGGGCCAAATGCCAAAGACATGCAATACGATTTCAAAGGCTTTTGGAGTCTGGTAAAAGAACTTCAACCTCAGGCCGTGTGTTTCTCGGATGCAGGTCCTGGTGTACGATGGGTAGGCAATGAGTCGGGCAATGCGGGCGAAACTTGCTGGTCGACCATCAGCACCACGGGCATGGCACCTGGCGTAGCAGACTCCAAATACCTCAACACTGGTGATGAAAAAGGCACAGAATGGATCCCTGCTGAAACAGATGTATCCATTCGTCCAGGTTGGTTTTATCACCCCAAAGAAGATGATAAAGTGCGTTCACCCCAAAACCTGGTGAACCTGTACTACCAATCCGTTGGCCGCAACAGCCTGTTGCTCCTCAACGTGCCACCCAACCGCGAAGGGCTGCTTTGCCCGCAGGATGTAGCTGCCATCGCGGAATTTCGCAACATCCTGAACGAGACCTTCAAAACCAATCTCGCCAAATCCGGCAAAAACAAAAAACTGGTCGACAACAAACTCAGCACCTGGATCAACGCTCCGGAAAAAGCGGTCATCGAAATCAATTTGCCCAAAGCAGTTGCTTTCGACCGTTTTATGGTGCAAGAAAACATCGCCGAAGGCCAGCGCATCGCCGAAGCTCAACTGGAATATTGGGATGGCAGCAGCTGGAAGTTGATCAAAAACTTCACGACGGTGGGGTACAAACGGCTCTTGCGTTTTGAAGTGGTTACTGCCTCCAAATTGCGGCTGACGGTATTGCGGGCTCTTGCGCCTGCACAAATTGCGGAGGTAGGCGTGTACAAGGCCTCGATGAAGGAATAGTAAAAAGCCCCATATTAGGCACTAGTCAGTCGATTCATTCGGCATTTTTCGTTACCTTACCCTCGCTCAAAACCACATAAAACATGATTCACCGTAGCCTGAGTATTTTACTGAGTAGCCTGCTGGTTACCGCCTGTTTGGGCCAAAGCAGTTTGCCCAAACACTTGAAAAAACCGCTGGACAAAGTATCCGCAGAGGCCCTCAAAAGCCACATCGCCTACTTGGCCGACAACCGCATGAAGGGCCGTTTGCCGGGTACCCCTGAATTTGATTTGGCTGGCCAATACGTGGAGGCTGAATTCAAAAAACTGGGTCTGGAACCCGCTGGCGAAAATGGTACTTACCGCCAAAAAGTAGTCATCCGTACCGCCAAAACCATCCCGGAGCAAAACAGCATCCATTACCATTCTGCCACCCAGCATATGGATTTGGAATATGGCAAGGACTACACCGTGCAAGCTGATTTCAATGTGGCTCGGAATCAGATCGAAGCCCCCTTGGTTTTTGCTGGCTATGGCATTTCAGCTCCCAAACTCAAGCACGATGACTATGCAGGCCTGGATGTAAAAGGTAAAATTGTGATCCTGCTCAGTCGGGTGCCAGAAAACAAGTTTGGCAGCACTGAAACCGCCCACCTGGCTACTAATCGTGCTAAAGTTGATATGGCCTACAAGCAAGGCGCAGTGGGTGTTTTTGTCCTTCCTTCACCCACGGTAGGTGGCCCGCAAGGTGGCCCTGGATCGGTGCGTGGGGTGGTATTGCCCAACGGAAAAGCCGAAGGCAGGGGAGTCAATCCCTACCCTTCAATCAAAGTGGTAGGGACTTTGACCTGGACGGGTTTGGGTAAATTGATGGGTAAACCCGAATTGAGCAGCCGTGAATTGGCCGCTTTGTTGTACAACCCCAGCGCACCAGTGGTCATTCCTGGTACCGCCCGCATCCAAACAGGTACGGTATACGAACACCTGGAAAGTTTTAACGTAGTAGGCAAAATTCCAGGCTCCGATCCGGTACTCAAGGACGAATACGTGGTGCACACCGCTCATCTCGATCACGTCGGGATTGGCCGTCCGGTCAATGGGGACTCCATTTACAACGGCGCCCACGACAACGCATCGGGAGTAGCCAGTTTGCTGGAAATTGCCAAAACCTACCAGAACCTGAAAAAAGAACGCCCCAAACGTTCGGTACTGATTGTAATGGTTACTGGTGAAGAAATGGGCTTGCTGGGTTCCACCTATTTTGCCAATAACCCAACAGTGCCGAAGGAAAAAATCGTGGCGGATGTGAATACCGATATGCCGACTATCCTGGCCCCCTTGTTGGGCGTAGTGCCACTTGGTGCAGAACATTCCACATTGATGGCTACAGTGCAAAAGGCGGCAGGCTATCTGGGTCTGGAAGTGATGCAGGATCATATGCCAACTGAAGTACGTTTTGTGCGCAGCGACCAGTACAGTTTTGTCTTGCAAGGTATTCCAGCGCTGCACATCAAATATGGCCTCAAAACCAGTGACCCTAATTTTGATCTGGATGGTTTGATCAAGGATTTTACCAAAAACAACTACCACAAACCATCGGATGAGCTCAATGAGTCTTTCAATTTTGAAGCGGGCCGCACCTATGTTAAACTCAATTTTTTGATCAGTTACCTGGTTGCCAATGCAACAGAACGTCCGACTTGGAAGCCTGAGAGTATTTTTGCCACCAATTAATTGCTATCCTTATAAAGTATAGAAGCCATGCATAAAATCACTATGCTGCTCCTGGTGCTTTTCCACACCTTGCTGGCTTGCGCCCAAGTGGATGTAACTGCACTGGATCAATATTTTCAACAAGCCCAAAAAGACTGGAACGTACCTGGATTGTCAATTGCTGTAGTAAAAGATGGCAAAGTGGTGCTGGCCAAAGGTTATGGCGTTTTGGAGAAAGGCAAAACCACCAAAGCGGACGAAAACAGCCTGTATGCCATTGCCTCCAATACCAAAGCTTTTGTCTCAGCCTCCATCGGCATCCTGGTCGAAGAAGGAAAACTCAATTGGGATGACCCTGTGCAAAAATACCTGCCCTATTTTGAACTCTATGACCCTTACGTCAGCAAACGTACTACTGTGCGTGACCTGCTCTGCCACCGGGTGGGTTTGGGCACTTACAGCGGCGATGCCATTTGGTACAAAACGAATTACAACGCTGAGGGGGTAGTCAAACGAGTCAAATATTTGCCCTCTGCTTACGAATTTCGGGCGGGTTACGGATATACGAACCTGATGTTTATTGCTGCGGGTGAAGTGATCCGGGCCGCGAGTGGTCAGCCTTGGGATGTGTTTGTGAAAGAACGCATTTTCAAGCCCCTTGGCATGGCGCGTAGCCAAACCAGCACCAGCGCTCTGAGTAACCTGAGCAATGTAGCCATGCCGCACAAGAGCATCTATGGCCCCGCTGAGCCGATTCCGTATGCAGGTTGGGACAACATGGGCGCCGCCGGAGGCATCATCTCCAGCGTGAGCGACATGGCCAAATGGCTGAACTTACAACTCAATCAAGGGAAATACGAAGGCAAAACCATCTTCAGCGCCCAAACGCAGGAAACCTTCTGGACGATGCACAATAGCTTTCGGGTTTCGGCAGCCCAAAAACAACGCTATTTCAAACGGCATTTTTCGGGCTATGCTCTGGGCTGGAGCATTGCCGACTATGGCGGCAGGGTAGTATTGTCACACGGTGGCGGCTACGATGGCATGTACTCTCAGGTGATGATGGTGCCCGAAGAAAAGCTGGGCATCGTGGTGCTCACCAATAGTATGACCGGGATCAGCCCCAATCTCTGTCAATACGTGGTGGATCGTTACCTGAACTTGCCGCTGAAAGACTGGAGCAAGGAGGGTATTCCCGGTGAATTGCAACACCAAGCCGAGCGTCGCAAAATGGTAGAAACCCGCAAAGCAGCGCAGGTTAAAAACACTTCACCTGGCTTGCCCGCGAGCGCACTGATTGGCCAATACCATGACCCCTTGTACGGTACGCTTGAAGTGAAATTGGGGGCCAATCAACAGTTGGAATTACACTTCCCGCACGGCCCACAATTGGATGCGGTACTCAGCCATTGGCACTACGATACTTACGAAATCAAATGGAAGCAGAACCACGCCTGGTACGATTTTGGCACGCTGCAATTTGTGACGGATAACAATCGGAAGGTGGTCGGCATTGAATTTGATGTGCCGAATGAGGATATCTTTTTTGAGGAGATACACGCGAAAAAACAATGACATCGTACGGGCGGCCCTACGTGGCCGCCCATTTTGCGGGGGCGATCACTTAGGATCGCCCCTACCATTATCGTCCTCTAAACAATCCTGCCACAAAAAGCAGCACAACTGCCCCAATGACCGATTGAATGATGGTATTCACGGTAGCGCTACCGACATTTAAAGAAATGTTGAGCAAGCCCAATACCCAGCCGCCAACAAAAGAACCGACAATACCCAGAATAATGTTCCATAAAAGGCCGAAGCCGCCGCCTTTCATGATTTGGCCAGCCAACCAGCCAGAAACGGCACCGATAATGAGAATGTAAATGATGGTCATAAGGAATTGGTTTTTTTGATGATTGAAATCTAAGTGCGACAAAAAAAGAACATTTATTTTTGCCTCACTACTAAGGACTGAATTGTGCTTCAAGATAATAGAATTCTCTTTACCACCAATAATGAAGTGCTTTTAATGTTGTTTGTTCCTCGGATGGTACCTCAATACTGTCTCCCGTAAATAATCCGTATCCAGATGTGTATAAATCTCCGTTGTCAAAATCGACTCGTGCCCCAGCATATCCTGGATCGCCTTCAAGTCTGCCCCGCCTTCCAATAAATGCGTCGCAAAGGAATGCCGAAAAGTATGTGGGCTCACTTCCTGCGCAATTTCCGCCAGGGCGGCCGCTTCTTTGACAATCAAAAAAACCATCACCCGACTCAGCCTGGCCCCACGTCGATTGAGGAAAACGTAGTTTTCGTGCCCTTTTTTAATGCTGGGCATTTGCAGGCGCACACTATCCAGGTAAAAGCGCAGGTGTTTGATGGCATCGGCGCCGATGGGAATGATCCGTTCCTTGTTGCCTTTACCGATGATGCGAATGAACTCAATATCCAGAAACAGGTTGGACAGGCGCAAATCACACAACTCGCTCACCCGCAGTCCGCAGGCGTATAAGAGTTCCAGGATGGCGCGATTGCGCAAGCCAAGGGGCGTACTCAAATCAATGGTAGCCAGCATGGCCTGTATTTCTTCGTAACTCAATACGGATGGAATCGCACGTTGCAGTCTTGGCCCTTCCAATAAAGCGGTAGGGTCATTCAGAACACCCCCTTCCAACAGGAGGTATTTGTAAAAAGTTTTGAGCGCCGAAATCAAGCGTGCCTGCGAGGGGGCACTGAGCCCCAGGTCGTTCAGCGACATCAGAAACTGAAACAAATCCTCCGTTTGTATTTCGCTGGGGGGCACCTTCCGATCCTGCAAAAGCAAGTATTCCGCCAATTTCCCCAGATCGCGTTTATAGGCTTCAATGGTATTGGGCGATAAACTTCGTTCCAACAGCAAGAAGGCTTCAAAGCCACGAATCCAGGGAGACCATAATTTATTTTCCATTGGGATAAAGGTAAAACGAGTGTGGTGAAAACGACTACTCCAATGGCTCTTTTTTATTTGGCTCAAAATCAGCTCTTTGTAATTACAGTAATGTTTTTGTTTAATTTTTTTCTAAAAAAACTTCCACAAAGACTTGCACAATGAACAAGGAGCAGCTATCTTTGTTGATAGTAATACTATTATTTAAAGTAGTAAAAACTCAAGCCATGTCCACGATCGAATTTTCAACTCAGTTTGACCGTTTGCGCAGAACGTTGTTCTCCTTTGCCCTTAACCTGACCAAGGACGAAGAATCCGCCCGTGATTTGGTGCAAGAAACTGCATTTAAAGCTTTTAAATATCGGGATCGGTACGAACCCCAGACCAATTTGCGCGCCTGGCTGATGACCATTATGCGCAATTCTTTCATCAACGAGTACCGCAAGCGCAAGCGCCGCCAAACGCTCAATGACAATACATCCAACGATTACCTCCTGGATTCAGGCCATCAATCAGTGAGCAATCAGGGTGAATCTACTGTAATGCAGGAGGAAATCATTAAGGTGGTAAACACCCTGGAGGACTGGGTGCGCATTCCCTTCCTGATGCATTTCCAAGGATTTAAGTACGAGGAAATTGCCGATGAACTGGAGGTGCCGCTGGGTACCATCAAAAGTAGGATTTTCTTTGCCCGCCAAAAATTGCAGGCGCAAATGCGGAGATTGTATACTGCTAAACAAATTGAGGATATTTTGAGTTAAGTAACGCAGCTAAATTAACTCCCTGTTTTGAGTTTTGAATAGGAAATCGAGTGGTTCATCTCAAGTGAGCTTTCTATTCAAAACCCAAAACCGGGAAGCAATTTTTTGCGTTATAATCAAGGGGCGATAAAAAATAAGTGCTCATTTTGCCCCACTGCTAAATAAAAAAATAATCAAGTTTTTTTGCTCGATCACACGCGTGGTAAGCATTGTGACCTTAATCTAAAAATTTAAATGTGAATGGCTGGTAACTCCAATATCCATCCTCTAAAGCGTTTTTTCCAATTGTTACGGCTAGACCGCAAAGACATCTACTACATTTACCTCAATTCCATCTTTGCTGGTCTGATTGGCCTGATTCTCCCCCTGGGGGTACAGGCGATCATTGGGTTCATCAGCGGTGGAGATTTTTCGGCGGCGCTTTGGATTTTGATCGCCGTAGTCACCATGGGCACCGCCCTGACAGGCATCATCAAAATAATGCAAATTACCATCACCGAAACCCTACAACGACGGGTTTTTGTGCGCAGTTCTTTTGATTTTTCATTCCGTTTGCCCCGCTTGAAGGTGGATTCGCTGACGCGTTTTTATCCCCCGGAGCTAGTGAATCGATTTTTTGATACCTTAAATTTACAGAAGGGCCTCCCTAAAATATTGATTGACTTTTCAGAAGCGATTTTGAACATCATTTTTGGAGTCATTCTAATGGCCTTTTATCATTCATTCTTTGCTTTTTTTGGGGTATTTCTTGCCCTCCTGCTTTTTTTGGTCTATCGTTTTACGGGGCCAAGGGGCTTGTCTACCAGTTTGAGCGAATCCAAGTACAAATATGAGGTGGTATATTGGTTGGAGGAGATGGCTCGTTCCCTGAGTACCTTCAAAATGGCGGGTTATTCGCCCTATCCGCTGCGCCGTACCGATGGACTGGTCACCAAATACCTCGACAATCGTGCCGAGCACTTCAAAATTTTACGCTTTCAATACGGGGTCATCGTTGGATTCAAGGTAATCATTACTTTTGCCCTCCTGGCTTTGGGCAGTTACTTGGTCATCAACAACCAAATGACCATTGGCCAATTCGTAGCTGCTGAAATTGTGGTCATCATTGTAATTAGCAACGTAGAAAAACTGATCCTCACGATGGAGGTAATTTACGACGTGCTGACCGCATTAGACAAATTGGGCTTTGTGACCGATTTGCCAGTAGAAAAACCGGATGGCCTGCGGTTTCATCAAATTGACCGCCACAACCAACCTCTACACTTGCAGGTTGAAAACCTCAGTTTCAGGTTTGAAGATTCTGATAAACAAACCCTCTCCGGCGTAACCTTCGAAGTAAAGCCCGGCGAAAGGGTCTGTATTGCTGGCACGCAGAGTTCAGGAAAAAGCACCCTGTTGCAACTCATTGCAGGACTTTATTCCGAGTTTGAAGGGAGCCTTGCCTACAATGGCTTTCCCCTCAAAAGCCTGGACTTGTGTAGCCTGCGTGGCAGCATCGGGGACTACATCAACGAATCCAATATTTTTAAGGGTTCAATCCTCGAAAACATCAACCTGGGTAACCCCGATACTCCACTCGAAGACATCGTTGGGTTGGCAGAAGAGCTGGGCATTGCGGCTTACATCCGCAACCTCCCTCATGGTTATGACACGCAGTTGTTGCCCGAAGGGCGCAACATTCCACATACCATACGCACCAAGCTCATTCTACTTCGCTCGGTGGTTACCAAGCCCAAATTGCTCCTTGCCGAAGACTTTTTCAAAAGCTTGGAATCAAAAGACCGCGACTTCATCGCTTCCTTCATCACACGCCGCGATGCGCCCTGGACGCTGTTGGCTGTATCCACCGATCCGGTAGTCGCCACACAATGCGACCGCATCCTACTGATGGAGAATGGTCAGATTGTCGCTGAAGGCACCTGGAATTCGCTGCAGGGCCATCCGCTGTTTGAATCGACTTTCCGGAGTAAAGAAATTGAATTATTGGGTTGAGAAGGTTGAGGCTTCCGCGGTGATCTGGTCACTGAGCGAAGCCGAAGTGCACAGATCACTGCGGAAGCCTCAACCTTCTCAACCCCTCAACTAAAGACCATGCTCAACATATCACCAGATTCAATCTCTCATCAAATTCCTCAGGACAAGTACAAGTCCTTTGAAAAAACTTCACTCTCCAGTGCCAACGTGATGTTTGCGCGTTGGATGGGCGGACTTTTTATTGCGGCCATAATCTTTTTATTCTTACCCTGGACCCAAAACATCCAATCCAAAGGTAAGGTCACTACTCTGCGGCCAGAACACCGCCCTCAAACCGTACAATCCACCATTGCCGGGCAAATTGAACGCTGGTATGTGCGAGAGGGGGATACCATCAGCAAAGGGGACACTATCTTGCACTTAACGGAAATCAAATCCGACTATTTCGACCCACAAATTGTGGAACGCACCCAAAAGCAGGTCAATGCCAAAACAGGCTCCATTGGCGCTTACCAACGCAAGGCCAATGCCCTTAGTGAGCAAATCAGCGCTTATCAGGAAGAACTGATCCAAAAGCGCAACCAACTGCAGAACAAGGTGCAGCAATCCCGACTCAAAATCATCACCGATAGCATCGCCTTTCGACGGGCTATACTGGATGACTCCATTGCAAGGGTGCAACTCGCCCGTACCGATGCCTTGTACAGGGAGGGCATCAAGCCGCGCACCGAGGTAGAAGACAAACGCTTCAAAGTACAAGAAACCGAGGCCAAAGTGGTGGATGCGCGCAACAAGGTGAACATCGCCCGCCAGGAGCTGCAAATCGTGCGCACAGAATTACGGCAGGTGATGGCTGAAACTGCCCAAAAAATTGCCAAAGCCGAGTCGGACATTGCCAGCGCACTATCCGAACAATTCTCTACCGAAGCAGACGTCAGCAAACTCTCGATCCAGGTAGAAAACTACCGCCAGCGCAATGCCTTTTACTATGTGCTGGCACCTCAGGATGGGGTGGTAGCGAAAGCGCTGCAGGCCGGGATTGGTGAAAACATCAAAGAAGGCGAAGCCATCCTCAGTATTTTACCCAAACAGTATACCCTGGCGGTGGAAATGTATGTCAAACCCTTGGATTATCCTCTGGTCAACCTGGGCCAGGAAGTACGCTTTTTGTTTGATGGCTGGCCCGCCATCGTTTTTTCAGGTTGGCCGGGTTTTTCTTTCGGGACGTTTAAAGGTAAGATCGTTGCCATTGACAACATCATTAGTGACAATGGTAAGTACCGCATTTTAATCGCTCCCGACGAGAGGGATGGAAAAAAATGGCCCACAGCCTTGCGCCCAGGCTCGGGTGCTCAAGGCATTGCCCTTTTGCAAAATGTACCTTTGTGGTACGAATTGTGGCGTCAGCTCAATGGTTTCCCGCCCAATTATTACCAAAAGGAAGAAGGGAAATCGGAAGAACCCAAATTGAAGGCACCTGTTAAGAGCTTAAAATAAAATGAGACCTTATTTGACTTTGTGTGTTTTGTTGGTGGTTATGGGACCATTGTATGGAGCTCAAAATGATACGGTTCCTGTATTGCCCTTTAGCCAATTTTTAGGCAATATCAAACAAGAGCACCCCATTGCCCGGAATGCTGACTTGTTGCTTCGCCAGGCGGAAGCCCAAGTTCGCCAGGCGCGTGGAGCTTTTGATCCCAAGCTGTTTTCTGACTGGCAGCAAAAATCCTTTGACGGAACCCGATACTACCGAATTGGAGAGGTGGGTGCCAAAGTTACCACTCAATGGGGCGTGGAATTCAAAGGTGCTTTTAACAGTGCCGGGGGCACTTATTTGAATGCTGAAAATAGACTCCCTGACCCTGGTCAGGCTGTGTTGGGGCTCACCGTGCCTCTACTAAATGGCCTGTTGTTTGATGGCAATCGGGCTGGTCTGCAAAATGCGCAATTGGATCGGGAGGGCCTGGCCGCAGAGCGACAGGGTTTGTTCAACGACTTACTTCTGCAAGCGGGTATTACCTACATAAATTGGGCCATTGCCTACAACCAGTGGCGCGTTACGGAGCAAGCGTACCAACTATCGCTGACCCGCTTTCGGGGGATTCGAGCCAGTTATTTTTTGGGAGACAAACCAGGCGTGGATACCATCGAAACCTTTACCCAGGTGCAAAACTGGCAGCTGGAACTCAATGATGCCTTGGTTACTTACCGCAACGCCACTTTGAGCATGCAGGCTTTGCAGTGGAATCAGGGGCGAGCTCCCGCGATCGGTGAAAGCTGGAATTGGCAGCCCGTTCCTTTGCAGGATGTGGTGCAATTGCCCAGCCTGCCACTTGATTCTTTCACTCAACAACTGGCCCTTCAACACCCAGATTTACGGGTTCTCCAGGTTGATTTGCGCCAACTGGAGGTCGACCGCCGCCTGGCCGCTGAGCAATTCAAGCCGCGTTTGGATGTGAGTTACAATTTCCTTGGCCGGGGTTTTGACTTTACTGCTCCTACCAAAGAAGATCCGAGCTTGACGCTGACTGAAGCGCTGGGAACCAACTTCAAGTGGGGGCTCAATTTTTCTTTTCCCCTTTTCCTGCGCAAAGAGCGGGGTAAAATGGAATTGGTACAAATCAAACAACAACAAACCAGCAATAAACTGGAGCAAAAACGGATTGAAATCGAAAATAAAGTCCGTGGGTATTACAACGACTTGGAAAACAGCCGCAATCAAATCCAACGCTACCAGGTACTGCTGCGCAATTTGCAAACCTTGCTCCAGGCCGAACAACGCAAGTTTGAAGTAGGGGAGAGTTCGATTTTTTTGATCAATAGCCGCGAGCAAAAATTGATTGAAACCCAATTGAAATTCAACAAATTACAAGGAGAGTTTGCGAAAGATTTACTGTCGGTATATTGGTCAGCCGGGCAATTGAACCGTGTATTTTAATCTATAACTAAAAAATACGTCAAAAAAGTAGACCTAATAGTTGTTTAACTAAAAAATACGTTATACATTTGAACCAACAAGTTTATTATCGATATGAAACAGTTGACCAAAGCCGAAGAAGAATTGATGCAGATCATGTGGGATTTGGGCCCTTGCACCGTTGCCGCCATGCGTGACTATATTGCCGGGCAGGAAGGCCAGGAAAAACCCCCCCACAGTACTGTTTCGACCATCGTGCGCATTTTGGAAGAAAAAGGATTTGTGGGCCACAAGGCTTATGGTCGCACCTATGAGTATTTCCCCTTGGTTTCCAAAGATCAATACGGCAAACAAAGTTTGAACAAGTTGGTCAATGACTATTTCGCTGGCTCTACCCTGGATCTCGTTTCGTTTTTGGTCAAAGAAAAGAATCTGGGCATCAAAGATTTATCCGACTTAATGGAGGTGTTGGATACCGACGAATAATCGTACACCAAAATACATGCCTTGTGCATCTATTCATTTGGCTGCGATTGCAAGCCCAGGATAACTATGTCCCTTAGGAATTGAACCGGGAAATTTTTTGTTGATCTTTTAGGGCGAAAAAATAAGTGTTCATTTTGCCAAAGGATTAGATAAGTAAACGCTTCATTTAAAGTGTCTTATCTAATCCTTTGGCTCAAGAAAAATGAACACTTATTTTGCCCAATATACACCGATCATCGCGATGAACTACCTACTCAAAGTCGCCATTTGCTGGCTGGTATTTTATGTGTTGTACCGCTTGATTTTGGAAAAAACGACCTTTTTCAAACTCAATCGAGCCTATTTATTGATCACCCTACTGTTGGGGCTGGTGGTGCCCATGGTGCGCATTTCCCTGGGTGCCCCAGCCGACCCAATTGAGGACAGCAATTGGCTACCTGAAGTGGTAGTCCGGGCCAACAACCTGGTCAACCAGCCCTACACCCTGCCCGAAATCACCATCCAGGTGCCGACCAGCGCGGCCTGGGACATCTGGCCCTGGTTGTATTGGGGGGGCGTAGCTTACTGTTTATTGCGCTTTTTGGTGGGGCTGTTTCAATTGTACCGCATTTATCGTTGGGGAAACAAACAAGCGATGGGCAAGTATACCCTGGTGTACAGTGAGGAGGTGAAAGCACCGTTTTCCTTTATGCGTTGCCTGTTTTGGCCCGCCGAACTTGAAGATGAAAACCTCGAACGCGAGTACATGTTGCGCCACGAGGAAACCCATATCCTGCAATACCACACGCTGGACGTACTGTTCAGCGAAATCATCAAAGCCATTTGTTGGTTCAACCCATTGGCTTACCGCTATTCCCAGGCATTAAGAGACGTGCACGAATATTTGGCCGATGCGGCGGTGCTTCAAAACGCCAACCGCAAACAATACGGCCACCTCTTGATCAGGCAATCCTTGTCCGGACCTTCGATTGCCCTCGTAAACCATTTTTCTACATCTCAACTCAAAAAACGTATTCACATGATGATGCGCAAAAAAACAGAGGGCCGGGCACAATTGCGCTATGCGCTAAGCTTGCCGCTGCTGGTTGGACTGGGCTTTTTGTTTGCCCAAATCAACATTGAGGCCCAAGTGCCCACCACTTCGCAAAATTCCACCCTGCCACCGCCGCCGCCCATGATGGTGCCAACTGTGGTTGAAAAAGGTAAGGTAGAACAACCCATTCACAGCAACCTGTCCAAGGAAGTGGTGATTCGTAGAGACACCATACCCAACTCGGTCAAAGAAGTGGTAGTAACGGGTTATCCATTCAAAGCCATTCCTGAGAAAGCAATTGTAGTGGAAGGTTTTCCCTTGCAACCCAATCAGGTGAAAGAAGTAGTGGTTCAAGGATATGCCTTAAATCCCCAAGCTCCTCAAGAAGTTGTAGTTGCTGGCTATCCATCCAGAGCCAATACTGCGAAAGAGCTCGTAGTCGTAGGTTACCCTTCCCGGCGAGACTCCGTCCCAGCTACCGTTTTTAAAATAGTAGAAAAAATGCCAGAGTATCCCGGTGGTATGGATGATTTGATTAAGTTTTTATCACAAAACGTGCGTTACCCGGAAGCAGCTAAGAAAGAAAACATCCAGGGCATGGTCGTGGTACAATTCATCATCGATAAGGATGGTACGATCAGAGATCCTCATGTTGTACAGGGTATCGGTGGTGGTGCCAATGAAGAAGCACTGCGGGTAGTGAAGATGATGCCCAAATGGAAGCCCGGCCTGCAGAAAGGACAGGCCGTAAATGTACAGTTCAACCTGCCGATCCGCTTTATGTTGGAAGGTGAAGCCGCTGATAAAAAGGGTGAAGCAACCAAAGAGGTTTTCAAGGTAGTGGATCGGATGCCTGCTTATGAGGATGGCCAGGAAGGCTTACTTCAATTTCTGGCAAAAAACATCAAATACCCCACAGTTGCCAAAGAAAATGGCGTAGAAGGGATGGTCGTTGTACAATTTATCATTGAAACAGATGGCCGAGTAAGCGGAGCAAAGGTGGTAAAGGGCATTGGAGCTGGTTGTGATGAGGAAGCCCTGCGTGTTGTCCAACTTACCCGCTGGACACCTGGTATGCAGAACAATAAGGTCGTCCCTGTCCAATTCAACCTCCCCATTCGTTTTAAATTGGAGGATAAGAAGCCTACCTTATTGCCTACCAACACAAATCTCCTCAAAGTGCAGGATTTCAAAGCCTCGCCCAACCCCAGCAAAGGGCTCTTCAACCTGAGCTTCCGTGCGGAGGGTAAGGCAACCAACATTGAAGTATACAATATGGCCGGACAGCGGGTTTACCAGCAGTCGCTCACCAAGTTTGACGGTACCTACAATGGTCAAATCGACCTGAGCAAAGAGCCCAAAGGGGAGTACCTGCTGCGGATTACTCAAGGTAGCGAGCAATACAGCCAGAAGGTGTTGAAGCAATAAATAAAGCTTTCAGAAATAGCGAAATGAGGCAATTATTTTCCCTCCAATCAAAGCAAATGTAGTATGAAAATAGTTGCCTCATTTTTACTCTGCCTGTTGGCGCTGGCGACCCAGACACAAACAAAATTGGTCCGAGTTAAGGGGCACCAATACCAGGTTTATACCAAAGGTTTTGAATTAAAAAAAAATATCGGTACCCACCATCATTTTTGAAAACGGCATGGGAATGGGGCTGGGTACCTGGGATACGGTGATTGACGAAATCGCAAAATACGCCCCCGTTTTTGCCTATGATCGTGCAGGCATCGGCCAATCCGACAAAGTTTACCAACTGCCTACCGCTCAGTTGGTTTCCCAAAATTTAAAAGCCATTCTGGATACCTTACACATTGACCCGCCTTACCTGTTGGTCGGGCATTCGATGGGGGGCTTGTACAGCCGCGCATTTGCCGGGTATTATCCACAGTACGTAGTGGGCCTGGTGATGTTGGACCCGGCAGATTTTACCGAAACCAAAGCCGATTGGAACAACATTTTTCGAAGCATCGGGGTGCCTGAAAAGAAGATTGATGAAATGTTGTATGCGCGTTTGTACAAACCCGCCACCACTGTCGATTCCGTACGCTACGGCCCCTGGAGTGAAGCGCAGGTTCTGGGCGAGTTGAGGCGAACAGATTTTGCAGAAATCAAAAACTTGCCCCTGCCCAATGTCCCTATTTATTTTTTCATGGGCGGCAAATTTGAAGTCCCTTTAGATCGGCGCAGTAAGGATTTTGATCAGGAGGCCTTCTTCCATGCACGCACCAATGTGAACATGGAGCGTTGGCGAAAATTCATCTATCAATCCAGCAAAGGTGGTTCGCTCATCTACTTATCACAATGTGGGCACTTTATTCATCGCGACGATCCTAAAGCATTTATTGCGCATATAAAATTTTTACTGGACAGTTTGAAGGGTTAAAAAATCGTTTATCTTTGGGTTAATAACAAAACTGTGCCCAATGAAAAATAATGCTAACCCACAGCGTAAACCTTGGTTTCTTTTAACCCTAAGCCTGTTTGTTTTTCAGCTAAGTCTCGCTTTGGCGCAAACTGATCCTTTGGCCACAGTAGACGAAATACCCACTTTCCCAGGTGGAATACCTGCCTTAAAAAAATACCTTGATACAAATCTTGATTTTCCCCTGGTTGCTGATCTTGCCGAAGAGCGCCTGGTTATTGTGGAGTTTGTCGTCAACGCAGATGGTAAAGTCCTTGAACCCAAAATAATCTGGGGACAAAATGACACTGCAAGCATAGCAGCGAAAAAGTTGATCAATGCCATGCCAAAATGGTTCCCAGGTCTAAATGATGATTTGCCTGTCTCGACCTGGGTTCGATTGCCAATCACTTATTATCGCCCGGTAATTAAGGGTAGAATCCAGAGCGATCACGCTCAAATCAGTAGCGAAATCCGCCAATCCCTCTATTTCGATATCGATTTTCCGGGAGCCGTAACAAAGGCTACTTTCCCAGGAGGCGCTTCAGGGCTAAAGGCCTATCTGGCTGAAAACTTGGAATATCCAAAAATTGCTAAAGAAAATGGCGTGTTTGGTTCAGTTTTGGTTCGGTTTACGGTTAGCAAGAATGGAACACCAGAAAACTTTTTAGTGGAGCGAGGGATAGGAGCAGGTTGTGATGAAGAAGCCATCCGCCTCTTAAAAATGATGCCTAAATGGAAACCTGCCACTTTGGATGGGGAGCCGATTGCGGCCAAACAAATGATCTACGTACCATTTAAGTTGGAAGAAGATGAATTTGCTGATGTGTATAAAGTGGTTGATGAAATGCCTTCTTTTCCAGATGGGCAAGCAGCATTGTTGCGCTATTTAGCAGAAAACATCAACTACCCTACAGATGCTAAGGAAAAGGAGGTTCAAGGCATGGTAGTGATTGGTTTCATTGTTGAAAAAGATGGGAGCCTTTCACATTTTAAAGTGATCAGAGGATTCAACAAATCTTGTGATGAAGAAGCCTTACGCGTAATGTCGCTCATGCCGGCGTGGATACCTGGCAAATTAAAAGGACAAGCAGTTCGTGTCTTTTTCAACTTGCCCATTCGGTTTAAATTGGAATAAGAGAAGATCAGCGGACCATAATTGATTTTGAAACTAAATAACTGTTACAATATGGAACACCTAATGCAACCACAGCAGCCAAATTCAGGCATATTTGCCAACTGGAAACGCAAAGCCTTTCAGGTTTGTTTGTTGCTGTTTTTTGTGCCGTTCAATCTAAGCGCAAAAGCAAGTCCTTATCAAGATTCCATTCCTGGAGAAATTTACCGCAAAGTGGATCAACTTCCCGAATTCTCGGGGGGAAAGGAAGCGCTTTTGAAATTTTTAGCCCAGAACCTGAAGATGCCATACACTGACGCTGATCGCAAAGTCTTTGGGCAGGTAATGGTGAAATTTGTAGTCTTTAAAGATGGCACAGTTGGGAATGTCGGCATCATAAAAGGCCTGGCACCAGCCGCAGATGAGGAAGCTACACGCGTAGTTAAAGCCATGCCAAAATGGGTCCCCGGCAAGCTCAAAGGAACAGACGTCAATGTAGAGATGGGCTTGCCCATTCGTTTTGATTATGTAGCCATAGCAACCCTAGAGAAAGACAAACTCATTTGTGATGGAGTAGAAAAAGCAGCCAGATTTCCAGGGGAGGACCAAGCTTTATTTCGCTACATGGCCCAGAATATCAAATACCCAGAATTGGCTAAATACCATAAGACCCAAGGAAATGTAATGGTTCAATTTTTTATTGAAAAAGATGGCAGCATTACACACCCAGAGATCACCAGCGGACTTGCAGATGGTTTAAACGAAGAGGTGATTCGGATGCTCAATAAGATGCCCAAATGGGAGCCATCTTTGCTCAATGGAGAACCAGTGAGAACTTTTGTTCGAGAGTTTGCCGTGATTTTCCGCATTATGTGATGGAGTTATACCGTTGATTTTTCTTATGGAATTAAGCTCTTTGCACTGAAGAACCAGATTTTCCAGAATAATCCCTAACTTCGGCCAAACTGCCGAACCAAGTGAATCGCGTTCAACATCTGCACAAACTCCAAACGGAATCATTCGACATCTGCATCATTGGCGCGGGCGCTTCGGGCGCTGGATGTGCGCTGGATGCAGCCCTGCGTGGCTTCAAAGTCGCCTTGATTGAAAAAGACGACTTTGCTGCCGCCACATCTTCCAAGTCGACCAAACTCATCCATGGTGGCGTTCGTTACCTGGAGCAAGCCGTCAATAATTTTGATCTGGCCCAACTCAAACAAGTGCGCCACGGATTGGAGGAGCGTCATATCGTGATCCAGAACGCCCCCTTCTTGGCTCATCCTCTACCCCTACTCACCCCTTGTTATTCCTGGGTGGAAGGCTGTTATTACGCCATTGGCCTGCGCGTATACGATGCCTTTGCCAAAGGCGACAGCATGCCCAAAAGTCGCTGGATCAGCAAAAAGGAGGTTTTGCAACGCGCCAAAGGCCTTAGCCCAAAATTGCACAGTGCAGTTTTGTACTACGATGGCCAACTAGACGACGCCCGCTATTGCATGCTCCTCGCCAAAACAGCGGCAGAAAAAGGAACCACCCTAGCCAACCACCTGCCTCTGCTCGGTTTTGAAAAAGACGAGCAAGGCAAACTCCTGGCTGCCCGGGTGCAGGATGAGTTGAGCGGCGAGCAATTTTCCATTCGCGCCCGTTTGTTCATCAATTGTACCGGGGCCCACGCCGATTTTGTACGCCAACAGGCCAATTTAGACCTGTCCGCTCGGATTATTCCCAGCAAAGGAGTCCACGCCGTTTTGCCACTTGAAACCTTGGGCAGCGCGGAAACGGCATTACTGATCCCTAAAACCACCGATGGCCGGGTCATTTTTGCCATCCCCTGGGAAAACAAACTTCTGTTGGGCACAACGGACACGCCTTACCAAAGTGAAGAAGAACCCCTTCTGGAGCGAGATGAAAGCGAGTTTTTAATCGAGAACCTGAATCGTTACCTAGATAAACCAATTGGTGTAGAGCAGGTTAAAGCAGGTTTTGGAGGCCTTCGCCCCTTGATCGCCTCTGACCCCAGCCGCTCCACCAAAGCCCTGGTGCGCGACCACGAAGTGGAATGGGACGCCCAGTCTGGATTACTCAGCCTCCTGGGCGGGAAATGGACCACTTACCGCCTGATGGCCGCCGATACGATTGATGAGGCTTGCCAACATTTGGCCAGCGAAGCAACTTGCCGCACCGCAGAACAACGGCTTGCTGGCGCGGAAGGTTACGACCCCCACGCCTGGCCAAACTGGGCCAGCCAGTTTGGTCTTGATGCTGATGTTTGTGAACACCTTTCCCTCAAATACGGCAGCCGCGCCATCCAGGTTCTGGAACTGTTGAGTGAAAATACTGCCTGGCGCAGCCGCTTGCACCCCGCTTATCCTTTTATCCAGGCAGAAGTAATTTACCAGGCTCGCGCCGAAATGGCCGTGAATCCCCGGGACGTGCTGGCCCGACGCCTGCGCCTGGAAGTATTGGATTGGGCAGCAACGAAAGAAGTGACTCCGCAGGTTGCACAATTGTTGGGTCGGGAATTCGGCTGGACGGAGGGTCAGGTTCAAAATTTGGCGAAGGAATACATTGATTTGATAACTGGTTTTCAGGCGAAAATTTAAATAACGGTTTATAACCTCTCTCCACCTTAGACCCATTCTAAATAACTCCCAAATATTCCGCCTTTCTTGCATTTTCCCAAAAAAATCACTTGATTTGGCAACCCGACGAAATAAAATTCTCGTATCTCCTTTTTGTTAAAGAGATACTCTTCTTTTGACAGGATCTTCTGTAGACTGAGATTACCATTTTCGCAAGACACAAATTACCATAACCTATGTCAGTAAAAATTTCAGTAAGCATTAACGGGAAAAAATACACCAGTGAGGTTGAACCTCGCCAGTTGCTGGTGTACCACCTCCGTGAAGCTTTGGGACTTACCGGATCGCACGTAGGCTGCGATACCAGTAGTTGCGGAGCTTGTACGGTACTGGTGGACGGCCAGGCCGTAAAATCCTGTACCACCCTGGCCGCACAGGTCGACGGGTGTAGTGTGACGACGGTGGAGGGCCTGGCCAAAAACGGCAGCCTGCACCCCATTCAGGAAGGTTTTAAAGAAGAACATGGTTTGCAGTGTGGGTTTTGTACCCCGGGCATGATCATGGCCGCCGCCGATTTGTTGCAAAACAATCCCGATCCATCCGAAACCGAAATCCGGCACGCACTCGAAGGCAATTTCTGCCGTTGCACCGGGTACCACAACATTGTCCGCTCGATTCAGTGGGCCGCTAAAAAATTAAAAGAAACCAACGCAGCAGTACTATGACATACATCGGTCAATCCGTAAAGCGCGTTGAAGACAAGCGCTTTACCACGGGCAAAGGCAAATACACCGACGACATCAAACTCGTTGGCATGACCCACGCCCATATCGTGCGCAGCCCTTATGCCCACGCCATCATCAAAAGCATCGATATTGACACGGCCTTGGCTCACCCTGGGGTAGTTGCGATCTTTACAGGCAAAGACATTGCCGCCGCTGGCATCAACGGGGTTCCCGCTGGTTGGCAGGTCAATTTCAAAGACGGCACCACCATGAAGGAGCCGCCCCACCCCCTCTTGGTGGCCGATCGGGTCAAACACGTGGGTGACGGGGTTGCCGTGGTGATCGCGGAAGACCTGGCTACTGCCCGCGACGCCGCCGACCTCATCGAAATCGACTACGAGGTACTACCAGCCGTGACCAACCCAGCCGAGGCTGTCAAGGCCGGAGCACCACAGGTACACGACAATGCCCCCAATAACATTTGTTTTGACTGGGAATTGGGCAACCCCAAGGCGGAAGTGGATGCTGCCATTGCTGCATCGCACCACGTAACCCGCCTGGATTTGATCAACCAACGGATGGCCCCCAACGCCATCGAACCGCGCTCAGCAATCGGACACTACGATGACTCCAAGGATAAGTTCACCTTGTATACCACTTCACAAAACCCACACTTGACGCGCTTGCTTATGTGCGCCTTTGTGCTCGGCATTCCTGAGCATAAGGTGCAGGTTGTCGCACCCGACGTAGGTGGAGGTTTTGGTAGCAAAATTTTCCACTACATCGAAGAGGCACTGGTGATTTGGGCTTCCAAACAAATTGGCCGTCCCATCAAATGGACTTCCACTCGTAGTGAAGCCTTCCTCACCGACGCGCATGGTCGCGATCACGTGACTACCGCAGAGATGGGTTTTGACAAGGAAGGCAACATCACCGCCCTGCGCGTGAGTACCTTTGCCAACCTTGGGGCTTACCTTTCTACTTTTGCACCTGCGGTGCCTACCTACCTGCATGGTACCTTGTTGCAAGGTTTGTACACCACGCCTAAAATCCATGTAGATGTCACTGCCGTGTTTACGCACACCAACGCGGTGGATGCTTACCGTGGTGCTGGTCGTCCGGAAGCAACTTACCTGCTGGAGCGCCTGATGGATACTGCTGCCCTGGAAATGGGCATGGATCCCGCGGAGCTGCGCTTCAAAAACTTCATTCCGGCCTTCGACGGGGTGACCCAACCCGGTTACCAAACTCAGGTGGCCCTGCAATACGACAGTGGCAACTACGAGCCCGTGCTGGAGCGCGGTCTGGAAATGGTTGGCTACGAGAATTTCCGCAAAGAACAGGCCGAAGCCCGCAAAAATGGCAAACTCCTGGGCATTGGTTTTTCCACCTATATCGAGGCTTGTGGTATTGCGCCATCGGCGGTAGTAGGTGCGCTGGGCGCACGAGCTGGTTTGTACGAATCGGCTCAGGTGCGCGTGCAACCTACGGGCAAAGTGAGCGTATTTACGGGCTCTCACTCGCACGGGCAGGGGCACGAGACTACTTTTGCACAAGTGGTGGCCGATCGTTTGGGCATTGCCATGGAGGACATCGACATTGTGCATGGCGATTCTGATTCCGTCGCTTTCGGGATGGGGACTTATGGTTCGCGCTCCTTGGCGGTAGGCGGGAGTGCCATCGTGAAGAGCATCGATAAGGTGTTGGAAAAAGGGGCCAAAATTGCTGCACACAAACTCGAAGCGGCTGAGGAAGACCTCGAATACGCAGGTGGAAGATGGACGGTGAAAGGTACCGACAAGAGCATTGGTTTCGGCGACATTGCGCTCACTGCCTACGTGCCCCACGATTATCCGTCAGGCTTGGAACCAGGGCTGGATTTCTCCAGCTTCTATGACCCAACCAACTTTACCTATCCCTTCGGTTGCCACATTGCCATTGTGGAAGTGGATGCTGACACGGGTAAGGTAACGCTCAAACGGTTCATCGCCGTTGACGACGTAGGCAACGTGATCAACCCGATGATTGTGGATGGTCAAATCCACGGCGGTTTGGCGCAAGGGATTGGTCAGGCCATGCTCGAAGGTATTGCTTACGATGCGGAAGGCCAATTGCTGACGGGCTCCTTTATGGATTACGCCATGCCACGTGCGGATGATTTACCCTCTTTTGAAATTGATCGCAAAGTGACTCCTTGCCCCCACAACCCACTGGGTGTAAAAGGCGCCGGGGAAGCAGGTTGTATAGGTTCTACCCCAGCGGTAGTAAATGCTGTGATGGACGCGCTGACGCCCTTCGGCATCATCAAAAACCTGGAAATGCCAATGACTCCGCAACGGGTTTGGCGAGCAATGCATCAAAAATAAATTTAAAAAGATGATTCCTGCAAATTTCGAATACCACCGCGCTGGATCAGTTGATGAAGCATTGAGCTTGTTGAACCAGCCGGACGTTTATGCCAAAGTTTTGTCGGGAGGCCATAGTCTGATTCCTGCGCTCAAACTGCGCTTGAACCAGCCGGGAGCACTCGTCGACATTGCACGCATCGCTGAATTGCGCTACATCCGCCAGGATGGCAATTCCATCGCGATTGGCGCAACCAGCACGCACAAGGACATTGCCAACTCAACGCTCCTGGCTCAGCACATTGCGATGTTGCCCCAGGCAGCTGGCTTGATTGGCGATCCCCAGGTGCGCAACGTAGGCACCATCGGCGGCAGTATTGCGCACGCTGATCCCGCTGCGGATTGGCCAGGTGTGTTGCTTGCTGCCGATGCTGAGATCGTTTTGCGCAGCAAAGCGGGTAGCCGTACTTTGGCTGCTCAGGATTTTTTCCTGGGTTTTTACACCACTGCGCTGCAAGAGGGAGAAATCGTGACCGAAATCCGGGTGCCGATTCCTGCCGCAGGCACCAAATCGACCTACCAGAAGTTTATGCAACCAGCTTCTCGCTTCGCCATTGTGGGGTGTGCCGCCGTAGTACAAATCAGCAATGGTACTTGCAGTAAAGTTCGGGTAGCGTTCAACGGTGTAGCCGATGCGTGTTTCCGCGATGGAAACGTGGAAAAGGCGCTGGAAGGCAAGGCACCAACGGCTGAAAACATCGCTGCTGCAGCTGCTCAGGCGGCACAAGGAGTGTCTATCCTAAGTGACCACTACGCAGCAGAGGACTACCGCAAACACCTAGCTGAGGTGTATGCCAAACGGGCTTTGACGGCGGTAGCTGGATGATTTATTTGATTTAAGAATCTTTATTGCCAATACGGACGGCGGCGGGGAGTTCTCGTCGCCGTTTTTTATTTTGTAATTTATCTTTGTAAAAAAAGCAAACGCCTCAGTCAAAATGCCGGATTAATAGGTCGAGGTTTGAGAGAGCATGGAAAAAGATAAACTTGACGAAAAATTAGAAAAAATGCTTACCCAGAAATTGTTAACTACCTACGGCTTCAAAGCGGTTTTACTCCTTTGCTTATCCTGCTGTTGCTTAAATACATGGGCACAAAATAAGCCCATCCTAAATCTCGCACTAAATCAAACCTATCGCATCAACTGCCGCAATGTTTACAATCAAGATTATCAAGCTTCCAACTACAATGGCAACATCAAACACGTTGAAAAGACCTTTTGGGAACTAAAAGTCATTCAAAAAACCAGCCAAAGCCATTTACTGGAGGTACGTTGTGTAAGGAGGTACATCCACATTCCTAGTCTCAACGACGCCATAGATTCGGAATATTTGACCCAACAAGATCGACAAAGTAATTGGTATAGCTACGGAGCCCAGATTTCGAATAGCAAGATGT
The DNA here is from genome assembly GCF_965225875.1 of Haliscomenobacter sp. GTDB lineage: Bacteria > Bacteroidota > Bacteroidia > Chitinophagales > Saprospiraceae > Haliscomenobacter. The sequence continues at coordinate 3,085,393 of NZ_CBDDBS010000002.1, read as the reverse complement.
ATTGGCGGGTGAACACTGCAGGGCGAATCACCTACAGTTACCTTAAAAACCCATTGGTCGAAAAAACAAATGAAACGCTCAAGCAGCGCAAAGACTCGGTGTGGATATTTCCTTACTTTGAACCTGCCCAAAAGACTAAACACTCCTACGTCGTAAATTGGGAACAACCTATCAATGAATATGCTCACGTGGTGCCCATCGCTTATCTCCACTTTGGACGTGAGGCTTTTTATTATGAATACGGAAAACACCTACCCAAGGGCTGGGAGGAAACCAAAGCTTACGTTATTCGGCAACAACCTTTGGATTTTTCCTATCGAGATTACCCGTCATTAAAAACAAAATTTGAGTTTCAAGTGGACACGGGGAGCTTTACGGCTGCCAATACCATCAAGTTCTTTTTCGATCGCAAAACGGGGTGGCCATTGAATGGTAAAAGCCACTTGTTTGGCAATATGCTGGATTATACAAACCCAGATCAAGAAGCCAAATCCCCGCAGGAAGAAGGATGGCGCAACTACATCAATAACGCTGGGTGGGGTTACAATGCTAAAACACCTCGTTTTAAAGACTTTGCAAAAGTTCAAGCGGATGAGTTTTTAATCGCTTTGCAAAACCTAAAAAAGGATCAGCCTGCTTTAGGCAATGAGCTTTACCAGCAATTTTATTGGGGCCTACATTATCGATATGCTCATGTTTTGCTCCGAACCTGGGGCGTTTACGATAATGTGGGTGATGTACCTCTAGTGGGTGCCCCTCCATTTATGGCTTTGATTGACTCTTTGTCTACGGTCAATGACGTTGCCATGCAACAACCCATCTTTGTGGAGTATTTGTTGAGCCTGCTTGAGTACCGCATCGGCAGCCTTGCTGGAGGGGCCAATACTGAGAAAGTTGCAAAAAACCAAAAAAGCCTCAACGAGCGGTTTACGCTGGCGGGTTTGATGTACAAAGGTATGCCCAGGTTTTTGGCTCAATCCGCACTGCTCCAGGAGGCTTTTGAACAGGGCTTTGATTTGGGGGCAATCAAACCCGTATATGAAGCTTTCATCAAGCAATATGGACAAACAAAAGAAGCGGAAAGTATAAAAAAGCTATACCAGAACAGCTTGAATACTGAGCCAGGAAAAACTTTTTTGACCTTTAGTGGGACGGACGAAAAGGGCCAAATCATAACAAGCGCTGTTTTCAAGGGAAAAAAGGTATTGCTGAACCTCTTTGACGAAACCTTTAATTCCTGGATCAGCCCGAATGACATTGATCTGTGGAAACTCAAAAAGGCCTACCCGCAGCTTCAGGTTATTCACCTTGGCCTTGTTCCAGATTTTAAAAAACAGCAGGAATTTTACAAGGCCTTAAAACACCACAACAATGGTAAATTTGTTTTTGTCAACAATACTCAAGTGATAGACCAAATCAGGGCACAACTCAACTGGAACATACGAACCGGCAAATGCAATCGCATCTACCTCATTGATGAAGATTGGAAAATTTATGACTATTTATTGCGAATTGATGAAAACATGCAATCTGTATTCAATGAGGAATTTGTGGAAAAAGTACCAAAGTTTCTCAAACAAGCACCACCTGATCCTTACAAAGCCATCAAAAAATGGGCCTGGAATAGCCTTCGGGTGCTGGCAACCGTTTTCCTGAGTTGGTGGCTTACCGGTCTGTATATTCGGCGCAGGGAACGCATCCGTCGTCAGCGGCTTGAAATCCAGCTGCAGGCCATTCGCGCCCAGCTCAACCCTCATTTTGTATTCAATACCATGAATGCCATTCAACACTTGATGTTGTCTAATAAAACGGAAAAAGCCCAGGAGTACCTGGCTGAACTGGGTGGTTTGATGCGCAGTGTGCTGAACTTGACCAAAGATGAATTGGTCAGCATCCATGAAGAATTGAACATCGTCCAGCAGTATTGTAAGCTTGAGGCTTTGCGGAAGGATTTTGAACTGAGTATAAAAATTGACCCACAAATTGACCCTTACAATACCTTGATTCCACCAATGCTGTTGCAGCCTCTGGTAGAAAATAGCATTGTGCACGGCTTTTTACCCTTAACCGAAAAGGGTCAATTGGAAATCGAAGTACAAAAAAATGATCAATTTATCGAAATTTGGGTGAGAGACAATGGCGTTGGGTTGGAGTTGGCACAAGACCGTGGATCAAAGGGTTTGCAAAAAAGCCTGGAACTCAATCGCCAACGCCTGCAGTTGATGTACAAAGGTAAAGCACGGTTCAGCCTCAAAACTCGGCCATCAGGCCAAGGCACCGAGGCCTTGATTCAATTGCCCATCGAAAGTTGAATAAATTATGTATAGCGCCATAATTATTGAAGATGAGTACCACAACCGGGAATTATTGCGCAATCTTTTGCAGCAGTACGCCCCGGATGTGAACATATTGGCAGAGGCGGACAGCATCCAAACCGCTCAACAATTGCTCCAGGAAAATCAACCAGATTTGATTTTTCTGGACATCGAATTGCCTGATGGGAAAGGATTTGATTTGTTAAAAGCGACGCCCAATCTAGACTTTGAGGTCATCTTTACTACGGCCTACGATCACTATGCTTTACATGCCATTCGTTTTTGTGCCTTGGATTATTTGTTGAAGCCCCTTAAAATCAACGAACTACAAGAGGCGCTTCAAAAAGCACGGCGCATGCTGGAACAGAAAAATGAGAACCTGCGGCTAAAAGAACTCATCCAAAACCTCAACAAGCCGCTGCAACCTAAACGGCTTGCTTTGGCAACGGGTGAAAAATTGGAATTTGTATCTTCGGATCAAATCATTCGTTGCCAGGGCGAAAACAATTATACCCGATTTTTCTTGTTGGATGGTCATCAGATTTTGGTTTGCCAGACCCTGCGTGAATACGAAGATTTGCTCAAGCCTCAAGGTTTTGTTCGGGTACACCAATCCAATTTAGTCAATATCAATCAGGTGAAATCTTTCATCCGTTCAGATGGTGGCTATCTGGAGCTGGTTGATGGAAGTAAAGTGCAGGTAGCAAGGACACGAAAAGAAGAACTGCTGCGCGCTTTGATGAGGAATTAGGTGTTCATATTATGCAGCGAAGCTGTCAACTCAGTAATGTGAGTTGAGTAAAATATTTTTAATTGCAATACGGATTGGAGTAGGTGTGCTCGTCGCTATTTTTTTGTCTGATCAATCACAAGCAATCCCAAATAAGTCAATCCCACTTGCCCAGCGCATTTTGACTTTGTTTCCTTCCTCCAGTTTAAAAATCCGCCGAGTGGGAAATAGGCAAGTCGAGTTTTTATCATAATACCAACGGAAATCATCATCGTACACCAAAAAATAGTCCTCGTTGTAAGCAAATTGACGAGGAAGGGTTTCATCCTGATAATCCGATCGTGAAACCCAATAGGCATCGTCGATCAGCAGGTCTTTTTGAAAAGCAGGAACAGTAGCATATTTCAACTCGAGTAATTGTTTGCTGGCAATTAAGGGCTGCCCAAATTGAGCGGTATCTATTGGTGTCAGTCCGACCGAGAGTAGAACATAACAATCATCATAACTGTACAAAACCTCGGTTATGGAGCTCCTGGTGACGCCTTTGCTGCAATAGACATAAAAAGAGGTAGTGGTGTCGGTTTTTAGTAAAGCTGCTTCAAGACTTTTTGATTTTTTAAATGTAAAAGGGTCGTTGTCCACCTCACTTTGTTCAGCTTTGATGAACTTCCAAAAAATACTGTCAATAAAAGGGTAGTGTCCACCATCTTCAATTTCAATGGCAATCCCTAAATGCTCTTTTGAAAACCTGAAAACGGGAAAAAACTCGTCGACCTCAGACCAACGCCTGACCCGCTTCGATTTATCTTCATAAGGATTGGAGGCATAAAAGGTGGTATCAAACTGGTAAAACTCGAATTGTACTTTTATACCAGGTTTGAGGGGCTCTTCAGGTTGTTCATCCAATTCTTCTTCTACTTCGCTAAAGTATTCCTTGGGCGGGGGCTTTGATCCTGGTTGATTGGAACAGGCCAAAATGCTGCAGAAGCACAAAATGATGAGATAAGATTTTTGGGGCATGGTAGAGGGATTTAACTGGTTATTGTAAATTCAGCATTATTTAGTCATCAGTAATTCCTTCATTGTCTAGACAACTCCCACAACACCTCCATCGCCCGCTCCGCATCCTTTTTATCTACAAAAATATGATCGTGGTAAAAGGCTGCCACTACATTACAACTAATGCCTGCGGAGCCGAGCGCATTGGAAAAAGCAGCAGTAAGTCCAACGGCGTCGAGTGCAGAATGCACAGTGAGCGCAATCCAGGCCGCTACGAAAGAATAGTCGAGTCGCCACTGATCGGCTTGTGATTTGGCAAGAATGATGGTAAAACCTTCGGTTTCTTTAAAAAAGGAGATGATTTGATCGGTCGGGATATCGTTCAGATTGGCAACAGTACAAAATACATATTCCCCCTCGTTCAGGCAGGGCTGCATGGTTTTTAGGAGTTGAACGAGGTTTTTTTCTCCGGGCATAGGTTTGGATTCGGTATTCCAAGCCATCCAGCCAGGAATACCGAATTTTAATTTTTATCAATCAACTAAACAAAGACTGCAGCTTCATCGCCACACCCATGTCACCTTTGATTTTTACTTTACCACCCATGACCGCCATCATCGGGTTCAGTTCACCACTGCGCAACTTGTTGAGGGTTTCCAGGCTGGTGATAATGGTACAATCGGCCTCTTTGTCCTCGTTGCTGATGTTGGCGGTGGGGCCACTTAGGTCTACAAAAACGGTGCCTTCATCAAATGAAAACTTGAGGGTTTTACCGATGGAAGGAGCCTTGTCGGCAAGCGCTTTGAATTGGCCAGTGATTTCTTCTAGCGTCATGATGATTTTTTTATTGAGAATTGGCGAATTTTCGCTGCAATATACAGGAAAAAACTCAAATAAGCCCTAATTATTGTCTTCTACAGTGGTCAAAATTTCCAGCGCATTGGCATAGGTTTCCTGCATTGCAGTGGCATTTGCTTGTCCGGCAAAGAGGGCCATTTCACAGTTTTGCAGGAGTTTTTGCAAGCGTTCCACCAGTTCAGGTTGTACGTTCAGTTGTGCCAATGCTGCGGTAATTTTTTCTTTGGACCAGTCTGCTTTAGGAATTTTCAGCTTATCGCCCAAATACCCCAGGATGGCTTTTGAAACTGCATCGTAAAAATCGCGGCTTTGATTGGCCTTGAGGTGTTGTTCGGCTTGATTGAGGTGGCCCAGGGCAATTTTGCGGGCGTTTTTTTGCAAACGTACTTCATCGCGGCGCTCTTTGCCGAGCAATCGCAAGTATTGGTACAAACTACCGCCACCCCAAACGAGGAAGGGGGCCAGTGCCAGTATCCAAAAAAGCGGCTTGTCAAATAATGGTTCGTGGCCTTTGCTCAAACTGGTCATTGCCTTGAGTGGCTGTAGATCGCCGCCTTCCTCCAGCCCCGAACTATTGTTTTTGGCTCCATTACCTGTACCTTTCCGTACGGTAATCGAGTAGGAGTAGTCCTTGAGCGTTTCGTACTGTCGGGATTCGGCGTTGAAAAAAGAAAACTCTGGTTGGATGGTGAATTTCCCAGCCTTTTTGGGCATGATCAGGTATTCGATGGTTTTGCGCGATACCCGCAGGCCCACGGTTTCGCTCGCTTCTTCACTGATCGTTTTAGGGTTGTACACGTCAAAAGCCTCACCTAGGTTGAGTTGTGGGGCACGGACCCGTTTCATATCGCCATCACCCGTGAGGGTCAGGCGCAGGGTCAGGGCATCGTCGGTCGTCACTTCGGTGCGGTTGATGACGCTGCTCATGTTGAAGATGCCAACGCCCCCGCTGAAGCTGCTCGGGGCACCAGGAGGAAGTGGCTTGACCAGTAATGAAACCGCCTCAGTGCGCAAGGGTACCCGTCGGATTTCGGCACCAAAAGTGAGCCCGGTCAGTGGGTCAGGACTTCCACCTGCTACCACTGCCACCTGCAAGGTAGCGGGCTCTATATTGAGTTTGCCTTCTTTTTGTGGATACAAGGCAATGCTGCGCAAAATGCGGGTATTGTAGCGTACACCGCCCACAATTTCTTCTTCCATGTGGGAATCGGGATGCTGAATGTCTTCTACATAAAAACCTACGTAATCAGATTCTTCAACAAAATTGAAATTTTCCAGATCCACCCGGGTATACACCTTGTAATCTAGCCGGACCTGCTGACCCAAATAGGCTTCACGAGCGTTCAGAATGGCTTTAACGAACAGTTCCTCACCTTTTTGGGCCTTGCTGGTTTTTCCTACATTTTCGTTTTTTACTACATCTATGGTTACGCTGTTGCTGCGCAGGACTTTTCCATTGACCTCCATGCTGGCAGGGCCGAAAGTAAAAGTGCCTACTTTTTTAGCCTGCAAGGCATAAGAAAAAGACATTTCACTGGACATGCGCCCATTGACGATGGTGGTACTGGCACTGCGGGAAGGGCCTGAAACAAGGGTGAAAGCGGTACCAAAAGATGGGGCTTTAAAATTGGTGCCTTCGGCATTGCTCAGTGCAAAGGTGACTTCAAAAAAACTACCTTCGAGTACCTGTTTCGCATCGGCAAAGGCCCGAAATTCTGGTTTATCGCGTTGAGCCCAGCTTAAAGTAGTACAAAGCAGGAAACCGAATAAAAGGCTAATCGTTCTAAGTAGGCTCATGGATCTTACAACTTGTAGGTTTTGCGCTTTTTCTTGGGGTCTTCAGTCGGTTGAGGGACGGGGTTGCCCCAATAATCGCGAAGACCGGGGAGGTCGCGAAGGGAGGGGAAATTGCGGTCAAGGCCAAAAAAGTCCTCTCTTGCTTCTTTTTCGCGAGGATTGATTTTGATGCCTTCAGGATTGGGCCATACCTGAACTTCAAGCGGCTTGGTTTCCAAGGCCTTGCCATTGACCTCAATACTGGCTGGTGGAATATAAAACGATCCTGTTTCTTTGGGTTGGATGTAAAAACTATACTCGGTGGTATGACTGACTTGCCCATTGGTCATCGACATGCTGGAAAAAGTATTCGGCCCGCTGACCAATACAAAATGGGGCTCAAAATCTGGCGCAGTGAACTTGCGCCCCTCCCCATTTTCGAGTTTAAAACTCACTTTGATTTCATTGCCCAACAGGATCGAGTCGCTGCTCACCTTGACGCTGAATTTAGCATCTTTCTGGGCCATCATTGCAGTGCTGAAAAGCAGTGCGAGCGTGTAGAAGATCAGATTGCGCATATGAGTGTGTTTTTATAGCTTTCAGCAATGAGCAATCAGCTGTCAGCTAGTAGCGTTCAGCAAGCTGATTGCTGACGGCTCACAGCTGATAGCTGTTTTACCAATCCTTTCCTGACTTCGGCCTTCCCTGAGCCCTCTTCATTTTTCCCTGCACTTTACGTTCTTCCTCATCCATGATTTTCAGCAGGTTTTGGGCTTCTTTTTGACTGAGGTTGGGCGGTGGGGCCTGCTCCTGGCGTTCCTGAGGCTGGCCCTGGCTTTGTTGTTGATTTTGGTTCTGTTTGGGGTCCTGATTGGGCTTTTGGCCTTGATTGGATTGGGGTTGTTGTTGGTTTTGATTCTGGTTTTTATCGTCGTTAGAAGAAGAACGTTGTTTTTGTTGTTCTTCTTGCTTTTTGCGTTGTTGCGCCAAGGCCAGGTTGAACTTGGTTTCTTTGTCGTTGGGGTTCAGACGCAGGGCTTGTTTGAAGGCGTTGATGCTTTTGTCCAGCTCATTCAGCTGGAAATAAGTGTTGCCCAGGTTGTGGTAGGCTGCAGCTTTGTCTTCAGGATTTGTCGCTTTTTTTGCCGCGTTTTCATAGCGGGTGAGGGCTTCCTGGTAGCGTTTTTGCTGATAAATGGAATTCCCGAGGTTGTACTGGCCCTGGGGGCTATTTTTGCGTTCCAGGGCTTTGCGGTAATTGCTTTCCGAGTCGGCATAGCGCTGCTCCTGGTATTCCTGATCTCCTTTGCGCAACCATTGGTGAGCCGTTTGAGCCAGCAAGCCATTCGCCAATCCCAAAAATAAGCTGCACAACAACAAGCCGGTGGTTTTCATGAATCTGCTTTTAACTTTCCTTTTAACAAGCTCTTGGTCAAAGTAGTTTTTGACCGTCGCCGGTAATGCACCAAAAACTCGCCCAACAAAAAGCCGATGCCCAGCAATAAAAACAGCTGAAAATGGCTGCGGTATTCCGAAACGACGCGTTGTTCGTACTCGCGCTTTTCTACTTTTTGCAATTTGTCCATCAAGGCATCGATCAATGCATCGCTTTGGGTATTCAAGCGGAAAAAACTGCCTCCACCCAGGCTGGCCAATTTGCGCAGTACCCCGGCATTGATTTTGGACAATACGGGTTTGCCGCTGATATCGCGTTTGTAATCAGCCATGCCATTTTCATCCACAAAAGGTACAAAACCTCCCGCTTCGCTACCAATGCCGATGGTGAAAATTTTCATGCCCGCCCGGGCTGCTTGCCGGGCCTGGCTTTCGGCCCGGGCTTCGTGGTCTTCTCCATCGGTAATAACCAGTACGACGCGGTTGCCGTTGCTTTTGTTGGTGCTTTGTTGTGCAATTGCCAAGGCCTCGCCGATTGAAGTACCCTGGCTACTGATCATATCAGGATTGGCGCTTTGCAAGAGCAGGCTTACCGCTTCATAATCGGTGGTAAGCGGAACCTGCATATAGGCTTCTCCAGCAAAAAGGATGACCCCCAGGCGATTGCCACTGAGTTTTTCAATCAGTTGTTGGCACAAACGTTGAGCCTGGATCAGCCGGCTGGGAGCAATGTCCTGACACATCATGCTCTGGGAGATGTCCAAGGCAAAAATGATGTCGATGCTTTGTCGGCGTACCGCCTGGGTTTTGGTGCCCCATTGTGGATTGGCCAGGGCAATGATGATGAAAAACAGCCCAATGAGAAAGAGGATGTTTTTGTTGCGCAGGCGTACGGGCGAACGTTCGGGCATCAGGCGTTGAACCAGCTCAGGATTCCCCAGGCGGCTCAGGGCTTTTTTGCGCGCATACGAGGCCCCCAGCATCAGCAAGACCAAAAGCGGCAGGATGGCTAAGGCGTACAAATAAATGGGATGCTCGAAGCGAAACATAAGTTAAAAGTTGAGGAGTTGAGGAGTTGAGGAGTTGAGAAAGTCGCTGCGGTAGCCTCAACTTCTCAACTCCTCAACCTCCTCAACTATCTTATGGCAAACTCCTCAACCAAGTCTGGCGCAATACAAACTCGGCGAGCAGAAAAAGCAATCCAATAAATACCCAACGGTGAAATTCCTCGCTGTATTTTTTGATGCGGGTAACCTGGATTTCGGTTTTTTCCAATTGGTCGATGGTTTTGTAAATTTCGCGCAAATCCTGGTTGTTTTTAGCGCGAAAATACTTTCCACCCGTCATTTTGGCGATTTCGCGCAGCAACTCTTCGTCAATTTCTACCTGGGCGTAATCCAAAAAGAAACTGCCATCGCTAAGCCGGCTGACTGGCGTGAGTGCTTCGCCAATGGTACCCACGCCGATGGAATACACTTTGATGCCCAGTTCTTTGGCTAGTTCACCCGCAGTAAGGGGTTTGAAGTACCCCACATTGTTGACCCCATCGGTGAGCAGGATGATGACTTTACTTTTGGCTTTGCTGCTTTTAAGTCGGTTCACTGCTCCGGCCAAACCCATCCCGATAGCGGTGCCATCCTCCAGGTTGCCACATTCCAATTGTTCCAAAAAACCTTCCACAATTTTGTGGTCGGTGGTGAGGGGGCATTGGGTAAACGCTTCGCCAGCAAAAACGACCAGGCCAATGCGGTCGTGGGGGCGACCCTTGACAAATTCGATCGCCATTTTTTTACTAACCGCCAGGCGATTGGGCTCAAAATCCTGGGCCAGCATACTACTCGATAAATCCATCGAAAGCATGATATCGATGCCTTCGGCTTTGATTTTTTCTTCTTTCAATACCAACTGCGGACGAGCCAGGGCAATTACCAAAGCAATAAAACCGAGGGCGCGAAAAATGGGCAACCAGCGCCGCAGCTTAGCCTTGATGGTTTCTACACCCGCCACTCCTTGCAAGCTGGGCAGGGTCACTGCAGCATGCCGTTGCTTGTGTTGTTGCCAATACCACCTGGCCAGCAGGGGCAGCAACAGCAGCAGGAGAAAAAAATACGGGTGTAAAAATTTCATCTTGAAAAAGTCGTAATGATTTTAAAATAACTGAAAACAACACCTACCAAACTTTACGGTAGGTCATCCATTTGCTCTTGCGTTTGTTCCACAAAAGTTTTGACGCTGTACAAAGCCTCCACATGAAAGCTCAAGGGTGGTTGTGCTTTGGCAAATTTGACCAAATCCGCCGTCTGTAACATCTGGCGCAATTGTACCCGCCAATCGTCGGGCACCCCAATGTTGCGGAGGGATGTGAGAATATCATCCGTGGTTGACTCCAGGGCATGGATGCCATAACGGCCTTCCAGATACTCCCGCAGGATATAGGTCAGTTGGGTTTGGAAGGCGTTTACCTCTCCGCTATCCAACAGGTCGGATTGCTCCAGTTCCAACAACTTTTGCAAAGCCGTTTCGTGGGCAGGGGGTGGCGGTGGTGGTGGCAGTACCACGGCAGGTTGCTGCTTCCGTTTGCGGCGCAACAAATAATAAATGCTAAAACCCAGCAGGGCCAGCAAAACCAGGACGATCAAAGCCGGGAAAATAAAATCCGAAACCCGAATTTCTTCGCGGTTGATGTCTTTGATGGCGCGCAGGGTGTCCCGTTCGGCATTCACCGGGATGGAACCTACTTTCAGAGGTAAGGCAGCGCTGGCGCTGGCACTTTTGGTCAGACCACCCTCTTCAAAATCGATGGTAATTGGAGGAATTTCGTAGCTCCCGGCTTCAAAACTGGTGAGTACAAACTGTTGCTCGAGGATTTGCTGCGGTTCCTGGGCGACGGTGAGCAAGGAGCCTTGTTCGACCAATTCTACCTTGGGCACCTGTTTTAGCGCCTCCTTGATTTTGACTGATTTAAAAGTTGGACCACTGGGCAAACTGATGCGCACCGTCAAACGAACCTGGTCACCAATGAGGATTTCCTGGGTTTTGAGCTGCGCGGTTACGCTGACTTGTGCTCCCAGGCCAGTCAGGGCAAAAAAACAGAGCAGGCAGCTCGCCAAAACCAAACGAATTCCGGGTGTCCTCATACGCCTGAACGTTTTTTGAAAAATTGATGCAGTGCAGTGGTATAGGACTCGGTAGTGAGAATGTCCAGGTTGTCAGCGCCACATTTTAAAAAGGCACTGCGGTAGTATTGGTAATTGCGCTCGTACCAGTCAGCGTAAGTGGCCCGTACTTTGGCTGAAGAGGTATCCACCCAATTGAGGGCACCCGATTCAGCGTCGAGGGCGTGTACCAGGCCGATGTTGGGCAATTGTGCTTCAGCGGGATCGGCAATGCGTACGCCCACCAGGTCATGCTTACGCGAGGCGACGCGCAATGGCTCTTCGTATCCTTGCCCCAGAAAATCGCTGACCAAAAAGCAGATGCTGCGTTTTTTGATGATGCGCTGGAAGTATTCCAGGGCTTTGTCGATGCGGGTACCCACACCTTTGGGCTGAAAATCGAGCAACTCGCGGATGATGCGCAGGATGTGCTGTTTGCCCTTTTGAGCGGGGATGAACAATTCGATTTGATCGGTGAAAAGGATCAATCCTACTTTGTCATTGTTCGTGATGGCTGAAAAAGCCACAAGGGCACTGATTTCGGTGATGATTTCGGATTTGAATTGCTCCACGGTGCCAAAAAGCGCCGAACGACTGATGTCGACCAGCAGGATCACGGTCAGTTCGCGTTCTTCCTCAAAAATTTTGATGTGTGGCTCTCCCGTACGGGCTGTTACGTTCCAGTCGATGTTGCGCACATCGTCGCCGTACTGGTAGTTGCGTACCTCACTGAACGACATGCCCCGCCCCTTGAAGGCACTGTGGTATTCACCCGAAAAGAGGTGTTTACTCAGGCCCTTCATTTTGATCTCGATCTTGCGGACTTTTTTGAGCAATTCGCTGGTCTCCATAGGGAAAGTTGAGGAGTTGAGGAGTTGAGGAGTTGAGTAAGTCGCTGCGGTAGCCTAAACTTCTCAACTCCTCAACTCCTCAACTTTTACGGTACTTCTACGGTATTCAAAATCCGATTGACGATGTCTTCCTGCGTGGTATTCTCTGCTTCAGCTTCGTAGGTCAGGCCCATGCGGTGGCGCAGTACATCCATACAAATGTTGCGCACATCTTCGGGAATGACGTAGCCCCGGCGTTTGAGGAAAGCGTAGGCTTTGGCAGCCAGGGCCAGGTTGATGCTTGCCCGGGGTGATGCGCCGTAGCTGATGAGGGGTTGCAAATTTTTCAAGCCATAATCAGCTGGGTTGCGGGTAGCAAACACGATATCGAGGATGTAGCGCTCAATTTTTTCGTCCATGTACACCTTGCGTACCGAGTTGCGGGCGCGCAGGATGTCGTCGGGATGCACTACGGGTTTGATTTCCTGACCAAAACTCTCGTCGTTGAGGTTGCGGCGCATGATCTCTCGCTCTTCTTCTTTGCTGGGATAGCCAATTTTGACTTTGAGCATGAAGCGGTCGACTTGTGCTTCGGGCAAGGGGTAGGTTCCTTCCTGCTCAATGGGGTTTTGGGTAGCCAAGACGAGGAAAGGCTCCTGCAACTTGAAGGTATCCGTGCCGATGGTGACCTGGCGCTCTTGCATGGCTTCCAGCAAGGCACTTTGTACCTTGGCCGGGGCGCGGTTGATCTCGTCGGCCAGGATGAAGTTGGCAAAAATGGGCCCTTTGCGCACGGTGAATTCGTTTTGCGCCGGGTTGTAGATCATGGTACCGATGATGTCGGCAGGCAAGAGGTCAGGCGTAAACTGGATGCGACTGAAATTGGCGTCAATGGCCTGAGAGAGGGTTTTGATGGCCAGCGTTTTGGCCAGGCCGGGCAGACCCTCCAACAACACATGTCCCCTGCTGAGCAGACCCAACATGAGGCGTTCAATCATTTTTTCTTGCCCAACGATCACTTTGGCCGTTTCGGCGTGTAGTTTTTCTACAAAGGCGCTGTCGATGTAGATTTGTTGGTTTAGTGCTTCTATGTCCACGTGGTGCATCAGCCGGATGAATTAATTTGGAGTGCAAATTTGGAGAAAAAACTTGATAAACGGATGCAAGTGAGCTGGGAAAAGTTGGGACGGCCATGTATAAAGACCAAAAAGTACAACTTTTTACAAAAATCAAAAGGAATCCAGATAATGGATTAAAGTTAAGCAAAAATAAAATTGAAAATTATAGTAAATACATTACGAAAATTCGACAAAATAATGTTGTATAAAATAAATATTTGAAATACCTTTGTTAATATAAAGAGATAAGAGAGAAAAGCTTGAGCCATCAATAGTTAGCATATGAAACACAAGCTGTTTTTAGGCGTCTTCATTTTGCAAGGCATTTTTTCGCTGGCCATGGCTCAGCAGCATTATCAACTGAATGGAATAGTGCTTACTGTCAAGGGGTCTATACCCGTTGCATATGCGCATGTGGGCATTCCCGCTCGAGGCATGGGGGTAGTCAGCAACGAAGTGGGGGCTTTTACCCTGAATTATCCCGCTGCCTATGCCAAAGACAGCCTCAAGGTGAGTTGCCTGGGTTTTAAAACCTACACCGTAGCGCTAGCCAAACTGCGACTGGAAGATACGTTAATCATTCGCCTCAAACCCGAAGTGTTGGAACTGGCTGAAGCGATGGTCAAACCCCATTCCGACTCTGGGCGGATGATTGTGCGCGAAGCGCTCAAACGCCTGAAGAAAAATTACCCCACCAAAATGCACCAGCTCAATGCTTTTTACCGGGAAAAGGTGCAAAGCCAAGATAACCACAGCTACACCCGCCTGATGGAGGGCATGGTGGACATCCAGGACGGGGGCATTGACTCAGACCCTAAAAGTATCCGTATCCGCGTCAACGAATACCGCAAAAGCAATAATCTGGCCAAGCAAACCTTGGGGCAACGCGCTTGGGGCATGATGTTTAACAGAGACAATTTTTTGTATGATATTTTAACACGCGATCCAGTCAGAATACAGTATCACAATGAGCGACGCGCTGAAAAATTTGGTAGCACAAAGTTTTATGTCAACTCTCGACGCTATTGGTTAGGAGAGATTCTTAAAAACCCTAAATCCTCTGTTCGCCTATTAAATAGTACTACCTATGATGGGGAGCAGGTTTACCATATAAAATTCAGGTTTCCATCGCAGTACGGAGACTTGTACATCAATAGTCGGGATTATGGTATACTCCACATTGATTACTATACAACCATAGGTCTTCGCGAAGATGGCGGGGCGATTGATGAAAAGCTGTACCAAACTGTTGTCCAAAAGATAACAGTTGATGGTAAACACATTGACAAAATCAGAGTAGATTATCAAAAAAATGCTGGAAAATATTATTTGTCCTACATCGAATGGATGACCATGGGCGATTTCCGCAAAAGCAAAGTCCATGAAGGCAAAACTACGGGGAGTTACAATTTTTGCAGTTTGATGGTCAATGAAGTTCAAACGGACAAAAAGGAAATGGAAAAAGTAAAACCCCGCCAAACGCTCAATAGAAAAGGAGATACCGATGACATCCGCAAAGAATACAACGAACGCTTTTGGAGAAATTACAATGTGCTGCTGGCTACACCTCTGGAAAACAAGGTAATTCGAGATTTGACTTTTGAAGAATCATTGGAACAACAATTCAAAAAAAATCAGTGAGCTAGAATTAAGCTATCCAAAACACCTATAAACATGCGCAACACAATACTTTTTTTGGCTTGCATACTTTTATGCGGCATATCAGTCATGAATGCCCAATACCATCAACTCACAGGGGTGGTGACCACTGCAAAGGATCATCGCCCCATTGCTTATGCGCATGTGGGGATTCCCGCCCGAGGTATGGGCGTAGTCAGCAACGAAGTAGGGGCTTTTACCCTTAATTATCCTGCTGCCTATGCCAAAGACAGCCTCAAGGTGAGTTGCCTGGGTTTTAAAACCTACACCATTGCCCTGTCAAAAGTGCAGCAGGAAGATACCCTGCGCATTTACCTGAAACCTGAAGTGCTGGAACTGGCCGAAGCGATGGTCAAACCCCATTCCGACTCAGGACGTGCCATTTTACGGGAGGCCCTCAAACGTTTGAAGAAAAACTACCCCAGCAAAATGCACCAGCTCAATGCCTTTTACCGGGAAAAAGCACAAAGCCGGGATGATTACGGCTATACCCGCCTCATGGAGGGTATGGTGGACATTCAGGATTGGGGGATTGATGCCAACCCTGATCGCATGCGCATCCGGCTCAATGAATACCGCAAAAGCAACGACCTGGCAAAGCAGAGCTTGGGGCAGCGTGCCTTGGGCCTCATGTTTGGCAAAAAAAATAACCTTTATCTCATTTTGACACAAGATCCCGTGAGGATACATAAACACAATGAGCGGACTGTCAATGAGGATGGTTATGTCCATAATTCCCGCCGCTATTGGCTGGGCGAAATACTCAAAAGTCCCAGGTCTTCTGTTCGTTTGGTAGATATGACTTCTTATGATGGCGAATGGGTTTACCACATCAAATTCCGTTTTCCAGGTCATTATGGTGCGCTTTACATCAACAGCGAAGATTATGGTATTCATCACATCGATTTCTATGATGCTGTTGACTACCAGGAAATTTTATCCTATCAGAAAATTGACACCAGTAGGGTTTCTGAACTGAGAAAAGCTTCTCTTAAGGATATGAAGGAGCTTATAGAAGATATTCACCATGAAGGAAAATTTGCCAATAAATTGAATGTGACCTATCAAAAAATAGGAGGCAAATATTACCTATCGCACATCGAATGGATGACCATGGGCAGTTTGCGTAAAAGCAAAGTTGAGGAAGGAAAAACCACCTTCAGTTATAATTTTTGCAGTTTGATGGTCAATGAAGTTCAACCCGACAAAAAGGAAATGGAAAAAGTAAAACCCCGCCAAACCCTGAGCCGGCAAGAAGATACGAATGACCTCCGCAAACAATACAACGAGCGCTTTTGGCGAAATTACAACGTACTACTGGCCACACCATTGGAAAACAAGGTAATTCGCGATTTGACTTTTGAAGAATCCTTGGAACAACAATTCAAAAAAAATCAATAGCCATGGAAGCGCTCACGAACCTCAAAAACAGGTATTGGTTGCTCATTTTGCCTGTCTTGCTTTTTTTGACCAGGTACTACTACCATTTTGGGCTTAGAATACCTGCATTGGAACGTGCGGGGCGAGAACATCCAATGACTTTTCAGTCCTTTTTGGTGTTCAATTACCTGCTGGGAGTTATTCTTATGTTCTTGTTTTTATTTTTCAATTTTTTATTGCTCAAAGGGATTTCATACTTGTGGCAAAACCTGGAAAGCAAAAAATTGCTCAAAGCCATTCTGATCAGTTATTGTGTATTTTTTATTCCAGGCATCATTTCCAGTTTGTACTTCACTTTGTTTAATGCGGATTTCCAGTCCGGTGAACTAGGCGCATTCGACCGTGCTTTTTATTTGAAGGCTGAAACCAGCATGGATGACCCGTTTGCTAGCAATACCATGGATTCCATTTTGTTGTCGGTGAGTTTGATGGAGTTTGCCTATTTCGCAGTGATGGTCGTTGCACTCCAGTTTCTTTTTGAGGATTTGTCAATGAAAAAAATTGTACCGATTGTACTGATTTTGGCTTGTGTACATTTTGGGTCAAAAACGATTATTCCCTTGATGATGGCATAACTACAATCCCTTTGTTGACGCGCTAAAAACCCCACATTTAGGGGGATTATTTTAGGGGTTTTATGCATTAATTTTACTTGCTAATCAATGCATAAAACCCAAAAGAATGAGATACGCTGCTCTACTCCTATTTTACCTCTTTGCAGGTTCTATTTTGTTTGCACAGCAAGATGCTTATGCCTATTACACGGTCAAAATTGATAAGGCCAGTCTGAATAATCCTGAGGCTCTAAGCACCATTGAAGGTGACTATCTGACCTACACCCTGGCTATCGATCGATACAAAACGACAGGTGACATAAAAGAAGCGTTACTAGCAGCTTTGCGAAAAAAATGGACAAAAACCTACAGCGGACTAAAAGCCGAAAACCTGCAAGGGCAGATCCAAATCATCGAGCAAAACCGGTATTCTTTTGACCCCCTTAAAAACGAATGGCTGCCCGATTCCTGCTGTGTATTCCGCATGGAGTACAACGACCAGGGCAATATGCAGAAACGGGAAACTTTGACCCTGCTTGGGATTTTGAACGATTACGTCGTGTGCAGTTATCACGACAATGGCTTGCTCAAAGAACAGGTATTCTACAACAAAAACCACCAGGTAACTTATCGGGAAATGTTCAACCTGGATGCGAATGGAAATTATGTCGATGGCCTGATGTACAATGAAGCCGAAGACCTGCATCGAAAGGTTAAAATCGAAGGGCAAAATGCCTATGGGCAATGGACCAAAGTGGTGTTGTACACCGCCAGCGGGGAGCTCTACCGCACCGAAGAATACACCTATGAGGGCCGGCAACTCCTCCGAACCCTATGGACCAACAAAGAGGGAAAAGTCATTCGGGATGACCAGAGCACCTACAACGATAAAGGGGAACTGGAATACACCAAAATGTTCAACGCTCAGTTCCCTGTTGCCAATGGCGAAACCTTCAGAAGGACAGATGAGTACGATGAACACGGCAACTGGACGCAGGCCTTTATACTGAATGCCAGTGGTAAGCCTACCCGGCTGATCAAGCGGAAATATACTTATCGATAAACTTATAAATTTCGTTTTTTCAGTTCTTCCACGGCATGGTTGACCGCCCTCGCCGTCAACGCCATATACGTCAACGACGGATTCTGCGTCGACGTCGAAGTCATACAAGCCCCATCCGTAACCAACACATTTTTGCAAGCATGCAACTGATTGTAGGCGTTCAACATGGAAGTCTTCGGGTCTTTACCCATGCGCGCCCCGCCCATTTCGTGGTTGGCGTGGCCGGGTACCCGTTGGGTATCAATTTTTTGGATGTTTTTAAAACCCGCAGCGTCGAGCATTTCCCCAAAGGTGTTGTAGAAATCCTTGATCATTTTTAACTCATTGTCGCTGAAGTCTACCGAAAAGCGCATTTGAGGAAGGCCGTATTTGTCTTTCAGCTCCGGGTCGAGCCGGACAAAGTTCGTTTCCCGGGGAATCACCTCGCCTACCATACCGGCATTGATGGTCCAGGGGCCCAGTTTTTTAAGCAGATTGTCCTTCAGTTCCGCACCCAAGCCATCCCGCAGGATATCGCGCGAAGAGCCCATTTGTGCAGCATAGCCGCGCAGGAAGTCCGTTTCTTGTTTGTACAGATTGCGGAAACGCGGAACGTAGGCCCCATTGGGACGATTGCCCTCGGTGGTGCTATCCAAAAAGCCATCGTACTGGGCGGAGATGCGGCCCCGGTAATTGTGAAAACCAATGAATTTGCCCAATACCCCACTGTCGTTGCCCAGGCCATTGGGGAAACGGGAGGAGGTGGAGTTCAGCAGCACCAGATTGCTGTTCATGGCACTCGCGTTCAGGAAAATAATTTTGGCGTAAAACTCCAGCGTTTCGAGGGTTTGGGTATCGATAACCCTTACCCCTACAGCCTTTTGTTTTTTCTCATCATAAATAATGGAGTGCACCAGGGAATGTGGGCGCAGGGTCATCTTGCCCGTTTTGGCCGCCCAGGGCAGGGTGGAGGAGTTGGTGCTGAAATAGCCACCCAGCGGGCAACCGCGTTCGCAGAGGGTGCGGTTGGCACATTTGCCGCGGCCTTGCTGGCGGTGAATCTCATTGACCTGGGTCAAATTGGCACAACGGCCAATAATGACGTGGCGATCGGGGAATTTTTGAGCAACCTGCTGACTAAAATATTTTTCCACACAAGAAAGTTCATGTGGGGGCAAAAACTCTCCATCCGGCAAACTGGGCACCCCATCGCGGTTGCCGCTGATGCCCGCAAATTTTTCCACGTGGCTGTACCAGGGCGCAATGTCTTTGTACCGGATCGGCCAATCCACAGCGTAACCATCGCGCGCTGGGCCTTCAAAGTCAAAGTCGCTCCAGCGCTGGGTTTGGCGGGCCCACAGCAAGGAACGCCCTCCCACCTGATAAGCCCGAATCCAGCCAAAGGGTTTGTCCTGGATGTACTCCTGCTCGCTATCCTTTACCAAAAAATGGGTGGTAGCTTCAGAAAAGATATAGTGGCTACTAGTTCTGGATTTTTGGTACTCCGCAGCAATGGCACTGGGCACGGTACCCAGGTGTTCGAGTTCCCAGGGCATTTTATTGGCGGTAGGGTAATCCACGATGTGTTGAACATCGCGGCCCCGCTCAAGAACCAGTGTTTTGAGTCCTTTTTCGGTCAATTCCTTGGCAGCCCAGCCACCGCTGATGCCAGTGCCGATGACGATGGCATCGAAACTGCGTTTTTTGATGCTATCTAAATTGAGATTTGCCATTGATGCAGGTCGTATTTTAAGGCGACAATTTACACATTAGACGAAGTGAAACCCTCCTGCCCCTGGCAAAAATTTAATTTTGTCAAGCTAAAATCACACCAAATGCCATTCCACGTCATCTGACCACTACCACTTTCTGTATGTGAAAAAGATGGGAAATGGTCTAAGTGTTTGTCCCTCAGTCTTCCTTTATGTTTCTTAATTGTAAAAAAAGATAATTTTCGCTTCTTTAAGCGAGATAGAGATACTACCTTTGCACCGATTTAAGCGAAAGCATAATTCACTCTTAAAGACAAACGAAGGTGAAAGTGAGCAATAAGCCGATCATCAGAATAGCTTTGACGTTGTTTATCAGTATTTTGGGCATGAATCTTGCCTGGGCGAACGAAGAAGAGACCCCGGGTAAGTACGACCCAGTTGGTACCGTGATGAACCACATTTCTGATGCCAATGAATTCCATGTTTGGAAAGGAGTACACATTCCCCTCCCCTGTTTCCTGTATGCTCCGGGCGAGCCTACCAAAAAATGGACCATCCTCTCTTCTGGCAAATTTGAACACGGACATAAAGCCATCGATCGCTACGTGATCAACCATGGCCGGGTAAACCGCATTGCTGATCCTTCCTTCCCGATGGGTGAAGTACACATCGAAGGCGTACACGGCAAAGAAGAAATGCAACTCGTAAAGGGCAAAGAAAAAGAAGTTGAAGTTTTTTATGCTCATTACGAGGGCAAAGAATACAAGCTGGAAAAACCCAGCACCCTGGACGGTGGCATGATGGGCGGTGGCATCACTTCCTTTTATGACTTTTCCATCACCAAGAACGTGTTCACGATGATGTTGGCAGCCTTGCTGCTGATCCTCATTTTTACCTCGGTACGCAATGGCTACCGCAAAAACGAAGGCAAAGCACCAAGTGGCATTCAATCTTTCTTCGAACCCTTCTTTGTGTTCATCCGCGACGAAGTTGCCAAACCAAATATTGGGCTAAAACACTACGAGCGTTTTATGCCTTTCATTTTGACTTTGTTCTTCTTTATCTTGTTTTGTAACCTCTTGGGCTTGATGCCTTTCTTTCCCGGTGGTGCCAACGTAACAGGTAACCTGGCTGTAACATTTGTACTGGCCGTTTTTGCCTTTATCATCACCAATATCAATGGCAATCGCCACTACTGGCAGCACATCTTCTGGATGCCTGGCATTCCAGCTTGGGTCAAAACGATCCTGACGCCAGTAGAAGTACTCGGTTTGGTTATCAAACCTTTCTCCTTGATGATTCGTCTTTTCGCCAACATATCTGCTGGTCACATCATTATCCTGAGTTTGATCGGGTTGATCTTTGTATTCGGTGGCAACGGCACCAACTTTGGTGGTGGTGTTGTAGGCGCAATTGTTGGTGGCGCGTTTACCGCGTTTATGAACCTGATCGAATTGTTGGTGGCATTCCTGCAAGCCTTCGTGTTTTCAATGCTGACAGCGTCTTACATTGGCGCAGCAGTAGAAGATGGCCATCACGATCACCACGATGAGGCGCATCACGCACACTAAAAATAGGTTTCAAGGATCTTGAGTCGATTAATTTTGAACTTAGGAACCCTGAAGTTTTTGAATAGAACTTTTTAACTTTTAAATAAATCTCACAATGGGAGCAATTGGAGCTGGAATTGCAGCGCTTGGCGCTGGTATCGGTGTAGGTTTGATCGGTAGCAAAGCAATGGACGCTATCGCACGTCAGCCTGAAGCAGTTAACGACATCCGTGCAAACATGATCTTGACCGCTGCCTTGGTAGAAGGTGCTGCTCTGTTTGCTATCGTAGTTGGTCTGTTGGCAGGTTAATTCCTACCCGTAGTAAAAGCTACAACAAAAAGAGGAAGACCGGACAACAGCGGTTGGCTTTTGGCCGGTCTTCATACCTTAAGCAGAGGGCAAAAATAAGTATTCATTTTTTTTGAGCCAAAGAATTAGATAAGGCACTTGAAATGAAGCGTTTTCTTATCTAATTCTTTGGCAAAATGAATACTTATTTTTTACTGCCCCGACCCTCATTGTAGCACATGTTCCCGTTGGAACCTGTGCAAACGTGTTTTGGAAAGTCATCATTTTTAATATACTCGCCGATGTACTCGGCGCTACAATGTATAAAACATGACGCAGTTTGTTTTTTTAGGCGGCTTTTCAGTCATGCAACCGGATCCAGGTTTGATTTTCTGGACGACGGTCATTTTCCTTTTGGTATGGGTCGTTTTGGGTCGTACCGCTTTCCGTCCGATTCAAGAGTCCTTGAAAAAGCGCGACTCAGACATCCAAAACGCACTGGATGAAGCCAAACGTGCCCGGGAAGAAATTGGCAAAATGCAATCGCAGAATGAACTTTTGTTGAAAGAAGCGCAGGAACAACGTGCAACGATCATCAAAGAAGCAAAAGAAATTCGTGAAGCGACCATCAAACGCGCCGAGGAAGAAGCTAAGGTGAAGGTGCAAGCCATGATTGCAGAGGCCAAAACCGACGTAGAGCACATGCGCCTTGAACTTAAAACCAGCATCAAAAATGAACTGGGCAATATGGCCCTGGACATTGCTGAAAAGCTGGTCCGCAAGGAACTCAAGAGCAACACCGAAAATATGGAGCTCGCGCAGAAACTGGTGGAAGAGATCAAATTTAACTAACAGAGGTAAGGGCTTTGGGAAACCCTAGGCTACAGCCCACGAATTCATTCGTGGGAGATGTCGAGGACACACCCACACCCACAACCACACTCACACCTCTTTATGTCCGTTAACAGAATTGCATCTCGCTACGCCAAATCACTCATCGATCTGGCTGTAGAGCAAAATAACCTGGAGAAAATTCACGGGGATGTAGAGCATTTGCGTCGGATGATCCGCAGCAGCAAGGATTTTAATGCCTTCCTGCGTAGCCCAGTCATCCAGTATTCGCGCAAGAAGAAGGCTTTGGAGGCACTGCTCAAAGATAGATTTGAAGACTTGACCTTCAAGTTCGTTGACTTGCTGGCGTCCAAAAAACGGGAGGCTTATTTGCCGGAAATTGTGGAAGAGTTCATCATCCAATACCGGACCCTGAATAAGATTTCTCAAGCCGTGATCATCACTGCTGGCGAAATCACTCCTGCACTGGAAGCCCAAATCAAGGCAAAATTACAAGATGCTACAATAGGTTACGCCAATGTAGAGGTGGTAACCAAAGTTGACCCAAGCCTGATTGGCGGTTTCATCATCGAGTTCGAAGGCCACGTTTACGACGTAAGTGTGAAGTACGAACTGGATCAAATGCGCAAAGAGTTCAAAGGCAACTTGTTTGAATCTGCAATTGGAAGATAAATTTTTAGAGATGAAAGATGAGAGATGAAAGATGCCACAAATTTCAAGCAATCTTTCCTCTCTCATCTTTCCTCTCTCATCTTTAAATAACTTCATCTGCTCTCACCGGCAGGTGCAAATTCGATAAACAATGGTTGATGTAAGACCAGAAGAAATTTCTCAGATACTCAAGCAGCAGATCTCTGGATTTGGATCTGCTTCCGAATTGGAGGAGTTTGGTACCGTACTACAGGTAGGCGACGGTATTGCTCGTGTTTATGGTCTGAATAGTGCTCAGGCCGGTGAATTGGTAGAGTTCGAATCAGGCGTACAAGCCATCGTTTTGAACCTGGAAGAAGACAACGTAGGGGTTGTATTGATGGGTGCTGGTGACGGCATCAAAGAAGGCTCCCGCGTAAAACGCACCAGCCGCATTGCTTCGATTGAAGTAGGCGATGGTTACCTCGGCCGGGTAGTAAACCCACTGGGTCAGCCCATCGACGGTCGTGGCCCAATCGCAGGTGTGAAGTACGAAATGCCACTGGAACGCAAAGCTCCTGGGGTAATCTTCCGTCAGCCTGTAACCGAACCACTGCAAACGGGTATCAAGTCTATCGACGCGATGATTCCAATCGGTCGTGGCCAGCGCGAATTGATCATTGGTGACCGCCAAACGGGTAAAACCGCCATCGCGATCGACACCATCATCAACCAACGCGAATTTTACGATCGGGGTGAGCCTGTATACTGTATCTATGTAGCTTCTGGCCAAAAGGCCTCTACCGTAGCCAACGTGGCCAAAACGCTGGAAGATGCGGGTGCCCTGGCTTATACCGTAATCGTATCTGCTTCTGCGTCTGATCCTGCTCCATTGCAGTTCTACGCACCATTTGCGGGTGCCGCAATCGGGGAATTCTTCCGCGATACAGGTCGTCCTGCACTGATCATTTACGATGACCTTTCCAAGCAGGCTGTAGCCTATCGCGAGGTATCGCTGCTGCTGCGTCGTCCTCCAGGTCGCGAAGCTTATCCTGGGGACGTATTTTACCTGCACAGCCGTTTGTTGGAGCGTGCTGCCAAAATCATCGCCAACGATGAGATTGCCCGCAACATGAACGACTTGCCGGACTCTCTGCGCAACGGAAAAGACGCCAACGGCCAACCCATCGTAAAAGGTGGTGGTTCTTTGACGGCCCTGCCGATCATCGAAACCCAAGCTGGTGACGTTTCTGCATACATCCCGACCAACGTAATTTCGATTACGGACGGTCAGATCTTCCTCGAATCCAACTTGTTCAACGCGGGTATCCGCCCAGCCATCAACGTAGGTATCTCCGTGAGCCGGGTAGGGGGTAACGCGCAGATCAAGTCGATGAAGAAAGTATCTGGTACGTTGAAACTCGACCAGGCGCAATACCGCGAATTGGAAGCTTTTGCCAAATTCGGTTCTGACCTCGATCCAGCTACCCTCGCGGTATTGGAAAAAGGAAAGCGCAACGTGGAGATCCTCAAACAACCACAGTACTCTCCAGTATCGGTAGAGAAGCAGGTAGCCATCATTTACCTGGGTACCAATGGTTTGTTGAAGGACGTTGCGGTAAATAAAGTTCGTGAATTCGAAGATTTGTTCCTGACTACCCTGGAAGGACGCTACCCAGCAGTACTGGATGCGTTCAGAGCAGGTAAACTGGAAAACGACGACTTGGCAAAAGTGAAAGAAGTTGCCGCTGAGCTGACCAATCAATTCAAGTAATCTGCCATGGGTGCAAACTTAAAAGAGGTTCGCGAGCGGATCAAGTCGGTAATGAATACGCAACAGATCACCAAAGCCATGAAAATGGTTTCGGCGGCGAAGTTGCGCAGAGCCCAGACTGCGATCCAACAATTGCGGCCTTATGCTGATAAATTGAACGCGATGCTGCGCAACATCCTCTCCAACCTGGAGGGCGATGCCAGCACAACCTACGGCCAGGAACGCCCGGTGGAACGTGCCTGCATTGTAGTGGTGACTTCCAATCGTGGCCTTTGTGGTGCCTTCAACGCCAACGTATGTAAGGCGGCGGTTGCAACCATTGAAGCCAAGTACGCTGGAGTACGGGCCAAAGGCAATCTGGATATCCTCTGCGTAGGCAAACGGGGAGCAGAATTTTTCAAAAAGCGCTACCCGGATTGTCGGGTGATCGTGGATCACATGATGCTTTTTGAAGACCTGAGCTCCAATAACGTAGGAACGGTATCGGGCAAACTGATGGAGGCTTTCGTGAGCAAGGAGTACGACGCAGTAGAAGTAGCTTATGGCCGCTTCCGCAATGCTGCCATGCAATACGCCGAAGTTGAACGTTGGTTGCCAGTAGCCAAACTGGAGGTACAAGCTGGTGCCAGCACTAAAAAAGCGGACTACATCTTCGAACCAACTAAAGAAGGTTTGTTGGAATACCTGGTGCCCAGCATCCTGAAGACACAGTTCCAGAAATACTTGCTGGATACCCACGCTTCAGAACACGGTGCCCGGATGACTTCGATGGACAAGGCGACCGAAAACGCCAACGACCTACTCCGCGACTTGCGCATCAACTACAACAAAGCCCGCCAGGAAACGATTACCAATGAAATTTTGGAAATCGTGGGTGGTGCTGCAGCGCTGTCGGGGAATTAAGGAAATACAGAGAAACAAAACGAAAGATAAAAAGGGGTGTGGCACTGAGAGGTGTTGCACCCTTTTTGGTTTTTGTGTTATCGCTGCGCCCTCGACGCATGTATCCTCCCCCGGATTCGACTCAAAGACTCAGGCTTGATCCCCAAATAACTCGCCAATTGATACTGCGGCACCCGGTTTACCAAATTGGGGCGGGTTTGTAGCAAATTCAGGTAACGCTCCTCAGGGCTGGAAGCCAGATAAAAGGCCATCAACTCGCGGAATTGCCCCAATTTTTTCTCCGTTTCAATGCGGCAAAGGGATTCGATGCTGGGAAAAAGGCGGTACATTTTTTCTTCCTGCGCCTGTGTGAAAACCGACAAGGTGGTGTCTTCCAGGCATTCCCAGTATTTTCGGCTGGGTCTCCGCTCTATTTTACTCAAATCATCGGAAATGGAATCCCCTTCCAGGTAAAATTCGCTGGTTTTTTCCTCCCCATCCACCAGGTAATATTCCCGAACGCAGCCTTTGAATACATAATAACAAACCTGTGAAATTTGTCCTTCGCGCAAGAGCAAGCTACCTTTTTTCAGGGTTTTTATGGCCGTTTCGGCTACAATGCGCTGGATTTCTTCCGCCTGCAAAGAGGTATAAAAATTCAGATTCTGGATCAATTTGTCGGTGCATTGATCCATGCTATAGCAGGGTCTGGAAATAACAACTTCGTTAGCGGATTGCATGGGCAGCTCATTTGGTGGAATCACCCAAAATACCCTTAGCCCTGCGAACCTGCGTTTAATTTTCGATTAAACCGGAACTTGTTTCGACTCAATGCAGAAAGTGTAATGTGTTTAATCCCCCAAGTCGATGATCACGTTCCCGATTTTTTGCCCACTTCCTACGTATTCGAACGCTTCGCTGATTTTTTCCAGAGGGTAAGTTCGATCAATGAGGGGCTTGAACTTGCTGGCTTCTATCAACTTTTTCATGTATTCCAAACTGGCTTTGATGTTAAAGGGAATGGGAAAAACCACTTTTTTGCTGCCGAAAATTCGAGTAAGCAAAGGCAGGTAGAGGTTTTGCCACCAAGGCCCCAATTCAGACGACAGGTAGATGCCTCCTGGTTTCAAGAGTCGTTTGCATTTAAAAAAAGTACTTTTTCCTACGGCGTCAAATACATAATCGTAGATTTCTCCGTGCTGTGTAAAATCCTCTTTTTCAAAATCAATAACCTTTTCAACTCCAAAGGCCTGAATACGCTCCACGTTTTTAGTGCCACACACCGCAGTGACCTGTACGCCTAAATCGTGTAGAATTTGTATTGACGCTGAACCAATAGCACCACTTCCTCCATTGACCAATACTTTTTGGCCGGGAGTGACCTTTAGTTTGTTCACAAAATTAATGGCGTAATGGGCGGCTTCGGCGCTGGCCGCAGCTACTTCATAGCTGGCGTTTTCAGGCATTTTTATCACATTCCTATTCGTGGCGATGCAAAGGTATTGGGCATGCGACTCCAGTCCGGTGTCATCAAAACCCCATACTCGATCACCAATTTTAAAGTCCTTTACCTCCGGGCCAATCCCTTCGACCTGCCCGGCAAAATCCGTGCCCGTAATCGGCAATTTGGGCTTACTCAAACCTGTAAACGCCCGGATAGCCAGGGGCCAACCCGTCAGTACCGCACAATCGGTACGATTGACGGTAGCTGCATACACCCTGACCAAAATTTCGTTCGCTTTTGGCTGGGGTTGGGGTACTTCCCCTACACTCAATTGTTGAGGGGGTACATATTGATAACGAAGAGCTGCTTTCATGATGAAATGGTTTTGTAGGGTTGAGGGAGCTTGAGTCTACCGCGATCGGATCGCTGCGGTAGCTTCAACTTCCCTCAACTTTTTTAAAAATATACCCGGTACATCAAGTTGGGAAACACCCCAAATTGAGTAAGGTAACCAATGTTATTGGGTTTTGATTCATCGTAAAATTCCGAAATTTTTCCTTTATTGTTGGTCACGTTGTCGAGGTTGAGGAAAAGTTCGTGGGTGGCGCGAAGTAGATTCCATTTGTAACTGGCAGACAGAATGACCTGGTAGGTATCACCCAAGCTGCGTTCATAAGCTTTGCTGTAATCCCAGAAGCGGTTGGCGCCGGGGTCAACGGCCAATTGACCACTGTTGTCGCGCAACAGCGGAATGATTTTGCGGCCCCCGCCGAAAAATACCTTGGCGTTGAATCCCAGGGTGCGGTTCTGTTTGGGACCCAGTTTGGGAATCTCTTTGCCAAAAAGGACATTAACCAGGTAGTTGCCATTGTAGGGGGTGTTGCGCTCCACGCCTTCCAGCGAGCGGTATTTGGATTGGTACAAAGAGGTATTGAACAAAAAATAGTAATTGCGGTGGAAAAAACGCTCCAGCGTGAACTCAATGCCGTAGTTTTTGCCAGTACCCCGATTGACCAAATCCACGTAACGGAACTCCAGGCCTTCATTGATGGTGGCGTAGTAACTCGTATCCAGGTTTTCAACGGGCAAGTTGAAGAGGTCCTGGTAGTACAGTTCAACTTTTGCCATGAGGTGTTGACCAAAGCGTTTTTCGTAACCCAGCACAAAATGATGGGCTTTGAGCAAGTCCAGATCGCGGTTCACTTCCGCAATGCTGCCATCGGCTTGTTTGACCCGGGCGAAATAATTGTGGATGCTTTCCATGGTGCTGTGCAGGCCATAACCCGCGTGAATGGCACTGCCGGGGCTGAGTTGCCAGTTCAGGGCGAGGCGGGGCTCCAGGGTGCTTTTTTTATTCAGGAGTACATTCAGGTTGTGCACTCCTGCTACGATGCTCAGATCGTTGTTGAGCAGGTGTTTCCAGTTGACGAAGTTGCGCAGGGTAGCTACATTTTCATTAAAATCGATCAGCTTAAAGCGGGTAGATCCTCCTTCGATGATTTGACTTTGCTCAAATTCATAGGCAAACAAGCTGTATTTGCTGCCGATCTGGATTTTGTTTTTGGCATTGAACTTGTGGTGAAAGGTGAGTTCAGCCCGGTAGGTGGGTTTTGCCAAACGGCCGCTGAAGTTCAAATTGCGACCTTGGGCAGAATCCCGCAAATACTCGCCGTTGGGGCCGTAAATTTTGATGAGTTGTGACTCAAACACATCGTCCTTGATGCCCTCGTTGGAATAGGCCAGGCTGGTTTTAAGGTAACTGCGCTGGCTGAGGTTCAGGGTATGATTCAGGCCGAGGTTGAGTAGATGGCTGCGTTTTTGGTAGTCTTCGCGGATTTCACCGCGCATGCCATTGCTGCCCGGCGTTTCCCAAAGGGCGGGAGTGACATCGTCGAACAAAAAACTGCTGCTGCCACCCAAACCAAATAATGAAAACACGCCTATTTTTTTGGTGGGCAGCACTACTTTGAAGGCGGCATCCTGAAAATTCAGGGCCCCGTTGACGTTGTCGACCAGGCCAATGTCCTGGATCAGTGAAACGGTGGAATAGCGGTAGTTGACGAGGTAAGAGCCGCCATAGCCTTTTTTGAAGGGGCCTTCCAGGGTCAGGTCGGTGCCAATCAGGCCAAAGCCAAACACGGATTCAAATTTTTCATTGTTACCCGCCCGGAGTTTTACATCGTACACGCCGGATAACACATCCCCAAATTCAGCAGAGAAGGCGCCAGTATGGAAATCGGAAGTGGCCAGGATGTTGTTGTTCAACGTACTCACCGAGCCGCCTACGGAACTTTGGTCGGCAAAATGGTTGGGGTTGCTGATCTGGATGCCTTCCAGCCGCCATTGTACGTATTTGGGAGAGTTGCCCCGCACGATGATGTCGTTGCTGCCATCCTGGGTGCTGGTGATGCCTGCAAAATTGGAGAGGATGCGCGAGGGGTCGTTGAAGCCGCCGGCGTAACGGTTGGTTTGTTCGGGCGAGATGGAACGGGCGCTGATCATGGCCATGTCGTTGAGGGCAGTGCCTTTGTTTTTGTCCTCAGTAATGACCACTTCTTGCATTTTGATGGCGGATTCCTGCATGCTGAGGTTGAGCAGGGTTTCTTTGCCGGAATTGACGACGATGTTGGGGATGATCGCGTTTTTGTAGCCCAGATAAGAAACTTGTATGCTGATCCGGCCAATTGGGACCTTGTCTAGCCTGAAATTGCCCTCGGTATCGCTGGCCGTTCCCAGCAAAGGGTCACTTCCCAAAATGATCACTTGTGCGCCAATGAGTGGCATTTTACTGTCTTCGTCGAGGATGGTACCGCGGACGATTTGGGTCAGGTTTTGGCTGAATAAAACGGCAACAAAAAGAAAAAGGAAGATTGTCGTTGCACCGATTCGCTTCATTGTAGTCGAGTTTTGAGTGAATTGATGGTGCAAAGGACGGAGGAGTGGAAGTTTAGTTCATTGACTTTGGTTAAGAAGTGAAAATGTAAGGTGAATGTGGCTCCGTGTGTTTGTGGCTCCGCTAGGGGCCTGATGTGGGTAGAAACCGGATACCAGCTATTTCTTTGACTCGAAACAAGCAGAAATAAAAAAACCTGTAGCCTTTTGTTGGCTACAGGTGATTTCTTTTAGGTTTACCAGTCAACTACCTATTCCGACCGCAGCGACTTTACCGGATTTGCCAGCGCTGCCCTCACACTTTGCCAACCTACCGTTATCGCAGCAATCACAAAGGTGCTCAACAGGGAGAGTGCAAAGACGCTCAGTCCGATGCTGATGCGGTACACGTAATCCTCCAGCCAGGCATTCATGGCCCACCAGGCTACTGGAGCAGCCACCACAAAAGCAATCACAATCAGACGCAGGTATTCTTTGCCAAACAGCCACAATATGCCCGCGATGCTGGCCCCCAGCGTTTTGCGAATGCCCACTTCCTTGCGTTTTTGAGCGACCATAAATGCCGCCAAACCGTACAAGCCCAGACATCCAATCAAAATGGCAATCCCGGCAAAAATGCGGATCAGGCGCAGGAGCATGGTTTCGGTTTCCAGGAATTCACCCAGTTGTTCATCCATGAAGCTTTGCTCGTAGTAGTGATCCGGGTACAAACTTTCCCAGGTTTGTTGAATTTGAGCCAGGGCAGGAGCGGGGTTGCCCGGGCTGAGTTGTACTGCACAAGTGTAATAACCCTGGGCGTAGGTACTAAAGGCGATTGCCGAAATTTCCTGCTCCAGCGACCAGTTGTGAAAATCGCGCACCACGCCCACCACGGGCGCTTTGAAATCGCCCACCTGGATGGTTTTGTTCAAAATTTCCTCGGGTGAGGCCAGGTTGAGTTTTTTGACAAAGGTTTCATTGACCAAAAATTCGCGTACGGTATCGCTGGCTTGCAGGTTGCGACCAGCGGCCAGTTTCAGATCAAAAGTTTCGAGATATCGGGTGTCGATGGGTTTGTCGTTGACTACCCACTCTTCAGGTTTAGGTCGATTGTTGTAAACGATTCCGGTTTGGTTGTTGGAACTGGCGGCGGGTGCCTGGTAGCAGAGAGACACATTTTTTACCCCGGCAATTTGCAATAACTGCGTTTGTAGGGTTTTCATGTTGGCTTGATCGGGAATTTGCAGGTTTACGATCGCCCCGGGTCGGAAGCCCCAGTCTACATTTTGAGCATAATGAATTTGGCCTGTGATCACCGCCGCGCTGATGATGAGCACCTGTGAAATGCCAAATTGGGTGGTCACTAGGATGCGTCGCAAGGAGTAAGAGCCACTCTTGGGCATTTCGCCCATGCCTTTCATCGAAATGATGGGATTGAATCTTGCCTGCATGAGCCCCGGGTAAAATCCAGCCAGGAAGGTGAGCAGAATTGCCAAAATCAACGTGAAAGCACCCAATAACAAATACAAACGATTGTCAAAAACGACGTCTTGTTTGAGCCAGGTGTTCAGATAGGGTTGCACCAGAACGGCCATCAATATGCCGACCAGGATGGAAACGCCTACGATCAGGCCCGTCTCGGCAATAAACTGCCAAAACAATTGCCCTCTGGTGCTGCCCAGCGCCTTGCGTACGCCTACTTCACGCCCCCGGGTGAGGGCTTGCGCGGTGGCCATGTTGACAAAATTGAAACAAGCGGTAAAAATCAAAAACAAACCAATCATGCCGAGCGCCCAGAGGAATTTTTTGTCCACCCCGAAGCCGTAAGCTTTGTCAAAGTGCAAGCCGAGCATGGGCTTGGCCTTATAGGTAAACAGGTCTTTCATTTCCGGGTGTGGATGGTCTTTGCAAAAACGCGCCATCACCGGATTCATTTCTGCAAAAGCATGCCCCTCTTTCAACAGGACAAAACAATGGGTGCCTCCGCGAGCTCCTCCCCAGGAATCCAGACCAATGCCAGAAATGGAATCATTTTTTAAAGTTGCCCAGGATGCCAGAATTTCGTGTTTGTAGTCGGTGTTGTGGGGCAAATCCCGTACAATGCCCACTACCCGCAGGTCGGTACGGTTGTCTTGGCGGATTATTTTGCCTAGGGCTGGGTTGTTACCGAAGTACTTGAGTGCCAGTTTTTCGGTGATCAGTACCGTGTTGGGTTGTTCTAGCGCCTTCAGGTCACCCTGCACCAGGGGCAGATCGAGGATGTCAAAATAGGCGGGTTGCACCCAGGCAAATTTTTCTTGCTCCTTGTATTTGTCTTTGCCACCCTTGGCATTGTTGATGCTGATGAGTACGTCATCTCCGCCGGAAATCATCGCCGCTTTTTCCACAAAAGCGCATTCTTCTTGGAGGGTACTGGCCATGGGATTGGGCGCACCCGGGAAAGGGAAATAACCATCCGTTTTGACATCCATCACGATGCGCATGATGCGATCGGCTTTGGTGTGGTAGGTGTCAAAATTGGTATGGTGCTGGATGAGGGC
This sequence comes from Haliscomenobacter sp., assembly GCF_965225875.1. Classification (GTDB taxonomy): domain Bacteria; phylum Bacteroidota; class Bacteroidia; order Chitinophagales; family Saprospiraceae; genus Haliscomenobacter. The sequence goes on along the minus strand of NZ_CBDDBS010000002.1, from coordinate 3,052,978 downwards.
AAAAATGAGGATGCTGCAGCCAATACTCAAGCCCAGGCCGAGAATGTTGAGCAGGGCGTAGTCGCGGTGTTTGGCGAGTTTGCGGGTGATGAGTTTGAAATAGTTTTGAAGCATGTTGGTTTACTTTAGAGCATTGGGAGGAGGAGATCAATTTTTATACCAAGTATGTAGGTTGTTGATTTTTAAATTTTTATGAGTTTTGAGAGAATGGCGAAGTGTTCGATTTTGAACAGTGTGGTGTCCGTATCTTTAAGGACAGTTGGTTGCCACGCAGAGCTACCTGCTTTCCATATTACATTGGACTTAAACACATGTACTCGACCTCATAATCTTCAGTTAGATAAATCCTTCCAGGTTCACTGTAACTATAGTTGAAGAATTCAAGCCTTATGCCATATTTGTCCTTGACTAGTTGCATTTCTGAAAGGCTATTGTATGGAATATCCACATTCAAATCCTCCCTAAATTCCACGGCCCACATTAGTTTGCCATGCGCGTCAAATCTGATCAGCTTGGGAGGGAGAGAATCCGAGAGATTCATCAGGCCAAACTTTCCGTTAGGGATTTTAATTTGTTGCTCCAATTTTAAATCCTTCACATTAATCGTAATTGGCTCTCCATAAATTGGGCCAGCAGACATTCCACATTCGCCCCAGCTTTTCACCTGGAAAACCAGACAAGCAAAACATATAACTATTCCTGCAATTAGGGTAAGGGCTCCTACTATTATAGCTTTCTTCATTTCTTTCTTTTAAGTGTAGATAAGGATCCTATAAGCGACGACTCATTAGCCACAAGTTTATTTTCTCATTTTCTGTTTTATGAATTTGTTGACCGATTGAATAACCCTTTCAATATCATGCTTGTAAAACCCTGTTCCATTGAAGCAATTACATTCAATCAATTTGTATTCATTTTCAATTTCGGCAATATCCATCACGTAAATATCCTCTATCCGATATTCAAAAATTCGCTCGGTAGCAAATTGCATCATCCCTTCGGGAATATCCTCCTCACTTTCATTTAATTCACCCTCATTCATGTATCTTGATGCTGAAATGATTTGATTGTCAACTACGAACAACCTCCATTCTTTCTTGATTTCTTTTGGTTCTGAAATCCAAACTTCTGTTTCCTTATTCAATTCAGGCAATTCCAATTCACAAACTTTACCGCACCATTCTTTCAAATCTATAAATGTGTCAACTCTTCCGCTAAATTCTTTGCCGTCATCATTTGGTCTTAAAAACCATTTCTTTTTTGGGTCGCTTTCTAATTTCTTCAATTCTCCAAACTTCATTAATCTCCCATCAGAATTGAGCACATTTCCATTCCATTTGTCGACATAGTTCCTCATCTGGAATTTTGTTGGCTCGAAAAAAACTCCTTCTTTCAATTCATTATCTTTAAAAGCATTGAGCATAAAAGTTGTCGAGCCGTAAATGATTTTGAAGCTATCTTTATTGCTTATTGCTGGAATTTCATCCGAAAACGGGATTACTTCAACTTCTTCCCAAATTTCATCTTTACCATTTAGAGCCGATTTTATCCGTTCCAAAATTTCGGGCTTGGTCAGATTTTTTTGGAGTATCCAATTTATCATTGATGGCTTTTTTTATTTTATTAGTGGCAAACTGGTCTTATCACCAACCACCTTACCTCTATCCCGCGCCTTGCCACAATTTTAACTAACTGAAAGGCGCTTAAAGCTACAAGAAAGTAACAAAATCTTAATGTTATGTAACCTGTATTTTCCCTCTCATTCACTCCGCAGCGACTTCACCGGATTTAACAAACCCGCTTTGATGACCTGATAACTGACCGTCAACAAGGCAATGGCTTTAGACCAACCAACTACAAAACATATTTTGACAAGACAATGAAATTCCTGTAATTTGCACAAAAGATAAAACATGATCGTCACCATCGAAACTTCGGGCATTCAAGAGGTTGAGCAACTGTTATTGATGCTTAAGTCATTGAATATCAAGAGTGTGAAAATACAGGAATCGCCAACAAACCCAAAGCCTATCATCACCAGAGGGAATAAAAAATTAGACCCAAAAGAACTTTTTGGCATTTGGCAAGGCAAACCAAGGACAATTGAGCAAATACGCTCAAATGCTTGGACCCGCAACTGGAACATTTGATATGGTGCTCTGCGATACAAATATCTTCATTAGTGCCTTCAACGGGAGGGCTGATACAATCTACCAGCTGGGTGAAATTGGCTTGGAGGAGATTGCTTTGTCTGCCGTTACCGTTATGGAACTCTTACAAGGTATGGGCAACAAGAAAGAACTTGCCAAAATGAAAAAGAAGATAAAATATTATGACATCGTGCAAATTGATGAAACGATATCGCAAAAAGCAATTGAGTTTATTGAAGCCTATAAACTAAGTCATGGTTTGCAAATACCCGACGCAATCATCGGAGCAACAGCCGTTGTACATCAGATTCCGCTGTATACATACAATTTAAAGGATTTTGATTTTTTGCCAGGAATCATCTTGTATCAACCTGCATGAAAATTCCCCATTCCCAATTTTTTTCCTACCTTTACCCCCATCAGAGTAAAACCCTCGTATTCTTTCCAGCCACCCATGAACCTGAGACGCCCCTACATCCTCGAAACCTTATCACATTCAGGTCATGTTACAATTTCCCCTTAAGATTTGCCTGAGCCTGGTACTGGCATTCTTGGGTTGTGCCCCTGCGGCCGAAAAACCCAAAGCAGCTGTAGCAGCCAAGGTAGTGGTGGCCAAGCCCATCACACCCGCCCCAAAAGACACCATCCCTAGGCCAGCGGATTTGGACCCGGCCCAATACCCCTACATCGACTTTGGCGCCAATGTTATTGAGCGCAAAGAAAGTTTGGAACCCTTTTTCAAACATTTGGACGACCTGCGTGCGGGTAAGTCCAACCAGGTGCGCATTCTGCACATTGGCGATTCGCACATCCAGGGCGACTATTTCACCGGGTGGATGCGGGCGTTTTTCCAGTACGAATACGGCGCAGCCGGGCGAGGTTTGGTTTTTCCTTACCGCCAGGCCGGAAGTTACAATGCCCGCGATGTAAAGAGTAGCGCCACGGGCAGCTGGTTGGGCCGCAGAAGTACCTTTCAAAATACCGAAGTGCCCATTGGCATCAGCGCAATGGGAATGCGTACCTACTCTGAAAACTTTGAACTCGACCTTTTTCCTCAGGATCGCTACGGACTGGACCAACGCTTCAATTCGGTGACCATTTTTCACGAAAAAGGCCCGGAAATATTTGACATGTTGCTCGAAACGGGCAATACCCCCCAGGCCAATCCACCCAAACCCACGGGCAGCAAAGCCATTGCCGCCAGCGTGGTCAGCAAACCGATTATTCCCCCCACCACGACCAAGCACAAAGTGCGTCCCGGGGAGTCCCTGTACAGCATTTCGCACAAATACCGCTGCAACATCGTGGAACTCCGCAAACTCAACAACTTGAACAGCAACCTGATCCACCCCGGCGACAACCTGACCATCCCCGCTTCAAAACTGGTAACACCTCCACCTGCTCCAGGCCCGGTTCCCGACCTGGCTACTTTTGTTACTGCTGGTTCAAAAGTGGTATCGGGTGCAGCTGATGCCAATCAACCCTTCCATACCATTGTGAACCTCGATACCCTCACCAATTTGTTGCGCTTGAAGGGACTGAAACGCCAGCCCCGGCAAGAGCGGACGACCCTGTTTGGATTCGTGCTGGAGAACAACACCCGTTCAGGTGTATTGTATTGCGCGGCAGGGGCCAATGGAGTGACGTATTACCACTACAACCACGCCGAATATTTTGTAGATCAGGCGAGCATGTTGTACCCTGACCTCATCATCATTACCCTGGGCACCAACGAATGTTTTTTGCCAGCTGGCAAGATGGCGGAAGTAGATCGCGAAGTAGGCGCTTTTTTGGACAAATTGAAAGCCAAAATGCCTCAAGTGCCTATTTTAGTGACCATTAACCCCGATGTACTAAAAAATAAATCGGTGGAGAATACCATAGGTTTGCAGGTTCGCGATATCTTGCGCAGGCAAACGCAAGAACACAATGTAGCCATGTGGGATTTGCACCAAATCATGGGTGGACTGGGCTCGATGCGCCGCTGGCGTTCCGAGAATCTTGCGCAAGCGGACGGAATTCATTTTACCGAACGAGGATATTTAGTGAAGGCGCAATTGCTGTACGATGCGCTGAAAAAAGCCTATGCCGCCAATTAACTGGACCGACTTTTCAGGATTGTGGACTTATGTAGCATCCAGACCTCTGCTGTTTAGCAACCTGGAGTTCTTCATTCTGTTTTTCATTTTTTACACCTTGTACTTGTTGTTGCTGCGCAGCTTCAACCTGCGTTTGCTGCTTACCACGATTTTTTCCCTGTTTTTTTACTACAAATGCACCGGAGGGCCAGTGAATCTGTGGGTGTTGTACACCTATCCTTTCATGCTCCTGATATTTTCTACGGTGGTGGACTTTTTCCTGGGGCACTTCATTTACAAGGCCAATGGCAAGGGCGGTAAATTGTTCTTTTTGATCCTCAGCCTGGTCTTCAACTTAGGCATGTTGGTTTATTTCAAATACACCAACTTTTTCATCGGCATCTTCAATTATTCTTTTCATACCGATTGGGCGCTGCAAAACATCTATTTGCCCGCCGGGATTTCATTTTTTGTGTTCCAAACCTTGAGTTACAGCCTGGATGTGTACCGGGGCTTGATCAAACCGGTTAGTGCAGAAATGAAAGACTTCCGTTCTTTTTTGCGCAGCTTTTTTGACTTCGGTTTTTTTGTTACTTTTTTCCCGCAGTTACTGGCCGGGCCAATCGTTCGCGCCCACGACTTTTTGCCACAAATCCGCCGCAAGCCCATCTTGAGCAATGAACAAATGAGTAGGGCGCTCATCCTGATTATGGGCGGTTTATTGAAAAAAACGATCATTTCCGATTACATCAGTATTAATTTTGTAGACCGGATTTTTGAAAATCCATCCCTGTATTCCGGACTGGAAAACTTGATGGCGACTTATGGCTACGCCATCCAGATTTATTGCGATTTTTCGGGTTATTCAGATATGGCCATTGGTTTAGCCTTGTTGTTGGGCTTCACCTTGCCTGACAACTTTCATACCCCTTATCGGTCGAGCAGCATTCAGGAGTTTTGGCGGCGCTGGCACATTTCCTTGTCCAGTTGGCTGCGCGACTATTTGTACATTTCCCTGGGGGGCAACCGCAAGGGAAAGTTTTTTACCTATTTCAACCTGATGATCACTATGGTGCTGGGTGGTTTGTGGCACGGCGCCAGCTGGGTCTTCATTGCCTGGGGCGCCCTGCACGGCATTGCGCTGGCCATTGATCGGGCCATGTCGGGCAAAAGCCGTTTTTGGGGCAATCCCGCCATGCGCGCTTTTATCATCGTGGTCATGGTGCAGGGGACGTTGCAGTTTATTCTCTACACCCTGTCTTCCAGTGGAGGAATCACGCCTGAACAATTGTCGAGTTTGACCTGGGCCAACCTCGCCTTTTTCAGTTTATCCCTCTTGCTCACGTTATTGGCTACTGCGGTGGATGTGATGAGCAATCGTTTGATCATCGGCCCCTGGGTAGGTACTTTTTTGACCTTCCATTTTGTTACTTTCTGCTGGATTTTGTTCCGTGCCGGGGCTTTGAACAACCCTAATCCGCCCTTGGATACCACCGCGGCGGTGTTGACTCAAATTGGATCGTCCTTGCACCCAGAATTGTGGGGACAGTTGTGGGATGGCTATAAGCAGGTCTTGTTGTTGATTGGCCTGGGCTATTTGTTGCACTTCTTGCCTACGCGCTGGTACACTTTTTGGGATGGCTTGTTTGAACGCAGCCCGGCTCCGGTGAAGTCACTGGTATTGGCTTTTGTGGTTTGGCTGGTCATACAAACGGCAAGTGCAGATGTGGTGCCCTTTATTTATTTCCAGTTCTAAGGCTTGTCCAATTTTTTTGGCGGAATCAACCCTTCAAGTTGTCATTTTTACTCCTTACATGGCATTGCAATGTCCCCTACCTTTGTAGCATTAAATGACAAAATAACTTTACCATGCGTACCTTGAAATTACAAGTACAAATGTCGGTAGACGGCTACATGGCTGGCCCCAATGGCGAAATGGATTGGATGAGTTTTGACTGGGGTGAGGATTTGATCAAATTTGTCACCGAGCTTACGGACCCGGTGGATACGATTGTACTGGGCCGGAAACTGGCCGAAGGGTTCATCCCGGTTTGGAAAGCGCGCCTGGAAGATCCGAACGGGGAGGATCATGCTTCCGCCCGAAAATTTGTTGAAACGCCCAAAGTAGTGTTTACCAAAACCATGGAAACGCACAGCTGGGAATATACCGACCTGGCCAAAGGAGAATTGAGTGAGGAGATCAATGCGCTAAAAAATAAGGAAGGAGGAGATATCATTGCCTACGGAGGCGGCACTTTTGTGTCGGGGCTCATTGAGGCAGGTTTGATCGACGACTTGTATTTGTTTGTTAACCCGATAGCCATAGGGGCGGGGATGCCGGTTTTTAAAGGGAAGACGGTGTTGAAACTGGCGGCTTCACATGTGTTTGAATGTGGAATTGTGGTGCTACACTACCAAAAAGGGTAAAGGTTTCGTGAGTGCTTACCTGGGGTGATTCCTTTAGTGCCTTCGGTTTCTTAGGTGGTGAAGATTTTTCTTTTTCACCACCTAAGAAACCAAAGACACCTAAGGGCCACCTCAAAAAGGCTCAATCCTCCGCTTCCAAAAAAGCATTCGAGATCGCCTTGAACGAAATCTTCCGATCCGCGCTGCGCAGCACTAAACCTTCCCGTTTCGCCTGCTCATTCAAGATCGAAGGTCCATCCGCCATCCGCAGCAAGTCCTCCACTTTGGCAGGTAACTGAAAATCAGCACTGATCAGTGGCACAATCTGTAAACCATTCTTGAGGCAAAAATCTACCGTTTCTTCGTAGGAGTAAAAACGGTGCTGATCAATGTCAAACACGTGGAAAACAAACAAGTGTTGCCCCCGCAGTTTGTACATGTTCTTTTGAATGCCTTCCCCGATCATTTCGCCCTGAATGGCCAGATTTTGCCGACTGAGTTTTTCCTGCAACTGTGTTTCGGCTGCTACTTTCCAGTAAGAATTAGGATCTTCATCCGACAACTCCCAGTTGCGCGAACAGATGCCGAAATGGCCGTTGCGCTGGTAAGCGGTGAAGGAAGTTCCATCCAGTTTTTCGGTGACCACAAAAGGTAAACCCTGCCAGTTGGCAAATTCTTCTAGCAAGTTTTGCACCCGCTCCTCGTCCGTTTTGGGGATAAAGCCCGGAAAAGGCCCGATCACCTTGCCCGTCAAATCGGCTGGAATGGGCGGCTCATATTTGTCTACCCGCAAACGCTCAGTCAGGTCGGTACCCAGCGGCTCGGCCGGATCCACCTCGGGAAACCAGTCCAAAGGCAAAAACAAACCCTGCGACAATTGCCCCCGCAAACGGATGGTACGCAGCCGAAAACCTTCAACATCGCCCATTTTGCGCAGCGAAGATTTGCGCAGAAATTCAAAACGAGGATCACCCACGGGTAAAAAAGAATCGATTTCAAAATAAACCCCCTTTTGCCCAAGTTGAACTTCACCAATTTTGACGACACAAGTCCAACCGTCGACCACCGCTACTTGAATGGCGTCAGCTCCAGGAATGGCTTGTAATTCAGAGCATTGACGAATGCTGGCCAATTTTCGATTCATGAAAATGTCTTACATTTAATGAGGTTTTGAAAAAATACCCAACGGAGTTTTGTAAAAACGAGTTCCATCAAGAAAAAAAATTCATTTTCTCCGTAACCTTTTATCTAAACCCAAGTAACCTAAAATAGAACGCACACGAAATAAATGCAGCGCACACCTCATCCTACTGACGAAGAACTGATGGTACAGCTTGCCGATGGCAAGTTGGATGCTGCTGCCGTGTTGTTTCAGCGCTACAAGGTCAATTTGTTCAACTTCTTTCTGCGCCAGGGCATTGCCCGGGAAGCCAGTGAAGATTTGGTGCAAAACCTCTTCGAACGGGTGATCAAGTACCGGCAAAGTTACCGCAAAGGTATGGCCTTTCGGGCCTGGTTGTACCAAATTGCGCGCAATGTACAAGCCGATTGGCAAAGGAAAGGTGGTAAGATGATCCAGGAAGACGTCAGCCAGTACGAAAACCGCCCAGAACTACCTGAAATGGGTCTGGGACAGGAAGAGAACCTGGTGATGATGGAAAAAGCCATGCAACAATTGCCGCCAGAGCAACTGGAAATTTTGTTGCTGACCCGCTATCAAAAGATGAAGTACGCCGAGGTGGGGGAGTTGATTGGCTGCTCGGAAGGGGCGGTGAAACTGAAGGTATTTCGCGCTCTACAACAATTGCGCAGCCTTTATTTTAAACTCGAACAACTATGATGATGCACGATAATACTGCCTTGCTCCTGATGGAATACCTCGAGGGCACTTTATCCCCGGAGGCACGTCAGGAACTGGAAATACAACTGGCTCAAGACGCAGAACTGCGCAAAAGCCTGGAAGAATTGCAAATGGTGTGGACGCAAATGGAACAATTGCCGGAGCAGCAACCTTCTGCGGCATTGGACCAGGGCTTTAATGATTTTTTAGGAGCAGAAAAAAGCAAAGTGCAATCACCCAACTGGCGTGGGAGGATTTTTTCCTTCCACGCGCTTCCGCGCATCGAATTGCAGGCAGCAGCAGCGGTGGCGCTGGTGTTGGTTGGGCTTGGGTTTGGCTGGTTTTGGCGCACCAATCAGCGACAACAAGCCGAAATTGTAGCCTTGCGCAACGAGATGCACAGTACCCAAAAAATGCTGGTGCTGGCCATGTTGGACAAACCCAGTGCCAGCGACCGCATCCAGGCGGTGAACGTCCTGGAGCAACAAAAAAAGGCCGACCCCGAAGTGATCAAAGCCTTGATCAATACCCTGAATTTTGATGACATGGTCAATGTGCGCATGAAAGCGGCACAAGCCCTGAGTACATTTTCTGAAGATCCAATGGCTCGTAAGGCCCTGATCAGTAGTTTGTCAACGGAACAAAGCCCCGAAGTACAAATCACCATCATTGAAATTTTGGTCGAGCTGGGCGACAAACGGGCAGTACCCACTTTGCGCTCGGTTTCTGAAGACCAAAAGCAGATGGACTTTGTACGAGAACAAGCGGCTAGTGGAGTGGAACGACTCTTGTAATGGTTGAGGAGGTTGAGAAAGTTGAGAAGGTTTAGGCTGCCGCAGCGATTTTGATAATGCCCTTGTCTAAGCCGCTGCGGTAGCCTCAACCTCCCTCAACCATCTCAACCTTCCTAAACCTATCTTCGACATTTTTTACCTTTTCAAAATACCAAAATCATGAAGTATTTATTCGCTCTGGGCGCAGCGTTGCTGTTGCTCACCCCGGCTACTTTTGCCCAAAAAACCTTCAAAAAAGCCTTTACTGGCTCTTCGCCTAAAGTGAGCATTATGATTGAAAAAGCGGAAATTGAAGTAAGTGGCTACAGTGGCAATGAAATTCAAATTGAAGCCGATGGCACTTTTCCTGGCCCTCCCGAACGCGCCAAAGGACTCAAACCTTTGTACAACAGCGCCGAAGACAACACGGGCATTGGGCTCGAAATCAAGGAAGCAGGTGGCGTGATGACCGTCAAAAAAGCGAGTTACCACGAAGCCAAGTACAAAATCAAGGTACCCAACAACGCGGATGTCAAAGTGGAAATTTTGGACTGGAACAAAAGTGACCTGGACATCAAAGACATCAGTGGCGAGTTGGAGATCATTGGCAAAAGTTCGGACATTAAGCTGACCAATGTAACTGGCCCCATTGTATCTAACACTGTAAATGGCAACACTGAGGTCATTTTTACCAAAGTCAATCAAAGCAAACCTTGTCACATCAGCACCATCAACGGCTTTGTGGATGTAACCATGCCCGCCGATACCAAGGCAAAATTGGCCATGTCGACCATCCACGGTGAAATTTATTCAGACCTGGACATCAAATTTGCCTCGGACGATAAAACCAGAGGGCTTACCCCCATCCGACGCAACATTTCAGGTGCCAGCCTCAACGGTGGTGGAGTAGAATTGACCATCAAGTCCATCAATGGAGATTTGTACCTGCGCAAGAAATAGTCCAGAGTCCACCTTTCTTCCTCATACCTAACTCAGTTCCTATCATGAAAAATTTGATCTTTTTGTGCCTGATCCTCTTGTCAGGCTGCACGGGGCATGCCCAAAATTCACCCACCACTCCTGCTCAAACCCAAACCAAAAGTGGAGACGCGACGGACTTTACTTACTCGATGCCCAGCGGCAAAAAAGCGGTGTTGAAACTGCCTTTTGCCCGGACCATCACCGTAAAAACCTGGGATAAGGCTGAATTGAAACTCACCACCATCCTCAAAACCACTCGGGAAGAATACAAAAAAATCCACACCATGGAAGCAGTGGATGGCCAGGAGGAACTCAACATCAAGACTGATTTTCAGAAGGATTTTATGCGCGATGAGCGGAGCTCTGGCCAATTTTGGTGCAGAGATTGTGACTCCTTGTTGAACGCTGGTGTCAGCAACATCGCCTGTTATTGCCTGCGTATTGATTACGTAATCACACTTCCGGCCGGTACTTCCCTGGCTCTGGAAAGCATCTCTGGCGACATTGAAATACGTGGCCACAATGGCCCACTGCGCGCCAAAACCATCAGCGGATTTGTGGACATTGATCGTACGGCCAACACGGCAGCAACTTTGGAGTTCAAAAGTGTCACCGGAGAAATTTACACCGATTTTGACATCGACTTAAGTGGAAATAGCTCGGCTTACAGCAAAAAAGTTGCAACCAGCATCAATGGGGGCGGCAGCAGCGTACGCGCCGAATCGGTAAGCGGAGACATTTATTTCCGCAAACGTGGGAAGTAACCTTTTGAAAAACCTTCAACCGTCGACTTTTTCAAAAGAATGCAGCAGCAACAATCCAAGAAATAAGGCTTTCTTTCTAATTCTCGCATAACACAAGAAGGGCTGGTGTGTGAACCAGCCCCCTGACTAATTATTTCAAATTGCTCATTATTTCGGCTCAATCAAATCCCACAAATTCCCGTACAAATCCTCAAATACCGCTACTGTGCCGTATACCTCCTCGGCAGGTTCTCTTACAAAACGAATGCCCTGACTTTGGTAATGCCGATAATCCCGCCAAAAATCATCGGTGTACAGGAATAAAAAGACCCTACCTCCGGTCTGGTTGCCAATGCGGCTTCGTTGTTCTGCTCCCACTCCTTTGGCGAGCAAAAGGCAACATTCCCCTTGCCCTTGTGGGGCCACCATCACCCAGCGTTTGGTGTCACTTAATGGTGTGTCTTCCAGGAGCTGAAAGCCCAGTTTTTGGGTGTAAAAAGCGATGGCTTCATCGTAGTCGTCAACCACCAGGGCGATGTGGGCGATGCGTTGGTTCATGTTTGTTTTTGGGGTAAAAATAAACCCAAAAGCGGACAATCACTGTCCAAAACTGAACAATTGTTGAGGTTAAAAATTGTTGATTATCAATGGAATAAAAGAATTTTTTTCGCTGGCACGGAACTTGCGTTACCAAAACATACCGAAATCACACGACCATGTTACAAAACTATTTTAAAATTGCCTGGCGCAGTCTTTTGCGCAACCGCACCTATACCATCCTGAATGCCACTGGCTTGACGGTGGGCATTGTTTGTGCCTTGATGTTGTACACTGTCATTCAATTTGAACTGAGTTACGACACGCATCACCAGAAAAAAGACCGGATTTACCGCCTGGTGACCGATATGGAAACACCCGAAGGGCCAAATTTGACCGGAGCCATTCCTTATCCCGTGCCCGCTACGTTAAAAGCCGAGTACCCTCAAATTGAACGCGTTTCTTTTTACATCGGCGGCGGACCAGGCCAAATTACCGTCAATTCCAGCAACCAAAAATTCCGGGAAACCAGTGGCATCTATGCGGTGGAGCCCAGCTTTTTCGACATTTTTGATTACACCTGGTTGTCCAATGACGCCAGTGCTACCTTAGGGCAACCCGATAACGCCGTTTTGACCCAGGAAGTGGCCGAGCGCTATTTTGGTACCTGGCAAAAAGCCCTGGGCCAAACCATCCGACTCAACAACAACCGCACCCTGAACATCAGCGGGGTGATCAAAAATCCACCCGCCAGTAGTGACCTGCCCATCACCGTTTTGTACTCGGTTACGCCGCGCACTTCGACCGACTGGGTTTCGATCAATAGTGCCTGGCAGGCTTTTGTGTTGCTTGCTCCCAATACCAGTGGCGAGCAGTTCAATACCATGATGCCGGAATTTGCCAAAAAACACCGCCCAGCGGATGCCCATAAAGCCGTGTTTCGCTTGCAGCCTTTGAGGGAGATGCATTTCGACGCAGCTTATAGCACCCCCTCTGGGCGTACTTTTTCCAAAGCCACCATTCGCTCACTGACCCTGGTGGGTGTTTTTCTTTTGTTGATGGCTTGTATCAATTTTATCAATTTGGCCACCGTTCAGGCCATTCGGCGCTCCAAAGAAGTGGGGGTACGCAAGGTAGTAGGGGGCAATCGCCGCCAACTTTTGGGCCAGTTTTTAGCAGAAACCACCCTGATTGTGAGCCTATCCGTAGGCGCTGCCTTACTGCTTTCTCAGGTGACCATGCCTTTGGCGAGTCGTCTGCTGGAATTTCCCGTGACTTTACAAGTATTGCATGGTTGGGATACGCTGGCCTTTATTGTTGGCTTAACCCTGGCGGTTACCTTCTTGTCAGGGTTTTACCCAGCCATCATTTTATCGGGCTTCAACCCGATTGTAGCGCTGAAAAGTCGCGTAAAAAGTACGGGCAATGCGACTTTGCGCCGGGCCTTGGTGGTGTTTCAGTTTGCCATTGCTCAGGTTTTGATTTTTGGCATGTTGGTGGTGGTCAAACAGATGAATTTTTTCCAAAGCACCAATCTTGGTTTTAGCCAAAAGGACCCGGTAATTCTGATTAGTGTACCGACTGATAGCGTCAGCCAATCCAGGGTCAATTCGCTAAAAAATGAACTGTTGCAACAACGTGGAGTTGCGGAAGTCAGCATGAGTTTTAATTCACCTGCCGACGACCGCAATTGGTTCACACCCCTGCGCTACGACAATGCCGAAAAGGACAGCGATTTTGCGGCCAATATGAAAGTGGCGGATCCCAATTATTTCAGCTTATACGACATTGAATTCGCGGCCGGCCATGCTTTTGCCAGTACGGATACCTTCCGCGCCTTTGTCGTGAATGAAACCTTGCTGAAACGCTTGGGAGTAAAAGACCCACAAGATGCCATTGGCAAAACGATCAACCTTTGGGACGGCTACTACAAAGCACCCATTGTGGGCGTAGTGAAAGACTTCCATTCGGAATCCCTGTCAGAGGAAATTGCACCCGTACTGATGATGCACAGCGACAACTACGGTACCGCCAATGTCAAACTCCAGGCTGGGCAGTTGTTGGAAACTATTCCGCTGATTGAAAAAGCCTGGAACAAAATTTACCCTGAATACATCCTGGATTACCAGTTTTTGGATGACCGGATTGCCAGTTTTTACCAGCAGGAGCGGCAAATGTCGCAATTATTCAAACTGGCGGCGCTCATTGCGATCATCATCGGGTGTTTGGGTCTGTTTGGCCTGGCTTCATTTACTGCCGAGCAGCGGGTGAAGGAGATTGGCATTCGCAAGGTCCTGGGCGCTACGACCGGGAGTATTGTGAGCATGTTGTCCAAAGATTTTTTGTGGCTGGTATTGGTGGCTGCCATTATCGCTTTCCCCATCGGCTGGTACCTGATGCATGCCTGGTTGGATGATTTTGCGTACAGCATTCAGATCACTTGGTGGATGTTTGGGTTGGTAGGGATTTCTGCTTTGGCTATTGCCTTGATTACGGTGAGTTTTCAGGCGATTCGGGCTGCGCTGTCGAATCCTTTAGAGAGTATGCGGAGTGAGTAAGAGGATTGCAGCAAGCTTAGGTGTTTCTTAGGTGTCTTCGGATTCTAAGGTGGTGAAATCATTTTTTTACCACCTTAGAATCCGAAGACACCTAAGGGGCACCTAAGAAGCTGCTCATGTGCAAAAAGTAGCAATGGCTATTGCAATTTAGATGACGAATTGCCCGAATACATCTTGTTTTTTCTTTTAAAAGGTAAGATATTAACGGAAAATTCCACTCCCATGAAAGGTTGGCTTTACTTTTCCCTTTTGATCATATCATTTTTTATCTCAAACTGCAAAAACCAGGAATGCGACTACATTCAAGAAATCACTAAAGCTAGCAAAGACTACATCGAAACCAGTGACTCCACTGCGTTTAAAGGCCAAAAAACCTTGGTATTTGATGAGGAAAACATCCAGATGAAATACAATTATTCTTTTTGTGAAACCAGTGCTAAGGGTGCCTGGAGTTGCCGCAGTGTGGTGACGATTCAAAACCTGACCGACCGCCAAGTCCGCATTTATTTTTACCGCAGTGAGGCCAATCAAATGGCGAAACAAGGTTTAATGACAGTGATAACTTGTGCGCCGCAGGGAAAAAGTCAAAATATTGCTTTAAATTTTATAGCAGCGCAGAGCTGTACTAGCCTCGACAATTTATTCCGCTTGATCCGAGTCAGTTATCAATAATGGGATTTTTCGTTCTACCCGGCGTAGCTTTTCGCCTGTTCCCCTTTCGATCCCTTGTTTGCATTTTACAATCAAACCACTGATTCCTTTTTCCTGCAAAAAAACGTGTAATGCAGCGCTGATTGTGGCAGAAACAACTTGAAAATCTTCACTTTCTAATTCCAACTGCAATTCCAACGCCCCCACTTGCCGCAAACGGTAAGTCCGAAACCCCTCCGTACTCCGTGCAATCACCCGGCAAATCAAATCTGGAAATACCTTGATTAGCTCTCCATCGGCTCCAGGAAACACCAAAATATCGTCCTCCCGCCCTTCAATCCGCTCCAGGGCAGTGAAACAAGACCTACAGGGGCAAGGCTCCTTTTTTTCCACCAATACATCGTTCAATTCGTAGCGAACGATCGGCTGCGAACTGCGGGTGAAATCTGTGATGATGGGGATGAAGCGCGACTCGTCGAGGTATTTTTTTTCAAAAATGGCGATGTCCTCGTTCAGGTGCAGGGTGCCATGTTTGCAGGTAACGGCCAGGAAGCCTTCGGTACATTGGTACACTTCGCGGAGGGGAACTTGAAAAGTCTTTTGGATAAAGTGCTTGTCCGCATCATTCAACACCTCCGCAAAAGAAATGAGCAACTGTGGCTGAATGCTGATGCTGCCCGCCACTTGGCCTTCGGCAATTGCGCTCAGGATCGAAGGCTGGGCGGCCAAAATATGGGGATGGAAATCCGCCAGCGCTACCAGCAGTTTTTCAATGGGTTGAAAAATGTCGAAAAAGCGAAACTCCAAACTGGCCGATTGCACCGAGCTGTACAAATTGCTGTTGGCCCGCAGAAAAAAAGCCACTTTTTGGCGCTTGAAGAATTGGATAGGCACCACCCTGCGCAAGACCATGGCGGTCCATTGCGCTCTTTCCGTAGCGGATACCAAAAACAGGCCACAGGTACCGCTGGTTCCGGTGGATAAACCCACCGTAGCGCCCTTGAGTTCGGGGCTGAAGTCGCGTTCAATTTCCGCTTGTAGGGCCACCTGCATGGCTTCTTCCCGCTGGATGCCCAGGGTGTTGATTTGGTCAAAGTTGGCCATGAAGGCCGTTTTGTTCATCAGGGGGAAATCGGCCAAATCCGCTTTTTGCTGAGCCAGTTTCTGGTAAAAAGGGGAGCGAGCAAGGACTTTTTTTCTAAACCTCTGCCATTTACGTTGCTGAAAACGCTCCAAAGCCTCCCGCCGCAGAAAGGTGCCGCGAAGGGTGTAAACCAATAGGAAGTATATGATTTTGAGTTTGAACATCTTTGTTATCAGTACATGGGGTTAATAGGTACAGGTTGTTGAGCGATAAGTGCAAGGGAGTAAACGCAGAGCGAAAAAAAAGAGCATAAGCTTATTCATTGGTCTGGATATGGATGTTTACGGATATTTTTACGTTTTATAAACGAGTCTAAACCTGTTCGGCATCGAACAACAAAGCATAGCAATGTATGCAGTATTTTGTAGAAAAACATTCCATCGTCAGGCAAATTTGGGGCAAAAGTGACACCATCCTGTTCATTTTTGCGGGGGCTGCCGCTGAATTTGCCTTGAATAAAGCGGTGGACTGGCTGTACTTTACGGGTAAGTTGCCTTCCGACCCTTTAGGCAGGTTGTTTTCTACGGTTCAATACGCCCGGAGGATCGTTTTTGCCCCTTTGGAGGGCGCCCATGCGGCCATTGACACGATGCGGCAAATCCACGATGCTGTAGAAAAAAAACGTGGCGCACAAATCCCCGACTGGGCTTATCGCGATGTGCTCTTTATGCTCATTTATTATTCGATTGCCGCTTACGAATTGCTTGAACGAAAACTAAGTGAGGCCGAAAAAGCGGAGGTTTATGACGTTTTTTACCGCGTGGGCAAACGCATGGGTGTAAACGAACTGCCTCCTACCTACGCCGAATGGCTACCCGTCAGGGCAGCACACCTGGCCGCCGACCTGGAACAAAGCTCCTTCAGCATCGACCTTTTTCAACAGTACAAAAAACACCTGGGGGCCATGCGCTTTCGGGTTTTGATCGAAGGGCAAAAACTGGTGGTTCCTGATCGGGTAAAGGAGTTGCTGCATTTCAGCGATTTTTCATTGCTGACCCCGGTCGTGCCCTTGTATAAAATCAGCAGATTGATGAAAATGGACTGGTTGCTGAAAAGTATTTTGCTGCCGGGAGAGTATAAGGCGCAGATTGAGGCGTTGGATGTGGAGTGAGGGGGAAACGGAAATGGTACTTATTGGTTTTTTCGAAAGCCGATTTGACAGGGGGTAAATTGGAACCCTTTTTATAGGATAACTTTGATTTCTGCTCAAAAGACTTTAAATTGTCCTACGAATCATCACAACATGCAAGCGATCAGAAGTATTTATAAGGTTGAAAACGGGAAGTTAGTAATTGAATTGCCCGCCTCTTTTCAACATACAGAGGTGGAAGTGATTATTTTGCCAGCTGCTGCAGAAGAAGATGTGGCAACATTACCAAACGCCATTGATCGGGGTAGTAAAGCGGAGCGTCTGGAAAAATTGGCCTCGATGAGTGTTTGGGATGAGGCAGATGAGCAAGCGATCGTTGAAAGTCAGAACCTAATCAATCAATGGAAAGTAGTCGAATTTTAATTGATACCTCAATTGTGATTGAATATCTGTGTAGTAATAGTCGACAACAAACAAATTTCACAAAGCTGTTTAGTGACAACGAGCTTTATTTGTCTTCCATTTCCGTGTTCGAGCTATTCAATGGAGCAACTTCAGAGGCTAAAAAACAAGATGTAGAACAAATTTGTCAACAGATCACCGTGCTGGATTTCAACCTGGACACTGCTAAGATTGCCAGCGAAATTTATCTTGACTTACGCGCTAAAAATAAGTTAATTGAATTTAGAGACATCCTGATAGCAGCTAGTGCCTTATAGCATGCACTACCAATTGCAACCTTGAATCGGAAGCATTTTGAGCGGATAGAGTGGTTGGAACTCGTCTGAAAGCAGCATATTCTTACGAGCCAGATTTGAATATCTTTGAAGACGGTTTTAAAACTCGACATTCAAAAGTTGACATATGGTTATGCTCATTTAATCAGCGAGGTAATGTTTTGCAAGATGAATAGTCTTCAATACTTGAGGCGAGTTGATTATCAAGTAATTGTTAAAACCAACATACAAACTTAGTGCCAGCGACCAGCGGCAGCGCCGCCAAAACGTCTGTAGCATTCAGGTCAAGCAAGGTTTTTAAGGTGCAGCGCACCGTAACAAAAGGGAATTGTTTCGGTACTACGTACCTTAAATCTGTCTCCGTTCTTCAAGCTACAGACGTTTTGGCGGCGCTGCCGCTGGTTGTTAGCTCTAAAGTTCTCCAATTGCTTGACAATCAACTCACCTCAAGTCTATTAGATTTGTTATTTTTACCTAGCCCTCAGAAACTTAGTAAATGATTCATAAGATTGAATTGGCTCCAATTTTCGCATTCCTTCTTGTATAACGTGAACAGGAGGGTTTTCTCCTTCCGATAAAGACATATAATAGTGAGTAACCCCTTGACTACTTAAAAAAACGATATCGTCTTTTTTTAATAACGCTAACCCAATATCACCAAAGTCTAAATACAGATTACATTCTGCACTGCCTCTATAACCGCTTAACTCATACATTGAGTAATCTATTCCTGTAAAAAAATATGCCTGTTTTCCCATTAGATGAAGGAACTCTCGGTATGCCTCAGGGAATTTGCACGTATACATCTTTTCAACTTCCTCGATTTCTTTAAACGAATATCCTTCCATATAATGTGGATATTTTAGATGATCAAGGAGTTCTTTAGTCAAGTATTTCATGAGGTAAATATAGAAACTGGAAGTATTACTTTTATTCCGCAAGTTTAAATTAGATAGCTATCGTGAGTTTTAAATTAATGGAATTGAAAATCAATTCGATAAATCCTAGACAAGGTATTTTGCTGCCTGGAGGGCAGCTATCTTGGTAGATACAAGGTAATCGGGATATTGTTGCGGCTGCCCGGCGGGCAGCTATCTTTGAAAAAATCTTGTAGATAGCTGCCCACCGGGCAGCCAGGAACCAAAACCATTCCATTATTTCTACCCAGATAACTGCCCTCCTGGCAGTTTTAATTCAAAACTCACGTTAACTATGAATGTAATCCTATTTTAGGACGAGATCCGAATCGCTCTCTACCGTACCGCCCCCCACAACACCTCCGCCGGATGCTCTACCTTCCTCCCCGTCCCATCCAAAATCTGATGCCGACAACTCGTCCCCGGTGCTGCAATGATCTCCTCTGCCCCCGCAGCCCTTACCGCCGGAAACAACACCAATTCCCCCACCTGCATGCTCACCTCATAATGCTCTTTTTCGTAGCCAAAGGAGCCCGCCATGCCACAGCAGCCCGATGGAATCAGCTCCACCGAATAATTGCGAGGCAAAGTCAAAATTTGAGCTGTCGCCTCTGCACCCACGATTGCCTTTTGGTGGCAATGGGCGTGTACTTTTACCAGTTTAGCCTCATCAGTAAAATCATCCGAGCCAATGCGGCCAGCCTGAGCTTCGCGCAAGAGGAAGCTTTCGAGTAAAAAAACGTGTTGCCCCAGGGCTTGGGCGCTTTCCCGCTCGGCAGCGGGCACCAGTCGGGGGTACTCGTCGCGGAAACCCAAAATGGCCGAGGGCTCGATGCCAATTAGGGGCGTTTCGGCGCTCAGCAAGGGCGTGAACAACCGTACATTGGCAATGGCCAACTCCCGCGCTTCTTTCAACAGGCCTTTGGAAAAATAAGCCCTGCCCGAATCGGGATGTTGGGGCATTTCCACCTGATAGCCCAGTCGGAGCAAGAGTTTGATGGCCGTTTCACCGATGTGCGGGTCATTGTAATTGGTGAATTCGTCGCAGAACAGGTAGACTTTGCCTTTCGGCGCACCATTTATCGCCAGTTTTTTACCCTCCCGATTCCACCAACTGCGCAGGCTGCGGCCTACGGGTGGCAAGGAGCGCTCGGGAGCAACACCCAGCACTTTTTTGACCAAGCCACCCAGCGCTTTGCTGCCCAAAACCGCATTGCTCAAACCCGGCATCCTGGCCGCCAGCTTGTTGATTTTTCCGATGTTGCCAAAAACGCGGCTGCGCAGCGGCGTACCATTGGCCTTTTGGTAGTGGTACAAAAACT
Source organism: Haliscomenobacter sp. (assembly GCF_965225875.1). GTDB lineage: Bacteria > Bacteroidota > Bacteroidia > Chitinophagales > Saprospiraceae > Haliscomenobacter. Next base: position 3,033,051 of record NZ_CBDDBS010000002.1, on the reverse strand, counting down.
CCGCTTTGAGGGTGGCCATATCCACACTGGAAGGGCATTCCGACTTACAACCCTTGCAAGACAAGCACAAATCCATCGCCTCGTAAATCTCGGGATGATCGAAGGGGTTCGCCTTGGTATTCATGGTCAAAAACTCGCGCAAGGCGTTGGCGCGGGCGCGAGTGGTGTCCTTTTCGTTGCGGGTGGCCATGTAGCTGGGGCACATGGTGCCGCCGGAGAAAGACAATTTGCGGCAATCGCCGGAGCCATTGCATTTCTCCACCGCATCCAACAAACTGCCCGGGTCGCTGTAGTCAAAAATGGTCTCGATGTGCCGCTCGGGCTCATCCTGCTCATGCCGCAGCGAGGTGTCCATCGGTGGCGCATCGACAATTTTGCCGGGATTAAAAATGTGCTGGGGGTCCCAGGTTTGTTTGATGCGGCGCAGAATTTGGTAATTGTTTTCGCCAATCATCAGCGGGATGAACTCGCCGCGCACCCGGCCATCGCCGTGCTCCCCGCTGAGCGAGCCCTGGTACTTTTTGACCAAATGAGCGGAGGCCTCCGCAATGGCGCGCATTTCCGCTACGCCCTCTTTGCTTTTGAGGTTCACCGAAGGGCGCAGGTGCAACTCGCCCGCCCCGGCGTGGGCGTAATACACGACCTTTTGGTCAAACTGCTTCATCACCTCGGCAAATTCGGAGATGTAAGCGGGCAGGTCGGGCAGGTCGACGGCGGTATCTTCTACAAACTCGATGGTTTTTTTCACGCCCTTCAGGTTGGACAAGACTCCAAAACCAGCAGCGCGTAAAGCCCACACACTTTTGCTGCGGGGCGCATACACCTTGGGGTAATGGTAAGCCAAGCCCTGTTGCTGCATGTCCAGAATCATGGCGTCGGCTTTGGCTTCGGCCTCCTGGAGGGTTTTCCCCCTAAACTCGATCATCAGCACCGCCTCGGGGTCACCCTCGATGAAAAAGCGATTTTTTTCTTGCTCGATGTTGTCTTTGGTGCAATCCAGGATCATTTTGTCCATCAACTCGCAGGCCGTAGGCTGGTGCGACATGGCTACCAAAACGGCCCGCATACTTTCGTCCAGATTGGTAAAGTGCGGTGCAACCACTACATCGACGGGGTCGGGCAAGGGGTCGAGTTTCAGTTTGATTTCGGTAGTCAGCGCCAGTGTGCCTTCCGAACCACAGAGCATGGTCGCGAAATTGAAGGGTTTACCCTCGGGGCTGAAGGGCTGCAGGCGCAACAACAAGTCGATGGCGTAACCCGTATTGCGCCGGTGGATGCTGGGCTTAGGATATTGTGCACGGATTTCTTCCTGCACTTCGCTTGGACTCAATTCAGCGAGCATTTGGCGGTAAACCTGGCCTTCCAGCGTATCCAATTGCAGTTTGGCTTCCAGCTCAGCGGCGCTCAAAGGGCCGAATACTGCCTCGGAACCGTCGCTCAACACACAACGCAATTCCTCGACGTGATCCCGCGTAGAGCCGTACACGATGGAGGTAGTGCCGCAAGAGTTGTTGCCCACCATACCGCCCAACATGCAACGGTTGGCGGTAGAGGTGTTGGGGCCAAAATAGAGGCCAAAGTTTTGCAGGTGCCGATTGAGTTCGTCGCGGATCACGCCGGGTTGCAGGCGCACCGTTTGTTCGGCGGTATTGACTTCCAGGATCTGGGTGAAATATTTGGATACATCCACCACGATGCCTTCACCCACACATTGCCCGGCCAGGGAGGTGCCCGCGGTGCGAGGAATGAGGGAGGTCTGATGCTCGCGGGCAAAAGCGACCAACTTTTTGAGGTCGGCAACCGAGCGTGGCAAGGCCACCGCTAGCGGGTAAGCTTTGTAAATAGAGCCATCGGTAGCGTAAAGGGCGCGGAGCAAACTGTCGAAGTAGAGCTCCCCTTCCAGTTGAGTGGCCAGTTGGGCGAGTGCTTGTTGCATGAGTCGTGGATTGTGAGGGGAAAGATAGAGAATGTGGCGGAAAACAATAGTTGATAATGCTGTCAAAGTGATTTCTTAAGTGGTGAAAAAAAATTAGCGCAGGATGCTCTTTCACCACCTAAGAATCCTAAGACACCCAAGAAATCACCTGAGGAATGATTAGCACTACGACAAATGGTTTTTTCACCACTCGATCACATCTTCAGCACCTTCTGCGCCACAATTTCCTGGCCTCCCCAGCGCAAACGCAAGATGTACATCCCTTGTGGCCAAGTGTTGGCATCAATTTCCACCAAACCGGGAAAATTCGCCGGAATATTCACTTGCTGACTGTATATGCGCTGCCCTTGCAGGTTGAACACTTCCAGCGTAGCATTTTCGATGGCCTGGGTGCTACGAATGGGCACCAGCAATTGTTCGTTGAAAGGATTCGGATGAGCCAAGAGTTGGGGACTCTGCTGCGCTTCCGCATAACAATATGCCGAAAGCAAACGTAAACTTTTATCGGCCCGCAAATACCCACCAGTCACTACTTTGCCACGCAAATCAGCTATGGGTTCTACGCCATCCAAAATTAGTCGTCGGGCCAGGAGGGCGGCTTCGGCTGGAGATTGGCGTGCCAAATCAGCCAATTGAACACAGGGTGAGGAATACAATAGGGCGATGGCTCCGGCTACCTGGGGGGCAGCGAAAGAGGTACCGGAAAACTCCCGAAAACCTTCGCGCAAACGAACAGAAAGCACTTCTTCGCCCATAGCAGCCAAATCGACTGATTGAGGCCCAAAACCCCGCTCTAATTTCCCCTGCCGATCAATACTCGTACTCACTATAAGGAAAGGACTGGTGCATCCTGAAGGTATATCGCCAGTTTCGTCCATGTTCTCAAAACGATTGCTGGCGGCATTGATGCTTAAAATCCCCTGGGCTCCCAAGCTATCAAAGAAGGGGCACCAAATGGGATAATCATCAGACCGCAATCCCGGCAAACCCCAAGAAGCATTGATGGCAACAATGTAAGCCCCCTTCACACCATTGGTTTGATTGTACAAAAGCCTTTGGGAATAAGCATAATTGAACGAGCGTAAAATGATCTCTTCATTTCCGGTGGCGCCCCATACAATCGGCAAGATTTTTACATTCCAGTTCACTCCGCTACCATCAATGCCATTATTCCCTTTTGCACCCACGATCCCTGCTACTCCTGTACCGTGGCCTCCAGCATTGGTTTCATTGACATCACCATTGAATCGTTGACTATTCCAACCCCGATAATCGTCAATGTAACCATTCCCATCATCATCGATTCGGTTGTTGGGAATCTCCCGGGTATTTCTCCAGAGGTTTGGACGTAGGTCGGCGTGGCTACTATCGATACCCGTATCAATAATAGCAACAACAATGCTATCTCCAAGCGCATTCACTCCTCCTGTGGTAATATTCCAGGCTTGCTGCAAGCCAATATCCAAACCTCGGTTGCCACCATTTTGCCCCTGATTGTACCACTGCCATTGTTGGGGAAAGAGTGGGTCATTGGGGGTGGTACCGCGCAATTCCACATAGTGGTTGAACTGAGCCAGCGCAACGGCAGGGTCCTGACGCAGCAGGTTCAGCAATTGGGTTTCATCCACACAATTCGGATCGAATTGTATTTTCCAAATATTGAGGGCTGAGGCCACTGGAACAAAGGCCTGAATGCAGGAGTAGGCAGATTGCGTTTTTTTCTCCAGTTTGTTTTGCGCCCACAAGGTGGCATCACTATTGGGTTGGAGTTGCAAGAGGAGTTCACCCGGTACGTGCTTGGGTGCTTGAGCACACAAAAGACAACTCCACAGACAGAATCCAAGGAAGGTAAAAGTTTTATGCATTGGGTCAAAGTTTAGGTCGGTCTAAGTTTTGAACGCGAGTAGGGTGTTTTTATTACTAGCTTTAAGTACAGTATGCTCATTTTAGCTAATTTTGTTCATTATTTCCCATCGAAACAGCCTTTGAATGAGAAAACTGCTTTGCGCCTTACTGATCCTCCCCGCTATTTCCCTTTTTTCCCAAAACACCGTCAGCATCAAAGTTCGGGATGCTCTTACCCAGGAGCCCTTGCCCGGTGCGGCCATTTTGGTGGAGGGGTTCAACATTGGGGGGCAGACCGATTCGGCGGGCGTGCTCATGCTGAAGGATGTTCCAGCTGGGGCTCATACCCTCCAATGCCGTTATTTAGGCTACCGCACCCAACAACGCAGTGCTACTTTTCCCCTGGCCAAAAATGTACAAATTGTCTTCTCGCTTTTTGAAGTAGAGGAGGAGCTGGAGGAAATAGTCATTCGGAGCACCCGCAGCAGCAGGGGCATTGCACGGATTCCGAGCAGGGTGGAAGTCATTGCCCTGGAAGAACTGGAAGAGAAAATCAACATGAAACCCGGCGACGTCCGCATGTTGCTCAACGAAAGTACGGGCATCCAAACCCAACAAACCTCCGCTACCTCGGCCAATGCCTCCATTCGGATTCAGGGCCTGGACGGGCGCTACACCCAGTTGCTGCGCGATGGGTTGCCACTGTATTCGGGTTTGTCCAGTGGTTTGGGCTTGTTGCAAATTTTGCCCCTCGATCTCAAACAGGTGGAAGTCATCAAAGGCTCCGCTTCGACGCTTTACGGCGGCGGAGCGATTGCTGGCTTGGTCAATTTTATCACCCGCCAGCCCGAAGAAAAACCCCTTACCCGCCTGTTGGCCAATATTACCTCAGCTGGGGGGCTCGACTTAAGCGCATACACTAGCCGCAAACTCGATGATGACGTGGGTTTTACCCTCCTGGCATCGCGTAACTCCGGCTCTTCCTACGACCCTGCCGATATTGGTTTTTCCGCCATTCCCCGGTTCAATCGACTGAGTATCAATCCCCGCTTTTGGTTCTATTTTCAGGAAAACACCACCATTCAAGCCGGATTCAATTACAGCACAGAAAACCGCCTGGGGGGCGACATGAAATACATTCGGGGACTGGCGCAGTGGGGCTATTTTGAACGGAACAAAAGCAATCGTTTTGCGACCCAATTGCAAATCGACCACAAGTTCAACAAACGGCTTCAGTTTAGCTTGCGCAATAGCATCGGGCGCTTTAATCGCGACCTGACCCAATCTCAATACCGCTTTGATGGGGCTCAATTGAACTCTTTTTCAGAAATTCATGCTCGCTTGCGCCCGGACAATGACCGGGAGCTGATCGCCGGGATCAACTACCAAAGCGAACATTTTGAGGAAGGCACCCTACAAACCCGCCAAAACCCCCTACCCCCACGCAATTACAACCTGCGCAACTTTGGCACTTTTGCCCAATATACCTGGAGCCCAACCGAGCAATACACCCTGGAAGCGGGCTTGCGCACGGATTTGATTCAACACTACGGTGCGTCGGTATTGCCTCGTCTGGCCGTTTTGTACAAAATGACTGAAGCAATTTCAGCCCGGATCAACATTGGTCTGGGGTACAAAGCCCCCACTTTGTTTACTGAAGAAAGTGAAGCCCTGGCTTATCGGGGTATTGCGTTGCCTGATGCAAACGCACTCCGCCTGGAGCGGTCTTTTGGGGTTAACTTCGACTTCAATTACCAGGGCAGTTTTGAATTGCCGTTTTTGGATGAGGAAATCACCTACAGCTGGAACCAGTTGTTTTTTTATACCCAATTGAACCATCCTTTGATTTTGGAAGCTCAAAACCAAGGATCGCCCTATCACTTCATCAACCTGGAGGGCAATTACACCACCCGGGGTCTTGAAACGAATTTTAAATTCAGCTACCGGGAGCCATGGAAGTTATTTGTAGGCTATACCCTGACCGACGCCAAACGTAAAGACGGCGGCGCTTCGATACAATTGCCCCTGACGCCCAAACACCGGATCAATACCGTGCTGATGTATGAATTGGAAGACCAGTGGCGCTTTGGCCTGGAGGCTTATTATTTTAGCCCCCAGCGCCTGAGTGATGAAGATGTACGGAGCAAGGCCTATTGGATTTGTGGGTTCATGGGCGAAAAAAGCTGGGATAAGTACACGTTTTTTCTCAACTTTGAAAACTTTTTGGATGCCCGGCAAACCCGCTACGGGCCGATTTATTCCGGTTTTCCCAACAACCCTTTGTTTAAAGAAATTTATGCGCCGATGGATGGTTTTGTGGTGAATGCGGGCGTGAAGATTACTTTTGAATAGTTAAACAAAATAGCCAGCAAGTAGATAGATTTTTACAACATGTACACAATCAATCAACTCCCCGGTCGATGCACCCAAATCGAGGGAGAAAACTGGCTTTATTTCAGTGGTACAGGCTACCTGGGCGCAGCCTGGAATGATGATTTGCAAGCACTGGTGCAGGAAGGCATCCAGAAATTTGGTTTGCATTTTGGAGGTTCGCGCTTGTCCAATATCCAAATCAATATTTTTGGCGAAGCCGAAGCATTTTTGGCTCAACACGTTGGCGCAGAACAAGCCTTGTTGTTGTCGTCAGGCACCCTGGCCGGGCAATTGTTGATGAAAGTTTTGGGCGCTCATGGGGAAGTATTTCCTGCGCCGGGTGCACATCCGGCCATTTGGGCAGGGACAGGGCCAAGCATAAAAAACTGGGATGATTGGGTGGGAAAAGTACAAGAACTGGCGAGCCAGTCTGGCCCTCCTTTGATCCTGGCCGCCAATTCGGTGGATCCTTTGTATGTGAGGCAGTTTGATTTTAGTTGGTTACAACATTTGAAACCTCAACGGGAATTGATCGTCGTGATCGACGATTCACATGGATTTGGGGTGCTGGGCGAAAATGGTAGCGGTATTTATCCACAAATTATTTTGCCTGCTGGTGCTGAATTGTTGGTTGTAAGTTCATTGGGTAAGGCCTTGGGGATTCCGGCTGGGGTAATCCTGGGCCCAAAATCCTGGATGGATCGTTTGCTGCGCAATCCGTATTTTGGTGGGGCATCACCACCTTCACCCGCTTTTTTGTGGGCCTTGTTGCAAGGACAGGAGATTTATACAAAAGCCCGGCAGAAACTGCAACTAAATGTCCATCAATTCGTACAATATTTATCGACTGAATCAGATTTTCATTTTTTTCCAGAATATCCCGTATTTTATACCGCAAATTCTGGATTAGCTGCGTTTTTAGCAGAGCGGAAAATCCTGATTTCCAGTTTTCCATACCCCACGCCACAGGATGACCTGGTTACTCGCATCGTGTTGAGCAGTCTACATACTGATGGCGACATTAAAGCCTTGATTAAAATTCTACAGTTTAACCTTCAATCTCAAAAACCACGATCATGAGCAGATCGATCCTCATTGTTTTTTCATTGTGTTTGGCTTTTTTGCCCAATTTGAACGCACAAAAAAACACCCTGCGTTTGATTTTGGAAAAACAAGGCCCCGGGATGGACTCCATCCTCAGTAAGGTAGATCGTTACCAGGTGCAGATCATCTACACCCAGATTGATCGAGATGCCAATAATTTTCCATCTTTTCGATCCTTTACGTACAATTTGGACACCAACTTGTACTACTATCCGGCCAGTATGGTCAAAATGCCGGTTGCATTTTTAGCCCTGGAAAAACTCAACCAGATTAAGGTTGAAGGTTTGTCCAAATACAGCCCCATGCACACTGGTGCCGGACGCCCGCCCCAAACTTCCGTTTCGGAAGACACCAGTGCCGAGAATGGCCAGCCCTCAATTGCAAATTACATCAAAAAGATTTTTTTGGTAAGCGATAACGATGCCTACAATCGTTTGTACGAATTCCTGGGGCAGGAATACCTCAACAAGCAGTTGTGGAACAAAGGCTACAAACGCAGCCGCATCATTCACCGCTTGTCGGTGCCGGGCTTTGATGTGGAAAGCAACCGGTATACCAACCCAATTACTTTTTTTGACACGCTGGGCAAACCCATCTTTCAGCAAGGACAGGTGATGAGTGCCGCTTATCCGCGACTCAACTTGCGCAAACAATTGCAGGGCAAAGGTTACATCGAAGGTGATAGCACCATGATCAACCAACCTTTTGATTTTTTGAACCGCAACTATGTGGGGTTGGAAGAAATGCACGATATGCTCAAGGCGGTACTTTTTCCGGAAGCGGTGCGGCCCGATCAACGGTTTGATCTGACGGAAGCGGACTACAAATTTTTGTACAAATGTATGTCGGCTTATCCTCGTGAAAGCATGCATCCGGCTTATCCCGAACACGCCGAGGAGGACAATTACGTGAAGTTCCTCCTGTTTGGCGATAAAAAACCTCCAATGACCATCCCCAACAACATCCGTATTTTCAACAAGGTGGGCCTGGCTTATGGCTTCCTCAGCGATGTTGCCTACGTCGTCGATTTTGAAAATGGTGTTGAATTTATGGTGGCGGCCACCATCCGGGTGAACAACGATGAAATTTTTAACGATGGCAAATACGAGTACGACGAGATTGGATTGCCGTTTTTAGGAAAAGTAGGCCAGGCAATTTATGTACACGAATTGCAGCGGCCTAAGTTGGTGCGGCCGGTTTTGGCGAAGTTTAAACCAGAGGATGGTGAGTAACTTTAAGGAAGCAAAAAATATTTGAAGAAATAAACTTATTTCGGGAATCTCACAAACTCAAAACTCGCTCCCCGAAAGTTCTAAACTTTCGGGGAGCTCCAAGCAACGCTCACACCTTAAACACCAAACTAAACCTCGCCCCATTCCCCAACTGCGACTCCACTCCCAGCACCCCACCGTGCAACTGCAAAATTTGACGCGAAAGGCTCAAACCCACTCCCGTTCCATCTTCTTTTGTGGTGTAAAAAGGAATAAAAATCTGTTCCAGTTTATCCGGTTCGATGCCGGGGCCATTGTCGCTGACCTCCAGGGTGGCGCGTTGTGTCGTTTGATCGAGTGAACTGCGGATGTCGATACGGGCATTGGGTTTCCCTTCCAGGATTTCCACGGCGTTTTTGATTAGGTTGATGAGCACCATTTCAATTTGATCCTGATCCATACTGATTTCAAGCCCATCCGGTTGAATGTCATAAGTCAGTCGAATGCCTTTTTCCCGCAAGGTAGGAGCAAAAAGGGAGGTGATGCGTTGCACCAAAGGCAATACCAGTACCGGATCCATATTGGGTTTGGGAATGCTGGTAAAGGTGCGGTAGGCATTGACGAAGTTCATCAAACCATTCGTCCGGTTTTCCACCACTTCAAGGGCCTCGTTCAGGTCTTGCCAGGTTTCGGTGGGGCCGTGATCGGGTTGCTCCATTTCTTGCTGAACAATGTCGCGCATGGTGGACACCAGCGAGGCAATAGGGGTAACCGAGTTCATGATTTCATGGCGCAATACCCGAGTGAGGTTTTGCCAGGCTTCCAACTCTTTACTCTCCAGCTCGGACTGGATGTTTTGAATGGCCACCAATTTGATCAGTTTGCCCCGCATACGAATGGCGGTACTGCTGATCGACAGTTGTCGGTCTGCGGAGGCCTGGAACAATACACTTTCCCCTGAAATCAGGTTGGTCAACAAACTTTGCAACTCGGGATTATCTTCCTGTAAGTCTTTTAAAGTTTTGAGGCGATACAAACCCAAAAGCCGCAGGGCGGCATTGTTGATCAATTCAATCCTGCCCGATTCATCAAAAGCCAGCAAGCCCGTGTTGACGTGTTGAACGATGGTTTGCAGGTATTGACTATTGGCTTCTTTATCCGCGCGGACTTGCCGGAAGGCGTCCAATACATCATTGAACTGCTTGCTCAATTCCCTAAAAGTAGAATCGTCCTGATTGGCGGCGAAACGCACCGAAAAATCATCGTAACGCACCGACTCCAAAAAGCGCACCAACTTCCGATTGGTGATGTTGACGTAATTGAACAAATTGACGACCCGCCAAAGCAGTAAAATGATCAGCAAGGCGGTAAGCGCCATTTGGTTGGATTGCGGCAAAGCCCAGGCAATTGCTCCGATCAAGACCACGATCAGTAGAATACGCAAAACCAAACCGGAAGCAAAAGTGCGAAGGTACATGTGGGTTGAGTTATATTCCGTATTTTTCCAAACGACGATACAACGAAGCCCTGGTCAAGCCCAATTCCTTGGAGGCTTCACTGATGTTGCCCTGGTGTTTTTTAATGGCTTTGAGAATGGTTTCGCGCTCCATGTCTTCCAGGTTCATACTGGCCGCTGAGAGCGCATCAACATCGATGGAAGGATTAGAGCCCAACATAAAATCGTCGGGTTGTAGGGAGCCGGAATCCCGGGCCATGATCACTGCGCGTTCCATGGCATGTTGAAGTTCACGCACATTGCCCGGCCATGGGTAAGCGAGCAGGGCTTTTTTGAGGGATGAACTGATGCTGGAAATATTGCGGTTGTACTTGCGGTTGTACACCTGTAAAAAATGCTCGCTCAGCAGCAAAATGTCCTCCGCACGTTCGCGCAGGGAAGGCAGATGGATTTCGATGGTATTGATGCGGTACAATAAGTCTTGCCGGAAACTCCGGTCCTTGACCATTTCATACAGCGGCATATTGGTTGCCGAAATTACCCGTACATCAATGGGGCGTGCCTGATTGGAACCTACGCGGGTGACTACGCGGTTTTGCAGCGCAGAAAGCAGTTTGGCTTGCAATCCGGCGGTGAGGTTGCCAATTTCATCCAAAAAAATGGTCCCCCGGTTGGCTGCTTCAAAACGCCCCGGTCGGTCGTCGCGTGCATCGGTAAAAGCACCTTTGACGTGGCCAAAAAGTTCACTTTCAAACAAGGTCTCGGTGATGGCGCCAAGGTCTACTTTTACAAAATGTTCGTTAGCTCGCAGCGATTGCTGGTGAATGGCCTGGGCAACGAGTTCTTTACCCGTGCCGTTTTCGCCAAGGATTAATATGTTGGCCTCGGTTTGGGCCACCCGATTGATGGTTTCAAAAACCTTGCGCATGGCCGTACTATTGCCCAGAATTTCAGGTATAGCGTCATTGTGGGCAATTGCCAGGCCCTTTTGTTTGGCTTTCAGCTCGTCATTTTCCACTTTTGAAGCGCGGAGCTTCATGGCCGAAAGCAGGGTAGCCAGTAGTTTTTCGTTTTCCCAGGGTTTGAGCACAAAATCGGTGGCGCCACCCTTAATGGCTTGCACCGCCATTTCCACATCGCCATAAGCAGTAATCAGGATGACCACCGCTGAAGGGTCAATTTGCAGGATGCGCTCCAGCCAAAAAAAACCTTCCTTGCCACTGCTGCGATCTTTGGTAAAATTCATGTCCAACAAAATCACATCGTAGCGCATGTTGTGCAACAGTGTCGGCAAATTTTCAGGATTGCGTTCGGTTTCCACTTGGCTGAAGTGGCGTTTTAGAAAAAGTTTGGCTGCGGTAAGTACGCCCGAATTGTCGTCTACCACCAATATTGCGCCTGGGTGAAGGTCTGATTTATCTTGCATATACCATCAATCAATATAAACGTACACTAAAATAAGGGCAAAGGCTAAGCCAAAAATGCTGAGGATGACAGGGTGAGCCGTAACCTAAACTTAACCAAAGCTTTATAGATGCAATGATACAAAAAAAATGCATGAGAGATAAAAAAAGTGTTCAAAATCGGACACTTTGGTGTTCGAAAATGAACCGGAATGCCCAGGTTCAACAGGAAAGATCATCCTTGGGGGCCAGTTCAAAAAAGGTATCCTGCAGGTCTTTTTCTTCGGTATGCCGACAGGGAAAATCCTTCTCAATCAATAATTGTAAGTATTGACCATCACTGTAAGCCTGTTGGTGTTCAATACTCACTTCTTCACTATTGATCCAATTGTTGGCGAGCTCGGTGGGTAGAAGTATCGTAATTTGTTGGGCTGTGTAGTTGGCTTGAGGGTGTTCGGCCAGCCCCAATTTGAGGATGTATTCCAATTTTATCCCCGGGGCAAAATTAATGGGGACGCTTACTTCACCCTGGCTTTGTAATGCATCCAGATCCGATTTGCGCACCCGCAAGCGGATGCTATTGGCGGTACAGCGCAGTTTCATGTTCGTGATTTTTTTAACATCTTTTCAAAGAAATAGGAAAAAAAACAATTTTGCGGCTTTAAAACCTGTTTAAAAACGCAAGAACCATTACATAATGAGAAATTTATTACCCATTCTTGCCTTTATTGCCCTGGCTGTGTTGGCCGGTTGGTGGTGCGTTTGCCTGATTCTTGGCTATTGTGGCCCAAAAACGGAAGTCAACAACGACAACGAGCGTCTCAAAACCCTGGCCTTTAATCACGGCACCAAAACCATTCTCCAAGCTTACGACCATTTCGCTTTTGATACTGGACAGGTTGCACCCAAACTCAACGCCAATAACGCACTTTTTTTGGACAAAATCACTGCGTATTTGCAGGAAAACCCCAGTTTGCTGCTCAACATCACGGGGGGCTTTGGCATTGACGAAGAAGGACTAAACCGAGGCTTTTTCGAAAACCTGGGTCTGGCTCGTGCCAATGCTGTGCGCGAATTACTCATTCAGCGCAAACTCGATCCCGCTCGCATTACCTTGAGTTTCAATACTGGCGCAGGAGCCATCCGCCAACAGCCCATTACATTTGATGCCTATACTTCGGCACAAAGTGTGGACTTCGTGCCTTTGGCCTATACTTTTGAGGACATGACTTTTTCGGATGAAAGTTTTGCCCCTAATGGCGCTGAGTTTCGGCCTATTTTGCCCCTGGTGGAATACGCTGATTCCGTACGCAAATTTTTGGCTTTACACAAAGAGAGAGGACTCAGCATCATTGGCCATACCGACAACCAGGGCGATGTAAAGGCGAATCTGGCATTGGGCACACAACGCGCCCAAAACGTACTGCGTTACTTTCGGGAACTGGGCATTCCTCCCCGTCAAATGGCCGCTTTCTCAGAAGGTGGAAAACACCCTGTCAGTGACAACAATACAGAAGTAGGTCAGCGGCGCAATCGCAGAATTAATTTTATCATCGAGTAGAGCATCTGACTTTTCATTAAAGTAATTAAATTGCGTCAAATCGGGCGTGAACCTAATCCATAACGAGCCCAATCCACAACGTACAGCATATGGAAAACTTAAATCAACTCTTCAGCAACCTGGGTACCGAACAAAGTATCTTAATCCTTAGCTGGTTGATCATTGCCTTTTTGTTTGGCTTATTGGCAGGCTATTTTTTGCGCAACCGCTATGTCAATGAGTTGAATCGCCAATTGGAAGAAAAAGATCAATTGCTGACGGCAAGGCAGCTAGAGTTGGATCAAGTTCAACATGAATTGTCGCTGAAAGAAGCTGATTTGAAACGAGCAGCCTTTGAAGCAGAAGAGGCTCAATTGAAAATTCGCCGAGGAGCAGAAGAAGTGGCCAGGCTAAACCAACTGGTGGCTTCAGCACAGGTGGAATTGGACAAAATGAAGGCCGAAGAACAGGCTTCAGCCAGCATCATCAATGACCTGAATGATCAAATTTTGGGCCTTAAAACCAAAAATGCCCAGCTGGTGGAAGGTGGTGCAACTCCTGTGGACGTACCTGTAGGTGGAAGTGGTGAAGCGCTTGATCGTTTGGGTGCCATCGAAATGCAGTTGGCCCGGCTCACCGAAGAAAACTCGGCTTTGTTGCGGAAATTGGGAGAATCTAGCGAAGGTCCTTTTGCAGAACAGCAACCCCTACCCACAACGGATGCTCAACCTACGCCTGAGACCAACATCAGTGAACCTGCTGGTGAGTTTTTTGTACCCAAAGTAATTCCTGCGGAGCCAGAACCAGTACAAGAAACCCCCAATTTCGGAAACGAACCTTCTACCTTGTTCAACGCCGACAAGGTTTTGCTGCGCACGGGAGATAAAAACGACCTCACCGCCATTGAAGGCATTGGCCCATTTTTAGAAAAGAAACTCAATGATGCAGGGGTGTTTACCTACGCAGACATTGCAGCATGGGATGCTGAAAAAATTGCCGAAATAACCACAAAAATCAGCTTTTTTGAAGGTCGTATTGAAAAGGATGACTGGGTTGGACAAGCTAAAAAGCTAATTGATGAAACCCCAGAAGAATTTGCTGAGGCCAGCACCATTGCGGAGGCGCGTAGCCTGGAGCTAGAAGAAATCCATGTTGTACCTGCCTTGAACGACCTCAAATTGATCCTGGGCATTGACGAAGCGATTGAAAAAATCCTGTTCACGGCGGGCATCAATTCCTTTGCCGAATTGGCCAAAATGGACCCCGATGAAATCCGCAATATTCTGGTGGTAGTCGACCCGGCTCTGAATGGCGTTGATCCAAGTGCATGGCCCGCTCAAGCCAGACTAGCGCTTGACGAGGAATGGGACGTTTTGCACGACTACCAGGAACAACTGAAAGCAAGCTGATTCCTCCCGGGTAGAGGTGAAAAATTGAAAGAGAAAAGATTGCATGGTGTGTGAAATCCTTTTATTTTTAAAGAATTATAGGATTAAACATACACCTACTCCATGAGTACCGAGAGGAAAAACCCTATTTTGGTTACGGTCACGGTATTGACCGCGATCGTCGGATTAGTCACCGCACTGTACAAATGTGGTGCCGAACAGCAAAATTTTCTTAAGGCGGTCAATACCCCCACCCACCAGGAGGAAAAAAAGTTTGAGGAGCCTAACAACACTTCATCAGAAGTCTCCAACACCGCTATTTCCGTACCTAAGCCACCCCCACCCCCACCGACTACGAGTACCAATGTCAGTATCATTTATACCGGTGACCAATTTGGCTGCACTCTGCCCATTAGCATCACCATTGGAGACAAGACCTTTCAACCCACTAGCAATGCCTATACTGCCTACAATATTCCCTTGGGTACGCAACAATACCGCATTCAGGGCAACATCACTTGTACCAGCATCGGTGGTTGTACTGCTTATGGAGAAGGGCTGATCAATGTACGGGAAAACGCCACTTTTGCCATTCGCTGGCAAAACACCGCTTATGCTCAGTGCTCGATTGGCCTGTTCGAACAATAAATAAACTAAGGTGCCCTTAGGTGTGTGTCTAAGGTGGTTCAATTTAAACGGCCTGTAGGACCTAAGTTTATTTAGAACCACCTTAGGGCACTTTAGAAATCAGCTAAGCTATTTTTTTACTTCGTCTTCGCTTTTTCAAAAACCAGCGCCGCACTATTCATACAATACCGAAGCCCGGTTGGTCGGGGCCCATCGTCAAAAACGTGGCCTAAATGTGCATCACAACGGCTGCAAACCACTTCGGTACGAGCCATGCCATGGCTGTCGTCTCCTTTTACCTGCACGTGTTTAGGATCAACGGGTTTGAAAAAGCTCGGCCAACCTGTACCTGATTCAAATTTTGCAGCAGAATTGAACAATTCCAGCTCGCAACAAACACATTTGTACACACCTTTTTCGTGGTTGTCCCAATAGGCATTTTGAAAAGCGCGCTCCGTTCC
The DNA here is from genome assembly GCF_965225875.1 of Haliscomenobacter sp. Lineage (GTDB taxonomy): Bacteria > Bacteroidota > Bacteroidia > Chitinophagales > Saprospiraceae > Haliscomenobacter. The sequence continues at coordinate 3,017,707 of NZ_CBDDBS010000002.1, read as the reverse complement.
AGCTTGTCTGGTTACGTAGTATTGCTGTGCGGTAAGTTGTTTTTTCCACTCTGCATCCGTTTTTTTGATTTTTTGGATGCTGTCTTGCGCATAAATGCTTACGCTAAGGAGTAGGGCAACCAGCCCCAGGAAAAGTTTATTGATCATTGTTAGAACGTTAGTTTGAAAAAATGCTGTGGATGATGAGGTACATCAAATAGATAATGATCAATACGGAAAAAGGTTGTAGATGGTTTATAATCCCCTACTTGATAGTGCTCAATCTGTCCTGAGCGATACATTTTCGCACAATGAAAATGGGCTGGTGCAATATCTACTGCACCAGCCCAAATCCTGAACTTATAAATGCCTGTGTTATTTTTTGCCACCAAACAATCCACCCAATCCGCCCAAAAGGTCGTCGGTGAAATCGCCGTCGCCGTCTTTATCCAGGAACTGGCCAATCATGTCCATGGCTGGATTGCCGCTGGCTTTTTTCTGCTGGGTGCCTTGCAGCATATTGAGGATGCCGCCGATGTCGAAACCGCCGCCACCTTGTTTGCCTGTTTTGCTGAGTGCGCTCAAAATGATGGGTGCCAACATGGACATCAAATTGCCCGTTTTGTCGCCACTCAAGCCACTCATTTTGCTGATCATGTCGATGATGCCACCTTGTTTGCCGCCCAAGAGTGAATTCACAATACCTGCACCATTTTGCATCAAGCTAGCTTGACCACCTGCTTGGCCACCACCACCAGAGACCATGTTCATCACGTCATCGATGATGCTGCCGTCTCCATCTGCATCCAGCATGCCCAACAGGCCACTGGCACCCTGTTCAGTTGCAGCGGTTTTGGACATCGCAGAAGACATCGCTGCTACAATACCATTGGCTGCAGCACGAGTTTGTTCTCTTTCCGCACCGCCGATTTGTTGGCTCAAATTATCGATGAAATTGTCATCGTTCAAGTGTTGATCAAGGATATCGGCAAATTGATTTGACATGATGTTGATTTTTGTAGTAAGTAAAATAAAAAAACTTACTCAAAAGACGGCTGCCTTTTGAGTAAGTCACTTTATTGGGCTAAAAAAAGCTAAAGTTTGCGGATTTTTAGTCGAGTCCCGGCACGAATGATGCGATTGGAGTTGAGTTCGTTTATTTTGAGGATATCCTGCAAATTGGTACCCGGAAAACGATCGGCAATTTCAAAAATACTTTCTGGCCGCGTTGTTACGTAATACTGAAACGATTCTTGCTCAGGTGCCAGGTCTTTGGCCGAGGGAGCGGCTATTTTTGCTGCTGGCTCCAACAAACCCAATTGCAGCATCGGAATCAGGCTGAAGGTTTCCATTCGCTCAACGCGCAATTTCCAATTCTTGGCGCGGAAAATTTTGAGGAACTGGCCAGGAGCGATCGCAGTGGAATCCAGTTTGTTCCACTCTTTGATCTTGTCTACGGTACAGCCGTACATTTTGGCCAATGCTTCCAGGGTTTCGCCAGTGCTCACTTCGTGGCTTTCTTCTACGAGGGCACTTGCTGCGGACACGTCGCGCACTTTAGGCGCGTTCATGCTGCTGATCAACTCTGGTTTAACTGCACCATCCGGGCGATTGCTTTCCAAATAAACCCGTACTTTTTCCATGACCTTGGAAGGCATGGTCAGATAGTACCCACGGGCACTGGCGGGGATGGACTTGCGGTTGAAAGCCGGATTGAGAAACTCGATGGTTTCGATACTCACCCCGGTTAGTTTTGCAACTTCTTCAAAACTCAAATCCTGATGCACCAGAATAGAGGTAGTCAGCAACAGTTCCTCCGCTGGGAACTTTGGAGTCAGCCCGTGTTTGTCGAAGTGCTCCAACAAATAGCTGGCTGCAATAAAAGCTGGTACATAGTTGGCGGTTTCCTTGGGCAAATCACCACGGATGGCCCAATAGTTGGTGCCACGCCCCCGCTTGAGGGCACGAATCACCCGACCACTCCCCGAATTATAGGCAGCAATTGCCAATTCCCAGTCCGAAAACTCTTTGTACAGTTTTTTGAGGTAAGTGGCAGCAGCTTCAGTCGAACGGCGGGTATCCCGACGTTCGTCGATGTTAGCATCCACTTGTAGGCCCAGGCTGCGCCCGGTTGGAGCCATAAATTGCCACAGTCCCATTGCGCCCACCCGGGAAACAGCCCGGTTGTGCAAAGCAGACTCTACAATGGATAGTGCTTTTAGTTCTTCAGGGAGGTCATTCTGAAAGAGGACGTCTTCAAAGAGGGGGAAATAAATAAACCGACGTCCGAGCATTTGCTCTGTGCCTTCACGGCCTTTAACGAGATAAGTTCGAAGGTAGCTCATTACAACCGGATCGTATCGCGGTTTCACTACCCTGTTTTCCATCGCGTGGAGTCTGCGGGTAATTTCCGCTTCGTCCAGTTCGGTCTCGTTTGTTACTGTTTTTGCTTGGGTTACGAGGCTACAACACAGAAAGAGTGTTAGCATCGCCAGCAAAAATTTTTGACATGACGATTCCATTTGCTAAGGTTATTAATGAGTTTTGGGTGTTTTTTGCAGGCTAGTTATTGGATAAAAATACCGAGCAAGAACCCCCATTTCCCATGATTTTTGGTTATGGTTGTAATGTAAAGGTAGTAAACTTTTTCAAAGTTGTACGCACCTGCACTCCCCTTCATACGTAAATGACAGAAAAAGGATGCAAAATTCGGGCTCATTTTCAAGGAAAAGCGTCAATTTTTTTTCAAAAGCCAACGTACCAATACGGGTGCCAGCATAAGTTCTGTAAGCATTCCAGCGAACAAGGTGATGCTCGTCAGCACCCCGATGATCACACTGGTGGGGTGTTGTGAAAATAGCAGCACTAAAAAACCAAAAAAGAGAAAAACGGTGGTGAGAATAAGTGCTTTTCCGGTTTCCAACAGGGTGGTACGCAGGGCTTCTTCAACGCTGCGGCCCCGGTTGCGCTCCAGTTTGAGTTTGGCCAAAAAATGGATGGTATCGTCCACCGCAATGCCAAAAACGACTGAAAAAACGATGGAGATACCCGCATCCAGTTCTACACCCCAGTAGCCCAACAGGGCACCCGCCACAAGCAGCGGAACCAAATTGGGCACCAAAAAGATCACCATCATGCGCCAACTCCGCAGCACCAAGGCAATAATGATGCTGATCAAACCGACCGAGGAACCCAGGCCCAGCAATAAATTGCGCCGCACGTAGGCGGCATTTTTATCCATCACCAGACCAGTACCCGTTCGTTGCACTTTGACAATTTTGGGGTCGATGTTTTTGGCCATCCAGGCATCCAGTTGTTGCCCATAGGCCTTGATGTTGTCTGCACCAATGTCACTAACCCGGGAGGTAATGCGGGCTTTGCGCTCATCGCGGCTAACCAGTACTTGAGCGTTGAGCTGGGGCAGGCGCTTGGCCATGCGTTGGTATTGGGCAAACTCACCCGGGTCTTCGGGCAAACGATAGGCATCCTGGCGGTTATTGTGGGTCATCTGGTGGATGCTTTTGTAAATGGCAGTACTGGAAAAAATGGCTTGCACAAAATCGGCCTGGTGTAGCTTTTTTTCAATTTTTTCCATTTCACGCAATACTTCAAAGTCCGTCACGCGGTAATCGCCCTGGGCGTACACGGCAAATTCCATGGGACGAAAACCGGCCAGGTTTTTTTCAAAAAATAAAAAATCGCTGGTGATTTTGCTATTGCGGGGCAGGTTACTGATGATGTCGTAATTGGTGGTGATGCGGGAAATGCCCAGGAGACTGACCAAAACCAGCCCCAAGGTCGTCAGTACAATCTGACGGGGGTACTTGGCGGTAAAATCGACAATCCATTGCAGCAGGCGCTCCCAAAAGGCGTGCTCTTTCTGGGGTTGGGCAATCTGGTCGGCGCGGAACCAGGTCAGCATTACGGTAGTGAAGAGGATGACTGTGAAGTAGGCAATCATGACCCCTACTGCCGCATTGATACCAAAGTCTTTGATGGGCATGACCCGATTGCTGACCAGCGACGCAAAGCCAATCGCTGTGGTCAGGGCGGTCATAAAGGTAGCCAAACCCACGTCGCGGATGGTATTCCACATGGCCGTATTGCGCTCATTCCCTTTATGCAGTTCGTCGTTGTACTTGGACAGGATGTGAACAATGTCCGAGGTGCCAATGATCAATACCAGCACTGGGTACAATGCCGAAAGGGTATTGAGCTCGCGCACGAAACCTCCCAAAAAGCCAATGAAGAGCAAAAGCCCTAAGGCCAGTGAAACCACTGCAACTACCGTGCCCCAAATCCGCCGGAAGACCAGGTACATCACTATACTCACCAAAATGGCTGAAACGAGGGTGGCCACAATAATCTCGCGCTGTTGCAAACGCACCATTTCCTGTTGAAAATAGGGCCGACCCAGGTAGTGATAATCCTCAAACTGGTACTTTTTTACTGTTTTTTCTACTGCTGCCATCAGTTCTTTGGCGTCAGATAGCTCGATCGATTCGATTGTCTTGATGAAAATGACCAGGGTATTGCCGTCCTCCGAGATGAGGTTGCGCACAAAACGTTCGTCCTGGAGTAAACGGGCCCGATCCTGGGCATATAATTCCGGTTGGTCGATGTGAATAGCCGGGACAGTGGTGATGGCAAAGGGCGTTTTGATGGGGTAGCCAATCTTGGTCAAGGATTGAGCTTGTACCACGTGGGGTAGGTCGCGGCAATCGAGGGTGAGTTGATGAAATTTTTCCAAAAATTGCTGCTCAAAAACGCCTTCAGAACGATGTACTGCAATGAGCAAAAAGTTATCGTCGGTTTCAAAATCTTTGACAAAAGCCTTGAAAGCTTCCAGGTCGGGATCCCCCACCGGGAAAAACTGCTCGAAGTCGAAAGAAAAACGAATATTGAATGCAGCACGGACGCTCAGCAGCGACAACACTGCAAAGAGCACCAAAACCAGAATGCGAAACTGTTTCGTCATAAACACAGGATTAAGCAAGCTCTAACTCAAAACCTTTTCTTTGGTTCATTGGGATGGTAAGAGCATGTTTAAAATTTTTGACGCCGCTTCGCTTTTCGGAGCGACTTTTTATCTTTACCCCGAACAAAAATAAGTTGAATTATGCCGTTGCAGTTGCCCAGTATCCTGGAGAAATTTCAGGAAAAAGTGGAAGCTACCTTGAACCACACGATACGCATTAAGCCGAGTGCACAAGCACCCATCTATTTGTGGCAAAGCAAAATAGGTGGCAAGCCCTATTGGCCTAAAACCATGGACTACCCCAAAAGTGCGCAGGGTGAATTATTGTTTTTTCTGGCACAGTTCAATTTTGCGGAAATTCCGGCCTTGGAGGGTTTTCCGACCAAAGGAATGCTTCAATTCTTCATTGCCGCCGATGGGATGTACGGTCTGGATTTTGACCAGCCACAAGTTCAGGATAGCTTCCGGGTGGTATACCATGCCGAGGTCGTAGAGGATAGTGCATTGCTGGAAAGTGACTTTGCTTTTTTGGCCGATTTTGATCAGGATACGCCACTTCCACCAAATGCTTCCTTTGCGCTGAATTTTAGCCTGGAGGAAGAATGGCTGGGGCCGCCCGATTACCAGTTTGACCAGGTTTATTCAGAAGCATTTTTAGCCAGTTTTGGTGAGGAACAGGAAGAGATTATGGACTTTTTTTATGAGCTGGGTTCCAAATCCAGCGGTCATAAACTAGGCGGCTATGCCTTTTTTACCCAATACGACCCTCGCGACCCCGCTGTTCCGATGCAGTTGTTGTTTCAAATGGATTCAGACAGCGATATCGATACCATGTGGGGAGATATGGGCATTGCCAATTTTTTTATCCGCCAGGAAGATTTACAAGCCCTGCGTTTTGATCGGGTTTTATACAATTGGGACTGTGCATGACCAGGATTTTACATTTCATTGAAAATTTTATTTTATTTTTATGGTTATATAGTCTGATTTACGTTTCCTATTAGCACCAAAACGATCAATAATGCTTGAACCTTTTTTCGACCCGGATTTATGCGAAGCTGGCTGTGATGAAGCTGGCCGTGGATGTTTGGCCGGGCCGGTGTTCGCAGCGGCAGTTGTTTTGCCCAAGTCATTCAGGCATCCCCTTTTGAACGATTCCAAACAGCTCTCAGAGCAGCAGCGCACCGAATTGCGTTGCATCATCAAGGCAGCTGCCCTCAGCTGGGCGGTAGCTCAGGTAGATCCCGTCGAAATTGACGAAGTCAACATCCTCAATGCTTCCTTTTTGGCCATGCATCGGGCGCTGGATAAACTAGACCTACAGCCGGAACTCATTTTAGTAGATGGCAACCGCTTTACTCCTTATAAAAGCATCAAACACCAGTGTGTCATTAAAGGTGATGGCATTTACATGTCGATTGCTGCGGCATCAATATTGGCTAAAACTTACCGCGACGATTACATGGCCAACCTCGCCGACGACCACCCGCAATACGGCTGGATCGCCAACAAGGGCTACCCTACCAAAGCACATCGCGAAGCGCTGCGGCACCATGGGCCTACCCCCCATCACCGCCGGTCCTTTCGCTTGTTGCCCGAACAGATGAGCCTGTTTTAATGCTCCACATGGATTATTCAAGCATTGGTAGAGCTTCTTTCTTGGATTGTCCAAAAAAGCGGCAATACATCCCTATTTGTCGTAAATTGCTTGAAAATTTTGAACCATGAGCCAAAGCAACAAAAGCGACAACCCATGGAATGCCATCATTGGTGTCGCAGTTATCGTTATTTTTATGGTGGGGCTGTTTATGCTGGCCCGCTTTGTTTTCCGCATCTTGGCCTTTTTGTCGCCGATCATGTTGATTGCAGCTTTGATCATTGACTATACCGTAGTGACCGATTACCTAAAATGGGTTCGCAATACGTTCCGCCGCGATGCCATCGCCGGGGTGATCATCGGGATACTTTCAGTGATTGGTTTTCCGGTCCTGAGTGGTTACTTTTTGGCCCGGGCCTTATTGAAAAAACAGGTAAAAAAAGCCAAAGCAGAATACGAACGCCGTCGCGACGGTGACCTGGTGGAGTATGAAGAACTGGAAACAGATTTTCCACCGAGCTTTCGCAAGGAAAAAAGATCCATTAACGACGATGATTTGGTGCGTTAGGAACGAGAGGAAAATAAGTTGCCAAATTTAGCAAAGCTATTTTGAGTTTAGTCAACTATCTTTTGAGGCGAATAGCAAACCTATTTAACGAAAAAGATAGGAAGAATAAGCTCAAAAGAGCGGAGCTAAATTGGCAAATTATTTTATTCTCGTTCCTTAGTGCCAAATAGGTGCCCGTTCATAATTAAGGGCCCTTAAACCAGGGAGGAAATAGGCCGATGTTTTACCTATTGATCAGCACACTTGTATTAGGTACGGCCTATTTTCTCCTAATTTTGTATTTTTTGTACCATTGGTCAAAAATCCCTCAAGCGGACGCTAATCCGCAGCCTTTTCCTTCCACTCCCGTTTCCATCATCATTCCTGCGCGCAACGAAGCCACGAATATCGGGGCTTGCTTGCAAGCCATTTTACGCCAAAATTACCCCGCCCAGCTCATGGAGATCGTGGTTGTAAACGATCATTCCGAAGATGATACGGCTTCCATTGTCCAATCCATTGCAGATTCCCGCATCCGTTTGATTGACCTGGCTGATTACCCGATCCAGGGGCATGCTTTTAAAAAACATGGCATTCAAACCGGCATCCGGCAAAGCCAGGGAGAGTTGATCCTCTGCACCGACGCTGACTGCCAGATGGGGCCGGAGTGGCTGGGCCGGATGGTGGCTTTTTTTGAGCAGGAACAGGTCCAAATGATTGCCGGGCCAGTCAATTTCCACCAAGAAAAAAGCCTCCTTGAACGTTTTCAATCGCTCGACTTCCTAGGCATGATGCTGCTCACCGGGGCGGGTTTACAGTCGGGTTTGATGCGCATGGGCAACGGGGCCAATCTGGCTTACACCCGAGCTGCATTTGGCGCAGTAGGCGGCTTCAGTGGGGTGGACCAGCTGGCTTCGGGCGACGACCTGTTTTTGATGCATAAGATTGAGCAACACTACCCGGGACAGGTCCGGTTTTTAAAATCACTGGAGGCTACGGTGTACACTACGGCAATGCCGGATTGGCGGTCTTTTTTTCAGCAACGGGTGCGTTGGGGTACCAAAAACGCGGCGTACCAGGAATGGCGGATTACGGCGGTATTGGGCCTGGTTTTTGGGTTGTGCTGGGCCATTATTGGGGCGGCCTTGTTGTCGCCTTTTGTGCCTGGATTGGGGTACTGCTTATTGATTTTATTGGCGGCAAAAATTGCAGCGGATTATTTGTTGCTGAGTACGGCGAGTACTTTTTTTCAAAGGAAGGATTTGTTGCGGGTGTTTTGGCAGGCCCAGGTTTTGCATGTTTTGTACATCGCGGTTGTTGGGCTTTGGGCTAATGTACGGAAGGGTTATGAATGGAAGGGAAGGGTGGTGAGGTAGGGCTTGGGTGGTACTAGAAGTGAATGATTTGATTGGGAAAATGAGAAATGAGGATAGCCATTGATTTTTTGCTGTTATTGCATCTTTCCTTTAATTCTTTTTTTTTGTAGAAAAATAGTCGTTTATGGTGATTACTCGTTTTTTTGATGAAGTGATCGATTTTTTGACTTCTTTTCCTCGCCCGGAAGATATTGTGGCCTTCAAACCTTCCGTTGCATTACAGTCACGGGCTGAAGATTTATTGGACAAAAAACGAGAAGGGGCTTTGACTCCTGATGAAGCGCGTGAACTGGATTATTTCATGGTCATTGAGCACCTGATGCGAATGGCTAAAGCTCGGGCGCGTCAGCGTCTTGCGTAATATGGGTATGAAAAATTTGCCATCTCCACCTTGTCCAATCTCCAACTAGAAGTGATTAACCGGTATATTATTAAATTACTTTCTGCTTTTAGAGAATTGAACCCACTCTTCAGCGATCGACATACAAAGCATTTCGGTTTCAGGTTTGCTTCTATTGGTTACAGAAACGCATTCTGGTTCTATCTCGGACGAGTAGCTTGGAATACAAATAATTGCACCATCTATGGAGCTAAATTCAAGATCTAATAACTTTTTAACTACTCTAGCCGTTGTAAACGTATCTATTAGACTAGTTTTCGAGATTACAATGATGACATAACCATTTGAATAGTTTTTACCAAAATAGTATTGTCTCGTATCGCGTAATTGCCTATTAGCATTTTTCAATACTCTTCTTAGCGGTTCTTCAAAATTATCATGCTTTCCTTCCCGGTTTTTCTCTGGTAACCTTAATTCATACAACCCTATTCCTTCTTCATTAACCTCAATAGGTTTGGGAAGAAAAGAGTGCAAAGAATCAATAATGCCCCCATTTTCAAAATAATCTTTCTCAATTACTTTAAGTTCTACGACTGTCTGTATGTCTACATTTACATAGTCTGCATTCTTGAAATTTGGAGACTCACCAACATCTCGAGAAACTCGTGTGAATTGGATAGAATTCATAAAATAATCAAACTCGACTTCTAGTTGTTTTGATTGCATGATTTTCTGCTTCTCTCGATTACAACAATAAAATAACAAAGTCATCAACACTCATTCCACCAACTTCCTTAACCGTACATTCCCAGGCTGAATCACCGCAAAATATCCTTCCAATTTATCCAGATGATGTGAAATGAAATCAAAGACTTTTTGGAAGCGAGACTTTGATGGCAACTCCTCCATGCGTACTAAAATAATGCCCGAATGTACTTTTTGAAGTCGATAAACCAGTTCTCCGAAATCTTTATCTCTGGTAATCAAAATTCGTTTTTCCGAGTTGGCCAGTTCTAAGACAAACTCATCCTCAAGGCTGCTTGCTGATTCTGCTACATAAAACACATCCCAATCATTTTGTCGAAGCAAAATGACCAAACTTCTATCCACCCCTTCATCAGCTATGAATTTCATAATTTTTAGTCCATGTGTTTAAAAATGGACATTACAAATTTCTGGTTAATTTCAGATTGAAGCGACTTTGCGCGTACCAGTTCTTGTTTTTATCAATAGTACGCGGAATGCCATAAACATAGTGGCTACAATATTTTCGGCTTTTGCTACAACCCTCATGCCGCTGTAGGAATCAACAGCTCGCCTTTAAGTGAAGAAACGGCAAAAGCCAAGGCTGCATAAATATGATCTTTAATTAAGCGGGGATGCTCTTCGAGAATCATTTCAATAGACTCACCATTGGCCAATTTTTCCAGAATCAACTCCACCGTCATACGGGTATCTTTGATCACTGGTTTGCCCATCATCACTTTAGGGTTGATTTCGATGTATTGTTCAATCAAAGTTTGAGTCATCACATGGTATCTTATTCATTCAAAAGTAGATTTTTTTTAGGGATTTTCCAAACGCTACTGTTGGCGAGGTGGATTGTAAAACCAGTTTAAAGTCCCTTCGCCCGGATAGCATCAAATCCAGTTACCAAAATTGGAACCCCAAAGCTTACTTTTTTGAGTAAAAAAAGTGAGGACAGCCATACAATTAAGTCTGGCTTCAGACTCAAGCCAGCCACCTCCTACATATACTTCATTTTAATCACTACTGAAAAATTGGCATCACTCACCCCAAACTTAAATTGTTCAAATTTAGGTCTACTCAGCCCGGTCAGGTAAAAATTTGAAAAGCCAAACCCCTCTTTGGGCATCATCAGTCCATAGTCCATTTTGTCATTGCTGTTTTCATCGTCCAGCACTGCGATGCCGTAAGTGCCACTCGGCAATTCCACGCTGGTGGTCATTTTTCCACCCGAAAGCTCATGTTTATCCAGGTGCATAATTTTGGATGCTTGTTCAGTGCTAAAGCTGGCTTGATCTTTAAAAACGCACAATCGGATCGTACCTTCTTTGTTCCGGACATTGGTAATGTTCACGGTAATTGTACTAGTATCCAGACTTTGGCTAAAAGCAGGTTGATCCATTACAAACAGCAATGAGATCAGATTGAGCAAGCAGGTGATCATGATGAAATATTTTGTCCTTCACAATGGTATTCAACAGGGTGCTAAACGCAGCTTTGTGGAAAGGATGGTGATTGGCTCAAAACCATTTGCACTGAATGGCTTGAAACACGACCAAAGCAACACGATTTTAAGCACAAAGGGAAAAAGAGGACACAAAAGACACAAAGTTAGACGTTGACGACGCTTCGCTTTGTGTCCTTGGTGTCCTCTTTTTCCCTTTGTGATAACCAATTATATCGCTTTATGTTTCACAAAAGATCAGAATGATTCATCCTGTTACTTATCAATGCGCCAATTCCAAATCTGCCTCATCAATATCCTCAACTACCTTCTTCACCTCCACCTTTGGCGGCAACAACTTGTACAATAGCGGCGTCACAATCCGGCTCAACAAGGTTGAACTAATCAAGCCTCCAATCAAGACCCAGGCCAGTGGCGAAATCAGTGGCGAGTTTTCCAACACCAGTGGAATCAAGCCCCCAATTGCGGTGATGGTCGTCAGCAGGATGGGCAAAAAGCGCGTTTCTGCACCTTCGGTAATGGCCTGCTCCAGGGGCATGCCCTGTTCGCGCAATTGGTTGGTGTAGTCTACCAGCAGGATCGAGTTTTTGATCTCAATCCCGACCAGCGCAATCATCCCGATGGTTGCTACAAAGGACAAGGTTTCGCCAATCAACCAAAGCATGGTCAGGGCGCCAATGATACCCAAAGGAATCACCGACAATACAATGATGGTACTTTTGAAAGTCCGGAATTCGAGCACCAAAATCCCCAATAAACCAAAGATGGAAATGATGATGATGGTTTCGATGCCCCCAAAGGACTCCGCAGCACTTTCCCTTTCTCCCCCAGCCGCATAAGTGTAGCCTTTCGGGAAGGGATATTCGGCCAGTTTCGCCAGGATTTCGTCGGTCAGTTGAGCGGTATTGTAGCCCGTTTTGACAAAACTGGTAATGCCCACATAGCGCTCCTTGTTGAAGTGCCGCAACTGGGAGGGCGAAGCACCTAGTTCCAGTTTCGCAATCTGGTTCAAGGGGATCAAGGCGCCGCTCAAGGAAGTGATGTAAATGCGGGAAAACACCTCCAGCGCCTCCTGTTCGGTGCGTGCTACCGATACCTTAATCGAATATTCTTCCCCTTCGTTGGTTCGGAATTCACTCACATCCAAGCCCGCGATGCCCATGCGGATGGTACGGGCTACCTCGGCTACGGGAATGCCCAATAGACCCGATTTTTCCCGATTGATGATGACTTTGAGGTCGGTCTTTTGGGTTTGCAGTGGGTTGGTCACATAGACGGTACCTTCGGTACTTTTGACCATTTTTTCCACCACAAAAGCCAGTTTGCGCAGGGTGTCCAGGTTGTCCCCCAAAATCCGCATTTCGATCGGGGCGGCTACTGGGGCACCTTGCTGAAAGCGGCGCACCTGGATTTTGGCTCCGGGAAATTGATCAAAGGCCAGGCGTAAACTATCCGTCAAGGCCACAATGTCGGGCACTTGCATTTCGGACTCTACCTGCACGAATAGTTGGGCGTAGTTGGGGGCCTGGTTGCGCTGGAACTCGTTGTAATACACCCGAGGGTTGCCCTTGCCCACGTTCGTGCTTACGGTGCGTACCCGCGAGTGCCGCCACAATTCCGCTTCCACTTTGCGGGTAATTCGATCCGTTTCTTTCAAACTGGTACCCAATGGTGCTTCAATATCCACGTTGAACATCGGTTTTTCCGAGGCAGGGAACAAACTGAAGCCAATGCTGGGCACCAACATCAAACTCCCCATAAAAATCAAGCCCGTAAACAAGAGGGTCAAAAATGGGTGACGGAAACCCCACAACAAAACCACCCGGTAAGGATCGTTCAAATAGCGTTTAAAGGCCCGCATGAAAAAATTACCTTCTGACTGCTCGTGCTGGCGCAGCAACATGCTGGACAAAAACGGAATGATGGTGATGGCTACAAACAAGGAGGCAATCACGGTTAGCATCACCGCCATGGGCAAACTGCGGATGAATTCTCCAGAACCTTCGGGTAAAAAAGCCAAGGGTAAAAAGGCCAGAATCAAGGTGGCCGTACAACCAATGACGGCTACGCCGATTTGTTTGGTGGCCAAAATCGCCGCGTCCTTGCGGCTATACCCCATGCGCAGAAAACGTTCGATGTTTTCCACAATTACGATGCTGTCGTCCACCAACAACCCGAGAGATACCACCAAGCCTACGATACTCAACTGATTGAGGGTATACCCAAAAAAATTGAGCATCGCCAAACCAATCGACAAAGACAAGGGTATCGAAATCATTACCACCAGCGAAGCTCGCCAGCCTAGTGGCACCAGGGTCAGCATCACCAAAAATACGGCAATGGCAAAGTCACGTCCAAGGCCACCCAAGCGGTGCTCTACATTCACTGCCTGGTCAAAACCCGTATCCAGTTTCATGTCGGCGGGTAATTCTTTGGCAAACTCAGCAACGACGGGTTTGATTTTTTCGTCAGCCTGGATGATGTTTTTGCGGTCTTTCAACTTGGTGATCACCCAAATGGCGCGGGTGCCGTTGAAGCGGGCGATGTGTGCTTCGTCGGCTTCGCCGTATTGCACATTGGCAATGTCGCGCAGGTAAACAACCCGCCCTTCGGTGGTGCTTTGCACTACGACACTGCGCAAATCGTCCAGGTTTTCGAGGCTGCTGGTGGTTTCAATGTTGAATTTTTTAGAACCTACATCTACGCTACCCCCGGGAATGTTGACGTTATTGGCCTGAATGGCACCCAATACCTGGTTCAAACCCAGACGGTTTTGGGCCATTTTTTCCAGATTGACTTCCACTTCTACTTCCCGTTCGGGGTAGGCCTGGATTTCAATTTCCTTGAGGTCGCGGATTTTTTCTAAACGCTTTTTCAACTCCTCCGCTTGCTCTTTCATGGATTCAAAAGGTGCAGTAGGCGAAGTGATCGCGGTTTGTAAAATGGCCACATCGGAAGAAGAGGCCCGGATAATGTCCAGCAACAAAAGATCATCGGGCAGGCTGCTGCGCAGGCGGTTCACTTCCCGGATGACGTCGTTGTTTTTGGCGTCTACGTCAACCCCGTAAGTGAATTCCAGTTGCAGGCGCATCAAACCATCGTCGCAGTCGGTATTGATTTTTTTGATGTCCTCCAATTCGGATAGTGCATCTTCAATCGGGTCCGCCAGCAGTTCTTCGATGTCTTCCGGGCTCGCCCCCGGGTATACAGCCAGCACCACGAAGATGGGGGCGCCAAAAGGAGGATCTTCACCCCTTGGCATATTGAACAGGGCACTGAGCCCCAGCAACAGTACCATCACAAAAATGATGATGGTGAACTGGTAATTTTTGACGGAAAATTCGGCTATTTTCATCTTGGAAAGGTTCGAAGGTTGTGGATTTAAGGCGTTGTTGATGGACTATTTTGGTTAACACCACAAAATCTGGGCTAAAACGACCAGCGGCATTAGCCGCGAAACGTCAATAGTACAAGGAACGAAGAGAGATTTTGGAGGTGCGTAGCACCGGAACAATGTGTGGGTTTCGGTGCTACGCACCTTAAAATCCAGCTTTGATCACAATCTATCGACGTTTCGCGGCTAACGCCGCTGGTCGTTTCAACCTGAAATCCTACTTTATTTCAGTTATTGGATCACTTTGACTTTACTCCCATCCTCCAGGTACGGCGCACCCGAGGTAACCACCTGGCTACCCGCAGTTAATCCAGCCGCGATGATGGCTTTGTTCTCAAAAATCTGGCCGATGCTCACTTCGGTGCGTTTGACGGTATTGTCGCCTTGCAGCACGTAGACGAAGGCTTTGGTGCCACTACTTTCTACCAAAGCATCGATGGGCACAATGGGGTGCGCGCCATCTTCTTTGGGGTAAATATTCAAGGAGGCAATTAGGCCTACGGCGAGGCGTGGCATGGTGCCAGTAAAGGCAAACTCAGCGTCGAAAGTGCCACTTTGTGGGTTACCAACGTCGGCTAGCTGGCTGACTTTGGCGGCAAAAGTGCGGTTGGGGTAAGCATCCAGTCGAACCTCGGCGCGGTCGCCCAACTTCAGTCTGGCCCAATCCCGGTCAACCAGGCCACTTTTGACCACCCAATCGGCCTGAGCCGAGCCCAGAATGTAAAATACGGGTGTGCCTGGCCCTACCACTTCACCTTGATTCATTAGTTTTTTGACCACTTTGCCGCTGATCGGCGAACGGATTTCCGAATAGCTCTGGTTGTAGCGGGCAATTTGCAGGTTTTGCTCTGCAACGCTCAAGCCTGTGGTAGCGTCTTGTACCTGTTCGAGCGTGGCTACACTATCGGCGTAGAGGTTTTTGGCGCGGGTAAGGTCGCGTTTGGATTTGCCAACAGCTTCGTTGGCTTGTTGCACTTGGGCGTTGATTTCGGTGAGGTTAAGGGTAGCCAACAATTGGCCCTGGCGGACAAAAGCGCCTTCCTCCACCAAAATGCGGGCAATGATACCGCCGGTTTTGAATGCAGGTCGTGCCTCATTGGACGCAGAAACAATCCCTGAAACCTGTACGGGTACCGAGATGACTTCGCTGCTGACGGCTACCACTTTTACGGGAATTGAAGTGTCGGGTGCGGGTTTGTTGGTCTCGGCGCTGTGGTCTTTTTTGCCACAAGCTGCCAAAATCAACAAGGAAAGAAGTAATGGGAAAAACTGTATTTTCATGACAATAAATTGTAAAATTGGAGATATAGGGTTTCGGATATGCGATTTCGGATTTCGGGATGGCTTTGCATCCAAGAGGCAACGCGACTCCGAAATACGAAATCTCGAAATCCCAGATTATTTCAAAGGATAAGCAGCCAGGGCGCGTTCCAGTTCGGCTTTGCGCATCAGCACATTATAGTAGGCAATAGAACGGCGAACGTCAAGGTTAGTGACCTGGGTACGGGCATCGAGCAACTCGATGTAGCTGGTCACCCCTTCTTTGTAGCGGCGGAAAGTATCGCGGTAGTACTGGCGGGCGGCGTCTTGCTGGGTGTCATAACTTTTCAGCACTTCCTGCTCAGCTTGTACCGCATTTTGAGCAACCCGGATTTGGAGTTGAATCTGGTCTTTGACTTGCGCAATTTGTTCGTTCATTGCACTGACATTGCTGGCCGCTTGCTGCACTTGTAGCTTGTTGCGATTGGCCGTCCAGAGGGGGATTTCGAGGGAAATGCCCAGCAGCGCGTAAGGGCCCACGTCCAGACCGAAGGCTTGGGAGCCGACGTCGAGTTGGGCACCCAGCTTGGGTTTGCGGTAGGTCTCTTCCAGATTTACCACCAACTGGTTGATCTCCTGAGCTTTGTTCAACTGGGCGATTTCTTCGCGGTTTTCCAAAATAAAGGGGCGACCTTCCTGTTCGCTCACTAAAATACGGTCGCCCCCCTGAACTATTGGAATGGTATCAATGGCAATGGGTTGATCGAGGCTGCGGCCCAGCAGGTGGTTGAAGTAGGCGGCAGCATTGCGCTGTTGGTTGCGGGCTTCTACGGCCTGGGCTTCTACGGCTGCAATCTCGGAATTGGTACGGGTGATCACGCTGGGGATGGCTTTGTCGTTGCGCACCAGACTTTCGTTGACCCGTTTGCTTTCCTGAAGCAATTGGGTTGCATTTTGGTAAATCTGGGCCGCTTCTCGCGCCTGGAGGTATTGGTAGTAGGCCAGTTTTACGTTTTTGGCCAATTCGCGACGGTACACCTGCATGTCGATCTCCTGAAGGGATACCTGGGCATTTTTGATGCTGCGGTTGATCTTGATTTCCGCATTGATGATGGGCTGCTGGGTGCGCACCTTGATGTCGTAAAAATTATTGGGGGCCAGCAACTCGTTGACGTTGTCAATTTGGGGAAATTGGTTGCTGTTGGTCATTTGATTGAGGGTGGAATAAACCGGGTTCAGCAAATCTCCAACCGGGAATTCCAGTCGACGGCCACCCGCTGCAAGGGTGTAAGTTCCGTTTAAGTTGACAGTGGGATAATACAGTCGCTTGGCTTCTTCCAGCGCCAGTAAGTTGCGCTCCAGCACAAATTGCTTTTCTTTTAGGGCGTGGCTGTTTTGGATGGCCTCCTGAATGTAGGCATCCAGTGGGTTAGTCTGCCCCGCAACGATCAGGGGCAATAACAGTAGTGGGAAAAAGAACAGTCGGATAATTCCACGGATGAGTGGGGACCTTGGTGTTTTCATGATCAACTACAATTCAATGTTTGGGTGAATCTGCCATAAAGTTAAGGCTAACTTACTGGCTTAGACAGCGAAAGCTGCTGAGCTGTGGCAAATCGACATTGAATTGTAAGTATGGGGGGCTGAGTTGTGGGGGGAATGGGCTGCTTCGTAGGTCTTTTTCTTTTCACCACCTAAGAAACTGAAGGCACTGAATGGGCACCTTAGAAATGGGGGCGCGAAGCGATATTTTTCGCTTCGCGCCTTTGTTATAAGAATGATTAGAAATGCAATTTTTATTACCTACACCTCCGCCAAATACTCGTGCACAAACTTAATCGCCATAGCCCCTTCCCCTACTGCTGAAGCCACCCGATTCATCGCTCCGGCGCGCACATCCCCGGCGGCAAAAATGCCGGGCTGGCAGGTTTCCAACAAGAAAGGTTCGCGCTGGCGTTTCCAGATCGATTTGAATTGAGGGTATTGTTTCAGCTCCTTGCCCGTTTCGATGAAACCTTTGTCATCCATGAGGATATTGGAAGGAAGCCACTCGGAAGCGGGGCGGGTGCCGATGAAGATGAACAAGGAGTCTGCTTTGACCTGGCGAGTTTCTTTGGTTTCCACATTTTCCAGTACAATACACTCCAGAAATTCGTGACCCAGGGCCTCAATGACCTCGGTTTTGCCTAAAATTTCGATGTTGGGAATGGCCTTGATTTGGTCAATCAGGTAGGAAGACATGGTAGCCGTGAGGTCTTCACGGCGGATCACAATGTGGACTTTGTTGGCAAATTGGGAAAGATACACCGCACCTTGCCCCGCAGAGTTGCCGCCTCCGACCACATAAATCTGCTTATCGCGGCAGGCGTTGGCCTCAGTGGTAGCTGCACCGTAATACACGCCCGCTCCGGTGAATTGATCAGCGCCCTTGGCGGGCAATTTGCGGTAATCCACCCCAGTAGCAATGATCACACTTTTGGTGTTGATCTGGTTGCCGTCGCGCAAGGTCAGTTTTTTGTAATTGCCTTCAATCTCAATTTTGTCCACCCCCGTTGAAGATAAAAACTCTGCGCCGAGGCGGGTGGCCTGGGTGATGGCTCGCCGGGTGAGATCGGAACCACTCAATCCATCGGGAAAACCGAGGTAGTTTTCAATCCGGGAGCTTGTTCCAGCTTGTCCACCGGGGGCACGGCGTTCAATCAGCAAGGTCTTCAAGCCCTCCGAACCACCATATACTGCCGCGGCTAAGCCAGCGGGGCCTGCGCCAATGATGGTGACGTCGTAAGTTTCCTGGGTAGCCTGGGTAGCCAAACCCAGTTTTGTGGCCAATTCAGGAATGCTGGGGTTGACCAGCGGGGTACCATCCTCCAATAAAACCAGGGGTAAGTCCTTTGTTTCCAGGTTGTGGAGGGCCAGCCATTCTTTGGCCCGTTCATCACTTGCAATGTCCAGCCATTGGTAAGGAAAGAGGTTCCCGGCCAAAAAATCCTTGATTTCATGCGACTTTGGAACGTATTGGTACCCAATCAATCGGATGCCGTGAAACTCAGGAATGTAGTTGTTTTGCCATTGATCCAGGAGTTTGTCGATGACCGGATAGAGTTTTTCACTGGGCGGGTCCCAGGGTTTGATCAGGTAGTGATCCAGCCCCACATTGTTGATGGCGCGAATGGCCGCTTCGGTGTCGGAATAGGCGGTGAGCAAGACTCGTTTGGCTTCTGGAAAATACGTTTTGGCTTGTTCCAGAAACTCCACGCCCAGCATATTGGGCATACGTTGGTCAGACAAAAACAGCGCCACCGTTTCGCCCTGCTTTTTTAAATCGGGCAAACTTTGCAATGCCTCCAGAGGGGAGTCTGTACTCAGAATGCGGTATTCATTTTTGTAGGCGTTGCGCAAATCATTCTTGAGTGAGCGCAGCACTTGTGGATCATCGTCGATGGAAAAAATGATGGGTTTTTTATCGGAAGCCATAGTTGAGTGTTTGGGTTGAGAAGTTGAGAAGTTGAGAAGTTGAGGCTGCCGCAGCGGCTTAGACAAGGACATTGTCTAAATCGCTGCGGCAGCCTCAACTTCTCAACCCCTCAACTTCTCAACTTTTATAGAGGTAGACAAACCGTAAAAATCGTTTCGCCTGGTTTTGATTTTACATTGATTTCGCCGTGGTGTTTCAGTACGATGCGGCGGGTGATTTCCAGCCCCATTCCGGTGCCTTTGCCCACTTCTTTGGTGGTGAAGAAGGGGTCAAAGATTTTATTGAGTACCGTTTCAGGAATACCCGCACCATTGTCGATGATGTCGACTATCGCCTTGTGGTTCTTGGTATAGGTACGTACTTTCAACACGCCGTTGGTAGCAGGAATGGCATCAATGGCATTGTCGATCAGGTTGGTCCAAACCTGGTTGATTTGGCCGGGGAACACTTTGACCAACGGCATCTCCGGGTCAAAATCTTTAATCACCTGAATGCCTTTTTCCTTGAATTGGTGCTTGAGCATGATCATTGAGCTGCGGATGCCTTCGTGCAGGTCGCTGGGTTGCAAGTCCTGGCTTTGGTCCATGTGGGTGTATACTTTGACGGAGCCCACCAAACTCCCGATCCGATCCGCCGACTCCCGGATTTCCTGTACCAGCCGCTCCATGCTCAAGGTACTTTCAATCCACCACATCATGGCATTGAGTTCCTTGCCATTGAGGGCGGCTTTCATGGCTTCGGCGTCGCTGAGGTGTAGACCAAAATCGAGGAAAGTTTCGGCGATGTCGTCGGCATTGTCTACGTCGTGATCTTCAAACCAGTCCAGCAGTTCATCCTTACAATCTTCCCGTTCCAGCAAGCTTAGCTCTTTGATGGGCCCCTGGCGGGCTTTGGCAAAGAGGATTTCGTTCAGCGCGTCGGTTTCTTCGGGGGTCACCCGCATGGTGATGATCGACTTGAAGCGTTCGGGAGATTGGTGCAAGCGTTGGTACAACTCATCGGCACTACGTACCAAGGCAGCAGCGGGATTGTTGAGTTCGTGCGCCAAACCTGCCGACAGTTTGCCCAGCGACATCAGTTTTTCCTCCTGCAAACGCTGCTCGGTGAAGGTTTTGATGCGGGAAGACATGGTTGCCACCAGATTTTGGGTCAGTTCATAACTCACCCTGGCCATCTCCACGAAACAATCACGGTGCAAGGCCAGGATCTCCAAATCATTGACCGCAATGCCGTAACCCGTATATTTTTTCATGCGGGAAAAAGGCAACAAACCAGTAACGCTACCGCTACCGCTTTCATTGATGTCCCGAAACTCATTGCCCTGCCTGAACCGCAGCAGGTATGTGCCCTTTACGGTGAGGAACATGTGCTCGGCGGGTTCCTCAGACTTTAGGAATGTTTCAGCGTCGTGGTATAGACGGTACTCGGCGTGGTCGATTAACCATTGGATGGCCTCAGGAGCTACCCCGTCGAAGATGTCAAACTTGGACAGGGTGGCCAATAAATCGGGGTGTTTATCGATGATTTTCACAGCAAATAATTCAGTTGATTCAGGGAAAAGGGTAAACTAAATTATCATTCAATACGGGTAAAAAACATTCTCCTCGTAACACCACAACCAGCTTTCCCCCGGCTCGGCAGAGCTGACCACGGGATGACCACTGGCATGGAAGTGTTTGGTTGCGTGTTTATTGGGCGAAGAATCACAGCAGTGGGTTTCGCCGCAGGTTTGGCAGGTACGTAGGTGTACCCAATGCCCACCCGCTTTGACACACTCGGCGCATTCGTGGGCTTTGGCCATTTTGATTTCGTCGAGTGGGGGCATATGTTGACAAGGTTCTTTTGCCATGTTTGCTTGGTTTATTCAAGTACAAATATGATTATTTAAGTACAAATAAAACGTCGGTAAAATACTGTTTTTGATCCTGAAAATGGGCCAATACTTTCAACTCAGCATCTGCAGCCAGGGATTCAATTTCGGCAAAATCAAATTTTTTGGACAACTCCATATCAATCGCTTCCCAGGCGGCAAAGTCTATATTGATATCCAGGTCTTTGATGTACACCCTTTGTGCAATCGTGCTCAAGAGGTAACTTTTGGTGTGCCCCGTAGTAGGTTGATACAAGGGCCAATGCAAAAAAGTTTGTGGGTCAAAATTTGCACCCAGTTCCCGATTGATGCGCAAGAGGTGATTGTGGTTAAAAGCTCGGGTCACTCCGGCTGCATCGTTGTAGGCGGCCAGGATAATGCTCGGGTCTTTTTTGAGGTCAAAACCAACCAGCAGCAAATCGCCGGGAGACAACTCGGCGCGCAGTCGCTGCAAAAAAGCCCGGGAGTCCGTCAGGGTCATGTTGCCAATGGTCGAGCCTAAAAACAACACTAGTTTGCGCCGTCTGGTTTCAGCAACAGGCATTTGGTGCAAAGCAGTGAAATAATCCCCCTCCAGTGGGACCACGGGCAAATCGGGCCACAAAGCACTCAGCGTTTCTTGCAAATGCGCCAAAATGTTGGCAGAAATATCCACTGGCAAGTAACGAAATTGCAGCGCTTGGTTTTGAAATTGCTCCAGCAGGATGCGGGTTTTGAGCCCATCTCCAGCCCCCAATTCGATGAGGTCAAAAGGTGCCTCCCCCAGATATTGTGCCAGGTCCCCGGCGTACTGGCGCAGGATTTCATCTTCGCAGCGGGTCAGGTAATACTCCGGCAATTCCATGATGTTTTGAAAAAGCCGATCCCCCGCCGCGTCGTAGAAGTATTTGGACAACAAATATTTGGGTTGGCTGCTCAAGCCCTTGAGGGTGTCCTGAGCAAAAGCAGACAATTGTGTATTTGTTTCAGTAGTCAATGTCATTCAATAAGCTTTAGTTGTAGGGCAAAATAAAGAGTCTCTTAGCGGGCCAAACGGATTCCAGTGAATTGCCAACGTTTGTCGGTTTGGAAAAAATTGCGGTAAGTGATGCGCATGTGTGACTGGGGCGTGGCCACTGACCCACCGCGCAGCACCATCTGGTTGATCATAAACTTGCCATTGTATTCCCCTAACGCGCCTTTAAAACGCGGATAATTGGGGTAAGGCAAATAGGCACTCGCCGTCCACTCCCAGGCATCGCCTAAAAATTGGGTGGCTTCGGTTTCGCCAACGCCCTGCGGGTGCCAGGATTGCTGCTCCAAAAAATTGCCTTTGATTTGCGGCTCCGTCAGTCTACACGCCACTTCCCATTCCTGCTCGGTAGGCAGGCGCAAACCCTTCCAGCGTGCAAAGGCATCGGCTTCAAAATAACTGATGTGGGTGACGGGCAAGTTGAGGTCAACCGGCCGGAAGCCTTGCATGGTGTAATGGTGCCAACCCTGGCCATCCACCGCATACCAGTACAGGGGTGATTTGCTTTCCAGGCTTTTGACCCAATCCCAGCCTTCGGCCAGCCAATATTCGTAGTTGTCGTAGCCACCTGCAAGCATAAATTCCAGGTACTCGCCATTGGTCACCAAACGATCCTGAATGGCATAATCCTGAAGGTAGACCTGATGGGCGCTGAGCTCATTATCCCAACAGAAGCCCTCACTTTCATGGCCAATCTGGTACATTCCCGCATCCACTTCAATCCACCCTGCCGGACGTGCAGAGTGCCCTTGGTCAACATCACTGGGATCGTAAGCGGGGAAAAGTGGATTGTTGCCCAGAATGTATTTGATGTCGGTCACCAGTAGTTCCTGGTGCTGTTGTTCGTGTTGCAGGCCAATTTCGAGAGTGAAGCGGGCTTCGTCGGCCCATGCTTCGCTGCTGTTTTCAATTTGCTCAATCAAGTCCAGCAGGTGCCGATCTACATGTGTCCGAAACTGGTAAATGTCTTCTACCGAAGGGCGGGTCATGTTCCCCCGGTGGCTGCGGTGCACCCTCGGCCCCTGACTTTCGTAATAGCTGTTGAAAAAAAAGGGATATTTTGAATTGAAGACTTCGTAATTTTTCAGATAGGGTACGAGTAGAAAATTTTCAAAAAACCAGGTGGTATGCCCCAAATGCCACTTGGGCGGGCTCACGTCGGTGATGGGTTGCACCACGTAGTCTTCGGTGGCCAGGGGTGCGCACAATTGTTCGGATTGCTGGCGTATTTGGGTATAGCGGGTACGCAAGGAAATATGGGTAGCAGTTGGCATCATGGTTGTGGGTTGGAGTAAATATAATGGAATGAAGCGGGAAATAGTTTAAATGGTATTTTTTGGCTATTTGTCCTTCTCATGGTAATGGGAAGCAAAAAAGCGGAGTTTGTAAAAGGTGACTTTGTTGATAGTGTCGCTTTCGTCAAATATCCCCTCATTTTTTCCTATCTTTACCCCCCTAAAAAATCCACAGACCGTGAATTACCTGACGCTGGAAAACGTGACCAAGACCTACGGGGAAAAAGTACTCTTCCAAAACATCAACCTGCAAGTCAACAAAAACCAAAAAGTGGGGCTCGTAGCCAAAAACGGCTCCGGCAAATCCACTTTGCTCAAAGTAGTAGCAGGGCTGGAAAAATCTGAAGGCGAGCAAGCCCGCATGATCATGCACCGCGATGCCCGGGTAGGATTTTTGTTTCAAGACCCGGAGTTCAACCCCAACCACATCATCATTGAAGCGGCTTTGGATGCCGACAATCCAGCGTTCAAGGCCATCAAAGCCTACGAAGAGGCCTTGCTGCAAAGCGACAACGAAACCATCTTGCAGGCGGCCATGACCCAAATGGACGACCTCAAAGCCTGGGACCTCGACGCCAAACTAAAAGAACTGCTCACCCGCTTTCGGATCAACAATCACGCCCAGCCGGTGCGGACGCTTTCGGGCGGACAAAAAAAGCGCCTCGCCCTGGTGCGCATGATCCTGGCCGATCCTGATTTTTTGATTCTCGATGAGCCTACCAACCACCTGGACCTCGATATGATTGAGTGGTTGGAAGAATACCTGGCCCAGCCCAACTTTACCATCCTGATGGTGACCCACGACCGCTACTTCCTGGAGCGGGTTTGCAACCAGATCGTGGAATTGGATCAAGGTCAGGTGTACAAATACAGCGGCAATTATTCGGATTTTTTGGAAAAAAAAGCCGCCCGAGCCGAAAACGAAAACATCGAGCTGGAGAAAGACCGCAAACTGCTCAAAAAAGAACTGGACTGGGTGCGCCGCCAACCCAAGGCCCGCAGCACCAAGGCCAAGTCGCGGGTAGATTCTTACAGCGAACTCAACGAAAAAGTGTCCAGCGTCACTGTTGAAAAAGAAATGAAAATCGACATCAAAGGCCAGCGCATGGGCAAAAAGGTGCTGGAACTGCACAACGTCGGCAAAACCTTTGGTGGCACGAAGATCGTGGAGGGCATGAACTACAAGTTTCGCCCTTTTGAGCGGGTCGGCATCGTAGGCCCCAATGGTGTGGGCAAAACCACTTTCCTCAAAATCCTCACCGGTGAAATTCGCCCCGATACCGGTAAGGTTGTGCAAGGCGACAATACCCTCTTCGGCTATTACACCCAGGATGGCATCCAGCTCAAAGAAGACAAACGGGTGATCGACGCGGTGCAAGACATTGCCGAATACATCCCCCTGGAAAAAGGGCTCAAACTCAGCGCAGCTCAACTGCTGGAACGTTTTTTGTTTAGCCGCAAACAGCAGTTGGTGTTTGTATCACAGTTGAGTGGAGGTGAGCGTCGTCGCCTGTTTTTGCTGATGATCCTGATGCGCAACCCCAACTTCCTGATTCTGGATGAGCCCACCAACGACCTGGACATCCTCACCCTCAATATCCTGGAAGACTTCCTCCTCGAATTCCCGGGCTGCGTGATCATCGTCACGCACGACCGCTACTTTATGGACAAGGTGGTGGAGCACCTTTTTGTATTTGAAGGGAATGGCCAAATCCGCGACTTCAACGGCGATTACAGCGAATACCGCGAAATCCAGCGCGAAAAAGAACGCGAACAACGCCGCCAGGACAAAGCCGAGCAACAAAAGGCCAAGGACGAACAAAAGGAGGCCAAACCCGGCCTGACTTTTGATCAACGCAAGGAAATGAACCGGATCGAGAAAGAAATCCAGAAACTAGAGGAAAAAAAGGCGCAGGTGGCGGATCAGTTCAATCGGACAGATTTGACCCCGGATGAGATCAAAAAGTTTTCGCAGGAAATCAATCAATTGACGGGGCAAATTGAGGAGAAGGAGATGCGGTGGATGGAATTGGCGGAGTTGGCGTGAGGTTGCTCAATGGAAAAATAGTAAAACCAAAGCGACACATTTATTTATCACAGAGTAAAAAAAAGAGAGGACACAGAGGACACAGAGCAAGCACTGTCAACGTCTAACTCTGTGCCCTCTGTGTCCTCTCTTTTTTCCTCTGTGATAAATAAATGCCGCTTTGGTAACTGTTCAAAAAAATTGAGATACAGTTTATTCAGTGATCACCAACCTCCCCCGCAGAACCGATCCCGCTGTCCCCCAAACGGTCAAATAATACCGCCCAGCCTCCAGCATTTTCTTCGCCCTTAAAAACAGATTACCTCCTTTTACCTGAAAGTCCACTGGAATAATCCCCCCTTGCTCATTCGCCAATAACAGAGAACTGGCTTGAACATCAGGTGGCAATTTTAGCTGCAACTCCTCCTTTTTGCCCCCTTTTTTTACCGCCAAATCAACCACATCTTCCGGGATCACTTGCAGCCGACCTGCCTCTTCCAATTTTAAAAACTGATCCACCACAAGCTGGGCAAAAACATCCACATGCCCCGAAGGCCAAAATACCCGCATCGAGTCGACCACCTGCGCCTGCCCCAAGCCGAAGTGTACCCGCAGGTCGTTGTGCCCCTGAAAATTGTTGTGGGCCTGTACCTCCCGGATTTGCCATTTGCCATTCGCCTTGATGCCAACCCTGGCCCCCAAGGCCGAGCGATTGCTACGGGTGCCCTGGAGTTTGAGTTGCAGCCAATGGCGTTGGGTGCCGCTCACGAGCTCATTGCGGAAAAGGGAGCGCGCCGCCCCTGCCCCATTGGTGTACAAATCCAGGTCGCCGTCGTTGTCGTAATCGGCAAGCGACACTCCAGCCAGGCCATAAACCGCGATAGTCGGCGTTTGAGTTTCCGTAAAATTACCCCGGCCATCATTCCAGTAGCAGTGCACATAATTTGCAGAATCGCGGGTAAACAGCACATCCAGGTCGCCATCGTTGTCGAGGTCAGCCCAGTTGTTGCTCAGGTAGCTGCGGCGATTGGAAAAAGGACTGGGCCAGGGGACGTACTTACCCCCATCGTTGCGCCAAAGCCCCGACACCGCGCCGCTATAATTGCTGAGGCACAAATCGAGGTCGCCGTCGTTGTCCACGTCGGGGAAGTTGTACACCTGCCCGTCTTGCGGCTGATCAAAAGGGTAGGATTTTAAACGTATGAAGCCAAAAGTGCCCGTTTCCTTGAGCTGGTTTTGAAAACAATGGTCAAAACCCGGTCGGCCACCCGGACCAGTACCAATGAACAAGTCCTGATCACCATCCAGGTCGTAATCGCTCCAGGTGGGAATGGTAAAGGGTGCCAGAGAATCGACAAAAGACCAACCACTTTGCGCGACAAACTGGCCATCGCTGCCCTGCAAAAAGAACTTGCAGGGTGAGGCCGGATTGCCATGAAAGCCCCGGGCGTGGACAAAAAGTGGGTCGAGCCGACCGTTGTTGTCGGCATCAGCCAGCGTGGCGTCCCAGGCCGGGAAGCTATCGCGCAGGCCGGGTAGGCTCAGGCTGATGTTGACAAATCCGGCGGCACCGTCGTTGCGGTACAAGCCAGAATTGCGGGCTGCCAGGATCGCATCGGGGTCACCGTCGTTGTCGATATCGCCCCAGGCAGCCCCGGCAGCCCCTTGAGCGCCGTGGGTGCGGGTCAGGTCGGGCAATTGGCGAAATTTGCCATGGCCTTCATTGTGAAACAAAAAGCGCTGACAAACCAGCAGATCGGGCCGATTGTCGTCATCCAGGTCGATCCAGGCTGCACCTTTGTAACGCGCCGGGGTGTTCTGAAAACTCAGTGCTGGGTTTAGGCTGTCTTTTAGGAGGCTGAACTGGCTTTGGGCCAGCAGGCCAAACCAAAAAGCGGAGGCAAACCAAATGGCGCTTGTCAGCCAAAGGTTGCCTCCGTAGCACAACGGTTTGAATTTTAGTGTCCCGAGCATTAAGTAATGCACACTTTTAGAGGCCTCTTTTTTAGCTAGGCGTTGTTGCTCATCAGTCACGTAGCTTCGGCTATGCTCCTTCTTCGCGCCTAGCCTAACTAAAAAATAGGTCCCCAAAAAGCATACATTACTTAATGCTCGGGACACTAGTCGGGTGTTCTGCATCTTTTTTTCCCAAATCTGTACATTGAATGGCAAAGAGGAGTAAATCTGGTTTCAGATTTACCCATTGGGCAAGCAAATGTGTATTTTTTGCAAAAAAAGATCCCATGCCTCAGCCGCCTTCACTGGATACCTGGACCATTCTATTTGCCCTGGCCGTTTTTCAGGCCTGGTTCCTCACACTCGTGTTTTGGCACAAAGCCGACAAGGAGCGACGCGGCAATCGCTGGTTGGCTCTCTTGCTCTGCGGTTTTGGGTTGATGATGGCAGAATACGTCTTGTGGTGGACCCGCTACATTTACCAGTTTCCCCATTTTGCCATGTTGGGTTTGCAGGTACCTTTTTTGTTTGGCCCGCTTTTGTGGTTTTACCAGCGCTGGGTGTATGAGCGCTACTGGCCACGCCCGCTGGATTATTTGCTTTTTTTGCCTTTTTGCCTCGCGATCCTGCCTTTTTTGCCCTGGTATTTTAGTTCTGCTGCTTACAAAACCAGCGCTTTACAAAAGCAGTTGGTCTACCCACAGATGGGCTGGATTAGGTTGGTTTTATTGTATGCCCGTTTGGGCTACCTGCTTGGTTTTTCCATCTGGATCATTCGTTATGCCTATCGTCAAAGTGAAATCAACAGCAGCATCAGTTTCTGGACCCGCGGCCTGGCCTGGGCCTTTCTGGGATTCGCCATTTGTTACAGCAGTTATTTTGTACTGGTTCGTTTCTCTTTTTTCAACCTGAGCTGGGATTACCAGATTTCAATGGCCATGACGGTTCTGGTGTTTTTTATTGCCTACGCAGGATACACGCAGCCAGCTGTATTCGATGGTTTGGGTTGGAAAAACCCGGTACTGGTGAGCAAAAGCTCCAGCTCAAATTTGCCCCAAACGGTGTTGTCAGGGATAGAACGTAAGTTAAAACAGGTGATGGAAAAGGAGGAGTTGTACCTGGAGGCAGAACTGAGTTTGGAGCAACTGGCCCAACGCCTGGATGTCTCCAAATACCATCTTTCCCAAACGATCAACGAGGCGATTGGCTGCAATTTTTATGAGTACATCAACAATTTGCGGGTGGAAAAGGCAAGAGAGTTGTTGCTGAGTGAGGTTGAACCAGAATTATCGGTCAAAGAGATCGCCTACCTGGCGGGATTCAACAACAAGGTGTCTTTTTACAATGCCTTTCGGAAAAAATTCGGACTGGCGCCTTTGCTTTACAAAGCGGCGATTAAACAACAGGAGGCGTCCAATTAAAAGGCAACTTTAAGATGGTGCTAAAATGTCAGAAGTGGCGAATACGGGCCTGCTTCGCAGGCTTTTTTCTTTTTCACCACCTTAGGCACCGTAGTTCACCTTAGGGGTCACCTAAGGGATAGTGCGCCTTAGGCACCTAATTGAATACTTTTTTGGCTCTACATACTTCGGCGGTATTGTCCCCCTACCGCATACAAAGCATGTGTAATCTGCCCCAGCGAGCAGCTCTTGACCGTTTCCATGAGCGCGGCAAAAAGATTCTCATTGCGCACCGCTAATGTCTGCAAATCCTGCAAAGCCTGGCTTGACCTTGCTACTTGCGCCTGATTCAAACCTTGCAACGTTTGAATCTGCGCTTCCTTCTCTTCCGGCGTGGCCCGAATCACCTCCGAAGGGATGATTGTCAGGGAACCCTCTTTGCTCAGGAAAGTATTCACCCCGATGATGGGGAAATCGCCATTGTGTTTCAAGGTTTCGTAGTAAAGGCTTTCCTCCTGGATTTTGCCCCGTTGGTACATGGTTTCCATGGCTCCGAGTACACCACCCCGTTCGCTCAGGCGGTCAAATTCGAGCAATACTGCCTCTTCCACCAAATCGGTCAACTCCTCAATGATGAAAGCGCCTTGCAACGGATTTTCGTTTTTGGCCAGGCCCAATTCCTTGTTGATGATCAACTGGATGGCCATGGCGCGGCGCACACTTTCTTCGGTGGGGGTGGTGATTGCTTCGTCGTAGGCATTGGTATGCAGGGAGTTGCAGTTGTCATAAATGGCATAAAGTGCTTGTAGGGTGGTACGGATGTCGTTGAAGTCGATCTCCTGTGCATGCAGGGAGCGTCCACTGGTTTGGATGTGGTATTTGAGCATTTGGGAGCGCTCGTTGGCTCCGTATTTTTCCTTCATGGCCTTGGCCCAAATGCGGCGAGCCACCCTGCCAATCACTGCGTATTCAGGATCGACGCCATTGGAAAAAAAGAAGGAAAGGTTGGGTGCAAAATCGTCGATGTGCATGCCCCGGGAGAGGTAGTACTCCACAAAAGTAAAACCATTCGCAAGGGTAAAAGCCAGTTGGGAAATCGGGTTGGCACCTGCTTCAGCGATGTGGTAGCCCGAAATGGACACCGAGTAAAAATTGCGCACCTGTTGCTGCACGAAATACTCCTGCATATCCCCCATCAATTTTAAGGAAAACTCGGTGGAAAAAATACAGGTATTTTGCGCCTGATCCTCTTTCAGAATGTCCGCCTGCACAGTTCCCCGCACGGCACTCAGCGCTTTGGCTTTGAGTTGGGCGTATACCTCGGCGGGCAAAACCTGATCGCCAGTAATGCCCAATAAAAGCAACCCCAGGCCATTGTTGCCCGCTGGAATTTCGCCATGGTATTGCGGGCGATGCATACCCTTTTTATCATACAACTCCTGCAACTTGGTCTCCACCACCGCTTCCAAATGGTGCTCCCGAATGTATTTTTCACACTGCTGGTCAATCGCCGCATTCATAAAAAACGCAGTGATGGTGGCGGCAGGGCCATTGATGGTCATCGATACCGAGGTACGCGGATCACAAAGGTCGAAGCCGGAGTACAGTTTTTTGGCATCGTCCAAACAACAAATGCTCACCCCTGAATTGCCAATTTTTCCATAAATATCGGGTCGGTAATCGGGGTCTTCGCCGTACAGCGTCACTGAATCAAAGGCGGTGGAGAGGCGAATGGCGGGCATGTCTAGCGATACGTAGTGGAAGCGGCGATTGGTGCGCTCGGGGCCACCTTCGCCAGCGAACATGCGGGTGGGGTCCTCCCCTTCCCGTTTGAAAGGAAATACTCCAGCGGCATAAGGGAACTCACCCGGCACATTTTCGCGCATCACCCAACGCAGGATTTCGCCCCAGTCCTGGTATTTCGGCAGGGCTACGCGGGGAATGCGGGTGTGGGAAAGAGAGGTGGTGAAAGTGGGCACCCGAATTTCTTTGCCTCGTACCTTATACACAAATTCGTCGCCGGCATAGGCGGCAATGCGGGCAGGCCACTCGGCCAGGATTTTTTTGGCCGCGGGCGAAAGGTATTGTTCAAGTTGTTGGTATTGTTCGCTCAGTGCCTGGATCAGCTCGGTGGAAACACCGCGTTGTTGCAAGGTTTTGATACTGGTATCGAGTGCAAAAAGTTGGCGGGCCAGTTCACTTTCCTGGATTACCTTTTGCTCGTAAGCGCGGTTGCTTTCGGCAATTTCCGAGAGATAGCGCACCCGCTGGGGAGGAATGATGAAGACCTTTGTGCTCGCCTCAGTTCCAGCTTGGAGGTGGGAGGGCAAATTGGCCCCCGTTTTTTCCACCAGCACCTCCATCACTTTGCGGTACAGGCGGTTCATTCCCGGGTCATTGAACTGCGAAGCGATGGTGCCAAAAACGGGCATGTCCTCTACTGCTTTTTGCCACAATTGGTGGGCTCTTTGGTATTGTTTTTTGACGTCGCGCAGGGCATCCAGCGCGCCGCGTTTGTCAAATTTGTTGATGGCAATCACGTCGGCATAATCGATCATGTCGATTTTTTCCAGCTGGGTAGCGGCGCCGTATTCGGGGGTCATCACGTAGAGGGAAATGTCGGAATGGTCTACAATTTCAGTATCCGATTGGCCGATACCCGAAGTTTCCAGGATGATCAGGTCGTATTGGGCGGCCTTGAGGATATTGACTGCGTCGGCTACATAGCGAGAGAGGGCCAGATTGGATTGGCGGGTCGCCAGAGAGCGCATGTACACCCGGGGATTGCTGGCGGCATTCATGCGGATGCGGTCGCCGAGTAAGGCCCCGCCCGTTTTGCGCTTGGAGGGATCGACGGAAACGATGGCGATGGTTTTATCGGGGAAATCGAGTAAAAAACGCCGCAGTAATTCATCTACCAAACTACTCTTGCCCGCCCCACCCGTGCCAGTGATGCCAAGTACCGGGATGTTTTTATTGCCAACTTCTTTGCTCAATTTTTCCAACCACTCCCGATTGGCTTCGGGATAATTTTCGATGGCTGAAATCATCCGCGCGATGCTGCGCCCTTCGCGCAGGTGGAAAGTTTTTAACTCTCCATTGAGGTGTTGCCCTACCGGGAAATCACATTTTTGCAACAAGTCATTGATCATGCCTTGCAAACCCATGTGCCGCCCATCGTCGGGTGAGTAGATTCGGGCAATGCCGTAGGCCTGAAGCTCTTCAATTTCCTGGGGCAGAATAGTGCCACCGCCTCCGCCAAAAATTTTGATGTGCCCCGCGCCTTGTTCCTTCAGTAGGTCGTACATGTACTTAAAGAACTCCAGATGCCCGCCTTGGTAGGAGGTAATGGCAATGCCTTGTACGTCTTCCTGAATCGCTGCGTCGACGATCTCACGCACCGAGCGGTTGTGCCCCAGGTGGATGATTTCGGCACCTGAGCTTTGCAGGATACGCCGCATGATGTTGATGGCGGCATCGTGGCCGTCGAAGAGGGAGGCGGCGGTGACGATGCGGATTTTGTATTGGGGCTGGTAGGCGGTGATGGTTTCCATAATTTGGCGATCTGGTCAGTTGGGAAATTCACCACCAAATATTTTTTACTTACGAATGCATTAGAAGCATCGTTGCTAAGGTGCTCTAAGGTGCCTAAGGTGGTTCAGAAAAAAAGTGTTCTACGCGCTTGCGCGCAAAAGTTTTTATTTGAACCACCTTAGGCACCTTAGGACACCTTAGAATGGATACGCGAAGTGGTATATCCTTAAGTCAAAAATACTGTGGTAATTCCCAGCGCAAATTTACACAAAAAACCAGCGCCTCGCAGCATTTAAAGCGTCACTTGCCCCGGAATGACTTCTACATCAACCCGGTGCCCATTTCGCAAAACACCCAGCTGGGTGCGTTGCCCGATGCGGCTGAAATTGAGCAGTTTGTGCAGGTCGTCCACGGAGGCAACCGGATTCCCTTCAAAGTCTACGATGATGTCGCCTTTGCGCAATTGTTGGTTGTTGAAATGCCCGTCGGGGATGACCTCGTAAACGTATACGCCCGTAGCAGTGCTCAGGCGGTTGGCGGCGATCATACGGTTCGTGAGATTGACACCCTGGGCACCGATGCCGATTTGGGCGCGGCGCACCTGGCCATGGAGGATCAATTGTCCGGCAATGTATTCGGCCAAATTGGAGGCGATGGCGAAACATAAACCTTGCGCTGAGGCGACAATAGCGGTGTTGACACCAATCACCTGTCCGAGAGAATTGAGCAATGGGCCGCCACTATTGCCAGGGTTTAATGCAGCATCGGTTTGAATTACATCGTCGATCAATCGGCCATTGTTGGCGCGTAAGGTTCGGCCCAGGGCGCTAACGACCCCTGTGGTTACTGTGTATTGCAAACCCATCGGATTGCCAATGGCTACCGCGATTTGGCCAACTTGAAGATGTGAGGAATCCGCCAATTGTAAGGCTTTGAGCCCGGTATCGTCAATTTTTAAGACAGCGATATCTGTGGATGCATCTTTACCTTTGATCTCGGCATTGACCCTACGCCCGTCGGTGAAGGATACGCTGATTTGATCCGCCGCATCTACTACGTGGTTGTTGGTGAGGATAAATCCGTCGGAGGAGATGATGAATCCCGAGCCAGTACCAGCGGGCATGGCCTGTCCTTTGTTTCTTCTATCGTTGCTTTTCTTCTTTACTTCAATGTGTACTACCGAGTCGGCAACCGCCGCAACCACTCCGGTGATGGTCCGAGAATAGGCATCCAGCAATGGGCCATCGTTGTGGGTAGTCGAGATATGGGTGATATGGGATGAATGTTCCATACTTTTTTCCCATCAAAACAATGTCCAAATGGAAAAAGATGACAGAGTGGCGGATGAAAAAAAGAGGTTGTGGAGATTTTACCAATTTTGGCAGATATCATTAATAATTTAAAATCGAGAATGGCCAAAAAAATTATTGCCATGCCTTTATCCCTCCATCCAGGTTGTACACTTCTTTGAATCCACTGTTGCGCATCAGGACACAAACCCTTACTGAGCGCCGACCGCTGCGGCAGTAAACGAGGTAAGGTTTACTTTTGTCCAATGCATCCATTTGTTCGATCAAATCGGGGCCAAAATAATCCATGTGGATGGCACCAGGCAGGTGCCCTGCTTCAAATTCGGACTGGGTGCGGACATCCAGAACGATCGCATCCGGTGCGGCTTGTACCAATTCCTCGAAATGTTGTTGATCCAGGTTGTTCAATTGGCGGCGGAGTAATTCCCAACGATTGATTTCACAAGCATCCACATTCATTTTTTCTGCTTTTAGTCGTATTCATACTCAAAGAAATCGGGCACAAGATACGCAGAATGGCTAAATGCTGCCATTTCTTTTATTTTTCCAAAAAATGAACTGTTTTTAGAATAAATTTTCATCATATTGCTTAAATGCTGGAACAGAATACTTATTTTCACCTATTATTCAGTTCTGTATAGATCTCAAGCGATTTTGACCTCCTACCACACTCTGCGCTAAACCCTCAATCCGAGATTAGTATGAAAACGCTGGATCACATTGATTACCGCATTTTAGATTTATTGCAGGTAGATGCCAAGTACACCATCAAGGAAATTGCCTCCGAATTAGGCATGACTGCTACGCCCGTTTACGAACGTATTCGCAGGATGGAGGAAGAAGGCTACATTAAGCGCTATGTAGCGCTGGTGAACAAAGACATGCTCGATTTTCATGTAGTTGTATTTTGTAGTGTTTCACTCAAGGGACACAATCGGCAAGTCCTCAAAACCTTTGAACAGCAAATCAGCGGTTTTCCTGAAATCGTGGAATGTTACCACATTGCGGGTACTTATGATTATTTGTTGAAGGTCATTGTCCGTAGCATGAACGAATACCAGGAGTTTATGGTCAATCGTTTGGCCAATTTGGAAGAACTGGGGCAGGTACAAAGTTCCTTTGTCATGTCGGAGGTCAAATATTCGACCGGTCTGCGGCTGGATGGGCACCTGAACGGGAATGGCGAAATTACCTGATCAATCGACCTCTACTATCTGCTCGGCCCTGGGCATCCGCAACATTTCCCAAATGATTTTCCCCCAAATAAGGATACAAGGTACCGCCTTGACCACATAAGGTTCTAAAAAACCCTTGCGGATGAATTTGGGGAACAAATCGGTGGGTGAAAGGGATGTAAAAACAATCGCCAGTATTAGTAGTACCAGATTTTCCGTGCTCAATTTTTCCTGTGCAAAAAACCAGATCGCAATGCCACTCATGGCAATCACAAAGGTGGCTGACTCCGCTTTGTGGTTAAAAATAATTACCCAAATGAGCACGGAGCAAAGGGTTAGGGTGCGAAAGGTGAAATTTGAATACAACTTGAAGCGCAGCAAGGGCAGGCAAAACAACAACACGCCGATGCCAAGCACTACTATTTTGTCTGGCATCAAGCCAAACCAGGTATTCAACCAACCCATCACCGAAAAACCGTAGGAAATGCTATGGTCGTCCTGCAACAAATGGCCCCAACTGCGGTAGAGGAACAACAATTGCTGCCAATCCACTACGACCAATGGCAACACGAACAAAACCACTGCCCAAAGCGCACTGTACAAGGCCAATTGACCTTTGCGGGGGTAAAACAAAAACAGGGCCATGGCCACCAGCCCAAAAATTTTGATGTACACCGTTGCCATGATAAAAAACGTGGCTGCCAGGTATTGCCGGCGTTCAAGGCAAGCAAAAGCCCAGATCAACAGCCCGGCCATCATGGCATTGCTTTGAGCGTTTTGCAGGCTGGTCATGAGTTCCAGTACCACCACCAGGAGCAACAATGCCTTTTGTTTATTGGTAAAGTTAGGTAGCGCCTTTACTCCAAAAAACAAAATCAGCGCATTGAGCACATTCCATAAACTCAAGCCGACTACAGCAGGCAAATAAGCAAAGAGCCCAAAAAACAGGGCAAAAGTTGGACTGTATTTGTACAAATCCCAATGTTCGGCGGGGTAGAGAATGTAGAGGTCTTTTTGCTCCACCAAGTGGAAAAAGGACTGGACAAAAATGACGTAGTTGTTGTAATGGGTATACAACGGCCCGTCGGGCTGGAAGGTTTTGAGTCCCAATAAAACGGATTGCACAGAAGCCAAAATGGCGAGTAGAACGAATAGAACAAGGAGGGTAAGGGGCTGTGTAAACAGCTTTTTCAGGTGTTGCATGATTTCAGGGTGTTTCAGGAGGTGGAGACGCACGGCCGTGCGTCTCTACACGCGCATTGCATCATGGTTCCGGTACAAAACGCATCGACAAACTATTCACACAATGCCGCGTATTTTTGGCAGTGAAACGTTCGCCTTTAAATACGTGCCCCAGGTGCCCGCCACAGGTATTGCAAAGAATTTCGATGCGGCGACCATCGGCGTCGGGTACCTGTTTGACTGCACCGGGAATTTCGTCGTCGAAACTCGGCCAGCCGCAACCGGAATCGAATTTGTCCTCCGAGCGGTACAAGGGCGTATTGCACTGGCGGCAAAGATAAGTACCCGCTCCTTTAAAATTGTAATATTCGCCGGTAAAAGGCCGTTCGGTTCCTTTTTTCAGGATGACGTATTCTTCTTCTGGACTAAGCTTGTTGTATTCCATAGTGATTGAGTTGAGCAATTGAGAGGGTTGAGGAGTTTAGGCTGCCGCAGCGACTCTGACCAGGATGTGTCTAAGCAACTGCGGCAGCCTAAACTTCTCAACTCCTAAACTTCTCAACAAAGTTACTTCTTGTCTTGTTTAGCAAAAACTTTTCGCAGCAAGTCGCTCGTCCGGGCGGAGACATTGGTACGGATGTTTTGCTCTTCTTTGGCCACCATGCCAAACATACCTTTCAGCGCTTCACGGGTAACGTAATCGCCCAAATCAGGGTTGGCTTTGTTGATCAGCGGGATTTTGTTGTACACCGCTACTGCGTCCGACCACACTTTACGGGCCTGGAATTTATCCAAGGATTCAACGATGACCGGATTAAACTCCTGGTACAATTGTTCATTGGTCTTTTGTTGCAGGTATTGGGTTGCTGCATCCGGTTGCCCCATCAGGATATTCAAAGCGTCGCTAAAAGTGATTTCAGTGATGGCTGACACAAAAATTGGTTTGGCCTTTTTAGCGGCATCTTCGGCACCTCGGTTGATTTTTTCCAGGATTATATTTTCCAGGTCGGAAAAACCTGGTACGTTTTTCAACTTGGCGGTGACGTTGCGGGCTTCTGCTGGTAAGAGGATTTTGTAGGGGCTTTTGAAATAACCATCTACCTGTGAAAGTGCATCGGAGCCTTTGCTGATGCCAATTTCCAGCGCAGACTTCAAACCGGAGCCAATTTCTGCCTCAGTGGGTTCGGAATATACCGATGTAACGAGGTTGGAAAGGGTGTCACATGAACTGGCCAAGAGGGCGATGCTCAGTACGAACAAGGTTCTTTTAATCATTTTCTTTGGTTTTTTGAGTAAAAACAATCCTTCATAACAAGTACAAAGATTGTGCTGCTCTAATAATGGTTGTTTGTGGTGAAAATTGTGTTTTGCCCCAAAAATGGCCTTCTGCCCCAACAACTCAGCCATTTAAT
The DNA here is from genome assembly GCF_965225875.1 of Haliscomenobacter sp. GTDB lineage: Bacteria > Bacteroidota > Bacteroidia > Chitinophagales > Saprospiraceae > Haliscomenobacter. Next base: position 2,980,377 of record NZ_CBDDBS010000002.1, on the reverse strand, counting down.
CCTACAATTCACTCCATTCAAATTACAACTGGGCACAAAACGCTGGTTTACGGCCCGATATCAGGCCATTTTTGCAGCGTAGTCAGCCACGGGTGTGTCCCGCATACTGTCTACTCCTCTTGCTGGTTCAAGTCTCCAGACTTGAACCTATATTTTCGCGTCTCTGACGCATGAGCAATGCGAAAATATCGAGCAAACACACGTCTGGAGACGTGTTGATATTGGTTCAAGTCTGGAGACTTGAACCAGCTAGCACTTGAACCAGCAAGGCGTTGAATTTTAGAATTGATCGAATCTGATCGACACCGACTTATACCAACACAAACCTATACTCATTATGAAGGCTCTTAAACACTCGACTGTTTTTTTTATCCTCTGCCTCTTTGGCCTATCTGCGCTGGCTCAAAACAGCCAAACGGTAAAAGGAAGCGTTTTTGACAAACAATCCGAACAAGCCCTGATCGGCGTAACCATTGAACTGCTCAACTCCAATCCGGCCAAAGGCGCCGTGACGGATCTGGATGGTAAATTCAGCATTGAAGCAGTACCCCTGGGGCGCCAGGCTTTTCGGGTCAGTTACCTGGGCTACAACAGCATTACCGTACCCAATGTGCTGGTTTCAGCGGGCAAAGAAGTGGTACTCGAGCTTAGTCTGGAAGAGGCCGTAGTCAAAATGGACGAAGTGGTGATTTCTGCCGCCGTCAACAAAGACAAAGCCAACAACGACATGGCCAGTGTCAGTGCCCGTTCCTTTAATGTGGAAGAAGTAAACCGTTTTTCGGGAGGGCGCAACGACGTTGCCCGCCTGGCCGGAAGTTTTGCCGGGGTAGCTGCGGCCAATGATTCCCGCAACGATATCGTCATTCGAGGTAACTCGCCTACGGGATTGTTGTGGCGTTTGGAAGGCATTCCTATTCCCAACCCCAACCATTTTTCTACCTCCGGTACAACGGGTGGCCCGGTAAGTGCGATCAACCCCAATTTGCTGCGGAGTTCTGATTTTTTTACCTCTGCTTTTCCTTCAGAATATGGCAATGCCATGTCGGGGGTGTTTGATTTGGGTTTCCGCAGTGGCAATTCAGACAAGGCAGAATACACCTTCCAATTGGCAGCCTTTAGTGGTTTGGAAGCCATGGCAGAAGGACCTTTGAGCAAAAAGCACAACTCTTCTTACATTGTGAGTGTGCGCAACTCCTTTGTACAATTGGCCGATGTGGTGGGTATCCCGGTTGGTACGGCTGCCATTCCGAATTATCGGGACGTATCCTTTAAGTTTGATTTGCCCAACAGCAAAATCGGCAAGTTTTCCATCTTTGGCATTGGGGCGAGCAGCAACATCGACTTTTTGGGCAAAGACCTGGATGACGATGACCTGTTCGCCGAAACGGGCAAAGATTCCTACGTGAAATCCCGCCTGGGCATTTTAGGGCTGCGGCACAACATCGTGGTGGGTAAAAATGCCTACTGGCGCACAGTGGCATCTTGGTCAACTTCTGGTAACCTCTATGACGAATACCAGTTGCCCAATGATGAAGTCCCAGAGCGACGCCAGATTGTAGAAGTGGATGACCGGACCGATACCTGGTCTTTGTCTTCGTACTACAACCAAAAATTCAATGCCCGCTTTACCCTGCGCACCGGGATTTTGGCACAATTTTATGATATAGCGACCAAGGTGCTGGATCGGGAGGATACCCCAAACTGGCAAACTGTGCGCGATTTTGACGGTGGGATGGGGCTATGGCAAGCTTTTGCGCAAGGACAATTCAAGCTGGGGCAAAAATTGACTTTGAATGCAGGCTTGCACGGCCAACTATTTGATTACAACAATACTTCAGCCCTGGAGCCTCGCCTGGCATTGAGCTGGCAATTGGCGCCCACTCAGACTTTGACACTTGGCTATGGTTTGCACAATCAAACGCAACCGCTTCCGGTATTTTTCTTCCGCGAGGAAACCAGTCCTGGCGTATTTGTACCCTCCAATGAAGACCTGGATTTCACCCGCGCCAACCATTTTGTATTGGCTTACGACCAAAAAATTGGCACCGACTGGCGGGTAAAAGCGGAAACCTATTATCAAACTTTGGATAAGGTGCCTGTAGAGGCTGCACCCAGCAGTTTTTCCCTGTTGAATGCCGGGGCGGACTTTGTGTTCCCGGAAGCGAGTAACCTGGTGAACGAAGGTACTGGCCAGAATTACGGGGTGGAGTTGACCATTGAGAAATTTTTCAGCAAGGGCTACTATACCTTGATTACTGGCTCGGTATTTGATTCAAAATACAAGGGCAGCGATGGCATTGAGCGCAATACAGCCTTCAACAATGGCTACATTTTGAATGTTCTAGCGGGAAAGGAGTTCCGTTTTGGCAAAGGAGGCAAAAATGCCTTTACTTTTGACACGAAATTCACAACTGCTGGCGGGCGGAATTATACGCCGATCAACCTGGAGGCTTCGCGAGCAGTAGGTGAAGAGGTGTTGTACGAAGACCAGGCCTTCAGCAAACGTTACGAACCTTACCTGCGCTGGGATGTTAAATTCGGCTACCGGGTGAACAGCAAGAAGAAAAACGTTTCCCAGCAGTTTTTTATGGATTTTCAGAATGTTACCGGCAAACAAAATATCTTTAGTCGGAGGTTCAATACCCGGACAAATGACATCAACGATGTGTACCAGTCGGGATTTTTCCCGGATATTATGTATCGGATGCAGTTCTGAGTTGAAGATCACAAAGAGGAATTGTTTATCATAAAGAATGCCTAAAGCGACATTTTTTTAGCACAAAGGACACAAAGGAAGGCACAAAGGACACAAAGTTAGACAATGACTGTTCTTTGTGCCCTTTGTGCCTTCCTTTGTGTCCTTTGTGCTAAAATGTGTCGCTTTGGGATTGAAACCAGTGTTACCATGACGCCCAAAAAAGGCAGAAAACTGAGCAATCGCGAGCTATTTGGATTTGACGACCGTTGGGCGATTGTCATTGTTGTGCCCATTCTGGGGGCAATTATGCCTTTTTTGTTGTTTAAGGACTATGTGTATACCACTTTTCAGGAGTTCTCAGTCAATTGGGCGATGTCTTGTACCTATACCATCAGTTATTGGATGGCGGTACGCACGGTGATTGCCCGCAAACGGATTCGTTATCCTCATCCGAGTCAAATTGGGAAGCGGATTGGGTTTTCAATTTTGTTGATAGGTGGTTCCTACATTATCTTGAATTTTTTACTGGATATCGTGCACCATTGGGTCATGGCGCATATGGACCATGCCGAACCATCGGAATTGACCACCAACTTGATTTCCATTTTCCTCATTGCCCTTTTTTGGTCCATTTACGAAAGCATCTACATGTACCACCGCTGGAAAGATTCGCTCAATGAAGCGGAGCGACTCAAGCGGGAATTTGTACAAGCCCAACTGGATGGCCTCAAAAGCCAGGTCAACCCTCACTTTTTATTCAATAGCTTGAACACCTTGGTGTACATCATCCCGGAAGACCCCGATAAAGCTGTGGAATTTGTACAAAAACTGGCAAAAGTATACCGCTACATTCTGGAAATTCAGGAGCGCCGCCTGATCCCGCTTTGGGAAGAAATGGAGTTTCTGGAATCGTTTTGGTTTTTGCACAAAGAGCGTTTTTGTAATAACCTGCGTATCAGCATTGACATCCCCAAGGCAGAGCGCAAACACCTGATCGTGCCCCTTTCACTACAATTGCTTTTTGAAAATGCCATCAAGCACAACATCATCTCGAAGGAAAAACCATTGAGCATTTCGTTAAAAATTGAAGATGGGAAAAGGCTGGTGGTGCGCAACACCTTGCAACTGCGTTCCAACCCCGAACCTGGTACTCAAACTGGCCTGGCCAACATCAAAAACCGCTACGAATATTTCAGCGATCAGCCGGTAGTGGTGGAACAGACGGATCAGGAATTCGTCGTCAGTTTGCCACTTATTCAGGAAGCAATAATTGCTACGGCATAACCATTTGTTCATTTTTGCGTTGTAATGCTTAAGTGTCCCTTAAGTGCCTTTGGTTTCTTAGGTGGTGAAAAACAAAAAACCTGCGAAGCAGAGTATTTTACCACCTAAGAAACCAAAGGCACCTAAGGAACACCTGAGCATTACAAGCCTAGATGATGAACATTCTTTTTATCCTTCTCCTCAGCTGGGTTCAAACCGACCAAAAAGGTACGCTGACCGTCAAAGTAAAGGACGTTTTGCAAGCCCAAGGCAGCGTTCGAATGGCAGTGTACAACAATGAAAAATCTTTTCCCAGTGAATCCCAATCGTTTCGTGGTGCTACACTTCAATTGAAACCAGGGGTCAATCCCCAACTCAACTGTGATCAACTTCCCTTTGGCACTTATGCTGTGGCCGTTTACCACGATGTTAACAACAATGGTAAAATGGATAAAAACGGGCTGGGTATTCCCACCGAGCCTTATGCTTTTTCGAACAATATCAAAGTGAAATGGCGGGCACCGAAATTTCGTGAAGCTGCGTTTAGCTTTGCGGCTCCACAGCAGGAGATTGTAGTGGTGTTGAAGCGCTGGTCGGCGCAGGAGTAAAGCGCAGATTTTATCATCTCTCCTTAAAAACGCTCTTTAATTTATCGCATCCGCGATGCAACCTTCTCTATTCATTCCCTGTCTTTTGCATTAACTACGAAATTCTTCGTAAGAAAAATTTGCAATTACGAAACGCTTCGTATATATTTGTCTACGAAATTCTTCGTAATCACCGGGAAGATGAAAACAAACGAGATACCACAACCCACCGAAGCCGAACTGGAAATCCTCACCGTACTCTGGGAACAAGGCCCGGCAACGGTCCGGGAGGTCAACGACAAGCTCAATGAGCGACGTAGTAAAGAAATGGGGTACACAACTACCCTGAAGCTTTTACAAATCATGTTTGAAAAAGGCCTGGTCACCCGCAATGCCGATGCGCGAACCCACATCTACAGCGCTGCAATGGCTCAAACGGATGTGCAGCGCAACATGCTTCAGCGCCTGGTCGATACCGCTTTTCAAGGTTCGGCCATGCAAATGGTCATGCAGGCTTTGGGCGATCACGATGCTTCGACGGAGGAATTGCAAGAAATAAAGGCATTGATTGAAAAGGTTGAGAAGTTGAAAAGTTGAGGAGTTTGGCTACCGCGAGCGACTTAGACAAGGACATTGTCAACCTAATTCGCAGTAGCCTCAACTTCTTAACTCCTCAACTCCTCAACTCCTCAACTCCTCAACTCTTCAACTTCTCAACTCTATGGAAAGCAACTACACAGATGCACTCATCTACGCTACAGGTTGGACGGTGGTTCACTCTTTGTGGCAGGCATTGACGATTGCTTTGGTCTTGTCGATCATCCTGATCAGCACACCACGCCGACTGGCCCATTGGCGCTACAGCTGCGCTGGGGTTGCACTCTTGTTGGTATTATTGGTGGGAGGGGCCACCTTTTACCACTACTTCCAACAGGCGATGCTACAAGTAGAATCGGATTCGACTAGTCTGGTCCAGTTTACAGAAGTAGCAGGCCCTGCTACCGAAAGTTTTTGGCAGTACTGGCAAGGCCGTTTTACCGATTATTTCAACCAGCATTTACCGATGATCGTGACGGTGTGGTTGTGTGGCCTGGCCTTTTTTATGCTGCGCATGATGGGAGGATTAGCCTATATCCGGCAACTGCGCTACCAAGGTACTCAGCCCGTACAGGAGGAATGGGAAGAAATGTTGCGCGAATTGGCACAAAAGCTCAAAATCCAGCGCCCAGTTGCCATTCTGGAGTCATTGCGCATCCAATCGCCAGTAGTGATTGGGCATTTCAAACCTTTGGTTTTGGTTCCCGTAGGATTGCTGGCGGGTTTGAGTATAGATCAGGTTGAGGCCATTTTGGCGCATGAATTGGCGCATGTCTACCGCCGTGATTATTTGCTGAACCTTTTACAAACCCTGATTGAAGCCTTGTTTTATTTCAATCCCGGGGTATGGTGGATTTCCAGTTGCATCCGCATCGAGCGGGAGCATTGTTGCGACGACATTGCCGTTGCCGTTTGCCAAAACAACCTGGAATACGCCAAAGCCCTGGTCAGCATCAAAGAAATGAAGCAGGGCTTTACACCCCAACTGGCCATGGCAGCCCGTGGTAAAAAGAAATTGTTGCTTACCCGCATTCAACGCATTTTACAACAACCCGTAAATACGTCCGACATGAGTGAAAAAATAATGGTTACTGGCATGCTAGCCTTTATGCTGGTGTGTATGAACCTCAAAGCTGAGCGCAAACTGCCCGAGCCCGAGCGAGAAAAAGCTGCCATCTCGGTAAGTTCAGCTAATAGTGCTTTACCTGCAGCAAATGTACCTTTCGATACTTTGCCAGAAGGGAAAATTACCATTCGAACCAGTCGAAATGGCAAAAAAATTGAGGCCAAAATTTCCGATCAAAAAATCCAGGAATTGATCGTGGATGGCAAAACGATTCCCTCCTCTGAGTACAACAGTTACGAAGAAACCCTCAATGACATCATTGCTTCGGTACCGCCGCCGCCGCCGCCGCCATCTTTCCCCAAAATGCCCCCTCCAGGATTACCCGGTGATGTGCCTCCACCGTCTATTCCGGCACCACCTAAGGTTCCGATGCCTCCCAAAGGCAATGGCTACTACTATTATCACAATGGCGACGACCACATCATCATTGAAGGGTCGAAAAAAGGGTTTGGTTATCAGTATAAAATGAAACCTGAATTTAAATACAACTGGGTTGATAGCCCGCTTGGCTTTGATCGCTCGATTGTGATTGATGGAATGGATTCCACTGAGGTGGCTTTTTTTAGACCTAATTTTAGTTTTCGTGGGGCTGAATCGGTCAATGTATATTTTGATTCTGTTAGGCTAAGACTGGACACTGCACAGATGCGCAAATTGAAGCACAAACTGGGTAATGTACACATCCAGCTGGATGAACTGAAGCATAAGTTAGGTGACCGACAGTTTCATTTTGAAGGGCAAAAATTTAACATGGAACCTGGTGTCTTCAACTTTGGACTACAAACACCTATGCCTTTGATGAAAATGAAGGGCTGGGGTGGTAGTACCAGAGAGCGCATTGAGCAGACCCTGATCGGGGATGAATTGATCAAATCGGGTAGCCGTTATACCTTTGAACTAACCGACAAATACCTCAAGATCGACGGCAATAAAATGCCGGAGGCCTTGTTTGAAAAATACCGAAAAATCTACGAGGAAAGTACAGGCATAAAATTGGAAGGCGAGAGCAAAATTCTGCTCAGTAACTGATTATGACGCAAAAAATTACTTCCCGATTTTTTTTGAGGCATTTGAATAGGAAGCTCACTTGGAATGAACCGTTCGACTTCCTATTCAAAACCCAAATCGGGAAGTTAATTTTTCTGCGTTATTAAAGAAGCAAAAGCTAGCGAATAGTAAGGCTTGTAAGGGTTGGAAATACCTTGCAAGCCTTTTTTTATTAAACTTGAATTGGTTTATTGATCAATCCAATTTTTAAAGTCTTGTACCCGCTCCCGGCTCACCACGATTTCAAACCCGGGACTGGGTTGGAGTTCCAATTTGAGTCGATTGTTGAAATAGGGGTGAATTTTGTCTACTGCGTCGATGTGTAGTAAAATTTTACGGTTGATTCTGAAAAAATGGGTAGGGTTGAGCAATTGCTCCAGTTGTTCAAGTGTATGATCGAGGGAGTATTTTTTGCCATCGGCCAGGCGTGTAAAAACCAGGCTATCCTCGGCGTAACAAAACCGCATCTCCTGCGCTTGAATGTAGGTGAAGGCATTGCCAAACTTAACGAGAAAACGCTCCCGATAATTGCGGTTTTTCAGGTTGTCCAACATCCCATTGAGCATTGAATAATCAAAGCTTGCTGTATTGCCGCGCACCTGATCGTACTTGTCCAGGGCATTTTTTAGCTCCAGCGCGTCAATGGGTTTCAACAAATAATCAATGCTGTTGACTTTAAAAGCACGAATCGCATATTGGTCATAGGCCGTGGTGAAAATGACCATAGACTGGATTTTGATCGACTGAAAAATATCAAAACTCAAACCATCGGCCAAGTGAATGTCCATTAAAATCAGTTCAGGAGCAGGGTTTTGAGCAAACCATTTTACGGCTTCCGAAATTGAATCGATTACTGCCAGGATTTCCACTTGTGGGCGTTGTTGGCGAATCAGCTGTTCAATTCGGCGCGCAGCGGGCAACTCGTCTTCAATGATTAAAATCCTCATTCAGAAAATTTGTATTTGTATTTATGGGCGAAGTTAGTAACTTAGCATTAATTTCATGTCAAATCCACTATAGAGACTACTCTACTGTTCCATTCACCTCACACCCATAGTATGCTTTAATTACTAACACCTGGCTTTTGTCAAAAAGCTGGAAAATACTGTAATACGTATGAAGGCCCTATCTGAGTTGGCCGAGATGGTGCACAACACAAAGATCAGAGAAGTTGAGTTGGTGCAACAAAATCGCAATGACCATTCGCCACTGAATACATTGCTAAACGGCATTTTAAACAATGAGTTCTCTTCAGATCAGGAGGCCGCACAAAAAGTACTCCAGGTAGATGCCACTGATCAATTGTATCAGCGCTTGCGGCGCAAGTTGCGGCGCGGCTTGCTCAATGCTGTATTCTTCTTCGATTTACCCCAATCTGATTACAATGAGCGCCAGCGAGCCTACCATGAAAGTTGTAAAAACTGGGCTGCCGCCAAAATCCTGCTTGCCAAAAATGCGAATTACATCGGCATTGAGTTGTGCCATAAACTCCTAAAAAAAGCCGAAAAATTTGATTTTACCGACCTTGTGATGGACATTACCCGCATCCTTCGCTTGCATTATGCCACCAGGGAAGGGAACATCAAAAAGTATGAACTGTACAATGATCTTTTTAAACAATCCGAAAAGACCTGGATTGAAGAAAACCTGGCTGAAGAGCTGTATATGGAACTGGTTTTGCGCTACGTCAACAGTCAAAATATCTTAGAAGAAACCCATTCCAGAGCCATAGGCTTTTACAAACAAATTGAGGGCTCGCTTGCACAAAATAAAAGCTTTCGCCTGCATTTGTGTGGTATGCTGATTCAACAAGTTATTCATTCCACCAAATACGATTGGGAAGGGATGATTAATTTATGCGAAGAATCGATTCAATTTTTTCTCAACAAACCCTACAAAGCATCAGTCCCCTTACAAATCGCTTACCATCACCAATTGATCGCGTATACTCAACTTTTGAGATTTGAAGAAGGCCAGAAGGCCGCTACTTCTTGCCTTGAATACCTGGAGCCAGGAAGTTTTAACTGGTTCAAACACCAGGAATACTATTTTTTATTGTGCATGAACACAAGGCAGTATCAACAAGCTTTTGAAATTTTTAAAGAAACCACCACCCATCGCAGGGTACAATTCCTTTCTCCTGCTGCCGCTGAGGTGTGGAAAATTTATGAAGCCTATCTCTACTTTTTGCATTCCAATGGTGAAATTTCAATCCCTGAAAGTGATTCTTCCTTGTCAAAATTCAGGATATACCGCTTTTTGAATGAAACTCCCATTTTCTCCAAGGACAAAAAAGGAATGTACATTCCCATCCTCATCGCTCAGATCCTGATTACGCTGAAGGACAAAAAATACAACCAGGCCGTTGTGAATATTGAGAACATTGACCGGTATTGTTCACGGTATTTAAGGCAAGGGGAAACTTTTCGCAGCAATTGCTTCATCAAAATGTTATTGACCATTCCCAGCTCTAATTTTCATCGGGAAGCAGTAGTACGTAAGGCCGCAAAATTGAAGAAAAGATTAGAGCAAGAGTCAAATAAATTTGTGCGTGCTGAGATTGAGATTATTCCCTATGAAACCCTATGGGAGTACGTACTCAACTCTTTGAGCAATAAGGCCTATCAGGTAAGGAGATAGCTTTAGATAAAAAAAGCAGAGACCAATAAGGTAAGAGTCTCTGCTGCTACAATGTGCTTGTTATGGAAAAACTTAAATTTCAACTCAAAAGCGAAAAAAAAGTTCATACACAAGCCAAAAAAAATAGCAAAGCTTGTCTTATATTGGTCGAAATCTTAGCACGATAATAGTTAAACTCTCATCAGGCCCGCTCTCTTTGTAGCGTTTTCACTTGTTGAACCAAAGCTGTATTGATCTCAGGAGCAAACATATTGCCCGCCAAACGATCGTCAAAAATTTCCAATTCCAGTTGTTTAGCGAGGTTTTTTGCCAGGTCACCCATCGCCCGGGCGAAACCTGCCGTTTTACCTAAGGCCATAAAATGGTCTACAATGGCCGCACGAATGGTTTCCAGGGGATCGATGTACTGCAACATTTGGCGCTGCGTTTTGCCTTTGCTGCTCACTCCTTTGTTTTCGAGGCGTACCCGCAAATCGTCGGCGTTAAACCCTAGCAGGCTGGAGCGGTAGTTCCACCAATTGCCCGTAGAGTTGCCATTGCGGGCTGCATATACTTCCATATGGTGTTGTTCGGCAGCTTCCTGGCAAGAACGCATACTCATGGCTTTGACCAGTTCGATCATGTTGAGCACTTCTTCCTTGTCCAAAGGCATTTGGCTACCTTCTGAGGCTTCAATTTCCTGGAGGTAACGAGCCAGTTTGAGTTTGACCTTACTTTTAGATTGTAGGGCAATCAACTTGGCCAGTTCTATGGAGAGGTAATAATCCTCCAATACACTGCTATCTTTTTGTTTGCGTAATGCATAGTCCTTCATCACTACCGGGCGCCGAATGCCGTCCTGAAACTGATAAACATCCTTTAGCCAGCGTCTTACATTCACGCCGTAATGATGGTTGCTTAGCTCCAGCGTTTGGTGCAGATCCATTGCCGTCACTACTTTAGTTCCTTTCTTGCTGGTGAAAACTGCGATTTCCATACGCAAATGATTGATTTTCAATGAAAATTCGTTTCTACACTTCAAATATACATTAATAGTTTTAAAAGTCAAAATTTTTAAAACTATTTTTTTATTTTTTAAACTAGACTTTTCCTGACCATTGCCGTATATTGCATTGGTTTTACCCATCAATTTGTTCAGATCTCACTGGCAACTTATAATCCACGTCCTTTACAGCACTTGCAAAAGAGCTTAAACCAGCTTTATGCCTGTGACAAAACCTATTTTTTACTGTCAAAACTTCAAACAATTCTATAGTACTTGTTTGAGTCATGAACATTATCCTTTTGACGCATGAGAAAACGTTTACTCTCCTTGTTGAGCACATTGCTGTGCGTGGTAACAGTTATTCAAGCCCAAAACAATTGTTGTGTTGGAGAAAACCTGGGTGGTGCCTGTTTGGGGGAAGAGAACTGTGAAAGTTTTGTCCCTTACATTTGTGACACGCTCAACAACCGTTGTTTCCAAAAATGGTGGACCTGGCCAGGTACATCGATTACAGCTGAGGACTATGTGCCGGCCAATTTGAGCTCCTCACGCCGATACGAAGGTAGCCGCTCCTTGCACATGCGACCCGATGCCAATGGTGCCCGACCCGACGTGGTTAAGGATTTGTTTGATTTGTCGAGTGGCATTCACCGACTTTCCTGGAAAATGTACGTGCCGAGTGGAAAAACCGGATATTTCAACATCCAGCACGATTTCAAACGATTGATGCGAGGGCAGCCCAATTGGGCGTACCAGGTGTTTTTTACCCCCGATGGTTCTGTGCAGATACGGGTTGGTGCAGAGGGCACTTTTCGCGTATCCTCCTTCAAACCCGATTGCTGGCTGAAGGTGACCCAGGTCATCAACCTCGATCGGGACAGTGTGCATTTTTTTCTCAACAACCGCCTGGTTGCCCGCTGGAAATTTAGCTTTGGCGTAGTTGACCTCGACAATGACGGCCGGGGAGATCAAAAGTTTGTTGACCGCAAGTTGGGGGCCATTGATTTTTATGCCGACAATGGCTTTGAATACTACATCGATAAAATTTGTTACCAACAAGCTCCGGTATTTTCCGGTGGCAATTGCCCAGCCCAGGGCTTGGGTACTTACTGCCTTGGTGGTGTTGTCCCATATACGCCCACCAATGCCTGTGGTTTACCCGCATATGATGGCTACGTGGAAGGGGAAGAAGCTTTTCCCGGAGCCTGCAATCCTGGAGTCAGTGCCTGTGCCGATGCAATACCCCTGGCCTGTGGCCAAACCCTGAGCAATCAAAGCAATGGAGGTATTGGCGCTAAAAACACCTTTACCTCAAAAGATTTTTCTTCCTGTATTTCCACCCAAAATGCCTACGGAGGCAATGACAAAGTTTACCGTATTGTCATCACGGAACCCACCAATTTACAAGCTACCTTAAACATCCTTGATGCGGGGCGCAACCTGGACATGTTTCTGATGAGCAGTTGTTTGACCTACCCATTTGCGAATACCAGCCAACCCGAATGTGTGTATTGTATCGCCTCCAGTACCAACAACAACCTGAGCAACCCGGAGGAAAGTTTCAGTACCTTCCTCGAGCCCGGCACTTATTATTTGGTGGTGGATGCACCGCAGGCGGGCACAAGTGTCCGATTTAATTTGAGTTTGTCCTGTGGCTGTAGCTGCGTAGAGGGAGGCGACACCCCTCTGGGGCCAAACGTCTTGTGTGAAAATTTTGACGTATACAACCCTGGCGCTTTGGTAGCACAAAGTCCACGTTGGAAACTCTGGGATGCCACTTCGCACGACGCCATTGTTGAAGCTTCGACAGAAGGCACCGGAAAAGTACTGCGCATCCAACGTACGAGCACTTTAGCCCCGGATGTGGTATTTCCACTGGGCAATCGGACGACTGGGCGTTATCGCCTGTCCTTTAACCTGTTTGTGGTAAAAGGAGCCAGTGGCTACTACAATGTACAACATACTGATGGGGGCGGAACGAACCCCAACTGGGCTTTCCAGGTAGAATTTCAAAGCAATGGTTTTGGTCGCCTCTTCATCACGAGCAATCGGGTGATTGGTGCTTTTTATTACAAAAATGGTGAATGGAACAAAATCGTTCAAATCATCGACCTGGATAAAGACCGTGCAGAATTGTGGATCAACAACCAGATGGTTCATTCCTGGCGCTTCAGCGTAAGCAATACCGTGGAATTGAATCAATTGGGGGCCTTGAATTTCTACGCCAATACCGGGAATAACATTCTGCTGGACAACATTTGTATGTTTGCCAAAGAGTCGACCTGCACTGATGCAAGCCTGAATCCCGTTTGCCTCAGTGATGGCCGCAGTTACCGCAATGAAACGCAAGCACGCTGTGATTTGTACACTTCAGCTGAACTGGGCGCTTGTGTGTCAGTTTGCGATCTGGGAGGCACCATGATTTATCGGGGTGACCGCTTTTCGGGCACTTTGGCCGTTACCGATCAGGCCCCCAACTTGTCCTGGCAAGACTCTTGTGTCACTGCAACTTTTGCTCAAGCTGGGCTCGATTCACTGTTCAGCCACGGCTATATTTTTTACAATGATGAAGCCAATCCTTTCAACATTAACCTCACTGCGACCAATGGGGCAAGGGCTTTCATCTACCGCTGTTCTCAAGATGGCATCAGCAGCAATACGGCGCGTTTCCGCTGTATTGGTCGCGACGGGGAAACTTTTTCCCAAAAAGGATACTACTACGTTTTGATTATGGGGCCGCGCAGCAACAGCACTTATGCTTTTTCGGTATTGCCAGAAGCAAATTGCCGCCTCAACCCCACTGAAATAGCCTGTAACGTTCCATTTGCCAATACCTTGAGCAGCCCTAGCCGTTATGGGATAGGCAGCGGCGGAACCAATGTTTACCAAAGTTGTTACCAAGGCAGCCGTACTTACTCCGGCAGTGACCGGGAATTTTCTTTCCGCCTGACCAAAGCGGGCAAAGTGAGCATCAGCATTCAGGGGCAGGCTGGTTTAGGCGTTTTTGTATATGACTTTCTTTGCGGCAAAAACTGCATCAACTTTGCCGAAACCAACGATCAGGGTGCCTTGGCCCGGACGGATACCATGCTATTGAACCCAGGGATTTATTACGTGATCGTGGATCAAGCGATAAGTGGTTCCAATGGGACTTTCACCCTCACGGTCAATTGTACGGATTACAACCAAACGGCCTTTGTGCAAGAGATTGGAGCGCCCAATTGCGCCATCAACGCCAGCGGCCGCCACAACGTGATCCTGCGCTCCTTGCGCAATACCCGGGTGAATGGCCAAAGGCTGAATGCCAATGATCGACTCCACTTTTTTTACCCCAAAAACAATCGGGGAGATCTGTTGGCCAGTTCCGTGAATTGGAATGGTAGCGAGTTACAAGTGTCTTTGCCCCAGGATGCAACAGGGGATACGCTCAAGTGTGGCTATGCCAACAATGACTTAATAAAAATCAAACTCACGCGCAACAATGTGGTGTATGACCTTACGCCTCAGTATCAACCCATCGATGGCAGCGCGGTAACCGCTAGTAATCGCTTCGCCAGCAATGGCACCAGTTTGATTACGGAACTCAACAGCTGTTGTACACCCCACAACCTGAAAATTTCGCCCTCCCAACGCGAATTAACTGGCCAGGGTGGCCTAGCCGAATTCCGGGTGGCTTCCAACATGTCCTGGACGGCGCGCATCAAAGGAAACAGCTCCTGGCTTAAAGTGACGAATGAAAATGGCTTTGCCAACGACATACTGCGGGTGGAGGTAGACCCCAACAACTCCAATGCCGAGCGACGTGACACCATATATCTGGTCAGCCCATCCAACGAAGTGCAAAAGGTGGTGATTACCCAAAGCCGTAGTTCATGTGCCGCAGTTGCGGTCAACCTAGGCCCCGATCGGCAGATTTGTAGAGGGGAAGCCCTCAATTTAACCGCAGCGGGCACTGGTAATTTCCTCTGGAGCACAGGCCAAAGCGGCAGTACGATCAATGTGCGCCCCCAGGTCAGTGCCTCTTATTCGGTTACGATCACCCAAAATGGTTGTTCCGGCGTGGATGAAGTCAATGTTACGGTGAACGAAACCCCGGTCGTAGACTTGGGGCAGGACCTGCAATTGTGCTCTGGTGACAACATCGTTTTTGTGGCTACCGGCGGTGACAGTTACCGCTGGAGCAATGGGGCCTCGACTGCCACGGTTTCGGTACGGCCGATCCAAAACTCTACTTATGGGGTCACCGTCACCAAAAATGGTTGTGCGGGTACGGACGAAGTGGTCGTAACCCTGGAGGAAGCGCCCCAAGTCAATGTCACCGCCAATCAGTCTATTTGTTCAGGGAAATCGGTGAGCCTCGTGGCTACCGGCGGCGCTTCTTATCTTTGGAGCAATGGCCGTACTTCTTCCACCATCTCGGTTTCGCCGACATCAACAACCTCGTATACCGTTACTGTCACCAATGGCAATTGTAGCGCCATCGGGCGCACCACGGTCAACGTCACCCCGGGTCCTACGATAAACACAAGTATTGACCTAACGATCTGTGCGGGGGAAAGCCCGACTATTGCAGCGAGTGGTACCGCTCCATTCCGCTGGAGTACTGGTGCGACAACTTCCAGCATTGTCGTTAGCCCTACCGAAACAACGACTTACAGTGTTTCAGTAAGTGCAAATGGCTGTGAAGCCAGCGACGATGTCAAGGTTACGGTCTTGCCCAAACCGAGCATCAATGCAGGTGCTGACCAGACGATCTGTGACGGGCAGGTAGCCAACCTGGCCGCCACTGGTTCGGGGGGGAATTACCGTTGGAGCAACGGGGCAACTACAGCTTCCATACAAGTCCAACCCAATACCTTGAGTGAGTACACCGTCAGTTTGACCAAAGATGGTTGTACCAGCACCGATAAAGTAATTGTTGACGTCAACGCCAGCCCGGTGGCCAATGCGGGGCCAGACAAAACCATCACCTGTGAGGCTACGCAGGTCAGACTGGACGGGAGCAAATCTGCTTCGGGGGTACTGATCCGTTACCAATGGACGGAGTTGGATGATGGGCGGATCATATCCGGGAACACTACAGCCAGCCCCGTCGTCAATCGCCCGGGCAATTACAGCTTATTGGTGAGCAACATCATCACGGGTTGCTCTTCCACGGATCAAGTCAGTGTAAGTGGCATCGGACCTGTAGAAGTATTTTCCATTCAGTTGTTAGAAGTGCGTTGTTATGGGGAAGCAACCGGCTCGGCAAACCTGACCTTGCGGGGTGGCCAACCTCCCTATCAATACAATTGGAGCAATGGAGCCACAACCAATGTGGTGCGTGGATTGAAGGGGGGAACTTATACGGTTACCGTTTCTGACCAAAGCACTTGCCGCGATACGCTCTTGATAGAAATTGTCCAGCCAGAAGCAGTCAAAATCACCAATATTCGGGTTACGCCCGCACCAACTGGCAATACCGGAAGAATCGACATCAGTGTGACTGGTGGTTCGCCGCCTTATGATTACCGCTGGTTCAAAGGCAGCACTTTGCTAAGCGCCACCGAAGACTTGACGGGCATTGGTATTGGTGAATACATCGTAGAAGTATACGACGCCAACAACTGTTCTTACCGCAGTGATCCCATTGTTGTCAGTAGGACAGTGGGGGTTGAGGATTTGGCCCTGGCGAAAGCAAGTAAAATTTATCCCAATCCTACCGATGGAAAATCTACCCTGGAGATTAACCTGCCCAAGGCGGAAAAAATCACCCTGGAGTTGTACGATTACCTGGGCCGTAGGCTGGAGCAGCGCAAGCTGGGCAATGGCTCCAGGTTTGTGGAGGTTTTTGACCTCAGCAAACGGGCGGCAGGACTGTATTATGTGCGCATGGTGACGAAGGACGGATTTGCGGTGAAGGAGGTGGTGAAGGAGTAGCTCTGGATTAATAAGTTTTTACTAAAAAGCCTTCTTTACAGCACTGATAAATCGAATTTGTATAGCTGAGGTGTGGCTGAGGTGTCTTTGGTTTCTGAGGTGGTGAAAATACACTGCCTGCTTTGCAGGCTTTTTCTTCACCACCTTAGAAACCAAAGACACCTAAGAGGCACCTTAGGCTGTCGAAGCGACCCTAAATTTCCCTTAAGCTTATTCCTTACCTTTTTTCTTCCCCTTCAACTGCAAATAATCCAGGAAATAAATCACCTTCAGCGAAAGGTTGTTGTTCTGATCGGCGTCCAGGGTATTGCTCAGGTTTTCGAAGTAGCCGTCGCGGGGTGAATCTGCGCCATAAAATGTGGCATTTTTCCACACCGCATTCAGGAAGCTACCTGGGGCAAACTGCCAGGTATACACCATGTCAATGTTGAAATAATTCACGTTGCGGTCGAAATTCTGGGTGATTTTGTCTGTGGGATTTAAGGAGCCGTTGGGATTGAGTGTAAAAAACGACTTGTTTTCCACCGTACTCACATAATGACGCAGGCGGAAGGTCAGTCCCATTTTATTGGTAAAGTTGTATTTCAGGTTCAACACGTTGTCGATGGTATTGACTTTGCGCAAGGCAAAAAGGATGCTCTGATCTGCAAGGATACTGGTAAAGCCTACATTCTTGGGGCGAGGATTGATACCCAGACGGTAGTTGATCGAAAACTTGCTGCTGAAGCGATAGGTTTGCCCAAAGAAAATGTCCAGCCCATTGGCATCGTAGAAGTTGAAAAACTTGCGTTCGAACAATTCCATTACGACGGAGTATTTTTTCGCCTGGTTGGTTTCTACCCAACCACCGATGGTCACACTGTTTCCCCGGCGAAACAGGTAACCTTCCCGACGTGGTTCGTAAAAATCGTGCTCGTGCGGGCGGTAATTCAACATCAAACCAAACCACATCAGTTTTTTGGTCTGAGCATTGATATTGACCTGAACACGAGAATTTTGATAAGTACTTTCCAGGCCACCGATTGGGGCAAAAAGGGAGCTATAATGCGAGTTGAAATTTAAAAAGAGCCGATTGTACCAACCTTTGGGCTCAGTGTAGCGGTAACCTACTTGCAGGTAATGATTAATGTAGTTGTTGTTGGTAAAATAGCCCAGGTCATTGCTATTGAACTTGGTATCGGCCAGTTCCTGATTGTAGTTAAAGGTGAACAGGCCACTGTTTTTCCCAAAATGCAGGGTATGCTGATAGCCCATAATGTTGCGCCCTTCGGGACCTTTGTGTGTCAAGTTGCTCAAGGCCGCCCCACCAGACAAATTATAGGTGTTCTTTTTGTCAAAAAAACTAAAAAGTCCGGAACTCACATTGGCGTTGTAGTTGCCACTACCACGCAAAACATTGGTATTGATGAAGCTGACGCTGGAGTTGTTTTTGAGGGTTTGATCCAGTACAAGGATATTGTAGTTGGTGAGTGGGTCGGTCTCTATTTGCCGGGTACTTTTGGTTTCCAGGTTTTCAATGGTGGCAAATTGCGCCCTTGTAATGGCATTGAGAACCCCTATACCCAGGCCATTTTTGGTTCGACCCGAAATTTTGGAGGCATTGATCAGTTTGGATTCGTTCGGATTGCTGAGTATTTTTTCGTTGGAATCCACGTTTTCATAGGCTTTGTGCAGGTTGATGGGCCTGCCACCGATGCGGCGGGAGTAGACGAGGTTCCCTTTCCCAAATAGCTCCGTTCCTTCAGTGAAAAATGCCCGGTTTTCATTGAATTTTACCTCAAAAGGGGTGAGGTTGAGCACCTGGTTGTCGCTTTGTACCTGGCCAAAATCGGGTATGAGGGTCGCGTCCAGGGTAAATGCCTGGTTGAGCCCCAACTTGAGGTCAAGCCCTCCGGAAACCTGGCTGGTCCAATTGTTTTGCCCGGGCAGATTAGCCGGAAAATGGTTGCCATAGACAGAAAAGTAAGGCGACAATTGCAAGCGCAAAGGTGGTTTGATATCGGTGATTCCCGTCCAGGTGCCTTCCTGGGTCAAAAATCCATTGACGTTTGGGTCAATGGCATTCCAGGTGTATTGCTGCTCGGTTTTGCGGCGTCGGCGGGTGATGTTTAAACCCCAATCCTGGACTTTGTCCTTGCTGAATCGGATGGCTGAATAGGGCAGAAACATTTCAAAAGACCAGCCTTTTTCATGGATGACCACGGCGCTTTTCCACACCGCATTCCAGCTGAAATCTTCACCCCCATTGTTGCTGTTTTGGTTGGAGGTCATCTTGGCGTCCCACTGCTCACCCAAAGGGGTTACAAAGTATTCAAAGCCGTTGAGCTTGTCATTGTAGGTATCAAAAATGAGCCCGATGTAGTCATTCATTCCAAAACCATCGCGGCCCGCCAACTCCTTGGCAATACTATCAATGCTGCGTTCGTAACAGGTTCCTCCAAAATAAATGCCCTGATCATCGTACATCAGAAAGGATTCGGTGCGGTTCTCATAGGATTCTTTGCGCCCGATCACCGGACGAAATTCAACATATTCGTCAGCCTTAGCTGCGTCTTGCCAGGCGGCTTCATTTAACTTACCGTCGATGGTGACGTGCTTGTTGGTGCGCTGCGCAGGAAGCTTCTTGGGCGTGATTTGCCCAGATAAAATAGCGGTCGTAAGCAGAGTGGTGGCAACCGTAAGGCAGCACATAAACCTGTTTGTCATGGTCAGTCGGATGAGAGTTTTAAGAGAGCCTGTTTAAATTTTTGGGATCGGGCTGCAAACGGCCCATTTTGACTGAAATTTCGTTCCGAAAATGCTCATTTAGCCCTGCTAAACTCCGCTTTTCGTGCCTCATTTCAGCCAAAATGGCCTCGTTTTCGCCTTCGTCCCAAAAAATTAAACAGGCTCTAAATCGGGTGTTACTTGATTTCAAGTAAAGACAGCTCTTTTTTGTACATGTTGCATGGCAATGGTAAGATTACTATTGCTCATGCTAGTATGGCTTTATAGGGTGATAAAAGGTTTTGGATCAAAATTTATACCAAGAATTTAATCAACTAATTATGAGTTTTTTATGCAAAAAAACAAAGCACAGATTGTTCGTTTTTGAACACTAAGTGTACGAAAAAAATACGATAATATCCACTTCAAGCGCTCGTAGCTAATTGAGTTATTATAAAAAACAATCTCTTCCAGTAAAAAAAATGAACTTACCGCAATCCGGTTTCACATAGCGCTTCGTAGCTATGTATGAATTCAACTTCTAAGTATGGCGCAAAAAATTAACTTCCCGATTTTTTAAGAGGCTTTTGAATAGGAAGCTCACTTGAAATGAAGCGTTCGACTTCCTATTCAAAACCCAAATCGGGAAGTTAATTTTTATGCGTTCCTAAATCAATTTCACATGCTACCAAATCAAATGAAGCTTGGTGCAGCACTGCTGCTATCAGGCCTAGTCACCTTTTTCTCCTGTACGAAGGATCAGGACAATCTATCTAGCAGCGCCGAAGATTTTCCAGCATTGGGAATCAAAGATTTTTACCGGGATCTGTACACCAAAGATGTCAATGTGTATGCCCTGGTTGACAGCAATACACTGGTGAAATACATTGCCCGCCAAACGTTTAGTGAAGATAAAACGGTAAGCATTACGGGCCTGCAAGCCAGTGAAAAAATCCTCGCCATTGATTTTCGCCCTGCTAGTGGCCAATTGTATGGGGTAAGCAACCAGAGCCGGATTTACATCATCAATCAAAATACAGGTGCTGCCGTAGCGGTTAGTGCCACTCCGTTTACACCCGCCATCAGCGGAACCCAGGTTGGCTTCGATTTTAACCCAACCGTAGATAGAATCCGCCTGGTGACCAATACAGGCCAAAACCTGCGCCTGCACCCAGAAACTGGAGCCCTGGCCTTTACCGACGGCAACCTGAACCCAGGTACTCCCGGGGTTTCTGCAGTGGCGTATACCAATAGTTTCGCGGGAGCCACCAGTACCACACTTTATGATATTGATGTGACCAGCGATAAACTGTTCATCCAAAATCCACCGAACAACGGAACCCTGGTTGAGGTTGGCGCCTTAGGCATTGACGTGGTTGGCGAAGGTGGATTTGACATTTCTCCTAAAAATGACATGGCCTTGGCGGCATTTTCGGCCAATGGTACTGGCGACGACACCCCAAGTTTTTACAGCATTGATCTGAAAACAGGCTTGGCAAAAAATGTGGGAAAAGCCAAAAAAGGAGTCATTGATATTGCAATTCCGACTGGCATGGTGGCTTATACTGTTACGGGAGGCACCAATTTAATGATCATCAACGGCCTGGCCAATGGAGACCGCTTCACTAAAGCCATCACTGGTTTGCAAAGTGGCGAAACGGTTTTGGGCATTGACATGCGTCCGGCCAACGGGCAATTGTACGCACTGGGCAGCTCCAGCCGTATCTACACCATCAATACCTCTAATGGTGCTGCTACGGTGGTAGGAACAGGCTTTACTCCAGCGCTGAGTGGTACCGAATTTGGCTTTGATTTCAACCCAACGGTCGACCGCATCAGAGTGGTCAGCAATACCGGCCAAAACTTGCGCCTGCATCCCACTTTAGGGACCGCAGTGTTTACCGATGGTGCACTGAACCCAGGTACCCCGGCAGTAGATGCTGCGGCTTATACCAACAATTTTGCAGGCGCAACCACCACTGCTCTGTATGACATTGATTACGAAACGAATTCACTTTACCTGCAAGCACCACCCAATGATGGCAAACTTACGCTGGTTGGTGGTTTGGGCGTAAATATCAACTCGGGTAATGGATTTGACATTGGTGGCACCTCTGGCAAAGCCTACGCCATCTTAAAAACGGGCACGATCTCCAGTGTATATTCTATCAATCTGACTACAGGTCAAGCGACTCGTTTGATCGGGATTACGACCAGTGCCAATGGATTTGCGCTGGGCAATGGATTCTGATTTTTCAGATAAATTGGGTAAATTTAGCGTTTAGAAGGGTAAGGGGGTAACTCCTTACCCTTCTTTGTTTTTTAAAGAATATACAGCTATCGATTATATTTATTCCCAATTTCAAGTAAGAGCATGTCTAAAGACCAAAAATGAAATTAATCACCTGGAATTGCCAAGGCGCATTCAGAAAAAAAGCAGCCCAAATTTTGCTGCACCGCCCGGATATTGTGGTGGTTCCAGAATGTGAGCACCCCGATAAACTAGTCTTCAACTCAACCACCCCACAGCCCAATGATCTGCTTTGGGTTGGCGACAACGTACACAAAGGACTTGGCGTTTTTTCTTACAGCGACTACAAATTTCAACTGCACGAGCAACACAACCCCGCCCTAAAAATCATTTTACCCATTGCGGTTACTGGTGGGCAATTTGACTTCACCCTTTTTGCCATTTGGGCCAACAATCGCGAGGATCCGGATGGGCAGTATGTGGAGCAAATCTGGAAAGCGCTGCACCATTACGAACACCTTTTAAACAGTGAACGGAGCATCTTAACAGGCGACTTTAACAGCAACAAAATTTGGGATAGGCCCCGCAGAATGGGTAATCACTCAGCAGTAGTGGCCAAGCTGGCCGAGAAAAACATTCACAGCGTTTATCACGGGTATTTGAATCAGGAACAAGGCCAAGAAAATGACCCGACTTTTTACCTCTACCGGAACAAAAACAAACCTTATCACCTCGATTATTGCTTCAGTTCCGCTGAGCTCTACCACAAAGTCACAGCGATAGAAATAGGAAAATACGAACAGTGGATAAACTATAGTGATCATACCCCATTATTCGTTAACTTTGGAGAATGACAACCACAACTCCAATGCGCAAACAGCGCAACACATCCTCCATCTGGAAATTAATCATTGCCATCCTCGCTTGTGAGGTAATTGGATTCACCAGCGGCCTGATCGGCAGTGCGGCCATGAATACCTGGTTTGACAACCTTCAAAAACCTTCCTGGAACCCTCCGAGCTTTCTTTTTGCGCCAGTATGGACTACTTTGTATGCCCTCATGGGGATTGCTTTTTGGCTAATTTGGAAAAACGAAACTCCTGAAGCCAACAAACGCAGTGCCTATCTGGCATTTGCTATCCAACTCTTCCTTAATTTTTGCTGGAGCATTATTTTTTTCAAGTTCCAGGCGCCATTTTTTGCCTTGATCGAGATTCTGTTGCTGCTGGCCATGATCCTCCTGACGGTTTATCACTTCGCGAAAATTTCAAAAACAGCAGCCTACCTACTGATTCCTTACGTTTTATGGGTATCCTTTGCCAGCTTTTTAAATTACACCCTTTGGAGTTTAAATTATTGAACAGCAGTAGGAAAGTAACGCAATGGCGATATTATTAACGGTACGGTAGTTGTAATTTCAGGGTAGAAATTTTTAACACTGAGCCTTTGCAACAGTCAAAGGTTTAAGCTTGTCTTTTAGTCAATTATACCATCACCGACACTGTTATGAAGCACAAATTTACCTTACTCTTTGCGGGCATATCCCTCATTGTCGCCTGCGAAAAAAGAACAGAAATTCTCGAAATTCCTGTTGAAAAAAAGTATAGTTGGATCGAAAAAAAGCGATTTACAGGTACGGAAAAAATCTTCTTAAGTTCAGGGAAAAAAGCTAATTCCATTTACCTGCAACAGCCCTACAATTTCACCGCCCTTACCAATCAAAATGCAACCACAGGAATTACGGTATATGCTGCCGCCCTGCCAACCGACATTGAAATCAGAATTCCCATCAACGGTGATTTTTGTGCGTTCCCTTATTCGGACACAATCCTGCGGGTAATCAACAATGCTCACCCCCTGGTAAGCCTTTCGGGAGGCTATTTTAATTTAAAAAAAATTGACCCTAGCCTGAGCGCCATTCAGAAGCATTATTACACCCTGTTTAAGTCCATGGCCATCAACAAAAACGGGGCCTTGCTCTTGGCTTATTTCAATAATCGGCCTGTCCCGGTACTCACCTTCATGCTTTTGAAAATTAAAACCAGCCCGAGCTTTCCCTATGTTGATACCTTATTTACGAAAAAAATAGCCATTCCCAAAACTGGTGTGGATGCCTATGTAAGGCACATCGCTGCCGTAAATGATTATTTTCTGCTGGATCTTTCGAGCAATGGCATCTATAAAATAAAAGAAAATGGAACCTTTGAACGGGTTTACGGTCCAGCTACAATTGATGCTTTTTATGAGTGGCAAGGGAGAATTTACGCCCATGGTGAAAACGACCGACTTTTAATTTCAAGCAATAACGGGGATAGCTGGCAGGAATTCGGCGGCATAAATACTTCAATGACCTTTAGCAATTATTATGTGATCAACGATAGCTTAATTGGCGTTTATCGGGATAATTTATTTACCTTAAAATGGAATGGTTCGAGTTATAAACAACGTTTTCTCAAAAACGATGGTGTTGAAGGAACGAGAATAAATGGTGTTGAAATTTTGGGTGATACCGTTTTCCTGGCTACTACTTCGGGGCTTTTTGTCCGGCCGATCAAGGGATTTTTTGATACAAAATGAACCAATAGCTCATTAATCGTTAAATTTGGAAGCTGACAACAGCCCACACTTGGATAAGCATTGAGCAATGAACAACAAATTTGTACAACACTTTTCCAAAATAAGCCCTCTCTCCGCAGAAGAGGCCGCCGCAATCGAAGCCAGTATGCGCGTCGAGACCTTCAAAAAAGGCACCCTGCTTTTGCGGGAAGGACAAATTCAGGTTAATTCCTACTTCATTTTGGAAGGCTGCATCAGAGAGTACATTTTAGTCGATGGCGAGGAAAAAACGACCAATTTTTTCACTGAGGAACAATGGGTGATTTCTTTGGGCAATTTCGGTGCACCCAGCCCGGCCATGCACAATCTGGTTTGTGTGGAAGACACCTCGGTGTCGATTGGGAATGAGCGCGAAGCTCAGGAAATGTTTAAACGTTTTCCCCGTTTTGAAACCATCTCCCGAGCGGTTGTGGAAGCTGCTTTTGCCGAACAAAAACAAGCCTTAACTGCTTACCTGACCGACTCCCCGGAACAGCGCTATTTGAAATTATTGAACACCCGCCCAGATTTGTTCCAACGAATCCCGCAGTATCAACTGGCCAGTTATTTGGGGGTAAAACCGGAATCATTGAGCAGAATTCGGAAAAGACTGAATCAAAAGCCTTAAACCATTATGACCAAATTTCCCCTTTTGTGCCCTTTTTCAACGTACTGATGCGCCGCCGCCAATTGTGATAAGGGGAAATGCTGGTCGATCACCGTTTTAATTTTCCCCAATCTCAACAGCTCCTTAATCTCCAGAAAATAGGCAAAACGTGCCTTCACTGGCAGCATTCCAGTTGAGGAAGATTTGGCTTTTTTGCTGCCAAATATCGAGGTCCAGATCATGTGCAGCAGCAAGGAAAAATCAATCACGCTTGAAAGGTAAATCCCGTTCTGGCTGAGTGAATTTTTGCATTCTCCAAAACTCCTTTTGCCCACCGTATCAAAAATGATGTCGTATTGTTCACCATTTTTGGTGAAGTCTTCCCGGGTGTAATCAATCACGGTGACCGCCCCCAAAGCTTTGACCATTTCTACGTTGCCAGTGCTACAAACGCCCGTTACTACTGCGCCATAATGTTTGGCAATTTGTACCGCGTAAGTGCCCAATGCGCCAGACGCACCGTTGATCAGCACTTTTTGGTTCGGCTGGATTTTGGCCAGGCCTTTCAAAAAATTCAAAACCGTGATGGCACTTCCACTGACCGGAGCGGCCTCCTGATAGCTGATGTTGTTGGGCATGGTGGTGATGACGTCATTTTCACTCACACATACATATTCCGCGTAGCAACCGAGGGTAGTAGTGCCACCAAAAACCTTGTCGCCAGATTTGAACAGGGTAACCTCAGCACCTACTTCGACAACTTCGCCGGCAAATTCAAAGCCCAGGATGGTTCGGCTGGGTTTGTTCAAACCGAGGTAAAGTCGACCAATCAGTGGCTTGCCGTTGCGCATCATTATGTCCGCGGCGGTAACGGTGCTGGCGTAGTTTCGGATCAGTACCTCATTGGGCTTGGGAGAGGGTTTGGTTACTTCACTGACTTGGAGAACTGTTGCTTCTCCGTATTGCAGATATTCAATTGCTTTCATGTCAACGCTTGTTATTGTGTTTGATTTTTTCATGACACAAAATTATAGCGCTGATTTTTCGGGTTCATTGACCTGGGTTAAGAAATGGAAAAGGTCCAGAGAAATTGCTATAATCATTCGAGTAAATAACAAAATCGGGCAACACAAAAAATGATGGATGATTCCGGATTGTAGAGACGCACAGCCGTGCGTCTCTACGGTGCGTTGCCCCCACTTTATCACTCCGATTTCAATGACTTCACCGGATTCACCAAGGCCGCCTTGAATGCCTGATAACTCACCGTCAGCAAAGTAATCGCCAACGCACCTATAACAGCCACAGCAAAAACCCACCAGGAAATTTCGATGCGGTAGGTATATTTTTGCAGCCACTCGTTCATAAAATAATAAGCAATGGGTGTAGCAATCAGGCAAGAGATCAGCACCAAAACCACGAAGTCTTTGGATAAGGATTGCCAGAGTTTGGCTACCGATGCGCCCAAAACTTTGCGAATGCCAATTTCTTTGGTGCGCTGCTCAGCCATGAAGGACGCCAAACCAAATAAACCCAGGCACGAAATAAAAATGGCTAAAATGGAGACAATCAAAGAAAGGTTGCCAATGAAGGCAGTGTATTTGAATTTTTTGGCGTATTCGGCATCCGCAAAGGCATAGTCAAATGGAAATCCGGGATTGTATTTGTCGAATATCGGCCCAATTTTGGCCATGGCCTCCGAGCTTGAAACATTGGGATTTATCCTCACACATAGGCACTCCACCCAATCTTTATCGAATACGATTGATAGGGGTGAGATGCTTTGGAAAGGCGATTCCATGTTGATGTTGGGAATTACTCCAACGACGCTCAGGGCTTTTCCATTCCATTTCACTACTTCACCGACGGGGTTTTCCAAGCCCATCCGTTTGACGGCAGCTTCGTTCAAGATCACCCCCGTAGCATCGGTGCTGAATTCCCTGGAAAAATCCCGCCCTGCCTTGAGTTCAACGCCCATGGTTTGAGTGTAGTCATACGTGGTGGCAATGATGTTAAAAAGGGTGCCTTTGTCGGCTGGAGTGGAGCCACGCCATTCCCAACCATTGCCGTTGCTCCAAATTTCAGAGGCGGGCGAGCTCGCTATACAAATCGAGGACACCATTCCCGAAGCCAGCAATTCATTGCGCAATGGCTCGAAATTCTGCGTCAAATCTTGAGAAATAGCGACCGAAATTAGGCCTTGGTTGTTGAATCCAATGGGTCGGTTTTTGACAAACTGGATTTGTTGGTAAATAATCATGGTGCCGATCATCAGCACTATGGAGAAGGAAAATTGTACCACGATCAAAACTTTACGGGGCAAGGCTGCATTTTTACCCACCCGAAACCCACCTTTAAGGATTTTCAGCGGACTGAAAGACGACAAATAAAGCGCAGGATAACTTCCGGCCAAAAGCCCGGTAAACAGGGTAAAAACAAGCATCACTCCCCAAAAAGCCGGGCTCCCAAATTGAATGCTCAACTCCGTTTCGGTGAGGGCATTGAAAGAGGGCAAAAAAACTACCACCAGGATCAAAGCCAAGGCCAGTGCCAAAAATGTGATGAGCAGCGATTCCCCTAAAAACTGTCCGATGAGTTGTTTCCGCCTTGAACCTATGGCTTTGCGCACCCCAACTTCTTTGGCGCGTTTTTCGGAGCGGGCTGTACTCAAGTTCATAAAATTGATGCAGGCAATCACCAAAATGAATAGCCCGAAAATCCCAAACAGCCGCACATATTTGATGAAACCGCCCGTGTTTTTCCCATTTTCAAATTCCCCATACAATCGCCATTTTGACATTGGGTGGAGAAAAACCGCAGGTTTGATGGCTTTTTGCATCAATTTGTCTTCACTGACATGGTTCAGGACCACATCTTTGATTTTGGCCTCGGTATTTTCTGGCTGTAATCCTTCCTTGAGTTGTACATAAACCTGATAGGAGTTGTCCTTCCAATTGGTTGCAGAGGTTTTTACCCAATCGTAGAGTTTGATCTGTAAGTCCCAGGGCAACAAATAGTCAAATTGTAAACTCGCATTTTGCGGCTGTTCGGCCACTACGGCGGTCACTTTTACATCCACGATATTGTCTACCCGAATGATTTGATCAAGAGGATTTTGTTTTCCAAAAATCGCTTGGGCGGTTTTTTCGGTCAGCACAATCGAATAAGGGTCTTTTAAGGGGTTTTTATCACCACTCAAGATGGGCAATGAAAACATCTCAATGGCCTCTGTTCCAATGTAATGCCCTTTTTTGAGGAACTTTTTATTTCCAGCTACCAAAGCCCGTTTTTCTCCCCAATCACACATCGCAACTGCTTTAAAATCGGGGTACTTTGTTTTTAGTTCAGTCCCCAATGGATAAGGCATAGCCACTTGTGAACTGCGCTCCCCATCAAAAGTTTGATGCATCATCACCTGGTAAAGGGTTTGGTAGTTTTGGTGGTGCTGGTTGGCCGACAATTCATTGTTCACCCAAAGCGCAATCAGCATCGCTACAGCCATGCCCACGGCCAGCCCAGCGATGTTGATGAAGGCCGAAACCTTGTTTTTCAGGAGGCTGCGAAAAGCGATTTTTAAGAAGTTGCGGTACATGGCTTATTCGGATTTGAGTGATTGAACTGGATTCACCAACGCCGCCCGGATCGCCTGATAACTCACCGTCAAAACGGTAATCACCAAGGCCCCGGCTCCAGCCGCAGCAAAAATCCACCAGGAGATTTTGATGTGGTACGTATACTGCTGCAACCAATCGTTCAGGTAGTAATAGGCAATGGGAATCGCCAACACGAAGGCAATGAAAACCAGGCCCAGAAAGTCTTTGGACAATAGGCCCCAGAGGTTGAGTACGGAAGCGCCCAGCACCTTGCGGATGCCAATCTCCTTGATGCGCTGCTCTGCCGTAAAGGAAACCAGACCAAAAAGCCCCAAACAGGAAATAAAGATGGCCAGGATGGCAAAAAACGCCGCCAGTTTGCCGATCTGTACTTCAAATTCAAACTTCCGGGCGTATTCTGCGTCTACAAACTGGTACTCAAAAGGCGCCGAGGGGTTGTAGGTTTTGACCACCTTTTCCACCTTGCTCAAAGCGGAACTGGTGCTCAAGCCAGCCGCCAGTTTGATGTTGATGACGTTGGCCATGCCCTTGTCCAGGGTATAAAAGGAAGGTTTTATGCTTTCAAAAGGAGACTCTTTGATGATGTTTTTGACCACGCCGATCACCCGATAATCCCGACCGGCCCATTTTACAATTTCATCCACCGGCTTTTCAAAACCCATCAGGGCTACTGCTTCTTCATTGATGACCATGGCAGCTGAATCCGTTAAAAACTGGGGCGAAAAATCCCTGCCTTCCAGCAATTGCCAACCAATCGTTTTGCCGTAATCAGTGGTAATGACGTTGGAGATCAACAGGGGATTGTGGTCTTCTTTTTTCCCTTTCCAGGACAGGCCAGTCACCCCACCGTAATCCACCGTGATTGAGCCAAAAGATTTTGACACCCCATCCACTGCGCCCTCCTTGAACAAATCATTGCGCAAGGCATCGTAGTGCTGCTTCAATTCAGGTGTCTTCATGGTGATTTCAATCAGGCCATCGCGGCTGTAACCAACTGGCCGGTTTTTGGCAAATTGAATCTGCTGAAATACAATCAGGGTGCCTATGATCAAAGTAATGGAAACCGTGTATTGAAAAACCACCAAAACCCGCCGCGGAATGGCCGCAAACCGTCCGGCCCGAAAGGTTCCTTTCAACACTTTGATAGGCCGAAACGAAGACAAATACAAAGCCGGATAACTGCCTGCCACCAAACTGGTAAATAGGATAAAGGCCAATCCTGCTGCCCAAAACCAGGGCTTGTCCCACAGAATTTCGACTTTTTTATTGGTGATATCGTTAAAAAAAGGCAAGGTGAGTTGCACCAAAAGTAAAGACAAACCAAAGGCAAAAACCACCACCAAAAAAGACTCCTGAAAGAATTGCAAAATCAATTGGCCACGGCCGGAGCCGATGCTTTTGCGAATGCCCACTTCTTTGGCCCGCCGTTCGGAACGCGCGGTGCTCAAATTCATAAAATTGACACAAGCAAGCAGAAGTACAAACACTCCAATCGCCCCGAAGAGCCAGACAAACCTGATTAGCCCGCCATCATTGACGCCCTGGTTAAAGCTGGAGTACAGGTGCCATTTCGACATTGGATGCAGGAAAAACTCCGGCTTGTAGGAAGGTGGATTGTCCCGCTTCATCCGAATGTCCTTGATTTTGGCCGACACCTGTTCAATATCAGCACCCGCTTTGAGTTGTACAAACAGTTGTTTGGAATTTTCATCCCAGATGTCTTTGGCGCGTGCCGTTAGTTCATCCGTCGCCAACAACAAATCCCAGGGTGCGAGGAGTTTTACGTCCTTGAAGGAGCTGTTGGAGGGAAAATCCTGGTAGATACCAGCAATCTTGACGTCTTGCCGATTGTTGATTTTGATGATTTTATTGAGTGGCTTGTTCTCCCCAAAGAAGGTTTTCGCCAGCGACTCTGAAAGCAAAATGGAATGAATGTCTTTTAGGGCGTCCCGGTTGCCCGCCAGCATGTTCAAGTCCAGCATTTCACTGAACACTGGCTCGACAAAATTGCCGGTTCCGACCATTTTTTTATCCCCGTCGGCCAAAATGAGGTCCATGGTATTGGAGGACAAACTGACTGCCTCAAAATCGGGATACTTGCTGCGCAACTCTTCTGCCAGAGGAATTGGCATGACCTGATAAGCCGCTTTGTCTTTTTCAAAAGTTACAAATTGCCAAACCTGGGCAATGCGCCCGTAGTTTTTTTGATCCTGATCAAAGGACAGTTCGTCCCAAATCCACAATCCGACCAACATGGCGACCGCCATTCCTACGGCCAATCCACCAATGTTGATCAGGGAGGAAGATCTGTTTTTCAGGAGGCTGCGAAAAGCGACTTTGAAGAGGTTGCGGTACATAGTTGAACTTTTAAATTGCTTGGGAATTTTTTATGGGTCGATATTTAGTTTTTAAACCAAATTTTATGCCACCTACCTATCTTTTTAATTGTCAATGGTATAACTGGATTTTGGTTTCTACAAAACGTTCACATTCGGACAGTGATGGCCCAAATACGATCAGTTCAATTAAAAATTCTCAACCCCTTGCATCCAAAATAAAATCCCCATAATTTTGCATCCTCTCACCAAAAGATAATTCAATGTAGGAGACCATTTCTTTCAAAAAGCGATAACTGGCAAACCCGCAAAGCGCTGTGCCATCATTATTCACTTTTTGAGCCTGAGTCAGTTTTTTGCTTTCGCCAAAAAACTGCAGATCGCTCTTAAGAAAGAATTCATGTTGATTCTGCAAAATCTCTCTTATCTCCATCCCAATAAGGATTTATTGTTCGATAACCTCAATGTCACCTTCAATCGGCAACACAAAATCGCGTTGATTGGCAACAACGGCATTGGGAAATCTACCCTGCTCAAAATCATGGCTGGTGCTTTAGTTCCGGCCGCTGGTGTAGTAAAAACCGAACATACTCCTTATTACATCCCGCAACTTTTCGGGCAATTCAACGACTACAGCATTGCCCAAGCCTTGCGCATTGAAGACAAATTAAATGCCTTAAAAGCCATCGAAAACGGTGAGGTCAGCGAAGCAAACCTCAATGCCCTGGACGACGACTGGACGATTGAAGAGCGTTGTCAGGAAGCCCTGATCCATTGGAAATTGGAGGATCTGGATTTGACCCAAAGTATGGGCAATTTGAGCGGCGGGCAAAAAACCAAAGTTTTTCTCGCGGGCATTTCCATCCATCAACCCGAGATCATTTTGCTGGATGAACCCAGCAACCACCTGGATACCGAAGGGCGCCGGATTTTGTACGATTTTATCCAAAACACGAACAGAACCTTGGTCGTAGTCAGCCACGACCGAAAGTTG
The DNA here is from genome assembly GCF_965225875.1 of Haliscomenobacter sp. Classification (GTDB taxonomy): domain Bacteria; phylum Bacteroidota; class Bacteroidia; order Chitinophagales; family Saprospiraceae; genus Haliscomenobacter. The sequence continues at coordinate 2,948,412 of NZ_CBDDBS010000002.1, read as the reverse complement.
TTAAATCTGCTGGATACTGTATACGAATTGAGCAAACGTGGCATTACGGTTTACGGTGGCAATTACGATTTTTACGCTGAGCAAAAACAGATTGAAAGTGCTGCCCTTGACCAGGACATCCAAAGCAAGGAAAAAGCCCTGCGCAAAGCCAAAGAAGTAGCCCGGGAAACCCTAGAACGCCAGCAAAAACTGGATGCCCGAGGCCGGAAAAAGCAGGAAAAAGCGGGGGTGCCTACCATCATGATGAAAACCATGAAAAACAGTGCCGAAAAAAGTACGGCCCGCATTAAGGACATCCATGCTGAAAAAACCGGGGGCATCGCCCAAGAACTGACGGAGTTGCGCAAATCACTGCCGGACATCGACAAAATGAAGTTTGGCTTTGATGCTTCCGCCTTACACAAGGGGAAAATCCTGATCAATGCCAAAAACATCAACTTTGGCTATGGGCAGAAAATGCTTTGGGCAGAACCGCTGAACGTGCTTCTCGCCAGTGGGGAAAGATTGGCCATCCGTGGGCTCAATGGCTCGGGCAAAACCACTTTGATCAAAATCATTTTGGGTGAACTGGAGCCACTGGTCGGTAGCATCCAACGGGCGACCACCAAGGCGGTGTACATCGATCAGGATTATTCGCTGATTGACAATCGACTCAGTGTGTATGAACAAGCGCAAAAATTCAATACCAACGCGCTACCGGAACACGACATCAAAATTCGCCTGAGCCGCTTTTTGTTTGGCAAAGACGATTGGGACAAATCCGGGACCGCCTTGAGTGGGGGCGAAAAAATGCGCCTGATGCTTTGTTGCCTCACCATCGGCAATCAGGCACCCGACCTCATCATCCTGGATGAACCAACCAATAACCTGGATATCCAGAACATCGAAATCCTCACTGCTGCCATCAACGAATATAAGGGGACTTTGCTGGTCATTTCTCACGATGCTAATTTTTTGGAGCAGGTAGGGGTAGAGCAGGGGATCGATCTGAGTTGATGCATGTTGCAGCCAAAGCAGTAAAAGCTGTATATATTTGCACACGCTGACTACTATTGACTCTTTTGAGTGAAGAGTGAAGAATACATGAGTTAAGAATTTTGAACTATGCCACAATGACCATGTCGTTTCTAAAGGATTTCTGGCTCAAAACGCGCTACATCACCCTCTATGGCTTGCTCATGGCGATTTTGGTATTTGTGCTAAAATGGTCCCAGTGGCGCTTTTTGATTCTCGACAACGCCTTGGACATTTACATTGGATTGATCGCGGTGTTTTTTACCGTATTGGGTGTATGGATCGCCCTGCAATTGGTGAAACCAAAGGTTGAAACGCACATCGTTGAAAAAGAGGTATACATTCATACTTCTGACGACACGGCCATCAATGAAGCCGAGCTTAAAAAACTGAACTTGAGCACCCGGGAATACGAAGTGTTGCAGCTCTTGACCAAAGGCCAGAGCAACGCCGAGATTGCAGAGAACCTGTTCCTTTCTTTAAGTACCGTTAAAACCCATGTCTCCAATCTATTTGTAAAAATGGATGTAAAAAGCCGGGCCCAAGCCATCGAAAAAGCCAAAAGGCTCAAAATCACCGCATAAATCAACTGGTACTTTAGGCTGAAATCCCTAAAAAAAGCACAATTGGTACTAAAGTATGAAGCCTCCTGTGGCAGCTGGCCTTAGTTTTGCCCTGAATCAAAACCAGCAAAGCCATGAAAAAAACTGTGCTCATTTTTGGACTCGTGCTTGGCATCGTCCTCTGCATCAACATGATTTACACCGTCAATATGGTGCGCAACAATGCTGACTTCAAGGGCAACGAGGTCATTGGATATGCCGCCATGGTCGTGGTATTTTCACTGACCTTCTTCGGCATCCGCAACTACCGCGACAAACAATTGAATGGCGTCATTTCCCTCGGCAACGCCTTTAAAACTGGTGCTCTGATTGCTTTAATCGGTGCGACCATGTACGTTGTGGCCTGGATTTTTTTTTACTACCTCTTTGTACCCGATTTTTTGGACAAATACATTGCGCATGTTTTGAAAAACGTCCCCGCCGCTGATCTGCCTGCCAAAACCAAAGAGATGCAAAACTTCAAAGAGATGTACAAAAATCCGCTGTTCATGATTTTGATTACTTATTCGGAAGTATTGCCAGTTGGGCTGGTGGTTGCTTTTGTGAGTTCACTTATTCTGAAAAGGAAAATCAAGGTTTAGAAAAAAATGAAGAAAAAAATTGCGTAGTCAAGTAACTACACTTATATTTGTAGCCAAATGACTACGCAATGAAAGAAAGACGAGACGTATTCCAAGCCATCGCCGACCCAACCCGCCGGGCTATCCTGCTTTTGCTCGCCACTCAAGCCATGACTGCAGGTGCAATAGCCTCAAACTTTGACACTGCCAGACCCACCGTTTCCAAACACTTACAAATCCTCACCAAGTGTGAATTGCTGGAACAAGAGCAAAACGGCAGAGAAATTCACTACCACATCAATGCAAAAAAAATGAAGGAAGTAGCTGACTTCATTGAACCCTTCCGCGAAATGTGGGATGATCGCTTCAATAAACTGGAAGCCATTATGAAAAACTACAAACCCAAGAACTAAGATGGAACGCAAAACCAAAATCCACGCCGAGGATGGCAAACAAGAAATAGTAATCACCAGGGAATTTGAACTGCCTCTGGAATTGCTGTTCAAAGCCTATGTCGAGCCCGAAATCGTAGAACAATGGATGGGTACCAAAGTGCTCAAACTCGAAAACAAAAAGCACGGCAGTTACCAGTTTGAAACCATCGACCCCAAGGGAAACAAACATGGGTTCAATGGGGTCATCCATGAGTTTTTTCCAAATGAAAAAATCACCCGGACTTTTGAAATGGAAAACAGCCCTTTTGCCGTCCAGCTCGAGTTCCTGAGCTTTGAAGCATTGAGTGCCGACAGCAGCAAGCTCACCATGCAAATCGTGTATAAATCCGTTGCCCTCCGAGACCAGATGCTCCAGCTGCCCTTTGCCCAAGGCCTCAATATGGCTCACAACCGCCTACAAGACATCTTCAACCAACTAAAATAACCAACCATGACCAAAAGAAACAAAATCATCTATTGGATTGCTACCATCTGGCTCGCCTTGGGAATGGTATCCACCGGAGTTGTACAATTGCTCCAGGTAAAGGAGGAAGTAGCCCTGTTTACCCGTTTGGGTTATCCGGCTTATTTGCTGACCATCCTGGCCATTTGGAAATTTTTGGGCGTAGTTGCTGTCCTGATTCCTAAATTCCCTCTGCTCAAGGAATGGGCCTATGCAGGCTTCTTTTTTGCCATGTCGGGCGCGGTGTTTTCTCACCTGGCCGTGAGCGATGGTGCTGTTGAATATTTTGGGCCAGTATTGTTGATTGTGCTGACGGTGGTATCCTGGTACTTCCGGCCTGCGAGTAGGAAACTTGCTTCTGTTAATCTATAAATGAAAAACATGAATCCCAAGGTTGATTTTTACTTCAACAAAGGCAAGTGGCAGGCCGAAATTGAGCAATTGAGAACGATGGTGCTTGACTGCATGCTCAGCGAAGAATTGAAATGGGGCGTTCCTTGCTACACCTATCAAAAAAGCAACATCGTTTTAATTCACGTGTTTAAAGAGTATTGTGCATTTTTGTTTTTCAAAGGTGCCTTGTTGCATGATGCCGAAGGCATTTTGGTTCAACAAACGGAGAATGTAAAAGCGGCACGCCAGATTCGCTTCACCAGTGTTCAGCAGATTCTGGACATGGAAGCCATTTTAAAAGCCTATATTTATGAAGCGATTGAAGTGGAAAAAGCGGGCTTAAAAGTGGAGTTAAAAAAGACTACCGAATTCGCCATGCCCGAAGAGTTTCAACACAAATTAACAGAAAATCCTGCCTTAAAAACCGCATTTGAAGCATTGACCCCTGGACGACAAAGAGCATACTTGCTGCATTTTTCAACACCCAAACAAGCCAAAACCCGGGAAGCGAGAATTGAAAAATGTATGATACAAATACTCGAAGGGAAGGGCTTAGACGATTGAAAGAAATAGCCAGGTTCATGAAAATATATTCCCCCATTGCCATTTTACTACTCCTTGCCCGCATTTGCATTGCTCAGCCATTCGACACGGCAAAGTACAGCATCAAAGTGGAATGGTCCAAAACTGCAGATGAGTATTTCACCCATGATCCGGTTTGGCGTGGGGCCGATGGAGCGGCTTCGATTGACCTTGGAAACGGGAAGGTGTTGTGGCTGTTTAGCGATAGCTTCATCAGCGACTCGGCTGGCTCGAGGAAAAAATCAAAAATCATCCGGAACAGCATTGCCATTCAGGATGGCTTTGATTTACGCACCGCATCCTTGACGTTTTATTGGGATAAGTCTAAAAAAGAACCGGAAGCATTTTTCCACACCCCTGGTAATTTCTGGTTCTGGACCGGGCATGGCACCATGATCAAGGATAAGTTGCTGGTTTTTTTAATGAAGGTGCACGAAGTACCATCCGGCCTAGGCTTTGAAGTTTTTGGGTGGAGTGCAGTACTGATTGCAAACCTGCAGGAAGAACCTTCCACCTGGAAAATGCAATACCTGGACAGCCCCGAGACCTTTGGAACCATTGCTGGCTCCGCCGCAGTGCTTAAAGACAAAAACTACCTTTATGCCTATGGCGCTGTTGAGCCAGCCACCCATGAAGTATTCCTTTTGCGCTGGAAAATAAACAAGATTTACCAGGGCAAAATAAATAAACCGGAATGGTGGATCGCCGGAAAATGGAGCGCCCGGAAAATCGAAAAACCGATTCCTGAACCCCTATTCATTGGAGGCACCGAATATTCAGTCCATTATGACCCAGTTTTGAAAAAATACCTGCAAATCCAGTCCTTCGGTTTTGGTGAGGCAAAATTGGGGGTCAGAATGGCGGATCATTTGTACGGAAAATGGACGGAACCCTATCTGTTTTTTGCACCTGAATACCCGGGGGTAAAAAAGCCTTTTATGTACTCCGCCAAAGCCCACCCCGAGCTCCACGGTGATGGATTACAAATTACCTACAATGTCAATAGTTTTGATTTTGGAGAGCTGATTGAAAACCAGGGTATTTATTTTCCGAGGTTTGTGGTTGTGAAAATTGTGGAGAAAAAAGAGCCTTAGCGTTCTTATTGGTGGCTTTTTAATTTGAATTTTGCAGCATAAAAATGTAGAAAATGGAAATAGAAACCAAAGACAGTTTGACTTTTAAAAGTGGCTATTCAGAGGTGAATGGACTGAAAATGTATTACGAAATTTATGGACAAGGGAAACCAATTGTATTAATCCATGGTGGTGGTTCAACTATCCAGACAAGTTTTGAAAAAATCATACCTCTGCTTGCCCAAAACAGAAAAGTAATTGCAGTTGAATTACAAGCCCACGGTCGGACCAATGACCGAAACGCAGACCTTAGCTTTGAACAGGATGCAGATGATGTTGCTGTGCTGCTCAAAAACTTAAACATCGACCGTGCTGACTTTTTCGGTTTTAGCAATGGCGGAACTACTACTTTACAAATAGCGATTAGACATCCTGAAATGGTTGATAAAATGATTTTGGGTTCAGCTCTTGCCAAACGAAACGGCGCTCCTGAATGGTTTTGGGGCTTTATGGAACAAGCCAAGTTGGAAAATATGCCAGAACAACTGAAAACGGCATACCAACAAGTCGCGGCTGACCCAAATGGCTTACAAGTCATGCACGACAGAGATGCAAAAAGAATGGTAAATTTCAAAGACATTCCAGACGAGCAAATCAAATCGATTAAAGCCCCAACCCTCATCATCATAGGCGACAAGGACATGATTACCCCCGAACACGCCATTGAACTCCAGCGACAAATTACCAATTCTGAATTGGCCATCATTCCAGGTGGACACGGAGATTACATGGGGGAAATTACTACTATAAAACCAGGCTTTAAAACCAGCGACCTGGTTGTTCCGATTATTGAGAAGTTTCTTGATAAGGAAGGAAAGTAGACAAAGAATGACGAAGCATTCAGATCAGGCAATGGAAGTAGAAAATTGATCAGCTCAAACGCCCAGAAAGGTCAAACCTTTGACTTCTTGAACGAGGAAGAAGATTTGTATTCTGTAAGTGATTTGAAGGAAGTTTACAGTGGCTAAGATAAGGTGTATAAGGGAAAGGTGAAAGTGAAGGGGGTGAATGGGGTTGAGGTGGGCGTGAAACCAGGGAAGCCGAGATTTTAGCAATTTAATTTTATTGTTGTGTGACAGAATAAAAATCCATTTTCTTTGTTATAATAAAGAATGGGAAAATATTTATTTTTGTTATTATTTTGTTTTAATAAATAGTTATGAAACTCATACGTTCTCTGTTCCTGATTTTTTCAATTGGCCTCCTTCAATCAGGTATTTTACAAGGCCAAACCAGTTCTACCACAATCACAATCCATGAAGATGAAATCCCACAAAGTGCTTATGCGGTTGATGGCGCAGGTGTTCTATTTCTCAACAAAGCGTCGATGGAGCAAGCAAAACGGGTCGGCCTACGCGGCAATTATCCTGGGGTAAAAATATACCGCATCAATACGCAAGGACAAAAAGTATGGGAAGTATTGACCGGCCCTCAGTCTTTTCAAGGCCTTTTAGATGAAACCAGTGTAATGGGCAAAATGATTTTTTCTTCCGGCTTAGAAACTGTATATTTTGTTTCGGGAACCCAGCAAAAATTGGTGCTTACGCGGATCAATACCCAAGGAGAGACCAAAAGATTAGAGATTGAAAATCTTTTTGGCTACAATTTTCCTCATGCGATGTTTTGTACAAAAAATGAATTTGCAGTTATCATTCGTCGAAACGAGCCTGGTAAAAAAGGGATCCCAGCTAAAAAAATTTACTTCTTAGATACCTGGGATAATGATAATTTGACGAAACGTGAAATTACCCTCGAACTTCCATTGATTGAAAAAAACAGCGCATATTCGGATTGGTCTTATTATAGCAACTCGGATGATGCGATATACTTCGTGAGTCATTATACACCCGAGATGATACATGATACCAAAGTTCGCATTTTGAAAGTTGATTTTGCAGGTAAAGTCCAAGCTGATTTTATGCTGGATTTGGCAATTAACAAGAACCTGGGGATGTATAGTGTCACCAATCCTCGAATGCTCCATGGGGCAGGATATTTTGACACCAACATCAATCAAAGCGATATGGCCTCACTACTATTTGATATTAAAAACAATGCCATCTATACTTGGGGAGTAGGCCTTTGGACGGATCAAAAAAAGCGCAATGAAGGTTTTTATTTGAATAAATATGATTTGAATGGGCAATTGGAATGGACTACTCAGGAAGAAATACCAGAATCTTTTGTAAAAAACGGGCTGGTCAAGTCTGTATATGCCCTGCACAGTTTTAGTGTCTTACAGGTAAATTTTGATCAAACCCTGAGATTGCATTTTTTGGCCCTTGGCGCAATCTATACCCTTGAATTTTTCCCCCATGGAGATTTAAGGGGCTCTTTTTTCAACAATGATGTAGGCATAGGCACTCCAAACATCAGTGATGCCAGCTTTCATTTTGTTGACAGAGATACATCTCCTGCCTTCAATTTTTTACGAAAAAAATATGAAGCAGAGGCCAAGAACAAAGACTTTGCAAAAGGCGCTTTCCATTTCTTTCGCTTCTCAGATGGAGAACTACTTGCTGAGTTTCCCAAAATTTCGGACCGCTTTGACTTGCATTGGTTCAAGAGGGAATGAGGCCTATCATAGGAAGTTTTAAGTCAAATATCAAAGCGAAACTCTTGCTAATGGGTTAAATACAAAAGGGTTTGAGGGACTAAGCGCACCTCAAACCCTTCCAACATATTCAGTATCAGAACTCCCTACGCCTTATACAACAACTCATAATACTCCTCCAACATCCGTTTCACCGCAAACTGGTCCTTCGTACTCAGGATACTCGCCTTCATCATGGCGACCCATTTTTTGCGGTCCTTGTAGTAAGTTGGGATCACTTCGTTCAAAAGCACGTCGTAGAGTGCCTTCAGGTCATGAGCGTCGTGAGCCTCTACATCCTCTTCGTTTTCGTAGGCATCGCCAAATTGCCAGCCGTTCACGCCGTGCTCACAAGCTTCAGGCCACCAGCCGTCTAGGATGGAGAAATTCAATACCCCGTTCATGGCTGCCTTCATCCCTGAAGTACCACTCGCTTCGAGCGGACGACGCGGATTGTTCAACCAGATATCCGAGCCACGCGTGAGCATACGCCCGATCGCCATGTCGTAGTTTTCGAGGAAGATGACCGCTTTGGGGTATTGGCGCGCCATTTTCACCAGGTTGGCTACGATTCCTTTGCCCGTATCATCCAGCGGGTGTGCCTTACCCGAGAAAACGATCTGAACCTTGCGTGATTCCAGCAAGGGTGCAATTACCTCAGGATCAGTAAAGATTAAATCGGAACGCTTGTACGGTGCAGCACGGCGGGAGAAACCGATGATCAGGTTGTTCTCATCCAGGCGGTGCCCCGTTTTGGCTTCGATGAAGTCGATCATCGAACGTTTGTTCTGCAAGTGGGTTGCCCAAAGGTCACCGTCGTTTTCAGCCGCCGCAATCATTGCTGGATCTACCCAGGTAGGCAGGTGAATAGCGTTGGTAATGGCGATAATTTCTGAACGATCCTCAATTTCCGCCCACATTTTATTGGAAGTCTCGCCGTGCAATTGCGCTACGGCGTTTGACTTTTTGGACAAACGCAGTGCTCCAACAGTCATGTTGAATGGGCTGCCCCCCAGTTCTTCCAATTGCTCCCAAGTCAGGTGCATGTTTGCGCCCATGTACATGATGCGCTCGATGGGGTGCGACTCGTTGCCCTGTACAATAGGGGTATGGGTGGTGAACACGATTTCGCTTTTCACTGCATCCACCGCTTCTTCAAAATCCAGTTCTTCTTCTTCCATCTTTTCGCGCAGCAATTCAAAACCCGCGAAAAGGGCGTGCCCTTCGTTGAAGTGGTATACATCTACCTTGATGCCCAGTTTGCGGAGGGCCCGTACACCGCCGATGCCTAGTACAATTTCCTGAGCGATGCGCTCTTCGCCAAACCAGCCGTACAATTGACCGGTCACCCAGGTGTCGTTGTTGCCGGGGATGTCGGTATCCAGCAGATAGAGGGGAGCGTTGCCAAAGGCTTCTAGCTTCCACACTTTACATTCCACTTCCAGGCCACGAATTTCTACGGTAACACTGACGCCAGTGTCCTCCATAAAGTCGTAGTTGTAGTTGTGGTAGGTATCATAAGGCTTACCCATGGGGTCGATCCGCTGATCGGTGTAGCCTTGTTTCCATTTGATACCAATGCCAACGATGGGAAAATTGTGGTCTTTGGCGCCTTTCATGTAGTCGCCCGCCAGAATACCCAGACCACCTGCGTAAGCCTTGAAGGATTGGTCCAAGCCGTACTCCATACAGAAGTAGGCTACTGAAGGATTTGTTTGGGTTGCCATAAGTTGTGTTTATTGTTGAGGGGTTGAGAAGTTGAGGAGTTGAGAACGTTTGCGTCCAAGCCGCTGCGGTAGCCTCAACTCCTCAACCTCTCAACTTCTCAACTCATTAAAAGTCCATTCTAAGTTTCCCCATATTCACCCGTACTCCTGCACTGATGAATTGGGCTTTTTGATCTCGCGCATTTTCGGCGCTGTCCTTTCGGCGGTAAAAATACTGAAGATCAATGAAAACATTATGCGCTAATTGGTAACTCAGGTCCAAACCCAGCAAAGAAGTTTCAGCAGCGATACCCTGACCGATGAAATTGCCGTATTCGCGCTGGAATTTGTAGTTGTTGAGCAGGATGTTGCCGCCCCAGTTGTCAGTCGGACCATCTTCTCCAAAATTGGCTCGGATGTAGCGAACATCCAACACCAGTTTTTTGAAAGGCTGGTAGCGCAGCATGGCGATGAATTCTTTAAAATTCGCACCGAGTGGATGTGCCAGGGGTTGGTTGATCTGAGTATAGGTGGATGCTGTGTCGAAGTGGGCGTAGGTGTAAGGCCGAGCCAGGTTGTACTCCAATTGCAAGTCCAGGTGATCTATCCCCAGTGCATTCACGTATTTCAAGCCAGCTTGCAACGCAAATTTGTTGGCCCAATAGCCTTGGTTGTCAGAGATGAGGCGTTTGAATAAAAATTCATCAATGGTCAACTGGCCGTAGAGTTGAATTTTGCGAAACAGGTTCCACTTGCCATCAAAACCCAGGATCACGTTGTCCGGGCTTCCCAAACCTTGCTCCACTGCCCGATAGAAAATGACTGGATTGAGGTAGTGGAATTCAAAGTGATCGGGCCGGGAGAACATCACGGTTTCAAAAAGTCCCAGGTTGAGATTTGGCCCCAGGTTGATGCTCAGGTGGTGAGCGGCCATGTATTTTTTCTTTTCAATGACATTGTTGCTGTTAAAATTGGGTGAGGAGGACACCATCTCGGCAAAAATGTTTTGAAAATGAAACTTCCAGATGTGCCAATTGAGCTTGAGGTAAAAATAATTAGGTGCAAAATCGGACAACAGTAAGGAGCGGTAGCCATTGCCGATAAAATTGCGGCCAAAACCAACTTGCGTACCAATGTGCCGCGTCAAATTGAACCCGACATAGCCATCACTCAGCAAAAAATCATAGCCATTGTTGAATTTCAGAAACTTGCTGTTGTAATTTTTTACCAAAGCTGCACCGGGTAAAGCATAGGTTTTGTTGTACAAATCCCGCACATACTGGGGGTATTGGGCCTGATTTTCCAGCAAGTTCATGTATACAAATACCCGATCATCGATGCCTGCCCGCAATTCTACACCTCGTGAGTATTGGAAAAATTTTTGAGTATCATCGTTGGTTTTGCCCAGTTGCATGTTGAGGACTGGGTTGAGCCGCAAATGAAAATCGGGGGTATTTACCTCAAAAAGGTTGGCTGGCGTTGGGTAAAGCCATTTGAAGAGCTGCCGTTTGCTGCGTTGGTAATGGGTGCTGCGCAAACTGGCTTCGATCATGTTCACCACACTATCCCCTCTTGGCTGGTATTTGGGGCCACCAATGGTATTGGGCAAAGCGGCTTGCCCCAGCCATTCATTGTTGTCGAGAAAAAGGTAGTTCAAATCCTCCCGATCCAGGGTAGACCAATTGACAGAGGATAAGGAATCCAGTTGTAAGGCAAATTGGGTGACTTTGCTGCGGGCGTAGTATTTGAGCGAGGAGTGATAAGGCGCTTCGATTCCGCCGAGGATTTCTAGGCGATCCAGGATGGAGTAGGCGTAGTTGCCACGGGGAATGGGGCTGCTTTGGGCGTGGGCGTTTCCTGTCGCGATGAGGAACAGGAAGAAAAAAAGGAGTTGTTTTCTCATGTGCGAATTTTCAATGGCGTGGATTGTCTCCAAGCTTTTTCCAAAGCGACATATTTTTTCACAAAGGACACAAAGGCAGCACAAAGGGCACAAAGTTAGACGTTGACGCCGCTTTGTGCCCTTTGTGCTGCTTTTGTGTCCTTTGTGCTCATTTTGTCGCTTTGGGAGAATATTGGGAGTCAATCTATGTCAATCGTTAACTATTCTTGATCTTTTGTTCAATCGAAGTCGTAGAGTACCCCTCCACAAAAGGCAAGGTCATCACTTTTCCACCCCTCCCTAGCACAATATCAGCCCCAACGATGCTTTCCGGCGCATAATCTCCTCCTTTCACCAGAATATCCGGTTGGAGCGCCTGGAGCAAATCCCAGGGAGTATCTTCTTCAAACGTGACTACTATATCGATAAATTGTAGGGAGGCCATTTGCCAGATGCGGGTATGCTCGTCGTTGATGGGGCGATGCGGCCCTTTCAGGCGCGATACCGAAGCAGCCGAATTCAGGCCCAGCACCAGCCTTTGCCCCAAGTCCCGGGCTTGTGCCAGATAGTGCAAATGCCCGTAATGCAAAAGGTCGAAGCAACCATTGGTAAACACTACCTTTTCGCCCAGAGCTTGCCATTCCCGCACTTTCTGGCTTGCAGCATCCCAATCCAGGATTTTAGCTTCAATTTGTGCCAGCATGCTCATGGCTCAAGGTTTTGGGTTGGTAGTTGCGGTTTACTACGGGCAACAACAGCCAGGAAGCCAAGCCAATCCCCACGTTACCACCCAATTGGATGGTAAAGAAGGAGATGTTGGCCCAGGAAAAACCATCATCCCCACTGATGCCGTACATGGCCAGCGCGGTTTGTGCCAAAAAATGGTAGGTGCCCATCCCCCCAGGCGAAGGAATCACAATGCCCCAACCGCCAAACACAAAAGTGATCAGCGCGGCTACCAGGGAAAGGTGTGCGGTGGGGGGAAAAGCATGGAAATTGAGATAAGTCATGGAATAGTACATGAACCAAATCAAAAAACTGTGGAATACAAACAACCAGGGGCGCTCCAATTGGCGTACCGTTTGGATGCCTTGCCAAAAACCTTGTGCCAGATTGGTGATTTTTTGTCCAATGCTGGTCGCCAGCAGTGGTTTGCGGAAGTACCACAGTACACCAAAACCAAGGAGCATCAGCGGAATGCCCCACAAGATCATTTTTTGCAAAAGCGCAATTTTATCTGCAATTGATACATGTTGCTTAGCAAAAGCGAGGATGGTATCGTATTCCAGGCCAATCGACAGGGCGGTAACCAGCAAAATGCTGATCACATCAATCACCCGATCCACCACCACGGTGCCCATTACTTTTTCCACCGGAATTTTTTCGTATTGTGCCATGGTACCCGCCCGCAAAACCTCACCTAAACGGGGCAAACCCAGATTGGCAAAATAACCAATCATGATGCAGAAAAAGGAATTGATGAGCCGTGGCGTATAACCCAGCGGTTTGATCAACATGTTCCAGCGAATCGCCCGGGAAATGTTGCTTACCACAAAGGCACAAAGCACCAAAAACAACCAGCTTACTCTTACTGTGCCAAAATCGTGAACTACTTTATCAATCAAACTACATTCTTCGCCGGGAATTCCCTTCAAGGCGCATTCTGCCTGAAAAGCAGCATTTTGATGGCGGTACAAAAGGTACAAAATGACAACGCCAACGCCCAGGAATAAGAGAAACTTCAAAAAATTGAGCAAATATCGTGGCATAAGTGGTGATTAGAGGTAAGTCAAAGGGGTGATGAATAGACGGTTCCCATTGCTGTAAACGACTCTTTTAAGCTTGAACGTACACAGCATATTTTTCCTCATAATAAGGATCTTTAAAAAAGTTGCTGAGGGGAATTTTGTTCACAAAAGATCCTTTCGGCAAAGCCGCAATTTCTTCACGCAGATTTCCACCCTTGAGCGTGATCAGGCCATTGGGCAAGGCGTGCTGCTGCTTGCGCTTGATGAGTGGCCAACTCCAGGCACACAGTTTATCCAGCGTTGTCACGGCCCGACAGACGGTAAAGTCAAACTGTCGCTTGAGTTCTTCGGCGCGGGCATGCTGGGCATCCACGTTTTTTAATCCCAAAGCCTGGGCAATTTCCTTGACGACCAGGATTTTTTTACCTGTTCCATCCACCAACGTAAACTGGGTTTCGGGAAAAACAATCGCCAGTGGAATCCCTGGCAAACCGCCCCCCGTACCAATGTCGAGTATCTCTGCACCGGGTTTGAACTGCACCACCTTAGCGATGCCCAATGAATGGAGGATGTGGTGCGCATAAAGGGAATCAATGTCCTTGCGCGATACAACGTTGATCTTGGCATTCCACTCCCGGTACAATTCGTCCAACTGCGCAAATTGCGCCTGTTGTTGGGCGTTGAGGTTGGGAAAATAGTCTAGGATAACCTGCATCGATTGGCTTGGCTTTTTTTGTACGCCGCAAAGATAACAAAACTGGAGTAGTTGAGCAGTTGAGGGCTTGAGAAGTTGAGACTACCACACAATACTCAAGCTTTTTGACTTTTGCGCAAGCGATACCATTGCCACCCCAATGCCGACATACACACCACCAGGCCCAAAAACTCCCGGGTCAGCTCAATGTGTGGAGCTTCGGCTTTCATGTGTGCCACAATTGTCGGCATACCCATTTGAACCCAATGGATAAAATCGGGCAGGAGGGTCAACATCCAAATGGCACTCACGCCCAGCCCCAGGATTAGCATAAACTTATTGCTTTTGCCAAAGGCAGCCATGCCGCAGGCAGCCGCTACATACAGGTACAAAGCAGCCCAGCCCCAGGGATCTGGGTCGTTGTATTGGACCACCGCAAAAAGAATAAACAGCACCGCAAGAATCAAATTGAGGACTTTCATAGTATGGTTGATTTTGTGGAGGAAAGTTAGAAAAAAGGAAACAGTTTTGTAACTATTTAGCAGCCGCCTGCGGCGGGATTTTTCACCACGAAGACACTAAGACGCAAAGACACCAAGAGACAACATTTTTGCGCTTAATATCTTTGTGCCTTAGTGTCTTAGTGGTATAAAATAAAAAACCGCCGCAGGCGGCTGCTAAATAGTTACACAGTTTTAATGGAAAACCCCAAAACTTCCCGCTCTACAAAGCCCTGAAGGGGCGTCATCTCCCAATAAAGGGCACCGCCCTTTTTACTTTAAGGGCAAGGCCCTTAAAGTAAAAAAGCCACCTCTGTCACAAAGAGGTGGCCAATCAAAATTAGTATGAAAAAACTCTCAGTCTTTCGCGTGTAAGCACACGCTTCCGGGGTTTAAATCAATTTTTCCAGTGTTGCTTTTTCAATGGCGTCGGCCTTGGAGTGCACCTCCAGTTTGCCGTAAATGTTTTTGATGTGCGAGCGCACTGTTTCTTTGTCTACGTACAAAATGTCGGCAATTTGGGTATAACTTTTTCCCCGCGCCATCCAGCTGAGTACCTCGCGTTCACGGGGCGTAAGCAAAGAATCGTTGTTTTTGAAAAAAGAAGCCACCACCAGGCGGGCCACATTCATGGTCATGGGGGCACCACCATCCTGAATTTCGCGGATGGCTTCGAGCAGTTTGAGTGGCGAGACATCACGGGTCAAAAAACCTCCAGCCCCGGCTTTCAACATATGAAAAACGAGGTCCTCATCCTCCCGTTCAGATACGACAATGATTTTGACCAGTGGCAAGAGGCGCCGAATGGCCGCGATACTGGACAACTCTTCCACATCGGGTTGCCCCAATAAGAACAGCAATACGTCTGGTGAGTCCTTGTTCAGATCTCCCAGCGCCTCTTTGGCCGAGGCATACACATGTGCAACCTGCAGACCAGCAGTACCATTGATGAGCAAGGACAAGCCTTTGGCATTGGGGGATTGCCCATCAATAATAGCCACTCTGATCGGTCGAGCTTGGGCTATCATAAGTCAGTCGGGTTTGGATAAATCAACTTGTGGTCCTCAACTCAGCACGCTAAATGTATTGTCAATTCCCACAAGTCTGCTATATCAACAAAGTGATCATTTTTTTAAAAAGGTTGCAAAAAACAGAGGGTTTAGGTGTTAAAATTGGGTGATTTTGTCAGGTGTTTTACCAAATTGAAAAAACATGTCAACTTGAACGTTTTCTTAAAAACCCCTAAGGTGCACCTTAAGTGTCTTCGGTTTCTAAGGTGGTGAAAAAACTTCTTTACTACCTTAGAAACCGAAGAATCACCTAGCTAGGGTTTAACATCTATTTCTATAAAAGGTGTGAAACTGGCATATTGCCCCTGAATGATACTCGGCGCCGAGTTGGCTGGGCTCATCACCCGTCCATCTGTCAGCGTCACATGGTTTTCCAGCAGAATTTTGTCTCCTGCTTTCAGACTAGAGATACCTGCCAATTTAAAGGCCTTAACCACATCCGCCGCAGTAATGACTCCCCGGGCTTTTCCGTTTGTGAAAGCTGAACCTGGCAAACTTAACAATACCTCATTTTTAACGGTATCGGTTTTGCTAATGTATCCCCCAATCAATTCCACTTTTTGTATATTGTTGTTGATCGAATAGGCATCAAATTCAAAAGTGCTGCTGTTGATGTTGGCCAATTTAAGTGAACTTTTGTCGGCATCAATGACTATGCGCATATTGGCCCCTTCCAGGAAAGGAGGAATACGAATTGCATCTTCGTCTTCACAGGCAAACAAACCGCAGAGCAACAGCGATAAAAAGAAAAATTTATGGATGGTTTTCATACGTGTTATTTTTGGCCACAAAGACACTAAGGCACAAAAGTCAATGTTTAAACTTAGTGGCTTAGTGGCTTAGTGCCTTTGTGGCTACTTAAAAAACGCGAGCCGAAGGCCGCGCAATTATTAATTTTGGTCCCAAAAAACCTTATCCGTAGCAATCACCCGCTGCGTTTTTGGCGCATTGGGATTGATTTGTAAGTCGCTAGTCGGATAGGGGAAGGACACGATGTAATTGCGGATCAACTCCGTATTGGGGTTGTTGTCCGTACTGGGATCGAAGGGCTTGGGATAACCCGTGCGGCGGATGTCGTTGTAGGCTTCAATGCTGAACCCAAAGTTGGCGATCCATTTTTGAGTCATGATCAACTCCAACTTGCGCGCATCATTGGCAGCTTGGTACAGCGCCAGAATTTTGCCTACGTATTCATCAATGCTGGCCTTGCTGATGGTCGCTACCCCTGCCGTGGTCGCAATGCGATTCACTTCGGCAAAAGATTCCTCCATCGCCAGTTTGAACAAGTTCTCCGCATTTTCGCCCGTGTTGCGGGTGAGCGCCAATTCTGCCCGGATGTACAGGCTGTTGAAATAGGTCAACATGCGGTGCAAACCTGCGCCCCGCAAGCCACTGCTAAAGGTTGCAGCACCACCGCGGCCATCGTCAAATTTGCCTCCCGCTGGATACAGTCCCAACACTGTTTTGGAAGTGTTTTGGTCAAAACCCTCGTTGGGGTCAATGTTCAGAGAGCCAAACCAGATCGACACAAAGCCCCCATCCCGGTAGGATACCGCGTTTTGGGCAGGTTGTGCTGGGGTCAGCTGGTTGTAGAAGTAATACGGAATCCGTGGGTCAACAATGTCCTTAAAGATGGTATTCAGCTGGCTTTTGCCTTGCATAATTTGGTAGAAATAAGGACTGATGTTGTAAGCCGGACTGTTCTGGGTGTACTCATCGATGAAAGTTGGGTGCCGGGTATCGGGAGACACCACATTGCCGTACAACATTTCAAAATCGTCGGTCGCAGCCCCCATCAACTTGTTGCCCGTTAGCAGGGATTTAACTGCGGCATCATCGTAGACGGGAGTTAGGCGGGCCTGGTTGTAGAGGCGCAATTTGAGGGTATTGCCAAAACGTTGCCATTTGGCCACGTCCCCGGCAAAGTACAGGTCGGAGTTCCCCATCCGTACATTGCTTACTTTGGCCAGATTGGTCTGAGCTTCATCAACGAGTTTGAGCAAATCTGCATACACCTGACTGCCTGTATCAAATACCGGATAAGGTTTGAGCGAACCCAAATTGGCTTCCCGATAAGGCACATCGCCCCACACGTCGACCAGGGTACCCATCGTAAAAGCGGTCAGCAATTGAGCAGCTCCCACAAAATTCCAGGCTTCATCTTCGGTGCCTACGTCGATGATGCGCCGCAGGTCGGTCAGGGCAATGGTATACAATTGTTCCCAGGGATCGCTGACCGCACCATCGCCACCCTGCGCAAAATAGCTATTGAAGTTGTTGCGCGTTACAATGTAGTGCGAAAAGCAGGCCGCTGGTTCGCCCAAGCCCTGACTGTGTATGGAAAGGGCATTGGACATGGCCAATTCCGCATAGGGCAACAATTGGGTCAGGGGGACATCGGTGGGGTTGTTGGGATCCACGTTGATGTCCAGAAAGCCTTTTTCGCAGGCGGGCAGCACCAGTAAGGCTACCGCGACGATGAGGCTTTGGAGAAGGTATTTATGTTTGGTTTTCATGTATTCGTTTTTTTGGGGTTGAGGAGTTGAGGAGTTGAGAAGTTGAGGCTACCGCAGCGTTTTTGACAGAGATTTTGTCTAAGTTACTGCGGCAGCCTCAACCTTCTCAACCTTCCTAAACCTCCTCAACCTTCATTAGAAAGTCGCTTGCAAATTCAAACCCACTCGCCGAACCGAAGGCGCAGCCTGATACTCAAAACCCACAAAGTTTTGGCTACCAAAAGTGCTGGTTTCAGGATCGAATCTGGTCGATTTGGGGAAATTGGGTGCCCGGTACCAAAGATTACGGCCAGTCAAACTGATGCGCAAAGAGCCCAGGAAAGTGCGCTGCAACAGGTTTTTGGGCAAGGTGTAACCCAGGCTGACCTCGCGGATGCGGATGGTGGTAGCGTCAAACACGCCCCATTCGTCGTTACCGTTCACCGCGAAGGTGTTGCCGAAGTACAAGTCATTCATTTCCAGCTGGATGTTGTTCGGGATTTTGTTGCCTCTTTCATCCAGTAAGGGCTTGTTGGTGTCGGGATCACCCAGGAAGCCAGGAATGATGTAGTTCATTTCCCGCTTTTCAGTGTCTTTCAACACCCCACGACCCAACATCTGATTGACTGTGCCAGAGTACAAATCGCCACCTTTGCGGTAATCGAGTACCACACTCAGACTCAGACCCCGGAAGGAGAAGGTGTTGGTCAAACCCAGGATAAAGTCTGGATTGGGATCACCTACAATTTCTTCCTGCAAAGCCGTAATCAACTGACCATTGCTGGGATCGATCAACAAATTGCCCTCATCGTCGCGCAAGGAAACTGTGCCCCGAATCGCCCCGTAAGGCAAACCCGGGCGCAATACGGGCGTCACACTACCGGCAAACAAACCCTGGATTTCGATTTCCTCCAAGCCCGGAGCCAGTTCGCGCACCAGGTTTTTGTTGTGGGTAAAAGTGGTGTAGATGTTCCAGTTTACCCCTTTTTCCGAGCGCAACGGATCAAGGCTCAGCCCCACTTCGATGCCTTCATTGTCCAACACCCCAAAGTTGGTCAGCAAGTTGCTGAAACCCGAAGCAGCGGGCAGTGACAAACGCCCGATTTGATCCGTGGTACGGGTTTTATAATAAGTCATATCCAGGCCGATCCGCCCGGTGAAAAACTTCAGTTCGGTACCAATTTCCACACTGCGGGTAAACTCCGGTTTCAGGTTGGGATCGGTAGCCGTATTGGACAAGGTGGCAGCAGACAAACCACGGAAAGGGAAGTCGTTTTGGCGAATGCCACCTACCAAATTTTGGCTGTTGCCCAGGTTGATCAGATAAATTGGTGATAGTGCATAGGCCGGTGCATCATTACCCACGGTGGCCCAGCTAGCCCGGATTTTACCGAAATTCAATACCGAAGACTTCATCTTCAAGGCATCGGTGAATACCAGTGAGCCATTCACACCAGGATAGAAGAAGCTGCGGTTTTCAGCGGGCAAGGTGGAAGACCAGTCGTTGCGCCCGGTGAAATTCACAAAAGCCCAGCCCCGATAATCGAGGGTCAAGTCCGTAAATACACCGTACAACCTACGCCGCTCGTAGTCTCCACCGAATGGAATGACATTGGAGGTGTTATCGAGATCCAAAATGTCAAAATTGACCATGCCTTGCCCCCTGAACCTTTGCTCATTGGTAGTGCGTTGGTTCAGGTTATGTCCAACTACGGCTTTGAAGCCAAAATCCGAATTGAGTTGTGTGGTGGCCGTCAACAGGAAGTTGGACTCAATTTCCGTAAAGCTGGTGTTGCCTTCGGCGATTTGACCAATCCCTCCTGCGCCCCGTGAGCCGGGCCGAAACCATTCTTTGTCGTTTTGGGAATAGTTGTTGATGCCAATTTTGTATGCAGCACTCAACCAGGAAGTCAGATCGTAGGCAGCGCCCAAACTGGCGACGACACGGTTGACATTGCCCCCAAATCCATCGTATTTGGTACTCCAGTAGGGATTGGTGGCTGAACCCACTGGCAAAAAGAATACTGATCCCCGGGTAGTGGGGTCTTCAAAAGGTAGCTCCTGCAGCGGCCAGTTGCGGCCCAGGAACATGGTACGACCAAAGGCCGAAGCGTTACCTACGGCGTTGTTGGCTCCACCGGCAGGGCCAAATTGCACCGTGTTGGTAAAGGCCAGGTTGCCGTTGAGCACGAGGCCATTGTCCAGTTTGGTGCTTCCACCCAAACTGACGTTGAATCTTTTAAAGGAAGAATTAGGAATGTAACCCGTTTGATCCAGCTTCGACAGCGTGGCGATCAGGCTACTTTTATTGGTGCCACCCGAGAGCGTCAGGGAGTTTTCCAGGACAACCCCTGTTTCAAAAAAGTCCTTGACGTTGTTGGGATAAGCCTGGTAAACGTGTTTTTTACCCCGCAAAGTAGCAAAGGCATTGCCATAAGCGGCCCACATCGGAATGGAATCGATGGTGGGGTAGTTGACGGCACTTTTGAATGGTGCCCCCCAGGAGCCATTGGAAAATGCAAACACAAAGCCCGTGCCCGTACCATAAGTGTTCTGATAATCAGGTACATTGGCGATGTTTTCCAAGGCTACCGAAGATGAGTAGGTGATCTCCAGACCCTTCTTCGACACCTTGGAGCTCCCCGTTTTGGTGGTGATCAACAATACGCCATTGGCGGCGCGGATGCCGTAAAGGGCCGCGGCTGCCCCACCCTTGAGTACGTTGATGGATTCGATGTTGTTGGGGTCCAAATCGGCCAGACGGCTGGAAAATGCCCCACCACCGACCAGCTGGCTATTGCCCCCGGCACTGATCCCGTTGGTTTCGTTGTTGTACGGAATCCCGTCTACCACGATCAAGGGTTGGTTGTTGCCAAAAAACGAACGGTTGCCCCGCAAGGTGATGCGGGTAGCACTGCCGGGTACCCCACTGGAGCCGATGATGTTGACCCCGGGCACTTTGCCCGAAAGGCTGCGCAACATGTCGGGTTCGCTGGTTTGTTGCACTTTTTCGGCGTCGACCCGCTCGATGGAATAACCCAGGGCTTTTTGCCCGCGGGAAATCCCGACTGCAGTGACGACCACTTCGTTGAGTTTGAGGATATCGGACTCCAGGTTCAGGTCGATGGTGCTGCGTCCATTTATGTTTTCTTCAATGGTGGCAAAACCGGTGTAGCTGAATACCAAAATCCCATCACTGGGAGCACTCAGGGCGTATTTGCCATCAATATCGCTTACAGTGCCCCGCGTTGTTCCTTTGATAAAAATACTGACCCCGGGTAGAGTGAGTCCATCCTCTTTCGATCGGACGGTCCCGCTAACATTGAGGTCTTGGGCCAGCAAGGGGCCTGCGCATAGCAGTAGCCCGATGGCCAACAAGTACAAATTTGGCTTCATCCTTACATAGGTTAGTGAGTGATTGATTACAGTCGTGAAAAATTTTGCGCCAGCGTCAAAAAATCTGTGCTTAAAGATAGAGGGGTGAGGCCGAGTGGGAAATCCTGCAAAATGGGGGATTTTTTAGGCGACGAAATGCAGTTTTTCGGACACAAAATGCAGTTTTTTAACCAAAACGGTCAAAAAACGGCCTTTTTGGCGCAAGGAGGGCTCACCCATTTTGGGGGAGAATCGCCAAGTGGTGCTTTGTCAGTTGGATGACCAAAGTGGATGGAACAAGGGCTGGCAGTACCCGGATTCTGCTCGGGCACCAGCCTTTAGAAGCGTTTGGATGGGTTAAATTTTCAATTTTGTCAGCATTTCCTCCGCAATGGGGTCAGCGTAAATGCCAAATGAGCTGAGCAAAGTACCTTTGAGCTCATGTTTATCCGAAGAAATGGCGTACAACACACTTTCTTCGTCCGGGTCGGAGGAACCCGATTCAAAACGATAAACCTGATCTACGTGAAATTCATCGTGCAGCAATTGGTATTTCCCCGCTCCACATACGAGGCAATTTTGTTTGAGGTTAAAATCTTCGGTATAACCACGGGCCTTCAGGCCATCGAGTGCTTCTAAAACGCTATTGTAATTTTCCATTTTGGGAAGGTTTTGAATTAGGTTGAAAAAATAAATGCTTTGGCCAGGCTCTGCTCTTCTGGCGACACAATGTGGGCGCGTCCGGGATAAATCACCAAATTCAGCTCGGCACCCAGGTTTTCTAAAACAGCCTTGCTCTCTTCACTGCGGCTTTGGGGCACATGCGGATCATTGTCACTGTTCGTCATCAAAATGCGGGTTCCGGCAAATTGGGCCTGATAGGGACTTGTATCCAGCGTTTGACCGATCAGGCCCCCCGTAAAAGCAATCACGCCCCCAAATGGTCGGGCGAAACGAGCTGCACTTTCCAGGGTTAAACAGGCGCCTTGTGAAAAACCCATCAGGTAAATTTGCTTGGAAGGCAACACCTTTTCTGTTTGTTCAATCAATTGCTGAACATTGGCCAAGGCCGAATCCAACCAGGGTTGATTGTCGATCACGGGAGCCATAAAACTATAGGGATACCAGGTATTGTTGGTGGCTTGTAATGCGGCTAAATAGGTGCCTGCCGGGGCGATTGCCCGCCCGAGTTCAAGGATGGCCTGGGCATTTCCGCCCCGACCGTGAAACAAGAGTAAGGCTCGCTCGGCCTGGGCCAAGGGAACGCCTTCTTCAAACAATGTAAAGGTATGCGACATAGCGAATAAGTTATGGGGTTAGAATCTTAACAGCCCTGAAGGAAAATAAGTTGGCAGCATCCCCTTCAATTTTATCACCCTTTTCTCCCACATTCCTGGATAAAAGATTAATTTTCATGCCTATAAACTATAAACATGAAAAAACTGATCGCAAGCTTGCTGTGCCTGGGCTATGCCGCCCTGGCTTTGGCCCAAACACCTGCCGAATCCTATCCCGTCGATGCTGCCTCGGTCGAACAGGCCGGAGTGCCCAAGGGAGAAATCATCAAATTCACTTTTGAAAACTCCAAAATTTTTCCCGGCACCCGCCGCGAGGTATCCGTTTACATCCCTGCTCAATACCGCTCGGACAAACCTGCCTGCGTGTATGTGAACCAGGATGGCGTCCAATGGAAGGCGCCCACCGTTTTTGACAACCTGATCCACCAAAAGGAAATGCCCATCACCATCGGCGTTTTTATCACCCCTGGCCAAGTTAAAGCGAGCAATGAAGAGACTTCCCTTGATCGCTACAACCGCAGTTTTGAATACGACGGCCTGGGCGACGCATACGCCCGCTTTGTGTTAGAAGAAATTTTACCCGAAGTAGAAAAACGCAAAGCCGCCGATGGTCGGGCCATCCTGCTTTCCAAAAGTGGCAACGATCGCGCCATTGGCGGCTCAAGCAGTGGCGCAGTTTGTGCCTTTACCGCAGCCTGGGAGCGACCCGACGCCTTTTCCCGGGTCTTCAGCGCCATTGGCACTTACGTCAATCTGCGGGGTGCTGATCGTTATCCTTCCCTGATCCGCAAATACGAGCCCAAGCCCATCCGCATTTTCTTGCAAGACGGCAGCAATGACCTCAACATCTACGCGGGCGACTGGTGGAAAGCCAATGAAATGATGGCCCGCGCCTTGACCTTTGCCGGGTACGAGGTGAATTACATCTGGGGCGAAGGGGGGCACAATGGCCAACATGGCACCGCCATTTTCCCGCAGGCCATGCGCTGGTTGTGGAAGGATTACCCGAAACCAGTTGGCAAAGGAAGCTCCAAAAATCAGTTTCTCAGCGACATTCTAGTGGAAAATACCGAATGGGAATTGGTTGGAGAAGGTTACTCCTTTACCGAAGGTACTGCTACTAACGCTGCCGGTGAGTTCTTTTTCCAGGATTTTCCTAATTCCAAGACTTACAAAGTTGGCCTGGACGGCAAACTCATTGCCTTGCCCATCGACTCCAAACGGGCCACGGGTACCGCCTTCGGCCCGGATGGCAAACGATACACCGCCGCAGGTGGCAGTAAACAAATCCTGAGTTATGATGCCCAGGGCAATGTAAAAGTAGTAGCGGATAGTGTCGCCAGCAGCAATGACATCACTGTGGCGGCCAACGGCAATATTTATTTCACTGCACCGGATGGTCGCGAACGGCCCAGCAAACTGTATATGATCCGGCCCAATGGTGAAAAAGTGGTGGTGGATGAAGGCTTGAAGTTCGCCAATGGGCTGTGCTTATCCCCCGATCAAACCCA
This sequence comes from Haliscomenobacter sp., assembly GCF_965225875.1. Taxonomy (GTDB): domain Bacteria; phylum Bacteroidota; class Bacteroidia; order Chitinophagales; family Saprospiraceae; genus Haliscomenobacter. The sequence goes on along the minus strand of NZ_CBDDBS010000002.1, from coordinate 2,924,338 downwards.
GTTGTACGTGACTGAATCTGCCTCGCATTGGGTTTGGGTGTATCAGATTCAGGCAGATGGCAAACTGGCCAACAAACAAAAGTTCGGCTGGCTCCATGTCCGCGACGAAGACGAAAACGCCTGGTCGGATGGCTTGAAATGTGATCGGGATGGGCGCATTTACGTCACCTCGCTCACCGGCATTCAGGTACTGGATCAATTGGGACGGGTGAATGCCATTTTGCCCGTGCCCCTGACCAAAGGCCAGGTATCGAACTTGTGTTTTGCCGGCCCCAATTTTGACACCTTGTACATTACCTGCCGGGATAAAGTGTATCGCCGGAAAGTAAAGGTGAAGGGCGTGAATGGATTTGAGGCAGGGGTGAAACCTGGGAAGCCGAGGTTGTGAGTGTTTGTTTAGCCCGGCCAACAAATCTTCCCCATCACTACCGAAGGTACCTTGTGCCGATCACCAAAAGAAGTATACCCTCCTGCCACCGCCTCATTGGCCAAAATGGCAAAAAGGACCGCTTCTTTGGCATCGCCAGGTACCCCTAGTACATCCGTGGATTGAAAACTGGCCCCCGGGAATTGTGCCCGAATGGCCCCGATCAAGGCTGGATTGTGCGCTCCGCCACCGCTCAAAAAGAAAGCAAAAGGTTGAGTGCCAATGGCCCGTTTGATGCCTGCCACGATGGTATCTGCACTGAATTGCACTAGCGTGCACAGTAGGTCGGGGGCACCCAGGTGTAGGGTATTGGTTTTCTCCTGTGCTGCTTTAAGGTATCCTAGATTAAAAACCTCTGGTCCAGTGGTTTTTGGGAAAGGCGCGTCAAAAAAAGGATGAGCTTTTAAAGCTTCCAACAATGCCACATTGGTTTGCCCCGACAAGGCAATTTTCCCGTCTTTATCGTAATCCAGGTGGGGATAAAACTGCCGGGTGATGGCATCCAAAAGAGTATTGCCCGGGCCGGTATCGGTGGTAAAAACTTTGCTGGCATCGAGGTCACCTGGTAGGTAGGTGAAATTGGAAATGCCGCCCATGTTCAGCAAAATACGGTCTTCGCCAGCCTTACCCAATACAAAATAATCGCCGTAAACCGCCAGTGGAGCGCCTTCGCCTCCCGCCGCGATGTGGCGCATGCGGAAGTCGGCGAGAGTGATGATGCCTGTGGTGCGCGCTACATGGTCACCATCGCCAATTTGCAGGGTCGTATTGCCATAATCCGCGAGTCCATGCTGGGTTTTGGGCGCGTGATAAACCGTTTGCCCGTGACTCGCTACCAGATCCACTTCCGCTGCTGAGATGCCCCATTCCGCTAAACAAGCATTGATCATTTGGCCGTGCAAGATGCCGATTTTGGGGTGCAAAAGACAAAGGTGCTGGAAGTCGATTTCCCGTTTGGCAAACACCTGGCGAATTTCTGCTTTGAGGGCAGCGTCGTAAGGCACGGTGCTGAATTGTAACAACTCCACCTGGGTATTGGGTCCTGCACCCCGCAAGGCGCAAAGGGCAACATCCAAACCATCCAGTGAGGTACCCGACATCAAACCAATGATGTGGCGCACGGGCTTTTGGGCGATATTGTAGAGTTGCTGTAAATATGGGTTCATTGGAAAAGGATTTTAAAATTTAAGCTACCGTAGGCTATAAAACCCCTTTCCGAAAGTTTTCCACTTTCGGAAAGCTCTTTAGCGCAGGATTTTGAGCAAAAGGCTACTACCTGAATCTTTATGCGCAAGACCCTGCTGTAAAGGAACCTTCCGAAAGTCGAAAACTTTCGGAAGGGGGTGCTTGGATTTTATGGTGAATTTTTAAAAATCAAACGATTGTCAAAAAAATATTTTGCCCTGCTTCAATATTTTTTGAACTATACCCAACCAAACTTTTTCCACCTAACTCAACCCCAACCCGATACCGACTACCTTCAAACACCCCCCACAAACCCTTGGCTGCCAGAGATGCTGGAACCGCTTCGGTATGGATGACGAATTTTTCTGGCCGGATCAACACCTGGTCTTCGGGTAAGGAATGCCCTAGTCCTTTTCCCAACTTTTGAGCCACCCATTTTTTTGGCAAAATATTCACTTCGCCACTCAGCGTGGCCACATAGGCATTGATTGGATTTTTGTAAATCTCCTGAGGCGTACCCACCTGCACCAGGCGTCCCGTTTGTAAGATGCCCATCCGCTGCGACAGGCCCAGTGCGTCCGTAGCATGATGGGTGACAAAAATGCAGGCCGCTCCAGTTTGCGCCACTGAATTGCGGATGGTATCGGCGAGGCGGCGATTGTTTGGCAAATCCAGGTTTGCAAAAGGTTCGTCCAACAATAAAATCCGGGCTTCTTCAGCCAGAGCCCGGGCGATGGCAGTGCGTTGTTTTTCACCACCAGAAAGCAGTTTTGTGGGGCGTTCGGCCAATTCCTGCAATTGACAAAGTTCCAACAACTCCTCAATCCGGGCATCCCGGTAATCTTTTTCGTAATAACGCAGGGCGTAGCGAATGTTTTCGCGCACCGAAAGATTGGCCGAAAGTTGATAATCCTGGTGCACGATTTTGATATCAGGGTGGCCTGGAATAAGCAAGCCGCTTGGCAACGGCAGTTTTTCTCCCTCCAGCCATACCTCTCCCGCATCCGGGTTGATCAGGTTAGCGGCTAATTGCAAGAGGGTACTTTTGCCTGCTCCACTTTCCCCTAACAAACCAAAAATCTCGCCTGCCTGTAAATTCAGGCTGAGTCGGTCAACAACAGGCTGATCCTGCTGATAAGCTTTGCTGATGTGGCGGAGTTCGAACAATGGCGTGCTCAACAAGATGATTTTTGGGGTAAAACGATTAATACGGCGGAAAGTTAAGCATTATCTGGTTTTGTTTTAAAGTTCTATCCCGTACCTTTGCGGCCTGGAACTAAACCATTCCATTTGCTTGTTTGTCTTCCCATTGTAATCATTTAATTAAGTATGAACATGAATTTAGAAGATCGGATCAACGAAGCCCTGAAAGAGGCAATGAAGGCCAAAGACGAAGCCACCAAACGGGGCTTGCGTGAAATCAAAGCCCAAATTCTGCTGGCCAAAACCGATGGGTCTGGCGCGGAGATAAACGAAGACCGTGAGATCCAGATTTTGCAAAAAATGGCCAAACAACGCCGCGATTCCCTGACCATTTATGTGGAGCAAAGCCGCAATGATTTGGCCGAAAAAGAACGGGAAGAATTGGCAGTCATCGAAAAGTTTTTGCCAAAACAACTCAACGCTGAAGAATTGACCGTCATCCTGCAAGGCATCATCGCCGAAGTAGGCGCCAGCTCGCCCAAAGACATGGGTAAAGTGATGGGTGCAGCAACCAAGCAGTTGGCCGGTAAAGCGGATGGACGTTTGGTGTCTGAAGTTGTGAAGCAGCTGTTGAAATAAAAACGAAAGGAGTTTAGTCCAATCCATCAATCAACCGGTCACTGAGCGAAGCCGAAGTGCCGGTTGATTGATGGATTGGACTAAACTCCTTTTCGTTTAAAGCCTTAACCAATGAACAAAGATTTTTTACAAGTGCTCGGTTTACAGGAAAAAAACCATGGAACCAGCACCGGATTGGAATCCTCCAATCTCTCCCAGGTGTACATCGACTCCTACTCGCCCGTCGATGGCGCTTACATCGCCAGTGTCAGCGTAACCAGCCGCAAAGAATACGACCTCACCGTAGTCAAAGCCCAGGAAGCCTTCAAATCCTGGCGCAGTGTTCCAGCCCCCAAGCGGGGTGAAATAGTCCGCCAATACGGCGAGTCCTTGCGCAAAAACAAGGATGCACTGGGCAAACTGGTCTCCTATGAAATGGGCAAAAGCCTGCAAGAAGGTTTGGGTGAAGTACAGGAAATGATCGACATCTGCGACTTTGCAGTAGGACTTTCCCGCCAGTTGTACGGCCTGAGTATGCACTCCGAACGTCCCGGTCACCGCATGTACGAGCAATGGCATCCAATGGGTGTGGTGGGCATCATTTCGGCCTTCAATTTCCCGGTTGCAGTGTGGTCCTGGAATGCCATGATTGCCATCGTTTGTGGCGATACCTGCGTTTGGAAAGCTTCCGAAAAGACTCCCCTCTGCGCCGTAGCCTGCCAGAATATCTTGCACGAGGTGCTGCGCAACAACAATGTACCCGAAGGGGTCTCCTGCATCGTCAACGGCGACTACCGGGTAGGCGAATACATGACCCAGGACAAACGTCTTCCCTTGATCTCGGCCACGGGCAGCACGCGGATGGGCCGCACCGTTGGGGCAATGGTAGCCGCACGCATGGGCCGTAGCATCCTGGAATTGGGTGGCAACAACGCCATTATTGTAACACCAAGCTCCGATTTGAATATCGTTTTGACTGGTGCCTTGTTTGGAGCTGTTGGTACTGCCGGTCAACGTTGTACCAGCACCCGCCGGTTGATTGTACACGAGAGCATTTATGATACCGTGCGTCAGGCACTGGCCAAGGCCTACACCCAACTGCGCATCGGCGACCCTCTCGATCAGAACAACCACGTTGGCCCGCTGATCGATCAGGCCGCAGTGCGCAATTACAATAAAGCACTGGAACAAATCGAGGCCGAAGGTGGCAGCATGTTGGTACAAGGCGGCGTATTGGAAGGCCCCGGTTATGAAAGTGGCTGTTACGTCAAACCTTGTGTGGCCGAAATCAAACACAATGCAGCAATTGTACACCACGAAACCTTTGCACCCATTCTGTACCTGCTCAAGTACTCTGATCTGGAAGAGGGCATCGCCATCCAAAATGAGGTTCCACAAGGGCTTTCTTCAGCCATCATGACCAACAACCTGCGCGAAGCCGAACTTTTCCTTTCCAGTTCCGGTTCCGACTGCGGCATCGCCAACGTCAACATTGGTACCAGCGGTGCCGAAATTGGCGGCGCTTTTGGTGGAGAAAAAGAAACGGGCGGTGGCCGCGAAAGTGGTTCCGATTCCTGGAAAGCTTACATGCGCCGGCAGACCAATACAATCAATTACAGTACGCAGCTGCCATTGGCGCAGGGGATAAAGTTTGAATTATAGAAATGATGAATGATAAATGATGAGTGATGAATTGTCCATACGCTTAGACATCTTGACAATTCATCACTCATCATTCATCATTTATCACTCAAAAAGTACGTCGTTCTCCCCGCAATCGTCCCCTTCTTCACCACACCCTTGCCATCAGCGGGCACAAAACCTTCGACCCGCCATTGCCAGAGCCAATCTTCGGGATAATCTTTGTAATAAGCGCGGCGCTCTACCGCATAATTGAGGATTTTTTGCAGGGTATGGAAAAGCAGTTTTTTCTCCTCCTGAGACAGGTCTTCAATGCGTGCGGCCGGGTGAATCCGGGTTTGGTAGCAGAGCTCATCGGCGTACAAATTGCCAACTCCTGCCAGGTATTGTTGATTGAGCAAAAAGGCTTTGAGTTGGCCTTTTTTAGCGTTGATCAAATCCAGAAAATCGGCTTCGGAAATGCGCAGGGCATCTTCGCCGAGGGGCAAGGAGTCGATGTAGGCTTGTAAATCTTCAAGGTAGAGGATGCGGGCAAACTTGCGGGGATCGTCAAAGCCCAATTGAAAGCCATTGTCAAATACAAAGGCGAAACGTTCATATTTGGGCCGATCCAGGGGGTCTTCGTAATACTTGATGTCGCCCGTCATGCCGAAGTGCAGCAGGACGTGATGGCCGTTGTCCAGTGCGCCAAAAAGGTATTTTCCCCGGCGGTAAGAGCCCGTAAAGCTTCGCCCCTGTAGCCGTTCGGCAAACTGCGCCCCGTCCATGTTTCGAATGATTTTATCGTCGTGTACGTCTACGCGCTGGATGCGTTGATGTAAGGCACTGGCGTCGAAGTAGCGCTGGAAGGTATTGACTTCGGGGAGTTCGGGCATGGTGGTAGTGGTTTTTTTGGAGGATAAACAAGCTTTGGTAGAAAAGGTTAAAAGGGAGGTTCATTATGAGTAAAATTTTTAGATAGTTATTTTTCATCATAGATGTCTATTAATCTTTTACTCTTCGTTTTCCATTTGCAAACTCATACCTTCTATACTATAGGTTCATCTCTAGGGTTTTCAGGTATATATGCCATATTGAATTGTTCTTCAAAATCTTTACTCATTATAATTTTTACTAACTCCTGAAATCCTGTGCAAAGTGAATAGTAATTTTTTTTAATTTCTGGTTTATCTTTAATGTCAAATTTTGCATAAACTACTGGTGATTGATCTACTCTATTGTAGGCATACACAATACCTTTCCAATTTCGATCAATCCGTTTATCTACATATTCACCTAGCATCAAAAAACCTTGAGCGTTAATGTATTGAGGCAAGGAGAAAATAAGCTCATCTTCTGGCAAACCAAAACCATAAAGGGCGACCAAAAAGGTTGAAGAGCTAAAAAAAACGCCATTTATGCGCTGGATAAAATCAACAAACACGGTATCTTTCTTTACAAAAGAATACAAATCAAGGTATTCTTTTGTAAGCTCATGCCTTTTAGAGGATTTTATATTCCTCTCTAAATAGACATGCTTAACACCTTGAAAAAACTCCACAACATCAAATTCTTTATTCATTTTTAACAAAAATATATGTGATAGCAGAACCACACTACTAGACATTTTTTGTACCAAGACGACACAAAGCGCTATTAATCAAATAGTTTTTATTTGATATATTTGAGCCTTTGTGGCAAAAAAATGGAAATATCCAGTAGTGTACGAATAACTCATCTTCTTTGACAAACCATTTGACATCAATGTTCAAATCGAAGAACTTGAAAAGGTTGTTGTGATCACATTCTAAGCTAAAAATGCTATCTACATGATGTGTTTTTTGCAGTACCCCCTTTTCGTTCTGCGCTCTTTCTTTTGGCTGAGTACAAGCACACAAAAATAGCACTGATAATAGCAAAAGCTATTTCATTGAACTATTGAAGAATTGTTTTATTGAAAGCATTTCAAACTCTTCTCACACCCGCACCACAAACACCCTTTTCCCCTTCAATTCCTCCCATCCACTCGTCCAGACCTTCTTTTTCAACTGATCAAAAACCAACAAAAATCCCTCTTGTAGCGCCTGTCGATCCAGGTAATCGACCAATTGTTCCAAGCCCTCAGCGTGTGCTTCGGGGCCACGCCAGATTTTGAGTTCTACAATGTATTTGTGTTGAAAATAGGTGATAGCCACGTCCAAACGGCGCTCCTCCGAGATTTGTGGCTCTTTAAAATCATACCCTGAGCCGTTGATGATGGGTTTGATGAACGCCAAGAACACTAGGCGGGCGTTGCGCTCCAGGAAGTTTTGATCCTTCTCGCTGTTTTGTTCCCGCATGAATGCCTGAAACTTCAGCAGTACAGCTTCCATGTTCAGGCGCTGATCGGGCAGTTTAAAATTTTTGGGCACATTGTATTCGCCCAAGCGCACCTGAGCGGTGGCTTTGGAACTCATGTATGCATAAATGACCTCTTCGTAGATGCGATTATGGACACTAATGCCTTGTCCATTTTTGAGTATCCCGTACATCAAGCCCATGCTCACGGTAGGGTCATGGATGGAGAGTCCCTGGTATTCTACGTCGACCAATTTTTTGAACACCAATTCATACAATGCAGGGTTGTTTTCCAGGTTTTTGATCAGGCTGTCAAAATTGGTGTTGGTTTCCTTGACCACCATGGATACCGCAACATCTACATCTTCCAGGGTCCAGTTTGCTTCTTTTTTTTCTGGTAAAATTTGCTCATCCAGGACTTTGCACAATTTACTCACCAAAAACGGATAGCCAGAGGTGTAATGAAACAAGTGCTCGGAAAGGGCTACTGCGTCTAATCGCACCGCCCGGTCCTTTGCATATTCCTCCAACATTGGGCGAATTTCGCTGGGCTGGAGATTCATGTCTACTGTGAATTCAGCGGCAATGTTCCAGGGGGAATTGAATTTTTGTTCGTCTTCGGGGCGCAGTTTTAACTTGAGCGAACGGACATCATGTAATCCTGCCAGCACTACGGAGTGGAAGGTTTTGAAGGTATGACGCTCCAGGTATTTGTTGCGCAACATAGCCAAAAAACTGATGAACAATTGATTGTTGCTGCTCTTGTCCACCTCGTCGATCATCAACACGATTTTTTTATCGGTCTGATCTGTCATTCTGGTAATTAGCTTTGATAGAGCTTTAAATCCCTGAATTTTAGGTGATTCTTTGATCAACCATCCTTCTAATTTCGGTGCATAAACACTGGCATAATCAGCCAAAAGCTCAACAAAACTTTGCGCGAATACTTTTTCGTCTCTAAAAATATCATCCCCAATTCCCTCAAAACTAGTGTTGAGGACGATGTATTCTCCCGTTTTTTGGAGCATTTCTGCAATGGCATAAAGGGTCGTCGTTTTTCCATACTGGCGTGGCCGGTTGATGATGAAATACTCTCCCGAATCAACCATATTGAATGTTCTGGCCAACTTTTTTGACACATCCGCCATGTAGTGTTCCTGCGGAAAACAAAGACCCGTTATGTTGAATTTTTTTTTCATTTCAGTTCAAAATCATCAATCAAAGATACACTTTTTGCGCATACCAATCATCCCCTCAACCCCTCCTCCGCGACGAATCCCTCACAATCAACCTCGTCTTCAACACCTTCGTCTCCAACCTCGGTTGCTCCAACTGCTCCAGCAACAACTGAGCCGACTGCTCCCCAATTTCCCACACGGGCTGCTCCACTGTAGTCAAAGCTGGTTCAATAATCGCCGAAACCGGGTCATTGCTAAAACCTACAATACCCAAATCCTGTGGGACTTTAATGCCCCGTTGTTTGGCCAACAACAGCACTTCCAGCGCGGAGGGGTCATTGACCGCAAAAATGGCATCGGGGGGCTGAGGCAAATCCAATAAATGTCGGGCACATAGCCGGGCACTTTCCTCGGTCAGATCGTGGTAGACGATCAAACTTTCATCCAGTGGTAGCCCATGTTTTTGTAGGGCATCCACATAGCCTTGCATCCGCAGCCGGGCGATTTGCAGAATGCTGGGTCCGGCCAGGTGTGCGATGCGTCGATACCCTTGCTCAACCAGGTGCTCGACTGCTTGAAAAGCACCGGAATAATCGTCGATAATGACTTGCGGGGTTTCCAGTTCCGGGCAAACCCGGTTGAAAAACACCATGGGGACTTCCTTTTGCAGTACGGTGCGGAAGTGGTCAAAGTTTTGGGTTTTGCCCGTAATCGAAACCAAGAGTCCATCCACTCGGCTACGCAGCAGGGCCTTGACGTTGGCCACTTCTGTTTCGTAGGATTCGTCGGATTGAAAGATCATCAGGTTGTAGCCCGCCTTGGAGAGCACAGCTTGTGCGCCCATGATGATGGTGGGAAAAAAATAATGGCGAAACTCGGGCACCAGCATCCCGATGATGTTGGTACGGCGTTTGAGTAGAGCATTGGCGAGGGGGTTCGGCTCATAATCCAGCTCTTTGGCCAAATCCAGGATCATCTGGCGGGTACCTTCGTGGATGTCGGTATGCCCGCGTAGTGCCCGCGAGACGGTAGACTTGGAAATGCCCAGCTGTCGGGCAATGTCCATAATGGTGACTTCGTGGTGGCGCTTGTGTTCTGTGGGATTGCTTTCTTCAGCAATGGTAAAATGGAAATCGCAGGACTTGCAGTAGTAGCGTTGCTTCCCCCGCATGATGCCCGATTTTTGAATAAACTCAACCTGCTTGCACTTTTTACATTTGATCATACCTCTGGACTGTGCTCTTAGGAACGGAAAAAAAGAGAAGGTACACATTTTGGCTAATTTTTTTTACCAAAATCTCGCTATCGTTACCCGTTTCGAGAACCTTCCCGATAGGTTTTGTCTCCTTCTGTCAGATTCATGCGGTTGATTATTTTGAATGTGGCTTTATTTTCGGAAAAAAATCGGCTCAATAGGTTTTTTAAGCCTAAAAAATTGGTTTTAAAAAATCACTCATCACCGACTTTAACCTTTCTACCTATGTCAGGCAAATTACAAATATGGCTGGTGTTTTTTGGTCTCCTGACCAGCGCCCAGGCCCAAAATCTCTCCCTGAGGGGGAAGATATCCGATTCCAGCGGAGAAGCACTCGTTGGTGCCAGTATCGCTATAAAAGGCACCACCAGTGGAACGGTCTCTGAACTGGATGGCAGTTACCAACTGGAAGGCGTTTCGCCGCAAGCTACACTGGTTGTTTCTTACACCGGGTACCTTACCCAGGAGGTAGCCGTCAACAACCGTACCCTCATTGACATTGTGCTCGGCCTGGATGTGGAAGCCCTCAACGAAGTTGTGGTAGTCGGCTACGGTACCCAGCGCAAATCCAGCACCACGGGGTCCATTGTTTCCATCAAGGCCTCGGATCTGATGCAAACGCCCGTAGCCAACGTAGCACAGGGGATACAGGCGCGTGCTTCGGGTATCCAGGTCACCCAAAACTCCGGTGCGCCAGGTGGTAACATCAGTGTGCGCATTCGGGGCACGAACTCCATCAACGGAACCTCCGAACCCCTCTATGTAGTGGACGGAATCCAGGTATCCAACGGCGGAGGGATCAACGACATCAGCCCTTTGTCCACCATCAACCCAAGTGATATCGAGAGTATTGAAATCCTCAAAGACGCCGGAGCTTCGGCCATTTATGGTTCGCGCGCGGCCAACGGGGTAGTACTGATTACAACCAAAAGAGGTAAAGCGGGCGCAACCCGCGTAACTTTCGATAGCTACTACGGCATGCAGAAAGTACTCAAAACGCTGCCCGTACTCAACGCTACCCAGTTCGCCCAAGTGGAAAATGAGGTTTTTAAAAACAACTATTACAGTGACCCCGCCTCGCTGGGCGAGGGAATCGACTGGCAGGGGCTCATCTTCAGGGAGGCACCCATCCAAAACCACCAGTTGTCCATCAATGGTGGCAATGAAAAAACCCAACTGGCGGTTTCATTAAACTACTTCAACCAGGATGGCGTCATCATCAATTCCAACTTCAAACGTTATTCCTTCCGTACCAACATAGACCACCGCATCAGCAAAAAATTCAAGGTAGGGACCAGTATTTTGGGCAGTTACTCCATCAACTCCGGGGTTACCACTGGCTCAACCTCTGTAGGTGACGGCGCGGTAGTAACGGGCAGTATTCTGGGCGCTGCGATTGGTGCGCCTCCCGTCCTGAAACCCTATCGTGCCGATGGTACCATCTTCCCCTTTGGAGAGCAAGGCGATGGGCGTTACCGCGAGGTATCCAACCCCTTGGGCTTTGCCCAAACCCTGAACAACACCGATCTGCGCCGCACTTTGGCCAACTTTTATGGCGAATTTGAGATTTTGAAAAACCTGACTTATAAGGCTTCCTTCAATGTCGATTTGCAAAACAACCTGAATGATCGGTACTCACCTCGTTCAATTATAGCTGTGCGGGACTTGAATGACAACTCAGGCTCTGGTTCCAAGTCCAATTCCAACTTTACCGGGCTTTTGCACGAAAGTATTTTGACTTATGCCCGCAGCCTGGGCGCAAATCACACGCTGAAATTTACGGGCGTTTTTGCCACCCAATCTGACTTGAGCAACAGCAACTCCATTAGTGCTTCAGGTTTTCCAAACGACGCTACACGCAACGAAGCCCTGCAATTGGCCCTCAACCGCACCGTAAGCAGTGGCCGCAGCAAACAACGCCTGGACTCTTACATGGGTAGGATCAACTACGGTTTTAAGGATAAATACTTCATTGACGTGGTGGCCCGGGTGGATGGTTCCAGCCGTTTTGGAGCCGAAAACAAGTACGGCTTTTTCCCTGCTGCATCCGCATCCTGGCGGGTCATTCAAGAGCCGTTCATGGACAACCTGAAGTGGATTTCTGATTTCAGAATCCGTGGTGGTTACGGCATCACGGGTAATGCTGGGGGTATTTCGCCTTACCAGTCGCTGAGTACCGTAGCTTCGGTGGGTAGTGACTACACCTTCAACAACACCTACGTGACCGGCATCAACCCTACGGGTATTGCCAACCCAGCGCTGCGTTGGGAGAAATCCAAACAGGCAACCCTGGCGGTAGATTTGGCCTTCTTCAAGGATCGCTTCAGCATCCAGGCAGAAGTTTACCACAAAACAACCGAAGACTTGTTGTACATCAAAACCCTACCACTGAGCTCCGGTTATACCAGCATCACGGGTAACTTCGCCTCTTTGGAGAACAAGGGTTTTGAACTCATGGCCAACGCCCGCATCAGCGACGGCGCCATAAAATGGACCGTATCAGCCAACGCTACCATCAACCGGAATAAAGTATTGGATCTCGATGGCGGCACTACTCAGGAGCGTTTTGTGACTTCCTATACCGTTCTGAAAGTAGGTGAGCCTTTGGGCTTGATTAAAACCTTCGTGTTTGATGGTGTCAACCAAACTGGTGAAACCATTCTGCCCGGCTACGACGGCCGTTTGGGCGGTCACAAGGTCAAAGACATCAATGGTGACGGTACCATCAGCGCAGCAGATCAAATCATCGTAGGCAACCCTAACCCGGATCTCATTTTTGGTTTTTCGACCAACTTGTCTTTCAAAGGTTTTGATTTGAGCACTTTCTGGTCCGGCACCCAAGGCAACGACATCTACAACGTCAGCCGCCTGTCTTTTGAAAACCCACTGGGGCAACGCAACCTGTATGAAGGGGTAGTGAACCGTTGGTCGCCAACCAACCCCAGCAACCAATACGTGAGTGCTGCTCAAGGTGGTCGCCTACCGGTAAGTGATTATGCGCTGGAGGATGGTTCTTACCTTCGCTGCAAAAACGTCACTTTGGGTTATACCATCAAAGGCATCAAAGGGTTACAAAACATCCGAGTGTATGTAAGCGGAAACAACCTCATTACCATCACTGATTATTCCGGCTTTGATCCTGAAGTAAACACCTTCGCAGGTTCCAACACCGTAATCGGCATCGACAACCTGGTGTATCCTCAGGCGCGTTCCTTCATCGGCGGCCTACAAGTGAATTTTTAAGGGTGAAAATTTTAAAGATTTTAAAAGTAAAAAACATGCGAGCACCATATAAATTAATCGGACTGGGCCTGGCTTTTTGCCTGCTGAACACGTCCTGCGAGTTGGAGGAAACCATTTATTCTTCCATCTACACTGAAGCATTTTACAAAACTGCCTCTGATGCCGAAAAAGGGCTGGTCGCGGTATACGACCCGATCGGCGACATGGGCTCAGGGCCAGCCTTGACCATCGTGTCCGATTTTAGTGCCGACCAATGCTACCCTCGGGCCGTAGTAGGGCGAAATACCCTCACCATTTTTGCTTACGATGACAACTACACCACCCAGCGCACTGCGGGTCGGATCAATGAATCACCGCAGCAAATCTGGCAATCTTGCTACGATGGCATCGAAAAGGCCAACTGGGTCATTGCCAAAGTGCCCGATGCGGTGATGGACGCTACGCGCAAAAATCAGATTCTCGGCGAAGCTTACTTTTTGCGGGCTTTTTACCACTGGAACCTGACTAAAAACTTCAGAGACGTGGTCATCAAAACCACGCCTAGTTATTCAGAGGCAGAAGGTATTTTACCTAAAAGCCTCAAAGCCGATGTATACAAGCAAATTTACGCTGATTTGGATCTGGCTCTGGCAGCAGGATTGCCATCTTATCCCGCCGTGGAAAAAGGCCGTCCTTCCAAAGAAGTGGTGAATGCACTGTATGCCAAAGCCGCTCTGTACAATGAAGATTGGGCCAAAGCCCTGCAAAAAGCCCAGGAAGTAATCAGCTCCGGCAAATACAGCCTTATGGCCGATGTACGCGACGTGTACCGCTACGACAAGGAAGACGCTGCCCGGGTTGAAAACATGTGGGCTTATGAATCTGCGCCAATTTCCCCTGGCCGTAGCCATCAGTTGACCAGCCTTTGTGGCCCTCCAGGTAGTGCAGGTGCAGATTATTCCCGCACCTCTTTCGGATCGATGTTTGCTTTCCAAACTTTTTTTGATTCTTTTGATCCCAAAGACAAGCGCCGCCAGTTGCTGGATACCACTTACGTCAACCGCAGCGGTGTGACGGTGAAGCAAAAAGACATTACGCCGATCACCACCAAAGCTGTTTTGATCAAAAAATACCAGGATCCAATTTCTACCACTGGTCTGATCTCCAACATTCCCATTTTGCGTTTGCCCGACATGTACTTGATTGCAGCAGAAGCAGAAGCCCGTCTGAACGGAGCGACCACCGCCGCTTATGGTTTTATCAACCCAATCCGCAAACGTGCAGGTTTGGATGACCTCACGCCCGGTTTGAGCAAAGAAGCCTTCATCGATGCGGTATTGCAAGAGCGTTCATGGGAATTTTTTGCAGAAGGTGACCGCTGGTACGACCTTACCCGGACCAATACATTTCTCACTGCAGTACCTAAAGCAGTGAACAACGTGTATCCCGAGCGCAAGCCATTGGCCAAGCACCGCTATTTCCCCATCCCCTTGGATGAGCTATTGGCCAATCCTAAAATCGAACAGAATCCAGATTGGAAATAAATTCAAACCATGCAGAGGCTGTATGATGCATATCTTCATACAGCTTCTTTTTTTACAATGAGAGCATTTTTCACCATCCTACTCTTCTCGATTTGTGCAATAGTTTTTGCTCAAAACAACCCCTTGGTCAATCAAGCAGGTTACAATTTGGGCGAAGCCAAACGTTTTGTCTGCCCAGGAGCTAAAGACGGCACACCTTTCAAAATCCGCGACTACAGCACCAAACAAGTGGTGTTTGAGGGCGAAATCCTGAATCAGGAAGGCTGGTTCAGCAAGTTCAACCCCAAGACGAAAGATGAATTTTACATCGACGTAAATGGACATGGCCAATCGGTTCCCTTCTGGATTGCCGATCATTTGATGGAAAAAATTTCTGCTAAACTTGCCTACGATTTTTTCATCGATGTACGGGGTTCTGAAGACGCCGCTATTGCGGATTTGAGCAAAATCTATGGCGGTGGCCCCTCGCGCGATGGCGGTGCTTACGGGCTCGAAACCATTTTCGAATGCCTCTACTACGCCTCCAATCCGGCACTGTTTGACCGCTGGAAAACGGAACTGGGCGACAACAATGTGCCCGATCTCATTGACCTGATCCTTTGGCACGCCGAATTTGCCTACGCCCATGTCGCCTATCAAGGCCCAGTGGCCAGTCGGCACGGCAGCCTGGGTTACGAGGGTCAGCCGAGAATGCAGTACGATTATTGGAATCACCTGGATCAGTTGTCGGTAATTTGTGCGGCCTATCACGATTTTTTAAAACCCTATCTCCCCCGCGAAAAGTACTTGCTTTACCGCAAGGTTTGCAACGAAAAATGGCTGGCTTACGAGCGCCACCACGAGAACCGCTACTGGACTTACAGCACCAAATGGGTGGATCTTGGTTTTCAGGAATTCAATGAAATGGGCAATGCCTTCGGGCAGTCGGTTTTCCGCAATTTATTCATGTATTATTGTGAAAAAAATGAGGTGGATGGCCAGCCTGCCAAATACCTGAAATGGGCTCAGGAAAGCGCCCGCGACATCATTCAAAACTGGGATTTCAACAACCCTCGCCACATGTGGTGGATCCGCAATGCGGAACACATTACCCAGCAAGCCTTGGCCTATTTCCTACTCCTGGCACCCGAACAAGCTCCCCTTGGAACACGTGAAAAACTGAATGCATGGGCGATTCACATGCAGCAAAAAACGAACAATTTCTGGAAATACCGCGTACACAGCGAAACGGAATGGGCCCATCCCAAAACCAAAGAATTGGGCGGAGCTCCTGCACTGGGCGGTTCACTGTTTGCCGTAGCGCACTTGCTGAAAAATCCCCGACTCCGCGACATCGGCTGGGCACAGGTGGATTTTGTTTTTGGCGTCAATCCACTCGGCGCACACTTGAGCAACAAAAGCCAGGATCGCTTGGCCATTGGTGGGTATTGGGCCGGGGTCGAAAATGGTTGGCCCGCAGCACACCCCAATGGTTACGGGCAATTGGGCAAAGTGCGCGGCACGCTAGACGGCTCTCCGTTGGACAAGGATTTTCAACAAAAAGCAACCACCAGCACGGAAGGCAATATCCCCAAAGACCAGATTGGCAAAGACGCCTACGCCACCGAAGGTTGGTGCGTGTCCAATCGGGGTTGGATGGCCACATTGACTTTTTCTACCCTGGGTAGCCAAGAAGTCAAAATTTTGAATGCTAGCGGAACAGCCGTCACTCAGGCCAAAGTTGGTGAAACCCTGACGATTGAACTAAAAGCGGCTTTGAATCTGGATTGGGATCAGGTCGAGAAAGGTAAGGTTTGGGTCAAAATGGATCAAAGACCCGCCATCTCCCTCGAAGTGACGGAAACGGGTGAAAACACTGGCCTTTTTAGGGCCAACTACAAAGTGCCAAGCACTGGACGTACCCTACAAGTTAGCTACGGTTCCTTTGGGTTTGCCCAGAGAGCCAGTATCAACATAAAACCTTGATTGAGCAAACAAAAAGCACCGCATAATCAGCGCTGTGCTGGTACAAGTCTCCAGACTTGTACCAGTATCGACACGTCTCTGACGTGTATTTATGCCCTGTTTTCGCGTTACGCATGCGTCAGAGACGCGAAAATATTGGTACAAGTCTGGAGACTTGTACCAGCTGATCTGGAGCCTTTTAACAGCGCCAGTGGACGGGTGATACTTAAAAGTCAAAAGACATGAAATTGTTATTCTCTTTTTTGTTCTGTAGCATGATCCTCTGCCTCGCGGCCCAAACGCCGCAGGTGCTCAATCTGGCCAATGCCAATCTGCGCCTGCGTTGGGAAAACAGCGGATCGGGCTGGCGCATCAAAACCATTGCCGTTAAAAAAGGCCAGACCTGGGTCAACCTGGAGCAGCCCTCAGGAGAACACACTTTACTGTACAGCGCCGACAAACCCCAAACAGAGCCCGACTCCACCTTCAAAAGCATCACCGGACAAAAATTTCCCGAAGACACTTACCATTACCAGCAAAAGATCTGGGCGGAAAGTATCAACCCCGTTTCCCTCAACACTGCCGGACAGGCACTGCATTTTTTTGCGCAAAAAGGCCGGCAAATCGCCCCCAATCAACTGCGTTTTGAACAAGAAACCGAGCAAGGAACGCTGATAGCCGAATGGCGTTTTGACCCCAAATTTCCCAACAATATCCTGTTGACTCAAACCCTTACAATAAAAAAAGACGGGTATTACTCATTGGCTACTCCTAGTTTGGCCAACATCGGCGAAAGCAACCTGGCCTGGGCTTCGGTACCGGGCTATTTTCATGGAAACTACATCCAACCCAACTTTGCCCTATCTTATGCTTACGGACATGGAGTTCCTGCCTTACCCGTGGTTTATCGCGAACGCTCGGCCAGCACTCTGGCACCATTGGTGAGCACTAAAACCGGACTGACCCTGGCCCTGATTGCCGATCCCGGCCTCTGTCGCGATCCCTGGGCCAAAGACAAAAACACGCTCCACGACTGGAACATTGGTCTTTCCCACAAAAATCGCAGAGCCCAACTGTCGCCGACCTTGTACTACCCCGTTTTGGGCGAGCCCAAATCTTTGCTGAAAGCGGGTGAAGCAATCAGCTATACTTCTCGCTACCACCTCGGCACTGGTGATTGGTTTCAGGCCATCAAACACGCGGCCTATGATGTGTACCAACTCAAATCGGCCCTGGCGCTGCGCCAAAGCAAACAATCCTTGACCAGCCGCATCCAACACATGCACCATTACCTGACCGATCCACAAACTTCCTTGTGGAACATTGAGGAGTTTCAGGGACGAAAAATTGGTGCACAATCCTACCTCGGTGGCGTAGTGGGTTCGAACAAGGACGCCATGAAAAATTCCGATTACGGTGCCATGTGGATGTTGGCGAATGCTACGCAGGATACCTTGTTGACCAAAAATGTGCTGCCTTATGCACTCAATTTCAAGTTTGTGCAACAAATCAGCGAGCCCGGTTTTTTCAATGGCTCACTTGCGGGACAATACTACCTGGCCAAAAGCAAAAAATTCGTAGAAGAATGGGGCGAAGTGGTTGAACCCATCGCGGTGACCTACTACACCATGCTCGACCTGGGCAATATCCTGCTTTTTGAACCCAACAACAATGAGCTGAAAGCACGGCTCCGCGCCGGAGCAGAGTGGTTGTTGAAAAACCAAAAGCCCGATGGCAGTTGGGCCGTAGCCTACGACCGCAAAAATGAGGCAGAATTGTTCAAAGACATCAAAGATTTGCGGGCTACTTTTTATGGATTAGTGGTGGCTTACCGCATTTTGAAAGATCCGCGTTACCTTGTCGCGGCTCAAAAAGGTGCCGATTGGTTGTTGCAGGCCGCCGTTGCCAAAGGGAGCTACCTAGGTGTGTGCGGGGATGCGCGTTACGCCCCCGATTTTGCCACGGCTCAAACCGCCCAGGCATTTCTGGATCTTTTTGACCTGACCCAACAAGCGAAATATAAAGCGGCTGCCATCAGCGCGGCGAAGATATACACCACTTCCATTTTTACCCACCCTATTCCCACTACTGCTGCTAAAACTGTGAATGGAGTGGAGCGCCAGGACTGGGAAATTGCCCAGGCTGGGCTCAGCTTTGAACACGGCGGGATTTTTGGTTCTTCCAATATCCACGGCCCCATCCAATTGTGCAGCCACGCGGGTTTGTTTATCCGCATGTACGGCATCACCAAAGAACCCATCTTCGCCGACCTCGCGCGGGCGGGTGCCTGGGGCCGCGATGCCTTTGTTGACGCTAAAACCAGTGTAGCTTCTTATTACTGGAATGCGATGAACCGGGGCGCCGGGCCTTACCCTCACCACGCCTGGTGGCAAATTGGTTGGTTGACCGATTACCTGATGGCCGAAGCGGAATTGCGCTCAAATGGCCAGGTGCGTTTCCCCCGTGGATTTGTGACGCCTAAAGTTGGTCCACACCAGTCCTATGGTTTTGCTCCTGGCACAGTCAATGGTCAAAAAGCACAGCTAATTGTGGATGAAAACATAGTCAAAGTGGATCATCCGGCAATTGACTACTTGCTGGCAACTACTGAGAAAAAAGACAAGGTTTTTGTGATCTTGATGAACAATCGGGCACAGGCTACGGATTTTCAAATCAGCATCAAGGGGGCTGCGGGAAAGGCAAAGCAGTTGCCGGCATTGGGTTTTGAAATTTTGACGATCACGCCTTAAATGATTTTATTTTTATCTGTTATTCCTGAGGTGTGTCTTCGGTGCCTAAGGTTTCTTAGGTGGTGAAACAGTTTTTTTACCACCTAAGAAACCTTAGGCACCGAAGACACACCTCAGGGCGAAACAATTCACCAAAACAAGTACATTTTGAACGCCTACATCGATACCGCCGTCATTTTTATCTTCTCTGCCTTTGTGTTAAGCATTGGTTTGCTCTTTGCCCGTACCGGCCGCAACCTCAAATCCTTCTTTGCCGGCGGCGAGGCAGTACCCTGGTTCATTGGAGGTTTGTCTCTCTTTATGTCTTTCTTTTCAGCGGGTACATTTGTAGCCTGGGGTTCCATTGCCTACAAACACGGCTGGGTAGCAGTGACCATCCAGTGGACGATGTGCCTTGGAGCCATTGTAACCGGGTTGTTTCTATCCCCGCGTTGGCGGGCTACGGGCAACCTCACCGCAGCAGAATTCATCCGCGAGCGTTTGGGCGAAAACGTGCAAAAAATCTACATCGGCATATTCACGCTAGTATCTGTATTCATCAAAGGTTCGGTATTGTATCCGGTGGCGAAATTGGTGAGTGTTTCGCTGGGCTTTCCACTCTTTGAATGCACCATAGTGTTGGGCATTTTTATGATTGCCTACACGGCGGTGGGTGGCCTATGGGCCGTGATGGTTACGGACATTTTGCAGTTTGTGATTTTGTCAGCGGCAGTCTTCATTTTGCTGCCGCTTTCTCTGGGCAAAGTGGGCGGATTTGAGGCCTTTACCCAGCAAGTTCCTGATGATTTTTTCAACCTGCTGAATGGCGAATACACCCTCGGTTTTATCCTGGCTTTTATTTTTTACCACATCGCTTACATTGGTGGCAACTGGACTTTTGTGCAGCGCTACACCAGCGTGGATAGTCCAAAATCGGCCCGAAAAGTCGCCTTTTTGTTTGCCGCCCTGTATTTCATCAGCCCGATGATCTGGATGTTGCCACCGATGATTTACCGGGTTTTGAACCCAGATCTGGTAGGGCTGGATACCGAAAATGCTTACTTGAAAATTTGCCAAACCGTATTGCCTCCAGGCCTCTTGGGGCTCATGCTGACGGGTATGTATTTCTCTACTTCGGCCAGTGCGAATACAACTTTGAATGTGGTGTCGGCGGTCTTCACCAATGATGTGTATCGGGGTTTCATCAACCCGGCGGCTACTGATCGGCAGTTGATTCGGGTAGCACGATTGTCTTCCTGGGGCTTCGGCCTGGGCATGATTGGCATTGCCTTGATGGTACCCGCAGCCGGGGGAATTGTGGAAGTAGTGTTGAGCATTTCGGCGATTTCGGGAGGGCCGCTGTTGGCACCGCCGCTCTGGGCACTGTTTTCCAAACGACTCAATGGACGCACCACTTTTTGGATCACCCTCATTGGGCTTTCGGTCAATTTATTTTTTAAAATCCTTGCCCCCATGTTGCTCCACTTCAAATTGACGCGGAGTGTAGAAACGATTGTAGGCATTGGCTTACCGCTGGTCCTGCTTCTTGCCTACGAACTCTATGCCCGAGCCAAAGGCAAAATTGCCCCGGAATACCTGCAATACCTCGAAACCAAAGCCAAACGTACCGCAGATGCTCTGGCTGAATCGCCGGAAGAGGCACTGGAAGTCAAAAAACAAAACCGTTTTGGTATGCAAGTCATTGCTGGGGCCTTGGTTTTTGTAGCTCTTATTTTATTGATTTTGAGCTTTCTGACTACGTCCGGGGTAGTGGTTACGCGCCTAATTTCACTGGCAATTTTGCTAGGCGCACTGATCCCTTGGCAAGCAGCGCGAAAAATTTTGGCAGCGTAGAGACGCACGGCTGTGCGTCTCCGTCCAATGTTTCAGAGACGCACAGCCGTGCGTCTCTACAGTCCCATCAAACCATCAACCTAAACAAATATGCGCTATATCCTTTTTTTCTTACTCCTCTCCACCCAATGCCTCGCCCAGTTCACCCTGCGGCAACCCGACGCAATCCCCCTGCACGGGCAATGGTCTTTTGCGATGGACACCCGCGAGATTGGCGAAGCCCGTGGTTGGTACAAAGACAGCTTTACCAGCAACAATTGGGATCAGGTGACGGTGCCCCATTGTTTTTCGGTGGACCCCCGGTATCAGTTTTTCACGGGCACCGTTTGGTACCGCAAAAATTTCCCCTGGCAACCTCAGGCTGACAAACGGGTCTTATTGCATTTTGACGCAGCATACTACAAAGCAGGCATATGGTTGAACAACCAAAAAGTGGGTAGCCACGAAGGCGGTTATACCCCATTCCACTTCGACGTCACGGACTATTTAAAAGCAGGAGACAACCTGCTCTCCGTTTCCGTCAATAACGACACCTGGCAAACCGGCTCCATCCCCGGTTCCAAAGACAATGGCAATCCAAATGATCCTTTCCCAGGTTGGATCAACTACGGGGGGCTCAATCGCCCAGTTTATTTGACCGTTGAACCAGCAGTTTATCTGGAAAACCTGAAGATTGAAGCTACTCCAGACCTTGAAAAAGGAACCGCCCTCCTGCGCGTGAAGGCGCGGGTGCGCAACGCCTCGGCACAAGGCAGTACGGGTAAAATCAGTCCATTGGTATGGTTGAAAAACCAGTCACTTAAACTGGTTTGGAAAAGCAACACTGGGACCATTCCAGCGGGGCAAACTGCCATTTTAGAAGCGGAAGTCAGCCTTAAAAGTAACGAGGTTCAATTGTGGAGTCTTGATGCTCCCCACTTGTATCAACTCAAAGTAGGTTTGGGCAGCGATACCCTGGCGACTCACTTTGGCATCCGCAAATTGGAGGTAAAAAACGCCCAAATCCTGCTCAATGGGGTGCCTCTGCGTTTGGGTGGCGGCAACCGGGTAGTGGACTATCCTGGTCTGGGCGCTTTGGAACCCGATTGGTTGGTAGAAAAAGATTTTCGCCTGATGAAAGAAGCGGGCATGGAATTCCAGCGCCTAACCCACTATACCCCCAACGAAGCTTTTTACGACTGGGCTGACCGCTATGGCATGCTGATCATTTCGGAACCAGGCAATTGGCAACTCACGCCTACGCAGATGGACAATGACACCATTCGGCAAAAATTCCAGCAGCAGTTCCGCGAAATGATGGAGCGCGATTGGAATCACCCCAGCGTAATCGCCTACAGCGTGGGCAATGAATACCTGTCGGAAACACCCTCCGGGCAACGCTGGACCAAAGACATGATCGATTATGGTCGCAGGCTCGACCCGACCCGCCTGTACACCTTTGCGAGCATGCGCCTCAATATTTTGCCCAAAAGGCCCGAAGACGAGGCCAGTCAATACTGTGATTTTGTCTGCACCAATACCTATGGCAACCATGCCAAAGTACTGGACCATATCCATCAGCTTTACCCCGACAAACCCATCCTGATCAGTGAATGGGGCACCCGGGCCGACGGGCCCAATGGTGAAGCCGGGCAGGTCAGCCACCTGGAGTCGGTGATGGCCGAAATCCGTAAACGCCCCTACGTGGTAGGTGCAGCCTGGTGGACGTACAACGATTACCAAAGTCGCCACGTAGGCACCAATCCCAATGGGTATCGCCCCTGGGGTTTGGTAGGGCCAGATCGAAGCCCTCGCCCACTGTACGCATCGCACCGCCGTGAGATGGCTCCCTTAACCCTGAGTAAAGTAAGCTATGTGCCGGGAGGACAGGGCAAACATGAGTTAATCCTGCGGGTAACAGCCCGGGCAGATTTTCCAGCTTATCCTTTGAAAGGTTTCAGCTTTAAAACCAGGGATGTACAGGTGGCTATCCCAGACGTGCAGCCCGGTCAAAGTGTAGATGTAAAAATCCCCATTACGGGTTTTGACAAAAACATCCAGGTGGAAGTGCTGAAGGCCACAGGTTTTTCGGTACTCAGTGAAAGTTTTGAATTGAAATAACTTAGAAAGGTTGAGCAGTTGAGAAGTTAAGAAGTTGAGGCTACCGCTGCGACTTCCTCAACTCCTCAATTCCTCAACTCCTCAACTTCTTGAGATCATGATAAAAGCAGCAGCAAGCGATAAAAGAACTCCCAAAAATACCACCCTGAATAGTGAGCTGGTGGTGGTAGGTGGTGGTTTGTCGGGTTTGTGTTCCGCGATTACGG
This sequence comes from Haliscomenobacter sp., assembly GCF_965225875.1. Lineage (GTDB taxonomy): Bacteria > Bacteroidota > Bacteroidia > Chitinophagales > Saprospiraceae > Haliscomenobacter. The sequence goes on along the minus strand of NZ_CBDDBS010000002.1, from coordinate 2,900,976 downwards.
CGGCACGTGCAGGCATTCGGGTGACCCTGGTCAGTGACCGGCCGGTTCTAGGTGGCAACTCTTCCAGTGAAGTGCGTTTGTGGGTATTGGGCGCTACCTCCCACATGGGCAACAACAACCGCTGGGCCCGGGAGGGGGGCGTTTTGGACGAGTTATTGGTGGAAAACATGTACCGCAATCCCGACAGCAATCCCCTCATTTTTGACACCATTTTACTGGAAAAAGTGGTGAGCGAGCCCAACATCACGCTGCTGCTGAATACTGCTGTATACGATCTGGAAAAATCGGATGCGGATACAATCTCCAAAGTGTACGCTTTTTGCTCCCAAAACTCCACCCGCTACGAATTGGTCGCGCCCTTGTTTTGCGACGCTTCGGGCGATGGCATTGTAGGTTTTCTGGCGGGAGCGGCTTTCCGCATGGGCGCGGAGGCGCAGGAGGAATTTGGAGAAAAATTTGCCCCTTCTAAAGCCTACGGCGAGCTGCTGGGGCATAGTCTCTATTTTTACTCGAAAGATGTAGGCAAACCCGTCAAGTTCGTGGCACCGAGTTTTGCCCACGATGTCACCCAAAAGGTGCCCAAGTTTCGTTCTTTCAATACCCAGGATTTTGGTTGTAAACTCTGGTGGATCGAATATGGTGGCCGACTCGATACGGTACACGACACCGAAACCATCAAATGGGAACTTTGGAAAGTGGTGTACGGCGTTTGGAATTACATCAAAAACTCGGGCCTCTTCCCGGATGCAGAAAACTTGACCCTGGAGTGGGTGGGCCATATTCCCGGCAAACGGGAAAGCCGGCGTTTTGAAGGCGATTACATGCTGATCCAGCAAGACATCGTCGAACAACGCGCCCATTACGATGATGTGGCCTTTGGCGGCTGGTCGATTGACCTACACCCTGCCGACGGCGTTTTTTCGGAAAAAGAGCTCTCCAGTTGCAATCAATGGCACAGCAAAGGGCTTTACGGCATTCCTTACCGCTGTTTTTATTCGCGCAACATCAGCAATCTGTTCATCGCCGGGCGGATCATTTCGGCCAGTCACGTGGCTTTTGGCTCTTCCCGGGTGATGGCCACGAGTGCGCACGGCGGGCAGGCAGTAGGCATGGCGGCGAAGTTTTGTGCCGAGCATGGCTTGTTGCCCCGCGATTTGGCGAAGCCGGAATTCATCCAATTGTTGCAGCAAGAACTGCTCAAAACCGGGCAACACATCCCCAACCTGCGCTTGTATGATCCGCAGGATTTGGTGCAAAGTGCCCATATTTCTGCCAGTAGCCAGTTGCAATTGGCCGAATTGTTGCCTACTGGCGAAGCGGAGCCAATGCCTTTTTCCCTGGCGCAAATGCTACCCTTACAATTTGGCGCAAACCAGGCTCCACTCCAATTTGTCATTCATCCCTACGCCGATACGGCTACGGAACTGGAAATCGAACTACGCGTATCCAGCAAAGTAGACAACCATACCCCCGATGTCATTTTGGCCAAACAGGTCGTACAACTGCAGCCTGGTCGCAACTGTGTGCCGCTCAGTTTTGCACTCAATGAGCACCCACTTTTGGCCAAAAACAGTCCTGCGGCCCAACTACAGGCTTATGGTTTTGTGACCATTTTGAAAAATGAGCAGGTCAAATTGCAATTTTCAGACCAGCGCATCACGGGGATATTGACCGTGTTCAACGCCGTCAACAAAGCGGTTTCCAACTACGGCAAACAGGAGCCATTGGAGGATATTGGAGTAGATGCGTTTGAGTTTTGGTGCCCCCAACGCCGCCCTGCGGGGAAAAACCTGGCCCTGAAATTTACTCCTGCGCTGACTGCCTTTGCTGCTGAAAACATCCGCAATGGTTTACAACGCCCCACCAATCAGCCAAATGCCTGGGTGGCTGACCCTGCCGACGAACGGCCTAGTTTGCACCTAAGATGGGAGGAGCCTCAAAACATCAAGCAATTGGTGCTGCATTTTGACAGCGATTTTGACCATCCCATGGAAACGGTGCTAATGGCACACCCGGAGAATGAAATGCCTTTTTGTGTGAAAAGGGTGCGGGTGTGGAATGATCAGGAGGAATTGGTGGCGGAGATTTTGGGCAACCATCAGAGTCAGCGGAGGATTGATTTTGGGGTGGTATTGAGCACTCGGTCTTTGCGGATAGAGGTAGAGCATCCTTCTGCCTTGGTGCCTGCTGCACTGTTGGAGGTGAGGTGTTATGGGGGTTGAAATGGTTGAAAATATCGTAATTGTATAGTTATAGCTAAAATGAGGGTGTCATTTTGGCTATAACTGGGTTTTGGAATCACTTTTAGCTGAGATGGGGGGATTCGGCAGCTTAAAACTGTTTACCTATGCTAAAACAAAATCAATATTTTCTCAGCCATAGGGTAGAATAAATCGGACAGTAGCTTGTTTTATTAAAGTGTTGATTTTGACCACAACACTGAGTCTCCATGAAAAAATGGCCTATTTACTACCTTCTATGGCTTGCTTATCTAAGTATCGGGTTATGCTACTGTACCCAACCACCCCAGACTCATACCCCTACCACAACAAAAAAAGTGGACTACGGCACCTGTTATTTTAAAAACCTTTCTACAGCCTATGACCTAAACCTCAAGGTCACTAAATTTAGAGAATTTGATGGTCAGCTGGATTCCTGCCTGGTAAGGCTTATTTTGATTGATAAAACAGCTCAAATCCAGGTTGATAGTCTACATTTCTCCGCCATTCTATTTTTAAACGAGACTTATGAGGATTGTAATGAAGTGTTGTCCTATACAACTGGACAAAACATCTCCAAGGAAATTGTAGACAATATGTATGGGGACATAGTTGTTGCCGATTTTAATTTCGATGGATTAGAAGACATTGCGATGCTGAACGATAATGGGGGAAATGGTGGACCTTATTACAACTTTTACTTACAAGGGAATGGTCAAAAGTTTAAAAAGAGCCAATTTTTGACCGACTCTGTAGCTTTTTTTCCCTCTAAAATTAATCCTAGTACAAAAACATTAACCACTTATGCTCATGCTGGTGCATGCTTGATGGAAAAATGTGTTTTTCTTTTGGAGAAAAATAAAGCCTGGAAAAAACAAAGTCAAAGGCTTATTGACGTTTGTAAATAGCAGTAATTATATAGTTATAGCTAAAATGAAGGTATCATTTTGGCTATAACTCATTTTTTGACTATATTTATAGCCAAAATGAAAACCAAATGACCAACCCAATTATTGGCAGAAACAAAGAATTAGCACTTTTGAAGGGTTTAGCCAATTCTTCAAAATCTGAATTTGTTGCGGTATATGGTCGGCGTAGGGTTGGTAAAACGTTTTTGATTCGGCGGGCTTTTGAACAAGGCTTTGCTTTTCAGGTGACAGGGTTGGCCAATGCCAGCTTGGAACAACAATTGCTCAATTTTCATGTAGCCCTGGAAAAAATTGGTGCAAACCCAAGTGATAAACCAGCCGAAAATTGGTTGTACGCCTTTTTGCGTTTGAGCAATCACCTTGAAAAACTAGAGGGCAACAAAAAGGTGATTTTTATTGACGAATTGCCCTGGTTCGATACGAAGGGGTCAGGTTTTGTGCAGGCTTTGGAGCATTTTTGGAACAGCTGGGCCTCTGCCCGAAGCGACATTGTTTTAATTACGTGTGGTTCGGCAGCTTCCTGGATGATCAATAAATTGCTTAACAACCATGGAGGGTTGCACAATCGGGTAACCAAACGATTAAAAATCAATCCCTTTACCTTACACGAATGCGAAGCCTTTTTGCGCGCCCGAAACTCAAGCCTGGAGCGTTACCAAATCATCCAATTGTACATGGCCTTGGGCGGGATTCCTTTTTATTGGGATGAAGTGGAGCCCAATCAAAGTGCAGCTCAGAACATTGAACAGCTCTGCTTCAGTGAGAATGGCCCCTTACGCACGGAGTTCAACAACCTCTTTAGTTCCCTTTTTAGCCACTCGGAACGACATATTGCGGTGGTACGCGCTATAGCTAGCAAGGCAATGGGGCTCATGCGGGAAGAAATCATTGCGCTCAGTGGCCTACCCAACGGAGGTACAATGAGTACGCTCCTGCAAGAGTTAGAAGAAAGTGGATTTATTCGCCGCTACGTACCTTTTGGTAAAAAAACACGCAATAGCCTCTATCAATTGGTGGATTTTTATACGCTGTTTTACCTTCGCTTTCTGGAAGGACTGGTGGAAATAGAGGAAAATCATTGGATCAATGGTCTCGATAATCCACAGTTTCGCGCCTGGAGTGGCTATGCCTTTGAGCAGGTTTGTTTGTATCATGTGGCTCAAATCAAAAAGGCTTTAGGTATTAGTGGCGTACAGACATCCACCTCCGTTTGGCGGGGCAACAGCGGTGGTACAGGCGCTCAAATTGACTTGTTGATTGATCGTCGTGATCAGGTCATCAACCTCTGTGAGATGAAATATTCAGTCAATGAATACAGCATTGACAAAAAATACGCCGAGGAATTGCGCAATAAAGTAGGGGTTTTTAAAGCCGAAACGGGCACCAAGAAGTCGGTCTTTTTGACGATGGTGACCACTTTTGGTTTGAAGCAAAATCAGTATTCGCTGGGTTTGGTGCAAAATGAATTGAGGATGGAGGTGTTGTTTGAACTTTGAATCCAAATGGACTACTCATTTTGTCCCACTAAATTTAATAGTCAAGCCTTTGCTGATTTTGAATTCAAGCCCATACACAAAAGCGATATGCCTTAAATGTAAGCTTAAATCAAACCATCTGGTTCCATTATGATGGGGTTTACTGGTCGTTTGGTTAAAAATTTCGACTGCACCAAGTATGTCTTCTTGGCTTAGCTCATCCTTTAGTAAAATGGTATTGATTTCCTTTATCGCTTCATAATTCGGATAAAAATTGGGGTCTTCTTCAGCATGACGTTTAAAGTAATCTTCTGTATTTTTTAAACGGAGGAAAAAATTTGGATCGAGCTTTTCTCCCTGATTTGATGCTTCCAACGGTGATATTTTACGGTTAACCATCACTAATATTTTTTAAAGATTGGGTACGAAATCCACAACAAGATGAGTCTTGCATAATAAGCACAACGAATATTCAGCGGTGTCGGGCTTGCTCCCACCTTGTTACTTCAGTCGGTTAAAAACTTTTTGCTCAACCTCTTCGATTAATGCTTTTCGATCCTTTTCTTCTACTGGCCTTGAAAGCTCGATATGATGGAGCTTCAACTCCGTTTGAGCTCCTTTCTCCTCAGTTGAGACCATAATTTCAATTGATTCACTATAAAGATCTGAAGGAATAAACAAATAAAAAGCACCTGAATGTTCAAACAAAGAATCGAGCCCCAACCCATTGTCGAATGAATCAATTCTATCGCTCAACCGAGCAATTAACGTGTCTTTGGAAAATGGATAAGTGTATGTTTTTTCAACCTTAAACCCAAAATCTTTAGTTCGACTTGTCGCCACGAAAGCAAAGCATGCCACCAACATAGGCAAAATGGGATTAAACTTAAGCTCAGGTGCTTTCGGGACTGTTTTCGAATGCAATCCAGCGAGGGGCAACATCAACAAAGCAACAAGATCAGTATAATCAACAACACGCTGAATATTGAAAATGGAGAGGCTACTCCAAAAATTTATGATCGGCTGCGAAAAAGGTGATTTCCAAAAAATGAACAAAATTCCCGTAGTATACAACACAACTTGCCTGTACTTGGGGAAAAAGGCAATAAAAAACAGCGAAAAGACAAACAATCCAGCAAAGTCGGATAGTTTGCCTGTCAACCAATTGCCATATAGGTCCTTCAGGATAAAATCGTTTAGTAACAAAATGACAAGGGCAATGATAAACCAATAGGAATTAAAAATATGCTTATTTTCCATTGGACACCTTATTTAAAAGCAATATAACAATTTAGAAACTACAATCCAATTTTTGGGGTTTTTAACAACTCCTCCTGAATACTATACTGCCCACAATTTACAGCACCAACAAAAATCCCCCTCCCAATCACCGCTTTCTGAACTTTTACCAATAGCTTTAGCCCACAAAAATACACACCATGCCTCGCTCCGCCCTTGCCGCCCTACGCCAAGCCCTCCAGCGCCAGGAGATATCTGCCTACATCGTGCCCAGCAACGACCCGCACCAAAGTGAATACGTGCCTGAATATTGGAAACTTCGCGAGTGGCTGTCTGGATTTACCGGCTCAGCAGGCACTCTGGTCATTACAGCTACCGAAGCACAAGTTTGGACGGACGGCCGCTACTTCATCCAGGCCGAGCAGGAACTGGCTGATGGCCCTTTTGTGCTCAAAAAGCAACAAGTGCCCCATGCCCCCGAGCACATCGACTGGCTGATGGAAAACCTACCTACGGGTGCGGTGGTAGCTGCGGATGGCAAACTCTTTAGTGTCCAACAGCAGCGCTACATCGAAAAACGTTTTGCCCAAAAAGGCATTGAATTTGATACCCAGCTCGATTTGTTGGGACCACTTTGGGAGGAGCGTCCAGCTTTGCCTCTCAATCCGGTTTTTGAACAAGACACCTATTTCGCGGGTCTGAGTCGCGCCGAAAAATTGCAGGCCTTGCGCGCCGAAATGCAGGCACAAGGCTGCACCCAGCATTTGGTCTGTACCCTCGAAGACATCGCCTGGTTGCTCAACCTGCGCGGCAGCGATGTGGCCTATACCCCCGTTTTTGTGGCCTACCTGATTGTGGGTTTGGAAGAAGCCAATCTGTTCATTCATTCGGCCAAAGTGCCTGCCGATATTTATACCCAATTGCAGCAAGACAAAGTCCGGGTGCAATTGTACACGGGCATCGATGGCTTTTGTGCCGAGTTGAGTGCCCGCGACACCATTTTGATCGATCCGGGTTCCTGTAGCTGGCACCTGTACCAAATGCTCGTTAAGGTGCGCATCAAGGAGGGTGAACACCTGATTCGCCAGCAAAAAGCCATCAAAAACCATGCGGAGATCTATCACTTCAAAGCCGCCATGCGCAAAGACAGTGTAGCGCTGCTGCGCGCTTTCCGCTGGTTGGAAGCAAGTCTGGCGGCGGGCGAGCAGCCTAGCGAGTACGATTTTGCGCAAAAAATTGCCGCCTGTCGCGCCGAGCAAGCCGATTATGTGAGTGAAAGTTTTCCGGCCATCATCGGTTACCAGGGCAATGGGGCCATCATCCATTATCGGCCACCGCAGATAGGATCGGCGCGCATCAAACCGGAAGGCATCCTGCTGGTAGACTGCGGCGCACAGTACCGCGACGGAACCACCGATATTACCCGGACCATTGCGCTAAGTGAACCGACTACCCAGCAACGCTTGCATTTCACGCTGGTATTGAAAGGCATGATTGCCCTGAGCAGCGCCGTATTCCCCAAAGGCACCAACGGCATGCAGCTGGATGCACTGGCTCGACAAGCTCTTTGGCAACACGCTCTGAATTACAACCACGGCACCGGACATGGCGTAGGGGCCTTCCTGAGTGTACACGAGCCGCCACAAGGCTTTGCCAGCAATGCTACCACCAGCAGGGGGACTTGTGCCCTTGAGCCGGGCCATATTTGCTCCAATGAACCTGGCTTTTACCTCCCCAACGAATACGGGATTCGGGTGGAAAACCTGATCCTTTGTGTGCCCCATCTGGAAACGGAATACGGCCAATTCTTGCGTTTTGAAACGCTGAGCCTGTTCCCGATTGATTTGAAATTGGTGGAGATTGATTTGTTGACTGCTGCCGAAAAACAATGGCTGGATACCTATCACGCTACCGTGCTGGAGCGTTTGCAGGATTTATTGACTACGGAAGAGTTGGATTGGTTGAAAGAAAAGGCGAAAATAAGCCCTAACCGTACCAGCCGCTAAGTCGACTAAACTCAAAATAGCTTCGTAGTGCATCAACTTAGTAGTGGGGCAAAATGATCACTTATTTTTTTATCGCCCCTTATCAATTTTGACACACCACCCACACTACTGGACATTTTTTTGCCACAAAGGCTCAAAGGCACTAAGCAAAAACCTATTGATTCATAGCCCTTTGTGTCTTTGTGTCTTCGTGTCTTTGTGGCAAAAAAAATGCCCCGTAATGCACACACCACCTATGCTATTCCTGCCTGTTCCTGGTGCTTCCACATCTCCTGAAACGCAGGGCTGTGCTCCCGCAAATACTCAAAAGTCCCTTCGTCGACGATGTAGCCATTTTCCATCACATAGACGTAGTCGAAGTGGACCAGTAGGTGCAGGCGGTGTAGGGCGGACACAATGGCTTTATCTGAAAACTCCTGGAACATACGCTCATAGATCAGCAATTCGGTTTTAGGGTCGACACTGCTGGTCGGTTCGTCCAGCAAAATGATGTCGCTGTCTTTGGCAGCCAGAACTCCACGCGCCAAAGCCAATCTTTGTTTTTGCCCACCGGAAAGATTCACTCCTTTTTCGCGGATGTTGGACTCCAGGCCCGAGGGCAATTGCTCTACCACATCTGAGAAATGGGCGGTTTCGCACACCTTCATCACTTCTTCCTTGCTGAAAGGTAAGCCCAGGGTTATGTTGTATTCAATGGTGTTTTCAAAAATTTCGGGCTCCTGGGGGAACAAGGTGATGTAATCAGAAAGCACCTCCAGTCTGTCGTAATTTTGGCCATCCGCAATCAATTGCAGACCTGGTTTAGGTGGGTACAGGCCCCGCATCAAGGCCAGCAAGGTACTTTTGCCACTACCACTTTCCCCAATGAGTGCGACCCGTTTGCCCCGCGCGATTTGGATGTTCAGGTCATGTAAGCCCGGTCGATACTGGCCTTCTGCGGATGCACCCTCCAGTTCGTGGACGTAATTGAGCTGACTGATCTGAATTTTTTGCCATTGCTTTGGCAAAAGCCCGGCGGATTCGGGCAGATGTTGCTGGTCGTAAGCCTCAAAGATGCTTTTGGCAGTTTGTACATCGGTGTGTTGAGTGACAATCTGGTTGTACTGCCAGGCAATATCGTGGAACACACTGGTGAAACGCTGGACATAACTCATCAAGGTGACCAGCCCCCCAATGAGGAAAAGTTGGCCAGGAACATAAGTTTGATAGATGTAGCCCACGATGATGGTGCAATAAATAATGGCTACAATGCCGTCAACGGTGAACCATTTCAGTTCGTTGATCCAAATTTTGCGCCGAAAAGGTGGGAAAATTTCGGCCACTTTTTGCATCAAACCACTCTCCATTCGTTTTTCCAGCCGCAAAGTGATGACCGTAACAATATTGGAAAGGCTATCAAATAGATTGGCCGAAACCGCATGTTCCCGCTCGTTTGTTTCCCGCTGGTATTTGATCATGGGTTTATCAAATTTGAAAATGGTGTAAACGGCGATAACCCCCAACAGAATGGCAATTGAACCAAACAAGGGCGAGAAATAGAGCATTGCAGCAAATGAAAAAACGAATTTGGTGAACGCATGGATGTACATAAAGCCATTTTGGAAAAAATCCTTGAGGGCCTCATAAGCTTTACGAACCCGGTTAATGGTCATTCCGCTGTGGTTGTCCTGGTGCCATTTTACGGTTAAGTGCAGCACTTTGTGGTACATTTCCTGGAGAAAATTCCGACTCAGGTTAAAAGCAATGCTTCGCTCCATAATCCGGGCAAAAAAGTGAAAACCCCAGCCGCTAAAATGCAAGACCAAATAAGCCACAACGTAGACCCAAAGGGATTTTAAAACATCAACCCCCTCCTTTTGGAGCTCATTGATGAACCAGCCCCAGGCAATGGGCATGCAGGCATCAATTAAGTTGTTGGCCATAAACATGCCATACACAATCAGGTAACGCCAGCGTTCCTCACGGGCATATTTCCAGGATGTAATCAAAAGGGAGATATAGGGATTGCTAGCAATGGATTTGAACATGGCAGGAGTGATTTCTAAGCAGCAAAATAAGGTAGCTTTCGGGCAATGAACCCCAATCACACTGAAAAAGTTTCCTGCTGGCTGACATTCTGCCTGCCAAAATGACAAATTAGTCGATTGTTCGGTGCTTGGCACAACCTTTGACAACAGCAGGTGAGCCAATGTAGCAGTACAGGGCCTCAATTTGCTTATTTCTTCCAGAAAAATAAAATCAAAACCATTATGGCAGCAAAGGAAATTACCCTCAGCAATGCCGCTCAGGAAAAACTCAAACGTGGCATTGATAAACTGGCCAACGCCGTTAAAGTAACCCTCGGGCCCAAAGGCCGTAACGTGGTGATTGAAAAAAAATTCGGAGCTCCACAAGTCACTAAAGACGGGGTAACCGTAGCCAAAGAAATAGAACTGGAAGACGCACTCGAAAACATGGGTGCCCAGATCATCAAAGAAGTAGCCTCCAAAACGGCCAATGCGGCAGGTGACGGAACAACTACTGCCACTGTTTTGGCACAAGCCCTGATCACCGCAGGCTTAAAAAGTGTCACTTCGGGTGCCAACCCCATGGACCTCAAACGCGGCATCGACAAAGCAGTCAGAGCTGCCGTGGCTAACCTGAAAGAGCAAGCCGAACAAGTAGGCGACGACTACAATAAAATCAAACAGGTAGCCACCATTTCAGCCAACAACGACGAAGAAATTGGTGAACTGATTGCCGACGCCATGAAGCGGGTCAGCAAAGACGGCGTCATCACCATCGAAGAAGCCAAAGGCACCGAAACCTACGTGAAGGAAGTAAGCGGCATGCAATTCGACCGCGGCTACCTCTCGCCCTACTTTGTGACCGATACCGAGCACATGGTAGCTGAATACGACAATCCTTTCATCCTGATTCACGATAAAAAGATCTCCAACGTCAAGGACATCCTGCCGATTTTGGAAAAGACCTCTCAAATGAGTCGTCCTCTGTTGATCATCGCTGAAGATGTGGATGGATCGGCATTGAGCACCCTGGTGGTCAACCGCCTGCGCTCCGTGTTGAATGTGGTAGCCGTTAAAGCTCCAGGTTTTGGCGACCGCCGCAAAGCCATGTTGGAAGACATCGCCATCCTGACCGGAGGCACCGTGATCAGTGAGGAGCAAGGTTACGCGCTGGAAAATACCGACATTACGATGCTCGGCCAGGCCGAAAGAATCACCGTAGACAAAGACAACACCACGGTTGTAAATGGCAAAGGTGCCGAAGACGCAGTGAAAGGCCGGGTTGGTCAAATCCGTTCTCAAATCGAAATCACCACATCCGACTACGATCGCGAAAAACTGCAGGAGCGCCTGGCCAAATTGGCGGGCGGTGTAGCCGTACTGAACATCGGTGCAGCTACCGAGATGGAAATGAAGGAGAAAAAAGACCGGGTAGACGATGCACTGCACGCAACTCGGGCAGCCATCGAAGAAGGTATTGTAGCAGGTGGTGGGGTAGCATTGGTGCGTGCCATCAAAGCACTTGCCAACCTGAAAGGAGTAAACGAAGACGAGAACATCGGCATCGACATCGTGCGCAAAGCCCTGGAATCTCCCTTGCGCAACATCGCTGAAAATGCAGGTGCAGAAAGTTCCGTCGTATTGCAAAAAGTGCTCAACGGCAAAAGCGGCTACGGCTTCAATGCCCGCACTGAGGTATACGAAGATTTGATGGGTGCAGGGGTGATCGACCCCGCCAAGGTTACCCGCGTAGCCCTGGAAAATGCTGCTTCGATCTCCGGTATGGTGTTGACCACTGAGGCTGCAATCAGCGACAAGCCTGAGAAGAAGAGTGCAGGCGGTGGCGGACACCACCATCACCACGATGATTACGGAATGTAATTTTTAGCATAAAGACAGAAACGAGGGTACAAGGAACACCAAGCGAAGCGTTGTCAACGTCTAACTTTGTGTCCTTTGTGCCCTCTTTTTTTTCTTTGTGGTAAAAAAATGTCGCTCTAGTTTTTTGGCTTAGTAGTGGGGCAAAATGATCACTTATTTTTTTATCGCCCCTTAGACCTTAAAGTAACTCAACACACTCTGCTTGTACGACACCCCAATCGGGATTTCCGCCCCACCCTGCAAATACACCCGATTGCCCTCCAATCTGCTCAGGTAATCCACATTGATCAAATACGACTTGTGTACCCGGATGAACTGCGGCAATAGTTTTTGTAGGTCCCCCATTGTTTCACTGGCCAATAAAGGGCGCTGCTGCAAGAAGTGCAACTGCGTGTAATTGCCCGCAGCTGCGATGTAAACAATATCGGCAGTATCGATTTTTTGTCGGGCATTGTTGATGTTCAACAAAAGATAACTTGGTGCTGCATGGGAAGTACTAGGCACAACCGGTGGCTCCGCGCCAGGCGCAATCAATCGGTCAACCGCTTTGATGAAGCGCTCAAAACGAATCGGTTTGAGCAAATAATCCACCACACCATACTCATACCCTTCCAATGCAAACTCAGCATAAGCAGTGGTGAGAATCACCCGCGGAGGATTTTTTAAAGCGGTCAAAAGCTCCAGGCCGCTCAGTTCCGGCATGTCAATGTCCAAAAACAACAAATCGATGGGGTGCTGGTGCAAAAAATTGAGAGCATCCAGCGCATTGTAGCAATGACCCAGTAAGGTCAGGCGCTCAATTTTTTCGATGTAGCGTTCTAGCACCACATGGGCCGGGGGCTCGTCGTCGACAATCAGACAGCTTAATTTCATCGGCTTTCGAGTTGTAGGGTTAGGGTCAAATGGTATTTTTCGGGCGTATGTTCGATGTCCAGCTGGTGCCGCTGTGGGTAATCGGCCAACAAGCGCTGGCGGACGTTTTGCAAACCCAGCTGATTCGAGGTTTTGGGGCTGGGTTTGGCCGCAATGGAGTTTTGGCATACAAATTTCAGCCTCTCTCCTTCCACCTCAAAACAAACCTGGATGCGCTGCGGCCCAATGCCTGCGCTGTGCTTGAAGGCATTTTCCACCAAGGGCAAAAACAGCAAGGGAGTGATTTGCAAGTGCTCAAAATTGCCCCGTTTTTCCACTTCCACGACTGCATCGTACAAGCGAATTTTTTCCAATTCAATAAAATGTTCGGTCAAGGTAATTTCTTCGGCCAGGGCTACTTTGGCGCGTTTGCTGATTTCCAATTGGTAGCGGAGTAGGTCGGCCAATTGCAGAATCATTTCATTGGCTTTGGTGGGGTCTTGCAGGTTCGTGGCGTAGAGGTTGTTCAGGGCATTGAACAAAAAGTGGGGCTGGATTTGCATTTTGAGCAACTGCATTTCCGCTTCCAATTGCCGGGCCCGGGCATCCTGTAACTGTCTTTGTCGCCGGATACCGGATTGAAAAAAGTAAGTCCCCGTCGACAGCAACCAATTAATGAACAAGGTAGGGAGCAGACCCCAAAATGCCAGCTTCTCCTCGCGCACGTAAGCCAAAGCCAGGCCCAAGACAAGGTTGGACAGGAAAAAGAAGGGCAACATGCGCAGGAAGTAAGCGCCATAACGCTGCCGATCCAGAAAGCGCTCCAGACAAAGGTAATTGACATAGCTCAGTACCGTAGAAACGACCACAAAGCAGGCCAGAGACCCCAGGATCAAGGACCATTCGGCTCCTTCTCTGCCCCTGGACAGGATGAGCGCTCCCCAAAAGCCCAACCAGGCCACCAAATGCCAAAGCCAATTTTTCCACTTCATCTGCGGAAAATACGCTTAGAAAATGAATAGGAAAAATGTTGAATGATGAACCGCATTCATCCGGCATCAACTGCGTTCGTGTAAACACAGCAGGGCTTCATCATTTGGATTTGGAATTGCCCTGGCCTGCGTAGAGTTTTGTACACAAAAAGCACGATGAAAATTTACCCGACTGTTGTTTTTTGTTTCTTTTTTGTAGCCCAAATGGCTGCCCAACAAGTAGATACCATCCACATCGACAAGCAGGATCTACTCACCCAAAACCTCAAATCGGCCAAAAGTCAGTACCTGGTTTCTGTGCACAGCACTGACCCCGCACGGATCCGCAACCTCTTCCTCTGGACGCGTGAGCTCAGCCTGGAGACCCGTCAGGGCAAAGAGATAATTGTGGTAAAGCAAGATTGGCAGGGGCAAGATACCCTCTTCAACCGCAGCATTTATTCAGTATCGGAAAAAGCTACGTTCAAGCCCATTTACCACTACGCCAAATCCCCACGAGGCATCGAGGCCTACAATTTTGAAGCCGGCCGCATCATTGGTGCCGACAGTGTCGCCAACAATACCCGCAAGGCTTGGCAGATCCCCTTGTCAGAACCCACCCTGAATTGGGAGCTGGACTTGGAAATCCTGGCACTCCTGCCTTTTAAGGAAGGCAAAACCTTTGCCGTCAATTTTTATCACCCTGGCAGTAAGGGAGGCCCCCAATATTACCTCTACAAAGTGATTGGCAGTGAAATGCTCGACCTCGCCGGAGGCCAACGCGTGGATACCTGGAAACTCCAGATCGATTACGGCCAGTACAATTCAACGGCTACGTTTTGGGTGAGCAAAAAAACGAGGGAAGTGTTGAAGTCGCTGGATTTGTTTAAAGGAGGGTATCGGTACAAGGTGAAATTGGTGAATGGAGTGGAGTGAGTACAGGGGGATGGAGATTTTTCCCTGCAATTTCGTTTTTTCATGGCGAAATTGCAGGGAAAAATCTACTGCGAACTGTTTATTATCTAGTCGACCCTGAGAAACCCTATTCCCCAATAGGACTTGTTTAGAAGCTCTGTTGTGAAGAACTTCATCTCCAGCCCAAAATTGGCGTAGCGAAGCATCTAACGAGGCAGCACAAGCCCTCCCAGGTGTAAAAAATAAGTGCCCTGATCTCTCTGAGGCGGATTCTGAAGTTGTAAGCAGCGCCAGCCATCAAAGCATTGAAGGCATCCCCCAGGGTTCCGCTCAAGAAGTTACGCTCCAGGCCAAAATCGCTTTTCAGATGGCCAATGGTCGGTTCGATGGCGGCTCTGGATCGGAATAATTGTTGGAGTATTTTCTTCTCCTTTGCACTCACCTTACTCGATCCGTTTGAAGGGATTAATACCTGTGTGTCCCCAATTTTGGACCGACCTTTTCCTCCTCGATCATAGATGACCTTTTTGGGCCGTTCGCCTCCCAAGGGCTTAACGATTCGTTCCAGTTGTTCCAGAGTAGGTTCAATCGTATCTCCATCATAGGGATTGCCCTCAAAGCACTTCATGGCTACAATTACCCCTTTTTTTACTGTTCGGCTAACCGATACTTTGCAGCCAAACTCATACTTTTTATGCGCTTTACCTTTGGCAATACAACTCACCTGGGGTTCATGAATGGAGTAGCACTTGTTTTTGTCGCTCCGCTTTTGCTTTAGTAGATCTTTAAAAAACGAGAGGTAAGGCGCATAATGTTCTCGTAATGAATCCGGTAATTCAGATTCCACCTCCCGCATTAAGCGCCCTGCAATGGTCCTTAATCGTTTCAGGGCAGCCCTTCGTTTTTGTTCAAGACCTTTCTGCCGACTGGGTACTGTGATCTGACGGCGCAGCCGCTTTTCTTCCTTGTCGTAGGTTTGCTTCAACTTAATTTCGCTGCTCTTGGCGATGCGACGAGTCCAAAACAGAATTTTTGACGCTAATTTTTGATCAGTGGGATAGGTGATGTTTTTCTCCTGAACTGTGGTGTCCATTTGGACCATCTCCGCTTTTTCTTCCCCCTTGTGCACCTTCACACTCAAGGTCAGGATTTTCTCCACTCCTGATTCGCCGACCCTTTTGCGGAACAGTACAAAATCGGTCGGATCGAATGGTTTCCGCTTTTGAAAATAGGTCTCACCCGTGAAATATTGCCAATACGGATTCTCGATCCACCGCGCAATCACTGATTCATCCGACTCATTGAACAATTGCTTGAGGATAAGCAACCCAGCTATTTTTCGAATCGGAACGCTGGGACGACCTTGGTCAGCATAAAAAGGCGAAAGCTCCGCTTCCAGCCATTTCCAGTCTAGTTCTTTGGATAGAATCACCAGGTCATGATTCATATCGAGTAGCGTTTCGAGTCGTATTTCGCCTTTGCCAGGCCCTAAGCGTCCTAACATTTCTCCCAGTTTTTGACCTAAAACTCACGATTCTTAATAGAAATATACCGCTTTATTCTTAATATACAAATTCTATGCCTTTGATTTACAGCAAGGTATTAGTCGATTCTGACTTCGTCAGGGTCGACTATCTAAGCCTCCACGGCCGCTAACCACCCTTGCTGTTCAAATACATCTTGCACATCCTTGACAAAACGCTTCCAGTCAAAATTGGCAATCTTCTTCTTGGGCAGCCACTGCTGCATGGTTTCGATGTACTTCGCCGCCATCATGTGCAGCACTTCTTGTGGGGTAGATTTTTGGACTTCGTGGTAAGAGAGGCGTATTTGGGTATGAATTTCTTTAAGCTTGGGTCGGTAGCTGAAACCATCCTGGTAGAAATCCTCCTCCTGTTCAATCACATAAATGAAAGCCACTCCAGCAATGTCACCATAATCGCTGAGCTGTATCTTGGCTTTTAATAGTTCTTCTATACTGACAACATTATCGATGGCCACTTCAAGGGGCACCTCGCGCCAGCTGATGCTGGATACAACAAATGGGTCTCGCATAGTTTTAGTTTTATCGGTCTACTTTGTTTCCCGGAGGCCGAATCAATGGCCTAGCCCTTTTCAGGTTCTCCGGAAGGGTAGCATAGTTGTAGATTTTATTGGCTTCTTGTATAAGGCAATCCTCAAGGTTGCCCCAGTATTCCGTTTGTGAAATAAGATTCATTCTGGACAGCCAAGCATTGCTATAACGCGCATTACCATAGGTTACACCGTATTTCCAGACCTCTCCTTTATGCAGGTAAATGAGCGAATCTTGGCCACAATTGAAACAAGGATAGTATCCATCTATGGTTGCCAACAGTACATATTGCTTAGCCTTTCGGACTTGTTTGAGCCGCTTTTGCAACTCTTTTTGTCGCTGTGGTGAAATCTGGACGTTTCCCGATTCGTCCACCACAAGAAAATCCACACCTTTCCAATGTGCATAAAACCCCAAGATAGTCAGCATTAAGAAAAAAAGCAAGACTGGCCCACGGCCTTTTGGCTGCGGCATTGGAGGTTCACTAATAGGCTGGTATTTTTTAGTCACAGCATTCATAGGGGAAATTAGTTAGGGGGAATGAAGAAATAAATGTGTTATTTTGGAAAACAGTTCCTTTAACCAGGGCAAAAATAAAAGAGAGTTTTATTTTTTAGACTATTTTTTCATTTTATTCCATATGGGTGAGCAAAATTTTTCCAAATCTTTACATGAGCGGGCCAAAACAGCGATCAAATCATTGAATCTCGATCAGCAGCAACTGGCCGAAAAACTGGGGCTTACCCAAGCCGCAATTAGTAAAGCACTGAATGGAAAAAGTGATCGCTCATTCCAACGTTTGTTGGTTTTGCTCTCTGATGAATATGGCGTTAGTTTTGATGCAGTGCCAAAAACGGTGGAAAATGAAGACCTGGAAGCAATCAAAAACGAATTGAAGGAGATTAAACAGGGGATTGAGGAATTAAAGGAGATGTTTGGAAGGTTTGAGAAATGATTTTTTGGAACGGTTTTGAAATAAAAATGTCATAATCAAATTAATAAAAGGATGTCACGAAAAAATGACTGAAAAGATTTTTGCTGATAACTTGAAAATATATCATACATAAAGGAACTAATTTGGATTTTTTCTTGTTACTTTAAACATCTTGTTGCCCATTAAAACTATAACAAGGAGTTAGCTAGATGGGTGGAGAAAATTGGGAATAAACCCTATTATTTGTAATTTATAAAGACACAACAATGAAACAAGCATTAATTCTTGATAATATAGATAGAGGTCCTACTTATACATTTTTTCAAGCGAATGATTTCTATATTACGAAAAAGGTTTTAAAATCTAGTATTTCTAATTGGGAATCTATTTGTGTGATTCTAGAAAATGACCATAAGGATGAAATTGTTATCGTTGGAAAATTTACTGAACATATATTGGGCTATTTTTTAGACAAAGAGTATTCAGATGTTTCAAAACGCCTTATTCAAAATATTTTAAAAAAAAGGCACATAATTTTTGTTTATTCAGATAATTATCACGGCTACTTTAATTTTAATGATGGTTACGTAAGTCCAGATGAAGCAAAAAATCAAAAAACCGAATTTGACCCTAAACTTAAAGACTTAATAGATAAGTTCAACAGGTTGGACTTAAATATTGCTATATACGAAACTCTAGTTGATCTTGAAATTTCATCACAAAACTTTATTGATAATGTTTCTCAAGGGCTATTGCTAAGATTTTATATACCAAATGACAAGTTTGGAAGTACAGAACTTGACAAGTTTATTATCCTATTTAAAGACTTTATTTCAACTGTAACAAATAAAATCATTAACATAACTCAAAACAGAACAAAACATGGAATAACCTGCACTCTTTATTCAGAAACTGCTGAAATTAAACATGAAGACCTGTATAAAATGTTTGATGACTTTACAAAGTTTATGGAGCTTTGTCTAAATAACCCTGAAGCAGCAGCTGAAATTCTTATAAATAATGATATCCCAAGAGAAAGGGTATCATACTTAATTACAAAACATATAAAGGAAGCTAAAAGAATTTTTTTAGACTTAAAGCAAGATAAAGAAAGACGTTTACTTTCAATCAAACAAAATCTAGAATCAGAGTTACTAGAAGAACATTTAGGAAATGAACTGAATAAAAAAATTGAATCTTTGGTTCCTAATATTACTGGAATTGTCGATTTAATAATTGATAGAAAAATTGACAATCTTCAAATAAATATTAACCCCCAAATAATCAGCAAAGTTGAAGGTGTAGTAGCTAAAGAATTCAACGGCTCGGTTGTATTTACTAAAGAAGATAACCAGCTAAAAGAAATGATTCAGGAATATTCCGTAAGTAAAGCCCAATTTGCTGAACTTATTTCCGCGCTCTATGAAATGAAAGATTCAGAAATATCTTCAAAAGACAAGAAAGCAGCAACAAGTAAGTTGAAAAATTTCGTATT
The DNA here is from genome assembly GCF_965225875.1 of Haliscomenobacter sp. Taxonomy (GTDB): domain Bacteria; phylum Bacteroidota; class Bacteroidia; order Chitinophagales; family Saprospiraceae; genus Haliscomenobacter. The sequence continues at coordinate 2,881,980 of NZ_CBDDBS010000002.1, read as the reverse complement.
GAAAATTGGGGAAAAAATTGGCGATGTTGCTTTTGACCTTTTAACAAAATATTTAGAAAAAAAAATGGGGCTTGATTAAAACTATGCATTATAACAGCTGAAAGAAATTGGTTATTTAGTGATAGTTGAAACCTTGTGCTTTGTCTTAAGTTAAGGATGGGTAAACAGGTTAGTGCTTCCAAATTGCCAACTTCTTGTAGTCGTAATCATTGACCACAATTCGACCCTATAATTTCAGCAAGACCCATTTAAAAAACTTGCAAATCCCTATTTCTCCCCACAACTTTTAACTTCAAAGTACTTATTTAAAACATCCAAACCCACCTCCATAAAAATCGGCATCATCCTCGCCTACATCCAACGCTAGGAATTCGACCACAAAAAAGATTTTGTCCCGCCCATCACCGGCATTCATCTAGCCGCCCTTACCCCTGAAAAGAAAAAAGAGGATACAAGGAACACAAAGCGAAGCGTTGTCAACGTCTAACTTTGTGTCCTTTGTGCCCTCTTTTTTTTCTTTGTGGTAAAAAAAACGACTTGTGCCCTGGGTGAAATGGTGTGGATTAAAACAACTTCGTTTGTCCATCCACATCAAACTCGATGCTATCACCTGCATGCAGCTTATCAGGCATTACCTCAGCAGGTTTTTCTGCGGGTTTATCAGCAGGAGGAATGAGTTCTACCTCCGTTAGTTTCTGATCACTCAATTTATTGCCCAGGGCTTTCCAACCTTTTACATCAATGAAGTCGGCCAGATTGAGCTCGCCTTGCATTTTTTTGTTCTTCAGTTTCATCGAGTAGCGCACCTGTGGATTGGTCTCGATAGTCGCAAAGAGGAGCCGCGAATCCTTGTGGTCGGTCAGGTAGCTGAAGCGTTCCTTGAGTTTGGTGGTTTCTACCCGGAAGCGTTTGACCATCGTCAGGCCCTTGTTTCCATCGTAGTGTACCGCGCTGATTACCATTTCGGGATCAAATTTGCCAAGGTGGTACAACTCGACAAGGTTAAAACGACGGGTCATGTCCAGTTCGGCCATTTCGTAGGTACCGTCCTTGAAGAGGATGAACATCAGTTCGCCAGTATCAAATTCACCCAACAGCCGACCACGGCCATCGTTGTTCAGGCGGCCACTCACGTCGTCGATGTACACTTTCAATGCCCCAATGGTGGAACGGCCAGCTTCTTTCAAACTGACTTTTCGGACAGGATATTTGGTGATGAGATTACCCTGCGAGCTACGGCCTTTGATGGCGAGTTCTTTGAAGTCGTAATCGAACATTTTTTTCTTTGCCGTAGAGGCCTGGGTCAGTTGGATGTTGACCACTTCCGCCTCCCCATTTGGGTTTGCCGTGAAGTAGAGTAGTTTTGAGCCCTTGGCTTCTGAAGTCAACACATATTCCTTGTCCCTCGTGATGGCCGTAACGTTGAAACGTTTGGCGAAAGTGCGGCCATTGGCGCCATCGGAGTAGACCAGATTGTAAGTCGTCCGTTCGTCATTTTTCTTCCAAACGGCGGCGTGGATGATGTCTTTGCCCACAAAAACCTTGTCCGCGATTCGTTTGACCATGAAGCGGCCATCGGCGCGGAAGACAATGATGTCATCGATGTCGGAACACTCAGAAACAAAGACGTTGTTTTCGTCTTTTTTCAAACCAAAGCCAATAAAACCCTCGGTGTAATTGACAAACAGCTTGGCGTTGTTGGCGACTACTTCGGTGGCCTGAATATATTCGAAGGAAGTGATTTTGGTGCGGCGTTCGCGGCCTTTGCCATATTTTTCCAACAAACGTTTGTAATAGGCAATCGTAAAATCGGTGATGTGCTCCAAATCGTAGCGCACTTGCTCCATTTCCGCTTCCAGGGCGGCAATGTGCTCATCCGCTTTGAAGGTATTGTATTTGGAGATGCGTTTGATGCGGATTTCGGTCAATTTGACGATGTCATCTTCGGTGATGTCGCGCATCAGGCGCATGCGCTGGTCGTTTGGGCCTGGGTTGTCAACTGGCGTCACCACGTATTTGCGCAACTCGCGGTCGATGGTCGTCAGGACTTCCTCCCAACTCTCACATTCTTCAATTTGGTGGTAAATCCGGTTTTCGATGAAGATTTTTTCCAAACTGGCCATGTGCCATTTTTCCAACAGCTCACCCAATTTGATTTCCAGCTCCGTTTGCAACAGGTCACGGGTGCGGAAGGTATTGTGCTCCAGGATTTCCTCAACGGTCATAAAGCGCGGCCTATCCTCATGGATTACGCAGGCGTTGGGCGAAATGGATACTTCACAATCGGTAAAAGCATAGAGGGCGTCAATGGTGACATCGGGTGAAGTGCCGGGGATCAATTCGATTTGCACTTCTACGTCCTTACTGGTCAGGTCGACCACCTTTTTGATCTTGATTTTCCCTTTGTCGTTGGCTTTAATGATGCTTTCGATCAGGGATTCGGTCGTTACGCCGTAGGGCAACTCCTTGACGGCCAGCAGGTCTTTATCTAGTTTCTCGATCAGGGCACGGATTTTGATTTTGCCCCCACGTTTACCCCCATTGTAATCGCTCACGTCGACCATAGCCCCGGTTTGGAAATCGGGGAAAATCTGGACTTTTTTGCCTTTGAGGATATCAATCGATGCCTTGATTAGTTCAATGAAATTGTGAGGCATAATTTTGGTGGACAAACCCACCGCAATGCCATCTGTACCCGAGGCCAGCAACAAGGGGAATTTGGCAGGTAAGGTCACGGGCTCCCGTTTGCGCCCGTCGTAGGACATTTGCCACTCGGTCGTTTGGGGGTTAAACATCACCTCCAGCGCAAACTTGGTCAAACGTCCTTCGATGTAACGGGGAGCAGCGGCACCAGCCCCGGTGGCTACATCACCCCAGTTTCCCTGGGTGTCTATGGTGAGTTCTTTTTGCCCCATGTTTACCAATGCGTCGCCAATGGCGGCGTCGCCGTGGGGGTGGTATTGCATGGTCAGACCAATGACGTTGGCAACTTTGTTGAAGCGCCCGTCGTCGGTTTCTTTCATGGCGTGCAGGATGCGCCGTTGTACTGGTTTCAGTCCGTCGTCGATATGGGGTACCGCACGTTCCAAAATAACATAGGAGGCATAATCGAGGAAATAGTCCTGATACATGCCCTGCAAATTGATTAGCTGGCCGTTGCCGTTGGCGGTTTTGTTCGATTGATCCATGCTCAAAAAACAAGTAGAAGTTGAGTTGAGGAGTTGAGCAATTGAGGAGTTTAGATCGACGCTTCGACTCCGCTCAGCGACCTATTTAAACTCCTCAACTTCTCAACTCCTCAACTAATTCAGCAAAAGTACACAAAATAATTTTAAACACAAATTGTTTTTGATTAAAAAAAGCCAACAAACCTATTCAAAAAGCGATAAAGTAGTGGGGCAAAAATAAGTGTTCATTTTTCTTGAGCCAAAGGATTAGATAAGACGCTTAAAATGAACCGCTTACTTATCTAATCCTTTGGCAAAATGAAGCACTTATTTTTTTATCGCCCTAAAGCTGCGATATTGAGGCAAAATTATCCGTCATGCAGCCTTTAGTTCAGGTGCCTAGTGCAGCCGATATCCAGCAATCCCACGCCTTGATTCAGCCTTACATCCACCGTACGCCGGTGCTGACCTGCCAAAGCATCAACACGATCAGTGGCGCACAATTGTTTTTTAAGTGCGAAAACTTTCAAAAGATCGGGGCTTTTAAAATGCGTGGTGCCAGCAATGCCGCTTTGCGCCTGGATGAAGCAGCGCAGAAAAAGGGCCTGGCTACCCACTCTTCGGGCAATCATGCCCAGGCCGTGGCCAAAATTGCCCAGGCCCTAGGTGTACCCGCACACATCGTGATGCCCGAAAATGCGCCGAGTGTAAAACGGGAAGCCACTGCTGGTTATGGGGCAAACATCGTGTTGTGTGAAGCCACCCAGGCCGCCCGCGAAAGTACCCTGGCCCAGGTGTTAGCCGAAACGGGAGCTACCTTTATCCACCCTTACGACGATTACAATGTGATCGCTGGGCAGGCGACCGCCGCTCTGGAATTGATTCAGGAAGTAGCAGATTTGGATGCAATCATTTCCCCCATTGGCGGCGGAGGCTTGATGAGCGGAACGGCTTTGAGTACGCACTATTTCTCGCCAAATACCAAAATTTATGGCGCGGAACCAGAGCAGGTGAATGATGCCTGGCTATCGTTTAAAAGTGGGGTTCGGACGCCCCATCGTGGCTTGCCTTCCATTGCCGATGGTTTGTTGACCAACATGTCGGAAAAAACCTTCGACATCATTAAAACCTACCTCAGCGATGTGTTTACCGTTACCGAGGCGGAGATAGTGGCGGCCATGCAATTGGTTTATGAGCGGATGAAAATTGTAGTGGAACCTTCCTGCGTGGTGCCGCTGGCCGCAGTGCTGAAGAATGGGGAGATTTTTGCCGGAAAGAAGGTGGGCATAATTTTGACCGGGGGGAATGTGGATGTGCGGAACTTGCCGTTTTGAACTGCAAGCAATTAGCTCCGCAGCACCTCTCGCAGCCTTTCCGCCTTCAGCAAACACTCCGCATACTCTTCCTCAGGGTCAGAGTCGAACACAATCGCGCCTCCAACCTGTAAGGATAGGTACCCACTTTCCTGCTGGTACAACAAACTGCGGATGACTACATTAAAATCAAAATCGCCATTGGGCGCGAAATAACCGATTGCTCCAGAGTACAGCCCCCGGCGACTCTGTTCCAATTGCTCGATCAACTGCATGCTGCGCAGCTTGGGCGCACCGGTCATGGAACCCATTGGGAAAGCTTTTTTGATGGCTTCAATCGCTGATACTCCGGCAGACAAAGTCCCGGTCACCGTCGAAATCATCTGGTGGACCGTGCTGAAGCTGTAAATGCCAAAAAGCTCTTCCACATTGACCGTTCCCGGCTGGCAGCTACGCGCCAGGTCATTGCGCACCAGATCTACGATCATCACGTTTTCGGAACGGTTTTTCGGGCTGAGGAACAATTCAGTTTTGAGCGCAGTATCCTCTTCCTCGGTTTTGCCCCGACGGATGGTGCCTTTGATGGGCTGGGAAATCAGTTTTTGCCCGCGCTTGGCCAAAAAGCGTTCCGGGCTGGCACACAGTGCAAAATGATCCTGCCAACGGAAAAAAGCCGCGAAAGGGGTCTGCGTTTTGAGCCGCAGGCGTTGAAACAGGGCAAAAGGATCTAATTCACAAGCCGGGTGGAAAAACTCCTGGCAGAAGTTCATTTCATAAATGTTCCCCCGGCCAATTTCCTGGCGAATTTGTGCTACAGTGTGCAGGTAATCCTCGCGTTGGATACGGGGTTGTAGCTCAATTTTTTCGGCAGCTTTGGGAGAGTGGACTTTGGTTTGTACAATCTCCTGGTAAAGGTCTTCAGGTGCCCGGGTCGCCGAGGCAATCGTCAGCACCTGATTCTGTACACTGATGCGGTGCTCGGGCACAAAAAAGCACAGATCGGGCCATTCCATTGGGTCGGGATGGCGGGAATCCAGTTTTTCCAGCTCGTTCTTCAAGTCATAAGCCAGGTAACCAAAAAGGTATTCCTGGGGGTACTGATTCTTGAACTGGGTCAATTGTCCAAATGCGCCCTCTCCCGCCCGGGCCTGGATGGCATCCAAACAGCCCACTCCAACCAGTAAATCATAAGTTTGATAAGCATCCTGGCCGTGCCCATTGGAATCGAGGTAGCTGAATTGTTCAAAACGCGCCAACCACTGGATGAGCTTGGTTTTAAAAGCTTCCAATGCAGCTGGATCAGCCAGTTTGCTGCGGTAAATGCGCCAGGTGGGTGCCGATAGGTCTACCATTCAATGCCGGGTGTGTCTTTTTGCTGCAAGGCTAATCAAAGCCCTGCATATACCCTAAACATTTAGAAAGGATTTTTGTCGCAGGGTCACAAGGGGCGATAAAAAAATAAATGTTCATTTTGCCAAAGGATTAGATAAGTAAACGATTCATTTAAAGTGTCTTATTTAATCCTTTGGCTCAAAAAAAATGAACATTTATTTTTGCCCCACTACCAGGTGTTTTTTAAAAATCGGCAATTTTGATTTCGACACGCTCGTCTGCATCGCTCAGTTGTTTGGCATTGAGTGGTTGGCCATTGCCATAACCCCGTATCTTGAAGCGGCTTTTTTTGACCAGTTTATCCAACAAATATTGCTCGATGGTATTGGCTCGTTGCACCGAGAGGTCTTCGGCATCGGTTTTGTCGTAGCGGTAACTGAGGTGCACACTGATTTCAACCACTAGCGTGGGGTTCAGGGTCAAGGTTTCGATCAATTTGTCCAGGGTTACGTATCCTGAACGTTGCAGGTCGCTAGTACCAGTAGAAAATTTGATGGCTTTGAGGGGTAGCGGCTCTCCTTTAACAAATTTTGGAAGCTCAGGAGCAGTCACTACAATTGAAGGGTTTGGGTCAGATAAAGTATCAGATGGTAAAGCAGAAGTTTCACCCGAAACAGCCATTCCTTCTTTACACGTTATTGGAACAATTGCCGAGGCATTATCCAGGAGAATATTTCCGTTGTAAGGGAAAAGATTGGGTTTTTGATAAAATGCTTCGAAGACGATGAAAGTAAAATTGTCTTTGGGAGATAAGGTGAAAGTAAAGCGCTTCCAGTCGTAATCTTGGACCAGTTCGGATTCTGCCAGTAATTGCTGGCGATCACATGGTGTATTGCCCCCATAAATACGCAATTTGATACTTCGATTGTAATTTACCTCTTTTTCACTCAGCCGACTCTGGCTTAAATATATGGGGCTTTTGGCCATATGAATGCTGAATTCATAACAATTGCCTTGTACCAAGGCCTTGTTGAGATGCTGACTGACTCTTTCCCAGGTTTCGTTGTCGCGCACCACCATACCCAGATAGGTAAACCCATCAAAAGGCCTCATGGTCACCCCAAAGTGACCGCTGGGCTGGATGTCCGGCTCGGATTCACCAGTAAACCCACAATCGATCCATTCTTTTGGTGTTTTGCTATGACTAGGTTGATCCTCAAACGAGGCATTGCGGAGCACAATCGTCCCTTGTTGAGCATACAACACAACACCTGCAAACAGCAGGCATAGCGCGGCCAATAGTCTGAGTTTAGCTTTTTCCATCACCAGTTGAGTTTTATTTGTTTTACAATTCCAAAATCTTCACATCCACGCGCTGATTTTTCGGATCATTTTTCACTGCTGAAACTGGCTGCGTTTTCCCATAGCCCTTCATCACCAGGCGCTCTTGTACAACCCCTTTACTGATCAAATAATTCCCGACAGCGGCAGCCCGGCGTTGGGACAAACGGTTGCAAAAATTATCCTCACACAAACCATTGGTGTGGCCACCAATCTCGATGAGTACGCCCGGGTTGTTGGTCAAAAACTTTACCAGGTCATCCAATTGAGGATAAGATGCGCGATTGATGATGGTATCGTTGACGGCAAAATTGATGCTCGACATGCGGAAGGTTTGCCCCTTGCTGAGGTCTTCCGTTTTGAGCGCGCTGAAGTTTGGATTGAGCACGACTTTGGCCTCAGCTACAGGTGGCTGAATCGGCGCAGGAGGAGGGGTAGTGACTACAGGATTGACAACGCTGTCTTTTTTGGGTTGCTCAACTTTGGCTACTTCCGGTTTTTCCTCACAGTCTTCCGTGATGGGTGTGATGGGTGAGGCATTGTCCAGCAAGAGGTTGCCATTGTAGGGAAACAAATTCGGCGTTTTGTAAAAAGCCTCAAAAGTAATATGCGTATAGTCGTCAGTAGGCTCGAAGCGGAAGTTGTATTCCAGCCAGCGGAAGTGTACAATCAAGTTGGTTTCCGCCAACAAGAACTGGCGGTCACAAGCGGAAAAACCGCCATAGATGCGGAGTTTGGCCGGGGTGCCATAATTGGCTTGGCCCCCTTTGGCTTCACTTTGACCAATGTATTTTTCGCTACGCGCCAGGAAAATTTTGAACTCGTAACATTTGCCCCCTTTCAGCGGTTTGCTCAGTTTTTGGCTGATTTTTTCCCAGGTTTCGTTGTCGCGCACCACCATGGCCATGTAGGTCTTGCCGTGTTGGGCAGGAGTAGTTACGCCAAAATCACCACTGGGTTGAATATCCGGTGCCAGGGCTGCATCGCCATTGCAATTCACCCAACCTTTGGGCAGGTGGTTGGCCTGAGGTACATCTTCAAAGGAAGGATTTTGCAAATAAATCAAAGAGTCTTGTGCAAAAACACCAGAACAGACTGTGCTGAACAAAACAGCTACAGCAAAAAACAACTTGTACATACGATGATATTTCAAAGCGGAACCAATTGATACTGCCCCATTGCTACAACTCCAGGATTTTTATCTCTACCCTTTGGTTCAAGGGGTCGTTCTTAACTGCCGATAGTGGCTGGGTTTTGCCATACCCTTTGACTTCCAGACGATTAGCTACGATTCCATTTTTGATCAAATAATTGGCCACAACTCTGGCCCGCCGCAAAGATAAACTATTGCAGTAGGAATCGTCGCACAGACCATTGGTATGACCACCAATTTCAATCACCACCTTCTCATTTTGCTTCAGGAAGTTGTTGAGCTTATCTAAATCCACATAAGAACTGCGGTTCAAAGTGGTATCATTCACCGTAAAAATAATCGAGCGTATCCGGATGGTTTGCCCTTTAGTGAAATTGTTCAGGGTGTCCAGGTTAGGGTTCTCGATGACTTTCGGGCCTTTAGGCGTGGTGTTTACAGTCGTTGTGTTGACTGGAGGTCTTACTGGATTTGAGACCGGAGGATCGGTGCTTTTAGGGTTGTCTACGGTAGTTTTTTTGATCCCCCCAGTGGTTTTGGGTCCATTTGAAGTGTCTTTTCCAGGAGGTGGAGGAGTTGAGTTGGTTTTAGTGGTGACCACTACCGGTTTACAAGGCACTACTGTCAAAGCAGAAGCATTGTCCAGCAAGATGTTGCCATTGTAAGGAAACAAGTTGGGGGTTTGATAAAATGCTTCAAAAGTGATGTAGGTAAAATCATCATTAGGCTCAAAGCGGAAATTAAATTCTTTCCAGGTAAAACTCCCAATCATAGCCGATTCGGCCAATAACTGTTGTCGGTTACAAGGAGAAAAGCCACCGTAAATCCTCAATTTGACGCTTCGGTTGTAATTCACCTCTTTTTCACTCAATCGACTTTGGCTTAGATATTGAGGGCTTTTGGCCAAATAAATGCTAAATTCATAACATTTGCCATTTTCCATCGGGCTACTTAGTCTTTGGCTTACTCGTTCCCAGGTTGAATTATCCCGCACAACGAGCCCCAGGTAGGTATCTCCATGCTGAGGTAACATGGTTACCCCAAACTGGCCGCTGGGCTGCACGTCTGGCTCTGACTCTCCGGGAAAGCCACAGTCGATCCAGTCCCTTGGCGTTTGGCTATGGCGAGGTGCATCCTCAAAAGACGGGTTTTTGAGTTGAATCTTTTGCTCCTGGGCTTGTGCAAAGTTGCTGGTTCCTCCGAAAACAAGTACCAGGGCCCCAAAAAAGAATAGTCCACTCCTCATATAACAGTATTTTCGGATAGTTTGCCTAATTGGAAAAGGAACGTTTAAAGGGTATCAAATGGTCTTTTCTTCTACCCAAATTATAACATTTAGGTAAAAAAAGAAAGGCTTAGGCCCCTTGGATGGGTGAAAATTTCAATTTTAACTAAAATTTTCAGCTTTCCTTTGGTTTATAGCCTAGCCTTTCACTACTACAAAACTACCGTTTCCGGTCAAATTATTACCTTTTCTCTTTCACTTTTTATTGAAAAGCATTGAGTCCGGTCACATCATTGCCCGTAATCAGCAGGTGAATATCGTGGGTGCCTTCGTAGGTAAGTACCGTTTCGAGGTTCATCATGTGGCGCATCACCGGATATTCGTTGGTAATGCCCATCCCACCGTGGATTTGCCGGGCTTCGCGGGCTACTTCCAGGGCCATGTGTACGTTGTTGCGTTTGGCCATCGAAATCTGCGCGGGACTGGCTTTGCCCTGATTGGCCAAAGTACCCAGGCGCCAGGCCATCAGTTGGGCTTTGGTGATTTCGGTAATCATTTCGGCCAACTTCTTCTGGGTCAATTGAAACTGACCAATTGGCCGACCAAACTGCATGCGTTCTTTGGAGTAGCGCAGTGCTGAATCGTAACAATCCAGCGCAGCCCCGATCACTCCCCAGGCAATGCCATAACGGGCTTTGGACAAACAGGACAATGGCCCTTTCATCCCTTGTACATTGGGCAATACATTGCTTTTGGGCACCCGTACGTCCTCAAAAACCAGCTCACCCGTAATGGAAGCACGCAGTGACCACTTTCCGTGAATTTCGGGGGCAGAAAAGCCCTTCATACCGCGTTCCACAATCACTCCACGCACCACACCACCTTCGTCTTTGGCCCAAACGACGGCTACATCGGCTAAAGGGGAGTTGGTAATCCACATTTTGGCACCGTTGAGGATGTAGGAGTCCCCGTCATCTTTGATGTTGGTTACCATCCCGTTGGGATTGGAACCGTGATCGGGTTCGGTGAGGCCAAAACAGCCAATGAAGTCGCCATTGCCCAATTTCGGCAGGTATTTGCGGCGTTGTTCCTCTGAACCAAAGCGGTAGATCGGGTACATCACCAGGGAACCTTGTACGGAGGCCATGGAGCGGATTCCGGAATCGCCGCGCTCCAGTTCCTGCATAATGATGCCATAGGCAATTTCATCCATGCCGCCACCGCCGTATTCTTCGGGCAAACTCGGCCCAAAAGCGCCAATTTCGGCTAGCCCTTTGAACAAATGAGTAGGGCACTGGGCCCGATCTGCATATTCTTCAATGATGGGAGTTACTTCTTGTTTGACCCAGGTACGTACTGCATCGCGGGCTAAGAGGTGGTCTTCGCTGAGCAGCTCGTCAATGTTGTAATAATCGTGCCCCTGAAAGCGATCCTCACGTGCTCGCTTCTGAATTGGCGGTGTGCTCGCCCCATTTTCTAAGGACATAATGTTAGTTTTTTGTGGTTAGGATTGCAATAATTCATTCAAACGACAAAAATACGGATTTATCCTGCTCAGTTTTAGTATTTTCGCGCCGTTAAATCCGCTATTATGACGACGATTGCGCTGGAGGGTATGCAGTTTTTTGCCAATCATGGCTATTATGAGGAAGAACAGGCTACCAACACCTATTTTATTGTGGATGTATACGTGCAAATTGGGGACAAAAGTATGCGCGAGGTGACGATTGCCGACGACCTCACGGGTACGGTCAACTACGAAATGATCTACGAGATTTGTAAAATGGAAATGAAAAAAACCACTCGACTGATTGAAACCCTGGCGCAGCGCATCTACAATCGACTAAAAATGCAGTTTCCTTTTGCCACCAAGATAGAAGTGAAGTTGAGTAAAAAGAACCCACCTTTGGCGGGTGTGGTGGATCGGGCTTACGTCTACATTACGCAATGATTGCGGCGTTAGCGCTTATTCTTCTTCCTGTTCTAAGTTTGGTTCCTCTTCCCACTCTGAGGCCATTTCTTCGTTGGGGGCCTCCTCCAGCCAAAAATTATTCATGCCTTCGCCTTGCAGGACTTTCACTTTATGCAGGTTCACCAGATCGAGCAGTGCCAGGAAGGTAATGATGGCGTGGATGCGGTCTTTGCACTCGCCAAAAATAGCTACAAAATCGGCCCGGCGACCATTGCTGATGCGGCTGTAAATGAATTCCTGTTGGCCTTCGATGGTATGGTTGAAGCGGGCAATCTGGTGTACTGCCTTGGGCTGGGGCGTTTCAAAACGCGTCATCACACTCTCAAAAGCGCGTAAGAGGCGGAAGAGCGTCAGCGATTCCAGCTCGGTGTCAACCAAGGCTTTGGTGGCAATCTGCTGGAGCTCCTGGGTGATGTTGCCCCGAACTTCCTGCATGGCCCGGTGTTCCTCCATTTCGCGCATTTCATCGAGCACACTTTTGTAGCGTTTGTACTCCAAGAGGCGTTGTACCAACTCATCACGAGGGTCAATTTCATTGCCTGCTTCGTCTAGTTGTTTGCGGGGCAGCAGCATCTTCGCTTTGATCCGGCAGAGGGTGGCCGCCACCAGGATGAATTCGCTGGCCATGTCGATGTTCAGCTGCTCCAGGTGGTGCAGGTATTCCAAAAAATCGTCGGTGATGGTGGCAATAGGAATGTCGTTGATGTCCAGTTCATCACGCTCGATGAAGAACAACAAGAGGTCGAAGGGGCCTTCGAACTGCGGCAGGTGGATGGTATAGGTATCGTTTACGGCCATAGAGGGGCGAATTTAGGGAGAATTTGGGGAAAAATAAAGCGCTACCCACCTAGCAGTGAATAGCGCCTTAATGCTACCTAAAATATTTTCAGCTTACGATTTAGAAAGTATACCGCAAACCCACTCTCGCCTGCCATCTCGATAACAAGCTAAAGTCGTCAGCAAAAGTATTTTTGAGCGAAGCGTCAAAGGAGTAAGTTGGTACTCCATTGGCCACACTTACGCCCAGCGGCTGGGTATTCACTGGCAATTGGCGTACACCCCAGTTGGAGTTCAATAGGTTGCCAAAGTTCAGAATATCCAGGCTGAGCTGGATTCCACGGCCACCGTCACCCATCTTCATGTCTTGTGCGATACGAATGTCCCACTGCGAATACCAGGGCGCCAGGATGCCGTATTTTTCAACGTACTTGCCGCGGTTGGCACTCAAGTATTTGTCTTGCTGAATGAAGCTGCGGAAGGCATCACGCTGGGCCGCAGTTTGGAAGTTCATTTGGCTCAATTGAGCATCAGTTGGGATGAAGAGCAGGTCGTTGAGGCCTGAGCCATCGTTGTTGATGTCACCAGAGTAAGTGTAGCTGAAGCGGAAGTCGGCTACGTTGTCGTTTTGAGTGGTACCACCTTGGGCATACTGGAAGAAGGTCGACAAAGTAGTCGCCCAACGGCCACCGTACTCAAACGTTTTGAAGGCCGAGCCAATGATGCGGTGCTTCGCTCCAAACAAAGAAGGTGCCAAGAGCGCATTGTTTACATGGTTGATGGCCGGGTTGCGGTCGAAGGCATCGCTGGAAATTTCTGCTTCCACCGAAGAAGCATCCTTGGCATCCAGGAAGTTGTAACCCAACATCACCTGGCCATTTTTGAAATTGCGGCGCAACTGTACGCTGGTATTGAAGGAGTAACCCACGTTGGTGTTGGAGAACACGTAAGCATTGGTGGGGCCACCAAACACCAGGGTGCGGTCAGCATTGGTATAAATCGGACGATTGTCGGGGCCTTGCAACTTGCCAGTTGGCAATTTCAGGCCGTAGTTGCGCACCATGGCAGCTTGCAGGTCTTTGGTATACAGCACATCGAGGGTGAAGACCCAATTACCCATTTTGCGGTCATAGCCCAGGTTAGAGCGCCATACTTGTGGGAACTTGAAGTTCGGATCGGTGTAGTTGTAGAAAAAGAAGTTGGGGTTTGCAACCTGGTTGCCAATCCATACGAAAGGCAAACGGCCCGTGAAAAAGCCCGTCCCCCCGCGCAATTGAGCACTTTTGCCATCGTTGCTCAGGTCGTAATTGAAGCCAATCCGGGGCGAGAAGAGTGGTACCTGTTTGGGCAACTTGGTATGGTCAAATTTTTGAGGGTCTCCCTGCTCGTTGTACCAGGTGATGCTTCCGTCATAGCAGCAGTTGCGGTCGATGTTTTCCTGGATTTTTTCAGGCGTGTTGAAGTACAAAGGCATGTCCATGCGGATACCATAGGTCAGTGTGAATTTTTTATTCACCGTCCATTCGTCTTGCAGGTAAAAGGCAAATTGCCCCACGTTGGTTTCAGCAAGAGCCCAACCTTTGCCTGGGGTGCCATTTTCACCCCCATTGGCATTGGCAAAAGCGCGGGCAGCGGCTACTTCATTGTCGAAAGCGCCTGTGTTTACGCTGTCCAAAAAGGCAGTTGTGCTGACGAAGTCAGGGCCAAAGGTGCCTCCATAAGCATTCAGGTTGAAGGAGTTGTCAAAACTAAACACTTCCAGACTGGTGCCGATGGTGTAGTTGTGTTTGCCTTTGTAGATGTTGAAATTGTCGTTAAACTGGAAAACGTCTTGATTCAAGCGGTTAAACACCGAGAAGGGCTCATGGCCCGCTACGATGTAACGAATCCCGTCCTTGGCGATATTGATTACCGGGAATGGCTCTGAAAAAGGATCGCGGGCGTCGCGGAAAGCAGTGTAGCCCACTTGCAACTTGTTGGCCGCAGAATTGCCAAACAAGGAACGCAATTCGATGATGCCGGAATTGATCTTGTTGTTGATCTGATAGCCGGAATTGAAAAATTGCAGTGTAGTCAAGTCTGGTCCCCGGCGACCGATTGCCGAAGGGTGAGCAGGTTTTTGTTTGAAGGCATCCAGGAAGTTGTAGGTTGCCGTCAGGGTATGGTTTTTGCTGATTTGGTAGTCCAGTTTCAAGATGGCCTTGGTGCTATTGGTATTGTGCAGATAGTCTTCGTACGGGCCGGTTTTGTATTGGTATTTGCGATTCAAAGCTTCGGAAACCGCGTCCAAATCCGACTTGGCTACCCGCGATACGTTGGAACCTGTGCGTCCGGCGGCAGCAGCAATAGCGGTGGAGCCGAGGTCGCTACGATCGTCGATCTCAGCGTTGGCAAAGAAGAAAAGTTTGTTTTTGATGATCGGACCACCCAATGCAAATCCGTACTGGACTTGAGAAAGATCCGGTACGACAATTTTTTCTCCACTTACTTTTCCACCCGTCAAATCCTGGTTGCGGAAAAATCCAAATACGGAACCTTTGAGGGTATTGGTTCCCGATTTGGTTACCGCGTTCACCGAAGCACCTGTAAAGCCAGCCTGGCTTACATCATAAGGTGCCAGGGAAACGGTGATTTGTTCAATGGCATCCAGCGAAATGGGTTGGGCATCCGCCTGTCCACCCGGAGTAGCCGCATCCAAACCAAATGGGTTGTTAAAAATGGCGCCATCAATGGTGAAGTTGTTGAACTGGTCATTGCGGCCCGCAAAAGAAACCCCATCCGAAGCTGGAGTAGCCCGGTAGAAATCTTGTGCCGAACGGGTGATGGTGGGCAGTTTGGTCAATGCGTCCGAACCAACGTTGGTCTCAGAACCTGTCCGGCCTTTGCCAAAAATATCGGTACGGTTAGACGTGATTTCTACCTCGCCTAAAAGTGCAGAATTTTCAGCCAACTTGGCATTGACGGTGAATTTGCTGCCCAATTGCAGGAAAACGCCATCGAGTTGGAAATCTTTAAAGCCTACGTAGGTCACTTTAATCGAGTAAGGGCCACCTACCCGCATGTTGGGAATCGTAAAGCCCCCATCTCCACGTGTGTCCACACCATAAACGGTGCCTGATTCAACGTGCGTGGCAACTACACTGGCACCTACGAGGGCTTCGCCAGATTCAGAAGTTGCAGTACCTTGGATGGAAGAAGTAGTTTGTTGTGCGTAAATGTTTGAGCATAAACACAACATGGCCAGGAGTGGCCATAGTCGTAAACCTAGTTTCATTGAGTGTACGTTTTGATTAGGGTAATTTGATCCAGACAAAAATAGTTTATACAGGCTTAACCAATGGATTACTAAATTTAAGTTATTGTAAATAAAAGGTTAAATCATTGTTGAGAATAAACATAAATTAGAGCGCGGCATTTTCAGTTTAAAAAAATGTAAATCACCATGCAAAATCAAACACTCCGCTGGCGCGCCCTTTGGCAGCCCGAAATGTACCACGGCTGGGGGCGTACCCGCAACTACTTTGAAGGCTGGTACTTCAAATTGGTTGACCCCAGTAGCAAGGCGGTTTTTGCGGTGATTCCCGGGGTGAGTTATGCACAGGATGGGCAGGCGCATGCCTTTATCCAAGTTTTGGATGGCATTCAGTGCAAGGCCTTTTACCACCAATTCCCCATTGAAGCCTTTCAGCCCAGTACGGATCGCTTTGCCGTACAGTTGGGCGATAATTTTTTTTCTGCCGAAAAAATCACCCTCAATCTGCCCCAATTAAAAGGCACCCTCCACCTGCAAAACCTGCATCCCTGGCCCAAAATGCTGGGTGCCCCAGGCATCATGGGGTGGTTCAGTTTTGTGCCATTTATGGAGTGTTACCACGGGGTCGTGAGTGTACACCATCGTTTGCAAGGGCAATTGGAAGTGTACGATCAAGCTGTTGACTTTAGTTCTGGTATCGGTTATGTCGAAAAGGACTGGGGAGTGTCCTTTCCAAAAGCTTGGATTTGGATGCAAAGCAACCATTTTGACAGCACCAAGCCCATGTCCTTGATGGCTTCAGTGGCGCATATTCCCTGGCTGGGCAGCCATTTTATCGGCTATATTGTTGGTTTTTTGTGGGAAGGGAAATTGTACCGTTTTGCCACCTACACCGGAGCCAAAATGCAGGTGGAACTGGCGGAGAACCAAGTGAAACTGGCTTTTTTTGACCGCAAAAACCGCCTTGAAATCACCGCGCACCCTGCTCCGGGGGCCAATTTGATTTCTCCCATTAGTGGCCAAATGACGGGCAAGGTGAACGAGAGTATGCAGGCCACCCTGGATGTTGCTTTTTATGAAAGGGGGGAATTGCGCTACCAGGGCCAGGGGAAAAATGCCGGGCTGGAGCTGGCCGGAGCCTTGGATGGATTGGTATGACGCAAAAAATTACTTGGTTGGAAAACCTGCAAAAAACCAATAAACAACAGTGCGAAGCCTTAAAAAAATGTAGATTTGTAGGAAGTTACCAGGGTGCTAATTTAAGTTTTTTAGTTAGGGCTACAAACGACAATTTCTTCCTATGCTCATTGTGATACGAATCTTAATCATCTTGTTTATTCTGGGCCTGATGGTTTTCATGGGGCACCTTTCCGTGCGGATGGAAAAGCGGCGCGTCGGCGGCAAATACCACGATTTTTGGCAGGACACCATGGGGTCGGTGTGGCGTACTGGTGGTGAAAATTTTCTGCCTGTTCCTTCCTGGAAAGAAGAAAGTGACGCGTACTGTGAGCGATTGAGGCAAAAGCGAAATTTGGTGGTGTATTTGTTTTGGTTGATCTGGGTGCTGATTGTCTTGGTTTTTATTGTTTTTTGAAAAAAAACTACCTCACCCTTTCCAATCCCTCCTTCGCCTTTGTATAATCCGGAGCCAACTTCAGCGCCTGCTCATAATCCGCCTTGGCCTGTTGCTTTTTGCCCAAAATTTCCGCCGCGACGCCCCGGTAGAAATAGGCTTGAATGTGTACTGGTGAAGCTTTAATAGCCGCATCAAACTTTTCATAAGCCGAAGGAATCGAGTCCATGTCCATCAGCAAGAGCCCGGCGTTAAAGTAACCTTCGGCGTATTTAGGATCAATGCGGTTGATCTTGCGGAAAGTAGCCAGTGAGCCTTTCAGGTCGCCGATGCTTTGCTGGTAATAGCCGCGAGCGTGAAGTGCTTCGATGTTTTTAGGGTCAATGCGGGTAGCAGTCTCAAAATAACGCCCGGCGATGGCATTGCCCAGAGCAGCATGCAATTGCCCAAGGTTGATCCAGGCATCTACCAGCTCGGGGTCGTTTTCGACGGCGGTTTGAAAACTGTTGATGGCGCGGGCCGTATCCCCCATTTCTTTGAAGTTCATTCCGAACATGAAAAAGGCTTCCGCATTTTGGGGGTCAATTTGCAAGACCTGATCGATGCTTTTCATCGATTCTTTGTGCATTTGCAGGATCATCTGAAATTCCGACAATTTGAGCAAGGTGGGAATGCGTCGAGGAAAGCGCATCACCGCCGTTTCCAGGGTTTTCAGCGCCTTAAAACTTTTAAAATAATCCATGTATGCATCCGCCAGGAGGTGGTAGTAGTCCACTTTGCTGGAATCGATGCTGATGGCTTTATTGAGGTCGGCAATGGCTTCATCATAACCTTCCAGTTCAAAATACTGCTCGGCACGGGCGTAGTACAAGTCTGCATTTTTGGGGCTCTTTTCAATTCGGGCATTGAGCTGATCCAATTTGGCATTGCCCGTTTTTTGAGCCTGATTCGGATCCTCTCCTTTTTTCTTACAGCCGACAAATACCATAAAAACCAAGAGGATTAGGGCAAAATGCCGATATTCGATGAACTTATGCATGGTGCAGTGTTTCTGTTTTAGAACAAATTAACGACAAGCCAATATGATTCGTATAGCCGCCTATTCCAGAATCGCAAAATTCAGGTTAATCATTTGCCTGGCATTTTTTCTTCCGAATTGGATTTGCGCCCAAAAATGGCAAAATCTCCAGACATTCGGTGGCTCCGGCAATGAAAACCCTGGAGATTTGTACTGCAATAGTGAAGGACACTGCGCCACGGGGTTTAGCTTCCAGGGGAAAATGCAGTTGGGTGGGCGTACGCTCACTAGCCAGGGCGGTAGTGATTTTGTCATCCTGCAACGCCCCAAAGGTAGCGCCCAATACCGTTATTTCAGCCATGGCGGCGGCCCATTGGATGAGGAAATTGTAGCGGTGCGACCCTTGAGCAATGGCGGCTTGTTGTGCGCAGGCGTGTTTTGGCGGGAACTGGTTTTGCCCGATACTACGCTGGCTGCCCGGGATGCGGGCAAGGCTATTTTTGTGTTGTCATTTCTGCCCTCGGGCCGTTTGTCCTGGGCTAAAGTCATTGATGGTTCGGGCCTAAAAAGTGTCAGCGATGTGTTGCTCAACGACAATGGCAACATCTGGGTAAGTGGTTCTTTTGGTGATACGCTGTTTGTGGAGGACAAAAAATGGGCAGCAGCGGGGCAAAGCGACCTTTTTTTGCTGCGCCTGGAAGCAGACGGGCGTTTGCAGTGGCTGCAACACCACGGGGTGACGGGCAGTACCCGTCTGGCAGGTATCGCTGAATTACCCGGACGAGCAGTGGTAGGCCTAGGCAGTTTTGACAAAAGTGTACAATTTGGCAACGATATTTTTGCTGCCAATACCACTGACCAGGATTTATTCATAACCGCCTGGGGGCCTGATGGCCAGGTGTTGTGGGCGCGCAAGGGCGGGGGCGTATACGATGCTACCCCCATCGATATTGCCACAGATGACAGAGGGAGCATTTATTTTTGTGGCAACATCGTCGGAGTAATCCGCTTCGACAATGGCCTGAGTATCCAAAGTAAGGATGGCAATTCCGATTTGTTCCTAGGTGCTTACTCTGCAGCGGGGGCGCTCCAGTGGGCACGAACTTTCACTGGTGAACAAGTGCAGGAATGTTCGCGGATGTTGTGGCAAAACAAACAAATTTACCTCAGTGGCTATACCTTGGGGCGATTCAACTACGGTGGAAAAGACATCAATCCCAGCGATGGCTTTAGTTCGTTTCTGGCGGTGCTGGATAGCATTGGACGGCCCGTCTCTGTGGAAGTGTTGGATGCAAGCGGGGGCTTGTACACCGGAGGGTTGGCTTACAGTGTGGGTAGTCAGTTGCAATTGGCGGGGGTATATCGAGGGACGGGCAGCCTGGAAACCCTGGCTTTGCCAGGGAGCAGTTCTTTTGATTTTTTTACCGCCGATTTTTCAACCTTGGTTACTGGTATTCCAAGCATTTTAGTAGACGATCCCCAATTCAAAGTTTTTCCAACGCCTAGCAAAGACATTTTATACATTCAAAATACCAATCAAGCAGAGCGGTACAGTGCATGTATGTATGACGCTTTTGGACGAATGGTTCAGGAAACTAAAGGCAGTCCCAACGCTCTGGATATCTCCCGCTTGAGCCCCGGAGTTTATGTATTACAAATTCGCCAGGAGGCTAGCTGGTCGCTTTACAAAATAATCGTGCAGTAAATCCGGCATCAAAGCAGCCTCTGTGAGGAATCATTTCGGTTAAATCAAGGTTTAAAGAAAAATTGCCCGCGTTTTCAAGGTTGGAAAACGAGCCTTTTTTGCGCGCAACCAGCTCGCGGAAAAGGCTGTTTTTTATACCTGGAACCTTCAAACCTGCACCCAAATGTCTACAGCACCTGCTTTAAGCAACAATTTTTCCCAACGTCGACGCATCATCGCTTCTGTTTTGGTGTTGATTGCCGCGCTTTGTTTTTCGGCCAAGGCCGTTTTGGTCAAATTGGCCTACCGCTACGAAATTGACAGCATTTCCTTACTCACCTTGCGGATGGTATTTTCGCTGCCTTTTTTCCTTGTAATTGCCACTTGGGCCAAACAAAAGGCCTTGAAAGAAAATCGCCACGTAATCCTGAGCACCCGCGACTGGGTTGCCATTTTCCTGTTTGGTCTTTGTGGGTATTACCTGGCGAGTATGCTCGATTTTATGGGTTTGTTTTACATCACTGCGGGCCTGGAGCGCTTGATTTTGTTTCTATACCCTACCATGGTGTTGGCCATCAACGCTATTTTTTTGAAAAAACCGGTAACCCGCATCCAATGGATTGCCTTGGCCTTGACTTATGGCGGAGTGAGTTTGGCCTTTTTGGATGGGGATCAGTTGGGGGTAGGTCGCAATGTGTTGTTAGGCAGCATCCTGATTTTTTTTAGTGGATTGACCTATGCCATTTATCTGGTTGGTAGCGGCAAGTACATCGCCAAAGTGGGCTCTTTGCGCTACACTTGTCTAGCCATGTTGGCTGCCAGTGTGGGCGTGATTGTGCAGCATGGGATCATTTACCAGTGGGCCTTGTTTCATTTTCCAGCACCAGTGTATGTCCTGGCATTAATCATGGCGATTCTTTCCACGGTGTTGCCCACTTTTATGATGAGTGAAGCCATTCGCATCATTGGATCCAGCAATGTGGCCATCATTGGTAGCATCGGCCCGGTAGCGACCATTGTGATGGGGTATTTCTTGCTGGGCGAGACTTTTGGATTGTGGCAGTTCCTGGGCACCATTTTGGTGATCATTGGGGTCTTGCGGATCAGTTTGAAATGATAACTTTGTAGCAGTTTATAAGTTGAGGAGTTTAGAAGTTGAGGCTGCCGCAAATAACATGGTCAAAACAACTCACGGCAGTCTCAACTCCTCAACTTCTCAACCCCTCAACTTTAAGGCATGGAATTAAACCATAAATCGCTCGGCCAAGGCGAACCCCTCATCGTTTTGCATGGCCTCTTTGGAACCCTGGACAACTGGCAAACCCTGGCTAAATCCTGGGCCGAGCATTACCTGGTATACCTGGTGGATTTGCGCAATCACGGGCGTTCGCCGCATGTGGATGGCTTGAGTTATCCGGCGATGGCGCAGGATTTGCACGATTTTATGGAGCAGAACTGGATCCATAAGGCCCATATCCTGGGGCATTCCATGGGTGGCAAGGTGGCGATGGAGTTTGCCTTGACCTACCCCGACATGGTGGATAAACTCATTGTGGTTGACATTGCCCCGCGCCCTTACGTCCCTGGGCACGACGAAATTTTTGCCGCTCTTTTTGCCGTTGACCTCAATACACTGGAAAGCCGCCAGGCTGCTGAAGCCATCCTTGAGCAATACATTCCAGAATGGGGCGTGCGGCAGTTTTTGCTCAAAAACCTGTCGCGGCTGAAAGAAGGTGGTTTTGAGTGGAAAATGAACTTGCCCATTATTTACCGCGATTATGCCCAGATTTTGGAACCACCCACTGAGGCTGATCCATTTGAAGGCCCTACCTTATTTATACGCGGAGAACAATCCAGGTATGTGCGCGACGAAGATATTCTACACATTCAAGAGCTTTTTCCCCGTAGTACATTACAAACGATTCCCAATGCTGGCCACTGGGTTCATGCAGATCAGCCTGAAGTTTTAAAAGGTATGGTGAATGATTTTTTGAATCACAATTGACCCTCTCAACTCCTCAACGCGCACTCATGACCACCATCGGTTTTATTCTTTTTCCTCGACTCACCCAACTCGACCTTACCGGGCCATACGAGGTATTTGCCCGTTTGCCCGATACGCAGGTTCTATTATTGGCAAAAAACCTGGACCCCATTGTTACCGAAAAGGGCCTGAGCATTCTGCCCAATGGCACTTTTGATACAGCACCCCAGCTGGATGTGCTCTGTGTACCCGGTGGACCGGGCATCAACGAGTGTTTGCAGGATGAAGTATTGCTGCAGTTTTTGCGCCAGCAAAGTCAAGATGCGCGTTACGTTACTTCGGTTTGTACAGGAGCATTGATCTTGGCAGCGGCAGGTTTATTGGACGGGTATCAAGCTACTACCCACTGGCTTTCGCTGGATTTGTTGCGGCAGTTTGACGTGGATGTCCGTACCGAACGGGTTGTACAAGACCGCAATCGCATTACCGGAGGCGGTGTTACTGCGGGTATTGATTTTGGGCTGACCATTGCAGCTGCTTTGTTTGATCAAACCACTGCCGAGTCCATTCAACTGATGATGGAGTACAATCCTCAACCGCCCTTTGATAGCGGGCATCCCAGTACCGCCCGACAAGAAGTTATTGAAAAAGTGGAGCAGGCCGCGGCACCTTATCAGGAAGAACGGAAGAGGATTGTACAAGGCTTAGATAAGCTTTAATTGATCACATACCAGGTGTAGCTTTCTGCCGGGATTTCCACTTCCAGCGTCGCCTCGTAATTTCGGTTCAATTTCAATTTTTGGGACTTCCCCCCTTTTTCCTTAAAAACCGCAGTTGTTTCTAATCCAGCATAGTACAAAGGCACTTGAATACTCCGTTTAATCGGCACTTTGAGTGGATTGTACAACATCAAGAGTCCTTTTTCGGGCAAATTGGGGTCAACGTGCAGGATGCCATCCCAATCCCGGCCATCGGGCCGCCGCAGGTGTATGATATCGGCGTTCAGGATCTGGCGATACTTTTTATACCAGTCAATCACCCGGATCACGGTTTGTTTGGTTGTTTCGGTATCGTACAACCTGGGTCCACGGTAACAAGCCTGTATCCCGGCACCATAATATTGTACCATCAATTGTTCGTAATCGTTGAGGTGTTCGGAAAGGGGCTCCAGTACCGCTTCGGCACCACCACCCTGGTAAACGGTCAAAGGCACAAAACCCCAGCCCATCGAAGGGGTCTTTTCCCAGGTACCATCAAAAATATTCTGGCGATTGAGGATTTTCTGCTGCGCCCGTGGCAAAGAGAAATTGACCTCCCGGTAACCCAGCCCAATTTTATGGGTACCATCCAAAAAATACCAGTCGGGCGCATTCACGTAGATGCCATTTTCATTGCACCAACGGTAAAGGCTCTTTTGCAGGGCCATTTGCCGCCATTGTGAGTCTTCCAGTCCGCGGTGGCCGGGGTGAGTGGTGGAGGCACAGCGGTCGCCCGGATAAGGGCCGTCGTTTTCAAAAATATCGAACCCGGTTTTGAACATGAAGAATTTAAGTTTTTCCAGGTAAGCCAGGCCCCATACGCTGCCAAAACAAGGAGCATTGCCAAAGAAAGCGCCCCCGGGTTTCCCAGTCAACGGATTGATCACATCGTGCTCATCGCTGATGCGCCGACTACTGAACAAGGAATAGCTACCGATTAGGATTTTTTTGCTGTGCGCATAATCGGTCAATGTTTTCCAACGCTGGATGTTGGCGGCACTGGTGTCCTCCATATTGCAATGGCTGCCAAAACTGAGAATGACCCCTTCGTATCCCGTTTCCGCACACTGGTCAATGATGCTGCGCACCTGCTCGTCATTTTTGCTGACCAGATGCATAAAAATCGGGTTTTGGGTCGTCCAGGGTGCAACCGTGCGGTACATCTTGCGCACCATCAAACCCCGGCGCTCGCGGTCGTAACTGTCCAAAAGCAACTCGTAGGTACGGATGGATTCAAAATGCTCGCCTGCTTGAAGTTCGATGCCTGGAGCGAAGTCTGGATACACTTCTAAAACGCAGGGTGTTTCGTAATAATAGTTGACTTGTGAGGTATAAGCCGAGTCCGTTTTCCAATGCGTAGTTTGGTCACTGATGTTGTAACGCATGGCATTGTTGAAGGCATAATTGGTTTCAATGTAAATACCCTGGGGTTTTTTCATTTGTTCGGGTTTACCCACTACGGCACTTTCTTCTTCGGGCATGGCCAGAATTTCGTTGAGTACGCGATCCAGTTTGAAGCGGCTATTGGAGCTTTGGTTGTCGATGCTCACCCATTTGCACAAAAGGGGAATGCCATCGTAAAGGGCGTAGTGCACCTTGATGCTCAGCCCAGCCAGTGCAGGTGCATTGTGCCGAAAAGTCAAACTCAGCACTTTGCCTTTCGCTTGCTGGGGATTGCCCGTCCAGGTGGCTGATCGCCAATTGAGGAAGGGTTTTAACTCCTGGATTTCATAAGTTTGGTATTGAAAATCTTGCGGGTTCGCGCTGAAGGTATTCAGCCATTCCGGCAAAAGATAGGCTTGTTCTTTTTGCCCATACAAACCACCAATGGCGTATTTTTTACCGCTGATGCTCACTTCTGCTTCGGGTTTGAGGGCTCGAATGAGTTGTTGACCGTTGCTCAGGTTGTAATAATCGTAACAAACCAGATTGGGCTGCAAACGGAAGCTCCGGCGCAACAGGCCATTGTTGAGCTCAATGGTTTTTCCATCGGCACTGACCAGTACTTGGGCTTTGGCGGTGCTGGGCTGAATCAACCAGTCAGTAGGCTGTAACT
This sequence comes from Haliscomenobacter sp., assembly GCF_965225875.1. Taxonomy (GTDB): domain Bacteria; phylum Bacteroidota; class Bacteroidia; order Chitinophagales; family Saprospiraceae; genus Haliscomenobacter. Next base: position 2,857,377 of record NZ_CBDDBS010000002.1, on the reverse strand, counting down.
GCGCAGTGGTTAGATTGGGCCAGGCAAAAAAGCAGCAAAATAAATAGGGTATGAAAAGGCGCATAAACGTTTTTTTTAACAATATACCCCTTGCATTAATCCTTGGATAGATTTAAATTGAAAAAGTTTGAAATTATCCTCTCCAAAAAAATAGACAAGCACTTAAAGGCCCTTTTTCGCTGCTGCAAAACCCCAAACCTGCAACGCTGATAACCAATTGTGAAGTAATTTATTACTGATTGACTTGACCAAAATCATCCTTGGTCATGACTGAAATCAGTGCATTTTGACCATAATCTCGTAAAAATTAGGGCAATCCACTATTGATCATTTATAAAGCCATAACACTGATGAAGACCATTAAGCAACTCATGAGTAGTCCTGTCGTGATGGCCACTGTAGAGACTACTGTGCAAGATTTAAGGAAATTAATGAGCAAGCACGACATCGGTGCTGTTCCCATTACCGATGAAGGCTCGGGTGCAGACATCCTGGGCATTGTAACCGACAGCGATCTGCGCAACGTCAAGGATTCCACTTTACCTGTAATGAGTGTGATGAGTACCAAGCTGTGCTACATCAACAAAGATGACTCCACTGCTACTGCAGCCAATTTGATGTTGAAAAATGGCATTCACCATTTGTTGGTCAGAGAGCACAACGAAGTGGTAGGGATTTTGAGTTCAGTTGATTTGTTAAAATTGGTAGCAAGTAAACCGATTACATTCCAACCACAGCTGTTTTTTGTGTAGCAATTGCTTATTTTGATGTTGGGTTAAACAAAAAACGTACATGGTACAAATGCGAAGGCACCAAAAGACTTGTTCTCTTGGTGCCTTTGTATTCCAGCAAAAATAAAATCACTTCTTATTAAATGTATTCATCGTATGTGCCAGGCCTACTGCCGCAAAACTTTTACTCGTATCGGCGGCATACTTGATGATTTCGGGCAAATCCACATTCTCCTCATCCGACCATTCACCGAGTACAAAATCCACTTGTTGTCCTTTGCGGAAATCATTGCCGATCCCAATGCGCAAGCGGGCGTAGTTGTTGCCAATGGCCTGATCAATGTCTTTGAGTCCATTGTGTCCTCCATCACTACCCTTGCCGCGCAGGCGCTGTTTGCCAAATTCCAGATTGAGGTCATCCAACACAATCAGCAGATTTTCAATCGGAATTTTTTCCTTCTGTAACCAATAATTCACCGCCTTGCCACTGCGGTTCATGTACGTGGAAGGTTTGAGCAAAATGAGGGTACGTCCTTTGTGTTTGACCTTGCTCAGGGCACCCAAATGTTCGGTTTCCCAGCTAGCCTCGGCGTCTTTGGCCAGTTGATCCACCACCAGAAAGCCGACGTTGTGCCGGGTGTCTGCGTATTCGGCACCAATATTCCCTAGGCCGACAATTAAATATTTCATGATTCCAAGGTTCTGGAGTTAAATCGCACAGAACTCGACGGTTTTGCTCGGAGGACATGAATAGCCCCTGGCTTCAGGTTAACGTAATAACCTCCAATTTCGGCTTTAGCCCTAGCTTGATAATTAAGGCGGTGGCTAAAGCCCAATCAAGAGGGCGTTTCCACGACCCCAGGCTGAAGCCAGGGGCTATTCATGTCCTCCGAGCAAAAATGTCCAGTATTGGTTCTTAAACCGCTACACTGTAATCCCGCAGCGCATCATTCAGCGATACCTTTTTATCGGTACTTTCTTTGCGCTGCCCGATGATCAACGCGCAAGGCACCTGGTAGGTTCCGGCAGGGAATTCTTTGGTATAAGACCCGGGAATGACCACCGAACGTGCTGGTACCCGGCCCCGATAGGTGACCGGCTCTGGGCCACTCACATCAATGATATGGGTACTGTTGGTGAGCACTACGTTGGCCCCCAGAACACATTCTTTTTCAATCCGTACCCCTTCAACCACGATGCAGCGAGAGCCGATGAAACAATCGTCTTCGATGATCGTTGGAGCAGCTTGTGGTGGTTCCAGTACCCCGCCAATACCTACGCCCCCGCTGAGGTGTACGTTGCGCCCAATCTGAGCACAGGAGCCTACCGTAGCCCAGGTATCCACCATCGTGCCACTACCTACCCAGGCACCAATGTTGACGTAGCTGGGCATCATGATGACGCCACGCTCCAAGAAAGAGCCATAACGCGCAATGGCGTGAGGGACTACCCGCACACCCATCTCGGCATATGATTTTTTGAGTGGAATTTTGTCGTGAAATTCAAATGGGCCAACCTCGATGGTTTCCATTTGGCGCAGTGGGAAGTACATCACTACCCCTTTTTTGACCCAATCGTTCACCTTCCAGTTGCCATCGGCAGTGGGTTCGGCTACGCGGAGTTGCCCCTTGTCCAGTAGCTCTACTACCTGAAATACGGCTTCTTTGACCTCCGTTTGGTCCAGGAGACTGCGGTCCTCCCAGGCTTGTTCAATCGTTTGTTGCAGCGTGCTCATTTGTATTGGATGTTAAAAACGAGCTGCAAAAATAGAAAAACGATTGGAAAAAGTTGAGGAGTTGAGAAGTTGAGGAGTTGAGGCTACCGCGAACGGTGTTGACATGGTCTTTGTCTAAGCCGTTCGCGGTAGCCTCAACTCCTCAACTTTCCTCAACCTACCCTAATTCAGTTTCCTCTTTAGTAACCACCACCCGCCGCATGATAATCAGGCTGATGATAAAAAACACCGCCAGCGACAGTACCGAGTTGCGCATTCCGCCGCTGAGTTGGGTGATCAGGCCAAAAACAAAAGTGCCCATCACGGTGGAGAGTTTATCCAGGATATCGTAAAAACTGAAGTAAGAGGCGGTATCAGGAGTATCTTCAGGCAACAATTTGGCGTAAGTCGCCCTTGCCAGGGACTGCATGCCCCCCATCACCAGGCCTACAGCTGCGGCAAGAAAGTAAAAATCCAGACCCGTCCTGACCACATAGCCGCCAACACAAATCATGGTCCAAATCACCATCATGTACATCATCGCATTTTTATTGCCCTTTTTGCTGGAAATCCAGGCAAATAAATAGGCGCCCCCAATGCCAACCACCTGCAAAATCAAAATCAGCACAATCAAATTTGAGGTATTAAAATGCAATTCCTTTTCGGCAAAAATGGAGGCCAGATACAGTACGGACTGTACACCTGCATTGGCAAAAAAGAACGCAGACAGGTAGCGCAACATATTGGGACGGGCCAGTACCCGACGAGCCGTTTTACTCACTTCTTCATAACCTCGCTTGAGCAAGGCTCTGGAATAAGGATGGCGCGCATCTTCCGGCAAACGGCGCAGGGGGATTTGTGCAAAACCAAGCCACCACAAACCCACCATTACAAAAGCTACTGGAACCGCCTTTAAACTTTCAGAAAAACCGAACCACTCGAAGTTCTGAATCACGATCAGGTTCGTCACCAGCAAAATGATACTCCCCGCAAAGCCGTAACTAAACCCCGTCGCGCTCACTTTGTCGTAACGATCCTCCGTTGCGATCTCCGGCAAAAAGGCATTGTAAAAAACCAGCCCACCCGAAAAACCGATGGTAGCCAGGATAAAACAGGTGACCCCAACCCAGAGCGTTTTCATGTCCGTAAAAAACAACAAACCAATGCAAGCCAGTGCACCTAATGTGGTAAAAAAGCGCAGGAAAACTTTTTTGCGCCCTCCATAATCGGCAATTCCGGAAAGTAGGGGTGAAACCAGGGCAATCAGCAAGTAGGCAAAGGACAAAGAAAAGGAATACAGGGTACCATCACTGATCTTTAACCCCAAAATTTTGACCTCGTCGGCAGTAACGTGCAAAAAATAGCCCGGAAAGATTGCTACGGTTATCACGAGCGCATAAGCACTGTTGGCCCAGTCAAAAAAAGCCCAACCTTGCAGGATACGGGGTTGATTTTTTACAAAAGGAATCGCTAAAGAGCCGGATTCATTGGTGTTTTTTTCCATGGATTGACTTCCTTTTTTTCGGAAAGTAGACATTTTATTTAGATTGATGTACGAAATCCAAAACAAATTTCCTATCTTGCCAATGTTCAACTTTTTCCACTCCCATGAGGCGAATTTTCGCCAGTTTTTTTAGTCTTTTTTCAACAAATTTTCCCTGTAATTACTTGAAAATGAGCAAATTGAAAGTTTTAACACTTTCAAGTGGTGAAACTTTCAGAAATTTTGCTTTATCTTTGCATCGGTCCCATCCGAACATATTTGTCAAATAATCACCCAGTTACACATCCCATGTAGTCCCATACATAAATCATTCATGCGAACCAACGTACTTATTATATGCTAGAAGTATTAACTACTTGTTTAGCCTTAGGAACTTGTGCACCTACGACGCTTAACGTATCTATTCCTGCAGATCTGCCTACAACGGTAGCAGAAGCAGAAAAGCGATTTCGCAAGGACGTTCTGGATTATGCACAACTTTACATGGGGTTGCCATACCGTTACGCCGGATATTCTCCGGTAACCGGTTTTGACTGCTCCGGGTTTACTTCCTACGTTTTGGCTCATTTTAAAGTCAACGTTTCACGTTCATCTCGCGCCCAGGAACTGGAAGGCGAAAAAATTGAACTGAGCGCTGCACAGCCTGGTGATCTGCTTTTTTTCCGCCGTTCGGCCAACAGCAGGGTTTTTCACGTCGCCATGGTTTACTCCAACGATGAAAATGGCCTCAGATTCATCCATAGCTGCTGCTCCAAAGGCGTCGCTATCGACAATCTGAATGAATCAAGCTACTGGAACGCCAAAAGCGTTTCCGCACGAAGAATTGTACAAAAAGCCGACTTTGTTGGGTTGTATGGCCCACAAGTCATGCAGGTGGCTCCTGCACCCACTGCCGCTCAGGTAGTAACTGCTCAGCTCAACTTGGTGCCCGAAGAAACAATTGAACCCATGGGTTTGATTGCCGAAATTGAAACTCGGTGCTTTTCGATCGGTCCAAGAAGGTAAAACTTAAGTTGAGGGAGTTAAAAAACAGCCACTGAGCTAAGCCGAAGTGCCGTTTTTTAACCCCTCAACTTTTGCCAAATGAATCACTTGAGGGTTTGAAGGTTAATTAATAACTTTCAAACCCTTAATTTTTTCAATAACTTTTGCTTCTTTTGCTACGCAAAACCTACTTTAAACATGATCAATTTGATACTCTTTGGTCCTCCAGGATCAGGTAAAGGAACCCAAGCGGCTAAACTGGTTGATAAGTATCAGCTCTTGCACATTTCTACAGGTGATCTTTTTCGTTATGAAATAGGAAATAGTACCCCCCTCGGACTGGAAGCCAAAAGTTTCATGGATCGGGGCATGTTGGTGCCTGACTCTGTGACCATTGGAATGTTGCGCAATAAAGTGGAAGCCAATCCCGACGTAGCCGGGTATATTTTTGATGGTTTCCCTCGTACCATTCCCCAAAGTGAAGCTTTGAATGCGCTGATGGATGAAAAGGATGAGCGCATTTCAAAATTGATCATGTTGGAGGTACCCGATGAAGAACTCGTGGACCGTTTAAGCAATAGAGGCAAAACATCAGGACGTGCCGACGATGCCAGTGAAGATGTCATTCGCAAACGCATCGCGGTATACAAAGCTGAAACCTCCCCCGTTTTTGATTTTTACGACGAATATGGTCGCTCAATTAAAATCAATGGCGTTGGGGAAATTGAAGAAATTTTCGAGCGCTTGTGCGCGGAGATAGATAGTCTTTAATCATGGGTTGAGAAGGTTGAGAAGTTGAGAAGTTGAGGCTGCCGCAGCGTCGGTCACCGAGCGAAGTCGAGGTGCAAGATGCTGCGGCAGCCTCAACTTCTCAACCTTCCTCAACTTCCTTCAACTCCTCAACTATGCAGTGTGGCTGAACAGAACTTTGTAGATTATGTGAAAATTTGTTGCCGTTCTGGCGCGGGGGGATCAGGATCTGTTCATTTTCTTCAGGACAAAATGACGGCAAAGGGAGGCCCTGACGGCGGCGATGGCGGCCGGGGTGGGCACATCATCCTGCGGGGCAATCGCAACGTGTGGACCCTGCTGTCCCTCAAATACCGCAAGCACGTGATTGCTAAAGCGGGCGGCAACGGCCGGGGTGGCAATTGTACGGGCGCCGATGGTGAGGACGTCATTCTGGACGTTCCACTGGGCACGGTAGCCAAGGACGCAGAAACGGGCGAGATCGAATTCGAAATCACCGAACACGATGAAATAAAAATCATCACACCGGGTGGCCAAGGTGGCAAAGGCAATGCCTTTTTTAAATCCCCCACCAACCAAACACCCAGCCATGCCCAACCGGGCGGGCCAGGGCTTGAAGAATGGAAAATTCTGGAGCTGAAGGTATTGGCGGACGTAGGTTTGGTTGGCTTTCCAAATGCAGGTAAATCGACCCTCTTGTCCGTGATTTCGGCGGCCAAGCCCAAAATTGGCGATTATCCCTTTACTACCCTGACGCCTAACCTGGGGATTGTGCCTTACCGCGATGGAAAATCCTTCGTGATGGCCGATATACCGGGGATCATCGAGCACGCCAGTGAGGGCAAAGGTTTGGGTTTGCGTTTTTTGCGCCACATCGAGCGCAATTCAACGCTCCTGTTCATGGTACCTGCCGATACCGACGACATCAATCGGGAATACCAGATTTTGGAGAATGAGCTGCGGGTGTACAACCCGGAATTGTTGGACAAACCCCGATTGTTGGCCATTACCAAGGCAGACCTGATCGACGATGAGCTAAAAGAAATGCTACTGCCCACTATTCCGAAAGATATTCCACATTTGTTCATCTCCGCCGTAGCCGAACAGGGCCTGATGGAACTCAAGGATTTGTTGTGGGAAAGCATCAATTCAGCGCCAAAGGATACGATCAATTTGAACATTGCCAATCCTCATCGCTTGATCCACGGTACCCGTTCGAAGCATTCCGAAGAGGAATAAGGTACAAAAAGGAACTCGATCTTTTTTATACAGCACTGTTTATCAAATAGCTATACTTTTGGACTGCCTTCTTTTTGCCCAAACTGCGCGGGAACAAAAAAATGAAAAATGGTAGTGCGGGGGTATAGCTTTTTGTTTTACTTTGTTGTAAATTTATAAAAATTTAAAACAATGGTAAATCGTGTAATTCTCATTGGCAACTTGGGACGCGACCCCGAAGTCCGCAGTTTGGAAAATGGTGCAATGGTAGCCAAGTTTTCACTGGCTACAAGTGAAAGTTACAAGGACAAAGAGGGCAACTGGCAGGATCTGACCGAATGGCACGACATTATTTTGTGGCGCTCAGTTGCTGAACGGGCCGAAAAGAACTTGAAAAAAGGTATGATGATTTATCTGGAAGGTAAGTTGACGCATCGCACCTGGCAAGACAAAGAAGGCAATAACCGCAAAACCACAGAGGTGGTTGGCGAGTATTTCCGTATCGTAGACGCGCGTAAGGGTGGCACAGGCGGCAACAGCAACTATTTCCCTTCCGAAAAAGACGATCCATACAATCGCAACAATACTTCCAGCGTTAGTGAAGCGCCGATGCCCACTTCTGCTGAGGAAGCACCCGTAACGGCAGATGATGATTTGCCCTTTTAGTTTACAGGCATACATCGCAAAGTCAAAGGATTAAGCCCTCAGACTTTGCGATGTTATGGCCGCATGCTGATTTAAATACATGGCCTTACTCTTTCGTTTTGCATTTTTATTATCGATTGCTGGATTGGCAATAGCTTGTGATGCGCCCACACCCATTCCACGCCCAAGGGCCTTTCCTCGGGTCATTTATCCACAAAAAGCCTTTCGGCCTTTTGATGAAAACTACTGTGCATTTACTTTTCAATATCCTACTTGTAGTGTAGTCCAGCAGGACACCGGGCAAAACGGTATAAAGCCTGATAACCCCTGCTGGTTTGATTTATACTATCCAGATTTTGAGTGCCGGATTTATTGCACTTACTCCAGAATTGGGGTAGGGAAGTCTCTGGATAAACTCAAATCCGATGCATTTGAACTCGTGGACTGGCACAACAAAAAAGCCAATTACATCGAAGAAGAACGCATCAATCGTGGCCCAGACCTGCAAGGGATGGTTTTTTCCATTGAAGGCCCTGCGGCAACCCCTTTCCAATTTTTCATTACGGATGAAAAAGAACATTTCTTTCGGGCTTCCTTGTACTTTAAAACCAAGATCAACACGGATTCATTGGCCCCCGTGTACGATTTTGTAAAAAAAGACCTGCGAAAAATGATCGAAACGTTTGAATGGAACTAGAATAATTGTACCTTAATTCCTACATTCTATTCCCCAATTTTTTTGACTCCCTCACCAAAAAACTCATAGCAATTTGCCTTCTTCCTAGTGCAAAAAGTGTCTAGATTGGACATTTTTTGTTTAAACTGTTATGAGTTGTGAAGCTACCACGCATCAGCTTTAAAAAAGGTATTTCTTTGGCCGAAGTAAAAAAATTGTATCCGGATCTTCAGGTTTGTCCGCAGGTGCTTGCGGGAAAAGAATACATTCAGGCCCAGGTCAGTGTGCCTGGAGTAGGTTTATTGATTTTCGTTTTCTCTACGTTGGAACTACTGCTCGAATTCGAAATTTTACCCTTGCAGCAGGAATAAAACCCTGAACAACAAAACCACTCCGAAAACAATTAAAGCGCCCCCCGATATTCGGCGCAACCAAAGCAGGTGAACGGGTCGCAAACTGTAGCGAATTTTTTTCGCCAAAATCACTTTTAATAAATCGGTTACCACAATGGTACCCAGTACACCCCCAAAAAACCAGGAGGCCTGCTGGCCATCAAACCCATCTTTAACCACTACTGTTCCCATCAAGCTGGTCCAAAAAAAGACGGTAAAGGGGTTGATCGTATTGATCAAAAAACCTTTGATGAATAAGGATAAATAACTTGAACTGCGTTTGTACTCCGGCAGGACACCGGTCAATAAACCCTTGGGGATGGTCAAAAGGGTGACCAATCCAAAACAAGCCAGCAAGATGCTGCCTGCAATGCCCAGAATCAGGGAAAAACTTGGTGCTTTTACAATTTCTGCCAAATAAGACACACCATAATATACCGCCAATACAAAAGAGGTATCACTTACCCAAATGCCTAAGGCAACCATTGCGCCGGCTCGGAAGCCTTCTTCAACACTAGTTTGTACCAACGCGAAGAAAATGGGCCCAATCATAAAACTAAGAATAAGCCCTACTTTGATACCACTCAAAAGCATGTCCATCTTGTACTCGGTTCTTTATCGCTTGCTGAAATAGTGGCCCAAAGTTAAACGCAAAAAAAAGAAGGACGTAAAAAAGTAGACTAAGGGACTATAAAAGCCCCACTACTAATGGTTCTTGCGCAACCACTCCAACCAGTAACAAACCCCAAATAGGAGTAAAAAACCATACACCGCATCTTCAAATGGTACAGAAAGGATACGAATGCCCATATACTCTTCAGGGTTGTACAACACAATCGGCTCTTTGGTAAAACCACCAGTAAGTACCCCATCTACCAATAAAAAAGGGATCAAAATGACCAAAAAAGCCCGATAAAAGCGGGTACGGTAAGTGTTTGGAACATAGTACCAGTGGTACAACATAAAGCCACCAGTAAGGATAAAGGTAGTACTGGAATACGCTTTGCTAATATAAAGAAGGCCAAGTATAAAACAGCCAATGATCAATCCGAGGGTGATGGGTTTGTCCCAACGCGCCAATGGATCGCCCGGAAAGTAGGCGTTGAGGCATTCGTAGATAAAGATACTGGCAAAGGGTACCGTTACAAAAAACAGCAACTCTTCCCAGGGCAAGTATACGATGTTCAGCCCGGTGACATAATACCCATTAAAGCCCCAGACCCCGGCTAAAGTTTTGTACACATCCCAGACGATGAAAAAAGCCGCCATGATGAGGATGGAAGGAAACAAATCCAGCCAGGATTTATAATAATGCACCTTGCGGTCAAAACTCAACAAAAAAACAGGCACGAAAGTGAAAATATGTACATAAGCATAAGTCAATCTGCTTTCCAGAAAAGGCAAATGGGCCAAAGTTGGTACATCGTAAACCAACTGCCCCAGGTTGATGTGTCCTAAAACCGCGAGTAAAATAACAAGTGCATAAGGCCATAACAAAATAGGCCATTTCCAACCATTCGACATCGGTGTATGGGGAGCTGTAAGATCTGTTTTCATATTCGATTTTACAGCAAATTTAAACTATTCCTGACGGCTGAGCTCAAAAGTAGAGCAACCTTTCGACCATCGTGCACCCGAATTCTTTGTTTTTGTACCTGATGCGCCGGAGAATTTTTGATTTTTTGAAACAACTTGGTATAATACACGTACGCCAAATACACCCCAAAACGTACACCCTTAGGCAATTGTACAATACCCGTATAAGCGTGATCAAAATCAGCTTTGATATCGGACTCTATTTTAAGTTTATCTGCTTCGGTAAATTGACGAAAATCCACTCCTGGAAAATAAACCCTGCCCCTTTCATCAAAATCACTTTTCATGTCGCGCAGAAAATTGATCTTTTGGAAGGCTGCTCCCAGACTACGTGCCGGCGCTTTCAGGCGTTGGTATTCCTCATCATTGCCATTGGTCCATACCCGCAGGCACATCAGTCCGACCACTTCTGCTGAACCATAAATGTACTCCTGGTACAAACGATCCTCGTACTGGTGATGGTGCAAATCCATTTCCATGCTGAACAAGAAAGCTTCAATCAGTTCACGTTCGATTTTGTACTGATTGACCACTTGTTGAAATGCTTGTAAGACCGGGTTAAGGCTAATGCCCTCCTCGATGGCCCGATAGGTGTCTTCTTTAAAGCGCTGCAAGAGCTCGGCTTTGTTGTATCCGTGAAAAGTATCCACAATTTCATCAGCAAAGCGGACGAATCCGTAAATCGCATAAATCGGTGCTCGATAAGCTTTGTCAAACACCTTGATCCCCATCGAAAATGAGGTACTGTAGCGTTGGGTGATCAGTTGGCTGCACTCCATACAAGTGCTGTTGAATAAACTCATCATAGGTTCGGCTGATTTTTAGCGTGTTTTTGATTTTATGGCCATAATTTAGCGACCTCGCGCGCTACCACCTGCCCCGAAATGAGTGAAGGTGGTACGCCTGGTCCAGGGGTTGTGAGCTGGCCCGTAAAAAACAGGTTCGCTATTTTTTTACTACGTAGTTTAGGCTTCAAAAAGGCGGTTTGAAATAAAGTATTTGCCAGGCCGTAGGCATTTCCTTTAAACGCGTGGTAATCCTGTACAAAATCGCGATGCGCGTAAGAGCGCTTGTACACCACTTCCGAGCGGATTTCCTGCCCCGTGAGTCGCTCCAAACGTTCCATCACCACCTGGTAATAGCGTTCCCGCAGGGCTTCAGTATCTTCCAAATCCGGGGCTAAGGGAATCAGGATAAACAAGTTTTCATATCCTTCCGGGGCTACACTCGGATCGGTGATAGAAGGCGCACAAACGTAGAACAAAGGCTTCTCGGGCCAACGCGGCTGCTCATAAATATCGATCGCGTGTTGGGTGAAATCTTCATCAAAAAATAGGTTGTGGTGTTGGAGGTTCTTCAGTCGCTTTTTCACTCCTACATAAAACAACAAAGAAGAAGGTGCCATAACCCTGGTTTCCCAATACGTCTCATCGTAATTGCGCTGATCCGGAGCCAGTACTTGTTGGTCCAGGTGGTGGTAATCCGCACCACCTACCACAGCATCGACCGCATATTCTGCGTTCTGGGTGATGACTTTTGTAGCCAGGCCATTGCTAGTGACGATTTGTTTGACCTCTTGATTGAGCTGCAATACAACCCCCAATTCTTCGGCCAGACTCACCATGGCCTCTACAATTTTGTACATGCCACCCATGGGGTACCAGGTGCCCAAAGCCATATCTGCGTAATTCATCAGGCTGTACATGGCTGGAGTTTTGGCTGGGGTTGCTCCCAGGAAGAGTACCGGAAATTCCAACAATTCGATCAACTGACGATTCTTGAACAATTTCCGCACATGCGTCGACATGCTGGTGAACATTTGCAGGCGAAACATACTTTTGAGGATACGCATGTCGGCAAATTCCAGGATGGAATGACTGGGCTTGTGTACAAAATCAGCCATTCCAACCTCGTATTTGTATTGAGCTTCGTCCAGAAATTTTTTCAGGTTGTGGCTGCTCCCCGGCTCGTAGCGCTCAAAAAGTGCAAAGAGTTCGTCCATGCCCGCAGGCACCTGCATGACATCATCCTGGCTAAAAAAAATGGAGTAAGAAGGATCCAGACGCTTGAGTTGGTAATAATCAGCGGTTTTTTTTCCAAAATGGTTGAAAAACTGTTCAAACACATCCGGCATCCAGTACCAGCTGGGCCCCATATCAAACACAAAACCGTCTGCAGTATACTGGCGGGCACGACCACCGGGCACACTGTTTTTTTCCAAAATAGTGACGCTGTGCCCTGCTTTTGCCAAACAACATGCAGCAGCCAGGCCAGCAAATCCAGCCCCAATTACAACTACTCTTTTTGCCAAGGTATTTTCTTTGTTGGTGTAAAAACTGGAAGGGTAACAGCGTTTGGTGATTTTTGTTTAAGCTTTTCCTTTAAAACTTAGACAAAACCAAATTGCCCAAAAGACGCCAATTAGGCATTTGTGAAATAATTTTCGGATTGGTGCAATATTTTTTTAGCTTCGTTTGTTTTACACTTGATATTCAGTCATTAAACAATGCTACATGGATCAAACCTTTACTCAAGACATGCTCATTAAATACCTTTATCAAGAAACTTCGGCTGCGGAAACGCTGGCCGTTCGTGAAGCGCTGCAAGACAACATTTTACTACGCGAAGAATACCGCGAACTGCGCAAAGCTTACGAACAACTGCCCAAGGTAAAGTTCAATGCGAAGGCATCCACTTTACAAAATATCCTGCAGTACAGCAAACGCTCAGCTGCCCTTCAAGGTCAGGATTAAGGTATCAGATGGTACACGTGAAAAAGCGGAATCTGGATGATCATCCAGGTTCCGCTTTTTCTTTTTTCTAAAAATTGTTTCACAAAAATTTGCATTTAAAACATTTAATACTAACTTTGTAGAAGCTTGTTTAAGCTGTTAATATTATTTGAGCATACAAACGTAACACAAATCACCATGTCGCAACTGGACAAAGACCAAAAGTTAAAAGCCCTCCAACTTACCATGGATCGTCTGGATAAGACCTTCGGTAAAGGCACGATCATGCGTTTGGGCGATAAACAAGTAGCCCATATTGAAGTCATTCCTACAGGTTCATTAGGTCTGGATATTGCGCTGGGCATCAATGGACTCCCCAAGGGTAGAATCGTGGAAATTTATGGCCCGGAATCTTCCGGTAAAACCACACTAGCCATTCACGCCATTGCAGAATGTCAGAAGCAAGGTGGAATTGCGGCCATTGTGGATGCAGAACACGCCTTTGATCGCTTTTACGCTGAAAAGTTGGGCGTAAAGACGGATGAGCTCCTGATTTCTCAACCCGACAATGGTGAACAAGCCCTTGAAATTGCTGAAAACCTGATTCGCTCCGGCGCTATCGATATTTTGGTTGTGGACTCTGTTGCTGCACTGGTACCGCGCAGTGAAATTGAAGGGGAAATGGGCGATTCCAAAGTGGGTGTACAAGCCCGTTTGATGTCCCAGGCCATGCGGAAACTGACCGCCAGCATCAGCAAAACCAATTGCTGCTGCATCTTCATCAACCAGTTGCGCGAAAAAATTGGGGTGATGTTCGGTAACCCTGAAACCACTACTGGGGGTAACGCATTGAAATTCTATGCTTCCATTCGTTTGGACATCCGTAAATCCGGCGCAGCCATCAAAGACAAGGATGGAAACGTGGTTGGTAACCAGGTGAAGGTAACCGTAAAGAAAAATAAACTGGCACCACCATTCCGCGTTGCTACTTTCGACATCACCTTTGGTGAAGGGGTATCTAAATCCGGCGAGATTGTGGACATGGGCGTCGATTACGATGTCATTCAAAAGAGTGGGGCCTGGTACAGCTACGCTGGTGCTAAAATTGCCCAGGGTCGTGAATCTGCCAAGCAATTTTTGGTAGACAACCCAGAAGTGGCTCTGGAATTGGAACTCAAAATTAAGGATAAACTCCTCGCAAGCCCTGAAGCCATTAAATTGGCACCCATCAGCGGCAGCGATGATGATTCCGACGATTAAATACTAGCTCACAATGAGCACAAATAAAAACCGCGTTGATCAATAGACCAATGCGGTTTTTTTATTTTATGGATTTCGCTCCAGATATCCTTTTACAAAATCGCTAACCAAGTAACTCAATAGTTTTCCCGTACTGCGGTTTTCTAAACCGTTTTCCAAACTAGTAGCGGCCTCACAAATGTGCAAGTAGGCAATTTCACAACGCCGAGCCGTTTGGTACAAATAATACCGGACTTGTTGGGTACTGATGCCGCTCGGGGTTAGGGCACTGGACAATACATTTTCGATACAATCTACATCCAACTCAATCCCTACCCGATTTCCTCCACGCTGCGTAAAGGCAATAGATTGCTCCAGGGCTTGAGCAAAGTTTAGTTTCTCCCGCAAAAAGATGTCTTCCCAGGTTGAAAACTGGATACCAGGATGCTGTTGTAAATCCTCTAAAATGGTTTCAGGGGTATAGTTTTCATGCAAACCCAAGATGGAATACCCTTGCAAATACCCCTCTTCCTGCGCGTAACGAAAACCATTGCCACTATGCCTACCTTCCATTATGCGATAATCGGAATGCGCATCCAGATTGATACAATTCACCACTGCATCGGGCTTGTTTTTTCTCATGCCCAGGGCTGCTCCCTTCAGGTTGGCATAGGCTCCGGCGTGGCTTCCTCCAATGATCAAAGGGATTTTCCCGGCGCCCACAATCTGGCTAACCAATGCACTGACCTCGGCATCGATCTGCTCTACTTGTTGCCGCATCAAGGCTACATCGGTATGATTTGGCAAAACCGTAAAATCAAAATGCCCCAACAATTGAATTTCCTGGCCCCGCAAAAATGGCGTGTCTTGCACGTTCAGAAAGGCGTTTAGAAAAGCATCCCATGCCGTAGCTGCACCACCCAGGCCAAAATTGGCGCGGGCACCCAGGTCTTCTTTTACGCCAAATAAGGCAAACCGAGGGCCGGAGGATTCGAGCTCAGCTTGAACCAGGATGCGTTCACCTAACTTGGTTTCATATGGGCGGATGCGGGTACGGGATTGGACGTCGGTGAGGTTAGCGGGATGAAAATGCATGGTTCAACGTTGAAAGAACGTGCATCATCTCGAGTTTTTGCAACGCCAAAGCGACATTTTTTTAGCACAAAGGACACAAAGTGGGCACAAAGGACACAAAGTTAGACGTTGACGACTCTTTGTGTCCTCTGTGCCCACTTTGTGTTCTTTGTGCTAATAAAAATGTCGCTTCGGGATCACAACTCCCGATGATACACACTCCCATTAATCAATACTTGTTCAATCAAATTGCTGCCAAAAGCATAAGGCAGATACGCCAACGAAGGCATCGCTTTGGTCACCATCAAGTTGGCCCTTTTGCCCACCGCAATACTCCCTACTTCCTCTTGTACTTCCATCGCACAAGCTCCATTAAAAGTTGCTGCATTGATGGCTTCTTCGGGCAGCATCCGCATTTGGATACAACTCAATGCGACCAGAAATGGCATATTGCCACTTGGCGAAGAGCCCGGATTGAAGTCAGTAGCCAAGGCCACTGCCGCCCCCGCTTCGATCAACTGCCGCGCCGGAGGGTATGGTAAACGCAGGAAAAAAGCGGCTGAAGGCAGCAAGGTTGCAATCGTAGGATGTTGGGCCAAAAGTTGAACTTCTTCTGGACCAATGTTTTCCAGGTGATCTACCGAAACCGCTCCCGCCTGAATCCCCACTTGCACTCCCCCTGAATTGTGCAATTGATTGGCGTGTAACTTGGCTTTTAACCCGTAGCGTCGACCGGCCTCTAAAATCTGTGCGGTTTCAGCTGGTGTAAAAAAACCTTGTTCGCAAAATACATCGATGTAGTCGGCCAATCCTTCGAGGGCAATGACTGGCAACATTTCTTCAATGATTTGGCGGATGTAACCACGCCGATCATCTTTAAACACAGTTGGAAAAGCATGTGCGCCTAAAAAGGTGGCTTTGATCGGAATATTTGCTTCCTGCTTGAGGCGTTTGATTACCCGTAGCATTTTTATTTCTGCTTCGGGAGTCAGCCCATAGCCACTTTTGATTTCAATCGCGCCAGTGCCTAGTTTTTTTAAGGCCTCCAATCGTTTCCAGGCTTGTTGGAACAGTACTTCGGCTGGTGTTTTTTGCAGTAACTGGGCTGAATTCAAAATTCCTCCGCCTTTTTGAGCGATCTCCGCATAAGTAAGTCCGCGGATTTTGTCCACAAATTCCTGCTCACGGCTGCCTGCAAAAACCAGGTGGGTATGCGAATCACACCAACATGGCAGTACGTACCGACCGCTCAGGTCTTGAGTCTGAGTGGGGCTTTCGTAAGTTTTTAATGCACTCATTGGACCGTAGTCCACGATCTGAGTGCCTTCTATGCGCAGGTAAGCTTGCTCGATACTGGGCAATTGCCCCAGTGCCTGACCACGCAAAGCTTTGGTTTCAGTATGTACACCCAATAAGTATTTGATATTGGTCAAAAGCATGGAGGTGGCAATTTTAACCAGCTAAGTTTTAGTGAACCACCTTAGGCACCTTAGAACACCTTAGGAGTATACTTCTGAGGTGTTCTAAGGTGCCTAAGGTGGTTCATTAATAGTTCTTCTATTTCAATTCCAAACGATGTTGCCGCGCCACATCCTTCGCAATATCATACCCAGCGTCCGCATGGCGAATAACCCCCATCGCAGGGTCGTTGTGCAGTACCCGCTTGAGGCGGCGCGCAGCCTCTTCGGTACCATCGGCCACGATTACCATCCCGGCATGGATGGAGTAGCCCATACCTACCCCACCGCCGTGGTGCAAGGACACCCAGCTGGCGCCACCCGCTGTATTGATCAGAGCGTTGAGGATCGGCCAATCGGCTACGGCGTCTGAACCGTCGAGCATGGCTTCGGTTTCGCGATTGGGGGAAGCCACCGAACCTGTATCGAGGTGATCGCGCCCAATCACAATCGGAGCTTTTACCTTACCCTGCCTCACCAGTTCATTGAAGGCCAGTCCAGCTTTTTCCCGTTCGCCCAATCCCAACCAGCAAATCCGGGCAGGTAGCCCCTGGAAAGCAATTTGTTCCTGCGCCTTGTGAATCCAGCGGTGCAGGGAGTGATTTTCAGGAAACAGTTTCAGGATGAGCTCGTCGGTGACCC
Source organism: Haliscomenobacter sp. (assembly GCF_965225875.1). Classification (GTDB taxonomy): domain Bacteria; phylum Bacteroidota; class Bacteroidia; order Chitinophagales; family Saprospiraceae; genus Haliscomenobacter. The sequence goes on along the minus strand of NZ_CBDDBS010000002.1, from coordinate 2,840,023 downwards.
GAATGTCTTCTGGATCGCCAGAAAGTGCAGCCCAGCGGAAAGGTCCTTTGCCTTCACAAAACAGGGGGCGAATGTAAGCTGGAACAAAGCCGGGGAAATCAAAAGCATTTTTCAACCCTTTTTCAGCCGCCCGACCCCGCAGGTTGTTGCCATAATCAAAGGTGACAGCCCCGCGTTTTTGCAGTTCAATCATCAACTCTACGTGCCGGACAATGGAGCGATAGGCCATTTCCAGGTATTGCTCGGGGTTTTCAGTTCGCAGGATATTGGCTTGTTCAACACTGATCTCGTGTGGAAAGTACCCAATGATCGGGTCGTGTGCCGAGGTTTGGTCGGTTAGAATATCCGGGGTGATGTTGCGTTCCAACATCCGCTCCAATAAATCCACAATGTTGCAATGCACCCCAATGGAGCGTTTTTCACCCAGTTTGCGCAATTCCAATGCCCGGTCAATCGCCGCATCGATGGACTCCATTTGTTCATCCAGGTAGCGGGTTTGCAGGCGTTTTTGGATGCGCCATTCTTCTGCTTCGGCCACCAGGCAAACCCCATCGTTCATGGTCACGGCCAGAGGCTGAGCTCCACCCATACCACCCAAACCCGCCGTAACGGACAGCGTGCCGCGTAAGGTGCCACCAAAATGTTGATTGGCGATTGCAGCAAAGGTTTCATAGGTACCTTGAACAATCCCCTGAGAACCAATGTAAATCCAGGAGCCTGCGGTCATCTGACCGTACATCATCAGTCCCTTTTTCTCCAACTCGTTGAAGTGTTCCCAGTTGGCCCAATTCGGTACCAGTTGGGAATTGGAAATGATTACCCGGGGTGCATCGGGGTGAGTAGGGAGCACGCCGACTGGTTTGCCCGACTGGATGAGTAAGGTCTCATCGTTGTTCAGGTTTTTGAGCGCCTTGATGATCAGGTCCAAAGCGGCATGGTTGCGGGCGGCCTTTCCACGACCACCGTACACGATGAGTTCTTCAGGCCGTTCGGCTACCTCGGGATCAATGTTGTTGAGCAACATGCGCAGGGCGGCCTCTTGAATCCAACCCTTGCATTGCAGGGTGCTGCCGGTGGGCGTTTTATACTGATTTATGGTTTCAAGCAACATGGGTTGTCCATTTATAACGATTGATGAAGGAGATGCTTAGTTGTAAGTCATCGGCCAATACCCGATCAGCCTCATTAAAGGAGACTAATTTTCGAAATGCCTGGTGTAAATCTTCCACCTGGCTTGAACTGGTCAAAGGTCGCCGAAACTCCAGCGCCTGAGCCGCAGTCAAAAGTTCAATGGCCAATACCTTGTACACATTGTTCAACACGCGGGCACATTTGACGGCTGCATTGGCGCCCATACTGACGTGGTCTTCCTGCCCATTGGAAGATACTATCGAATCAACTGAAGCGGGCGTACAGAGCTGTTTGTTTTCACTCACGATCCCCGCCGCAGTGTATTGGGGAATCATCAAGCCGGAGTGCAAGCCAGGGTTTTTGATCAAAAACAAGGGTAAACCCCGTTGACCAGACAACAATTGATAGGTACGTCGCTCCGAAATGCTGCCGATTTCAGCCATGGCAATGCTCAAAAAATCGAGTGCCATGGCTAGCGGTTGGCCATGAAAATTGCCGCCGGAAAGAATCAGATCATCGTCGGGAAAGACATTGGGGTTGTCGGTCACTGCATTGGCCTCGCGGGTCATCACTGTGAGGGTTTGGGCAAAAACGTCTTTGGAAGCGCCATGCACCTGGGGAATGCAGCGAAAAGAGTAGGGGTCCTGGACTTGCTCCTTGGTCTTTTCGGCAATGCTGCTGCCACTCAGGTATTGGCGAATTTTTGAGGCGGTGTCGATTTGTCCGGGATGGGGACGGATTTGGTGCAAACGTTCGTGGAAAGGTTGTAAACTTCCATCAAAGGCATCAATGCTCATGGCCGCAATGAGATCGGCCAACTGCAGCGCACGTTCGGCCTGGATCAGGTTGTAAAACCCGTAGGCCAGCATGAACTGGGTGCCGTTGATCAGTGCGATGCCCTCTTTAGCCTGGAGTTGGATGGGGTGCCAACCGTGTTGGGCCAGCACCTGCGCAGCAGGCACTTTTTTACCTTTAACCGTCATTGTTCCCAATCCAATCAGGGGTAGGCTGAGGTGTGAAAGCGGAGCCAAATCACCCGAGGCACCCAGTGAGCCCTGGGTGAATACGACGGGCAAAAGGTCGTGGTTGAAAAAATCGATCAGGCGTTCAACGGTGTTCAGTTGCACGGCGGAATAGCCTTGTGCCAAGGACTCGATTTTGAACAAAAGCATCAGGCGTACAATATCCGCTGGCACTTCTTCGCCCAAACCACAGGCGTGGGATTGCAGCAAATTGTACTGCAAATCGCTGGTTTCTGCCCGGTTGATGCGCACATTTTGCAGGTACCCAAAGCCGGTATTGATGCCATAAAACAATTGCTCCGAGCTGGCCAGTTTTTGATCGAGATAGGTTCTACAATCCTGGATACGAGCTTTCGCCGCTGGGGCCAAGGCCAATTGCCAACGTTCTTGTACAATGGTTTTGATCAGCTCCAGGGTCAATTCGGTGGAGCCGATTTCATGCACACTCGTTTTAATCACTCGATCCAGGACTGCAGGCATGTGTATTGGTTTTATTTGGTCCCACAAAATTACATTCCCTTATTAATTGCTCTAAATGGTATTTTTTTGCATTTTTAATCAAAAAAAGTGATTAATGGAGCTGCGACATCTACGTTATTTCGTCACCCTGGCCAATGAGTTGCATTTTGGGCGGGCAGCGAGCAAACTATTTATCGTGCAACCTGCCTTGAGTAAGCAGATCCAGGAACTGGAAAAAGAACTGAAGGTGACTTTGTTGGAACGTACCAAACGCAAAGTGAGTCTGACCCCTGCCGGAGTCTATTTTTGGGAAGAAGCCCAACGCATTCTGGGGCAAATCGAAGAGATCCGCAATCACTTGCCCATGATTGAAAGGGGAGAGCACGGGGAAATTCGCCTAGGGTACGTGGGTTCTTGCATCCACACCTTTTTGCCAGAGATTTTAGTGGCGCTCAACCAGCAATACCCACTCATTCAAACCTACTTATCGGAAATGACTACCGCCTCCCAACTGGAAGCCATGCAAAAAGGGATGCTGGATGTGGCCTTTGTACGCAATCCTCCTTTTGACAAACGTTGGGATAGCCGCTTGATGTACCAGGAAACTTTTTCACTGGTTTTGCCTGCTGATCATCCAATCGATACCCACAATTTTGAGGGCTTGCAAGCATTCGCCCAGGAAAAATTCATCCTTACCACCCGTCAGGATGGCGCAGCCTACCACAATCAACAATTGAGTATTTGTGAAGACGCGGGATTTTTCCCCAACATCGTTCATGAAACCGTGCACGGCCATACCGTACTGCAACTGATTGAAAAAAAGCTGGGTATCTCCTTTTTACCTACCTCTTTTAGTCGGGTGACCACACTCGCAGTAAAGTTTATTGAATTGAAGGACATTCCACAAAGAGCAGAGATCACGGCTTTGTGGGAAAAGGAGAATCCCAATCCGGTGTTGAAAGTGTTTTTAAGCTTGTTGGGGCGATAAAATAAAGCACTTATTTTGCCCACTGCTTGGCTATTTAATGGGTGAAAAATCCAAAGGCTTTAAATACAGCGACTCCACCTTGAGTGTCAAGGAGCCTCCAGCCTTGTCTTCCGAATCTTTGCGCACCTTGATCCACTCGGGGTCGTTCCGAAAATCGGTAAAAGCTTTCAAACCCGCTTCCTGACTGGGATGGGCCAGCATATAAATCAAGGTTTCCTGCGCAGGGTAAGCATCCACCACGGTCCAGTACCAAAGGTTGGTCATGCCATATTTTTCAAAAAGTTTGCGTGTGTGGTTGCGAAAACGCTCCAGAAGATTGGGCAACTTTCCGGGAGTAGCATAATAGGTTCGCAATTCAAACACCCGGCCTTTAGTACCATTCCGTGGAAACTTGGCCGCGGAAAAATCAGTCAGTCGCATAAAAGATTTATCGGAGCGAGCTTCCAGGCGGCCTACGGATTCAGAATCCTCAATACCTTTTTTCCACTTGGGATCCCGCAAAAAATCCTTGGTGGAACGCAGCCAGGAAGCCTGACTGTAGTAGGACAAAACGCTTACTATCCGCTCATCTTTTGGGTCAACTGGCGACCAGAAACCCTCAACCTGAATGTTGTGTTTGCGGTACAGCGGTATAGCAAATTGGCGGTAGCGGTTTTGCAAATACTTCAACCTACCGGGTTCGGCCTGGTGAATCTGGATTTCGTAATAACGGGGTTCCGGCCCTTTGGGTTCTTGCTCATTGCTGCTAAAAAGGCTAGAAAGACAAAGAAAAAAACTATAAACCATTCCCATGTTGACACACTTTGAGTGCTAAACTACAATATTGTTAGGGAATTGCAAAACCTTTGGTTTGAATGACTTTCTGCTTATGTGGTCTAAAGGTATTAGGGCAATAACTCTACTTTTACTTCAGGATAAAAAGGATTGTTTGCAATAGAAACAATCAGTGGCTCAAAAGGAGGGTCAAAAGTAAGCGCTTTTAGCTGGCTGCTGAGGGTTTCCCGCCAATCGGTTTGGCCATCATCCGATTCCAACCAGCATACAAATTGCGCTTGCCGCTCGCTATGCGCCCGTTGAAAAGCCAGGGTCCAAAACACCCACTCCGATCGGCTGCGCCGCAAACGAAAAGACCAGGATAAAAAAAAACGATAAGTCCAAAGTCGGCGGTAATAACGTTGAATGGCGTCGATAGCCTCCAGGGTATCTGCTGATTTTTTTTGTAGTTTATCGGCCAGTATATCCGGAGCTGGCAATTGTTCAGGTGGAACTGGAGCATTGACCCGGGGATCGCGATTGAAATAATTTTTGATCTCGATCAGCAACAAAGGGCCATCAGGAGGCAGGGCAATAAAGTCCACTCCCTTGAACCCAAAACCACTCAGCCCACGGTAAAAGTGGTGGCTGTCAAACTTGCGCACCAACCAGTCGGATGGAAAATGAAACCGCAAACCACTTTCCTGAAAGGTCATAATCTTGGGTTAATGATACAATGTACAGGCTTTTTTTGGGTCTTTGGACATTTGGGTGTTAATTTGCGGCAAATTCAACAGATACAATGTCTTTCAATTTCGACCCAAACAGTGTTGATTTTCAAAAATCTGGAGGTTTAGTGCCTGCCATTATCCAGGATCACCTCAGCAACAAGGTGCTCATGCTGGGCTACATGAACCGCGCCGCACTCGATCAAACCCTGGCTGAAGGGAAAGTTACTTTTTTCAGCCGCTCCAAAGAACGCCTTTGGACCAAAGGGGAAAGCAGCAATAATTTTTTGCACCTCGTTGATATTGCCGTGGATTGTGACCAGGATACACTCCTGATCAAAGCCCGCCCAGATGGACCAACCTGCCATACTGGTGCGGATACTTGCTGGAATGAAAAGAACCATTCCAACGACTTTTTGCAGCAACTCGAAAATGTGATCCGCCAGCGCCGCGACCAGCCGGATGACAATTCCTATACCACTTCTCTGTTCAAAAGAGGCATCAACAAAATCGCCCAAAAAGTAGGCGAAGAAGCAGTAGAATTGGTCATTGAGGCCAAAGACAACAACGCCGATTTGTTCTTGAATGAAGCTGCCGACTTGTTGTTTCACTACCTGATCTTGTTGTCCGCCAAGGGGTATGAATTGGGTGATGTGGTGAAAATATTGGAGAGTCGCCACAAGAAGTAAGGCTAAAACCACACTACTGGACATTTTGCTCGGAGGACATGAATAGCCCCTGGCTTTAGCCTGGGGTCATGGAGGCTCCCCTAGTTTGGGCTTTAGCCACAGCCTTTATTTTCAAGTTAGGGCTAAAGCCCAGATTGGAGGGTATTACGCCAACCCCAGGCTAAAGCCAGGGGCTATTCATGGTCCCTCCGAGTCTGAAAAACAAAAATCTCCAGTAGTGTGGGCTAAAGCTTGTGCATTTGTTGAAAAAGTTTGAACTTGAGCAATTGAAAGGCACAAAAAATGTTGCAACAAACCTACTTCGCTTCTCCCTTCGGCTGCATTGAAATCAAAGGCAGTGAATTGGGCATTACTTCGGTCAAGTTGACCAAAAAAGAAACCTGTCCCAGCGAGGAGGCCCCACCAGAATTGCGGGAATGTGTGCAACAACTGGATGAGTATTTTCAGCGCAAACGAGATGTGTTTGATCTGAAGCTCGATTTCAGCGGTGCACCCGAGTTCAATCTCGCCGTTTGGCAGGAACTGCTCAAAATCCCTTATGGCCATACCACCTCTTACCTGGCCATCGCCAAAGCGCTGAATAACCCAGATTCCGTTCGGGCCGTAGGGCAGGCCAATGCCCACAATCCCATTGCCATCATCGTGCCTTGTCACCGTTGTATTGCCAGCAATGGTGATTTGCACGGCTATTATTATGGTTTGGATATGAAGCGGCGTCTGCTGGAATTGGAAAACCCAATGAGTTTTGGGCGGCAGGGAAGCTTGTTTTGAGATAGAGCTTCAAGTAGAAATAAAAAAATGGCTGAACCAATCTTTAATTTTTATGCTATCATTCTATTGTTGACTTTGATTCAGTCAGTACTTTTTACGTTTATCCTGGCGATCAGAGCTGTCACACAAAACAATCACTCAGATGTTATTTTGGCCTGCCTCACGTTCATTATGGGCTTTAGTGCTGTACCACATCTATTGGGTTGGTTAGGAATCGGTTTGCTGTGGAATCAACTCACATTCTATCCCTGGAATGGGATGGAATTAGCGGTTTTGCCAACGGTTTTTCTGTTTTTACAAAGCCGATTAAACAGCCAATGGAGAATGCGTTTTCAAGACCTGAAACACTATTGGCTCTACCTTATTTATTTTGTTTACCATCTCGTAGTAGCAGTACAGGGGAAAGAGTTTGCAAAATGGTGGTGGTTTGAGGTAAACAATCGCTACAATATTGACGCCTTATTTAGCTTTTGCAATGTTTTATTGTTCGCTTTCCAACTCCGTCGTTTTTTCAAGATCAACTCAGCTTACCAATTGTGGAGTGCCAATCGTTATTCCAATCTGCCTTCACTGAATCTTTCCTGGATTCGTAATTTCTTAATTGCCTACTTCATTTTTATTTTGGTTGATATTGGTTTGACCATCATGAAATTGACTATTGGGGCGCAGTATGACAAGATGTGGGGGGCATACCTCGCAAACTTAGGCTTGGTTTATTACATCAGTATTTATGGGTTTTACAATTGCCCGATTCAAATGGAGCGTAAGTCAGCGGGAAGAAGCTTTTGGATGGTTGATTTCGGACTCCAACGGTAAGGAATATTTTGCAGTAACCGACCAAAGCACACAAATTCCAAGTCAAGGCTGGGATATTGCAAGGGCGGGCGTGGGACTTAATGCTTACTTTGATTTAACGGTCAAAGACGGTAGCAGCATCCAAGGCAATGCGCTAACGCTCTCCAATACACTGCCTTCAGATATTAAAGTGTACCCCAATCCAACCCGTGTAGAAATAGTCGTGGATGCCAAAGAGATAGTACAAAACCTGTTTCTCACGAACGCTACAGGGCAAGTCTTACTTTCGCAACAGAACAATCGCCTGAATTTGTCGAATTTACCAAATGGCATTTACAACTTGACCATACAAACTATGGGTGAAAAAACCGTCAGACGGATTGTAAAACAATAACTAATAAACCACACTACTGGACATTTTTGTTTTTCAGGCGCGGAGGACATGAATAGCCCCTGGCTTTAGCCTGGGGGCAGCGCAATATCCTCTTGATTGGGCTTTAGCCCTCGTTTTAAATTAGTGCTAGGGCTAAAGCCCATCAAGCGAGCGTTTCCATGACCCCAGGCTAAAGCCAGGGGCTATTCATGTCCTCCGAGCAAAATGTCCAGTAGTATGCTAAAAAACCTTCTCAACCCTTAATAAAACTGTACAAATACGGCGCCTTATGCGCTCCCCCCGAGTATTGCTTCTCGTGCCGTTCCAACAAGTTCAAACTCAACATCCGGCGCTGAAAAGTAGTGCGCAACAGTTTGGTGCCTAAGATCGCTTCATAAGCTTGTTGCAATTCTTTCATGGTAAACTTAGGTGGCAACAGATTGCCCCTCGCCAATTTCCGATCCAGGTTGTCCCGCAGGGTTTGTAAGGCTTTTTCAACGATCAGCGCGTGATCCATCATCAGCGGCGGCAAGGCATTGACGGGATACCAACGACAAGAATCTGACAAGGCATCCGGCTGTGGCACCACATCCTTGTAATTGATCAAGGCATAGTAGGCCACCGAAATGAAGCGCTCCAACATCCAATGGTATTTTTCGGGAGAAAGCCCGTTTTTGATCAAAATGGTCCGCATCGGCTCTGCATTGTTCCGATCGGCATCACCAAAGGTGTAAAACTGCTCCAGGTGAATATTGTCCAGCCCGGTCCGCTCCTTCAGGCCACGCCTCACCGCATCATTCAAGTGTTCATTTTTTTGTACAAAACCTCCCGGTAGTGCAAAAATATTGGTGTTGTGGTATTCCATGATTAGGATTTTCAGCTGGGTACCAGAAAATCCAAAAATCACCGAATCGTAGGCGAGATGGGGTAAATGATCAATGATGGTAGGTGGAGAAGTCTTCTGCATAATGGGCTATCAAACCTTTTTTCTCAAAAGTAATAGGATTTTTTCAAAAATAGCGCTATTATTGTCACGAATTGAGACAATAGAATTTTTGCCCATTTACAACACATAAATAACTTACAGTTGAGCGGTTGAGAAGTTGAGGAGTTTAGAGCGGCCAGTGTCTATGTCGCTGCGGTAGCCTCAACTTCTCAACCACTCAACTTCTCAACTTTCTTTAACTTTCATCCATTCGCAATGAAAAAACTAGGATTGAGCTTCCTTTTAGTGGGAGCTGCCATTGCTGCTTTTGCACAGCAGATCACGGGCGAAAACGTAGCAGTTGCCAACACCGACGCCGGTAAAGTACGGGGCTACATCAACAACGGGATTTTTACCTACAAGGGCATTCCCTACGCCGAGGCCAAGCGTTTTGAATCGCCACAAAAACCCAAGCCCTGGACAGGAGTGCGCAGTTCGATGACTTACGGGCCAGTTGCACCACTGATGACCCCCACCAACGTAACCGCAGCAGGTGACGAATCAGAATTTGTGTTCAACCACAGCTGGGGTTTTCCCGGAGAAGACTGCATGCGCGTCAACGTTTGGACTCCCAGCATCAGCGACGGCAAAAAACGCCCGGTGATGTTTTGGATCCACGGAGGAGGCTTTACCGCAGGTTCTTCTCAGGAGTTGCCTTCTTATGATGGCGAAAATCTGGCTAAAAAAGGCGACGTGGTAGTGGTGTCCATCAACCACCGCCTCAACATTTTGGGCTATTTGGACCTTTCGGCTTATGGCGACAAGTACAAAAACTCCGCCAACCTGAGCATCCTCGACATGCGGGTGGCTCTGGAATGGGTCAAAGCCAATATCGCCAACTTTGGCGGCGACCCCAACAACGTAACCATCTTCGGCCAATCCGGCGGTGGTGCCAAGGTGAATACCCTCATGGCCATGCCATCGGCCAAGGGTTTGTTCCACAAAGCCATCAACCAGAGTGGAGCTTTCCGTTCAAATATGATGGGAAAAACGGAAACCCAAGCCATTACCGCTGAAGTACTCAAAGTGCTCAAACTGGCGCCCAATCAGGCTGATAGCCTTCAAAAAATCCCTTTTGCACAATTGAGCGCTGCGGGTAATCAGGCATTGCGGAATATCACCGAGCGCATGCGGGCCGAAGGCAAAACAATCCCAGGTTTTGGACTCAGTTGGGGTCCCAGCATTGACGGCGATTTGTTGCCTTACCAACCCATGTCGCCCGAAGCGCTGGAATTGTCCAAAAACGTTCCGCTGCTGATTGGTACAGTGAAAAACGAATTTATGGCTTCAGGCCGTGCCGGACTGAGTAATGGCAGCCAGGAGCAGATAATGGAATACATCAAAAAACAGCAGGGCGACAAAACTACAGCCTTTGTTGCCGCAGTAAAAAAGGCCTATCCTACCGATAAAAAACCTTCGGATCTGTTGGATGTAGACATGACGTTCCGCCCAGGTTCAGTGAATCAGGCCAATGTCAAATCGTCTTTAGCGGGCGGTGCCCCAGTGTACATGTATTTGTTCACTTGGCAGTCGCCAGTTATGGATGGCAAGTACAAGGCCATGCACTGTATGGAATTGCCTTTTGTATTCAACAACATTGCCCGTTGTGCTGAAATGACCGGAGCAACCAAAGAGGCTTATGCCCTGGCGGCAAAAATGAGCCAATCCTGGATCAATTTTGCCCGCACCGGAAACCCCGCTCATGCTGGGCTTCCTGCCTGGGAAAAATACACTGAAGCCAAAGGTGCTACCATGTTTTTTGACAACTTGTGCCAAATCCGTTACCACCACGATCAGGACTTGATCAAACTGGTGGCTGCACAATAACTGAGCGATTATAAAACAGGAGGGGTACTTTGCTTTTGGCAAGGTACCCCTCCTCTAATTTTAGGGCTTTTTATACCTGGCTAATTCACATTTTTGCCCTCTTCCAATTTTTTGATCATTACTTCCACATTCGTTTTATTCAAGTTATCTGGTGCCAGAGGCAGAGCCGCTTTCATATAGATGGCAGCATTTTTGTAATCCCCTAAAGCCGAATACGCCCGACCCAAACCTACGTTGGTAGTATAGACGTTGGGGTATTTGTCATAGTTTGCCTTAAACACTTTAAAGGCATCCTGAACCTGGCCCGAGCTAAGTAGTGTCCGCCCATAAAAATGCACATCTTGCACTGTTCCCAGCGGCAATGCTTCTTCCATTATTTTTTTGGCTTCCTCCGCCCGGTTCAATTTGCTCAAAATGGCCGCTTTGGTGCTCAAAGTGCGGAAGGTTTTTTCGCCCATGACGCGGAAATAAATGCCTCGGTCGATCCAGGCCAGGGCTTGTTCTAGTTCAATGTTGTTGCGTAGGCAATAGTTGGCGGCCTGTACAAAATCGTCGGGCGACCGGGTGGTTTGTAAGTCTTTTTTGAAGGCCTCGATTTGTAACTTTTGCGTTTCCGCTTCCACTTTAAAAGGGATCATCCGCTTTTCCCAGGAAAGGGCAATGGTGGCCGAATTGTCGGTTTGATTGATGAATTCGTATTTCAACCATTCGACGCTGCTCGGAAGGCTTTGGTTTTTCACCGTCACCCGTAGGGCATCGGCTTCGGGTTGGTAATAAAAGCTACCCCAGGACGTGGAGTTATTGGAAAAAATGAGGGTACTTTCGGTTTCTCCGTTGATGATAAAAAAACCATAAGTCCCGGGAGCCAAATCCTTGCCTTCAATTTTTACTCGATGCGAAAAAGAAATGGTAGTGTTTTCGTTGGCCCCGGCGCGCCAAGGTACTGCATAGCTGGTGCCGTGCCCCATATCTACCAGGCCATAATGCGCCACAGGGGTACCCCAAATTTTACCTTCTCTTCCTTTAACTCCTGGTCGGCCATAAGTGATCGCAATTTTGACAATACCAATTTGTTCGGCTACCCAGGCTTTTTTGTTTCCTCCGTCGGGCTCCGAGGTCAGGGGCATGATTTGAGCAGAAACAAGGTGTATTAAGCCCAAAAAGAGACTTAGACTGAAGATGATTTTTTTCATATTTTCCTAGCTTTAAATGCACTGTGATGTTGATTATTCCCGATAGCAACGAGCGGTAAGAAATAATAATGATAATTGCTCACACTTGATTTAATTCAACCAAAGCGGCATGATGGCAACACGGATGCCACGGATGCCACGGATGCCACGGATAAAAACGGATTTTTTTCCGCCGCAGGCGGAAAAGGACGAACCAAAGGTGAGTCAAAATCCGTTCTAATCCGTTTAATCCGTGGCATCCGTGTTCCAATTGCGTCGCTTTTAGCAAAGAGAAGCGAAGCCTCAACAGCGCAAAGCGCATAAACGTAGTCGTGGTTAAATTAAAGCAGGAAAGCTGCAAAAATGCTGGATATTACTTTTCACTGCTCATAACTATCAGGATTGACAAACAATCAAAAATGCAGTCCAGGCTGGCACCTACCCAACCCTTCTTCTTTCATCTTCTACCCCGCTATTGCGTTGCCGGGCTCTGGTAACGGTGTTTTTCCCAAATCGCTGTGTATACGAAGCCGTGACCACTTTGGAATCCCAGGTGCGGTCGGTGAAAAAGTCCATGTTTTGGTACTTGACCAATACTGCGATGCGGTTGGTGTAAAAAATGTCCGAGATGGCCAGTTTGAAGGTGGCGTTTTTGTCTTTGGATACTTTTTGCAGGCCGGATGAAACCTGCGCCAGATTGCGGATGATGAACAAACCCCAGGCATTTTTGGACTGATAAAAGCCACTCAACTCAGCACTCCAACCTTTGCCCAGGGTAATGGTATTGTTCAGACTGGCATCCCAGGCGGTGAAATCATTGATCAGATTGCCCCCTTGCAGCGGACTGGAATATTGGTTCCGGTATACACTGGCATTGAGGTTGGCGTTCAGCCATTTTTTGATGGAAATGGGGATAAAAACACCAAGGTTGACCTGGTCAAAATCCTGCAGGTTGGCCGGGGTTTGGTAAGAGATTTTGGTCAAATCGTCCTGCACAAAAATGTCCGTGATCACCTCGCGGGTGCTGGCGTAGCTGAAGGAAGTGACGTATTTGTTTAAAAAAGTATGGTTCACTTCGTAGGAATTGGTCAGTACCGGTTTTAAGGTTGGTTCGCCCACCACGTAGGTATAGGGGTCGACAAAAATTTTGAAGGGATTCAATTGCCGGTAACTCGGGCGGTCGATCCTTTTGGCGTAGGAGAGTGAAAGTTGGTGTTTGTCGGATAATTTCCGGTTGATTACAAAATTGGGAAACAGGTTGGCGTAGTTGCGGCTGAACACCTCACCTGTGGCCAATTGTTCTCCTCGGGTCGAAGTTTGTTCCAAACGCAGCCCCGCCTGAAGGTCAAATTTTTTAAAGGTTTTGGCAAAACTGACGTAGGCAGCATTCACATTTTCCCGGTAAATGAAGTGATTGGAGCGGCTTTTATCCAGTACGGGCGTCTCTTCGGTGACGTCAAAAAATTTCACATCATTGTCCGAGTCCACGATGCTCAACTTAATGCCCGCTTCAAACTTGGCGTTGTTTTTAAGCGGGTTTACATAATCCGCTTTTAAAGATCGTACCGTGATAAGGCCATTTTGGTCAGTGTTCAGTTTATCCCCCGCAATCAAGGCATTGCCGGCATTGTAATTGGCATTGTTGATGTTTTGGAAGGTATTGGCCTTGAACTGTCCGTAGTCAAGGTCGGTAGTTAACTCCCGGCCTGTGCTATCAAAAGTGTGTTTAAAATTAAAATTGCCAAAGCCATTGAAGCGGTTTTCATTCAAGCGGATGTCCGTTTTAGTGGTGTAATCCAACTGGCCACTGGGCAAGGTGATCAGGGAATTGGTGCGGCCATCGCGTTCACTGCCATTCCAGTTGAGGTTAAAGAGGCCCCCGATGACCGTTTTTTTGTTCAGGTAATAATCCACTCCAAAGCGAGTATTGTCGCTGCTGATCGGTTGTTTGATGAAGGAGGTTTGATCAAAAGTGGATTGCAGGGCCTGGTTGGCGTCAAAAAACTTCCGATTGATGTAAAAACGGGTAAAATGCTGTGGCTGGGCATGGGAATAATTGCCAAAAACATTCCACTTTTTTTTGCGGAAATTGGCATTCATGCTGGCCGAAGGTTTGCTGTAAAAACCCTGGCCAAGACTCAAGGTCAGCGCGCCGTTGAGGCCCTGGCGTTGGTCTTTTTTGAATTTGATGTTGATGATGCCTGCATTGCCCGCCGCGTCATACCGTGCGGAGGGTTGGGTAATGATTTCAATGGTGGCAATGTTGGAGGCTGGGACACTTTTGAGGTAGGCTACCAAATCCGCACCAGAGAGTGGAGAGGGCTTTCCATCAATCATCACCACTACGCCCTGTTTGCCTTTGAGGTTGATGGAGCTTTCCTGATTGACCATCACTCCGGGTGACCGCTCCAGCACTTCCAGCACTGAGCTTCCCGCACTGGCAATGCTGTTTTCCACATTCACCACCAGTTTATCCAGTTTTCTTTCGATGAATGGTTTTTTGGCTTCAATGGTGACTCCGGTCAAAGACTGTACCTGAGGGCTCAAGACAATCAGGGGCAATTTGACCAGCTGATTGCTTTCGCCGATGGTCAATACCTCCGATTTGATTTTGCCATAACCGACCTGTGAAACGGCTACGACGTAGGTCCCCGCTTTGATGTTTTCAAACTCAAAAACACCATCTTCATTGGGTAAAGCCGTTTTTACCAGCACGGAATCCGCACTGCGTTCCAAAACCACAGTGGCGTTGAGGGCGGGCTTGTTGTTTTCAAGTTGAACTTGTCCGGAAATCATTCCATTGCTTGCAACCTGTGCATGGATAAGGGTAACCTGAATGAAAACCAATAAGGTGAGCGGTAAATATTTCAGCATCGGGTGATTTTTTACACAAAACTATGCCCTGGAAACCACTAAAAAATCACCCAAGATGGGGGGAAATAAATATCTTACCGTGCATTTGATCACAAGAGAAATTCCAATGAAAAAAACATTTTCCAGCATCCGAGGTATCGGTGCTTTGTGCGCACTCCTGATCCTTTTGAGCTATTCCAGCTGCTCCACCACCAAAAAAAGCGCCGAGTCCAAGGGCTGGATCTCCCTATTCAATGGCAAAGACACCAAAGACTGGATCGTCAAAATTTTCCACCACGAAGTGGGCGACAACTACGGCAACACCTTTCGCGTGGAGGATGGCATGATCAAAGTGCGCTACGACCAGTACGATAAATTCAACAACCGTTACGGCCACCTTTATTACAAACAACCTTATTCGCATTATCACCTGGTCATCGAATACCGCTTTGCCGATGAGTGGCGCAAGGACGCTCCTAGCTATACTCAACTCAACAGCGGCGTGATGTTCCATTCCCAGGATCCGCGCACCATGCCCAAGGAGCAAGACTGGCCCATCTCGGTGGAAATGCAATTCCTGGCCGGATTGGGCGACGGCAAACCCCGCCCCACCGGCAACATGTGCTCCCCCGGCACCGATGTGATTTTTCAAGGTAAAAAAGACCCTCGCCACTGCATCGAATCGAGCTCCAAAACCTATGGCAAGGATGAATGGGTGCGCGCTGAATTGATCGTACTAGGGGATTCCCTGATCACCCACATCATCAATGGAGAGGTTGTGCTGCAATACTCCCAACCCCAAATTGGCGGCGGCGTAGCAAATGGCTTTGATCCCAAAATCAAGGTGGATGGCAAATTGCTAAAGGAGGGGTACATTGCTTTGCAAAGTGAGGGGCAACCGATTGATTTCCGGAAAGTGGAGTTGTTGAATTTGGAGAATTTGAAACCGAAGTCGGCTTTATATCAAAAGTATTTTGCACCACCAGCGGAGATGAAGTAAAGGGAACAATTAGTGAAATTAGGGAAAACCACCTCTTCATCCGTCTATACCCCAACACCTCTGCCGTTTCAAAAATTCAACTCGATGAAAAAGCTGGTTTTCCCTTTGCTCCTCTTGTCATTTTCGTTTTCAGTAAAGGCGCAAAACACCTTAAGCAAAGTATCCAAAATTTTAAAAAAAGAAACCCTCGCTCAAGCCCAATGGGCGCTAACCCAAGCCCCCATCACCGTCACCTCCACTCAGTGTGAACGCTCAGCAGGCGGCCCACACGATTTTTACTCCGAAGGTGATTATTGGTGGCCCAATCCCGATGACCCGCAAGGGCCTTACATCCAGCGCGACGGTCAATCGAACCCCAGCAATTTTACGGCCCATCGCCAGGCCATGGTGCGCTTTAGCCAAATCATTGGAGCCTTGGCCTCCGCCTATCGTTTGACCAAAAACGAGCAATACGTCAAACACGCTTTTACCCACTTGCGGGCCTGGTTCATCGCTGAGCAAACCTACATGAATCCCTCCCTGTTGTATGCCCAGGCCATCAAAGGTCGGGTAACTGGCCGGGGCATTGGCATCATCGACATGATTCAAATGATGGAGGTGGCGCAAGGGATTCGGGTCATGGAATCGGCAAAGAGTGTAAATCGGGACGAACTGGCAAAAATCAAAAACTGGTTTGCCCAATACCTCGACTGGGTGACCACTCACCAATATGGCATTGACGAACGCGATGCCAAAAACAACCACGGCACCTGTTGGGTGATGCAAGTGGCCGTTTTTGCCAAACTGACGGGCAATCAAGCCCTGATCGAAGAGTGTAAAACCCGCTTCAAAACCATCTTGCTCCCCAATCAAATGGAGCCCGATGGCAGCTTCCCCCTCGAACTGCGGCGCACCAAGCCCTACGGTTATTCCCTGTTCAACCTGGATGCGATGGCGAGTATTTGCCACATTTTAAGTGATGAGCAGGAAAACCTCTGGGAATTCACCTTGCCCGATGGCCGCAAACTCCGCAAAGCCATTGAGTTCATGTATCCCTTTGTTGCCAATAAATCGAGCTGGACTTACCCAAAAGATGTGATGTATTGGGAGGAATGGCCGGTAGCGCAACCCTTTTTGCTCTTTGCACACCAACAATACCGTCAAAAAGAATGGTTAGAAACCTGGGTAAAACTGGAGCATTTTCCCAAAACGGAAGAAGTAATACGCAATCTGCCCGTCCGAAATCCGGTCATTTGGTTAGAATAAATATCAAGATTAAGGGCTAGGGAGTTATTTTACGTCTAAATGGAATAAAAACCCGGGAAACCATCACCATTAAGCGCAAAGCGCAAAATCCCTAAGGTGCCCTAAGGTGTCTAAGGTGGTTCAAAAAACAATGCATAATAATTTGAACCACCTTAGACACCTTAGAGCACCTTAGCTTGTGACACACAGCTGCATAACTGATTAGTGGTGTTAGCATCCCAATATCTCCAATCCAATGAAAAACATCAGTTTCCTCATTTTGAACATTTGTTTGTGCATCCCCAGTTTTGCACAACCCCGTTTTGGCAAATTGCTCAAAACCACCCCCGGCGTAGTCTCCTACACCTTCCGCAATGAGTTTGCCAAAAACGTGCCGCAAACCCTTGACAACATCAAAGCACTCGGCATCACCAACATCGAATTTTCAAATCTATTTGGCAAAACCTCCGCCGACTTGCGCGCCATGCTCAATGAACGGGGTATGATTTGCACCAGTTATGGCGTTAGTTATGATGCCCTGCAAAACAAAATAGATGCCGTGATTCAGGATGCCAAAAACCTGGGTGCCGAATTTGTACGGGTAGCCTGGATTCCCCACACCGCGCCAATGGATTTGACGTTGGCACAAAAAACGGTATCCGATTTCAACAGTTTTGGTCAAAAACTCAAAGAAAATGGCCTGACTTTTTGTTACCACAACCACGGTTTCGAGTTTTTACCTTACCAAAACGGCACCTACTTCGATTACATCGTGCAAAATACCAATCCCGATTACGTTTCTTTTGAAATGGACATCCTCTGGGTATTCCATCCCGGCCAGGATCCAGCGGCTTTGCTCAAAAAGTACCCTACCCGTTTTCGCTTGATGCACGTCAAAGACTTGAAAAAAGGCGTGAAAGGTGATTTCAGCGGGGGCACTCCGGTGGAAAATGACGTAACTC
Organism: Haliscomenobacter sp.; assembly: GCF_965225875.1. Lineage (GTDB taxonomy): Bacteria > Bacteroidota > Bacteroidia > Chitinophagales > Saprospiraceae > Haliscomenobacter. The sequence continues at coordinate 2,822,291 of NZ_CBDDBS010000002.1, read as the reverse complement.
TGGGAACCGGGCAATTGGATTTGCCCAAAATCATGAAGGCTGCCCGCAAAACCAAAATCAAGCATTACTACATTGAGGATGAAAGCCCGATTGCTGGTCAGCAGGTGCCGCTGAGCTTACAGTATTTGAAAGGTTTGTAGATTTACCTAAACATTCAACCTATGCGAACTTCTGCAAACTTGGCCATTCAATGGGTGCTCATTGGGATTTCCTTTTGTTTTATCCAAAGCAGCCTCGAAGCACAGACCCCCACTCAAATCAAGGGTGTTTTCCCTCAAATGGCCATTGTCGCTGACCACAAAGACCGCTCCGAAGCGGGCATTGGCGCAGTTATTCCCTGGGCCAACAAACTTTGGGCGGTAGGCTACGTAGCACACATCCGGGGCTCTGGCCTGGGCTTGTACGAAATCAGTGCAGACATGACCAGCCGCCAGCATCCAGCCAGTTACACGGGCACTTACGCCAATCGCCACATCCACAACGAATCGGACCAGGCTTTCATCGGCCCTTACGCCATCGATACCCTGGGGCGGGTACGCATCATCGAAGACCTGAAACGGCATCGCCTCACCGGGACCATGCAACACTTGACGCGTCCGGACTCCATGGTTTATTTTTTAACCATGGAAGGCCTGTTTTTTGAAACCAATGTGTATACGCTCAAAAGCAAACAGTTGTTCGATCTGGTGGATGAACTGGAAATCCCCAAAGCGGCGCAAGTGCATTTCAAAAGTGCCTTTACCCAGGATGGGCGGGTAGTGGTCGCCAACAACTCCTATTACGAGGACGATTTTTTGGGCAAAAGAGCAGCCGGTCGCCTGGCGGAATGGGATGGCAAAAAATGGACCATTCTGGATCGCAATCCTTACGTAGAGGTTGCGGGAAAAAACTGGTCAGACAAAACTTACGGCAACGCCATTTACGCTACTGGCTGGGATCAAGGCTCGGTGGTTCTGAAGTTTTACAAGGCTGGTACCTGGAAAACTTACCGCTTGCCCAAAGCTAGTTACGCTTTCGACCACGCCTGGAATACCGAGTGGATGCGCATTCGGGAAGCTCAAACCGAGCGCTACCTGATGGACATCCACGGCATTTTTTACGAAATGCCGACCATTACCTACGGTGGAAACATTTTAGCCATTCGCCCCATTTCCAATCACTTGCGCATTGTGCCTGACTTTTGCTACTGGCGAGGCATGCTCGTGCTGGCCGGTGATCAGGTGGATCGTTCAACCGGGCAACCACAATCCAACCTCTGGTTCGGCAACATCGACGAGTTGTGGCAAATGGGCAAACCTACGGGCTGGGGGGCACCCTGGTGGGAAAAAACGGTGCAAAAAGGGGAGGTTTCTGACCCGTTTTTGATGACGGGTTTTGATAAAAAAGTGGTACACCTGACGCAGGACTCCGATCAGGAAGTGGAGTTCAAAATTGAAATTGACTTCAAGGGCACCGGGGATTGGCATACTTATCAAACGGTCAAAGTGCCCGCCAAGGGTTATGTGCACCATGAATTCCCCAGCGGATTTTCTTGCCATTGGGTGCGGGTAACGGCGAGTAAGGCTTGTAAAACGACAGTTTACTTTGTGTATACCTGAGAAGCTGTTAATTTTCACTCACTTTCTCCACTTTCCATTGCCAAATTGTACCATCCTCCGGATCAAACATTTCTTCGACAAAATTCATCCCGCATTTTTTCAATACATGGGTGGATGCATTGGGCTCGGCTAGAGTGTGTGCCTGTACTGCTTTGACGGCTTCGTTTTGAAAAGCCTGATCAATCAAACCTTGTGCAAACTCCGTGGCATAGCCTTGATTGCGGTATTCCGGGCGGATTTCGTAACCTATTTCCACTACCCCATAACGAGTAGGTCCACCTTTGTAGCCACCCGCACCGATCAAACGATTGTCTGTTTTGTGAATGGCCAGGTATTGCCACCAGGCTTCTTCCGCCGGATTAACCCGCACCCTTTCCATGGAATAGACGCTGGGTTCGTCCCCAAATTCGGTCCAACCAGCCGTCACTTCTACATCCAAATAAGCAGCCACTTCGCGGTCATGCCGCAAAATAGCTTCATACAATGGAATGGAACAGGCCACCAGGTAAAGGCGAGGCGTTTCGAGAATGAATTCGGTAAGGTTGGGTTTCATGTGTCTTTTTTAGTTGAAAAGTTGAAGGGTTGAAAAGTTGAAAAGACTGGTCACCGAGCGGAGTCGAGGTGCCGTCTTTTCAACTTTTCAACCCTTCAACTTTTCAACTTTCAATTACTCCTCTCCCATAAACGGATACTTATAATCCACGGGAGGATCAAAATTTTCTTTCATTGCGCGGGGAGATACCCAACGCAGTAAATTCCAAACCGAACCAGCTTTGTCATTGGTTCCCGAAGCCCGGGCGCCGCCAAAAGGCTGCTGGCCGACTACCGCTCCGGTTGGTTTGTCGTTGATGTAAAAATTACCTGCGGCATTGCGCAGGGCCTTGGAGAGGGCATTAATAACGCCGCGATCCTGGGCAAAAATTGCTCCTGTCAATGCGTACGGTGAAGTAGAGTCTACAATTGCAGTCATTTGATCAAAATCCGCATCTTCATACACATAGATGCTCAAGACTGGCCCAAAAATTTCCTCCTGCATCAGGCGGTGTTTGGCGTCCTTTACTTCTACCATGGTTGGTTCAATGAAGTATCCTTTACTTTTGTCGTATTTGCCACCGGCAATGATTTCAGCATCACTGGCATCACGGGCGACTACGATGTAATTGCTGATTTTGTCAAAAGCCCGCTCGTCAATCACGGCTGTGATGAAATTGCGAAAATCTTCCGGTGAGCCCATTTTCATGTCTTTCACCATGGCCACGGCTTTCTCTTTCACCTCTGGCCAGATGCTCCGAGGCACGTAAGCGCGTGAAGCCGCCGAACATTTTTGCCCCTGGAATTCAAAAGCGCCGCGTACCATTGCCACTGCCAGTGCCGTAGGATTGGCAGAAGGGTGAGCCAGAATGAAATCTTTACCGCCTGTTTCTCCCACAATTCGTGGGTAAGATTTGTACTTGGTGATGTTTTTGCCAATGGTGGTCCACATGCCTTGGAACACCTTGGTGCTGCCCGTGAAGTGCAGACCGGCAAAATCCGCATGGCTAAAAATGATGTCACCAGCAATCGGGCCATCTACCAGCAACAGGTTGATCACCCCCGGAGGAAGGCCAGCCGCTTCAAAAATTTCCATGATCACTGCCGCCGAGTAAATTTGGGTTTCAGCAGGTTTCCAAATCACGGTATTGCCCATCAGGGCTGGCGCTGCGGGCAAGTTGCCGGCAATGGAAGTAAAGTTGAAAGGAGTGATGGCAAATACAAAACCTTCCAGTGCCCGGTATTCCATGCGGTTCCAGGTCAGTGCAGGGCTTTGCGGCTGCTCGCTGTAAATTTGCACCATGTATTCCGCGTTGAAGCGAAGGAAGTCGCAAAATTCAGCAACTGCATCAATTTCAGACTGGTAGGCATTTTTGGACTGGCCCAGCATGGTCGCTGCATTCATCTTGGCGCGGTAAGGCCCGGCCAACAAATCGGCAGCTTTGAGGAAAATGGCCGCCCGCTCTTCCCAGGGCATGGCTTCCCAGCTGGGTTTTGCAGCCATGGCCGCCTCTATGGCCAGGTGAACATGCTGAGTTCCACCTTTGTAATAATACCCCAGGATGTGTTTGTGCTCATGCGGGGGACGGATGGCGATCTTTTCTCCCTCCAGTATTTTTTTCCCACCAAGGGTTTGAGGAATTTCGATGACCTGGCCCTTCATTTCAGCCATTTTGGCCTTGAGGGCGGCTTTTTCTGGCGAGCCGGGGGCATAACTCCAGACCGGTTCGTTTTTAGCTTTGGGTAGTTGAAAAAAAGCGTCAGACATATTTGGTAATTTGGTTGTACTAGATTTTTACCTGGGGCGGAATAAAGGGCGAAGCATCGCCACCACCTTTGATGATTTCCCGTACGATGGTTGAACTGATGTGGGAATAGGCAGGTTGGCTGATCAAAAAGATGGTCTCCAAACCGTCCCCAATGATGGCGTTGAGCTGGGAGATCGTTTTTTCGTAATCAAAATCGGAAGCGTTGCGCAAGCCCCGCAGCAGGTATTTTGCCCCGATTTTTCGGCAAAAATCCGCCGTCAGGTTTTCAAAATAGTCTACTTCCACGCGGGGTTCATCGGCAAATACCGCCTTGATCCAATCCAGACGCTGATCCAGCGTAAAAAGGGAATTCTTTTGGGTATTGACACCCACCGCTACAATCACTTTATCAAAAAGAGGGAGGGCGCGATGCACCAAATCGACATGACCAACGGTGATGGGGTCGAATGATCCCGGGAATACTGCAATCTGAGCCATAAGGTGCAGGGATTTCCCGTCAAAGATAAACCATAGATGATGGAATGGGATAAATCGACTCAAAATATTGCAGAGGTAGCTTTATTTTGTTTACTTGTCAGACCAAATTAACCATCTCAATTCTTGCGGTCTATGAAAAACCTGCTCTGCTATACCTTTTTGATTGCTGCATTTTCTTCTTTTAACCTGGCAGGCCAAACCAAATTGGCCAAACTCAGTCCGGTCAAATTTTCAGAAGTACAAATCACCGATGCTTTTTGGAAGCCCCGCATTGATAAAGTGGCCAATGTGACCGTGCCAGTTTGTATCCAACAAACGGAGGTAAAAACCGGGCGCATCCGCAATTTTGAGCGGGTAGCAGGCACTCGTGACGGAAAATTCGAAGGCATTTTTTACGATGACTCCGATGTGTACAAGGCACTGGAAGCGATGGCTTATGCCCTCAAGAACAAACCCGACCCACAACTCGAGGCCAAATGTGATGAGTGGATCAACAAAATTGCCGCCGCTCAACAAAAGGATGGCTACATCAACACCTATTACACCCTGACGGGCATCGACAAACGCTGGACCGACATGTCGATGCATGAAGACTACAACACCGGGCACTTGTTGGAAGCTGCAGTGGCTTACTACAATGCCACGGGCAAGCGCAAGTTGCTAGATGTGGGTATCCGGATGGTGGAACACATGATGAGCCTTTTTGGCCCGGGCAAACGCCACTGGGTAACGGGGCATCAGGAACTGGAACTGGCCCTGGTAAAAGTATATCAAGTCACCAAAGACCAACGTTTTCTCGATTTTTCGCATTGGCTGCTTGAGGAGCGGGGCCACGGCTACGCGCATGGCTACACCTGGACGGAGTGGAAAGATACGGCCTACGCTCAGGATGTAAAACCAGTGAGCCAAACCACCCAAATCACCGGCCACGCCGTACGTGCCATGTACCTGTACACGGGTGCTGCCGATGTGGCTACCTACACCGGGGATGAGAGCTACCTCAAGGCCATGAGTACGGTATGGGACGACGTGGTGGAGCGCAACATGTACATCACCGGAGGGATTGGGTCTTCAGGTTCCAATGAAGGTTTTTCTAATGATTATGACTTGCCCAACGAAAGAGCTTACTGCGAAACCTGCGCCTCGGTAGGTATGGTGTTTTGGAACCAAAGAATGAACCGCCTGACGGGTCAAAGCAAGTTCATAGATGTATTGGAAAAAAGCTTGTACAATGGGGCCCTTGATGGCTTGTCCTTGAGTGGTGACCGTTTTTTTTATGGTAACCCTCTGGCCTCCAGTGGCACCCACAATCGCCGGGAATGGTTTGGCACCGCTTGCTGCCCCTCCAACATTGCCCGTTTGATTGCCTCGCTGGGCGATTACATTTACGCAGCCGATGCCCAGAGCATTTATGTCAATTTGTTTGTGGGCAGCAATACCAAAATTGGGCTGAGCAGTGGCACAGTAGCGATTAAACAGGAAACAGAATACCCTTGGAAGGGTTTGATCAAAATCCAGGTTGATCCCCAAACTGCGGGGCAACAATTCGCCCTTAAGATTCGTCTGCCCGGCTGGGCCAAAGGCAATCCCGGAGCAGGGTCGCTCTACAAATTTTTAGATGCGACACCCACCAATTTTGCCACGCTACGGGTCAATGGCCAAACCCAAACCCTGCGCCTGGAAGAAGGCTACTTGATTGTAGAACGCAGCTGGAAAGCAGGCGATGTGGTAGAACTGGATCTGGCCATGCCCATTCGCAGGGTTGTTGCACGGGATGAAGTAAAAGACAACCTCAATCGTGTCGCCTTTCAACGGGGACCACTGGTGTATTGCGTAGAGGGAGTCGACCACAAAGGTTCAGCCTGGAATTTGATCGTGCCCGATCAGGTGAAATTCGCCGCAGAATGGCGGCCTGAACTCCTGGGCGGCGTGATGACACTGACGGGGACCGGTATGGCCATTGTGCCTACCACCGACGGAATTGGTGCACAAACCATCAAACAAAAAATCACGGCTGTGCCTTATTTCTCCTGGTGCAATCGGGGATCGAACCAAATGCTGGTTTGGTTGCCGAGGAAGGTGAAGGAGGTGAAAATTCCGTGAGAGGTTGAGATGGTTGAGGGAGGTTGAGAAAGGTTTAGGCTACCGCAGTGATTTTGACAAGGTCTTTGTCTAAGTCGCTGCGGTAGCCTCAACCTCCCTCAACCATCTCAACCTCCTCAACCTTATTTCAGTCTCTTAAAATCCGATACGCACCATACCCTAACAACGCCACTACCACAATGATACCAATCAATGAAAAGGCATTGCTGGAAATGATGGCCAAATCGGATTGAAATTGGACAAATCCGAATCCAAGCATGGCTAAGATGAGGAAGCCAACCAAAATTTGCTTGACGTTCATTACACTAATGATTTGATGAATGATGCTGCAAAACTGCATTTTTTTGGGGAAAGATGCAGGGAAGTTTTGGGTTGCACGCTCTTGCTTTGTAAAATGAATCGCAGTCTATGTTGCTATATACCACAGTAAATCAATACATCATAAAAAAAAACATTAAGAACTAGTTAAGCTACGATGAAATTTAATATTTTTGCACATTACACCTAAATAATTTCCCAAAACACATATATAGAAACATTTAAGAAATGAATACATTGAAAAAAAAAGCTGTTTCTGAGTTAATTGCCAAGGATAAAATTGCCGAAGCTTTTGATATAGCAACTACTTTCATGGCAAACATCCAGGATAAAGAAACCCAAAACACTATAGTGATCCTATCAAATAGATACATGCAACTCTCCAAAGAACACAGAAACGCAACAATAACTGAAAGTAATTTTGAACAAAACAAAAACAAAATAATATATTCATTGCTGCAAACAATAACCTCTATCCCTGACCCACTAGAAAACATAACTTTTTCAAATCGAGCTAGTTTTTTAAAGCCAGGCCTTGGTAAGCTCATTGATTTTAAAAAAAACAATGAGCACAAGTTTATTATAGAAGCCTCGGATATAGAATTTTTTTTAAAAACACATTTAACAAATACATTTAATTGGGCAAAAAAAATTTCATTTAAAGATTCTCAGCATACTAAATTGACCTCAAAAACATACATTGATCTAGATTTATATTTAAGTCCAAAAAAGCAGCATATTGATAGTAACAATGATATAGTTAAGTTTTCCGAGCTCATTAATGATTATGAAACAAATAAACTATTTTGCGGTGGACCTGGGGCCGGCAAAACAACTACTATAAAAAAGATTATCGAAGAAGTCATTTTAAAAAATGGTAAAATTGGTGCAAGATTTAATACTGCGATTACAATTAGACTGAGGGAGCTAAACATATCCGACGAAACGCAAAGTTCGCTAAATATTATAACAAAAAAAATAGCCGAAATATTTAATATTTTTATAGCCCCAATTCCAGGGGACCCTTTTGAAATTGAGGAGCTAGCAAAAATAAAAGTAAAACCTAAGGAAGGAAAAAACACATTTGAAGATATCCAAAAATTTGAGACCGAAAAAGCAAAAATTTCTCAAGGTATCCAACTTAAAAGAGAAACAGAGATTAAAAATTTTATGATCACTTTCATAGACTCTATAAACATTTTGATAATCCTCGATGGGTTTGACGAATTAAATAACCAAATTAAGAGGCGAGTATTAGCTGAAATTCAAGAAATTTTACTATCATTGTATAATTCTAGAGTTATCTTAACTTCTCGAACAGGAGAAATAAATGTAGATCTTCAAAACATAGAAGAATATGAAATTAAATCTCTAACGCAAGACCAGCAGTATCTGTTTGCCCATAAATGGCTAGATAATAATTCCCTTGCTATTAATTTTGTTGAGCAGTTAGCTAACTCTCCATTTTCTCAATCAGAAATCAGTCCGCTAGTATTAGCACATTTATGCGCCCTATATGAAAGATATAAAAAAATCCCTGAGCGACCTAGAATAGTATATAAAAAAATAATTAATTTATTATTAGAAGAATGGGATATACAGAGAGGGGTTGTACGTGAGTCGTCCTTTGATAATTTTTACTTGGAAAGAAAATTTGAATTCTTATCTCATCTCGCATTTGAGCTAACTACCACATATGGGAAAAGTATTTTCAACACTTACGAGCTTTTTGAAGTTTATAAAAAAACTGCCTCATTTTTTAATTTTCCTGCGCGATCAGAAAAATTAGTGCTAGAAGAAATAGAGTCTCAAACAGGTATTTTTATTCAAACTGGCTATGATAAATACGAATTTTTCCACAAATCAATTCAAGAATATTTAGTAGCGGAGTACATTGTAAGGCTCTCTAATGTACCAGCTTCAAAAATCAATATCTTATCACAAGAATTAGCAATTGCAATTGCAATTTCATCTAATCCGAATCTATTTTTTTTAACTCTTGTATCTGTTCATTTTAAAAAAACAAGATTAACACACCAATTCATAGTGTCATTTATTAACCGAATGTTACTTGAAAAGATCGATTTTTCTTCTGATGCTTTACTCGGGTTTTCAATTATTTATTTTTGGAATTTGTTGAAAATATACTTATCAGAGTATAATCTAAAATTAAATTCTTTTGATAATTTATGCCAAATTCCCGCCATAAAGGACTCTATCAAAAGCTTAAAACAATATTATAAAGTTATCAACTCTTCAGATTTGAAACATGAAGAAAATCTTGGTGCTTCCGCAAATGACTTCCCAATTAATTCTATATTTTCATATTTCCATAGTCGTGATCTTAACGAGAACGAAATTCTGATTAGGAAAATCTATGAAATTGAGAATGAATATCTAGTTACACCCAAATTCATGTATTTTAACAAAAGTATTTGGTTTAGCCTTTGATCGTTTCCTTAGAGCATGTCAAAAAAATACAGTTTAAAAAGGGATTCAACAATCTTTAATGTTGGAAAAAACACGAGATAGGTGATTGAGCATTACCGTCCGCTCTCTGACTCTCAGTGGGAAGGTATCAAGAGTTTTTGAGCCTGGAAAGAAAAGGAAAATTGATCTTCAGGAAGTAGTAGACGCCCTTCATTATATTGCCCGCTGTAGAATTCAGTGGCGAGCGTTGCCATTATGTTACCCTAAATGGAAAAACATGTACTACTATTTCAGCAAGTGGGAAGCAGATGGAATGATGAAGAGGACATTGCCTATCGGGTGGGTACTGAAAACAACATTTCCTGGACTAATTTTTATCTCCGCTTAGCCAAAGATTTGATCGAATCGTAGAAAAAAATTCTGCTACATGGACTATTATTAACGCTAACCAGTAAGCTCTCATTAGGAGAATAAAAGTTTTTATACATGTTCTCACCTTGTCTAAAGTATTGATTTTTTGAGGAAAAAACAAATTGAAAGCTAAACAAACAATTTTATCAGCTAAACTCCTCTTTTGTCTGAAGAGAGGCAATCCTTGCTTGACTTTAAAAATGTTTGTTGTTTTTAGGTTTGATTTTTATGATTATGATTAACTTAGCTACTTATAATGTTATGCTAATAATGTAGTATCAATTCCTAAGGCGTTTTGCAAAACTCAATCTTGTGGATGCTTAGTCTTTATGATTTTTGATACCAAACACAAATTACCATGCATTTCCCAAAGTTTTCGGGTGCGCTTAACTTAAAATATTTTGTAGCTTATGCCTTATCAAAACATTGAATTATTTGCAGGATGTGGAGGATTTAGCCTAGGGCTAAAAGCATCTGGCTTTAAACTATTATTTGCGAATGAATTATCACCGATGGCTGGTGAAACTTTTTCTTATAATTTGTTAAATGAAAATTTATTTGAACTGGCCAGTTCAAATAAGACAGCTACAAATACATTGTGGATTAATAGTCAATTTCCTGCTCAAAAGCTCCATGAAAGATTAAAAGAGAGACCTGAAAATGCCTCAAATGGGGTTTATTCTGATTTATCATGCGATATTTGGAAAAACAAGCTCCTTGTTGGTGATATAGCTAATTTGATCAATTTTTTCATGGAAAACCCAGGCCTAGAAAAAAAAATCAAAGAATTAGATGTTGAGGTAATATCAGGGGGCCCACCTTGTCAGAGTTTTAGTTCAGCAGGAAGACGAGAAAAGGAAAACCATAAGAATAAACTTCCTCTGCAGTTTGCAAAATTTGCAGGAATAGTAAAACCTAAATTCGTGCTATTAGAAAATGTAAAAGGTATTACTTTAGCTTTTAAGGAAAATGGAAAGAAATACTTTGCTTGGCAAGAGATAGCAAAAGCATTTGCCATAGAAGGATTTATCCCAGTTTGTACATTGCTTAATTCTAAATATTTTGGCGTTCCCCAAAATAGGGTAAGGTTTGTAATGATTGGAATTCGTAGAGACATTGCAATGCGATTAAGAAAGATTATTGATCAAGATTATTTAGATGATGCAATCAAATTTTATTATAATGTCCAAGAAAATTCGTCAAAAGAAAATCATGCTATTTTCAAAAATATTAAATTATTAAACATAGAAGAAGCCCAGAATCAATTACTCTTTAATGGTATTTTACTGCCCCAAATTATTAATTCAGAAGGGAATTACTATTCTACAAAAGATGCTTTAAATGATCTTATTGGCCCAAAAACCAAGTCAAAGTATTTGGCATTACTTGATTCAAGCTTTGGTGAAAAAGAAAATAAAAGTATTGAAAATCATGTTCTAAGAAATCACACTGAAAGGGTTAAAAATAGATTTATGCTTTATCAGAATATCAACCAATTAAAGAACGGGTTAAAAAGCAAAGCTCTAAATATAATAGAAGGCGTCAATATATCGGAAGAAGAAAAAAACCTTGTTCTGGAAAATTTGCTCGCCGTAATGAAAATGCAAAATATAGAATTAAAATATTCTTTAAGGGATTTGATAGATGATGTTCGGACAAATAAACATAGCCAGCGAGCACTAATAGCAGAGCTTCCATCGCCCGCCCAAATGACTATTCCTGACGAATTATGTCATTACGACATTCAACACCCGAGAACATTGACAGTGAGAGAGATAGCAAGAATACAATCTTTTCCTGATTGGTTTACCTTTAAATCAAAAGCAACAACTGGAGGAAAAAAAAGAGCTTATGAAGTTCCGCAATATTCTCAAGTTGGCAATGCGGTACCTCCACTTATGGCAAAAGCGATAGGGGATGGAATTGTTAATGCGTTAAAATTAATAAGTAGTTATGGATAATCCTCAAAGTGAGTTAAAATTTAAGGTAAGTTCACAAATAAAAAATATTGTCGGGAAAGACCTTATTTCTGATGACAATATTGCCGTTTTTGAACTTGTTAAAAACTCATTTGATGCTCATTCGAAAAAAGTTAAGATCATCTTTGAGCCTGAAAAAATAATAATTTGGGATGATGGAAAAGGCATGGATAAAGATGATATAATCAATAAATGGCTATTTCTCGCCTATTCTGCAAAAAAAGAAGGCGATGAAGATATTGAGTTTAGCTCAAATGAGTTTGAAGATTATAGGAATAAAATTCGGCCAAAAAAATACTATGCAGGAGCAAAAGGTGTAGGTCGGTTTTCAACTGATAAACTAGGTGAAAAGCTTACTTTAACTACCCGAAAAATCAGCGAGTCTTTCAATACCTTTCATCAATTAGAGTTTTATTGGAAAAAGTTTGAAGAAAATCCTACCCTTCTTTTTCAAGATATAGAGATAGATTATAAGGAATTACAAGAAGCTCCGATTCCAGATTTTAAACACGGCGTAATCCTTGAAATCTCGTCACTTAGAAGCAATTGGGGGCGAAAACAGATGCTTGACTTGAAGAAAAGTCTTGAAAAATTGATTAACCCCGTTGAAGAAGGGACTGATGACTATGATTTTGACATTGAAATTATTTGTGAAAGGGAGAAAGAAAAAGATAGCTTTTTTATAGAGCGAGATAGAGTAAATGGTAAAGTAAAAAATTTCATTTTTGAAACTCTTGAAATTAAAACCACCCAAGTTCAATCTGAAATTAAAGCCAATAAAATTAGAACCTCTTTATTTGACAGAGGAAACCTTGTCTATGAAATTGAGGAGGCAAATTCATATGATCACATTCAAAATGCGCGTATTCGAATTTTTTACCTGAATCATTCAGCAAAACTCAACTTCAAAAATTCAATGGGAATTGAATCAGTAAGGTTTGGGCACATTTTTTTATTTAATAATGGTTTTAGAGTATACCCATATGGGGAAACGAATTTTGATCCACTTGGAATAGATCGAAGAAAAGCTCAGGGTAGAGCAAGATTTTTAGGAACAAGGGAAATGGTAGGTAGGATTGAGCTTTGGAATAACTCTGTAGAAGAATTTCAAGAGAAATCAAGCCGTGATGGAGGATTAAAAGACACACTTGGAAAAAAAGAAATGGAGGAATATTATTTTGAAACATTAAAAAAATTAGAGCGTTATGTTGCACCGATCCTCTGGGGGATTACAAAGAGGAGCGGGAATTCAGAAGAAAATTTAGACCTACAGTCAAAAAAGCAGATTATTGATTTAATAGTTCGATTAGCTGGTTCTAAAAATATTGAGCTCATAAAGTTTGGCCAAGAAGTTATTGATATTTTTAATGAAAGTATTGAAAATCAATCTGACGAAGACTTTGATAGGCTTATTGAAATAGCACAAAAAACTAATAACCAAGAGTTTGAACAAGAAGTAATTCTTGCAAAAAAAAGATATTTTGATCTATTACGAGAGAAGGAGCATGCGGAACAACTGCAAAGAGAGGAAGAAGAAAAAAGATTAGAGGCGGAATTTAGAGCAAAGGAGGAGGAACAAAAAAGGTTAGAGGCAGAACAAAAAACTAAAGAAGAAGAAGAAAAGAGGCTATTAGCAGAGCAAAGGGCAAAAGAGGAGGAATATAAACGCCTTAAAGCAGAGGAAGAAGCTCGGGAGTCTAGAGAAAAAGCTGCATTGGAAGAGCAATTAAGAAAACAGAAAGAAAGTCAAGTCCGTTTTCTTGAATCAGTATCTTCTTTAGATATAACAGATGTCCTTAATTTAAATCATCAAATTGGTATCGATGCAAATACAATTAAAAATACATTGATCAATTTTCAAAATAAATTTACCAAAGAGGGAAGTTTAAATCTTAATGACGCAGAAAATTATATTAATAGGATATCTTTAGCAACAGAAAAAATATTATCTGTTGTCAATTATACAACTAAAGCTAATTTTATGGCTGCTACACTAGAAACAGAAGCAGATATTATTGGTTTTTACAGAAATTATATTTATACTATTCTAAATCAACACCTCGGAAAAGACATTACAATTAATATCGATAAAATTGATTCGCCATTTATTCGAAAATTCAAACCGATTGATTTAACAATTATCATTGATAATTTAGTTTCAAATTCCAGGAAAAAACATGCAAAAAATGTATTTTTATCCTTTGAAAATTTAGGTGAAAAACTGTGCTTAACATATCGAGACGATGGTACTGGGTTAGATCCAAAAATAGCTAACCCTCAAGAAATTTTTCAGCGAGGTTATACAACCACAAGAGGCTCCGGGTTAGGTATGTTTCACATAAAAAACATTCTAACTGAGATGAAATCAACTATTTATGTTGACACCAAGGTAGAATCAGGGATTGAATTTAAAATAAATTTCTCAAAATGAATTTACAATACTATACACTTTGGGTTGAAAACGAACCAGAATGGTTAGAATCAACAATTGAATATGTATCTGACATTGTGTTGGAACATGGTTTCATTTTGAAATCAGAACAATGCCTCTCTGCTGAAGAATTTTATGAAAAAACTAAATCTAATCTGAATTTTCTAGATAAATTTGATTTAATACTTACAGATTTCAACTTAGGTGAAGGAGATAATGGGAATGTACTAATTAAAAAAATTCGTGAAAATAATCGAAACCCCTTTACAGACATCATCTTTTATGGCCAAGACCAGGAGGCTATTAATCAGAAACTAAATGACCATTTCATTGAAGGAGTTTATAAAGCACCTAGGGAAATTGGGCTTTTTAGCGAAAAATTCGAAAAAGTATTCGTATCAACAATAAAGAAAATGCAAGATATTAGTATGATGCGTGGCTTAGTAATTTCCGAAGCTAGTGATATGGCAATGAGAATTTTAAGATTGATAAAAAATTACATAGGAAAAACCAGCGAAGGTACTGTTAACGAATTACGTAGTTACATCTTAAATAAAATAATTAAACAGCACATCGAAAATAATGAAAAATTTGTTGGCAAAGCTGAATCCATGAATGTTGACGTCTTATTGGAAGAGCGATTCTTTGATGACAGCAAAAAATTACGAATTTTAGATAGAATATTTAAACAACATAAAATAGCAAATTTTTCCTTCTATGAGGACTACTTGAATGAGGTAATCAATGTAAGAAATGAACTTGGACATTGTGAAGAAATAGAGAAAGATGGTGTGAAAATATTATCAACACTTAAAGGGGAAAAAACATTTTCTCACAATGAATGTGTTGAAATTAGAAAGAAAATTATTTTGCATCAAAAACGACTGGATGAAATTGAATTTTATATCCAAGAACTCAAGGGTCAATGACAGGGGGAATTACGCCCTCATCTCCGAAGTTAACCTCATCATTTCTGGATGCATCATTCCAGAAAAAATATCTTCTTTATCTACCCCAGTCTCGATCAATTCCTCATCAATTTTTACATCCGTTCTATTCTCTTGAATCCAAATTTTATCGCCCAAAATGTCAAAATGAAACACGGTGTAATGAACGTGCCGATCTTTATAGCAGCCCATTCTCACTAACTGATAATGGTGATTTTTGGTGTCCGCAATAATCAGATTCTCCACTTCCGGCATAAAGGGGGATTTGATATTGGCATAGACTTCCAATACCTGCAAGATTATCTTTTGATATTTTTTTACCTTTTCCATTGTTTAACCGTCTCTGTGAATGGATCAAAGATAATGAACTTCAACCTGATGAAACGTGTCCTTCTTTGGCATATCCTTGAAATTTAGAGCCTTACACTCTCTTTCCCCACTCCCCCTTCTCCTCCTCCGACCACAATCCAGGATAAAACGACACCAACTGAAACCTTGGTGGCAGGTACTTCTGCCAGTTCGTCCCGCCGGTGGCTTCGATGATTTGTGGCTTATTGTCCAGGTAGCGCACGGCGGAGCGGAAGTGGGACAAGCGCCATTTTACGTTCACTTTTTGGTCGAATTCGCGCAACTCCTGGCGGATTTGTTCAGCTTCTTCACCCTCCAGGTGCAATTGTTGGTAGCGTTGCCAGCTGTTTTTGTAGCGGTAATCTTCACCCAGTTGGATCAAATCCTGGCGGTATTTTCGCTCGAATTGCTGTAGGGTGAGCGTTTTTTTGCCCGTAGCCAACTCTGTTGCACCCGATTGCCAGTACAAATAAGGATACAAATCGGCACAGCTAGCAGATTCAATTGCCTTATCACGATGCTCGTGGTGGAGCAAGTTTACAAAATCAGTACACAGGATTTCGATCATGCGGAATTGAGCCGATTGGAAGCCGCTGGAGGGCAGGAGGCTCATGCGAAATTTGAGGAACTCATCCTTGTCCATCCCTTCCACCATGATGTCGAAGGATTGTACCAGTTGATCAAAATAACGATTGACCCGCTGCATCTGCCGCAAGAAGAAAGCAGGAGTGGGGTGATCCTCCGACAACAATTGCCGCAAAGCCAACAAACTCAATTTGAAATACAGCTCGGTAATTTGGTGGTAAATGATGAAGATGTTTTCATCAGGGAATTGGGTTTGTGGTTTTTGCAAGCTCAATAAGGTATCCAGGTGGATGTAATCCCAATAAGTCAGGTAATCCGCGTACAACAATCCATCCAGATAGGACAACATATCCTGGCCCATTTGGCCATATTTAGCTTCTAGTTGGTCCAGGCGGTCCAACATTTCGTGAGTTAAGCGCATAACCAGCACATTTTTACTTGAGAGCTTGTTTGATTTTTTTCTAAAAGCAAAAAAATCAAATAAGCTATACCATCATTACAGCTTT
Source organism: Haliscomenobacter sp. (assembly GCF_965225875.1). Classification (GTDB taxonomy): domain Bacteria; phylum Bacteroidota; class Bacteroidia; order Chitinophagales; family Saprospiraceae; genus Haliscomenobacter. The sequence continues at coordinate 2,805,858 of NZ_CBDDBS010000002.1, read as the reverse complement.
GATGCCGCAAAAAATCATCAAAACCCCAAAAACAACACTGAGCAATACGTACAGCAAAGCCAGCGTCAAGTGTTGCTGTTCCAACAAACTCCAGGCCTCCAAACTCAGGGTAGAAAAGGTGCTGAAACCACCACAAAACCCTGTCATCAGTAGGTATTGGGCATTGGGTTGCAAGAGTCCTTTGAGGCGTAAACCCGCCAATACGCCTAGCACCACACAGCTTATCAAGTTGGTCCAAAAAGTAGCCCAGGGAAAATGCGGCCCCGGCTGAGCCAGCCAACGCGCCATTCCAAAACGAACTAAACTACCCAAACCTCCCCCCAAAAAAACCAGCCACCAATGCATCATAAAGATTCTTTCAACTGTAGGTTCTTCATCTGACTCCGCGTCCGTACCCGCTTGTGCAGATAATACGTGAGTGCACCTGCGACCAGGCCCATAATGAGAATGATCCAATGCATGTTGAGCAGGGCGTGAAAGCTAAATACAAACAAAATAAAACAGCTATTGACAAAAACCAAAATAGCCGTAGCCTCCATATGATTGAAACCCACATCAACCAACAAATGGTGGATGTGTCGGCGATCCGGTTTGAACGGCGAAATCCCGCGCATTATCCGGGTGATGAAAACCCGCAAAGTATCAAAAATGGGGATGATCATGATGCCAATAGCTACTGCGGGACCACCTTGAAAGCGATAGGCATTATCCGCCGGGAGATTGTAATTGGTATCGATGAATTTAACAATCAAAATGGCACAAATCATACCAATAAGCAAGGAGCCAGTATCGCCCATAAAAATCTGAGCGGGGCTGATGTTGTAGCGCAAAAATGCCAAAATCCCCCCCACTGTTGCAAAAGCGACTACCGTAAACTCCATTTGACCAGTGAGGTAAAACCAGCAGCCCAACACCGTACAAATCAATGCACCAATACTAGCAGCCAGGCCATCAATGCCGTCAATCAGGTTAAAGGCATTGATCAAAACCAAAATGGTAAAAATGGAAACAAAGAGATAAAAACCAGGATGTAAAGAGTTATGGATTCCCAGTAATCCATAAAAACTATGCAATTCAACGTTGGAATTGAGTACTATGATGATTGTTGCACCGACTTGCGCCAGCAGCTTTTTAGTTGGCGACACTGGGGCAATATCGTCTTTAGCCCCAATTAAAAAGATGATGATAAAAGCTCCAAGTAAGTATTGCACCTGGGAAAAAACCAGGGTAGGTGCCCACATGACAATCGCAAAAATCACCCCAGCAAAGATGGCAAAACCTCCTAAGGAAGGGGTACTGACTTCATGTGAACTTCTTTCGCCAGGATTATCCATCAGATTTTTGTCCAAAGCAATTTTGATAATGGATGGAATAGCAAAATAGGTCAATGTGAATGCCGTAGCAAAGCACTGAAGAATCAGTTCCATGAGATTAGGTATTAGTTATACAAATATTGGTTTCTCAAAGGTAGTTACACAAAAAAATCAAAAACGTGAATCGTCGATATTTTCCAGCCAATTGGCAATGTCTTCGGCCACTTCCTGTACACAACCTTTCTGAAAAGGAGACTTGATACCCGCCAGATCTACCAGTTCCAAAAAGGATTTACTGCCTCCTGCCTTGCACAAACGCACATAACTTTCCCAGGCTGCTGCATGGTTGTGTTGATCCCATTTCCAGTACTGGAAAGCACAAATTTGAGCCAGAACATAATCGATGTAATAAAATGGAGTGGTAAATACGTGACCCTGCTTGTGCCAATATCCACCTCGTTTTAAAAAGTCATTATCGCCATAATTGCGGTGAGGCAAATACTTTTGTTCCATTTCCGACCACACCTGATTGCGTTCCTCCGGGCTCATCTCCGGGTTGGCATAAATCCGGTGCTGAAATTCATCAATGGCGGCGCCATAAGGCAAAAAGTAAATGGAATTGGACAAATGCATGAACTTGTATTTGTCCGATGAGGGGCCAAAAAACAATGGCATCCAGGGCCAGGCAAAAAACTCCATACTCATCGAATGGATTTCGCAGGCTTCAAAAGTTGGCCATTTGTATTCACTCAAACCAATGTTTCGACTGTTGAATACTTGAAAAGCATGACCACACTCGTGCGTGAGCACATCCACGTCACCGCTGGTGCCGTTAAAATTGGAAAAAATATAGGGTGCTCGGTATCCTTCGATGTAGGTACAATACCCACCAGTGGCTTTACCTGCTTTGTTTTCAAGGTCCATTAGGTGAGCGTCCTGCATGAGGGTAAAAAACTCGTCTGTCTCCGTCGACATTTCCCTATACATCTGTTGGGCCTGCTCAACTATCCAGGAAGGTTCACCTTGAGGTTTGGGGTTACCCGAAGCAAATCGAAACTCTTCATCATAATAAAAGAGTTGATCCAATCCGAGGCGTTTTTTTTGGCGTTCGAACAAGCGACTGGCCAAAGGAACAATGTATTTGACAATTTCTTCTCTAAAGCCAATTAGATCATCAGCATGGTAATCGGAGCGAGTCAGGCGGTCATAGCCTAAGTCCGTGAATTGGGAATAGCCTAGTTTTTGGGCAATATTGTGGCGGGTTTTCACCAACTGGTCATAATAACCTTCAATTTCTCCCGCGTGTTCCGCAAAAAAAGCCCATTTGGCTTCGCTGGCAGCTTGACGGATCGCACGATCCTCCGAGAGTTCTAATGGAGAAAGTGCCGACAAGTTGTAGGTTTCTCCCTGAAACTCAATTTGAGCTCCCGCTTTGGTACGGACATACTCGCTACTCAGCCGGTTTTCCTCCTGCAAATCAGTTAAAATCTCCGGGGTAAAGGTGCGGCGATTGAGTTCCGCAATCCGAAAAAACTGTTCTCCCCATACTTGCTCAAAGCCATCACGAAAGCGCGAGTTTAGCAGGGCATTGTGAAGCCTGGTGTTGAAAGATTGAAAGGTAGGCAGCTCCTGGTTGAAAAAAGTATTCTCGGCGTCATAAAAAGTATCCCTCGTGTCAATGGTATGCCGAATGTGGCAAATATTGTACATCGTACTGAATGTAACCCGCAGTCCATTCATTTCTTCGAAAATAACTCGTTGCTGCTCAAAAGATTCCGCTTCGTTAAAAGCAGTAAAAAGTCGCTCAAAATCAGCAGACAATTGAGCCATATCTGGGCGTTTGTAATCAAACTCCTCAAATTTAAGTACCTCCGTCTCTACGCTTTCGATAATCATGATTGATCAGGGTTATGGTTATTTGCAAAACTTATGCAAATAAACGGTTCTGATGATAAAAAATTGGAGCACGTTTTTACTTGGTAGTGGGCAAAAATAAGTGTTCATTTTTCTTGAGCCATAGGATTAAATAAGACACTTTAATCGAACCGTTTACTTATCCTATCCTTTGGCAAAATGAATACTTATTTTTTTTTCGCCCTCTTGGTATATTTTTGTGGCAAGATAAGGAAATGCCCCGTCATATGAATTTAAAAACCAAGCATTTCTTTTTACTTTTGCAAGATGGACTTGAAACAACTGATTGATACTGATCGCTTGCCAAAGCACATTGCGATCATCATGGATGGAAATGGGCGATGGGCCAAGCAGCATGGACAAGCCAGGGTATTTGGGCACCGCAATGGAGTCAAAGCAGTGCGAGAAACAACTGAAGCAGCCGCAGAGTTGGGTATAAAATACTTGACCCTCTACGCTTTTTCGACCGAAAATTGGGGCCGGCCAAAGTTCGAAGTAGATGCTTTAATGACTTTACTGGTTGATACCTTACACAAAGAAATCTCTACACTCAATAAGAACAATATTCGTCTGGAAGCCATTGGCGACCTGAGCAAGTTACCCAGCAGTACTTATCGCGCCTTGCTGGAAGGGATTGCCAACACCAGCACCAACACCAGAATGACCCTGGTTTTAGCCCTAAACTACAGCGCTAAATGGGAAATCCTGGAGGCGACGCGGCAAATGGCGGCCCTCGTCAAGGATGGAAAAATGAACCTGGAAGACATCAATGAAACAACTTTCGCCAATGCTTTGTCTACCCGAGGTATCCCCGATCCCGAGTTGTTGATCCGCACCAGTGGCGAAAACCGACTCAGCAACTTTTTGCTGTGGCAGTTGGCTTATGCTGAGTTTTATTTCACCCCCACTATGTGGCCTGATTTTCACAAAGAACAATTTTTTCAAGCCATTATTGACTTTCAAAACCGGGAGCGCAGATTTGGGAAAATAAGTGAACAAGTGGTTTAAATCAATTCAAAGAGGCAACGATTTCAGGCCATCCCGAATCTAATTATTCAATGAGTACCCGTAATCCTACAAAAATTGGGCTTTTTTTTGGATCCTTTAATCCCATTCACGTTGGCCACTTGATCATCGCCAACTACATGGCAACCCAAACGGATCTGAAAGAAGTATGGCTGGTGGTTTCGCCGCAAAATCCATTGAAACAGAAACAGTCACTGGCTCGGGATCAGGATCGTTTGCACCTGGTGCGCATTGCCATTGATGATAACCTCAAACTACGCGCCAGCGACATCGAGTTTTCGCTGCCGCAACCCTCCTATACCATCGATACCCTGGCTTATTTGCGTGAACGGCACCCGGAAAAACAGTTTGTGCTCATCATGGGAGGGGACAATTTGCCTACTTTGCCCAAATGGAAAAATTACGATTTGATTTTGCGCGATTTTGAAATCTACGTCTACCATCGACCTGGATATGAGTTGGGGGAGTTGGCAAACCATCCCCAGATCAAAGTGTTTGATAAGGTACCCCAAATGCAAATTTCGGCCAGCTACATTCGCGAATGCCTTGCTGCTGATTTGCCCATTCAGTATTTGGTTACTGAACCCGTACTGAAATACCTGGAAAGTAGTGGACTGTACAAAAAAAGCCGGGTTAAAGAATAAAATAGTTGAAAAGTTTGTAGTTGAAAAGTTGAAGTGAACGGCGCTTCGACTTCGCTCAGCGACCGGTTCACTTCAACTTTTCAACTACAAACTTTTCAACTACAACTATGCGCCATACCATCCTACTCCTCTTGTTTCTTTTGTGCTTGTCCGGGCTCCAGGCCCAAATCGACACCAGCACTCTGGCCATTGGTCAATGGCGGTCGATGTTGCCTTTACGTACCGGGCGTTTTGTCGCCCAAAGCAGTGACAAGGTTTATTATGCTGCAGAACAATCCATCCTGGTCATTGACAAGACGGATTTTTCCCTTGAGGAGATCAGTCGGGTGCATGGGCTGAGCAATACCAAAGCTAAAATTTTGACCTATGTTCCGGGCAGTAAATCATTATTGGTGCTCTACGACAACAGTGTGATTGATGTCGTACCAGAAAAAGGTCCCGTTTTTACCCTCAACCAAATCACCAATTTTAGCAATTTTGTGGGGGACAAAATTGTACACGCCATCAATGTTGAAAATACCGAGAATGTATTTGTTTGTGGCAACTATGGCCTGTCTCGCCTCAACCTCAACAAGCGGGAGTTTTCCTTTTCTACTTTTACTGGTTTGGATGTTTACGGCGCAGTAAGTTTTGAGGGATTTATTTATGCTGCTACCGAAGGAGGCATTTATCGGGTAGCCCTTACTGAACCCAACTTGCAAAATTTCAGCAATTGGCATTTTTTAGGCCCCGAGTCTGGATTTCCAGCTTCTTACGAGTCTAAGGCCATTACCATATTCAACAATACATTGTATTTTGACATCAACCGCAGTTTGTACCGCATGGAGGCGGCTCGCCCGGCCTTGTTGTACACTCGGGCCGGTTTTTCTATCCAATACTTGAGTGCCGAGGGCAAAAATTTGCTGGTTGGTTATCGTTGTCAAAGCAATTGTGATCGGGGGGCACTGGTCGCTTTTGATGCCAATGGCACGCGCCAGGAGGCAAGTGGTTCTTGTATGGGCATACCCAACTATGCGGTAGAAGATCAGGGAGGGCGCATCTGGATGGGGGATGAGTGGATGGAGTTTCGGGTGCTCAACAGTTTAAAAGATGCCAATTGCCGCAATTATGTGTTCAATTCCCCTTTTTCCGACAAGGTATGGGAAATGGCCGTGCGCGACCAGGAACTGTGGTTGGCTACCGGAGGGGTCAACCGGACCTTTAGTTACCTCAATCGTTCGGATGGTTTTGCATCCTACATTGATGGCCAGTGGAATGTATTCACCCGCTTCAATGCACCTTATTTGCGCGGAGAAAACCCCAATGATCTCCAGGACGACCTCACCGATGTAATGACCATCGCACCTCACCCCAGCAACAACAAAGTGTACATTGGGTCTTTTTATGAAGGGCTGGTAGAGCTGAACGGCGATCAGTACACCTTGTTCAACGAAAAAAATTCTACCCTCAACAATACCGTCGGTGATGCCGCCCGTACCCGGATCAGCGGCCTGGCTTTTGATGATGATGAAAACCTCTGGGTAGCCAACCACCTGGCGGCCAATCCCATTTCGGTACTAACCAAGGATGGAAAATGGAAGAGTTTTCGGCCTTCATGCGGGGTCACTTCACTGCACCAGGTAGCCGTAGATCAGAATGGATACAAGTGGTTTTGTTCCAGTTCAAACTCGGCAGGTTTGATTGTATTTGATTCGGGTAAACTGGAGGACGATGCCGATAACCGTTGCCGGGTATTCACCACGGCCAACAGCGAGTTACAAACCAATCAGGTCAATTGCCTGGCAGTAGACCTGGATGGTGACGTATGGGTCGGCACGGGTGAAGGAGTGGTTATTTTTGAATGTGGTTCGAATGCTTTTGACGAAAACTGCCGGGGTACCCGGCGGGTAGTAGAAATCATCAATGGCTTGGGGGCCTACTTACTGGAAACCGAAGTGGTAACCACCATCGCTGTCGATGGCGCCAACCGCAAATGGGTGGGTACCCGCAATGGCGTTTTTGTACTTTCACCCAGTGGTCGTGATCAATTGTCGCATTTCACTACCCTGAATTCCCCACTTTTGAACAATGCTATTTTAGACATTGTGGTCAACCCCAAAACAGGTGAAGTGTTTATTGGCACTGAAAGTGGCATTATCGTATTGCAAAGCGACGCGGTAGAGGGTGGAAAAGTGCACAATGCAACCCTCAAGGTTTATCCTAATCCAGTTCGACCAGACTACAACGGCCCCATCGCCATTCGGGGGCTAGCCCGTGATGCTGCCGTAAAAATCACTGATGTGGCTGGAAACTTGGTGTACGAAACCCGCGCACTTGGTGGACAAGCCATCTGGGATGGTCGCGACTACCTCGGACGCAGGGTGCAATCCGGAATCTATTTGGTATTTAGTTCAAGCAATCCCCGGGAAGCCGGATTCGGAAAGCCCAGCACAGCAACGGGTAAAATTGTAGTTTTACACGACAACTAGAGTGAGCATCCCTGGTTAATGCACTAGGCGTTCGCTTTTTTCAATACATCCAAAAATTCCTTTTGGGTACTGTAGGTTTTATCCTTGGCGTACCAACGTTGAACCTTGGTTAAAAACTCGGCATTGTACATTTTGTACTCTTGCTCATCCTTGATTTGATTCAGGATTTGCAGGTTTTCCAAAACGAATGCCTGCAACTCTTGTGGTCGTGGTCCCCAATGCCCCAGCACTTTTAAGGATTCTTTGCTGAGGACAATGGTGAGTGGAATGGAGCGGGTTCCCTTGGTTAAAAAAGCATCCATCAACTCAGGATGTTGATCTCTAAAGACCAAACGGTGCTCAACATTGGCATTTAAAGCAGCCATTTTTTGAATAGTAGGAACAATTTGAGCCGCATCGCCACACCAAACCTCGGTTATAGTAAGCCAAATCAAAGGAGTCTGAATGGCAGCCATTTGCAAGCGGGTTTGGGCGGTCATCCGGGCGGTTTTGTCCAAACGCTCCATCCGAATCAGGTTCAAACGGGTGTCGTGGATGTCATTTTCGATACTTTTGAGCGCCAAATAGTGATTTTGGGACAAAATTTCTTCAATCAAAGCATGGTATTCTACATAGCCAATTGACTTTTTGAGAATAGCGGGATCAACGTGTTGCATAGGTGTTCTTACTTACAGTGGTGATCAGGTGTTCGTTTTATGGATAGAGCTCCAACCAGCTCTTAAAGATGGGGCAGGTTCTACCACAAAGTAACGAAATATTTTTAGTCGTTAGCTTTCCTAACGAATGATAATTTTGGTTAACAAAGTTTTTGTCAGATACGAGGCAATCGTTTTTAACTTTTTGAGTTTAGTGAAAAAAGTTATACGGGATAAGCTGTAATTTTACGTTTAAAACCTAAAAAAAATGAACTTAGCTGTAATTGGTACTGGTTATGTCGGTTTGGTTACCGGAACTTGTTTTGCAGAAACAGGAAACAACGTAACCTGTGTTGACATTGATGTTAACAAAGTAGAAAAACTGCGCAATGGCGAAATAACCATTTATGAACCTGGTCTGGAAATTTTGTTTGAACGAAACACCAAACAAGGTCGCTTGAAATTTACCACAGACTTGAAAGAGGCTGTTGATGCAGCACAGATTATATTTTTGGCATTGCCAACTCCTCCTGGTGAAGACGGATCCGCTGATTTGTCTTACATCATGGGCGTTGCCAAACAATTGTCACTCTTGATCAAAGACTACAAGGTTGTCATTGACAAGAGTACAGTTCCGGTAGGTACCGCCGAAAAGGTTCACGCCATCATTGCTGAGCATGCCAGCGAAGACCTCTTCGACGTGGTTTCAAACCCCGAGTTTTTGCGTGAAGGGGTAGCCGTTGAAGATTTTTTAAAGCCTGATCGGGTAGTTATAGGTACCAATTCCGAAAGAGCTCGTAAAATAATGAAACAACTGTACGAGCCTTTTGTGCGGCAGGGCAACCCAATTTATTTTATGGACGAGCGTTCGGCAGAAATGACCAAATACGCTGCCAACTCTTACCTGGCTACCCGGATTTCCTTTATGAACGAAATTGCCAACTTGTGTGAAAAAGTAGGCGCAAACGTCGATATGGTGCGTATGGGGATGGGGAGTGACTCGCGCATTGGCAAACGGTTTTTGTTCCCGGGAGTAGGTTATGGGGGGAGTTGTTTCCCCAAAGACGTTCAAGCTTTGGCTAAAACGGCCAGCGATTTTGACTATGATTTTAACATCCTCAATGCCGTGATGGGCGTAAATGACAAACAACGCTACACCCTGGCCGACAAAATCAAAGCCTATTTTGGGGATACACTCAGCGGGCGAACCATTGGTATTTGGGGCCTGGCTTTCAAACCCAATACGGATGACATTCGGGAAGCGCCTGCATTGTACACCATTGAAGCATTGCTGGAAGCCGGAGCGACCGTCAAAGCCTTTGATCCAGAGGCAATGGAAAACATTCAGCGGTATTTTGGCAACCGCATTGAGTTGTGTAAAGACCAGTATGAAGTGCTCATCAATGCTGATGCCCTGGCCATCATTACGGAGTGGAGTGTATTCCGCACGCCCAGCTTCCAGGTGATGAAAGAACTCATGAAAAGTGAAATCATCTTTGATGGCCGCAATCTTTACGATCTGGAGGTTATAGCTGATCACGGGTTTCACTACCATAGCATTGGCCGCGAAACTGTTGGAAAAAAACCAGTGTAGTATGTATAAATCAATTCAACATGGGTTATGTCTTGGTTTACTTGTGGTGTTGATGGTTGCCTGTGGCAACAACAATGCCGAGTTGAACACTGACAAAAAAACAAGCTCGCCTAGCCAGGAAGCAACCGAAACCACCGCTGAGTTCTCGCTCGAAACGGTCGAAGAAACTGATCCTGATGGAAATTTGCTTCAATTCACCCGCCGAGACAGCGATGGGTTGAAAGAAGGGGTCTTTACTAAAACCACTACCAAAGGTGTGAAACTGGAAGAGGCCCATTACAGCAGCGACAAACTCAACGGAAAACGGATCCTGTTTTACCCCAGTGGGGATACCCTGATTGTTGAATCGTACCTGGATGATGTGTTTGATGGGCCTTACAAGTCTTTTTACCCCAACGGTAAGCTCAAAGTAGTCTGCACCTACGAGGACAACAAAATTGAAGGCAAGTGGCTACAATACTACGAAACGGGGCAACTCAAAGAAGAAGTGCTCTTTGTGGACAATGCCGAAAATGGACCATTTAAGGAATACCACCCCAATGGCCAAATGAGTGTAGAAGGTACTTACAAAGATGGCGACAATGAACATGGCCCACTCAAGTTTTTTGACGAGCAGGGTCAGCACTACAAAACGATGGAGTGCAACATGGGCATTTGTCGCACGGTTTGGACCCAGGAAATCAGCAAAGGCACCAAAGGGAAAGGCAAAGGGAAAAAATCAAAAGGTTGAAAAACAATTACAGCATGAAGGTTCGTCTATACTTGGTATTGCTGGGCATGAGTGCTTGGACCTCTATCCAGGCACAAATCACGGGGGGGCAAAGTACCTATGCCTTCCTGGGCATTCCTGCCTCTGCACGAGTATCGGGCCTGGGGGGACACCTGATTACGGTGATCGACGACGATGTAAGCCTGGCCTGGAGCAATCCAGCCGCGCTCAATCCCACAATGCACCAGCAATTGGCCTTCAATCACGGTTTTATCGGTAAACAAATGCAGCATGGTGCGTTCAATTATGGCCATCGTTTGGGCCAAAAAGGCACCACCTTGCACGCCGGTGTACAATACGCCCGTTATGGGGAAATTGAACATACCGATGAATTTTTTCAAACCCTCGGCACGTTTAATGCAGCCGAGTATGCGATCGTAGCGGGGATTGCCCACCCCGTTTACGACCGACTCAATGTGGGTGCAAATTTGCGTTTGATCAGCTCGCAGTTTGGCCAGTACAGTTCATTGGGTCTGGCTTCAGACCTGGCTGCTACTTATCGCGACACGGCCAAACGCACTGCCGTCACAATCGTGTTTCAGAACTTCGGCAGGCAATTGTCGACCTACGATCCCAGCATTGGAAAAGAACCGCTGCCTTTCGATCTTCAAATTGGATTTTCCAAACAACTCAAATATTTGCCTTTCCGCTTTTCCTTCATTTATACCTCGCTCAACCGTTGGAATCTGCTCTATGATGACCCAAACCTGGAAACAGGTACTATTTTTTTGGGGGAAGAACCCAGCGAACCTTCAGATTTTAACCTTTGGCTGGACAATTTTTTTCGCCACCTGGTTTTTAATGGTGAATTGTTGATTGGTGCGCGGGAAAACTTCCGCTTGCGTTTTGGGTACAATTACCGGATGCATCGCGAAATGACCGTTCAGGGTTACAGTAGTTTGGCGGGTTTCACCTTTGGTGTTGGGATGAAGGTAAATCGTTTTCGGATTGATTTTGGTCGAGGTGTTTACCATTTAGCTGGCGGCCAAACCCAGCTGGGAATATCTACTAATTTTGCAGCTTTTAAAAAGTGAGCATTGCTGCCGATTAGAAGAGAATGCTTGGAGAACAATGGTATCGATTAAGGGGAAACGATTAGACTTATGATGCCTTATTTTACGGTGCTCTTTTTTTTTGCTGCTCTCCTGGCAATCCTTTTTAGTGGACTGCAGGCAAGTTTTCGACGACTGCCTATCTTTTTTTTGTACAATGCACTAGCCGTGTTGACTTTGGGCTTGGCGCCCAGTTTAGCTTATCTTTTACAAGCTACCCTTCCTGCCGAAACGGTATTGCAACCCATGCCCATTTCCACTTCCTGGTATTTTTCTTCAGTTTTTCCCATCCTGGTAGCCATTGCTTTGGGTACTATTCCCTGGAGCAAGCAGGCGAATTCAAGTGACCAGGATATTGTTCAAGCCATTAGACAGGCTTTACAGCAACAGTCCTATTTGCCTTTTTTACTCTTGCTGTATGGTATGCTGATGTATTTTTGTACCCCATTTTTACCCGGCACGATGAGGCAAATTGGGGTATTCAGTGGCCTGGTGTTATGGGTCGGGTTGCTGCATTTGTTTTTTTCAACCTGGTCTTGGCAAGTAAAAACAGTCGCAATGGTAGTTGTTGCAGCTTTTATGCTGATTAAAACACTTCAAAGCACTTTTTTTGGCGACCTTTTTGTGTGGCCTTTGTGGATGCTGCTCTATTTACAAACGCGATACCACTGGCCCAAAAAAACCTTAGTGTTAGTTGGGGGAATCACCGCATTGTGCTTAGCCCTCGTCTTGGTCTGGAAGTATGATTATCGCGAACGGGTACAGGAAAAAAACGGGAATAGTTATACAAAAAACTTCTCAAACACGGTAAAAGATTGGGCTAAAGACCCCTGGAAAACCAAACGTTGGCAACAAGCCCTGGACCGTTTTAACCAAGGAAACCACCTCGCTCAAGTGTACCGTTGGGTACCAAAGGAAGAACCATACGCCCGGGGAGAAACGATCCTACTGGCCATCAAAGCCTCCCTGGTTCCTCGTTTTTTTTGGCCAGATAAGCCGGGGGCTGGTGGCGCGCTCATCTGGTATCGATTTACTGGAAACCCGCTCAGCCCCAATGTCTCAATGAACATAGGAATGCCAGGAGAAGCCTATGCCAATTTTGGGCCCTGGCTGGCACCTTTGCTGGTCTTTGTCTGGGTTCGTTTTTTGTATTGCCTGTACCATGGCCTGAGGCAACTGGCTTTGCGGCATTACCCATTGTTGTGGTTGTGGATCCCATTGATCTTTTACCCCCTTATGGATCAAGAAAATGACCTCGTCACGATTTTGAACCATGCCGTAAAGGGGACAGTTTTTACTTTGGTGTTTTGTTGGGGCTTGTTTAAACTAAACAATTATTTACCCCGCCATCCCTCCACAAATACATAATCAATCCGTTTTTTGGCGCTTGATTATATATTCTTAATTCGTTGATTTTCAATCAAAAAAAGATTTGTCAAAAAATATTCAAAATCAGCATCACGAACCCTGCGTTTATAAGTCCTTGTGAATTAACTTTGTCCCTGCAAAATCTTCTAGAAACCCGTAACGTTATCTTTCAGTCCGGCCAAACAGTCTATTTATTCCCAAATTTAACAAAGGGCATAGCCCTTTATAATCCCAAGAACGAAAAACCGAAGGATGAAGATTTCAATCGTTACCCCTGCGTTCAATAGCGCAAAAACCATTCGACATACCATTGAAAGTGTGGCCCGTCAAACCTACTCAAACGTTGAATACATCATTGTAGATGGAGGCTCACAAGATGCTACAGCAAAAATCGTAGCCCAATATCCCGATGTAGTTGACCTGTTCATTTCTGAGCCTGATCATGGGGTGTACGATGCAATGAACAAGGGCATTCGTGCCGCAAGTGGCGACATCATCGCCATCCTCAACTCTGATGATTTTTACATCCACTCCCACGTATTGGCCCAAATCGCAACTACCTTTCAGGAATCGGGTGCCGACTCGGTGTATGGTGATCTGCAATACGTAGACCAGCACAATCCACACAAGGTGATTCGCCACTGGGAGTCCGGAGCTTTTCAACGGCGCAGCTTTTTAGCAGGTTGGATGCCTCCTCACCCCGCATTTTTTGTCAAAAGAGCAATTTATCAACGGCACGGATTGTTTAATTTAAGCCTCAAAAGTTCTGCAGATTATGAGTTAATGCTGCGGTTTTTATATAAATATCAGGTTAGCGCAGCTTATGTGCCCGATGTGCTCGTGCGGATGCGGGTAGGCGGCTTGAGCAACGCCACCTGGCGCAGCCGACTGCGTGCCAATCGTGAAGATCAGGCAGCCTGGAAAATTAATGGCATAAAACCTCGATTTTATACTACTATATTAAAACCTTTGCGTAAATTGCGACAGTTTTACAGTCATCCCTATCAGCGTTCAATTACTTTTTCGCAGCATCATCCCGAAAACTTCACTTTGAAAAAAAATGAATCCGCACATTTGCAGGATTTTAATCTACGTTAGATAATTTACCAAGAGCATCATATTTAATTTACCTGAATGCATACAACATTCAGGTTGTTATGTGTTGACGTTTAAAATATGAATTATTATCACTTATCCCAATATTAAGTACCCTATAAATAAACTATGCTAATGAAAGTTTCAATTGTTACCGTTTGTTTCAATAGTGCAAACACTATTCGAGACGCCATCAGCAGCGTGATTAGCCAAAGCTACCCCAACATTGAATACATTATTGTTGACGGAGGATCAACTGATGGTACCACCGATATCATCCAAGCCCACTCTTCTTATCTAAGTCACTGGATATCAGAACCGGATAATGGCACCTACGACGCCATGAATAAAGGCATCCATTTGGCTTCAGGTGATGTTATAGCCATTTTAAATTCAGATGATTTTTATGTACATTCTGAGGTTATCGCCCAGGTTGTATCACAGTTTCAGCGCACCAATGTCGATTCCGTCTATGGTGACCTGCAATATGTAGCCAAAGACGATACGGAAAAGGTGACGCGCAGTTGGGTATCCGGAATGTACCAGCGCCGAAATTTTTTGTATGGGTGGATGCCCCCTCATCCGGCATTTTTTGTCAGACGATCAGTTTATAAATCTTTGGGGTACTTTGATACTCGACTTCGCACCTCGGCAGATTATGAGTTGATGCTGCGCTTTTTATACCGGCATAAAATATCAACCCATTATTTACCCGAGCTTATGGTACGCATGCGTGCAGGAGGAGCAAGCAATAGCTCCTGGGAAAAACGCATTAAGGCCAATTTGGAAGACCGTCAAGCCTGGAAAATGAATGGCCTGCGTCCTTATTTTTTTACTCCGATACTTAAGCCGCTCCTTAAGGTAAAGCAGTTCTTGGTATTTAAACAAATAAGGGTTAGTGCGCCCCAGGTGCAAAAGCGAGAAAGCCAATACGTTTAAACAAAAGAGGGGTGGATTGATGCAATCAATCCACCCCTCTTTTGTTTAGTAAAAATCAAATCATCCTATCGATTGAATTATTGAAGATCTAATGCATCATTTGATGCGAACACTCATTGATACTTCATTGTAATTGGCGCTCCGATTGTCACCAACTGCCCAATTGGTATGGCCATGAAGCATTCTTAAGTGCAGAGCCTGCCATTGAATACCACTTACCACTTGCCAGCTATTAAAGGGGTAGTCAGGACAACGAAGTACGTACCCTTTGCTGTGGTTGGAATAACCATAAAAGCTGACCTTGCCCGCATTGACAGCAAAACCCAGCCTTATCTCAGGTCCAAACCCGGTGGTTTTGCCCTGGTTGTTCAGTGAAGCTGGTTTATTGGGGTTGATGCGTGCAGGCATGTAAGCACCTGCATTTGCGCCTACTCCTGTAATGAGCCGCATTACTCCTTTGGCAAAGGGAAGCTCTGGTCGGTACTGGAAAGACACGTTACCTCCAGCCAATAGCGACTGGAAGCCATTGGTGTTTGGCGAAAGGTTTTCACTGCTCTGGCTCTCCGTGCTCCCCTTAAAAGACACCCAAGCATTCCACTCGGCACCCCACAGTTGGTTATAGTTTGGAGCAGTACCAAATCGAACCAACATTGCCGTGGTACTATCCGGTGCTTCATCGTAATAGGTCGCAAATACCGATTGAAGTCCCGCACCTATTTCCAAGGCCCCAAAGTCGTTGAGAAACTTATCAACAATTACCTCCCAGGGCCGCTCGTTGGATTGATTTGAGGTGCTCAAAAAAATGTTTGTAAAATCTTGATACTGCTGATCAAGGTTGGTTTGCATGGTAATAGAAGCATCTTCATAAGCTGCCTCTGCTTCAGCAAGCGTGTTGGGATCAACTTGCAAACTGTCTTTAAAATCTGTAAATCCGTTTTGGATTAGCGTTAGATTCTGAATCCAGGCTGCATTAGCTTGGTCGTAACCGCCCAAGATCGCCGCGACCTCTAAAGAATCAAACTCATTTCGATTCCCCAAGAGGATTGCGGACAATCCAGTTCTGCCAGCAGACCAGGCTTGTAAAATGGAATCAATCCCTTCGGTGGGATTGGTAACTGGCAAACCAGCACGGAGATCTTTAAATACGTCATCCTGCAGCTGATCCGCTAAGTTAACTTTGTTGGTCAAATCCTTTAAATTAGCCAGGAACTGTACCCGCTCGCCTTTGTTTAGTGATTTGAATAAAGGCAAATACGTTTTTAGGTCTTGTGCGTACAAAGAATTAACCAGGAAAAACGCTCCCAGTGAGAGCAAGGCCGTCAATAGTTTTTTCATGATTTTACATTTAATGAGACTACCGGAAAATTGAAAATTTGATTTTAGCCAAAAACCTGCCATTCCTGTTATAGGGGTTAGCCTACACAAGTGAATAATTATCCCATAAGACAGTGCACCAATTCAATTTGTGCACATCTTACTACAGAGCAAGTTAAATAGATGCGGGGGGCAGTACACAAAGCGCATGTGCAATTTGCGCGACCTGCGAAATTGACAGTACATTTTACATACTCAAAAAAAAGGGACGAAAGGGAAAAAACACAACGTCCAAATATGAGCTATGTCACTCAGGAACAAGTCCATATGACATATTCATCAATACGTTGTTAACAGTGTGGCATGTGCAGATAAATGGATTAGCATTTTAATAGGAAGTTAGGATGATATTCAGTAAGTTAATTTTAAAAGTGATTATTAATTACTTGAAGTGAAACCTTTCTAAACAGCCTCTTGCGAAAGATGTTGATAATATCCTGATATATCGAATGCAAATCTACTCTGTGTTTTCATCAAATGCAAATATTATTTTATTTTTTTATAAAATTTAACACACGCGTTATATTCCTGCCAATAAGGGATTTATTCTTACGGTGTAAAAGCTTCTTTCTGGAAGGTACAAGCCGTAACTTAAAAATGACTATTTTTGCTTTTCAAACAACTAACTTCCCTTTATGAAAAAACGTGCATTGTTGACGGGTGTAACTGGGCAGGATGGTGCCTATTTATCCCAAATCCTCCTCGCAAAAGGGTATGAAGTACACGGCATCAAACGCCGCTCGTCCTTATTCAATACCGCCCGCATCGACCATTTGTACCAGGATCCGCACGATGAAGACCAGCGCTTTATCCTGCACTACGGCGACCTTACCGATAGCACCAGCATCATTCGTTTGTTGCAAGAAGTGCAACCCGATGAAATTTATAACCTGGGTGCCCAGTCGCATGTACAGGTTAGTTTTGAAGCACCGGAGTATACTGCAAATTCTGATGCCATTGGCCCCTTGCGTATTTTGGAAGCCATCCGGCTCTTGGGTTTAAAAGACAAAACGCGTTTTTACCAAGCTTCTACTTCTGAACTGTACGGCAAGGTGCAAGCCATTCCCCAAACGGAAACCACCCCATTTTACCCACGCTCACCTTATGCAGCTGCTAAATTATACGGGTACTGGATTACCGTCAACTACCGCGAATCGTACGGTATTTATGCCTGCAATGGCATTCTGTTCAACCACGAATCACCACTGCGGGGTGAAACCTTTGTGACCCGGAAAATTACCCGTGCAGTCGCAAAAATTGGCTTAGGTTTGCAAGACAAACTCTGGCTGGGCAACCTGGACGCCCAACGTGACTGGGGGCACGCCAAAGATTATTGCGAAGCCATGTGGCTCATGCTCCAGCAAGCTGCGCCGGATGATTATGTAGTCGCTACCGGAGTAACCACCAGTGTGCGCGATTTTATTCACCTGGCTTTTGCGGAAATTGGCGTGAGTCTGGAATTTCAGGGAACTGGCGTGGGCGAACGTGCCATCGTCACTGCCTGTAATGACGAGCGTTACCAATTGCCGCTGGGTAAAGAGGTCGTAGCCGTTGATCCAAGGTATTTTCGGCCGGCCGAGGTGGATTTACTGGTCGGAGACCCCCGCAAAGCCAAAGAAAAACTGGGCTGGACCCCCACCTACGACTTGCCAGCCCTGGTGCAGGAAATGGTAAAAGCCGATTTACATTTGTTCGAGCGGGACGCCGTATTGCTCAAAAGTGGTTTTGAGGTAAAACGGGAATTCGAGTAAACAACGCAGAAAAATCGGGAAGTAATTTTTTGCTTCAGACCAATCGATTATGGAAACGAACACCAAAATATTCATTGCAGGGCATCGGGGCATGGTTGGCTCGGCCATTCATCGCAAATTGCTTCAAGAAGGCTTCCAAAACTTGATTGTGCGGAATTCCCGGGAACTGGACCTGCGAAATTCAATCGAGGTTGAAGCCTTTTTCCGCGCAGAACAACCCGAGTATGTCTTCCTGGCCGCGGCCAAAGTGGGCGGCATCATGGCCAATAATACCTACCGGGCCGATTTTTTGTACGAAAACCTGATGATCCAGAACAATGTCATCCACTGTGCCTGGAAATATGGTGTAAAAAAATTGCTGTTCCTGGGCTCGTCCTGTATTTACCCAAAGCTGGCACCCCAGCCCCTCAAGGAAGAATACCTGCTCACCGGGTTATTGGAACCCACCAATGAGCCTTATGCGATTGCCAAAATTGCGGGTATTAAAATGTGTGACGCTTACCGGGCACAATATGGTTGTAATTTCATCTCGGCGATGCCTACCAATCTTTATGGCCCCAACGACAATTACGACCTCGAAAAATCACATGTGCTTCCCGCTTTAATTCGCAAATTTCACGAAGCCAAACGCCAGCAATTGCCCGAGGTCGTTTTGTGGGGATCGGGCACTCCCTTGCGGGAATTTTTGCATGTTGACGACCTGGCGGATGCTTGCTTTCACCTGATGCAAACCTACAATGAAGCAGGTTTGGTTAATGTCGGGGTAGGCCATGATTTGAGCATCAAGGACTTGGCCTTGTTGATCCGGGATGTTGTGGGGTACCAGGGCGCCATCGTTCACGACTTGTCCAAACCTGATGGCACTCCCCGCAAACTGATGGATGTAGCCAAACTTACAGCAGTAGGCTGGCAAGCTAAAATTGGTTTGGAAGAAGGCATCCGGCGGGTATACGCCCAACTGGGAAATGAAACATGGTTTTAATGAGAGATGAGTCATCCCAAATTTCTGAAAAGTCAAAATCGGGCATAAATCTAATCGCGGAGCGATTGAATTTTGAATAGCCCCGGTCGTCCGGGGTAAATAGTTGGGCCAAATTGGCGGCAACCACGGCAGTGGTTGAACTCAATTGAGCAAAAAGTTCAACCGCATCCGCGGTTGCGAAACCTTTTGCTACCCAAATGACCCCGGACGACCGGGGCTATTCAAAATTCAACCGCATCCGCGGTTTATCATCCCAAAAATTCGGGATGACTCATGTTTCCTCTCTCCTCTCTCATCTTTCATCTTTCCTCTCTCCTCTCTCATCTTTCCTCTCTAATCTCTCATCTTTCATTATCTTTGCCAAATAACTCGTAGATTGAACCAAAATTTGTTACTGTGAGTAGTTTACAATTAAAAGTCCAGTTGGAGGACATCAATCCGGTCATCTGGCGTACTTTTCAGATAGATCAAACGGAAACTTTTTTTGATCTGCATGAGATCTTGCAAATCGTCATGGGCTGGGAGAATGCACACCTCTTTGAGTTTCAAATCAAAGAACGGAAAATTGGTTTGTTGCCCGATGAAGACGAAATGTGGGATACTGATGCGAGTTTGGAAGACAGCGAGTCGATCCTGATGCTCGATATGAACTTAAAAGAAGGGGATTCTTTCCACTATATTTACGATTTTGGCGACAACTGGAAGCATCGGCTGACGGTGGAGAAGGTGCTTGTCGACGACGAAACCAATTGCCCAATTTGCCTGGGAGGCGCTCGCAACTGTCCACCCGAAGATTGTGGCGGAGCTCCGGGCTATGTCGATTTTTTGGACGCCCTCAAAAACCCCAACCACCCGCAACACGAAGAAATCATTGATTGGATTGAAGAATTTGATCCAGAAGATTTTGACCTGGAGGAAACCAATGAGATCCTTCAGGAGTTTAATGATTGGCGACAAGACCTATTCCTCGAAGAGGAAGAGTAACAAGCTTATACTTTTGTTCACTTATAATGCCGATGGATCATGCTATTTTCATCGGCTTTTTTATTTTTTTCAAAAAAAAATAAGCCCAAGACTTGCGCAAACTGAAATGAGCGTGTATATTTGCGCACGCTTTTGAGCAAAAGGCTCAAAAAACCAAATACAAGGGTGATTAGCTCAGCTGGTTTAGAGCATCTGCCTTACAAGCAGAGGGTCGGCGGTTCGAATCCGTCATTACCCACGATACAAAAAAGAGGCTACGATTTCTGAAATCGTAGCCTCTTTTTTTTTGCCTGCAAAAGGCTGGGGCTGGTCAATAAGCCCCACGTCAATTCACCAGCAACAACCGGGTAACCACCTGTTGGCCATTTTGCCGGATGATCACGGAATAGGTCCCTGCCCCCGGCAAATCCTGCTGATCGTACGTAAAGTTGTTCTCGCCCACAAACAAATTCACCCGATCCTGCCGTACGGTTCGGCCATAAGTATCGATGACCTGGAGGATGGCTTCGCCACCACTTGGACTGGACCACTTGATTTGCACCTGATCGCGGAAAGGATTTGGATGTACCGACAGCACCTTGAAGTCCAGTTGTGGACGCTGTGGGGTCAATTCAACGTCATTTTTTATGATGCTTGGGCTCAACTGAGTCAGGCCATTGGTTTCTACGTTGCCGTTTACATCCCCCAGTTTGATGCCAATGAAGCGGGCGTCGGACACCGAGCGATCCAGGTCGTTGAATTGGATGAACTTCGGAATCGCTTCGGCCCAGGGGTTATTGGGGTCTTTGAAGCGGTGCTTGGCATCCACAAAGAGCCAACTTTTTCCACCCTCAAAAGTGTCATCCAAATGCAGGATGACCCGCCGGATTTTGATCAAATCGATGGTGGAAATAGAGCCGGACTGGTTTACGTCGGCTGCCAGCAATTGGTAAGGCGACGTGAGCCGTTGTTTGCCCAAAATATGTTTGGTGATCAATAAAACATCAAATGTGGTGACCCCATTGCGGGCATCATCCGCTTTATCCGCAGTGAGGGTATAATCATAACCTTGCGCGAGCCCCTGCATGAGGTAATCGCCGGTTTGAACACTCACGGCTTTTAAATTCTTGGCACCACTGCTCTCGACTACTACCCCGCTCAGGCTGAGGCCCAATTCGGTGCGGGTATTCCCCTCGATGATCAGGGTATCGCCAGGGTCTTTACAAAGATTGAATTTGTTGTCCTGCACCTTGATGTAGGTCAAACAGAAATCGTGATTGGGGCCCGGAGGGCTGAGTTTGGTATTGACGGCATTGTCCCAGGCGTGCAATTCCACTTCGGTCAAACCCAAATCGTCGCAGGTAAGGATGATGTAATCCTGGTTGATGTTGGCTTTCTCCCCCTTGCGGTTGACCGAATAGCGTACCGGACCGGAACAAGAATCGATGCTGGGGCTCGCCAACAATTCT
Source organism: Haliscomenobacter sp. (assembly GCF_965225875.1). Lineage (GTDB taxonomy): Bacteria > Bacteroidota > Bacteroidia > Chitinophagales > Saprospiraceae > Haliscomenobacter. The sequence continues at coordinate 2,784,502 of NZ_CBDDBS010000002.1, read as the reverse complement.
TTGGCCCAAACAATGGTGGAAGCCCTATCCACGTCGCCGTCGCCATCAGCATCGGTATTCGGTGGCAATTCACTCAATTCGGCAGATAGGCCGTGAATACAAGTGACAGTGGGTGGTTTACAATCCACTACTTTAAATTTGACAAAACCTCTGCCCGTATTGCCACAAGCGTCGGATACCTTGATCTCCAGCTGGTAATCCCCTTTGGGTACGATTCCAGTGAACAAGTACTTGGGATAACGCCCAAAGATCCGCCAGTTGGTTTGGCTGCTGCTGGAGCTTTCGTTGATCTCCAGTTTTAGATCGGTATCGATGTTGAGGTTATTCGGATCGCAAGCTTCCTGGATCCCCACCGACAAAATGATATCCGCTTTACAATCACTGCGATTGATGCAAAAAGATACGTTGGACTCCGTGAAAATCTGTGGCGCTTCGTTGTCCACCACTTTGATGATTTGGGTATAGGTCCATTGCCCGGTTGGTTTCCGGTTCAATTTTTCCCAATACCCTTCTGGATTGCCCCCGCAGGTACGGGAGTTGGCCAGCGGGAATTTGTTCTTTTCATTGTTGTCCGCATCAAAATAGGCAGTGCCGTCGCGGCGGACAATCACCCACACATCGTCTTCTCCACCGGTGCCGTCGCAGTCGATATCGCGAGGAACTGGAATGACCTCGTCACCATCTTTGTACTCGCACCAGTTGATGACATTGTAGGTTCTGAAAATTTTGTAACATTCCACCCCATCACCCTGGTAACGTTTGTCGCTGACGTTGACCGCCAGGATATCACAAGCCAGTTCAAAGGTGCCGATGGTATCGGGACTGGGGTCTTTACAATATTCGATGTAATCCTTGGGGAATTTGATCATGTACTCATGGGCGGCCACTACCGTAATCCATTGAAAACAAGTATCCGGCGATTGGTTGCCGGATTCATCCCGGGCCAAAAATTTGCGTTTAACCGTTCCTACCCCACAATTGTTGATTTTTACCACTGGATCAAATTCGATCCACTCCGCTTTGAAACAGTTGTCGCCTACCTTGGGCGCTCCAAAATACCTGGCAATGGTGCTGCGGTTTTTGAAATCAACCCCTTTGGGCAAACGGTCGCAATACACCGTGGTATCTTTGGGTGCCTGGCACCAGGGCTTCATTTTGTCCTCAATCCATACGGTTGTCCAGCAATAATCCGCATTGCCCGCAGCGTCGGTGGCCCGCAGCTCTACTTTGACGTAGCCTAAGGCAAGGTCACAACAGGTAAAAGTCAGGATCGAATCCCAACGACTTACCCGGGGTGTATCCAGTGGGTTGCAATTTTCATCCTGGGTGATGGGCCGACGGATGTGGAGTTTGGCCAATTTACAATTGTCCTTGCTGCCTTCGTCAACGTCTTCTGCACGCAGCTGGGCATAGCCGGCTTCATTGAGGCTGATGTTGATTTTATCGTCACAGATGGCTACCGGACTGATTTTGTCCTGTACCTCCAGGTGGATGGTGTCTTTTGCTTCATTGTGGCAAGCATCGCGTACCGTATAAATGAGGATGTGGCAGCCGATGGGCAGATTGCCAATGTAGCGTTTCTGGGCCCCACTATTGGTAAATCCCAAACGCACGGGAGGTTTGGGGTCGATGGCCAGGCCGAGGGTGTCCCGACAAGTATCGGTCCAGATTTCTGCAGTCCAGCTGTAGCCAGAACAGGCATCGCTTACAATCGGGGGCAATACCTCAATGGCCGCTGTACAATCAAAGGGGCTGGTAGAAGTGCTCAAAAAATCATTGGCGTAAGGACTTTTAATGATGGGTTTGTCCACATCACCTACTTTGATGACCTGGCTCAACTCAATGGAAGTTTTTTTACACCAATCTTTGATGATCCAGCGGCGCAGTACTTTATAGGTAGTTGGGCATACTTCAAAACGGGTATCCACATAGGTAGAACTGAGCCCACAGGAAGAGTCAACGGTGATGTAATCAATTTTACCCTGGTAATTGACCACATAAGGGTAGCCACTCACATCGGGGTGAATGTTTCCGTTTTTGTCCTTTTTCGGGTTGTTGTTTCCGGTACAGGTATTGATGCCAACACTATCCGGCAATTGAATGGAGGCCAATGGCGCGCGAAGCAGGGTAATGAATTGTGGATCAGTATCTTGATTGCCCTTGGCATCGCTGGCAAAAAACAAACGGCGAATGATGAGGGTATCGCAGCGGTTGTCGTAATAAATGGCGTCGATAAAACTGCGAATCTTCAATGTCCTTTTGTTGCAATTGTCCTTGAGGGTAGCAATTCCAAAACTGTCGGTACTGCTCAGATTCTGGTAAATGTCCGTGATTTCGTCACAAAAAATAAAAAGGGTCGTATCCGCAGGCGCGGTAACGACCGGCGCCATTTTGTCCTCGGCAGCTACAATGCCCCAGCAATTCGAAAACTGGGTGCAAGACTTGGGATTTTTGATGTTGACGATAAAACGGAAATTACCGCAACCGTCTACCGTATCGCGGTTGAGCGGGTTTTCATCGTCCACAAAAATTTCGTAATCTTCTGGGCTTAAACAAGCCCCCGAACCTTCCAAAACCAGTTTAGGGGTAAGTACAAACTGACAGTTCGAGTCCAGCGTAATGTGTACGGTATCGATGCATCCTTGGTTCACAGTTGTCCGTACGGATGGTGCAGTTTGTACCCCGGGTACAAGGGAGGTCGACAACTTGTGACCAAAGTTGCCGAGTAGCAGCATGGCTTTAAAAGCTACCGCTACGGGAATTAGTTGAAAAAAACTGCGCATGCCGATCTTATTCTTTCAATCGATTCCTAGATCAATAGCCTCAATGACTATTGTTCTTCATCAAATGAGATTATGACAAAAATTCGTTCAAAGGATTGTTACCGAGCTTCTTAATCTGAATGGCCAAAACAACGGCTAGGAATGCGACCACGAAACCTTCGACTCTCTCTCCGGTTCCTAAATGTCAAAAGGTTTATGTTGTAAAATCCTGCAATCACACTTACAGGTGGCTTTTTTATGGGTATTTCCGGCAATCACTTACGACGTGATCCAAAAGGGGGTAGGACCGGATGTCTCAATGGGGGTAAATATACCCAAATAATTTTTATTCGTGAAAGAAAAAATATGACCTTAACAATTGTGTTTTCGCTTCTCTAACTAAAATACAGTCGATTGTGTTAGTTTTGGCCACTGGATACAAACAAGTTTGCAATTTGTTTTACAGGAATATGCCCTGTCCAGCGTATAAAATTTTTTCTCGTGCAGATACAGTCATTTGATCAATCCTTACCGATTTTGGTCACCGGAGGCTCGGGTTATTTGGCATCCTGGATAATTAAATACCTCGTCGAGGCCGGCTATTATGTACGCACTACCGTTCGGAATCGGCAAGATGAGCGCAAAATTGCCCACCTCAAACGGATTGCGGAAGCTGGCCCCGGTCGCCTGGAATTTTATGAAGCTGATCTGATGCGCCACGGCGACTTCAACAATCCAATGCGGGGTTGCGAGTTGGTCATCCACACTGCTTCTCCTTTTTTGATCGGAAAAATTAAAGACCCGCAGCGACAACTGGTTGATCCGGCCCTGGAGGGTACCAAAAACGTATTGTATTCAGCAGGGGAAACGCCTTCCGTCAAACGGGTAGTCATGACTTCCAGTGCCGTTGCGCTGTATGCCGAAGCCCGCGAGATCCTGGATCAACCCAGTGGGGCTTTTGATGAGCACAACTGGAATTTGATTTCGGACCTGCATTATGATCCCTACGGTTATTCCAAAACCCTGGCCGAAAAAGAAGCCTGGATCATTGCCAATCAACAAAAGCAATGGGACCTGGTATGCATCAACCCAACTTTTTTGTTTGGGCCTACCCTGTCCGGGCGTGGCGACAACGTGAGCGTATCGACCATTCGCCAACTGATGAACGGGGAGCTGCGCCTGGGGGCACCACAATTGTATTTTGGCGTTGCGGATGTGCGGGACGCAGCGCAGGCACACCTCTTGGCTGCCTTCACGCCCGAAGCCAATGGCCGCTACCTGATTTGTGCCCAAACCATGAGTATATTGGAAATTGCTGCGGTGATGCGAGCCTCGGCTTCGCTCGGCCAACGATCTGGCGATGCCCTTAAACTTCCCAAAAGGCCTTTGTCCAATTGGTTGTTGTACCTGATTGGCCCTTGGGTAGGCTTTAGTCGGCGCTTTTTGCGGGGCAATTTGGGTTACGCCCCACAGTTTGATGCAGCACGAAGCATTAATGAGTTGGGCTTGAGTTACCGGCCAGTGGAGGAGACGATTGTGGAGATGGTGGAGAGTTTGAACCTGGACCATTAAGCAACAGCCCCCAGGCCAAGGTCATTGATTGAAGGAATTTTGCGTTGGATTTGGTAGGGTGCATTTGTCGCAGAACCCCCGACCCCTAATGGCAGGGTCGATTGGTTCTGATTTTTATTCATTGAAGCAGCTTCGCTGCTTGTTTTTTTATAACCGCGACGACGCGACGGCGCGACGAAATGTGTGCTTCGCACACCTTTTCGTCGTCTTACGTCGCGCATTTGGCGCAGCCAAATGAATCGTCGCGTCGTCGCGTCGTCGCGGTTATTAAAAACGATTGGGCGCAGCCCAATCCAAAATGGTTTAAAAACAGAACCAAACGTCCCTGCCTTTAGGGGTCGGGTCGATCAGTTCTAGATTTGGAAGTAAAATCTGACATGGTAGAGACGTTGCATGCAACGTCTCTACAGTGTTTCGGGTAATACAACAATATTAATTCACCCCAAAATAAAGAAACCCAGGGCAAATAGACCTTTTGAAAAATAGAACTGATCGGCCCTGCCTTCAGGGGTCGGGGGGTCTAAGGCTTTTGTAAAACGTTCAACATCAACCACAAATATTTTCACTCATCACTCATCACTCATCACTTCCTCATACAACTCCCCATACGCCCTTGCCACCGTTTCCGCCTGAAAACGTTTCACATTCTCAAAGCCCGCTGCGATCAAGCCTTCGCGGTAAGGCGCATCCTGAATGACCCGCAGTACACCCTCCCGAATGGAGGCTACCGACAAGGGATCCACCAAACAAGCCGCAGTACCCGCTACCTCGGGCATCGACGAGAGATTGGAAGTGACCACCGGCCGACCCACCGTTTGGGCCTCCAGAATGGGCATGCCAAAACCCTCCAGCGTGGACGCAAACAGCAGGAGGTCGCAGTTGTGGTAAGCAGCCTGGACCTGGGCGTCGCTGAGGTCGTATTCATTGAAATAGTCGATGTGATGCGCCTCGAGTTTTTGTTGCACCTCCGCAGAGAGTTTTCCAATGACGTGAAAAGTACAATCGATGCCCGCAATGGCCTCAATGTGCCGCAGGAGATTTTTGTTCGGTGCCGTGCCAATGTGCAAAATGCGGGGTTTGGAGGCCGGAAAAGGCTTCGGCTGCGCGCTAAAATGGGTTTTGATGATGGTCGGAATCACCCGGATTTTGGCGGGGTCACAACCCGTAAAACGAATCAGTTCGGCTTTGGTGGCTTCCGAAATGGCCGTCACCACCTGCACGCGTGCGATGGGCAATTTGAGCCAAAACAACCACAAAAACCAACGCGCCACCGGATTGCGGTGCCGCATGAAGCCACAATCGTGCACCGTAAGAATGGTACCACGCCGGGGCAGCGCCAAGGCCACAAAATGAACATCGCCCGTAATGTGGTTGATGTCGTGACCGCCACGCCGCGCCGCCAGTGAGGCCTGCACCCGTGGCCAAATTCCATTGCTATAGGTAGGTGATTCAAGCGTTTTGGGTGCATACCCCATCACTTTGGGAAACACCGACAACATGGTATCAAAAGAAGCCTCAATGCTAAAATTGCCCCCAGGACGGGATTTTCGAAAAAACAGGCACACATCAGGAGAGTCCATAAAACATCTATTTTTGAAAACTTCTAACTTCTGGGTAGTGGATATAACTATTCTCATCCACTTTGCTAGAGTAGCTCATTTTTTTTCCAATATACCACAATTACCACCTCGTGCGGTAGTAAAGGGCTCACTCAACTCCTCCGTTGAGGCAGTGAGTCAAAAAAAAGAAAAGGTTTGTAAGAGGGAGTGGGGTTTAACGAGACACCACCACGTTTTCCAATACCAAGAGGTCCATTTGGGTGCGCAGGAAACATTCCAGCGCGTGTTCAGGGCTGTTTACGATGGGTTCGTTTTCGTTAAAAGAGGTATTCAACAGGATGGGAACTCCAGATTTTTCAGCAAAAGTTTTGATCAAACGGTGGTAACGTGGGTTGTCCCGCTCCTCCACGGTTTGTAGGCGTCCGGTGCCATCTACGTGCGTGACCGCCGGAATACTCGCCCGTTTGTCGGGCCGGATCAGGAACACCTTCTCCATAAAGGGCACATCGTCGTCTTGCTCAAAGTAATCCAACACGGCTTCCTTCAAAATAGACGGTGCAAAAGGCCGAAAACTTTCGCGGCGTTTGATTTTTGAGTTCAATAAATCTTTGGCATCGGGCCGACTGGGGTCCACGATGATCGAGCGATTGCCCAGGGCCCGGGGACCAAACTCGGCCCGCCCCTGAAACCAACCGATCACCGCCCCCTGGTGCAGCGCCTCGGCTACGTGGGGGAAAAGTTCCTCGTCGGTATAGCGCTGGTAGGCAATGCCCCGCGACTGCAAATACGCCTCGATCTGTTCGTTGCTGAAGCAGGCACCCGTGTAGGCCTGGTGCCGGAAGGGCGCCCGAGGCTGATTGTCGACCTGGTGTAAGGCGTAGAGTGCCGCCCCGATACTGGTACCCGCATCGTGCCCGGCGGGGGGTACAAAGAGTTTTTCAAAGGAAGTATTGGCCAGCAATTTACCATTGGCCACCGAATTTTGAGCTACGCCACCGGCCAGACAGAGGTTTTTTTGCCCGGTTTTGCGCTGCAAATCTTCGGCCAGGTGGAAAATCACTTTTTCCGCCATCCGTTGTACCGAGGTGGCCAGGTTGCGGTGGTAGTCGCTCAGGGGCTCGTCCGGGCTGCGCGCAGGCCCCAACAAGGTACACAAAGCCTCGGTGTACAGGGTGCCTACGTGGGGCGAACCGCCTTGCCAATCCATGTTTACGCCTTCTTTGAAGTGCCGAAAAAAGCGGGGATTGAGCTCAAACAAACCATTGTCTTTGAGCAGGATGAGTTGGGCTACTTTGTCCTGCTCAGTGGGCTGCCCGTAGGGGGCCAGGCCCATCACCTTGTATTCGTCGCCGTAGTGGGGAAAACCCAACCACTGGGTCAGGGCCGTATAAAAAATACCCAAGGAATGGGGATAGGATACACTGTCGATGACCTCCATTTTGCCGTTTTTGGTGTAGCCGCGCATGGTGGACGAAAAGTCGCCCATCCCATCGATGCTCAACAAGGCTGCATCGGCAAAGGGGGATACAAAATAGGCCGAAGCCAGGTGACTGCGGTGGTGTTCAGCGTACACAACCCGGGCCTTCAGGTCGGCCTCCTGGTAGCCAAAGGCTTCCGCCAACTCTTTTTTGAAGGCCCCTACGTTGAGGGAATTTTTGGCGCGGTCCAATATGCTGCGCAGCTTGACACCCTTGCGCAAAGTGTACCATACCTTTTCCATAAACTTGGCCTGCGGATCGCGCGAAATGGCAATCACATCCACCTCGGCCAGGGTGATGCCCGCTTCATCGAGGCAAAACTTGACCGCCTCGGTGGGCAAACCCGCCCAGTGTTTGATGCGGCGAATGCGCTCTTCTTCAGTGGCTACCAATAGCTCGTTGTGGCGGTAAATGCAGGCCGAAGAGTCGCCGTGGTAGGCGTTTAGTCCAAGTGTGTACATGTTCTAGGTATAATTTTATGGGGCTTTAACTAAACAAATGAAGGTAAGCAGCTTTCAAACCCGCTTTTTCTACAAAACCCTGCGCAAACGCCTGCGCTTGAGCCGACCATTGCGCGTATTGTTCCTGACTCATCCTTGCCGCCTGAGCAATGGCCTCGGCAAAGCCAGCAGGCTGATCCAACGGCAAATCCCAACCAATCTGCTGGTTTTGTAAATCTTTCCAGGGTGTTTGATCACTGATGATGACGGGCAAACCCGCCGCAAAAGCTTCAAAAATGGCGTGCCCAAAATTTTCGCCCTGGGTGGGTAGCAACAAAAAATCGTATTCCGGCAACAAGGCGCGTACCTGCGGATGGGGCAACTCGCCCCGGTAATGTACCTGCAAATGGGCCGGAAGATCGGCCAAAAGTGCAGCGCACTGCTGCCAATAGGCCGCGTCTTCGTTGCTGCCGATGATGGCCAGTTCGGCAGGTACGGGGCATTCCCGAAACTGGGCAATGGCTAGGTGTACGTTTTTGATGGGGTGAATGCGCCCCAGCAATAAAAAACGGGCTACGGTGTTTTTGCCCTTGGGCTGCGCCAAGGGCAAAACTGGAGCTGGAAAATCGGGGACGACTACTATCTTGCACCGCGAACCAAATATTCGCTCGATGTCTTTCTTCTCCTGGGCATCGCTGGCGTGAAACACGACGGACTGTGGTAAACCACTCCAACGGAACAGTTGTAAAAACAGTTGCTTTTTGCGTGTCTTGAACTGTAAGGCACTGGCTTTGAGCATGCCACGAGGGGCCAAGACCACTTGGGTTTTGATCCAGCCCAAACGGAAAAACAACAAGGGCAACAAAGTAAAATACAAGGAAAACATACTATTTAAGTACAGGTACTGTGGCTGCACCTGTCGGAGGTAACGCAAAATGCGCCGGGCACTCAAAGCTGGCGCGGCAGTGTACAATACTTCTACTTCCGTTCCTTCAAAAGGTTGCCAGCACTCGGGTACGACTCCGGCATAAGGCACCGCGGCCTCCAAATCTCGATCAGTGGTCAATACCTTAATGGGATAATGCGCCCGCATGGCTATCGCAAAATTGTAGGCGGACTGGATGGGGCCGCCTGCGCGATAGCCGGGAAAAAACCAGTCGCTGAGGATCAGTAGAGGCTGCAAATTGTGTTACAATTTAATTTTAAAAATCATTGGGAAAATTCGGTACATTATAAACACAAAGAATCCTGTTTTAATCAAGTGATTAACAACCGTAAGTACGTCATTTTCAACACCAATTGCCTGAAAAAATAAGATTGGAATCCATATAATTACAGTCGGATGTTTATGGGAAAGTTTAATGACAAAATTATAACACCATTGAAATAAAAATCCATAAATAAATAGGAATAGACATCCCCAGAAAGCCCCGAAGTTTGCAAAACTTTCTCCTAGAAGCCCTATATTCATACTAGTATTACCCAAGTTCCAGCCCAGAATTTTTTCTATATTTTGTTTTCCTCCTGCCTTTGGTTTATTTAGCCAAAGAAACCTAGGAACAACGGATGCGATTAGGGAAGTAGTGATTGTTTCTCCGTTCGCGAAAGGGACTACGGCGGGTACTCTTTTGATAACATGCGCGACTAGTCTTCCCTGGTTGAACCGGTCAGCAATATGAAAAAGTCGTTCTTCTGAAAAAGCATCATTGGTGTTACTAAAGCGACTTGAAATTAATGTTGAGAAAATTGAAAAATAGGATTGGCCATTTTTTCCTTCTGTAATTTGAACACGGTAATCCTGCTTTATACTCTGAATCAAAAATATAATGCAAATGCCAAGTAAAATCATAACAGTTTTAAAAATAAAACTATAATTATTACCTATAGTAAAAAGAATTAAAAATATTAAAGTGATAAAAATTAATTCCCCAAACATTCCGGATTGCAAAGCTTGAGTAATCAATAAAACTCCTGCAATCAATAACCATATGTAATTCATTCGGGTTCCCGAAAAAAATAGGTAAAACAAGCCTACAAAAGACAATTTTATCATTAAAAAGATAAAGAATTTGACTCCTTCAGACACAAAAGGAAACATAAACGTCGCAAAAAGACTAATCAGAATCAGTAAAAAACTGACCCTAATAGGTCTTTTTAACAAAGATAAATTAATGTATTCTTTAATTTTATACTTAAGGTTTATTCTTTTGATTAAAGGTAGATTGAACCCTGCAATCAAACTTAGAGAAGCGGGAAATGCATAATCATAATATTCCTTAGAACTAATCGGCATAGCCTTAACCCATAAACGCGTTAAGAAGTGTGCTTCTGTAAAATGAAGGTAAAAAACCATTGGCGTAATCAAACAAGTCAGCACAAGTAGTAGAGAAATAACATCTAGAAAGACCCAAACGGTCTGACCGAATCCTCTCACAATTTTGATGAAAAGAAAAATAAGTAGAAAAATGCTTAGAGTTTGATAATTAGAAACACCCCAAGTATCACCCAGGTAAATGGTAACAAAGATTGTAACCATTATTCCAATAACATTACCCATCATTCTTTCCATAAATACAAAATAATCGCGTTCAAAAATCACCCTATGCTCAGCAAAATTTGGCGAATAAAACTCCATTCAATCAATTGACAGGCAAAAGAGTTTAACTTAATGAATAAACATTTAGACCAGATTACTTAGGTATTTTAACTTGTCAAAAGGAATCAAGTGCAATCATTGGTGGTATATAAGCTTTCTAGATTTCAAGCAGAGTAAACATGTGGCCTATTTAGCATTCAAAACGAGTTAGTTATTTCCTCCTGTTTTCAAAAAAATTCATTAACCCATTTTTATCAAGTGTATCTATTAATTTTCTAGTGAACAATTTAGATCCTGCAAGATTCATATGCATTGAGTTGTAAAACATTTTTTTATTATATGAAATTTCATCTTGTGAAAAATCATAAAAAGGTATTGAGTATTTTTTACTGTAATTGTTGTAAATTTTTATGATTTCACTTTTGTTTTTTATAAATTTTTGACCTTCAATGTATTCTGGCGTATAAACAAACACTAAAAAAATATTATTTGATCTGCAGTATTTTAAATATGCTTCAAACAAATTCATCGACGTTTTATCGATAATAACTCGATAATTTTTTAATTTTGTTTTTGCTTTATTAAAATCAGAATTCCACGATATATTCTGCCCTTGATATCCTCTAATTCTCTTAACTGGGTTGTTTTTGGGAAATAAATACATGTAAATTGCCGTTTTGATTGCGCTTGGCTTTCCATAATATCTCAGTAAAGGAATTCGATAATCCCAAAACTTGTATCCAACATATGGCATAATTGCTTTTTCAATTTCTTCATTCCACAACATATATGGTAAAAATTGGTCAGGGTTGTTTAAATTCGCGCCTTTTTGAAGGGTAAATACATCTAAAGAATGTATAATCATTTTAGGTTTTTTGTTGTATTTCAACAATAATTCGTGCCTTAAGTTTTGCAATCTAAAATTATGGCCATCTATACCTAAATTGTATGCAGGTACATTAAATTCATTACTTATCATTGTTGGATTTATATGAACCCATGCTCTAGAAGATCCATATATAAGAATATCAGCATTTATAGTGCCTTCAAAAATTGCATCCCAAGTTTGATATTCGCCCCCTGTATAAGTGTTAGATTTTTTTAAATTTAAGGAAATAAATGAATCAATCGAATAAGCTAACACTATTACAGGAAGGAAAAAAATAGCAACTTTAATAATAAATCTTTTCATGTTTAGTATTCTAGATAGAGTATTTTAAATTCGTTTTCATACCTCACAGATTCAGGTTTTGTGCAACTCGTTCCAGGGAATACCTATAAAATTTGGATTTTCAAAACCCATTTGCACAAAGCCTGAATCCTTAGGCATAATTCAAAAGCCGATGATTGCATAAAAAATTGGCATCGGAAATCGAGAAAATAGTTTCTTGCACAAACTTCTACCTTGACAAACTTCCATAATCGTTTAATCGATACTGGTGTTCGCCAAGCCTTGTGCATGAGTATTAGGAAAATTAATTGAAAGCCAAAAAATCAATAGAATCAATGCTGAATTTCTTAAGAAGCTTAACAAGATAAATTTCATATCAGGAATTACCACATCAAAATGATATTAATCTATGAATTTATTAAAATTGAAAATAAATAAATTGCTGATTTGTGCCAGCAAAAATAAAAATAATGATCAATAAAAAATAGTAAAAAGATAGGCGATATAGTTGATGTTTTTTCATTAAAAAACTAGCAATCGCATATTGTTCTCTTCTTCCAATCCATTCAATAACTACAAAAAACAATATAAACAAAGCTGAAAGAATGGCAAATTTACTAATGGTCTCGTCGTTAAAAAAAGGAAAGGTAAAAAATGATTTAGAAAAAATTTTAGAAAAAATTTCTAAAGCATGAGTTACGTTCTCTGCTCTGAAAAAAATCCAAGCAAATACGGTTAAACAAAAAGTGCAGCAAATAGAAGTAAATTCGACCATTGTAGGTAAAATTTTATCTTTTGCAACTACTTCAATGTTTATTCTATTGGAGCGAAAAATAATAGATGGCATTATATATAAAGCATTTAAAAAGCCCCAAATAATAAAAGTCCAATTGGCGCCATGCCAAAAGCCGCTTACAATAAATATTATAAATACGTTCCGTGTTCTTACCCATCCTGAGCCCTTGTTTCCGCCAAGTGGGATATATAAATAGTCTTTGAACCATGATGATAGTGAGATGTGCCAGCGTCTCCAAAACTCTGCAATATCCCTTGAAAAATATGGATACGCGAAATTTCTGAGCAATTCGATCCCAAAAAGCCTGGCTGTACCCAAAGCAATATCAGAATACCCCGAAAAATCACCATAAATTTGGAAGGCAAAAAAAATTGCTCCGATAAACAATGTACTTCCAGTTAAGTCCATATTATTTTCGAAAATATAATTCGCAATCTTAGCACAATTATCTGCAATTACAACTTTTTTAAATAAGCCCCATAATATTTGCCTTAGCCCATCAACGGCTTTTACTTTGTCAAAAGATCTATTATTCTGGATTTGAGGTAAAAGATGAGTAGCTCTTTCTATCGGTCCAGCAACAAGGAGAGGAAAAAAGCTCACAAAAACTGAATAATTTATAAAATTAATTTCAGGCTTTATTCTATCATTATAGACATCTATAACATAAGAAAGACCATGAAAAGTATAAAAAGAAATACCAACAGGTAATATCACTGTCAACGTCCAAACGTTTACCTCTAATCCGAAATTAGAAAGTACAGCCTCAAATGAAGTTGCAAAAAAATTGTAATACTTAAATATCCCAAGAAAACCAAGATTAATTATAATGCTCAAATATAACCAGTTTCTTTTTAAAATATGATTTTTTGTTTGCGCTATTTTAATTCCTGAATAAAAATCCAGTAATGTAGAGAAAATGAGTAAAAATAAAAATCGCCAATCCCAACATGCGTAAAAAGTATAGCTTGAGACTAATAAAAGTATATTTTGGAACATGAAACTTTTTTGTGCCACGAACCAATATAAAGTGAAAACAATTAATAAAAATATCGTAAAATCAAAAGAATTGAAAAGCATAGCGCTATGGTTAAGTTGATTTTTTTAAAACCATATAATAAATAATAGAGATTTTTTATACATACCCAAATAGAAGGAATAGTCGAAATTTTTTTACTTATCTTTTTAAATGATTTTTTTACAATTCTAAATCAAGATAAAATCGATTTTTTAACAAAATTTGAAAGGGCAAATGTTTAGGATAACTTCTCATTGAAGATCGGTTTTGCGTTTTTTTGCTGGTACATTCTACTCTTTGCTTTTTAATTTTGAACAACCTGAAGATAGCAACCGATTCATACTTCGACAAAATATTTTAAATCTAAGCTATGCCAATAGTTGTTTTTGAGCATAAATCATATAGTCACCATCTGTTTTGGGTTCAAGAATTGGTGTGAGTCGCTGAGGATTGGTTGCATCAAAAAGTTTGTAGCCATAGTCCATAAGTATCCTTTGAGCATCTCCCGCTTTACTGTCATCCAATTGACTTTCCATCCAAGCAGAAAATTCAAAGAGCACTTTGGGCGCATTATCATTCGATAGTAACTCAGCCCCGCCTAAGAAGATCATTTTTTCGAATCCTTCAACATCAACCTTAATAAAATCCACTTTTGGGAAAGTTATTTTTTTGTGCAATGAATCCAAAGTAATGGTTTGAACCATCTCGGGCTTAGCAGTGAAAACTGGGCTCAGACTGCCTTTTCCAAAAAGCTCTTCTGGACTGTAAAAAGGGACATTTCTATCATCTTCCTCTGCTATTGCGTTGTTGAAAATCTCTACATTAGCGCAATTGTTTACTTCTATATTTTTGCTTAGGTATTCAAAGACCCTTGGTGAGGCCTCAATGGCTATGATGCGAGCATCTGGCCTCTGCTTTGCAATAGATACGGTTATTGCCCCAATATTTGCACCCACATCAATAAAAACGCCATTCTCAGGGATTCTCTCAACTATGAAATTAATGTTATCGGTTTCATATTCTCCGTTAACGAACAAGTTAAATCCAATAGCCTCTTTGATATTTGGAATGTAATATTTAACATTATTTTTGCCTTCAATGAGGGCATTAACAGTTTTTTGTCTACTCCAAATAAAAAGTGAAGCCAACCTATTTTTTCCCCGAAAAGCAGGCAAAATTCTAAATAGCTGTCCAATAATCTGCTGGATCATGTTCTTGTGATATTCATTTGTTTAAGGATGCGAATAAGTATCGATTTGTAATCATACCCATCCCGAATGGTTTTCGCTGTGCCCCTTTCTGAAATAGCTCTTAACAATGGCTTATCCTTTAGTGTTCTTTTCAGGATTCCGACTATTTCTTCTGGGCTATTAAAAAACAGCGCTTCATCTTCCATGAAAATAGATCTGGTCTCCCTGGTTGATTCTGTTAGTAAAACCGTACCACAAGCTGGAATTTCCAAAGTCCTGGTGGTATGCTCCTCTGGGATAATTTTTGAAAGGAAGCCAATGCCAATCAACGCTTTGGAGATGACTTGTGCGTATTCATTTGCAAATACGCCATCACCTAGATAATGAAAATGTGATTTATTATTCCATTTCTTAGCCAAATTTTTCCAGCCAATTCCTGCCAAGGTTAAACTGATGCCCTCTTTGAGAATTTCCTCCACTACAATTTCCCTATTTTTTTCATGATGTCCTATAAAGACAACTCCTTCTTTCTCTTCAAAAGAATAGTAAGGTTTGTGGATATCCGGGTGATACCCTTGCGTACACGTTAATACATTTTTTCCACCTTTTTGATAATAGCTTTCAACTTCAAACAATTTAGAAGTAATGCAATAGTCATAGTACTTGATTGCATCAAAAAATAATTTAGATCTATGATAAGTAAATGCAGGATCTGGAGTAAAGTGAACCATCAATTTTGAGTGAGTGGCCAGTTTTTGAATGATTTCAGGCTTGATGAACACTCCCTTATCGACCCAAACAAGATCATAATCCCATTTATCCATAATCACTGAAATTAGATATCTATTGAGCCTTTTTATCAAAGGTCCTTTTTTGAAGCGCCAGCCAATTGATCGGAATATCCTGCTTGTTTGTAACAAAGGAACATCTATATTAACGAGCGTAAAGCTTTTTACCGCAAGTAACTCCTTAAGATATTCCCCCCGCATTCTACTTGTAGAACCATTACTGTAATGACCTATATAAAGAATATCCATGGACTCTAGGAAAGAAATTTAGACTTGAAGAAATTCTTGACCTTGTTTTCTATTCTCAAGTAAGCTGCAATAAAAAAATCTATTTTCTTAGTAATCTGAGATTGGTTTGAGTAAAAATAGTTACGATAGAAAAGTAAAATATCTGCTCTCGGGTAACTGGTAATAGAATTAAATTTCATTCCTGCCCAGTGAATTACAAAAGGGTAGCTACCTTCTTTTTTTTTGATATTGTTTAAGTCAATAAAATCTGCATTGCCTAATTTCGGCCAAATCATTAATTTAAGTCTGGTAACTTTTAACTTATTTTGCTGTTCATAAAGGTGAATTACAAAATTCAAGTGCGTTTGGTCATTGTTGAAAATTATTTGGGGGTATTTAGTAGACGGAGGGTCACTCCAGTTCAATGTTAATTCAAAATCTTTTCTTTCGAGTACACCAGTTTTTCCAAACCATTGTCCTGTATTAAAGCTATAACCAGGATAGATAAAGGTATCTTCTATTTCATTGATCCGATCAAGATTATAATAAATCTCGTTGAATCTCTCTTTGGATTGAACTTCATCATCCACCACAAAATCGCTTTCAATGTTTGCAACAATATCTAAAACAGGGCCCGTGATCACAGTATCAGCATCAAGAATTAAAAAACATTCGTTAGAATCTAAAAACAATGGCTCTAGCTTTCCGTATCCCCAATTAAATTTTTTGCGTGTAAGTTTCAGTGTTTTTATATTCCACCATCTTTCTGCTTTCCGTGAAAGCGGATCGCCCTTTCCGTAGTCTTTTATTAAATAGATAGGAATATCGGGATACCAATAACGAATACTGGCGATACAGATTTTTGCATGATCAAAATCGTATCTATATGTGTTTATAAATATCCGGTTTATATGCATTGCTTACTGATAGTTTTGAATCATTCTGCGTACTGAGTTCTGAATTGAAAAAGGCGATAGTTCAATTTTATTGCAATATGAAGCTCTTCTCTCTGAGTCATGACTAGGTGTACTTTTAATTTCATAAACCCATTCGATAACCCCGTCTTCAAGTTTTTTTACTTTGACCAAATCCTCACAAACAATAGCTTCCTGAGGAACACCTTCTGACATCAATACATTCAAGCCATTTGCCTGAGCCTCTACAGCCACCATGCCTAAACCTTCCCAAAAAGAGGGAAAAACAAGTACATCGCTTGACGACAATAGACTTGGGATATCCTTTCTTAGTCCTAGAAATTTAATGTCTTGGTCAATTCCAAGTTCTCTTAATTCCTGCTCAAATATATTCGCAGTCTTTCCTTTGTAACCGACAAAAAGAAATTTCCAACTTTTATCGGATAAAATCAATTCCTTCGCTATTTGAAAAGCGAATTCAGGATTTTTCTGGTTCTTAGCTGAATCGTAGTCTTGAAGGCCAATTCTACCAATAAATAGTGCGATTTTTATCTGTTTGAAGTCTTTCCATTCCATTTCTTCGCACACATTTTGTTTACATTCTTTGTCAAAAAAGAAATTTTTTGAATCAAACCCGCAATAGATTGGTTGAATTTTTTTTACTGAATAGGGCCATTTGTGCAAGCCATATTCACGCATTACTGATTCAGAAGTACCTGTTATTTTTGTTGATAAAATATATGAGAAGAACCTGCCAAGAATGTACGAAACACATCTGGAATTACTCACTATGTAGTTTCTGACAAAATTATATGGATTGTGCAGGTGACTGATTCTTATCTTTGGCAAAAGGCCTAGTCCCAACAAAAAATGCCAACCAGATACAAAATCTTGGTGGTGATGTACCGCATCGTATTGATTTGCAGCTAATATCTCTCTTACTGTTTTAGTGAATTTAAACACTGTTGACCTTGAAAATTTTACGTAAAAAATTTTCGACCCTAGTGCAATTACCTCTTCGTCAAAAACTCGTTTCACTCCGCCAGTACACAAAAAATCAAAACTTACATTGAGCTGTTGATTTTCTTTTAAATACTTCACAGCTTTCACTAACCATGTTTCTGCCCCTCCAGCTCCAAAGCCATCAATTACATGTAATACTCTCATACTAATTTGGGTGAATATAGATTCAGTAAATTCAATGTAGCAATCCTTAAGTCGAATCGAGACTGTGTCATGAGCGAACATGCATCTTCATTAGAAATTATTTTAGGTCCTGAAATTATTTTATCAACTTGATTTGCCCAATCTTTTGGGTTGTTTTTTAGTTCCATGTAAAATGCTAACTTCTCAATAACGATAGCGTCTTTGACTATAGCATGTGTAATTAGCATCGGAAGAGCCGCGGCTTGAGCTTCGACCACAACCAGGCCTAGTCCTTCTTTGGGATGTTCCAATCGTGGAAAGATAAAAACATCCGAACTTTTCATAATTCGGGCAGAGTCATTTCGCCATCCCAGGATTCTAATGCGGTCATATAGGTCTAATTCCTTGGCTTTCTGTACCACTTTTCCGCTTTCGTCACCTTCTCCAACAAAAACTGCGTACACCTCGTCTCTTTTTTTCAAAATTTCTGCTAATACTTCAACCACAAATAATGGGTTTTTGAATTCATTCATCCTCCCAATAAAAAGCATAATTTTGGCCGTATTAGGTAGTGAAACTTCTGCTCGGAATGCTTGACTATCTACATCTGCTTGGAATTGATTGAGGGAAATTCCATAGTATAGAACACTAGCTTTCTGCTTGAGCCTCTTGCTTTTTCCAATAAATGTTTCCAGCGTATGCTCGGAAATTCCAATTATTGTTTTGTTCATTCCAACTCCAATCCATTTCAAAATAGGCAGTAGGACTTTATGCAAGTATGGGTTACCTACGGGTAAAGCTTCGTCTGTATTGTGGATGTGAAGAATAGTGTTTTTAAAAGACAAACCAAGCATCGCTAGACTGTAAAAACCACTAAGATAATCATGGTGAGAATGAACAATGTCATAGTTTCCAGCTTGCAATGCCTTTCTCAAGTGCATTAGAAACAGGAGCTTATTGCTTATACTTACAGGAGAATACACAATCTTTCCTCCAGAGTTTTCTACAATCTCGTTCAATCTGCCAGGTTTTCCCAAAAGGCAGTAGAACGTCCACTCCCAATCAGGCTCAATTTTTTTAGATTCAATAAAAACCCTTACCAACCAATTTTCAACGGCCCCTTTGTCGAGGTTTTCAACAATGTTGATTATTTTCATTGCAAAATACATTTTTAATAATCACACTCAGCCCTTGTCTTCTCTAAGATCACTATTTTTTTTCAAATAAGAATTCAATTTGAAAAAGTGCTTGATCTAGAGGCCTACGATTTTATGAGAAACACTTGTTGATCTGTTAATGTAATAATTTAGGGTAGCAGAATGTACAGAATTTTATATACAGTAATCTATAAGTTAAGGTCCGTCGTATATACACTTACGTAATATAGACTGAGTTTCAACAAGTCAATTTATTTTCGAAGCCAATAAAAACTGCCAAAAAAGCTCATTCAGTCAGTTTCAAAAATATTCGGCATATACATTACGGCGTGAGGTGTAGCTATTTAAATGTTTCAAAATATAGACTTTCCCAACTATATTTTTCATCATCAACAACCAATTCTTTTTCTTGAAAAGTAGTTTCCTTAAAACTTGTTTTTGTTGAAGAAGAGAAGCCTACGCTTTTCAATAAGTAACCCATATATGGTTCGTCATAAATACATTGATGTTCATAACGCTGGTAAAACCAACTATTTACAGCTTCCATCGGTAGTCCAGAATTGCAGTTTTTGTAGTTTACGATAAAGGAAGGGTCATCAAAATAAGAACGTAGAATTTTTTCGCCATCAGGAACAATTATTCTCATCACTCCTCCTTTTTTCAAGACTCTGTAACATTCATTAAGCAATAACCTTCCACTATTAAAGTCGAAATGTTCTAAAACATGCTCACAAAAAATCCCGTCAAATGTTTCATTATTAAAGGGAAGTTTTCTATTGAAATCGCATAAAAAATGAACATTTAGATCCTTAAATCCATCGATATTTACCCACTTTTCGTTATTTATACCTCTTGGGCCGCTACCTAAATTAAGAAATTTACGGTCAGAAGGAATTTTCAATCTTTTATCTAATGTTCGTCGCTTTAGAAAAATAAAGTTAAAAAACCTAAGTTTCATAAAATATAAATCCCATCTTAAAAGTGCCAAAGTTCGATGAGAGAAAAAGAAAAGTAGGATTTTTTTCATTTTTTGATTTTTAAATTAAAAAAAGTGTTTTCGTTAAAAAACATTATAACTCATTTCTTAGAGCGTGTCTAAAAATTTTATTCTGCAAATCAGAGGACATTGTTTAGAATTAAAGAAATATTGGCACAAATAACCCACTTTGCTAAAATAGTAGTACACGTTTTTCCATTTAGGGTAACATACCTGGCAAAGCTCGCCACTGAATTCCGCAGCGTACAATATAACGAAGGGCATCTGCTAATTCTCAAAGATCAATTTTTCTTTTCCTTTCCAGGTTCAAAACTTCTTGATGTCTTCCCATTGGGAGTCAGAGGGCGGACTGTAATGCTCAACCATCTATCTCGTATTTTTTTCCCAACACTAAAGATAGTTGCTGAGCCCCTTTTAACCTTTATTTTTTAGACACGCTCTTAATATTTGCTTGCCTTGTTTTTGACCTTTTAAGGTTGCGATATAAAAAGCACGCTCTCTTCTTTTCATAAATAAAAATCTAAGAATATTTACAAGTTTCCGTTTCAAGGAAATTCGTTGAGGGAGCTCACCTCGATATGATTTAAAAATAACAGATGATGCCCAAATGCCTGATGCTAAATTCAATAAATAGTCAAGCTTTAGACGTTTACTTGGAATAAAATGATCTACAACTATATCTTTAAATAAACCAACTCCCAAACCTAAATCGCATGCACAGCCAGCAAGATCGTTATCTCCCCCTGATAATAATGAGGTGGCAGTTCTATCTAGTTGAATCGTTCGCTTTCCTTCTAAATGAAGTTGACGATACAAGCTTGCTACTTGCATTCTAACAAATAATCCAGCACCACAAGGCATGGTCTCATCAAGAAGCGGAAGATTTGACCACTTATCTACAGAAAATTCACGGTGAACCAATAGCCCCCAATATTGTTTAGTCCAAGCAGGAGGTTTTTCCTCAAACACCAACTTAACCTGACCACTCCATGCTCCAATATGAGGGTGCTTCTCGGCTATTTTAATTCCTTTTTCAAAAAAATCAGCACGGAGAATGTTGTCATCGTCTACGAAAACCAAAACATCACTGCTTGACGAAGCTATGCCTCTAAGCCTTGCAGGGGTCAAACCTTGCTTAGATTCATTGATGAGCTTAGCATTTGAGACTTCGATGAAATCTCTAAAATATTCCTCTTGATCAAACCTGTTATTGGAATTGTTGTCAATAATAATTATTTCACTTGGTTTGCAGATTTTAGCAGCTTCAAGTATCGAATCTAAGCATTTGGAAAAAATATGTTGAACTGGGTTGTAAGTGCATATTACAACTGAAAAATCGCTCATAAATGACTTGGTTTTAATACTTATTTAGAATGTTTATGATTTTTTCACCTACTCCTTCCCAAGTGAAGAATTCCTGAATTCTTTGTTTTGCTTGAATTCCCATCCTGTCTCTTTCCTCTTTGTTTTGGAGAAGCCAATGAATTGAATCAAATAAATTATCTTCTATTGTTGCCTGATCTGATTCAATCAATAAACCAGTTTGACCATCCACAACAATTTCAGGAATACCGAAATTGTTAATGGATATTACAGGACAACCCATACTTGCGGCTTCTACAAGTACGAGTGGCGTCATATCCTTGCTACTTGGAAGAACAAAACAGTAAGCATTTTTAAACGCCAATCTTAATTGATCCATATCTCTTGGGTTGTTTTTATTCAAAGCGCCTAAATAGTCTATCCCAGGATGTTCCAAAACCTTCTGAGGAGGTTTCTGGCCAATTATTTTTAATCTTAAATTTTTAACATTTTGAATACGGTTAAAGGCTGATACCAATTTATCGCCTCTTTTTCCCAAAAAATCCCAACTAATAAATAATAAGTAGGTTTCCTCATTTTTGTCACGGTTATTTGTTATAACATCCTCAAGGCCTCCTCCTAAACCGGAATAGTGAAAATTATTACCCATTAATTGATAACGTTGTTTAGCATCTTCTAATGCCCACCTTGAACTAAAAAAGACTGCACTTGCATCGCCTAAAAATTGAGCTTCTAACTTAAATAGTGTTTCGATTTGTTTTTTTGAAAAGTCCTCAATATCATGATAAACATTTATATATGTCGCAAAACAAGCGTCTAAGTATGCAAAATATGGAGCCTTGCTTTCTATATAAAGCCATGGTGTAGCCCCATGAAAAAAATTCATATCTGCAGTCATGTCAATTTTTAATTCAACCTGGTTT
Organism: Haliscomenobacter sp.; assembly: GCF_965225875.1. Taxonomy (GTDB): domain Bacteria; phylum Bacteroidota; class Bacteroidia; order Chitinophagales; family Saprospiraceae; genus Haliscomenobacter. The sequence continues at coordinate 2,762,444 of NZ_CBDDBS010000002.1, read as the reverse complement.
TTTATTTTTAAAAGCCTTGATTCACTAAAAGCGGGGAAACTCCCCCTTTGGAATAATAATTTTCTTAAAATTTTGGATGATATTTTTTCAAACAGGTCAAATGAAGGCGAAATATTGTCAATTAGGTTTACTAGGTATTTCAACTCTAATTGTTTAAATACATTATAGTTCATGGAAGACCACCCTCCTGAAGTCTCAACTATATCGATGTTTGTTATGTAATTTATTTTTTTCAACTTATAGAGTATATATCGCCCTGAGCCATGTTTTGTGCAAAAGGTTTTGAAAAATTAAGGTTTATGAGGGCTTCTTCGAAATAATTTGCGCAAACCTAATTCCGTGTAGTATAAAACATATTGCGAAATTAGAACAAACCCAGACTTCGCCGTTTTATGGACCAAGTTTCAATCTATTTTTCATACTTTATTATTTTTTTTACAATATATTTTGGCAAAATCCATAAAAAATACAAAACGCGTTCTTTAATTCTCGGCTTCAGAACAAGAATGTTGTTATTGTCATAATATTCTTTATAATCGATATTCTTTTTTAAATTCAAATAGTTGATTTTTTTGGATGAAATAAAAAAATAATTTTTAATTAATTTGTTGATATTTTTTTTTATGTATCTTTTTTCTTTGAAATAATTAACTTCAAGCCATTTTTCAGGAAATGGAAGCCCTATTTCCAATTCGCTTTTTGGGGAAAATAACAAAACCATATCTTCGTAATAACCTGCAAGTATAAAATCTATCATAAAAAAATCTGATTTAAATGTAAAGGGGTATCCAATCATATAACCGATTGAACATATTCTATTGTAATTTAATGAATTTTCAATTTGTGTTATCAACTCCTGAACAGGATTAACTATGAAGTCGCTTCTTACTTTTATAAATTTATTAACATTAAATTTATTTCTTAAATATTCGATTCCTCTTAATGTTGAAATGCATTGAAGATTACAATTCCAATAACCTGCTATTACCGGCTTCTTATTCAACACCAAATTGATGCCTGATTTCTCAAGTTGGACAATGTTTTGTTCTGGTTCATCATCCCAGGTTGACCAAACTAGATACTCATAATTTACATAATTACGCAAAATTTCCGCAAAATATGTAGTTGGTCCTTGAATTACTATTCCAATTTTATCCATTCCCATTAAGATATTTTTGGAGATCATCAGGAGTGCCTAAACCATGCATATTTTGATGTGGTATAGGATATATCCCAATATTTAAGTTTTCTTTTATCATAAAATTATAAACAGGGCAAGTATAAAATTCATTATTTACTCTATCATTGTTAATGATCATATCTATAGCACCATCAACAAAATATTTTCCGCGAGAAAATAAGTAAATCCCTACAGTTGCATGCGCTGATATCGGTTTTTTTTCTTGGACTTCAAGTACTCGTCCATGATCATTAATTTTTGCATATGACCATTTAGCGCTCATTCCGGGGTCTGAAAATGTTAGAATCGAACCGTCGAGCTTACGGTAATTACAATCATTGATAAAATCAATAATGCTTATATCTACGATTTGATCAGAATTAGCAATTACCAGTGGGCAATCATTGTTGATGTACTTGCGCGCAAAAAGAACAGTGCATGCTGTTCCTTCTGTTAATTGCTCAATTGGAATAAACAAAATAGGGAATTTGTTCTGAAGATCTGCAACTATTTCTGATTCCTTTTCTAAATGGTTTTTTTTAGCTATTAGATAATATCTGGCGTCCGGCAAATTTAGGTTTTCTAAAACCCTTTGTATCATTGGTTTACCAGCTACATCAATAAAAGGTTTAGGCTTTTCATATCCTTCTTTTGCGAAGCGGCTACCTTCGCCAGCCATTGGAATTACGATATTGATCATTGTATTAAGTATTTATCGTTATTTGCTCCTGGGATTTTTACGACTACAGTAGTGACATCTGTTATGGCTTTAAAATCGGTCACCTCATAGGGGCGTATTATGATTATGTCCCCAGTTGTGTATCGTTTTTGGTTCATTTCTATTTCGCCAGAGATAACAGCAGTAAACTCAGTTGAAATTTCGTGATAGTGCGATGCCTCATACTCTCCAGCATGATAGTTTTTGATACCGACCTCAACATCATTGGTTTGGTAAAGGCTTGGGATAAAGTTTCCAATGAACCAGCCTTTAGTCATATCTTTGAGATGAAAAACCTCCATTAGTTTTTTAAAGTTTTTTGGGATTCAAATTCTTTAATCTTTTGGGGGGAATAGAAGGAATGGTAATTCTTATTTTCTATTTTATAATAACCAACTTGTTGATTTGTAAGAATCAGTTCATTAACTGCCGCAGAAATAAAGAAAAAGCCTTCATGGCTACTATCTTTATAAAGCGCGTCAAAAGCAGCTTTAATGAAATAGCTTGTTTTCTTAAAATAGTATATCCCAGCTACCGCGTCTCGGCTAATGGGCCGTTTTTCTGCAGTTTCTACTACGTTATTACCTTCCGTACGAATGAAAGACCATTTTGGGTGTACTGATTGAAATGTAACAACTCCTGCATCTAGTAGAGATGTATCAAAATAAGTAACTGCATCTTGCAGTTCTTTTTCAATGACTTGGTCTCCATTTGAAATTAGTAGAGGCGATTCAGTGTCTAATTCATCTATTGCCATTAATGCGCTACAGATTGCTCCTTTGGTGGCATTTTTAAGTTTAACTATGATAGCCTGGTTATCTGTCAAAATACTTATTGTGTCATCAAGATGAAACTTAGTGCAATCACGCTCATTAAGAATAAAGATGAATTTTTTTGCCCCTTCTATTTTTTGAAGGCATTCAATTACCCATTGTATCATAGGAATGCCCTTAATTTCGATCAAAGGTTTGGGATATTGAAATTCCTCTTCTTGAAAAAATGAACTACTCCCAGCTAATGGCACTAAAATTTGAATCATGCTTAGTTAACTTGAATTGTATGAATGCGGCGTTGTATGTCATACCAATTTACGTCCTCAATGGATTCTACTTTGTATAAATGAGCACCGGATGCTAATGCGGCCTGAACGCCATGTTCATTATCTTCCACAATCAGACATTCCTCAGGTTTTAAACCTAATTTATGGATGGCCATTGTATACATTTCAGGATCTGGCTTACCTTTTGTTACATCTTCGTTTGATAAAAAAAATTCGAAATAATTTAATATTGCTGCCTTAGTAAGCATAGTATAAACAGTATCTCGGATGGAGTTAGAACAAACAGCCATTGTATAGCCTTCAGCTTTTAATTTTGACAGCGCGTATTGGTGTATGAATATGGGTTTACATTTTTGAAAAATAATTTCCATCGTGAATTTTTGCTTAAGATCATTCAAAAAAGTATGCAGGCCTTCCGGTAATCCTTTTTCTTTAGACAACATTTTAAGTTTCGTACGTGTAGGTAACCCATCATACGTGACTAGGTGATCATAACGTGTTATTTCAACACCGAAATATCCCAGGGCTCGGTTCAAAGCTTCATAATGCCATTCTTTAGCATCAATGAGTACCCCATCCATATCGAATATCACAGCTTTAATTTGAGTCATAATTGAAGAATTGTTGTGCTAATTCCGGATGGTCTGTACATAACATCAATTGATTTGGTTCAACTTTTTTTTGAATTTCTCTGTAATGTTCCCATTCAATTTCGAAAGTTCTGCCGTGTAATTCAGGGGAAACAATGCACACTTGTTTATTTTCTTGAAGATGGAAATTAATAATTTTTTCGTTAATCCAATGTCCATGGAATTCATCTAACCAGATCCCATGAGCTTCTTTATAAAAAGATGGAGTAACTTCATATTCGCTTTGCCGTGTAAATACGCGTATACCATTCTTCAAATATGCCAACCCATCTGGAACAGACATATCAAACACAAAATAATTATTCACATTGAATTTATCTAAAAGCCTTTTAAGATGAACTTGAAGTCCATCAGATTTTATATTAATTGCAAGGGGAAGAGAGGGGGCATGATTGCAATATAATTCTAGGAAATTTTCAAATAATAAATCTTTTGGTGTCGCAAGGTCATGTGCAATAACTAGTTGTTCTTTCCAGTCTCGAATATCAGTTTCTGTTCCAAATCCTAAGTTGAAAGATCGACTAAATGCTACTTTAGTATTTTTTTCTTTTTCCAGTTTCCAATACCCACGGTGGCTTAATACAATCATTTGATGCTTAATTTAATCAATTGTGTTTAAGTATATTGTTTTTTACTAGCCTCCTTCAAGTAGAGTATAGTAATTCTTCGATCAGATGCACCAGACACTATTGAGGCTTTTTGTTCCAGGTTTTGATTTGAGCACGCCAACAGTCAGGGCACAGGGTTGCATAGACAAAACCCTCTCAGAGAATAATTTGATTTATCAACAAACTCTGCCATACAACTAGTGCAAACGGTTAAAAAGATAACGATGGTACTTTACTAAACACATACTCGTTGCTTTTCTCATTGACTTTGCGCCCAGTTTCATCGGAACCTACCTCCCTAGCCTGTCCACTTGTTGGCGTAAAACCTCCTTCCGTGGACGGGCTTTTTGTGCTGTTCGAGCTACTATATTTTCTAAAGCACTAATCCTGAGCTGAACTTGACAAATCTGAGCAAAAATTGTTACAAACAACGGTAGGCTATTTATTGATAGATGTTTTGGTACACCGCCAAAGCCATAATCGGCATTCCGTATTGGATATGACCCGCTACGGCATCATGGAAAGTACTGTGCTGATGATGTTTACAAATACAGGTAGCTTGATAGCACTGATTTTCTTTGATTTATGCTAAAATGGGTGAAATGTCCAGGGCTTGGCGACGTTCCGTCAAAATCCCAAATGCTGCATCTTGGATGCAGCAAACAGACTTGGTATTAATGGTATGGGCTTTTCGATTTAGCTTGGACTTGAACTAAGCTTTAAATTGCGGCCTTTATGACCTCTTTGCCCGCCAGGGCGCTTGTCTCTCCTCTTGCGTAAACTCCAAATTTGGCGAGAGACATCTCCACTTGGTGCAAGGTGATTTATTATTCATTTTTACAATTTGCTCCTTTAACTTCTTTCCTGGTTCTTCAATTCCTTGACATACTCCACTAACTTACCCAGTGTCGACTTAAGTAGTGCATTTTCTGCTTCTAGTTGTTGTATGCCAGCTTTGTATAACCACGTTTTTTTGTTAAGACATTTTTTGCCAAATTGTTATTTTCCTCTTGAAAAATCGCCGCGAAGGCAGCTGTATACTTACAATTGATTTAAATAAGATTCAATTTTATTAATTTGGCTTTGGTAAGTAAATTGTTCCGCAAATGAAATCCTTTTTTGCTGTAGATGTAAAGAGTTATAGTCATCTAAGTTATTCATAACCTCATTAAATAATGAGGGGATTTTTTCATTCTCACCGTTACCTGCCATCACCATTAAACTTGAATTTTCATTATCATATGAAGTCATATAAGAGGAAATTATTACTTTTCCCGTTCCTAAGTACTCTAGTACCTTGTGATGATTTTGATCATTTTTTATTTTGTAGCAAATTAATAATGCGTCCATTTTTTTTATCCCTTCTGCTAGTACTTCCGGCTTTACAGCTCCATGCAGTATTACGTTTTTTGTGTTTCTCAATGTTTCAATAATCTCAAGAGTTTCCTTTTGAACGTGATACTCTAAGTGAATATTCGACTTAGTATGATCAATTTCTCCCCAAAATTCAAATATTTTATCCGGATGATCATTTATTATTTTAAAAAAAACATCTATATCTAAATCATTTCTAATCAAACTCCCTGAATACCCTATTCTAATTTGTTTGTTTGGGTTAAGTACTTTTGCTGTATCAATAAAAAATCCAGATACTCCATGGCTGAGTTTATACTTTGGGATAGGGAGCGATAGAAATGTCGATAATATTTCATTTGTTACCGATAATATCACATTAGCACCTTCCGCTGCTTTTAATTCATAAATATGCCCGAACGGGCCATCAACTGGCATGTAAATCTTGATTGGCGCTTTTTTAAAATACTTAATGGGGGTAGGGTTCCCAGAGTCAAATGACCATACAATATCAGGGTGTTTCCCTATATGCCTTATTATTCTTTTAATGTGTAATGAAGTAAGAAAATTATATAACCTGTTAGAACTAAATTTTAAAAAAAAAGGGTAAATTAATCGATGCTTAACCTGTGTTAAATTATTATACCCAGTAGGGATTACCTTAATTTGCCCCCTATTTAGTTCCTTTCTTAAGTCGGGGTGATTAATAAAATAGACATCATTCCCCATCTGGCTAAGAGTAAATGCATAGTGATGTTTTGACATCCACATTTCTCCCCACCCTTCGTAAGAAATAATAAATATAGTTTGGTTTCTGAATTCCATATGAGACTTATATAAGTGTTTGAAGAATTTCTTTAATTCTATAACTTGCATAACCGTCACCATAAAAATCTGGGTGTTCCTTGGGCTTTTCAAGCTTTACCACCTCGCTTAATGTATCAAGCTCGTCAAATACTAACGTATTCCACCTTGCATTTATGGTTTCAACCCATTCCGTTTCGCTTCGAATAGTAATGCACATTTTATTAAGCAAATAGGCTTCCTTTTGTATTCCCCCAGAGTCGGTTATGATTAATATAGAATCATTTTGTAACTGAAGACATTCAAAATAAGACATTGGGTTCAAAAAATCGATATTCTGATAATTGTTTAGATTTATTTCGTTGTCTTTCAGCTTGTTAAGCGTCCTAGGATGTACTAAAAACTTAACCCGAAACTTAAGAGCATTCAGTGCATTAATAATACTAAGCAATTGCTTAGCATTATCGGTGTTATATGGTCTATGGATCGTACAAAAATAGTAAGGTTCAATACTTGTATTGGATAAAACATTATTCTCTTTTGCAATTCGTATCATATCAACCATTACATCACCAACTATATGGCAATTCACAACAATGTTTTCTTGCTTCAAGTTATTTAAGGCTGTTTCTGTTGGGCAAAAAAGAATATTCGAAACATGATCTGTCAATATTCGATTGATTTCCTCAGGCATGGCCTTATTAAAACTTCTTAATCCGGCTTCAACATGCGCAACAGGAATGTCCAGTTTTGAAGCTACTAAAGCCCCAGCCAATGTGCTATTTGTATCGCCATAAACAATTACCATATCTGGAATTTCAACTTTAAGTATCTCTTCAATTTTAATCATCATCCTGCCCGTTTGATCTCCATGATCTCCGCTTCTGATGTTAAGCATATGTGTAGGCTGAGCGATACTCAATTCATTAAAAAAGATATCGCTCATGTTTTTGTCGTAGTGTTGCCCGGTATGTATCGTAATAACATTAAAATCTTCCCTTAGGGCGATTTCTAATGCAGCATGTTTGATGAACTGAGGACGAGCACCAATGATGATGGCTATTTTTTTCATCGCAGAATTTTTCGTATCGTTCTGAATGGTAGAATTATTCTCTCTATTAATTGCTCAAGTTTTTGCTCATTTCCAAACTCCTGATGGTCGCGATTGGGTTGAGCCAGAAGTTGATCAAACTCTTCGATGGAAAAACCTAGTTTTTTTGCCACGTACTCATAATCATTTTTCATCACAGCAAGATCATATGGAGGGTTACTCATCTCCTCCATTGCTTCTTCTTTGGTCATTTGGCCTGAAAAAATAAGTGTAGAAAGATGTGCTTTGCGTTTATCAATTCCATATTTTCTTGGTAGAATATACCCCTGGTAAAATCGGGTGAAAATATTTTCACAATGTTTGCCACCATAATCTATCCATCCAAGTTTATCTGACAGTAGCTTCTTTACTTCCTTTTTATTGTATTCAATATAATTTAATGGAGAATAATCTCTCAATTGTACAAATCTATCATAGTATTTACGTTGCCAATAACCCAGCTTTGGAATGCTCTTGATGGAATGCTCTCCGAATTGCTGATGGATATTTTTCAAATTGATGAGGTCAAATTTGCGATTGTAGTTCCAGGTTCTGGGCAAAATTGCTTCAGTTGCAATGTTATAGCCTTTCAAAATTGACTTGATCCGGTGCTTTGTTGCTACTTTGGCCAGGGCGGCAAAAATCAAATGATCGGCCGGAACATCCAAATCCAGTACTGAAGCTTTAACGTAAGCACGAAGCAAATCCTTGAATTCCGCCCAATCCATTACATAGGTGTATAAATCAAACCCCAGTACCTTTACGGTTCGTTCAATGTTTTGAACGGCCGTTTCCAAATTCCAGCCGTAATCGAAATGTACTAATAACGGATTCAGTCCAAGTTCTTTTGCCAGACAAGCCATATAGGTGCTGTCTGCACCACCACTCAAGCCAAGAATACAGTCATATTGTTGACCTTTAGACGCAGCCTTGATCTGCTTTACCATTTCCTCCAATTTGACTTTTCCTGCATCACCCAGGATTATTCCTTCCGCAGCTTTTTGCTGGTATTCATAATAATAATTACAAATCCCCTGATCATCAAAGCTAATATCTGGATCTGCGATGGTATCCATCACGCTCACTTTACATTGTTGGTACAGGCGCCCGCAGTTGGCCTCAAAGCTATTTTTAAGTTTTTCTTCGTCGTAATGCAGCATAATTGTCAATTCAATAGTCCATTAAAGGAGTTCAAAAAGTTGTTCATTTAGCTCTTGCTGGGTAGGATAACTAATTAAAACCGCGCGATGAGGGCGTTGAAACACAAACATACTGCTTGCGGCGATTGCCGAGGCTCCCTTGTGCACTGCCTGTGGGAAATGAGCAACTTCAGCCGCTCCACCGCAAGCAATTACCGGAATATTTATGGCATTGGCTACCCGTTCTACTAAAGTGAGATCGAACCCCCCAAATGTACCATCCTGATCAATGCTAGTCAAAAAAATCTCACCTGCTCCTAGTGCTTCCGCTTGGGAAGCCAAGGTTTCTGGTGAAAAACTGGTGGATTGCGTACCACAATCTCGGTATACCTTATATTGCCCCAACCAATTTTTTTTTGCATCAATAGAAACAACTATACTTTGATTTCCGAATTGGTTGGCAGTTTCGGTGATTAACTTCGGGTTATCTAAAGCACTAGTATTCATGATTACTTTTTCCGCACCATTAAACAAAATTTGTTTGACCTGTTCTATGGAGGTAATTCCGCCACCATAGGCAAGTGGCATAAATGCCTCGCCAGCAATATCTGCAATTTGGGCAATATTAGGACTGCGTTTTTCCTTGCTGGCGGATATATCTAAAATTACTATTTCGTCTACCTCTTTGTCGTTGAAAATTCGTACCGCATTGATAGGGTCGCCCACATATTTATGCTGCTTGAATTTGATAGACTTGACCAAGCCTCCATTCTGGATCAACAATACCGGAATTACCCTAATGCGACGCATTCAATAATTTTGTACAAAATTAGTTAAAAAGCGCAGTCCGTATTTGTGGCTTTTTTCTGGGTGAAATTGTACCCCAAGGATATTTTCTTTCTCCACCCCAGCCGTAAACGGGTAACCATAGGTGCAGGAAACCAGCTCATCGGCTGGATCTTCGCAAACTAGATGGTAAGTATGCACAAAGTAGAAGCGAGAATCTGTAGGCATCGCCGCAAATAGTTTACTGTCTTTTTGAATGTCCACATCACCCCAACCCATATGGGGCACCTTAAAGGTTTCGGGGATGCGTGCAGGATCAAACTTACGTGTATAGGCATTGATCCAACCCAAACCAGGTTCTTTTCCTTCTTCACTGCCGTGGCTTAACAATTGCGCGCCCAAGCAAATGCCAAGCACTGGAATTTTATCTTCTAGTACCTTTCGATTGAGGGTATCAAAAAAAGCGGCCTCTCGTAGTTGTTTCATGCCGTAATCGAAGTGCCCCACTCCGGGGAGGATAAGTTTGTCGGCCTCGGCAATGACTACTTTGTCTTGGGTAATCAGCACATCAGGGAAACCTGCTTTCTTAAGCATATTACGGATGGAGCTAAGGTTACCAATGCCATAGTCGATAATTGCTATCATTAAACGATCAGTTGATTAAATCGTTAAATGCGTGCAAATTATTATTTTTTATCGATTGTAGATCTCTGACCTACAATTTTTTTTATTGTGTTTGTTGTGGAGTAACCGTGGCTTCTATCGATATAGTATAATTGAATATTTACAGAAGCTCCGGTAATAGGCTTTCCGATATAATCATCTCCTAAAAATCTTATGTCTATTTTTCTAGACATAAGTATTTTAAGAAGTTCGTCTTCTGAGCCATACTCGATAACTTCGTCCACATACTTGCAGCTTTCGAGCATAAGTCTTCTTTCAGAGAGTGAATATATGGGCTTTTTTTTATCTGGGTTTATTTCTTTAGAAATATTCTCACCTTTATTTATCGCTACTAACAAATAATCGCATTTGCTTTTGCAATCAATCAGCATAAGTACATGCCCTGGATGGAATAAATCGAACACACCACAAGCGAACCCTATTTTCATTGTTTACTTTGTTTTTCTACAAATATATCCCTAGAGGAAAAGTTTCTCTCGAGTCTATCAATAGTTTTTAATTCTAAACATTAAATTAGAAGGCACGCATTTATCCCAATTCTTCACAATCCAAGCATTTTCTTAAATAATCTACCAATCCGTATGTTGGCACCCATTTCAGTATTTTTTCTGCTTTATTTATGTTTGAGAATGTAATCTCTGCCTCTCCTTCCCTTTTTGCAATAAATTCTATGTTTGAGCTAATCATTTGAGCAACTGAGACAATGCTAAAGGTACTGCCATGGCCTATATTAAATGAAGTATTTATTCTTTCCGGGTAAATGGCTGCTAAATAATTTGCATTTGCTAAATCTGCAACATGTACAAAATCTCGTCTTTGGGTTCCATCTCCAGTAATTTGTAATGGCTGACCATTCTTTTTCTTATCAAGGAAGATGCCTATTACACTACTATACGCATTGAATTTATTATTCGGATTAAAACTTCTTGGTCCATAAGGATTAAAATAACGTAAGTTAATGTAATCAATAGGGTATCGTGTTGATAAAAGTTCAAGATACTTCTCAACTTCATATTTTTGAAATGCATAGGGGCTGAGGCATTTTATGCTCTCTTCTTCATTTGTCGGTGTTGTTTCCGGTGTGCCATAAATTGCACTTGAACTACTGTATACTAACCTGGGAAAATAATTTTCCTTAATCATCAATTCAAGTACATGAATTGACTCATTCAAGTTAGCAACTATGTGTTCATTTACTTCTTCGAAACTAGGTTGTATCCTCGGTAAAGCAGCAAGATGAAAAATACATTGAAAAGATTTTAGAGACTGCAGTGAAGAACAACTTTCTTTCTTGAAAATAAACCTTTCATTCTCAAGATTATGTTTTATATTATCGATTGTTCCTGTACTCAGGTTATCTATGCCTGTAATTTCCCAATCGGTATTATCGATCAAAAAATCCAATAGGTTAGACCCAATGAAACCCGCAACACCTGTTACAAGGACTCTTTTAATCATTTTTCAGGGAATCTAATATAATGTGAAGAAGAACCTGATGATAGCATTCAACAATACCATAATTGGCTACATCTATATGGAAGTTAATATGTCCTAAGCTGCATAAATAATTATTTGGATTGAATCCTGAAAAAGTAATTATACTACCTTTTTTTTCACGAACATATTGAGTCGCATTTAATATATTTTTTGATTCGCCAGAACTGCTAATCGCAATCAGCAAATCGCCTTCCATAAAATGAATTTTCAACCATTCTTCCATCGCTCTTTCATAGCCATAATCATTTGCAAAGCACGTGATTAAAGCTGCATCTGAAAAGGAGAAAGTGGGGAAACGTGCAATTTTAGCGAAATCTTCCATCATATGAGAACAAATCGAGTTTGAACCTCCATTACCTATAAAAAAAATTCGTTTCACACTATTTTTTATTAATTCAACTGAATCTTTAATTTGTTGCGAAACAATAGCTTCCGAAAAGTATCGATCAAAGTGTTTTTTATACAAATTGAGTTGCATACGCTAAGAGATTTTGTTTTGTTACAGATTTCTTATTGCCTTGCCATGTTGTTGATAAACTTGCGGCAAGAGAAGGAACCTTCAGAATATTTTCATTATCTTGGATAGTAGATGCAAGAGAAATAAACGCAAAGAAAGTATCACCAGCCCCTATTGTATCAACAATTGTACTTTTGAACGAATGATGTCTTTTTATTTGTGAGCCATTGTAGTGCAATGCTCCTTCACTCCCTAAAGTAATAAAAAGATGTTCTGCATTCAATTCATAATTATAAAGTTCATTTACTTCTGATAAATCAGCAAACGATGCTTTTCGATTCATTTGTAGACTTGCTTCGCGTAGGTCAATACAAACTGTTTTTTTTTTGTAATTTTTCCATTTTGATATCCGATTAAATCCGAAATTATTAGAATTTGTTTGACACATAAGATGAAATTCGCCAGTTATCTCAAATGCGTCACAAAATCCGTGTCCAAAATCAGCAATAATTACAACGTCATAATCACTAGAATTGATGAAGTTTGCATGTTCACTCAAAGAAAAATGGTTTATTTCTACATGCTTTCGCCCATCATTCATATCAACATATCTTGTTTTTATGATTTCCCCAGGAGGATTTGAAACTAGATGGACTTGTTTGACAAAATCTTTTAAGTGATTAGCGATTGCCGCAGCACCTCCATGGTGAACTTCCTTTTTTCCGGCTATTTTTAGTGCAGGACAAAGTGACTTCATTGATGGTCCTTCATATGTTACAGGAACAAACTCATCAATGATCGTTTCCCCTATCACTACGACTCTTAAATTAGAAACTTTATCAATAAAAGATTCAACGATGGAAGTAATCATTTTTATTTTTTATTTGTACAAATGAATACAAAATGATATTGATTATCAGGGTAAAATGTAGAAATTATTTGATCGATTTGGCCAAAAGTATAAACAGTATTGAATTTACTTTTACAGAAAGCAAGTAGCTCATTGAAAGTGAGCTCGCGAATGTGCTCTTGTTTTCTGTTTTCTGTAGGAGGGGGATCAATTTTTCTTACTGTAGAAATAAATAGCGTACCATTTTTTGAAATTAAGTCATGCAAATCATTCATCAATTGATTTTGATCTGATTCACCCATATGCTCAATTACTTCAAAGCAAGTAATTACATCATAGGTATGCTTTTTAAGCTCATTAAGGTTCTGACATACATCTAAACCCTGAGGTGAGTAATCATCAGGGTATACATCAAAGGATGTAACGTTATTAAATTTTTCCTTGAGCACTAAAGAGCCATAGCCTGAACCACAGCCAAAGTCCAATACTTTGTCTTCTGGGCTATTCATAACTCGATTTACAAAGTTGTATCTTGCTAAACTAACAAGAGTATCAACTACCCCCAAGGAGTAAGAGATTTCTAATCGTTTCATATCTGCTTTAGATGGTTTTCGATTTCTTCAAAATTAAAGGCATATTTGAATTCATGGCGTGTACCTAGCCCTTGTTTAAATTGCTGAGTAATTTCAATATTGCCAATTGATCTGCTGCCTTTATAAATTATTAATACCGGAGTATTAGTGTATTCACCAAGATATACAGACCCTGAATGTTGGCTTATTATGAGTTTGCTGTTGCAACATTTTTCAAGAATAAGGGAATTATCCGCGATCAATAGAACCTCTACGTTATCAAAGGAAGAAAAATTAACTTCACAAAAAACCGGATGCCCAATCACGTATACTTTATCGAAGAACTTAGAAGCGCATTTGGAAACTTCAAAATAATCCCAAGCCTCACCATTGTTTTTTAATTGAACTAGAGTTTGGCTGGGGAAATTAGCATTCCATTTTCTAGGGAAAATCACAACAGAGTTTTCTTCATTTGTTTTGTACGTTTTTGAAAGGTCATAAACTTTTATAAATCTATTTCTTAGCACCCACCATCTAAAAAAATAAAAATAATATTCATGATTTTCATTGTTCCAATATGGAGATAGAGCCTGCTTTGATTTTGTGATAAATTCACGTGTTAAAGCTTTTACATCATTGGGTACATCTGCACTATTACAACTTGGGGCTCTTTCCGCGTAGAAATCTCTTATTGAGATATATTTATCAACAGTTGGATCGCCATTCTCGTCAATAAAAAATGGTGTGTGAATTTCTAACCCACAAAAATGTATTTTTACTCCTTTCGAATGTAAATAAGAAATAAATGGAAGATTATGACCTAATAAATGGCCGAACTCTCCTGTAAATGGTCCATATGCACATTTTTTTAAAATCATAGTTGTTAAAAACAGCCACCATGCATTCAATTCCCATTTAACACGAGTATGTGCGGTTTCAATAAAGTATAAAACACTTTTGGCGATCTTTTTTAATATATCTATCCCTCCCATAGTACATTATTTAAAAGGAAGTTTCCGAAAGGCCTGTCTAACCAATGTATGAGGCTATTATTTTTTACCTCAAATATTGGATATTCCAGCAAAACATCAAAAGATAGACCTCCTGAATATGGTGATAGGCCAATATCTGCGTAGTATTTTCCAGGTGCAAAATAATTTTCTTTTATATAAAGATTTATAGTGTTTTCTCCTTCATTAAGTTGTTTTTTGAACATTTTGTCATAAGAAGAAAAAGAAGTAACGACAGCTCTTTCTTGATTCTTAATTATTAGGTTAACTAATACATCTTCAATTGGCGCCACTGCTTCAATTATAAATTGGATTTTAATATCTTCATTTATATTGAACACAGCAGTTTCTTGTTGGCATTTTAAATGCTTAAAAGTCGCTATGGGGTTCCTGTTGTCTCTTCTATAAAATTCAAGAGTATTAGTTTTTTCTACGCTTTTAGGATGCTGGTTTAAATAGATATCCAAAATAGCTCTTGTATTTCCTAAACCGATAATTTTTCCTTCCCTCAAGAAAATAGCTTGATTGGTAAGTTGAGAGATGGCAGAAATATTATGGCTCACAAACAACACTGTTCTCCCCTCATTTTTACTCACCTCCTCCATTTTCCCCAAACACTTCTTCTGAAATTCAGTATCTCCTACAGCCAATACCTCATCAACTACCAAAATTTCCGGCTCCAGGTGTGCTGCTACTGCAAATGCTAAACGTACATACATTCCTGAAGAGTAGCGCTTTACGGGCGTATCCAAAAATTGTTCTACCCCTGCAAAATCTACTATTTCATCAAATTTCTTTTTGATTTCATTTCTAGTCATACCCAAAATAGCACCATTCAAAAAAATGTTTTCTCGTCCGGTCAATTCCGGGTGAAACCCAGTTCCAACCTCTAGCAGACTTGCCACCCGCCCATGTATTTCTATACGGCCAGTAGAAGGTTCGGTAATGCGGCTTAAAATTTTCAGTAGAGTACTTTTCCCTGCGCCATTTCGCCCAATAATTCCTACCCTATCTCCTCTTTTGATTTCAAAATCAAGATCTTTAATCGCCCAAAACTCTTCAATTTCGTCCCCGGCAAGCAATTGCTGCCCACTTAGTACTTGACGGGTTTTCTGAAGTACACCTTTTGCATTGCGTACCAGCACATCTCTTAAAGCTGTATAGCGCTCACCCTCACTTTGGTGGCCAATGAGGTATTTTTTGCCTAGACCTTCTGCTTTGATTACTACATCTTGCATACTAAAATACTCTTTCTTTTATCAAAGGATCAAAGGATGAAATTCATCTACTGCTCCGATCGGAGATGAATTCCTAATGTCATGTACAATCTGAATAGCTGTTCTTGCCTCCTCCAATCCAAATCCTCCGCCATTCAAAACACTCTTGTAACTCAGCGTATGCAGTTCATTAAAACCTTCACTGAATTCATACTCTTCTCCTTCAATAGTAAGCGAACGGTAAGTACGGCCTCCTTTGGCTTTTACATCGGCAGGGAGGGTATCGGCATTGATACTCAAAAACCAACGTACCCTAGCTCTCTCAAATTCCAAATAGCCTGCGGCAGTGTCCGCATTATGAATGTGCACTATATTTTGTTTAACATCCCCAAAAATCCAGTGCAACATATCGTAAAAATGCACTCCAATGTTCGTAGCGATTCCCCCTGATTTGCTTACATCTCCTTTCCAACTGATCTGGTACCATTTACCCCGTGAAGTAATATAAGCCAGATCTACGTCATAAATTTTATCCTTGGGGCCATTATCAATTTTATCTTTTAAGGCAATTACACTTTCATGCAAGCGTAGTTGCAAGATATTGTAAACTTTGTGTCCGGTTTCTTTTTCTATCTCTTGAAGCCCATCAATGTTCCATGGATTCAATACGATGGGTTTTTCACAAATTACATCTGCCCCTTGACGCAAGCCAAAGCGGATATGGGCATCGTGTAGGTAATTGGGAGAGCACACACTCACATAATCCAGTCGAGTTCCCTGGCGCTTGAGTTTTTCAATATGTCGATCAAAACGTTCAAATTCAACAAAAAAATCAGCATCTGGGAAATGGCTATCGATTACACCTACACAATCATGTTTGTCCAACGCAGCAATCAACTTGTTTCCTGTATCTTTGATGGCTTTCATATGGCGTGGAGCAACAAAGCCAGCTGCACCGATCAGGGCAAAGTTTTTCATAAGGCGGTATTTATTTTTTCCACTCGA
This sequence comes from Haliscomenobacter sp., assembly GCF_965225875.1. Taxonomy (GTDB): domain Bacteria; phylum Bacteroidota; class Bacteroidia; order Chitinophagales; family Saprospiraceae; genus Haliscomenobacter. Next base: position 2,745,764 of record NZ_CBDDBS010000002.1, on the reverse strand, counting down.
TCTATAATTATGCGATACCTTTCGCCACTACCCGGGCAAATTGCCTCATCATTTTCAAAATGAAGTCGTTCGCCATGTTCGCTCATCCAACCAATCTGGCGTGCGGGCACCCCTACCAGAAGCGCGTAAGCAGGGACATCCCGATTCACTAGCGCGCCAGCTCCGATAAAGGCATGATGCCCAAGTTCTATTCCACATACAATGGTGGCATTGGCACCAATGGTGCAACCTCTTCCTACCAGGGTACGCAGGTATTCTCCTTTCCGATTCACCGCACTGCGTGGGTTATACACGTTGGTGAAGACCATGGAAGGGCCAAGGAAAACGTCATCTTCACAGATCACGCCAGTATATAGTGATACATTGTTCTGAATTTTGGCGTTGTTGCCAATGAGCACTCCATCCGCCACAAATACATTTTGCCCCAAGCTACAATTTTCGCCAATTATTGCTTTGGGCATAACGTGGCAAAAATGCCATATTTTGGTTCCAGCACCAATGCGGGCACCTTCGTCAATACATGCGGAAGGATGCGCATAATATGTTGTTGTTTCCTGGTTCATAAAGTCCAATAGGTAGTAGCTAAAGACTTACAGTGGGGATATAGTCCTTTTAAATCAAATAAAATCAATCCATTGCGAGAAATAGATTGAAAATATTCAAATGAGAGTGCCTTGTATTGTTGATGAGCTACTGCCACAAGAATGGCATCATAATCTTTGCTCGTTCCCTCACTTAATGATAGCTGGTATTCATGAGCAACTTCATTGGGCGAAGCACAAGGGTCAACAATATGGACATGAATGGAATAAGTCATGAGTTCCTTGACCAAGTCTACCACCTTTGAGTTGCGTATATCAGCTACATCTTCTTTAAAGGTAATTCCCATTACGAGCACTTTGCTAGTGCTTGGGTTTTTGCCTTTTTGCAATAAGGTTTGTACAAGATTTTTCGCAACCCAAACTGGCATTGAGTCGTTTATTCTGCGCCCTGCAGCAATCACCTGTGGCTCGATACCCAGTTGGCGTGCCTTGTGCAATAGGTAATAAGGATCTACCCCTATACAATGCCCTCCCACTAATCCAGGAGCATAGCGATGAAAATTCCATTTTGTACCAGCAGCAGCTAAAACTGCGTTGGTATCGATGTCCATTTTGTCAAAAATTATGGCCAACTCGTTGACCAATGAAATATTCAGGTCGCGCTGGATGTTTTCGATCACTTTGGCGGCTTCGGCCACTTTGATGGTGGATGCTTCATAAATTCCGGCATCAATGATACGGCCATATACCCGGGAGATAGTAGACAAAGTTTCATCATCGCAGCCAGAAACTATCTTTAGGATATTGGGCAGTGTACGGGTTTTATCACCTGGATTGATACGTTCAGGAGAATATCCGATTTTAAAATCCTGCACAACTTTGAGCCCGCTGTGTTCCTCCAAAATTGGGGCACAATCCTCTTCTGTACAACCGGGATAGACTGTTGATTCAAACACTACATAATCACCCGGCTTAAGTGCTTTTCCAACACTTAGGGAAGCTCGTTGCAAGGGAATCAGATTGGGCACTTTATGTTCATCTATATCAGTTGGAACAGCAACAATAAAAAAATGAGCCTGCTCAAGGTCTGTGGCATTAGCTGTAAATGTTATATCAACATTTTGAAATGCAGTTGAATCCAATTCACGAGTAGGGTCAATACCCTTTTGCATCAAAGCAATTCGCTCCTGATTGATGTCAAAACCAATTACCCGAAAATGTTTGGCCATTTCTAGTGCCAAGGGTAAACCTACGTAGCCCAGACCGACCACGGCGATTAACTTTTCTTTTTGAATTAATTCAGTAAACAATGGGTATAATTTGATGATGAAACTCAAATCAAGTCCGCAAAACTCTTCTCCATTCGCCTAAACTGGGTCACCCCCCACCACAAGAACAAGGCTGTTACTCCTATACTTAGGTAAAATCCCGGCCAGTATACCAAACTATCCGATCCCAGAATACACCAACGAAACCCATCGATCACTCCCACCATGGGATTGAAACTGTACACCAAGCGCCACTCATCGGGTACGACACTGGTGCTGAACCCTACGGGTGAAACGTACAAACCAAATTGTACGATAAAAGGGATGATGTAGCGAAAATCGCGGTATTTGACATTGAGTGCAGTCATGAGTAGCCCAGGCCCTAGACTGGCCAACAGGGCCAGTATCATGAACAGCGGTAAAAGCAGGATGTTCCAGCTTGGCGCGTATTGGTAGTAGATCATCATACCCACCAGGAGTACAAAGCTGATCAAAAAATCGACAAAAGCGGTTACCACCGCAGCCGTAGGCACAATCAGCCTTGGAAAATACACTTTGCTGATCAAATTGGAATTGCCGATCAGGCTATTGGAAGCTTCGCTAAGGGAGGTGGCAAACAGAGTCCAAGGCAGCATTCCTGCAAACACCAACAAGGCGTAAGGTGCATCGCCCTCGCTGGGCAACTGTGCTACCCGCCCAAACACGACGGTAAAAACGACCATGGTGAGGAAAGGGCGGATAACCGCCCAGGCCACCCCAATCACGGTTTGTTTGTAGCGTACGGAAACATCCCGCCAGGCCAGTATGAAAAACAATTCCCGATAGCGCCAAAGGTCGCGCCAGTAATTTTTTTCGGCTCGGCCAGCTTCAAGAATGGTGATGTGTTCAGACATATTGGGGAATGACGAATTTTTCGAGTGGCGAATGACGAATGGGGTCTTGAGCTTGAGATTTTCCCCAGCGCGCAGGCCTATTTACTTCAATAACATTTTTAGTAGGATACGTTAAGACGGCTTCGCCGCCGAAAAGTCGCAGTGCTTTTCAGAATCGTTACCGCGGGTGCGGCAATAGTGGGTAAAAACAAAAACCGACGCGAACATAGTGGATTTTTTTTAAACCGTGGTAGTTTTTTAACGTAAACTTTGGGGAGTGATGAATTTTCCGAATGACGAATGGGAGCGTTGTGGTAGTGAGGAGTGATGAACGATGAGTGATGAACGATGAGTGATGAATGCTTGCCTGGGGCTTGGCAATTGTCTTTGCGCTGGCTCCGGGGCTTTCCAAAAACTCAACATTTTTAGCTAAGGACAGGGCAATCCTTTCACGCCCATCCATGCGGTATCTATTCACACCCAAAGCTTGAGCACTTTGTGTTTTGGGCCTTTTCCACCCCTTCCCTCGCCGCTGCGCCTATCCTTGCCACTCTGGGCACTGCTTCATTTTTTTTGCTGCTGCTTAGTTGACAAGATCCCGGTGCGCTTTTATTTATTTGCCCGAAAATGAAGTGGCTGTATATGGCTGATTTGTGACAAGCATGCGGCATTGGATGAAAAGTAGTAGGCATATTGACAAAATTATACGTAAATTAGGATAGATGAAGGGGTTAGTGTATTTTTGTATTGAATTTATCGTGCAGAAAAAAAAATACAATGAAAACTCTTTTACCAATTTTTCTTTTCTTGCCATTCAATATCTTGATTGGCCAAACATTGACAATTAGCGGTCATCCATTCAGCTACCGAATTAATTCCCCTTCAACAATTACTTTAACTTATTCACTTACGGGGGCTCCCGGTAATAGTTGGCTTATTACACCTACTTGTACTGGTTGTGCAAGTGGCCCAATACCAGCAACTGCTTCCATCGATGGTACCGCAAGCACACAATTCAGTTTCACTACTCCCACCTCGGGTAGCGCCAACCTAGTTTTTGGGGGCACAGCTACAAAAGGATCAACAACAATAACTGCAACTAGCCAAACTACACTTGATATAGAGCTGATTTCATTTGAAGCAAAGCAAGAAGACTCTGGAGTCATTTTAATATGGAAAGTTGCATCCGAAACCAATAACGACTTCATGGCCATCGAAAGAAGTTTTGATGGGGAGCTGTTCTCAGAAGTTGGTCAAGTTAAAGGAAGAGGTACTACTCTAATTCCTTTCACCTACAGTTTTGTAGATTATTCAGCTAGTGAAGGGGTGAACTATTATCGGTTACGTCAAGTAGATTTTGATAAATCTATCCAGTACTCCAAAGTCATCGCCATCAATGCTCCCGGCAGCAATGATATTTTTGCTTTCCCCAATCCGGCGAAAGACAAAATCACCCTGCAGTACGACTACAGCAAGGGGGCGGGCAACATTCAGTTGTACGATGCACTGGGCCGCAGGATCAATGCGAGCATTGCGGGCTACGCGGGCAATTACGAAGTAAAACTGCCGGAGGGTTTGGCCAAAGGCACTTACTGGTTGAAAGTAGAACGCGGCGGGCAGGTGCAGACGGTTCCCGTGGTGAAAGAGTGATTTTTTTGAGTGACGAGTTTAGCGTCTTATTCCAACACAACTAGGCATTACCTCAATTGCCTGATAATCAAATCGCCTGAAAAACATGAGTCATCCCGAATTTTCAAATAATTCACAAACGACATAATTTTCACAAAGAAAACACAAAGAAAACACAAAGAGGCACAGAGGACACAAAGTTAGACGTAGACGACGCTTCGCTTTGTGTCCTTTGTGTCCTCTTTTTTTCCTTTGTGATAAAAAAATGTCGCTTTGGTAGTCTTTCTGAAAAAATTCGGGATGACTCATCTTTTTTTATGCCATGAAAGCCCCGCCAGGGGCCATTGCGGTGCTCCCCGTAAAAGGCCCGGCAAGATTGGCCCGCGCCTCATTTTTTTTTCTGGATCAAGTCTTTCAGCGCTTCCATTTCGGTGCGCAGGCCATTGAGTTCCGTTTTGATGGCCTGGAGTTCGTTCAGGATTTTGTCGCCCCGTTCACCTTCCCCCCACAGCTGGAGGGGATCGATGCCGTGTTCCTGTTCCAGCAGCTCGACGATGCGGCGGAAGGTTTTTTCGTTGCCGCCGCTCAGGGCCAGGCTCACTACCCCTGGAGCCAGTCCAAGCTGCTTAGCCAGGTCTCTTTGGCTCATGCCAAGGGTTTTGAGGGCACCTTTTACACGCAGGAAAACCTGAGGGTCTGGATCAGTAGGTAGCGACATAATATAATTTTGGTCTAAAATTTTAAAATTAAATTCTAATTCCTTACCTTTGTCATCAGCATAGGAACTGATCCGAAAAGTAGCATTTTATTCACTGATTCCACCCTGGGTGGTCAAAAATTCCTGTATGAATACGGTAGCAAAGAAGTATCAGTCAGTGCCTATGCGCCCCCCCGCTCCACAAAATCCACGGAATCCGCGAGCGGTCTTGTTGTTAATCCTGCTGGGTAGTTGTATCTTGGCGGTACTGGCTGCCTGGAACGGCGCTGGTTTTTTGGACCAGGATGAAGGGGGGGATTTAAAATTGTCGGCTGCGCGCGAGGGGCAGTTGCAAGAGCGTTTGCAGCGATTGCAGCGTTGCGAGCAATACGTGTTGCGGGCCAAGTTCAGCCGCTTTTACCCCTGTTACAGTTGTGGAGCGGACACGCTGATTTTTTTGCGGGCGGGAGAAGTTTGGAAATACGGCATCACCATCCAGGGCAAAAAGGGGCGCTACCCCAACACCTGGATGACGGGAATGGGCTTGAGTTACCGGGTGCAGTACCGGGGCAGCATCCAGGCCTGTTTGCGCCAGGAAACCTTAAAAATATACCAATATGCTTTGTTGCCGGAAAACACCCAACGGGCAGTGCCCTTGATTCGGCCTCCGGGCAACAAAGTGGACTTGTAGGCCCACTGAAAAAAATGAATGCTCAATTTAATTGTTTCAGTGTGCCATAAACCTTGAAGATCATGTTGTACACAGCTTTTGTCGTTTCCAGCATCACGGAAGACAATTCCATTGGGGACAAAATCGACGCCAACAATGTGCAGTGGATGGAGCAGTTGTTGAATGCCCGCTTGCAGTTGGCGGCCTATGGCCCGGGGCTAAAGGGCATTGGGGTGGTGTTTTTGGGCACGGCCCCGGAAGCGGATGGCATTCACGAGGAGGAGATCCGTTTTGATGCGGCCAGCGGGGAGGCTTACCTGCAGCTGCGTTTGCCTTACGCGGTACTGGAGCAGGCCAGCGAGGCGGAGGTGCGGGGGCTGATGGCGCGGCGCTATGTGGAGGGTTTGCGGGATTTGGCTGGGGTAGGGGGAGCGGCGGATTTTGATTGGGAGCGGCTGTTGGGGGATGTGGAGAGAGAGATGAGAGAGGAATGATGAAAAGTGAAAAGTTGGGAATGACGTTTTTCGAGTTACGAATGGGTTTGGGAATGACGAATTTTTCGAGTTACGAATGGGTTTGGGGATTATTGCTGATTATAAGTTACCAAAGCAACAGGATAGCAACACGGATGCCACGGATGCCACGGATTAGAACTGATTTTCTTCCGCCTGCGGCGGGTAGGATAGCAGTGTGGATATTGATGAGCTAAAGCGACAGGATGGCAACACGGATGCCACGGATACCACGGATAAAAACTGATTTTCTTCCGCCTGCGGCGGGTAGGATAGCAGTGTGGATATTGATGAGCTAAAGCGACATGATGGCAGTGTGGATATTGATGAGCTAAAGCGACATGATGGCAGTGTGGATATTGATGAGCTAAAGCGACATGATGGCAACACGGATACCACGGATGCCACGGATAAAAACGGATTTTCTTCCGCCTGCGGCGGAAAAGGACAAGCCGAAGGCGAGTCAAAATCCGTTCTAATCCGTGGTATCCGTGGCATCCGTGGTATCCGTGTTGCCATCATGTCGCTTTAGCCAAAATCCGTGGCATCCCTGGCATCCGTGTTGCCATCATGTCGCTTTAGCCAATATCCGTGGTATCCCTGGCATCCCTGGCATCCGTGTTGCTATCCTGTCGCCCTTGGTAAAAAGGAGGCGAAGCCTCAAAGAGCTGGATTTGATTCGTGTTGGCAAGTGATGAATTTTTACAAATTCAACCAATACGTCACCTTCAGCACCAGCGCCCGGTTTTTGACCTGTGGCCCCTGAAAAAACTGGTCGGTAAAATAATTGTCGGTATACACCAAAAACACATCCGATACGGGGCGGAAGCGCCATTGCAAACGGCTGTTGATGTTAACGTTGTTGGCCTGGGTGTTGTACTGCAAAAAGGTGCTGAAAAACACGCTGCGGCTAAATGACAACTCCGCCCGCGGCCCGATCAGCCAAAAACTGGCGCTGTTGAAGGGGGCGGGCAAATGGATGTCGTTGTAGGCGTAGGTCATCGCAAACACGCCGTAGGGTTGCCAGCGGTACACCAGCTCGCCGTTGAGGCGGAAGATGTTGCCGTTGAAATATTGGCCCGTGCCTACATTGAGTTCGTAGGAAAAAGGTTTGCGGAAGTCCGAAATGTAGCTCACACTCGCCGAGTGGTACGTGTAATCCGTGCCGGCGGGCAGGACCTCGCCCCCGGAATTGGTGGGGTCGAAGGGAAAATAGAGGTAAGTGTATTCCTGTCCGGCGTTGATTTCCAGGGAGGAGTTACCCGGGAATTCCATAAAATAAGTCAGCTGGTGGCTGCGGTCGGTCAACTGGTAGCCGGGGGCATTGTAGGTCAGGGTATTTTGCAGGTTGAAGCCAGTGACGTTGACCTTTTTGGCCCAGCTCTCCTTGCGCGGAAAGATGTTCATTTTGGTGATGTTGAACATCGAAAACTGCCCGGGGCGCGGCACAAAACCCACATCGGCCCGGTAGTCCCGACCCAGGTATTGCAAACCCGAAAGCACCGACCATTTGCGGGTGGAATGCCCCAAAAACGCGGCTGCTGACTGGGCGTCGGCGTTGCTTTGTTGGCCCGAGAAGGAGCGGTGGTAATAAAACTCGCCTTCCCACTTGTTGTCTTTGGAATAAAGGTTGTACTCCAGGCCCGCTACCCGGTTGTAAGCGCCGGGGTTGTGCTGGATTTTTTCCTGATCATCTACCCGGAAGTTTTCCTTGTTGACAAAAATGGCGCTGATGGCCGAACGTTCAAACACCTTGCGCTGCAAAACCCCCACGGTGTAATTGGCCGGGCCTTGTTTGAGGGCGCGCACCTGCCCCGTTTGCATGTTGAGCAGGCCGATGCGCCAGTTTTTATCCAGTTTGCCACTCAGGCGCATCCCGGCTTTGATGGGTACGTTGAGGTTGCGCGTGACGGAAATGGTGTCGCCCTCGGTGGTCACCTTGCGGATGCGGCCATTGGCCAAACCCACCCGACGGCTGAAAAAGGGCCGGCTATCCGGGAACCCAAAACGCCCGAACAAGTCTTCATTTTCCAAAAAGAATTGCCGCCTCTCGGGGAAAAACAGCTCGAAGCGGCTCAGGTTGGTGATCTGGCGATCCACGTCCACCTGGGAAAAATCGGGGTTGAGGGTCAGGTCCAGGTTGAGTGAAGGGGTAATGGCGATTTTGGCGTCGCCCCCGATGTTGAGTTTGTTTTCGGTGGGGATTTTGAATTCAAAATCCTTCTCCGTGCGCCCGATGATGTAGGGAATCACCGACACGTTGGCGCCGGGCTGCGGCGGGGCATCTTCCCAAAGGAGCGAGCCGGTGAAGGCTAGATTGACGGGTAAAAAAGCGCGGGGTACCGGCGACCAGGTGGAAGCCTCGTTTTGTTTGAGGCCAAAACGTACAAAATTGATGCGCCAGGCATTTTGCCCACTGACCTGCCGGTAGCGCAGGGTTTTGAAGGGGATGGCAATTTCCACCACCCAGCGGTCGGTATGGTTCTGGATTTCAGAGTACCATTTGTTGTCCCAATCGATGGTGAGGTTGCCTCCGTTGTCGATCAAACCTTCCCGTTGTACATTAAAAGGTGTGACCGCAAAGTGGAAGCCATTGAGTTTGTCGCTGAAGGGATCGATGTTGACGGCAAAAACGTCGCTGGTGCCACTTTGAAAATCGCGCTTGAGGGAAGTGGTGATGTAGTCGGCCTGGTTTTGGTACAAGACCGCGCCAACGTAGAGGAAGTTTTGGTCAAAAGTGAGGCGGATTTCTGATTTCAAATTGGCCGCAGAGGTATCAAAGGGGAAGTTTTGGAAAAAGTCTTTGGCGACCTGGGCGCTTTGCCAGTCGGCTTCGTCCAGGGCACCATCCAGGCGGATGACTTCTTTGGATTTGCGGATGGACAGTTGGTGTGGTTCAGCTGGAACCGGGGCCTGGCTGTAAAGGATTTGAGTCAGCAGGAGGATTAGCCCACTGAGCAGGCAGGTGATTTTCATGCCAAATGATGGTTAGGACTGATTGTTAATGGGGGCAAATTTGCGGATTAAATGTTTGCAAAACAAAAGATGGGGATGAAGAGCGGGAAATTGAGGCTGAAAGGAGCGTTTTGGAGATTTATGGGCATTAAAATAGGAGGAGTGCCGAATTGCTTACAGCAGTACAAGAGCGACATTTTTTTATCACAGAGGAAAAAAAGAGGACACCAAGGACACCAAGTTAGACGTAGAGGTTGAACCAGCAATAGCGCAATGTTTTGGGTTGATTTGGAAATGCTTAGTTTTACGGAATACTTGTGCCAGCGGGTCGATTGGTTCTAAATTGAGCGCTGATTTCAACCCCGAAGGGGTGACATTATTATAGCAAAATAACCGTGTTTATTTCATGAAGAGAAACCCTGAAGGGGTGGCATTATGAAATAAACACGGCGAGGGTACAGTCAAATAATGTCACCCCTTCGGGGTTCAAATACATCTTCTTACCATTTTTTCTATAATCATGTCACCCCTTCGGGGTTTTTAGGTACATCATGATGCCATGTTTGCTAAAGATTCGCTGTATGTATAAATTATGTTCCCTTCTGATCTGTTTTTGGCTGGTTTTGCCCCTCCCCGCCCAAACGATCCAATCCACGGTACTCAACTTCAACACCCGTGAACCCATCCCCTTTGTCAACATCGGCATCCTGGGTAAAAACCACGGAACAGTCAGCGACGACGCGGGCAAATTCAGCCTGGAGGTACCCAAAGCTGGCTGGAGCAGCAGCGATACCCTCCGCTTTTCGGCCATCGGGTATCAATCGGTAGATCTTGTACTGCTCCATGAACCCGAGTTGCCCCCATCCATCTACCTCAAACCCATCACCCTGACCCTGCCCACGGTGGTCGTCAATCCCAAAAAATTCAAACGCCCCAAAGTTTTAGGCCATCGCAACAACTCGGCAAAAATGGTATTCTTTTTTCAGTCCAATCGCCTGGGCACTGAGCTATGCAACCGGATTGAAGTAAAAAAGGGCAGTTATTACCTGAAAAAAGCGCATTTCAACATCGCTCAAAACAAATTTGGGCCATTGTTTTTCCGTGTGCATGTGTACGAAAACGCAGGCGGGAAACCTGGCAAAAATTTATTACCCAAGGAACTGATCATCTCTTCCGAGCTCAAAAGTGGCACGCTCAGTGTGGATTTAGCGCCCTACAACCTGGTGCTCGACGCTGATTTTTTCATCGGCCTCGAATGGGTCAAAACCTTGAACAAGGGCAACATCAGCAAGGACTTGCAGTTTTGTATTGGCTTGGGGCAGGACGGTGGAATTTTTACCAAAACCACGAGCCAGGCTCCCTGGAAGGAACAAAGCCAGCAGAAGTTTGGATTTAGGGCGCATTTGGGGTTTTATGTGGAGGGGGCGGCGGAGTGATTTTAAGTATGCTGTAACTATTTATCAGCCGCCTGCGGCGGAATTTTTCACCACAAAGGCACAAAGGCACAAAGACACAACATTTTAGAGCTGAATGCCTTTGTGCCTTTGTGGTGAAAAAAATTGAATATAAAATCCACCGCAGGTGGATGGGTGCTAAATAGTTACAATATGCTTTATGATTTCAGCGCTAACAACCAGGAACTAATTCCCCCTCCCCAGCATTGATCTTACCAAACATACTAAAAATCCAAAACAATCCCCCTATCTTTGCGCCCAAATACGACAGCGAAACATGAAGGTTTCTCTCAACTGGTTGAAGCAATACCTGAATCTGGACGGCCTCAGCCCCGAAAAAGTCGGCGAAATATTGACCGACATAGGATTGGAAGTAGAAAGCATCGAACGTACCGAAAGCATCAAAGGAGGACTGGCGGGTGTAGTGGTAGGCCACGTGGTAGAACGTGAAAAACACCCCAACGCCGACAAACTTTCTGTGACCAAAGTCGACATCGGTACGGGCAGCTTGCTCAATATCGTTTGTGGTGCGCCCAATGTGGCTGCGGGCCAAAAAGTACTGGTTGCCACCGTTGGTACCACCTTGTACCCCACCGAAGGCGAGCCCATCACATTGAAAAAAGGCAAAATCCGCGGCGAAGACTCCGAAGGCATGATCTGCGCCGAAGACGAACTCGGCCTGGGCCACGACCACGCGGGCATCATGGTGCTGCCTGAAGATACCCCCGTGGGGCAATCCGCCAAAGACTATTTCCAACTCGAAGAAGACCACCTCATCGAGATAGGCCTCACCCCCAACCGCTCCGACGCCACCAACCACCTGGGTGTAGCGCGCGACCTGGCGGCGGCCCTCAAAATCAACTACGGCCACACCGGTCTGGTTTGTGTACCCGAGGTTGAAAAATTCAAAGTAGACAATCACAGCTTGCCCGTAGCGGTGAGCGTGGAAAATACCGAGGCCTGCCCGCGCTACAGCGGTGTAGTCATCAAAGGCATCACCGTGGGCGAGTCGCCCGATTGGTTGAAGCGCCGTCTGCAAGCCGTGGACGTGCGCCCGATCAACAACATCGTGGACGTCACCAACTTTGTACTCCACGAACTAGGCCAACCCCTGCACGCTTTCGACCTGGACGAAATCAAAGGCCGCCAAATCATCGTCAAAACCCTGCCTGCGGGTAGCAAATTCCTGTCCCTGGACGAGGTAGAACGCACCCTGCACGCCGAAGACCTGATGATTTGTGATGGTGACTCCACGGGCATGTGTATCGGTGGGGTATTTGGTGGACTCAACTCCGGGGTCAAAGACAGTACCGTCAACATCTTCCTCGAAGCCGCCCATTTCAGCCCGACTTACATTCGCCGCAGCAGCATGCGCCACAACCTGCGCACCGATGCCGCGAAGGTATTTGAAAAAGGCAGTGACCCGAATGTTACCGTTTTTGCCCTCAAACGCGCCGCCCTCTTGATGCAGGAACTGGCCGGAGGTGAAATCGCGTCCGAGCTCATCGACCTCTACCCAAATCCCGTAGCACCGCGTGAAATCACGGTGAAATACAGCTACGTGAATGGCATTTTGGGCGTAGCCCTCAGCCCGGCGGAGATCGAGGAAATCCTCGTCGCCCAAGGCATGAGCATCCTGGCTTCGGATGAACAAAGCTTCACCGTGGCCGTGCCCACCAACAAAGCTGACGTGCTGCGCCCTTCCGACATTGCCGAAGAAGTGCTGCGTATTTACGGCTTCAACCGGGTGGAGATTTCCGAAAAATTCAGCATTTCTGCCGCTTTGGCGCCCAATCCGGATCCCAGTCTGGTGCGCAATGCCATCGGCGACTTTTTGGCTGCCGCAGGTTTCAACGAAATCATGGCGGTATCCCTGTCCCAATCGCGTTATTACCGCCAGGCCCTCAAGAGCATTGCCGACGAGGAACTGGTGTACATCAACAATACCTCCAACGCGCAGTTGGACATCATGCGCCCGGACATGCTGATCAGCGGTCTGGAAGCCATCGTGCACAACCAAAACCGCCAACAAACCCGTTTGCGTTTGTTCGAATTTGGCAAGGTATACCGTTTCAAAGGCGAAGGCGCCATTGATGAAAAGGCACAACTCAGCTTGTTCCTGAGCGGGGATCGCTACGGCAAATCCTGGCTGATGAAGTCGCCATTTGAAGGGGCCAGCAACAAAACGCCTTACTTCACACTCAAGGGCTACGTGCAAAACATCCTTTCCCGCCTCGGTTACGAAGGCTACCAGGAAACGGTATTGGAAAACGACGAGCGTTTTGCTTACGGCTTGACTTACCACCGCGGCCAGCAGGTTTTGGCTACTTTTGGGCGGGTCAGTGGCCAGATGGTCAAAGAATTGGGCGTGCGCAACGAAGTTTATGCCGCTGTTTTTGAATGGGAAAAACTGTTGAAAAGCCTGAGAAAACAGAACGTAACCTATCAGGAAGTCAGCAAATTCCCGGCGACCAGCAGAGATTTGGCGCTGATTATTGAAAATTCTGTTAAATTTAGCGATATTGCGGCAATTGCCCGCAAAGTGGGTAAAAAATTGATCAAGGACATTACCCTTTTTGACGTGTACGAGAACGCGCAACAACTCGGCGAAGGAAAACGATCCTATGCTGTTAGTTACTGGTTCGAAGACGCCGAAAAAACCCTCGAAGACAAAGAGGTGGACAAGGTAATGAACCAATTGATCAACGAATACGAAACTAAACTAGGCGCCCTAATCCGGCGTTGATACTAAATGCCAGCGTATTTACGTTGAGCAGCCAGTAAAAGTTGAAAAGTTGAAGAGTTGAAAAGTTTGAGCTACCGCAGCGACTTAGGTACTGCCTTCCTTAAACCCTTCAACATTACAACTCTTCAACTAATTTTGAATTTTGTGATGATCCTAAGATGAACGCATCTGAACAATTTGAACGCATCGAAATCAAAGTCCGCCAATTATTGACTCTGGTCAAACAATTGCGCCGCGACAATGGAGGTTTGCAGGAAGAAAACCGCGAACTCAAAACGCATATCGCCCAGCGAGATGCCGCTATTCGTGTGTTACAAACTCAGGTGGAGCGCGCTGAGCAGGAACTGGTAAAGCTGCGCCGTGAGGAAACCGAGCAATCGGATAAGTTTAAAGAGCAAATCGATCAGTACGTTAAGGAGATCGACAAGCGCATTGAGTTGTTGGCCAACAATTGACTATAGCATGGAGGGGCAAGAGGAAACGAAGAACATTACGGTTGTAGTTGCCGGACGTCCATATCCCTTGAAAATCAGGGTAGAAGACGAGGCTTCTCTTCGCAAGATAGTCAAGGAAGTCAACGAAAAGATCAATCGTTTTCAACTGACATACACGCATAAAGACAAGCAAGACTGCCTGTCCATGGCGCTTTTGACCTACGCTGTTGATCTGCACAAAACCCAACTCGCCACCGCTCAGGAAGCCCATCTCTCGGCCAAACTTTCCCACCTGGAAGCTCTCTTGGATCAGGAAGTATAATATTTAAAAAACGGAAAAAACGACTTTATGGAAATTGGAATAGGCGCCGTTATCGGATTAGTCATTGGTGCAGTAGTGGGATATTTTTTGGTTCAATTTTTCTTGAATAAATCCAAGCAGCAGAAAATAGAAGAACTCAATTCCCAAGCTGACTTACAGATTAAAGAAGCCCGTTTATCGGCCAAACGAATTGTCGACGAAGCAGAAACCAAAGCGGAGAAAATCGTCAATCAAGCGGAGAGCAAAAACGAACGCATCAAACAAAATAAAATTCAGGAGGCCAAAGACCATTTTGCCAAACTGAAGTCCGACTTTGATAGCCGCAAGACCCAACAATTGGTAGAAATGAAAGAGCGCGAGATGGAAATCAAAGCGCTCGAATCAGAATTCAAGGCCAAAGAAGAAAAAATCGAAGATCGCCAGCGTGCGCTGGAACAGCAAAAATCTGAGTTCGACCAAAAAGAAGCCGAAACCGCTGCCATCCGTGAGAACCTGGAAAAGCAGTTGAAAATTGTGGCCAAAAAACGGGAAGAACTGGATCAGGCCAACGAAATCCGCATCAAGGAACTGGAGATCATCTCCCGCTTGAGCGAGCAGGAAGCCAAAGAGCAGCTGCTGGATGCCGTACGCGCCAAGGCCCAAACCGATGCGATGTCGATCGTCAAAGAATCCATCGAGCAGGCCAAAATGGATGCGAACAAGGAGGCGAAAAAAATCGTCATCCAAACCATCCAGCGCATGTGTGCGGAATACACCATCGAAAACACCGTTTCGGTTTTCCACCTGGAATCGGACGATATGAAAGGCCAGATCATCGGTCGGGAAGGGCGAAACATCCGGGCCCTGGAAGCGGCCACTGGTGCTGAAATTGTAGTAGACGATACCCCCGAGGCCATCGTGATCTCCAGCTTTGACCCCATCCGCCGCGAAGTAGCGCGTTTGGCCCTCAAAAAACTGGTCGCCGACGGCCGGATCCACCCTGCCCGCATCGAAGAGGTAGTGGCCAAAACCCGCAAACAACTCGATGAGCAGATTGTAGAGATTGGGGAAAAAACCGTAATCGACCTCGATTTGCACGGCCTTGACCCTTACCTGGTGAAAATGGTGGGACGGATGCGTTTCCGCTCTTCCTACGGTCAGAACCTGATCAAACACTCCATCGAAACTGCCAACCTCTGCGCCATCATGGCCGCCGAATTGGGCCTCAACCCCAAACAGGTCAAACTGGCCAAACGGGCGGGTTTGCTCCACGACATTGGTAAGGTAGCAGAAGAGGAATCTGAATTGAGCCACGCCATCCTCGGGATGCAGTTGTGCGAAAAATACAAGGAACACCCCGCGGTAATCAACGCTGTTGGTGCCCACCACGATGAAATTGAAATGAACAACATCATTTCACCCATCGTACAGGCTTGTGACGCCATCTCTGGCGCGCGCCCAGGTGCCCGCCGCGAAATCCTGGAAAGTTACCTCAAACGCATCGGTGAGCTCGAAGAGCTGGCAATGGCGCACGAGGGTGTCACCAAAGCTTTCGCCATGCAGGCTGGCCGCGAATTGCGCGTCATCGTAGAAAGTGAAAAAGTAACCGACCAATATGCCGACGACCTGGCCTTTATGATCTCACAAAAGATCCAGGACGAAATGCAGTATCCTGGACAGATCAAAGTGACGGTGATCCGGGAGAAGCGGGCGGTGGCTTTCGCGAGATAAAATAGGGAATTTATACTCGATTATAATGAATTTTGGGAAGCGCCTGTTTGGGAAACTGAGCAGGCGCTTGTTTTTTCTAAAGTGTTTCTTGAGTGCCTTAGGATTCTTAGGTGGTGAAAAAAAACTGCAAGCACATTTTTTCACCACCTAAGAATCCTAAGGCACCATAGAAACACCTCAGTAGGGATGCCCTTACGGCCTCACCACCCGATCCACACCCCCCGGAGGGCAATTCTCCTTCAAAAACTGGGTAAAGAGCGTCGCCAAATGCTTGGACGTCCCTTCGCCCTCATAAATCCCGTGCGAGCGATTCGGGTAGGCCATTAGCTGGAATAGCTTGTTGTGTTTGACCAGTTCATTGATCAACCGTTCGGCGCCTTGGTAATGCACATTGTCGTCGCCAGTACCGTGGATGTAGAGCAACTTGCCTTTGAGGTTTTTGGCGTAGGTGATTGGGGAACCCTTCACAAAGTCCTCCATGTTTTCCTGCGGCAGGCCCATGTAGCGTTCCTGGTAAATGTTGTCGTAGCAGAGCTGATCCGCTACGGCGGCAATGGAGATGCCGGTCTTATAAATTTCCGGGTGTTGGAACAGCAGGTTCAGCGTCGCACTGCCGCCGCCGCTCCAGCCCCATACCGCTACGCGGGAGGTATCGATGTAGTTCCATTTAAAAATCTCCTTGGCGCCCATGGCCTGATCGTGGATGTTGATGAGGCCGATTTTGCGGTAAATCGATTTGCGCCATTCGCGGCCTTTGGGTGCGGGTGTACCCCGGTTGTCGAGCGAGATGTAGAAGTAGCCATCCTCCGACATATTGCCCTGGTACATGTTGGCAAAGCCCATGCCCCAGGAGTTTTTTACGGTTTGGCCGGCTGGTTCGGTATACACATGAAACACCACGGGGTATTTTTTCTGTGGGTCAAAATTTTTGGGTTTCACCATCCAGCCGTCCATCGTGACCCCATCTACGGTAGTAACCTGGAAAAACTCCACTTTAGGACTGCTGGCCTCGGTTTTAGGCGCATCGGGTTTGGCCTTGATGGGTTTGCAATCGGGGAGGGTAACCCAGTCACTTTGTGGGCGGGTATTCACGTTGGAAAAGCGCTGCTGCGCAAAACGGCCACTCGGCGCAAACGTGTAACCATAAGTTCCCTGCGTATTGGCGGGGGAGAGGCGCTCCGCTTTGCCACTGCCGTCCAGATTGACTTTGTAGAGGTATTTTTCGGTGGCATTGTCTGGTGAGGCCAGGAAATAAATGGCTTTGTTTTTTTCATCAATCATCCCTGGATCAATCACATCGTAAGCCCCTGCGGTGAGAAGTTTTTCCTGTTTGCCATCCCGGCTGATGCGGTAATAATGCCGCCAGCCGTCTTTTTCGGTGAGCCACAAAAAGGCTGCACCACCTTCGATCCAGTCCCAGCTTTGATCCGCGTCCATTTGTACATCCACCCAGGCGGCGTCTTTTTCTTCCCAAATGGATTTGGCGGTGCCGGTGGTGGTATTGCACAAGAAAATCTTGTTGACTTGTTGCTTGCGGTCCAGTTGTTGCAGGATGATCTCGGAAGAGTTAGCGGCCCAATCCATGCGGGGAATGTAGTGTTGTCGATTGTCGCCGGGTACATTCATCCAGCGGGTAGCGCCACCTTTCGCCGATACGATGCCAATCTTGCAGGCCGAGGGTGTCTCGCCCACCTTGGGGTATTCCACGGGCACGGTGAAGGAATAAATCGAATCGGTGTTGTTGATCATCAGGAAGTACTTCACGTTGCTGGCGTCGATTTGCCAGTAGGCGATGTTGTTGCCATCGGGGCTCCAGCGGAAGCCATCGCGACAACCAAATTCTTCTTCGTAGGCCCAGTCGAAGGTGCCATTGATGATTTTGTCGGTACCGTCCTTGGTCAGTTGGGTGACTTTGTTGTCGGCCAGGGTTTGGACGTACAGGTTGTGTTTGCTCACAAAGGCCACCTTGCTGCCATCGGGCGAAAACTTGGCGAACATCAGCGAAGAAACGGGCAGCTTGGGACCCAGTTGGAACAGGGTCTTCTTGTCCAGATCCAGTACCCAATAATCACCTCGGGTATCGGTGCGCCAAACCCGAACGGAATTGGTGTAGATCAGCACTTTACGGTTGTCCGCGGAGGGGCGGATGGAACGCAGGCGCAATGGCTCGGTTTTGCCCGCAGGGGTGAGCATGGCCGTGGTCGCAATCACCGTACGGGTTTGTTCGGGCAGGGTGTATTGTACTATTTCTCCTTTTTCGGGCGTCCAGTAGGAGTTGCCGTCTTTGATCCATTGGTTTCCGCCGCCTTGGGCGAAGAGTGTAATGCTGCTCAGGAGCAACAACAGAACGAATGATGTACTGTGCGGGTGAACAGTAGCAATCCAGAATTTTAATTTGTTCATATACCTGACAATTTTGGGAAAGTTAAAAGTAAAAAATCGGGAATGGATACGCAAGTTTCCAAAAACTGCCGGGTGGACTCATTTGGTCGACGAAGGGCGAGCAAGGTTTTAGGCAGGAGCTACCGGAGGTATAAAAAAAAGAGCATCCTCCGAGAGGATGCTCCAAGATTCCCTAAAATCACCCGAATTATTAATCAATAATAGCGATTAACTGCCACAAATAAAGGGGTTTTGGAATGGTGGGCTGATGACTTTTATCATGTAAACGCTTTGATTTTTGTCAAAAAACGTAACTATTTAGCAGCCGCCTGCGGCGGAATTTTTTACCACAAAGGCACAAAGGCACAAAGGCACAAAGACACAACATTTTAGAGCTTAATGTCTTTGTGTCTTTGTGTCTTTGTGGTAAAAAAAATTGAATATAAAATCCACCGTAGGTGGATGGGCGCTAAATAGTTACCAAAAAACTTAAATAATGTGAAAATGGAAGAACGGGAGCATTTTTGTAAAGTCACCCTTGGCCTCTGACATAACTCATTGAAGTCGGAACAGATATTGAGCTTTTTTGCAAGAACTAAGTATCAGTTTACAATCAATGATCATGAGCCAAGTAAAAAAAATACTGTTCCCGACCGATTTTTCGCCTACTGCGCAAAATGCATTCAAACATTGTTTGATCCTGGCGGATTATTACCAGGCGAAAATAGAAGTACTGCATGTGGTATTCCCTGAATACGCCGCAATGGATGTTCCGGTGGTATCCATGGCGACTACCCGCGAAAAAGTGGATGCCGCCGTACCGGTGATGCACTCTTTTCTGGAATTGGGCCTATCCCAAGCCCAGGCTTTCTATACCTTTCAAGCCATCCCCAGGGTAGAGGAAAAAGTGGAAATCGGTATTGCCGTAGGCACCATCGTCAAAATGGCCAACGAGCACGATGCAGACTTGATCATGATGGGTACCAAAGGTTCACACAATACGCTGGAGAAAGCCTTCGGAAGTGTTTCGACGGGGGTCATTGAGCAGGCCAAATGCCCGGTGATGCTGATTCCTGAGTTTGCGCAATGGAAACCCACCCATATTGTAGCTTATGCCACCGATTTATCGGAATCTGATCCTTATCATTTCTGGAAGGCTGCCGAAATGTTGACCCCTTTCCACCCCCTTTTGCACGTAATCAACATCCACAAGGGCGATGCGCATGATCAAATAGCCATTGACGAATTGAAAAAAATCTTCAGCAACAATACCCCGGCCGTAAAAATTTCCTTTCACCAGGAAAAACACGATTCCATAACCGATGGCCTGGAAGTATTCGTCGACAACTACGGGGTTGACCTGCTCGTGATGTACTCGCCTCACCGCTCCTGGGTCGAGCGTTGGTTTCACCACAGCCAAACCCGGGACGTGGCATTTACGACGCGGATTCCGTTGCTGGTAATTAAGAGTTGAGGGGTTGAGAAGTTGAGAAGTTGAGAGAGGCCCTGCGTCTAAGCCGCTGGGGCAGCCTCAACTTCTCAACCCCTCAACTTCTCAACTTTTCACTCTATCTTTAAGGCATGAAATTACTGTACAACCGCATTTGTCAGCGCCACGATACCGGAATGCACCCGGAGAACAAAAAACGCCTGGAGGTATTTTCAGATATTCCCGAAACGGAGTTCCCCAACGGCGAGCAATACCTGGAACTGGTTCATGATCCTGCCTACATCAATCAGGTGCGGGAGGCTGCCCATTTGGGGGTGCATCTCGATCCCGACACTGTTGTTTCGGAGGGAAGTTACACCGCTGCTTGTCATGCGGTAGGGGCGACCATTTTAGCCATGCAAAACCAGGATTTTGCCCTGGTGCGCCCACCCGGTCACCATGCTTATCGGGATCGGGCCAGTGGTTTTTGTTTGTTCAACAACGTAGCCATTGCTGCTCAGTTGGCGGTTAACGAGGGCAAAAGAGTCCTGATTTGTGACTTCGACGGCCACCTGGGTGATGGCACTTCGGATATTTTTTACCAGACGGACCAGGTCATGTACTGGTCGATGCACCAATACCCCGCTTTCCCCGGGCATGGTTTTGTCAATGAATTGGGGGAGGAAAAAGGTTTGGGATATACGCTGAACATGCCACTGCCGCCGGGCAGCGCCGACGATATTTTTATGGACGCCTTTGGTCATTTTTTGCCACTGGCCGAACAATTTCAGCCCGATGTGGTGGCCATTTCTGCAGGCTTTGATGCCCATCAATACGACTTGCTGCTTGATTTAAAAGTGACAACCAATTCCTATTACCAGATCGGGCAATTGCTCCGGGAGCGTTTTTCGCATATTTTTGCGACCTTAGAGGGTGGTTACAATATCCCCGAGTTGCAAAAATGTGTATACGCGTTTGAAGCAGGTGTTAATGGAATCCCTTTGCCTCCACCCTGTGAAGAAGTGCGCAGCACCTCGGGTATGCGCGTGTGGGAAACGTACGAGATGTACCTGCACGGCACTTTGGGGAAGTTGAAAAAACACTGGAAGGTTTAACTTATGTCCGATACCATCATTGCCCTCGCCACTCCTCCCGGGGTAGGCGCCATTGGAGTCATCCGTTTGTCTGGTCCAACTGCCATTCAGTTGGTAGATGCCGTATTTCACGGTAAAAAACTGAGCGAACAAGCTAGCCATACCATCCATTTTGGCACGATCCGGGATGAAAAAGACCAGATTCTGGACGAGGTTTTGGTGTCCCTTTTCATCGGCCCACGTTCCTACACCGGCGAGCACGTGGTGGAAATCTCTTGCCATGGCTCCAATTACATCATCCAGGAATTGATTCGGCTTTTCATTCGCAAAGGGGCCCGATTGGCGCAACCAGGGGAGTTTACCATGCGGGCGTTTTTGAATGGCCGAATGGACTTGTCGCAAGCCGAAGCCGTAGCCGATTTGATTGCCTCCAATTCCGCAGCCGCCCAACAAGTGGCCATCAAACAATTGCGCGGGGGCATTTCCAACGAAATCAAAAAACTGCGGCAGGAATTGATCGACTTCGCCAGTTTGATCGAACTGGAACTGGACTTTGGGGAAGAAGACGTAGAATTTGCCAACCGCGACCAACTGCGGGCTTTGGTACAAAAACTCCTCCGCCTAATCCACAAACTCAGCGACTCCTTCCAATTGGGCAATGCCATCAAAGAAGGAGTAAACACAGTAATCGCCGGGCGACCCAATGCCGGAAAGTCTACCCTGCTCAATGCCTTGCTCAACGAGGACCGCGCCATCGTCAGCGAAATCGCCGGCACTACCCGCGACACCATCGAGGAGTCGCTCAACATCCAGGGCATCCAGTTCCGCATCATCGATACTGCGGGGATCCGGGAAGCATCGGATGCGATTGAAGCGATTGGGGTACAAAAAACCCTGGAAAAAGTGCGGCAGTCGGCGGTGCTGATCTACTTGTTTGACGTCATCAAAACCCAGCCCGCCGAATTGGAAGCAGACCTGGCGCAACTGATCCACGACGAAACCCAATTGCTGGTAGTGGCCAATAAAATGGACCTCAATCCCTACACGGAATACAAGCATTACGCCAATCCCTATTTTACCGCCGAGCAATGGATTCCCATCTCTGCCTCCAACGAAATGAACATTGAATACCTCAAAGAACGCCTTTACCAAACGGTGGTTGGGCAGGAGGCCAGTATGGATGGAGCGGTAGTGAGCAATGCCCGGCATTACGAGGCACTACTGCGGGCACAAAGCAGCCTGGAGGCGGTGATTCAAGGTTTGGACAATGCGGTGACTACGGATTTTGTCGCGATGGACATTCGGCATGCGCTGGCGTATCTGGGGGAAATTACGGGCGAGATTTCCACGGAGGATTTGTTGGACAATATTTTTTCGAGGTTTTGTATTGGAAAATAAGGCTCACTGCTTCCGACTCAAATACACCCCAACCAAAATCACTGCCATACAACCCACATGCAACAGCCCGATTTTTTCGCCATCTGCTACCCCCCAGAGCATGGCGATGATGGGCATCAAATATGCCACCGTTGCTCCAAAAATGGCCGAGGTTTGTTGGATCACTTTAAAAAAGATGATGGTTGCCAAAACTGTGCCTACCCAGGACAAAAGCACCACATAACCGAGCGACTGCCAGGGGTTGGGCAAGGTACCCATGCGGGGAATAAAATCGGTGCCCAGCAACAAATAAATGCCCAGGGGTACTCCTACTGTACCAAAGGATCCCGCACTGACCAGCAGTGAGTCCATGTCCCGAAACTTGGTCGCAATGAGGTTGGTACCCGTTGCGTAAAAAACCGTGGCCAACACAATCAGGGAAGCATAACCCACTGGGCTATTGCTGATCCCCCCTTTTCCCATCAGGATTAAACAAGCTGCCCCAACCAAACCCAATAAAATCCCCAATACTTGCCGCGTTTTTACTGTGACTTTAAAGATAAGCACCCCAATGATCATCGTAAAAAGAGGGGTAAGGGAATTGAGCACCCCCGCGGTGGCACTGCTGATTTTTTGCTGCGCCGTGGAAAACAAGATGGCTGGCAAGGCACTGCTGCAAAGGCCCAACACCATCAGCAGGGGCAAACGCGACCAGTCCATGCGCTTGTAATTATAGGCCAATACTGGCACAAAGGCCAGCGCCGAAAGTGACATGCGCAAACAAGCCACCTGTACAGGCGTGAAGGACTCCAGGCTTTTTTTGATCAGGATAAAGGAGGTTCCCCAAACCAAACTGAGGATACCAAGGGTCAGATAAGCTTGCCACATGGGCATGCTGGCGGGGGAGTTGGTGCTATTCATTGGGCAAGAGTACAAAAGATTTGTGATTCGCAGAAAAAACCGCATCAGTAACTGTTAAGTTTCAGCAGCTTTAATTTTTTTGCAATAAATTTGCGAACACTCGATTGAAAATCATGGTGCCATTCATTGCAATCAGGCACTTAAAATTACAAATCATACGACCATGAAAAAATCCATCTTGCTTTTGCTCCTCCTGAGCAGTTTTGGCCTGGGACTACAAGCCCAGAAACTGGCCGACAAACGGACCGCACGCGACCTCGAACTGAGCGCACCTGAACAAGAACTAAAGGCTGGTCAAAGTTATGAAATCCCTGTCACTGCCGCCAATTTGGGCATGGTGCAAGGTTTCCAGTTTTCCATTTTTATTGACCCTACGGTTGCTGAACTGACGGGCATTGAAGGTGGGATTCTGAAGGAAGATAACTTTGGTTTTTTCCCAAAAAATGGCCTTATCACGAGCAGCTGGAATGTTTCTTCGCCACTGGCTAAAGAAAAGCTGAACGAGGTGTTGTTTACCTTGAAAATCAATAGCCGCAAGGATATCCCCCTGAGCAAAATACTTGGCTTGCAGAGCCGCCCCACGGCCATGGAGGCGTACACCCTGAATGATGAACAGGTGGGCATCAGCCTTAACTTCAAATCAGCGGTAAAGCAGGGCGACAAGGCGCTGTTGTTCCAAAACAGCCCCAATCCCTTCAGCGAAGAAACGGTGATTACTTTTTATTTGCCTGCTGCGGCTAAGGCTACTTTGGTGGTGCGCAATGTGGAAGGAAAAGTACTGTTCCGCACCCAGGGAGATTTTGGCAAAGGCCAACAGCAATTTGTGCTGAAACAAAGCGACATCAAAGCATCCGGGGTGATGAATTACACGCTGGAGACTACCAATTTTACGGAGACGAAGAAGATGGTGGTGGTGCAGAAATAGTTGAAGAGTTTATGGTTGAAAAGTTGAAATGACTGGTCACTGAGCGTAGCCGAAGTGTCGGTCATTTCAACTTTTCAACCATAAACTTTTCAACTAACCTACCACCAGGAACTCCCCCAAGAATACCCAAACCGCAATTGCAACTGCGCAAAAGGTTTTGATACATCACCGCTTTGCAGCCCACCGCCATCTACATCGCTCACCAGGCGGTAACCACCTTCGGCACCAACGCGGAACCAACGGAATACATTCACTTCCAGTCCCACCGCGGGTTGAAGCACAAATACCCGGTCGCGGCTCAAGGAGTTGTTGTCATCAAATTCGATGCGACCACCACCGATTACGGCACTCATGTAAGGATGCAACACTTTGGTAGTGGCTGGCGCGTAACCAAGAAGTAATCCACGGTGACGCAGATCGTACACGCCGTTTTCGGTAGGCAGTGGGTAGCTGTCCTTCATGCGTTGCCAGGCCCAACCCACCATCAGGGAGCGGCCAAATTCAAAGGCGAAATTTCCACCGGAAAAATACTCGGTATCTTCGTCGAGGAAAGTAAAGTTGTGGCTATCCGAAAACCAAAAACCAGTCAGGTCCAATCGGGTTTGATTGAAAAGGGTTTCTTCACGCTGGGCGTACATTGCTCCTGCGGCAAAAAGGCCCAAAGTCAGGATCAGTATTTTTTTCATTGCTTGCTTGTTTGAAAGTAAGATGCTAAAGCTATTGCAGCACCCCTATTCCAGACAAAAAAATAGCAAATCTACAAATGCTGCCACCCCTGCGCCTTCAACGGATGGATATTCCCACCCTTGGTATGCAACTTCAAACCATCCTTTGCCTCCACAATTTCCCCTGCAATGTAGATATCCGGCAAGAAGCGGATTTTATCCACATCCTTCGGATTGATGGTAAAGAGCAATTCGTAATCCTCGCCGCCATTCAGGGCACAAGTGGCTGGATCGAGTCCGAATTTGATGGCCTGCATTTCGGTGTCAGGGTGGATGGGGATGCCCGATTCTTCCAGGTAGGCTCCTACGCCCGACTGGGTACAAATGTGAAACAGTTCTGAAGCCAGGCCATCCGAAATGTCAATCATCGCGGTAGGCACCAGTTGATTTTTTTCAAACATCTCGATCACATCCTTGCGGGCTTCGGGCTTCAGTTGGCGGCCGATGATGTAGTTCTGGGCTTCCAGATCAGGCTGAACGCCAGGGCTGTCCAGGAAAATTTGTTTTTCCCGCTCCAGTATTTGTAAGCCCAGGTAGGCTGCCCCGAGGTCGCCGGTGACACAAATGAGGTCGCCAACTTTGGCAGTATTGCGGTAAGCTAATTTATCAGCAGTACCCTGGCCAATGGCGGTGATGGACAAAATCAGGCCCTTGTTGGACGAGCTGGTATCCCCACCCACCAGGTCGACGCCGTAATGCTTACACGCCAGGCGCATGCCTTCGTAGATCTCCTCCACCGCTTCCAGCGAGAAGCGATTGGACAAGGCAATACTCACCGTTACCTGCTTGGGTTGGGCATTCATGGCGTAAATGTCCGAGAGGTTGACGGTGATGGATTTGTAGCCCAGGTGTTTGAGTGGGGTGTACATCAAGTCAAAGTGGATGCCTTCCACCAGCATGTCGGTAGAAACTACGGTTAAATAGCCGGTGTTGTCAATCACTGCGGCATCGTCGCCTACTCCTTTCAGGGAAGAGGCATTTTCCAGTGGAAACTGACGGGTCAAATGGTCAATCAGGCCGAATTCGCCCAAAGTGCCAATATCGGTACGTGGTACTTGTTGATCTTGCATGGAGTTGATTAGCTGGTTCAAAACTGGGTTTAGCTGATTTAGCTGGTACAAGTCTGGGTTTAGCTGGTACAAGTCTCCAGACTTGTACCAACATTTTCGCGTCTCTGACGCATGAGCAACGCGAAAATACTGAGCAAACACACGTCAGAGACGTGTCAATAATGGTACAAGTCTGGAGACTTGTACCAGCTGGAGACTTGTACCAGCGCCAGTTGTTTTTTCAATGGCTTGCCTTATGGCGCAGACAATTTGTCAAAAACCATTTTTGCCCGCTGCATACTTTCTTCACCTTCTTTCTCGGACAGCTTCACTGCTTTGGCCGCAGCAGCTTTGGCTTCGGCAAGTTTTCCTTTGGTCAGCAGCAAATCGGCATAGCTGAGAGTGTAGATGGATTGCTCACTTTTTTCGGAAGCTGTTTTCATCAGGTCGATGGCAATATCCAGGGCATCCGCCTGCTCGGCGCTGCGCTTTTTCAGATCGAAAGCAACGGTGCGCATTTCGGTGACTGGTTCGCTGTCGGCAGCTTTGGCGTAGGCTTTGGCGGCTTTCAGGTAGTCTTTATCGTTTTCCTGTTTGTTGGCCATTTCCATGTCCATCCGGGCAGCAAATGCGGAGGCGCGTCCAGGAAGGTAGCTTTGCATTTTTTTCTTGGCCTCTTTCAGCAATTCATCGTTTTGCATGGTGATGGCCTTCTGCGCAGTGGCTTTGCAGGCGCCGTAAATTTTGGCATTTACCGCATCTTCTCCGCCTACCAGGGCAGCAATTTCCTTGCGTTGTTGTACCAGCAGCTCAAAGGCTTTGCTGTCGGCTTCGGAAGTGCCTTCGAAGATGATTTTGCGGCTCAATTCGGAGTTCAGGTCTTTTTGGGTCCGCAAATAATCATTCACTACCCGGGGATTGGGCTTGCCATTCCGGGACATGGAGCGCACGTATTTGTACACCAGCTCGGGGCTGCGGTCCCCTTTTTCGTAAGCTTCTACGTAAGCTTCGGTATTTTCTACCCGACCCAGGGCACTTTTGCCTTCTTTGATGAAGTCTTCCACTTGCTTGGCACCCACTACTTTTTTGATCACTTTTCCATCATTGCCAATGAAGAGCAAAGTGGGGTAGGCTGAAACGGGGTAGGTTTTTTGAAATTTTTCCCCCTCTGGCTTTTCCATGTCAATCTTCATGCTGATGAAGTTTTCATTAAAAAAAGCACCGACGTCAGCATGGGTAAACACGTCTTTGGACATCATTTTGCAGGGGCCACACCAGGTGGTGTAAGCATCAACAAAAATGGGTTTTTCCTGCTTTTTGGCTTCGGCCAGGGCTTCTACCCAGGTGCCGTGGAAAAACTCAATGCCTTGCGCCGCTACAAAACCGATCAGGGCGAAAAAAACGACCAGTGTGGAGCATATCTTCTTCATAGGAATGATTTTTAATTTCACAGGTTCCAGTTTTTAAGCTTTTACCCGTGCTGTATACAAAACTATTGTTGCTGTTGTTCAAATTGTTCGATCAGTTCCTGATCAGTGATTCCTTTTTTGAGGTTCTCGATCAAAGCTCTGGCATCGTCAGCCATCGGATGTTCAGGATGTTTTGCCAAAAACACCTCATAATACCGAATGGCTTGTTTTCGATCTTGCAAGTCATTCTCCGACACAAAGCCCTGCATGAATAAGGCCTCAGGGCTGCGCTGGTAATTTTTGAATTTGGTGTCAACCGTCCCCCAAAGCTCAATGGCCTCGGCCCATTTTCCGCTGGCGTGACGCAACTCCGCTGCTTTGAACAAATATAAAGGTGCGAGGGAGTCCTGAGGAAAACGTTCGGCCAGGGTCTTCGCATTTTGTACAAAGGTATTGATTTTCGCAGTATCCAGGCTTGTTCCGCTGTTTTCGCGCAGTTGGCTTTCCAATTGGCCCAGGGTAGTGATGAGTTGGGCCTCAGTGGCAGTTTCCACTCCTTTGGGCTTGGAGCTGCATGAGCAGAATAACATCAGTAGGCCTAAATTTGTGTAAAAACGAAGTTGTCGATATTTCTCCATGCTTAGCGTTTGCAATTGTGCTCAAAATTACATAAAAAACCAACTCTATGCTAAACGTACTTTAATGAGAAGGAACGATAAAAAATAACCCAGTCTAAATTTAGTTTGCCTATTTCATGCACAAATCTTTGAATTAGGTTGATGGTTTCCCCTAAATAGTTTACGCTAAAGAGCTTTTCGAAAGTCTGAAACTTTCGAAAAGGCAGCTTAAATTTGAGATTTAAGCACCATTTAGGAACCCCTTTTCGAAAGTTTCAGACTTTCGAAAAGCTCAAACAAGCACCATTTTATAGGATAAATCACTATTCACATTGCCTGCTTTATTGAATTCCCGTTTCTAAGCACTGATTTTAACACCCTTTTAAGGTTTTTTGATTAAACCCTCTAATCTATCCAAGGTCAAAGCCATCACAAATACAAATTGCGGACATGGAAAAAATAAAACACCTCTACTGGCGCGCGGGTTTTGGCCTGAGCCCCACAGAGTGGCAACAAAAAAAGGACTGGCCCATCAGCAAGGCCATCGATGAGTTGTTCGCGCAAGCACGTCAGGCGCAAGTGAGTCTACCCGTTGCAGAGATGGGCCTGCCCGAAGACATGGAAAAAAAGCGGGAAAACCGCGAAATGTTCGAACAAATGCTGCGTGAAGAAAAGCGCCGCATTTTTGAATACAACGTCAATTGGGTCAACCGCATGGCCAACCCCAAAGAAAGTGCCCTGCTGGAACGGATGACCTTCTTTTGGCATGGCCACTTTGCCTGCAAGCCCGATTTTGGCAAACTGGGCATCCAATACCTGAATACGCTGCGCAAACACGCCCTGGGCAATTTCCGCGACATGGTACTAGCCATTGCCCAGGACCCCGCCATGATTCGTTACCTGAATAACCAACAAAACCGCAAGGAAAAACCCAATGAAAACTTCGCCCGTGAATTGATGGAACTCTTCACCCTGGGGCGTGGCAATTACACCGAAAAGGACATCAAGGAAGCTGCCCGGGCCTTTACCGGCTGGTCCAGCGATTTGCGCGGCGACTACATCTTCCGCCCCATGTGGCATGACTATGGCAGCAAGACTTTTTTTGGCAAAACGGGCACTTTTGATGGCAAAGACATCATCAACATCATTTTGGAAAAACCTCAGACTGCCCAGTTTATCGTGCGTAAAATTTACAAACATTTTGTCAACGATCAAGTAGATGAAACCCTGGTCAGTGCCCTCAGCAAGCAGTTTTTCCAGTCGGGTTACGACATTGGCAAACTGATGCAGAGCATCTTCAGCAGCGACTGGTTTTATGCGGCCAAAAACATGGGCAACCGCATCAAGTCGCCCATTGAATTCACGGCAGGGTTGATGCGTAGCGTAGAGCTGAAATTTGACCAACCCATGGGGATGTTGTTCATTCAAAGGGCCTTGGGGCAAATTTTGTTCAACCCACCCAATGTGGCGGGTTGGCCCGGCGGCAAAACCTGGATCGACAATTCCACTTTGATGTTGCGCCTGAACTTGCCGGGGTATTTGTTCAATTCAACCGAATTCAGCCTGCGTACCAAAGGTGAGTTTGAGGACGAAGCCCGTGAAAAAGGCAATCGCCGCCTGAGCAACACCATCAACCTGCAACCTTTAAGTGCGAGTATCAAGGGCAACAATAGCAATGAAATTGCTGCCGAATTGGCCAAATACCTGCTGCTGACGCCTACGGCCCTGCCCATCGACAACTATACCAAGGAATTGCCTGCTACCGACCGCGAAACCATCATTCGGCAAATGACCATGCGCCTGATGACTTTGCCTGAATATCAAATGTGTTAATAAAAGTTGAGGAGTTGAGAAGTTGAGGTGTTTAGGCTACTTCGAGCGACACTCAACTTCTCAACTCCTCAACCCCTCAACTTTATAAAAATGAAAAGAAGAAACTTCCTGAAGCAGTCGGCGCTGGCCAGTACGGCCATGATGATTCCGGCCTTCCTCAACGATATTTCTTTCGGCCAATTGATGGCCCGTCGGGCAGGTAAAGTCCTGGTAGTGGTGCAGTTTTCGGGCGGCAACGACGGCCTCAACACCATTGTGCCTTACCAAAACGACCTGTATTACCAAAACCGGCCTAATCTCGCAATCCCAAAAACCGAAGTGCTGAAGGTGAGCGACGAGTTGGGGTTCAATCCCGCGCTGCAAGCCCTGCAAGGTTTGTACGATGAGGGGGTGATGAGCATTGTCAACAGTGTGGGATACCCCAACCCCGATCGTTCGCACTTTCGCTCCATGGACATTTGGCACACCGCGAGTGAAAGCACCGAGTACCTGAACAGCGGCTGGTTGGGGCGTTACCTCGACAGCAATTGTGCCGGTTGTGCCTCTCCCTATCAGGCCATCGAGCTCGACGACACTTTGAGTTTGGCCCTGAAGGGTGAAAAACGCCGGGGCTTTGCCATGAGTGATCCTGCCCAGCTCAAACGGACGACCGACAACAAAATCCTACAGGCCGTGGGCAAAACCCCTAGCACGGCTCACCATGAGGAAAATGTAGCTTATTTGTACAAAACCCTGGTGGACACCCAATCTTCGGCGGACTACTTGTTCGAAAAATCCAAAGTCTATCGCTCTACGGTAACTTACCCGCAGAGTGAATTTGCCAAGGATTTGAAGATGATCTCGCAATTGATTACTGCCGATACGGATACCCGCATTTATTACGCCAGTTTGACTGGGTTTGACACCCACGCCAACCAGCGCAACCGCCAGGAGCGCCTGCTCCAGCAATACGCGGAGGCCATGAAGGCTTTTGTGCAAGACCTCAAGCAGAACAACCTGCTGAACGATGTTTTGATCATGACCTTCTCGGAATTTGGTCGCCGGGTCAAACAAAATGCCAGCGCAGGCACCGATCACGGCACCGCCAACAACCTCTTCCTGATGGGTGGGAACCTGAAAAAAGCGGGCTTTTTTAACGGCCCTGCCGACCTGAAAAACCTGGACGACGGCGACTTGAAATACCAGGTGGACTTCCGGGATATTTACACCACCGTGCTCAATCGCTGGCTGGATGCGCCAGCGCCTCAAATTTTGGGGCAGTCCTTTAAGGGTTTAGAACTTGTTTAGAAACGGACCCATGAGTCGTCCCAATTTTTAAACCTCCAACCGCGGCAGCGGTTGAATCTTGAATAGCCGCGGTCGTCCGAGGTCTTAGCTGTTTGGTGAGGTTTAGCAACCGCGGTAGCGGTTGAATTCCGACCTGAATGGTTCAACCGCTGCCGCGGTTGTGGAGCATTTCGCTTGGCATTTTACCGCGGACGACCGCGGCTATTCAAGATTGAATCACTCCGTGATTCTAATTGCTTTCTTGAAATTAAAATCCAGGATAAGGCCTGTTTCCGTTTCTTAATTTTTAAAATAAATATAAACCATGAAACTGTTAAAAATCAGCTTCTTTGCCTGTTTGTTTTTGTTTGCACTGAATTTGAGTGCTCAACGCCCGGGAGGAGGCCCCGGCCTATTGCCCAACCTTGACTCGATGCGGGTTAAACTCAGCCTGAGCGCCGAACAGGAGCAGAAAATCAAAACCATTGTAAGCAACTACCGCCCCAAACTGAAAGAGGCGCGGGACAGCAATACGGAACAAACCGCACGGCGTGAGGCGATGGCCCCTTTGTTGCAATCCATGCAGGAAGAAATCCGTGTAGTGTTGAACGATGAGCAAAAAGCGAAGCTGGATGCGATGAAGGCGAATCGGCCAAAAAGGAGGAAGAAATAAACAAAGTTTAAGGGTTCCAAAGTTAATAGGTACAACCCTCAAACTTTGGAACCCTTAGCCCCTAAAAAATAATCCCCAACTTCAGCACTATCGCATTCCCCGTTGCTTTGGAGTTTTCACGTTTGTTGCCTGTAGGATCAAAAACGGTGCCTTTGTCTTCCGTTAAGTCGGTAAAACCGGATTGAAAACCGATGCCTGCCACTAGCGAAGTGGTTTCAGCCAGGCTGTATTCAAGCCCGCCATTCAAGCCCCAAAGCATGCTGATGCCATTGATGTCTTTTTTGATGTTGATCTTTTCGGCGTCAGATCCAATGCCACGGCCTTCAATACTTCCGGTCGATTTGGATTTAAAATTGAGGAACACTCCCGGCTCCAGGAAGTAACGCATGCGGCCAAATTCCCGCGTCCGCATTTTGACCAGCAGCGGAATTTCGATAAACTGCAAGCTGTGCTTCAGTTTTACACCAGCGGGTAGTGTATCCAAATCTGGACCCAAATCCGATTGCACCCAATATTTTCCACCGTATTCATAAGTCAGCGACCCACCGTGATTGAACGCAAAACCAATTCCGGTAGAAATAGCGTAGTTTTGGCGGAAGTACAATTCGGTCATCATCCCCAGTTTGAGCCCCAGGTTTGTACCGTTGCGGTTGATGTTTTTGTTGTCAGTGTTCATACCCGTGAAAGCGGGGCTTAGTTGAAATCCAAACCTTACATCTTCAAACTGGGCAGATAACTGCGTTAGCGCGATGCATAAAAATGCTGCTACTGCAATAATTTTTTTCATGTTTCGATTGTTTTGTGTTGGCTAGTTGGTTGAGGAGTTGAGGAGTTGAGAAGTTTAGGCTACCGCGAGCGACTTAGACGCAGCGATTAACTCAACTTCTCAACTACTAAACTCCTCAACTACAAAATTAGGTTCTCACCAATAAAAAAAAAGTCTAATCCGGTATGAGTTGGCAAAACGTTTTGATTTTATTCTGTGTTTTAACGTTTTTTGCAGGCTGTAAGTCTGACAAAAGGGACGATTTACCCGATGTTTCTGGTATTTCCCCGGTAAAACTGACAATTCGCCGTTTTGAGCAGGACTTGTTCAAAATGGATACGAATAAACTGGCCGAAGAGTTGCCTTTTTTGAAGTCAAAATATGGCGAGTTTGCCAGTATTTATTTTGATAACATTTTGGGCGCTACCTCTAAGGAAGTGGCTCCGGAGGGTGAAGTAGCCTTTGTCAAAGGTTTTATGACCCACCCTGCCGTACGCCAGTTGTACGATACCTGTCAGGTGCTTTACCCTGAATTGCCCAAAGAAAGTATTCAGCAACTGGAAGAAGCATTCCGCTACTACAAGTATTATTTCCCTCAGCGGAAGGTCCCGACCCTGACCACCTTTATCTCCGAATATTCCATCGGCAATTTTGTGTATGCCAACGACGACCTGGCCATTGGGCTCGATTTCTTTTTGGGTGAAAAATACCCCTATCTCAATTTTAACCCCGACAATCCCAATTTTTCGCAGTACCTGACCCGCACTTTTAACAAAGAACACATTGCGGTCAAAACCCTCTGGCCACTGGTTACGGACATTGTAGGCGCTGCCCCTGCTGGCGAAACGTTGCTGGATCACATGATCCACAATGGCAAAAAAATGTATTTGCTCGACCATTTGTTGCCCTTCACTGCCGATACCGCCAAAATGGAAGTTTCGAGTAGTCAATGGAAATGGTTGAACGAAAACGAGAACAACATCTGGGCCTATTTTTTACAGCAAAACCTGCTTTACAACACCGAATGGCAAAAGATTCGCAAATTTGTGGAGTATAGTCCCAACTCGCCGGGCATGCCCGCAGAGGCGCCGGGTCGTACCGGAGATTGGTTGGGATGGCAGATCATCAAAGCCTACATGGAACAAAATCCCGAGACCCCATTGAAAGAACTATTCCGTTTGACGGATAGCCAAACGATTCTTAAACGGGCTCGTTATAAGCCCAAACTGTAATCAAAACCAACATGAAACGCGCAATTCCATTAGTTGACCTTTCCAAGTTTGTCAATGGTTCTGCGGCAGAACGTACGGCTTTTGTACAAGAGCTGGGTGATGCCTTCCACAACATTGGCTTTGTAGGCGTTGTCAATCACGGTATCCCAAAAAGTTTGATTGATGATTTTTACGCCGCTTCCAAGCGTTTTTTCGCCCTGCCAGAAGAAACCAAAAGAAAGTACGAAGTACCTGGCCTGGCCGGGCAACGGGGGTATACGTCCTTTGGCAAAGAACACGCCAAGCAATCCAAAGTAGCGGATTTGAAAGAGTTTTTCCAAATCGGTCAGGAAGTACCCGCTGGTCACCCTTCCAAAGCAAAATATCCTGATAACGTACAAACCACGGAAGAACCCGCTTTTGCTCAATTGGGCTTCCAGTTGTACCGCGCTTTTGAAAGCACCGGGGCACAGTTGTTGAAAGCCATTGCCATTCACCTGAATCTGGGTGAAAGTTATTTTGAATCCCAAATCACTTACGGCAACAGCATCTTGCGTTCCATTTTTTATCCGCCGATCACCCAAGAACCGGCTTCGGCCATCCGGGCTGAACAACACGAGGACATCAACCTGATCACCTTATTGGTTGGGGCTTCCGCAGGTGGTCTGGAACTGCTGAACAAAGAGGAAAAATGGATGGCCATTGTACCTGAGGAAGACGAAATTGTGATCAATGTAGGGGACATGTTGCAGCGTTTGACCAACAATTACCTGAAGTCAACTACCCACCGGGTGGTCAATCCTCCGCGTGAAGAGTGGCACTTGCCCCGTTTGTCGATTCCTTTCTTCCTGCACCCGGTCAGCGACATGGATTTGAGCTGTTTGCCATCCTGTGTTACGGCAGATAATCCGCTTCATTATGAACCGATTACAGCTGGTGAATACCTGGATGAACGGTTGCGTGAAATTGGCTTAAAAAAATAAGTACTTGAAAAAATGCCCGCTTTACGTCAAAGTTCTGCCCGTTTCGCCGTATTTTTTTTGGCGTGACTGCTTAAACCTTCGTACATTGCGGCCTGTCTAACATTAGAGCATCCCTTGTGGGTGCTTATCAAGGGTTTTCGAAAGAGAATCCATAGATCATTCAAAAAAAAAGATCGTCATGGGAACAATGATGTTGTTGTTTGCACTTGGCGGATCGGAAGTCCTCTTGATTTTCTTCGCGATCCTGCTTTTGTTTGGTGGTAGAAAAATTCCAGAACTGATGCGTGGTATCGGCAAGGGGATTCGCGAATTCAACGCCGCCAAATCTACTATTGAGACTGAGTTGAAAGAAGGAATGCGTGAGGCTGACAATAAAGCGCAGCAGCAGCCTTCTTCAAATATCGATGGACCGAAATAGTTTGAGAGTTGAGAAGTTGAGGGGTTGAGAAGTTGAGGCTGCCGCAGCGATTCAGATGCTATGTTGCCTAAACTTCTAAACTCCTCAATTACTAAACTTTTTAAAAAGTGCTGGTCACCGCAAAACGAAACCCACTGAATGCCGGCTCCAAACGGCATATCCCACCTGTACACACTACTCCTTCCACTTGTTTGATGTAACTCAATGAAAAACGGTTTGATTTGATGGTGTAAAACACGTCGAAG
Organism: Haliscomenobacter sp.; assembly: GCF_965225875.1. Classification (GTDB taxonomy): domain Bacteria; phylum Bacteroidota; class Bacteroidia; order Chitinophagales; family Saprospiraceae; genus Haliscomenobacter. The sequence goes on along the minus strand of NZ_CBDDBS010000002.1, from coordinate 2,710,630 downwards.
CGCGGGTAGTACAGGGCTTTACGTTTGCCATTTTCCACCGGACTTGCCACTCCCGGCACCGCATTAAACATATTGGCTGCGGCGAAAGTCCAATGCGGGGCCAGCGTATATTCCGCCTGTATCCAGGCCCAGGAGCCAAAATCGGCACCCAATTCCACACTCGGATCTTCTTGCATAAACATATACTGCGCTTCAATCCGCAGCAATTTTCGCGGGGTGAATTTGTACTGGTATTCAAAAAATGGCGTAATGGTCCGCACCAGCGGCACATTGGGTTTTACTTCAAATACCTCCTGATTGTATTCCTGGCGCTGCACCCCGGCGATAATGGTAGTGTTGCGTTTGATTTTCAGGGTCATCTCGGCATAAACCTCCCGATACAGCAACTCATCATCCAGATTTTGGATATTGGATACATTTACATTAAAACTCAGTTTTTTGCTGGGGGCATAGCGCAAATCTGCTTGAAAGGACAATTCCCCCAACTCCTGGGTAGCTGCATTGTAACGCGAAGTCAGGCGATAGGTATTTGAGCGGGCCATTGGGGGGATGAAATTCAGCGTACCCCGGTTCGCCTGCTCCTGTGGGCGGGTGCGCCAGGAGAAGTTTTGGGTGCGTTTGCCCTCCAAGCTGAGGCCAAATTTATCGCCCGCGTAACTCAAGTTCGTGTAAAAAACCGTGCCTGCTTTTTGGATGAACCGATCCCCGGTAATGGTATCTCCTTTTATAATGGTTTCAGCAAAAGGGTCGTTTTGTGCGTCCGGGGTTTTGTACGCACCTTCCAAATACCAGGAAAAAGCGCCTTTGCTCAGGGTATTATAACCTGTAAAGGCATAGGTATTGTATTTGGGCACAAAGACGTAATCTGCGCCATAGGTGTTCAGTACAGATACCAGGGAGTTCATGGATTGATCGTCCAGGGTGCGGTTGACGATACCAAACCCGGGTGCCAATGTCCAGGTGTTTTCATCATCTGAACTGACAAATCCCTCCAGATTCACCCCTTTGATGATGGAGCGGTAGCTGTCAAATTGCTGGCGTTGTTTGCCCGTAAACCCCTTGATTTTCCAGTTTTCGCCCAGGCTGTATTCCAGTCGTAGGCCGATCAGTGCGTTGTCGATCAACAAGGGCCGTTCTTCAAACGCGCGAAAAATGATGCCGCTGCCGATTTGGTCGTAAATGTATCCCGCGGTAATACCCAGTTTGTCTACCTGCTTTTTGATGAACCACATCCCGATGCCCTGGCCGGAATAAGAATCAGTGGGGTTGAGTAGGTTGGAATTGTTAAAAGCATCGAAGCGCAGACCAAAATCAAAACCCCAGTTGTTGTAGTTGAGGTTGAGCCAGGCTTCGGCGCCGTAGAGTTGGCGATCGTATTGGGGCGTATTGGCTGCACCAATCAAGGAATCGCGGATGAAAAAATTGGCGTTGGTTTGTAGGCTTCCGGAAATTTGTCCACCGTTGGAAGAAGGATTATCTTGCGCCACGATTTGCAGCGGCAAAAACGCGAGATACAGCATGATTACACTGAACGGAATACTTAAGCGGTTCATTTGGAATTGTCTTAGTGGTGACTTAATCAGGGATTTAATGGGATCAACTACTTAGCGTGCAGTATTAAGCCGCTATTTTTAATGTGTCAAACTTAATAAAATCAGATAGGATGAAATTGATGAAATACGGGATGTTCGCCGCCGCGACGCTTTTGACTTTTGCACTCTCTGCGCAAAGCAGCAAAACATTGCCCGATGCCACGGTCAAAACCCTGGATGGCAAGAGTGTGCAGATCAAAAGTTATGTAGGCAAAGGCAAGATCACGATCCTGAGTTTTTGGGCTACCTGGTGTGCCCCCTGCAAGCGGGAAATGGACGCGATTACGGAAGTATATGGCGACTGGAAAAACGATTACGACGTACAGTTTTTGGCCGTCACCATCGATACCCAACGCGATTTGCCCAAAGTGAAACCTATGGTAACTACCAAAGGCTGGCCATACATTTTCTTGAGTGATGCAGCCAACCAACTGAAAACCGCCCTCAATTTTCAAACCATCCCCCAAACTTATTTGATCGATCAAAAGGGGAACATCGTGTATGAGCACACGGGGTACAATCCGGGCGACGAGTTGGATTTGGAAGAGAAGATCAAGGCTTTAGCGAAGAAGTGATTTGCATTGAATGTACTGACTTACTGATACTTTAGCATAAGAATGGGTTGCAGGTGAAAAAACTTGTAGCCCATTTGTGCATTTTACAAATGGGTTGCATCCTGTTTTTCAAACACTGGTTTATGAAAACATGCCTACCCATTTTACTGAGTTGCTGGCTGTTTCCAGCATTGGGAATTGCCCAACATCAAGCTGCGGACTTACTGCGGCATTACCGGCAAATCCTGCCTTTTGAAAAATTGTATTTGCATACCGATCAGAGTGTGTATGAGCCGGGGGATTATATCTGGTTTAGGGCCTACCTGACTGACGACTACAATCGCCCATCTGGTGCAGCAAGCAGCCGAATTCAGGTACAACTGCTCGACCCCCAAGGGCAAGTTGTCCATACCGCCAATGTAAACACTCAATCAACTGACCAGGTCAATTACATCCCGATAAATGCCACCACCTCAGGCGGTGTATACACTTTACGCGCCGCAACCCAATGGCTATTCAACTTTGGCCAAGATGCCTTTTACGAGAAAAAAATCCTGGTACAAAAAACAGTGCTGCCTCGGTTGCGCCTCAAGTTGGAACTCGACCGTAGCAAATACCAGCCAGGTGAACGAGTGATCGCCCAATTCGAAGCCCTCAGCAACGACAATCAGGCGCTCAAAAACATTGATGTCAAAGCTACGCCAATCTTGGGCAGCACCAGCCTTGAACCCATTTCAGCCCAGACCGATTTGGAGGGCAAGGCGACCATTGTATTCAAGCTACCCGCCGAACTGCCCAACGTTGATGGTTTATTACAGGTCAAACTAATGTACGAAGGCCAAAATGAATCCATCGCCCGCAGTATTCCTATACAAAAGGAGCAAGTCAGAATGAGTATTTTTCCAGAAGGGGGTGATCTGGTTGCTGGTTTTCAGCAAAAGATAGCTTTTAAAATGATGGACACCCTGGGTAACCCCATCGACGGTCAGGGAACTTTGTTCAACGACAAACACCAAGCTTTAGTGAGCTTTGAAAGTTACCACAAAGGCATGGGCCATTTCAGTTTTAGCCCACGTCTGGGGGAACGATACTACCTCAAAATAGATGGCCAAAAAGATAGCTTCCCGCTTCCTAATCCCCGGCAGGATGAATTGGCACTTCGGGTGGGTCTAGCTGATCGGGATTCCTTACCCCTTAAAATTTGGAAACGCAACCCCGGCCAGGCTCAGCTGGTTTTGCGCAGCAAGGATAGTATCGTATGGCAGCAAAAATTGTTCCTCCCAGTCGGAGAAACCAGCTTAAAAATTCCCATTACCCAAGTTCCTATTGGCATTGCCCAGGTGCTGGTGCTAGATGAACGCGAACGGCCATATGCCGAGAGATTGGTTTTCCTAAACCGCCACCGCCAGACTCAACTGCACATCAGCACCCATAAAAAAGAGTACCTGCCCTTGGATGAAGTAGAAATTGACATCGAGGCGCAAGATGAAATGGGAAAACCCCTGGATGGTACTTTTTCCCTGGCTGTCGTCAACGACCTACACTGGACCATGGCCGACGACAAACAGGACAATATCCTTTCCCGACTGCTGTTGAGTGCAGAGCTCAAAGGGAAAATTGATGAGCCTGCTTTTTATTTCAAAACCAATGAATCCAAAGTTCCTGAAGCATTGGACTTGTTGATGCTGACCCATGGCTGGCGAAAATTTACCTGGAAGGAAATATTGACCATCAAACCCCAAAACACCGCCTCCCTGGTGCTTTTCAACAATAGGGTGGAAATAAAAGGGTCCTTGGTGCTTGGACATAAAGGCATTCATTTCCCCGAAAGTAAAGTCTGGATCAAAGGTCGGAATGAAAAAATATCCCCTGATTCTCTCGGCCATTTCAAATTTATTCTCCCCGAATCGGCATTAAGTACGCCTCTCTTTTTAGTCGCCAAGAGTAAAGGTTATCGAGCTGAACGGGCCATTTTTCAATTTCCCAAACCAACAATTCATTGGCCGAAGGAACCTGAAAAAGCCTTTAAGGCTCTAATAATAAATGAAGTAAGTGAGCCAAAAATTGCAGAAGATGTCAAGGAAATCCCTATCCTTGAGCAGGCTTTTAATCCTCTTTTCGAATTATCCGGAGAGTTGAATGAATTGGTAGTGACAGGTTATTCTGTTAACACATTAAGGGGATTAGCGACAGGATCAGTTGTTGCTTATACCAATCGAGATTTAATTGCTGGAATCGGTGACAATTTATTCATTGGTGGCCATAACTGGACCTACCAGGGCAACAATTTACACATCGAATTGGAAAAAGAACCCTTGGAATTGCCCTATGAACATGTCAAAAAGGAAGTATACAATCGTTTGTTTGCCAATCTACCAAAAACCGATGCACTAAGCGAAACCCAACGTCGCAATACCATCTACTGGGCACCAACTGTATCCATAAAAAATGGGAAAGGTAGCCTCAAGTTTCATCAAACTGATAAAACAGGCACTTTTCGCATTGTTTTAGAAGGTGTTGCTCAGCAAGCCGTGGTTGTTCGTGGAGAAGCTACTTATTCTGTACAAAAACCAGTAGAATTTGCTGTACAAGTGCCCACATTGGTCTTGTCCGGCGACACCCTTATCCTCGATGCCAAAGTGAAAAATCGTACCCACGTTACAGTCACGGGTAAACTACATATCCCTTTTTTAAGCAACGCATTTGAGCTATTGGATAAAAATCAGGAGCAACAGAGCATCACCATTCTGCCGGACACCTTTGCCACGATTAAAATTCCACTTTTGGTAAAAAGGATTAAAACCCAAACCTCCATCGCCCTGCAATGGCTGAGTGGAAACAAGGTGGAAAACTGGAAGCAGCCCATTGAGGTCCAAGTTCATGGTTTTCAACACGAAGTAGCCCAGTCCAGCCAACAGGCACATGTGGTTTTTCAACTTCCCTTATCCAGTTTTATCCCGGGCAGTTTGATCGCCAATTTTAATGCCTACACCATGATTTATCAAGAAATGGTAGAGGGCCTGGCTTCCATTATCCGAGAACCCTATGGCTGTTTCGAACAGGTTTCTTCGTCCAATTACCCCTCTATCATGGCTTTGAGGCTGCTAAATGAAACAGGTGGGGTCGATTTTGCTTTCCAGAAAAAAGCCAGAGCATATTTGGACCAAGGGTACAAACTACTGACTGCTTATGAAGTGAATGGAGGTGGTTTTTCTATTTTCGGTCATGCTCCGGCAAGTGAACGTTTGACGGCTTACGGTTTGTTGCAATTTTGGGATATGCGTAGTGTCTACCCGGATGTTGACATGAAAATGTTTGAAAGAAACCTGAGTTGGCTTTTAAAGCAAAAAAGAATCCATTATGGCAACTATACCTCCGACCCACTTGAACAGCTTTTTACCTTGTATGCCCTAAGTGAATTTCGCCCCGAGTTGTTGCAACAGGATTTGCTTGAATTTGCACAAAAGCATACCCGTATTTTGACTGAAGATCCTTATTTGTTGTCCATACTGCTTTGTGCCAATGCCAATGTAAAAGCCGTCGAAGCTACTCGACAAGTGCAACAACTGAAACAGCTACTCCAGGTACAAAAATCGGGAGCATTTAAAGTGAGCAACACATTTGGTTTGAGCTATGGCAAGAATGTGCAAACAGAAACGGCCGCTTGGGCAATTTTAGCCCTCTGCAAAGCAGGACAGGCACACGCACCAGAAGTACAGACCTTGCTTGAATTTTTGCGCAGTTCCCGCGATTATGGAGGTGGATTTGGCTCTACCCAGGCAACAGTCATCGCTTTAAAAGCACTCCAGGCTTTTCATCAACAAACTGGAAACAATGCGGAGCCTGGCAAAATCAGGGTAAGGGTCAACCAAACCTGGTTAGACACCCTCAGTTATACGCCCAAACAATTGCAAAAGCTACAAATTGAATTTGGGCAATGGTTAAAACCCGGGCAAAATGAAATAGAAGTGATCCAAGAATCTGCTGAGCAGGCGATTCCTTTTTTATTGCAGGCCAATTGGGCCAGTTCGGACATCCCCATTTCCAAGCAAACCAAAGCATTGACCCTCCAAACCCAGTACAGCAATACCCAAGCAGACCAAGGGGATTTTGTACGATTGACGGTAAAAGTGAAAAACGTACTGGAGCGCTCAGTCAACGCCCCCATGGCCGTAATTGGTATTCCTGCTGGATTGAGTTTACAAAGTTGGCAATTGCTGGACATGGCCAAGCAACGGGTATTCGATCATTTTGAGTTAAAAAACAATTACCTCATTGTGTATTTCGAGTCTTTGCCCAAGGGAGCTACCAAGGATTTTCAGCTGGATTTAAAAGCAGAGCAAGCAGGGTATTACCAATCACCTTCATCGGTTGCTTATCCCTATTACGATGCGGAGCAGAAAACCTGGGTTTCTGCCTCCTCAATCCACATTCGCCCATCTTCAAATTAAAGCTGCCATGAAAAAATACATCTTGCTGTTTATGTGGTGTTGCTGTGGCAGTTTTGTAAGTCAAGCCCAGCGCTTATTCCAGGCTCCTTTTGTCAGTTATTTAGGGCGGGGACTGGAAGACCATAAATTCACCTTGTTTCACCATTTGCCTTATGATGGAATTGGCAAAAAATCCCTGCTGGAGCACCATCCACAATTGTGGAGTCAGACCTTTACCCGTTATGCTTTGCCGAGTAGTCCTTTTTTAGATGCCTTTGGGGCAGTGGGCGTCAATTCTCCATTCCGTGGTAATGGCAATAATGATTTTCAGGTTGCATTGATTCTCGACCAATTTGGAAACATTGAAGGCGGTTTTCATCAAAATTCCCGGGTTGGAAATTTTAACCTGTACAATTTGATCAATCAACAAACCAGAACTCGTTCCGATTGGAACAACAATCAATTGCTGGATTATTCCCCCGGAAACCAATTTGCGACTTACAACGCATTGGCCTTTAACAGCCATCGTTTTGCAACGGGCTTCAATAGCTATTTTTTAGACAGCAAGGAGTGGGGTGGGGCTAGCCAGATTGATCCACAACAGCCTGGAGAAACCCAATTCTTGGATGGATTTATAGGTGATTTGGAACATTGGCAAATGAACCTTTGGGCTTATTACAACCTAGAAAACTCGGCCAACCTAGGCTTGTCTATTGATTTGACCCAGCACAATCAAAACTTAGATTGGAAGAGTTACGATTACCGAGGCCAGGAAAAACAACAATCCTATTTGTTCTCGTACACTAAATCTTTTAGAGACGATAATCTAAGCGTACGGTGGCAATATGTGCATGATCATGCTGATGAGCACCTTGACTCGCTTGAACTAAAACCTAAAGACGAGTACTGGCGAGGAATTGTTGAGTGGAACCATGAGTTCAATTCCAATATTTCCTTAAAAACCAGGCTCAATGCTGAAAAGAGGTTGAACCATAACCTTGTATTTCGGCCAGCCTTGCAAGGGGAATGGGGATTTGGCAAAAACCACCAGTTCACACTCAGCCTTTTCGCCAATTCAGGCCAACGCCAAAACCGACCTCTCGCTTTCCATCTGGATCGCTTACGGGACAATTACAGCATCAGTTGGCAAGCCAAACCTTTTGAAATAGCCCACAAAGCAGGTTTGGCTTTCAGTGGAGGCTTCAATCATGACCGTTTTTTAAAAGTAGTATTGGATCGCACCTGGTTTAAAGACAAAATCATCACCCAACTGGATCGCAGCAACAAACGATTGGTTTTCCGCAGTTTTTCCCGGGAATTGCGGCGCGATGCCCTGGAACTGGTGGTAGGAGGAAAAATTGACCCCGCCAAAAAACTGGATGCCCATTTGATGTACCGTTGGGAACATTGGTCACCTGATCTGAAGATACCCTGGCAAGCCGATCAGGCCGCACAATTGCGCTTGCGTTGGCAAATTCGACTGAGCCAATTCGATGCACATTACCTGGTGCGGAGCCCCCAAAACCTGGTAGATTTGAGCAGTTTCCCAACACCGGATCAGTCCCCATTGTATCATCGGCTCGATTTTACGTACAGCCAACGCTTCACTCATTTTCGGCGGGATAATCATTGGAGCAGAAGGTTTACCCTCAGCTTGCAGTGCATCAATCTATTAGGGCGCGGTGGGCAAAAAGGGCAACTGGAAACGGGCTTGTTGCTGCCAAATGTGCAGGAGCCTTATTGGTCGGATCCGCAGTTGCGGAATGTGCAAATAAGTTTGCGGCAGGTATTTTAACCAGACCTATTTGTTCAAAAACGTCAATTCCACCCGTTCATTCGCCATCCGACCCTCCATCATCTGCACGTCAGCCACCGGGTATTCATCACCATATCCGGTGGCTTTCATGCGCGATTTGGCAATGCCCATTTTACTCAAGGCATCCACCACTGCAGTGGCGCGGTCTTGTGAAAGGGTGAGGTTCAGAATCGGATCACCTACACCTTCGGTATGGGCGCCTATTTCAATTTTGAACTTTGGGAAAGCTTTTAATAGTTTGGCAAGTTGTTGCAACTCCGACTGCATTGCAGGAAGTACATTCGCCTTATCCACCTGAAAATTCAAGGTTTTGAACAGAAAAACTTCCACCGAGAGGTCTTTGCCCGCGTCGATGGCCTGATACAATTTTTCCCCAACCGTACCCTCCACAAAATGCTCCTGGCGTAAACTTTCCAGCGTTTTGAGGGTTTCTTCATCTACTTGGGCGGCTTCTTTTTTGGCCAGGGCTTTGGTTTCGTCTACCATGTCTTCGATGGCGCCAATGGGGTCCTCTTCAGCAGAAACGGGTTCTTTTGCGACTTCGTTTTTACAGGCTACACTGACAAAGAGTAAAGCAATTAGGCAAAGGCTAGTGAAAAAAAGCTGGCGATGAGGTTTCATGTGATCAAAACTTGAAGGGGTGAAAACGAGTTTTTCTTAGTGCATGAATTTTAAACGTTTTTCCGCACCTTTTTGCACAAATTTCCTTAAAAAATATCTATTTAAGTTTTTTCTTTTTGAAAAAAATTGATTTAAGTTTTATTTTTACACCATCGTACGGGCAACCCCACGTGGTTGCCCCCGCCCAAACAATCAAACCATGTCAAGCCAACCCAAAGGAACCGATAGCCTGGATTTCATCGAAGTAATTGGCGCCCGCGAGCACAACCTCAAGGACATCAACGTGAAGATCCCCCGCAACAAACTGGTGGTCATTACGGGCCTCAGTGGCAGCGGTAAGTCCTCATTGGCTTTTGACACCATCTACGCTGAGGGCCAGCGGCGTTACATGGAGACCTTTTCTGCTTACGCCCGCCAGTTCATTGGTGAAATGGAGCGCCCAGATGTGGAGCGCATCAATGGTTTGAGCCCGGTTATTTCGATTGAACAAAAAACCACTGGCAGGAACCCTCGATCTACCGTAGGTACCATCACTGAAATTTACGACTTTTTGCGCCTGCTTTACGCTCGTGTGGGCGAAGCCTATTCCTACGCTACGGGTAAAAAGATGGAGCGTTTCAGCGAAGAGCAAATGCGGGAACGTTTGTTGCTGGATTTGAAGGGCAAAAAAATCTCTTTGCTTGCGCCGATGGTCCGTGGCCGCAAGGGGCATTACCGCGAACTGTTTGAGCAGGTGCGCAAACAGGGTTTCACCAAAATCCGGGTCGACAATGAAGTGCTAGATGTGGTGCCCGACATGCAGGTAGACCGCTATAAGGTGCACGACATCGAAGTGGTCGTGGATCGCCTTACCGTCAACCCCGACAACCCTGGTCGTTTGTTTGAATCCCTGGCTTCTGCCCTCAAAATTGGCAATGGGGTCGTGATGATCCTGAACATGGACAACCAGCAAATCACCACCTACAGCAAACACCTCTTTGATTTTGATTCAGGCATTTCCTACGAAGAGCCCTCGCCCAATACGTTTTCCTTCAACTCGCCCTACGGAGCTTGCCCTACTTGTAATGGCCTGGGTTTCATCAATCAGGTGGACATGGCCAAGGTCATTCCCGACCCCAGTAAAAACATCACTGAGGGTGGCTTTGCCCCCTTGGGTGAATTGCGCGAAAACATGGCCTTTAAACAACTTAAGGTCATTGCCAAGGAATACAAATTTTCCCTGAGCACCCCGATTAAAGACATTCCCGCCGAAGCCATGGAAATCATCCTGCGCGGAGGAGGGCAAAAATTGGCCATCAAATACGATGGAGCGGAAGACGCCATCTACAACATGGCGCAGGAAGGTTTAGTAAAAATGCTGGAGCGTTGGTACGAAGAAACCACCTCCGAAAAAATCCGCATTTGGGCCGAGGAGTTTATGACCATCACCGAATGCCCGGACTGCCATGGCTTTCGTTTGCGCCAGGAATCCCTGCACTACCGGGTCCACGATCGGCACATTGGCGAGTTGTCAAACATGGACATCGCGGAGTTGGTGGAATGGATGGATAATTTGCACGTTTTTCTCAACGACCGCCAACAACTCATTGCCAAAGATGTGCTCAAAGAAATTCGCCTGCGTTTGGGTTTCTTGATGCACGTAGGTTTGGAATACCTGACTTTGCATCGGCCTTCGCGCACCTTGTCGGGTGGCGAGTCGCAACGCATCCGTTTGGCTACTCAAATTGGGTCACAGCTCACCGGGATCACCTACATCCTGGATGAACCCAGCATCGGCCTGCACCAACGCGACAACCAAAAGCTCATCGAAGCGCTGCGCCAACTGAGCAACATTGGCAATACCGTATTGGTCGTGGAGCACGATAAAGACATCATGATGGCCTCCGACTACCTCATCGACCTCGGCCCCGGAGCGGGCAAACACGGTGGAGAATTGGTGGCCGAGGGCGTTCCACATACTTTTTTGGAGAAACACACCATCACCTCTGAATACCTTAGCTCTCGTCGCAACATCGAAGTGCCCAAAGTACGGCGCAAGGGCAATGGACAGGAACTGGAATTAATCGGGGCCAAAGGCAACAACCTCAAAGAGGTCTCGATTTCGATTCCGCTGGCTACTTTTTGCTGCGTAACGGGGGTTTCGGGCAGTGGTAAGTCCACGCTTATCAACGAGACCTTGTATCCTATTTTGCGCCAGCATTTTTACAATAGCCTCAAGCCACCCATGCCTTACTCCGAAATCCGGGGTTTGGAGCATTTGGACAAGGTGATTGAAATTGACCAGTCGCCGATCGGGCGTACCCCTCGCTCCAATCCAGCTACCTATACTGGAGTGTTTACGGATATCCGCAACATATTTGCCGAATTGCCCGAGGCTAAAATTCGGGGCTACAAACCCGGGCGCTTTTCCTTCAATGTCAAAGGTGGCCGCTGCGATGTATGTGAAGGTTCGGGCATGCGGGTGATCGAGATGAACTTTTTGCCAGATGTATACGTACACTGCGAAAATTGCCTGGGCCGCCGCTACAATCGCGAAACCCTGGAAGTGCTCTACAAGGGCAAATCCATCAACGATGTACTGGACATGCCCGTGAGTGAGGGAGTGGAGTTTTTCCAAAACATCCCCAAAATTTACCGCAAGCTCAAAACCCTGGAAGAAGTGGGTTTGGGCTACATCACGCTGGGGCAACAGGCCACTACTCTTTCAGGTGGCGAAGCGCAACGGGTAAAACTGGCGGAGGAATTGTCCAAACGCGACACAGGCCGTACCATCTACATCCTGGATGAGCCTACCACTGGGCTGCACTTTGAAGACATTCGGCATCTCCTGGAAGTTTTGAACAAACTGGTAGAGCGGGGCAACACAGTACTGGTTATCGAGCACAATATGGATGTGATCAAGGTAGCAGATTACATCATCGATATGGGGCTGGAGGGCGGTCAGCGTGGTGGCGAGGTAATTTGTACTGGTACGCCAGAAAAAATTGCGAAGCATAAGGAAAGCCATACGGCGCGATTTTTGAAGTTGGAGTTGAAATGAGCAGTTGTCCATTAAACCTTTCTGCATTGATTTAGTCCAAGCATCATTGCAAAAAATCACCCCTAAGTTCTAAAACCGGGAGCCGATTCTCTTGCAAATTTGTAGTATCAACAACTGTTAAACTTCAAAATCCTACAACAATGAAAAAAATACTCGTTCTATTCGCCTGCTTGTTTGCGTTGACTTTTGCTACCCAGGCACAAAATGTGCTGGACAAAGCAGAAAACAGAGTTGACCGTGCCGAAAACCGTGCCGACCGTGCCGAGAACAAACGTGACCGCGCTGAAAATCGCCGCGACCGCGCCGAGGATGTACGTGATGCCCAGCACAATGGTGGCATCAGAGACAAAATGGAAGATGTAAGAGATCGGAGAGAAGATGTTCGTGACCGTGCTGAAAACCGCAGAGACCGCAGCGAAAACAAGCGGGATCGCGCTGAAAATCGCCGGGATCGCAGGCATTAATATTTGTTGAAAAAAGATTTAGGGGCGATAAAAAACAAGTGTTCATTTTGCCCCACTGCTTATACGTTGCACTTTGCCCTTCTTGTGGGGCAAAGTGCAACGCATTTATAGACTATCCTTTTCTGCTGTTTGAACTCGGCAGAAGAACCATCTAAACACAAGCTATTTTTCCTACCCGCGTAGCATGTCGGCCCCCTTCAAATTCCGCATGTAAAAAGGCATTTACTATCGCTTCCGCCTGATTTGGCGTGATGAAACGTACTGGAAGGCACACAATGTTGGCATCATTGTGCTGGCGCGCCAGGGCGGCAATTTCTTCCGTCCAGCACAAGGCTGCTCTTATACCCTGGTGTTTGTTCGCAGTAATGGCGACCCCATTGCCACTGCCACAGAGCAAGACGCCCATATCAGCCGTACCATTTTCCACATCATTGGCCACGGGATGTACAAAGTCTGGATAATCAACCGAATCCAACGAGTTGGTACCATGGTCAATGACCTTGATGTCTTTGGCGATCAACAGCTTTTTGATCAGGTCTTTAAAAGGAAACCCGGCGTGATCACAGCCGATGGCAATGGTTTTTGTGTTCATGTTGCATTGTCTTTAGGTACAAATTAACGCAGAAAAATTAACTTCCCGATTTGGGTTTTGAATAGGAAGTCGAATGCTTCATTTCGAGTGAGCTTCCTATTCAAAAGCCTCTAAAAAAATCGGGAAGTAATTTTTTGCGCCATACAAAGGTAAACCGAAAGCCATTTTTTCAACTATCTTCGCCGCCAAATTTGTCAACATGTCGGCCATCAAAATCAAGGCGGGATCGATTACCAACCTCACCGATGCGCGTTATTTTTCAGCCTGGGAAGTGGAATGGCTGGGCTTCAACCTGAGTCAAGGTGAAGAAAATGCCATTAGCCCCTTACAGGTGGCAGCCATGCGGGAATGGGTAGAAGGGCCAAAAATTGTGGGCGAATTTAGCCTGAGCAGCAAGGAAGATATTTTGCACCAGGCGGCGGAGTTGCAGCTGGACGCAGTGCAGGTAGGCATGTTTACCGATTTGACTACGGTGATGGATTTGTCCAACGAACTACCCGTGATCAAGGAAATCGTGATCGAAAAATCGAGCAGCGCGGGAGACATTGAGTTCATGTTGAGCCATTTTTCGCCGCATGCCAGTTGTTTTTTGCTCAATTTTGACAAAGGTGGGTTTACTTGGGCTGAGGTCCAAAAAGGGGAAATGTTGAGTCCAGAAATCTTGCGCGATTTTTGCCAGCGTTACCCAATCTTGTTGGGGATTGGCGTTCAGGCCAGCGAAGTCAAAGAAATGCTGGACTACCTACAACCCGCCGGACTTAACTTATTAGGCGGAGAAGAAGAAAAAACTGGGATAAAGTCTTTTGATGATGTAGATGATATTTTTGAACAACTGTCTTTGGGATCATAAAAGTCAATAGTTGTAGTCGATTGTCCCCGCGGGATTGATTGAGTGATCGATTACCATGTCCATGACTTCATCTTCGCTATAGCCAGAATTACCTACCTCTGGGCTGAAATTTGTGGAAGCCGCATCCGCCGCACCTGCATTTTCAGCAATGGCGGCCAAAATCAACAGCAATAAAGCCGCAGCCTGCTCATCGGTAATTTCCCCCAATTCCTGTTTTTCAGCCAATTTTTGCTTGATGGCTGCCACTTGAGCGTCTTCAGGGCTGAGCTGGGTGCTGTTTTCCGTGTTGGTAGAATAAGTGCCAGATAAATCACAGCTGTTGAAAAAACAAAGGGCGAACAAGGCGGCGAAGATGATCAGGTTTTTCATGGCTTTGGTTTTTAAGTGGATCAAGATGCGTTTGATGATACAAAGTAAGGCCATCCTGAACTGTCAAAAACCATCCCTTCGAGGGGTTTGTGAAATATCCTCATTTATGGGGAGAAGAACGCTACTGGACATTTTTGTTTTTCAGACACGGAGGACATGAATAGCCCCAGGCTTCAGCCTGGGGTGATGGAGCCCCCTTTTGATTCGGCTTTAGCCACAGCCTTGATTTTTAAGTTAGGGCTAAAGCCCAAATCAGAGGGTATTATGACAACCCCAGGCTGAAGCCTGGGGCTATTCATGTCCTCCGAGCAAAATGTCAGTAGTGTGGGGAGAAGAGTACTGATTGTTCAACTTTTCTACAGCTATGAGGGTTTTATTAGATCATCTTCCTGATTTTTTAGAATACAAGCATCATGAAATACAAACTACTAGGTCGCAGCGGCCTGCGCGTTTCCGAACTTTGCCTCGGCACCATGGGCTTTGGCCAGGAGTGGAAATGGGGCGCTGATTACGATACCTCCAAACAAATCTTCGATACCTATGCCAACGCAGGTGGCAATTTTGTGGATACCGCCAACCGATACACCGAAGGCACCTCTGAAAAATGGCTGGGTGAATTCATTGCCGATAACCGCGACCACTTTGTGGTGGCTACCAAATACTCTTTGCGCGATGGTACCGGGGATCCCAATTTTGCAGGCAACTCCCGCAAGAACATGATGCGCTCCGTAGAGGGTAGCCTCAAACGTTTGAATACGGAGTTCATCGACCTGCTCTGGGTACACGCCTGGGACGGCCTGACCCCGGTAGAGGAAGTCATGCGTGGCCTGGATGACCTGGTGGCCCAGGGCAAAGTGCACTACATCGGCATTTCTGACACGCCTGCCTGGATTGTATCCCAGGCCAATACGCTGGCTGAATGGCGGGGTTGGTCCAAATTTGTAGCCTTGCAGGTGGAGTACAGCTTGCTGCAACGTACCCCTGAGCGCGACTTGTTGCCAATGGCCAATGCTTTTGGAATGGCCGTTACCCCTTGGGCGCCTTTGGCAGGTGGAGCATTGACCGGGAAATACTTGCGGGGCGAACAAGGCCGCCTACCCGAAGCCAGTGCACGGCGGGCCGATTATGCCAACCGCATCGCTCAGGAAGTTGTAGATGCTGCGGAAAAATTAGGTGCATCGCCTGCGCAAGTCGCCATTCGATGGACGATGGAGCAGGGGAAAGCGGTGATTCCTATCGTGGGGGCCACCAAAGCAGCCCAACTGGAAGATTGCCTCGGGGCAGCAAACCTGGAATTGACTGATGAGATCATGGCTCATTTGAATGAATTGAGCCGGATTGAGTTGGGATTCCCCCACGATTTTTTGCGGCAACCTGGAGTGATTGATGTCTTGTATGGTGGGGCAGAAACGTATGCGAAAATACAAGGATAACCTGTACGGGCGACCCTATGTGGTCGCCCCTATTGTACGGGCGACCCTATGTAGGATCGCCCCTATTGGATTGGCGACCACATAGGGTCGCCTCTACGGGGTTTTACCGAACCATTTCCGGTCCTTCATCCTCTTCTTCAAATCCTGAGCAAACTGATGTTCATCCAGTACCCCGACCAGCCGATTCCAGGGGTTGTAAACGGGCATGGCACCGGCGTCTGAAACCTGTAGAACACCAAAGGCGCTACGCAAATTTTCAGCACTGACCAAAGGATAAATATCCGACAACATGTATTTGCTTACAGTCGCCTGCAAATCTTTCTTTTTACGGGCATCCAGCAACTTGAACTCCGGCAATACGCCCATCAGGTTTTGCCATTGATCAAAGACCAAAAAATTTCTTTCCAAACCAAGGGCGTAAACCTTCAAAACGTCCTCGATGCTGTCGTCGAGGTAAATCCGGGAAAAGTTACCCCGCATCAGTTCATTCACTTTGATCTTACTGACCATGTCCTCCATTCGCACAGAACGGTATTCGTTTTCAGCAGTAAACAAGATAAACAAGCCAATCAGGACGTACATGGGATTGATTGGCCCGGCAGCCCAGATACCCTGAACGCCCCAAGTGATCATCCCTAGTGCCATTAACTGACCAATTCGCGCTGCAATCAGAGTGGCGTTCAGGCGCCCCAATCCGATAGAGAGTAAAGCCCGTAAAATTCTTCCCCCGTCCATCGGGAAAGCAGGGATAAGGTTGAAAGTGGCTAAAATGACATTTAGCCAGGCCATGAAAAAGATGAAACGATCCAGATTGGTGTAGGTGTCGAGAAAAAAATTGCCTTTGGCAAAGACGACACCATTCATGATTTCCCAACGTTGATCGGGGGTGAATCTGAACAAATAAAGACTAAAAAGTATAGCGAGGGCAACATTGACCAGGGGCCCGGCAATTGCCACCCAAAACTCATGCGCGGGTTTTTCGGGCAAATGATCCAAACGGGCAACTCCACCTATGGGCAATAGAATGATGTCCCGAGTATTGACCCCATACAGTCGGGCGGTAAGTGCGTGCCCAAACTCGTGTAAAACCACTAAAAAAAACAGCACCAGCACAAAAATTCCCGACCATAACATGGCCATTTTGTCCCAGTCGGTATCGAATCCAGCGTAGAGAACATAACCCAATACCAGCACAAAAAAACTCCAATGTACCCGCACTGGTATGTTGAAAAAGCGGGCAACCCGAAACGCTCCAGTCATAGTTTAATCGATTGGTTTAGCCGCCGGAGTCTCCACCTTCGGTTTTGGAACTGCAGACTCTTGCTGGACTGTCCAGCCCGCGCTTTCGCCAATGAATTGGATCAAGTCAATGATTTCAATGCCTTGTGCACGAGCCTGTTTAATCAAATCGCTTTCCTTCGCTTTTTGTTCAATCAAGTCGCGGGCTTTTTTATTGAGTTTGTTGTAGTCTTCGGGGGTGAAGGTATTGAAGGAACTCTCCGAAATGTCGTAATAATCGATGCTGTGATCGATGGAAATGATTTCGGGTTCTTTGGGAATGTTGCGGATGGTGATGGTTTTGGTGGCGGTATCTGCCTTAATGTCTAGGCCCTCCAGGTTGTAGCCCACTGATACCCGCGCTTTTACCCGCAACAGGGCTTTCTTCCTAAAGATCCACCAGTCGTAGCGCCAGTAGTCCTTGTGGCTGTACAATTCAGTGAAATAGCCTTCTACCGTGACCAGTTTGGCTACGGTTTGCATTTTTTCCAGTAGTACCGAAGCTTCCGCTTGGGTGACTACGTGTTCTTTGGGTTTAAAAACAGCTCTCGCAATCCAAAACCCGGCAGCAAAAACCACAATTAGTCCCAAAACAAGCAACAAGCGACGCAGCATAGTGTATTTTTTATTCCAAAGGTAAACAATGCTCAGGAACGGAAACAAAATCGGCTTTTATTTCTCTTCATCTTCAGGGCTGATTTCTTCACCGTCGTTTTTATCCTTCACTTTGGAACTAACCGGATAACGAACTCCCTTGTAACTTTTCAGGATCACCTTCACAGACCCAATTGAAATAGGCGACTCGATCATCAAAGGCAAACGGTTTTTGTCATCAGTTGCCCAGATGGTCAGGTTGGAACTTTCTTTAAAAATGTAGCCTTTGATCACCTCCGGGTTAATGGCTACGGTATTGAAATGCCCCAGGCCCCGAATTTTTTTATTGGCAAATTTACCTTTGTAATTCACCTTCAAGGGCCAGGTTTTTTTATCGATAAAAATTTTGATGGGGAAGTCTTGCCCTGGCTTCATTTGTTCATAATTGAGGTTGCGGGCGCAATACACCATCGACAAAATATCGTGGATGCAAGAATCTGTGTCGTATTCTGTGACTTGGGCAACATCCTTGGTTTTGCCACGCAGGGATTTTACCTTGCCATTTTCCCGATCAAAAGACAAACGATCGTACAAGGTGTATTTGCCCTCGTTTACTTCACGTACCGAAGTAATGGGCAGCAGGGTCTTTTTGTCCACATAGGCATCATACTTGTCGCGCACCTTGAAAAAGGCATCGTAACCCTTGTACGTGCCACCATGTGCCGAAAAATGGTAGCGGTCACCCATGTCTTCCACCTTAAAAGTCACCTCGCCAGCCGACATCCAGATGAAATTCCAGTTGTAAAAAACCTTGTAGACCATTTCTTCCCCATGCTTGAACACTTGGTTGTCCATGTCACATTGATCCCCTCCATACATGGGGATGTGGTTGGGTACACTTTCGGACTGCGGGCTGCGGAAGGCGCTCAAGCCCAGCAAGAGAGGAACGGCAGCAATTTTCATCATCCTGGAGAGAAACATAGACTTATCGTTTTGATTTAAGTGCATGATAAAATGGGCGCAACGCACTGTAGAGACGCACGGCCGTGCGTCTCTACAACCCGGCATCATCCGTCATTTTTTGCTTTGCCCAAATTTTGTCAATCACTCTTTTAATTTCATTTAAACAGCAAAAACCGGATTCAAGGTTCGATTTTTACCATTTTTTGACGATGTAAAACAAACCAAGTAACGCCGGGAAGGCTAAATTTAGTACGAACAAGGTATAAGAGGCCGCCAGAATGCTCAGGGCATTGGCCCCCCAAATGCCCCAAATCAGCAGCGCAATTTCACCCCTGGCCAACAAAGCCAGCACCGGCGGCAACGGGATCGCGGTCTGTAGCAAATAAATGCTGCCAACCCCGGCCAGCGCCGCATCCAGAGGCAAATCAATGCCATAAAAACGCAAAATGGCGTAATACTGGATGCAGTACAAGCCATAGCGCAGCCAGGCAAAACCAAAACCAGACGCAAAAGTGCGCCAGCTGTAGCGCTCCGTGATCTCCAGGCCCTGTTGTAGGGGCATTTGTAAAAATTTGAAAAAGCCCTGCCAGGCTCCAGCCCTGATCCGGTCCGCATAATGATGCAACAATTGGGGAATCACCACTACGCCCAATAAGAGCAGGCCTACAAATAGTACGATGATGAAGCTTAAAAAAAGCCCGGTCTGCTCAATAGGCGAATTTTTGGTGTAATACCCCAGCCACAACAAAGACGGGAAACCCATTCCCAACAACACCAAAAACTGGCAATAATTGCTGGCGATGGTCGCCAACATAATTTGGGCTTTTTGCCCCTTTGGAGCCACCAACCAGCGCCCCAGATAATCTCCACTGCGGTTGGGAAGGAGCATTGATGCAGCTACTCCAGCTAAAACGGCATGCCAACTTTGGCTGAAAGGCATCCCACTCCAGGGTTGGGTGAATACCCTCCACTTGAAGGTTTCGAGCAGCCAGTTAAACGGCATTAAAAAGCAACACAAAAGCAGATAGACCAAGGCAGTTCCCGATAGGCTTTGGCGAAAAAGCCCCCAAAGTTCGTCAAAGTTGTTGCGGCGAAAAAGTTCGGTGTACAAACCCCATATGATCGCCAATGCCAGTAAATAGCGGAACAAAACCCAGAATGGCGAAGTATTACGAGTGTTCTTGAACAAAACAAAGAGTTTTAATTAATTTGCATTAGCGTAAAAATAGTTCTACTTTGCAGCAAAATCAGCAAGGGTGGCAGAAAAATTGGAAACTTACCGCATTTTGGGCGTCGATCCAGGCACGAACATCTTAGGTTACGCCATTCTGGAGGTCAAGGGAGACGTGCTGCTCCCGGTGGACATTGGAGTGGTTTACCTCAAACAGTTTGAAGACCATCCCCAAAAACTCCAGCGCATATTTGAACGCATCACCAGCATCATTTCCCAATATGGCCCCCGCTACCTGGCCATTGAAGCGCCTTTTTTTGGCAAAAACCCCCAGTCCATGCTCAAATTGGGCCGTGCACAAGGGGTGGCCATGGCAGCGGCCATCACCAAAGGTTTGGAAATCACGGAATACTCGCCTAAAAAAATCAAACAATCCGTTACAGGAAATGGCAACGCAGCCAAAGAACAGGTAGCCGCCATGTTGCAAAACACCCTGAAAGTAAACCTCGACGGGCAGTACCTGGATGCGACGGATGCACTCGCTGCAGCGGTTTGCCATTATTATCAGTCGCGCTCGCCCTTTGGCGGTGCCGGGAAAAAATACAATGATTGGGGAGCGTTTTTAAAAGAGAATCCTGAAAGGGGGAAAGGGAAATAAGGCTAAGCCTACACTAATGGATATTTTTGTTTTTCAGACGTGGAGGACATGAATAGCCCCTGGCTTATGCAATTTTTGGAAATAAACGACCTTTTGTAGCTGCTAGCTTTTCTCAATTTCTGGCTCATTTAGAGACACTTTATTCTAAAAACTTCATCAGCTTGGAAGATAATCGAAAACCTCCAGGCTTTAGCCTGAATAATGATTGAATAGCCCCTGGCTTTAGCCTGGGGTTGGCGTAATGCCCCCCGATCTGGGCTTTAGCCCAATATTCATAAGGTGTTCAAAGAGTTGGGCTAAAGCCCAAAAGAGAGCGATTACCGTAATCCCCAGGCTGAAGCCTGGGGCTATTCAATCGCCTTGCAGGCTGAAGCCTGGAGGTTTCAAATTGTTTGATCTATGGAACCTTGAATTGATGCGCCTTCTTTAGCCAGCGGCTATTCATGTCCTCCGAGCAAAATGGCCAGTAGTGTGGCCCACCCCTGCCAAATCACCCCCGCAAGCGATTTCGTCCATTCCCGCACAAGCTACTGTCCACATTCGGTCAAATTAAAATTGCTTACACGCCTATTTGCCTCACTATTAGCAGCTTGATTTTTTGGCATGTCATTTGTTCTACAAAAGTTGATATAATGATGAAATCATGCGAAGAACTTATCTGGGAGAATTTGAAGAGATCGTTTTGCTGACTGTTGCCGTGTTGGGTGAAGGGGCGTACGGCGTTTCTATTAACAATGAACTCGACGAACAATCGGGACGCAGCGTCAGTTTGAGCGCAGTGCACGCCGCCTTACATCGACTGGAAGAAAAAGGCATGTTGAGTTCCTACCTCGGCGATGCAACAGCTGAAAGGGGAGGCCGGCGCAAACGCCTTTTTTCCGTCACTGCCCAGGGCAGTCAAACCCTGCACGAAATCCGTTCGGTGCGCGAGCGTTTGTGGAGTTCAATTCCGCCCAATTCCTTGCCTTCAATTGCCTTTGACCTATGAGTGCAAAAATTCCTGAACCACCCCGGTGGGCCGACCGGCTATTGGAGTTTTTTTGTGCGCCCCACCTGCTCGAAGAAATCCAGGGGGACTTGTACGAACGATTCCAACGGCAGGTGCAGTTATTTGGATTGCGCAGTGCCCGGCAACAGTACATCTGGTCCGTACTGAGTTTCCTCAAACCCTTCGCCCTCAAACGAAAACCCCAACCTTATTCTAACACACCCTTATTTCATCCGGCTATGTTGCAAAATCAATTAAAAATCGCTTGGCGCAAGCTTTGGAACCACAAAGCTACCGCCGCCATCAATCTACTTGGTCTCACCCTGGGCATTAGCGCATGTTTGGTATTGGGAGTGATCATTCATTTTGAACTGAGTTTTGATCGTTTTCACCCCGATCAGGAGCGCATTTATCGCGTGGTGGGGCAAGCTAAATTTGGCAAGGAGAACACCTTTAACCCCATCGGTTTTGTACCTCGGGCCGTACCTGCCAGCCTACGCGAAGAAGTGAAGGATTTAGAAACTGTTGCTTCTTTTCACAACCTGGAAAGCAATGTTGTAGTGCTCCAGCAAGGGAAAGCCGATAAAGTTTTCCCCGGACGGGACATGGATAAAGACCCCGCCCAAATCATTGTTGCCGAACAAAGCTATTTCAACATCTTCAAATACCATTGGCTGGCAGGTGATCCCGAAGGGGCTTTGAACGAGCCTTATCGGGTAGTCTTGACTGAACCCAAGGCTCGGTTTTACTTTGGAACAGGCGACCCCCAGTCTTTTATTGGCCGCGAACTCATTTACCGGGATTCCATTCGTACGACCGTGAGTGGCATCATTGCGCCCTGGACGGAACGCACGGATTTGGGCTTTACGGACTTTATCTCTGCACCGACCATCCGGGCCAGTCGATTGAAAAACGAAATCAATCTGGACGAGTGGAATGACATTTGGTCGGCTTCGCAACTGTTTGTCAAACTTGCCCCCAAAACCCCTGAAGCGCAAATAAGCGCCCAGCTCAGCGCTTTTGGCAAACGCCATTTTGGCCCCAAAGCAGGAACTGGCGATTTTGTAGTGGATTTGCAACTGCAGCCCTTGTCTGACCTGCATTTCAATCCTGCTTTTATGGACAATTATTCCCGAAAGGCCCACTTGCCCACTTTGTATGGCTTGGCAGGAGTGGCTCTGTTCATCCTGATCATTGCTGCCATCAACTTCATCAATTTGTCTACAGCTCAGGCCAGCCAGCGCTCGCGGGAAGTAGGGATGCGCAAGGTTTTGGGCAGTAGCCGATGGAGTTTAATTGGGCAATTTATGAGTGAAACCTTGATTTTGACCTTGATCGCTTTGGTTGTGGCCTTAATCATGGCCAACCCCATTTTGCACATTTTTCAATCCTTTATTCCTGCGGGTATTCATTTTACCCTTTTTAACCCGACGGTCCTGTTGTACTTGTTGGGCATTACCCTGGTTACAGTTTTTTTGGCGGGTTTTTATCCGGCCATCATTTTATCGGCTTATCGCCCGGCCATTGCCCTGAAAGGAGCTACAGCATTGGCTGGTTCTTCGAGGAGTTTTCTGCGCAGGGGGCTTATCGTTTTCCAGTTTACCGTGTCCCTGATTTTCATCATTGGAACCCTGATGGTGGGGCGGCAGTTGAACTTTATGCGCAACAAAGATTTGGGTTTTTCGACCGATCAGATCATTACGCTCAACACGCCGAGAGGCGAAAAAAGTTTGGTGTTGGCCGAAAAAGTGCGCCAAATTGCTGGGGTAAAGCAAGTGGCTACGCAGTGGGCGGCACCCTTGAGTCAGAACTATGCCTTGACCAAACTTACCTACAATCGAGAAGGGAAAAAAGAAATTGAAGTATCCGCCAAAATTGGAGATGCCAATTTCATTCCCATGTACCAACTCAAACTGATGGCAGGCCGCAATTACTACCCCAGTGATACGCTCAGGGAATTGGTGATCAACCAAAGTTTGGCCAAAATGATGGGCTTTAAACAGGAGGCTGAAGCAATCGGGCAATTGCTCAATCTTAATGGCCGGGATTACCCGGTGGTTGGCGTGGTGGCCGATTTTCATGAAAATACCATGCACCAGCGGATCAAGCCCACTTTCATTGCCTATATTCCCAATATGTCGGGTGGTTTGGGTATCAAACTAAGTGTGGCAGGGCAAAATATGAGCGACCTCCAGGCTACGCTGTCCAAAATTCAAAGCACCTGGAACGCGGTTTACCCAGATGATAAGAAATTTGAATACACTTTTTTAGACCATGCCATTGATCAACTCTATAGCCGTGAGCAAAAACTGGCAACCCTGGTCAATACCGCAGCGGCCATTGCAGTGTTAATTTCTTGCTTGGGCCTGCTGGGCCTAGCCACCTTTACCGCCGAACAACGCACCAAGGAAATTGGGGTACGCAAGGTGTTAGGTGCCAGTATCAGCAGCATTGTCTTGATGCTTTCGCGGGATTTTGTGCTTTTGGTGGGTATTGCCATTCTTATTGGCAGCCCAATTGCCTGGTGGGGTTTGCGCAAATGGTTGGACAATTTTGCGTACCGGGTCCAGTTGGAATGGTGGGTCTTCGCCCTGGCGGGAGTCATGGCTGTGGGGATCGCGCTGTTGACAGTGAGTTTTCAGAGTTTGAAAGCGGCCATCCGAAACCCGGTGGAGAGTTTGAAGGGAGAATAGGTCTGAACGAAGGAATAAGTAGCAACCCGTTGCTGCTTATTCTTTCGTTTCAATAAAATGGTCGAGGAGATCCAGTTTTTCAGAATCGGTTTCTTCAAACAAGTCTACCTCATCTGCAAAAGCAAAATAGTCAGCTCCAAAACTGTAGCCAATCAGCAGTAAAAAAAGCAAACTATATGCTCCTGGTTGAAAGCTGACACCTAACAAATTAACGATAATTGGGATCAGCAAAGGTAACGTAATGAGCAAAACATGGATCAATTGCCCAAATATATTGCGGGAAATCAATTTCCGACTCGTTTCCATCGCCTCCCACAACCTCATGTGGTAAAAGATCATCAGCGCGGGTGCCCAACGCCAGGCCATACTCAAATAAATCAAAGGCACCAGCAATAAAAATGACCAATAGGGATAGGCCTCATGCCCAATCAGGTCGAAGCGAAACAGGTTGCGCCCTACCGTAAATAAAAAAGGTAAAAACAAGATGAAGTTGACCAAAAACTGGATCAGACTAAACAGGCCAATGGTTTGTACAAATTCAAAGGCGGCAAAATAAGTGCCGATTCCCTTTTTGTGCCCCCTTTCCAAAGAAGCTCCGGCGACAAAATAGCCGGCAATGAGTTGGTTTGCCAGCAACATATTGGCAATAATGCCGACCGACCCAACCAAACGAGTAAGCAAAAGGGTGAAGAGCACGACAAAGGTATAAGGGATAAAATTCCCGATGTCGTCGGAAAATAGCCGAAAAGATTTGCCGAAATAGCCTTTGATGTCCAAACGAGACTTCCGGTTGAGCAATAATTCAAACTTTGTTCTGACCTCTTTTTCATCTGGTACATGCCAAAGGTCATCTTCTGTATCGATCACACTGTTTTCGGAAGCAACTGCCCGAGGTGCTTCTACTGGCAGTTGGGCTATTGGGGGGACTGATTTTTCAGGGATTAATGCAGCGGCAGTAGGTTCGGGCTGTGCTTCTGGCTCGGAGTCTTCCGTTGTCGAAACCTTTTCCTGTGCTTCTTCCGTAATTTGGGCAAAGGACGCATAATCGATACAGGCTGTTACGCCTACCAAAAAGAGGCTCAACACGTAAAATAGATACATGGAGAAATGAGCACCAATAATTGCCAGCACAATGGTAAACAGAAAGTGCAAAAACCAACGTGGTTTAACCAGCTTCCAACTCATGATCAAGGCCTCAGGAATGCTCATTTTGGAAAAAAGATACAGCATGGGCGCCCAGCGAAAAAAGCTGTAAAAAAAGACCACGGGTAACAACAATGGATAAGCCCCCAGGGTGAGGTACAAGGCGATTAAAAAACGGGTATAAGTCCAGTCAACCAAATGTACACCCGGCTCAAAGTAGAGAAAAGGAATACTCAGAATGCCGCAGCCTAATAGGATGATTCCACCAATAACCAACAAACCCGGCGCATGGTAATAACCCGCAAAAAACCGACTGAAGGGGACGTCTTCATCCTGATCAATATCGCGGGCTACAATGTAATAGCCGGACAAGAATGAAGGCAAAACGACCAACAGGTAATAAATGGCTTCCTGGGCAAAGGTTCGAACCAATAAAAAGAGCAGCAAATGGATCAAGGTATACCCTACAAACTGGCCTGCCTCACGGCCAAACAGGTGTAGGCCATGGCCAAAATAGCCACTAAAATTGAAAGGGTATTTTGTAGTGCTGATTGTCTGGAGCTTAGACTTATTGAGCATTTTTAGAGGATTTGGGCGCAAAGATAATGTTTGAAAACAAATTATCCGCTTATACCTGCCCTTATTCGTCCCCTTCCCTCGAAGGCACATCCAAAACCAACATCTCGATAACCGATGGGCTGTTCTGAACCATATCGATGATCCGCACCTGATAAGGATGAATGATCAATTCTTGTCCTTCTTCTGGTAATTCTTCACTGTGTTCCATGATCAAACCCGCCAGGGTGATGTAAGATTCACTTTCAGGTAGGGGGGTAGGTAGAAATGCATTGATTTCATCCAATGGATGTTGCGCCTGGATGCGAAAAATTTTATCGGATACTTTTTCCACAATGGGCATTTCGGTATCCGTTTCATCCTGAATGTCGCCCACCAGTTCTTCAATGATGTCTTCCAACGTCACCAAACCCACCATTCCACCAAATTCATTGACTACGATGGCCATCTGGTTTTTTTGCTCCTGAAACTGGCGGAGCACCTGGCTGATTTTTTTGCTGGATGATATGAACAACAATTCACGGATCATGCTGCGAAAATCGACCTGACGGTGTTGACTGCGCAAAGTGGCCAATAGGTCTTTGGTCAAAATGAAGCCAATGATGTTGTCCATGCTGCCTTCATACACTGGGTACCGCGAATACCCTTCCTGGATCGCATAGTCAATTGCCTCATCGATGGGCATGGCTACATTGATGGCCGCGATTTGGTTGCGGGGTTTGAGCACCTGTCTTACCGTACGATCATCAAAGTCAAACACATTTTGAATCAACTCACGTTCGGAGGCACGAATGGCCCCCCCCTCTGCACTCTCGGCAATGATGAGTTTGAGCTCGTCTTCTGAGTGGATTTCCGCGTGCGGAACTGGCTGAATGCCAATCAGTCGCAGAATAAAATTAGCCAAGCCATTGAGGATGTAAATGAAGGGGCGAAACACAAAGTAAAAAACCTTGAGCGGTACCGAAGTATACAGCGTGGTGGAAGTTGGGAAACGAATAGCCAGCGATTTGGGGGCCAATTCTCCAAAAACAATGTGCAACACCGTGATGACACTAAAGGCAATGGGCAGTGCTATGCGGTGTGCCAGGGCTTCATCTACTTGTATTCGAAGGCCTTCCATGGCGGCCAAAATCAATTTTGTCATAACATCTTCGCCAATCCAGCCCAAACCCAAACTGGCCAACGTGATGCCCAATTGGGTTGCTGCCAGATAACCATCCAGGTTGCTGACTACACTTTCCGCAATCCGCCCAGTAAAACTGTTTGCTGCCTTGACTTGAATTTGTGAGATGCGGACTTTGACGATGGCAAATTCCGCCGCAACGAAGAATCCGTTTAATAAAACTAAAAAAAGTGTGAGTAATATCTCAGGCCCCATTTTGATCGTTATAACAAGGCAAAGCAGCCAGACTCATCGGATGATTTTAGTGTGAGCTGTGCTATTGCTACTTTCCTTGAGATGATTTAGCCACAAAATTAGGGATATTCTTACAACTTTGTGATATTGTTTTCATTCAATAAAAAAATGAATGGCTTTTTGGGCTGATAACTGCTCTGCAAGGTGCTCAAAAAATCATGGTAAAATAATTGCGTTAAAATAAAGATGAAGCATAATTAGGTCCTTGAAAATGAGGTTTCAAAGCTAAATCCTCATCATGAAACCCTTGGTTTTAACACTTACCCTGGTTTGCTTTTTAAGCATTAACCAAAACTTATTGGCGAGCATTGCCTGCTCTACTAAGATCGAACACCGTGTTTTTCAGCTAAAAAAGAACCGTGACCGACCCAAACTGAAGACTTATCACCGCCCGGTCAAGGTGTTTGCCCCCATCACAATTGGGCGTGAAAGCGTCTGGACGGTATTCACCCTGGTATTGATTCTCGCAGGATACACGGGCCTTATTTTTCTCACGCGCAATGGTCAGACTCAATTTATGGCCATAATATTGGCTTTTCTATTGTTGATAGAAATTTCTATTGTGTTGTTGCATCCGATCATTTGGTTGATTCGCTGGATTCGGCTACTGTTTTGGCAGATGGCCTGGCGGAGGCGTTACCGGGCTTGTCCGGGGCAATATTGATGCCGCTGTCTTTTTCACGCAATGCTGAATTCAAGAACAGTTTCCAAAAGATTTACACTTTTGGAAAGCTTGTGCGCACAGCATTTTGTGTGCGACGCAATATTCTCTAACTTCGGGCATTCAAAATTAATTGTAGCCATGAGCAAAGCGCCCAAAGGAAGGAAAAATACAGATGGTAAAAATAGCCCGAATAAAAATACGCCCAAGGCTTCACCGAGTTCCAGTGCTGTACCTACGGTAGAAGATCCAGGCAATCCACCCCTTCAGCTGCATTTGATCATCCTGATGGTGTTGAGTATTTTGCTCTATGCGAATACTTTAGGGCACCAATTTGCGCTTGATGACGCGATTGTCATTACCGAAAACATGCACGTCCAAAAGGGTTGGGCGGGGTTAGCGGATATTTTTAACAAAGATACCTTCCATGGTTTTTTCAAAACGGATAAGCAAGGTTTGTTGGAAGGAGGGCGTTATCGCCCCTTTACGCTGGCGATGTTTGCAGTGGAGTTAAGCATTTTTGGCAAAGCTGCCTTTTGGGGGCATTTATTCAATGTATTGTGGTATGGATTGACGGGTCTGGTGTTTTATCTGCTGGCGAGTGGTTTGTTTGCTTACCGTTGGAACAAAACCTTGAGCTCCTGGTTGGCGTTTGCCGCAGCCATACTTTTTGTAGCGCATCCCTTGCATACCGAGGCTGTAGCCAACATCAAAGGACGGGATGAAATTATGGCTTTATTGGGCAGTTTGGCCGCTTTGTATTTTTCCTTGCGTAGTTTTCGATCCGGCAACCTGGGCTGGGAAGCACTGGCCGCAGTATCTTTTTTGATTGGTATTTTTTCCAAAGAAAACGCCATTACCTTTTTAGCAGTTGTGCCGCTCACCTATTGGTTTTTTACCAATGCATCAATAGCTCAAATCCTGCGGAGGACTGCTCCTTTTTTAGCGATCGCCATCCTGTTTTTGATTGTACGTTCCAGCGTTTTGCCCAATGCCCAAATTGGCACTGCATCCAATGAACTGATGAACAACCCTTTCCTCAAACTGGAGGGCAACCAATACGTTCCATTCACCGGGGCGGAACGGCAAGCTACGGTGTTTTATACCCTGGGTAAATACATCCAGTTGTTTTTGTTCCCCTACCCATTGACCCACGATTATTACCCCAACCACATTCCCCGCATGAGCTGGGGGCAACCGGGGGCACTACTGAGCTTTTTGCTGTATTTAGGCATGGGAATAGTAGGTGTGATGGGCTTGCGCAAAAAATCACCAGTTGCCTATGGGCTACTGTTCTACCTGGCCACCCTTTCCATCGTTTCAAACGTTTGGCTGGTAGTGGGTACCAATATGTCGGAGCGTCTGATTTTTATGCCTTCGGTGGGGTTGTGTTTTGCACTGGTGGCCATTCTGGCCAATGTCTTGTACGGAAAATCGGCTCAAACGCAGCGCCCTCAAACCCTCTTGATGGGGATTGGTGCGGTAGCCCTGGTTTTTGGCGGATTGACGATTGCTCGAAACCCTGCCTGGAAGAACAACCTGACGCTCTTTCGAACTGACGCTAAAACCTCAGTGAACAGCGCCAAAGTGCACAATGCCCTGGGTGGACAATTGATTTCGGATGCGGAAAAAATGAAGGACGACTCACTGGGGCGCATTGCCTTGCTGCAAGAGGCAGAGACCCATTTGTTGCAGGCGGTGCAAATCCATCCGGGCTACAAAGACGGTTTTTTCCTACTGGGCACTTGTTACTTGCATTTGGAAAAATATGCCGATGCGGTCAAATACCTCAATGCTTCTTATGGCCTCAACAATAGTGACGCAAACACCAAAAATAATCTGGCTGTTGCTTACCGCCTGTTGGGACAAGAGGAAGGGGAAAAACGGGGCAACCTGGCACAAGCGCTACAATACCTGCAACAATCCTTGGCTTTGAACCCCAACGATTATGCGACAGTTCGTTTGTTGGGTGTAGCCAACAGTTTTGGCGGAAATCAACAAGCTGCTCTGCCTTATTTTGAAAAAGCCAGAGACCTGGCCCCGAAAAGTGCCGATGCCTGGTTTGAGTTACAAATGGCCTATCAAAAAGTAGGCGACCTGGACAAAGCCCAACAAGCCCTGGCTCAAGCGCAACGAATTGATCCTGAGATCGCCCAGAAATTTGCTCAAAAGGGGGCAAATCCAGCGAATAAATAGGCCATAAATGGACAATCGTTGGAAAAATTGTAAATTAGCAGAGTCTTAACAAACCTTTCCAGCTTTGGCGAGGTCTTAATAGAAAATCGTTCAGAATGATGATAAAGCGCATCTGGTGGATATTGTTTTTGGTTGGCATCACCAGCCTGGGGGCTGAATTGCAGGCGCAACGGGATTCCAATTTGGTTCAGTTTTCAGGTTTGGTTCTGGACGGAAGCAATGATCAGCTCATCCCTGTCCCCTATACCAACGTGTTTATCAAAGGAAAAAATCGGGGTACATACTCCGACCTCAAAGGCTTTTTCTCCATTGTGGTAGAAAAAGGTGACGTGATTCGTTTTTCCACGGTGGGCTATGAAACGGTAGAATACAAAATCCCTAAAGATCTAAAAGACGATCGTTATTCTTTGGTGCAGCTCATGACCCAGGATGTAGTCAACCTGCCCGAAACGGTGATCTTCCCCTGGCCAAGCCGCGATCACTTCCGCCTGGAATTCCTGGCCATGGATGTCACGCCGGAGCTGCAAAAACGCGCCGCTGAAAACATCGCTAAAGAATCTTTGAAAAAAGCCGAGGTAGGTACCCGCTTCGACGGCGACGAAAATGCCGACTTCTACCTGCGCCGTCAGGCCAGCAATTACTACTATTATGGGCAAGCGCCCCCGATGAATATCTTCAACCCTATCGCCTGGGGCAAGTTCTTTAAGGCCTGGAAAGATGGGGACTTTAAGAAGAAAGAGTAAATCGTAAAGATGAGAGATGAAAGATGAAAGATTTGGGCTACCACTTTCATCTCTCATCCCTCATCTCTCATCTCTCATCAAACGATTTCCATCAGCGTCCGAAACGCCACATACCGATCCCGATACCGCTCCATGTGTTTGCGCTGAAATAGTGCAGCATCCTCCTGCTGATAGCGCCGAAAAGTTTCCATATCCGGACTGTAGTATTGAATGGCGTAGGTAACTCCGCCGTCCTCATCGTCGTGCAAGAGGCGACAAATGCGGTGCTCACTGAATTTGCCCGTAGCCATAATTTCTGGCACTTGTACGGTTTTCATCCACTCCAGCCATTCCTCGTGGATGCTTCCTTCAATTTTTATGGTTTCGTTGTACAGAATCATGGTATTTCCTTCGATTGACTACTTTTAAGGAAAAAGAAAAGCTCGTAAATTGAACGAACCTATCTCTTCTCAAAACCTGGAAACAAGTAGTCTATTATGAAAAAACTAGTTTTATTCCTTCTTGCCGGCTTGCACTTGGTTCAACTTTCTGCACAAAGTGCCTATTACACCAATTTGCAATCCCAATTGAGCAGCAAATATAACCTTTCAGGAGGGCTTTGGTTGCTTCCTGCCGATGAAAATCAAGCGCTCAATTCAATGGGCGGATATGGCGGAACCTTTAGCAGCAATACCACCATCACAGGGCAAAGCTTCACCCGTTTCCGGCAGATGACCATCAGTTCCCCGGGAACCGAACCCTGGAGCAGCGGGATCAGTTGCAGTAACACCCAGGCCATCACCAAAGGTTCAATTTGCTTGATGGTGATTTGGGTACGCTCAGCAGGTGCGGGAAAAGCCAAAGTCAATTTATTCCTGGAACGTGCCAATACGTATGAGAAAGAAATTTTCCTCACTACAGAAATTGGCTCGGAGTGGCAGCAGTTTGTTGCTCCTTTTAATGCCGATTTTGACTATGCAGCGAAGCAACTCAACTTCGGTTTCCATACTGGGTTCAAAGCCCAAAGCATCCAGATTGCCGGAATTGCCTTGATCGATTTTAAAAACCAATACACCATTGATCGTTTTCCCGTTGAGTTGCACCAAAACTACGCAGGTTCTGAAGCCAATGCCGCCTGGCGGAGTGAAGCGGATCAACGAATAGAGCAAATCCGCAAGGCCAATTTTACGGTGAATGTGAAGAAGGCCAACGGAGATCCTGTAGCAGGCGCTACGGTAAAAATGGAAATGCTGGAGCACGAATTCAAATTTGGCTCGGCCATCACCGCCAACCGCATTGCCGGAAACAAACAACAGGACAATACCTACCAGCAAAAGATCTTCGACTTTGACGGCAAAGGCCACGGGTTCAACGAGGTGGTTTTTGAAAACGACATGAAATGGGATGCCTGGGAGGAAAAATGGTTTGTTAGCAATGCCGATGTGGCCAAAGCGACTACCTGGTTAAACGATCGTGGGGTGGCGGTACGGGGGCATAATTTGGTCTGGCCCGCCTGGCAATACTTGCCCGATGACATGGAAAAGAACAAAACCAATCCAGCGTACCTGAAGCAACGCATCAATAGCCGCCTGACCGAAATTTTGAATTATCCTGGCATCAAGGGAGTAGTGAAGGAATGGGACGTACTCAATGAAATCACGATCAATGAAGAGTTAGCCAAAGCCCTGGCGGGTAGTCCGGGGTATGTTACTGGCCGGGAAATTTATGTCGATATCCTGAAAAAAGTAAAAGAAATAGACCCTTCCATCAAAATGTACCTCAACGATTACACCACCATAGACCAAGGCAATTTGCCCGGAAGCGTGGTGTATGAACGCACCAAACAGTACTTAAAGGAAATTCAAAATGCGGGCATCAAAATTGACGGTATTGGTTTTCAGGGGCACATCAGTTCAGGTTTGGTTTCGCTATACGATGTCAAAACTACGCTGGACGATTTTTACAATACCTTCGGTGCTCGCGCCAAAATCACGGAGTACGATTATGGCAATCTGGTGAGCGACAGCCTCGCCGCCCGCTTTACCGCCGATTTTTTGACGATGTGCTTTAGCCACCCTTCTGTAGACGGGTTCTTGAGTTGGGGCTTTTGGCAAGGTGCACATTGGCTAGGTAATGGCCCTTATTACCGTCTGGATTGGTCGATGCGCCCGGCGGGCAAGGCGGTTTCCGATTTGTTGTTCAACAAATGGTGGACCAATACCAGCACCAGCACGAATGCCAGCGGAGTTGCACAAATACGGGGCTTCAAAGGAAAATACCGGGTTACGGTGAGCCTCAATGGTAAAGTGGGCTATGTGGACACCCTGAGTTTGACCGAAAACACCAACATTGCCGTCAGCCTTTCTACCTCGGTGGGGGTGAATGACCTGAGCAGCAACAAATTCAAATTGCAATTTAAAAATCCAATGGAACGAGGCGCTTCGGTAACAATTAACTGTTCAGAAGCCCCCCTTCAAGCCCAGGTCATTGGAATGGATGGACGCGTTTTGCAACAAGTGAATCAACTGGGGTTGAAGTTCAATCTGACTACACCAGATACGCCCGGGCTTTACCTTTTGAGAATGAAACTAGCTAATGGTGAGCTTTGGACGGAAAAATTGTTGGTGCAATAGTTTTAAGTGCCCGATCATAAGTGCCATTTATGATCGGGCATTTATCCTTATTGATGTTTACAAAATATTGTCAAACTCATCATGATCCATGCTATCTTCCAATTTGTTGATGGTCGGTTGTAAAATCCAGATGCCAATGGGGAAAAACCATACCAGAAAAAACTCGCCGACAAAGTCGCTGAATTTAACCTTTCTTTGTAATTCAGCGGTTTTGATGGTTTTGGCTACAAAATAAATGCAGTAGAAAATACAAAAAATGGAAAGAAAATGGAACGGTAGAATTACCGCGATAATGGCAGGATTGATAGTAGGCTCCTCTCCGGGAACAAATGAGGAAATCTGACTAACAACCCCAAGGACAAAAATGGAAACGACAGTAATATATAGTGCAGGGAGGAATAAAAACACTTTGAACAGCTTGGTGGATTGTTTTAACCCATCCGGTAATTTGTTTTGCAAACCAACTCCCACTGACCAGTACCAGACCCAATACACGATCATACTAATTATGGCGAATCCCATAAAGTATTTGAGCGATCCAAAAATAACCATGGGATCAGGATCTGCTGTGCCTATCTGATTGAAGGTAGAGACAATTTGGTAAACCATATAAAGATAAATCAGGAAAGGCAATCCAAAAATTAGAATAAACAATTGCCAGTGTTTGGCCCTTAAAATGGTACTTATCATTGTTTTATGGTTTGAGGTGAATAGTAGTTTTGGCGTAAAAACAATGACAAGTTAAGGGGAATCAACATAAAATGCTGGTTCCAATAATTGGTAGGAATAACATTAAGGGAATTATTCGACTAGTTGTTTATTTCTTTGCCACTACGTCCTTTGCCGAATCGATATACGGTTTCCAGTACTTACTGGCAGTGATGTTGTCTACAATTACACCGCGTGAAGTAGTGCTGTGCACCACCTGGATGCCTTTGCTATCGTTGGAAACCACCAACGATACGTGAAAAATTGGCTCAGAAGCGCTACGGCGGAAAAAAATCAAATCCCCTGGTTTCACTTTGGCAACATCAACACTGGTGCCTTGAAGGGCCTGATCCCGGGAGCTGGCAGAAATTTTGATGCCATATTTGCTCATCACATAAGAAGTAAATCCAGAGCAGTCGAATCCGGTGCTTGGGCTTTTACCTGCGTATTGATAAGTAGCGCCCACTTGGTTTTGAGCAAAAGTGGTGATGTCTTTACGCAACAACATTTCTTTAGAGGAAACGGAGGGTGGAACCGGGCCGTAATTGGTACCCGGTTTTTCAACGGGGTCTTTGGGCCGATCTGTCGTCAAATCGCGCAGCACATTGCAGCGCACGGCCAACCATACCAAAAGCAGCAAAAACAACAAGCGTTTGGTCTTAAACATCCAGATTTGGAATTTGGTGGGTCGACGTGTGGCCATAAGGTTCTTTTTTGGATGAAATGTAAGGCTTGAACGAAAAGCATTACGCGAAGGTTACACCGCGCACTTGTTTTTAACATTATGGTAAAACTCCAGAAGCCAAATGATTATTTTTCAATTTAAAAATTAGCTGTAAAAACCCCGAATGGCCGCAGCAATAATTTCAATGTGCTCAACAGGCATACCCGGGTACAATGGCAAACTCAAACACTGTTGCGCGATGCTTTCTGCAATGGGAAACTGCCCTTTTTTATACCCCAAATCAGTATATGCGGCCTGCAAATGTGGCGGCAATGGATAATGAATCAAGGTGCCAATTCCGCGCTCCTGCAAATAAGCCTGCAAGTCATCCCGCCGCTCCGCCAATACCACAAACAAATGCCAAACCGAGCTGCAATCCATACCAAGGGCGGGCAAGCGTAAGGGGGCAACTCCCTGAAGTTGCTCCAGGTACAACTTGGCCAGTACCTCTCTTTCTGCGTTCCAGCTTGTCAAATGTGTCAATTTGATCCGTAAAATACCCGCTTGCAAGGCATCCAAACGCGAGTTTAGCCCCGGCATTTCATTGTAATACCGCTGCTTTGAACCATAATTGCGGTACATTTTGGCAAAATCGGCCAGGGTAGGGTCATTGGTCGTTACCGCCCCAGCGTCACCCAAGGCACCCAGATTTTTGGTGGGATAAAAACTCACCCCATTGATGTGGCCAAAACTTCCGGTCAATTTTCCCTGCCAGCAAGCCCCGTGTGCCTGGGCATTGTCTTCTACTACCGCCAAGTTATGACGGGTGGCCAGCTCCATGATTGGCCCCATTTCACAAGCTTGCCCGTAAAGGTGCACGGGCATAATGGCGCGGGCCCGGGGGGTGATGGCGGCCGCGATGCGCTGGGGGTCGATGTTCCAGGTACTGGGATTGGGTTCTACCGGAACTGGAGTAGCACCCACCTGCGAGACCCCCAACCAAGAGGCGATGTAAGTATTGGAGGGCACAATGACTTCGTCACCGGGCCCAATGTGCAGTGCTTTGAGCGCGATGTGCAATGCATCCAGGCCATTGGCAACCCCTACACAAAATCGCGTTTGATTGAAGGAGGCATAGGCTTCTTCAAATGCTTCCACCTCGGGTCCCAACACGTACCAATTGGAGTCGTAAAATTTCTGCCAGAAAGCCGCCAGTTCCATTTTTAAGGATTGGTGCATCGAAGCGGAGGAAAAAAAAGCAATTTGCATGGAGCTGTACGATTTTGGGATGAACAGGGAGTGCTTATTTCAAGGCAATTTACTTAACTTGTAGGCCAAATAAGGAACGGAAAATCAAAAGTTTACTTTATTTTGTTTCCGTTCCTACCAACACCTATTCACCAAATGGACAAAAACAAGGGGAAAAAAAAGCGCCCTAATCCCGGGGCCCCTACCAGGCAATCTAAGGCCATACCTACCACTGCGCCCACCAAAGTTGAACAAGCCTATGAACCATGGAAACCAGGGGTGCTACTCTGGTTGCACCTTGGCATCATTACGGTTGTTCTCCTGATTTTGCGCATCAGTTTAATCGACTTGCCGCTGGAGCGCGACGAAAGTGCGTATGCCTATCTTGGCAAAAGAGCAATCGAGGGCTTAGCGCCTTATCGGGATTTTTACGAAATGAAACCACCTTTGTTGTTTTATGGCTACGGTCTTTTGGATCTGATTTTTGGGTACAGTCACGCAGGTTTACGTTGGGGCGCCTGGTTTTTAACCTGCTTGATGTGTGGTGCGATTTATCTGATTGGGCGTAGTTTTTTTGGGCCAAAATATGGCTTAGTGGCTGCTCTGGTTTTGGCTTTATTCAGTGCGAACCCCTATACGAGTATGGTTTTTGCAGAGTCGGAGTTGTTGGTGATGGCCCTGGCTTTGTACGGGATTTGGTTTTTGTGTCGATTGCTGCAAGAAAAAGAGCATCCGAAGCAGGAGCATTGGTGGTTGATGGGCGCTGGGCTCTTAATCGGCAGTAGTGTGATGGTCAAACAGTCGGCCGTTTTTTTTCTGGGCTTTGCGGCTGTGGCGCTGATTCTGCTGGCCGAAGGGGATAATCTGCGGGCACGGCTCGGTAAGTTGATCCAGCGTGGACTTTGGTTTTCAGTTGGAGCAGTTATACCGGTTTTACTGTGCCTGGGCATCATTCTTGGTTTTGGTGTATGGGAGGAATTTGCATTTTGGAACCTGGAATACCCCAATCTCTACACCCAAAATACCAATGAAGGTGCTGGATTCGATCTACTAAAGGTCAATTTTGAGAGCCTGACGCAACGGCAATTGCTCTTGTGGATTTTGAGCGGCTTAGGCTTGCTAGCCATCGTATTAAAAGGTTTAAACAAAAAAATGAGCATTGCCTTGGTGGCTTTGGTGCTCTTTTCCTTTTTAACCCTTGTGCCAGGAAGGCGCTACTATCTGCATTATTGGATCCAGTTCTTACCAGCAGTAGCACTGCTTTTTGCCCATTTGTTTTTTCAACTGGAAAAATCGGGTGAAAGACTGAACTTAAGCATTGCCAGAAATTTAAGTTTCCCCTTAGCGGCTTTGTTTTTGCTAGTTGGGGTGGCTTTGTCCAGCGCTCATTGGTTAAAAACGGATTCGAATACCCTGATGCGAGAAATGTTTGGAGGGAACCCTTTTGTGGAGGATCAATTGATGGCACGCATGATCGAATCACAAATTCAACCCAATGAAACAGTAGCGGTAATGGGCTCAGAGCCCCAAATTTATGTGTACCTCAATCGCAAGGCACCTAGTCGACATTTTTATACCGCTTTTTTATCGCGTCCGCACCGTTTTACCAAAATCTGGCACGAGGAAGCATTGGAGGGCCTCAAGACACAAAAACCCGATTACGTAGTATTCAACATCGTATCCATGTCCTGGATGTTGCGCCCGGATTCCGATCAGGGTTTTTATCAAAACTCGTATTCCTGGGTCATTGAAAATTACAACCCTATTGCTTGGGCTGATTATGTGGATTATTACAACCCCACTATCGTTACCGATGCAGCAGCGAGCACCTACAAACCGCAAAGTGGAAGTTACGTGATGTTGTTGAAGAAAAAATAATAATGAGCAGCACCGAACCACAATTGATCCAATTCCAGACCCACGGCGAATCAGCAGTTGGTTATTTGGCGGTTGCACAAATCCAACAGGACATTCCTTTTGTGGTCAAACGTTTGTTTTGGACCTATTTTACTCCACAAAGTGTCATCAGGGGGCGGCATGCCCATCATACCACGTCAATGGTGTTGATTGCGGTGCATGGCCGAATCGAGGTGCACACGGAAATGCTCAATGGGCGAAAAAACAGTTTTTTATTGGATCGACCCGATGTTGGGGTATGGATGCCTCCGCTCACCTGGCATACCATGCAGTACAGCCACGATGCGGTACAATTGGTGTTGACAGATACGGAGTATGAGGCGACGGATTACATTCGGAGTTACGAGGAGTTTGTAGGTTTGAAGGGTGGCGAATGAAAGATTTCTCTTAAATTGTGCCAATTAAAGTCCCTTCAGCTATGAGAAAATTGTTTACCCTCCAATTCTTTGCAGTGGTGCTCCTTTTTCCACTATTGTGTTTTACACAGGTCACTACTCCACCAAGTCTGCGCCTACTGCCAGCGGAGGAAGAAGAGTACCACCAAATCGAAACCAACATCAATGCCAAAGATCTGGCTGCTTTCCGTACCTCACGGGGGCTAAAATTGAGTACCATTCCCAAAAAAATGAGCTATGACAACCAGGAATTAGCCCCTGAAACGATGAAATTGCGGGGTAAAACCTCTCTGAAATTTCGTCGAAAAAGTTACCGCGTAGAATTGAGTGCCCCCTTTACCTTCAACACCGCACAAGGACAAAAGGCGCTTAAAAATTTCCATTTGTTGAGCTTGACCATGGATCGGGGCTATTTCGGCAATCGCCTGGCTTTTGCTTGTTTGCGCGAAACGGGTGTGGCCAATTTATACCACAGTTATTTGGAGCTCAAAATCAATGGGCAATCGGAGGGTTTGTACTGCTTTATCCAGCGCCCGGAGGATTATGCCCTGGAAGATTTGGGCTCACCCTACGTGTTGCGACGCTCAGCTGTCGATTTTGTCATTGCTGATTACAAATTGGCCAAAGGGCAAGCACCTGAACTCAAAACCCAGGCCGACGAGGCTTATCAGGCCATGATTCGAGCTGCCAATGACTTGGAAGGAGAAGCCCAATTTGAGTATTTGCGCACCCACCTCGATCTGGATGCCTACTGTAGCTGGCTGGCTTTGAATACCTGGTTTCAGAATGGCGATTATACAGACGAAGTACTTTTTTACGTCCAACCGGGCAAAACGCCTACCCGTTTTGGCATCATTCCCTGGGATTTTGATGATGTATTTGCGACCAGTCCCCATGAAGACTGGCCCCGCAGGAATGCTGCATTGGGAGAGAAATTATTGTTTTCCTCTGAAGTTAGTTTGGATCGCTGCATTGCCAATAACCCCCTGCTCTACCGTTTTTACCTGCAAAAGATGAAAGCCTTGCTGGAAGCTTTACCCGAAGCTAAACTCCGGGAACTCTTCAGTACAATCTATGCGGAAATACACCCTTATTTCAAGCGTACACCCATTTTGGAAATGACCCAATACGATCGGCAAAAAACGACGAGCCTAACCCGCCTGGAATCACAAATGAATGAGTCCTTTCAGTTTTTGGTCAAGCG
The DNA here is from genome assembly GCF_965225875.1 of Haliscomenobacter sp. Lineage (GTDB taxonomy): Bacteria > Bacteroidota > Bacteroidia > Chitinophagales > Saprospiraceae > Haliscomenobacter. Next base: position 2,671,040 of record NZ_CBDDBS010000002.1, on the reverse strand, counting down.
GCGGGGAAATTTATTGAAAATGATGGAGGGAAAGGAATGAAATACCAGGCATGTCACCGTCCTGAGTGCCGGGTTAAAAAAAGGTCCAATTTTGGATTGCGCCAAAACCAGACCCCTTTTCACCTAACAAAATTTAACAAGCAAATTATCGCACAATGACTTTAGCCAATCCTTGCAGACTTCCATCAAGGTAGAGTTGTACGAAATAGAAGCCTGGGATCAGTTGATTTTCGCGGTTCCAGTTCACTTGTTGCTTGCCGGAGGAAACTTGTTGATCCATTACCACGGCAATCTGGCGACCACTCACATCTGCTACAACTACTTTGGCACGAGCACTGGTCGTCAACTCAAAACTGATGCTACTTTGATTTACCATTGGGTTGGGGTATACCGACAAACGGTTAGCATTCCGGCTGACGATGTCACGTGTGCCAACCGTCACCACCGAATCAATTTCAATAGCGATATCCCGGATTGAAATCCCGCTGCCTATCATACCCGTCAGAGTAGCTACGCCACTGGTCAAATTCAGGGAATATAAACCATCAAAGGCCAATGCTCCGGTATTTGCCGCCAGGAATGCCAGATTGGCTTTAGCAGCGAAATCGTAATAAATATCCAGATCCGTCGACAAGTCGAGCAGGTTCAAATTGATGCCCAATCCACCCACTGTGTTCAGCGTACCATTGTTGGGTGGAATTTGCGTCAGCAACACGGCTAATGAATCATCGATGGTGTAAAGTGTAGTAGAGGTTGAGGTATGGAAGGAGTTGGTATAGGCTCCGGTACCTACCGCCGGATTTTTTCCAGCATTAAGGTCTCCGGCCGCAAATGCCAGGTTGCCATCCGTAGCAACAATTGCACCGGTTACAGGATGCAAACGGTAGTTGGTATTGTTGGCAGCAACTATCCGAATTCGATCCACTGTAGGGTTGAAATCAAAACCTACGGCGCTGCCACTACCCAAGCTTAATTGAATCGGAGCAGTCCCAACCACAGTTGCTACGGCTGTAGTTTTGTTGATGACGTACAATTGGCTCTCTCCATTGGTCGCATTGTAACCCAAAGCGTACAATTCCCCGGTAGCAGGGCGGAAGTCCATGCCCACCATGGTCTGCCCTGCCGCTACGCCGGTAATGGCTACGGCAGTGCGAATGGTTCCCGGCAAATTGGAATCAAAAGTCAAGAGGTTATTGTTCGATGACAGTGCAAAAATGGCTTGGCCCTTTATTTCAAGAGGCACTGTCCGGTCAATGGCTACCGCAATATCAGTCAGGCCAATGCCCAAACCAATCGAACCGACCAAACTGGTCGCACCAGTACCAAGATTGACCTTGTACAATTGATCAAAAACCTGGGTCAGAGGGTTTATGCACAACAGTGCCACATTGCTATTGGTCGCTTCGTTGAAAAAAATGTCCAAATCTGCCGTTTGGTCAGCCAAGTTGAGGATCAAACCCGTAGTCCCCACCGTGTTTAAAACACCATTGTTGGGTGGGTTTTGCGTTGTGAGGATGTTCAAGGAATCGTCGTAATTGTACAAAGTAGTTGCTGTAGCACCGATGTAGCTGTTGGTGTAGGCACCTGAGCCGATGGAAGGATTTTTGCCCACATTGACATCACCCGCAGCAAAGGCCAAAGCACCATCCGTAGCAGCAATTGCACCCGTTACGGGGTGCAGGCGGAAGTTGGCATTGTTGCTGGCGGTTACCCGGATGCGATCCACGGTAGGGTTGAAATCAAAGCTGATTTTGCCCAAATTAGCGCCCAGGTTCACTGCCGCCATACCAATGGCGGTAGCTGCACCCGTGGCTGTTGCGATGGTGTACAAACGCGCCTCCCCGGTGGTGGCGTTATACCCCATTGCGTAGAGTTCGCCAGTAGCTGGCCGGGTATCCAGACCCGCTAAAACTTGTCCAGCTGCTACACCAGTTACCGCTACCTGGCTGCGCACAACAGTTGGTAAATCGGAATCAAAGGAGATCAAATTGCCATTGGTGGTCAGGCCATAAACGAGTTTACCCGTCACCATTGCGGGTACGTTGCGCTCAATTTTTACCGCAATATCATTCAAGGGAATTCCCGGGCCAGCCAACCCGATCAAGGTCGCCAAGCCAGTGCTGAGATTGATGGAATAAACATTATCCAATAAGGAAGTCAAAATATTGGCTACAAGGTAAGCTTTGTTAGTGTTGGTCGCAGCATCAAAATAGATGTCCATATCCAGGGTAGCGTCCAAAAGGTTCAAACTAATCCCGGAGATACCTATGGTGTTCAAAGTGCCATTATTGGGTGGAATCTGGGACACGAGCACGTTCAAAGAGTCGTCGTAGTTATATAAGGTAGTGGTGGTTGCGCCGATGTAGCTATTGGTATAGGCACAGGCTCCAATGGAAGGATTTTTGCCCGCATTGGCATCACCCGCCGCGAAAGCCAGCGCACCGTCAGTGGCTACCAGTGCACCAGTAGTGGGGTGCAGGCGGTAGTTCGCATTGTTGCTGCCAATGACCCTAATGCGATCAACGGTAGGGTTGAAATCGAAGCTGATTTTGTCCATGTTGGCCTGCAAAATGGTGGCCGAAGTGCCAATGGCGGTGGCCGCACCTGTAGCAGGATTGATTCGATACAGCCTGGCCTCGCCATTGGTGTTGTTGTAGCCCATGGCATACAATTCGCCAGTGGCAGGGCGGCAGTCCATTCCGGCAATACTTTGACCCGCGCTTATCCCGGTGATGGTGGTGGTACTTAAAATCAGTGCCGGATTGGAGGCTTCAAATGTGATCAGACTAGTGCCCGACAATCCGTAAATGGTTTGAGCAGGCAAAGTGTTTTTTAGAAAAAAGATGCTTAGAAACAGGAGTAAAAGCAATTTGTATCGCACACTTAGGTGCGAATAAGTGTGGAGAGAAGGTGCAGAAACAATCATGGTTGCAGTGTTAGTCGTTAGGAAAATGATGAAATGACCTTATGATTGTTGCTACGAGATGGAAGCAAACTTGGATTTATCAATGGGAAAAAACCAGAATGGCTCGGGGTATAAAAAAAGCCTAAACCAAAGACAACCTTCGGTTTAGGCTTTTTAAAATATAGAAAAGAAAATTATAGTTCTTTCCGCAAACTTGCTTTGGGCACATTCAACTGCTCACGGTATTTGGCTACCGTCCGTCTGGCAATGTTGTAGCCTTTTTCCTGTAGTAGCTGAGTGAGCTTATCGTCAGAAAGCGGTTTACGTTTATCTTCAGCGCTGATGATTTCGGTAAGGATTTTTTTAACCTCCAGGGTAGAGACTTCTTCTCCTTCGCTGTTCTGCAAGGATTCCGAGAAAAATTCTTTCAGGCGACGGGTGCCATACTCCGTTTGTACGTATTTGCTGTTGGCCACCCGTGAGATGGTCGACACATCGAGGCCGGTGCGATCAGCAATATCCTGCAAAATCATCGGGCGAATCTTTTTTTCATCGCCACTCAAAAAGTATTCTGTTTGGTAGTCCATGATGGCGTACATCGATTTGTACATCGTTTCATGGCGTTGCCGGATGGCATCGATGAACCAGCGGGCGGATTCAATTTTTTGGCGGATGAATTGCAGGGTTTCTTTTTGGCTGCGGGTTAGTTTATTGACCCTGCGCTGGTCGTTGTAGGAGCGCAGCATATCGCGGAAAGAATCGCTGATGCGCAGGTCTGGAGCATTGCGGGTATTGAGCGTCAACTCCAGCTCTCCATCCCGGTTGAGCACAATAAAATCGGGAATGATGTATTGCGCCGAACGTTCCATCGATCCCGCAATGTAACCACTAGCGGGTTTGGGATTGAGCTTCAGGATTTCGTGGATGGCGGCCCGCAGTTGTTTTTCGGTCAGGTTGAACTGGCGTTGCAGTTTGTCAAAGTGTTTTTTAGAAAAAGCTTCAAACTGCCGATTGATGATTTTACAAGCTACTTTCAGCGCCTGTAATTCGTCATCATCCAGGTCTTCGCCTTGTTCTATTCTGATCAACAATTGGATGTACAGGCATTCCTGCAAATCGCGGGCACCAATGCCCGGAGGGTCCAGGCGTTGAATTTTTTTCAGGATATCAACTACCTCTTTTTCCTCAATCATCAGGTTTTGAGAAAAAAGTAGGTCATCCGCAATGGCATAAGGCTCGCGGCGCAGATAACCATCTTCGTCAATGCTGCCGATGATTTGTATGGCAATGGTTTCTTCCCGCTCGTTGGTAAGGTTGAGCAGGCCGATTTGTTGTTCGAGGTATTCGTGGAAACTGTTCTCGATGGCTACCGGAACGGTCTTTTCTTCTTCGTCGGCCTGGTAGCTTTCGCCCCGTTCTTTGTAGGAAGCAGGGTCGTCTTCCATGTAGCCGTTGAGGTAATCGTCGAGATCGAAGTTCTCGTCGCTGTACTGGGTTTCTTCGGCATCGGCCTCATTGCTGGCGGCCGCAGCGGCTTCCTCGCCAGCGGCATCGGTGCCTGATTCAAAGTCTACTTGTTCGTCGGCAAACTCGTCATTGGTTTCTTCCAGCGCCGGGTTTACTTCCATTTCCTCCTTGATGCGTTGTTCGAGCAGCGCAGTGGGTATCTGCAGCAATTTCATCAACTGAATTTGCTGTGGAGATAACTTTTGGAGTAAGAGCTGACGTTGTCCTAAACTTGTTTTCACGTTACAGTACTGGCTAGATGTCGAATCAATTAATTGTAAATACGCAAAAATCCGAGGATGGTTGCATCGTTTAGCAAAAATCGTTCCAATTTCTCAAATTTAGGGGGTATTGTGGCAAGAATCAAGGGGAAGTGGTAGAAAAAAAAGTAGTCTGTGGATTTTGAGGTATTCAAAGATATACTTTTAGGGCAATTCTTAAAATTTGGGGTGGTCTAAAACATGCAAAAGTGCCTTGATTAGAAATTTCTACCGACATATATTTGCAAGAACTGCAAAACAATGCAACCAGGTGGGGCATTGCCAAAAGTGCAGAGGCCTTGAAGAAAACAAAAAACGAACTTTTATCAATCTGAATTACACCTTATGACACAATTAGATCAAACCCAGGACTCCGCAGACCTTACGAAAGCTGGTAAAAAAAACATTTCGCCTACTTTAGCTGCCGTCATTGGCTTTATTTTGGGCATTGTACTCACGTCGATACTGAGCAATTGGCAAGATGTAAAAGAAGGTTGGGAAGATGGCTGGCAAGGTAAACCTCCCCGCCATCACACAGAACCCTCAGGGAAATAACCCCGCCGGCATAAGTGTTCGGAAGACTAGGCTCTTCAAAATCAGCTAAAAACATTGCGCTATCGCTGGTTCAAGTCTCCAGACTTGAACCAGCATCCGGGCGTCTCCAGACGCAAAATTATGCACGATGTATAACGAAAATTACAAGTCTTTGGTTGGAGTAGGCTGGCTTTTAAAGAGTAAATAACTCATTTTCTTTTGATTACACACATCAGGAGACGTGCAAATAATGATACAAGTCTGGAGACTTGTACTAGCGGTAGCACGATATTTTTTAGTTGTGGTTGGAAGACTTGGAATATCGGGGAAAATTGAAGAATCAAAATAAATCATTAAGTGATGAGCACAAAAGTTTTCTTAATTGTCTTTTTGTTCATTTTAACAAACTGTGCAACTAAGCATTCGGACATGGAAATATGTTTTGAAGGTGTTCAAAGCAGAATAAAATCGGATTCGGTTTTAAAAAAATTAGCTTATAGTCCTATTGAATACTATGCAGATTTTGCTTATATAATCAATACGGCGGTTAACGAAGAGTCAAAATCTAACTCAATATGCTCGACCGCTCTTAATGAATTTTTATTGGAAAATAATAACAATAAAAATAGCATTACTGTAAATAATTTAATCTTGTTTCAGCAATTTCAGGCATATCTGAAACATGAGAGATTTAATTATTCAAAAGCTTTAGACAATGCCTTGAAATACGAAGCTAAACGAAAGTAACCCGCTGGTACAAGTAACTTGCTCAAGAAGTCTTGCATACCAGCGGTAGACTTTAACTAGCCGGTAAGATTTGAACTAGCGGCTAGAAAAATACTAAAAACATTTTCCCAGCTCAAAATCTTCTTGTTTAGACCAAGGAAATTTCCCCTCCACCTCCAACTTCCGCGCTAAATACTCCTGCTCCGGCTGCCCCGGCGTAGGCACCAACCATGCTGGCCGCTCCGTAACCGCCAAATCCATCAAGGTACTATACCCCGAGCGGCAAACAATCAGGCCAGCTTGGGCAAAAAGCAACGACAAGCCCGCTGTATCCAGATGGGGTGCTACAGTAAGGTTACCCTCTTGTTGTTGAAAAAAAGGCACTTCCGGTTTGCCCTGTAGCAGGAAAAAATGCTCATCCGGGAAATCTCGCACTTGCTCCCGAATCTGTGCCTCCCAAATGCTGCGTTGTGGCTCGGGGCCAGAGAGGACAAATGCAACGCGGTATTGAATCGGAGCCTCCATTTTGTGCAAGCGCGACAAAGGCCCCAAATACCGGGTTTTGACCCCTCGTAAAGGCGGATGGCTCAAATCTCCCGCCAAGCCAGGATATGTTTCCCAATCTGGAATCCAGGATTCCTGAAAGTACGTCCGAATCCAAAAGGCATTGACCGATTGCACCGTACGCCCTCCGAACCAATGTTTGGCCGGCAAGTGAATTTGATGCGAAACAAAAGCATTAAAAACCCCCGGGATATAGCACCCAAAACGTTGGTCGGAGATGACCCGGTCGAAATGGAATTCTTGGTGCAAAGCTTGTACCACCCTGTATTCACGCATGATGGCCAGGAAAATCTTGGGCATCTGCCGCAGCATGGGCCAGTACAAGTTGGCTTTCGGGTAAGTAACCGCATAATCTGGCAGCTCGTGGCAGGGCAAATCCGGGAAAGTTTGCCGCAAAAAAGCCAGTGCGCGCCCATTGGAAGCCAGATGTACTTCATGCCCCATGGTTAGCTCTTGTTCAATCAAAGGCACACTGCGCGTAGCGTGGCCGAGGCCCCAGTCCAGGGGCGTAACGAGGGTTTTTACCGCTGACATCAATGTATTGTAGTTGGGCAAAAATAAATGTTCATTTTTCTTGAGCCCAAGGATTAGATAAGGCACTTGAAATGAAACGTTTACTCATCTAATCCTTTGGCAAAATGAACAATTTATTTTTTTATCGCCCCATTGGATTATTACCCGACAATATCTCGATTTTTTCATTGTGCATTGGTGTCATTCATCAACGATATTGCGCTTATTTTTGCAGGCGGACTAATGCTCAAAACAAGGCATTAAAACATCTTATTTTTTCGTTATCTTGTTAGCAGTACCAATTTATCCGCGTTATCAATCCCTTAACTATGCAGCGAATATTTACCTTCCTAGTCTTTTGTTCTCTTTTTTGTAGCAGCGACCTTTTGGCCCAGAACACGGTCACGGTCAAAAACTGCAACCGCATCAACAGCGCGGCACTTGAATTTTCTCCCGCCTTTTATGGCAATGGGATGGTTTTTGTCTCTTCCCGCAAACGTACAGGTGAGGTAGACAAAGTAACCGGAGAGACTTACTTTGAGCTCTACTACGCCGATTTTGATGAAGACGGTATGCCCATCCATCCAGCTCCTTTTTCTGCTGAAATCAATTCGGACCGCCATGAAGGACAAGTGAGTTTTACCAAAAGCTCTGATAAAATGTTCTTCAGTCGCAACAACATCAGTAAAGGGGTGCCCCAAGCTGGCAAAGACGACACCGTGCGCATGCGCGTGTATGAGGCATTTAAGGGGCCTTACGATTGGGAGCGGGTTCGCCCCCTGCCCTTCAACAACGTCAATTATTCCTGCATGCACCCCTCTCTGAATTACGATGGTACCCGTTTGTTTTTTGCTTCGAATATGCCGGGTGGATACGGTAAAATGGACATCTACTTTGTAGACTGGGATGGCAGCAAATGGTCGGACCCCATTAATCTCGGTCCAGAGGTCAATACTTCCGGCAACGAAGTTTTTCCCTATATCCATGACAATGGTGCCTTATTTTTTTCCTCCACCGGATTGCGGGGACTGGGCGGACTTGATGTCTACATGATCGATCTCAGCGGCAGTGAATGGGGCAAGGTGACCAATTTGGGGCAACCCTTTAATTCCAAAGCTGATGATTTTGGTTTGATTCTGGACAAAGAAAGTACCCGTGGCTTTTTCTCCTCCAATCGCAGTGGCGGCTCTGGGAAAGATGATATTTATGCCTTTGAGGCGCCCAACGGACTACAAGGACTCAAACCCGTCATTCAAGCTACCCTTCGCATCACCGCCATCGATGAGGACAACAACGCCACCATGCCCAACGTGAACATCCGCGTTTTTGAACGGGCCAGTGATGGTTTGATAAAGGACGGGAATACCTATGCGGCTACCCTGGTGCCTGCCAATGATCAATCGCAAGAACTGATCATGCGGCTCAACCGCAAAAACGACGAGGAATTGGGTAGCCCTACCACCGTAACCGGGCGAGATGGCTCTTCGACAATCAACCTGGCGGTCAACCGCGAGTATGTTTTATTGATTTCAAAAACGGGATTCAAAACCCAGGAACTTCCCTTCACCCCCAAAGCACAAAACCTGAAAAATACCATGGATGTGCGCATGGCCCACATCAACTGTATTCCTTTACGCGGTCTTGCTTTGACCGACAAGTACGAAAAACCCATTCCGAACACCAAAATCCGGGTGATTAGTAATTGTAATGGACAGGAAGTTTTACTCACTTCCAACCTGGATGGCACTTTCGACCATTGCCTGGACTTGGGTTGTACCTACACCATTCTGGCGGAGAAATACGGATTTAAAACCTCCCAAACCCAACTTTCTACCGAAAACGTGCGGGGTAGCCGTTCCTTTTCCATTAGCATGCACCTGGTTCCAACCAACGACGAAGTGATGCGCAAGCCCCTGGCAGAAGGTACGATCATCGTAATGGAAAACATCTATTACGATTTCAATAAAGCTGCTATTCGGACTACTGATGCGCGCGACCTGGAGGCCTTGACCCGTTTGATGCTCAAATACCCGACCATGGAAGTTGAATTGGGCGCACACACCGATTCCCGGGGCACGGCTGAATACAACATGCAATTGTCACAGCGCCGGGCTGAAGCGGCCAAGGAATTTTTGGTGCGTAAAGGAGTTGCGGCCAACCGCATTCGCACCACTGGCTTTGGTGAAACCCAAATCCGCAACCATTGTAAGGATGGCGTAGAATGTGTTGAAAAAGAACACCAATTCAACCGTCGAACGGAAGTGAAAGTGTTAAAAATAAACGAAACTGCACAGTACGAGCTGAAACCGGGTGGGAATTGAGATTTTACTATCTTAGGGGCGACAAAAAAATAAATGTTCATTTTATTTTGGGCAAAGGCAAAATGAACACTTATTTTTTGCCCCACTACTTAGGGTCCTGATACAAACAAATCATGCATACCAAAGCCATTATTCCGGTAGCAGGCGCGGGCACTCGTTTGCGGCCATTGACTTATACCCAGCCTAAACCCTTAATTCCGGTAGCGGGTAAGCCCATTATTTCCTTCATCATCGATCAATTGATCGACATTGGGGTGCGCGACTTTATTTTTGTGATTGGTTATTTGGGGGAAAAAATCAAAAACTATGTTGAACAGGCTTACCCCGACATTGAAAAGGAGTTTGTCAACCAGGAATTGCGCTTAGGTTCTGCGCACGCCATCTGGACCGCCCGGGAATCGATCCGGGATGCCGATGATGTATTCATTTTTTTTGGAGATACCATCATTGATCTCGATTTTCAATTGGTGCTCCAGGATCCTTATTCCAGTTTGGGGGTAAAAAAAGTAAATGATCCACGCGAATATGGTGTAGTAGAATACGGAGAGGAAGGCTTGGTCAACAAAGTGATTGAAAAGCCCCGCATCCCCAAATCCAATATGGCTATGGTGGGCTTTTACCACCTCAAGGAAGTTCCGTCTTTTATCGATGCACTGGAGTTCAACATCAGCAACAACATCCGCACCGATGGGGAATTTCCCCTCACCGATGCCTTGATGCGCATGATTGAAAAAGGCACCCGCTTCAGCACCATTGAGGTCGATAACTGGTTCAATTGTGGCAAAAAAGATGTATTGCTCGAAACCAATGCAATCATGTTGCGGCGTAAGGGGTATGCCTCGGCCAATCTGCCTGAATTTGACAACTCCATCATCATTCACCCGGTCAGTATTGGTGAAAATTGCCAAATCGTAAACTCTATCATCGGCCCACATGTTACCATCGGCAACAATGTTCGCATCAACAATGCCATTGTACGGGACTCAATCATTGGCAACTATGCCGCCATCCAGGAAATCATCCTCCAAAATTCGGTGGTGGGCAATGACGCGTCAATTACGGGTTTAAGGCAAAGTTTGAACATTGGAGACAATACAGAAATAGATTTTAGTTGAGAAGTTGAGAAGTTGAGGAGTTGAGGCTGCCGCAGCGACTTAGACAAAGCCCTTGTCAAAATCGCTGCGGCAGCCTCAACTCCTCAACTTCTCAACCTCTCAACTTCTCAACTTTTTTGCATGAAAATCACTTTCGATCGCCTTGTCCTCGTCCTCATCATCGCAGTGGCAGGCATCTACATTGGCAAATACTTTTACCAAAAGCCACAATTTGTCAATGGTCAAAAAGCGCTGGATTTCAAGGCGCTAACCATCAGTAATCAAAATTTTCAACTTTCCGACCTAAAGGGCAACTACGTTTTGCTCGATTTTTGGGGGTCCTGGTGCGGCCCTTGCCGGATGGAGAACCCTCAGTGGGTAGCTTTGAACAATCGTTTTTCGGGGCAAAAATTGCCCAAAGCACAGGGGTTCCACATCGTCAGTATTGCCATAGAAAGGAATGCCGAAAGCTGGAAAAGAGCCATTGAATACGATGGACTCAATTGGCCACTGCACATTTTGGATCAAACCAGCAGCATGAAATTTTTCAATTCCCCGATTGCTACATTGTACAAGGTGCGCGCCTTGCCCAGCAATTATTTGATCGACCCCCAAGGCATGATCGTTGGCGTAAATCTAAGCCCTGAAGAGGTAGAAAAGCGGATCACCCAGTAAGGCAGAAAAATCAAGTTCCCGATTTGGGTTTTGAATAGGAAGTCGAACGCTTTATTTCAAGTGAGCTTCCTATTCAAAAGCCTCAAAAAAAATCAGGAAGTAATTTTTTGCGTCATACTCGGTAAATCTTGTCATGACATGCTGTCAAAAACTGACAAGCTGACCTTTGTGTCCCCCTTTTTTCTGACATGGCAAGATAATTGATGAGGGTTCCAAAAAACAATTGTATCGTGATGGATCCAAATAAAGAAGTGGAAATCAACGAAGAAACCTTAGAAACACCCGTGGAAAACGACAACAACATCAACGCCGAAGGGCAAGGAGACAAGACCCCCGGCGGAGACTTCTCTGTGGAGGAACAACTGGCACGTTCGCAACGGGATTACGCCGATTTGCAGGACAAATACATCCGTCTGGCTGCCGAGTTTGACAACTTTAAACGCCGTACCCTCAAAGAACGGCTTGAGTTGATGCGTACCGCTGCTCAGGACACCATTCAAGCCCTGCTGCCCGCACTCGACGATTTTGACCGGGTCAAAACCGCTAGTGAGTTGCCCAACAGCACCGAGCCCTTTAGTGAAGGGGTCAAATTGGTCTACCACAAATTGTACCACATTCTGGCTGCTCAAGGTTTGGAGCCAATGGAATCCAATGGCCAAGATTTTGATACTGAAATCCACGAAGCCATTACCGAAATTCCCGCACCTACCGAAGAAATGAAAGGTAAAGTGATCGATACTTTGGAGAAAGGATACAAACTTAAAGATAAAATGATCCGCTACGCTAAAGTAGTGGTGGGCAAATAACAAAGCATGGCGAATAAGCGCGATTTTTACGAAGTGCTTGGGGTGGCAAAAAATGCTGATGAAGCAGCTTTAAAAAAAGCCTACCGCCAACTGGCGATGAAATACCATCCGGATAAAAACCCCGGAGACAAAGAAGCGGAAGACAAATTTAAAGAAGCTGCCGAGGCATACGAAGTACTCAACGATGCCGATAAACGGGCTCGTTACGATCGTTATGGCCACGCGGGTGTTGATCCCAATATGGGTGGCGGTGGTGGCTACGGTCCAGGCGGTATGAGCATGGACGATATTTTCTCGCAGTTTGGCGACATCTTCGGGGACGAATCACCCTTTGGTTCTTTCTTTGGTGGCGCTGGTGGGCGTTCGGGCGGCGGCCAGCGTGGTGGCCAACGCGGGGGCAACCTCCGCATCAAAGTATCCCTTACCCTGGAGGAAATCTCCAATGGGGTTACTAAAAAAATCAAGGTCCGCAAACAAACCACCTGCGACGAATGCCGTGGATCTGGGGCCAAAGACTCCTCTTCGGTCAAATCTTGTAACACCTGTAATGGCGCCGGCTATGTACGCCAGGTGCGCAATACCTTCCTGGGACAAATGGCGACTACTACACCTTGTCCTACCTGTGGAGGCCGCGGCCAGGTGGTAACCAGCCATTGTGCCAAATGTCGGGGTGCCGGAACCGTGGAAGGTGAAGAGACCCTCGATATCGATATCCCAGCAGGCGTTGAGGAAGGCATGCAGCTCCAAATGCGGGGCAAAGGCAATACAGGCCCCAATGGTGGTCCGGCTGGCGACCTACTGATTACCATCGAGGAAAAACCACACGAGCACTTGCAACGGGATGGGCAAAATGTGATTTACGAGTTGTTCGTCAATTTTGCCGATGCCAGTCTGGGTACCTCTGAGGAAGTTCCTACCCTGGATGGTAAGGTCAAAATCAAAATTCCAGCAGGTACTCCAGCAGGCAAAATATTCCGCTTGAAGGATAAAGGCTTGCCGTCGGTACAAGGTTACCGGGGTGAGCGCGGTGATCAACTGATTTACGTCAACGTTTGGACGCCGAAAAAACTGAACGACGAGGAACGCCGCTTGTTGGAAAGAATGCGGGAATTGCCCAACTTCAAACCACAACCTGGCAAGTCTGACCGCAGCTTTTTTGAAAAAATGCGCGACTTTTTCAAATAAGTAATGGTGCTAATCGTTGCTTGTGAGAAATCGTTTTTCACAATGTTTTTTAGCACAAAGGACACCAAGGAGGGCACAAAGAACACAAAGTTAGACGTTGACGTTTCTTTGTGTTCTTTGTGCCCTCCTTGGTGTCCTTTGTGCTAAAACATGTCGCTTTGAGTCGTCAATACATCTTTATGAAAAAAACTTTGTCCATTTGCTTAGCTCTCGCCTTCCTACTTAGCGCTTGTGGCCCCAACTACGTCTACAATGACCAAACGACCTTCGAAAACGATACCTGGACTTATCAGGCCATACAGCAGCACAAGGTAGAGATCAAAGACACCACTTTCCTCTACAACCTGATCATCGGGGTCAAACACAGTCCGGAATACGCCTTCCAAAACTTGTACGTCAAAATCAAGACCGTTTTCCCCAATCAAGAAAAACGCGAACAAGTCGTCTCGCTCAACCTGGCCGACGGCAGCGGCGCCTGGTACGGTAAATGCAGTGGCAAAACTTGTAGACTTGAAATCCCTATTCAACAAAATGCCATTTTTGAACAGCCTGGCACCTACCAATTCAGCATCGAGCAGTACATGCGGACCGAAAAAGTAGAAGGGGTGAAAGGTTTGAGTTTTAAAGTGGAAAAGACGGTAGCCAAAGCCGAGAAATAAAGCTTTGAAGCCTATTTGGTCAAATTGAGTGAGCTACTTGGGTGCCTCTTAAGTGCCTAAAGTTTCTGAGGTGGTGAAAAAGAAAAACCTACCACGGCCGCCGTTCATACACCACCGCCTTATCCCGTATCTTCTTTATTTCCCGATAACGGTACAAAAACGCCTTCGCCGCAGGTTCATCTGGCAACTCTGGCTGGAATACTACAAAGCGAGGATTGATCTTTTGAATTCGGGCCAACTCTTGACTCAAGTGAATCTGCAACACCGCCCGGTGCCGTTTTTCCCAAATCAAGGAGCGATGCACATACGGCGTAGGACTTTCCTGACCCAGCAAGTGATAAACAATCTGATGGTAATTGCCCATGTAAATCCGGTCATCGGGCAACAAAAGTGGGCGCAGGTAATTCGCGGTTTCCTGCGCGTGGTCAGGCTTGTCGAGGTAGTCTTTTTTTTGCAAAAACAAATTGACCAAAAACAACAAACTCAGTACAATTGCGCCATTGCGCAGCCTAAACAAGGGCGCAATCCAACGCGGTTTGGGCAAATCACGTGCATAAAAAGTACCCGCCAACCAAGCCACGGGCAACATCATCTGGATAAAATAATGCCCAAAAGGTTTGCCCTGCACATTGATGGCCACTAAAACGCATACCGCCCAAATACAAGCCAAAACCCAAGGCTTGACCCGCCAATATAAGCCCCAGGAAAACGCCAGGGTAATTGGTAAAAAACGCAACAAAAAATCCAATAAAAACAAAGCCCGATTCCCTACACTGAGTTCAGCCGGATAGGCACCACCTACCCCAAAAGTATAGTGTAAAAACACCTGCTCCAATCCCCAGCTGCGGTACGTCCAATACACCAGCAGGGGGACAAGCAAAAAAGCGCTGATCATCAACAAACCTTGGAGCAATAAACGCATCAGGGGAGCTTTCGCCTGCCAAAAAATCCAGATCAACATCAGGCCCATGGCTAGGGCGTCGAAGGCCACCGTGTATTTGATCATAAAACCTGCTCCCAGGCACAATCCTGCACCCAGAGCACCCCAAATTCGTTGGGGATAGCTTACAATCAGCCATAAAGCAATAGCATTGAACAAGGCGTAATAGAGTTCTGTATTTGGAGATACTCCATAAAAAGTAAACAAGGAGCACAGGAAAATGTACATCACGCCACTGGCGCGGGCCGCGTTTTCATCTGCCTGCCAGGCTTTGGCCGCGCGATACAAAAAATAGGCAGTGCCCGCCACCCAAACTGCGGTAAACAAGCGCAACAAAAAAATCGATCCCCCTCCAATTTTTAACAAAGCCGCATAAATCAGAAAAATCCCCAAGGGCTTGATGTCAACTACATCCACCCAGTAAGTCTGCCCACGCAATAAGGCATCTGCAATGACAATGTAAGTTGATTCATCGTGATTGATAACGGATGGGAAAAACGAAAAAACGCGCAGCAAAAAAGCCGTTCCTAAAAAAATGAGGAAGGGGGATTTGAACATGAGTTGAGGAGGTTGAAAAGGTTGAGGAGTTGAGCAGTTGAGAAGTTTAGATCGACGCTTCGGCTCCGCTCAGCGACCGATCTAAACTCCTCAACTGCTCAACTCCTCAACTAGATTTTTACAATTTTCTGGTACCCATAAGCACTTCCCGCCACAATCCGAATGAAGTAGGTGCCCGTTGGTAAAGCCTCCAAGTTAAGGGTTTTGCTTTGAAAATTAGCTTGTGACAAGACATGCCGTTGCAACAAACGCCCCGCAGGGTCCAACACCTCCAGTTTGCCCGCATCGGTTAAGGTGCCGACTTCGATCAGCACAGTGCCATCTACTACTGGATTAGGGCTTATTTTCATCGCTATTTTTTGCTGCTTGGGGGTATCCACCGGGGTGCTGATGCGTTGAGCGGCTTCTACTGCTGCCAGCACATTGATGCGCCCGTAACCGTACACTGGATTGGGGCTTCGATCGCTGCGCAAGCCTGAACAGCTCATGGTATCGGTGAGTGATACAGCGGTTTTTTCCAACAAGGTTTCAATTGTTTCTACCTGCCCAGCCAACTTAGGATTTGCGGAAATGATCAAGGCAACTGCTCCCGCCACGTGCGGCCCGGCCATGCTGGTTCCGCTTAATGAAGCAAACCCACCTCCAGGCACCGAAGAGCGCACCGCCTGGCCCGGTGCCGAAACATTAGGCTTGAGCACCGCTGTATCTTGCCATCGGGCCGGGCCACGCGAACTGAAGCGAGCAATTACATCACTGATATTGGTGGCACCAATGGAAAACGATTGGGGAAAAAAAGCGGGGGCATCATCTACCGAGCCACAACCCTGACTACCAGAATTGCCCGCAGAAACCACCACCACTACTCCGGCTGCCCTTAGATTGATGATGGCTTTTTCCATGAGCTTCCAGTTGTTGGGTCCACAACCTTCAATATCAGGGCAAGCCCATGAGTTGTTGATCACGTGGGGGGCCAGCTTTGGATTAGGGTTTTGATTTTTCAAATCGGTGGGGCCCAAAAACCACTGAAAACAATCCAGGTAAGAGGCCGGGCTGCCCCAACCCCGATCCATATTGCGGCAACCAATCCAACGTGCGCCTGGAGCAACCCCAATTTGGTTGCCAGCTCCGTCATCGCCTACCATGGTGCCCATCGTGTGGGTGCCGTGATTGTCGTCGTCACAAGGAAATTTGGAATTGAGTCCACAGGGGTTGATGGTGTCGTTGTTGAGCGGATTGTATTTGCTGATCCCGTCGTGCCAGTTGTAATTGTGGTTGGGCGTGGCTTCCACATTTCCCCGGTATTTTTTGATGAGGGCAGGGTGCTCCCAGTCGTAACCGGTATCCTGGCCGGCAATCACCACTCCTTGCCCGGTAATCCCCTTTGCCCACACTGCAGTAGCTCCAATTTTATCAATGCCCCACTCCACACTGGAGCGTAAACTGGCAATTTCCGTTTCCATTCGCGGTGGCGACAGGTAGGTATGTGGATTGCTGATGATGGCTTGTACTGCCGGATGAGCCGCCAGCAGAGTGGCCGTGGTCTGATCCAACTCAGGGACAAAGATGGCATTTACAATCCACAGCGGACTGGCACTGAGTTTGGCATCAATTAAAATTTTCCACAAGGGGGCCTGGCTGCGTTCAGCAGTCGCTTTTAGTTTTTGAAAAACATAAGCTCCTTTGGCTTCTTTGCTTGGGAGTTGTAGGGCAAAGCTCAAATCCACTTGTTCAGCCAGCATGATGATGGCTTCCGCGTGCCCCTGAGTATGCAGCATTTCCTGTACCTCTCGCTCTATTTTTTGTGCCTGGATTGGTGAAAACAAACCCAGGGCAATTCCAAACAGGCAAAATGCGTTAATAAAGATGTGTTTCATCGGATTATGGTTATGGCCTTTTTAAAGCCCTTGAAACAAATGCATTAACATATTTGATAATCAACAAAATAAAAAGCGTTAAATCTTTTGCAATTCTCGAAAAAGAGCTATTTTACATGCAAATGACAAAATAGCCTCACTTTACTCCATTTCCAGCTATTGAGATACAATATTCCCATTGGTGCATATCAACAGAGAGCAACAAGATCTACGTACTCAATCATTTTCACGGCATGGAACCTTCCATTCAGATGTACAACGCTTTTTCAGGGGTCAATCCACTGGAAAATAGCGCACTACTCAACTTCTTCCGGGCACATACTCCCGATACCGAATACCGCGCCATTCAAGAGGCATTGGATTATGCCCTCAAAAATAAACCTTCTTTCGGAGGATTTGTACTCACCTACACAGTCGGCAATCGAATAGTTGCTGGTGTAGTCGTCAATAAGACAGGAATGCAGGGTTTTAAGTCTGAAAACCTGTTGGTCCTTGCTGCATTACACGAAGATTTTAAGGCACAAACCAACTTATTGGAAGACCTGATCAACAAAGCAGTGGATTATGCTGATGGTGATATCGCCATTTACGCCAAACCCAATCACCCTGCCTTGATGATGGCCAAACGGATGGGTTTTAAAGAGCAGTACGTAGAGCTTAAATTTCAAAAAGCAGCTCAGGTGGCCAAAATAAGAGTTTAATCAATTTTCATTATTAAAAATAAAGTTTTATTTTGCGTGAGTTTTTAAACAAAACACCCGACTCATGCAAGAGCAAGTTATAGCTCACCTTTCCCGTGATCCACTCCTGGCATCCATCATTCCTGGTATTGCTTTTCCAGATTATGGTGCCGACAATACTGATGTTTATTTCGGTTTGTTGGAATCTATTGCGTCTCAACAGCTTTCCGTCAAGGCTGCTGATACCATTTTTAAACGATTTTTGGCCCTTTTTCCCAATGATTACCCCAAAGCAGAATTGTTGGTAGAAACGCCTCATGAAAACCTGCGCGGCGTAGGGCTTTCCAATCAAAAAGCGCAATACATGCGCAATACTGCCGCTTTTTTTCTTGAGCATCAATTGTTTGAAAAAGACTGGTCCAACTACAGTGATGCCGAAGTGGTACAAACGTTGAGCAGCATCAAAGGGGTAGGCAAATGGACCGTGGAAATGATCCTCATGTTTGTGCTGCGCCGCCCGGATGTATTTCCCATCGACGATTTAGGGGTGCGGCAAGCGATGATCCGTCTGTATAAAGTGGAATCGGAGGGTAAAGCCCAATACCAACAGCTCACAGAGATTGCGGAAGCCTGGCGCCCCTATCGCACCTACGCCTGTCGTTACCTTTGGCGCTGGAAAGACTCGTAGGGGCAACCCTACGTGCTTGCCCCGCCCTAAGGGTAGCCACATAGGGCTACCCCAACATATTTGAAAATTTCCATCAATGAAGCCATATCCGTTTTTATACTTCCTCTTCTCAGCATTATTACCAATCTTTTTATCCGCTCAACCTAAGTACGAAGCTGATGTAATTGTTTATGGAGGCACTTCCGCTGCAATTACCGCCGCGGTACAGGTGAAAAAAATGGGCAAATCCGTCATCATCGTTTCGCCGGATACCCATTTGGGCGGCCTATCTTCTGGCGGCTTGGGCTTTACCGATACAGGAAACAAAGAGGTCATCGGAGGGCTCTCCCGGGAGTTTTACCACCGCCTTTACGAACATTACCAGCAGGACAACTCCTGGGTATGGCAAAAAAAAGCGGAGTACGGCAACAAAGGCCAGGGCACACCCGCCATCGATGGCAGCAACCGCACCATGTGGATTTTTGAACC
Organism: Haliscomenobacter sp.; assembly: GCF_965225875.1. Lineage (GTDB taxonomy): Bacteria > Bacteroidota > Bacteroidia > Chitinophagales > Saprospiraceae > Haliscomenobacter. Next base: position 2,652,084 of record NZ_CBDDBS010000002.1, on the reverse strand, counting down.
CCATGCTGCGGAAAAGGTTTTTGAAGATTTTGTCAAAGAGTATAGCCTTACTGTACACCGCAACGAATGGCTCGATCGCTCAGCCAAAGGAATCAGCAAAAAAGGAGGAAAAATCCGTTCTTTTCGCACCCTCAGCGGAAAACAGTACAGCGGAAAAATGTTCATCGATGCTACCTATGAGGGTGACCTTATGGCACTGGCCGGCGTCAGTTACCATGTAGGCCGTGAAGCGAATTCGGTGTACAACGAGAAATGGAACGGCGTACAAACCGAAGTTTTTCAACACGGCCACCATTTTAAGGCTAAAATCAGTCCCTACAAAATTGAAAATGACCCCAGCAGCGGCCTCCTGCCCGAGGTGTCCGCCGAGCCTGCGGGTGCCTATGGTTCCGGCGACAAGCGCATTCAGGCTTATTGTTTTCGCATGTGTTTGAGCAATCATCCGGACAATCGTATCCCCTTTCCCAAACCAGTAGGCTACGACCCCGCCCGTTACGAGTTGTACGCCCGGGTATTCGCCAGTGGCTGGCGCGAAACTTACGACAAATTTGATCCTATCCCCAATCGCAAAACCGATACCAACAACCACGGCCCCTTCAGCACTGACTACATTGGCAAAAATTACGATTACCCAGAAGCTTCCTACGAACGACGCAAAGCCATCATCAAAGACCACGAATTGTACCAAAAGGGACTGATGTATTTTTTGCAAAACGACCCACGCGTGCCCGCCGATGTACGCGATAAAATGCAGCAATGGGGCCTGCCCAAGGATGAGTTCACCGACAATGGCAACTGGCCACATCAACTTTACATCCGTGAAGCCCGGCGCATGATTGGGGAATTTGTGATGACTGAAGCCGATGCCCTGGGCAAAACCAAGGTACCCAACCCGGTGGGTATGGGCTCCTACGCGCTGGACTCGCACAATACCCAGCGCTATGTCAAGGCTGATGGTTACGTACAAAATGAGGGGGATATTGGAGTTCACCCGGACCGGCCGTACTCCATTGCCTATGGCTCGATTTTGCCCAAAGTCAAAGAATGCCAAAACCTCCTGGTTCCGATTTGTGTGTCGAGTTCACACATTGCTTATGGCTCTATTCGCATGGAACCGGTGTTTATGATTTTGGGGCAATCGGCAGCTACTGCTGCGGTATTGTCAATTGACAACAAAATCAGTCCTCAAAAACTGCCTTACGAAAAATTGCGGGAGGTATTGTTGAAAGATCAGCAGGTGTTGGAAAGACAATAATGTACACGACCCAGGGTAGGCATATAATTGCTCCAAAAAAGGTGTAGCCTGTATTAAATTTAGTTTTATCAAAGCAATCCTGGCTCAGGGCTACCCCTGGGGCTCAATGGAAAGCCATTGTCCATAAATGAACAAGCAATTGGATACCGTACACTGGTGTTCAAAATTGGACAAAGGCAATTCAGATGTTATTTATAAAAAACTGACAACAAAACACTTGCTTTATTGGTACAAAAATTGGGGAGTGTATTCCAAAATACACCCGACCATGTACCGCAACTATCTCAAAATTGCATTCCGCAATCTCCTCAAAAACAAGGCCTCTACATTGATCAACATTGGTGGGCTTGCCGTGGGTATGGCTGTAGCCATGTTGATCGGATTGTGGATATGGGACGAATTGTCCTACGATCGTTATCATGCCAATTACGAGCAGATCGCTCAGGTGATGCAACACAATGTGTACAATGGCGTGGTAGAAACACAGGTCTCTAACCCAGCCGTCATGGCGGAAGAAATTCGCGACAAATACGGGAGTGACTTCAAATACGTCTTACAATCCTCCTGGAATTTTGACCATACCCTGGCCTATCAAGACAAAAAACTCCTCAAACCCGGAAGTTATTTCGAGCCCCAGGTGACTGAGATGCTTTCGCTGAAAATGCTCAGGGGCACCCGCGATGGGTTGAAAGAACCTTACACGATTTTGCTGTCAGCGGCGGTAGCCAAGGCTTTTTTTGGCGAGGCTGATCCCATGGGCAAAATGTTCAAAATAGACAATCAGGTGGAGGTAAAAGTAACCGGCGTGTACGAAGACCTACCTTTAAATTCTACTTTCCGGGAACTGAGCTTTATCCTGCCCTGGCAATTGTACCTAATCAGCAACCCCTGGGTGAAAGAAATGGAAGAACCCTGGGGTAGCAATTTTACCCAAACTTTCGCCCAAATTGCCAACAATACCGATATGGCCACCGTGTCGGCCAAAATCAAAAACGTCAAATTGAATCGGGTCAGCAAAGATGAGGCGCGCTACAAACCCGTGGTTTTCCTGCACCCCATGTCGAAATGGCATTTGTACGAAGAGTTTAAGGAGGGCAAAAACATTGGCGGACGTATTCAAACCCTTTGGTTGTTTGGCATCATTGGCATATTTGTACTGCTTTTGGCCTGCATCAATTTTATGAATTTGAGTACGGCCCGTTCCGAAAAGCGGGCCAAAGAGGTGGGCATCCGCAAGTCCATTGGCTCGCTGCGCACCCAACTGGTTACTCAATTTTTCAGTGAATCGTTGCTCGTAGCCCTATTCGCTTTTGTTTTTTCCATCGTGCTGGTTCTGCTGATGCTGCCCTTTTTTAATGAAGTGGCCGATAAAAAAATGGCCATTTTATGGAGCAATCCACTTTTTTGGAGCATTGGCATTGTTTTTAGTTTGCTGACTGGTTTGATTGCGGGTACCTACCCCGCTTTTTACCTTTCTTCCTTCCAACCGCTCAAGGTCTTAAAAGGCACCTTCCGGGTAGGGCGCTGGGCTTCAGTGCCGCGTAAGGTATTGGTGGTGCTGCAATTTACAGTATCGATTACTTTGATCATCGGCACGATCATCGTTTTTCGCCAAATTGAATACGCCAAAAACCGGCCCATTGGTTACGAGCGCGATGGTTTGGTTTATTCGGGGATTACTGAACCCATTCACGCCCATTTTGAGGCCATCAACCATGAACTCCAAAGCAGTGGTGCCATCGTGGCCATGACCGGAGCGGGCAGCCCGACCACCGAAGTGTGGAATACCAATGGCGGCTTTAATTGGGAAGGCAAAGACCCCAATCTGGCCGTAGATTTCCCCAACAATGCCGTTACCCATGATTACGGTAAAACAGTGGGCTGGAAAATCAAAGCCGGACGGGATTTTTCCCGGGAATTTGCTACAGATACAGCTGCCTTTATTTTGAATGAATCGGCGGTAAAATTCATTGGTTTTAAAGATCCCATTGGTAGCATTCTGGAGTGGAACGATGAGCCCTTTCGGGTGATCGGGGTAGTGGAAGATTTGCTGGTGCAGTCTCCCTACCAACCCGTGCGACCTTCCCTTTTTCACATCGAAACGGGAAGCCCCAATGTTGCCATCATGAAGATCAACCCCGAGCTCAGTCCCAAGGCTGCACTGGGTAAAATCCAGGCCATTTTTGCCAAAAACGACCCTGCCTCCGTGTTCGAATTCCAGTTCATCGATGAGGAATACGCCCAAAAGTTTGGCGACGAGGTGAGAACGGGCAAACTGGCTACTTTTTTTGCCATTTTGGCCATCTTCATTTCTTGTCTGGGATTGTTTGGGCTGGCCTCTTTTGTGGCCGAACAACGCACCAAGGAAATTGGAGTGCGCAAGGTACTCGGAGCAACCATCCTGAGCGTGTGGGGTCTTTTGTCAAAAGAGTTTGTGGCGCTGGTATTGATTTCCTGCGTATTGGCCATACCACTTTCCTGGTATTACCTGAATGGCTGGTTGCAGCAGTTCGAATACCGCACGAACATCTCCTGGTGGATTTTTGCTGCTGCGGTAGTTGGAGCCTTGCTGATCACTTTGCTGACGGTGAGTTACCAGGCGATTCGGGCGGCGGTGGCCAATCCGGTGAAGTCGCTAAGGAGTGAGTGATAAAAACCTGGAGATATTTACGCCATCCTGGGTAATGCCATTATCCACACTACTGGACATTTTGCTCGGAGGACATGAATAGCCCCAGGCTAAAGCCTGGAAGATAATCGAAAACCTCCAGGCTTTAGCCTGAATAATGATTGAATAGCCCCTGGCTTTAGCCTGGGGGTCGCGTAATGCCCCCCGATCTGGGCTTTAGCCCAATATTTATAAAGCCGAAAGGTTGGGCTAAAGCCCAAAAGAGAGCGATTACCGTAATCCCCAGGCTGAAGCCTGGGGCTATTCAATCGCCTTGCAGGCTGAAGCCTGGAGGTTTTAAATTGTCAGATCTATGGACTTAGCTGGTACAAGATCTCCAGACTTGTTCCAACATTTTTGCGTCTCATGATGCATGATCAATGCGAAAATACTGAGAAAACATACGTCAGAGACGTGTTGATAATGGTACAAGTCTGGAGACTTGTACCTGCGCCAGTTCATGTTTCTGCGTTGATTAATTGCACAGTTTTTTAAATTGTTAACCCGACAAGCTATGTTTAAAAACTATTTCCGGATTGCCCTGCGCAACCTTTCCAAAAACAAGGTTTCGTCTTTCATCAACATTGCTGGTCTGGCCGTAGGTATGGCCGTGGCCATGTTGATCGGTTTGTGGATTTGGGATGAACTGTCCTACGACCAACACCACCCCAACTACGATCGCATCGCCCAGGTGATGCAGCACCAAACCTTCAATGGACACAAGGGCACTGAATCTTCGATTCCGATTCCACTGGAGCCAGAATTGCGCAGCAAGTATGGCCACAACTTCAAATACCTGGCCATGGCCAGCTGGCAAGGAGACCATATTTTGAGCTATGGGGAAAAAATGATCACCCAGGAAGGCAATTATATGGACAAAGACATCACCAAAATTTTGTCTTTGGACATGCTGAATGGAACCCATGATGGCTTGAAGGAGCTCAATTCGATTTTGATTTCTCAATCGACTGCCCGCGCCCTTTTTGGTGAAGTCGAGCCGATGGGAAAATTGATCAAAATCGACAATACCCAGGAAGTCAAGGTGAGTGGGGTATATGCAGATTTACCCTACAACACGACCTTTCACGACCTGCATTTTATTGCGCCCTGGGCCTTGTATGTGTCTACCCAGGAATGGGTTCAAGAGGCTCGTGATCAAAACCAGTGGGGCAACAACTCTTTCCAATTGTTTGCCGAAATCGCTGATCAGGTGGACATGGCGCAGCTCAGCGCCAAGATCAAAAATGTCAAATACGATAAGGTAGACAAGGACGAGAAAAAATTCAAAGCCGAGGTTTTCCTGCACCCAATGCAAGATTGGCACCTGAAATCCAACTGGGAGGAGGGCGTACAAACGGGTGGTTTTATGCAGTACGTAAAGTTGTTTGCCATAGTGGGCATTTTTGTTTTGCTCCTGGCTTGTATCAATTTTATGAACCTGAGCACCGCGCGTAGTGAAAAACGCGCCAAAGAAGTGGGTATCCGCAAAACCGTTGGTTCGGTACGTGGGCAACTCATTCGGCAATTCTTCAGTGAATCATTCGTGGTGGTTTTTTTCGCTTTTGCTTTGGCGGTGGTGTTCATTTTGCTGGTCTTGCCCTGGTTCAACGAAGTGGCCGACAAAAAGATGAGCTTCCCCTGGAATCAACCGGTATTTTGGCTGGCCAGTTTGGGTTTTATGGCCTTCACCGGGCTGGTTGCGGGCAGTTACCCTGCCTTTTACCTTTCTTCCTTTCAGCCCATCAAGGTCTTGAAAGGTACCTTTAAAGCGGGGCGTTTTGCTTCCATCCCACGCAAAGCGCTGGTGGTGATGCAGTTCACCATTTCGGTTACTTTCATCATTGGCACCATCATCGTGTACCAACAAATCCAATACACCAAAAATCGCCCGCTCGGCTACGACAACAAGGGCGTCCTCATGGTTCAGATGACCTCGCCGGACTTTGAAGGCAAGTTTGATTTACTGCGCAATGAGTTAAAAAGCAACGGCACCATTGTAGAAATGGCCGAATCTTCCAGTCCGCTAACCGGGGTGTGGTCCAACAATGGTGGCTTCAATTGGGAGGGAAAGGATCCCAGCCTGGATGCCGAATTTGCGACCATTTGGGTAACCCACGATTTTGGGAAAACGGTGAACTGGCAGTTTACCCAGGGGCGGGATTTTTCTCGTGATTTTACCACGGATTCTTCTTCCCTTGTCATCAACGAGGCGGCGGTGAAGTTTATGAACATCAAAGAGCCGGTGGGAAAAAAAATTACCTGGGGCGATAAAGACTTTACCATTGTGGGCGTCATCAAAGACATGGTGATGCAATCGCCGTATGACCCGGTGAAACAAACGGTTTACCTACTGAGTTATGACAATGTCAGTTGGATGAATTTGAAGCTGAATCCCGCTAAAAGTGCCACTGAATCTTTGGCTGGCGTGAAGGCGGCTTTCAAAAAATACATTCCGGCAGTGCCTTTTGATTATGAATTTGCGGATGAATCTTTTGGCGAAAAATTTGAAGCGGAAGAGCGGGTAGGTACCCTGGCCGCGGCCTTTGCCGGGCTGGCCGTGTTTATTTCCTGCCTGGGTTTATTTGGCCTGGCTTCTTTTGCTGCCGAGCAACGCACCAAGGAGATTGGCATCCGCAAGGTTTTGGGTGCTTCGGTGAACAACCTTTGGGGTTTGTTGTCGCGCGATTTTGTGCTGCTGGTGTTGATCTCTTGTGTATTGGCGGCTCCGATCGCCTATTATTACCTGCATGGCTGGTTGCAACAGTACCAGTACCGTACCGAGATTTCCTGGTGGGTATTTGGCTTTGCGGCAGTAGGTGCCATCGCGATAACCTTACTTACGGTGAGTTTTCAGGCGATCCGGGCGGCTACGATTAATCCGGTGAAATCGCTACGGAGCGAGTAAGTTTCTACAAGATGTACTACTGCTAAGGTGCCTCTTTGGTGCCTGAGGTTTCTAAGGTGGTGAAATAATATTCTTCTTTTCGCCACCTTAGAAACCTCAGGCACCAAAAGGGCATCTTAGTCTTAAAACTTCCAGGTCAAACTGGCCGAAAAATTGCGCGGAGCAATCGGGTTGACGCTGTTGTCGTCGTGAACATTGTACGACAGGACGTTGAATAGATTGGCCAATTTGGCGCGCAGCGCAAATTTGGAAAAATTGTACCCGGCCGTGGCGTCAAACTGGAAGTAATCCGAAATCTCCGTAATGCGGTAGGCATCATTGGCTACCTGTACCCGGGTGGATCTGCCTGCAAAACGGGTACCAATGTAGGCCGAGACAAACCCGAGGTTCAAACCTTTCAATGTGCCCTCGCTCACTTCGTATTGTATACTTGCATTGGCGGTATGGTTGGGGTTGTAGCGCAAGAGGCTACCTTCCACATAGGTATTGCTTTTTACATATTTGGTTTCATTAAAACTATACCCGGCGATGATGATCAGGTTCGAAGTTACCCGGGCTGAAAAGTCCACTTCTACGCCCTGGCTACGCACCGCACCGGCCAATTCCTTAATGTAAGTATACGTATTGCCATTGACCAGCGAATTCTGAGCCAGTTTATCATTGTAAATTTGATAAAGTGTAATATTGGCAGAAGCCCTTCCTTTGAACAATTCATTTTTTATCCCAACTTCATACTGATCGATGATGGAAGGTGGTAATGCTTTTCCTTCAATGTCAACCCCGGTATTGAAGCTGAAAGAATTGGAATAACTGACAAAGGCAGATTGATTTGAATTAGGCTGAAAAACAATACCCAATCGGGGTGAAAATGCACCTTCTCTGGGCGAAGGAGTGGTGGTCACTTGCCCTTCGGCAGTGGTTACGTTGCTTTCCAGTTTTTGGCTGGAATACCGGATGCCTGCCAGTACTTTAAATTTTGTACTCAGGGTAATCAAATCCTGGATAAAAACGCCATAACGGCTGGTCGGGTTATCCGAAAAATTCCCTTTCTTCAAGGTAGGGATATCGTTTCGGCTGTCGGAAGGCAGATTTTCAAAAATATTGACTGTATCGTAGCCATTCAACTGGGCATACTGCTGGGTTTGTTGGACAAAATGATCAGTATCAAAACCCAACAGGAGCTGATGACTAATTTGGCCAGTATTGAAGCTTCCATTGATGTCTCCTTGAACAATGAAATAGTTATCCGTGGAGGCGTTGCGCTGGATGTTGCGGGTCCAGAGCCCGTCCGCTTTGATCAGGGTTCCCTGGTTGGGGCGGGTAGTGCCAAAAACTTCCTGCTCGGTATCGCGGTAAGATGAAGACAGGTTGAGTTTCCACTTGTCATTGAATCGGTGGCTTAGGGTAGCAGCTGCCGCCGATTGTTTGCTGTCGACATAGCCCCATTTTACGCCCAGAAAGCGATCGCGGGGGTAATCGGGGATCACTTCGTAATTGATGATACCTGCACCAAAATCAGGGGTCCGGCGATCGTCCAGGTAATCTCCTTCCAGCAACAATTCCGTCTTTTTGCTCAATTTAAAAAGTAGGGAAGGGTTGATGTACACCCTTTCGGAATTGACGTATTGCCGGAAACTATTGGCAGTTTGGTAGGTACCATTCAGGCGGAAAGCTACTTTTTCTCCTTTGCCGATGCCTCTATATACGTCAAAGCTAGGCTTAAGCAGGCCAAAGCTCCCTACACGCAAACCCACTTCACCTCCAAAGCCAAACTTGGGTTTTTTGGTAACCAGGTTCAACACGCCGCCTGGGGCTACGTTCCCAAACAGCAAGGCCGCGCCGCCTTTTAAAATTTCTACTCTTTCCAAACTGCTCAATTCTGGCAGCATGGAATTCACAAAGCGGGTGCCATTTTTGAAAGTATTGCTGCTACTAAAGGGAAAGCCACGGCCAGCGATTTCTTCCTGGTATCCTCCAGTGGCACCCATCACGTATACCCCGTTGGTGTTCATCAACACATCTTGCATGGTCAGGGCCTGCTGACTTTCCAAGGTTTGGCGATCCAGGGTTTGAAAACTCATGGGCAGGTCCATCTGCCGGGCGGCCATTTTGCCAATCGAGGCAATTCTTTCATTCTGCGTCACGTAACCCTTGATGACAATTTCCTTGAGGGTTTCGGCATTTTCAAAAAGTTCCAAAGACAGATTGAGCACTTTGTCTGCCTCCACTTCCACTTTTTGGGTCAAGGTTTTGTATCCAATGTAGGAAGCAATCAAGGTATAAGTGCCCGCTTTGATTTCGGTAAAAACAAAGCTACCATTCACATCCGAAGATACCCCTTGCTGGGTTTCACTGAGTTGAATGTTGACAAAAGCAGATGCTTTTCCTTCACTGTCGGTAACTGTGCCACGGATTTCCCCGCTTTGAGCGCCCAGAAAAGACGAAAACAACAAAACGGCTATAGCAAGTACAAATGCTGGTCTCATGTCGAGTCTTTTATTTATTTAGACTAATCTTAAATAATGACGCAAATGTAAAGTCATGAGACAAGCTGTACAATACCGAAGTTGCTGAATGGAGCTGTAAATGTTAGGTAGGCTTTACCTAGAATTAGGTAGGTAGTTATAACTAAGAATATTATCCTTAGGTTTCTTAGGTGGTGAAAAAATGTTATACTAGTTTTCTTTCACCACCTAAGAAACCTAAGGCACCCAAGGATTCACCTAAGTAGGGAGATTACAAGCGGACGGAAAACTCAAATTCCCGCGTAGTGCCATCCGTATATTGCACCTTGTATTTGTAGAGCATTTTGCGGAGATCCTTGTCTTTTAGCTTTTTCTGAAAAGCCGAAAAGCCCTCATAGTCGTACATTCTGCGACCATCGGAGGACATTTGGTAAAATTCCTCAGCCGTGTAGGTTTTTTCGAATTTCATATAAACAGGCTCGGCTTTGCGGCCCGCCAATGTGGCGATTCTGGACAAAGTCAAATGCTGGACGGTTTTGTTGGAATCCACTCTGGCCCCTACAAAGGTGGATTGGGGCAGCGCTTGCACCTCGAGGCCTTCGGGGTGCTGGTGGTAATAAGCATCTACAGTGGTTGTCCATAGTTCGTCTTTGTCGCCGGGACCGGGAATGGCAATCCCCACCTCAGGGGTGTGCAGGAGGATGTAAGTATTCAGGATGTCCTGCCGCTTCAGGACCAGGTTTTTGTCCGGAGTGGCCTCCAGCATGTGGCTGTGGACCTCCACCTCGGTCAGGTGTTGCCCCATCGGCACCTGGGCCAAATCGAGAACAAGTTCCTGACCTTGCATCTCATTCTTGACCAGGGGGCCTGTGCCCGTAAGTCGGAAAATGGCGGAATCAATGGCGGCAGGATGTAGGTTTTGCAACTGTACGCGCAATTCTCCCTCCTGAGCATTGAGGTAGATGGACTCGTACTGTTCAGCGCAAGAGACAAGCGCCAGGGACAATGCAAACAGCATTGCCAGGTTTGTTGGTTTCATCGTGGCAGAGTTAAAAGGACTAAAAAAAAAATTTTAAAAGGACTGAATTAACATTAAATAAACCCGCCAAGGTTACTTTCTGTTTGCGAAAAGGGGGAATGATTTTTATCAAGTTTGAATACTTGTTTTTTTCACCACCTAAGCAACTGAAGGCACCGGAGGAGCACCTCAGGGTCGCTAGGTCTAAATCTCCCTTTGTTCGTGCGCGTACAAAAAATGTCCATTACCGAACGGCTTTTTTAAGATTGATAATTTTAAAATACTACAAATCAATGTCTTAATTTTTTGGCACACCTTGTGCGCAGTACTTTTGAACCAACGCACCAATGGCCATGCTGCGCAGTTACCTCAAGATTGCCTGGAGAAACCTCCTCAAGAACAAAACCTTTAGCCTGATCAATATTTTTGGGTTGGCAGTTGGGCTTGCTTGTTTCATCTTGATCGCTCTGTATGTGGTGGATGAATTGAGTTACGAGCGCTTTTATCCCGATGCTGCCCGCACCTATCGGGTACATTCCGACATTCGCTTCGGTGGTACAAACCTTGACCTTGCGGTATGCTCCGACCCCTTTGGCGCTACCCTGAAAAAAGATTACCCGGAAGTGGAACAATTCGTGCGTTTTTACGCCAATGATGGCCGCAAGTTCATCAAACGTGGGACCGAAACCATCATCGAAAACCGGGTAGCTCACGTGGATTCCACCTATTTTGACATGTTCCCACGCCCCATTTTGGCTGGCAATCCCAAAACGGCCTTGAACGAGCCCAACACTGTGGCCATTAGTGAATCAGCCGCACAGAAGTACTTCAAAACCAACGATGCGCTAGGCAAAACCCTGGAAGTAGGCATCAACGAAAAGACCCAGTACAAAGTAACCGCGGTATTCGCCGACATGCCGACTAACTCCCATTTCCAATTTGATTTTTTGTTCTCGATGGACAATGTCACGGATTACACTTTTGGAAATTACTTAAGCCACAATTTTCAGACCTACGTGCGCCTGCGCGAGGGAGCTGACCCACGTGCGCTGGAAGCCAAGTTTCCTGACCTCATCAATCGCTACATCCTGCCGCAGGCCGCGCAGTTTATGGAAATCAAAAGTATGGCCGACTTTGAAAAATCGGGCAATAAACTCGGCTACTCCCTCATGCCCGTTACCGACATCCACTTGCATTCGGATCGAATGGCCGAGTTAGGTGTCAATGGCAATATCCAGTACGTGTATGTGTTTGGCATTGTAGCGCTGTTTTTGTTGACCATTGCCTGCATCAATTTTATGAACCTGAGCACTGCCCGCTCGGCCAACCGCGCCAAAGAAGTGGGTATTCGCAAGGTGATGGGTACCGAGCGCAGCACTTTGATGGGGCAATTTATGGCCGAATCTACGCTCACCAGCGGCCTGGCTTTTGTGTTTGCGTTGCTCCTGGCCGCAATCGCATTGCCGTATTTTAATGAGTTGGCCGCCAAGGAATTTAAACTGGCCACTTTTTTCCAATCCCGTTATCTGCCTTTTTTATTGTCCTTACCCTTGATTGTAGGCGTTCTAGCGGGGTATTATCCGGCGTTTTTCCTTTCTTCTTTCCGCCCAATTGAAGTGCTCAAAAGCAAGTTGAATGCGGGAAGCTCCAAGAGCAATTTCCGCAATGCCCTAGTGACGGTGCAGTTTTCCATCTCGCTTTTGCTCATCATTGCGACGGTGATTGTGTACCGGCAGTTGAACTACATCCAGAGCAAAAACCTGGGATTCAACAAGGATCAGGTCTTGATCATCAATGCGACTTCGGGTTTGCAGGACAACAAGGAGGCGTTTAAAAATGAGGTCAAACAAATGACCGGGGTAAAGGCTGCCTGTTATGCCGGGTACCTGCCCGTGTCCAATTCCTCCCGCTCCGACAATACTTTTTCCAAAGAAGCCACTATGGGCACGGAAACGGGTTTCAACATGCAAGTCTGGAACGTCGACTACGATTATATTCCCACTCTGGGGATGGAACTGGCCAAGGGGCGCAACTTTTCGCGGAATTACGGTGGAGATTCTACGGGGATCATCATCAACGAAACGGCGGCGAGTATGCTGGGCTATCCCGATCCAATTGGTAAAAAACTCTACTCCACGCCGGATCCTACCGGTGAAGAAACCATTGCCTATACCATCGTAGGGGTGGTCAAAAATTTCCATTACGAATCGATGCGGGAAAATGTTGGTCCGCTGGCTATGCGACTCGGCTTCAATCGTTGGGAAACCGCTTTCCGGGTCAACATGAGTGAAGCGCTCAACTTGATCGCGCAGATTGAGTCAAAATGGAAACAAATGGCACCCGGGATGCCTTTCCGCTACCAGTTTCTCGATGAAGCTTTCGATGAGATGTACCGCGCTGAACAACGGATTGGCAAGGTGGCGCTCTGTTTTGCCTTTTTGACCATCCTGATTGCTTGTCTGGGCCTTTTTGGGCTGGTGACTTACATGACCGAGCAACGCACCAAGGAAATTGGCATCCGCAAGGTATTGGGTGCTTCGGTGGCAGGCATCACCACCTTGCTGGCCAAGGATTTTCTGCGCCTGGTGCTGCTGGCCATCCTGATTGCCTCGCCCCTGGCTTGGTACGTGATGAAACAATGGTTGGCCAATTTTGCCTTCCGCATCAATATCGAATGGTGGATGTTTGTGGGTGCCGGAGTACTGGCGGTATTGATCGCGTTTTTGACGATTGGTTGGCAGAGTATGCGGGCCGCGCTGGCGAACCCGATCAAGTCCTTGCGGAGTGAATGAAATTCAAGTTGTCTTTTTACTCATCCACAACATAAAACAGCAATTGTACCTGCGACCCTTTTTTGGGGTTGCAGGATTTTTTGAACTGCTCTAAATCAAAAAATATGCTCCGCAGCTACCTCAAAATTGCTTTGCGCAACCTCTTTAAAAGCAAAGTTTCTTCTTTTATCAACATCACCGGGCTGGCTTTAGGCATGGCTGTGGCGATGCTCATTGGCCTGTGGGTGTGGAGCGAGCTTACTTTTGATACCCATTTCGCCAATTATGAGCGTATCGCCCAGGTGCTACAAAACGGAACCTATGTTGACGAAGTGGGCACCCAAGCCGAAGTCCCGCCGCCGCTGGGTCCTGAACTCCGCAATGCTTACGGAGCAGATTTCAAATACGTGGTTATGGCGACCGACATAAACCCGCAAGCTTTAAGTTTTGAAGACAAAAAGTTCACCCAAAATGGAGCTTCATTCGGCGCAGAGATCACCGAAATGTTGTCGTTGGAGATGTTGCAGGGCAGTAGAAAGGGCTTGAAAGAACCCAACTCCATTTTGCTGTCGGAAACCCTGGCCAAAACCTATTTCGGCGACGCAGAGCCGCTGGGAAAAATCATGCAGATTGGCGAACAAAGTTACAAGGTGACGGGGGTATACGCCGATTTGCCCCGCAACTCCAGTTTTTACGACCTTGGCTTCATTACCCCCTGGAATGAAAATGAGCCCTACATCAAAAACCACCTCGACAATTGGGGCTACAATTCTTTCAATGCCTACGTGCAACTAACTGAAGGCGCCGACATGGCGCAGGTATCGGCTAAAATCAGAAACATCAAGTACAACAAAGTAAACGAGGACGGCAAAAAGTACAAGCCCGAAATGTTCCTGCACCCCATGTCGCAATGGCATTTGTACTCCGAATTTGAGGGGGGTAAAAGTGTGGGTGGGCGCATCACCACGGTATGGTTGTTTGGCATCATTGGGGCTTTTGTGCTGCTGCTGGCTTGCATCAACTTTATGAATTTGAGTACTGCGCGTAGTGAAAAAAGAGCCAAAGAGGTGGGCGTGCGCAAAGCGATTGGTTCGCGCAAAAATCAGCTGGTTAAGCAATTTTTGAGCGAATCCTTGCTTGTGGCCGCTTTTGCATTTGTACTGGCCTTGTTGCTGGCGCAGATCAGTTTGCCGTTTTTTAATGCGGTGGCAGATAAAAAAATGAGTTTGTTGTGGAGCAATCCGGTGTTTTGGTTTTTGGGTATTGGGTTTGCCCTGGGCACGGGTTTGTTGGCTGGCACTTATCCGGCCTTTTACCTGTCTTCTTTCCAGCCGATCGGGGTGTTGAAAGGTACGTTTAAAGTAGGTCGCTTGGCCAGCATTCCCCGCAAAATTTTGGTAGTCGTGCAGTTTACAGTATCGATTGTTTTGATCGTGGGCGTGCTCATCGTTTTTCAACAAATTCAATTTGCCAAAAATCGCCCGATTGGCTACGATACGAGTGGTTTGATTGTGCTGCCGACCCCTACGCTGGTCGTTCACGAGCATTTTGATGCCATTCGGAATGAACTCAAAAACAGCGGCGCGATCCTGGAAATGGCGGAATCACATAGCCCGATGACCGACTTGTACTTGGCGCTAGATGGTTTTGATTGGAAAGGCAAGGATCCGGGCATGCAGGTCAGCATTGGTACCGAATTGGTTTCACATGATTATGGTAAAACCGTGGATTGGAAAATCAGCGCTGGGCGCGATTTTTCCCGGGACTTCGCCTCCGATTCCACCGGGATCATTCTGAGCGAAACGGCGGTAAAATACATGGGTTTAAAAAATCCCATTGGGGAGGTCATCAAATCCCATAACTTTTCGGCTGAGCCCCTTTTCTTTCGGGTAATTGGGGTGGTCAAAGATGTGCTGATGGAGTCGCCTTATGAGGATGTCCGGCCAATGCTCTACGTGTTGAATACTTGGAAGGGCAATTTCGCAGTGTTGAAACTGAATCCTGCGTTGAGTGCGCAGGCGGCACTGGCCAAAATTGCTCCGGTCTTCCAAAAACACAATCCAAGTGCACCCTTTGACTACAAGTTTGTGGATGCGGAATACGGCAAAAAATTTGCTATGGAGCTGCGGGTTGGCCGTTTGGCGGGCTTTTTTGCCATTCTGGCTGTGTTCATTTCTTGCCTGGGTTTGTTTGGTCTGGCTTCTTTTATGGCCGAGCAGCGCACCAAAGAAATTGGGATTCGCAAGGTGTTGGGTGCTAGTTTGGGGAGTCTGTGGCAATTGCTTTCCAAAGATTTTGTGCTTTTGGTGTTTATCTCCTTTTTTATTGCTACACCTATTGCCTATTATTTCATGTCAACCTGGCTGCAAACTTATACTTATCACACCGAAATTTCCTGGTGGATTTTTGTAGCAACCGGACTAGTGATTTTGGGAATCACTTTGCTGACCGTGAGTTATCAAAGCATGTGGGCCGCGCTTACGAATCCGATTAAGTCTTTGCGTAGCGAATAAGCGCTGGTCTAAAGCTCAATCAATACTGCTTGAGGGATTGGCTATTTTCCTTTCTCAACAAAGGTTCTTTTAACAGCTCTAAAAACTCCAGTGTATGATCTAGGCTCCGCAGCACCCGCACATTTTGGGGCGCAGTCACTTTTTGTGCAACCACTTGATAACCTGAGAGCAAAACCTGACAATCAGGGAATGTTTCCGCCAACTTGTCTACGTATTTTTGCACAGGCTCTTTGGCAAAAGTTTCGCTGATCATGGTGAAGATAAAATCCGGCTTGTGCACCTTACATGCATCGCGCAGGTCAGCCACCGAAATATCCTGCCCCAGGTAGAGCACCTGGTTGCGGCGCGATTTGAGGATATAGTGCATGAAGAGCAGGGTCAATTCCTGTTTTTCACCCTCTGGCAAATAAATGATGAATTTTTTGACCTGTTTGCCCTGTGGAATGGGCTCCTGATCAATGGCAACGATGATTTTTTGGCGGATGAGGTAGCTGATGAAGTTTTCCTGTACCGGATTGATGGAGCCCGTTAGCCAAAGTACGCCCAACTTATCCAGAAAAGGGTAAATCACCTCCAACATGGTTCGTTCAAAACCCAGCTGCTGAATATTCATCGAAACGATGCGGTCGAACTTTTGCTCATCCATTTCGATCATCGAAAGGGTAAGGGCGTCGAGTTGGGTACTGTATTCGAAGTTGATTTCGGCGATGGCTGCCACCTTTTCCGCTACTGCCTGTCGCGACATTTTGGCGATCTTGGAAATCTTGATGCCATTTTTATTGAGCAGGGATACATTGAGCAAAAACTTGAGGTCATCGTCCTGATAGTAGCGGATATTCGTCTTGGTGCGCTTAGGAGCAATGACTCCATAACGTTGCTCCCAGATGCGGATCGTGTGTGCTTTGATCCCTGAAAGTTTTTCCAAGTCGCGAATTGAATATACAGCCACTTGTTAAGGCGTTTTTTTTCAGTGAATTACAAAATAGATGAAGAGTTTGAATGCGCTTTTTATTTTACCAATTAGCTAACATAAAAGCCGTTAAAATGTTTAGGGTTTTGACAAATTACTGTCGTCTGTTTTCACTCCTGGCGTTAAAGGGAGTGCAATATGGATTAAATTACTAACTTTAGCAGGCTCAAAGATACTTTCAAAGCCGGAGAGCTTGTTTAAAAAATTATACAAAACAATCATTATGAAGTGGATTAAGACTCTACTTTTTTTCTCGTTCATGGCTTGCCTTGCCCAGCAGGTTTACGCTCAAGCTAATCCCTGTATTTACACGCTGGACTTAAAAGATCAACTTGGCGATGGCTGGAACGGTGCCCAACTCGAGGTGCGCATCAATGCCAAAGCCACAGTATATACCCTTACCACTGGGAGTGCTGCCCGCCACTTTCTGACTTTGAACAATGGCGACAGTTTGCGGCTTACCTATAAGCCGGGCCCTTTTGATCTGGAAGTAGGCTACTCCCTGCTGGATCAGGAAGGAAAAGTAGTATACACCACCGGAACCGTCAACCCGGTTGCGGGTGTTGTTTTGCGCAGCAAAATCATTTGTCCTACCTGCGCCCCCCCTCCTGGCCCCAGTGTAACTTTTGAAGACGTACGTGCTTTTACCAGCCAGTTGAGCTGGGTGGGCAACGTGACTGGTGGAACTTATTTGCTGGAGTATGGACTGAAAGGATTTGTGCCGAATAAAGGGCTGGGTACAGTTGTACGGACTACCGCAACCCGCACCATTTTGCGCAACCTCAAGCAAAACTCCAGCTACGATCTCTACCTGAGTGTGATTTGTAGCAACCCAGCGGATACCAGTCTGGTGCTTGGGCCCTTTGCCTTCAAAACCCGCTGGGCGGTCGATTTGGGTATTTCGGGCATCGAAGATCCTATTACCGATTGTGGGCTGGAATCTGGCGACACTGTGAGGGTACTAATTCGCAATTATGGCGGCGAACCACAGTCTTTGGTGCCTTTTAAATATGCTGTAAATGGCGTGCCAGTATCAATTACTATGCCCAAAGATGGAGTATATACGGGTGTAGTTGGTCGTGATAGTTCGGATGTGGCCGAGTTTGACAATCCCTACTCCTTTCCTCCGGGGGACTATGTGATCGATGCCTGGACCGAGATGAAGGGGGATAGTGTGATCAAAAACGATACCCTACGTTATACGTTTACCAGCTTACCCACTATCAACACTTATCCTTATTCCAATTTGCTGGAGGACCGCTTCACCGGTTGGACTGTGGATCAAAGCAGTGTCAATGCCAGTTGGCAATTGGGCAATCCCAATAAACGCCAACTCAATCAGGCTTTCAGCGGTTCGCAGGTCTGGGCAACCAAGCTGAGCGGCAGCTACAACAGCAGCGAAGTTTCTTACTTGTCTTCTCCCTGCTTTAATTTTTCTCGCCTAACTGCTGATCCAGTCCTGACTTTTGCGCTTCAGTTGGACATGGAAGGTTGTTGCGACGGGCTCTGGGTAGAACTCAGTACCGACGGCGGTCAATCCTGGGCCAAACTGGGCGACAATACCAGTGGCATCAATTGGTACAACAACGTTACCCGCCAAATCTGGAGTAACAACGGCGGAGTGCGGGGTTGGTTTACTGCCTCTCATCCATTGCCTGGCACGGCTACGGCACCCGATGTACGCATCCGCTTTGCTTTCTTGTCTGATTTTGCCAATAACCTGGAAGGTGCTCTGATTGACAACATTCAGGTGCATGTCCCTACGCGGGACTTGTTGGCCTTGAGCGTTCGCAATACCAGTGCGGATCCTTGTGGCAATGCGGCGGATCAATTGTCTTTTTCCATTGGCAACCTGAGCCGCAACAACGCGACCAACTTCAGTGTAGCTTACCGCATCAACAATGGTCAAGTGGTGACAGAAAACGTGGGTGGTTTTACCCTGTTGCCGAATGCCAAAAATGCTTATACTTTCCGGGGTACGTTCAACTCTGCTACGCCAGGTACTTACAACATTAAGGCCTGGATTGTAGGCGATGTGCAAGCGGCCAACGATACGGCTTATTTTACCTTCAATTCGGCTTATCCGGTACCTTTTGGGGAAGATTTCGAAAGAGGGGGCATTCCTCAGGATTGGACCATCGATGCAGATGCAGTGGTGGTCAAGGATCGGGGCAATAGCAGCTTTACCTTGTCGGATAACCTATTTAGTGGAGACGCCAGTTTGCGGGTCACTACCCCAACTTTTGGCCCCGTCGCTGCCAACGACAGCATTACTTTTGAATACCGCTATGTAAATATTTCCGGAAACAACATTACTGCAACCACATTAACCGCTAATGACCGCCTGGATGTATTCGTGTCTACGGATTGTGGCCGAAACTTTGTGTTGTTGCAATCCATCACTGCCGCCAACCATGTGGCTTCAACGCAGCTGCGGCGTGTGACGGTTAAGTTGGGGACACCATATGCTAACCGTTACATCCAGATTCGCATTGCGGCAACCTGGGGTGGTGGCAATTATTGGATTGACCTGGACAACATCAACCTGGCCCGTTGCCCGGCTAAACTGAACCTGAGTTCGACCATCAACAATGCCACTGGTGCAACTATGCGCAATGGCTCGATTGCGGTACGCGGGGATGCCAATGGTGCACCTTACAAATTCAAATGGGCTACTGGGGCAACGACCTCACAGATTACCCAGGTTCCTGCCGGGCTCTACAGTGTCACGGTGACGGATCGTTTTGGTTGTAGCTCGGTTCTGGATTTGAGGGTAAACTTTACGGTTTCTGCCCGCGATCAGGAGCTACCAGTTGAAAAACTGAGCCTGGCGCCAAATCCAACTTACGATCAAACGCTGCTGCGGGTGCAACTTCGGGAGCGAAGTGATTTGAAAATACAGCTGATCAGCCCGATTGGGCAAATTCTACAACAAGTCCAATTGAACGGAGTACAACAGGCGGATGTGTCAATTAAGATGGCACAATTGCCTCCCGGGATGTACTTTGTACGTCTGGAGGCAGGTGGTAGGCAACGAGTGGAAAGGGTTGTGAAATTTTAATAAAAAAGGGCCGTCACTGAAAAGCGACGGCCCTTTTTATTCGGTACTATGTGAACTTTACAAATTCAGAATTTTCCAGTAAATTTGAAAAGGAAATTGATTCATTGACTCAAGTGAATAAACCCTTACCCAATCAATTTCTCCAACTCCAAAAACTCCAATTCCTGCGCCACAATTTCAAATTTTTCATTGTGTTTAAACGGGATCACCTTTCCCGTTTTTTGATAACCGTGCCGCTCGTACCAGGCGATCAATTCGGGCCTTACTGAAAAGACCGTCATAAAAATGCTGCGACAATTTTTGGCCAAAGCCAATTCATCGGCCGCTTTCAGCAATTTTTTTCCCAATCCCTGTGCCTGTAAAGCCGGCGATACCGTCAACATACCCAGGTAAAGCCGATCTTGTTGCTGTTGCAAACGGATGCAGCCGATTACCTGACCTTCTTCGTTGGTGTATTTCAAAAAAGTGGTTGCGGGATCGTTGATGACCTCAGCGAGGTTGTCTTCATCCGTACGTAGTCCTTGGATCAGGTCGGCTTCCGTAGTCCAACCCTGTTTAGAACCCTCACCCCGGTAGGCACTGTTGATCAGTGCTACCAAGGCTGGAATGTCTTGATTAGTTGCAATTTCGATCATGGCAAAGAGATTATTCGGCCCAATCGGTGTGGAAAATACCCGCCCGGTCGGTGCGTTCGTAGGTGTGTGAACCAAAAAAGTCGCGTTGAGCTTGAACCAGATTCAGTGGCAAACGTGCACTGCGGTAGGCATCAAAATAAGCCAAACTTGCTGACATGGCCGGTACCGGGATGCCACTGCTGACGGCGGCGGCCACTACTTTGCGGATTCCCGCCTGAGCTTCTTGTAAAGACTTGGCCAGGTCCGCATCGAGCAACAAATTGGGCAGAGCTGGATTGTTTTGGTAAGCTTTGCGGAAATCCTCCAACATAGCTGCTCGAATGATACAACCACCTCGCCAGATGCGAGCCACCGTTTCCAGATTTAAGCCATATTTGTACTCATTGGAAGCATCGGTCAACTGGGCCATGCCTTGGGCATAGGTGGCAATAAAGCTGAAGTACAAGGCCTGTTCCACGGCAGCAGCTAGAGTGGCTGCATCTTCGTTGATTGCTTGAGCCGGGCCGTAAATTTTTTCAGCGGCTACCCGCTCCGGTTTCAGTGCAGAGAGCTCGCGCAGGGTTACCGCCATATCGATGGTTGGTACAGGGATGCCCAGGTCCATAGCGTTTTGGGAAGTCCATTTGCCGGTCCCTTTTTGTTTGGCTTGATCGAGGATCATGTCGACCAATTTTTGATCGGTCAAGGAATCTTCTACCGCAAAAATATGTGCAGTAATTTCGATCAAAAAGGATTGCAAACGCCCGGCATTCCAGCCGGAGAAGAGCTCGTGTAAAGTATCATTGCTCAGACCTGCACCACGTTTTAGTACGTCATAAGCTTCGGAAATGATTTGCATCAGGCCATATTCAATGCCATTGTGCACCATTTTGACGTAATTACCCGAAGAGCTTGCCCCGAGATATGCTACACAAGGATCGCCGTTTATTTTAGCAGAAACGGCTTCCAAAATCGGCTTAACCATTTCATAAGCCTCAGCGTCGCCACCTGGCATGATGCTAGGGCCAAAACGCGCGCCATGAGAGCCTCCGGATACACCGATGCCCATAAAATGGATGCCTTTAGCACTCAGGTAAGTTTCGCGGCGATTGGTGTCGGCGAAAAAAGAGTTGCCACCATCAATGATCAGGTCGCCCTTTTCCAATAAAGGCAACAGGCTGTCGATGACCGCATCAACGGGGCCACCTGCTGGAACCAGCAACATGACTTTCCGGGGCTTTTTTAGCCCAGTGATGAATTCCTCTTTTGACGTAGTCCCTTTGACGGGTTTACCAGCACCTTCTTCTTCGAGGGCATTGGCTTTGGCCGTATCGGTATCGAGGCCGATGGCTGAGAACCCATGATCTGCTACGTTGAGGATAAAATTGCGGCCCATTACTCCCAGGCCAACCATGCCGAAGTCGAATTGCTGTGACATAAAATATAGAATGATTTTAGGGGGGCAAGATACTACTTTGTCCCTAGATTAGAAGAAACAATCTGAGGGCTAAAGATGTTGGCTCAAAATATTTGCTTCTACTGCTGTATCTTTGCTGCAGTTTTAACCTGTGTTTCACCCAAGCGAATTGACATGAAAAAAACGGATAATCATATTCTGGTGATTTTCGGTGCCTCTGGCGATTTGACCGAACGAAAACTCATCCCCGCCGTATTCAATTTACACTGCCGTGGTTTTTTACCCGAAAACTTTGCGGTGGTAGGGGTAAGCCGCTCGGCATTCTCCGATGAAGCTTACCGGGAAAAGGTCGTTTTTGAAAATGAACACCTCAAAGACGTAGGTGGGAATGGCGACCGGGCTAAGTTTGCCAAGCGCATATATTACCACGCGATGCAAACCAACAATCCCGCAGATTATCCTGCCTTCAAGGAACGTTTACAGCAGATAAATGCGGAATGCAATACCGATGACAACTATATTTTTTACCTCTCCACTCCGCCCAGTTTGTACGAAGTCATCCCACGGAGTTTGGCAGAAGTAGGTTTAAATGACGAGGGGGATGGCTGGAAAAGGTTGATCATTGAAAAACCTTTTGGGTACAATCTGGAAACGGCGCTCGATCTCAATCAAAAATTGCTGCAATACTTTAAGGAATCTCAGCTTTACCGCATCGATCACTATTTGGGCAAAGAAACAGTGCAAAACTTGTTGATTACCCGATTTGGCAACAGTATTTTTGAACCCATCTGGAATCGCAACTACATCCACCACATCGAGGTAACTGCGGCAGAAACCGTAGGGGTAGAAAAACGTGGCGGGTATTACGATGGGTCCGGGGCGATGCGTGATATGGTACAAAACCACCTGCTGCAATTGGTAGCATTGGTAGCAATGGAACCTCCTGTACAGGCTTCAGAGGCCAGCATCCGCAACGAACGGATGAAATTGTTCCAATCGTTGCGGCCTCTGTCCGAAAGAGACATCCTGAAAAATGTCATTCGGGGTCAATACACCGGGTCACACATCAATGATGAATTGGTGCCAGGTTACCGCGACGAAGAAGGCGTTGCTACGGATTCCCGAACTGAGACCTATTTTGCCATGAAGTTTTTCATCGACAATTGGCGTTGGTCAGGAGTACCTTTTTACATCCGTACGGGCAAACGCCTGCCTACCCGTGTCACCGAAATTGTGATCCACTTCAAACCTACGCCTCATCACTTGTTCAACAAAGGCAATGGTTTGCCAAATACGGAGAATATTCTGGTCATTCGAATCCAACCCAACGAGGGGATTCTGCTCAAGTTTGCCATGAAAATCCCTGGCGCAGGTTTACAGGCTACCGATGTCAACATGGATTTCCATTACAGCGACCTCACTGATGCCTACATTCCGGAAGCCTACGAGCGTTTGTTGCTCGACTGTATCCAGGGAGATGCGACCCTGTATGCCCGGGGTGACGCAGTGGAAGCCGCGTGGGAGTTTGTTGATCCGATTTTGAAGGCCTGGGAATCCAATCCTGACATCAAAATTTACGGTTATCCCGCTGGAACCTGGGGCCCGGAACATGCCGATGACTTGATCGAAGGCGAAAACATTACCTGGCGTTATCCATGCAGCAATCTTACCGAAGATTTGATTTACTGCGAACTGTAGCGGCTGTGTAGTGGGGCAAAAATAAGTGCTCATTTTTCCTGAGCCAAAGGATTAGATAAGATACTTAAAATGAAACGTTTACTTGTCTAATCCTTTGGCAAAATGAGCACTTATTTTTTTATCGCCCTATTCAAAAAATATTGCGGAATATTGTCCTGCATCACTGACACAGAGACACTAAGAATGCTTGCTTAGTGTCCTTGTGCCTTGGTGGCAAAAAACTTGATAGGCAAAAAATAAACCGCAAATGAAAATACACCTAAAAGCCTGTTCACGCATTCTCCCAGGCTCAGCCGTTTTATCCCAAGATCTGGAAATACAAAGAGGCCTTGTTCAAGGCTGGGCTGAAAAAAATACCGGAGTGCAGTCCCGCCATTGGGCCAATCCTGCAGACAACATTACCTCGATTGCGGCAGCAGCACTCCAGCAGGCACTGGATGAAGGGGGAATGACTTGTGCCGAGCTTGATTTGTTGCTTTTTGCCGGTGCTTCCTTTGACCACCCCATCCCGCACAATGCCTGTCTGATCAAACAAGTACTGGATCAAAATGGCGCTGATTTTCCCTGTTTTGACGTAGATGCTACCTGTTTGAGTTTTTTGCATGCCCTAGACATTGCCCATCTTTACCTTCAGCATCGGGGTTTAAAACGGGTGGCAATTGTTTCAGCCGAAATACCCTCAAGGGCGCTCAATCCAGCTGATGCTAAAACTTACACCTTGTTTGGAGATGCCGCTGTGGCAGTTATTCTGGAAGCCAATGAGGAGCTAGGTTACCTTCCCGCTCCAGCTTATTTCATCAACCAATCGGCGGGTGCTCAATTGGCCATCGTTCCAACGGGAGGTAGCAAACGCCGGGGATCAGAACCCGATACTGACCCCAATTCTTTCTTTTTTCAAATGAATGGCCGCCAACTGATCACGATGACCCTACGCTATCTGGATGGTTTTTTGGTCGATTTGGAGCAACAAACAGCTCAAGCCCTTCAGCGCTATGATTACATCGTGCCCCATCAAGCCAGCAAATTCGGCAACGAATATTTTATGCAGCGCTATGCCTTGACTGAGGACCAGGTGGTGAATACGTTGAATATTTATGGCAACTGTGTTTCTGCATCTATTCCGCTGGGTTTATATGAATTGTATGCACAAAGTAAATTACAAAAGGGCAAAGATGTACTGCTCATTGGCACTGCAGCGGGGCTGTCGATTGGGGCTCTACGATTAAAATTTTAATTTTTACCAACCCTTTGCACCATTAATACCCGTCTAAGAAGAAAAAAATCCGACATGAAAAAATTGAGTTTGTTGAGCATCCTTTGCCTTTTGCTGGGTGCTTTTTCTTGTTCCCAACAGGAAAGTGATGATTTGTCTACCGCTGCATTTGCGGAACTGGGTGATGTAGACCACTTTGTATTCGGCACCTATTATGGGCATTGCCTGGGCAATTGTACCCACACCTTTAACCTGAAAGCAGGGGGCTTGTTTGCGGACAAGGTAGATCGGGGTTACCCAGAGCCTGGTATGGAATTTGAAGACAAGTCACTGTCCAAGGAAGACATTGAATTGGCGACCAAATTATTGAAGGATTTCCCAGAGGGATTGTATAAGGAAGAGGGGGAAACCCTGGGTTGCCCGGATTGTGCAGATCAAGGTGGCTTCTATCTGGAGATCCAGATTGGCAAAAGTGCTCCACGGGTTTGGCGCATCGACACAGATGACAGTCGGATTCCTGCTTATTTGAGCGCGTATACGGCGAAGGTGCGCAAGGCTGTGGAGGAATTGCAGAAGTAAAATACTGGTAATACCTGGGGTGATTTTTGTTGACAGCATTGAGTGTCTATGATGGCATTCTACCAAAAATTGAATAAATTGCATAAAAAACAGCCCAATGGTAAAGCTGCAACAAAAATCATCCCTGCTGATCATGGAACTCCCGGACAACCTGCCCCTGGTTACTGCCGAAGCCATGTCGGAAGCAGCGTTTGAGCAGTTTTGTGCCCAAAACCGCGAGCTGCGCATCGAACGTGAAGCCAACGGCAAAGTTACAATTATGGCTCCTGTACATTTTGACTCTGGTTCTTTTGAACTTGATGTGGCTACTGACCTCAATATTTATGTGCGGAAAACCAAAAACGGGAAAGCACTAGGTCCTTCCACAGGGTTCAAACTCCCCGATGGTTCCACCAAATCACCTGATGCCTCCTGGATCAGCGCCGAAAAACTGGCCAATCTGCCAGCCGAGGAACGGAAAAAATTCGCCGCGGTAGTGCCCGATTTCATCATCGAAATCCGCTCGGACAGCGATAAACTCAAAAAACTCAAACGCAAAATGGAACAAACCTGGATCGGCAATGGTGTACGTTTGGCCTGGCTGATCGATCCGGTGAAGCAGAAAGCTTATATCTATCGGCAGGATGGAACTGTGGATGTGGTGCCCAATTTTGAGGGGAAATTGAATGGGGAGGATGTGTTGCCGGGTTTTGAATTGGATTTGGGGATGTTGAAGGGGGAGGAGTGAGGCAAACAGCTTAACACAACAAACGCCCACACAGTTTCCCGTGCAGGCGTCGCATATCTTTTAAAGGATAAAATCACTACACCGCTCTATCCCCATCAAAACCCTCCAAATAATCCGCCACTTTCCTTAAAAACGATCCGCCCAAAAATCCATCCACCACCCGGTGGTCATAGGACATGGACAAGAACATCATGTGGCGGATGGCGATGATGTCGCCGTACTCCGTTTCGAGCACTGCGGGTTTTTTGCGAATCGCTCCGACTGCCATAATGGCTGCTTGCGGTTGGTTGATGATGGGGGTGCCCATCACGTTGCCGAAAGTGCCTACATTGGTGATGGTGAAGGTGCCACCCTGGATTTCTTCTGGCTTCAGTTGGTTCGCGCGGGCGCGATTGGCCAGGTCGTTGACCGTTTTGGTCAAACCCGCTAGGTTCAACTGATCGGCCCCTTTGATCACGGGTACAATCAGGTTGCCAGAGGGTAGTGCAGCCGCCATACCAATGTTCACGTCCTTGCGCACGATGATGTTGGTGCCATCCACTGAGATGTTGATCATCGGGTAATCGCGGATGGCGCGGGCTACGGCCTCAATGAATACGGGCGTGTAGGTGATTTTTTCGTTGTACTTTTTCTGGAAAGCGTCTTTGACCTTTTCCCGCCATTTGACGATGTTGGTCACGTCCACTTCCACGAAGGAGGTCACGTGCGGCGAAACGTGTTTGGACATCACCATGTGCTCGGCAATCAGCTTGCGCATGCGGTCCATTTCCACAATTTCCACGTTGCCATCCAGGCTTACCGCGGGGGCGGTGTAGCTCACCTGTACGGGAGTGCCTTTAGCAGCTGGTGTAGCTTTCGCGGTAGTGACATTGGCAGGCGTTTCCTTGCGCTCGTCCAGGTAGGATAAAATGTCTTTTTTGGTGACCCGGCCTTGCATACCTGAGCCAGCAATGGCTTCCAGTTCTTGCAGCGAAATGTTTTCCTGCTGGGCGATGTTGCGCACCAGTGGCGAATAAAAACGATTGCCTTCACCTTTGCCGATGGGTTGGGGGTTGGCCACTGGCGTGCTGGTGCTCAGGGCGCCATTGCTGGCACTGGCCGCGGCGGGGCTTTGGCCATTGGTTTGCGGAGCGGGTTCAGCCAGGGCTGGTGAGGCTTTGGGCTCGGCCGCGCCGCTTTCGGTTTCAATCAGGGCGATGACTTTGCCGATGGCTACGGTGTCGTTTTCCCCAAAAAGCAATTGTACCACTTTGCCCGCTACGGGGGAAGGTACTTCTGAGTCCACTTTGTCCGTAGCGATCTCCACGATGGTTTCGTCCAGTTCCACCTGGTCGCCCACACTTTTCACCCACTTTAGGATGGTGGCCTCCATGATGCTTTCTCCCATCTTGGGCATGATCAATTCGAACTGCGCCATGTTGTTTGGTTTCTTTGCCTAAGTTGAGGAGTTGAGGAGTTGAGGAGTTGAGGCTCCGCAAACGTCACGGTGACCGTAGCTGCGGTAGCCTCAACTCCTCAACTCCTCAACTCCTCAACCTTGCATTTCTTTTTAATTTGGATTATTTGGTGCCGCAAAGTTACCAAACTTTCCAATAAGTATTCTTTTACAACTGCTTTAAGAATTGTCGCAGCTGGTTCAAGGCATGAATGGTGAAGTACTGGATGTTTTTATCCCGGTCTTTACCTGCTCGGATACTGAAAGTTTTGGTCTGTTGGCCATTGCTGACCGCAATCCAGGCCAGGCCCACTGGTTTCGTGTCCGAACCACCACCCGGGCCCGCAATACCCGAAATGGCAATGGCCACATCCGCAGGCAAAACCTTGACGGCACCTTCAGCCATTTCAATCACGGTTTGTTCACTTACGGCGCCGTGGGTATCCAGGGTTTCTGGTTTTACACCCAGAATCTGCATTTTTACTTCATTGGCGTAAGCAATGACGCTGCCTACAAAGTAATCCGAAGAGCCGGCCACCGAGGTAATCCGGTGCGCCATATAGCCCCCCGTACAACTTTCAGCTGTGGTCAGTTTCAGGCCCCGCTCTTTCAACATTTTGCCAATTGCCCCTTCCAAGGTTTCCGTACCGTAACCATAGATGATGTCGGCAAAACGGGCTTTAATGATATCCGCTTTTTCATCCAAAATCCGGTGCAAGACCGCTTCGTCTGTACCCGTACCCGTGATGCGCAAGCGAACCTGGCCAATTTGGGGCAAATAAGCCAGTTTGAATCCTTCCGGTAGCTCCTCTTCAAAGTCCTCCAACTTTTCAGCGATATGGCTCTCCCCCTCTCCAACCGTCAGGATGGTGCGGTGGGCGATGGGCTGCCCCGGGAAGAATTTTTTCAATTTTGGCAACACCTCATTTTCCATCAGGTATTGCATCTCGTAGGGCACACCGGGCATCGATACGATGACCTTGCCCGCGTATTCCATCCACATGCCGGGGGCGGTACCCATTTTGTTGGTCAAAATTTCGGCATTGGCGGGCATAAAACACTGCAGGCGGTGGGCCTCATTCATAGGACGGCCCCACACCTCAAACATCTTGGTGATGCGTTCGAAGGTGGGCTGGTGAAAAACCATGTCCACACCCATGTATTCCGACAAGGCCTTTTTGGTGATGTCGTCTTTGGTGGGGCCCAGGCCGCCCGTCATCAGTACTACGTCGCCCTGTTCCAGGGCTTCGCGAATGCCGGTGTGGATGGCCTCCATGGTATCGCCTACGGAAATGACCGTGACAACGCGGGCACCAGCCAGATTGAGTTGTTGGCCCATCCAGGCAGAGTTGGTGTCGACCACCTGGCCGATGAGGATTTCATCGCCTACAGTAAGGAGTGAGATTTTCATGTCAGATTTAGGTTCCAGCAACAGGAGTCATCCCAATTTTTTGGGAGAACGAACCGCGAAAGCGGTTGAATTTAGAATAGCCCCGGTCGTCCGGGGTCAGTCGGTAGCAAAAAGTTTCACAACCGCGGATGCGGTTGAATTTTTTGTTCAATTGAGTTCAACCACTGCCGTGGTTGTCGCCAATTTGACCTAACTATTTACCCCGGACGACCGGGGCTATTCTAAATTCAATCGCTCCGCGATTGGGTTTGAGCCCAATTTTGATTTTTCAAAATTCGGAATGACTCATATCGCTGCTATGCTGATTTCTTTCAAGTCAAAAGCCTCTTCACCTCCATCTTCAACAAGGACGAGCAATTGGCCACTGTTGGAAATGCCGCTGATTTTACCCCAAAATACACTGCCATTGATGCGCTGGAAAAGCGTCGACTCCTGGTAGCGGTACAAATGGTTTAGGTATTCAGCGTCCAAAATCGCAAACTGTCCGCTTTTGAGACGAAGGTACATCGCCTCTAAATGCTGACAAAGCAAAGGGATGAGGGAAGACAAATCATATTCTTTTCCATTTTCCAGTTGCAAAGAGCTGGGATTAGGAATATCTTTGGAAAAAATTGTCTGGTTCACATTGACGCCAATGCCTACAATCGAGGAGGCCAGGGCGTTGCGGTTCAGGCTATTTTGAATCAGGATGCCGCAAATTTTCCGCGTTCCAACGTAAATGTCGTTGGGCCATTTGACCTTAACTGTCTGTTGTGGAATCAATTCTGCAATAAAATGGCGAACAGCGAGGGCTACGGCTTTGTTTAGGGCGAAATTTTGACTTGGGGATAAAAAGCTGGGATACAAAATTACACTCAAAGTGAGGTTTTTATCCGGCTCACTCTCCCATTTACTGCCAACTTGGCCACGCCCTTGGGGCTGGCGAAAGGTCGAAATGACAGTTCCTTCAATTGGCTTGCTTTTTGCTACTAGTTCTTGGGCATACGTATTGGTAGAGGGCAATTCCTCATGATGCAGGAGAACTTTTCCGATAAAAAGTGTGTTTTGCTGGTGCAAACCTGGTATTTTTTGTAACTTAAAGCAGGATTGAGCATTCAAAAGCTAAAATCATTCTGATTGTTTCATCCTACACTAAATCTATATTCGCAAAACTAATAAAATCTGGATTTGAGTACGCAAGTAAAAGTCAAAAGACGCAGTAAGCTCGTAGCCGAAGAGCTGACGGATCTGATCGTTGACAGCATCCAGGAAATCAAAGGCAAACACATTGTAAGACTTGATCTCCGGCTTTTGGAAGACGCACCTACCGACTTTTTCATCATCTGTGAGGGAACTTCTACCACTCAGGTTAAAGGTATTTCAGACAACATTCAACGCCGCTTGAAAGAAACAGGCTTGTTGCCAAGCCATGTGGAAGGTGAACGCAATGCCCTGTGGATTTGTTTGGATTATTTTACGGTAGTTGTGCATGTTTTTTATCCGGAAACCCGTCATTTCTACGAGTTGGAAGACCTGTGGGGAGACGCAACAATAACCGAGTACGATAGTTTATAGAATTGTATTGGCATTTGGTCGAACAAAAGCAACGATTTCTAATGCTATCGCGTTTACTATTCATTTGTAACGCAGGTTCAGAACATAACTTTTAGGGACTTGCAAAAATTGCTCATGCTGTAAGCACTATTTTATGGAAAATAACGAAAATAACAATAAGCGAGATAACGGTGGCGGAGGTGGTGGTTCGCGGCTTAGCTCTTTTTGGATTTACGGCATCATTGCGGTAATCTTTCTGGGCCTCAACCTCGTTTACATGGAAAGCGCCCCGGAGCCACTTTCTCGCAATCGCCTTGGAGCAATGATCCAGAACGGAGACATCGATAAAATCGAGGTCATCAATAAAGAAGTTGCGCATATTTATTTGAAAAAGGAAGCATTGTCCAAGTACAAGGATGCCACCAAAACTACTTTTGGCGGGGATCGGTACAATTACCACATCGAAATTGGTAGTGTAGAAAGCTTCGAGAAATTTTTGCAGGACAATGAAAAGGAGGGCGATATCAGCTCTTTTGATCTTTCCTACGCCACCAAGACCAATTATCTGATGCAAATTTTGGCCTGGGTGCTTCCCTTGCTGCTGATTGTATTGGTTTGGGTTTTCATCATGCGCCGGGTTGGCGGTGGTGCGGGCGGCCCTGGCGGGCAAATCTTCAACATTGGCAAGTCAAAAGCTGCACTGTTTGACCAAAACAGTAAAGTGAACATTACTTTCGCCGACGTGGCGGGTTTGGATGAAGCCAAAGAAGAGGTAGTCGAAGTAGTTGATTTCCTGAAAAATCCTAAAAAATATACCGCTCTGGGCGGAAAAATTCCCAAGGGAGTACTGCTGGTAGGCCCTCCGGGAACGGGTAAAACCCTGCTCGCCAAAGCCGTAGCCGGTGAGGCGGGTGTACCTTTCTTCTCTATTTCTGGTTCTGATTTCGTGGAAATGTTTGTAGGTGTAGGTGCCTCCCGGGTACGCGACCTTTTCAAACAGGCCCGTGAGAAGGCGCCCTGTATTGTGTTCATCGACGAAATTGACGCCATTGGCCGTGCCCGTGGTCGCAACAATTTCCAGGGAGGCAACGACGAGCGGGAAAACACCCTGAATCAGTTGTTGGTGGAAATGGATGGTTTCAGCACCGACAAAGGGGTAATCCTGATGGGTGCAACCAACCGCCCCGATATTTTGGACAGTGCATTGATGCGCCCAGGTCGTTTTGACCGCCAGATCAGCATCGACCGCCCCGACCTGAAAGGCCGCGAAGCCATCTTCAAGGTTCACCTCAAGACCATCAAAACATCGGATGACATTAGCGCCTGGGTACTTTCTGAAATGACCCCTGGTTTTGCTGGTGCCGATATCGCCAATATTTGTAACGAAGCAGCCCTGATCGCCGCCCGCCGCAACAAGAAGTGGGTCGACATGGACGACTTCAACTATGCACTGGACCGCGTAATCGGTGGTTTGGAGAAAAAGAACAAACTCATTTCTCCGGAAGAAAAGAAAATCATCGCTTATCACGAAGCTGGCCACGCGGTTTGTGGTTGGTACCTGGAGCATGCTTCACCGCTGGTGAAAGTAACGATTGTTCCACGGGGAATTGGCACTTTGGGTTATGCACAATACCTGCCTAAAGAAGAAAACATCACTCGTACCGAGCAATTGCTCGACCGGATGTGTATGACCTTCGGTGGCCGTGCAGCTGAAAACAACGTCTTCAGCAAAATCTCTACCGGTGCTCAAAACGACCTGGATCAGGTCACCAAAATGGCATACAGCATGATCAGCATTTTTGGGATGAACGAAAAGGTAGGCCAGGTGTCTTTCTACGGGCTTTCCAATGAGTCTTACCAAAAGCCTTATTCCGATGAGACTGCTACCCTGATCGACGACGAAGTACGCCGTTTGGTGAACTCACAATACGAGCGGGCGAAAGAACTGCTGCGCGAACGCCGCCAGGAGTTGGAAGTGATTGCTCAGGCTCTGTTGGAAAAAGAAGTCTTGCTGAAATCCGACCTCGAACGTTTGATTGGCCCACGGCCATATGAGTTCCCTGAGGACAAAGCCAGAATGAATGGCCACGGCAGCGAGTCGGCTGCTCCAATTGGAGATCACGGCGACATCGTGCCGAATCCGTAAATAGAAATAGTTTTGTATGAAAATGGGAAGCGGGAATGACTGAGAGGTCGTTCCCGCTTTTTTTTGTTAGAGCATAAATCGGGCATTCACACCCAATCCACAAAGCCCTCATTCATCCACTTCCGAATCGCATTCAAATCCTCGCGGGTTTTTACCAACAAGGACAAATTGCGCAGCAAAAGCGGCTGCAAGTTTTTTAAATCTTCCGTAGGAACATCCATGGGCAGCCCCATCATGTTGAGCCAGGCAATCAACTCAGCGGTAGCGGGTGGTTTGCGTACAGCTACTTCGCGTACCTTGTAGAAATATTCGATGAGTTTGTTCAGTACTTTTTCCTGTTGAGGATTGATTTGCTCGTCCAACCCTAGTTGGGTTTTGGCAATGGCAAACAATTGTTCAGCCGGTGGAAAAGGAATATGGTAAAATACACAACGCCGCAGGAAGGCATCGGGTAGGTTTTTCTCCGAATTGCTCGTCATGATCACCACGATGCGCTGGCTGTCGTGGTGTTTGAACTCGCGATTGTCGAGTTCTTTGATGCGAAAATCCAGGTTTTCAATTTCATTCAGGATGTCGTTGGGGAAGTCGCGAGGAGCTTTGTCAATTTCGTCAATCAATACAACCGTACTACGCGGGCCATCTACCACCAGGCTACCCAATAAGTGTCCGTGTTCATTGGGGTTGGGGTAGCTCAGCGCAATGGCTTTGCCCAGGGCTTGCAACTCGATAAAATCCCCGGTTTTGGCCAATGCGGTACCATCTTCCCGTTTGATGTTGGCCGATTGGAAATGCCCGAGTGCATCGTAAGTATAAAATAGGTCGCGTGCTGCCGAGGTTGTTTTGGTATAAAAACTCAAAGGCTCCGCCAGGAACTGCACGCCGGCTGATTTATCCTGGGCCAAATCATAGGCTACTTTGTAAGCCAGTTTGGTTTTTCCGGTACCGGGTTCACCCGTCAACAAGAGCGGCTGCCCCAGGGCAATGGCCAATTCCACAGCATACTGCAAACCTTCGTCCAGTACATATTGGCTGGGGTGAAAGGGTTTTCGGCGGTAATCTTGGATTTTGAGTTTCATATGCTCAGGTTGAGAAAAGTTGAGAAGTTTAGAAGTTGAGAAGTTGAGGCTACCGCGAGCGATTTTGACAAGAACTTCGTCTAAGTCGCTCGCGGCAGCCTCAACTCCTCAACCTCTAAACTTCTCAACTCAACTTATCGTTATAACTTTTAATCAATTCCTGCAAAGTCTCCTGCACATCAATCATGTAGTGTTCCGAACCGGGGAAACGCTCCTGCAGGATCTTTTTGCGCTCGCGTGGATCGGGTTGAATTTTTTTGTATTTGCCTAGCCAGCGGTCAATGTCTGATATGGCCACTTTATTGAGTTCGGGCAAGGCCTGAATCTTCGGGTTGTCGTCCACTTTGTCGCGCACATCATTGGCCAGTTTGGCATCCTCCTCTTCAAATTCCACCGAAAAGAAAAACAACAAGCGTGGCTGATTAGGCGTGAGCGGAGAACTACAGAACTCGTCCATAAACCAACGGGCCGCTTCCGGTGTATGGTCGGAATACCAGGAATATTTGTCAATGTTGATGTACACACAAACGTAGTCATTGCCGCCCAGGTCGCGCAGTTGCGGGCTAGCTTGCAGGATATCGCTCAATCGACGGCTCAAAAGCGGGCCTAATTGATTGGGTTGTAGTGCAAAAGCGGCAAATAGCCCCTTGAGCAATTCCGTTTTATAATCTTCCAGGGGTTCATAGCCTTCAAAAGTAATCTCGATGGCTTTGACCTTGCAGGCACTGGCTAAACTGGCGTT
The DNA here is from genome assembly GCF_965225875.1 of Haliscomenobacter sp. GTDB lineage: Bacteria > Bacteroidota > Bacteroidia > Chitinophagales > Saprospiraceae > Haliscomenobacter. Next base: position 2,617,867 of record NZ_CBDDBS010000002.1, on the reverse strand, counting down.
GAGGTAATCCAGGCTGCGCCCCTCCAGGTCCAGCACAATGCGCCGAAACATGCCAGCGTGCAAGTGCAAGTCCCCACCGTAGAGGTAAAAAAACTGCACCCTTTCTTCTGGCTTGCCTTGCAATTGGGCATTGATGGCTTGCGTTTGCGGACTGCGGTCACAGGTATAGCTGTGGTGCAGGTGCAAAAGGTTGGACTGGCTTTGGTTGTTGAGCAAGTCCAGCAGAGAATTCTGAATCTGATTGAATTCCAGATTGTAGGCATCCTGACTGAGGATGCCTTTGGCTTGGCTGATTTCGAGCCTACTGTAGCGCGATTGTAAGGCTGTAGCAGTTTTGAACAGTTCTACATCGGCATTGTCTATCCCTTGAACCCACTCCGCGAGTGCTTTCTCCAGCTCGGCTTCGGCGAGCAGTTTGCGGATTTTTTCTTGTTGGGCTTGGGTCATATTGCCTTTGATGCATGATACTTATCGTAAAACTACTATTTTTTTAAAATTTATGGTACCGTAAATTTGGTGGAAAGCTGTGAAGGAAGCCCAATATTTAAAGGCTTCCTCCACAATTTTTATCTAAGCTTACTTATTTTTCGCATCCGTCTTCGCCGATTCTACCAAGGCTTTACTGGCTACGATGGCAATTTCCACCCGACGGTTTTGCTCCCGACCAGAAGCTGTATTATTGGAAGCAACGGGTTTTTGTTCACCAAAACCTTTGGTGGTTACCCGTTTTGCGGTTATGCCATTTTGCTGCAAAAAGCGAGAAACCGAAGCTGCGCGATTTTCCGACAATTTTTGGTTGTGTTCATCGCTACCCGTAGCATCCGTGTGGCCCATGACGATGATTTCGGTTTTGTCGTATTCCTTCATCGTTTCGGCCATTTTGTCCAAATTGGCTTTTGTAGAAGCCTTGAGCGCATAAGAGTCTACATCGAACATGATGCCCGAGTCAAAAGTGACCAGAATCGATTCTCCAACCCGCTCTACCTCCGCGCTTTTACCAAGGTCCTGCTTCAGTTTTTTAGCGTGTTTGTCCATATAGCTGCCGATAATGGCTCCGGCGATCCCTCCCACTGTAGCTCCAATGAGGATACCTTTGGCATTGTCGTCACCGTCGGCAATCAATACCCCAACGAGTGCGCCTGCGGCTGCGCCGATGGCCGTGCCCTGAGCGGTACGGTTGCAGGAAAAAGAATGGAGGAGGAATAAGGCCAACAAAAAGATGGGCCCTGCTTTGCGTAAGGTGGTTAAAAACATGAGCTTGATCTGCATGGTGTTGTTCATTTGGTTTATTAAGAGGAGCTTGTTTAAAAAACTTAAACAAACTCAAAAAGCCTATTTATGACGAAAAAATAAGGCGAAGCGACATTTTTTTTCGAGACTTAATAAAACAATAACATTTTACCCGTGCAGAAAAAAAATTTGTTAACGGCTCAGGGTCTTAGGATTGCAGGAAAAAAATCAGGTATTCTGCACCCGCTACACCTACCGATGCCACCATACCAATCATAAAAATGATGTAGCAAATCCGCAGTTGACGGTACTTGCGGCCCAGGGATTTACCCAGAAAAAACAGGTCGCGCATGATCGAGTCTTCGAGGTTTTCTTCTTTGGAGGTCACTTCCTGAATGCCCAATTTGTAATCAGCATAGGACATACTATAAAAGTTACCAAAAAAGAAAAGATTGGAGCGGCCAGCTTTGATGCTGTCCATATCAGTGAGACCGGTCATTTTCATAGGTACTGTAGCCAGGGTGGCGAATACCATGGAGGACAAACAAGTGCCCAAAATCATAATGAAGGGAATGATGTATTCTGGATGTTGACGCAATTGGCTGACCAAAACGGGCATAGCAATGGTGATGATCAAGGCATTGACCGAAAGCATGATGTTCGCCTTGTTGTCGGCCAGATTGCTCAGGTCCATGTGATTGCGCAAGGCGGTTTTGAACATCATTTGCGAACTGCGACTTTCCACAATTGAAACCCGGCTCGCTTCAGTATTCGAGCCTCCCCCCGATTTTCGTCCTTCTTTCACCCACTTCTTCAGCTTTTTGCGGTTCAGCTCTTTCATCGCCACAAACATCATTTTGGCGGCGGGGGTATAATATTCGTGGTTTTTGACAAAATCAAGGTTCAGTTGGTACCACTCCTTGTCTTCATCCCAACGGCCCAACACATCGCGCCATTCCAGGCGCAAGTTGTCCAATTGCTCACTATAATTGTCGCTACCCAGGTGGCCATAATCAGCATCCCGTACAATTTCTTGCAACAAACCCTGTGGGCGTGCTCCGGGGTTGGTTACGGCAATACATGCTTCGACAGCCTTGATTTTTTCTTCAGGATAGGCCTGGGTACGCAAAAACTCAGCGCCAATGCGGGCACTGGCTGGTTCGTGGTTGTGGTACACCTCGGTAATGCCCACATCGTGCAACAAACAAGCCAGTTCAACCAGCTCCAGTTCCTCTGGACTGGTTCCGCTCAGTGAGGCAATCTGCACCGCAGAATTGCGTACGGAAAGGGTATGCTGAAGGTTGTGGTAACAAATCTTTGGATCCAATTTGTTGGACAGCAATTCGGTGACAAATTGTTCTGTAGCTATTATGATTGCACTTTTGGCCATGGATGTTGCAGACTTTTCCCGCCAAGATAAAGATTTAATGATGAATGATGAATGGCGAATGTCGAGATATGTTTGGTGAGGGGTAAATGGATGACAAAATTGGGTCAGCGGAGCTTTTTTTTTGGCAATCGGTCGTTTTTTGAAACCTTTTAAACCACTCTTCCGTATAAGTGCTTCAACACTGTCCCATATTTTTACACCTGGAGAATTGTACATACTATGGAAAACACCAGCCTTAAAAGCGACTACGTCCTGTCGGCCCCAATGGCCGTAAACAACCCCCAGCATTGGTTTTCTTTTTTATTCCGCTTCAACCCCCAGGACACGGTGCGCAAGCTATTTCCCATGATTTTGCTCATCAGTGCTTATTCTGCGTTGATTGCCTACCTGGAAATTGAAGTTTGGCAACTCAGCGAAAACAGCCACGTGCGCAACATCTCCGTGATGCACTCGCTACTCGGGTTTGTGATTTCTTTTCTGCTGGTTTTTCGAACCAACACCGCCTATGAACGTTGGTGGGATGGCCGCCGCTTGTGGAGTCAACAAGTGCAACACAGCCGAAATCTGGCCATCAAACTAACTGCCATGCTTCCGCTTGACGCGCCTGAACGGAAATACTTCCGCATTTTGATCCCCGCCTATGCGGTGGTTTTGCTACGGCACCTCAACAAAAAAGAGCCCGAACAAATGGATGATTTGGACAACCTTCCCCATGACATTAAAACCCAACTGGATTTCAAAAAACACGTCCCGAACCAGTACATTGGCTTGATGCACCAGTATCTCCAAGTGATGTTTCGCGAAGGGCGCCTACAATGGGGTCAGGTCCTTTTTGTCAATACGGAGCTGCAAGCTTTTACGGAAATTTGTGCCAGTTGTGAGCGCATTCGGTATACGCCCATCCCACGTTCTTATAGCAGCTTCCTCAAGAAGTTTATCTTTTTTTACATCATGACCCTGCCTTTTGGGTACGTGTTCAATCTGGGCTACCTCATTGTTCCCATTGTAGCTTTTGTATTTTATGTATTGGCCAGTCTGGAACTAATCGCCGAAGAAATTGAAGACCCTTTTGGTGGCGACGACAATGATTTGCCACTATCTCGGATTGTGCAGGGGATCAAAAACCAGGTGGAAGAGGTGATGTAAAAAGTAGTGCGCCACAGCAACTTTTTGATTCTTCTAGTCATCCTTACTTTCAAACGTAAGGTTATGAAAGCTGTTTTTTCCCTTTTTGTAATGTTTTTTTGTACTCTATCTTCTTTTTTCCCGGGGACTGAAAAAGGTTTTACGCTAACTGGAAACGTAAGTGGCTTTTCGGATGGCACCCAACTTTATCTAGAGGACGTAACTTCGGGTATGGGACAAATGATGGACTCAACCCAGGTCCAAAACGGTCAATTCCAGTTCAAAGGCCACCTGCCTGAAGGCGTGCGCAAGGTATGGGTGCGCACCAAGGATTTCAGTGATTACAAAGCTTTTTGGTTGGAAAATTCGATCATTCAATTTCAGGCACAAAAAGGGAAGTTTCGCCAGGCAGAAATCAAGGGTTCTGCTGCCCATTTGAGCGAAGCCCAGCTGTATGCCAGCCTTAGTCCTTACGACAAAAAAATCGATAGCCTGGAAACCTTGCGACAAAAGGACACTTCCAAAGTACAGCGCATTTTGCTCAAACAGCAAATCACACAACAAGAAGAGCAAAAAAAACAGCAAGTGGTTTCATTCATACAAAACAACCCTAATTCCATCCTCAGTATTTACCAAATGAACATTTGGGCAACTACCTGGGGGCGAGAGTTGAGCAAAAAACTGTACGACCCACTTTCCGCTGCGCTCAAAAACACCCCATACGGCCAAAATGTAGGTGCGTACATCGCTTTAAACCAGGATATTAAAATTGGAGGGCCTTTTGTTGATTTTAGCCAAGAAAACTTGCAAGGCCAAAAGGTGAAGCTATCCGATTATCGTGGTAAAATAGTGTTGTTGGATTTTTGGGCAGCCTGGTGTGGCCCCTGCCGGGCCGATAATCCTAAACTAGTGGCGATTTATCAGGAATTTCACGAAAAGGGTTTTGAAGTGCTTGGCGTTTCACTCGACACCCGCAAAGAACACCTACAGGAGGCCGTGATTAAGGATAAACTTCCCTGGGTGAATGTGAGCGATTACAACGGCGACAAAAACCGAGCTGCGCTCATTTATGGTGTTACTGGCATTCCTGATAATTTTTTGATCGATAAAAATGGTAATATTGTAGCCCGAGGGCTTAGAGGAGAAAAGCTTAAGGAAAAGCTGAAAGAACTCCTGCCCTAAAAAGCTTCTAAGAAACCATGCCGATCAAGGATGTTTTTACCGCTTTAATCCAACCATATAGCACAGACGCTGAGGTGGTAAACCAATATTGGCTGGAAATTGAAAAAGCCTATAGCGGCAAAAAACGCCACTACCACAACCTCAGTCACCTGGAGCAATTGTGGCAGCAGCTCCTTCCGCTGAAAGCCACAATTGTAGACTGGGATACGCTGCTTTTTTCCCTTTTTTACCACGATGTAGTGTACAACGTGCGCCGCCAGGACAATGAGGAAAAAAGCGCAGAACTGGCCCAACAGCATTTGCAAGTTTTGCATTATCCTTCCACCGGAATCGATAAATGTGTGGCCCAAATCCTTGCCACCAAAAGCCATGCCTCAAGTCCTGATTTGGACACTAACCTATTTACCGATGCTGACCTGGCCATCCTTGGTCAAGATTGGCCAACTTACCACAATTATACCCAGCAAGTGCGCCGTGAATACAGCATTTATCCCGACCTGCTGTATAAGCCCGGGCGCAAGAAAGTTCTCCAGCACTTCCTGAACATGGAGCGCATTTTTAAAACCACCCATTTTTATACTTTGTATGAGCAAAATGCCCGCAATAACCTCAATCGAGAAATTGCTGAACTTTAAATCTTAAGCGATCATTTGTTCGTTTTTGTCCAAGCTTGCCATTTCTTTATTTTTTCCAAAAGTCAAAATGAAAAAGAATCTTACATTTAGTGCGTTAAAGGGGTAAGGCCCATTTTGATCGTCTATATCGACAAACACTAAGGTCACATCATCATGAACCGCAGACAAATCGTCAAGGGCATGGCCGCCACCGTAGGGGGCATGCTGGTACTGCCGGCCTGGGCCAGTGCCTGGAATTCGGAATCCTTGCAAGGGTTTCAAAGTAATTTCGTTGGCCTGGAAGAGGCACTATTGGCTGAAATTGTAGAAGCCATCATTCCGGAAACCGACACGCCAGGCGCCAAAAAACTGGAAGTCCACCGCTTCATCGATAAAATGCTGGCGGATTGTTTTGATCAAAAAAGCCGCGACATTTTTAGCAAAGGTTTAAAAAGTGTGGAAACCATGGCCAGCCAATCCTATGGAAAATCCTACCTGGCCTGCACACCCAAACAAAAACTGGAAGTCATCACGACCCTATCGAAGGCATCCGATGCAGACGATCAAGGCTTTGTCCGTTTGGCCAAAAATTTAACCATTCGAGGCTACCTCAGCTCGGAGTATGTGATGACCAAACTGACCGGGTACGAAATGGCACCTGGTCGGTATTATGGCTGTGTGCCGGTGAAAGCATAAGTTTTTAATTGAGTTGAGGAAGGTTGAGAAGGTTTAGGCTACCGCGAGCGACTTAGACAAAGTCCTTGTCAAAATCACTTGCGGTAGCCTAAACCTCCCTCAACCTTCTCAATCTCCCTCAACTTTCAAACCATTCAACAATGTCAAATCTCAATATATCCGCCATCAAAAGCCGCACTTACGATGCCATTGTCATTGGCTCGGGCATTAGCGGTGGCTGGGCGGCCAAAGAATTAACTGGTAAAGGGCTAAAAACGCTGGTACTGGAGCGTGGCCGCGAAGTCAAACACGTGGTAGACTACCCCACCGCTCAATTGCATCCCTGGGAACTACCTCACCGAGGCCAACTCAAAGCCGGAGTAGCCGAAGCCAACCCCGTAGTGAGCAAATGTTACGCCTTTGGTGAAGCCACCGAACAATTTTTTGTCAAGGATGCTGAGCACCCATACATCCAGGAAAAACCTTTTGACTGGATTCGAGGCTACCAAATGGGCGGCAAGTCGCTGCTTTGGGCCCGACAAACTCAGCGTTGGTCGGAGTTCGATTTTGAAGGCCCCGCCCGCGACGGTTTCGCGGTAGACTGGCCGATTCGCTACGCCGACATTGCGCCCTGGTACAGCTACGTAGAAAAATTTGCCGGCATCAGCGGCAACCGCGACGGTTTGCCCCAATTGCCCGATGGCGAGTTTTTGCCTCCTCACGAAATGAACTGTGTGGAGCAATATTTCAGCCAATCGATGGCCAAGGAATACGGCGGTGCCCGACCCATGATCATCGGCCGTTGTGCCCACATCACCCAGCCACAGCCCATCCACCTGGAGCAAGGACGCAGCAAGTGCGCTCATCGCACTTTGTGTGAGCGGGGATGTCCATTGGGCGGCTATTTCAGCAGCAATGCTTCTACCTTACCCTGGGCTGCCAAAACCGGCAAAATGACCTTCCGCCCCGATTCGGTGGTGCATTCCATCATCTACGACGAGAAAAAACAAAAAGCTACAGGTGTCCGCATCATCGATAGCAACACCAAGCAGATGGAGGAATACTACGCCAAAATCATCTTTGTGAACGCGGCAGCCTTGAATACCAACCTGATCCTGCTCAATTCTACCTCCAATCGTTTCCCCAATGGCCTGGGCAACGACAGCGGCTTGCTGGGCAAATACATCGCTTTTCACAACTACCGTGCTACCATCAACGCGACCTACGAAGGTTATCTGGATAAAACCACGGATGGCCGTCGGCCCAACTCGGGTTACATCCCCCGTTTCCGCAACCTCTTGAAACAGGAAACCGACTTCTTGCGGGGTTATGCCTCAGGATTTGGTGCCAACCGAGGTCAAAGAGAAGACCGAAATGGCTGGGGTGAAGACCTAAAAACAGGTATCCTCAAACCCAAATTGGACGACTTCTGGTCCGTAGGCTCCCACATGATGGGCGAAACCATTCCGAAGGAAAGCAACTACGTGGCGCTGGACAAGAACCAACGCGACCCCTGGGGCATTCCTCAATTGCGCATTTCGGTGGACTATGACGACAACGATGTCAAAATGACCAAAGACTTCTTTGAGCAACTCACTGAAATGTACACCAAGGCCGGGTTCAAAAACATCCGTACCTACGACTCGAACCGCACTCCTGGTTTGGATATCCACGAAATGGGTGGCGCACGGATGGGCAAAGATCCCAAAACTTCCTTGCTCAATGCCTGGAATCAAATGCACCACTGCAAAAACGTGTTCGTGACCGATGGTGCCTGCATGACCTCCACGGCTACCCAAAATCCATCGCTGACCTACATGGCTCTGACAGCACGGGCGGCGGATTACGCGGTGAAAGAGATGAAGAAAAAGAATTTGTAATGGTTGAGAAGGGTTGAGAAGTTGAGGCTACCGCGAGTGACTTAGACAAAGTCCTTGTCAAAATAACTCGCGGTAGCCTCAACTCCTCAACTTCTCAACTCCAAACTATAATCATGCACAGAAGAGAAGCATTAGCCAAAGTAAGCCTTCTGCTCGGAGGCGCACTTTCTGGCCCTACGCTGATGGCCCTGGGGCGCCTGGGTAACCCTGCCGCTGCGGCTACGCTGCGCGACAAACTCAATTTGTCGACCCAGCAAAAACAAATCATTGCTGAAGTAGCTGAAATGATCATTCCCCGTACCGATACAGTTGGGGCTAAAGATGTAGGGGTGCCCGCTTTCATCGAAATGATGATCAACGATTGTTACTACGCCCCCGAGCACCGCAGTTTTATGGCCGGTGTGACGGAGTTGGAAGGCCTGAAATTCCTGCAAATGAGCTCCGCCCAAAAAACGGATACCCTCAAGCAGATCGAGCAAAAGACCAAGGAACAAATGAAGGCCTACAATGCTCAAACCATCAAGTTTGGCGACAACCAGGATCTGGAATCCATGAACGCGGTCAAACTGGGCCTACCTTTCTGGCGCTTGATGAAGGAGTTGACGCTATTGGGTTATTACACTTCCGAAGGGGGCATGAAAGCATCCTTTGAATACGTGCCTTCGCCCGGCAAACTGGAGCTCACCAAACTCAAACCGGGCCAAAAAACCATTGTCTATTAATTAAGGCCACCAAAAAGCATTCAAAGCGCATCAGGTATTAGCCACCGGAAAATAAACCTCTGTCAACATCTAACTTTGTGTCCTTTGTGTCCTCTTTTTTTTCCTTTGTGCTATAAAAATGCCGCTTTTGAATTGCCCTCTCCGTGACCTCCACAACTCACATCGCAATGAACCAAACCAATATAAACACCCAAAAGGCCAATAAATACGACGCCATCGTCATTGGCTCCGGGATGACCGGGGGAATCGCCGCCAAGGAGCTCACCCAAAAGGGACTCAAAGTGCTCATGCTCGAGCGTGGCCGCGAAATCAAACACCCCGAAGATTACGACACCGCGAACAAAGCTCCCTGGGAATTTGAACACCGCGGCAAGGTGCCCATCAATTCCGCCGAAGAATACTGGTCGAACAACCGCTTCGGCACCCTCGCCAATGAAGAAGCAGGCGCTTTTTTTACCAACGACAAACAAAACCCCTTCATCGAAAAACGGCCTTTCGACTGGATTCGGGCTTACCATACCGGAGGCAAATCCATGCACTGGGGTCGCCAATCTTACCGTTGGGGCAAACACGATTTTGAGGCCAACGCCAAGGAAGGGGTCGGCATCGATTGGCCAATTCGCTATGAAGACATTGCTCCCTGGTACAGCTACATCGAAAAATTTGTAGGCATCAGTGGTCAAAAGGAAGGCTGGGACATCATTCCCGACAGCGACTTCCTGCCGCCGATGGCCATGCTCCCGCCAGAAATCCACTTCAAAGACGCGGTGAAGAAAAAACTCAACCGCAAGGTAACCATTGGCCGGATTGCCAACCTCTCGCAGGCGCAACCCATCCATACCGCTCTGGGCCGCGCTTCCTGCCAGTACCGCAACAAATGCGCACGGGGCTGCCCACACGGCGGCTACTACAGCTCGATGGCTGGGGCCATTCCCGCTGCGGCGCAAACCAAACGCCTGACCATTCGGCACAATGCCATCGCCGAATCTTTGATATACGACGAAAAGAAACAAAAAGCTACGGGCGTCCGCGTCATCGATCAGGTGGACAAAACGGTAACCGATTATTTTGCCAAAATCATTTTTGTCACGGCGGGTTCGATGAACTCAGCTGCCTTGATGCTCAATTCCAAATCCAGCCGCTTTCCCAATGGCTTTGGTAACGATAGTGATCAGTTGGGGCGCAACGTGATGGATCACCACCTCGGTTCGGGCGCTACGGCCACAGTGGAAGGTTTTGAAGACGATTATTACTTTGGTTCCCGCCCAACGGGCTTGTACATTCCGCGCTTCCGCAACTGGGAGGGCGACAAACGCAAGGACTACCTGCGTGGCTTCGGTTACCAGGGTGGGGCCAGCCGCAGCAGTTGGAATAGGGGAGTAGGGATGGATGGCTTTGGTGCCGAGTTCAAAAAAAGCCTCACCGAACCTGGCGGCTGGACGCTCGGTTTTGGCGGCTTCGGTGAAATCCTGCCCGACCCCAATAACCGCATTTACCTCGATCCCGAGAAAAAAGACCAGTGGGGCATCCCAATGATCGTATTCGACGCCGCCTTCAGCGAAAATGACCTGGCCATGCGCCGCGACATCATGGTAGCTGGTGCCGAAATGTTGGAAGCGGCGGGTTTCAAAAACATCACGACCTACAATCGGGAAACCCACATGGGCCTGGGTATCCACGAAATGGGTACAGCCCGCATGGGCCACGATCCCAAAACCTCGGTGCTGAACAAGTACAACCAGGTGCATGCCTGCAAAAACGTGTTTGTAACCGATGGGGCTTGTATGGTGTCGGCTTCTTGTGTGAACCCTTCGCTGACGTATATGGCGATTACGGCGAGAGCGGCGGATTACGCGGTGGGGGAGTTGAAAAAAAGGAATTTGTAGGAAATTGTAGGCTGGCCCTCTTCGGGTGATGAGCACGGAGAAGGCCAGCAGATATTGACTCCGCTCTTGGCATATGAACTAGCCCTGAAAGGGCGACATCACTCCAAGAATGGGTACGGCCCATTCTAAGCTGTACATCGTCTGATAAATTAAGCAGCCCTGAAGGGGCGACATCACTCGGCGGGATTATGCCGCCCCTTCAGGGCTGACAGTGTGCAGAGGAGCGCGTGGTGCATGGGAGCCGAAAGGGCGCTGCCCTTCCTTGGTGAGATGACGCCCTTTCAGGGCTAGTAAGTAAGGTAGGAGACAAGGAATTGATAAAAGTTCAAGATTTAATTGAATGACCGAACAAAAATTAATCGAAAAGCTGATCCATTTAGGTCTTGATGCTTATTTTAAACAATTAAAACCCCATCTTCGCAATGCTATCCATCTTGAGATAAGTGCGCAACAGGAAAGTGATATTTCAATGGGCGCGAGTAAAATTGGTGGACTGCCCGACTTACCGGATACGCTGACTTGGCCAAGCGAAACGAGAATAAAAACAAAAAGGCAATTCTTTTTCTTTGGCAAAAAGACCATCGCTGCCGAAGCTAGGCCTCTTTCTTTCATCGCGCAGATAAATTTTGCTGAAATCAAACAACTTGATTTCGATGACTTGTTGCCAAGCCATGGCATAGCCTATTTTTTTTACTGTTCCGACCAAGACAGTTGGGGCTATGACCCTGCACAGAAAGACAAATTCAGGGTTTTGTTTTATGATGGGGATAGCTCAAATTTAAAGCGGATAAATTTTCCCTCCGACCTACCAGATTTTGGAAAATACAAACCTTGTCGAGTAGAAGCCAGCCAGGCAACAAGTTTACCGTCCCTTGAACTCATAGACAATATTTTTAAAGCTGAAAGAGACTTTCAATTTTACGAGCATTTCGAAGGACATGCTTTCATCAATAAAGTTCTAGGGCATGCCGACGTCATTCAAAATGAGATGGAGTTGGAATGTGAATTGGTTAGCAATGGCCTGTATTGTGGCGATTCTTCCGGATACAATAGCCCATTGGCTAAAATCCTGGAACCCAACGCAAAAAACTGGCGTTTACTCTTGCAAATTGATAGCAATGATGAAGCTGAGATGATGTGGGGAGATTCAGGAAGACTCTATTTTTGGATAAAAACTGAGGATTTAATTGAGCGAAGATTTGATCGGATGTGGATGATTTTGCAGTGTACCTGAGCTAGATAGAAAATGCAGCTGTGGACATTTCTCTAATTTTAGACAATTTAGGCTTTTTATTGTGCAAAATCAAGCTTGGTTCATCAAGCCTACTTCCTCGCCCGTAAGTCCGCCAAAAACCGTTCCAACTCCCCCTCATCAAAAAACAACACCTCTCTAGCCTTGCTGCCCTCACTTGGTCCCACGATGCCCATGGCTTCCAGCTGGTCCATAATCCGTCCTGCACGGTTGTAGCCCAGTTTCAGGCGGCGTTGAATCATAGAAGTTGAGCCGTGTTGGCTTTGTACAATCAGACGAGCAGAATCTTCAAACATTTCGTCCAGATCTGTGTATTTCAGGTCGCTTTGGCCTGGTGGCTCGTCGTCGCCGTAGTATTCAGGCAAGAAGTAAGGCTCAGGGTAACCCTGTTGTTTGGCAATAAAATCAATGGCTTCCTCCACTTCGGGCGTATCGATGAAGGCGCCTTGCAAGCGGATCATTTCACCACCTACGGAGAGCAACATGTCGCCGCGACCAATCAATTGTTCGGCGCCACCAGCGTCCAGGATGGTGCGGGAGTCTACTTTTGAAGTCACTTTGTAACCAATCCGCGCCGGGAAATTCGCCTTGATTACCCCGGTAATGATGTTCACCGAAGGGCGTTGCGTGGCGATCACCAGGTGAATACCCACCGCCCGCGCCAATTGCGCGAGGCGACCAATGGGCAGCTCCACCTCTTTGCCCGCTGTCATGATCAGGTCGGCAAACTCGTCGATGACCAGTACGATAAAGGGCAAAAACTTGTGGCCTTTTTGTGGATTCAGGCGGCGTTGTACAAACTTGTCGTTGTATTCCCGGATGTTCCGCGCCGAAGCTTTTTTCAACAAATCATAACGGTTGTCCATCTCAATGCACAAGGAATTGAGGGTGTGGATCACCTTGGTGGTATCCGTAATGATGGGTTCGTCCTGATTGGGCAAAAAGGCCAGGAAGTGGTTCTCCAGCTTGGCATAAGGGAACAATTCGACCTTTTTGGGGTCGATCAACACCAGTTTGACTTGCGAAGGGTGCTTTTTGTACAACAAGGAAATCAAAATGGAGTTGATCCCCACCGATTTACCTTGGCCCGTGGCGCCAGCCACCAGCAAGTGGGGCATTTTGGCCAGGTCAGCTACAAAAACTTCATTGGAAATGGTTTTCCCCAAGGCGATGGGCAAGTCCATTTTGGCCTTTTTGAACTTCTCGTGCATGAGTACCTCTTTCATCGAAACGATCTGTTTCTTTTTGTTGGGTACTTCAATACCGATGGTGCCCTTGCCCGGAATCGGAGCAATGATGCGGATACCCAGGGCCGAAAGGCTCAGGGCAATATCGTCTTCCAGGTTTTTGATGCGCGAAATGCGCACCCCTGGAGCAGGAATGATTTCGTATAAAGTGACCGTTGGCCCAATGGTGGCGCGGATTTTGGTGATCTCGATTTTATAGTGCAACAAGGTCTCGATGATCTGATCCTTGTTGGCTTCCAGTTCTTCCCGGTCAATCTCTACCTTTTGATCGGAATAGTCATTGAGCAGGGCCAGTACCGGGTGTTCATAAGAAGACAACTCTAGGGTAGGGTCGTATGGTTCGCTGTGGTCCGGGTTTTCTTCCTGGGCGAGGTCGAGCGGTTGCAGGTTTAGGTCGGGGGCGTTTTCCACGATGGGCTGGCGTTCTTGCGGCTCCGTAAAGCCCATTTCCAGTTCCAAATCTGCGGGGCTATTCGCTACCGGTGGTCGATTGGCAGCTTTAGCCAGATCAAAAGCCAGTTGGCCACCTTTTAGTGCAGGAACAGGCGGCATTTCCACATCGGGGAGGGGCATGTCTTCTTCCTCATCAAACTCATCACCTTCTTCTTGGCCATCTGCTGTACCTGTATTGGTGTTGATGCGTTTTTGGGCTTTAAGGCCAGGGCGTAGTTTTGCCTGCGCTTCTTGCAGGTTTCCAGGTTTGCCCCGTCGGAACAATTTCCCCTGAATCAGGGCTTCAAAGTAAAAATAGATTTCCTGCATGGCCTGACCAAAGGACAGTTGATCGAAATTGGGGTTGAAACGCCAAACGACCAAACCAAACGCAATGGTGCCAAACAAAACAATTTGTCCCGCAGTACCTACAAAGCGGTACAACCATTGATTGATCGTGTCCCCCAAAGCTCCCCCCCAGGGAAAACCAAAGGTGCCAAACAAAAACTCAAAAATCACCGATAAGAAGATCAACAATATAACGGTGTAACGAATTCGGCTGGTGAATCGGTACAGGGAAATGCGCCGGATCAGGGCGGTGCCCATCAGGACAAGCAGGTAAACCAACAAAAAAGAAGGTAAACCAAACAAGTAGTAAAAGAAAAAGTTGGATAAAATTGCACCCAGTCGTCCCAGCCAATTGGCCATTTCATAACGGCTGTCCAACAAACGTTCCCAGGAAAAGTGAAAAACACGATCCTGATCAATTTGCCAGGTGAACAGGTAGGAAGTAAATGCAATGAATAGGTAAAGGGCAAAAAACAACAATAGCACTCCCATCAGCTTAGGGATGCGTTCATCTTCTGTGAACCGGAGTGAAAGTTGTCCTTTTTTCTTTTTTGCCGCCATAATGAATAACTGTTGTGTGCTGCCAAGCAGTGTAAACGCAAAAATAATCCTATTTCAACAAAAAAAAATGTCTTGCAAATATTTGTTGGTAACAATTTTTTGTTTACCTTGCGTACAATTCGGCACTATTATTTTTAGAATTTAAATCACACTCCATGATTCGTGAAGATCGTATATCGTTGAATGAACGCTTCCGCAAGGTTTTTGACCTGCTGGTGGAACGTGGAGACATTCAGCCCAACGACCGCAGTGGCAAAGGTATCGGCGACTTTGCCCTCAAAATCCTTGGCAACCGAGCTTATGGCCACATCATCCGCGCGTTTCTCAATCCTGATGACAAGCGTTGTCTGGATTATCGTCATGCTCGAACATTATGCCGTGAATACGGAGTTAATGAATCTTACCTCATCGACGGATTGGGTACACCCTTTGGTTTTGACTTGCCCAAACCTTCTCCTGCTGATGAAGCAAACCTAAAGATAGGCAATATTTTGTTTACTTCAGAGGAAGCTTTTGCAGGTTCGACTGTAGGAAAAGATGGTTGGGCGGTTGAAGATATCGATTATTTCAATATTCCTGGCTTGGCTGGAGGTGGCTTGGTCGCTTTCCCCATCAAAGGAAACAGTATGGAACCCATCATTGCCAATGGTGACGTGGTGATCTGCCGCGAAATCCAAAGCATGAGTGAAGTACGGGACAACAAGATTTATGCCGTGAAACACAATGGCAGCATCTGGGTCAAACACGTACAAAAAATCACCGACCGCAATGGCCGCGTGACCCGCCTGAAAATGATTTCTTCCAATCACCTCGAACATGATCCCTTCACCGAAGATGTGAACGAACACACTCGTTTGTATCAGGTGATCCGGAAAATCAGTGAACTAGACTAATGGTAAATAATGAGTGATAAATGATGAGTGATGAATAACGAATTGTCAAGATCCCAAAGGGCAGACACAATTCCATTCATAACTCATCATTCATAACTCATCACTCTTTGTCTTGTCACCTCATACAGCACAATCCCTGCCGCCACTGACGCATTTAGAGAGTCAGTTTGTCCCAATTGAGGGATGATGAACCGTTCATCAGCCATTGCCGCCACGGCTGGGCTAATTCCTTCTGCTTCTGAACCAATCACCAGTGCCACCGGGATGGTCCAATCCAATTCTGCGAGGGACGAAGTTGCACTCAAATCACTGACGTAAACATTTACACCCGAGAGTTTGAGTAACTCAATGGCACCCACCATACTTTTTTCCCGACAAACGGGTATAATGGTCAAAGCACCTGCCGAGGTTTTGACCGCTTCGGCATTGACCTGAGCACTTTTTTTACTGGAAATTACAATGGCATGAGCACCAAAAACCTCTGCCGAACGAGCAATGGCACCGAAATTACGTACGTCAGTAATGCCATCTAACAATACGATTAAGGGAGTTTGCCCATTTTCAAAAACGGAGGGCAAGATGTCTTCCAGGCGTTGGAAAGGGATCGGCGAAATAAATGCAATGACCCCCTGGTGGTTGCCTCCAGCCAATTTATTGAGTCGTTCCTTCGGAACCACCTGCATTGGCACTTCATATTCTTTGGTCAGATGCCGGATTTCTTTTTCAAATTCGCCCCGAATCCCCTGCTGCATTACCACTTTATCCACGGGCCAACCTGAGCGGATGGCATCCACTACCGGGTGGCGCCCGTATACTATTTCGGAAAGCTTCTCAGCCATGATGAGTTTTGAATTGACGCCTTTTGGGCTTTTGACTGACAAATAAACTACTTTTTAATTGATCTACAGAACAAATCCACTTCTTTGTCCGTATCAAGCCTGATTGATTTATGTATTTTTGAGACTTTACGGTTTGAATACAACAAAGGATAAAAAATGATGAAAATCTCCGCTTTATTTTCCCCCTTCTGCTTGCTGGGCCTATTGAGCGTCGTGCAAGTTACCCAAGCGCAATCACTCGATGCTAGCCGTCAGGCACTGGCACACTTACAGGAAAACCAACAAAAATGGAAGCTTAGTCCCGAAGATCTGCAAGGATTAAAGGTAAGTCATACCTACCAAAGTGAGCACAATGGGGTAACCCACGTTTATTTTACCCAAACCCATGAGGGGATCGAGATCTACAATGCCATTTCTGGCATCCACCTCAAGGATGGCAAAGTGGTTTTTGTTGCTGATCGTTTTATTGCAGATGTGGCTTCCCGGGTAAATGTCCTCAAACCCAGCCTAAAACCCGAAAAGGCCCTACTTCGTGCAGCTGAAGACCTGGGTATGAATGAAAAAAGCAAGGACATTAAAGTGTTAAAAAGTGAAAAAAACCGCTCGGCAGAATTTGCCGGGGGGAATATTTCACGAACCAATATCCCGAGTCATCTGATGTATTATCCCGGTGTAGCTGGGCGTTTGCGCCTGGCCTGGGTGATGGAAATCCAGGACCCGCGCAGTTCAGATTACTGGATGACTTTTGTAGATGCCCAGACCGGGGCGGTGTTGGAGAAAGTCAACTACACCATTTCCTGTACCTTCCCTGGGCACAACCATTCGGCGCAACTCATTTCGGATGAATGCCTGCAAGAAGCTGGCTTGCAACGCATGAGCCTGCCCGCAAAAACCGAAACAGAGGAATTGCCTCCTTTCGCTGATGGCGCAAGCTACAATGTATTTGCCCTCCCCATCGAAAGTCCTTTGCATGGCTTGCGAAAAGTCGTCAGCAATCCTGCGGATGCCACTGCTTCTCCTTATGGCTGGCACGATACCAACGGTGTACCTGGTGCCGAATACACCATTACCAGAGGCAATAATACCTACTCCTATCTGGATCAGAATGCCGATAACCGGCCTGATACCATTGTGGTCGCCAATGGTGGTGCCAATCTCACTTTTAACTATTCCTTCAACACTAGCTTACAGCCTAGCAATTCACGGGCAGCGGCCATCACCCAGTTGTTTTACATGAACAACATGATGCACGATTTTACTTACCAATATGGATTCAACGAAGCAGCGGGTAACTTTCAACAAAACAACTACGGAAAAGGCGGCCGCCCCAATGATGCGGTTAACTCGGAAGCTCAGGATGGCACTGATACCAATAATGCCAACTTTGCTACTCCGGCAGATGGCAGCCCTCCCCGGATGCAAATGTTCATTTGGAACGCTTCCGCAGGCAATGCCTTTATTGATGCCCCTGCTGGTATCGCTGGAAAATACCCGGTGCGGGGTGCAAGTTTTGGTCAACGTTTGACCACTACCCCGGTTACTGCGGAAGTGGCGGTGGGCGTAGATGGATCGGGCGCAGCGAACCTGGGGTGCCAGACTTTGTTGAACCCCGCCAGCCTGAAAGGAAAAATTGTGCTGATCGATCGAGGCACCTGTACCTTTGAAACCAAAGCCAAAAACGCCCAAACTGCCGGAGCAGTGGCCTGCGTGGTTTGTAATTTTGAAAATACACTGCCTGGTGGTTTGGCTGACGACCCGACGATAAGTGGTGTGACCATCCCGGTGGTAGGTATGCGCTCCGGCGATTGTGAGTTGATGAAACAAGCGATGGCCAGAGAAAAAGTAGTGCTGACTTTGGTTGCACCTGCAATCACCGGCCCCGATTCGATTGATGCCAGTTTCGACAACGGCATCATTGCCCATGAGTACGGCCATGGCATCTCGACTCGTCTGACGGGAGGCCCCTCCGTCACCACTTGTTTGAATAACGACGAACAGATGGGTGAAGGCTGGAGCGATTTTTTTGCACTGGTCACTACCGTAACTCCGGGGCAAAACGGTAAAGCGGCTCGTGGAGTAGGCAATTATGTGCTTTATGAAGGCCTTGACGGAACAGGTATCCGCCGCTTGCCCTATTCCACCGACCTCAAAATAAACAATCAGGTTTACGACGATATCATTGGTACCAGTTTTCCACACCCGGTAGGTGAAGTATGGGCTGCCACCCTTTGGGATTTGTATTGGGCCATGGTCGACAAATATGGCTGGGATCCTGACTTGTACCGTGGTAAAGGGGGCAACAACCGCGCTATTCAACTGGTAATGGACGGCATGAAATTGCAAAACTGTAGCCCCGGCTTTATCGATGGCCGCAACGCGATCATTGCCGCCGACGCACTCAACAATGGTGGAGCCAATGAATGTTTGATCTGGGAGGTATTCGCCCGGCGCGGTTTGGGCTGGAGTGCGGACCAAGGTAGTACCGGCAACCGTAATGATGGTTTGCAAACCTTTGACAACCGCCCCGAATGCATCAAAACGCTGAAAGTTGAAAAATTGGTTGATGGCAACATCAGTGCTGGCGACACCATCAATGTGACGCTTCTCGCTTACAACCATAAAGATACGCCTGTAAATGCCGTAGTGCTGAATGACGAACTACCCAGTGGCCTGAGCTTGGTTACGGTATCCGTGGTGGGGTCCAATAAAACCACAGTGAGCAATGGAGTTGCCTCTTTTGAAATTGGAACCCTGGCTCCTGGCGCCAGTAAAATCATCCGCTACCTGGCCATTAGCAACCGCAACCGTCCTTCCATTCGGCAGGCACTAGATGACGTTGAAGGAACTAGTAGTATGTGGGCTAAATTGGCGATCGATGGCCAGGATACTTTCCGGATTACAGCAACCAAGTCTTTCCAGGGAACCAAATCCTGGACTGTTCCCGGTGGCCGGGTCTCCGTGGATCAGGCATTGTACCTGAAAGAACCCATTCGAATCAGTGGCACTCAGCCTGTACTGCGTTTTTATCAGGATTATAGCATTGAAAGTGCATTGGACGCAGGTATCGTGGAAATATCTACCAATGGAGGAAGCACCTGGCAGTACATCCCGGATAGCCTGATTTTCCGCAATAGTTACACCCGCCCAGTGGTTTACACTACCTTTTCGGTTCCACGGTTGCGGGGCTTCTCTGGTTCAACTGGTCAATTCGTACCTACTTACATCGACTTGAAGAAATATACCGGGCAGCAGGTTCAATTGCGCTTCCGTTTCGGTTCGAATGATGATCCATCGAATGGCCCGGTTCGCACCCAGGGTTGGTTTATCGACAACATCGAATTTATGGACCTGGTGAATTACAATGGTCAGGTATGCCTCACTACCGCTGAGGGTGATAAAGTGTGTGGCAAAGCTGC
The DNA here is from genome assembly GCF_965225875.1 of Haliscomenobacter sp. Taxonomy (GTDB): domain Bacteria; phylum Bacteroidota; class Bacteroidia; order Chitinophagales; family Saprospiraceae; genus Haliscomenobacter. The sequence goes on along the minus strand of NZ_CBDDBS010000002.1, from coordinate 2,598,175 downwards.
TTCTCGGGGCACGCTGGTAGAGCCAGGCTCCGTGGTGAGCTCCACCCGCGACCTGCAGAGCAACATCCGCATGAACATTTATCCGAATCCAACTGGTGATCAAATCAACGTTCAACTCGAAGGTTTACCCGCCGGGCGGGCCCAAGCCATTTTGTTGAGTACCGAAGGCCGGATTTTGCAAACTCAAACCATGCAAAACCGCAATGCCGATAGCCGTTTATTGGCCTTTGATCTTTCCAGTTTACCTGCCGGTATCTACCTGATGCAGGTGAAAGGTGAAGGGGTTAATCGGGTAGAAAAAGTGGTGAAGTATTAAGGTTGTGGAGTGAGTTCCCTGCAATGAGTACAGAGGGATTGCACAATTGCATCTAATATCTTGTAACCCGCCGCTTTATCGGCGGGGCTAAATGCATACCTACCCCTCATATCTAACATCTTTCCAGAGGCTTGTATCATGAAATTTTGTATGTGTAAACCTATGAAAAGATGTTAGATGTGAAGGGTGGGGGCGCTTGGATCCACCCGTTGAAACGGGCGGTTACAAGATGTTAGATGTGATTATTGCGTTGAAAATCACCAAAGCCACATTATTTTGGAAGACCCGGAAAATTAAGCACATATCGATGGCTAAATTTGACTTTTTTAATAGTTTTATGTTCCTTGTCGTCAACTAAAACAACTACAAAGAGTTGATTAGGGTCATGAAAGAGAAAAAATGGCAGCAATTATCAACCAAATACTTGTAATAATCTTAGCAACACAAATTATGAATGGTCAATCTATTGATATCTATTACCCATTTGGTGATTTGAGCCCAAATGAAGTGGACGGTTTCGGAGGTGAATATGCAAATGAAATTATGATAATAACTGGGATTGTTTCAGGAGAAAATCAAGCAGGTCATGCAGGAAGCAAAGGATACACAACGCATATCATTGACTTACAAAAATGGAAATTAAATGGAGTACTCCAGTCCGAAAAATTGGTAGTTTTCCGCCCAATCGAAAGTAATCGAGATTTCTTTCACGAAATTCCTAAGTATTCAATAGTAAAACTTAAAGTATTTTTGAACGAGGAAAAGAATAGGTCAGTATTGATCTCTGGAGAATTTATTCTAAACCCAGAGAGTGATTTTATTGAAATGAAAGAGGAACTACAAAAACCTGTGTTTCTCAAAATCGACAATTTTAACCATTTTCAATTAAACAAAGACATTAATGTGTTTGAAGGAAATATCGAATGGAATAACGAGCAAATTAGGTTTGTCATTCAAGTTGAAAAAGAAGCAGAAATTACAGACGAAATCAAAACAATAAAAACACTTCTTGCTAGCCAAACAGAATGGAAAAAAAGGGTTGATGATTATGCAGTAAAAGAGTTATTGCCTTTAAAAAATGAATCGTGGTTAGAAGAAAATGAAAAACCATGGAGTAAAGAGAGATTTTTGAAGACTTACAAACTGGAAAGTATTTGGATTTCAAAGGATGGACAATTTCAATTTTGGCATGAAGACGGTGATATTTTCTGGGGACATTCAATCTTAATCGAAGGAACAATTAAACAAGGGCCAAATTATGCTGATATACCTGGATAAGAAAAGCATATAGGCACTAACAATTAACAATAATGTCCATGTCCCCTGTGTGACAGCACATGAGTAGCCAAACCGTCAAGCGCAATTCAACCCACCTCATTTTGGACTATACCTCCAGAAAAGTTGCAAGTTCAATTTTTTATCAATAACTTTGAATTTCAAAGTACTTTTATTTATTCAAACCCACCACCATGAAAATCGACATCATCATCGCCTACATCCAGCGCTACGAGTTCGGCCACGAGAAAGATTTTGTCCCACCCATCACGGGCATTCATTTGGCTGCCCTTACTCCTGCAAAACACCACGTGCGGGTCATTCACCAACAAGTGGAAGCCATTGATTACAATTCCGACGCCGATTTGATCGCCATTTCTTTTTTCAGTGGTTTTGCCAATGCCGCCTTTCAGTTGGCCAATGCATTCAAGCAGCGCAACAAGATGGTCATTGGTGGTGGGCCGCACGTGACCTACAACGAGGAAGAATCCCTGCAATACTTCGATGCAATCGCCACCGGGGAGGTGGAAAATGTGTGGGAGTTGATCTTGCAGGACGCAGAAAAAGGCGTGCTAAAAGACATCTACCGGGGCACCCCCTGCGACATGAAAGATCTGCCCACCCCTCGGTATGATTTGTTGCCAAATAAATTTTTCATCAAAAAAGTACTCCAAGCCACCCGCGGTTGCCCTTTCACCTGTACCTTTTGCACCGTACCCTCACTGAATCCAGGCTTCCGATTGCGCCCGATTGAAGATGTGATCCGGGATGCTGCTTACGATGATTTTCCGTATTGGTGGCAAAGAAAAGTAGTCTGGTTTTGGGACGATAACCTGACCATCCGCAGGCCTTACATCAAAGCCTTGCTCAAAGAAATGATCCCCTTAAAAAAGTGGTGGCTGACCCAGGCCAGTATGGACATCGCCAAGGATGCGGAGTTGTTGGATTTGATGAAAGCCTCGGGTTGCATCGGGGTGTTCTTGGGCATTGAATCCTTTGGCCAGGAATCATTGAAGGATGCCAACAAGCGCCAAAACAAAATTGAACATTACAAAACGGCGGTGAGCGAAATCAGGAAAAGAGGCATTGCGGTTATGTCCGGCTTCATCGCAGGATTTGACCATGACGATTATTCCAACATCGTAAGTATGGCGGATGAACTCATGAAAATAGGCATCGATGTGCCTTTTTTGAGCATTATGACCCCCTTCAAAGGCACCAGCCTGTATGAACAACTGAAGGAAGAAAATCGAATGTTGGACGACCGGGGCTGGAATTTTTACAATGGCTACAATGTCGCTTTTCAACCCAAAAACCTCACTCCATTGGCCTTGTTGCAGGCGCATCGGGACTTGTGGAAACGCAGTTTTAGTTTTAAAAACTCATTCATCAGAATCATTCGGGGCCTTCGCTTGCGCAGAGGAGCCTTTTTATTGACCTTTTTTATGAACAGCTTTTATTGTTTAAAAAAATTGCGCGGCAACTATCCGATTGATATGTCTAAAAGAGCTGCGGGTAAGGTATTGCCACTGAGGGAGCCTCAATACTTCGAGGCCACTGAACTGGGCGGCGGCATCTAGCCCAGCCCTCTTCACAAACGAACACAACTGTTCAAAACTGAACGCTTTTTAGTTGATTGAATGGCGTTAATTTTCTGATAAACAGAAGAATGGGTGATTGGTACAAAATTTGGTACAGAACCTTCTAGTTCTCACCCTTCGGTGCCTGCTTTATCGTCCTAAATAAATAACGCCATGCTGAAAAGCTATTTAAAAATCGCTATACGCGATCTTTTGAAACAAAAAGGACTTTCCTTTATCAATGTCCTGAGCCTGAGCATCGGTTTAGCTTGTTTTACCCTTTTGCTGCTTTTTGCAGTCAATGAGTTCAATTACGACCGCTTTCATGCCGACAACGAGCGCATTTTCAGGATGTATCGCTGGACGGAAGCCATGAACGATGAAGGAACTGAGGGTGATCCCTATCTACCAGTGCCGTTGGGGCCAGCACTGAAGACAGATTTCCCGGACGTAGAAAACTATGCCCGTTTCCGGGAGCCCTGGGGCGAAAGTTTTGTGCGGGTCAATGGCACGGTTTCCCGTTTGAACATCTGTTTTGCCGATCCACAGTTTTTGGATGTGTTTAGCTTCCCACTGGAGTACGGCTATAAGGCCAAAGCATTGTCGGAACTCAACAATATCGTGTTGACCAAAACAATCGCCTTGAAACTCTTCGGCGAACCCAATCCCATTGGGCGGGTACTGGAAGTCAAAATGGAAACGGACTTTGAGCCCTTTGTCGTAACTGCAGTTGCTCAGGACATGCCCTCGAATACCAGCATTCAATTTGAAGCCATTGGCAATTTTGATAAAGTACTGGCCGCGCCCAATATGATCGAGCGCAAAGCGAGTTGGAACCATTCTGCCTACTTCACTTTTGTCAAGCTGCGTGAGGGAAGTGGCCTGGCTACGGATAAAAAACGCCTCTTGCAGTTTCGCCAAAAATACTACCCTGGGGAGGAGAAAGAATTGCGCGCCAATGGTTTTTGGAAAGGTAAAGGCGCTCCGGTGACCTATGGCCTGCAACCCTTGCGCGCCATGCATACCCAGACCCTGGTGGGCGGCGGCCAGGTGCCCCCGATCGAACCCCGTAGCATCTGGATTTTGCTTGGCATTGCTGCCGGTATTTTGGCGATTGCGGGCATCAACTTTACCACTTTGTCAATCGGTCGTTCGGCTGCACGGGCGCGGGAAGTAGGCGTACGCAAGGTGATGGGCAGCGGAAGAACAGCCCTGATCGGGCAATTTTTGGTGGAATCAGTGCTACTGGCGAGTATTTCCGCCTTGCTGGGGCTGTTGTTGATGCGTTTGATGCTGCCGATGTTCAACCAATTGGCCGACCGGCAACTGGTTTTTTCCTTCCGGCAATTTCCTGAGTTGATGTGGATGCTCGGTGGCTTGGTGCTCCTGACCGGGCTTTTGGCGGGTAGTTACCCTGCGGTGGTTTTGTCGGGGTTCCGGCCGGTAGAAATTCTGAAAAGTAAAATTCGCCTGGGCGGTGCCAATTTTTTTACCAAGTCTTTGGTTACGGGGCAGTTTGTATTATCGATTGGTTTGATCGTTTCGACCCTGGTGATTTTGCGCCAATTGGATTTTATGCGTTCAAAAAATCCGGGCTTCAATCGAGAAAATGTGGTGGTGGTGGACGCGAGCGATACCGATTCAGAGCGGATTTTTCCTTTGTTCAAACAGGCCGCGAATGCCCGCCCGGAGGTCATTGGGGTAGCAGGCTCGGAGCTTGGCCTGGGGGCGGAGCAAGGTTGGAGCCGTTCGGGTTGGGTGCACGACAACGTTCACCGGGAAGTGTACGAGTACTTTGTCGATGCCGACTTCATTAAGGTTTTGAACATGCAAATCGTGGCTGGGCGCAATTTTGACCCTCAATTTGCCATGGACACCATCAACTCGGTGGTCATCAATGAAAGTATGGTGCGCTACTTCGGCTGGACGCCCGAAACAGCCATCGGGCAACAACTGCTGGGATATTACGAAGACCCATCAAACCCTCAGCCTACGGTGGTCGGCGTGGTCAAAGATTTCCATTTTTTGACGATGAAGGTGGGAGTGGAGCCCCAGATGTTTCACCAATTTCCGAGTTATGTACCCTTTAAATATTTTGTGCGCATTCATCCTGGCAACCCTGCTCCGGCTTTGGCCGCCTTGCAGCAGGAGTGGAAAAAACTGGAACCAACGCTACCTTTCAAATACAGTTTCCTCGATCAAAACCTCAACGATTTTTACCAATCCGAAGCCCGTTTGGGCCGCATCATTTCCTGGGCGGGTGGCATCTCCATTTTCCTGGCTTGTCTGGGTTTGTTTGGACTGGCGACTTTGTCGGTGTTGAACCGCACCAAAGAAATTGGCATCCGCAAAGTGCTCGGTGCCTCCATTGCCGGACTGACGTCTTTGCTTGCCAAAGACTTCCTCCAATTGGTGGTGATCGCCATCTTGATTGCTTCACCCCTGGCCTGGTACTTCATGAACCAATGGCTGGCCGATTTTGCCAACCGCATCGAGTTGCAATGGTGGATGTTTGTACTGGCAGGTGCAGCGGCAGTAGGTATCGCGTTTTTGACGGTGAGTTTCCAAAGTGTAAAGGCTGCGTTGACGAATCCGGTGAAGAGTTTGCGCAGTGAATAATTCTTTTTGATCCAATAAAAATCAAGTCATGCTCAAGAGTTACCTAATCATCGTTTGGAGAAACTTGCTCAAAAATAAGCTTTACACCGGGCTTAATGTGGCAGGATTGACCTTTGGCATGACTTGTTTTTTGTTCATTGCCCTTTTTGTATTTGACGAACTCACTTTTGACCAACAGCACAGCAATGCCGGGCAAATTTTCCGCGTAGTTGAACACAAAAACGTGAAAGGCGAGGCAACCACCATTGCCGCAGCAGGTTTGATGCTGGCTGTACAAGCCCCAAAAAGCATTCCCGAGGTGGTCAATACGACGAGGATGCAACGAGCTGGCCGGGCCAATCTGGTCAATCCCGAAAATCCGGTGAATTTTCAGGAAACGGTAACCATTGCTGATGGCAACTTTTTAAGTGTATTTGATTTTCCACTGGTTTTGGGCGATAGAAAAACAGCCTTGAAAGAGCCTAATTCGATCCTGATTACCGAAGATTTGGCCATGCGGCTTTTTGGGAAAATTGAAGTTTTGGGTAAAACGCTGGAATGGAGTCATTTGGACACGCCTTTAAAAATTACGGGCGTCCTGAAAAATCACCCAAGTAACTCCAGTTTTACCTTCAGCAACGTCATGTCGGATGCCACTCATGAAAATTTTGATTTCAGAAAAGAATTCGATCTATCCGATTGGTTGTCCAATAGTTTTTCGGTGTACATGCAGTTAAAACCGGATGCAAACCCTGAAAACGTTGCTACTAAACTGAAAAAAATGGTGCTCGACCATTTCCAACCAGAACCAGGCACGAGCTTTTCATTCAGCCTACAGCCTCTTGCGGACATGCACCTGAAATCTGAAAACATCGTGGATGGGGCCAGGAACAGCAACGTGGACGCCATCCCCCAAGGAAATCCTTTTTACATCAAAATATTTGCTTTGGTGGCCTGTTTTATCTTGCTGATCGCGGGCATCAATTACATGAACCTGGCTACGGCGCGAGCTACCAATCGTGCAAAGGAAGTGGGCGTACGGAAATCCATTGGTGCCGAGCGGAGAAATTTGATCACCCAGTTTTTGTTGGAAGCGGGGATAGTTTCCGCCTTTTCTTTTGTACTGGCTATTTTTTTGGTCAATGTTTTACTGCCCTCCTTCAATACCTTTACCCACAAAGGTTTATCGCTTGGTTTTGGCACCGATTACCGCATCTGGTTGATGGCTATTTCGGCTACAGTCTTGATCAGTTTGTTGTCGGGAACCTATCCGGCGCTCTTGCTCTCTGGTTTAAAACCCATGATCTTATTGCGCGGCATTAAGGTCAAAAGTGGGGATAGTATGAACCTTCGAAAAGGTCTGGTCGTCATGCAGTTTGCCATTTCAACGCTGATGATCATTGTTACGATTATCCTTTACCAGCAAGTCCGGTTTTTGAACAATACCCATTTAGGTTTCAACAAGGAGCTCATGGTGGTCATTGATGTCAATACCTCAACGGCAAGGGAGCGTTGTGAGACCATCAAGGCCGAAATGAGCAAAATACCCAGCGTAAAAAGTGTGTCGCTTAGCTCCAGGGTGCCCGGTGAATGGAAGACTTACCGCCGGGTGAAAGTCCACAATCAGGGCCAATCACAGGATCAAAAAGAAGCTTATTACTTTGCGGTGGACAAAGATTTTATGAACACCTTCGATGTACAACTTTTGAATGGAAGGAATTTTGACAAGCTCCAGGATTCCAGCTCGGTCATCCTCAATGAAACTGCCGCAAAATTGATGAACATTACCGAAGCTTCTGGCCAGATCGTGGCCATCCCTGCAGTAGCCGGAGATGGGGCTTTCAGCCCACTTGATGAGAACAATACCGTGTTTAGACCAAGGGTAGTGGGCATTGTAAAGGATTTTCACTTTCAGTCCTTACGAGACAAAATTGAACCTTTGGTATTGTCCTACATCAGGAATCCCATCCATAGTGTTGATTATTACACGGCCAGAATTGAGCCTACTGCGATCCAAAGCACCCTGGAACAATTGAAGTCAATTATGGTCAAGGCGGACAAAGAAGAACCCTTTGAATACCATTTTTTGGACGAACAATTGGCCCTGTTTTATGCTGAAGATGCCCGCCGCCAAACCTTGATGATCTGGGCCGCACTGGCCACCATTTTTATTGCCTGCCTGGGACTGTTCGGTTTGGCTACCTATTCGGCAGAGCAAAGAACCAAAGAAATTGGGGTAAGAAAAGTACTAGGTGCCACGGTGTTGAACCTTAGCTCTATGCTGTCAAAAGACTTTTTGAAATTGGTCCTTGTAGCCAATGTCATTGCTTTGCCGATCGCCTTTTGGGGTGGCAAACAATTGCTGCAAGAGTACTCGTACCACATTGAAATCAAATGGTGGGTGTTCGTAGTGGCAGTGCTGGTGACGGTAGTGATTGCGTTGGTAACGGTGAGTTATCAGGCGCTGAGGGCGGCGTTGTTGGATCCTGTGAAGAGTTTGAGGAGCGAGTAGGAAATGACTTGCGGCAAGTTAATTGCCAAATAATTAAAGGTATATGTACAATCTGAAACCCCGCCCCGAAAGTTTTAGACTTTCGGGGCGGTTGAGCAACGCGCTATTTCGCTGCTTTACCACCCCGAAGGTCTAAAACCTTCGGGGTGGGGTTCTGAATTTGTGCGCAAATCCTTGATTTTCAAATTATTTCAGCCTATTCAATCTCCTTCACATACTTCACCACATCCGCCCCAAAGCCCAGTTCTTCATATAGTTTCCGCGCCCGCTCATTCCCGGCAAAAACATTCAACGTCAACCTTTCATAACCCTCGCTGATGGCCCATGCCTCAGCTTTGGCCATCAGCACTTTGCCTACGCCCTGGCCTCTCCCCGCAGAAGCCACAATCAGGTCAGAAATGTGGCATTGTTTGCCTTTGAAATAATGATCACTGCCGGGGTGCAGATGGATAAAACCAAGTGGGGTTTGCGTCTGGTCTTCGGCAATAAAAATGGTCGCCCCATTTTGTAGGGCATTAACGAATACTTCGGAATCGGTTTTGACCATCACCTCGGCATCCCGCCAGGGCGGCAGGCCAAACTCTGCATAGCTGGGGAGTAGCCCCTGGATGAAGGGTAGGTCGGAAAGTGTTGCAAAGCGGATGCTGATATTGGGCTGCATGATTGTTCATTTTTAAAATCCGCACAAACATACAAATCCTGCTACATCCGAACACCTTTGCTCGATTCTGAACATCTCTCCAGCCGATTAATTTTTCTGAGTTACTTATGCTTAACTTGGTTTAATTTTTTTCTTACTTTTATAGAAATTACTTTACTATAATATATTGTCTTGATCTGAAACCTTGTTAATAGAATGGCGACAGTAAAAAATGGTTCCCGAAAATCGTTCCCTGGGGTAATGATGTCCAGCACTTTCAGAGATTTAGAGCAGCATAGAGCGGTTTTAATTGATGCCTTACAAAAAGAAGATTTGTTTCCCATTGGCATGGAAACACAAATACCCCGCACGGATGATGACGTGATCAGTTCCTCGCTGAACATGGTTGAAAAAAGCAGCGCCTATATTGGATTAATCAGCCATCGTTATGGTCAAATCCCTGTATCGGCGGCCCATAATCCCCATAATTATTCCATTACCAGGCTGGAGTTTGAAAAGGCCCAAAGCCTGGGCTTGCCCACTTTGATTTTCATCATGCACGATGATCATCCTGTAAAGAGGGCAGACGTAGAAACGGATCCGGAAAATCTAGTAAAACTGGAGGCCTTCAAAACCCTGGCAAAAGAAAGCCGCATTTACCTGGAGTTCGAAAGTTTTGAACATTTTTCAAGAGAAGCCATTCATCGGATTGCCCAACTTCGCCGGGAGCTGGAAGCACAAAATCAAGAGGAAGCACTCGTTCAGAAGCCCCAGAAGTTTACCGATCCCGATTCCCCCATCAAAGCACCTGCTTTATATGCCCAGCCGCCTTACATTGGGTCCCACCAGTTTGTGGGCCGCCGGGCGGAACTTGATCGACTCGACGATTGGGCCAATGCCTCCGATCCCTATCCGGTGCTTTTGTTTGAAGCGATTGGGGGGAGTGGAAAAAGTATGCTGACCTGGGAATGGACCACGCAGTATGCTGCAAAAACCCGGGGCGATTGGGCAGGCATGTTCTGGTATTCCTTTTATGAAAAAGGGGCGCAAATGGCAGATTTTTGCCGACATGCGCTGGCCTACATCACGGGTAGTCCCGTCAAAAATTTTGCCAAGAAAAAAACCCTGGAACTGAGCGATTTGCTGCTCCAGCACCTGCGCAGCAGACCCTGGTTGTTCATTCTGGATGGCCTCGAACGTGTACTGGTAGCCTATCATCGGATCGACGCCGCCGAAATCCCCGACGAAGAAGTCAATACCCCGAGTGATAAAATCATCCAACGGGATCCTCGTTCGGCCATCCGGCCAGAAGACGATGAACTGATCCACGCCCTGGCTTCTGCCCAGCCTTCCAAAATACTGATCAGCTCCCGGCTCATCCCCAAAGTATTGATGAACCATGCCAGCCAGCCCATTGTGGGGGTGCAGCGCATTTCCCTGACCGGCCTGCGGCCCGCCGACGCCGAGGCACTCTTCCGGTCCTGCGGGATCAGTGGTGACGCGCAGGACATCCAGGATTACCTTTCCCTCCACTGTGCCTGTCACCCCTTGGTGATTGGTATCCTGGCGGGATTGATCATCGATTATTTCCCCGATCGGGGTAATTTTAATGCCTGGGTGGCCGATCCCCAGGGTGGCGGGAAACTCAATCTTGCCGAATTGGACCTCGTCCAAAAACGCAACCACATCCTGCATACCGCCCTGGCCAACCTCGACCCTGCTTGCCGTCAATTGCTTGCGACTCTTTCTCTTTTGTCGGATGGCATCGATTATCCGACCCTTTGTGCCTTTAATCCGCATTTAAATCCTGATGCAGCTGAGGATCATGAAGATCAAGCTAAAGCGACTGCCCAATTGTCACAAAGTGTAAAGGACCTGGAAATCCGGGGCTTTTTGCAATACGATACCCAAAATCGCCACTACAACCTGCATCCGGTGGTACGGGGAGTTGTTTCAGGGGGCCTGCAGACCAAGGAACGTAAACAATACGGCCAAAAAGTAGTGGACCATTTTTCTCAAAAAGCACATAATCCATATGAGGAAGTCGAAACCCTGGAAGAGCTGCAAGATTCCTTGCATGTAGTAAGGACTTTGCTTAAAATGGGGGAGTTTCAAAAAGCGGTTGATTCATATAGTAGTGAATTATCTAGATCTCTTTTACTTAATGTAGAGGCATATCATGAAATTCTAGCTGTTTTAAAACCTTTTTTCCCTCAATCCTGGTCAGAACTGCCAAATAGGATTAGGGAAGATGATGCCTCCTATTTAATGAATGAGGCTGGTATGGCCATTAGAAATTTAGGCCAACACAATGAAGCCTTGGCTATAAATATTACAAGAATAAAGCATGAACTAATTAGAAATAATTGGCCTGGCCTTAGAATTTCTTTGGTTTCAACTTATGTGAATTTTCTCAATTTAGGTAAATTAGGAATTGCAGAACGGTTTATTCAATATGCCCTTGAATTGTCAAAATTAATTGATTCTAAAGATGGTCTATTTTTATCACTCCGATTTCATTTTGAGCATCTTTCGCAGATTGGCAAATATGCCAATGCTGAAATTGTATGGGAAAAGTTAAAGGACTATTTAGAAATGTCCTGGTCAAGAGCCCTATATCGACTAGGCGATGCCGAATTTGGTTACTGCTTTCATCTGTTAAGACAAGGGAAATTAACAGAAAAGAACCTGATCAATGCCGAAACATTATCCCTAACAGGAAAAAACCGCCGAACTATTCGCAATTTGTTGGTGCTCCGAGGAAGGTGGAATATGGATCAAGAAATGTGGGCCGATGCTACAAACAGCCTTGAAGAAGCTGTGCGAATGGCGCGTGCCGTTGGCCATATCGATGCCAGTGCTGAAACCCTCTTGGCCCTGGCGAAATTCAAGATGAGTAAATTAACTGATCACACGAATAAAGCAAATGAGCTGGCCCGGGTCCAAAATCCTGCCCTCCTGGAATTGGCCGAGTTGTGGTATGCCATCGGGGATCAGGAGGAAGCGGCCAAACATGCTGTTTTGGCTTACCAAAAGTATTGGGGTGAGGGTGAGCCCTATGTGGATCGGTATTTTTTGGATAGAAGCAAAAAATTAATGCTGGAGATGGGACTGGAACCGCCGGTACTGGTGCCTTATGACCCTAAAAAAGTGCAAAAATTGCCCATCGAGAAGGAAATTGTAAAGGCGCTGGAGAGGCTTAGGAAGGAGAAGGAAGAGAAGGAAAAGAAAGGGGAGGAGTAGTCGGGGTAGTTGGTCGGCCTTGATGGGTAATTGACCACAAAGGTGCCGGAGTTAGACTTTAAAAGAATGCCTCCAACCTACGGGGAATGGCTACCCCTAAGAGCAGCACATTTAGCAGAAGGCCTGAACAAATCACTTACGCTATAGACCTTTTTCAATAGTATAAAAAACACCTGGGAGCTATGCGGTTTCGGGTGTTGATCGAAGGGCAAAAACTAGTGGTTCCTGATCATGTGAAGGGGTTTTTAGTGCCAGGTTTTTTTGAAGATGAAATAGAATTACAGTATACGTAAGTGTTATAATTTACTTTTTTCTTGTAGCTTTAAGCCCCTTGCTGTTGTACCCGTGCAAGCTATGACCGTAAGGCCCTGGATAAAGGAGTGATGAGTTGTGATGAGAGATGTTCTCAGTAAATAGAAGTAAAATAAGTTGAAAAAACAAAATGGAATCTAAAATAATTCGGTTATTCGTATCATCCACTTTTGATGACTTTCGTAAAGAAAGAGAAATTCTCCAAACAAATGTTTTTCCACGTATAAAACAATATTGCATTAATTTAGGCTACACATTTCAGCCTATAGACCTTAGGTGGGGCATCAGCAATGAGGCACAATTCAAACAAAAAACTTTAGAGTTATGCTTGAATGAGGTGCGTTCATGTAAGTCATATCCATATCCAAATTTTTTAATCATGATAGGAGATAGATATGGATGGATACCTCTTCCTTATGCGATTGAAAAAGATGAGTTTGAAATATTGCTAAGTTTGTTGAGCCGGGAAGAGGGAAACGATTTATTAAGCTGGTATGAAGAAGACCTGAATCAGTTGCCTTCTTCCTATGTATTGAAAGAAAGAACTGAAGAATTCGTCGCTTATGAAACCTGGAATCACATTGAGCAACACTTGCGGCTGATTTTTCAGAAAGCAGCTAAAACTGCTAATATAAGTGATGAAAAAAAACGAAAGTATTTTACCTCAGCTACCGAAGCTGAAGTGATCGAAGGTATATTTCCTTATTTTGAACTGACAAAGCACCAGGAAAAGTTACTCGAAAAAACGCCAGAATTATTGATTAATGACTCAAAAAGTATTTTCGGACTTTTTAGAGATATAGAAATATCAAGCAAATGTTCAAACAGGTTTATCGCTGACGATTATGACCGAGCTCAGCGCTTCAAAAGCGCTGTAAAAGCCGAACTGCTTGGAGAAAACATGATGCAATGTAAGACGGTACAGATTGACAACGATACACTGGATGAATTTTATCTCTCAGATTTTATTGATAGGACATTTCAATTCTTAAAAGCTAAAATTGACGAGCAACAACAAAAAGAAAAAAAGGAAAAATCTTCACAGTTGCAATTAGAATTGGAAGCACAAACATACTTTGCGCAACAAAAAAGAAAAAATTTCATTGGCCAAGATTCTGTCTTAAAAAAGATTGAAGATTATATAAATGATATTCAGCCGCAGCCGTTGGTAATTTATGGAAAATCAGGGATAGGCAAATCTTCAATAATGGCGAAAGCTATCGAAAATTCAATTCATAAAGAAAGGAAAGTAATTTTCAGGTTTATTGGAGCAACACCAGATTCTATCTACACGAAAAAACTTCTCAGCTCTATTTTCCAAGAAATAGGTATTGATGTAAGAAGGGATGGTTTGCCTGAAGCATATAGATATGATAACCCTGAACACATACCTGAATATTTTTACGAAAGGGAAACCTTGGAGGAATTCAGCGAAAGAATAGCCGATAGATTCATGGCCATTGAAGATAGGATGGTGATTTTTATTGATGCTGTAGACCGATTAAGCAATGATGACCAGTTCTCATGGTTGCCCGAAAAACTTCCTGCCAATCTAAAGATGATTATTTCAGTATTATCCAATGAAGACGAAAGTATATCTAATTGGAGCGAGGACGATTTAAATTTCAAGGCTCAAGTTAAGCTTCTACATTTAAGTTTGCATAAGAAAAACGATGATAGTAGCCATCTCAATAATTTACTATTTAAGACAAAGAATATAGCTTTTATTGGGGAGTACAAAGAACCGATAAATCTTCTGTACCTACTACTGAATCAAGAAGATCGAACAATTCAAAAGCATCAAGAAGAATATTTTCTCAAACAGGTTCAAAATTCTCCTACTCCATTTTATGTTTACGTAGCCGCTCAGGAAATGAAGAGTTGGAAAAGTTATGATTCATTGGACGGGCAAAGCAACATTGAGGGTGGTGGCATTTGTCATTTAGCCGATACCCAGCAAGGAATGGTCAGGAATTATATAGAAAATCTAAACACGTTATATCATCATGATAAAAAATTGGTGCAAAAAGTATTTGGGTACATATATGCTTCACAGGATGGTTTGAGCGAGAGTGAAATTCTTGAATTACTATCTACGGATAAAAAATTTGTGCAACATGTGGCCCCAGAAACATGGCATGAAAATATAGATAAAAATATACCATTAGTAATATGGACGAGACTATTGGGCGATATAAAAGCATTTCTAAGTAAAAGGCAGCAACAAGGAGAAGAATTGTTGTATTTTTTTCATCGAGAGTTTGAAGAAGTAATTATTTCCAGTAGCAATCAAAAACAAGAACATGAAAATATTATATTGGCAACTCAAGAGGTTTTAATCAAGCAATACAGTTATAATTACCGGTGTAGAGACATTTACATCCAACTAATCACTAATTACTATGTATTTTATGACTCGAACTTAGAAGAGTATTCAATATTTGTCGCAAAAAATATTTTTGATAATGAATGGATAAAATTTAATTATATTTACCATATGCTTGACTTAAGTAAGCAATTTAAATCGTATAACCATGAAGAAAGAAAATTTAAGCTCGCATGTCTATTGAGTGCAGGATATACAACAGAAGTTCTTTTTCATTCAAATGAGCAAGGGGAATGGAGTGATCTTTATCTTATTGTTCTTGAACAGTTAGTAGAAGTATACGCAAGATCAGGCGGATATGATTATGCCTTAATGATGGCTAATGTCGCTTACAATGTGGCGGAGCATTTATACGCACAAGATCCACGAAAATACACTAATGTTTATATAAAATGCTTAAAAGCTGTTGCCTGGTATAATCACCAAACTAAGAACGATAAAGAGGCAATTGGCTTGTTTAATCTACTAGAGGAATTCACCAGTAAACTGTATAGTAAAGCCCCGGATCAATGGAGTCAAAAATATGCTTATGCTTTGTCAACTATAGCTTTGTCCTATCGGTCAACGGATAAAGAAAAGTCGCTTTATTATTACAAAGCTGCCCTCGATATTGCTGAAATTCAGTACGAAAAATATCCCTATGAATGGAATGAGATACATACAAAATATTTGAATGACTATAATTCCTTTTTTAATTACGAGATAAGCTTATTTTTAAAGATAAAATACAAAATAAAAGGAATGTTAACAAAAAAAGGTTCTTGAATGAAAGATTGAAGAACACCTGCACTGTGGGATTAGTCACTGACTTTGTCAGGGTCGACTAATTGGCAACTTTAAATATATATAGTTTTTTACACTAAAATGTTTCTTTTTTTATATTTATCTCAATTTGAAAAGTATTAGTGCGGTTCCTTACTCTTGTTACTAAAGAGCTCTTCTCAATTTTAAGTTGTTTTTTGAACTTAAAGTTTTCACCATATTCAATCAGAAAATACGGTAAAATTTCTATAGTGTTTAATTTGATTTTCAATGTATCTTTTGGGGGGTCATAGTAACTTGAAATTTCATAAACTTTATCAAGTAGAGGAAGAGCAAAAAATATATCTATTTTACTTCCAGTTAGCTCTTTTAAAGAGGAAATCTCAGTGAAAGAGACTGGAGAGTAATTTTTTCCTTCAAAGTTGATTTCTCTGATTCCAAAGTCGTCCAACGTAAATATTGGATTAACAAGATCACTATCTTCTAAAAACTCATACCTAATTTGCCTTCGAATTAAACTATCAAAGGGGCTAATAAATAAATTTTGAATTATCTTTCTTTGTTGGAATGCTCCTTTTATCAAACCTGCTGAGGGCAATTCATAGCAATACGGGGATTTATAAAAGGATATTCTTGTGTAATAAGAATTTAGAAATTGGAACTCAAATCTTTGATATTCTTCTATTTTAATCCAATCGCTTTCAAATTTAGGCTTTGAACTATAATCTGTTGTCAATATGGGGTTATTTTCTAATTCAATTTTTGAATCGTTAGCCTCCGCTCTATATGATTCATAAAACGAGTTAGAAAAAAGCGGCCCACTGCATTTATAATTAAAATAGAAGGTAAATGCCAAGGGTACTCGAGGTTTTTCAAGATTGTTTAAACTTGCAGAAGCATCATTTAAATCTCCACTAATTATTCCAAGTTTTTCCAGGTTACGCTCTAAGGAAACCTGCATTAAAGAATCATTTTTGAAAGCTTTATTTTGAAATTGATTTCCATTATCAATCAATTTATCCAATTTACTTAATTGAGTTTCCAAAGTGGACGCTTGTAGTTGCAAATCATTTCGTTGCATTTGTACATCATTATAAACCTTCTTTTGAGTTTCAAGTTGTTGATCCAAAACTTTTCTTTGCCTAAAAAGCAGTAGAAGCAAGGTTAAAGCAAATATTGCCAACAATATAGCTGCTCGCTGTTTCCAGACAAACATTATTACCTTATTCCAGAAAGGAATTGGAGGGGGCATTAATTCATTCAATCTTTTTAGTAGGTTTTTAAAACCAGGAGAATTTAAATCACCCGCCCAATTAAATAAATCAACAGCTTGTACCCGATTAAATGGGTTTTCAATTTCCATCATTTCAATTCTTACCGGAGTATATACATTCCTAGCTATTCCCTGGGATGCTTCATGCTTTACCCAAATTGAGGCCATTGATTTGTTTGACCATAAAACAACCATTGCACCCGTTTCTTGAACTGCTTTATCAATCTCACCATGCCATTCTTGCCCAGATTGAATTTCTTCTTGCCACCATACCTTGTAACCGGATACATTTAGAGCTTCTTTTAATCTAAAAGCATATTCCCTATCTTGCGTTTTAAAGCTAATAAAAATAAATTTCGATGAATTCATTTTTGAAACAATTTTTTAAAAGCAAAATTATCCATTTTTATCAAAAGTTGGTGAGCGTTTCCTTTCCAAATTACTCTGTATGATGATACCGTGGTTTTAAGGGGCTAATTTTTTAGATCGACAGACCTTAGTTCACCTTAGAATTACCCGTTAATGTTTAACAAGGTTTTAATTTTTTCTTACTTTTATAAAAATTACTTTATCATAATATTTCGTCTTGATCTGAAACCTTGTTAATAAAATGGCGATAGTAAAAAATGACTCCCGAAAATCATTCCCTGGGGTAATGATGTCCAGCACTTTCAGAGATTTAGAGCAGCATAGAGCGGTTTTAATTAGGGCTTTAGAAAAAGAAGATTTGCTTCCCATTGGGATGGAAACACATATACCCCGCACAGACGACGATGTGATCAGTTCTTCTTTTAAAATGGTTGAAAAAAGCAGCGCTTACATTGGATTAATCAGCCACCGTTATGGTCAAATCCCTACATCGGCTACCGACAACCCCCATGATTATTCCATTACCAGGCTGGAATTTGAAAAGGCCCAAAGCCTGGGTTTACCCACTTTGATTTTCATCATGCACGATGATCACCCCGTAAAAAAAACCGAGGTGGAAACAGATCCAGAAAAAATGGTAAAACTGGAGGCCTTCAAAACCCTGGCAAAAAAAAGCCGCATTTACCTGGAGTTCGAAAATTTTGAACATTTTTTAAGAGAAGCCATTCATTGGATTGCCCAACTCCGTCGGGAGCTGGAAGCACAAAATCAAGAGGAAGCAATCGTCCAAAAGCCCCAGAAGCTTAGCGATCCCGATTTCCCGATCAAAGCACCCGCTTTATATGCCCAGCCGCCTTACATCGGTTCCCACCAGTTTGTGGGTCGCCGGGCGGAACTTGATCGGCTCGACGATTGGGCCAATGCCTCCGATCCCTATCCAGTGCTTTTGTTTGAAGCGATTGGGGGGAGCGGAAAAAGTATGCTGACCTGGGAATGGACCACGCAGTACGCTGCAAAAACCCGGGGCGATTGGGCTGGCATGTTCTGGTATTCTTTTTATGAAAAAGGGGCCCAAATGGCCGATTTTTGCCGGCATGCGCTGGCCTATATCACCGGTAGCCCCTTCCAAGATTTTGCCAAGAAAAAAACTCTGGAACTGAGCGATTTGCTGCTCCAGCACCTGCGCAGCCGGCCCTGGTTGTTCATCCTGGATGGCCTCGAACGTGTACTGGTGGCCTATCACCGGATCGACGCCGCCGAAATTCCCGACGAAGAAGTCAATACCCCGAGTGATAAAATCATCCAGCGGGATCCTCGTTCGGCCATCCGGCCAGAAGACGATGAACTGATCCACGCCCTGGCTTCTGCCCAGCCTTCCAAAATCCTGATCAGCTCCCGGCTCATCCCCAAAGTATTGATGAACCCTGCCAGCCAGCCCATTGTGGGGGTCCAGCGTATTTCCCTCACCGGGCTGCGACCAGCCGACGCCGAAGCACTCTTCCGATCCTGCGGAATCAGGGGCGACGCGCAGGATATCCAGCATTACCTTTCCCTACACTGTGCCTGCCATCCTTTGGTGATTGGCATCCTGGCCGGATTGATCATCGACTATTTTCCCGATCGAGGCAATTTTAATACCTGGGTGGCCGATCCCCAAGGTGGCGGGAAACTCAATCTTGCGGAATTGGACCTCGTCCAAAAACGCAACCACATCCTGCATACCGCCCTGGCCAACCTCGACCCCGCTTGCCGCCAATTGCTTTCTACCCTTTCCCTTTTGTCGGATGCCATCGATTATCCGACTTTATGTGCTTTTAATCCGCATTTAAATCCTGATAAAGGTGAGGATTCTGAAGATCAAGCTAAGGCTACTGCCCAATTGTCACAAACCGTAAAGGACCTGGAAATCCGGGGTTTTTTGCAATACGATACCCAAAATCGCCATTACAACCTGCATCCAGTAGTGCGGGGAGTTGTTTCCGGGGGGCTACAGACCAAGGAACGCAAACAATACGGCCAAAAAGTAGTGGATCATTTTTCTCAAAAAGCACATAGCCCATATGCTGAAGCGGAAACCCTGGAGGAGCTGCAAGATGCCCTGCATGTAGTAAGGACCTTGCTTAAAATGGGGGAGTTTCAACAGGCGGCTAATTTATATAGGGGTGAATTAGCCTGGTCCCTTTTATTTAATGTAGAGGCATATCATGAAATTCTAGCAGTAATAAAACCTTTTTTTCCTCAATCTTGGTCAGAGCTGCCAAATTTGATTGAGGAAAGAGATGCCTACTATTTAATCAATGAGGTAGGTATTATCCTAGGAAATTTAGGTCAATTCAATGAAGCCTTGGCTATGCATATTGCAAACATTAAATATAAGTTAAATAAAAAAAATTGGCCAGGAGTTAGGATTTCTTTGACAGCAATTAGCAACAGTTTTAGAGGATTGAATAAATTTGGAAATGAAGAACGATTTATCCAATATGCTTTTAAATTATCAAAATTAATGGATTCTAAAGAGGACCTATTTGTTTCCCACCTTTTTTATTTTAGCCATCGTTTACGGATTGGAAAATATACTGATGCTGAAATTATATGGGAAAAGTTAAAGGACTATTTAGAAATGTCTTGGATAAGGGGCCGATATCGACCAGGTAATGCCGAAGCCACCTACTGTTTTCATTTGTATAGGCAAGGTAAATTAACAGAAAAAAACCTGATCGAAGCTGAAACATTATCCCTAAAAGGAAAAAACCGACGATCTATTCGCGATTTGTTATGGCTGCGAGGAAGTTGGAATATGGATCAAGACAAGTGGGCTGATGCTACAAACAGCCTTGAAGAAGCCGTACGGATGGCGCGTGCCGTTGGCCATATCGATGCCAATGCTGAAACCCTCTTGGCCCTGGCGAAATTCAAAATTGGTAAATTAACTGATCACACGAATAAAGCAAATGAGCTGGCCCGGGTCCAAAATCCTGCCCACCTGGAATTAGCCGAGTTGTGGTTTGCCATCGGGGATCAGAAGGAAGCAGCCAAACATGCTGTTTTGGCTTACCAAAAGTATTGGGGTGAGGGTGAGCCCTATGTGGATCGTTTTTATTTGGATAGAACTAAAAATTTAATGCTGGAGATGGGGCTGGAACCGCCCGTACTGGTGCCTTATGATCCCAAAAAAGTGCAAAAATTGCCTATTGAGCAGGAAATCGAGGAGGCACTGGAGAGGCTTAGGAAGGAGAAGGAAGAGGAGGAAAAGAAAGGGGAGTAGTAGTAGGGTAGTTGGTCAGGGCAAACGCACTAAAATTGGAGGCCAATCCGGTAAAGGCTTTACGGAGTGAATAGCACAAAACTTACGATCCCCCAGGCATATGGACGAATAAAATCATCAGCTAGGAAACATGAGCCATCCCGAATTTTTCAGAAAAACATAAAGCTTAGAATTATTTTGAAAATTCGGGATGATTCATGATTCAAGTTTTATTTATCAGGCATTGGTTATAGGCCCCAGAAATTTTTCTGTGTATTCGATGCCTGAATTGATCAATTCATTCTTCATTTTTTCACTCAGGTTAAAATCGGTGGCCAGGATGCCAAAATCGTCGAGGGTCACGCTGCGGCGGCGTTGTTCAGGGTCGCGCTCATAATCAATGACTTGGGATTCGAGCAGGGTTTCAAAGGTGTTTTTGACGTACCTCAGCCAGCGGCCATAACCAAATTTGTCTAGCTTTTTACGCTGTTCCAAATCTGACAGCCGAAAACCAAGGGTGGCAAAATTAGGTTCATCCCCATCGTCAAAGGTATTGATCGGATAATTCAGCACCATGCCTCCATCCACGTACAAATGGTCGTCGGGATTGTTGTTTCGGAACTGCCAGGCGTTGAAAAAGAGGGGGATCGACATGGAGGCGCGTACAGCTTCGGCCACTACTACATTGGGCGTTTTTTCTACGGAAAATTCCCGCACTTGATGGGTGTAAATGTCGGAGGCAAAAACGTGTAAATCCCGGCAACCTTTCGCTTCAAAGTCGGCGAAGGTGGCATTGGCGCTCAAACCCTGCGGCGCAGCGGCAATTTGTTTTTCAAGCCAGTTGAGGAAAACATCGCCAGGGTGGAAGCCATAATACCAGAATTTTTTCCAAATCCACTCTTTGTCTTCAAAGCTTTTAAAATTCAGGTTTTTTATCGTTTGGGTAATGTAGGTTGAGTCGTATCTCAAACTGACCAGACAAGCAGTAATGGCACCAGCAGAGGTGCCAGCTACTCTTTCAATTTGGGCCAATATGCCTCTGGATTCAAGTACTTGTAAGGCTCCGGCGTAGGCTATACCTTTTACGCCACCGCCTTGGAATACGAGGTTGGTGTAGGTGCTCATTGTTTATGGGAGGATTGGTGTTTTAAGATGATTAAAGGTAGTTTATTTTTTAAATAGGTTTTGAAGGGTAATCACAATTATTTTGACGCTGGTTTATTTTCGGATTCGGACAATGTTGTTCAGTTTCGAACGATTATTTGACTTTTTTGTGCTTGTAAAAATTTGACTGTTAATTGGTTAGTTGATTGGTATGAAAATTGAAGCACCAATGATTGAAACGCTAAAAGGACCAACAATGTGGAAGAATTACCTCAAAATTGCCCTGCGCAATCTCGCCAAAGACAAACTATTCAGTGCCATCAACCTCTTTGGCTTGAGCATAGGCCTGGCTGCCTGTCTGACCATCTTTGTGTACGTGCGCCAGGAGGCGAATTACGATCGTTTCCACAGCAAATCGGAACGCATTTATCGGGTGAGCCGTTCCTTTATTGATCCAGAAGGCCTTAGTGAAACGGTAGAACTAGGGGCAGTAGCTCCGCCGTTTGCGCCTTTATTGAAAGCAGAAATATCAGGCATTGAGCAGACTATCCGCTTTTTGGAATACGACAACGTGGCCATGCAAAGGGAAGATCTGGTGTTTTTGGAAAATGACCTTTTTTTCACCGAAGAGAACGTGTTTGACATTTTTGATATAAAAGTCAAAGAAGGTAACCCCAAAACAGCACTACGTGAGCCTTTCAGTGTGATGCTCTCGGAGGAAATGGCCAAAAAATACTTTCCGCAGGGCAATTATCAAAATCAGGAAATTTTACTTTTTTCTAACAAAATACCTTTTCGGGTAACTGGAGTTTATGAGTCTTTGCCCGCCAATTCGCATATGCATCCTCGTTTTTTGTTTTCCTTCAGTTCGCTGAACGACGAGCGCATGTACGGGAAAGAACGCTTACAGACCAACTGGTTTAACAATGCCTTTTATACCTATCTCCTCCTGAGTCCCAATGTTGAACCTGAAACGATAAGTAGTTGCTTCGATGCATTTTTGGATAAACACCTAGCCGCTTTTGCAGATAGCCCCAAGCCCAAATTCAAACCCCATCAAGAAACTCAATTGCACCTGCAAGCCCTCACCGACATCCATCTCGACAGCCATACTGCCAGTGAACTGGAAGAAAATGGCAGCCGCAGCCGGGTGTGGATGTTTGCCTTGATTGCGCTCTTTATTTTGGGCATTGCGGGGGCGAATTACATGAACCTTTCGACGGCCAAGGCTGCCACGCGGGCACGAGAAATTGGCGTACGTAAAGCATCGGGTGCCAATCGTGGGCTGATCATTCGGCAGTTTTTGGGCGAATCAGTGTTCTTGGCGGCCATTGCTACTTTTATTGGGCTGGTGTTGACCAACCTGGGTGGGCTGAAATTATTGAGCCTCATGTCAGGCAAAAATTACACCTTGAATGGAATCTGGCATTGGCAGGATTTGCTGCTATTGGCAGGCTTTCCAGTCTTAATAGGGGTTTTGGCAGGATTGTATCCAGCTTTTTTCCTTTCAGCCTTCCGCCCAGTTGAAGTGCTCAAAGGCAACCGAATGGCGAAATTGGCCAACACAGGAGGGGCCAAGGTGGCTAATTTGCTGCGCAAAAGTTTGGTAGTGGGGCAATTTGCCATGTCGGCGGGTTTGATCATTGCCACACTTGTGGTGTTCAAACAATTGCGTTTCATTCAAAATAAGGAACTGGGTTACGACCGCGATTATGTAGTGACCCTGCCCATGTTTACGCGCCTGGAAGAAAAATTCCCGGCCATGCGCGAAGAGTTTTTGCGGCAGCCGGGAGTAATCAACGCTGGACGTAGTTCACAAATCCCAACTGAACGTTTGCTCAATAGCTATGGACAGGCGCGGGTTGGCAGTTCCAAGGAACCCGTGGGCAAGGGCTTACAATTTGTTACCGTGGATTTTGATTTTGTTTCCACCTTGGGTATACCCCTATTGGCAGGGCGTACATTTACCCGCGAACATCCCAGTGATAGTACCCAAGCATACCTGTTGAACGAAACGGCTGCGATCAACCTGGGTTGGAAAAACCCCAAGGAGGCAGTAGGTCAACAGATCACTTATAACAATCGCCCCGGCGAAGTCATTGGGGTGATGAAGGACTTCCATTTTGAAAGCCTGCACGAAAACATCCTGCCCTTGATCTTTTTCCCGGATTTTGGAGGAGGTTACTCGTCCATTTCGGTCAAATTGGACGGGGACAACTTGCCCCAAAGCCTGGCGGGACTGGAAAGCGCCTGGAAAAAAGTAGCTCCTGATCTGCCCTTTAATTACAATTTCCTCGATGCGAGCTACAATCGCCTGTATGCTGCGGAGCTGAGTCAGGGGCGTTTGTTTACGGTGTTTGCACTGCTGGCCATTTTGGTGGCTTGTTTGGGTTTGTTTGGATTGGCAGCCTTTACCACGCAGCAAAGAGTCAAGGAAATTGGCATTCGCAAGGTGCTGGGGGCTTCGGTGTCAGGTATTACCGCCTTGTTGGCCAAGGATTTTATCAAGCTGGTGTTGATCGCCATCGTGGTGGCATCCCCCTTAGCCTGGTATTTGATGAAGCAGTGGTTGCAGGATTTTGCTTACCGGATTGAGATCCAGTGGTGGATGTTTGTGCTGGCGGGGGCGCTGGCAGTGGGGATTGCTTTTTTGACGATCAGTTTTCAGAGTATCAAAGCAGCTTTAGCCAATCCGGTGAAGTCTTTGAGAAGTGAATGAGCCATTAAACCTAGCATCATGTTCAAAAACTACCTAACCGTTGCCATCCGCAGCCTGCTGAAGCACAAGGGTTACAGCCTGATCAACATCCTGGGACTGGCACTTGGAGTAGCCTGTTGTTTGTTGATTTTGATTTATGTAGCTGCCGAAAGCAACTACGATCGGCAATGGCCCAATGCAGAGCGGATTTACCGCATGTCGTTGGAACGCATTTACCCGGATCGGAGCACGGGGTATGCCATTGTGCCACCCAGTTATGCCCAATCGGTAAAGCACGAGTGGCCGGAGGTAGAGGAGGCGGTACGCATAAGCACCAACGGCGGGGCCACCTTACTCAAGCGGGGCGACAAGGTTTTTGAAGAAGAAAATGTCCTTTTTGTGGACTCCACTTTTTTCAAGGTATTCCAAATTGAACTTTTGCAGGGCGATGCGGATAAATGTTTGCGCGACGCGAACAGCATCGTTTTGACCGAGTCGACAGCCCGGAGGTACTTCGGCAAAACCAGGGTAGTCGGTGAAAATTTGCAATTGCTGGGCGGGCCGGAACCCCAACAATTGAGCGTGGCGGCAGTGTGTGCAGATTTGCCTGAAAATGTCCATTTCAAGTTCGATCTCCTGGTTTCTAGCAAAGGCAATCAATTTTTAGCGGAGCAAAACCACATTGGCTTTGCGGCAAATACCTACTTTTTGCTGCGGGAAGGATCGGATGCCAAAGCCCTGGATGCCAAATTTCCAGCCGTTGTTGAAAAATATGCGGTAGGGGAAATCCAGCGCAATTTTGGGGTAACCTGGGCACAGTACAAGGCCGCTGGCAATGGTTACCACTATTACCTTACCGCCTTGCCCGATATCCACTTGCACAGCCACCTGGAGGGCGAACTCCAACCCAATGGCGATGCCAATACCGTGCGCATTTTTACCTGGATAGCCCTGTTTATCCTGCTCATTGCCGGAGTCAATTTTATGAACCTGGCCACGGCACGCAGCGCAGAACGAGCTCGGGAAGTAGGCATTCGCAAAGCCCTGGGTAGTGAGCGGAGTTTGTTGACTGCCCAATTTTTGATCGAAGCCTTATTGGTTAGCGCAGCTTCGGTAGCGATTGCGGTGCTGCTGGTCTTTTTGGCTTTGCCTGCCTTCAATCGATTGGCCGACAAACAGTTTTCACTGTGGGCCTATTTGGACTGGTCGACTGTGCCAGGCTTGCTGGGCTTTGCGGTGGTGCTCGGTTTATTGGCGGGCCTGTACCCGGCCAGTGTGTTGTCTGGTTTTCGCCCGATTGAGGTACTGAAAGGAAAATTTTCTTCCAAAAAAAGCGGTGCCTGGTTGCGCAACGGATTGGTGGTCTTTCAGTTTGCTGCTTCCATTGCCATGATCATCAGTACGCTGGTGGTGTTTTCTCAAATGGGATTCATCTCCAATAAAAAATTAGGCTTCCAGAAAGAGCAAATTTTTGTGTTGCACAACGCTTTTGCCTTGCGGGAAAAAACGGATGCCTTTAAACAACAATTGCTCAAAATTCCTGGTGTGGAAGCCGTAGGTGGCACCAGTGAAATGCCTGGCGGAGAAGCCTGGTTTGGCACCACCTTTAAAAAACCGGAAGACAATGAATCCGTCACCGGCCGCGCCGCCATTGTAGACGATGATTATGTGCAAACCATGAAGTTGGAACTCTTGGCGGGGCGGACATTCTCCAAACAATTCAACGATTCGCTTTCCGTCATCATCAATGAGCGCGCCGCGAAAGACCTGGGATTTGGCCCGAATTCGGTGGGCAAACGTTTGATCCAACCTGGCAGCTTTTTTGATCCCAATCAAGGGGATGTGGCCTTTACAGTGATTGGAGTGGTGAGTGATTTTCATTATCAAAGCCTGCATGAACCCATCGCTCCGCTCTTTCTCCAACACAATCGGGTGTTTCAGGGGAACAATACCTTGCTTGCGGCAAGGGTTCAAATGGCCCACAACCAATCTTTCATCCAGGAGGCTCAAAAATACTGGAGCACTTTTGCGCCAGATCAACCATTTCACTACAGTTCACTCGATGACAATCTGAATGATTTGTACGCCAATGAAAAACGCACTCAACTCATCTTTGGCATTTTTGCTTTCCTGGCCGTGTTTATCGCCTGCATTGGCCTTTTGGGTTTGTCGACATACATGACCTATCAGCGCACCAAAGAAATTGGGGTCCGCAAGGTGCTGGGAGCCTCGGTGGTGAGCATCACCAATTTGCTGGCCAAAGACTTTTTAAAGCTGGTATTGATCGCCATTGTGTTGGCTACTCCGGTATCCTGGTACCTGATGGATCGTTGGCTGGCGGATTTCGCCTACCGCATTCAGTTGCAGTGGTGGATGTTTGTACTGGCGGGCCTGTTGGCAGTGGTGATCGCCTTTTTGACGATCAGTTTTCAAAGTGTAAAGGCGGCGTTGATGAATCCGGTGAAGTCGTTGCGGAGCGAGTAAATTTTTCGCAATAGGGATTCGGGAACTCAAAAAAGCATGCCAGGGTTAAGTCTAAGAACTTAATTTTGGCATATTTTTTTGAACACATTCCAATAAAATAAAATGAACCATATCGATGACCGCACAGGAATTGCTGCCTCCTTTCGCTCTCTCAAAACAGAAATAAAAACGAGCAAAACTGAGGGTCGGGGCTTATTTGCCAAGGAACGAATCAGTAAAGGTGAAATTGTTTCCGTACGAGGAGGCCACATCATTACGCGCCAAATGGAGGCCCAAATGGAGAAACCTGTTGGTTATTGGGGCTATCCAATTTCGGATGAATTTGTGCTAGCGCCCTTTACCACAGCGGAAGTTGAAAGCGTGATGATGTTTTTAAATCATTCCTGTGAACCAAACGTGGGCATACTTGGGCAAGTTATTTTTGTCGCTATGAGGGATATTGATCGGGGCGAAGAATTGACCATAGATTATGCCATGTTTGGCGCCGATAAAGAGCCGATGCGCTGCAATTGCCAGTCTTCGGCTTGCCGTGGGCTTATTACCGATTTGGACTGGCAAACGGAAACGCTGCAAATGAAATATAAGGGGTATTTTTCTGCTTATGTGCAGGCGAAAATTGATCAGAGGAAGGTGTTTTATTGAAGGGGCATTGGAATAGCAAAAAGGCAAAATGTCATCCCGAATTTACAAGTACCACAAAGAAAAAATGAGCACAAAGAACCCAAAGGCAGCACAAAGGACACAAAGACGCGATTTTGACAAAGCAATATGCCTGGATTTTTTCTTATTTTGGATGTAAAGCCTTGTCGACGTCTAACTTTGTGTCCTTTGTGCTGCCTTTGGGTCCTTTGTGCTAAAAAATTGTCGCTTTGTGTTTTCTGAAAAATTTGGGATGACACATGTTGGTCAACTTACTTCCCTCCAATCCGATACAACCGCCCCTGATCCGTCACCGCGTACAGCGCTCCATCTTTCCCTTGGGTCACATCCCGAAAACGCTGGTATTCCCCCGACAGCAAGCGCTCTTCGCCCACCACCTTGTTGTTTTCGATGACCAAACGTGCGATGTGCATGCCGCTCAAGCAGCCTACAAACAAGTTATTTTTCCATTCTGGAATCTGATTGCCGCTGTAAAAAGTCATGCCACTTGGTGATACCGATGGGTCCCAATAATACACGGGTTGTTCCAGGCCTTCTTTTTGCTGGATCGCATCGCCCACTTTTTTACCGCTGTACTCGATGCCATAGGTAATGGTAGGCCAGCCGTAGTTTTTCCCGGCTCGAACATGGTTGATTTCATCGCCGCCTCTGGGGCCAAACTCGTTGGAGAACAGATCTCCAGTGGCAGGATTTAAGGCCAGACCTTGTACATTGCGGTGGCCATAGGAATACAGCTCAGGTCTTGCATCTGCTTGACCTTCAAAAGGGTTGCCTTTCACCGGCTTGCCATCTTTGGTGATGCGTACAATTTTCCCCAGCCCAGAATTCAATTGCTGCGCCTGTGGGCGGGTCACCAGATCGGAGCGTTCGCCGGTGCTGACAAAAAGGTTGCCATTTTTATCGAACAGAATCCGTCCACCATAGTGCAAACTCCCCTTGTGGGCAGGAGTAGCGCGGTAGATAACCGTAGCATTTTCAACTTTGCTTTCATCCGCCGAAAGTTTGCCCTTGGCTACCGAAGTATGGGTTCCACCCTCTACACTTTCCGAAAACACCCAGTACAACATCCGATTTTGGGCAAAATCAGGGTCCGTGGTAATGCCCAACAAGCCACCTTGCCCACTGGAATTTACAGCGGGTAAACCTGTAATCGCCGCGCTCAGTTCGCCAGTGGGTTTGGCGATGCGCAAGGTGCCGTTTGCTTTTTCAGTGATGATCAGCCTGCCATCCGGTAGGCTGGTGATGCCCCAGGGAGCGGACAATCCCTCTGAGAGAACTTTGAATTCATAGGATGCTTTGGTTTTTACCCCACCCACTCTTGTCTGACCAGCGAAGGCGGGTTTGTAATCCGAATTCGGAGCATTGGTCTCAACCGGAGTAGCAGTAGAGGTAGGCGCTGAATCATTTACTTTTGCGGCAGGGGTTTGCCCACATGAAGTAAATACGAGGCTGCTTAAGGCCACTAGGAATAATGCAGTTGTTTTCATAAAAGACTTGATTTTAAGAAGCTTATCTACTTGTTGAAACCAAATAGAAGCCAGATGGTTTGTTGTGATCGTTCAAGGAACAGAAATGAAATAAAGTGACAAAGTTGGCTCAACTATTTTTTGATTTGGCAAGGCAGGACGAAGGCGCATAGCGGGCCTACGCAACTGAGGAGTAACGCAACAAAAGCAAAAAAGAGTCAGCCAGATTGGCACTTTATTTTATTTCTGTTCCTAAGCACTTAAATACGGAATGGATAACGAAGGAATTGTTCAAATCAAGGTGCCTTCACCACTTTGTGCACCATTTTTTGCCGATCCACCTCCAGTACGCAGATGTATAGCCCCGTATTGGCACTCACCTCGGGTATCCACACCGCTTCATAGTCTCCCGCAGTCTTCCGCTCTTCATTCACAAGGGTGACCATTTCTTGTCCTAGCGCATTGTAAATCCGCAGCGAAAGAGTGCCCGGAGCACCAATCGAGTACCTAATGTGCAACTGCTGGTTGAATGGATTGGGAAAAACCTCCCGAATGCCAAAATCGCTACGTACGGCCCGGGTTTTGGTACTCATCGGTGCAAAAGAAGCTGGCAAACTTTCAATCGAATTGCCACTTACGGCTGAAACGGCGTACCAATATTGTTGCCCATCAATGATGCTACGATCCTGGTATTGAGTGCTACCTGTGACCGCCAATAAATTTTTAGGCTCCTGCATGGCCAGCAACCAAAAAGGCTCCTTCGCCGCCTGTACCCGGTAAATGGCGTACATCCGCGGCTTGGCTTGCCGCCCGTTGGCTTCGGGAGCGCTCCAACTCAGGTTGATTGAATTGGTGGCGGGTACCAGGTGCAGATTTTTGGCCACACCAGGGGCGTCCAGTGGTTTCCAGGGCATGACTGGCGTCAGGGCCGGATTGCTGTAAATACGGTTGCAAAGGGAATCCGCCAGGCCCTGGGAATTGAGGCGGGAAAGGTTGGCTGCCCGGAACATGATCACTCCGGGAATTTCTTTTTGTCGGGTAAAATAAATCTGGTTGGGAATTTCGGAAGGGCTATACAATGGAGCGCTGCCTGCGGTACTGGGATCTGCACGGTAAATAGCGATGCCAGGGTACAGGTGCCGCCCATTCATTTGGGTTTTCCACCAATTGGCCAGTTTTTCAAAGTCCTGATTGCCCCCAAACTTCCAGTACAATTGGGGCGCGAGGTAGTCGATCCATTGTTTTTCCAACCAAACCACTGCGTTGCCATAAGTAACATCTGCGCCAGAAAGGCCGGAAATACCCGGTGGCACTCCACTACGCCAAATGCCAAAGGGACTGACCCCATATTTGACCAGGGGTTTGAGTGCATAGGTGGCTGCGCCCAGTTCTTGCACAAAGCGATTGATGTTGTCTTCACGCCAGGCGTTGAGGGTCATGCCGTTGCCATATTTGGCAAAACTGGCCGTGTCCTGACTGCCAATGCCTTCGTAGGGGTAAAAATAATCATCGTAATGCAGCCCATCCACGTCGTACCGTTTGACAATATCGGTGGCCACATCAATGATGTATTGGCGGGCAGCTGGGATGCCGGGGTCGAGCAGCAGGATGTTTCTGATGTTGATCATCCACTCAGGGTGGCGAATGGATACATGCAGAGAGTCTTTGGGGTAAGTAGAATTGGTGCTGCGAATGACCCGGAAGGGGTTGAACCAGGCGTGCAATTCCATACCACGTTTGTGGGCCTCCTGGATTGAAAATTGGAGTGGGTCCCAGAATGGATTGGGGCTTTGTCCCTGTTTGCCCGTGAGGTAATAGGACCAAGGTTCGAGAGCAGACTGGTAAAATGCGTCACTTTCGGAGCGCAATTGGAAAAAAACGGCATTGACTCCCGCTTTTTTCAGGTCGTCAAAAATGCGCAGCAATTCGGTTTGTTGTTGCTGTGGAGAAGCGCCCCGGGTAGGCCAATCCAGGTTGATCACGGTTGAAATCCAGGCTCCGCGAAATTCGTATTTGGGCGCAGTCACAGGCTGGGCCAAACCCCAGAGGGCAAAACACAAAAAGATAGGGAGGAGGACGCAACGGATGATCATTTGGTGTTTATTTGAATATATACCCTCGAATTTAGGGTAAAGCTTGCAAATAAACGCGATAGTGTGGGGCAAAAATAAATATTCATTTTTTTCGAGCCAAAGGATTAGTTAAAACGCTTAAAATGAACCGTTTATTTATCTAATCCTTTAACAAAATGAAATATTCATTTTTTTATTGCCCTGAAATTTCAATTTTCCTTCGTCAACATTTTGATGGTGGTCTTTTCCAGGGCGCTCAGGGTTTGATCCCGAACCTGAATTAAGCTGCTGCGAATCAAACAGGTAGCTTCGTCTGGGCAATCCTGGCAAGGTTCATAAAAACGCAGAGAAGCACAGGGCAAAAGTGCAATGGCACCATCAAAAAGCCGATAGATGTCGGCCAGGTTGATCTCATGTGCATCCTTTAATAGGTAGTATCCACCACCGATACCTTGTTTACTACTTACCAGGGAGGCCCGTTTGAGATCGATCAAAATCAATTCCAGGAACTTCTTGGGGATACTGGATTTGGAGGCAATTTCGGCAGTTTTGATCAAAGCTCCCTTTTCCTGCTGGGCGAGATAAATCAAGGCTTTGATGGCATATTTAGCTTTCTGTGAGAGCATTACGATTTCTTTTGGGCAACAACCATATATTGGTGAATCAGAGAAGTGTCGTCGCTGCTGAGCAATTGAAAACCGGCTTGTTCCAGCTCTTCTTCTACCAGGTGTTGTGGTACACGAATAGCTTGGGGGGGTAAAAATTCACCTTGCGGCAAACGTTGCCGTTTTACATCCACAATGATGATTTTCCCTCCGGGAGCAATTCCCTTTTTCAGGTTTTTGAGGTATTCTACCCGATTGGCCAGGTATAGATAGGTATTCACCAGAAGCACCACGTCAGCCTCATTAACGCCCAAATGTGGATCATCGGGGTCAGCCAAACGGGTCTCCAACTTGTTTTGATCAGCATCTGACAATTCAACGGTGCGGATACTATCGATGACGTTGATCAGGTTTTGATTAATGTCGATGGCAATGACTTTTTTGGCCATGGGCGTTAGGCGGAAGGCAAAAAAGCCTGTACCTGCCCCAATGTCCGCAACTACCTTGTTTTTGATGTCGCCCATACGGTCGAGCACCAATTCTGGCTTTTGCCAAATCATCCGATTGGTATTGCTATAGTCATCGCTCATACCTGGTTGACCATTAGAGTCAATCTGGTTAGGGTCTTCAGTGTATTCTCTGGTGGGGTCTGGCCCGGAGCTCCAACATCCGGCCAGGGACAAAGACAGTAAGGCAATGGCAAAAAGGACAGGGTATTTTTTCATATCATTAAAAAGCAGTTAAAAACAACTCCAAAGTTACGAATTCAGTTGATTTGAGCACTAGCCCTCCAACAGCATTTACAATGAAATGAAAAAATTAGTTCTATATTGCCTGACTAAATAATTTTCCGCCGGGTTGTTTTTGCCAATAACGGGCGTCGAAAGCCAAACAAATGTTGCGCAGGAAGGGCCTACCTAGTTCAGTCACCTTCAAATGTTGGCCATTGACTTCAATCAAACCATCTGCTTCCAGTTCCTCCAAACGGGCTGGAATGTCTTCAAAACTTGCAGATTGTAAAGCAGGATTGCTCCAATCTGTTTCATAACGACACATGATGTTCAGGATATGTGTGCGGATGACCTGGTCTTCTTCCGACAACAAATGCCCTTTGCTAATCGGGAACCGCCCCGCCTCAATTGCTTTTTGATAATCTTCGATGATCTTCTCATTTTGCATAAATCCATCCCAGCTGTCGCTGATGGAAGATGCACCAAGGGCGATGCTCAAGCGGGTATAATGGGGCGTGTAGCCCATAAAGTTGCGGTGCAAGGTGCCTCGCCGCATTGATTTGGACAATTCATCGCCGGGTAGCGCAAAGTGATCCATCCCGATTTCGAGGTATCCCATTTCTTCCAACAGATCCCGGCCCAGCTCATAAAGGGCTCTTTTGGCTTCGCCCAATGGCAGGTCTGCTTCTGAATAGGCACGTTGACTGGGTTTGATCCAGGGCACGTGGGCGTAACTGTAAAAGGCGATGCGGTCGGGGCGCAGGGTTTCCAGTTTCCGCATGGTGGTCCGAATGTGCTCGGGCGTTTGTAGGGGCAGGCCATAGATCAGATCGTAATTGACGCTGGTGTAGCCGATTTCGCGTGCCCATTCGGTAACCTGCTGCACTTCCAGTTCGGTTTGTTGCCGATTGATGATTTCCAGGATTTCGGGTGCAAAATCCTGCACGCCTACACTGATGCGGCGGAAGCCCAGATTGTATAACGTTGCCAAGTGTTCGCGGGTAGTGCTGAATGGATGAGCTTCAAATCCAAAGTCGACCTCAGAAGCAATGTCCGCGTGTTCAAAAATTCCTCTAATGAGCGCGTCTAACTGATCAGGATGAAAAAAAGTGGGCGTTCCGCCGCCTAAGTGTAATTCTTTAATGAGGGGCCTGCCGGGTAAATTTTTGACATACAGAGCCCATTCTTTCAAAATAGAGGCGACATAAGGTTCCTCTACTGCGTGGTTTTTGGTGATGCGTTTGTTGCAACCACAATAGGTGCACAATTTTTCACAATAGGGTAGGTGGATGTACAAACTGATGCCGCGGTCTTGTGAAAAAGCCGTGCGGATATGCTGAATCCATTGTTTTTCGAAGATGGGTTTTTCCTCCCAGTAGGGTACGGTGGGGTAACTGGTATAGCGAGGAACGGGAGTATTGTATTTTTGCAACAAAAGGGAATTTGACATGGCGATCGGGAAATTTTGAGAACCAGCTCAGTATTAAAGCGGATTCGCGGGTAATGGATAATTTGCCAACAAATGTAGAATTGAGTAATTTCGCAGGAAATGACCATCGTCATTGCAAGGGGTGAAAATTGTCACCTGTTTGAGGAATACAAAAAATGTTTATTTTTACCAGAGAATAGGATGAATATTCAAGAAAGAGACCTTAAAATCGTCTGGAAGTTCCAAAAAATGCTGCTCTAATAACGCCCATGTAGGGTTGTTCTAAAATCGTCTCCACAAAACTTGCTGTCTAAACCTGCTGGGTCTTCGTGACTCAACACACTGTCATCTATTTACCTAATAAATACATTGATTATGTACAAACATTTAATCACCCTGCTTTTTTTGACTGTTACAAGTGTTCTTTTTGTGAATGCCCAAATTACCCTGCCGCCCAGTGGCGACAACCAAAAATGCGAAGTCGTTCAACACATTGGCCTGGTCAGAGCCGCTGTGATGTGGGGCAGCCCGGATGTACATGGAGCCAATGGCGAGGATCGTACGGGAAAAATTTGGGGCGAATTGGTGCCTTACGGCCTGAGCAACCTTGATTTTGGTATGAGCGACGAAAAAAATCTGATGCCTTGGCGCGCTGGAGCCAACGAAAACACCGTTTTTGCGGTATCCCACGATGTTATGATCGAAGGCAAACCATTGCCGGCTGGTAAGTATGGCCTGCACATGATCCCCGGCAAAGACGAGTGGGTGATCATTTTTTCCAAAAACCACACCGCCTGGGGTAGCTATTTTTACAGCCAAAGTGAAGATGCCTTGCGGGTAACGGTAAAACCACAAGCTCATGCCTACACGGAATGGTTGACTTACGAATTCGACGACCGGATGCCCAATGGCTGTACCGTGCGGATGCGTTGGGAGAAACTGGCCGTACCTTTCAAGGTGAGTGTGCCCAACGTCAACGAGTACTACCTGGCCAAAATCCGGCAGGAATTACAAAATGAAGCGGGCTTTGATTACCGTGGCTTCCTTGCCGCCTCGCAGTTCTGTGCCCAAAACAAAGTAGCCCTGGAAGAAGGCCTGGCCTGGGCCGAAGCTGCTATCAGCAGAAAATACATCGGTGAACGCAACTTCCAGACTTTGTCCAATAAAGCCCAGATTTTGACTTTAATGGGTCGCAATGATGAAGCCGCTGCAATCATGAAGGATGCCATCAAGGAACCAAGTGCTGGCATGCAAGACATTCACATGTACGCACGGAGCTTGCAAGCGAGTAAAAAAAATCAGGAGGCCCTGGAAATTTTCAAACTCAACAACCAGCGCTTCCCAGAGGAGTACATGACCCTTTTTGGACTAGCTCGTGGTTATTCTGCCGTTGGCGATTATAAAAATGCCTTGAAGTATGCCAATCTAGCCCTGCCCAAAGCGTCGAATGCGCAGCAGAAGACCCAAATGGAAGGGGCGATTGCCAAGCTCAAAGAAAACAAGGATTTTAATTAAATTCCCTGTGGGGGCAACCACGCAGGGTTGCCCCTACGGTTGAAAACATCAATGGGTAACCACGATGATTAAAGGGCAACCACGGAGGGTTGCCCCTACGATTCGGGAACCATTTTCCCCCATTTGCCGTTCCTCGCTTTGATAAAACGGCATCCCATGGAAACACCATCTGAAAAATACCCGCGCACTTACCATTTCCCCTTCTCGGAAGGTGCCGTCAACGATGATCGCATCCAGGACGAATGGGCTGAGCTATTGACCAAGGAGATCGTCATTACCGAAAAATTGGATGGTGAAAATACCTGCCTCAAAGCCAATGGCATTTATGCTCGTTCTCACGGAGCCGTAAACCAAAACCCCTGGGCCAAACCCATTTGGGAAATTTGGGAGCGGGTGGGGCAATCCCTGGGTGACTTGCATATTTTTGGTGAAAACCTGTACGCTATCCACAGCATTACTTACGAACGGCTCGATGGTTATTTCTACATCTTTGCTGTACGCGACAATGGCCAATGGCTCTCTTGGGACGAAGTGGAATGGTACGCACAATTACTGGATTTACCAACCGTGCCCGTTTTGGAACGTGGCCATTTTTCCAATACACAATTGTCAAACCTCATTGCTGAGCAACAAGCGCGAGGTAGTTTTTTTGGCGGAGAAAGTGAAGGGGTTGTTTGTCGCAATGCCGCTGCTTTTCCGGAATCCGATTTTTCCACCAACGTGCTGAAGTACGTTCGCAAAAACCATGTACAAACCGATGAGCACTGGACGCGCAACTGGCAAAGAGCCCAACTTTGGTTTGAACGGCCAGGTTTTTCAGCAACAGCAGGTGAATTGGGCGCTAATTGAGTCTTTTGACTGGATCGAACCCCTGCGCACTTGCCCCCAAGAACCGGAGCACCACGGCGAAGGCGACGTGTGGACGCATACCCGCATGGTGATAGAAGCCCTGCTGGGCCTGCCTGCTTTCCAGGAGTTGGCCGAGCGGGAACAGAGCTTGTTGTTTCACGCAGCCTTGTTGCACGATGTGGCTAAACCGCAGTGTACCATCATCGAAAATGGCAAAATCAGCTCGCCTCGGCACGCAAAGATTGGAGAAAAAGTGGCCCGGGAAATCCTCTGGGATTGTGAGATCGGGTTCCGAGAGGAAGCATGTGCCTTAGTACGCCAGCACGGGCTCCCCCTTTGGATCATGGACAAACCCGACCCTATCCGGGCTGCAATCCTGGCCAGTTGGCGGGTCCGCAATGAACTAACCTACCTGCTTGCCAAAGCAGATGTATTGGGCCGGATTAGTACTACTTGTGATGAACTGATGTACCGCGCCGACCTGTTTCAGGAGCTTTGCCTCGACAACCATTGTTTTGAAAAGGAAGCCACCTGGTTCAATGCCCATAGCCGCTACCGCTATTTTTGGTCGGAAGAAACTTACCCAGTAGAAATTTTTGATGACACCGCTTTTGAAGTGATCATCCTGTCGGGCATAGCGGGCAGTGGGAAGGATACTTTTTATGCCAAAAACTATGCCCATCTGCCCGTTGTGAGCCTGGACGAGATTCGGCGTGAGCT
The DNA here is from genome assembly GCF_965225875.1 of Haliscomenobacter sp. Lineage (GTDB taxonomy): Bacteria > Bacteroidota > Bacteroidia > Chitinophagales > Saprospiraceae > Haliscomenobacter. The sequence goes on along the minus strand of NZ_CBDDBS010000002.1, from coordinate 2,561,332 downwards.
AAAAATCCGCCCTGACGACCGCGATGGTCAGGGCAAAGTGGCCCAGGTAGCCTACGAACGTGCCAAGGAATTTTGCCGCCGCAAAAAATCCTTCGTCTGGAACAGTACCAACCTGACCTCGGAACTGCGCGCCCGCCTGCACAATGCCTTGCGGGTGTACAATCCCCGATTCAAGATCGTTTACCTAGAAACGAGCCAGGAAAACATTTTTAGCCGAAGGAAGGAGGATATCAAAAGTAGCGTTTTGACAAGGATGATTGGGCAATTGGATATGCCGTTGGTGGGGGAAGGGCATGAGGTGAGGTGGGTGAGAAGTTAGGGGCAAGTTGACTACCAGGCAATTGATTAATATTTGTAACTATTTAGCACCCATCCACCTACGGTGGATTTTATATTCAATTTTTTTTACCACAAAGACACAAAGACACAACATTTTAGAGCTTAATGTCTTTGTGCCTTTGTGTCTTTGTGGTAAAAAATTCCGCCGCAGGCGGCTGCTAAATAATTCCTAAAACCTGATCTTCCAAATCTCCCATGCCTCTTTCATCAATTGCTCGCGATGATCTGGATGGGCAATATCTATCATGGCTTTGGCTCTTTCCTGAATACTTCGGCCCCACATTTCTGCCACGCCGAATTCTGTAACGATGTAATGCACGTGGGCACGAGTGGTCACTACCCCCGCTCCCGGTTTGAGCATGGAGGTGATGCGGCTGACCCCTTTATTGGTCATGGCCGGCAGGGCGATGATGGGTTTACCCCCTTTGGAAAGCGCTGCTCCCCGGATAAAATCCATTTGTCCTCCTACCCCTGAAAAAATGCGGCTGCCAATCGAATCCGCGCATACCTGCCCGGTGATGTCCACTTCAATGGCGCTGTTGATGGCGGTGGCTTTGGGGTTTTTGCGAATCACCGAGGTATCGTTGACGTATTCAATGTCCAGTACCCGCACCAAGGGGTTGTCATTGACGAAGTCGTACAGTTTTTGCGAGCCCACCAAAAAACCGGTAACAATGTGCCCAGGGTGTTTGGCTTTGTGTTCATTGGTGATGACACCTTTTTCAACCAGCGGAATGATGCCATCCGAAAACATTTCGGTATGGATCCCCAATTCCCGGTGGTTGGCCATTGCCTGTAAGGCGGCGTTGGGAATGGCTCCGATGCCCATTTGTAGCGTAGCCCCGTTTTCGACCAATCCTGCGATGTTCTCACCAATGCGTCGTTCAATCTCGCTTGGTTCCGGAATGATGTGGGTGGGCAATGGGTAATTTACATCAATAACCTTGTCAAAACGGCTGATGTGGATGTTACCATCGCCCTGGGTGCGGGGCATTTGGGGGTTGATTTCGGCAATGAGGACTTTAGCCGATTGAGCGGCAGCCAATGAGGTATCCACTGAAACCCCCAAGGTAACGTACCCGTGTGCATCTGGTGGAGAGACTTGCAAAATGGCTACATCCAGCGGAATTACTCCCCGCCGAAACAAACGAGGGATATCGCTCAAAAAAACGGGCACAAAATCGGCTCGGCCATCTTGTACCGCATCACGCATATTGGCACCAGTAAAGAGGCTATGGACGCGAAAACTATCCTGGTATTGTTCATCTGCGTAGGGCGCAGGGCCTTCGGTGTGCAACTGATAGATCTGAACATTTCGCAACTCGCCTCCACGTTCAGCGAGCGCTTTTACCAATACCTGGGGCGCAGCAGCAGCTGTATGGATAAAAATTCTATCCCCAGAGCGAATGACTGAAACAGCTTCCTGAGGGGTTACGGGTGAATAAGATTTAGAGCGCATGGCTATGACTACTTTGTTTAGGGTTCAAAATAAGGGGGCATTTTTGGCCCCGGGAATGAGTTTTCTCTCCAAAGTTAAATGACTTTTGCAAAGGGTGTAAAAAGGAAATACCTTTGGGGGAAGTTGAGGAGTTGAGGGGTTGAGGAGTTGAGGCTGCCGCAGCGACTTCGACTCGTCCTTGTTCAAGTTATTCGCGGTAGCCTCAACTTCTCAACTTCTCAACTTCTCAACTCCATCAACACAGGATTATATGGAGTTTTCCAACTATCTGCCTTTGCCCCTCCGTGGGGAACATACCATCTTTTACTACCTCTTGCTGGCAGTATTAGGGGCGCAGATTTTGTATTCACTGGGGATTGGGGTACTTTTTTTTGGAAAAAGTTCGGGTGAAAAACGATCCAACGCCTGTTATGGCATGCTGCTCATCACTTTTGCGCTCACGCTGCTGCATTATTGGTTGGTATTGGCGGGCATTTATGAGCGGTACCCAAGTTTGTATTTTATCCCCATTTATTCCACCCTTAGTTTACCTACTTTGCTTTTTTACCACGTCAAATTGCGCTTGTACCCACAGTATCAGCTGCGCCGCAGCGATTTGAAGCACTTTATTCTACCCATTGGGCAGTTTGTTTTTTTTGTGTTCATGTTTTTTTCTTCAATGGATTTTAAAGCGCATTATGGGCGGCAGTTTTTTAACCCTTTTTATGGGGCACTGGAGCAAGGTTTATTTTTAAGCCTCTTTTTTGCCTACCTCTTTTTTGCTCGCCGCTACGTGGTACAAAAGCGAAAAAACCTGCGCGATAAGTCAGAATTGCGCAAGGTTTTTTACGCCCGAAAATTATTGCAGGTACTGTTTTACCTGTTTTGTATACATACCTTTTTTGTGCTCAGCGATTTCATCAGTTACCAGTTTTGGGACCTCAATTTGCGTTCGGTGAAGGTTTTTGCGGCCCTGGGCATCCTTTCTTTTGCGGCCATTCTTTTCTGGTTGGGGGTATATGGGTTCCAGATTTTGTTGTGGGGCAGAAAAGTGTTGAATGAAGGCTAGAGGCGAGAAAAAAACAAACTGAGTAGTGGCGGGAAAATAGTACACCTGCCTTTTATATTTCATTTTCTACTTTGTTCTTTTAACTGTTAAAAGTTTGGTGGGCGACCAATAACACTAAATTTTCTTCTAGTTTTTTTTCAAAAACCTGTATATTGCCACTCCGAGTTTGAGGCCCACTTCCAATTTCAAAGTATGCGGTTTGTATTGTCACTTTGTTTCTGGTTTTTTATTGCCGGGGCCATCGCGCAAGAAGCGTATGTGGTGGTAGACAGTATTGCCATCAACGGAAACAAACGTACCAATATCCAGGTCATCCTCCGCGAACTTCCCTTCCAGATTGGAGACACCATTTTGCGCAAAAATTTAAAAGACCGCCTGGCCTGGGGCAAACAACAGGTGCTGAACACGGGCATGTTCCGCGAAGGCATCATCAGCTATACGCCTAGTGTTGCCAAGCCCGATCACATTTGTATCGCCCTGGATTTGGCGGAGAGCTGGTACATTTACCCCACGCCTTATTTTGAGTTGGCCGATCGGAATTTCAATGTATGGTGGGTAGATCAAAACCGCTCCCTCGACCGCATCATTTACGGGATGGATTTTGTACACCGCAATTTCTCGGGCAATCGCGATCGTTTTCAAATCAAATTCACCAATGGTTATACCCGTAATTATGCGCTGGGTTACAAATTGCCCTTCATCAATCGGAAAAAAACGCTGGGTATAGACGCTGCCGTTTCTTTTGCTCAAAACCGGGAGATCAACTACGCAACCACCCAAAATCGCCAGCAGTTTTTTAAAGACGAAGACAAGTTTGCCTACAATCGCTTCCGTTCACGCCTTTCTATGGTGTATCGGCCCAAGTTGCGCGAACAGCATGAGGCCAAGCTCAGTTATGAGGACAATAAAATCATGGACCAAATCGCCAAGGACCTCAATCCAGATTTTTTCCTGCAAGGGCGCAGCCGTCAACGTTATTTCTCGCTGGCTTATACCTATACCTACGATTCACGCGACTGCCGACCTTATCCGCTCGAAGGGCAATATTTTTCGGCTTCTTTGGAAAAAGACGGCCTCGGCATCGTGTCCAATGACCGCAGCGCTTTGACTTTTAGTAGCCGCTACGCGCAGTTTTTACCGCTCGGCAATCGCTGGAATTTCTCCTTTATTGGCCGGGCTAAATTCTCCTTCATCCGCAGCCAACAGCCTTACAACGACAACCGCGCCGTTGGGTATTCCGACAACGATTTGGTCGGTTACGAGTATTACGTCATCGATGGGCTGGACATGGGCATCATCAATACCAGCTTTCGGGTCAAAATTGCGGACAATCGACTCTGTTTTGGAAAAATCATCCCGGTAGAACGCATGCGCGAACTACCTTTTAAAGTATATTTGGCCGTTAACAACGACTTTGGCTACGTCAACCATCCTTTTGATTTTGGGGCCAACTCATTTACCAATCGGATGTTGTGGGGCAAAGGGATCGGCCTGGATGCAGTATTCTTTTTCGACAAGGTTTTTAAAATCGAATACAGCTTCAACCACCTCTGGGAGTCGGGGATTTTTTTTCATTTCAACATGAATATTTGATGCGGGTTGTAGTATACGCCTACGTGCTGAAGGATCATGATGTGCCGCATATCCAGCGCCTGTTTGATGCCTTGCACGAGGAAGGTATTTCGGTATACGTGTACGGCCCATATCTGGACCTGATGCGCGACAAAATCAAGTTTCAAAAGCCAGTGGGTGAATTTGATGGGTACATTGATTTTACCTTGAAAAAATTTGATTTTGTAATCGCATTGGGCGGCGACGGGACCATCCTGAGCGCCATCACGCATGTGCGCGAATCGGGCGTTCCTATCCTGGGCATCAATCTGGGGCGTCTGGGTTTTTTGGCCAGTATTGAAAAAAAACGCATCCGCGATGCTGTACAATTGCTGGCCAAAGGGCGTTACAGCGTTGAAGAGCGGGGGCTCCTTTACCTCGAAAGCAGCCTGCCTCTGTTTGGGGATACCCGCTTTGCCCTCAACGATTTTACCATTCTGAAGCGGGATACCTCTTCCATGATCACCATCCATACGTACATCAATGGTTCGTACCTCAATACCTATTGGGCGGACGGGATCATTGTGGCTACTCCAACGGGTTCGACGGGGTATTCCTTGAGTTGTGGTGGGCCAATCATTTTTCCCAACTCCGGCAATTTTGTGATCACCCCGGTAGCTACCCACAACCTGAACGTACGCCCGGTGGTCATTTCCGACGATTCAATCATTTCTTTTGACGTGGAAGGTCGGGCCGAAAACTTCCTTTGTACCCTGGACTCTCGATTTGAGACCATCACCTCGGCACACCAATTGGCGGTACGGAAAAACGACTTTTCAATCAATCTGGTGCAGCTGCACGATTATGGATTTATGGATACGATGCGGGATAAGTTGGCGTGGGGGCAGGATTCGAGGAATTAGTTTATGAAAAGGCAGGCTGATCAAAATGCTCGCAGTTTTTATTCCACTTTGATCCGAATCGGAAATTCCACCATACTTTTTTGAGGCTTTAATCGGGGGCGGTACATATCCCAATTTGGCATTTTTTTGACCATTTCAAAGATCCAGCGGTCCGTCAAGGGATGAGAATTTTTAAGGATTCGTGTATGGTAAATGCCCCCATCGGGATTGAAAAATAGTTGCAAAATGACCATGCCTTCAGGGACCTCCTCTGGTTTCATGGATTTGATAAGTGGACCAAGATGGCTTGCAAGGAATTGTAGAAACGATGCTTGCCCTCCTGGAAAATCGGCAGTAGTGGACACCTCTCGAATTTCCTCACCCGTATTTTGTTGGTAGGGATGGAAAACGAGGGTACACAAAGCGATGCGAATTTGGTTAGCTCCATTGGAAAACCCTGGAGACCACTTCGGCCCTTTCCGCAATACATTCATGACCAAAGAATCAATCACAGGGTGTAAGGGGAACAAAATGTCTATCTTTGATACGGTTCCAATGCTTTCTGCTGTAAGCCTAAGTGGTAATTTTTTACCGTTGATTTTGTGTAGCAAAGCCGAGTCTTGCGGTAATTCAATGGCATAATTGAGGTAACGTGCGAAACCTTCATGGCCATCCGGAAACTCGGAGCCATCCCCGATCAACTCCAGCGGCGCTATCCTGCGTTTGGTTGGCGCATGGATTCTTAACCCATCCACCCATACTGAATCCAGCTGATGATTGTACCATTTCAGATTGAGATCTATCCTCGAATCCTGGAGCTCGCCGTTTTTTATGCTCGGCAACCAATTTTGCAGCGGAAGCGATTCGGCAATTTCTAAAAACCGCTGAACAAGGTATAAATCCCGGCAAGAGCGAATACCATAGCCATCCAGTTCACCAATTTTGTTGATGTTGAGGTAAAATCGAGCATAGCCTGAATAAGCCTTTTCGGTTTTTGACCAATCCACTTGTTGCAGAAAAAACGCTTGGAGGGTAGCTTCCGTACATCGTTTTTGTTGCACAGCAGTTCCCGTGCTATCAAGACAATCGGGGTGAACCGGGTACAAGTAATCAAGGGGGTCTTGACCCAACAGGGGCTCGCTTAGACTTAGGACAAGCAAGAGACTTAGGGTGGAAAAGTAGGCTTTAGTAGGCATGGTTGGTGAAAATGGGTTTTGGGGAAAGATGCGGGTAGGGGAAATTTTGGCGGGAGTGGTTTTGAATTGATTTTGCCCCAAAGAAGGCTAAAGTTGGAATAATTAAACTTCATTCCACCAATATTGAACCACTACATCCCCCATACCGTTTCCCATTTTCACTATCTTTGCACCCGTGAAAAACTTACAAACACTACTCGACGCTTACCGACAGGATCGCCGCACGAGCAACATCGTACAGGAGCTCAAAAACGACAGCCCCGCCCGGGTGAAGTTACTCGAATTGGTGGGTGCCCAGCTCGCCTTTGTCATTGAAGGGGTGTACCAGCAATACCCCGCCAATCACCTCATTGTAGCCGACAACAAAGAAGAAGCCGCCTATTGGCAAAACGACCTGGCCGCGCTTTTTGGCAAAAGGCCCGTACATTTTTTCCCCGATTCCTTCAAGCAGCCCTTGCGGTTTGAGGAGTTGAACCAGACCAATGTGCTGGAGCGCACCGAGGTCATCAATGCGGTGAGCAATGCTTCGCGGGGGCAAATCATTGTGACTTACCCGGAGGCGCTGTTCGAACGAGTGGTGGCGCCCGAGGTGTTGAGCAAAACGCGGATTGAAATCGCCAAAGGTGAAAAACTGGATCCTGAGTTTTTGATTCAGGTGTTGGTGGAGTACAAGTTTACGCGGGAAGAATTTGTATTTGAACCCGGCCAGTTTTCCCTGCGGGGCGGCATCATCGATATCTTTTCCTTTGGCAATGACCTGCCTTACCGCGTCGAGTTGTTCGACGACGAGGTGGAGAGCATCCGTACCTTCAACCCCTTGAGCCAACTTTCGGCGCAAAACATCAGCAAGGTGTCGATTGTGCCCAACATCAATACCCGCTTCAAACAGGAGGACAAAGTCTCTTTGTTTCGGGTACTCAAAGAAGACACCGTCATCTGGATCCACGATTTTCAGATTCTGATCGATCGTTTGCAGCGTTGTTTTGAAGACGCCGAGAAGTTTGCCAAAACCATTTCCGTCCTGGACGAAACGGAGCTGGCCGAGGTTTTCCGCGATCGCGCCTTTTTGTACCCTGGCGATGTGGTGGAAGACGTGCGCCAGCACTCCATCGTGCTGCTTTCCAATGCACCACAACCACTCCCCAGTACAGCTGAGCTGAAATACGGCAGTAAACCCCAGCCCAGTTTCAACCGCAATTTTGACCTGCTGATCGAAAACTTTCACCAAAACAGCGCCGCAGGCTGGACCAATTACCTCTTTACCGAAAACCCCAAGCAGGTCGAACGTTTTTATACCATTTTTGAAGACCTGCGGGCCAAGGTGGAGTTTTTCCCCATCGTGCAGGGTCTGCACCAGGGCTTTATCGACCCGGAGCTCAACGTCGTCTGTTACACCGACCACCAGGTTTTTGACCGCTTCCACCGCTACAAACTCCGCCAGGGCTACAGCAAGGAACAGGCCCTGAACCTGCGCCTGCTGCGCGACCTGCAACCAGGAGACTTTGTTACCCACATCGATCACGGCATCGGGCAATTCAAGGGCCTACAAACCATCAATGTGAATGGCCACGTGCAGGAATGTGTGCGGCTGGTGTACAAAAACAACGACCTGCTTTACGTCAGCATCAACTCCTTGCACAAAATCGCCAAGTACGTGGGCAAGGAGGGCACACCCCCGCAGCTCAACAAACTGGGCTCCGATGCCTGGCGCAACCTCAAAGCCAAAACCAAAAAGAAGGTCAAGGACATTGCGGGCGAATTGATCAAACTCTACGCCCAGCGCAAGGCCACCCCAGGTTTCGCCTTTGCTCCTGACAACTACATGCAGGTGGAGCTGGAATCTTCCTTCATTTACGAGGATACGCCCGACCAGTTGCAAGCTACCATCGATACCAAAGCCGACATGACCAAGCCTTACCCCATGGATCGTTTGATTTGCGGCGATGTGGGTTTTGGTAAAACTGAAGTCGCGATCCGGGCAGCCTTCAAGGCCATTTTGGATGGCAAACAAGTCGCCGTACTGGTGCCTACCACCATCCTCGCCCTGCAACACGCCAAAACCTTCGGCGATCGCCTCAAGGAGTTTTCGGCTACGGTGGATTACGTCAACCGCTTTCGTTCGGCGGCGGATAAAAAACAAATTTTCCAAAAGCTCAAGGATGGAAAAATTGACCTGATCATTGGTACCCAGGCGTTGCTGAACCAGGAGGTGAAGTTTAAGGATTTGGGCCTGCTGATCATCGATGAGGAGCAAAAATTCGGGGTGGCTTCCAAAGAAAAACTGCGCAATTTCAAGGTCAACGTGGATACCCTGACCCTGACCGCTACGCCGATCCCCCGCACCCTGCAATTTTCCCTGATGGCGGCTCGCGACCTCTCCATCATACGCACTCCGCCACCCAACCGCCAGCCGATCCACACCGAAGTGCGGATTTTTAGCGAAGACATTATCAAGGAGGCGATTTATTACGAAGTAAACCGCGGCGGGCAGGTCTTTTTTGTACACAATCGGGTCAAAAACCTGGCCGAGGTCGAAATGATGATTCGCCGCCTTTGCCCGGATGTGGAAGTGGCTTCTGCGCACGGCCAAATGGAGGCCGACAAACTCGAAAAAACCCTGGTCGACTTCATCGACAAACAATACGATGTGCTGGTTTGTACCAACATCATCGAAACTGGTCTGGACATCTCCAACGCCAACACCATGATCATCAACAACGCCCACCAGTTTGGCATGAGCGACCTGCACCAGTTGCGCGGTCGGGTGGGACGGAGCAATAAAAAGGCCTACTGCTACCTCTTTAGTCCACCCCTGTCGACCCTCACCAGCGACGCCCGCAAACGGCTCAAAACCCTGGAAGAATTTTCAGACCTGGGCAGTGGTTTCCACATCGCCATGCGCGACCTCGACATCCGGGGGGCGGGCAACCTGCTCGGCGCCGAACAAAGCGGCTTCATTGTGGACATTGGGTACGAGACCTACCAAAAAATCCTGGAAGAGGCGATTATCGAACTCAAGGAAACGGACTTCAAGGACGTGTTCGCCGAAGAATTGGAAAAAACGACTCGGCAGTACGTTCGCGATGTGACTATCGAAACCGACGTGGAAATGCTCATGCCTGAAAAATACGTGACCAGCATCCAGGAACGCCTCAACCTCTACACCGAGCTGGATCGCCTGGAAACCGAAGAGCAGGTGGAAGCTTTCCAAAGCAACTTGCGCGACCGTTTTGGGCGCATGCCCGCTCAGGTGAAGGAACTTTTTGAAGGCCTGCGCTTGCGTTGGACTTGCAAACGCCTGGGTTTTGAACGGGTGATCCTCAAAAATGAAAAGTTGCGTTGTTATTTTGTAGAAAATCCGCAGTCGCCTTTTTATGAGAGTCCGATGTTCCACAAAATCGTGGGTTTTGTGGGTGCCAAAGGCAAGGAACATGGACTGAGTTTCAAGCAGTCACACCAGCATTTTATTTTGGTGAAAGATGGGGTAGGTAGTTTGAAAGCGGCTCGGGCAGTGTTGGATGTGATCGGGAAAAATGTGCTTTAAACTATACAAACATGAAACGTCGAGATTTTTTATCCACCACGGCCATCACGGGGGCAGCTACCCTTTTTTCGGCCAATTCCTTACTTGCCGCCACCCTACGACCCAAGGAAAAATTGGGAATTGCGCTGGTTGGCTTGGGTTATTACAGCACCGACCTGCTGGCACCAGCCTTGCAATTGACCGAAAAAGCTTACCTGGCGGGGATCGTCACTGGGACTCCTTCCAAAGCGGAGACCTGGAAAAAGAAATACAACATACCGGACAAAAACATTTACAACTACCAGAATTTTGACCAAATCGCCAACAACCCGGACATCGATGTGGTGTACGTGGTGCTCCCTCCTTCCATGCACCGGGAATTCGTAGTGCGGGCGGCCAAAGCGGGCAAACACGTATTTTGTGAAAAACCCATGGCCCCTTCTGTAGCAGATTGTGAAGCCATGATCAAGGCTTGCAAAGACAACAAGGTTAAGCTGGCCATTGGCTACCGCTGCCAGCACGACCCCAACATTCAGGCCTACATGCAAGTAGCCAAAGAACAAAAATTTGGCAAGGTTAAAATGGTAACCAGCGCCGCGGGTTATTTTGATGGTCGCAGCAACCACTGGAAACAAAGCAAAGCCCTGGGTGGTGGCGTCATGGGCGACATGGGGGTGTATGCACTCCAAGGTGCCCGTCTGGCTACGGGTGAAGAGCCCATCAGTGTGATTGCTCAGGCATCCACTACCCGGCCCGAAATTTACAAGGAGGTGGAAGAAACGATGATGTTTATGCTGGAATTCCCCAGCGGTGCCCGGGCTTCCTGTCAAACCAGCTTTGGCATCAACATGAATTACCTCCAGGTGAATTACGAAAAAGGCTGGCTTAAAATGGAGCCCCAATCCGGCTACAATGGCAACCGAGGCAGCATGTCGGATGGCACCATTATCAATTTTACGATCAAAAGCCAACAGGCCAAACAAATGGACGAGGATTGTGCGGCTCTCATGGCTGGGACTGATTTGTTGGCACCCGGTGAAGAGGGATTGCGCGACATCCGGGTGGTGGAAGCGATTTACAAATCGGTGAAAACTGGGCAATTGGTGAAGATATAGATTGGATAGTTGTCAGGAGGAGGCAAAAGGTATACTTGGTGCCTCCTCCAATTTTTGAGTCAAAAACTACCAGTCTTCGTCCAGGAATTTGGGCGTAGTTTTGATGCTTTTCAGGTACAATTGTTCCACCTGCTCCCGAGCCCAGGGCGTCTTGCGCAAAAAGGTCAAACTGGACTTAATGCTGGGGTCGAAATTGAAGCAACGAATGTTGATTTGCCGCCCCATTTCTTCCCAGCCGTATTGCTCCACCAGGTGCAGCAGGATTTTTTCCAGGGTGATGCCGTGCAGGGGGTTGTTGGGTTGTGGATTGGCCATAGCTCAAAAGGATTTATGGACTTAAAATTGATGACTATTTACTCAAAAAATCCTCCGAAATATCCCTCCAGATGGTGTGATAATGCTGGATGCCACCATCCCGATTGCTGAACTCAATGATAAAAGTGTCCGTTTTGAGGGAGTAATAGTGCAATTCATTGGTATTGAACGTACCCTGCCAACTGAAGACCAGGTTGTTTTTATTCGCCATCACGCGTTTCAACTTCTCCTGGGCGAGGCTGGGCGTCAGGTTTTCGACCCAGGCTTTGATGATGCCTTCTACAAAACCTTGTTGTTTAGGAGTCATCTCGGTATAGCGCACTCCTTTCCGATCTTTCATATGGGCCTCTTTGCCCGTTTGGGTCATCACATCGGCATTGATGGGGTGTGGGCCGAGCAGCGCTTTTTTCTGCAACTCCGGGCTCAGGTCGTTGAACAACATATTGCCAAAGTTATTTTCTTCAAACATGAGGTAGGTACCCGCATATGGCCCGGAAGTAGTGTGGGCCGGGTTGATGCCCACAAACATGGGGGTACAAGTGATGCCTTTGGGGGAATAAGTCAGGTTGAGGGAAATGTGGTGACCTTCAAATTTCCAGGCCCAGATCTTGTCCTTGCCGGGGGTGCCAAAAATAGTAAACCAGTAATTTTGGTTGCCATAACGCTGGGCAATCGGGCTTTTGGCTTTGCTGAGCCGCTCCAGAATAGCCTGGTCGTACTCAATGATGAAAGCCATTTTTTGATACCCTTGCTGGCTCAATACGCAGCGCAACAACTGATGGATGATTACCTTCTGGGAATCGGCCAGGTCTTTAAACTGGATGCCCTGGCGGTATACTTGCTCCAGCGGCAGGTTGGACCATTTGGTTCGGGAGCTGTCGCTAAAAGCCAGGTTGGCGACCGTTTTTTGGGTCGGGGTCAAAGTCGCCAGAAAGGCCGTAGCGGCTTTGAGGGAGGGTGCCTGGTCAAAAGTGCTTTGGCCGAAAAGCGTGACTGTGCAGCAGAACAGTACGATAAGGATGCTGAATTTCATTTTCATGCGATGAGGATTGCAGGTTGGGGGTAAACTTACGATTTTTTGGGGGATGGGGTTGAGTGGAGAAGTTTTTTGTAGGCTTATGGATAAAAAAGCTGGAGAGAATGCGCCCAAAATCAATCCTTTTTTCTCCCCACTTTCCCTTACCTTCGCCCCGCAAATCAAAGCACCCGCAGCGCAGGCATGAAACGCGAATTTCTGGCCAATCTCCTTTTCCTCTTGTTCATCAACTTGGTGATCAAACCCACTTACCTCTTTGGGGTAGAGCGCGTGGTGCAAAACGTGGTGACCGAAAACCTCTACGGCATCTATTTCAGCATTTTGAATCTCACCCTGATTTTGAACATCATTGCTGATTTTGGCATCCAGAATTTCAATACCCGTTACATTGCTCAGCATCCCCACTTGTTGCCCAAGTACTTTCCGGCTTTTTTGTTGACCAAGGGGCTTTTGTCTTTGGTGTATGCTTTGGTACTGGTGTTGGTGGGTTGGGCTACGGGGTATTTGCAAGAGTATCCAGGTATTTTGTTGGGCATGACCCTCTGCCAGGTGCTCAATTCACTGGTGATGTATTTCCGTTCCAATATTGCCGGACTGGGTTTGTACTGGATTGATAGTTTGGTATCGGTACTGGATCGTTTGGTGGTGATTGCGGTGTTGGGCGTTCCGCTCTGGTTGGGTTATTTTGATGGAAAAAACTTTAACCTGCAATGGTTCGTCAATGTGCAGTTGCTGGGTTTTGCCACGGGGGCGCTGGTTTCCTTTGCCATTGTGTGGTATCATGCGGGCGTTTTGCGTTTCCATTTCAACTGGTTGCGCATGTTGGCTATTGTAAAAGCGGGGGTGCCTTATGCCCTTTCTTTCATCCTGATGAACATGTACACCCGGGTGGATGCGCCGCTGATGGAACGCATGCTGGTGGATGGGCGTGAACAAACCAATATTTACGCTTCGGCCTTTCGTTTGTTGGAGGCCAGCAATGTGATCGGTTATTTGTTCGCCGGGTTGTTGATGCCCATGTACGCCCGTTTGCTCAAGGCGGGGCAAGACGTAAAACCCCTGGCCCATCTGGGCATCCAGATCATTTGGACTGGGGCAATCAGCCTGGTGGTGTGCACCATCGTGTTTCGCCAGGCCATCATGGAAGGATTGTATACCAGCGGAGGAGCGTATTCGGGCAATATTTTAGGCTGGATCATCGTCAGTTTTATTCCTGTGAGTGGAGTATACATTTTTAGTTCATTGCTGACCGCGCAAGGCAGCCTAAAGGCACTGAACCGGGTCTACGTCTGGGGTGTGCTGCTCAACATTGGGCTCAACCTCTGGCTGATCCCTATGTACAAGGCCATGGGCGCAGCGGTAGCGAATTGTATCACCCAGCTGTTGATTTTTGGGGCACAGTTGTACTTGTGCCAACAAATTTTGCAGGTGGGTTTAACGGGGAGGCAGGTATTGAAGTTTGTAGCTTTGGCGCTGGCCGCTCTGGGAATCGCCAGTTTGAGTTGGTATTATTTGCTACCGGGGCTACACTTATGGGCTTTTTTACTGGCTTTAACGGCTTGTGGCCTGACTGCATTTGTGGTACGCCTGATCAGTATTCGGGAATTGTTAACTTTATTTTCGGCAAGAACTTAGTCTTTCAATGGAGCATACAGACAATCTACTTGGGGTGATCAAAACCCTGTACCAGTGGCGCAAACAGATTTTGGGTTTGTCCTTTTTAGCAGCAATTGGCACGGCTGGCATTTCCCTCTTGTTGCCCAATTATTACAAAGCCACTACGGTTTTTTTGGCGGCCAGCCCGGATTTGGCGCGGCCAGACATCCTTTACGGGAAGTCCAATGGCGGCCAACCCTATGGTACTGCCAATGACATCGACCGCATTTTGACCATTGCCAGTTCTACCGAGCTGGGGGATTATTTGATCGACAGCTTCAAATTGTTTGAGCATTACGACATTGATCCTGATCACCCCAAATCTTACGTTTGGGCGCGGCACAAACTTTCCGCCCGGATGGAGGTGACCAAAACCAAGCGGGACGCGATTGAATTGACCTTTGAAGATGTGAGCCCTCAATTGGCCGCGCAAATCGCCAATGCCGCCCGGGAACGCATCAACTACCTATCGCAAGAAGTGCTCAAATCCAACCAGCGCAAAAATCTCGCCTCCTACGAAGCGGGTATTGCAGCGAATGAGGTGATTTTAAAAGAACTCTCAGATAGTTTATCCCGGCTGCGGGCTCGCTACCGCATTTACAATACCCGCGAAGTTTCTACCGACCTGACCGAGCGCTACATCATCGCACGGGGTAACTTTTCACGGTTTAAAGGGCGCTGGGATGCCATGCGCAACAACCCCCGCATTCCCCGCGACTCGGTAGCCTTTACCGAAGCGACCATGAAGGGCTATAAATCGGAAGTGGATAGTTTGCAAAAAGACCTGGCGCATTTGTCGGGTGGCGAAGCTGAACTGATGCTGATGGAAACCCGTTATTACACCTCCAATGGCCAATTGGGCGATGCTGTGGAAAAAGCCAAGATGCTGAGCACCGCACTTGCCGCCGACGTGCCAAGTGTATTGATTGTAGAAACTGCAGAAGTGCCCGTAGTAAAATCACGCCCGAAGCGTTCAATTTTGGTGGTAGCCGCGGGGGCGATTGCTTTTGTAATTGGGGTTTTTGGAGTCTTGTTGTTCAATGCCTACCAGGAGAACAAATGGGGCGAAGCCTTTAACGATGCGCGTTAATCCTACGTTTTTGGCACTGCGATCAGGTTCAGAACCACAAATTCTGTTTTGGGGACTGGCGCTGATCACCCTGCTGTCCATTTGGGCAGGGGTGGCGCTCAATTTTATTTACCTGGCGGGCTTGCCGCTGGCGCTTTTGGTGGTGTATTGGGCTACGATGGACATTCGTACCCTCTATTTTTTGATGTTGGCTTGTATCCCCATTTCTACCGAGGTGGTACTACCCAATGGTTTTGGCACCGACTTGCCGGATGAAGCTTTGATCATTGGTTTGTTTTTGGTGAGCATTCCCTTTGTCTTGTCCCGGGTGCACCGCATCAGTAGTCAATTTTTGTTGCATCCCATTTCCCTAATGCTTTTGCTGCACCTTGCATGGATTTTCCTTTGTACGCTTCAGTCGCAATTGTTGTTTGTTTCAGTCAAATACCTGCTGGCTAAAACCTGGTACATCGCCGTGTTTTACTGCCTGACTGGTTACTTCATTGATCGGGTGGAGCAATACCAACGTTTGTTTTGGTGGGTCTTTTGGCCGCTGATGTTTACGGTGTTGGTGACGATGATTCGGCATGCACAATCGGGTTTTTCTTTTGCCGAAATCAATTTTGTGCTTTGGCCTTTTTACCGCAATCATGTGAATTACGCGGTCTTGTTGTCTTTGTTTTTTCCACTCTTATGGTTTGCGCCAGTTTCGTATGAGCGTTTTTCGTTGCGTTGGTACGCCTGGGTAGGCACCATTGGTTTTTTGTTGCTGGCCATTTATTTCACCTATACACGGGCGGCTTATGCGGCAATTGTGATGGCGGCAGGGGCATATGTGGTCATTCGTTGGCGATTGATGCGCCCGGTCTTGGGGCTAGCGGGATTGGCTTTGCTGATTGGATTTTTATACCTCAGTTACGACAACAAATACCTTGATTTTGCACCTGAATTCAATCGAACGATCAGTCATGGGGATTTTGGTAACCTGATGGAGGCGACCTATAAACTGGAGGATATTTCCACCATGGAGCGGGTGTACCGTTGGGTGGCCGCTTTTCAAATGAGTTTGGATCGCCCCTGGATGGGTTTTGGGCCGGGCAATTTTGTCAATTTTTACCAATCCTACACCGTCACCAGTTTTCAAACTTACGTGAGCGACAACCCGGAGGGCTCCGGTGTCCATTGCTACTTCCTGATGACTTTGGTAGAGCAAGGCTACCTGGGGATGATTCTATTTATTGCCCTGAGCTTTATGGTTTTGATTCAGGCCGAAAAAATCTACCACCAATGCACCGATCTTTTCCGGCGGCGTATCATCATGGCTGTTTCCTTGTGCACCGTGGTCATGGATGCTTTTTTATTGATCAACGACATGGTGGAAACCGATAAAATGGGTTCTTTCTTCTTCATCTGTATGGCCATTCTGGTCAATCAGGACTTGGCAAATAAACGCAGCCGCCAGTCTACTCGTGCCGAATCGCATCCACCGGATTCAACCGCGCCGCTTTGATGGCTGGGAAAGTGCCAAAAACCACCCCAATCAGCAGGGCGATCACTAAAATAACAATCAGGGTATTCCAGGTATAAGCAGCTTGAAAAGGCGCTTGAGTCAATGCCTTGATAATGGGGATAAAAATGCTGGTGCCCAAAATACCCAAGCCCAAGCCCATCAAACTTCCCAATAAAGATACGGTGATGGATTCGGATAAAAAGAGGCGCATGATGTCGCGTTTTTTTGCCCCCAGGGCTTTGCGCACCCCAATTTCCCGGGTCCGTTCGGTGACCGAAATGAGCAATACATTCATCACGCCGATGCCGCCCACCAATACCGAGATGCCCACAATCATGCCCATCACGATGCGGAAAAGCAAAAAACCTTTGGCTACCTGATCCACCCGAAATTCGTTGCTCATGACCTGGAAATCCTGATACTTGTTGGGAAAATGTTTTTTCAACCAGGCCTCAGTGGCGCTTTTGATTTTGGGGACATCCTCCACCACATTTACTTCCAAGATACACATGGGGGGCGATTGCGCCAGGGAACCTGCAGGAAGACTGCTGATGGGCACAAATAGGGTGGGGGCTGGCGTCTTGCCCGGCTTCAACACCCCGATGATGGTGTAGGCTACTTGCTGATGCCGAATTTCTTGGCCGATGAGCTTATCCACAGTTCCTTTTTTGGCCAAAAGTTGGGCCAATTTGGTGCTAACGATGGCCACTTTTGCTTGATCGCTATAGTCCGAAGCGTCGAATTTGCGCCCTGCTTTTAATGCCTCGGTAGTGGGTAAATCGGGCGCAATCCCGGTCACAACAGCAGCTACTTGAGAGGAATCACCCACTCTTTGCAGGGCTGCATTGTGCTCGCTAAACAACAGTGCTTTCGCCTGATCTTGCAACTCACTTTGAAGCTCCGCGAGGTCCTGGTACTGCAAATACCCAAAACTGTCTTTTTTTACCCGAATGTTGTTGATGACCTCGTGGGTTTGAGTTTGGACCATCACGTTTTTGAGGTCGGTGGTACTGCTGATCTGATCCTTGGCGTACTGCTCCATACCGTCGATAAGGGACAAAATTGAGACCAGCGCTGCCACCCCAATCACAATGCCCAAAATGGATAAAAAGGTATGGAAAAAATTGGAGCGGATGTTTTCGATGGCTTCGGAGAAGGAAAAACGGAGTTGTTTGAACATGGTACGGCGTTGTTTGAAGTCGCGGGGGCGATAAAAAAATGAACATTTATTTTTGCCCCACTACTAAAGCCTGAAAGTAGGTGGATTGATTGACGAAAGGCTTGCTTTTTCGATGGAAGAAAAGAATGATTAGACTGGCATTCTTTTTATGTTTAGGGGCATTTTGGAATTCACCTTTCTAAGCTTACCTTTTACTCAATGAAAGCAGAAATTGAAGTTTGTGTAGATACCCTGGAAGCGGCCCTGCAAGCCCAGGCGAATGGCGCCACCCGGATTGAATTGTGCGGGCGTTTGGACCTGGATGGCCTGACTCCCGATGAAGCATTTATCCAGCAGGCTCTACGGGAACTGGCCATTCCCATCCATGTGATGATCCGCCCCCGGGGTGGCGATTTTGTGTACACTGCGGAGGAGCTGGCGCAAATGGAAAAAGAGATTGCCTATTGCAAAGCCCAAGGTGTTCCTGGGGTAGTACTTGGAGCATTGAAACCCAATGGCGAGCTCGACCTGGAAAACATCCTGAAACTGGCCGCTCTGGCCAAACCCGAAATGCTGGTGGTGGTACACAAATGCATCGACTACACGCCGGATCCGGCTGCTGCTTTTGAACAGCTCCTGGCGCACCACGACCTGATCGATTATGTACTGACTTCTGGTGGAAAACCTACTGCGCGGGAAGGTTTACCCGTATTGCAGCAAATGGTGGCGATGAGTCAGGGAAGGATTAAGGTGATGGCGGCGGGGAAAATTACGAAGGAGAATTTGGGGGAGTTAGCGGCAGAGATAGGAACTACTGCTTATCATGGGAGGTTGATAGTGTGAGAACCACCAAATAATCATGAAAGGACTAAGAAGTATACCGAGGGTTTTAAAAATTAACCAGGTTAATGGATACAAAGTATCCTGCCTATTCAACAATGGCGAATCGAGATTAATTGATTTCCAAAAATTGTTTCGGGATACATTTAAAGTTGAAGCAGGTGATCCAGCATTTGAGTTGCTAAATGATCCCAATGCTTTTCAACAGATTCAAGTATTGGGATCAACAATTGGTTGGCCCAATGTAGGTATTCATTCAAAAGATAGTAAAGGGCAGCCTGTTTTTTATCCCTATGACCTTGACCCGCTGGTTTTATATCAAAATAGCATTCATGACCCGAATAAAAACCCTGAGATTGGATTGATGGTAAAACAAGCCAGAAAGGATGCTGGATTGACCCAAGAAGAATTGGCTCAAAAAAGCGGAACTAGTAAACATTACATCTCAAGGCTTGAAAACAATAAGGCTGATATTGAATTGCTTACGTTGAAAAAAATCATTGAAGCAGGGCTGGGAAAAAAACTTCAAATAGCTATAAAATAAGCTGTAGAATGTCCTCAAAACTGAATTCGCTTTAAGCGGAAGAAATGGCTTTCACCTCCCCTGCTCCGCCGGATAAGGCCCCGTTTCAAACGCCTTATCATGATACACCTTTGATCCCACCTGCCTGGCCAGGGGACTGAAAAAATCCACCCCCGCCTTGATCGAATCCAGCACATGGCGAAAATCGTATTTCGGTTGCCAGCCCAAATCATGCCTTGCCCGCTCATTGACATACACCCGATCAAGACTTGGGAACATCGCCCAGTTTTGCTGGGCATAGATTTCGGTAAAATCCGGGTAAATCCTACTGACCACATCGTGGGCGTTTTTTTGCAAACCCAGCAAGTCTGCCGGGCCAAATGGTGTGGTAGCACTGATGATGTAACGTCCAAAACCAATCTCTTTTGCCTTATCCATTGCCAGCAGATGTGCATCCACAATGTCTGCTAGATCAACCCGGCGGTACAGGAATTCATTGGCCTTGGCATTGAGGTCTGCGAACTGGGTGCGGGTACTTTCCTGGTCGTCGGCTTCCAGGAAAAAGCGGGACGTGCGTAGGATCAAACAGGGCAATTTGTAGCGTTGATGGAAAAGCTTGCACAAGTTTTCGGCAGCAATTTTGGTCACGCCGTAAATGTTTTTGGGGATGGGGGTAACTTCCTCCGTAATCCAGGTGGCTGGCCCACCGGGAAGGGGTTTCATGGCATCGCCAAAAGTGCTGGTGGTGCTGGTAAAGATGAAGGCTTTAACCCCGGCCTGGATGGCTTCTTCCAAAAGGTTGTTGGTGCCGGAGATGTTGGTGTCGATAAAGTCCTGAATACTGTGGGTGAGTACATGGGGTTTGTGCAGGGTCGCGGCATGTAGAACTATGTCCACCCCTTGCATACAGTGGCGCACAAAATCGCGGTCAACAATTGAGCCTACCTGAGCGGTAAATGGCGAGGGTAGAATATCCAGACCAATAACGGTATGTTCGCTTTGTTGGAGGGTACGTACGAGGGCTTCGCCCAAATGCCCGGCACTTCCGGTGACTAGAATTTTCATAAGGAACGGGTTGATTTTGGCCATAACGCTGCAAAAGAATGTGGGCAAAACGCAAAGTAAGTAGCTAAAAGTTCCAAATCTTAACAAATCAAATATCTTTAACCCTCAGAAACATTGCTACCACATTCACGTTAGTGTAGAAAACCCAAAAACCGATGCGTCTCCTTTTCCTGCTTGTTTTATCTACCCTGTCTTTGCCTTTACTGGCCCAACTCGACCTGGGTTCTCACTTTATCCGTGGCAGCTGGCAAGCCCATCAAAGCAACCCTGCATTATTGCCGCAGCAACGCATTACCATTTCACTGCCCAATATTTATGGTTACGGTGAGGTAAGTGGTTTTACGCTGGATGAGGTATTGCAAAAAAACGATCAAGGGCAGACCGTAGTGGATGTAGGTAAAGCCATCAGCTTGTTGGAACCCGAAAACTACATCCGCGATCGCATTGATTTGGGTACCCTCGGAATCGGTTTTCATACGGGCAATTGGTACCTTTCCCTGAGT
Source organism: Haliscomenobacter sp. (assembly GCF_965225875.1). Taxonomy (GTDB): domain Bacteria; phylum Bacteroidota; class Bacteroidia; order Chitinophagales; family Saprospiraceae; genus Haliscomenobacter. The sequence continues at coordinate 2,540,523 of NZ_CBDDBS010000002.1, read as the reverse complement.
CACCAGGTGCGGCAAAATGCCCATTCCAAATACCCCAAGGAGTTGGCTCAACTGGCCTGGGAAGGAAATGCCCAGTTCATTGGTCAAGAAATCCAGATTGCACCACGCCTCGGAATTCAGGCCTATCAGGAATTTGCTTTAGGACTGGGGTACAAACTGGGCAAAAACTTCACCCTGGGTGGGCGCATCAAATTGCTGAATGGCGTAGGCAATATCTCTTCGCTCAACCACGATTTTCGCCTCTTCACCAGCGACGATGTATACCAACTGACCGTCAATGCTGACTACGCCCTCAACACTGCGGGCAACCAGTTGCGCTACAATGGCTTTCAAGACATCAGTGCCAATCTGGATGTGGCTACCTTTGACTGGAGCAATAACTGGACCAATAATACCGGCTTTGCATTGGACCTGGGGGCCAGCCTCCGCCTCGGCAAGGTTGAATTGGCCGCTTCCATCTTGGATTTGGGGCAAATCAACTGGAAGCAGGACGCCACTCAATTGGCCATCAAAGGAGAGTACACTTTTGAGGGTTTGGATATTTTTCCCAATGTCTGGACCGATTCAGTTAGTTTCGGCAGCATCGTTGATACCTTGGAAGCACGTTTTAAAGTCAGTCAAACCAATGGAGCCTATGCGACCAGTTTGCCTGCTTATTCTTTTTTGAGCGCCAATTTAAAAATGAATGAAAGTACCACGATTGGTGTGCTGGCGTATGGCGAACGTATTTCCGACGAGTGGTTCCCGGCCCTGGCCTTGAGTTTGCAAAAGCAAATTTTTAAAGGCTTCACACTGGGTGGTGTCTACGTGATCCGCAACAAACGTTTTGGCAACGTCGGTGTAAATACCAGCCTGAAAATTGGCCCCTTACAAATCGTAGCTGCAACCGACAACTTACTGACCCTCTTGCAAAGTTCCAACAGCAATACGGTCAATGGGCGTATCGGGATCAACCTACTTTTTGGGCAAATGGAAAAAGAAGAGCAGAAAATACTCCCCAACGAAAAAGATTTTTTCAAATAAACTGGAAAAAAATAGGGCCTAAGGTTGCTAGAAACCCCCAGGACTACTATCTTTGCACTCGCTTTTGAAGTAAAGCATTTTTTGGCGTGGTAGCTCAGCTGGTTAGAGCGTGCGATTCATAATCGCAAGGTCGGCGGTTCAAGCCCGCCTCACGCTACAAAACAATACCTAAGGACATCGAAAACAGGCAATTGCCCTTTCGATGTCCTTTTTTTATTTTTTAATCCGCCATCAAAAACGCGGCGCCAAACACCCCGGCGCTATCTCCGAGCTTTGGCTTCAGAATCTTCGTATCCAGGCGTGGGTTGAAGACGAACTGTTTCACTCGTTCAATGCCTTCGGTGTACAACAAGTCAATATTGCCTACTCCGCCGCCCAAAACAATCACTTCGGGATCGAGGATGTTGATCAAATTGGCGATGCCTTTGCCAAAAAAGTGCAACAAACGTTCGATGGTCGCCGTAGCATGCGGGTCACTATTGGCTTTGTGGCGTTCCAGAATTTCTTTGAGTTTTAGTTTTTGGCCGGATTGTGCCAGGTAAAAACGCTCCAGGGCCGGGCCTGAAAAAACCGTTTCCACACAACCTACATTGCCGCAGTAACATTTGCCGCCGGATTCGTCCAGGAAACTGTGCCCCCATTCGCCACCAATCCCTTGCCGGCCGTTCCACACTTTGCCATCGATCACCAAACCGCCACCAACACCACTGCCCATGATGACGCCAAAAACCATCCGGGCATTGGGCATTACATCCTGGACAATCCCCATTTTGGCTTCAGCCACTGCAAAACAATTGGCATCGTTGGCCAACTCGAAAGTCAGGTTCAACGCGGCTTCCAAGTCTCGTTTGAAGGGCATGTCATTGATGCAGGTGGTATTGCTGTTTTTCATGGTATGCGTGATCGGGTCCAAAGCCCCCGGTGTACCCATGCCAATAGCATCCGGCACCAGACCTGATTCTTTTTTCATCAAATCGATCAGCACGCCAATTTGCTGGATGATGTGATGGTATCCATGTTCTTGTTCGGTAGCAACACGCAGGCGAGTCAATACTTGCGGATCTTCTTTGCTCTTGAGGATCACCCCTTCAATTTTGGTGCCTCCCAGATCAATGCCCCAAAGTGGCTTCATAATTACTGATAGTTTTGTTGAAAATAGTACTAAATGCGGCTCAAAACCGATTTAACCCTTAAAAATAGCATCTTTCGTTTATTTTTACGGGCAATCTGAAAAACTGGTCAATAAGCTAGGCTTTGTTGACAATTTTTTAGGATAAAATTTCATTTAGCAGGAAAAGTTCGGTCGGGAAAATGAAAATAAACTGGCAGAGTGGCTGGGTCGCGGGAGCACAACAATTATTGATCCCTGTAAGCAACAATCAAGGTGAGTGGATACAAAACCTTGAACAAATTGGCACACAAATTGGCGTAAACTTCAAGGCTGCGCTGGAAGATTTTAAGGCGGAAACGGGCGAAACCACGGTTTTGTACGGCCCTGATTGTAAAGTCTTTCTGTTGGGATTGGGGCGAGAGGTAAATTTTGCCGAAGCATTGCGCGCCGCGCGCATGTTTGCGGCACGCCAAAAAAGCAAACTGGCTACAAGTCTGGGCATCTACCTTGATGCCACCCTTTTACCAACTGAACAACACATTGTTTGCATCGAAGCCATTGTCAATGGCCTGTACCTTGGCACTTACGATGCTGGGAAATACAAGAGTAAGTCAACTGAAATTCACCCTTTGGCTACGGAAGATGCAGCCATCGAGTTTTATTTGCCCACAAGTGTTAGTGCGAAAGCGGTGGCCAAAGCGGTAGCGCAAGGCCAGGTGATTGCCGAAGCCCAATTGGCCATTTACGACTTGATCAATGCCCCTGGTAACAAAAAACAGCCTGCACATTTGGCCAGTTTTGCCCGGGCGGCAGCACAGAGAGGGAATTTTTCCGTGCGGGTATTGGAAAAAGCGGAACTGGAGGCAGAAGGATTTTATGCGCTGTTGGGCGTCAATCAAGGCAGTGCTGCACCGCCTGTTTGTATCGTGATGGAATACACTCCAGCTCAAACTGCAACCCGGACCATTGGGCTGGTGGGCAAAGGAGTGACCTTCGACACGGGTGGAATTTCCATCAAACCCTCAGCCAATATGCACCACATGAAAAGTGACATGAGCGGCGCGGCAGCGGTGTATGGGGCGATTGAAGTGGCGGCGCGCCTGGAGTTACCCTTCCATTTGATTGGTATTACCCCTGTTACCGAAAATAGTGTAGACGCCGACTCCCTCAAGCCGGGCGACGTGATCGACTCTTACAGTGGCCGTACCATTGAAGTGACCGATACGGATGCCGAAGGGCGGATCATTCTGGCGGATGCCCTCTCTTACCTGGTGCGGAATTACAAAGTGGACAGCATTGTTGATCTGGCTACACTCACGGGGAGTGCGGCCCGGGTATTGGGTGCCCATGCAGCTTGTTTGTTTGCCAATGATGACCAATTGGCGGAATCGCTGGCTCAGGCTGGGGCTTACAGTGGCGAACGGCTGTGGCGCTTACCACTCTGGGATGTGTACAAGGACGAACTCAAATCTGACGTGGCTGACTTGCGCAATTTCAGTGGCAAACCTGCGGCGGGTGCGATCAGTGCGGCCAAGTTTTTGGAGGTGTTTGTGGATGAGCATCCTTCCTGGGCGCATCTTGATATTGCTGGAGTAGCTTATGGTGATGTGGATTTTTTGCCGCATAAATCGGCTACGGCGTTTGGGGTACGATTGTTGGTGGAGTGGTTGATGGGACAGGCCACAACTTAAATCAGGCTAAAAACGACTGAGGTGTATCTTCGTGCCTTTAGTTTCTTAGGTGGTGAAAAAAAAGCTGTGCGATGGTATGTTTTTTCACCACCTAAGAAACTAAAGGCACCAAAGGGACACCTCAGGTTGGGTAGCCTATGAATTCAGCCTAGTCTAGAATAATTTTTGAGATTAATGAAATTTAAGTAATCTATCACTAACTCAGCCACCCCTGAATCTGCACATACTGCAACAACATAATCGTCTTCGCATCTTTTATCTCCCCACTTTCGATCATTGCCAGCGCCTGCGCAAAGGGCAGCTCCATCACCTCGATGTTCTCCTGTTCGTGATCCAAACCACCGCCGTCGCTCACCTGCATGTCCTGGCTGTACTCAGCCACAAAAAAATGGAGGATTTCGGTCACGGAACCCGGCGACATGTAGGCTTCAAAAACCTTGCGCACATCGCGCACCTGGTAACCTGTTTCTTCCTCTGTTTCGCGGCGGATACAATCTTCGGGGTTGTCTTGATCCAATAGTCCTGCGCAGGCTTCAATCATCATGCCATCGGCATTGCCATTGACGTAGGTGGGCATGCGAAACTGGCGGGTCAGAATGACGGTTTTGTGCTCCGGGTTGTACAGCAGAATGGCCGCTCCATTGCCCCGGTCGTAAGCTTCGCGGCTATGGGTTTCCCAGGTACCGTCTTTTTTTTGGTACTCAAAAGTGATTTTGCGGAGGGTGTACCAGTTGTTGGCGAGGACTTCGGTTTTAGTGATGTTGACGTTAGACATGGGTGTTTAAGTGAAAAATGAAAAGTGAAAAATAAGGTGTACGCTTGGTATGCAAAGATGCTAAATGCTATGCAATAGTTTTACGGCGAATCATACAAACGCACCGAATGCTCATTTAGGTCTGCTGGATATTCATTTCAAAAGGAAAAAATGGGGCTTACACAGCAATTTAGTGGGAGAATTATTGCTAATTTTAGACATGATGATTATGAAACTCAATCCTGTAATACTGCTTTGTTGTTGCCTGTTGTCGAGCGGAATTTTGTTTGCTCAAGCGGATTTGCCTTTTGCTTTTGAATGGAAAGTGGGGAAGACATATTGGTTGGATGTGCGGCAGGAGGAGCGGAAGTACTATGAAAAACCTTATCACAGAGATTTTATTCTTTTAGAAAGAGTGACCTGGTCTTTTCAGGTATTGAAAAAAAATGGTGATAGTGTTTTTTTAAAGGCCGTTCCTCTACGTTATCGATCACAAAGAGGATCGCTCAATGACGGCGACTATTTTGACTCCCAATATCATCAAGAACCAGAAACTTATAGTTCTTGGAATTTGTGTGACAAAGAATTTTCAATAGTTGTCAACTCTCAAGGAAAAGTACTACGGCACCAAATAATGATGAAGGGTAAGTCTGTAGAAACAAAGTCCAAGTTAAAGGCTCTACCATTTCTCTGGGAAATAGAGCCTCCAGTTTTAGAAGAGCAGTTTCAATGGTCACTTGCTCATAAAAAGGATCAATATGAAGTAGAACCATTCATCCGTATATTTGACTACACCCACGTTGACAAGGAAGCCTATTTAACGCACTACCATTTTGGAAAGAACCAACAACTGAGCATTGACAATGCCAGCCGATGGATTAAATATGGGACTTTCACTGAAACCAAGGCTGATGGCACTCAAAAAAACATATGGATACGCGGCTGGAGCGATCCTGTGGCTACCGTAACAGGAAAATTTACCCATTTTAAGACAGAAGGGGGAATTAGGGAAAAAGATGAATTGCTCAGCTATCTGCGTTTTCGTTGTGGGGTGAAAGCACAAGTTGACCTGTATACGGATGGCAGTTTTTCGCTTAAAATCCCTTTAGCACGGAATATTGCTTTTGAGCTTTTTGATGTTCCCATTTTTCTTTCCCCGGGTGACCATTTAACCATTAACGCCGATTTTAACAAGCAAAGTAAAGCCATTTACCGGGGCAATTGTGCTAGTGAAAATGAATTGATACGTCTATTGATGAATAGAGATACGCTCCAAAATAAATACATGCTGAAATGGACAAACATCATCAATTCAAAAAAAGGCGCAGCGTCTTATTACAAAGAGGTCAAGCAAGATTTTATAAAAGATTCTATCTTGGTTTTTAGGCAAAAAAAAGCGGTGAACCCATTTTGTTTCTGGGATGCATTTTGGAGCCATCGTTACAAAGAAGCCTGGAATTTATTGGAATTTAATAGCATATCTAAATTTCTGGATTATGAACAATTAAATGCCAAGAAGAATTTTTCACGCATAGAGTCTCTACCAGTGCTCAATGATTGGTGCGAATACAGTTATGAGTATCCTAATTTTTTATGTTATAGATACCCTGGATTCAGGGTTGAAAAATTGCGTACCTTCCATGTTTACCCATCCAGTACTCCAAAAACCAGCATCAATTCCCTAGCAAAGTTCATACTGACGGGTGATCCTCTAATTCAGGTTCTATACCAGAACATTTCCAATACCTACATTTTTTTAAACAAAGATTATCCCAATCTTGAAGCTGAAGCAGCAGATTTCATCCGTACCTGTCCAGACACTATATTGGCTGGAAACATCCGAAAGTTTCACGATACGGAGCAAAGTTTAATCACTGGCAGACCTCTCCCCAACTTCGAGGTATACAATCTTAAAGGCAAAAAACTCAATGCCAAAAAACTACGTGGAAAAAAGACCATCTTTCACCTGGAACTCGGTAGTCATTCCTTTGGACACATCGAATACGCCAAACTAACCAAGCGCCACCCTTCCCTGAATATTGTCCACATTTACCCCTTGCCACACCACGAATTCAAGCAAAAGTTTTCAGGCAAAAATGTACCACCACCCTACACCGAAGACAATCTCTTTTTCCCAAAAGATTTAGAAGCGGCACAACTTATCCACGATCGGTTTTGCTTCAACGAAAGCACAAAATGGGATGAATCAGCCTATAATCGCTTGTATTTCGTCAACGAAGCGAGTGTGATTAGGGATTTTATGGATAATTCCGCAGGTGATCCTAGGCAAATCAGGGCTGACTTCGCCTACCGCCTCCAACCCTTTCTAGCCCAAAAATCCGCACTAAAACCCAACTTCACCTGGCTCTACATTATCCTGGCCAATCTCCTACTCCTCGGCACCACCCTCGCCCTACGCACCCGCTATATCCGCCGCCGTGAAACCCGCAAACGCCGCCTGACCGAAATAGAACTCAAAAGTTTGCGCGCTCAACTAAACCCCCATTTTATTTTCAATACCATGGGTTCTATTCAGCACCTTATTGCCAGTCAGCAGTCGGAAAAAGCCAATGACTACCTGGCGGATTTGGCGGCTTTGATGCGCCTGGTATTGCGGGCTACCCAGAAAGGCATCATTTCCCTGCGGGAGGAATTAGACCTGGTGGAACAATATTGTGCACTGGAAAATCTGCGCAAACCTTTTACTTTACACCTGGACATTGCCCCTGAACTGGATGTAAATGCCTGTGAAGTGCCAGCCTTACTTTTGCAACCTTATGTAGAAAATGCCATTTTGCACGGCTTGGCTCCCGTAAATGCAGGGGGTAAAATCGAACTGCAACTAAGGCGAGATGGCCCCAATGTCCTCATTTCCATCCAAGACAATGGAGTGGGCATTCACCAAGCTCGTCAAAAAAACAGCAATGGTACCCAAAGTGGTTTGAAGATGAACCAGGAACGATTGCAATTGATGTATGGCGCAGAGGCAAGTGTTCACGTTGTCGATTTGGCTGAAAAAGACCCTATAAAATCGGGTACCCTAGTCACCCTCAAACTCCCCTGTTGCTGATGAAAACCTTAATTCTGGAAGACGAAGCACACAATCGGGCTTTTTTACAACTGAGCCTCCAGCAGCACTGCCCGCAGGTTCAGGTTGTAGCGCAGGCACAAGGGGTGGCTGAGGCATTGGCCTTATTTCGCCAATACTTGCCGGAATTGATCCTGCTGGATGTGGAGCTACCGGATGGCACTGGCTTTGATTTTTTGGAGCAATTGCCCCAGCCCTGGCCCAAGATCATCTTCATCACCGCCTACGATCACTATGCCTTGCAGGCCATTCGTTACAGTGCGATTGATTATTTGTTGAAACCGATTCGGGTGCAGGATTTGGTAGAAGCGGTGCAGAAAGCCAGTCAGCGCCTGCATATGGAACAGGAATACGCCTTATTGCAATTGTTGCTCCAAAGTCGCCGTGAAACGACAAGCCCCAAGCGCATCGCCCTGCCCACCGCCGAACGGATTGAACTGATCCCCGTTGCCGACATCATTCGTTGTATGGCCGAAAACAATTACACCCATTTTTACATTCGCGACCAAGCCAGCATTCTGGTTTCCAAAAATCTGGGCGAGTTTGAAGAAATGCTTCAGGAATACGGCTTTTTGCGCACGCATCAATCCCATTTGGTCAATGTGGAAGCCATTAAATCATGGGAAAAAGCCGATGGAGGGTATCTTTTGATGAAGGATGGGAGTAAAATTCCGGTATCGCGAAGTCGGCGAGAAAGGGTATTACAAACTTTGCTGAAAGATGAAAGATGAAAGATGAGAGATTGTGTTACCTTTTTTCATCTCTCATCTTTCATCTCTCATCTCTCATCTTTATTTTTCTATTCAAATCGCTGCAAAAACGGGCTCACCAACGTATGCTCCGTAGCCAGCGCCAAGTACCGCGCCTTGGGCACCGGCATACCTTGATTGATGAAGTGGTTTTCCAGCTCCATTTGGGTTTGGTAGAAAACTACCCGGAAAGTGCGTACCAGCTCAGCATGGAGAGGATCTTGCGCCGCCCAGATGTTGAGTTTGTTCAGTAATTCGGTCGACCAGGAGTCCAGTTGGGTTTGTTCGGCGGCCGAAACCTGTACTTTACCCGCCAACAATTGGGTGCGGTGATCTGCAGCCTGTTTGATCAGGGCTTCAGCGGGTTTGTCTACACCAATGTCTTCGGCCAGGAGTTGCAACACCTTGCTGCTGTTCTGCTCTGTTTCATCTTGCTCATCACAAGTTTGGGTAGGCAGGGGCAGCGTAGAAGAAGCATTGAACAGCCCCTGTGCTTCGGCGCTCTCCTGGGGGTGTTTGTCGTTCAACCAGCAAGGCAGCGGATATTCTTCACCCAATGCAGCGTGTAGGTAATACAAGTGCAGGATGAATTGCCGCAAATCGGTATATGCATAAGCCGCTTTGCTATCGAAACTGATCTGGTTGCTCACATTGCGGCTGGAGAATACCTCCCGAATGGCACCGTTCATCAGGTTGTTGGTTTCAAAGCCAGGGCCCCGCGAGGTGAAACTATTGTACGCCATATAAGCCTTGGACAGCGGGTGGTTGATGCTGGCCAGACTGGCAATAGGATTGGCGTCTTTGTCCAGGCGATTCAGCATATCGTTCAGGCGAGAAGTTGTAGAATTGGTCTCTTCTTTATTCACCTGGGCAGCTGCAGTGTAGCGGGTCATCAAACGATTGCGTTCCTGGAAAAAGTCATAAGCTTGTTCGGTCGCCGCGTTGAAATACCCATCAATACCGCTGCGGTAGGCTCCTTCCTGCGCCAGAGCTTGTTGCAATTCCTTCACTGAAGCCCGATAAATGGCCACCGGAGCAGGAGCTTGATTGTTCTGCTGCACGGTACTATTGCCGTTCGTATTGGCGGGCGGTACATTGGCACCTTTTACTCCCAAGTTCGAATTGTAATTGTAGCCTGGCACTGCGTTGCCATAAGTGTTGTTAGGGTTCGCCGTACTGGTATTGGTATTGGTGTTGGGGTTATTGGGGTTCGCCGTATTGGTATTGGTATTGGTATTGGAATTATTGGGGTTCGCCGTATTGGCATTACCATTGTTTAGATTATTGGAAGCCTCGTAAGAAACGGGAACCTGCGCACCTTTTGCCTGGGTATTGGGCGGGTTGGTATTCGCGCCAGGAGTATCCCACTTGAATTGAGCTTGTCCATTGCCAGCTGGTGCCGTGCGGTTGTTATTGCCGTTGGGGGGTGGGGGCCCGGAAGCGTAAGTGTTGTTCGCGTTGGGGTTGCTGGTATTGTTGCCTGTATTGGCGGTGGTATTGTTTGGATTGCTGTTCACTCCGGGCACTCCGGCAAGATTGGTGGCTGGATTGTCGAGCTGGTAATCCACCGGCAAGAAGGTAGGCTGTGGGCGTTGTACCGGTTTGGAAACAGGCACATTGGTCTTTTTGGGGCCGATTTGTGCTGTTGCATTCACTTCTTTGTGCGGAGTACCTGTTTCAAAGCCACCAATTTGATGCAAAAACGTCGGGTGAACCGTTCGCACAAAAGCATCGGTATAACCCATCGCCTGAATTTTGGGCAATTCTCTTCGCGCTGCTTCAATAGTGGGATAAAAGCCCGTGAGCAATTTTGCACCGTTTTCATTGGGGATCACGTACAATTCTCCACTGAGCGCCTGATGCCGATTCCAGTTAAGGGAGGCATTGGCGTCAAAACTGGCGATTTGAATAGAGGCTACCGACTGGTTGTCGCGTACCACGTATTGCTGAATTTTGGCAGCTGAAAAGCCCGATTTTTTGACTTGATCCAAAATTTTCGCCGCTTCCAGCGCCGTGTCATAGCCGCCAATGTACACGTCAAAGACTTGATTGGGGCGCTCCTTGGCAAACAAAAAGCCTAGTTTTTCTACACTCTTGTAGTTCTCGGGGCGATTGCCCGAAAAAGTACCTACCAGAATGGTAAAATAGCTATTACTGCTTTGCGCCAGGAGTGCAGATGCGCTCAACAGCAGGAGAAAAAGAGAAAGTTGAACTCGTCGCATGGGAAAATGATAATTTAAGGTTGAGGAGGTTGAGAAGGTTGAGAAGGTTTAGGCTACCGCGAGCGACTTGTGAAGAGTGCTGTCAAAATCGCTTGCGGTAGCCTAAACTTTCTCAACCTCCCTCAACCTTCTAAACTCTATTGACGTAAAAATGGTATTCTCGCCACAAAAGTAGGCATAAATGTCAGGTTTTGACTCCTTTATTGTGATAAAAGTGTCAATTAGGCAGTTAAACTACAATGGAACTGAATTTGTTGTATAAACCGACGTTAAGGAGAACTTAAATATGAGAACAGTTGCCAATATTATAAAGAGTGAAAGCATTCAGATGGGTAATATTTGGCAGCGGAGGGAAAAACTTTCGTCGAAATTCCTGAAAATTATAACGCAATCGCGTATATTTTGGATGGCGAAGTGACCCTCGATGAAAATTTTTCGTATAAAGGTGAAACTTTGCTCCATTTTCGTAACGATGGGAGCGGTTTTTCGTTTAAAACTGTAGAATCCTAAGATTTCTATATGAAGCGTACTTACATGGTGGAGTTTGAGCTCCCTGAAAGCCTTTCGGAAGAGTTTCTTGCCCTGATTCCAGAGCAAAGAAACATGGTGGATTACCTCATGTCGGAAGGCAAGATTCGTTCCTATTCCCTTGCCATGGATCGTTCCGTGCTTTGGGTGATTATGGAAGCGGATTCAGAGTTTGAGGTGATGGAAACCATTGCCCAATTGCCCCTCAGCGATCACATGCATCCGTATATTTCGGAATTGATGTTTCACAATACGGCAGATTTGGCGCTGCATTTTTCAATGAATTAAAGATATTTGTGCCATCATCGTAGAGACCACGGCTGGAAAATTGCACAGACGTCTTTAATATTGCAGGCTGAGACGCACAGCCGTGCGTCTCTACGGTGCCCACAAAATCAACCCAAGCATGAAGCGCATCGCCGTAGACATGGACGAGGTAGTTGCCGACGTCCTCCCTAAATTTTTGACCCTCTTTGAACAAATCAATGGCCGCCGACCCAGCGAAGAAGAATACAATGGCAAAAAATTGTACGCCTTACCAGGTGGCGAAAACTTACGTGAAGCCTTGTACCACAAAGGTTTTTTTGCCGATCTGGCCCTGATTCCTGGTGCACAGGAAGGTATTCAGAGCCTTTTGGATGATGGCCATGAAATCTTTTTTGTAACTGCTGCGCAGGAATTCCGCAATAGCCTTGAAGACAAATACGATTGGCTGCTGCAATATTTCCCAAACATCTCCTGGCGAAACTTCGTTTTTTGTGGCGACAAAAGCATCATCGGTACCGATTACCTCATCGATGATCACGCCTTCAACCTCCGCACGTTTAAAGGAAAAGGTTTATTGTTTACGGCTCCCCACAACCTAAGCGAGACTGAATTTACCCGTGTCAACAACTGGACCGAGGTATTGGCCTTTTTTGAGCGCGAAAAACAAGGCTATGCCACTAATCGATAAACTCAAGTCCTTACTTCAACTCAAACTCAAATATGCAGCCTCAGCTGGGATTGCTACGGCAGTTGATTATGCGATTTTTTTTGGGCTGAAAAATGGATTACAATTTACAGCCACGCTGGCCCAGCCTTTTGCCTACGCGGCAGGGGTATTGGTCAATTTTATGCTACAAAAGCGATTTGTATTTGAGCTGAAGCGCTCGGTATGGTCGGCTTTTGGACTGGCTTTGCTCGTATCTCTGGGTGGATTATTGCTGAGTACTGGTATCATTTACTTATTGGACAATTACCTGCCCTTTTTTCGGCAAAATGCGCTTTTAGCTAAATTACTCACCTCTGGCATCGTGTTTTTTTACAATTTCTACCTAAAAAGGCTGGTTTTTGAAGGAAAATTCATTTAAATGTCTTATTTCATTTGTAACTTTCTCGGATTTGCTGCATTATTGTTTATGACAAAAAAGTTTGTTGTATCTTCCCGAAAACAAAGAGCAAAGTGAAAAACATTGCCATTTTTGCTTCCGGATCCGGCTCAAATGCCCGGAAGATTTTGGAATATTTTGCCGAACGTCAGGATGTGAGTGTCCAACTGGTCATTTCCAACCGTGCGGACGCCGGAGTGTTAAAAATTGCTGAAAGTTTTGGGGTAGATTCAATAGTAATCGACCGCCATACGTTCTACCAGACGGAAGATGTTGTATCTGTGTTGAATAAATATGAGATCTCTCTGATTGTTTTGGCTGGTTTTTTGTGGTTGATACCAGAATACCTGGTCGAAGCGTTTCAAGGGCGAGTTGTGAATATTCATCCTGCTTTGCTGCCAAAATACGGAGGCAAAGGAATGCACGGTAAACATGTTCACGAAGCGGTTAAAAAGGCTGGTGAATCAGAAAGTGGAATGACCATCCACTACGTGAATGAACGTTACGATGAAGGTCAAATTATTTTCCAGGCCCGTTGTCAACTTTCTCCTACAGACACTCCGGAAGAAATTGCCGGGAAAGTGTTGCAATTGGAACACAAACACTACGCCGAAGTTATTGATCAATTGCTGCAAAGGTTTTAAGGGTTTATAAACTCTAATTATTCTTTGCGATTATTTGTTTTCATATGTCTAACAACCCGATCCGTTCCTTAAACCAGGCAAAGGATCGATTGTAAGAAAAAAGCACGCTATGTTGAGAAAGCTTGTTTTTCTGCTGTTGAACTTCAGCCTCATCTGCACCCTTAGCGCTCAAAGCGCCAAAAAACTAATGAAACAAGGTGAAGAAGCCTACACCAAAGGAAACTATGTGCAGGCAGCCGATTTTTTTGAAAAATCCTGGCTAAAAGGCAAAAAGCCCGAGGCCATTTTCAAAGCCGGCGAGGCCTACTATGTACTGCGCAATTACCGCAAAGCCTCTGAAGCCTACGTCAATGTAAAGGACAAAAACGATCAGTTCCCGTTGGTGGGACTGAAATACGCCCGCAGCCTCAAGCAAGATGGGCAGTACGACAAGGCCTCTAAAGCCTTCAGCGATTTTCGGGACACCTACAGCGGAGATGGCAAATCAGTCATTGAAGATATGGTACAAACCGAACTGCAGGGCTGTGAATTGGGTAAATTATTGCCTAATCAGGCCCAGCAAGGCATTGAAGTCACCCACGCTGGCGCTGGAGTAAATACCAGCGACAATGAGTTCGGCCCACTACCTATCGATAAAGGGTTGTTGTACTTCTCTTCAACGATTGGTGGTACTGCACGCATTTATCGCTCCTCCCTGGCAGATAATGCCTGGGGCAAAGGGGCTACCCCGGACAATTTTCCGGTGATCCAGAAAGGCCAGTATTGCCACGGCTCGCTGACACCGGACGGCCAGCGCTTCTATTTCACCATTTGTGATGCGGCCAGTTCTTTTAACAACCGCACGACTCGTTGTGAAATTTACGTCATCCGCAAACAGGCGACCGGATGGTCGGCACCTGAGATGTTACCCGAAGCCATCAATGCCAAAGGGACTACTGCAACCCAACCCCATGTGGTACAGAACAACGGTAAAGAGATCCTTTACTTTGCTTCCAACCGCACTGGTGGCCGAGGTGGCATGGACCTCTGGTACGTAGAACGCCCACTGAGTGCAACAGGTAATGCCTTTGCAAATCCGATCAACCTCGGCCCATCCATCAACACACTGGGCGACGAAATGACGCCTTACTTCAGCACAAGTGAGGGTACCCTTTATTTCTCTTCGAATGGTCAAACCTCCATTGGTGGTTTTGACATTTACAGTTCTAAGGGAGATTTGAGCACCTGGGCACCAGCCGACAACCTGGGCTTGCCTTACAACTCCCCTGCTGATGATTATTATTACATCAAACACAATGACGGCGAGGGTGGCTTCCTGGTATCGAACCGGATTGTGGCAGGTGAAAAACTCACTACCAAAGACGACGATATTTTTGAGATCAAAAGCAAACTGGTGGTGGCCAAACTCCAGGGCAGTGTATTTGCCCAGGAAACGGGTGAGCCGATCAATAAATACTTGCTGACTTTGTATGAAATCCGCGCCGATGAGTCGGAATCCATCCTGCTCAACCGCGAATTCAATGCCAGTACTTACGATCTGGAATTGTTGCCCAATCGCAAGTTCAGGGTCGAGATTACCGCACAAGGCTATGCTACAGGAGCCTACAACTTTGTGACCGACAATCCTAGTGGCCAGCCCTATGGTCAACCCTTGATGTTGGTAAAACTGGGTGGCTCGGTGGTGAATACGAATCCGGGAGGAAATCCCAATAATCCAGGTACTAATCCACCACCAGGAAACCCCAATAATCCAGGTACCAATAATCCAGGAACGAATAATCCTGCTACCAATCCCCCCAATCTTAACCCAAGCGGAGGTGTATACACTGCGAAAGGAGCTGGCCCGGCCGATAAGGAGGAATACTCTACTGATGCACCACGCTACGAGGGGGAATATTACAAAATCCAGCTGGCAGCCCTTAAAACGTATAGCCCTAATGACAAGCGTTATACAGCAATGAGTCAGTTTGGTAGCGTGCAAACAGAAACCATCCTGAGCAAACAAATGACCCGGGTACTGGTGGCCACTTTTTACACCAAAGACGAGGCCAAACGCGCTTTGGCGGCGGTGAAACAAAAAGGATTTTCCCTGGCTTTCATCGTGAAATACACCAATGGTGAACGTTATGGGCGGGTAAATCTTTAATCCTGCTCTTAAACCATAAATTTGTTCTAATTTTGTCGGGGTTTAGGCTACGTGGTCTAAACCCCGAAGTTTTTTATTTTGAACCACACATATTTTTTTTTGAACCACCTAAGGCACCTAAGGGGCATCTTAGGGACTTTGCTTCCTGCGATGCCCCTTAGGTGCCTTAGGTGGTTCAAAAAAACAAAACGCCGCAGGCGTTCCAATAAAAATACTCCAAGCTTTTATGGCTAAACAATCCAAGCGCAAGCCCAGTGCTTACGGCAAAAAAAGAGTTGATCGTCGCCCACCTACTGCCCCTGAATCGACCGAGGGGATGCGGCTAAATAAGTACGTTGCGCATTGTGGTGTCGCCTCGCGCCGGGAGGCCGCTGAGATTGTGAAACAAGGACACATCAGTGTCAACAACGAACTTGTTATTGAGCCGTTCTATCAGATTAAAACAGGCGACATTGTCAAGTTCAAAGGCAAGGTGATCAAGCCTGAAATTCGCCGGGTGTATTACATCATGAACAAACCCAAAGATGTAATCACCACTACTTCCGATGAAAAAGGCCGCAAGACGGTGTTGGACCTCATCGGAGATCGGGTGGAAGAACGTGTTTTTCCGGTAGGCCGCCTCGATCGGGATACCACAGGGTTATTGCTTTTGACCAACGACGGTGAATTGGCTCAAAAAATGACCCACCCAAGTTACAAAATCAAAAAAATCTACCACGCTACCCTCGATAAAAGTATCCCCAAAGAAGACCTGGAAAAAATTCGGGCTGGATTAGAGCTGGAGGACGGCCTTGCTCCCGTGGACGAGGTGGATTACATCATGGAACGGCCCCATACCGAAGTGGGCATCACCATCCATATTGGCCGCAACCGCATTGTGCGCCGCATTTTTGCACACCTGGGCTATGAGGTGCTTAAACTGGATCGGGTGTATTTGGGAGGGCTGACCAAAAAAGACCTGCCGCGCGGGTTTGTGCGCCCCTTGAGCAAGCAGGAGGTAATCATGTTGAAACATTTTACGGGGAAGTAATACTTATACCTCAGCAGGTTTTGACATGATCCTTTTCCGGTGCTGCGTACCCCACTTGTGTAAGGCCTCAATTACATCATCCAGGGAACGGCCATAGTCGGTCAGGGAGTATTCGATCACGACGGGTATGTTGTCGTGTACGGTTCGTTTGACCAGCTCATTCATTTCCAGTTCACGCAATTCCTTCGACAACATCCGCGCGGTGATTTTTGGAATTTCACGTTCCATTTCATTGAAACGCTTATTCCCCAGCGACAATGAAATGATGATGGGTAGTTTCCACTTACCATTCAGCACATCCAGTGCATCATTCACCGGGCGGATACGGCCCATACATTCTTTGTGGTCTGATGGTTCTAATCTTTTCATTTTTAATTACTTGTGTTTTTACTATACCAAAGTATACTACTATACAAGAGTATACTACTTACAATTGTATAGCAAATGTACCTAATTTTGATCCAGATTTCAAATAACCATTAAAACAAACAGCATGAAAAATCTGGTCTTATTGGGGCGCATTTGTTTCGCACTGCTTTTCATCATGTCAGCATCCGGTCATTTTAGCGCTGAAACCATCAATAACGTTGCGGCCAAAGTACCCTTTGCAAGTGTATTGGTGCCATTGTCAGGTGTAATGGAGCTCCTAGGCGCATTGAGCATTTTATTGGGCTACAAAGCGAAATGGGGTGCCTGGCTTATTGTTTTGTTTTTGATTCCAGTGACCCTGACTTTACATCAGTTTTGGACCATTGAGGACCCGATGGCTCAACGAATGGACATGGTCAATTTTATGAAAAACATCGCTTTGCTGGGGAGCGCACTTTTGATTGGATACTTTGGCTCTGGGCCAATGAGCCTTGATGCGATTGTTCATAAAAAACCAGTGCTAGCGCACTAGTTTAGGGGAAAAAAGGAAGAAAGGGCTGCACTGGCAAGACCCTTTCTCCTTATTGCTCAATTTGAAACGTTGAGGCCAGAATTATTAAGTTAAAGGCATACCTTCGCAGTTCTGAATTCAGAGAAAACCAGTATCGATAAAACAGGGCTCCGGTGTTCACCTCAACTGAACTTTAGAACCCTGAAAACCTTGGAATCTTCAACCATGCCCGGCATTTACCTACACATCCCTTTTTGCAAACAGGCTTGTTACTATTGCAATTTTCATTTCAGCACTTCGCTGCGGCAGAAGGGGGCGATGGTTGAGGCTATTGTACGGGAACTGGAAGTGCAAAAAGACTATTTGCAAGGCGTACCATTGAGTAGCATTTATTTTGGTGGCGGCACTCCCTCCTTGTTGGATGCCAATGAACTGGAGCAGATTTTTTCCAAAATATACCAATTGCACAGCGTTCAAGCTGATGCTGAAATTACACTGGAGGCCAATCCAGATGACCTCAGTTTGGAAAAATTACAAGCCTTGCGCAATAGCCCGGTCAATCGTTTGAGCATTGGCATCCAGTCCTTTGCTGAGGAAGACCTGCGCTTTATGAATCGCGCCCACAATGCCCAGGAGGCAAGGGCATGTATTGAAAACGCCTTAGTCACGGGTTTTGAGAACCTTACCCTGGATTTGATTTATGGCGCGCCTACCACCAGCCACGAGCAATGGGCCAGGAATCTGGATACCATTTTTCAATATCCCATCCCACACCTTTCCGCTTATTGCCTGACCGTGGAGGCTAAAACAGCTCTCGATCATTTTGTACGCCAGGGTAAAGCTGCTCCGGTAGACGAGGAGCACGCCAACGCCCAGTTTTTGTACCTGATGGAAGCAACCCAGGCGCAAGGCTATGAGCATTACGAAATCTCCAATTTTGCCAAACCGGGCCGTTATGCCCGCCACAATTCCAGTTATTGGTTGGGCGAACCTTATTTGGGCATTGGTCCATCGGCGCATTCCTTCAATGGCCAAAGCCGACAGTGGAACGTAGCCAACAATGCCAAATATTTGAAAATTTTGACCGAAGACGATATTACTAAACTATCGGATACTGGGCTTTTTGAACTGGAAGAACTCAGCCCAGCTACCCGTTACAACGAATACGTGATGACGGGTTTGCGCACCATTTGGGGTTGCGATTTGCAAAAAATTGCTCCCGATTTTCAGACTTATTTTTTAGAGAACATTCAGCCTTTTATGGCCAAGGGCCAGGTGTTGGTTCAAAACCACCAATATCGTTTGAGCAATAGTGGCAAGTTTATGGCGGATTACATCGCTGCGCAGCTTTTTTTCATCGAAAATAATTGAGTGGTATTTGCACTTTGTGTTTATTGCTGCACGTTTCGATACCATTTACCACCAAAAACATACTCCAATGAGAATCCTATTGATTGGTTTTTGCGCCTTGTTTTTGTTCGCCTGTAGCGAGGAAAGCCACAAAAATGCCTACATCAAATCTTACAACGCTTTTATTGAAAAAATAGAAAAAGAAGCCCCCACTTTCACCAAAGCGGATTGGGAAGCTGCCGAAACCGAGCTGGATGAATGGACGGGGATCAAACGCCATGAAATCCAGGCGGCCTTGACCAATGAAGACGAGGAGTTTCTGAACAAATTAGACAATCGGTTTGAATACGCCTATGCTCAATTTTTGAAAGGCCGTATTTTAAATGGGCTCAACAAAACCTTAAAAGACGCCAAAAAGGAAATCCGCGAGGAAGTGGAAAAAATAGTGGAATGACCCACTTCCTCAAGCACTAAAATCACTGCGCCAACTGATCTTCTCCATTTACAGTAGTGCCTGAATGCCCCTAGCTTTGACAAAAATCAATAGCCATGACCACATTCAAGCGCACTTTGCTTGCCATGGACCTTAGCGTAATGGACCCAAAACTGTTGGAATGGGTGGGGGCCCTGGATAAAAAGCTCGGCTTTCAGAAGGTATATCTTTTGCATGTAATGCCCGACTTCAGCGCCCCTCAAAACGTTGACATTGAATTCCATTCCTTGTTTTCAGCGGATTACCCTGCCGATGAAAAAGTACGCGACAGACTGGCCGAAGATGTAGAAAAAGCATTGGGGAAACGACCTGGGCTGGAACTGTCGATCGAAGTTCGGGAGGGCAAACCCTATCAAAAAGTAGTGCACCTTAGCGCTGCAAAAGACATCCAATTGTTGGTTATCGGTCGTAAAAAACACAGCGAAGGCAGTGGCATCAGTGCACGTAGAATTACCCGTGCGGCTAAGTGTAATGTAATGGTAGTGCCTGAAAATAGTAAGGCCCAATTACACCATATTCTGGTGCCAGTGGATTTTTCAGCTTTATCGGCAAAAGCATTACGGATTGCATTGGATATTGCGTTGAAAAACACCGAAATTAAAGTCACTGCGCTGTATGTCATGGACTTACCGCCAAGCAATGCTTTCGATCGACCATATGCCAATGCTGGCCTACAACAACTATTGAAAAATGCGGCAAGAGATGCTTTTGAAAAATTCCTGACCGAATTTGCCGATAAAACGCCTTTTACCCTTGCCGAAGTCATTGTGGACAATACCTTCAACAACACGGCGCGGCACATCAGCAATTATGCCCAAACCCAGGATGTAGACATGGTAATCATGGGCGCACAAGGGCATAGTACCTGGGAAAACCTGTGGTTTGGCAGCGTAACAGAAAAAGTGGTCGAGACGGCAAATTGCCCAGTTTTGGTGGTTCGATGACGATTAGAATTTGGAGGATATGCCAAATTCTGTCCAATCTATTCTGTGTTCGATAGTATTACTTATCATTAGATCACGTAGCTTTGACCTTAGCCTTCTATGAGCAGAGTCCGCTCTGTTCATAAAGCCTGTTAATTTTGTCAAACGTTAATCGTGTATGTCCGAACAACAAATCAATGACGAGTTGCGTCAGCGACTCAAAAATTGGCCAGCTTTGTTTCATAAATACGCTCAGGCCAATACCAAAAAAGCAGTGCTGCAAATGATCACTACTTTTTTGCCTTATCTTGGGCTCTGGGCCTTAATGTACTGGAGTACCTATTATTCCTGGTGGCTTACTTTTGGATTGGCAGCCATCAACGCTTTTTTTCTCGTGCGCATTTTTATCATTCAGCACGATTGTGGTCACCGCTCTTTTTTAAACAACCAGACGGCCAATAAAATCATTGGTTGGTTTTGTAGTTTTTTCAGCACAATCCCTTATTCCTATTGGGCTGGGGTGCACAATTTTCACCATGGTCACAGCGGCCAGTTGGAGGTTGAAACCCGCGACATTGGCGATTTGATGGTGATGACCGTGGAGGAATTCCGGCAAGCTTCTTTCTGGCAACGTCTTGGCTACCGCATTTACCGTTGGCCCATCGTTACGTTTGTGATTGCCCCGGTGGTCTATCTAGGTTTGTACAACCGGATTCCATTGGTGAACCTAAGTGGCTGGAAAAAAATCCACACCCAATTGCACCTCAACAATTTAGCCTTATTGGTTTGTTACCTGTTGCTTGGTTGGGCGCTGGGTTGGAAGCGATTTTTGTTCATTCAGTTGAGCATTGTGTTCCTGTTTGGCATCATCGCCATGTGGTTCTTCTACGTGCAACACCAGCACGAAGATGCTTACAAAGAATGGAAGAGCAAATGGGAGTACGTGCTTTCGGCGGTTAAAGGAAGTACCTATTACAAATTGCCCCGCCTGGTACAATGGTTGACTGGCAATATTGGTTTCCACCATATCCACCACCTCAATTCCAAAATTCCGAATTACCACCTGGAGCAGTGTGCTAAAGACAATGCTTTCCTGGACAAATACATCACCACGGTGACTTTTTGGGAAAGTTTGAAATTGATGCACAACAAACTTTGGTGTGAAGAGACAAAGAGAATGATTACGTTCCTGGAGTTTTACCACCGGGAGTATGTGCGCAATTTGCAGATGCAGAGGGCGTAGTTTCACAAAGTGACTTTTTGAGCACAAAGGACACTAAGGAAAGCACAAAGGGCACAAAGTTAGACGTTGACGACGTTTTCTTTGTGCCCTTTGTGCTTTCCTTAGTGTCCTTTGTGCCAAAAAAATGTCGCTTTAGTATACTCAGCGTTAGCTAAAACTTGCCAGCTCCGCCTGCACTTTTTTCGGCAATTTAGCCTTCACCAAAGCATACGCTTTTTGAATATACGCCTGCCACTCCCCATCACTGAGGCAGTCAAAATCGCTTACCTGCACCCACTTGAATTTGGCCCCGCCGTAAGGCGCCGGGGCGATGCCCTCCCGCTCACAGATTTCCTCAAATTCCTCATCGTCCACCTTAAAATTGGCCTTATCCAGGTTCTTTAGATTAGAGCTGCAAAAGACCTTGCCCATCACCATGAAGCAGAGTTGATCGCCATATTTGATGCCCTCGCTGGTGCCGGGAAGGGAGAGGCATAGTTCGCGGAGTTGTTCGATGTGCATTCAATGGATTTGTTTTGGGAAAAAAGTCCGCAAGATTCGGGTTTTTATCCTCTTGATTATACCCGAATTTTGATCCATCAAATTTACAAGAATCCACCGTATGAAAACATTCATTTTGATCCACGGGTCATGGCATGGCTCCTGGAACTGGCACCGCGTTGTACCAATTTTGGAAAAGCTGGGCCATCGGGCTATCCCGATCGATTTGCCTGGCATGGGCCGCGACAAAACGCCGGTACAGGAAGTGACACTGGAAAAAAGTGTGCAAGCCGTTTGTGATTGTATCGATGCCATCGAAGGCCAGGTTATTCTGGTAGGCCATAGCAAAAATGGCATCGTAATTTCTCAGGTTGCTGAATACCGCCCCGAGAAGATCGAAAAACTGGTGTATTTGGCTGCTTACCTGATTCCCAATGGCAAAACCCAACGCGAATACTCCATTCAGGACACCGAAGGGGTGTTGAAACCTTATGTAAAACTGCAGGAAAATGGAAAAACTTCTACCCTCGATCCCGCCATTTACCACGAAGGTTTGTACGCTGATTGTGATCCTTACATTGAACAATTGGCGCGGGTACTGCTCAGCGCAGAACCGGTTGCATCGGGCATGACTCCCCTGCAACTAAGCCCTGAAAGATTTGGCTCCGTGCCCCGCGTGTACATTGAATGCACCTTGGATAAAGCCGTTACCCCTTTCATTCAACGCAAGATGTACACCGAAATGCCTTGCCAAAAGGTGTACTCCATTGAGACCAGCCACTCGCCTTTTTTTAGCAAACCTGCTGAATTGGTAGAGATATTACTGGATTTGTAAGCTCAATACCTACTCAATACGAATGCGGATTGGTAACATCATCTGCATTCGTACGGGCTGGCCTCGTTGTTCGGCAGGTAACCAATTGGGCATTTTGGCAATCAGTTTAAGGCATGCATCGTCAATGTCTGGATGAATACTTCTTACGATTTTGGGAGAAGTAATTTTCCCTTTTTCGTCTATAATAAATTGAACAACTGTCATCGTACCAGAATAACAGTCCTTAGATTTTGGTGCCAATTCTAGGTTTTCAGCAATAAATTTCATCAATGCCGTGCCTCCTCCCGGAAAAGAAGGCATATGCTCTGTAATAAAAATACAACCTGGCAGGTGCTCTTTGTAAATACTTTCACTCAACTGACGCAACAACAATACATTATCACTCGCTACATTGGGATTGTACTTCACCCAGGCCGCGAACTCAGCACTCACGGGCTGGCCATGAATATAAGCAGGCCGCCAGCCTTCGCTTGAAATTATCTTGTTAAAAACGCGCAGCACGGCACTGTCCAATAAGGGATTCAAACCTTCGATGACCTCAAAATCATACAAAGTTCCATCCGCATTGACATGGATTTTGATTTTGACGTATCCGCTATCCGCCAATTTTTCCGCAGGCCATTCCAGGTTGGCGTAGGTCAGAGTGGCCAGGCATTCGCGCGTACAGCGCAAGATCTCCTGCTCACTCAACGCAGGATCGTAACAACCCGGCCAGACCGGGAAATGCAGGGTATCCAGTGGCGGTGGTGGAGCATTCAGAAGCTCTTCATGCTGGGCGAAAAGTAAAAGTGGAGTCAGGAGTAGCACTGCTAAACTGTGGACTCGGTTGGTTCTTTGTTTCATTCCAGGCGAAATCTGATGGGTAAATTCATTTCCATTGCTATTGGAGTACCGTCTTTGGTCGTGCCGGGCAGCCAATTGGGCATTTGTTGTACCACTTGAATACTCATTGCATCACAAGCTGGATGTAAACTTTTTGCGATTTTGGTTGAGCTTACTTTCCCGGTTTTTTCAACCATAATTTTTACAACGACAATACCCTCAACACATGAATTTTCAAGCTCTTTAGGCCATTCTAAACGGTCTGCAAGAAATCGCATCATTTGTTTATGCCCACCAGGGTAGCTTGGTAAATAATTAGGATAGCTGGATATAGGACAAATAATGTCTGTGGAAGAAGCTTCTTCACAAGGTTCAGGAGACATCGGTGCCTCCACATCCTCCAATAACTCACACGACGATAGCACGAGCAGTAGCGCCAGGCTACTCACCCCAGGAAGGTTTATCCGCATTGTTTTGGAATTGAAGTTGAATGTATATCTGAGTAGATGAAGTGTCTTCCTGTTTTGGTGGGCGACACCCATTTTTTGTAAAAATCAAGCCCCAAAATTTGCACAAATCAAAATAAAAACTAGTTTTGTAACTGGTTACGTAACTTTAATTAAAAACACCCTGCTCATGTCATTTTTCGAACAAACTGGCAAAAAAGCCATTGGCACCCGCCTGCGGCGATTGAGTGAATGGATCACCGAGGACGCTGCCCAGATTTACACCCTTTACGGCGTGACCCTTCAACCCAAGTGGTTCCCGGTGTATTATGTCCTCTCTGGTGGCGAAGCAAAAACCATCACCAGCATCGCCGAAGAAATTGAACATTCCCATGTTTCAGTCAGCAAGATCATCCGCGAAATGGCGAAAAGTGGCTTGATTACCTTTGGCAGCGACGAGAATGACGCCCGCAAAAACCTGGTCAGCCTCTCCGAGCTAGGTTTGGCCATCAACGATAAAATTGCACCTCAATTTGAAGATGTAGGCAATGCCATCGAAGCCATCATGGCCCAAAGCAACCACGACTTGTGGAAGGCCATCGAAGAATGGGAGTTTTTGCTCAGCCAAAAATCATTGTTGCAGCGGGTGATTGAGCAACGTAAGGCACGGGAAAGTCAGTCTGTAAAAATTGTGGACTACACCCCCGTTTATCAACAAGCATTTCGGGACTTGAACGTCGAGTGGATTTCCAAATACTTCAAAATGGAGCCTGCCGATTACCAGGCTCTGGATCACCCTCAAAGTTATATTTTGGACAAAGGAGGGCATATTTTGGTGGCTTTGTACCAAGATCAACCCGTGGGCGTATGTGCTTTGATCAAAAAGGACCACCCGGTTTTTGATTACGAATTGGGAAAAATGGCCGTGAGTCCGGCGACCCAAGGCAAAAACATCGGTTTTTTACTCGGCAAAGCCATTCTGGACAAAGCCCGTGAGCTTGGTGCCAGAAACGTTTTTTTGGAAAGCAATACCCTGCTCAAACCAGCGATTGGTTTGTATTACAAGTTGGGTTTTGAAAAAATCAGCGGTTATCCTTCGCCTTATGAGCGGAGTAATATTCAAATGATGGTGGAGTTGTGAGTGCCTAAGTGCTCAAAGGCTAAAGCGACATTTTATTAGCACAAAGAAAAAAAGAGGGCACAAAGAACACAAAGTTAGACGTTGACGGCGCCTTTCTTTAGCCCCTTAATCCACACCTCTTTCCTCATCCAAATGGTCATAATCCCCATGCCAGGCGTAGTAGCCCATCAAGGACATGCCTGCGGCAATCGGCACAAAAATTGCCAGGATGATGATCCAGAAAGTATAGGTCTCCTGGGTTGGGGGAACGGCCGCATTGGGCGACAATTCGCGCATGGCTTGCATTACCCCAAAAACGATGCTGGCGGGGCCCAAAACCATCCAAACCAGCCCAAGTATTCTTTTGATTGAGTTCATTGCTTGTTTGTTTTCCTGAAAATTAAAAAGCTCTTCTGCCTGCCTGTGCTGTTTTACAGTACAATGATCAGCAAATCAATCCCCAACGTTTGGATCAACTTTGTTCGACAAGTAGATGGCCCCGATCACAAAACACAGCGCCGCAACGATAATGGGCCACCACAAACCCGCGTAGGGATCACTCATGCTGGTAGTCAAGCGGGTGGCAATATAAGGCGTCAACCCACCAAAAATCCCGTTGCCAATGTGATAAGGCAGCGACATCGAGCTGTAGCGAATGCGGGTCGGGAAAATTTCCACCAGGAAAGCTGCAATTGGCCCATAAACCATCGTTACATAAAGCACCTGAATGACAATCAGGAAAATCATCATCCAAAAACCATTGGAGCTAAGCGTCACTTCCTTGGTGATGACTGGCTTGGGCACCGCCGCCGCAGCATCGCTCAGTTGAGTTGTTTTGGTCGTTTCTTTATAGCTTGTTCCGTCGGTGTAGGCTTTGCTGATCACGGTGGTGGTCAAAGTTCCACCTGCTACATTTTCGGTACTATTCGTGCTGGTGGTTTGAGCCGTGATTTCCTGCTTTTGAGCCAGATCTGCAGTAGTGAACATCGCATGGTAGATCGGGCGGTATGTCACAATGGCCAGCAACATCCCCGCCAGCATGATGAACTTGCGGCCAATTTTGTCGCTCAACCAGCCAAAGAGCACGAATGCTGGTGTTGCAATAGCCAGAGCAATCAGGATGATGTTGCGCGCCTGGACAAATTCAATGCTACAGGTTTTTTCAATAAAGGAAAGTGCATAAAACTGACCCGTGTACCACACCACACCTTGCCCCATAGTAGCCCCAAACAAGGCCAGCAACACCATCTTCATATTGGCGCGTTTGGTGAAAGAGTCCTTAAGTGGATTCGCGGATACCTTGCCTTCCGCCTTAATTTTGCGGAACAGTGGCGACTCGTTCATGCGCAAGCGGATGTAGATTGAAATACCGATCAAAAAGGCCGATACGATGAAAGGAATCCGCCAGCCCCAATCGCCAAAACTGGCCACACCCATGGAGTTGCGGGTCAACAGGATCACCCCAAGGGCCAGGAACAAGCCAAGCGTGGCCGTGGTTTGAATCCAGCTGGTGTAATACCCGCGTTGATGGGCGGGCGAGTGCTCGGCCACATAGGTAGCCGCTCCGCCGTATTCACCGCCCAGGGCCAAACCTTGTAACAAACGCAAGAGCAACACCAGCAACGGTGCCGCAGCGCCTATGGCTGCATAACTTGGCACCAAACCAATGGCAAAAGTAGAGCCACCCATGATGATCAGGGTCAGCAAAAAGGTATATTTCCTACCAACCAGGTCACCCAAGCGGCCAAATACCAAAGCGCCAAAGGGTCGAACGACAAAGCCCGCCGCAAAAGTGGCCAACACCGAAAGGTAGGCTGCCGTAGGATTGGTGGCTGGAAAAAATTTGGTAGAAATGATCGACGCCAATGCGCCAAAAATGTAGAAGTCGTACCATTCGATCAAGGTACCTACCGATGAGGCCAGGATAACTGCCCGAATGGTTTTTTTCTCTTCCGTGGTCAAGTCCACGGGTTTTGCGGTTGATGTGCTTGTCATGTTTATAGTTTCAATAATTTTCAAGGTTAGTAAATAAATTTGATTCACCCAAATAACCATTCGGCGTTTTGTAGTCTTTTTTGTAAACAGTAAAAATGCAACAGGAAATAAGTAGTGCAGTTTGCCTACCTTTGCGCAGTTTTTATCAAAAATGTCATGCAAGAAATATCCAACGCACAAAAACTCCGCCTGGAGTTGTTATGGTGGTTGCTTACCGGGTTGTTTTTGGCCCTGGTATTGGCGCCCGTCTATCTATACACGGAGGGCTACCCTTTTTGGCGGATCAACATCATTTACATCGTCACCTTTATTACCGTAGCGCGGTACATTTTTTTATTGCGCACCACCTTTTTGGCCAAAATCCAGTGGTTAAAAGTGGCGTTGATTTTTTTGACCATCCCGGCCGCTTTTTTGCTCATTCAGGAAATGAACCGCTTTCAGGTTTTTCTGGATTACAACGAACCGGAAGATTTAGTGGGATTGCTGCCCATTGAAACCTCCCGGGCCATGGTGCAATACGTACGCAATGAGTTCATTTTGTTTGGTGTAGGCAGTGTCATTGCCCTGGCGATTTTGCCTTTTCGAATGATTCGTTCGGTGTGGCGGTACCGGAATACGGGGCAGCCGTAAGACTAAGACAGGGAAGAATTGATAAATTTGGAGGAAATATTGCCTAACTGCTCCATCCATTTCCCCTCCATCTTTGTGTCATCAAAAAACAGATTTACCACCATCAAAAATCTAAAACGATGACACACTTCAATGTTCCAACCCGTGACCAAGTTTCGGCCAACAATCAGGCTATTTTTGACAATTTGCAAAAAAACCTCGGGTTCGTCCCCAACTTATATGCCACTTTCGCACTGAATGAAACCGCATTGGCAGATTACCTTGCCCTGCAAAACCGCAAGAGCACCCTGCGTGCAAAAGAACGGGAAGTAATCAACCTGGTAGTAAGCCAGGTCAATGAATGTTTGTATTGCTTGAGCGCCCACACTGCTTTGGGTAAAATGCATGGTTTTAGTGAGGATCAAATTTTAGAAATCCGTACAGGCGAAGTTACTTTTGATGCCAAATTGGATGCACTAGCCAAATTTGCAAAAGACCTGACCATCAAGCGGGGTAAACCTTCACCTGAATCCATTGAAAGATTATTGGCAGCCGGCTATACTCAAGCCAACGTTGTTGACATCATTATTGTAATTGGAGACAAAATCATCTCTAACTTTTTGCACGGTGTCACACAAATTCCGATCGATTTTCCAGTTGCTGTCGAACTGGACGCAGCCTTGGTTTAGGTTGTTTAAAGGAAAATTGGTAAGGATAGAGGCAAAATTGGTAAGTGAGACTGCTGATTTTGCCTCTAATTTTGTGGTATCAAAAAAGTCAAGTCATGTCTACCAAAATCAGCATCAAAAATCTCCCCACTGGTTTTCAATCGGTAATTTCGAATGGTCGTCATTCCATTGTAAGTGATGAGCCCATTACCAGTAAAGGTACTGACCAGGGTTTTTCACCTGAAGATTTATTGTTGGCGGCATTAGCAGCGTGTAAAGTAGCAACCGTACGGTTCATTGCGCGTAAAAATGGTTGGGAAATTCGGGAAGTTGATGCCCAGCTCGAAATGTCGGTTAAACGCAACCCTGATCGAAGTTTGGCCCCGCAGGTACAAGTTGCACTCCACATTGAAGGTGATCTTAGCGATGATCAGCGCAGTGAGCTTTTTAAACAAGCCGATAACTGTTATATTCATCGCATGATTAAAGGGGAGTGGGAGATTGCAGAGGCGACTCCATTTGCTCCAAGTACTCCTGTGACTGCCTAAAACAACCTTATGCGTTACGAATATCGAGAGTCGGCGGTGGGTGGCCAATTCATCATGACGGTTGGCCAGGCCGATTTTACCCGTTATTTTTTTCAGGAACAAGATAAAAAATTCAACGCCCTCATTTGGAACCGGGGCAAATCGCAGCAAATTGTGGTGGACGAGCTGGCCTTTGAAGTACCTGAAAACACTTTTATTGCCCTCAATGTTAGCCATTCTTTTCGCCTTGAGCGTTCGGAGGATGCGGTTATTTGGCAATTCAACCGCGAATTTTATTGCATTATTACCCACGACGCGGAGGTTTCTTGTTCAGGTTTGTTGTTTTATGGCTGGAGAGAAACCTATCCTATTTTTTTGGATGAGAAACTTACCCGGAGCTTTAGCCTTCTCGTAGAGGTTTTTCGCGACGAATTTGAAACGCGGGACAATATTCAGGGTGAGATGTTGCGGGTACTTCTCAAACGCCTAATCATCAAATTAACCCGGCTCGTCAAGGAGCAATCTGCTGTTGGGCAGTTGAATAATCCGGATTTGGACACCATTCGACAGTTTAACCTCCTGGTGGAAAACAACTATAAAAAAATTCACCAGGTTCAGGATTATGCCAACCTGATGTTCAAGTCGCCCAAGACCCTGAGCAATTTGTTCTCAAAATTCAGCGATAAAAGCCCTTTGCAAATTATTGCCAATCGCATTTTTTTGGAAAGTAAAAGATTAATCTTGTACACAGATCTGTCGGCGAGTGAAATTGGGTATGAACTTGGTTTTGAAGAACCTGCTCATTTTAGCCGTTTTTTTAAAAAAATGGCCGGGCAGACCCCCTCAGCTTTTAAAAAGGAGTCCATGAATCTACATTAGTTAGTCCTTTTAACGCATCCCCTTCGCTCCCAAATAAATCAAATACTGCGCCACAATGTAGGTGAGCATAATGGCAAAAGACGCCTCCGCAAACGGGCTGGCGAACTTATTCACGGCGATCAAACTATCCGAAAGCACAAACAGAATGGTGCCGATGCTCAAATAACTCTTGGCAGGCACCGCCAGGAGGTTCCATAAATTGTGTGCGCTTGAGGTCATCACAATGATCACCAAACTATACGCTGTAACCGGAATCCGCAAATCGCCCAAACCCAGCCAAAGGATGTACATCAAAATGCCCCAAAACAACAAAAAGGGCAACAAGAGCCAGGGCTTTTGTTGAATCAGCCCCGTACGTTTGCCTTTCCAGTGCCAAAAAGCCGCTATAAAAAACAAGTGTGCCACCAAAAAACTCCCCAGGCCCAGGATGAAAAAAGGCACATCTTGCCCCCAGGCGCTCGAAACCATCATCAAGAGCAAATCTCCAAACCAGGAAAAAAGGAAGGCTCCGGCGATTAGACGATCAAAACGGGTTTTGAACGCGGTCACAGATTGCCAGGCCAACAACAAAGGCAGCAGCAAAAGGGGCTTGGTTGCATAATTGAGCATACTGGAATCAAGAACGGTAGAGGCTAAATTGCCAATGGATGCGATGGCAAAGACGAGCAGGATGGTTTTTTCTCTGGTTTGCATGGCAGGACTGATTTGTGTGATTGGGAAGGCTAAGATGAAATAAAAAGGGTTGAAACTAATTCAACGATAATAAAAGTACGGATAATTTTTAATCCAAATAAGATTAAATAATCATTTGAATTGCGTCCATACTGTGGGCGCAATTCAAATTCTACATAGAAATTATTGTATTTTGGATCTTACACCCTCGCAATCTGCGCTCCAATATTCTTCAACCGCTGCTCAATAAACTGATACCCCCGGTCAATCTGGTTTACGTTGTGGATTACACTTTTGCCTTTGGCCGAAAGTGCAGCAATCAAAAGCGCTACCCCGGCGCGAATATCCGGCGAAGTCATCGAAATACCCCGCAGTGGCTGCCGACGGTCGAGGCCAATCACAGTGGCCCGGTGGGGATCACAAAGGATGATTTGTGCACCCATATCGATCAGTTTGTCCACAAAGAACAGGCGACTTTCAAACATCTTTTGGTGGATCAGCACGCTACCGCGGGCCTGCGTAGCCACTACGAGCATGATGCTCATCAAGTCGGGCGTGAAGCCCGGCCAGGGTGCATCGTAAATGGTCATGATCGAACCATCAATGAAACTCTGGATTTCGTAATGTTCCTGGGCAGGAATGCGGATGTTGTCGCCCTGGATCTCCATCTCAATGCCCATCCGTTCAAACATATGGGGGATGATGCCCAAATCGGCCACTCCGGCCCCTTTGATGGTCAGGTCGGACTGGGTCATGGCGGCTAAGCCAATGAAACTACCTACTTCAATCATGTCGGGCAGCATGCGGTGCTCGGCACCACCCAGGCTTTCCACTCCCTCAATAATCAACAGATTGGAACCCACGCCACTGATGCGGGCACCCATGCGGTTGAGCAGTTTGCACAATTGCTGGACGTAAGGCTCACAAGCAGCATTGTAAATGGTGGTAGTACCTTTGGCCAGTACCGCGGCCATCACAACATTGGCCGTACCGGTCACCGAAATTTCGTCCATCAGGATATAGGTACCCCGGAGTTCTTTCGCTTCTACAAAATAGACATTGAGGTCTCCATCAAATTTGAACTCGGCGCCCAGCGACTGCAGGCCCAAAAAGTGGGTATCCAAACGGCGGCGGCCAATTTTATCGCCTCCCGGTTTTGGTAAAAAAGCTTTGCCAAAACGCGCCAACAACGGCCCAATCAGCATAACCGAGCCGCGAATTTTGCTCGCTTTATTCAGAAATTCAGCCGAATTGAGGTAGACCAAATTGATGTCGTCGGCTTGAAAGGTATAGGTATCGGCGCTGGTTTTTTCCACTTTTACGCCGAGACCTTCCAGGAGCTCAATGAGGAGCACTACGTCCTGGATTTGGGGCACATTGGCGATGGTAACTTTTTCAGCGGAGAGCAAGGGTGCGCACAACACCTGCAGCGCTTCGTTTTTAGCGCCTTGGGGTACTATTTCACCGGACAGGGGCTGGCCGCCGATGACTTCAAAAGCGTCGAGAGTCATTTGTGAAAAGGTTCCTGAAATTTGATTTGAAACAAAGACACCCAAGATCCAACGGCACTTCGCCTTCGCTCAGTGACCGTTGGATCTTGGGTGTCTTTGTTTCAAACCAATTCCTTATTTCCGTTTATTGTTTCTTTGTTGTTTGAAGCCGCCACTGTTGTTGTTTTGCTGGCGACCACCGTAGGAGGAGCGACCACCGCCCCCACCATTGTTGCTGCGCTGCTGGCGGTTGTTGCTGCCACCCTGGTTATTGGTGCGGCGGCGGTTGTTGTTGTTCATGTTATTGCCTTGGTGAGCGGGCGTCAGGTTTTCGATGGAACCCAGTTCGTCCAAAGACAATTTGCCTTGAGAGATGATCTCCAGGTCGGTTTTGATGACATCGTCGCTGACGAAGTGCTCCTTGTTCCAGGTGCGGTAAGCCAACTTCATGTAGGAAGCAATGGTGGCTACGAAGCCATTGCGCTTAGGGCCTGGTTCCATTTCCAGGGCACGACGGATCAGGCGTTGCACGTTGTTGCCATAATGCCGAAAACCTGGCTCTGCAGTCGGGTAATTGACCTTGTCCGGTTTGCGGTTGTCGTCTGCCGCTGAAGGGGTAATGCCATTGGGTGGCGTTACGCGGAGGTCGTAATTGGCAATTTTAAAAACGTGGCGCCAAAGTTTGACGCGGTAATCTTCCAGGTTCCGGTTTTGAGGGTGCATCATCATCATCATGTTGACGATTTCCTCTACAACGTGCTGGCGGGCGCGATCGTCCGCTATTTCTTTAGCGTAAAGTATCATGTTTTGTACATTTCTCCCATACTCGGGGATGATTAGCTCATCCTTTTGAGAGTTGTACCCCATGGTGGTTACGGCTTCTTTGTTGCTCATTTTTATGGTTTCTATTCTACCGTGACTGATTTGGCCAGGTTGCGTGGTTGATCTACATTACATCCTCTCATTACTGCAGTGTAATACGAAAGCAATTGTAAGGGAATCACCGACAACAGAGGCGAAAGCGGGTCTTCGGTTTCGGGTATTTCAATGGTGTAGTCGGCAATCCGGCTGATGGTATCATCGCCTTCTGGCACTATCGCAATAACTCTGCCTTTGCGTGCTTTGACCTCCTGGATATTGCTGACGATTTTATCGTAGGCGCTGCGATTGGTAGCAATGACAATGACTGGCATGTTTTCATCGATGAGCGCAATTGGGCCATGTTTCATTTCCGCAGCCGGATAACCTTCGGCATGGATATAGGAAATTTCTTTTAGCTTGAGTGCTCCTTCCAGCGCAACCGGAAAATTATAACCCCGTCCCAAATAAATGGCGTTGTGGTGGTCTTTGATTTCCGCTGCAATATACTTGATCTTATCGTCTTGTTGCAATACCCTTTTAATCTTTTCTGGAATTTGGGTCAATTCCACAATCAATTTGCGGTAATATTGCTCCGAAATGGTGCCTCGGTGGTGCGCCAGGTACAAGGCCATGAGGGTCAGGAGGGTAACTTGACCGGTAAATGCCTTGGTGGAGGCTACTCCAATTTCCGGTCCAGCGTGGATGTATGAGCCTGCATGGGTAGTACGCGCAATGGAAGAACCAACCGAGTTGACCACGCCATACAGGAACGCACCTTTCTCTTTGGCAATCTCCAAAGCGGCCAAAGTATCGGCAGTTTCTCCGGATTGAGAAATGGCAATGACCACGTCTTTTTCCGAAATGACCGGATTGCGGTAACGAAACTCGGAAGCGTATTCTACTTCCACAGGTATCCTCGCCAGGTCTTCAAACAGGTATTCTCCAATCAAACCAGCGTGCCAGGAAGTACCACAGCCAATCATCACAAAGCGTTTGGCCTTGGCTATTTTGGCGGCGTAATCGGCCAGGCCGCCCAGGTGAATCCAGCCCTCATCCGCGTTGATGCGCCCCCGCATACAATCGCGGAGGGTATTGGGCTGTTCCTGGATTTCCTTGAGCATGAAATAATCGTAGCCGCCTTTTTCCAGCAACTCGATCTTCATCTCCAACTCATGGATAAAGGGTGTTTGTTTTTCGTTGTTGATGCCGCGAATGTCGTAGTGCCCATCCCGGTGCAGTACCGCAATTTCTTCGTCATTGAGGTATATCACCCGATTGGTATGCTCTACAATAGGGGTAGCATCCGAGGCTACGAAAAACTCCTGGTCGCCCAGGCCCAGTACCAAGGGGCTGGCTTTGCGGGCAGCAACCAATTTATCGGGCTCCTGCTGGTCCATCACTACAATCGCATAGGCACCGACTACCCGGGTAAGCGCCAAACGGACTGCTTCCTCCAGAGGGAGTTGATCCCGGTCTTGTACGGCCTGAATCAGGTTGACCAAAACTTCGGTATCGGTATCGCTGTGAAAAACGTGTCCTTCTTTCAGGAGCGCCGTTTTTAACAAGTCGTAGTTTTCAATGATACCATTGTGCACCAGGGCCAGACGGCCATTGGAAGAAAGGTGCGGGTGAGCGTTTACGTCATTGGGTTCGCCGTGGGTAGCCCAACGGGTATGGCCAATGCCGATGGTAGCGTGCAGCGGTTTTCCTGCCGCGTGGGCTTCCAGATCACTGACTTTTCCTTTCTTTTTGTAAACCAATAAGTCGCCGTTGTGAAGGGCAACTCCCGAGCTGTCGTATCCACGGTACTCCAGCCTTTTTAATCCTTTGATGAGTTTGGGGTAGGCGTCCGCAGCGCCTAAATAAGCGACGATTCCACACATGTTCTACTAGCTATTAAGTGAAAAGTGAAAAGTGAAAAATGAAAAATAGAGCAGCAAACCCCAGATAGTCTGCTTGCTTTTCACTTTTCACTTTTCGCTTTTCACTGTCCCAGTTGGGTATAATACAACTTCAATTTTGCGCCATACAGGGGGTGATCGGCCCGGTACAGGGTGGTTCTTGCGGCTGATTCGGCTAATGGAAAGGCCTTGAGGTAAATGTCATTAGGCACTTTCCCTTTGATTATATTTTGAACGTGTGCGCTCAGGTTGATAGTATATGTACCTGGCTCATTGTTTACTCCACTGACGTAGTTGCCACCATAATAAAGATCAAGATTATTTGTTTGGACGGCAGCATCAAAATCTTCAACTACGGTAAGTCGGCCTTTATCATTGCGGTACATGGCCAGAATACGCGGGCTGGGGGTAAAGAATACAGGTTCATCGCCGGGGACATTGGCCACTTTGAGTACCAATTCGGCTTTGTTGACGATGACGTTTTTCAGGTTTTTGAGGCCAGGGATGGTAAACTTGCTATTGGCTCCTTCTTGCCCCTGGAGCAGAATGTACTCCTGATTGGGTTCACCGGCCAGGTATTTGCCCAACAAACTGGTGCCTCGGTCGCGGGTAATGGAATTGGCTGCTACAAAACCAAATACATAGCGGTATTCTTGAGTGCTACCGGTCGATGTTTTGAAATACATGTACAAACCTGCGCGACTAGAAGTAAGATCAAAGGCAGCCAGTGCTTTGCCAATATTGGTCGTTTTTAATTGCAAGCCGTAAAAGGCTTTGATGAATTTGACCCGGCTTTTGTACACTGCTGTATCGATGCCCAACAATTTAGCCTTAAACTCAGGGTCAGTGATAGGGATGCGCAATTGAGCGGGTACTTTTGTTTCAACGGCGGTGTTGGTGGAATAGTCCTTGATTTTAATTGAATCAAAGTTGACAGCAAAGGTTTTGGCCTGCAAGACCCCTGCATTAGCTGGCAATTTTTGATTACCGTAATAGTTTTTATCCAATGCAAAGGAGTCGGCCAATTCCCGAATTTCCAGGTCATACCGTTGAGCCTTATCGCCGTAAATGTTGGCAGTACTGTAAGGAAGGACCAATACGATGGAGTCAACGGTAATGCCCAAACCAGGATGGGTTTGGAACGCGGGCACCAGCTGAGTTTGGATTGCCACATCCGTCAAGCCCATGATTGGGTCATTCATTTTACCCAAAAAGTATCGGGATATAAAACCACTTGAAGCAGCAGTGGGAATGGAATAAACCAATAAAGAATCTCCTGGTACAGCCGTAGTCGTGATTTTGAAGGTATCGATATTTTGAACGTTGACCAGGTCTTCATCCAATAAATCCGAACCCGTATCGATGGGGTTGGTACAAGAAAAAACAGTAGCCAGGCTCAAGCCTAAAACAGTCAGGTAACAACTAAAATGCTTCATGGTGAAGTGTGAAAATTAATCGAAATGGTTAAGAAGGTTGAGGAAGGTTGAGAAGGTTGAGGCTACCGCAGCGATGTTGACATTGTCCTTGTCTAAGTCGCTCGCGGCAGCCTCAACCTTCCTCAACCTCCCTTAACCTTCTCAACTAAATTTGAGCAGTGTAGCACTTATTCTGCCACAATCTGGCCCATTAAAGTTTGGTAGAATTCCATAATTTCAGGCAGATCCTCCGGACTTTGGCCATTGATCACCGGTTTATCGGTTTGTGCCAAAATCGCCTGGATGTCCTCATTGTAGCTGTGGCTGCCCTTGACTACTCCATCGGCGAAAGCAATCGCCCCTTTGTGGAGGGTTACTGCGCCATCCGTTTCGTAAGCGGCCAGTTCTTCGGCGGAGATGTTGTTGATGCCTGCTTTAGCCAAAAAGGTCTCCAGATTGAAAGAATCTTCCAATGCTTCATTGTACACCGAATAAACTACTTTGGTGTTTTGAAACAAAGGATCACTTTTGTAGGCAGACTTGAGGTAGAATGGAATCAAACTGGTCATTGGCCCCAGGCAATGTACTACATCGGGTGGCCAACCAAATTTTTTCACTGTTTCGATGACCCCCTTGCAGAAAAACACGGCCCGATCGGCGTTGTCATCAAAAGGAACCCCACTATCGTCTACAAAAACCGACTTGCGTCGGAAAAAGTCATCGTTGTCCAAAAAGTAGACTTGCATCCGTGCTTCTTGCAACGAGGCGACCTTGATGATGAGTGGGTAGTCGTCATCGTCGACAATAATGTTCATCCCGGAAAGCCTCACCACTTCGTGGAGTCGATGCCTTCGTTCGTTGATAGAACCAAATCTAGGCATTAAAACCCTGATTTCCAGCCCGTTTTCCTGGATGTGTTGTGGCAATTTTCGAGCCATAGCTGCAATCTCAGAAGCGACAGTATAAGGCTCCATTTCTTGCGTCACAATCAGCACTTTCTTCTTACTCATATAGCCGGGACATTATTTTGCCCTGTTTTTACCTCTGTACAACAGATTTTTGACAAGGCAACTGCGAACGAGTTGCAAAAGTAAGAAATATTGAGCACTTTTCCTTATTAATGAGCAACTTGTTTCCAAGTCATTCCTAAATTGCGCCAATTTTCTTATCCTCAATATAATAACACTTCATTGCCAACGATGTTTTTGTACCACACCCTTAGTGAACTTCAGCAGTACCTCAATTCTCGCCGCCGATTGGGCGAGCAGATTGGATTTGCACCAACCATGGGGGCCCTTCATTCAGGGCACCTCGATTTGATTCGCCACAGCAAAGCGCACAATGCTTGTACAGTGTGCAGCATTTTTGTGAATCCTACGCAATTCAATGATCCCAAAGATTTGGAAAAATATCCGCGTACACCTGAGAAAGACCTCGCAATGTTGGAATCGGTTGGTACAGAAGTTGTTTTTATGCCCGCTGTAGAGGAAATTTATCCGCCGGGCCTGGAAACGACATTACAACTGGAGTTGGGGCAATTGGACAAAGTGATGGAAGGTGCCTTTCGCCCCGGGCATTTTCAGGGCATGGCCCAGGTGGTCAAACGCCTGCTCGACATCGTGCAGCCCGATCGTTTGTACATGGGGCAAAAAGATTTTCAACAATTCAGCATCGTGGGGCACATGATCCGGCAATTGAACTTGCCAGTAGAATTGGTGATGGTACCCACTGTAAGGGAAGCAGACGGGTTGGCGATGAGCTCGCGCAATGTGCGCCTGAGTGAAGCTCAACGGACGGTAGCTCCGGTGATTTACCAAACTTTGAGCTGGGCCAAAACGCAGTTGGGCATTCAACCCATTGCTGAAATCGAAGCGGAAGCGATGCAACGACTGAGTTTACCTGAATTTCGGCCAGAGTATTTTCAAATTGTAGATGGGCGGACTTTATTGCCAGTTATTGAGCCTACAGAGCACAAATGGATTGTAGCTTGTGTGGCAAGTTGGGTAGGGGAGGTGAGGTTAATTGATAATTTGGAATTGAAAAAATAAAAATACTCAGCAGTGTGACACGTTAGCCCTTTGATCGCAAACCTAGTCGATTCCCTTCCGTATCCAACAATACCGCCATGTACCCTTGCTCAGGTGAAATTTGCCGTTTTTCAATTAGAATTTCTCCCCCCGCAGGAGTCACTTTATCCAAAATACTGCTTAAGTCTGGATTGGCATTCAGGTAAACCAAAACTCCATCCGTACTGGGCTTATACACTCCCGGATACTGGCAAAGCGCAAAGCCTCCGGTGGTAAAAATGGCCATTTTGAACTCGCCCATATCGAGCAATTGGGTTTTTTCTTCAAAAACGGCTTCGTAGAAGGTTTGCGCCCGCTGTATGTCGGTAGCCGGAATTTCAATCCAGGTTGGTTTCATGGTTATTGATTTTAGTGCAGGGTAAATTTAAACAAAAAGCCCAAGTTGCAAATGCTTGCGCAACTTGGGCTTCAAATATTATGAGTAGTTGTTTACACAAAATCTTCGCTGTCCTTTTCTTCGTCCGAATCGTGAGAAGCAGGTGCGCTAGGGTCAATCTTTTTGCGGATGATCATGTAGATGTAGCCAAATGCAATTGCGGCAGCAGCAAAGCCCACAATCCAACCTACAACTGGGATGTGAGACACCAAACGCAAACCTAGGAACAGCGCCATAGCAACCAGGGTGACAGCACCGCGGCTCCAGGTTTGATCCTTCAATTTACGCCATTCATAAGCGGCGATCACCGCAGGAAGCGCGACTGAGGTACTCATCATGGCACCGTATACACCCATGCCGATTACTCCAACAGGAATACCTATTACAGTTGCAAAGGCAATACTAGCCAAAAATGGAATCCCAATCAGCAACATCGTACCCAGTCCAAAAGCAGGCCCGGCATTGCGGGAGGCTTGGCCAGCATAACGGGTAAACATTTTATCTCCAAAGGCAATCAGCAAAATGGTCATGAACAAACCGCTAAATACCTGGAAGAACCCAATGCCCCGTTTTACTTTGTGGGATACATCTTTCAATTTGAATTCCCAATCGGCCCAGTCAGGCTTTAGGGCAGAACTGTAAGATGCTTTGACTCCGTCGGCGAGTTTACCACTAAAACTTGGGTTGTGGCGCTCAGTCCAATATTTTACATTGCCACCAAAAAAGGCGGAAGAGCCCAGGACCAGCCTTTTTGCCGCGAGTTCACTTTCACCATTGACCCGGCCATTGATCTCAATGAATCCAGCCTTGGCTTCAATACCTCCTTCTACATCGCCATTGAGATACAATTTACCACCAGCAATGTGTACTTTGCCAAGCACATTACCATTGAGTCGGACTTCGCCACCAGCAATAATCAAATCGCCGCCAATGCTTACGCCTTCGTCAATGGTGATTTCCCCGCCAGTTATGGTAAGGTCGCCTTTTACGTTTTGGGTCACCCGTACTTCGCCACCCAGGATGCGTACATCGCCTTCACTTTGGCCGTTCAATCTGATCTCGCCACCCGCCAGTAAAACATCCTGCTGAGTAGCACCATTGACGCGGATATTGCCACCCGCGCTGACCAAATCTCCGTTGACTTTGGCGTTGATGTTCACATCGCCCGCAGCGACGTATACATTATTGGGTGCATCTTTGGAAAGGGTAACTGTTTTACCCGTTTTTACATCTGATGCTCCGGCGATTCCTACATTGAGCAGCAGGAAGCTAATGAGTAAGGTGCCCGTTTTTTTCATTCTTCAAAAATTGTGTCGGTGATGACTTACAAGTCGGTTATATGTCGGGCAAGTTGTTATCAAATCGTTAAGATGTCCAGTTTTTTCTCTGAAGGTGGGTTTTTTATCGACGGTGGGAAGAATGACTTTGTTTTATAGCTTAGTAGACCTATTCTATTTATCTGTTTATTCAAAAGTTATGAAAGACGAACACTAGGCTTCAGTACTTACAATCGACGTCTTCACCCCCAAATGTATAATCCGGCTCCCTGTCGGATTAATCGGATCCACACTTTTGCCAATGATGATACCGTCTTCGGGTGCGTGATATTCGCGGTTGAGTTTGCCAAAAATGCTACGGACTTCGGCCACCAATTGTCCCTTTTTGACTTGTTCGCACACCCGGGGGATCACGTGCAGGATTCCACCTTCATCCGTGTGCATCCAGTAGGAGCGTTGGCAGAGAATAATGGGGTCATTGCAAACGATGATTTCACCCTTCAACATGTTGAGGTAATAAATGACGTTGTTGATGCCTTGTAGGGCATCTTCGATGACTTCAAACTGAAAGATATGGGGGTCGCGCAATTCGAGGGTAATTGCGTGAATGCCTAGTGAACTGGCCGCACCACGGAAAGTACCATCGTTGGGCTTGTTGTGTAGAATAATCTCCGGATTTTGCAGACGTGCCATCCAGGCGGTGATCTCTGAATTCATATCAGCGCGAATGTACCAGGAGTTGACCCGCCCAAAGCTGGCCGTATGTAAATCAATCAGGTAGTCGAAGTTTTTGAGGATACGATCCACAATGCGGTTGATGTACACCTCACTGACGTTGCCATCGGGTTTGCCCGGAGCAATGCGGTTCAGGTCGGCTCCGTCGTTGAAGCGGCGGGTTTCGCGCAGCAGCCCGGGTACATTCATGACTAGTACCCCTACAATCGTTCCATGCAGTTTTTGGACATCGATGGTGCGGAACAAACGTTGGATCACAGGAATGCCGTTCAGCTCATTGCCATGGATAGCAGCGGTAAGGCCCAATACCGGGCCATCGTGTTTGCCGCGTGCAACCATAATTGGCAACAATACGGGTTCACCAATTCCATTGTCGCTGAGGTGAAGCCAATATTCGCCGATGGTACCTGGGGCGGTGGCGCCCAAATCCAGTTGGGTGATGCCCTGACCCGCTAAACCCTTCAATTGCAGCATAGGGAAAATCATTGTGTACAGCGGTAAGTATAACAAAAAAAAATGACCTCCCAAATGGAAGGTCACGAATTACACTCACTAGTTTATGAAACTTAAGCCGACTAAAATCATATTGTATGAAAGAATAACATCCGAAGTCTGGAAAAATTGCCTGTATAATACTTAAATTTTTCCTAAAATTCTAGCACAATCGCTAAGAAAATGTGAAATCGGCAGTATTTCTTTCAAAAAATTACAAACTCATAACTTAATAGACTCGATTTGGGCCAATTTGGTTGTTTGGATTTGAAATTTTAGCTTTTTTTTAACCACATTTTAATCCAGAACCAGGGCTTGACCAATTTTTCGCGCAAATCGAAATCGGTGTACATCGCCGAAAAATACTCCAGGATTTTTCGGTTGCCATCGATGATATTAGATACGAAATTTAATAGTGAAGGGTTACCTCCAATCTGCTGCATTTTATAACTTAGCTTCATTTCGGAGCCTAAAACTCTTTGAATACGAACATCATATGCAATTAAAAAAATATCAGAAAAATTTTTCTCCTGCAAACATAGCACCGCTTGTTCCGCAGCAATGATGCCACTATAGAAGGCATTGCCGATGCCTTCTCCGGTAAGTGGGTCAATCAAGTGTCCGGCATCACCTACCAACATGAAATGATCGCCAGAAATCCGACGGGTTTTAGACCCTAAGGGCAGGCCATAACCTTCAAACTTGCCAATCAGTTCCGCATTTTTAAAACGTGGACTGATCGCCGGATCTTCTGCGATGATGCGGGCCAATTCTTCGCGAAGGTTTACACCCCGTTTTTTGACAATATCGCTGCGCATACCGATGCCTACATTGGCTTCACCGTTGGGCAGGGCAAAAATCCAGAAGTACCCGGGGGTAACATTTTTGATGAAATGCAATTCGATAAAGTTGTCGGTGGGAATCTCACTCACATTGCGGTAGTAGGCCCGTACAGCTGCGGCATGGTGTTTGGGGTCTTTTTCCAGTCCCGCGTATTGTCGACTGAAGGGAGAGTGGGCACCTGATGCGTCGATCAGGAGCTGGCAATCGATGTGGACGTCTTTGAGCTTGCTGTGCAGGCGGAATCCCAGGTCGGTCCGCTCATAGGCATCAATGGGCGTTTCCAATAAAAGTTGGATGTTATCCCGCCGCTTTACTTCTTCGATCAAAAAATTGTCGAATTCCATACGTTTGCTGACGTAGCCAGGAGCCATTTTTTCATTGCGGACATACCCGGCTTTAAAGGGGATATCCAGTTTTTTGCGGTTCGGCGCTACAAAACGTACGCCCCAAACGTCGGTTTGAATGGGTTCGGCGTGAAAGCGCTGCATGATCTCGGGATCGAGGCGATTGAGCAAGGTGGTTACTTTGCCACTGATGGCGTCGCCACAGATTTTATCGCGGGGGAAAGTGGCTTTATCCACCAAAATACAAGGAATGCCCAAGTAGCTTAATTTCAAGGCAGTAGCCACCCCTCCTGGGCCAGCTCCCATGATGCAGACATCAGTTTTGAGATTCAAAGTAGTAGAATTTTTGGTAATATCGGGAAAAGCTTGCAAAGCATCATCTTCAACAACCCAAGACTTTAGTTGTTGTAAAAACAGTTACGGCGCCTGAGGGACAAGCCCCCCGCGCCGATAACTTACCAACCATTATGAATCAATAGCTACTATAAATCTTTCTTAGACCTTGTCTAAAAGCAGATTTAAGCTGCTTTTTTATTCTTTTTAGCAGCTTTAAAAGCTTTTTTCGAGGTTTTGCGCTCAGCCTTTGCTTTTTTTAAGTTGGCATCCAAACTGGCTTTCGCTTTGTCCTTGCCCTCTTTTTTCTTCAGCTTTTTAAAGGCTTTTTTCAATTCATCAACTTGTTCAATCGCAGTAACCCATTGCTTTTTAAGCGCCTTGATCTTCTGCTTGATGGCCTCCAGTTTTGCTTTTGAGTTGGCTTTGTCTTTAGCCTTCTCTTTTTTTGCCTTCGCTTTTTTGCTGACAGCATCTGGGGTTGGCGAAACTGGTGTAGTCAAATTGGCTTTGGCTTTTGCTTTGGTTGAAGCTCCAGCTTTGGGGCTACTTACTTTTGCAACAGGTTTTTTGGCTTCCTTTGGTTTGGCAGAAGCTCCTTTTTTACGTTCAGGAGTAACTTCTTTGATTTGTGTTTCTGGAATGGGCTCCATTACCTTTTTCTTTCCCATTAAAAATTGACTTTTTACATGCAATTAAAAAATAGTTTACATTCAATTAACACAAAGGTAAAGGGAAAAACCCAAGAAGTAAATAGCCCGGCAAAAACTTAACATTGGAATCCAATGCTTTACTGCACCAATAGCTTGTTGTGCCAAATTCCCTGCGCGGAAAGCAGTTGTACCGAATAGATTCCTTTACTCAAACCTTGCAGGGGAATGTCCATGTAGGGATTATTGATGATGCTGCGAAAAACAATTTGCCCTTGGACATTGGACAATATTACCTGCCCTGATTTGGGTAAGCCATCCAGGCGGGTAAATTCACGGGCGGGATTGGGGTACATGCGAACGGGTAAGGTAGGTAAATCACGCGTGCTAGTGGCAATCTGTGCTTGTACCGTAGCAAAGAAAAACACAGTTTGAAACACGGCGGGTTGAACACATTGCCCGTGGTTTGCATTGCTCTGCACATCGGCTGATTTGACATCCTTTGCTCCCCGTAGTTGCATGATTGAGTCGGCCAATACACTATTCCGATAAGTGACCTGATCATCTGCTTTGCAATAAAAGATACGGGTAGGTGCTTTTGGGGCCCAATCGTATACATCGTTATCACGCATGGCCAACAAGAAGGGGTGATTTGGATTTTTGGAGACATTTTCCAACAAACTATCCTGAAACATAAGGCGAGAAATGGGTTTGCCATGGCGCTTGGTCAGGGTATCGATCAACCCACGATTGAGTTCAGTCAGATCAATCTCACGGCGATAAAATTTCATGGCCATATCGGCATAGGGTTGCTTGAGCAGTTTTTCGACATTGTCGTGGATCTTGTACATCTGGTTGTACGATAGTGCGACCCAGGCCGTATACCCTACATAATTATAAGGCTCATCACTGAGCAAGCGTTTGAAGGTTTCGCCGGAAATGCTGTAGGGGCCCGACAAATGTGCAGCAGCAGTTACCGGGAAAATCTGACTGTAATTGCGTTCCAATTCCCGATGTAAGGCCATTGAAGCGTGCCCGCCCTGGGAGTATCCAGTTAGGTACAATTGGCCATTGAGTGGGAATTTTAACTTTTCGGCAAATTCTTTGGTAGCGTACAGCAAGTCGACGGCGGCACTGGCTTCGGTAGCAGCATGCACGTAAGGGTGGAAACCACGGGATTCTCCTAACCCCAGATAATCGGGAGCAAGGGCAACATAGCCCAAAGCTGCTCCAACTCCAGCCAATTCCCAGCCGCCCCGGCGTTCGGAAGGCACATCGCTGGGGCCACTCACGGTACCATGTTGATAACAAAGGAGCGGAAGTGATTTATCTTCCACAACCGGAAAAACGACCAAGCCCGTAGCCGTATCTGGCTTGCCATCAATACCCGTAGTGAGGTACCAAACCTTATAAGTGGTGATGCTGTATTGCACCAGTGGGCCATAGGCCTGCACCAATTCATTTTTGGTCACAGTACCCATCGGGCGGGTTTTGATCAGGCGACTTTGGGCAAGCGCCCCGGTGGTCAAGAGCAGTATACCGAGGCTTAGGTTTAAAAGGAGTAATGCTTTTTTCATGGGCTTCATGACTTTAGTTGTGGGCAAAAATAAGTGCTCATTTTTCTTGAGCCAAATGAGCACTTATTTTT
The DNA here is from genome assembly GCF_965225875.1 of Haliscomenobacter sp. Lineage (GTDB taxonomy): Bacteria > Bacteroidota > Bacteroidia > Chitinophagales > Saprospiraceae > Haliscomenobacter. The sequence continues at coordinate 2,495,773 of NZ_CBDDBS010000002.1, read as the reverse complement.
TATCGCCCTTTAGTTGTTGATGAAAAATTGACTTTTCAGCCGAAAAGTCCAATGTGGGATACTTATTCTCCAAACGTGTAATGTACTCAAGTTGTTGATGTAAAAATGTTTGATGAGCGACAGTATCTGGATGCAGTGGTCGATGTTGCACTGCTTGGTTGAGTTTTTCCAGCTCCTGAATTTGGGCTTGGGTGGCGGCATCAAAAAACGCATTTGCGAAATAGGCCCAAATATAATCAGTCGCTTGAGTACTGGGGTGAGCAAGGTCTTCCGCGTAAAAACGGTAATCCCTCAAGTCATCCATCAGAAGTTCGTAAGCAGGGAAATAATGAACTTGTGCAAAAGCATGACACAATTGTTCCGTAGCCAATAATAAGGTGGCTTTGCTGCGGGCATTTTCCACGATGCCCTCACGCAGGTAACGAACTGGGCTTACGGTAAGCACTACTTTTAGCTCAGGATGCACCGCAAAACAGGATTCAAGTGTGGCACCGAGTATTTCTACAATTTCGGGCAGCTCCATGCGTCGCTGCTGAAAACTGGACTTGGGCAATTTGTGGCAATTGGAAACGCTGCGTTTTTCTGCCAGGTGGTCCCACACATTGGCCGTGCCCAAAGTCAAAATCAATACGCTTGTTTTTTGGAATTGGGTGTTTGCAGCCCTTTGTGCCAATTCAATATTGGCGAGCGTTTGATCAGCGGAAGGTGCCGAAAAACTGCCATGGTGATCAAAACTATGCCAAAGCCCCTGGTATTCAAATAAATCAGCAACTTGATGGTTTTTGGGCTGGCTGGCTCGGGTCAAACTCAGGGCAACAGAGTAAGGATTAAAAGCAATCCCCAAAGGGTTGTACAAACTCGAAAACTTACGCGCCATTAAACGCTGCCCAATTTGTTCGACAAAACAAGAACCGATGCCTAAAAAGTGATCGGCATAGCTCAAGTGAAACGGATAAGCGGGTGGAGGCAAAATGCTCCGAAAATGCTCCATTTTGCTGCTTTTGGTGGCTCCATCAAATCTACTGACAGCTTTTTTGCCAATTGAATCAACAATTTTATTCAATTTATCGTAAATTTCCTCGCCAAAATCATTGATAACTGCTAATGAGCCTATTTGATCGACTGTTCAGAACTTCCAATACAGGTGTTTCCACAACTCAATTGGACATAAAGTTTGGCCGCTACACGGATTCTTATAAAACTCCGCTGAATTATCAGGCCTGGGAACAGTCATTGGCATTGTTTGAAGAAGACAAATACCTGGATGCCTACCGCGCGTTTTTTCAATACCTGCGTGACGAGCGCGAAGACAATGTTCGTTGGTGGACTGAAGAGGGAACACTGCGTTTTGAATTCTATCAAGGTTCAAAAAAAATAACTGGCTACGCCAATGAAGCAAAATTTCTGGCGGAATCCAGAATCGCTTACTCGGAGGCGTTGAATGTAGGGTTTATGCGGCGGCTCATCGAGCGTAACTTTATCCTGCAATTCAGTCGTTTTGCGCTCGATCCCGAGAATAATCTGACCATTCTTTTTGACACGCCCAAGGTCGACGCTTCGCCACACAAGTTGTACATGGCGCTGCGGGAACTGGCCATCAATGCCGATAAACAGGACGACCTCCTCTTGGATGAGTTCAAAATGTTACAGGCAGTTGAGGCCGATCACTTGCAGGAAATTCCACTCCTGGAAAAAGAAGCCAAGTACAAATTTATCCAGGAAGCCATCAGCAGTACCCTCCGCGAAGTGATGGAAGGCCCCCTCAACCGGGAGCAGTACCCTGGCGCCATTGCTTACTTGTTGTTGAACCTGGTGTTTAAACTCGACTATCTGGTTAAACCTGAAGGGTACATGATGGAGGAATTGGAACGGATTCAACGGCAATATTTCACCAAAGACAACAAGTCGAATATCGATAAAAACCTCCTTCTTGCGAAAGACCTGCAAAAACTGTCTGAACGCCCCAAAGAGGAGCTTTTTAAAGAAATGTACCGGGTGCGTAGCACTTTTGGCATCACTACTCCAGTTACGCATGACAAACTCGTAGCGCTCATCGATACGGAATTGCCCCAAATGGATTGGTATTGCGAAAATGGTTATCTATCGGTAGCCTTATCCATTACGGGATACATTGTTAGTTCGGGTTTGTTCAATTATGCCTTGCCAAAACCTGACCGCGATCTGCTCCACCTCTATATGCAGATTGTTGAAGGGGAGTATTTCCGTTCGCTGGGCTTCAAAAACGATTTTATCGATGCCAGCAGTGGCACAATCAACCGGCGTGCCATTAAAAGGGCGATTGAAGACATTGTTGAAGAAAACAAGGGCCTGTTCCCACGCTTTAGTCCCCGTGCAAGCGAAGTGGACTTTAGCTCCTTGCCCAATTTTTGTCGGACTTACTTGTTGATGATTAAAGGCCTGGAATTGAATTAATTCCCCATCGCCTTTTCCCAACGCAACTTCGCCACCAGGTAGTTGTACCAGGCACTGAGCGCATTGTTCTCGGCCTCACGCAGTGAGAATTCAGTATTCAGCAAGTCGGCAAAAAGTAAATTTCCACCCACGTAGCGTTCCTTTTCCAATTCCAAAATTTTGCGCGCCGTCGCGAGGTTTTGCTGGGTACTTTGCCATTGTACCACACTGTTTTGTAGCGCGGTTTGGGTAGAAGCCACTTCGTAGCCAATGTCCTGGCGAATGCGCTCGATGGTGTGTTGGCTGACCTGGTTTTGCAACTTCAAAACTTCCAGGTTCTTCTGCTTGAGGTTACCGTCAAACAAAGTAAAATTGGTCTGCAACCCAAGGTAAACGGCCGGAAACCATTTTTCCCAAACCGCAAAATTGTTGCTCAAATGTTGCACCGATCCATTGGCAATGGCACTCAAGTTAGGACGGTACTGCTCCTTGATGCGTTGCTGATCGAGCAGATTAAGGGCCAGGCGTTGTTCTTCCTCCTTGAGCTCCCAACGCTGGCCTGTACTTGCTGTAGTTGAATTCGCAATAAGGTCGTTGGTCGGCGGTGCAATGGCACCCACTTCCAAAGCTGTTTCCAAGGGTAACCCTACGCGGTAGGCCAGGTTTTGGCGGCTCAAGCTCAGGTTGTTTTTCGCCTGATCACGCGAGGCTCGACTATTGTCCCTTTCCAGTTGGCTGCGTTGTACTTCACTGGGCAATAGTGCACCCGCATTGAAGCGGTTTTGGCTGATTTGTAAAAGGGACTCCGCCCGTTTGAGCTTTTCTTCAGCGATATTGAGTTGCTCTTGCTTCAAAAATACATCGTACCAGGCTTCCGCAATTGTGAGCCGAAAATTGGCCTTTTGTTTCTCCAAAGTGGCTTCCTGCAACATTCTTTGCCCATCGGCACGCAATTGATCAGTGCGCAAAGTAGGGTCGATGAGGGAATAACTGACATTGAGTGCGCCAGTGATGTTAAATACAGTGCCAAAGCGCAATTTCTGATCTTCGCCAGTGCCACTACCGCCAAATGCACCGGCGGGGATGATGGTGGTAGGTAAAACGAGGTTGCTGCGGAATTCACCATTGGCACTCACAACTGGGCTGCGGCGGGCATCAATTTTGTTGCGTTCTCCCTGGGCAATTTGTACCTGCAAGTTTTGGTTTTTCAAGTCCAAGTTATTGCTCTGTCCCAAAGTAATGGCTTCCTCCAGGCTAATTACCCGGTTGCCGAGCGTAGCCGAGGTACGAGGGGATTGGGCACAAATGAATAAGGAGGTCAAAAAGGATATGGTGAAAAATAGTGGTTTCATGAGTTGAGAGGTTTTACGGGGCGAAAAAAAATAAGTGATTCATTTTGTCAAAGGATTAGATGAGTAAACGGTTTATTTTAAGTGTCTTATCTAATCCTTTGACTCGGAAAAAATGAACACTTATTTTTGCCCCACTACTACGTTCTAAATATTGCCGATGGCTCCAATCCGGTAATCCTGCGAATGGCAAACAAGCTGCCAAATAGTGCAATGAATAAGGTAAGCGCCAAAAAGCCAAAACGCATCCACAAAGGGAATTCAAAAATGGTACCCGCCTGAGCGACTCCGACCTTAAAGCCATTGACAAAAAAGTAGCCGATCAAAAAACCAATGATGGCCAAAATCATGGCCTGCATCAGGATGAGGCGGGTGATGTAGCCGTTGGTGGCCCCAATGGCTTTGAGTGTACCGTAATCCCGAATGCGGTCGATGGCCGCAGAGTAAAGCGTCAGGCCAATGATGACAAAGCCAACGATTAGTGCAAATACAATCAAAGTGCCAAAAGACAGGGCAATGCCACTGGAACTCAACACAGTCAGGATGGTCTCACGGGTGAAATCTTCGCTAGCCCATGCTCGTACCCCTTTCAGGTTTTGGTTGATGTAAAAAATAACTTGCTCGCGGGAAACCTTAGGGTCCCAGGTCAACAAAAAAGCACTGGCCTGATTGTTGGGGATATTGCCCAGGTAGCGGGCTCTTTCAATGGAGGTGAAAGTATAAGTTCCCCCAAATGAACGTACCCCCTTGGTGTTTCCGGCAATGAAGACCTTTTTACCATTGATTTCAAAGTAGTCCCCAATTTTGGCACTCCCCAAAGCTTCGCGGTCAAATACATCCGTGATGATGGCGCCATCTTTAAGCAGATCTGTCGTACTACCCTCACTGAGCATCCAGGGGCCTCCGGCACACTCGGGGTATTGCACTCCGATGAGCACTACACCAGCATTTTTGCCATTGGCAAATCGGGCACCACCCGCTGCCAGCACCAACGGACTGACCCGGGTAACGCCTGGCACACTCGCTAACTCGCGTGCTTTGCGCATATCCAAGGTCGCTAAAGAGTTGACATCATTCGTTGTGTCATCAACCACCCAGATGTATTGCTGATTGTTGCGCACCAGTGCTGACATGGCGTTGGTCAAAAAGATAAAAATACCACATTGTTGTCCAATCAGAAAAACCGAAAGGATCACGCCAAAGAGCGCACCAAGAGACTTGGCTTTGTCATAAAGCAAAAAACGAAGCGCAGTTCTGAACATGATGCTTTAATTTTCTAGTTCAATGACACATTCCACCCGACTACCAATCAATACCTGGCTGTTGTCCTCCAGGCGTACGTGTACTTCGCGCACCCGGCGATCTTCCAGGTTGTCGGCCCGATCAGAAAACAGGGATTTTTGTTTGAGGTAGGCTCCGGTAAATACCACCGTTCCTCGTGCAAGGATGTTGCGCTCCCCTTGTGGGCGGATGTAAGCTTTGTTGCCGTTTTTGACCCGGAGTGCAAACAGTTCGTCTACTTCTCCTACTGCCAGATATGGGCCTTCTTTGGCAAATTCACCCAAAACAGTGGAGGTGCTGATGTAATTTCCCGGTTTCACATCGCAAGAGAGAAAGGTGCCGGACAAAGGTGCACGCAGGCTTTTTTTGCCCAATTGGGTTTGGCTCAAGCTGATGTCGGCTCTCAGCTCTTCCAATCTTGCTTCCTGTTGTTGGATGTTTGCTTGTTGAGCAGTGAGTTGTTTTTGGATATCTTCCACTGTAAAGCGGCTGTCATCCACACTTTGCTGTGTGGCGGCATTGCCTTGCAGGAGTTTGAGGTTGCGTTCGTAGGTATTCTGGGCATTAGCCAGTTTCACCTTGAGCGACTCCAGGTTAGCTTTGGTCGCAGTGATGGATGCCTGCTGGGTTTTGATGCGACTTTGGGTCTGGTGCAATTGAGCATTTTCAATTGAAGATTCAAGCACCACCAATACGTCACCCTTTTTTACCCGGGCATTTTCAGCAAACAAAACCTCCTTGACAAAACCTGCGGTCTCTGCATTGATGCTGATGATTTTGCCATCGGGTTCGATGCGGGCGATTCCCACTACTTCTTTGACCTTCATGGTGGAATCCAGGGGTACTTCAGTGGAGGTCAGGGGTTCTTTTTCGGCAGTAGCTGAGCTTGCATCTTTTTTACCCCCACAACTGCACAATACTCCGATCAGAGAAAAGAGGAATAGATATTTTGTTTTCATGATATAAAGACTAGGCTAGTGATCAAATTTTTGGACCTGGGTAACGATTCCATTGTTGACTGCTACGATCCGATGGGCGTACTGCTCCAGGCGTGGATCGTGGGTAACGACGCATACCGCTTTGCCCTCATTCGCCAGATGACGCAATTCCTGCATGACCACATCCAAGGAGTCCTTGTCCAGGGAGGCGGTAGGTTCGTCACAAAGGATCAGTTTGGGATTGGTTACCAGGGCACGCGCAATGGCAACCCGCTGCTGTTGCCCGCCGGAGAGTTGTTTGGGCAATTGTTTGCGCCGGTCCATCATGTCCACCATTTCCAGGGCAGCATGAGCGCGTTTGCGGCCTTCAGTATTGCTAACACCTTGCAAACGCATCGGCATCATGACGTTGTCTTCAGCAGAAAGGGGGGCTAGTAGATTGAAGCTTTGAAAAACAAACCCAATGGTGTTGAGGCGCAGGCGGGCCAATTGGTTTTCTTTCAAACGATTGATTTCCTGTCCGTCTACCCACAAGCGCCCTTCAGTGGGGTAGAGCACACAGCCCAAAAGAGAGAGTAGGGTCGTTTTGCCCGATCCGGAGGGACCGATGATCAGCAACAACTCACCCTCATTCACCTGCATTGTGGTGGGCTGTAGCGCAACTATTTCCTGATCCCCGACTCGGTATACTTTGTTGACATTTTCCAGTTTGGCAATCATCAGGTATGATTTACAATTTTTTCACAATGAAAAATTATGTTTTCATTGTATTTTAATGTGAAACTGGAAAAAGGAGAAAAGGTTTAGAGGATTGGAAAAAAAAGTTCAAAAAAACAAAAAGGGCAAGACACGAACCTTTCGCATCTCGCCCATTAGCGCAGAAAAAAATGGTAAAATTCTTTGTACAAGCTCAATTGAATTGGCTCAATCGTATTGGTATAGCTCCAAATCTTCAATCAAGTGAATCAGTTTTTGTGCATATTTTTTGTCCGTTGCGTAGCCTGCTTTAGACAAACCATGTGCCCAGTCGGTATAATTGTCTGCTCCGAATTTTTTCAAACCCTTGTAACGTGCACCTTGCAGCAGCATACTGTGTGAACGGAAACTTTCCCAGGCGGAGGGAAAAACGCGGAAAAAATCCTTGTGTGAATCATCTGTGAAATTCCGACAGTGCCCCCGGCCACATGTTCGGGAGAAACATTTGATCCCGAAATGGTTGTTGGCCTGAGCAGAAAGTGGGCTTTCTCCCGCGTCACTTTCCAGTAAGCCCTGAGCTAAAGTAATGCTAGCTGGAATGCCGTATTTGCTTTGTTCCCCCTTGGCGATATCCGCAAAGCGCTGCACATAGGCCAATTGCTTTTGTCGTTTGGCCTGGCGCTTGGTGGCAGGCTCAAATACCTCGTCCTGATCCGGGAAGCTCACATTTTGGAAGGTGTTGGCCAGTTCGCCTAAGGAATTGGCTCGGGTGATGGCAGCGGCGCTCCGCCCGGGCGGCCCGCTCTCTATGGGTTTAGAAGCAGCCGAGGAGCGAGGCGCAGTTGCCTCCCCCTCGCTGCTAAAAGAGAGCATAGAAACGTTCATAGGATGTAATGGTTCTTTGGTGTAAGCGGTTTTTTGGGCATTGGATGTTGAACCGGGGCTTAGGCTTTGAATCTGCACCATTGGCTCAGCGCTGTTCAATTGAAGGTTTACGCTGAGTTCCCGCGAACTGAAGCCATATACCGCAATTGAACAAAGGGCAGTTTGAAACCAATAGCGGTTGACTGCTCGGCGCAAGTCGCGATGGGTTTGTTGTAACTTGGATTGTACCACAGTCAGGTGATCGAGTTTGAAAGTTTTCATAGTTTTATGTTTCGGCTGTTGTATAATCGGAGCTTGTTTTAAAAACAACAATGCAAATAAAATAAAAACTTTTTGTTTTGTCAAACAAAAAATACATTTTGTTTTTTGTTTTTCGTTTGCACCTGATACAACCACAGAAGACCAACGATACTCTTTAAGTGTTGTGACGCTATCACAGAATCTGCGTTTAATAATTGGGAGAGTTGCATACTCCGTCTAACTTTGCACCTTAAAATTTTGAAATCTGCTAAGGAAATGAAAAAAATCACATTGGCTCTTGTAGCATTGCTTGCCGTAATCGGTTCAGTTTCAGCTCAAAAGTATGGACACCTCAACTATGGCAATTTGCTGAATGCCATGCCTGCGGTTAAAGACGCAGATAAACAATTGGAAGATTTCCAAAAAGCCTTGGTCACGAAAGGCGAAGAAATGAGCACCAAGCTCAAGGACGGGTATTTGGCCTTTTTGAAGGATCAACAATCTGGGAACTTTTCTCCGGCCAAACTCCAGGAAAGACAAGCCCAATTGGAAGCTGAACAAACGGCTATTCAATCGTATGAAGAAGCGGTGCGCAAACAAATCTCGGACAAGCGGGAGGCATTGTTAAAACCAATTTTGGATCGGGTCAACAAAGCAATTGAAGACACGGCCAAAGAAAAAGGCTTTGCCATGGTTTTTGACACCAGCTCTTTCAACGCCATTTTGTTTGCTAAAGACTCGGAAGACTTGTTTCCGGTGATCAAAGCCAAACTGGGCATCCAATAAGAAGGACAACATGCTAAGGGTCACCCCACGGAAAATTTGGAATGCGACAAAGGTGCTGAGTTCTTATTACCTGAGTCGCCTGCTTCAAAAACCAATTCAATGGGGTGTCCCTTTCAGCATTTCTATTGAGCCAACTACGGCTTGTAATTTGCGTTGCCCCGAGTGTCCCAGCGGCTTGCGGGCTTTTTCCCGGCCCACGGGAAACTTGCGCTCCGATTTTTTTCGAAAAACCATCGATGACCTCCACCGCGATCTCTCCTTCCTGATCTTCTATTTCCAGGGCGAGCCCTACATCAATCCCGATTTTTTGGGCATGGTGCAATACGCCTCCCAGCGCGGCATCTATACCATTACCTCCACCAACGGCCACTTTTTGAATGAAGAAAATGCCCGGAAAACCATTGAATCCGGGCTTGATCGGCTGATCATTTCAGTGGATGGCAGCACCCAGGAAGTGTATGAGCAATACCGCAAAAGTGGGAAACTGGAAGTGGTGCTCCAAGGAGCCCGCAATGTGGTGAAGTGGAAAAAAGAGTTGAAGTCAAAAACGCCGCACCTGATTTTTCAATTTCTGGTGGTTCGCCCCAACGAGCACCAAATTCCAGAAATTTACAAACTGGCCGAAGAAATTGGCATCGATGAGGTTAGGTTAAAAACGGCCCAGATTTACGATTACGCCCAAGGAAGCCCCCTTATCCCAAACCAGGATCGCTACTCCCGCTACCGCAAACAAGCCGATGGAAGCTACCGCATCAAAAACCAATTGCTCAATCACTGTTGGAAATTGTGGCACGCCTGTGTGATCACCTGGGATGGAGTGGTCGTGCCTTGCTGTTTTGACAAAGATGCCCAATACCGCATGGGTAATCTTCAGGAGCAATCCCTTCGTGAGGTATGGCAACAACAACCTTATCGGGAATTTCGGCAACAGCTCCTAAAAGGCCGGGATAAAATTGACATTTGTACCAATTGTACGGAGGGTTGTAAGATTTGGGCTTAGTTGAATTAATTTTTTTCACCGAATTTTATTCCGCCAATTCCAACAATACAGATTAAGAATAGTCGCATCCATTTCTTTGCCCTTTCCAACAATATTCTTCGGTGTTTTTTCCAAAATTCTACTCGGTCATATTTATGTCATTGTTAAGTAAAGTTTAAAAAAATAAAAAGAAAAAGATTGTATTGTTTGCTGAAAGTCGCGACCTTTATCCTCACGTCGCTGAAATAACTCAGCGATTTTCCTATTTGTGCAGTTGAAGTGTAGCATCCTAAGGCTACCAGCGGGATTTTTTCTTGAGACCACTAGATTTTTTATTTGCTTTTGGTTTTTTCTGAAGTGTGTGAACCCTATCGCCTGTTGAAGCACTGCGATCGAGTAATGACGTACTTTTGGAATTGACGAGAACACCTTTAACGCATTTTGAGCTTGTGCAGTTGGTGTAGTGCATTACCTATTGTGTATGTACCGAGTGATTTTTTCAAGGGAAGCAATTGAACAGTAAGCAACCATATTTAAAAGAGGCTTTCAAAACTCAGCAAAATGTTATTCAAAATCATCCTGTCCGGTCATCTGGAGTTCGGATCCGACAGAACATTTGAGCTCGCACTCAATATGTTTTTGCAACGTGCAGAAACATATTACAAAAACGACATCCTGCTGAAACCCGAGGAGGTTTTTATCTCGGAAAAAAGTATGCTCGACGTTCCTCGTAGCATCATCAACACCGCTGCCGAAAAATCCTGGCGCAATACCGTACACCTGTTGGATACCATCGCTCAATATGCCATTGCAGGCAATATTGGGGCCTGGAAATTGGACAATGGTGCGCTGGTAGAGCATGCATTTATTGAACCCAAAGGTGACAAATCCGCGGTTCAGTCCTTCCTCCGTGGGCGTGAACTCCTGACTCAAGGGCAACAAAGTGAAGCCAAAGACGCACTGAGCAGCGCCATCGAAAAATACACCCGCAACGCTTTAGCTTACGAGCGGAGAGGGTACGTCAACTACAAATTGGGCAACGTTGGTGATGCCCTGTACGATTTCACCAAGAGTATTGATATCTATCCACATAGCCCCGACGCCTACATGGGGCGCGCCATCGTGAATTTACACCAGAAGAACTACGCTGCTGCTGCTGCTGACTTGGATATGGCCATCAGAACTTCGATTCCACACCAACCGATCCACTGGCGGGCTCGCCGGATGAAAGGAGAGTGCCACGTGGAGCTCAACGAATTTGCCAAGGCAGAATTTGAGCTCAAACTGGTGACCAACAAGACCTTCAAAGCGGAGGACTCCAACGCTGCATGGCAATCCACTGCTTTTTACAATTACGGTCGGGCACTTTATGGCATTGGGAAGTACAAAGAAGCTTTCCAGGCTGCCAGCAAAGCGCGGACGCTTTCTCAGGAGCCTTCTGCCGATTTGTTGCAATTCGTCAGTGTAGCTGCCGAAAAAGCAGGCGTCAGTAACTAATTGTACATTGGATTTTATGGTGAATCTAGCGGGGAACTGCTACCTCCAACCACTGATTTTTACTTCCATTCCTGATCTAATTGCTGCGGAAAGCACCCGACACGGGGGGCTTAGCCAAGGGGCTTATGCTGCCCTGAATGTGGGGATTTCTACTGAGGACGACCCGGCAGTGGTAGCAGAAAACCGACGCATTTTTTTCAATAGCCTGGGGCTTCAACCCGAGCAGATTGCCAGTTCCTATCAGGTACATGGCGATGCCGTGCTCAAAGTAGAAGCTCCCGGGCGCACCGATGGCTACGATGCCTTGATCACCCAGATGCCCAATGTTTTTTTGACGGTTACCATCGCCGATTGTACACCTATCCTCATTGCCGACCCTCACACGCGCGCGGTGGCGGCCATTCATGCGGGCTGGCGCGGTACGGCCGCGGAAATTGTGCGCAAAACGCTCATCCGAATGCAGGAAGAGTATGGCACCAAACCAGGCCATTGTTATGCCTACATTGGCACCTGTATCGATGAATGTTCCTTTGAGGTTAATGCAGACGTGGCGGATCATTTTGCCGCGGAGCACAAACGCTGGGACGAATCATTGCAGAAATATTTTGTGGATTTAAAAGCGGCAAACCGTGCACAATTGCTGGCCGCGGGTGTTCCTGCCGAACAAATTGAAGTCTCACCTTACTCTACGGTGCTGCACAATGAACACTTTTTCTCGTATAGGAAGGAGAAAGGGGTGACGGGCAGGATGGTAAATTTGATTGGGTTTAAGGGGTGAAGCTCAACATGTTTTTTTGTATTATTTTAACACTTCAGCTTCCTCATGATGCTTACCTACCCAGTAGCCCCCGTTGATACACGTCTTCAAATTTATTCCGCAACAGTACAATCAAGCTTTCATCCATAAAGGCATATTCGTCGGGAATGTACAGGCAAACTATTTTTTTCTGCGCATAGTACTCCGGGAATTTTGCTCGGATAAAATTGCGATGGCTCTTTTCCATTACGACAATGGCATCCGCCCAGTCCAACAAGTCCTTGTCCAACACCCGATCTGCCAACTGATGGGTACCTGCTGATTGCACTTCAAAACGAACGTCATCCCGGTAGATTTTTTCAGCGGTCGCGCTGCGCATTCGATTGGCTGTGCAGATGAAGAGGATTTTGCGCCGTTCAGTCATGCAAGTCCGCTTTTGCTTCGTTTAAAAAATAGAACACCAATTTTCGTTTGCGCTTATCCTTCAACAGTTGTTTGAGCTTTTCATAATGCGCCCTAATGAAAAAAAGATCATTTCCAGTACCCAAATTATAGGCCAAAACTTGATTCTGGCTCAGTTTGGAGTGCTCGTAATCCCCCTTAAGCATCTTGGCTTTTAAGTCCCAGCGATACTGCACATTGGTAGAGTCATTGATGATGTACTCTCCATTTTCACCAGATACGTAATACACCATCTTCAAAGTAAGTGGCTTCGTGTCGATGATTGTTGATTCCAACCATTTGCTGCGGTATGCTGGAATCATCGATAAATTCCCATTTTGTAACTCGCTCAAAACAGGCAATAGCTCACCCTCTTCATACCGATAAAAGTAATAATCAAACCACCAGATGCCGGTGCCACTAGCAAAATTTTCCTTGTAATATATTACCGTTTTGCCTGCTTCATCTACGTAATGTTCTATCTCCAAGCCGTAGCGATGCTCAATATGTTGTTTTGCTATACAGCGAGAGTTTTGGAAAAAATAAACTTCGGCACCCCAACTTGCCCCTGGCCCGAAGCTTAAAGCGAATTCACCTTTTTGGATGTTAAAAATGAACGATTCGGCTGGGAGTTTCCCTTCATGAAGCATTTCTTTTTGGTAGTTCAAATGGTATTTTTGGGCCAGACTTTCGCTTACCCATCCTTTTTTTGCCTCTTTCAGTAAGCGGCTAAAGTCTTCTTCACTCCAGCTTACTGCCAATGGCTGTATCCCATAAAACACCGAATCCGAATAATGCCTTGCTTCCTTCACCATCGGTTCAATCGGCAAACGCCCTACACTATCCAAAAAACTTTCCAACTGCTTTTCACTGTATGTCATTGGCCGGGCATTTTCGTCAACTGGTGCTGCGTTTTGCTGACAACCCACAATGGAAAACACCCCAAAGCACCCCACTACCAGATGATATAAATATGGTCGCATAAATTTTAGTTTGACAAATTGAATAAGGTAATTAATCCCCTCAGATTACAACTCAGCAAATAAGCCCTGAAAGGGCGGCATCTCCCAAAAACTGGGCATAGCCCGGTTGAATAACGCAACTAATTCCCTTCGGTTACACTCCGCAAATAAGCCCTGAAAGGGCGACATTCCCCCAAAACTGGGCATAGCCCGTTTTTTCTCACCAACCCGCCAGTGCGCTTCTACACCCCAAAGTGCGAAATCGCACAATTTTCACTTTTAAGTCGAAAATAATTAACTCAAAATCAACAACTTAATTTTGGCATACCTTTGGCTTTTACTCTTACAAAAGAGCCAAAAAAATGGATCGTGAACTCGCACCCGAAATCATCCGCAAACAACGCTTCAAAGGCTGGGGCTTCGCCCTCGTAGGCATCCTCGTGCTCGGTGGAGCCTATTTTCTGCTCAGCAAAATTCTACGCACCAACATCCGTACATCCGAACTCCGGATAGCCGTAGCCGAGTTGGGCAGCGTCGAAAACACCTTGACCGCCAGTGGGGAGGTCATCCCGGCATTTGAACAAGTACTCGCCAGCCCGATTCGAGCAAGTGTCAAACAGGTATTACTCAGCCCCGGCGCATCGGTTCGGCCAGGGCAACAAATCCTGGTGCTCGACAAATCCCTGTCCCTCATCGAACTCGAAAAACTGAAGGACCAGCTGGAACTCAAACGCAACGGCGTAGAAAAATTGAAGTACCAACTGGAAAAAGATGCACTCGATGCAGAACTCGATAACCAGATCAAAGGCCTTAGCATCAATCGCCAAAAAGCCGAATTGGAAGATACCCGCCGCTTGTTCAAAGTAGGTGGCCGTACCCAGGAAGACGTCAGCCGTGCCGAAAATGCCCTGAAAATTTCAGAACTTGAAAAAGACAAACTCGAAAATCAGGTGCGCTACAACCGCCAAGCCAAAAGCACGAACCTGCGCGAATCCGAACTCCAGGTCCGCATCGAAGAAACGGGTATGAAAGAACTCCAGCACAAGCTCAAAACTGCCGACATGGTGGCTGACCGCCCGGGTGTCCTAACTTGGGTCAACGACAAGGTGGGCACCACGGTGAATGAAGGCGAGATGCTGGCCAAAATTGCCGATTTAAAAAGTTTCCGTATCGAAGGTTCCGCCTCTGATGCCTATGCTGAACAAGTACAAGTGGGGCTGCCCGTGATCGTGCGGGTCAATGAAACCGACCTGCGCGGGATGATCACCCAAATCAAGCCTGCGGTTGAAAATGACGTGGTACAGTTTTCGGTACAACTCGACGACGCCCAAAACGCCATTCTGCGCCCGAGTATGAAAGTGGAAATTTTTGTAGTCACTAGCGATTCCAAACAATCGGTGCGGGTAGCCAATGGCCCTGCCTTCAATGGCAAAAAGCGCCAAACCGTTTTTGTGCTAGAAAATGGCATTGCCCGGCGCCGCGAAATTGAAGTGGGCTTGTCCAACTTCGATTATGTAGAAATCAAAAATGGGATTCGCCCCGGCGAGAAAGTCATCGTCAGCGACCTGAGCCGTTTTGAACACCTCCGTGAAATCACCCTGAAACCTTAATACCCATGCGTGTATCAATCACCCGACTGTTTTTACTTTTTTTGGGGAGCATGGCCCATTGCTGGTCCGTTGCGCAGGCACCTACACGTGCCTTGCGCCTGGACGCAGCCGTTGAACTGGCGCGTGGCCAATCCATTTCAGCCAAACAGGCCGCTACCCAAAAAGAAACCGCCTACTGGCGCTGGCGCAGTTATCAGTCTGATTTCAAGCCCCAATTGAGCTTGAGGGGCTCATTGCCCAGCTTCACCCGCTCCTTTTTAGAAGTGACGCAGCCCGATGGCAATATTGCTTTTTTGCCCGTTTCCTACAACAATTCTTCGCTCAACCTCGAACTGAGCCAAAGGATTTCGCGCACGGGAGGCACCGTTTTTGCCCAAAAGCAACTCCAGCGTTTTGATAATTTTATCCAAAACAGCACCTTGTACAATGGGATTCCTTTTGCCATCGGTATCCAGCAACCCCTCTCACAGTTCAACCTCTGGAAATGGGACAAACAAACCGAGCCACTCCAGTACAACGAAAGCCAACAGCAATACCTTGAAAACATGGAACAAGTGGCCCTCGACGCCACGGTGTATTATTTCAATCTGCTGATTGCACAGGTCAATTTGCAAATTGCCCAAACCAACTTAAGCAGCAGCGATACCTTGTACAAAATTGCCAATCAGAAGTTGGCTTTGGGTAAAATTTCACAAAATGACATCCTGCAATTGCAACTGGGTGTATTGAATGCACAAAAAGACCTGGCCAGTGCAACCCAGGCTGCGGAGGTGGCCCAATTGCAACTCAAAACCCACCTTTCGTACCGGGGTGATGAAAAGCTGGCGTTGGAAGTACCAACTCCTGGTCCGGCTTTCGCAGTGGATGCAAGCAAAGCCAGCCAGGAAGCCCTGAATAACCGCGCCGACGCCATTGCCTTCAAACGTCGCCTGCTCGAAGCTTCCCGCGAATTGAACCGGGCCAAAAGCAACAATGGCTTCAATGCAACCTTAACCGCTGCTTTTGGCCTCAGCAATCGGGGCAATCAGCCGCTCGACATCTACCAAAAGCCGCAGGATCGGGAATTCATCCAACTGGAGTTTTCCATCCCCCTGATGGACTGGGGCCGCAGCCGCTCACGCACCGCTACTGCCAAGGCCAATCTGCAATTGACCCAGCAAACCGTAGAACAAGACCGCATGAGTTTTGAGCAAGAGGTATTCACCCAGGTCACCTTGATGGGTATGCTACAACAGCAAGTAAGCCTCAACGCCCGCGCCGATCAAATTGCGGCAGAACGTTTCAAAATTGCCCAGGATCGCTTTTTGCTCAGCGACCTCAGCATCACCGATTTGAGCATCGCCATCCAGGAAAAAGACCGCGCCAAACGCGATTACATCCTGGTGTTGCGCGATTATTGGCGGGCGTATTACACGCTGCGTTTGTTGACTTTGTATGATTTTGAACAAAACAAAAAAATCCAATAGCGATGATAAAGTTATCCGGCATCGAAAAAGTGTACCGCACCAGTTCCATTGAAACCCTGGCCCTGGACAACATCAATGTAGACATTCAGAAAGGGGAGTTTGTGTCCATCATGGGCCCTTCGGGCTGTGGCAAAAGTACCCTGCTCAACATCATGGGGCTGCTCGATGAACCCTCCAAAGGTGAGGTGACCATCAACAATCGTCAACTGAAAGGATACAAGGACAAAGAATTGGCCCGGATCCGCAACCAGGAGATTGGCTTTATTTTCCAAAGTTTCCACCTCATCAACGACCTCTCAGTCTTGGATAATGTGGAAATTCCCTTGCTATACCGCCCAGGAAGCGGCAGCAATCGTCGGGAGTTGGCCAAAGAAGCTCTGGAAAAAGTGGGACTCAGCAACCGTATGAAACACTTCCCAACCCAACTTTCCGGGGGGCAAAAACAACGGGTCGCCATCGCGCGTGCCATCGTAGGTCGCCCCTCCCTCATTCTGGCCGATGAACCTACCGGAAACCTGGACAGCAACATGGGCAACGAAATCCTGAACATCCTGCTCCAACTCAACCAGGAAGGCAGCACCATCATCATGGTCACCCACGATGAAAACATGGCCAAACGCACCAATCGTCTGATCCGTCTCTTCGACGGTCGCCAGGTTTCATGATAGCATCCGCCAACCCACGGATTCATCCGTGGGAGGCCACCATAAAGCCCCACCCCACGAATTTATTCGTGGGCTATTCACGGGAAAAAACCTAGACTATGCTAAGCAATTACATAAAAATCGCCTGGAAGGTTCTCCTCCGCAACCCCTTCTACACCTTCATCAGCCTCTTCGGCATCAGCTTCACGCTGATGATCCTTTTGGTGTTGAGTGCTTTTCTGGACCACATGTTCGGGAGTCATTACCCTGAGCAACAACGCTCCCGTACACTGTATGTCCATTCCATTACTTTGAAGGATTCTTCCCGTACTTCGACCATGAAAGGCCCTATGTCGTACAAGTTTTTGAAAAAAAACCTGAGTGCACTGGGCGGCATCGAAGATTACGGCATCAGTGCCATATTCAAGACCACCAATGCTTATGTGGGTAGCAAGCGCATCAAACTCATGGTGAAATACGCGGACCCCGGGTTTTGGCGGGTCACCGATTTTGAACTATTAGAAGGCAAGTTTTTCAATGAATCTGACATCGACCAGGGTCAACACATTGCCGTCATCACCCAAAAAGTACGCGATGAGTACTTTGGGAAAACTGAATCGGTAGTGGGAAAACCCATTGAATTCAACGGGCTAAAATACCGCATCATTGGGATGATTAAAGGTGGGCCAGTGACCCACCCTTACACTTATTCGGACATTTTCCTGCCTTACAACAGCCCCAAGAGTGAATACGAGAGTGACTCAAAAAACGGCGCTTACATCGGCATTATCCGGGCGCGCAGTGCACGTGATCTTCCCGGCATCCAGCGCGAATTTGACGAACTGACTCAAAGAGGGTTGAAATTCCCTTTTATGGAAAATGGCATGAAAGTCGCTTATTTGGAAGCCAAGGCCCAGCCGTTTTTAACAGGTTTTATTTACGAATTTTTCCAATCCGAAAGCACCGAAATCTTTTTCACGGTTGTGTCGCTGTTTATGCTTTTGTTTATGGCCTTGCCAGCCATCAATTTGATCAACCTGAACATCAGCCGCATCATTGAGCGCTCTTCGGAGATCAGCATCCGCAAGGCATTTGGAGCACCTTCCAAGACCATCCTGTGGCAATTTGTGATTGAAAATGTATTCGTCACTTTGCTTGGGGCCATTATTGCGCTGGTATTTGCCCAAATTATTCTGAGCATTTTTAACCGTAGTGGCTTGATTCCCTATGCGGTGTTGAATGTCAATTACACGGTTTTTGGGATTGGTTTGTTGTTGGCTTTGGTGTTTGGCCTGATGTCGGGAGTAGTACCCGCCTGGCGCATGTCCAAACTAAAACCGGCAGAAGCTTTAAAAGGTGCTTAGGCTACTACTGTTTAGCTGTTTGCACATTCACTCATCGACTTATTCCAAACATATGATTCGGCATTTTTTTAAACTCATTTGGAACAAAAAACGCAGCAATGCTTTGCTGATCGTAGAAATACTGGTCGCATTTTTGGTCCTTTTTGGCGTCATGAGCCTGATGGCTTACAACTACCAAAACTACTCGCGCCCCTTGGGCTTCAAATACGAACAAGTCTGGTGCATCAACATCAGCTGGAACCAGGATACCGCCCAGATTGGAGAAAAACTCAAAAGCATCTACCAGCGCATCCGTTCCTACCCAGAGGTGGAAATTGCCAGCCGCACCAATGGCAATACCCCCTTTGCCAACAATCAGTCTAACCGGAATGTCAAATACAATAAGGTAACCATTCAGGGCGACATTTTCAGTACGGACGAGCACTACGCCAAAACACTGGGTATTGAGCTGGCAGAAGGCCGTTGGTACACCCGTGCCGATAAAGGAGCCAAACACACACCCGCAGTGATCAACCAGATGGCCAAAGAAAAAATGTTTGGCAATGAGAATCCTCTGGGGAAAGTCATTCAACTGGAAGGAGACGAACGTTGGAAAATTGTGGGCATCGTAGAGAATTTTAAACAACGCGGAAACTACCAAGCCAATACCCCTGCTTTTTTCAACCTGAGTGACTGGGACATGAGTTCTGTTTTGGTCAAGGTGAAACCAGGCGTGGATGCTAATTTTGAAGCCAAACTCATGCGCGAAATTGGGAACATGCAACCTGACTGGGTATTTGAGCTATCCTATCTCAAAACCTTGCGCAAGTCCATGAATCAACAAACCTCCATTCCTTCCCTGATTTTCAGCATCGTGTGTGGGTTCTTTTTGCTCAATGTGGCTTTGGGGCTTTTCGGTGTACTCACGCTTAACATCGCCAAGCGTAAGGATGAAATTGGTTTGCGCCGTGCTCTCGGGGCACCTGCACCCGCCATTACAGCCCATTTCGTAGGTGAAATGTGGGTAATTGCTACCTTGGCTGTGCTGGTAGGCTTGATTCTGGCCGTTCAATTCCCCTTGCTCAATGTGTTTGACCTGGAGGCCAGTGTTTATGTGATAGGTATGTTGTTGGCTACGCTTACAATCTACTTGCTGGTGACGCTTTGTGCACTGTACCCAAGTATTCAGGCTGCGCGGATACAGCCGGCTACGGCCTTGCATGAAGAATAGATTCCAAACAGTTCTTCATCCCGAATTTTAATTTCAAGAAAGTATCAGAATCACGGAGTGATTTAATTTTGAATAGCCGCGGTCGTCCGCGGAAAAATGCCCAGCGGAATGTACCACAACCGCGGCAGCGGTTGAATAAACCGGGCAGAAATTCAACCGCTGCCGCGGTTGTGAAACGGCGCAAAATCGCTAAATCCGCGGACGACCGCGGCTATTCAAAATTCAACCGCTGCCGCGGTTAGATGTGCAAAATTCGTGATATCGAACAGTTTCTTCAATCTGCTCAACTATTTAGATTTTTTCCGATCTTGCCCCAAAAATAGCCCAATGGAAACAACCCAAACCCAACTCTACGATGCCCTCGGCGAACTCATTTATGCCCTAGCCAAGGTAGATGGCCTGATCGACGAAGCCGAAATCGGCAAATTGGAAGAAATATTGCGGAGCCACCCCTGGTCCAATGAAATCAAGTGGTCATTTGACTACGAAAACCGTAAGGCCAATAGTGTAGACGAAGCTTTTGCCAAAGCCCTACAAACCTGTAAAGACTTTGGGCCTTCTCCCGAGTATACTTTTGCGATTGAGGTGCTCCAGGCCGTGGCTGAGGCAAGTGAAGGAACCAGTGTGCAGGAGTCGGGGATGATTGAGCGTTTTCAGCGGGAGTTGACAGATTATTTTCAGGGGCAGTGAAATCTTCCCCTAGCTTCCCAAATTACATTTGAGAAAAACCAGTTTACGCTTCAGATGAGCTGATTGTAACAATTCAGGCCACTTCTTTCGGCATTGGCAGCATTTCTATATCATCGATCAAATCCAGTTGCAGTACACTATGTCCATCTTCTTCGTGGTACATGGGTTTGAACTTCCCATTACACACTAGATCAGCATAGACATAAGAGGTTTTGCTGTGTACGTTTTGAGAAAAGGTTTCGTCAAAACCGCTGATGAGGATGACGAATTCGGGTTGCATTTTTTCCAGCGCCGCCCCCATCTTTCCATACAAAGGGCTAGATTCATCAATTGGATGTACAATGGTCCAGTTCAACGGAAACAAATTCACTTTATCCCGATCCAGTGGAAGCGCCAGAAATTTGCGGGTAAAATGCCCATTGTGTTCCTCCAACCAGGCCATGGTAACCTTTGCTTCCAGGTTGATGATGCTGTTGTTGCGCAGGTTGGCGATGCGAAACATAAAGGCAGATCCATCCCGAAAAGGGCTAATCACTGCTTTTTTGCTGAATAAAATCCGGCCCTTGGGACGAGAAAACCGCGCATACAACAACCCCGTGGCGATCGCAAAAGTCATTAAACCCAACAGTGCCTCAAAAGAAGCCAAAGCACTGGCCATAAAACCATGTGGACTGATGTGGCCGTAGCCTACGGTTGTAAGGGTTTGGGCGCTAAAAAAATACAAGTCGGCAAATTGGAGCATTTCAGTATTGTCGGACAGTCCATTAAACTGTTCGGGGCCAAGCAGATAAAAGAATGCGGCGAAAATAAAATTGGCCGTAATGTAAAAAAGTAAAACCAGGAGGATGAACTTGCCCCAGGACATTTCCACCAGACTTTGGTACGGATTCCAGGTCCAGAGCCCCTTGCGCACCACATTGAAGCTGCCATCCTGATTCAGGAGGCGGTCGCCGGGAGTGTTCAGTTTGTTGCCAAAACCAAGATCGTTTTCTTCAGGGCGATTGTTTCTTCGCCCACTAAAACCAGACATTCGCATAGGTCAGCACTTATTTAGAATAAAAATGGTCTGAATCTTTAAAAGTTCAAGCACCTTTCAACTTCAGGCCATCTTGGCAAGTATTAATTGTGAACTGCCTTTCTTTTTTTAAAAGTTATGATCAAATTGATGATGAATAAAAGTTGGATTAAGAAAAAAGCAATCATGGCCACAAAAATGGCTTTATTTACTAGACTGAAAGTCAAATAAGGCCGTATATCATTGAATAAATAATATCTTCTTGGTGCCATAGGATTCATCCCAATTCCTATTTGCATAACCCCTACATAAAAAACAATACTTGAACTGATTGATCCAAATAAGTGCAAGTTTTGTAACCATTTGTTCCATTTATATCCTAAAAGATAGAATTTCCAATAGACAAAAAGGTAAAAAATAATCAACATGGGGTATGCACCATAAATAATTGCCTTAGCGAATGCATTACTTTGGTGTACAATAAATAATTGGTCAAAAAACAATACACTACTTATGCAAAAAAAATTAATGCCCAATAATGGCCATAAACTAAGGTGGAATTTCCAGAATGAAACTGAGATCATTGTTTTCAAGGTTAAAAACAGGAGGTGAAATTTTTGATTTCACCTCCTGAAACACTATCCTATGCTTGCAGATTCCATCCACTGCGGTATTCTCTACCCACAAATTGGTTGGCATCTTCAAAGTTGGTGATTTTCATAGAAGTCCCATCCCACAACAGTTTCTGACGACCATAGAAACTCATGCTATTGTTGGCATTCTGTTTGCGCAGGTTGTAGCTGCGGATGGCCAGGTTACCCATCAGCACCGTTTCGGTGAGTGGTCCGGAGTAGTCGAAAGAGGATGTCAAAGCCAGGTGTTCCTTGCTTCCGAAACCCGCTTTACAAGCTTCCGTCCAGGAGCGTTGGTGGCCGTATTCGGGCACCGTTGGCGTTCCGGGAGCTGGTGGAGTAACCGGTGGCATTTCCAGTTTGGTGCCATTTTTAAGGTACACCTTGGGCACCAGACCATAGGTTCCACAAGTCATTACCCCTTTGGTACCAACCATAATTACCCCGTTGGAGCTATCGTTGTCGCCAATTGGGTCGCTAGCTGGAATCAAGTCCGGGTGGAAAGCGC
This sequence comes from Haliscomenobacter sp., assembly GCF_965225875.1. GTDB lineage: Bacteria > Bacteroidota > Bacteroidia > Chitinophagales > Saprospiraceae > Haliscomenobacter. The sequence continues at coordinate 2,473,411 of NZ_CBDDBS010000002.1, read as the reverse complement.
GAATCCCGCCATCGGTCCAGATCATGGTCACCGGCGAAGCATTCCGCTTGGTTGCCGGGAATTTGATTTGCACATGCGAGGAAGGAGGGCAACCTTCAGGAATGTATTCAGGCGTCCAGTCTTTGAGGAAAACCTGGCCTACACTACATTCAACTTCAGTTGGATAACCCAGACCCAAAACGCGGAAAGCAGGATCGATCAGGTGGCAACCCATGTCACCCAGTGCACCAGTACCAAAGTTCCACCAGCCCCGCCACTTGAAGGGGTGGTATAGTGGATGGTAGTCTACATAATTGGCCGGGCCGATGAACAGATCCCAGTTCTCCTTGCTCATGGTTTCGGGCAGAGCTGGTTTTTCGGTAGGCACAGGGATGCCTTGTGGCCATACGGGGCGGTTGGTCCAAATGTATACGGTGTGCACCTTACCCACCAAACCCTTGTCCAACCAAGCCATCATTTGTTGTTGGGTAGGGTTGGAGGCACCCTGGTTGCCCATTTGCGACACCACTTTGTACTTGCGGGCTGCTTCGGTCAACATCCGCGCTTCCTTGATGTTGTGGGTCAAGGGCTTTTGGACGTACACGTGTTTGCCCAATTGCATTGCTGCCATCGCCGCTGCTGCGTGGGTATGGTCGGGAGTGGAAATGGTTACCGCGTCGATATCGTTTTTCATTTCCGACAACATCACCCGAAAGTCAGCGTACTTTTTAGCAGTTGGAAACTTGTCGATACTGGCTTTTGCGCGGCCAAAATCCACGTCGCACAATGCCACAACATTGTTGGCTCCGTTGGCCCAGGCATTGGCAATGTCGGAAGTACCCTTGCCACCTGCGCCAATGGCGGCAATATTGAGTTTATCGCTAGGTGGAATAAAGCCACGCCCCAGTACATGCCGGGGTACAATGGTTAGGCCACCAATCGCCAAGGCAGCATTTTTGACAAACTTACGCCGCGAAGCACCTGACGTAGTTATTTGTTTGTTCTTGCTCATGATTAGGTAATGATTAATCGATAGTCAAAAGAATTGGCTGAATTTATGGAATTAAAACAGAAAGCCCAAAGCAAAGCGCCTGTTTAAATTGTCGCTTTGTTAGCTTACCTTTGTATTTGAATTTCATATGTATGAAAATAGAATTGCGTAACCTCCAGTATGAAGATTACTTCATGCAAAAAGATGCCATGATTGAAGCGTATGCTGGCATTGGAGGCGATTATTGGCATGAAAAAGACATTCAAACCCTTTTGCGCATTTTCCCCGAAGGACAGTTGTGTGTTTTGGTAGACGGGAAAGTGGTAGCCTCCGCTTTGTCCATCATCGTCAATTACCGTAAGTACGGCGATAGCCATAGCTTTGAGGAAATCACCGGGGCTTATACCTTTTCTACCCATGATCCCAACGGAGACGTTTTGTACGGTATTGAAATGTTTGTGCATCCCGATTATCGAGGCTTACGCCTGGGACGCCGCCTGTACGATGCACGCAAGGAACTGTGCGAAAACCTCAATCTGCGGGCCATTATCGCCGGAGGCCGGATTCCAAATTTTAAAAACTTTTCCGATAGCCTGACCCCCCGGGAATACATTGAAAAAGTCAAACTAAAGGACATTTACGACCCAACCTTGACTTTTCAGATGTCTAACGGTTTTCACGTAAAAAAAATCCTCAAGAACTACTTACCGGGTGATACCGAATCCAAGGAGTTTGCAACCCTACTGGAGTGGAACAATATTTATTACGTCGAAAACCAACAAGTACAACTCATCAACGTACCCAAGCAGGTGGTGCGCCTGGGTTTGGTACAATGGCAGATGCGTTTGTTCGACAACTTTGAAGCTCTGGTAGAGCAGGTGGAATTTTTTGTGGACGCAATCAGCGATTTTAAGTCGGACTTTATTCTTTTCCCGGCTATGTTCAACGCCCCTTTGATGGCTGATTACAACCACATGGGGGAGGCCAAAGCGGTACGGGAATTGGCCAAACATACCGAGCCAATGCTCAACAAGTTTGTTGAAATGGCCATGGCTTACAATACCAACATCATCACGGGCAGTATGCCCATTGTGGAAAATGGCTCTTTGCTCAATGTGAGTTATGTATGTCGCCGCGATGGTACCTGGGAAAGTTGTTACAAAATCCATCCGGTACCATCCGAGGAGTCGGCCTGGGGGATGGTCGGCGCCAGCAAGATCAAAGTTTTTGATACTGATGCGGGGCGGATTGGAATTTTGATCGACTATGATGTTTGTTTCCCAGAGTTGGCGCGTTGGTTTACCAAGCATGGTGGTGTACAAATCATCTTTGTTCCCTTCCTGACTGAAACCCAAAATAGCTATAACCGCATTCGCATCTGCGCCCAATCGCGGGCCATTGAAAACGAATGTTACGTGGCCATTGCCGGTTGTGTAGGTAATTTGCCGAAGGTCAACAACATGGATATCCAGTTTGCCCAATCAGCAATCTTCACGCCCTCCGATTTTTCTTTCCCCAGCAATGGCATTCGGGCCGAGGCTACGCCCAATACCGAAATGACCGTAATTGCGGATGTTGATCTGGAATTGTTGAAGGAATTACACGAATTTGGAAGTGTGCAAGTGTTTAAAAATCAACGCAAAGACTTGTACGAGGTGCGTTTCAAAAACAAACCGTAGGGACGACCCTATGTGGTCGCCCCTACGGTGGGGTAACCACGTAGGGTTATCCGTACCGGGCGGCCAAAATATTTTTTCATGCTGATCAAACTAAAAAATGATTCGTGACGTTTCCTAATGGTTCTAAAATCCGGTGCCCAAAACCCAGCGCGAAGCCAAAATATAATTTTTGGTAATCTCCTTATTTTGTGGCATTAAATTTTATATTTGCGCTTTATTTTGATAAGTAAAATTCCCATTATGGAGAATGAAGTAGTAAGGTATTCAGATGCTGAGTTGGATGAATTCAAAGTGCTGATTGAGACCAAACTGGAGCGTGCAAGTACCCATCTGAGCGGGCTTCAAGAACAAATTCTTGAAATTACCGAAAATACCAGCGACGAACACGGAGGCGACTGGGTAGACGATAGTAGCATCAACAACGACGTTGAAATGCTCAACAATATGGCTATTCGCCAGCGGATGTACATCCAGGATCTGGAGAATGCCCTGGTGCGGATCAAAAACAAGACCTACGGCATTTGTAGCCTCACCGGTCAGTTGATCGATAAGCGTCGTTTGTTGGCGGTGCCTACCACTACCAAAAGTTTGGCTGCTAAAGTGGCCGAACAAGTGCCTGCACCTGAAAAGAAAGAACGGGTTGAAATTGAAAGACCAGTGGTGGAGAAAAAGCCAGTGGAAAAGAAACCCGTCGAAAAACGCATCACCACCACGATTATTCGCAAATCTTCACCAGGTAAGAAAAAGTCGGTTGACATTGAAGACCTGGAAGACGAAGACGATGAACTGGGCATTGGCAAAGACATGTTCTTTGACGATGATCAGGATATTTTATACGGTGCGGTTTCCGATCTTGAAGATGATCTGGAAGATACTTCCTCCAGTGGTGCCGACGACGACGATGAAGACCTCATGGGTGGCATCGGTATGGGTGGAGCTGACGATGGTAGCGACGACGACGACGGTGATGACTATTAATCTACAGCCTAGATTAAAAAAATTATACCTAGTTCGTTGCTAATTCTTTATTGTTTTTTTACCTTTGCGTTCCCAAATGGGGAGTAAGCAATATTTTTCTGTCAGAACCATCAAATATCATCATTCATTATGCTGATCATCGAAATCAAAGATGGCGAAAGCATCGACAAGGCGCTCAAACGCTATAAGCGGAAATTTCAAAATGCAGGCGTAATCAAAGAATTGCGCAGACGTAAGGAATTCGTGAAACCATCCGTTAAGCGCAGAGGCGAAGTGTTAAAGGCAGTTTACCGCGAGAAAATGCTCGACGAGCAAGAAAACACGCCAAACTAAGTTCTACCGAATTCTTTTCGGCGGACAGCCGATTGCTATACACGCCAAGAGAGGAAATCCTCTCACAAAAAAAGCAGTACCAATCATCCACGTGTTGATTGGTACTGCTTTTTTTGTGGTAGTTGCAAATGAAACCTTTGCGAAGGGATTCGTTTAGCCCCTTACTCCAACTCAAAACTAACCTTTACATTTCCGGCACCCAATGCAGCAGCAAGACCTGAAGCGTCATCAATCCGTCCAATCTTGGTGTAAGTATAAGCTGTTGAAAAAGACTCGTAGAAAAGCACCAAAGTATTCGAGCCATAAAGCATCAAATCCCCTGTATGGATTGTCCCTGGGTTGGATGCGTTTGCGGGTAAGTTGCTGGGCAAGCGAACATATTTTTCGTTGCCGTTCAGCTCGATCATTTCCAGGGTCATTGGTAGCATTTTTTTCAGCGCAGTTGCTGTGGCATTATCCCCAAGTGTTGCGCTAAAGGTTTTTGCGCCAACCACGATTTTTAGTTTGTTTTGCATGTCAGCGTTGTTGTTTTGGATTGTTGTTTCCTCCGTAATTGGGTTAACATTCTTCGAACAAAATGATGTTCCTGCAATAAAAATTGTCATCAATACAAAGCTTATCCAAGCGTGTTTCATGGGTTGATGGTATTGAGGATCATCCAATCTAATTGGCTCTCCGGCTCTCATCTTATCGAAGATGTCCCGATTGTGTGGTTCTGCTTTGTCCATTTTCTTTGTGCTTCTAGTACGGCACAAAGGTACTTTGGTCATTACTCCTGAACATAATGACAATCAAACCAATCATTAAGCAATTCAAATCATTTCAGCCCGAACTGAGGAGGGAACTTTTCCGGTAATGCGCTTGAAATAGTTGTTGAAGTAGGTAGGATATTCAAAACCCAAGGCATAGGCAACCTCGGCAATGGTCCAGTCGGTGTGCAGCAGCAATGCCTTGGCTTCGGTAATGATGCGGGCGGAAATATGCTTGGAGGTAGATTTGCCGGTGATCTCTTTCACCGAACGGTTCAGGTGATTGACGTGCACAGCCAAACCATTGGCAAAATCTTGCGGCGTTTTTAGGCATAGCGGTTTGTCTACCCTCTCAATAGGGAACTGCCTTTCCAATAGTTCCAAAAAAACCTGGGTAATTCTGGACGCCGCGTTTTGGTGTTGGTAGTAATTTTCGGAGGGCCGTAACTTTAAGGCTTCATGAAGGATCAAATGGATGTAATTGCGCATCAGATCGGCTTTGTGCACATAATCAGACTGTTGCTCTTCAATCATCTTTTGAAAAATCACATTTAGAAAGGCTCGTTGTTCGGTACTGATGTTTAAAACAGGTGTACCACCAACCTTGAACAGGGGAGATTGTTGCAGGCTTTCGGCGCGTTCAGACAGGTTGAAAAACTCTTCGGAAAAGAGACAGGTGTAGCCCACATACTCGCTGGAGATGGTTTCCCAGGAGTAGGGGATATGTGGATTGCCAAAAAACAAAACTGTACCCTTGGTTTCAAAACTCCGGTCGGCGTAGTGAATGATGCTCTGGCCGGTGGTCAGGCAAATTTTATAAAAATCCTTTCGGCTGTAAATGCGGGTTGCATTGCCGTCACTTTCGATTTGGAAGACATTGAAGCCTTTTAACTTTAGTTCATTGTTGAAGGCCGAAAGGGAGCGTGTGGCTTTGTTTTGCATGGGGTGAAGTTAAGAAAATCAAATAAGGTGGGGGGATTTTGTTGTGGTGACTACATTGTCACCTGTTCGGGGCACAATTGTTGATGTCGTTGATATGCCTCGTAGCCCAGATTGGATGGGGTAAATCAAGCTAGGAGGGGTTAGTTAGATGTTAAATTTATAATTTGGATTTCTGATCGTCCTTTTCCATTTAACGAGAATTTTTTTAGACTAACCAGCATAAGACCATCACTTGGGATAGTTGACATAGGCGCATAAAAAAGGTCACTCTCACCAGATACTTTTTGCAAGGATTGAGCTCCAGCTTTGGTCAAAGATTTTTTTAACAACTCAAAATTTCCAATAAAAGCAACTGCAAGTTCAAGTTGTTTAACTCTTTTTGAGTAATTAAGGTCATAAACTACATGTTCATCGGGCTCTATTTTCCTAAAATATAGGGGTGATAGTAAGCTCAGGTCAGGTGCGAAATAAACACTAATCATGTCTCCGTTCTCACCTTGATCATTGTTTTCACATAGCCATATTGCTGAATTGGAAAGGTTCTCGAAAACAATCTTTATCCCAGTTTTCTTCTGCTCATTTGAAAGCATGATGCTCAATCCGATTTTTTTTGGGAAAACGTAATGAAAATTATGCTTTGTTTTTACCTCTATTATGGTATCCTTCAAACCAAAGGTTGATATTTTTTCCAGATCATTTTGGGAAAAGCAATATCCCTGAATTGAAGCTAGGCACATACTGAAGAAGAGTAATCTAATCATATTAATTTTTCTTTTGATTCTAATAGGCTATCAATTGTACTTTTTTAACCGTCGGAGCATAACCTAGTCTGACGAATCAATGATTTTAAATAAATACCACTTACCATCTCTATTTACAAAGTAATGCTCAAAAAAAAGACCAGTGTCCACTCCTTGTAACTCTACCGAAACAGTATCTCTAGCAATTTTTTTTGAATTGATTAGAAGCTCTACATTCCAATCAATTTCATCAAATGATGTATGATTTACAATCATTTTTTTTGTGACTAGTTTATTTTCAACTAGGTCATGTGTGGTCTGGATTGATTCAAGAATAAGAGGCTTATCAATCCTCGAAACTTGGAAGATTGAATCTTTTTTAAAATTTTCGAAAAACAAGTTAAAGTTTTCTCTATTTAACTTTGATAAATTATTCTCATCACTACTTTTATCTCGAAATTGATTGCAACCAATGGAGAAAAAAATCATGGATAAAAAGGCAACTATCCTCATTATTAATCTTTTTCTTTAGTTGTGAGCTTTCGCTTAGGAATAAAATATCTCTATAATTACTTGATTCGCAATGGTTTTATCATTTAGCAGGTCATACAGGAACTGGTTCTAATCAACATCCCCCTACGGCCTGATCACCATCAACCTTTTCGTACTCAAAGTCCGCCCCCGCTCATCCTTCAAACTATACAAATAAGCTCCTTTTTTCAATTGCGAAATGTCTACCTGCTCGGCATAATTCCCGGTGATGGTGTACATTTTGCTCCACTCCTCCTGGCCAATAATGTTGAAGATCGATAACTTGTAGGTGCCGGGAGGCAGGTTATAAAACTCAAAACGTACACTGGCGATGGCTGGATTGGGCGACACATAAATATCGGGGCGTACGCTGGTGATGTTTTGGATGCTACTTTCTCGTTCACGGGGTTTGAACTCTATTTTGAGGATCTTTTTTTCATTGCTGCTCATCCAGACCCGCGCTACCGGTTCTTTGGAGCTGCTAGCATAAAAGTGGTAGGAAATTTTCTTTTGAGTGCGCAGAAGTTCCTTGTCTTTGACCGATTTGGTCACCTCCTGCCAGCGGCGGCGGCCTACTTTTACTTCAAGGCGCATCTCAATGATTTCGATGCGGCGTTCGCGGATCACATCAAAAATTCCGCCCGGCACAATCATTCGTCCGTAACTGTCTACGTCATATTGGCGGTCGTAACTCACGCGCAGTCGCAAGGAATCGGGGCTGACGGGTAGTTTTTTGCGAAACCAGCTAGGGATTTCATCCTCTCCCAAGGTCAGTACCAGGTTGCCATCCGCCTGGAATGCATCTCCGTAGCGCAAATTATAACGGCGCTCGACCAGACCCGGGCTATACCGCAACACCGATTTGCGACTCAAATTCAGCGGATCAGGTCCAATTGCGCCCAGCAAGAGCAGATCATTTCCCTGGGTACGATAATAGCCTTCGGTATGTTCATCTACTGGCGCAGCAAATTCCGCATTCTTGAACAAAGTGGCAGCAGTGCCTTTTGAAGCGGGTTTCCACACTGCACTGCGAATGTAGGGCGCTTCCAGCATGGCAAAATCCCAACGCTGATTGCGGCCTGAGCTGATGTTTTTGATGTAAGTGGGAAGATTGTCTACTGCAGTCAAAAGGGTATCACCCGCCCTGGGCATCAATGATGTAGGAACAAAAATTTGGGCTTGGATAAAATGCCAGCTTAAACAGCTAATTAGGCATAGGAGCAGGTGCTGCATGCGTTTTCGGGTTGTCGACAAGGCAAAGGTAGGAAAAAAGTTGAGGAGTTTGCACTCCCGGCGCTTCGGCTTTGCTCAGCGACCGGGAGTACAAACTCCTCAACTCCTCAACTTTTTAAAACTACTTCTGCGCAATCATATCATGCATAATGCGCAGGGTTTCCCGAATATAAATGTCTTTAGAGACCCCTTCCATGAAGTCTTTATTGCGGGCGAGGGTCTTTTCATTGTCGGGGCTGGCTTTCATTTTTTGCTCATCCACGCTGATGTTGCGCACCCCTTTGTTGACAACTTCTTTGAAGGCATTGCGGAAATCGCCAGCCATTTTTTCTTCAGCAGCTTCATCCTTGCGGAACTGGTCGATGTTGAGCATCACCGCTGAATTTTTGCGTTCTGCCTCGATGTACTTTGCCTGTCCCAACACCTTTTGGAAACCTGGATCTTGTTCGATCCGTGCCTTGCTGCGGCGTTTGATTTCTTCCAGGTTTTTGATTTTGTAGGCATTTTGGCTATAAGAAACCGGGGCAATTTCCGTCCAATTGAGCGGATAATCTTCCTCACGTTCCCCTACGGGCAAGTAGTGATAGGTATCCGGCAGGACGATGTCGGGCGTAACCCCACGCAATTGGGTTGAACCACCATTGATGCGGTAAAACTTTTGCAGGGTAATTTTGATGTCGCCGAGTGGTTTGTATTCATCGTAACCACTGATGGCCTGATCCAGACTGAACACCCGCTGTACGGTGCCTTTGCCGTAGGTTGACTTGCTACCTACAATTATGGCGCGGCCATAATCTTGTAGCGCAGCAGCCAGGATTTCAGAAGCTGAAGCCGAGAATGAGTTGACCATGATCACCAATGGGCCACCGTACTGCACCGCAGGGTTGCGGTCGTAGTTGACTTCTGCTTGGGCGGTGCGGCTCTTGACTTGTACAATCGGGCCACTTTCGATGAAAAAGCCCGACATTTTTACCACATCGTTCAAGGAACCACCGCCGTTGTTGCGCAAGTCGATGATGACGCCACTGACGTTTTCACTTTTGAGTTTTTCCAATTCCTTGGCTACGTCGGGGGCACAAAAACGCCCGTCGGCACGTTGGAAGTCGGCATAAAACTTGGGCAAGTAGACGTAGCCGATTTTTTCTTCGGGTGTCGAGCCATCCAGAATCAAGGACTTCACATAACTTTCCTCAAATTCTACCACATCGCGGATGATGGTGATTTCTTTGGTGCTGCCATCTACTTTTTTGACCAGCAGGCGTACTTTGGTGCCTTTTTTGCCTCGAATGTGCGAAACAACCTCGTTGCTCAACATCCCGGTAAAATCCAACCATTCGCCATTGTCGCCTTGAGCAGCTTTGAGGATGAGGTCATTTTCTTGTAGTTCTTTTCCTTTCCAGGCTGGGCCACCTACTACTACCTCCGATACTTTGGTATAATCTCCCACTGTTTGAAGCCGGGCACCAATCCCTTCCAGGCGACCAGAGATGTTCAGGTCAAAATCCTGTTTGTCCGCAGGCTCCAGAAAATCGGTATGAGGATCGTATAGGTGGGTAAAACTATTGAGGTACATGCTCAAACGATCCGAACGTTTGGTTTTGGTCAAACGATTGAACCAGTCATCGTAACTTTTCAACAGTGCCTTACGGGCTTCTGCTTCGATGGCTTCAGGCGTGCTAGGTGCTGCTTCTTCACCCGATTTTGCCGATTTTAGCCCCTCTTCCTTATCCATAATGCGGGCCAGGGTCTCGTATTTGAGCATCTTGCGCCACATTTCTTTCAATTCGGTATCGTTTTTGGCGAATGGCCGCTTTTCCGGATCAGTCTCGTAAACATCATTGACGTTGAAATCAAAGGGCTGAGCCAGGATATCGCGATAATAACCCTGCGTTTTTTGCAATGCAGCTTCCGTAATACTAACTGAAAGATCAAAAAACTCGGAACTTCCACTGTTGATGGCATCATCCAGTTTCAGGCGATAAGTTTCCAGTTTTTTGGTATCCTCCTGGGTCAGGAAGCGTTTGCTGGGGTCCAGCGATTCCAAATACAGGGTATAAAATTTTTCAGAGAAGGTATCGTCCATGGTCTTGGGATCGAAATGCAGCTCATTCAAAAATGATACGAGCAACTTCATCAATACCGCGTCTTTTTCGGCACTCTCTGCTGCTTTACGTGGGTAGAATGCCACCAGTAAAAAACCGGCTACTACTACCGACAAAAATATTGGTCCTCTAAACTTCATGATCATCGCTTTAAACGATTGAAAATATGTTTTTTTAACGAATTGATTCTGCTCCATGGGCTTTGCTCCAAACATTTAACGAATTAATAACAACTTTACCAAGTGCTCAACTAAATTAACGCAATATTTCATTTCTTAGTTGAAAAATAAATTTTCAATATTTTCAAAATAAATTGAAAGTCTGGTTTATTTGGGTTATTTTTGCCCCAATCAACGCTGCATAAACTATGGTATCCCGCCTACGCATGAAACTTGACCTGTTGATACAGGGTGTTTTTCTGATCATATTTGGGCTATTCTCTTCGCTGGAGCCCTGGCGAACAACTGCAATTGTTGCACTCCTTGTTCTTGGTTGTATCCAAATTACCAGTGCTGCACAATTGTGGTTATGGCATCATTATCGGCCGGCTAGGATGTATTTGTGGCTTTTTTTGGGAGCTGCGATAGTGCTGCCATTCGGCTTGTATTTTTTCGATTCACTGGCTTGGTTGTGTTTAATTGCGATGGGAATTGCCTATTTTTCGCACACCATATATATGGCGGTTGTAGTACTAAGGAGGCCCCGTTCTTTTTGGGACATCACCTAGGAAACTTGTCAGGCAGCCTTATGATTTTACTATCAATTATTATAGTTTTACTTTTACTACACCGAAAAAATAAAGTTTCCTGCCAAAAGCAGTAAAAATCCCCCCAAAAACCTAAAAGAATAACACAGTTTCAGAGTCTACTCCTATATTTGTTCTATCACAATGACGTTGTGGTGCTGACGATAGACACTGAAACATCAGCAAGGCTCATTTAGCGGCTGATCCATATAAGATATTCTTGGCAACTTGCACACGCGAGTGTGTATTGTCAAGGGTTTTGGGAATAGGAAGTTTGGTTGCCCCACTTCAGGCCGGTGAGACGGTTCTAAAGTGGGCAACTTTTTTTTAGGGCACCTCTTATTGTTCTTTCCATTAACATCTTCTCAGTCTTTAATGTTACCTTTGGCGTTCTGCGGTTCATATTGTATCCTTACATTACATCTAAGTTCGTTCCCATGCTCAAATGTATAATCGTAGATGATGATCTGATGTCCCGTACTGCAATGGAAAATCTGTGCAAACGTGCAGAAAATCTGGAAGTTGCAGCCAGTTTTACTTCTGCTGAAGATGCCTTGCAATTTTTGAATACGGAACAAGTCAATCTTATTTTTTTAGACATCGAAATGCCGGGTCTGAGTGGCATCGAGTTTATGGATCGCCTTTCCAGTTTTCCCCACATCATCATTACGTCGTCTAAAACGGAATATGCCTTTGAGGCTTTTGAATATCAGGTAATTGATTATTTGAAAAAACCAATTACCTTTTTGCGTTTCCAACGAGCCCTGGAAAAAGCACTGGATGCTGAACGCCGCATTCAAAAGTATAAGGAAGAAGCCAAGGATGTGTACATTCGGGAAGAGGGGAAATTGGTGCGCATCAGTTTGGACGATATCCTTTTTTTCGAAAACCTGGGCGATTACGTGACCATCCGCATTGCCAATGGCAAACGACACATCATTCACGGTACGATGAAAGGGATTGATTCCAAAATGAAAGATCCACGTTTTGTGAAGGTACACCGCTCGTACATCATCAATCTGGATAAAATCAAAGACATCGAGGAAAACACTTTGGTTATCGCCGAAACCGTTATTCCCATTAGCCGCAGCCACAAACAGGCTTTGCTCAACCGGCTCAACTTTTTATGATCATGGACAATATCTCGCACACCGAGGAAAATTACCTGAAAGCCATTTATAAAATTTCGGAAAATAGTGCGGCCAAAGCCAGTACGAACGCCATCGCTGCGGACATGAATACCAGTGCAGCCTCGGTCACAGATATGATTAAACGGCTGAATGAAAAAGGCCTGGTACTTTATGAAAGCCGCCGAGGTGTCAGCCTTACCGAAGAGGGCGCCCGCATTGCCACTGCGCTGATTCGCAAACACCGACTTTGGGAGGTTTTTTTAGTAGACAAATTGCGTTTTTCCTGGGATGAAGTACACGATATAGCGGAGCAGTTGGAACACATCAAGTCGGATGAGTTGATCAAACGATTGGATACTTACTTAGCACATCCCAAATTCGATCCCCACGGAGACCCCATTCCCGATGCTGAAGGCAATTTCACCTTCCGCAAACAAGCACCTTTGGCCGACTCAAAAGTGGGGGATAAAGTGATCGTGGTAGGAGTACAGGATCATGCTCCGGCGTTTTTGCAATACCTGGATCGCCTGCATTTGGGTTTGGGCGCAGAATTGGAGGTATTGGATTTGCACGAGTACGATGAATCGATGAAGGTACGTTTGCAAAGTACCCTGGAAGAAACCCTCTCGCGGAAGGTATGTGAACATTTGCTGGTGCAGAAACGGCAGAAGACATAGTAGAGTCCAATTTGTACGGTTGTCTTGGCGCCTTATTTAATCAAGCTAGCCATCTGCTCAACAATATACACCAAAGACAATCCTCCCTCCTTATTCGGCTCAGTGCCCATTAAAAACACCTCATCGTCATTGATTTGTCGACAGTGCTGAGGTTCCAGCGTGGCATTGGGGCGCAGGTTAAATTTGGATTGTAGGGGGCGTGTTTCGAGGCGCCCGATCTCTTTCATTTCCACCAAAAAAGCACGGCCGGGCGTATCGGTGCGGATTTTTTTGCCCCGGTCGTCGGTTGCGCCATTGTTGGGGTCTACAAAAATGAAAAAGAACTTATCCCCCTGGCGGAAATAAAAGCCCGCAAGGAAGCCCTGGGCAACTTCGCCCGGTCGAGGTTGTGAAAAGGAAAAAGGAGTGGGCACCACCCGAATGCGTTGCAACACCATATCCGGTCGAATATCGAGGACCAAGGTGTTGTCCCGTCGACCCGCCATCAGCGCGTAACTTCCATCCGCATCAGCATGCAATTTGCCCAGTTCGTAACCAAAGAGCGTCCGATCAATTTGGCCACGGCTCAAAAACTTATCCTCTGATCCGATATTCAGCGCAGTGGTGAAGGTCTTTTTATCGATCATGTTCAAACGCTGGATGGTTTGATTGGACTCGGCGGCGATTTTGATGGTAAATAATCCTTTGTATTCCGAGGTCTCGGATTTTCGGAAAAAACCACTTGCCACCATATCGCCCTTTTGGTTCATGGAGTAAGCCAAATTCGCCAGGCTATACTCTCCCAGTTCCAACTGAATCAAGTCCACCCGAGAAGTTTTGCCCGACATCAACAAAATGATCCGTTCGATGTTTTTTTCCTGCACCTGGGTAGCAGCGGTGTACTTCGCTGAATAATTTTCACCAAAAATAAAGGCACTACCGTCGTTGCGCATTAAACATCCGTACACCAAAAAATTGCGGTTGGCGTAGCCCAGGGTGTATTTTCGTGCCCAGAGGGTCTCCATTTTTTGATCAAAAACCTGCACCAATAAGTTCACCGAATCCTGCGGGGGCCCGATCGGCCAATTGAAAAACATCATTTTGGTGCTGTCTGGCGATACACTAAAGCCACAAAATGCGTAGACAGAAATAGGTGGAGTACGCACCTTACCCAAGGGTTTCACCAGAGTGGTTTTGAGGCTATCCAAAGTGAGCTGAACCAATTCATATGCGGTACTGCGCTGGGTAGGGTAGTAGTGGGCAAACAACAAATTGAGCCGATTTCCCCATTTGAATACGGATTCTACCTTGGAGCGAGCACCTTCTGTGCGGAGGTTGATTTCGGCAAAGGCTTTTTCGACGCCCCCTTTTCCCAAAATCTGCAGGTGGATGATACCTGGAAATTTGAGATCGTTTTGCCGGATTAAAGCAACGTCACTGCCCCCCAAAGGTAAGGCTTCTCGAAACTTGAACTCTGCGTTTTGGGCAAGCAACCGGGCAGCAATTAGACTGGACAAAGTTAGAAGTAGGTAGAATTTTTTCATGCTGGGCTAATCATTTCTAATACAGGCTAAAAACCATTCAAAATACGAGACAATAAGCGAAAAATGTATTAAGGTCTTGTTAAATTTTAATCTCCATCGAAGCGCAAGCCAAATTTTTCAGCCAAATCCTTGACTTGAGGGTTTTTTTCGTACATCGCCAGCAGCCGTTCTTTGTTGTTGAGTGGACGGGTAGGTTTGGGCTTTTCGCTTTGTAAGGTTTTTTCCAGTTCAATTTGTAAAACCAGATCTTTCCGACCAAAAACCTGGCGCAGGTATTCCATCAGGTTGCGTTCCTGGCGCAGGGTGCTTTCTACCAGGCTGGAGCTTACTTTGGCCGTAAGCGTTGGATCAGACCAATGTAAGGGGATCCCTTTTAAGATGTTGCGGGTGGTCTCTTGTTCAACTTTGTCCAAATAATCTATCCAGGCTTTTTCTATGTTTTCCTGATGGATTTCCAAACTAGGTGCAGCTTCGGATAATTTGGATTCAGCATGCACTTCGGCCATGAGGTCATCCAGTCGGCCAATTCGCGGAGTGGTCACCAGATGGGAGGGCGTTTTTGTACTGGTAGTTGGAGTAGGAGATACTGTGGTGCTTTCTTGTTCCGGGGAGGCGGTATTGCTTTCTGAAGGGGCGCTGCTGCCACTATTTTTGCTGTGTGGGGCAGAAACAGGAGTGTCTCCCGCCTTTACAGCTGTTGTAGAGGGTGCTAGCTCGGGTTCAGGATTTTTTTTTTCAGCCGCTTCTGTAGAAATATTCACCGCCCGATTGATGTAAGTCATCTTGATCAGGGTCATTTCTACGTGCAGGCGTTTATGGCGGGCCATCCGGTAATTGATGTCGCAATCGTTGCACAAATTAAGCGCCGTCAGCAAAAATGAACTTGGCGAGATGTGTGCCTGAGTGCGGTACCGCTCTTTGAGGTTGTCGGTCAGCTCCAACAAAGTAAGGGTTTGTGGATCTTTGCACATCAACAAATTGCGGAGGTGTTCAGCCAGGCCATTGATGAAGATGTCTGCTTCAAAACCCTTGTTGAGGATTTCGTCAAAAAGCAGCATAACCTGCGCCAGATTCTCCACCAAAAGAGCATCGACAATTTTGAAGTAATAGTCGTAGTCGAGTACGTTCAGGTTGAGGATGACGTCTTCGTATTTGACATGTGCGCCAGAATACGAAACAATGCGGTCAAAAATAGAGAGCGCATCACGCAAAGCTCCATCCGCTTTTTGCGCAATGACGTGCAGGGCATCTTCGTCGGCCTGAATGTTTTCCTTGCCGCTAATTCCCTGCAAGTGACGCACCATCGAAGGTGCCTGGATGCGTTTAAAATCGAAGATCTGACAACGCGACAAGATGGTGGGAATGATCTTGTGTTTTTCAGTAGTAGCCAGAATAAAGATGGCGTAACTCGGTGGTTCTTCCAATGTTTTCAAAAAAGCATTAAAAGCTTGTTGAGAAAGCATGTGCACCTCATCAATTATAAAAACTTTATATTTACCTTGCTGTGGTTGAAAGCGCACTTGCTCGATCAAAGCACGGATGTGCTCCACGCTGTTGTTGGAAGCCGCATCGAGTTCGGTAATGTTGAAAGAAGCATTGTCGTTAAATGAAGTGCAGGAAGAGCAAGTATTGCAGGGCTCCAGCTCTACTCCGGGGTTTTGACAGTTGATGACTTTGGCCAAAATCCGGGCACAGGTCGTTTTGCCAACTCCACGCGGGCCACAAAACAAAAACGCATGCGCCAGGTGATCATTGCGCAGGGCGTTTTTGAGGGTATTGGTCACGTGTTCTTGACCAACGACATCCTCAAAGGTGACCGGACGGTATTTGCGAGCCGAAACGACAAAATTACTCATGGATGTAGTTTTGCTGTGCTTTCACACAGGAGACTTTATGAACAAAAAGTCTAGTTTGCAAACTTACAAAATTTGTACCGTGCAGGGAAGAAGTTATACCGAACTGGGGATAAAAAAATTTATTCGACACTTAGTTTGACTTTTAAACTAAGTTCGCTTAATTTTGAACTATAAAATCAAACTTATGCTGCTGGAAGGCGCCATTGGGGATGCATACGGAGCGGGGTTTGAGTTTGTCTACCGCCTGATTATCCGGCGGCGCAACAAACTAACGAAATACAAACGTCACCCGTTTTACCGAACCATCTGCGGACACTACACCGACGACACGCAAATGGCGCTGTCCTTGGCAGAACTGATTGTGGAGGGCAGGGAATGGACGCGCCTCAGTGTGGCGAATAAGTTTGTGGAGGTGTTCAAACGAGACACCCGTCAAGGCTACGCTTTCCGCTTTTTTGGTTTGCTCAAAGAGGTAGCTTCTGGTCAGGAACTCCTGGATAAAATCATCCCCAGTAGTGAACGCAATGGATCAGCCATGCGTGCTTATCCAATCGGCGTGTTGGGTTCGGAAAAAGAAGTATTGGAAAAAGCAACGCTCCAGGCCAGAATTACCCATGATACCGAATGGGGGGTGAGAGCAGCCCAAGCCATTGCCTTGAGCGCACATTTTTTTTTGTACCGAAGGGGCAGTAAAGCAGAGTTAATTGCTTATTTGGCCGACTGGCAGGGCGTGCAATGGCCGCTGGACTGGCAGGGTGAAGTGCCCATGAAGGGTAAAGAAACGGTCGAAGCCGTACTGAGCCTTCTGATGCAGGGTGAACGGATGAGTTCCATTCTTTGGGAAGCGGTGGATTTAGGGGGTGATACAGATACAGTGGCTTCATTGACGCTGGCCCTGGGGAGCATTTGCCCGGAGATTGTACAGGATTTACCCGATTGGATGTTTGAACAACTGGAAAATGGCCCCTACGGGCGCAGTTATATCGAAAACCTGGACCGACAACTGTTGGCACAATTGCCGATTACAGGACACCTCAACAGAAATTTATAAATCACCATGCGTATTGCTATCGCCCAATTCAACGCCCACATCGGCAACTTTGAGGGCAACCTATCCAAAATGTTACAAATGACCGAAACGGCCAAAACCCAGGGTGCAGACATCATCTGTTTCCCGGAATTGGCTACTTGTGGATATCCCGCCCGCGACTTTTTGGAATTTGATGATTTTATTCGCCAAGCCGATGCATGTGTTCAGACACTTGCCAAGGCTGCTCAAGGCATTGCCATCGTGCTGGGTTCGCCCACCCGAAATCCGCAGGTGGAAGGCAAGGACTTGTACAACTCCGCTTATTTTCTAGCCTATGGGCGGGTAGAGTACGTCCAGCACAAAGCCCTGCTTCCTACCTACGATGTATTTGACGAATACCGCTACTTTCAGCCCGCTTCCGAGTTTGGGATTGTAGAATACATGGGCAAACGCATTGCCCTCACCGTTTGTGAAGACATCTGGAACGTGGGCAACGAAAACCCACTCTACACCATTTGTCCCATGGATGAGATGATGCCTTTCAAGCCCGAGTTGATGATCAATGTATCGGCATCCCCTTTCTCCTATGACCACGCTCCGGAACGCATCCACGTAATTCGGGCCAATGTGGAGCGCTACAATGTGCCGATTTTTTACGTCAACCACGTGGGTGGGCAAACCGAATTGTTGTTCGACGGTGGCTCGGTGGTGATGTCGCCCAATGGGAATGTTTACGACGAGATGCCCTTTTTTGAAGAATGTATCCGGGTTTACGAACTGGATGATGTGATGAAGGGGGAAAAACAGGTAGAGCTGCCGCGTGAAAAAACGCCACTCATGCACGATGCGCTGCTGATGGGGATTCGCGATTATTTTGGGAAACTGGGGCTCAAAAAGGCCATTTTGGGACTTTCTGGCGGGATCGACTCAGCAGTAACTGTCGTGCTGGCGGCTCGTGCCCTGGGTGCCGACAACGTGCGGGTGATCCTGATGCCTTCGCAATATTCCTCCGACCATTCGGTAAACGACGCCCGCAAACTGGCCGAAAACCTGGGGGTACAATACGACATCATTTTCATCGAGCCGATGTATCAGGCTTACATGGAAACACTCAAGCCGCACTTTTTTGGTTTCCCTTTCAACGTTACCGAAGAAAACCTCCAGGCCCGGATTCGGGGCATGCTGGTGATGGCTTTTTCCAATAAATTTGGACATATCCTGCTCAATACCAGCAACAAGAGTGAAATGGCAGTGGGCTACGGCACTTTGTACGGGGACATGTGCGGCGGCCTTTCAGTACTCGGTGATGTGTACAAAACCGAAGTGTACGAACTGGCCCACTACATCAACAAGGATGGGGAAGTAATCCCGGAAAATTCCATCGTAAAACCACCTTCTGCGGAGCTTCGCCCCGGACAAAAGGACAGTGATAGTTTACCGGATTACGATATTCTGGATGCTGTACTTTACAACTATATTGAGCGCCACCAAGGCCCCAAAGAACTGGTCGACATGGGATTTGACGATGCGCTGGTGCGTCGGGTACTGCGTTTGGTGAACATCAACGAGTTCAAACGGCATCAAACTGCACCCGTACTGCGGGTGTCGTCCAAGGCATTTGGCATGGGGCGGCGGATGCCGATTGTGGGGAAATATTTGTCGTAGGATTTAATCGTAGGGATCGCACTACTGGACTTTTACACAGCTCGTCCAGTAGTGCGAGAATCTATAAAATAAACTTATTCCACAGTCCCACTAGGTCGTGCATTCGTTCGTGGACGTTGAGTGATGTCATCCCCCAGATCAGCCCGCGCTTCTTCTGCCACTTGCAGCAGTGACTTCAGCACCTCGGGGTACTTGGCTTGTACATCGTAAGCTTCGCCCGGGTCGCGCCGCAAATCGTAAAGTGCCATCGGGAAGGGTACGTCTTCGGGTGATCCACCCGGGAAACCGTCTTCGCCAGGCATTTGATTGACATAAGAACGTCCCTTGTGTGGCAAGATCAGCTTCCAATGCCCACTGCGCACCGCGTGCAGGTCATTGCGGCGGTAGTAATAGTAAAAGTTTTTGCGCACCTCATAGTCCAGATTGCCTTCCAAAATTGGCAACATACTCCGCCCATCGATCTTTTTGGCAGGTTGAGGAATTTTGCACAAATCGGCAATAGTCGGCAATACATCAATGGTGGAACTCAACTGATTGCATACCACTCCTTCTGGCAGTCGTCCTTTCCAGCGCATGATGCAGGGCACCCGTAAGCCTCCTTCAAAGGAAGTGCCTTTACCTTCCCGCAAGCCCCCATTAGATCCAGCATGGTTGCCAAAATTGTACCAGGGGCCATTGTCGCTGGTAAAAATGACCAGGGTATTTTTATCCAGGCCATTAGCGGTCAAAGTCTGCATAATTTGCCCGACCGACCAGTCTATTTCCATCAATACATCGCCATACTCCCCTTGCTTACTTTTGCCCTTAAATGTTGAGGACGCCGCAATAGGCACGTGCGGCATGGGATGGGGCAAGTACAAAAAGAAAGGCCGGCTTTTGTTTTTTTGGATGAAAGAAACGGCGCGTTCGGTCAGGCGTTTGGTCAATAAGCCTTGATCTTCCAGGGTTTTGATCTCCCCAACTTTGTTGTTCCCCTCCATTAAAGCCAGGGGTGGAAATTGAAATCTACCTTTCTGCTCAGGAGTGGCTGGTTTGCCATCGTACCACACTGGCCACATGTCGTTGGAAAAGGGGATGCCGAAATATTCATCAAAGCCATGTTGTAGGGGCAAAAATTTCTGGTGATCGCCCAGGTGCCATTTCCCAAAAATACCCGTAGCGTAATTTTTTTCCTTGAGTAACTCTGCCAGGGTCGTTTCATCTGGATTGATGCCCACTTTCGCATTGGGAAACAAAGCCCCGGAGATGTTCAGTCGATTGGGGTAACAGCCCGTCAGCAGCCCTGCCCGGGAAGCTGAGCACACAGGTTGAGCCGAGAGGAAATTGGTGAAACGGATTCCTTGTGCGGCCAGTTGATCCAGGTTTGGCGTTTTATAGTCCAGTGCGCCATAACAACTCAGGTCGCCGTAGCCCAAATCGTCCATAAAGATGATCACGATATTGGGGAGTTTTTCCTTAGGGGCAGATTTTTGCCGACTCTCCACAAATACCGACAGGGCCAACAACAGGATGGTAATGCTTGATTTCATGGCAATCTGATGTTTTATGATTTTTCAAACCACTCGACTCGCTGAGGTGCATCTTAAGTGCCTAAGGTTTCTTAGGTGGTGAAAAAAATGCTTGAGGTTTTTAATTCTCATCCCCGGTTTTGTACAAAATCCCCCCAAGGTACAAACCCTCCGGAGGCGCACTCGTCGCCTTCCGCAAACGGGATTGTTTCTCCATAGCCACTTTGACCTCCTCCAAGGAAATTTGCCCCGTTCCAACACCCAGACACATGCCAACAATCAGGCGAACCATACCCCGCAAAAAACGATTGGAAGTGATGTGGAATACGGCCCGATGCTCCTCGGGATAAAATTCCCATTCCGAACGGGTCAAATTGCAGATCATCGTTTTGGCATCGTGGTTGCTTTTGCAGAAAGGAGCAAATTCTTCAAATTGAAGCAAAAGTGCCGCCGCAGTTTGCATCAGTGCCGGATCAGGCTGCTGGGTGTAGGGGTAAAAATGGGCCAAATGCTCCGTAAAAGGGTCTTTGCGAAAACTCAGGTGGTACTCGTAACTGCGCTGATAGGCATCAAAACGGGCATGGGCATCGGGTGCTACTTCAAAAATGCGAAACACCGCGATGTCTTTGGGCAAAAACTTATTGAGCCGGCGCACAAACTCGGCGGGAAACTCCCCTTCAAAATCAAAATGAGCAAAGTACTGTTTGGCATGTACCCCGGTATCCGTACGGCCACAGCCAGTAATTTCCAGCTCGGTGCCCAAAATAGTGCCCATGTATTCTTCCAGGGTTTGTTGCACAGAATTTTTACCGGGTTGGCGTTGCCAGCCGAAGTAATGGGTGCCATTGTAGGCGAGTTCGATGAAATATCGTTTCATAAAAAGTAATTCCACGTGTAAATTACAAAACCAGGGTCAAACGTTCTAAATTTAACCCAATTAGCCGCAAAAGTAAATGAGAAAAAATAGACCTATCCCGTATTTTATCCTTGCTGTTTTTATCCTTTTCACCATTGCCCATCATGGGTATGCTTTTTTTGGCCATTATGGTTTTGACGATTTGCATTACGCACGTTTGGCCAATGCGCTTTTACACGGAGCAGTCGATTATACAGATCATTACAGTTATCGCTTTGCCATTTTGATCCCTACCGCCCTGGCTTATGCCCTTTTTGGGGTCAATGACTTTGCTTCGGCCCTGCCGCCTTTGTTTTGCTCTTTTTTGATCTTATACCTGGTTTTTGCGGCCTTGCGGCAGTATTCCAGCTATACACTTGCGCTGGGGCTCGGGCTTACCGCCTGCTCCAATTGGTTTTTGTACTATTCGGACAAATTGATGCCCGATATTTACGTGGCCCTGGCGGTGATGTTGGCCGTATTCAGCGCGGATCGGTACAAATATTTTAGTGACCACAGCCAAACTCAACGTTATGCCCTGGGTTTGGTGGCAGCACTGGGCTTCGGCTGGCTGGCCAAAGAGACCATCGTTTTGACCCTGCCGATGCTCCTTGCCTGGGTGTTGGTAGATTTGATCCAGCGGCGGCAGCTCAAATTTTGGGGCTATACCTCGCTTTATGGACTGCTTGTTCTGGGGGCTTATTTCACCTTCATTTGGGCACTCACAGGCAATTTTTTTGAACGCCTCGATGCCATTGCCAGCAACAGTTATTTGAATGCCTGTAGCTACGATCAACAACCCACTCAGGTTTTGCTCCAACGTTTGTATTACGATTTTTTTGCCCTCACGAGTACCGAAGGGATCTTGTTCAGCTTTGTTTTTATTGGGGCTTACCTGTTTCGCAAGGAAGGGTGGAAACTGTTTAGGCAAACCGATTCTCTGAGTTTTTATGCCTGCTCGGCCCTTGTGCTTTTTTTAGCCTCCAATTTTATGAGCATTTCGCTCAAGGCTTATGTGCCGATGTGTTTGGACCCCCGACATTATTTGTTTTTGATCCCAGTGGCGGCGGTCCCAGCGGCCAGAATCCTTGGTGAATTTTTGGAAGAGAAAAAATATGGATGGCAGTTATTGCTGACGCTTGCTTTGGCTACGCTATTTTTATTCTACATCAATGGGCAGCTTTTTGAAAAACCTTATTTGCCTGCCCTCATTCTGCTTGCGGGTTTTTATTATCTACCTAGCAAAGCGCCAGTTTTTAAATTGCTTTTTACCCTACTGTTTTTGGGCATCCTGCTGATTGGCCTGATTCAACAAATGCAGTACGCCCGCAAGGTGCAGTACCCGGCGCAACGGGCCATCACTTATCAGCAGTTTATTGATAAAAATGAAGCTTGCTACATCATCACGGATCCCGTGCAGCAACGATTGGGCGAGTATTACGGTGGGTTTAATCCAAATCGCAAGAATCAGTTCTTGAGTTTTGAACAAGTTAATTTTGATAGCCTGGACGGGCGCAAGCAGTATTTGTATCTGAATTGGCATACCCAGTATTTGAGCGGCCTGAGCAGTGCAGATTTGCCGGATTATGTGCGCAACCTGGACACCACGGCCAATCCAGCCATTTACCAAAACAAGGCCCTGAACCTGGCGATTTATGAGCTGAAAGCAAAACCGAAAACCTACACAGCAGGGGCAACTTTGTTACACAATTTAAATGATTTTGAACGGAGTGGAGCTACCTATTGGGAACAAAGCGCCACGAGCTTAAAATACCAGGGAAAACAGGCCCATCACTTCAATGAATTCTCCGCTACCTTTAATTATTCACTGGATGCTATAGGTAAAATACCAGCATCAGGCATTCGTATTGCTGCTAAAGCCCTGATCAATGTACCCAGTGCCACCCAATGCAAACTGGTCATTTCGATTGAAAACCCGGATGGGGCCTACTTCTGGCAGGCACAGGATTTGGCAAAATTCATCAAGGTGTATGACAATTGGTGGCCCGTGAATTTTGAGGTGGATTTGGTAAAAACGGCGCTAAAACCCAATTCGAAGTTGAAGGTTTATTTGTGGAATGAGGATAAAGGGGAGGCCTGGGTGGATGATTTTGAGGTGGAAATTCGGGAGTTAAATTGATGTTGACAATCGGTTATAGCCCCAAAAAAATAGGAAGTAAAACCATTCGCTTCACTTCCCATCTTCTTGAACAAACCGCTATTTACCCAATAACCGACTTGTCCTTAGCCATACCAATGGCGTACATCCAGGCACCGCCAGCCAGGCCAATGTCTTTTAAAAAGCCGCCCATAAAACCTTGCCTTGCCATACCATCTGCGGCATTGATCAGGCCAGGAAGGTGAATGGAGCAGGCAAAGATGAGCAGCATTACGCCCAGCAGAGTAGCCCCTAATTTATCTAACTTACCAATGAGGATGCTCAGCGCTCCGGCAATCAGCGCAACTCCAGTTATATATACCCACACTTCCCCCGCAGGGATTGGAACCATACCCGCCATAGCGCTGGCATTGCTCAAGTGTCCAAAACCAAAAACCATTAAACTGGCAGCAAATAAATACCTGCCCAATCCTAGAATTGTATTCATGATGTGAAGGTTTTAATGGTGAAATTAGATTTTGAAAAAATAAAGGTTAACCAAATATACTATTTTATTTTTTTATTTTCTTGGATTTTTATTACAGTTTGACCAAAAGAAAAGCGGCTGCCTCCGAACAGGAAACAGCCGCTTTTCTTTTATAAAAACCTTGCAGAATAAGCTTGATTAAAGAATCACGAATTTGTGGTTAAAAACCTGCCTGTCTTTGGACATCTTCAATAGGTAGACTCCTTTGGGGAGTGCATCCAATTGAATGGGCATTTCTCCCTGGGTTGACAAATTGATTCGGCTATTCCGTAGCTGCTTACCCGTCAAATCCAGCAATTGCAGCTCCCAGTTGCCGGGTTCAATGTCTTGATAAGAGAGCTTGATCGGCTGTCCTGTCGGCACTGGATTGGGGGCCAAACTGATTGCACCTTGAGCCACCCTATCACGCACGCCAGTGGTAAATGGCACCACAAAGCGGTAATTTTTGAAACAACCTTGCTGGTCACTCAGGGTAAGTGTGTAAGTGCCTGCGGCCAGATTACGCCGTGTACGGACCGTATCCCCATTTTCCCACAACAATCGGTAGGGTGGAAATCCTCCGCTGATTTGCTGGACACCAATTTCCCCCAAAGCCTGATTGATAGGGGTGCTACGGATTTGGACTTTAGTACTTAAGCTATCTTTAGCGGGTAGGATGCCGGGGCTTTCGTAAGCACCCATATCTACTTTGCAATCTTGCACCCGTGACTGGCCAGCCAAGTCCAGTGTTGGTAGCTCGGGATGCCAACGCCCGGCATTGATGGCGATGGAACCGGGGGCCAGTTTTAATCCAGTGACCGAGCTGCTGTCGACAAATTTTGGATATTGCCCAAAGATGTTGCCGATGCCACAGCCGAGGGTGTCGGTGGTGGTTTTGCAGGACGGGACGCTGAAGAGGTTGTGGTTGAAGTGGAAGCCTGAGAGGCTGGGGCGTAGCGTGCTTTGTAACATTGAGGAAAGTGTGGGTGCTTCGTCGTAAAAAATATTGTTCTGCAACTGTACTTCTGCTTGCTGAGATGGGTTTTTGTCCCGCTTGACGATGGTCCCCAATTTATTGCCAATAAAGGTAGAATTTAGAATGGAAATCCTAGTCGGCCCCAGGTTATCGTGATGAATGGTGAAGGGGCGGTCGTTTTTTAAAAATACGCAGTTGCTGATGGTGCCAGTTACACCTCCGGCAATATCGGCATTGTTAAAGATATTGATCATACCTAAGTCGGGGTTACGTGGCCGGCCATTGGTGCCATTGCCTTCAAAAATGCATCGATCTATTTGAAAAAAAAGTTTACTTCTGCCTCCATTGACCATGTTAATCAATGCATATTCAAGTGTGTTTTTATTGTTTTTAAAACTACATTGCTGAAAGAGTATATCTATTGGATCTTCATTTCGTGATGAGAAACTGATTAGTCCAACATCAACATTAGCTGTATTCGCAATGAATGAAGTTCTTTTAACCCATAATTTTGCTTTTACCGGGTTAATACTGAAAGGCGCGTTAATGCTAATGAGCGACTCCAAAACACTGTTGTTCTTGGTAAACACACAGTCTTCAGCACACAAATTTCCCGCTATAGTGATTGCACCACCCCCTCTTTGACTTTCATTTTCTTCAAAAATACAGTTGTGGATCGTCAAATTGCCATTCCAATAACTATATATACATGGCCCTTGCTGTGAAGCCTGATTTGTCTTAAATGTACAATTGTTCAACTCAAAAGAACCATCTAGGTCTATGCTCTCAATAAAAATCGCACCTCCAAGAGACGCAGTATTGTTGTAAAAGCTGCAGTTGTACATTTTTACGCGCCCAATCCGATTCCCGGCAGTTATGCTGATTGCTCCGCCTCGGATAGCGCTATTGTATTGAAAAACACAATTTCCAATCCGTGGATTGCTTATAAAAAGAGAGCTATTCGCCATGATCATGATCCCACCGCCGCGGTAGCTCAGGTTATTCCCTGGAGTGGTACTCACACCCCGTTCAATCCAGAAGCCATCGATCAGGCTGCTGGAATCTACACTGATAAGCTCCATTACATGATAGGCATTGTCGGTGTCGCTGGTTTTACTTCCAATGTTTCCGGATAAAACGGAAGGATTCGCTTGCCAGTTTCTTTGCTCAAGGTGGTTTTCCAGCCCTTTAAAACCACCCATCAAAATTACGCCGTTGGGCACTTTAAAGGAGGCCTTTTGATCCAGACCAGAGGTAGGGTAATAAGTACCTTTGGCCACCCAAATACTGTCTCCAGCTTTGGCAACTTTTAGAGCTTGTTGAAGATCGGGAAAAGCGCGTTGCCAACTGCTACCGTCGGGATTGCTACGTGAAATGGCTGTGGAGTCGACGTGCCAACGTTTTGCCTGGGCAAAAAAACAGGTGCTGGTCAATAGCATAAAGCTAGCGCTAAGGCAAGCTTTGAAGAGGTTGTTCATGGGATGATGATTTGTAAAAGTAATTGTTATAAATAAAATTCAAGGATATTAATATTTGTAAGCTATTCCAAATTCACGATGTTAAAAAAATAAAAATTAACATTTATCTTCCGGATGTAATAAAAAAAATAGGAAGTGAAACCTTCCGCTTCACTTCCCATTTTATTGCTGCTTTATTTCTATTTGCAGGCTTTACGCAGCCTTCAACTGCCCCAACTTTGATCTACTCAATTTCTCCAAGGCGTATTCCGCATCAATCACCAAAGTCCGCACCTCCGGCGTAGATGGCAATTCAAACATCGCATCGGTCATGATGGCTTCACAAATAGAACGCAAACCGCGGGCGCCCAGGTTGAATTCTAGGGCTTTGGTGGCGATGAACTCGATGGCATCGTCGGCAAAGGTTACTTCGATTCCTTCCAGCGAAAACAGTTTTTGGTACTGCCGCAACAAGGAGTTTCTAGGCTCGGACAAAATCCGTTTCAGCGTCGCCAGATCGAGCGGATCCAGGTAAGTCAGGACCGGCAAACGGCCAATCAATTCCGGGATCAAACCAAAACCTTTCAAGTCCTGGTGGGTGATGTATTGCAGGAGGTTGTCCCGATCGATGCGCTCTTTTTCGCTGGCTTTAAAACCAATCACCTGGGTATTGACCCGGCGGGCGATGATTTTTTCGATGCCATCAAAAGCACCACCACAAACGAAGAGGATGTTTTCGGTATTGACCTTGACCAGTTTTTGCTCGGGGTGTTTACGGCCACCTTGGGGGGGCACGTTTACATCGGTACCTTCCAACATCTTGAGCAGCGCCTGTTGGACACCCTCGCCCGACACGTCGCGGGTGATGGAAGGATTGTCGCCTTTGCGGGCAATTTTATCAATTTCGTCAATGTACACGATACCGCGTTCGGCAGCCGCTACATCGTAGTCACAAACCTGGAGCAAGCGGCTGAGGATACTTTCCACATCTTCACCTACATATCCAGCTTCGGTGAATACCGTAGCGTCAACGATGGCAAAAGGTACATTGAGGTATTTGGCGATGGTTTTGGCCAGCAGGGTTTTTCCGGTACCCGTGCGCCCAACCAGCACAATATTCGATTTTTCGATTTCCACATCATCGCTCGATGGTTGCATCAGGCGCTTGTAGTGGTTGTACACCGCAACGGAGAGGAATTTCTTGGCGTCGTCCTGGCCGATCACGTATTGGTCCAAGTGCACCTTGATGTCGCGCGGGGTAATGGAAGGATTGAACTGAAAAGGGCTGCTGCTCTTTTCCTTGGGGGCCGGAGCTTCAGCATTGGGGTTCTTCCGGTCGTAGAGTTCTTCCTGAATGATGTCATAGGCCTGCTCTACACATACCTCGCAGATGTGCGCATTAATGCCGGCGATGAGCATTTGGGTCTCGGACTTGTCCCGACCACAAAAAGAACAACTGTACGTTTGTCTACCTTTGTTGCGCATTTTGAATCCTGATTAGTTTGGGCACGTAAGCACTTTCACGACCAAAACCATGAACGGGTTGACCACTTTGAACCTATCAAAGCAATCAACCCGCCCTAAAATTAAGAATTTTTTTGAGGAGTATTGCGAACCAATACTTCATCAATCAAACCATAAGCTTTTGCCTCTTCGGAAGTCATCCAGTTGTCGCGATCACAATCCTTTTCGATGGTCTCGTAAGGCTGTTTGGTGTGCTGCGCCATGATCTCGTACAACTCGCGTTGGTTTTCCTTGATCAACTTGTAGTAGATCTCCATTTCGGTCACCTGGCCTTGCATGCCACCCAATGGTTGGTGGATCATAACGCGGCTGTGTTTGAGGGCCGAACGTTTACCTTCGGTACCGGCGCACAGGAGCACAGCGCCCATAGAGGCAGCGATACCTGTACAAATCGTAGCAATATCGGGTTGAACGTACTGCATGGTATCGTACATGCCCAAACCTGCGAATACCGAACCACCAGGGCTATTGATGAACATTTGTACATCGCGCTTGGGATCCGTAGATTCGAGGAACAGCAGTTGGGCCTGGATCACGTTGGCTACATAATCCGTAACCTGAACGCCGAGGAAGATGATGCGGTCCATCATCAAACGGGAAAAAACATCCATTCCCACTATATTCATCTGACGCTCTTCGATCACCTGGGGCGTGAAAGCCTGGATGTTGGGGTAGGCGTAGGCGGTAGACAGTTCCGCGTACTTTTCAAGGTGCATGCTACTCATACCGAGGTGCTTGGTAGCATACTTCATGAATTCATCCTTGTGAAACATAAGTTGTAATTTTTTGAGGATATAACATCGCCCAACAAATAAGAGTTGATCGAGGGATGTTTTTTTCCCGTTGCGTACAGACAAAATAAAAAGCGCCAAGGTGACAAAGTAGTACACCTTAGCGCTTTATTGAAGTTTATTTATTCTTCTTCCAGCAGGTCAGCCTCTGCTTGCTCGGTTTGAGCCTGAGCTTGAGCCTGGCGAAGCACTTCCAAAAACTCCTCTTCTGCGATGGGTTTTGGATTGATGGTCACCACAGCGCTGATGGCAGCTTGTAGTTTATCAAGCAGTACTTCGTCTCCAGCCTGGTCTACCTGCTTTTCGTCTTGCATCAAGCGCTCTACCATGCCATTGATCAGAGTCATATCGTTCAGCTGGCCGCCGAAATAAGACAAAACCCGATTGGCAAAATAAGCTTTCAGGTCTTCCTCCGTCACCTGGATGCCAAACAAACGGGCTGCTTTGTTGCGGATCAAAGACCACTGTAAACTTTTGGTAAAGGATTCAAAACCTTTGTCCACCGTTTCAGGCGTAGCATTTTCGTTAGAAGTCAAAATCCAGCGCTTCAGGAAACCTTCTGGCAATGGCAATTGGTTCAATTCCAACAAACGCTCCTGCAAATCGCGGAACAACAAGGCGTTGGCTTGCTGATCAAAATATTGGCCATAATCCAAACGGATGGCCTCACGAGCTTCTTCTTCACTGGTCACACGGCCTTCACCGAAATAGGTGTTGTAAAACTCTTCGCCCATTTCAGCTGGTTCTACCCGACTGGCCTCTTCGATGGTGATTTGGTAAACCCGCTCGCTGATTTCACGCTCGTCTTCTTTTTCCAATCCCAGGAAATAACGGCGGACGAAGTCGTCATCACGGTCTTTTTCCAGTTCGAATACATCCATTTTCAGGGTGTCACCTACTTTGTGGCTCAACAAAATAGCTTTGGCGCTATCTTGTGCATTGGCCAGCAGCAAGCTGAAGCTGTTCTGGATGCCTCCTTCTTTGACACTGTCAGCTTCCAACTCGGCGAGTTGAAGTTTGACCATGTCTTCTTCCTGGATTTCAGATTCGGAGACGATGCGTTTGCCAAAACGTTTGCGCGCTTTGAGCATTTCCTCATCCACCCGCTCGTCGCCGATTTCTACTTTGTATTTTTCGTAAACGTCGCTTGCATCGATGCCTTTGATTTCGAACTCGGGGGCGATACCCAGGTCGAATTTGAAGGTATAGTCGCTGACCTGAATGGGGTCGAGGTGAACCTCAGGATGGTCTTCTGAAGGAATGGGCTGACCCAAAACTTCCAACTTATTCTCGATGATGTGATCGTAGAGCTGGCGTTGCAGGGAATCGTTGACGATATCCGCCAACAGACTTTTACCATACAACTTGCGCAGCATGGTATCGGGGGTTTTTCCTTTGCGGAAACCCTTCATCGCCGCCTTTTCACGGTATTTATTGAGTTCTGTTTTCAGTTTCTGTTCTACCTCTGCCTTTTCCAATGTGATGGTCAGGACAGCATTTAGATTGTCGATCTCCTCTCTGACAACATTCGGCATAATCGCAATAGATTTATAGAAAGTCAAATAATGTGCAGCGAATAGAAAAGCGGTGGAAGTTTATGGGTTGAGAAGCTGAGGGGTTGAGAAGTTGAGGCTACCGCAGCAACATAGGCAGAGGCTGTTCTTAACTCCTCAAGTTCTCAATTTCTCAACTAAAATATCCACGCCGAGCAATCAGCAATTTTGCTCTTTTAAACGTTCTATTATTGATGGTGCGGGTAGAGGGACTCGAACCCCCATGCCTTGCGGCACCAGATCCTAAGTCTGGCGCGTCTACCAATTTCGCCATACCCGCTAATATTGGATTAAAACCCTTGATTTTGAACGGTTTTGCCCTCCTTTGGGTTCCCGTTTTTGAAAAAGCGTTGCAAAGATAAAATGTTTTTTGTAATTTCAGAGATTCTCTCTCGAATATTTGTTTTTTGCTGGGTACATCAACGCGCAGGTTTTTTTATAACTTTGTAAATCCAGCTTTGATCAATTTTTGTTTTATTTTATTACACGTTTTTCGAAAAACACCACTCAGATTTACTGACAATTCCCATGATTTGAAAACCAGGTAAAAGGAAGCCAAGATGGCAGAGCTACTGACAATACAGGATGAAGAGAAAAAGCTGATTCAAGATGCTTACCGACAATTGCTGCGTTCGATCAAGTCCGAAATGGACGAGGACGACAGCAAAATGATCCGCAAAGCTTATGAAATGGCAGTGCAAGCCCACGCCGAACAACGGCGAAAATCGGGTGAGCCCTACATATTGCACCCCATCGCGGTGGCGCGCATCTGTTCGGAGGAAATTGGATTGGGGCCCACCGCAGTCGCTTGTGCCCTCCTGCACGATGTGGTGGAAGACACCGACATCACGCTTGACGAAATTGAGCACGAGTTTGGCATCCGGGTACGTAAGATCGTGGACGGTCTGACCAAATTGGACAACGCTTACAACTCGGAAAGTCCCCAAGCGGAAAACTTCAAAAAAGTACTCTCCACCCTCGTGGAAGATGTGCGTGTGGTGCTCATTAAAATGGCCGACCGCCTGCACAACATGCGCACCTTGGGCTCAATGCCCCGCCACAAGCAACTCAAAATAGCTGCGGAAACCAGTTACATGTACGCTCCACTGGCGCATCGCCTGGGTTTGTACAACATCAAAACGGAGTTTCAGGATCTGTGCATGAAAATCATCGATCCCGACAACTACCGCCTGGTAGCCGATAAACTCAAAGTAACCAAAAAGGATCGGGAACAATACATCCAGGAGTTCATCGCGCCCCTGAGTCAAAAACTGGAAGAGGCCAAGATCAAAGCGCAGATTTACGGGCGGCCCAAGTCGATTTACTCCATCTGGAATAAGTTGAATACCAAAAAGGTTCCCTTTGAGGAAATTTACGACCTTTTTGCCATTCGCATCGTCATCGACGCGCCACCGGAAAAAGAAAAATTGAAGTGCTGGCAGGCCTATTCCATCGTGACCGACGTACATACCCCGCTGCCCGAACGCCTCAAGGACTGGATCACCATGCCCAAGTCCAACGGCTACGAGTCTTTGCACACCACAGTCATTGGACCCGGTGGGCGCTATGTGGAAGTACAGATTCGGACGGAAAGGATGGATGAAATTTCGGAACGCGGTTATGCAGCCCACTGGAAATACAAAGGCGTCAACAACCAACCCGACGTGTACGAGCGTTGGCTGGATAGTGTCCGCGAAGTACTGGATGACCCCAACAGTGACGCCATCGAGTTTATGACCGACTTCAAGAACAACAGCTTGTTCCAGGAGGAAGTCTACGTCTACACACCCAAGGGGGACATGAAAATGTTGCCCAAAGGAGCCACCGCCCTCGATTTTGCATTCAACATCCACACCGACATCGGGTACCACTGCATCTCCATCAAGGTGAACAACAAGTTGGTGCCAATGGGCTACAAACTGATCAACGGCGATCAGGTACAGATTTTTACCAGCAAAAATCAAAAACCCACCGAAGATTGGCTAAAAATGGTCGCCACGGGTA
The DNA here is from genome assembly GCF_965225875.1 of Haliscomenobacter sp. GTDB lineage: Bacteria > Bacteroidota > Bacteroidia > Chitinophagales > Saprospiraceae > Haliscomenobacter. The sequence continues at coordinate 2,441,196 of NZ_CBDDBS010000002.1, read as the reverse complement.
AGGCTAAAGCCAAAATCCGTTCGGTGATGAAAGAGGAGCGCCGCCGCAAGGGCGAAATTGGCAAAGAAGCGCTGGAGCGCAAATTGCGCAACCTCAAGGTGGATTTTGAAGAGGGGGTAGAGGTGTTGCTCAAATACTTCCAGTTGAATTCCAAAATTGACCTCTTCTACATGATTGCAGTAGAGGACAAAAGTATTGCCGACATTTTCCGCAAATTCAGGGTGGAAGCAAGTAAACTGGTGGAAATTGCGCCAGAAATTGCCAAACATGTCACCGATCATGTTGCTGGTCATGTTACCGAAGTCCACCAGGAGCAATTCCGCAAACCGGGGGTCAAGGCGCGTTTGATGATCAACGGAGAACCCGCCGAACGTTTTGAATACACTTTTGCCACTTGTTGCAATCCGGTGCAGGGCGACGATATTTTTGCCTACCTCACCGCAAGCGCAGGTTTAAAAATTCACCGCTCCAAATGTCCAAATGCCTTACATTTGATGGCCCAATACGGCTATCGGGTCATGAAGGCCGAATGGGTGGTGACCGAAGATGCTAGTTTTGTGGCTGAACTCAAAATAACCGGCGTAGATGAAGGGGTAGGGGTGATCGAAAGATTGACCCACCAATTGTCCAGCCAACTGGGGCTCAACATCCGCAAGTTTACCATCGAAGGAGACGAAGGTTATTTTGAAGGCACGATCAAGTTGATGGTAAAAAATACCGCCCAATTGGAACGTGCCATCCAAGAACTAGGCAACCTGGAGAACATTTCAACTGTTACAAGGGTAAGTTAAACTAAAGAAAATGTCTGACAACAAACTCGACGATATCCTCCGGGAGGTAAAAAGTATCTTTTCAGCGCACCTGGAACAACACGCCCTGCGCAAAACCCCGGAACGTTACGTCATCCTGGAGGAAATTTACAAACGCAACGACCACTTCGACGCGGATACCCTATACATCCACATGACCAACCAAAACTACCGGGTGAGTCGTGCCACAGTGTACAATACCCTGGAGTTATTGGTGAGTTGTGACCTGGTGAAAAAACACCAGTTTGGCAAAAACCTGGCGCAGTACGAAAAGTCCTACGGCTTCAAGCAACATGATCACCTGATTTGTGTGGACTGTGGCAAGGTGCTGGAGTTTTGTGACCCCCGGATCCAGAACATCAAAAACATGATGGGGGATTTGTTGAAGTTTAATGTCTTGCACCATTCGTTGAATTTGTATGGGCAGTGCGCCGGGGCTTGTGAAAGGACAAGGGTGAAAGAAGAGGAGAAAGTGGAGGAGGCGGGTTGAGCCGTCTCACCTGCTTTGTGGGGCGTCGCAGTACATTCCAATCATAGCAGTCGCCATTTGGAAATAAAAAAATTCTAAGCAGCGCTAATTGCCAAAGAGCCATCTGGTTGGCAGGCATAAGCGCTTGCTCAAAATTTATTTTACGGTAATGATCCGATCAAAAGCTAACCCACTATTTGCTTCGCCGCGTCCTGTCATTTTTCTAACACCAAGCCAGTTATATACCCGGCCATCATACCATCGTGTACGCTGGTAGCGGTGTGATACAAGTGTGCCGGCCCGGGTAACTTCTTCTTCGTGTATAAAATACGAAAGAGTCTGATCCAAACCCTCGCGAAGGATAATGCTGCGGGGCGTCACTCGTTTGGGTTGAGTAGCATCACCTTCGAGCAGACGGGGCATAGCAGCTCGTTGAAGGCGGACTTCACGATTGTTACCTGGCTCGTGTACGGCAATGAAAGGAATCCAGTTTTCCGGCACGCTGTTCATTACTTGATATTGGATAGGTGCAGCGGGATCGGGTCGTGCCTGAACAACAGTGGGAACCAATTGTTGATAGAAGGTTTTTGTTTCGGTAGCCGCCTCAAAGCCCGATTTACTGCGCCCCGTGGGCGTAGGTATAATGCGCTCAATGCCCCATACCATATTGGCAATCTCATCGCGCACCAGCAGCACCTCATCGATGGCTGCGCTTTCCTGCACTTTCGGAACAGTGGGCAACAACAACATACTCAGGTCCTCTATCCCCCGAATACCTTTGTTGCTCAGCGTAAACATGCGCCAGCGCAGCGTAGGGCCGGCAGCAGGTTTGGCGGCGGCAGGCTCAATCCAGATGCGCTCACCAAACACATTGGTTACGCTCAAACCGCGGACCAGTAAGGTTTGCCCCGCTTCGACTTGTACTGGCATGATAAACCAGTCGTTGGCGTATACAAGACCAAACTCCATCAGGAGCATTTTACCCAAATCAGTTTTATTGGGAGTAAGTGCTCCGAAGTTGGTTTTCCCATCCTCAAAGGTCCACCAGCGGGTATTTGGCATCCCGTCGAAGGTCAACGCAGTGGGGATGAACACGTCTCGAATAATGGTTGAAGCAGCAGGAGTAACACCGTCCGGATCGGGCAGTGTTTTATTTCCCACGAGGTCGAAATTGTACCAATCTAAACGCCCTTGGAAGTATTCTGCGGCTTCAAGCGTTTGTACGCTGCGATCGCCAGCCGCTTCGCATAGTACCTGATATTCTAAATGTGAGACTTGCCATGCGTTTTCCTCCGGGTTTTCTGGCTGGAAGTACAATGCCTCGTACCACTGCACAAATTTTACCCCCTCTGCATCGATCAAAGCGGCATTGGGTGGAACGGGATTTATTACATCAGAGGCTTTATTGCCAGGCGTTTTTAAATGCTGGTACAATGCATAACCGTCCATTGCGCGACCCGCCACAGCGGCAAATTGTTGCCAAACCTCCTGATGCGCACAGATACCCGCATCAGTCGCTTGTTTCGGGTCAGGCTTAGCAATGGGGAATGCCAGGCGGTAAGCCACTGTGAAATTGCCTAGTGGAGTGATCATTTTGAGCCATTGGCGCCCCATTTGCAGGCGAATATCCAGTGACATTACCTGTTCTTTTTGTACAAAAGGCAAAGGTCGCTGTTCCACAAGAGCTTCCATTGGCACATCTGGATTGTATACCTGTACAAGTTTTCCCCCTGGCTGATATTTGCGCAGGGGCTGAGCGTCAATCATGATCTGCGCTTCTATGGGCGAACCTGCGTCGTCACCCTGAAATTCACCCAACTGCCACTGTCGACAAATCATCCATAATGCGTCACGCACCTCAGCTCGCAAAGAACGGTCAAAAGTATCCTGTCGCCGCGGGCGACCTTCCAGCCGATTCCAGGTCAGGACAGTGGGAAACAAGCGTTCGATCAGTACTTCTGTTTGAATATTTTGTACAACATAGTTAAGTTCCATCACAGTACTTGTTTTATGTCCGTTGCCAAGGCAAAATTGGTAAATATACTCGTCTCTCTCCTTGCAGTAGAAGCAATAATGGCTGGTAAAAATGCCGCATAAGGCGTACCGTCGATGTGCATGGGTTCAACGGCGCGTAAACGGGCCGAGTCTAAGGTGTCATGCAGGCAATCCACTAAATCATTCCATTCCCAGGTGCCTCTGAAACCCGCAGGCATGGCCAAGAGCCAGGTTTGTGGTGCTTCATTATTTGGGCGATCGTAGTGAAATGCCAAGCCCGCTGTCTCTTGTCGAACGGGAATAACTTCCGTCCACTCATCCACGAGGGCACCACATATCGGTGCTGCTGTATTGAAAAAATTAGGGTCGACATAGTGCGCCGTGTACAACAGCGGATCCGCCGTGTCCATTTTCATGGTATTGGAAAATGCCATACCAAGCCAATTGTAGGTTTCAGGGGCAGGAACGTAAGGGAATTGCACTGGTATTAGCTCTGGCGCAGTACGCTCAAAAGCCTGACTAAGCATCAAAATATTTTCGTAGTGGCGCATTTTGTCCCGCACACGAGCTACGCCGTACAGCCAGTCGTCGGTTGGGAATGGTGTTGATGCTTTGGCGAATTGCAATAAACGATCACGATCTGCAAAGGCATTTGCCCATTCGTTGCCATGTTCGTTGCGCAGGGTAAAGGCAGGGAACAAGCGAAAATCTTCCCCCAGCAATGCTTGCCCGGCACTTAGTAGCAAGGATACACGGGCATTAGCGTCCGCAGCTGTTGGCAATCCTGCCAGGAAACCATCAGCTGTATCTAAACGTTTTTGCAGTACCGTTTGAAGGGCTTGAACTTGCAGGCGAATTTTATCGGCCAACAATACCACGCTTTGTTTTTCATCGGATAAATTGAGCGAAATAGAGGTAAAAGCAGAATTGTCCAAAGCCTCAGCCGCTGCAATCAACGCCGACAGCGCTTGACCATTGGCACTTACTAAAGCGCGTATCTGGGTCAGTCGGTTGGCAAAGGCCACTTTAGTCGTGGTTTGAAGGGACAAACGGAACGTCTCCAAGTCGACAATCGTGGTGGGATCGGTAGACGTAACTGACAAGGTGCGTTCGGCACGCAGAAGCAAGTCTTTTTGCTGATCTGCCGGAGCAGTCTGGTATTCGGTAATCAGGTCATCAAACTCTGTTACACGCAAATCCCAACTGTCCGCGTAGGTTTTTATTCTGTTGATAAGGGCAGTAAAAATTTGTTGCCGCGTATCCCAGGCGTCAGCTATACCGCTGTTGCGAAGGCCAAAAAGGCTGGCTGGTCCGGTCGTGGCGCGGAGTCGAAGGATAAACTGGTCGATATTTTGAATTAAAAACGCCTCTTGAACTGGCAGTGGGTCGAATCTCGACTGTAAATCATTGAGCAATGGCGTCACATCGTTGGTCAAAAAAAGAGACAAGCTTGTGCGCACGGCCGTAACTCGTGTTTCAGGCAAAGAAGGTTCGGTAGCATAATCTCTTGAAGCTTCAGCCGGAGGCAATACATCGGTAGCCGCCAATGGCCGCGCCGAGAGCAATACCGTACTGACGCTTTCCAACAGCGGATTGATCTCAAACAGACTGATTTTGTTAAGTACAGGGGTCGTGTATTGGATGGTAATGCCTGAACCGGGGTGTATATCTTGCGTTCCGACCACATGAGCCAACAACAGATCGTCCAGTACAGACATGGACTGTCGGCGTTCTGTCGCCTGAAGATACAGCAGATCGCTTACCTGCAAGCCCAACTGTGCAGCATCGATGGTTAAGGTTGTTGTACTTGCGGCGTTGCGCGGCAGAAACTCTACGACGCAGGCGATATTTTGTGGTTCTGGTAGTGTTTTTTCCAGCCAGCGCTGAACGCCAGGTTCTGCCATAGCCCGTGGATTGGAACCAGGTGGCGCTATTGCTGCCGGATCAAAATGGATGCCGATGCGATGCGTGAGCGCTGTTCCGCTACGCGGCGTACGCACGACTTCGGGTTCAGTGGGCACCGACGCACCTGCATAGCCGTCCAGGTTGGCTGCGGTGCGCTCGTGGTTCCCCATCACCGCCTGATGTACACTTTCAGCGATAGCTAAATCGGCAACGGCGTCGCGAAGGTCAACAATATGCTTTACAGCGACGTCTAATGCGCTGCGTTCGGCGGCGGTTGTGGTAGTGGGCAAAATTCCAGCTTTGCCATATGGATACATCATTGGGCCCGTTTCGGTAACATGTTTTACCAAAGCAAGGCCATCAGGTACATTACGCGCTTCTACAGCCGATATACCAACGTCTTGTTTGACGGTTTTCTTTATGCGATTGGCGACCAATGGAAATGCCTTTCTCAGCGGGAAAATGAACCGATCAAGTTCGAGGTTGTCGTCGCGGTCGTGCAAAATACGTTCCAGGCGATAGCCCAATAAAGCACCTAATTTTTGTCCGTTGCGCATGCCTTCGAGGATCGCAAGCGCCTGTCGCACCCGTTCTGAACTTAAGTCAACCGCCAAAGCGTCGGGGTCTCCAGGTGCAGCGTTGTTTTTGAAGCCGTTGCGCAACACGGCTGCAGTGATGGCATGGTTGATGGAGGGGGCCATAATGTGCCCCCCATTGGTATTGTCACTTAAGAGGGGCTGCCGATTGTCCTGCTCGAAGAAATCTTTCAAATCGGAGGGCAATTCAACGGGAGAAAGAACACGCGGATCGGGGCGGAGGTTCTCAACCCAACCATAAGCACCAATGTAGATGCCCTGGCTATCTTGTTGTTGTTGGTTTTGGCGCATAAAGCCCAGTTGAACAGCCTGCAAGCCCATGCGCCATGCATCGTATCGGTATGCGCAGCAGTCGATGTGCTCGGCCAGCAAGCGCTCCAGTCGCGCCGTCGGGGCATTTTCAAGATGCTTCAAGGCATCAATTTGTTCCCGCAACTGGCGCGCCTCTTCCAGCTCATGTAAATTGAGTCGAATGTGATCCTTCATCAGTTTTGGCTCCTGTACACTTACAGGAGAATAAAGGGTTTCCCAGCGGCTTTCCGTGACGGTCTTTTGCTCCGTTACATTGATAAATGGCGTTTCTTTCAACGCCGCTTTGAAGGTAATGTCATCAAGTTGTTTTGCGGCATAACGAATATTCAGGCTTGTTTTGTGATAACCTTGTAAAAATGCTGTACGCAACAAAATATACAACAAAGCTGAGGGAGGTGTGTTATTGAAAAATCCTTTTTGCAGCCGCAAATTTTCCATATCGGTGTTGACTGCTTCACGCATCCATTGCAGATAATTACGCGAAGCTGCCGTTGGTGCCAATGCAGGATCAGTGGTGTAGGTGCGGATGACTTCCGTTTCGGACAAGGGGCGGTCGTCAATAAGGAATCTTCCTAGCGCTTGCTGCTTTCCAAAAAATACTTTTTCCAATATCACTGGTGGTTCATCGTCGTAACCGAGTTGATTCAATAGTGAGAGCGCGTCCAAGGTGTATTTCCCGTCCTTGGAAAGTTTGACAAAGTGCCCCCCCAGTTCTAAGATTTGATAGAAATTGTACAGATAATCTATCGTATGTGCATACCGATAAAAATATTCTTCTGATGTCGGGTGCAACCCAAGGATATCCAGCAGGATCTGGTGCGCGTCGGGGCCACCAGCTTGCAGCGGCTTGCCCACCCATGACACCTTATTGGAAAGCAGGCGCCATGTCTCTTCAATCTTCAACAGCAGGTTGTACAAAGGCAATAAGCGGCTGTTTTGAAGTACCGCATGGGTTGTGTTGCTTGGTGTATCAGCCATCTGACGCACCCAACTCAATCGTTTGAATGGGGAAGCGGGTAATATGCCGTAAGGTTGTTTGCCGATGCGCAGAGCGGGTACAGGGCCACGCCCACTCACCTGGCGTGTAAAGAATTGCCGCACAAACCGCTCGTCGCCTTCCGTAAATACCCGATCCATTTCTGTGTTCATAAAATGCCCGAATGTCACGGGCCAAAGAGCGGTATTCATGGCACGGGCTTCACACTGGTCGGTTTGACCAGCATTGGGCGTTTTTTGAAAAACAGACAAAGGCACGCCTAAGGATTCAGCGAGTATTTGGCCATCCCGCTTCAACGTGGGGTTGTTTTCCGGCTCAAACTGATTTTTAGTTTTTAAAAAAACTTCAAAACTATCGTCAACATCATCGGTGCGCAGGAAAAAGGAATCGCCGTTTTCGGTGTTGTTGGTAGCAACACCCTGCGGCAATAAGGCCAGTCCACTCTTGCTGTGCGAATGCTGTTCGAGTAAAGCTCCGAGTTCAGTCTGGCCTTTTTCGGCGTCAAATGCAATGCGCACACCTAACACAAGCAAACGGTCAAACCCTCCGGCAATATCGGCGGCGCTCAGGTTGATCCTGAAGCCCATGCCCTGCTCAACCGCTTTGTCGAAATCAACCATCCAGTCGAGTTTATTGCCCCAATCGATTGTGCCTTTTTCTTTGTTTTTTTGCCATTGTTCTTCATTTCCAGGGTCGGGGCCGATCTGTAAATCCGTTGGGATAAGTTTGCCCAATTCCTGATGTACCAATTCCCCATTCCGGTAGGCCAATACCACAAAACGTTCAGGCAACAGCTTTGCTGTAGCGGGTCTCGACCAAGAAAATCGCTTGGTAGGGAAGTCATCCTCTGTTGGAAAATCAACAAACACAACCCGGACATCTGCCTGCGATTTAGGCAATGTTGGTGGGCGCTCGGATAAGTTACCAGGACGATAGTCGCGGCGCAGTTGATTGGCCTTGTCTTCGTTGCCTGCTGCAATTACCAAGTCATTCCATGCATTGTCGGTTTGGACAGGTTCTCCGTCGGCTTTCCAGATGGCTTTCCAATAGGATTCGAGCGCTAATCTGCTGCTTGCGTTCAGTTCCATATTGTCGGCGATGGTCAGAATCACTTCTTCAGCAGGTGCAGGCACTTTGACTGGCGCACTGGCTTCATTCAGCGGGCGGTATTTCTGGATGATGTAGCCGGCTCTGCCAGCTCCATGTGCGCCAACAAAATTACGCCAGGCGCTTTTTTCATTTTCAACCACCCCTCCGGCAGCCCAATACCCCGCCCAAAATTTGCGGGCATTGGTGGCTTCAGTTTCCGAAATATCCGGTTCAAAATTGTCAATGCTGCAATCGTCAGGATAAACCCGCACCCATAACTGCTGCATCTCGACGGGCGTGCCGGGGGTGTTTAATTTTTTAAAACGTGTCTCAATCCGTACCGGTAACATCAAAATGGGGACGCGGTCATTGAGCCGGTTGATATTTTCTCTTGGGTCAGTAAATGGCAAAAATGTCTGCCACAGGTCGCTCAATCGGCCGTTTATGTCGCTAGCCAAGCCATTCAGATGATTGTAACGTTCGTTGTTTCGATCCAAACGTTCCTTGAGTTTTGCCTGATCCCGGATTGACTCTTGGTCATTGGGTTGGAACGTCCGCCCCAGGTTGTTAAGGCCCTCCACGCTTTTTTTGGCCTGTTCGCGAGCCATGAATTGTTCGCGTTGAGCCTGTTCGAGCGCTGTCGAGTCTTTGGCCAATTGATCCCGTATTTGTTCGAATGTTGCCATTTTATTGCGCGTTTCGAGTTTAGGGGTTTAAGTTAGGTAGTTGATTAAGGTGAAGTTGTTTTCAATCTCTCATTCCATTTTTCAGTCATCCTCGCAGGGCACATCCGATTGCTTAGGGAGCATTTCGGCGGCGTGTACTGCAACCATAACGGGTACCTGATACAAGATGTAGGCCAGTTCAGCGGCACTGACATTCGTTGCCCAGGTGACGTTTTTATCGTCATTGTATTGCTCCCAGACTGGGTTGAGCACGCCGTTATCCATTTGATCGGGTTCCACAAAATTGAGATTGACGTTTTGAGCCGCTTTTAGGTGCTTGCGCGAATTGAGCAATTCGTCTTTCCAACTTAAGTCATTCCAACCATCAATGACGCTTGGAATTCCAGCATTGCTGATTGGGCTATCTAATCCAAAGCGAGGATCGCCCGGACGTTCTTTTAAGACGAAGAACCATCCAGCATCATCATCGGGATTTTCGCCGCTTTCGCCTAATGCAACTTCTGCCGTGAGGTCAAACCCAAAAAAATAAATATCCGGCTGTACCTGTGCCTCATACAAAGGTGTGCGTACAATGCTGCGAGGTGGTTTGTCTTCCTGACCGGTCGGTATAGGTCTGAGGACGCGTGGTTCGGTAAGGTCGTTTTGGTTGGAGCCGTCCTCTTTTTTGACCCAATCAGCTTTTTGTGCGTAAATGACCGTATTGGGATATTTTTTCAATAACTCCCCGCGGATGACCAATACCACTTCCTCCTCGCTGGTACCACTAAGCACTTCACGATTGTCGTGGGTGCCAAGTTTGGATGCACCTGGCCAAATATGAAGTTCCGGTATATCCCGAAGTTCTTCTTTCTTTTGTTCAGTAGGTTTTTCATTGGGTTCATAATACCCTTTGGTGTCCCAGAACTGCCGAAAATAACTGCCCCGCTGATCGGTTGGGTATTCCCTCCACAGCAATTCGCGGGCAAACTCATGGTTTAGACCCACCATATATGCCTCAATGAATTTTTGGTTCGTTTCCAACAGCGAAATGGTATTGGGGCCAATCAAATGGATATTGGGCAGGAATAGTTCGGACGAAATGTTTTTGAGCGGTTCGTACATCGGCTGGTCGATGATGGGGTATTCCATGACATCGTCGAAGATTTCAAATACAAAATCCAATAAACGCTTCGGGATCGCCACAGTAGCGAGTACACGGGCCGAAACTGTCTTTTGGGGTACGATTTCCGCATTGAACACTTGGGCGACTTCCTTCACTGCTATCGCCTTTTTGGGTAGCGGCTCAGGGGCCGCTTCTTTACTAATCAACAACAATTCATTTAGACCCGCAATCGCATTTTTGAAGCGTATGGCTTCGGTGCTGTCCTTGTCGCCGGGTCGTGGACGATATTCTTCCCCAGGTTTTGTGATACGGAAATCTGGTATTTTGGGCAGCTTACTGACCATTTCCGGCGTCTGATCCTCCTCTCGAAGTGTACTCGGTTCATCAGTGGAATAACCACTCAATCGCCAATACAAGCTCAATAGGCCAATAACCGTCGCCGCGCCTATGCCCGTCAATGTCCAACTCAGGTTAAAAACAAAATAAAGTACAAGTAAAACGACCAGAATGAGGGTAGCCAAAATCAGGACTATGTTTTTCAATAATGGGTTGACAAGGAGGTGTGGAAGGGTCGGGCCGCCCAATTCTGGATTGACAACTAAACTGTGTTTAATATCATCATCTACCTTGTTGATCGTTGGTAACCCAGGGGGCACAGCTTTCGGCGGTGCCACCAAAACCTCGCCTGCATTAATACGGGTAAGAAGGTTGGCAAGAGATGTTTTTTCGTCAAATGGAAGCTTTTTGGACAATCGGTTACCAGGGCGGATGGCTCTGCGCATAGGTGCTGACAAGAGCGTTTGAGGAATAGGGCTTTCTTTTACAGCATTATAAATGGTTAAACCCTGGTTGATGACCCGTTTTTGGATTGGGGCAGCGCGCATCATAAACAGTTCGGGTCGTTTCAGCGCCAAGGGCGTAAAATACCTCTCGTGCCATGATCCACTGGCAAACGCGCTCAACTGTCCCCAGCGGATGCGGCGGTTAACTTCCAATACCCGACCGATCTGGTTCCAGGCAGCGTCCATGTATTTTTCCTGATTGGTCTGCACCACTTTGGTACCAAAACCGGCTGCTACGCGGAAGCGTGGGTCCAAGTTGAGTTCATGCACCCAGTTGTCCGCATTTGAGACGGGTGTCCCATCTGATTTGACCAAAAGGCGCTCTGTCAGCGCATGCCATTGTGCGTAGAGCGGGGCAGTGATGAGTGGATCTCCGATTTCGTCAGGTGGAATATTCAGGTTTGGGTCAGCATTGGCAGTGGCTACATCTACCTGGCGATAGTCGTCGGCCAGGTTGATGAAACTCGCCAATTTTTGTTGCCAGGGGTGTGGTATGGTACCCGCACGAGTGGCCCAGTTTTCGTATTTTCTATATTCCTTTTGATCCTCACACTCCATTGTTTTTACGGGTACACGCAATGCTCCACCAAGACGAAGGATGTTTTGTACATTAGGGTCGTTCAGTGCAGGAATCAGATCGCTGCCGGGCAAAGGTTTGGAAACGTCCATGTCGCGGCGTCCGACTCGGGAATCGACCGGTTTGGGTTCGAGCAGCCGAACCAGGTACTCGAAATCACCGATGGTGCTGGTGTGAAACTGCCAGCGATAATAGTAAGGAAAGTTTAGGGCTTCGGGCTTGTTTTGATAGGCCTCTGAAGCGGGTTGTGTTGCAAACGGCGCGTCGTCAGGGTTCAACCCAAGTCCCGCTAAACGACCGCTCTCAAAAGCAGGCATTAAAAAGGCATGATACCGCGTGCTTGGCTCCAACTGCCGGGGGCAAAGGATGCGCGAACCTGCGAGATCTGGGTTGCTGTTTAACATGTTTTCTAAATTTCCACTCAGGGTATTTCCATTGCTTGAAATGATTGGCATATCCAAACTACCGTTGACATGGACATGCGCCCAAGCCCAAAGCTCTGCCGGATCAGGAAACTTCGTTTCAGGGTTACTGACCGTGATAAATGCTAAGGGGCGGTCTTGCAGATTTTTGCCCTCCTCAAATTCAGCATCCTGAAGAATGCCCTCTTCCAGCACACCTTCTTTAAGGACTACCAATTGTAGCCAGGGAAACAAGCGGTGGCCGTTGGGAGCAGCAGGAGTGTAACGCCACGGGAAGTCTTCATCGTAAAACTCGATGAAGGCCATGTAATTTGGTTCAAAGTTGGTTACCCAGTCGCGCGGTTCTGTTCGAACAATGGCCTTCGATTCAACCCCGGTCAGATCACCAGGACCATATATTTGTACAGCTCGGCTGACATTCTTTTTTCCACCTGCATTTGAAGTAATTTCGAGCGCCACATTGACTTCAGCTCGCAATTTGACGTTGGTATCGCCGTGGGCAGCGGTGATTTTCCCGGCAATACCTTGCCGCAGCCAAGGAAGAAAGGTATAGTTAGCTAAGGGTTGGCTCATCTTGTTGTCGTTTAGTTGTTCATTTCATATTGAGGGATCACATGCAAGGTTTCCGCTTCTAGCGGATCGGCTATTGCGCGGGCAATCAGAAAATCGCGGGCTTCTGCTTCACTGTCGAACAACATCAACTGATTATCGCGGGAAATTGCTTTGTTGTTCGACTGGAGAGCTACGGCATAGCCTTCGCTTTGCGCATTGACCTTTTCCGCTACGGAATAGGGCTGTAACAATTCCTTCGAGGCTTTCGATAGTGGCGATACCGCAATGGAACTGCCCTTCAGCCAGTGGGTAAACAAACCGCTAATCCAGAGAGAGAGGAACAACCGCTTCTTCTTTTTCGGTATATCGATGATCTCCAATTCGTAGCGTACCGTACGGCGTACGCCCTTCGATACCTGATTTTGCAGGCCCTGAACCGACAAATCCAAGCCGCCTTTTTCTTTTTGGTAAGCTGGGCGCGACAGTTTTTCACTGTCTTTCATCGTTTGATATTGCGCTATGGCAAAATCTTCCTTGCTGTCGCCTTTTTTGCCGAAACCAGTATTGATGTCCGATGTTACTGTAAAAATTTTTCCATCCGTGACCGTTTCTGAGCCAACTTTGTCGACGTTAATCCCTAAAGGCGCTTTGCGTTGGGAAATGCGCAGGAAGCCAGCAGGATGCAAAATGAGTTGGGGCGGATCGGTCTCTGGTAATTGGCGCAGGGCAACCAACAAGTTGCTCGACGGCGGCAATTCTGCTTTCCAGTTTTCATTTTTGTTGAATTCTGCCTCTAATACAGGTAACAGTTCGATCGGATCGATGGTCGTGTCGGCGCTGTCGCCCCAGGTTTCGTCGAAATCAACTGAAACGTCGAAGAACAGCAACGAAATGGAAGCCGAACCACGCGCACGCCATGGCGCCGGGCCTTCGAGGGCAAATGCCAGACGTACGGAGAACAAGCCTATCCCAAATACACTGAACGATACACCGCCAGATATTTCTACGATAAAATAAAATGGAGAGAACTGGAACAAGGCATCCATTTGCAGGAAACCCGAAACATTGGCTACGTCGAAGCCAAAGAAGAGATCGATTTTAGCACCAAACTGAACGGTATTGGACGTAACTGCCTGATAGCCTTCCACCCGGATACGTGCCCACGAAAGATTGAGGATTGATACGGCAATGCGCATCGGGCTTGGGAAAGGCAAAGGCGGTGGCGTATAAGAGGGATGAAAACCGCCTATGCTTACTACAAAGTTGGCATCATTGCCAAAGGCCATCAACAAGCCCATTTCGCCTTCAATGGTCAGGAACAAAATGCGAGATCCGTACATCGAGGCAAAAAACCATACGCGACTTTTATCGAATTCGATAGCACCGATAAACTGCACCTGTAAAAGGATCAGGGCGGCCTCTTCGGTTGGTAAGGCCACCTTGAGGATACCGACAATGGCAATATTCCCCGGAATTTCGATGATGACGCCAAGTGAAAGACTGATCAGCGTAGGGGTACCCCATCCAATTTTGACCATTGGACCAATCAGGAACTTGTCGTTTTCGGGTGGGAAATAGTTTTTCAAGTCGCTAATGATGCGAGGCGCATTAGCTACAATGTTCTGCGGGAACATGATGCTGTCCAAACCACCCGTACGGATACCCTGGGCAATGGTCTCCAGCTTCATCGTGCGATTGAGGCCCAGTAATCCACCCACACCAAGCAGTGTAAAGCCAAATCCCAACTGGATGCCAGTACCAAACTCTGCCGTCAGGATAATAAGTAGAGAGAAACCATCCGAACCATCGGGCATCTTGGTCGAGATGATGCCGATGGCCTTGACCGTCACAATGCTGAGCAGGTTGATCTCCAAGGCTCCTGCATATTCCCCTTTGTCAAAGTCAAAATAAAGATAACCACCACCTTTCACTACACCAGCGTCGATGGACAGGCCCACGCCATTGGGCGGTTTAAAACCGAGATCAAACTGCACTGGGCCAAGGTTGCCTTTACCATCAGCAGGAAAGTCGAACGAGGCTAAAGCACCAAGACGATCGACTGAAGCCTGCAAAGGCCCAAGACTGAGTTTAATAGCGGATGAAAGTTCCAAACCAAGCGGCTTAGGGGAGCCGAAAGTGCCCACAAAATACAGGCGATCGATCTCGATAGGCCCAAGTGTAATGTGCGAAGGGAAAGCCAGTTCGATGCCGCCACTACCCTCTAGCCGGATTCCTGACGCGCGCAAGTCTCCAGTTAACGAGAACTCGGCAGAAATGGCTTCAAACGGTATGACGGTACTCAGGAAACCGTCGCTGCCACTAAAATCAATGGTTAATTTACCATGCTCTACCCGGAAGGTAACACTTGGTGTAGCCTGTGCATTGGCCCCATTCAGGCTGGCCTCTATGTTCAAGCCGAAGGCAATGGTTCCTGCTTCAAGGCGGGTGCCGCCCGGAAGTCCAATCAATAACAAGGGGCGGTCATTACGATGGGCAACTAAACTATTCGTTAGGTTTAAGGACAAGCCGCCTGATAGGGGTTGCATGGTGATTTTGGCGGGTGCTTCTATTAAACCTCTTACGCCAGGATTGAATGAGCCCGAAAATGTTGATACAAAAGACCACGGCTCGGGGAGCTGAAAAGTCTGATTGATGGGTTGTAAGCCTGGAAACCTCAGTTCAAATCCAAGTCCAGGTGGGTTCACGGAGGTATTTGCCTGTAAGCCCAATAAAAATGCCTCTAAGATCACAGGCTGTGGGCCCGCTTCGACCAATTGGGCGGGGAATCCCAATACTTCAAAGAACTGATGTATTTTGGTAAGCATTTTGCGCCCGTCAAAGCCAGGGGCGGCCCAATCATAAACGCCCAGGGCGTATTTTGGAGGGTCTTTAATAAGGTCGACTATTCTATCAAAATGGAGACTGCGCTTGATATACGGAGGGGTTATGTCATCTGATGCATTGGCATTTTCAATTGTACTTTCAGCAAAACCAAGCATATTGAGCAAACCCGCCAGTTGTGGCAATTTTTTTTCCAATAAACGTACGGCAAATGACTCCAAAAGGCGCGGTGCGAGCTCCGTGGCTAATCCCTGGATTTTTGCTTGTTGTGCAGGAGTTAATCCCGCCGACAAACTATTTAAGGCATTTGCAGTCTGCACCATAGAGGCAATCACCTCCGCAACTTTCTGGCCCAGCGCCACACTTTTGGCAATGATGTCCCCAATATTGTCAGCTGATATCGCCTGCGACAACTGTGTCACTGCACCCGGTAATGATTGGGTGGAAGACCGAAGCGATTGCATGGAGCTATTCAGGGCTCCATTGTTTTGAACCGAGGGTGGCAATGCAATGCCCAGGTTATGGATCAGTCCCGAGCCTACCTCTTCAGCCATTGGTTCCAAGGCATCGGCCAATTGGCCCAAAATCGTTTCAATGGTACCAGCATTATTAGGCATATGCACTGGGATTTTCTTCTTGCAAAAAATGAGTTGCTTCGTTCAGACTTTTGCCCGGTAGTTGCACCGCAATGGGTAACACCAAATCAAGTGACGCTTTTAATTCTTTACTGCCATAACGGTGAAGTATTTCCGCAAATCGCTCCACGCGGGCAACAACAGAGGTGCCTGCAAATTCTGAGGGGAATACGACATCGGGAATCATGACACATCGGATGGCCTGATGACCCAACCACGGACCATTGTTGCGGTGCCATACGGTAGCTACTCGTTTGTTGGTGTTAATCAAGGTGCGTACTTCTTCAAAATGTCGCTTTCCCAAGTCGTATAACATCTGTCCGGCTTCGGTTTCAGCAAACTTGCCCAATACTCCGGTAGGAGCCAATGCATCTTGGATATTCCCAGTCCGGGTTTCTGAGGGTTGAGCTACAACGACAGGTATGTTGGAGGGCGTTGCGCTTACCGGAGTTACCATTTCGACGGCAGCTTTAACATCTAATTTGCCAAATCCAAAGTTGTTGTTAGGGGCATTGGTTGTATGTGCATCCCGAACAGTGGACGCAGTCAAAATATTCCGAATAGTTGTAAATGACTGATTGGAATTTTTTTCAAACATGAGCGCTATGGCACCTGTTACATGTGGCGCAGCCATACTGGTGCCCTGATCGTCACGATAGTAGTCAACACAACAACAACACTTGCAACAATCGTCGCCATCTGATCGATATTTGGCAATTGCGGGAGCTGTTATATCAACACCAGGTGCCGTTAAGTGGGGTCTGATCGCAGCGAATGGATCGGCTGGGTCGAATGAAAAAAGTGCAGGGCCTTTATCCGAAAAAGAAGCGCGCTCACCGCTTGATTTACCATTTATGATGTGCGCTCCGACAGCAATGATATTTCGACCCGTTGATTGTCTGGAGAGTGTAGAATCGGTAGAAACATTGTTGGCAAAACCAGGTCCTTTTTTTTGCGTACTCCAGGCGTGAAAACTCACCGCGCTTGCCGTGGGATTGCGAAGCCGCAAAATCCAATTACCAGGCGCATTGTTCCCGTTTACAGGCGGCGTGCCGCTTGAGGGAGGAGTAAATGAGATTCTAATCGTACTGTTTGATACACCTACCGTAACGGATCCTCCAGCAGTTGGGTTTACAGTAACCGGAGTCCCGATGGAAGCAAATCCCGAGATTGGAGTATTAGGCGCTTGAAGTGCCGCTTGAAGCGGCCCGCCAGCATAGCGTACATCTATTTCCACCGGAGAATTATTTCCAGCGGGGATACTAAAACCCAGGTCAAAAGTGCCGTTATTGGGAGGAACCGAGGCTGCTGCATGTCGCTTGTCATCATTCTCATTACCTGTAATAAAAACAATGGCAACTTTTTGTCCAAAGGCGTTAAGAATGGCATCAATGGCAACTTCTCCACCGCCCGTACCATCACGTGGGCCAATATTACTGTAAATACTTAGGTTGATGGCCACAGGTTTGGAGCCAGCCCGGTCAATAATATATCGAATTGCGTCAATTGTTTCTGATCCTGTGGTCGCTGGATCGCCTTGTGTTAACCCTCTCAGGCGAACGATAATTAGGTCTGCCTCCGGGGCAACGCCTATATAGTGATATTCGCCATGGCAATTCCCATTTTGTTTGCCATTGCCAGCAGCCGTACCAGCTACATGTGTACCATGTCCATCTGTATCGCGGTGGCGAACGATACTAAAAGGATTGTCGCTATTGGCTAAAGCGCGGGCGATTGTAGGGATGGTGTTATTGCTATCCTGGTCCTTGTATTCAACCCCATAAGGTGAAACGATGGCCTGTCCAAGGGTCGCATGGTTGAGCGTTGCCGGGCTGGTTTCGGGACTGCCATTTGCAGGATTTATGGTCTGATCCCATATGCGCAAGATGCGAGTGGATCCATCTGCTTTACGAAAAGACCGATGGGTATAATCACACCCCGTATCAATAATGCCAACTACTACTCCATTTCCAGAAAAACCAGTAAAATCGTCCCCACTTCGCGTCCATACTTGATTTGCACGGATATGGGGTATGCTATCATCTAGGCCAATTTCGGGCGAATCCGGGCGCTCAATTTTCAATACATTTGGATGAGCTGCCAGTGCTCTCAATTTATTTAAGGCTATTGTGCCAACAGCGATATTGCCTGCTTGCGTAAGCAAATTGAAACCTAGCGCTAATAAAGGATTCAAGTCATTTTCAAAGGTGATAAAAACCGAAGTAGAGGGCGATTCAGCACGATCCTCCGCAACATCAGAGAGAGAACGCTCACCAATAGCTGATAAGTTAGTTTCGTATTCATACAAAAGAAGTAGTACTTCTGCAGATAGATTACTCATTCTTATGGATTTTAGTTGACTTTAGCCCTCTTGAAGCCAAGTCCAGTGTTTAAGGCGTGTTCGAAAAGATTTCTTTGGAGGTAAGAATCGGCCTTGTTTGGCAAAACTAAAGCGTGATGGAATGAGAGCTATTAGCGTACGAGAGATTTCAAAGGGTAATTTATTGAAAAATAAACAACTGCGCAAGAGGGGGAAACAAGATAAATCTACGGGGCGCAAAAAACACCGTTCCTAATTGGGCTTGAAAGTGTTTCGAATTCAACAAAAGTCTATTGATTGTTTCTCCCACTCCCTTTCTGTAACCAAAATCACTGTTCCTCAACTTTCTTTCCCCGACATTTGTAGAAATCAAACTCAATCTGCCTTCAACAAACGACCATGAAAGAAAGAATTTTAACCGGATGGACCCTCACCCGAGTATTGTACCTGGCAATGGGCACTTACATTGTTTTCCAGTCTGTATTGGAGCAGCAGTGGATTGGCATTTTGTTGGGTGGGTATTTTGCCTCAATGGGCTTGTTTGCCTTTGGATGTGCTGCAGGCAATTGTGGGGTGGGCCGCTATTCTCAAGGGCATAAAAATCACGATTCCGCTAATTTTGAGGAAGTAGTGTTTGAAGAGGTGAAGGGGAAGTAGAGTCCCTTGCTCCCGTCGCTTTAAAAAATAAGCAGCGAAGCTGCGTCTCCCCGCGTCCGAAACCGCACAAAAACTGTCCAATCCCGAACAACCCCTCTTTTTTATTTCTTCCGCAATCCACTCAATAACAATCATATACGCTCTTGGCACGCCATTTGATCAGCAAAAGTAGATATAATACTTTTGCATGAAAAGAACCTACCTGGGCGAATTTGAAGAATTGGTACTCCTGACCGTCGCTGTACTGGAAGCTGAAGCCTACGGCGTGGTGCTGCTCCACGAGCTCATTGCCCAAACCGGGCGCGCGCTCCGGCTCAATCAGGTGCACTCTGCCCTGCAACGCCTGGAAGACAAGGGCATGCTCAGTTCCGAAATGGGTGAGCCCACCGCCGAGCGTGGCGGTCGCCGCAAGCGCTTCTTCAAAGTCACCGCCTATGGCATCCGTACCTTGGAGGAAATCCAGGAGATTCGCAGCAGTTTGTGGAACCGTTTTACCAACCCTAAAACCGATCCAAGCCTATGAGCCGCCTCGAACAACCTACGCCGCAGCCACCCCGTTGGGCCGATCGCCTGTTGGAGTGGTTTTGTGCTCCCCACCTGTTGGAAAACGTGCAAGGTGATTTGCACGAAGAGTTTTTTTATCAGGTGGAACAGATTGGGGTGCAAAAAGCAAAATTTCAATACATCCTCGAAGTGTTGGGCTTCATCAAACCTTTTGCCATCAAACGTAAGCCCAGCCCATATCCATCATCCAACACCACATTTCATCCGACCATGATCCGCAATTATTTCAACATCGCCATCCGCAATTTGGCCAAAAACCGCCTCTACGCTGGGCTCAATATTTTTGGGCTTACCATCGGCACGCTCTGTTGTTTGTACATCCTTTTGTATGTGCAGGACGAGCGCAGTTACGACAAACACCATACCGCTGCTGAGCGCCTGTACCGGGTGACCACTGAGCTAAACTTTCCCGATACCAAAGACCCTCGTCGGATGTCAACCTGCTCACCTCCGATTATTCCGGCCATGCAAGCAGAGTTTCCTGAGGTGGAAAGTTCTACCCGGGTACTTGATCCCGCGCCGTTTGGGGTAGAGCGCTACCTGTTTAAAGTGGGCGATAAGGTTTTTTACCAAAATACCGGCTATGTAGTGGACAGTACTTTTTTTGAAACCTTCGACTACCATTTTTTAGCTGGCAATCCGAAAAAAGCCCTGAATGCACCACAGTCGATGGTCATTTCGGAAGCCCTGGCCATTAAACTCTTCAATACCACCGATGCCTTGAACAAGACCTTAAAAGTCACAGGACAAGTGGAGGAGGAAACCTATAAAGTCACCGGAGTATTCAACAATTCTTTGGGTAAAAGCCACCTGATGCCCGACTTTTTTACCCCGATGAACTCGCGGGGTATGGGCGAATACGTGCGCAGCGACAACAGCTGGGCAGGCAACAACTTCTTGTACGGCTACCTAAAATTTAAACCTGGTACCGACGTCCAGGCTTTTGAAGCCAAACTGGCGGCTTTTATCGAGCGCAATGGAGGTGATCAACTGCGGCAAATGAAGATGCAGAAAAAACTCTTCCTGCAACCCGTCCGAGCCATTCACACCAGTGCCGAGGGCCTGGAAGTATCTAAAGGCACCAGCGAGCGCTTCCTGAACATGTTGCTTTTAATTGCCGGGTTCATACAGCTGGTGGCCTGCATCAACTTCATGAACCTGAGCACCGCCCGCAGTACCCGCAGGGCCAAGGAAGTAGGGGTTCGCAAAGCGGTTGGCGCCGGGCGCTCCTCACTCATGGGTCAGTTTTTGAGCGAAAGTATGTTGATGACCCTGATTGCAGTAGGCCTAGCCGTACCGCTGGTTTGGCTCTTGTTGCCTTTGCTCAACCAAATTACGGGAGCATCCTTGAGTTTGCAATTGACGCAGGATTGGTCTACCTGGGGCATTATTGTGGGGCTGGTATTGCTCACCGGGGTGATTGCGGGCAGTTATCCGGCTTTTTACCTTTCTTCTTTCAATCCCCTGAGCATTTTTAGAGGCATGCGGGATACCAAAACATCCAGAGGTGCCATCAATTTCCGCAAGGTGCTGGTGGTAAGCCAATTCGTTATTTCTTCGGTATTGATCATTGGCGCAGTCGTCATCCAGCGGCAGTTGAATTATTTGCTGAAAGAGGACATGGGTTTTGAAAAAAATCAAAAAATTGTCTTTCCGGTACGAGCCAACGAAAGTCGCCCTCAGTTGGGTGCCTTCCGCAATCGAC
Organism: Haliscomenobacter sp.; assembly: GCF_965225875.1. Classification (GTDB taxonomy): domain Bacteria; phylum Bacteroidota; class Bacteroidia; order Chitinophagales; family Saprospiraceae; genus Haliscomenobacter. Next base: position 2,420,121 of record NZ_CBDDBS010000002.1, on the reverse strand, counting down.
TGGCCGCGCTGCCCGAAGTAGCAGGGGTAACTGGCATGTCGGCTTATCCAGGGCAGTTTGTGCCCAACGACATTTCGATGTACAAAGATGGGGAAGACATGAACAGCACTACGGTCATTCGTTTTGCTTTTACCGATGAAAAATTCCTGAACACTTTGAAAGTCAAACTTTTGGCTGGCCGAAATTTTACTGCAAGAGATACTTCTAGCGACGAATTTAAAGCCAAAGTCATCGTGAATGAAACGGTGCTCAAGGCAATGAATATTCCGCTGGAAAAAGCACCGGGTATGGTTCTACGCAGTGACCGGGGCGAAGGGGTGCAAATTCAATTGACCATTATCGGCGTAATGCAAGACATCAATTTTGAGCGCATGTCTGAAAAGGTTGTTCCTTACATGGTGCGGGTATCTCCGCCCGAATTTTTGCCTCAAGTGATTACCGATGTAACGACTACAGATTACCCCGTTTTTGTACAAAAAGCCCAGCAAATCTGGGGCGAATTATTCCCTGGAATCCCCTTTGAATATACGTTCCTGGATCAGGAAGTGGCTAAGCTCTATCAGGCGGAACGAACCTTTTCGGACATCATCGGCACCTTTACCCTGGTGGCCATCTTTATTTCCTGTTTAGGTTTATTCGGTTTGTCGGTTTTTGCTGCGGAGCAACGCATGAAAGAGATTGGGATCCGCAAGGTATTGGGGGCAAGTGTAGGCAGCTTGACAGGTTTGCTGGCTAAAGATTTTATCATCCTGGTGGTGCTCTCCATTTGTATTGCCTCCCCCATCGCCTGGTATTTGATGAACCAATGGCTCAAGGATTTTGCCTATCGGATTGAAATCCAGTGGTGGGTTTTTGTCTTGGCGGGGCTGATTGCGGTGGCGGTCGCGTTTTTGACGGTGAGTGTGCAGAGTGTGCGCTCGGCATTGGCGAACCCCGTGAAGTCGCTGCGGAGTGAGTAGGAATGAATTAGGCTACGAACAGAAGGCATCGAAAATTTCAGCATTCAATCACTTAACAACCGAGCATTTTTGATGAATCTACTGAGGTGAATCTAGGGTTTCTAAAGTTTCTTAGGTGGTAAAAAAGAAAAAAACCTGCGAAGCAGGGTATTGATTAACCACCTAAGAAACCTAAGGCACTCAAGAAATCACTTAAGCAGCGATGCAGTAGAGGAACTTGCAAGCGCCGCAAGGTGTTTTGGTCAAAAATCACCAAAATTCGGGGTGCCGAACTGTTGTAGCCAAAAAATTCTGCTGTACACTTGCGTACAAATTTTGTCTCAAAACCGTACACTTTTGGATTTTGTCTCGAAATAAATTTTTGACAACCAACCACTTATTGCTTCGGCATGATTTGTGAGGTTAAAATCCAGTGCTAATTGTATACAAGCGAAGGATTTTCAACCATTTAAACCCGACTCATGCTGACCAACCTCTTCAAACTCGCCTGGCGTAATTTGTTGAAAAACAAAAGTATTTCTGCCATCAATTTACTTGGCTTAAGTGCTGGATTGACCGCGGCGCTATTGATTTTCCAATACGTATTGTATGAACGCAGTTACGACTCTTTTACCGACCATGCGGATCGGGTCTGGAGGTTACAAATTGACAAAACCACCAAGGGTGAATTAGAGTGGCAATCCGCTACCGTTTTCCCCGCCTTTGGGCCCACCATGAAAAAAGATTTTCCCGAGGTAGAAGATTTTTGCCGCTTGATTGATGCCGAGACCTTACTGGCCAATGAAACCCGGAATATTCGTTTCGCAGAAAAAAAAGGCTATTACGCTGATCCAGCCACTCTGGATATTTTAGGGGTAAACTTGCAACAAGGTAACCCGGAAACGGCGCTAAGTGGACCAGATAAAATTGTATTATCCGAAAAAACGGCTAAAAAGTACTTTGGCGTAGAAAACCCGCTGGGCAAAACCTTGACCGTTCCCGATGCCAATTTCCCCAGAAAATATGAAGTGACCGGGGTATTTGAAGATTATCCGGTTAACTCTCATCTGATCCTGGATTACCTGGTATCCTATAGCACCCTGGGCAATATTTTGCGCATGTCGGGCGACACCACCAACGCGACCGAAACAGCCTGGGGCTGGTACGACTTCTACATTTATTACAAATTGCGCCCCGATGCGGACGCCAAGGCACTGGAAGCAAAATTGCCTGCCTTTTGTGACCGCTACATGAACAATGAGGAACGGCTCAAACAAGCCAATATCCGCTTTGACGCCTTTTTGACGCCCTTGCGGAGCATTCACCTCGAGTCGCATGTCAATCAGGAAGCCGAAGTCAATGCCGATGGGCAGGGAGTCAACTTTTTGTACCTCATCGCCTTTTTTGTGTTGGCCATCGCCTGGGTCAATTTTATCAACCTTTCTACGGCGCGTTCCATGGAGCGAGCGCGGGAGGTCGGTGTACACAAGGTGCTGGGCGCTTTCAAACGACAGTTGATAACTCAGTTCATGGCCGAAAGTTTTGTGCTCAACCTGGTTGCTGTGCTAATCGCCATAGGTGTGACCTGGGTAATGATGCCCACTTTTGGGCGTTTGGTGGAACGCGATTTCAGCGGGATGGGGCTATTCGGTCCTCTCAGTGCTCAGTTGTGGACTACCTTTGGGCTGACCTGCCTGGTGGGTATTGTGCTTTCGGGTTTGTATCCTGCCTTTGTCATGTCGAGTTACCAGCCCATTGCCGTACTGAAAGGTGCTCTGAAAGGAAGCCCCCGTGGCAATTGGTTGCGCAAGGGGTTGATTGTATTTCAATTCGCCGCCTCCATTGCCTTGATGGTGGGTACAGTGGTGGTCCTGCGCCAACTCAACTACATGCGCAATCAACCCCTTGGCTTTGAGGTCAAACAAACCATGGTATTGGAAGGGGTACAAAGTTTGCAAGACAGTGCCTACACTAGTGCTTTCTCTGCCTTCAAACAAGACCTGCTACAAATTCCCGGCATCCAGGGTGTGACCGCTAGCAGCACCGTGCCGGGCAATGAAATCTATTGGACCAGTTCTTTTTTCCGGGCTGGCCAGGACGCGACCACCGCATCGCGGATTACCATGTACCGTATGGCCTGTGATTACGATTTTTTAAAAACCTACAATATTGAAGTACTGGAAGGGCGGCCTTTTGACCCAAAATTTGGTGAAAACAATCGCACGGTGCTCCTCAACGAATCTGCCGCCAAAGACCTTGGCTTTGCCTCTTCTGCTGAAGCTGTAAATGGCTATATCATGGCTGGCACCGATTCCATTAAAGTAATTGGAGTAGTGAGTGATTTTCACCAGGAAGGTTTACAAAAAGTAGTGATGCCCATGATGATCAGTTACCGGGAGGGCATGCGCAATTTTTATTCGGCTAAAATAGAAAGCCGGGATTATGCCTCCACCATTGCCTCGGTGCAGGGACTCTGGGCCAAACATTTTCCGGCTGATCCCTTTGATTATTTTTTCCTGGACGATCATTTTCAAAAACAATACCGTTCGGATATCCTGTTTGGGCAGGTATTTGGCTTCTTTACCTTGTTGGCCATTTTAGTGGCTTGTCTGGGGCTGTTTGGCCTGGCTTCCTATCAGGCGCTGCAACGCCGCAAAGAAATTGGCATTCGCAAAGTACTGGGGGCAACGGCAACACAAGTAACCAGCATGTTGGCCAAAGAATTTGTGCGCCTGGTTTTGGTTTCCATTGTGATTGCGGCTCCCCTTTCCTTTTTCATCATGCAAAAATGGCTGCAAAACTTTGCCTACCGTACCAATATCCCTTGGTGGGCTTTTGTTGTGGCAGCAGTCCTGGCGGTGGTGATTGCGGTGGTGACGGTGAGTTTGCAGAGTGTAAGAGCGGCTTTGGCCAATCCTGTGAATGCCTTGCGCAGCGAATAATACAATCTGAATTTTGAATAGTTTATTGGGTTAAGGCGGTTAAAAGCTGGTGTAGCTTTTGACCGCTTTGCTTTTTTAAGCAGCGTTAAAAAAATGTGCAGATATAAAAAAAAACGTATATTGCTGACTCAGAGCACTTTTTCGTCCTCCCTTCTCTGATTCTGTAAATTACTTAAAACAAAAACAAGACGGCCCGTATCAGGATTCAAAGTTCCATCAGTGAGCTATTGGTTAGTTATATCTATTTCAAAAACCATACGTCATGAAAAAAATCCTTTTTATCCTGCTCGCCGGTATGTTGGCACCCTACATCCGGGGGCAAGGCCTGGAGCGATCAGTGCTGGGGGCAGCGGGTAAAACCGATGCCAACAAGACCTTCCGGCTGGAATGGACATTGGGAGAAGTAGCAGTTAGCCGCTATGAGCACCCCGATGGCGAAATCAACGAAGGTTTCCATCAGCCTTACCTAAGTGTTGAGCCCGATCAGACACTGACCACATCTGACCAACGCTTTCAGATTTATCCCAATCCGGTAAGTGCCGATTTGTTCGTCAAGGCCAAGCTGCGGGCTAATGAACAAGTTCGTTTGCGCTTGATCGACCCCGCAGGCCGGCTGCTTTTGCCCGATCGGCTTACGGGAGGATTGGTCGATGAGCAATTGGATTTACAGCGCTTCCCTGCCGGGCATTATTACCTGCTGGTACTGAATGCCAAAGGAAAGGTGTTGCAGTCTGCTAAAATTCTCAAGCAATAAATGATCTTTTTTAAACACCCAAAACTTCATCATTATGCAAAAGTTTTTCGCCCTATATGCCCTTCTACTTTGTTGGGCAGGTTTTGTTCAAGCTCAGCAACTCAGCTCCTTGCCAGGCATGAACTACCAGGCAGTTGCCCGCGACGCTGCGGGTAAATTGCTCTCCAAAAAGACCGTTTTTTTGCGGGTCAACTTATTGTCTGATGGCCCCTCAGGAAATGCCGTTTATTCGGAAGTGCATCAGGTCACCACCAATGAAAACGGGCTCTTTAACCTAGTCATCGGAAAAGGAGAAAGTAAAGGAAGCACCTTCCAAACCATCCCCTGGGCTGAAAAAAACATTTGGCTGGAATTGGCCCTGTCCGAGAGCAAAAAAGAAGCGTTTAGCGTGATTGGAGCAAGCCAGTTGTTGGCAGTGCCCTATGCTTACCACGCTGGATCAGCAGAAACCCTGCATTTTCACGAAAACAATGAAAAAAGCTCCTGCAGTCGGGTGGCCGCCGGAATGCCCTTTTGGACCGTCAATGGCAACGACAAAGTATCCGACGAATGCCATTTTATTGGCACAACAGTAGATGAAGACCTGGTTTTTAAAACCAACAATGTGGAAAGACTGCGCATTTTGGCGGATGGGACGATAAACATGCCGGGCAACCTTTTTATCCACGGTAACCTAACTGTAGATGGCGATGGCAGTTTTTTTAATGTAAAAGTTAAAAACGACCTCAGCGTCGGTAACAACGGCTCCATTGCTAAAGACCTGAGCGTCGGCAACCAAACTACCACCAAAACCTTACAAGTCAATGAATCGGCCAACGTGAATGGTCCGTTGACTGCCAATGGCCGTTTGATTGTAAATGGAGGTGCCGATGGCAGTCAAAGCAAACAGGCAAGTTACCCCTTATTGGTCAAGGGCAGCACCCAGGGGATTGCCATCGAAGTTACCCCAACTACCAACAGCAACCTGGAATCTGGCCGTGGCAACAATTACATGTCCTTTTGGAAAAATGGAGAAATGACTGGCCGCATTGAGGGCATGAATACGGGCGATCTCGACCCTTCAGGTTTGGTTGGTCTGATCACTAAAATGGTGACCAGCCCACCTCCGGGTATCAGTTACAATTTTGGCGAATTGGTCATCAATCTGTTGCCAAAAGTGGATGTCAATGTAGATGCAAGTTTGGATCCCTTTGGGGTAGATGTGGATGTAGATGTTACTTTGCCCAACCTCAATCTGGACAATCCCTTCACCCGCCTACCTGGGAATTTCTTGGACTACATCGAAAACCCTACGGGTGGGCCGGCCAGTTTCATTTATAAAAACATCTTTGAACCCATCGCCTGCGACCCCAAAACTGGACTTTTCACCCAAGGAGTAGGCCCGGAAGCGGCCAACAACTTTAAGGCTCAGGTTTTTTCCAATTACACCCTGGATATCCTCACCAATTCAATCACGGTTTTTGGCTCCATCGTACAAACGGTGACCAGTGTAGCCAGTGTGCTCGACCCAGAAGACATCTTTAGTGATGCTTTCGATTTGGTGATCGACATTACCAATCTAACCCTGGTGGCTACTTACGCCGATTTGAGTTTGGGCGTAGCTTTTGAGTCGGGCTCGGGTGACTATGCCGAGTGGCTACCTCGCGTGGACCCTGCCGAAGCAATGAGTATTGGCGATGTAGTGGGGGTGAATGGGGGCAAAGTGTCCAAAAAATTCAGCCAGGCGGAACGCTTTATGGTCGTATCGGCCTCGCCGATTGTGTTGGGGAATATGCCCAACACGAAGGAAGGAGAAAAGAACTCCGAAAAAATTGCCTTCATGGGGCAGGTGCCTGTAAAAGTACGGGGCGTCGTACACATTGGGGATTACCTGCTGCCTTCGGGGGAAGGTGATGGTTTGGCCATTGCCGTAGCACCCGATAAGATGAAAGCCCGTGATTTTAAACGCATCATTGGGGTAGCCTGGGAAGCCGCTGATGGCAGCGAGTTTTTCAAATTGATCAATACCGCAGTGGGTTTGAACCAAAATGACACCGGAAAACTCATCGAAGAAATGCAAATGGTGATCAATCAAATGCAAAAGGCAATTCAGGAATTGAAGCCCGATTATCAGCCGCATTTGTTCGAAGTGGGGGAAACAACTTTGGCAAATCGTCCCGCCGCACCTGACTTCACGGTTTCTAATACCCACCCTTCGCAAATGGATAATTATTTTCAGGGTAAAAAATACGCGAATCGCCAGGAGATGTTGCAAGATGTGAAAAAAGCCCTGGTTGAACGGGCGAACATCAATCTGGATAAATACCCTTTGATTGGGTATATGTTTGATCACCCGGAGCAGGCCCAGGATATGGCGAAGTATTACGGCCAGGTGAAGGAGACGGTGAATGAAATGGTGAAAAAACCTTAATGAATACTGGGTAAGTTCCTGAAGTGCTTCTTCGGTGCCTTAAGTTTCTTAGGTGGTGAAAATTGTGTTTTTTACCACCTAAGAAACTTAAGGCACTAAAGAAGCACCCTAGGAATGGAGCGCTTAAGGCTTTGGACTCACCTTACCTGCATCAACATTGGCATTCTTCACGTACTTCTCCAGCCAGCCAAACTGCTCCTGCAACATGTGCAAAATGTTTTCCCGGCCAGCATAACCGTGGCTCTCATGGGGCAGGCTCACAAATTTCACAGTACCCCCATGTCCTTTGATCGCGTTGAACATCCGCTCACTTTGGATCGGGAAAGTACCCGTATTGTTGTCCGCTTCGCCGTGGATCAGCAGGATCGGCGTTTTGATTTTATCCGCAAAGCTAAAGGGGCTCATCGCGTGGTACAAATCGGGATTTTGCCAATAAGTCCGGTCTTCGTTTTGGAAACCAAAGGGAGTCAAAGTCCGGTTGTAGGCACCACTGCGTGCAATACCGCCTTTGAATAGTGTGGTATGCGCCAGCAGGTTCGCCGTCATAAAGGCACCGTAGCTGTGGCCACCCACCGCCATACGGTTGCGGTCACCCACACCCATTTCGGCCAGTTTGTTAACGGCTGCTTCGGCGTTCATTTTCACCTGATCGACAAAATTGTCGTTGGGTTGTTTGCTCGGGTCGGTGGACACGATGGGCATTTCCGCGTTGTTGAGTACCGCGTAGCCCTGAGTCACGTAGAAGATCGGCGAGCCCCAGTTCAACAAGGTGAAGCGGTGCTCGCTACCCCGAATTTGGGCTGCATCGGCCGCAGAGTTGAACTCGCGGGGATAAGCCCAGATGAGTGTAGGCAATGGCCCGTCGCGTTTGGCGTCGTAACCCTTGGGCAAGTACAAATCCCCGGTAAGGTCAACTCCATCGGCGCGTTTGTAAGTGATTTTTTCTTTGGTTACTCCGTCCAATTGTGGATAAGGATTGGTGAAATTGGTGATTTTCCGGTCGGCAATGCGCAATTTCAAATCCTTGAGCCAATAGTTCGGCATCGTTTTTTCATCTTCCCGGCGCGTCAGCAGCGTCAACTTATCTGCATCCAGTACACTCACTACCGATTCAAAAGTACCCTCCGGGCAACGCCAGATGATATCGGTTTTTTTGGTATTCAAATCCAGGGTAGCCAAAAACGGCAGGTCACCTTTTGGAGATGCTCCGGTGGTATTGTTCATCAGAATTTTGCTGCCATTTTCGATGGTTTTGATGACGCGGCGATTGAACTGGTTAACCTCAGTAACCGGAAAGCCGGGATTGCCGTAAGCATCGGTGGTATTGCGCTCCATCAGCATGGACAATTCACTAGTGCTAGGGTTGTAGCGGTTGGTGCGGGTCATTTGTTTGCTGCCCAGGCCCTCGGTGACCAGTGCCAGACTGGCATTGCCCCAGGAAGTATTGAAGTAGCGCAACTTGGTTTTGAACAGTTCTTTTTCATTGCCCGTAAAAGGGGCGCTGAGGGCATATACTGCATCGTGGTATTCCACATTTTTTTTGATCATGCCACTATCGAGGGGCATACACCAAACGACTGTAGCCGCTTCGTCATCGCGCCATTCGATACCTCGGGGCACATTTTGTACGTTGTCGCGGCCGCTTGGAGTCGTTTCACCGGATGGCAAATCAACTAGTTTTTTCACCACTTTTCCCGTAAGATCCGTGATGGTTACAGTAGAAGCGAAACGGTTCGCTGTGACCAAATAGGAGAAAGGTTTGTTCAAAGTCCGGGTCAGCAAGTACTTTTTATCGGGGGAAATGTCGATGCTGGCGTAAATGGCAGGTAGTCCGATTTTCGTTTCCACCCCATTCACGTTTTTCACCAGTTGAGACTTTGCGTAAAAGCCAAACAACTGCTCATCGTGAGGGCTTTTGATCAAGTCCTGGAAGGTGGGCTGAGGGGCCGCTTTGCCGTAATTCTCCTGCGTAGTTGGGCCTTTGGGCATGGCAGGTTTGGGCGGTGCAGTTGATGCAGGAGCCAGGGTACCTTTGTACAAGATGGTGTTGTCGTCGTACCATTGGTAACTGCTGCCTAACACGGCATTGACCCCCATTTTGTTGATTTTGGTGGCTTTTAGTGTTGCAATGTCGATGACGTACAAATCGACGTGATCGCCAAGGGTGTTGGTAAAGGCGATTTTTTTATCGGTTGGACTCCAGCTTACACTTCCTGCAAAAAGGGGAACTGGCAAACCCGTGATTTTGGATTCCTTGCCCGTAGCGATGTTTTTCAGGTACAGATTGTTGATGAAATTTTGGCGACTGGGCGAGTAGTTTTTGGGGTTGATCCGCAAACCCGCAATGCGCAGTTCAGGTTGAGCCAATTCTTCCACCGAAGGGTAGGTACTCACTTCGGTGAGCAACATCCATTGGCCTTTTTCATCTACACTCACATTGGGTGCAGGTTTGGCCAACAACATATCGGAAATGGTTTTGGGCGGTACTTTGTAAGCTACATCCTCCTGGGCGCACAGGGGCGCCGCAGCACATAGTAAAAATCCGGTGATGAGAGAAAATAGTTGTCGTGTTAGCATGACAAATTGGTTTTATTTACGATTAAATTAGCCACAATCTAGCATTTGAACAACTTAGAGAAGTGGGTATGTCGTCGATTGGGCGTTTTGGCGGGGGATATGTTGGGATGGTGAAGATGAATGCTTGTAGGTATTTTCCAAAATCGCACATACCTGTTCAAAATCGGACACGAGGAGATGATGTGCATTTTGATAAAAAACTGAAAAACAACACCTTATTTGTTTGGCATAAAAATTGGCCTATTCCTTAACAAATGCCTTCCCAATGCTTACAACTGCTCTAAAAATTGCCCTTCGCAATTTTCAAAAAAATCGCCTTTACACCCTCATCAACATTAGTGGTCTGGCCGTAGGTCTGGCAGCAACCTGGCTCATCGGCTTGTTTGTGTTGCATGAAAATAGTTATGACAACTTTGTACCCGATGTGAATCGGATTTATTCAGTGGGTTTGGACATCAAAGTTGGAGAAGAAGAGGCTCGGACCACCAATACACCACCACCCCTCGGGCCACGTTTGGCGCAAGATTTCCCGGAAGTGGAACTGGCTGCCCGCACTTTTTACCTGGCTGAAACTGTGGTACGCCGCGAAATCCCGGGGCAGGCGCCCCTGGTTTTCAACGAAAATACGGCGTATGCTGCGGACAGTTCTTTTTTGGAGTTGTTCAACTTTCCGATGCGCGAAGGCAATGTGGGTTCGGCCCTGGACCGCTCGGGCAGTTTGGTGCTGGGTGAACGGATGGCGGAAAAATATTTTGGCAAAAAATCGCCGCTGGGGCAAACCCTGATCCTGAACGATGCCCAATATACCGTGACTGGTGTGGCCCAAAACCTGCCTTTAAACTCAACCGTACAGTTCGATTTTCTGCTGCCCATGAGCAATTTTAGAGTGGTTGAAAACTTCTCCTGGAGTTGGTTGTGGTTGCAAATGGATACCTGGGTGAAACTGAGAGAGCCGCTAAATCCGGAAAGTTTGGCGGCGCTGGAGGCCAAATTTCCGGCGATGGTAAAAGCCCATGCGCCAGCAGCCTACAACCGGATTGGCATCGATTTTTTGGAAAAATTAAAAAAGGGCGATCGTTTCAATGTGGAATTGTTGCCCCTCAGCACCATCCACCTGGCCGAAGCGGGGCTGGTATCCCGATTGACTACCCTTGGCGACGGCAAAAAGGTGCGGATGTACGCCCTGATTGGCGGCTTGATATTGCTCTTGGCCTGCGTCAATTTTATGAATCTCGCCACTGCACGTTCGATGCAACGCGCCCGGGAAGTTGGCGTCCGCAAAGCCTTGGGTTCCCAACGAAGTACCCTGGTCGGCCAGTTTTTGGCAGAATCCTTGTTCTTTAGTTTTGCCGCCTGGCTGTTGGCTTTTGTGCTGGCGGGTGCCGCTTTGCCCTTGTTCAATCAGTTGACGGGTATGCAAATGGGAGTACCTGCTTTGTTGACTACCAAAGTATTGGCTATTGGATTGGCGCTGACTTTTGTAGCAGGTTTATTGGGAGGCTCCTATCCAGCCTTTTTCCTGTCTCGTTTCAAGGTTTCAGAAATATTTAGCAAGATCAGTAGCTCTACCCGTGGTGGACATGCGGGGATTCGCAATGGTTTGGTGGTATTCCAATTTGCGGCATCGGTGGCCTTGATGTTGAGTTCCTGGGTGGTATACCAGCAGTTGGAGTTTGCGCGGAACCAATCCCCGGGTTTGCAACGTGAAAATGTGCTGGTTTTGCCCATGTTGCGCTACTTGCAAGAACCAGGCAAAATGGAAGCCTTCCGTCAGCAACTGCTACAAATGCCCGAAGTGAAAGCCGCCTCCCATTCTTCCTTTGTGCCATCCTTGGGCAGTTTTGGCGACTACTATGAACCAGATCAAGGCAACCAAAGCCGTGCCGTACCTAAAAGTGTGTTGCTTAGCTCCTTCCTGACTGATGCCGATTTTGTGTCAACGCTGGGCATTCAAATCCTTAAGGGACGTAGTTTTTACCCAAATAATGCAAAAAGTGATTCCACCTCGGTGATCTTAAATGAGGCTGCAGTACGGGCGATTGGATGGGAAGACCCCATTGGCAAATGGATGAGCTATCCTGGCAATGATAATCAGCGTTTTCAGGTAGTGGGAATCATGAAGGATTTCCATCTGGGTTCGGTGCGGACGGCCATCGAACCAGCGGCTATTTTTCACGAGTCCTCCCAGACTTACCAAACCTGGGGCTCCTTTATGTCCATTCGACTACAGCCTGGTTCCGAAAAAGCGGTGATTGAAAAAACCCAGGCCTTGTGGAAAACGGCGGTACCCGAAGGGCCGTTTGATTATGATTTTCTCGACGCCTCATTTGGACAACTGTACCTCGTAGAACAACAAGCAGCCACCTTGCTCAGCGTGTTCACGGCCCTTGCATTGTTCATTGGTTGCCTGGGACTATTTGCCCTGGCTGCTTATACGGCGGAGCAGCGCACCAAAGAAATTGGCATTCGCAAGGTGCTGGGTGCTTCGGTTTTTGGCATCACTTCGCTGCTCGCCAAGGATTTTCTTAAACTCGTACTGTTGGCCATTCTGATTGCTTCACCCATTGCCTGGTACTTTATGAACCAGTGGCTGGCTGAATTTGCGTACCGCATTAACATGCAATGGTGGATGTTTGTGGTGGCGGGGCTAGCTGCCGTTGGGATTGCGTTTTTGACCATTGGTTTTCAAAGTGTAAAGGCGGCATTGGCGAATCCGGTGAAATCTTTGAAAAGTGAATAAGTTTTTATTCAAAATAACATAGTCATGTTTAGAAACTACCTTACAGTTGCCCTGCGCAACCTTAGCAAGAATAAAATCTACGCCACCATCAACATCGCTGGACTGGCGATGGGTATCACCGCGTTTTTGTTCATTCTGGAATACGTCAGTTTGGAAAAAAGTGTGAACCAATTTCACGCCAAATTGCCCAATCTGGCCCGGATGATGTGCCAAAATGCGCAAGGTGAAAACTGGCCACAGGTGGAACCTGGCTGGGCGGAAGTAGCCAAATCGCGGTTGCCAGAAATCAAATCTTATTGCCGTTTTTCAGATGGGATTACCCAAGGTGTAGTGCAAAACCAGCTCAAAAATCTCTCCTTCCGCGAAGAAAGCCTGAGCTATGTAGAAGGCAATTTTTTTGATTTCTTCAGCTTTCCGCTCGTAGCAGGTCAAGCCAAAGACTTGAATCAACCCGATGCAGCTTTTATTTCCGCCTCGATGGCCAAAAAATACTTCGGAGAAGAAAGCCCACTGGAACAGACCCTGAAACTGAACAACCAATTTGGCAACCATGTGTACGTGGTAAAAGGGGTATACGAAGACATGAAGGACAATTCGGATATCCGCTACGACATGGTATTTTCGCTGGAGACCCTGAAAAACAAGGAGAACCTCAACGGGAATTTTTGGGCAGACCTGAGCAATCTGGACAATCAGTACATCAACATGCTGTTTGAACTCAGCCCTAATACCAACCTGAAGGCTTTGGAAAAGAAGCTTACAGCACTACGCAGGGAAATCCAAAGTGAAAAAGACGCTACCGTGTTTAGGCTGCAGCCCCTGGCCGAAGTACACCTGGCCAAATCAGCTCAGGATAACCTGCAACACACTGGCAACTATCGCTACGTATTGATGCTGATGGGCATTGCTTTCCTGATTTTGCTGATCGCCTGGTTCAACTACATCAACCTGAATACCGCTAACTCCATCAAACGCGCCAATGAAGTAGGGGTGCGCAAGGCAATTGGTGCGAGCCAGCAGAATTTATTGGGCTTGTTTCTGGTGGAGTCTGTGTTGGTCAATCTTTCTGCCTTTGTGCTGGCCATTGTACTGGTGGTACTTTTGCAGCCATTGTTCAACCAGCTTTTTGAAAAGACCCTCAGCTTACAGACTTTGTTTCTCAATCCGGTTTGGGCTTTGGGTGTAGGTTTGCTGCTTTTGAGTTCAGTGGTATCTGGCGTTTACATTGCCCTGGTTTTGGCGCGATTCAAACCAGTGGATACCTTAAAAGGCAAATTGGCCAAAACCAGCTCCGGTGTTTTCCTGCGTAAATCTTTGGTAGTCATTCAGTTTAGCATCTCTGTTGCCCTGATCATCAGCACCATGTTGGTATTCAAACAACTGAAGTTCATGCAACAGGCCAATCTGGGTTTCGATAGCAAACAACTGGTGCTGATTCCTGCTCCTCAATTGAACCTGGATGAGACCTACAAACAGCGCAGCGCAGCCTATCAAGACGAAATAGCTCAACAAAGCTTTGTAGAAGGCTTTTGCACCTCGGGCAGTGGCCCCGGGCGAGGCTACAATTTTGCTACCGATGGCTTTAGTTCGCCCAAATCAAAAAAGGGCACCGAAACCCAATCTTTTGCCTTTGCCATTATTGGCGAGAACTATTTGCCTACCTTCAAAATCCCACTCAAAGCTGGCCGGAACTTTACCGCGATAGAAACTGATGTAGAATGGAACGATAACGACAAAGTGATCCTGAACGAAAAAGCGGCTAAAGCCCTGGGTTTTGAAGACGTAAAAGATGCTTTGACTACCAAAATCACCTGGGATGAGCGCAAACTGCAAGTGATCGGTGTAGTGAAGGATTACCACCACGAAGGTTTACAAAAAGCCATCGGCCCGATGATTTTTTATCCTGCCCAGGTCAACGACCTCACCATCAAACTGAGCACCGACAATCTCCCGGCAAAATTGGCCAAGCTGGAAAAAATTTACAAAAAATACTTCGTCGGCAACCCCTTCGAATACTTGTTCGTAGACGAATTGTTCAACAAGCAGTACAAAGTAGAGGCGCAGTTTGGTAAAATTTTTAGTGCAGCTTCTATCCTGGCGATCCTGATTGCCTGCATGGGTTTGTTTGGCCTGACGGTTTTCACGGTGGAATCACGCACCAAGGAAATTGGCATCCGCAAGGTATTGGGTGCCAGTGTGGGCAGCATCAGCAGTTTGTTGACGAAGGATTTTCTCAAGCTGGTCTTTGTCGCCATCGTCATTGCTTCGCCCATCGCTTATTATTTCATGAACCAATGGTTGGCCGATTTTGCTTATCGCACACCCGTGCAGTGGTGGGTTTTTGCCCTGGCTGGAGGGTTGGCGCTGTTGCTGGCTTTGGTGACGATTGGGTTCCAAAGTGTGAAGGCAGCGCTGGCAAATCCGGTGGAGAGTTTGCGGAGTGAGTGAGTTTGAAAAATTAACCAGAAAAGATTCGCTAAAGGGGATTGGGTTGTAGTGTTAACATGAGTCGTCCCGATTTTTCAAAATTATTCACAAACGACATAATTATCACAAAGGAAAAAAAGAGGCACAGAGGACACAAAGTTAGACGTAGATGACGCTTCGCTTTGTGTCCTCTGTGCCTCTTTTTTTCCTTTGTGATAAAAAAATGTCGCTTTGGTAGTCTTTATGAAAAAATTCGGGATGACGAACTGTTATCCCACCTCCGAACACCCCCTGTCCAATTTTGAACATTTTCACAACGCCTATTTTCTTCTAAATCGCTGGCCAACAAACAACTGCATAATTGGTACGAAACTTGTCGTACTTTATCTATACCCAACTGAAGTCCCTCGGATCATCGAGGAATGGTTGCTAAAATTGGAAAACCATGTGGACAGATCAACTCAAAAATGCCCTACGCCTCACCCTACGCCGTTTGTCTCGTCAGCGGCTCAATACCAGCTTACACATCGCCGGGCTGACCATTGGTATGTCGGTTTGTTTGATGATCGGACTGTTTTTGCGCCATGAATTGAGCTTTGATGCCTATCACGCCAAAGCGGATCAGATTTACCGCATCAACACGGTATGGACCGACAACGGCAATAAAAGTCCTCATTTCTCCACGCCCGTTCCTTTGGGCGATGCCTTGCGCGAGGAAGTGCCCGGTCTGGAATTTGTAGCCCAATGGCACCCCATAGGCGAGGCAGTGGTGGAAATCAATCCCCAACGCCGTTTTGCCCAGAAAAACATCATGTTGGCCGAGCCGGACATGCTCAATGTATTTGACATCAAACCCGTGCAAGGCGATGCTTTTGCCGCGCTGCGCAAGCCTTATCAAGCCCTATTGACACGTTCTACCGCCAAAAAGTTTTACGGCGAAGAAAATCCGATCGGGAAAAGTTTCAAATTCCGCAATGAATTTGACATCACCGTAGCGGGAATCATCGAAGACTTTCCCGCCAATACCCACATGAACGCCACCATGGTGATGTCCTTTTTTAAGGATGAAAAATTCATGCAAAACAGCGTAACGAGTTGGACCTTTGTAATGGGGACCTCCACTTATATCGTATTGCCAGCCAGCACCACATTGGCTGACCTCAACGTCCGCTTGAAAGCCATTGCTGATAAGTACATCAATAAGCAGGAAAGTCGGCCCGGTTCCCGCACTGATTTTGACGCGCAGCCCCTGCACGACATTCACTTCAATTCCACTTACGCTGGTGGTGGGCAGTGGGTGCAAGCCGTCAACGCCAACTGGTTGTGGGTATTTGGAATCATTGGTTTGGCGGTGTTGATTTTGGCCTGTATCAATTTCATCAACTTATCTACCGCTCAGGCGCTCACCCGTACCCGGGAAATTGGCGTATCCAAAGCCCTGGGCGCAGGACGGATGCTGCTGATCCGGCAATTTATGGTCGAAGCCTGGGTACTGGCATTTGCCTCAGGGGTATTGGCCTTGGGCGTAAGTTATGTATGCATGCCATTGATCAACACCTTGATGGAGAAGCAGATTGATTATAACTTTATACAAAATCCAGCCTTGATTACAGCCTTGTTGCTGGGCATTGCCCTTACTGGTTTATTGGCAGGCTTGTACCCCGCCTGGATACTCACCCGGTTCAATCCGGTAGATGTACTCAAAACAGGAAGCCAGGTGGCAGGAGATCATCGTTCTACCTGGTTGCGCAAGGGCTTGGTGGTTACGCAGTTTAGCATTTCTATCATTTTGCTGGTTGCCGTGGCATTGATGGCACAGCAGGTGAATTATTTGCGGAGTAAAAATTTAGGATTTGACCACGACAATGTGGTCACCGTCAGTCTTCCTCAAATGGATAAAGCTGCGCTGTTCCGCTCAAAATTGAATGAGGTAACAGCCATCAAAAACGTCAGTTTCTCCACCTCTACCCCGGCTGCGGAAGGCCATTGGGGCACCATGATGAGTTTGACCAACGGCGATGACCCCCAAAGGCAAGAGGTGACTCTGATTTTGGCCGATCCCCAGTTCCGGGATTTGTACAACCTGAAATTGGTAGCAGGGAGGTTTTTAGAGTCTGCGGATACCAATTTGATTTCGCGAAAACTGCCCAACGAGCAGCAAGTTTTTAATGTAGTGATCAATCAAAAGAGTGTCCAATCGCTGGGATTTGCTTCGGCAGAAGACGCCTTGAATAAAAAATTCTGGTTTGGTATGAATTCAGGCAATGCGCGCATTGTGGGTGTGGTAGCCGATTTTAATGCCACTTCCCTGCACAATGCCATCAAACCCATTTTGATGACTCAAGTCTCCGATTATTATAGCCTGGCGGGGATCAAAATTGAGGCCAACAACAACATTCCACAAACCATTGCAGCGATTGAAAAAGCCTGGAAAACCAGTTTCCCAGATCAGATTTTTGATTACAAATTTCTGGACGAACAAATCGATAATTTTTACAAAGCAGAAACGCGCTTGTTTACCCTATTCAAAATTTTCGCCCTATTGGCCGTTGTCATTTCCTGTTTGGGATTGTACGGTTTGGCCACTTTTGCGGCGCAACAACGCACGAAAGAAATTGGCATCCGCAAAGTATTGGGCGCCAGTGTAGCCGGCATTACTGGCTTATTGACCAAAGAATTCCTGGCCCTGGTCCTGATTGCGCTACTGATTGCTTCGCCGATCGCCTATTACGCCATGCAACAATGGCTCGCTGATTTTGCCTATCACATCAGCGTGCGTTGGGAAGTGTTCGCGGGAGTAGGGGTTGTAGCCATGGCCGTGGCTTTTTTGACAGTGGCAGGCCAGTCGATTCGGGCTGCTACGATGAATCCGGTGAAGAGCCTCAAAAGTGAATGAAGGCAACATTTTAAAGCCCTTACTTCGTATACATGACCAGTGCCTCCTGCTCGTTGAGAATATCGTACAAGTGCTCGTGGTACTCCGGAAAATTGGGCAAATTGTTGTGCCCGCCGCCTTCGATGGTGATGAGGGTGCTGCGGTCGGCGCTAATTTCGTGCAGGCGTTTGCCCTGGGCATAAGAAATCAGGCGATCTTTATTGCCGTGGATGATGTAAATCGGACAGCTTACTTTTTTGAGAAATTGGTCGGTGCGCAAATGGTAGCGCAACAAATAGCGCAAGGGCAACCACCATCCGTACTGGCGAATTTGGTGGTAAAAGCTGAAATAAGGTGAGTCCAGAATCAACATTCGGGGGTCGTTCCAGGATGCCAATCTGGCCCCAATCCCACTGCCGAGGGAGCGACCATAAACGACGATTTGTTCCTCGGGGTACTCCTTGCTCAGCCATTTGTACACCGTTTGGGCATCGTTTAGCAGGATACTTTCGGTGCGGCGGCCCTTACTTTTGCCAAAACCCCGGTAATCAATCATGAAAAAATCGTAGCCCTTGCTGACAAAGTCTTTGGCGAATTTTCCCCATCCTTTGAGGCTGCGCGAGTTGCCTTTGAGGTAAAAAACGACACCTTGCGAATTGGGTACCTTGAATTGCAGGGCATTGATCACTCCGCCATCCTCCATTTCAAATGTATGTTCGGTGAAAGGGAAGGGATAGCGGTATTCAAAGTTTTTGGGCAACATCTCCGGGCGAAAGAAAAAATAGTCCTGGAAAAAATAAAAGAACAGGCAGAGCCCCCCGTAAATCACGGCAGGCCAAAACAAAACATTCGCCCAAAAAAATGGTGATAACAACATATGCCTGTATGGGTGCCCCTTTGTGGGCGCCCACTGGTTTTTAAATATTCGGATTCCGCTCCCTCGCCTTTCTATACGCCCTTACCCCCATCATCAACAATATCATGAAGCCCATGATTCCCGCCAGCGCATAGGCAAAATCCAGGGCATTGCGATAAACAGCCAAGAGCACAATCGCCAGCAAAAAGACGGTTGGCACTTCATTGAGCAAACGCCAACGATGAGAACTCATGCTGAAGTCGCCTTTTTCTAACTTGACAATCATTTTTTTGCACCAAAGGTGGTAATAGGTCAGGCCCAAAAGTAGTACGAGTTTGATGTGCAACCAGGAATTGACTTTGAACCATTCCCAACCGTATAGAAAGATCATCGCCAGACCACAAATCCAGGTCAGCATCATCGCCGGATTACAAATGATCTTGTAAACCCGCCACTCCATAAGTTTGAATTGCTGGGTGAGGATGTCACGTTTGGGTTGGACTTCATCGTGGGCTTCGCGGTGGTACACAAACATGCGCACCAGGTAAAACAAACCGGCAAACCAGGCTACAAAACCAACAATGTGTAAAGATTTGAACAAAAACAACATGGAAAAGGGTCTAAGAACCAGCGCTGAGGCTATGCCCGGCGACAAGTGTGATGAATTTCACGAAAATTAGTGATTTGTGATACAATATCCAATCATAAATTGATCTAAATTGCCCGCAAATAATCAGACACTCCCGATGGACTTTCAAAAAGACGTAATCGAGCGCAGTTACAGCATCCCCGTAGTCATTGATTTTTGGGCTGAATGGTGTGGCCCTTGCCGGGTTTTAGGCCCTGTCATTGAAGAAATGGCAGCAGAGCAAGCGGATCGCTGGGCGTTGATCAAAATAGATACCGAGGAATATCCTGAAATGGCGCAAGCCTTTGGAATCAAAGGTATTCCTGCTGTTAAAATGGTTTTTGAAGGCAAAATTATTGCCGAGTTTTCGGGAGCAATTCCGCGCGCCCAAATCCAAAAATGGTTGGATACTCACCTGCCTCAAATCGCCGAGGCAGAAGAGGTGGAGGAAGGACAAGAGGACTTGAGCGCCCTCATCGAAGCAGTGGAAGCAGGTTACCCCGGAGCACTCGAAGCGTTGGTGGAAGTGGTGGAAGAAAATCCGGAAATCCTGATTGCCCGCATTACCCTGGCCAAACAACTGGCGATTCCTGACCCGGCTACCGCCCGTCAACTTGTTCACGACATCACCCTCGATCACGAATTGGCGGAAGCCGCTGCCGATATCCGCACCATCGCCGACTGGATTCAAAGTGTCCCTTCTGATGTATCTCCAGCTGCAGTAGCCATGGGCGAAGCGCAGGAACTGGCTTTGGCGGTTGATTATGAAGGAGCCATCAAAAAAATCATCGAAGCGGTGATGATCGATAAAACGTTCAACAACGACCAGCCTCGCAAAACGGCCATTGCACTGTTCCGCACCTGGGGTGTGCAAAATCCGCTGACGGTGAAGTACCGGAAGCGGTTTGATATGGCGTTGTATTAATGACGAATTTTTCGAATGACGAATGACGAATTGGGAGCGTTGCCCCTAAATATTAGAGGCAACGCTCCCAATTCGTCATTCGGGAAATTCGTCATTACTTATTGCTTCTTACCTTTTTTATCGACGCGACGGTTATTGCTAGCAGTTCATTAGCTTCTTTCCAAACTGGAGTGAGTTGATTTTTGCAATTTGGGTATAAACTTGCCAAGATTTCAAGCCAGTACATGGTTTCGTCTAATTCCTCTTCTACAATTTTCATTTTGTTGATGAAATCTGCCGGGGATTTTGCCCTACATGCAGCTCGATAATTCGCTCCAGTGGAGCTAGCCGAGCGGATGATTTGCCCTTGGATAATTTTATACTCAGTACCTGTTGGTAACTCTCTGGCAAACAAAATGATTTGAATTGCAAATTCTTTAATGCGATTTTTTAATTGTTCGATGTCCATTGGGGGAACTTTTGGGGAACACTTTATAAATGCTGAACGAATTTAATGACGAATTTTTCGAATGACGAATGACGAATTGGGCGCGTTACTCCTAACATTAGAGGCAACGCTCCCAATTCGTCATTCGTCATTCGGGAAATTCGTCATTTTATTCACATTTCCATTGATAATTGGAAATCGGATACGATTTTTTCGTGTACGAAAAATGCCACCATTCCGTTCTTGTCGTCCGAAATCCCTCGGCGATCATCGCGTCCTGAAGTACCTTGCGGTTGTTGTTGATGTTGGCGGGATGCCCCGTGTAATCGATGTAGGCTTTTTTGTCAAAAACATCATAGCCCGTGCCCATGTCCAGCTCTTTCCCGTTTTTGTCTACCACCGTTAAATCCACTGCGGAGCCCCGATTGTGCATGGAGCCTTTACGTGGGTCAGCAACGTACTGCGGGTTCGGTACTTTTTTCCACAATTTCCATTGAGCTGAATGAGGGCGATAGCAGTCGAACATTTTGAGGCCGCCGTAGCCCTGGGCTTTGAGTCGTTTGTGTACCCGCGAAATCGCGTCCGATACTTCTTTGCGCAAGTAACACTCGCCGCAATCATAGACTTTTTCGGACATGAAATTATTGGTCGTAGCGTAGCGAATGTCGAGCACCACATCAGGGGCCACCGTGAGCAGGTCGACCCAATCGGCATCTGGATTGGTCGTTTGAGCCGAAAGTATTGATACTGATGGGCTAGCAAAAAAGCTAAGGATTGTGAACAAGAATTGTAGCTTCCTCATTATCAAAATTTTAGAATTCATTGAATTTAGCTTATTTTTGCGCCTTCAATTTACCCGCGCACTGAATGAACGACCAACAACGCAATAAACTGCTGTACGTCCTGAGTATTTTATTGTTGTTTCCAGCCTTGCTGATTAACCTGGGCCTGATGACCTTCATCGATGATGAGGGAATTCGTACCCTGGTGGCACTGGAAATGAAACTCTCCGGCAACTACATCACTCCGACCCTACACGGCGAGTTCTATTACAACAAACCGCCTTTGTACAACTGGATGTTGTTGGGCTATTTCCAGCTTTTGGGGCAAATTAACGAATTTAATGCGCGCATTCCAACCCTGGTGAGTTTGTTGGGTTTTGCGGCGACCGTTTTTTACAGTTTTCGCAAGCAGTATGGCTCTTACACCGCCTTTGTGCTGGCCATGACCCTGATCACTTGTGGGCGGATTTTGTTTTGGGACTCCTTGTTGGGGTTGATCGATATTACCTTTTCCTGGCTGGTTTTTGTGCAGTTTATGGTCATTTACCAGCAATTTCAGCGACGCAATTGGTTGTGGCTATTTGCTCTGTCCTACCTGTGTACGGCTTTGGGCTTTATGCTCAAGGGCTTGCCAGCGGTGGTTTTTCAGGGTTTTACCTTGCTGGCTTACTTCATTTACCAAAAAGAATTCAAGCGTCTGTTTTATTGGCAGCACATCCTCGGGGGAATGGTTTTTGTGGTGATAGTGGGTGCATATTATGCCGTATATGTACAGTACAATGGATTGGATACGGTCTTTCAAACGCTGTTCACTGAATCATCCAAGCGGACTGCTGTGCAATTTGGCTGGTGGAGAACCTTTCTGCATCTTTTTACCTTCCCCTTTGAAATGGTGTATCATTTTATCCCCTGGTCGATCATGATTGTGTATTTGTTGCGCCGAGACCTTTGGAAGGTGTTGAAGCAGGATAGTTTTATGGTCTACTGCGCCTTGATCTTTTTGGCAAACATTTGGGTCTATTGGGCATCGGTGGAGGTGTACCCACGTTATTTGCTGATGTTTTGCCCGCTGCTGTTTGGCATTTTTTTGCATTTGCACCAAAATGCAGTTGTGCAACAGCCCTGGGCAGCCAAGGTGGTGAACGGATTTATGGCAATATCAGTAACGCTGATGGTTTTGACCCCAATTATTCCCATGGTTTTACCTCAAACCCAAAGCACCCCTTATTTGTATCTTAAGTCGGGTGTGTTGCTGCTCCTGGCGGGAGGGCTTGCTTACTTGTATCGCTATTGGAAGCCGCAGCGTTTGTTGATCATCGCCATGCTATTGTTGGTGGGGCGGATTGGTTTCAACTGGTTTGTGTTGCCCAATCGCAATGCCAACGATTACGGCGATGCTTGCCGGAAGTCTTCGATTGAAGCAGGCGAACGTTTCCGCGATCAGGACTTGTATGTTTACCGCAAAACGGGGATGCAATGGACCAACTCCATTTACCTGACCAATACCCGGGGCAAAATCATTCCGGTAAAAATGGAAAAAATGGACCCCAAGGCCTTATACATCGTAGACCCTGCGCGCTATTTTGATGCAGTAGATTCGGTATCGGAGCTCAAAGTGCGCCATGGCCACCGGCATTTTATCATTGGAACTTTAAAGACTAAACACTAGTTCAACGAGCATTCAATTAAGGATCATGTCAACAATCAAACTGTCAGTTGTCGTTTGTGTCTACAACGAAGAAGAAAACATCAAGCCGCAGATTCAGCGCATTGCTGAAGCACTGGAGGGATATGAATATGAAATGGTTTTTGTGGATGATGGCTCCAAGGACAATACCCTCAAGGAGTTGTACAGTGTGGAGCACCCTCGCCTGAGGGTGGTGGAGCTGAAAAAGAACTATGGCCAAAGTTTGGCCCTCATGGCTGGCATCGACTATGCCCAGGGTGAATACATCGCGACGATGGACGGCGACTTGCAAAATGACCCCAGTGACCTGCCCCGCATGCTCAAAATTGCCGAAGAAGAAGGTTTTGATATGGTGGCCGGCAACCGCGCCAATCGCCAGGACGGCATGGTTTTGCGTAAAATCCCCAGCCGCATTGCCAACTACATCATCCGCAGTACGACAGATGTGCACCTCAAAGATTACGGCTGTGCATTGAAGGTGTTGAAGGCTGACCTAGCCAAAGACTTAGGACTCTATGGTGAGCTGCACCGCTTTGTACCTGTGCTCGCCCACCTCGAAGGCGCACGGCTCACCCAGGTGGATGTGAAGCACCATGCCCGGCAGTTTGGCAAATCCAAATACGGACTCAGCCGCACCTTCAAAGTCATCAGCGATTTGCTGTTGATGCTCTTTTTTAAAAAATACATGCAAAAGCCCATGCACCTCTTCGGCAACGCTGGGGTGATTTTGTTTGTGAGTGGGTTATTGATCAATTTGTACCTGCTGGTGCTCAAACTGATGGGGGAAGACATCTGGGGACGCCCGCTCATCATCTTGGGCATGATGCTGCTTTTTGGCGGTATCCAATTTATTACCATTGGAATAGTAGTAGAAATCCAAATGCGAACGTATTTTGAGTCGCAACAGAAAAAACCATACAAGGTTAGAAGGGTGAAGGGATTTTAGGGCTTAGCTGGTATAAGTCCTGGTGCTGGTACAAGTCTCCAGACTTGTACCAACATTTTCGCGTCTCCAGACGCATGAGCAACGCGAAAATACTGAGAAAACACACGTCAGAGACTTGTTCCAGCGCCAGCGCCTAATATTAGAACTGATCGGTGTGTATAACTTTTTGTAGCATCAACTTCGAAAAACTTATAGTCAGTCGACAAACCTAAAAACCTTCAGCCCTCATGTCTAAACGCATTTCCTTCAGCCAAGGCTTTTCCTCCGTCCTACTCTGGTCGGTACTTTCTGCTGCCTTCATTGGTCCGGGCACTGTCACCACTTGTTCACAGGCTGGTGCGGCTTATCGCCTGCAATTGTTGTGGGCATTGACTTTTTCCACCATCGCGGCCATCATTTTACAAGAAACTGCTGCGCGGATGACGATTGCTTCGGGCAAAAACCTGGGGCAAATCATTGCCTTGAAATACGCTGGAAACCGTGGGCGCAACATCAAATGGGCCTTGTTCATCGCAGTTGCTTTTGGTTGTGCGGCGTACCAAACCGGGAACTTATTGGGGGCCATCTCTGGTGCTTTATTGTTCATTCCAGGCTTATCCCGTGAGGTGCTCACTCTGATTTTGGCAGTGGGTTGTGCGGCTCTGTTGTGGGTCAACAACTTCCAGATTTTATCGCGTGCACTCGGCATCATGGTGGCCGTGATGGGCATTGCCTTTATGTATGTAGCAGTTCAAATCCCGGCAAGTGTAGGAGAGTGGGCGCAAAACCTGGTTTGGCCCAGTGTGCCAGATGGTTCGGGCTTGCTGATCATTGGGTTGATTGGGACGACCATTGTGCCTTATAATTTGTTTTTGGGTTCCAGCATTGGGCAAAACCAGAGTTTGTCGGAAATGCGTTGGGGAATAGCGATAGCCGTGACGATTGGGGGCCTGATTTCGATTGCAATCCTGGCAGCCGGTATGTTGGTTACGGGTACGTATTCTTACGAGGCTTTAGCTACGGCGTTGAATGGTAAGTTAGGCGGAATGGGGGTGTTGTTGTTTGGCCTGGGCTTGTTTGCAGCAGGTTTTAGTTCCGCAATTACTGCACCACTTGCCGCCGCCATTACGGCCCAAAGTATGTTCAGCAGTGAGGGCAATGGCCGGGATTGGTCGGCCAAATCTTCCAACTTTAAACTGGTTTGGGGCGCAGTGTTGCTGGTGGGTACCATTTTTAGCATCATCGGGATTCGTCCAATTCCTGCGATCATTTTGGCGCAGGCCATCAATGGGGTTTTGTTGCCGGTGGTGACGATTGCTCTGCTTTTTGCGGCCAACGATAAAGTACTGCTGGGTGCAGCTTATGCGAATGGGTTTTGGTCTAATTTTTTCACTTTGTTCATTGTGGGGGTGACTTGCTTTTTGGGGCTGAATAACATTTGGCGGGCGATCAATGAGGTGGGGCAGTTTTTGCCAAAGGAGGCGATGGAGCCGATTTGGGGGATGTTGGGAGTTACCTTGCTGGTTTTGGTGTATTTGGGAGTGAGGGTTTTTGGGAAGAAGGGAGCTGAAACACAAGGAACTGAATAGCTAAAGCGGCATTTTTTTAAGCACAAAGAAAAAAATAGAGGGGCACAGAGGCCACAAAGTTAGACGTTGACAAGGCTTCGTGTTGGTTACGTTGGATTACTCGCGTTTAAAATCTTTTTTCCCTCCAGTCTTTTCCATCAACTTGATTTCCTTAATCAGGATGTCGTGGGAAAAAGCCTTGCACATGTCGTATACGGTGAGGGCGGCAATGCTGGCACCAGTCAGTGCCTCCATTTCGATCCCGGTTTTAGCCGTAACGGAGGCGGTACAATCGATGATCACCTCCCGTTGTTCATTTACCTGAATGTGAATCTGGCAGTTTTCCATACCCACTGGGTGGCAAAGGGGAATGAGCTCGCCCGTTTTTTTGGCGGCCATGACTCCAGCAATGATGGCTGTCTGGAACACTGGCCCCTTTTTGGTGTGGATTTCTTCTTTTTCCAAACGATCCATGATCTCATCACCCAACACCATGATGGCACGGGCGCGGGCCAGGCGTTTGGTAGCGGCTTTTTCGCCTACATCTACCATGGAGGGGTTGCCGGATGCGTCGAGATGGGTGAATGAAGGCATATGAGGAGTTGAGGAGTTGAGGAGTTGGAGTTGAGGAGTTGAGGAGTTTGGCTGCCGCAGCGGCTTAGACAAGTACATTGTCAAAATTACTGCGGTAGCCAAACTCCTCAACTTCTCAACTCCTCAACTTTTTTTACTTTAATTATTACCGACTTCGAAATCGGCGTTTTGCTCTCCCGGGCGTAATGGTTCACGGGGATCAAAACGTTGGCTTCAGGAAAATAAGTAGCAACACACTTGGACGGAATATCGTAGGCAACGGCGATGAACTTGCGGGCAATGCGTTGCTGACCGTCGTATTCGCTAATCAAATCCAGTACATCGCCGGGTTTGAGTTGTTCCGCTTCCAGGTCCTCGGGGTTCATCAGAATTACCCGGCGTTCGCGGTAGATGCCCCGGTAACGATCGTCCAGGCCGTAGATGGTCGTGTTGAACTGGTCGTGTGTACGGATGGTCATCATCAGGTACTGATCGGGCTCCAGCTTGTGGCTTGGTAGGGGATTGCAGGTAAAATGAGCCTTGCCATCGGCAGTGCTGAATTCTTGATTGCGGTTGGGGTTGGGTAGGTAAAAACCGCCCGGTTCCCGTACCCGCTCGTTGTATTGTTCAAATCCGGGAATGACTTTTTCGATCAAATCGCGGATGTGGTCGTAATTGCTGATCATTAGGTCCCAGTCCACTTTGGACTTGCTGCCCAAGGTTGCTTTGGCTAGTTTAGCTACAATCGCAGGTTCGCTGAGCAGGGCGCCCGAACAAGGACTGAGAATGCCTTTCGACATTTGTACCACGCCCATCGAATTCTCGGTACTGACAAACTGCTCGCCACTTTCCTGAGCATCTGTATCCGTGCGACCCAGGCAGGGTAGAATGAGGGCCTGTTTGCCGTGTACCAGGTGGCTGCGGTTGAGCTTGGTAGATACATGCACCGTCAGGTTGCAATTGCGCAAGGCTTGAGCGGTGACTTCGGTATCGGGAGTAGCGGAAATAAAATTCCCCCCCAGTCCAAAAAAGACCTTGGCCTGGCGCTTGTACATGGCCTGAATGGCGTCAACGGTAGAAAAACCGTGTTTGCGCGGTGCCTTGATGCCTACGACTTCTTCCAGCTTATCCAGAAACTCAGCTTTGGGTGCTTCCCAAATGCCCATCGTGCGGTCGCCTTGCACGTTGCTGTGCCCGCGTACGGGACAGGTGCCGCCGCCCTGAATGCCGATGCTGCCTTTGAGCAACAGCAAGTTCACAACTTCCCGGATGTTGTCGACCCCATTTTCGTGTTGGGTCAAACCCATCGCCCAGCAGGCAATGATGCGTTTGGATTTTTTGATCATCCGCGCCGCCTTGCGGATTTGGCCACGGGAAATGCCACAGTCTTCCTCTAAATCTCGGAAGTCGAACTGTTGCAGGTGCATGGCAAAATCTTCGTAGCCTTCGGTGCGCGAGGTGATGAAATCCATGTCAAAAATATCGCCCAGTTCCTGTTTTTCCTGAAACAACAACATAGACATGATGGCTTTGAGCAGGGCTACGTCGCCATTGATTTTGACTTGTAGGTACAAATCGGCTAGTTGGGTGCCGCCGCGCAGGATTTTCATGGGGCGTTGCGGATTGACAAAATTGGTCAAACCAGCTTCTTTGAGCGGATTGATGGCCAGGATTTTGCCGCCTCTTTCTTTGCAGCGCTCCAGGGCGGAAAGCATCCGCGGGTGGTTGGTGCCGGGGTTTTGCCCTAGAATGATCACCAGGTCAGCGTGGTCAAAATCTTCCAGGGTGACCGAACCTTTGCCCATGCCCAGAGTTGTGCTTAGGGCCTTGCCCGAAGATTCGTGGCACATGTTGGAGCAATCGGGCAGGTTGTTGGTTCCGAATTCGCGGACGAATAGCTGGTACAAAAACGCAGCTTCATTGCTGGTGCGGCCTGAGGTATAAAAAACCGCCTCATCGGGAGATTGCAGGGCGTTAAGTTCTTTGCCGATCAGCTGAAAAGCCTCATTCCAGGGAATGGGGGAGTAGCGGTCGGAACCGGCGCGCAGGATCATTGGCTCGGCCAAACGCCCTTTTTTTCCCAATTCAAAATCGGATAATGCTTGTAAATCACTGATGCTGTGCTGCGCAAAAAAATCAGCTCCGATGCTGTTGCGCTGGGCTTCTTCGGCAATGGCTTTGATGCCATTTTCGCAGTATTCGCCGAGGCGGGAGCGGTCATCGTCGGGGTCGGGCCAGGCGCAACCTGGGCAATCAATGCCCCCTTTTTGGTTGAGGGCAAACATGGTTTTTTTCGCATCACTTACCCGCATGTACTTGCGTGCGTGGTTGAGTGCAGTGCTCACTCCCTTCAGTCCGGCGGCCTTGGTTTTTGCTTTGCGCTTGCGCATGCCCGTAAAGGATTCAGGCGGTTGCGCTCCAGTATTTTCGGTAGAAGTGACTACGATGATTTCGTTTCCTTTGCTTTCAACAGCGGGGGAATCAACAATTGTCGTCTTAACCTTCTTGCTACGGCTCTTTTTGGTTTTTTCCTCCATGTTCCAAATGGCGATGAAACGCCTAGTGCTCAAATATTATTCTTAGTAGCCCATCACCCGCCAATCGTCGACATCGACTCCGAAACAGGCAGGCCAAAATTACGATTTTTTTCAGCTTCCCAACCATCTTTGGCCCGGTTCCCTAGTGCAACTAAAAAAGTATCGCGAATTTGGGCGTCGGTGGCCCCTTCGCGCATCAAATCACGGACGTTGAACACACCCGTGTCGTACAAACAGGTCTTCAAACCACCCTGTGGCGTCACCCGAATGCGGTTGCAGGTACCACAAAAGGTACGACTGTAAGCCGCGATGATGCCAATGTCTCCTTTGAAACCTGGAACCTGGTAATTGCTGGAGGTTGAGTTGGGCGGATCGGGCAGTTTTTCCAAATTCGGAAAAGCGCCACGCAGGTGTTCCAAAATCCGACGATGGTTCCATTCCAGGGTGGTGTAATGGCTCCCTTCGCCATTAAACGGCATTTCTTCGATGAAGCGTACACTCACGGGGTAGTCCTTGGTGAGTTCAGCCATGGGGATCAGGTCGTCGATGTTTTTGCCATCCATCACCACCGCGTTGATTTTGGTTTTGATGCCGTGTTCCAACAGGGCGTGGAAGGTATTCATCACATCCTTGAATACGTTCCTACGGGTGATGGCAAAAAAACGATCGGGGTCCAGGGTATCCATGCTGAGGTTGACCGACTTGATGCCGATGGCTTTCAGTTCGGGTACCAGGGGGGCCGTGGTGGTGCCGTTGGTGGTGATGTTGATTTGGCGAAGGCCTGGAATTTGACCGATGTGGCGCAAAAAATCCATCATGTCCCGCCGCACAAAGGGTTCCCCTCCTGTAATCCGCACTTTATCGATGCCCATATCGACGAGTAACTGCACCAAACGGATCATTTCCTCGTACGACAAGAGTTCGTGCTTGTCTATGTAGGTGATGCCTTCCTCCGGCATGCAGTAAAAGCAGCGCAGGTTGCAGCGGTCGGTAACCGCCAGGCGAACGTAATTGATTTTGCGACCGTGGTTGTCGTAGAGCATGTTTTAGTATTTCCAGGACTTGAGATCTGCTCCTGCTGGTGCCCGACTTTCTACTTCCTTCGCCCACTTGGGGATGAACATGCGGTGGTAACGCAGGCGGGAGATGGCATTGGGTTGGGTGTGGTCCCCATTCCAGCAATGTTCTGCCCGATCCCCGTAGTCTACCTCGCCGTCGTAGGAAGGATTGGTCGTTTCTTTCAGGATGTCCTCCATCAGGTAAACCGCATTATTGAGGTAGTAGTTGTCCATATCCCCACAATAAATGTGGATTTTTCCCCGCAGGCTGTTGCCAATTTTGGGCCAATCGCGCTTGAGGATGTAAGCAAGGTCGTAATTTTCTTTCCAAAACTCCGCAACCTTGTGGTTTATTTCTCCGGTGTATTTGTCCCAAATAGGTTGCGGATAACCATCGGCACCTACCGGAGAGTAAACGGCTTCCCAAATGTCCCATTGTTGGCCTCCGCGGCTTTTGGTGCCGAGCACCAGTTCCCGCATGTTTGCTTCTCTCAGCGTGGCGGATACGTGCCCCAGGTAGTCGCGCATGCCGGGGCGGGGCGTCTTTTTGAACTCACTATCCAGCCAGTAGGCGTTTTTGTCCTTGTAAATGTCTACAACCGTATAAGCCCGGAAATCAATCGGGTCGGGGCAGGCGGCATAACAACCATTGTATTCATTGGGGTAAAACAACTGAGCAGCCAGTGCTTCCCAACCTCCAGTAGACCCGCCGTACATAAAACGTGCCCAACCCTGGCCAATGCCGCGGAACTGCTTTTCGATGTAGGGGATCAATTCGTAGGTGATGGCGTCGCCGTAAGGCCCCAGGTTTTGGGAATTGACGGCGTAGGAATCGTCGTAAAAGGGGTTGGCGTGCTGGATCTCGATGGCGATCATGCGGGGAAAATTCGGCCCGGTCCACATTTTGTAAAAATCATAAGCCTCCTGCTGCTCGATGCGGTTGTAGCAGTCCAGTTTGAAACGGGCGCTATAAGTGCAGGGGATGGTGGTATCGGGCGGAGTGGTGCGCCAGCCACTAAAATCATCGGGGAAATGGCCGTGGAAAATGGCGAGCGGGTAGCGGGCATTCGGGTGGGTATCAAAGCCCTCCGGGAGCAAAACATGGGCACCGAGGTAGATGTCGCGACCCCAAAACTTGGACAACCTTTCGCTCTTGATTTTGATGTGTTTGACGTATTTGGTATCGGCGGGTTCAGGAATGGGCGGAATTTCCTGATCCAGTTCAAGGATAATGGGCTTGGCAGATTTGGGGTCGAATTTGATTTTGATGGGTTTGGAATAAAGGTTTCCGGGTGCCTGGTTCCATTGGCGGCCTTCGCCACGATCCCAGCCGAGTTTGACCACCTTGCCGTCGGAGCGGTGGTAGGTTTGGTATTTGTCGAGCAAAACCTGAACGGTGTATTCCCCGGCGGGGACGTTTTTCAGGCTTTCGATGGGGTAACCAAAGGCGCTGTGGTTGAAGGCCTTGAGTTGTTCGGCCTTCCAATCTTCTACGTCGATGCCAAAAGCGAGTTGGCTTTCCGGGCCATCGACGATCTGGAAGCGGGGCTCGGCTTTGTCGTTTTTGGAAAGCATCAACAGCAGTCGGCCATCAAATTGAGCACCCTTGCTGGCAGGGAAACGCACCAGAAATTGGGCAGGGGTGGGAGCGGGTTTGGGGCTTTGGGCAAAAGCCAATTGACTCAAAAAGAGGATGGGCAAAAGGAATGCCCAGGTATTGGTTTTAGAGGTCATACAGGTGGTATTTTGGGTTTGAGGGTTAAGATAGGAAAAAAATGAAAAGGGAGGAATTCAGATTTTAGGCTGGGTGGCTGTCTGGTTCAAGGTATTAGTGTTTTTCCAAAATTAATTTTGTTTTCCTGACCACTTTCTCTGCAAGTCGCTCAAAAATCTCGATTTGATTGCCTTCTCGATTTATTTTGTAGATATTTCCAGTATTCAATTCGTAGTAACAATCTGCTCCGTCCAACATCATTATACCCCCACTGACTCTGATTCTTGAAGAAACTAAGCGTAATTCAAATTTAGATTTGGTCGTAAAGTGCCGGTCAAAATTCTCATCATTTATCGAAATTTCTTCAACGATTGAAACCAGTGATTTATGGGAATCGAGTTCAATGAGAACTTCCCCTAAATCTTCAATGAGCTTATTTTTCATTTTATTATTGGATACGAAGATAAAGTCGGGCGCAGTAGACAGACGCACAGCCGTGCGTCTGTCTACTGCGCTTTACGTAGCGCAACAGTTTGTGTTTATCTCGAAATAACGAAATCTAGAGTTAATAAACCGATTGGAAACTGCCTATTTAACCCAATTTCCTACCTCGGCACCTCAATCTTCCCCAAAATATCCTTAATCACATCCTTCGTCGCAAAACCCTCCATTTCCCGCTCCGGCTGCAGGATAATCCGGTGATTCAGGACCGGATACGCCACGTACTGAATGTCCTCTGGCGTCACAAAATCCCGCCCATTGATCGCTGCAACTGCTTTGGAGCTGCGCAAAATGGCCAGCGAAGCCCGTGGGGAAGCCCCCAGGTACAAGTCACCGTGGGTACGGGTTTGGGTAACGATGTGTGCGATGTAGTCCAGCAGGTGGTCTTCTATGAAAACGGATTCCACCAGGTCGCGGCATTCTTTGACCAGTTGGGGCGACATCACTTTTTGGACTTCCTTTTGCAAGTCCGTTTTAGAGCCCGTGCGGAAGCGGCGCAGGATGCTTTTTTCCTCTTCCAGATTGGGGTAATCGATGTTGATTTTCATCAAAAAACGGTCCAGCTGGGCTTCCGGCAATTTATAAGTGCCTTCCTGTTCGATGGGGTTTTGGGTCGCCATCACGAAGAAGGGGTATTCCAATTGGTAAGTAGTGCCATCCACGGTAATCTGGGCTTCTTCCATCACCTCAAACAAGGCCGCCTGCGTTTTGGCCGGGGCGCGGTTGATTTCGTCGATCAGCACCACGTTGGCGAAGATTGGGCCAGCTTTGAAGGAAAAGTCTACCGTTTTTTGGTTGAACACCGAGGTGCCAATCACGTCGCTGGGCATCAGGTCGGGGGTGAACTGGATGCGCGAAAATTCCACGTCCATGGTTTGAGCCAGCAACTTGGCGGTCAGGGTTTTGGCGATGCCGGGTACCCCTTCGAGCAGGACGTGTCCATCCGCGAGCATGGCCGTGATCAGCAGGTCAATGATTTCCTGTTGCCCCACAATGACCTTGCTCAGCTCGACGCGCACCTGATCAATGGCGGTATTGACCTTACTCAGGTCCAGGCGGTTGCGGCCCCAATGGCCAGTAGTGGTTTCGGGCACAAATTGAGACTCAACAGGCGTAATTGCTTCCGGGGTATCCAACGACTGCTCAGCAGGGTTTGGGTTCATTTCTTCTGGCACTAGCATTTATTTACAGTTTTTATAAAAGCTTTCAATTTGTTGATGAAAATCCGCCAGGATGCGTTCCTGGATTTCCGGCGAAAAATCAATTGCCCGGTACGAGTCCAGGATTTTTTGAATCTTTTCGGCTTTGATTTCGGATTTTATACTGAGTTGATAGACAAAATCTTCGTGCAATTCACGGGTTTGGATTTTATAACGATCGCGCACAAATTGCAAAAAGAGTTTCATTTTTTGCAGCACCAATTGGCGGTGGTTGTTTTGTAAAAAATACAAACGACCAATGGTGCGGATAAAGGCCAGGGAGTTGTTTTTGTTGCTGGGCAAAACCGGAATGATGCGTTGTCGGCGTTTGATCCGGAACAAAAAATACACCAGTGTAGTGCCCAGAAGAGTATACCAGGCCCAGGCCAAAGGCGGCTGGCTCAGTACGTAACTCAGGGGGCTGGGACGGTTAAAATCGCGGCGCGGCCGACCCTGGCTATCGTTGTTCATGTTCTCTGCCACATTTCGGTCAACCTTACTCGTACAATCCCAATACACCGGACCAGCGGATAAGTGGCCTAAAGCGGCCTCAGCATATTGTTTGCCAGATTGATCGATCATAAACAGGTTGGTAAAAAACAAGGGATTGGTGTGAAGGTAAAAATGCCCTGTGCCGTAGCGAATCCGCACAAAATTGGTCTTGCTTCCATTGATTTGCCCAAGGGCGACAAAACCATCCGGGTCATCACAAAAATAACCCCGATCAAAAAAATGCCAATCGTAGATGCTGTCGGGACTGGTGGTGCGGTAAGTAAAGTCGAAAGGCTTGTTCTGGCGCAAGTCAGGATGCAAAAAATTGG
Organism: Haliscomenobacter sp.; assembly: GCF_965225875.1. Lineage (GTDB taxonomy): Bacteria > Bacteroidota > Bacteroidia > Chitinophagales > Saprospiraceae > Haliscomenobacter. The sequence goes on along the minus strand of NZ_CBDDBS010000002.1, from coordinate 2,386,257 downwards.
CTTCCACGCCCCGATCCTGGTAATAATTCAGGTTTTCCCAACGGTCCTCCTTACAAGTTTTGGGGTACAATTTGGACATTAGCCGGAACGGTAAAACCTGGGTAGCAATAAAGGCATCGTTGCCGTTGTACACAAACTTCAACAAGGTTTGAACATCCGCGGAATCCAGGAACTGCCCACCCCCGACAAATACATAGTTTGATTTTTCGCTGGGCTCGGTTGGCAATACTTTTTGAATCCGCTTTTTCAGCAGGGTGAAGCTTTCCGTTTTTGCCTGTGCTTTGAGGAGTTTAAATACGACAGTCAGGCCATAGGGCCCTTTGCTTTGTTCTTTGTAATTTTCCTTCCAGGTATAGGCCTGGCCACCATTTGTGCTGATCAGGTAAATAAACAGGCTGACCATAATAAGCACTACCGCGAGGAAAAAGAAATTTTTTGATCTCATACGGCTACATTAACGGAGGGTGGAGAAGAAATGGGGGCTGGGTGATGTTTTAAAAATGATTGAAAACCTGGTTTAATTTGTTCAAACTGCCCCTGATCCAATTGTTGGCCACCGTAACGCACCCGTTCAAAAATCAGGGTCAATATCCGAAACTCCCCGTATTGCTTCGAGCTGCGCATTTCCTGCAAATACTGGCGGTTGGTTTTGTTTTTTCGCCAGGTGATGGCTCGTTGGGCCGACAATTGTTTGAGCACCTCCAGGTAATACAAACGTACGGCCAAAGCATAATCATTGTGGTCAATGGCCTTATTGATGTAGGGATACAATTCCGTTTCTTCCAGGTTTTCTTCAATCTCCTCAATGCTCATGTCCTCAACGATGGCTTTTTTGACGGCGCGGTTTTTGGGCGCATTGAGGTAATGCCGCAGGAGCAAAGCTAAGATGACAATCACAATCAAAGCCGCTAAAACCTTAAGTACTACGATTATTCCTGGCCCGAGCTCGGGCCATTTGAATTCGACATTGTCTTTTGGTTTGATGGGTTTGGGTGGCTTCTTTTTTTTGATGCTGTAATTCAGTCCTTCGATGGATTTTTGCCAGGTACCATCATCAAAACGTTGGGGTTGAATGGGCTCGGAAAGGTATTTTTCCTGTTGGGGATTGACATAACCCTCTTGGGCAAAAACGGCATGGGTTGCAGCGTTTGCCAATAAAAAAAAGAGGATTGACCAAATTTGGTAGCGCATATAGATTTTTAGGGTTTGCCCACTGCTTAGTTCCGTTCAAAAATAAGCAATTCTTTTAAGTTGGGGGACAAATTTCCAGGTCAGGGGCTGTAAAACCTTTAAATTTATTGTACGAAATTTTATCTTACTGTACTTAAATCCTTTAGCATTGATTACCTTTGCGGGCAATTTGGAAACGAGTAAGCCATGCCTAAGGACAATTCCATCAAATCAGTGCTGATCATCGGGAGTGGGCCCATTATTATTGGTCAAGCCTGTGAATTCGATTATTCCGGTTCTCAAGCATCTCGCTCCCTGCGCGAAGAAGGAATCGAAGTCACCCTCATCAACTCCAACCCTGCGACCATCATGACCGATCCGGTTACGGCAGACAATGTCTATTTGTTGCCGCTGACCGTTGAAAGCATTGTGCAGATTTTGGAAGAACGCAAAATCGACGCCGTATTGCCTACCATGGGTGGACAAACTGCGTTGAACCTTGCGATCGAAGCCGATAAGTTGGGCGTTTGGGAAAAATACGGGGTGCGCATGATCGGGGTCGACATTGCCGCCATCGAGTTGACCGAAAACCGCGAGGCTTTCCGCCAACACATGATCGACATCGGGTTGGATGTTGCACCTTCCCACATTGCCAATTCCTTTTTGGAAGGTAAAGAAGCTGCGCAAAAAATTGGTTTCCCCTTGGTAATCCGCCCTTCCTATACCCTGGGTGGAACCGGTGGTGGCTTTGTGCACAAGGAAGATGAATTCGACGCAGCCCTGCGCCGTGGTTTGAATGCTTCTCCAACTCACGAAGTTTTGGTGGAAAAAGCCGTGTTGGGCTGGAAAGAATTTGAGTTGGAGTTGTTGCGCGACATGAATGACAGTGTAGTCATCATTTGTACCGTAGAAAACTTCGACCCCATGGGTATCCACACGGGCGACAGCATCACGGTGGCACCGGCCATGACCCTTTCGGATACAGCTTACCAGGACATGCGCGACCAGGCCATCAAGGCGATGCGCTCCCTGGGTAACTTCTCCGGGGGCTGTAACATCCAGTTTGCCCAGGACCCGGTCACCGAAAAGTTGATTGTCATTGAAATCAACCCTCGGGTATCGCGCTCTTCAGCTTTGGCCAGTAAAGCGACGGGTTACCCCATCGCCAAAATTGCCGCCAAGTTGGCCATCGGCTATAACCTGGACGAGCTCAAAAATCAAATCACCAAAACCACCTCGGCATTTTTTGAGCCTACGCTCGATTACGTGATCGTAAAAATGCCGCGTTGGAACTTTGATAAATTCCCCGGTGCGGACAATTCCCTGGGCCTACAAATGAAATCGGTAGGAGAGGTGATGGCCATTGGGCGCAATTTCCTGGAGGCACTTCAGAAGGCCTGCCAGTCTTTGGAAAATGGCCGTAAGGGCCTGGGTGGCGACATCAAGGAATGGATCAAGGTCGAAGATGTACTGACCCGCCTGGAGGTTGCCAGTGATGACCGGATTTTCCGCATCAAGGACGCAATTCGCCTGGGGGTTCCACTCCAGACGATTCAGAAACTGACTCGCATCGATCCCTGGTTCCTCAAACAAATCAAGCGCCTGGTCAAGTACGAAAACCAGTTGCTCAAGTTCAATGTACCGGATGATATCCCTGCCGATTTCTTCCGTGAACTGAAGGAAGTAGGTTATTCCGACGCCCAGATTGCCTGGACCATGCGGGTCAAGGATGAGGATGTAACCAAGGTGCGCAAAAAACTGAACATCCGCCGGACCTATAAAATGGTGGATACCTGCGCCGCTGAGTTTGAAGCCAAAACGCCTTATTTTTACTCTACTTTTGATGGTGAAAACGAAAGTATTCCCTCAGATAGGAAAAAGGTAATCGTGTTGGGCTCTGGGCCTAACCGGATTGGACAAGGCATCGAATTTGACTACTGCTGCGTACACGGTTTATTGGCCATTAAAGAAGCAGGTTACGAAGCCATCATGGTCAATTGTAACCCTGAAACGGTTTCGACCGACTTTGACATGGCTGACAAACTCTACTTCGAGCCCGTATTCTGGGAACACCTCGAAGAGATCATCGAGTTGGAAAAACCGGAAGGAGTCATTGTCCAATTGGGTGGCCAAACGGCCCTCAAACTGGCCGAAACCCTGCATAAAAAAGGCATCAAAATCATCGGTACCAGTTTCGCTAATATGGACTTGGCCGAAGACCGTGGTGCTTTCTCTGACCTGCTCAAAGCGCTGGACATCCCTTATCCCGACTACGGCGTAGCCGACGATGTGGATGAAGCCATTCGTATTGCCAATAAGGTAGGTTATCCGGTGCTGGTGCGCCCAAGCTACGTATTGGGTGGCCAAAGCATGCGCATCGTGATCAACGACCAGGAGGTGGAACGCCACGTGTTGTCCATCTTCAAACACATGCCTGAAAACAAGGTCTTGATCGACCACTTCCTGGATCGGGCCAAAGAAGCGGAAATCGACGCCATTTTTGATGGCGAAGACATCCACATCATGGGCATCATGGAGCACATCGAGCCCGCAGGGATCCACTCTGGCGACAGCTCGGCAGTGTTGCCGACCTACAGCCTTTCGGTGGACGCGGTGGCAACCATGGTGGAACACGCCGAAAAACTGGCGCGCGCCCTCGACATCCGCGGCTTGATCAACATCCAGTTTGCCATTAAGGACAATAAGGTGTACGTAATCGAAGCCAACCCACGGGCTTCGCGGACAACACCCTTTATTGCCAAAGCCTATAAAGTACCGTACCTGAAATACGCCACGCTGGTGATGCTGGGCACCCACAAACTGAAAGACTTCGACATCAAGCCACAACCAAGTGGTTATGCGATCAAAGTTCCGGTGTTCAGCTTCGAAAAATTCCCGAATGTGGATAAGCAGTTGGGACCAGAAATGAAGTCAACGGGTGAGGAGATTCGGTACATCCGCGATTTGAGTGATCCGTTCTTCCGGGAGTTGGATCGGAATCGGTCGATGTATTTGACGCGGTAAGCAGGGCTGCCACTATAAGCTGTGGTGAACCTAGGGTTTCTAAAGTTTCTTAGGTGGTGAAAAAGAAAAAACCTGCGAAGCAGGGCATTCTTTAACCACCTAAGAAACCTAAGCCACCCAAAAAATCACCTAAGTAATGGTGCTTTATTTAATCAACTTCATCACCTTTTTGATCTTATCATTGGGCACCATCAGCGCCAGATTGTACTGCTTGATTTTCCATTCTTTGCCACTGCGCTCCAATACCCCCGAGCCCCGGCACACGCCCATCCAGGTATCCAAGAGTTCATCCCACCAAGCGTAGCGTCCATCCGCTGATACAGCAATGTTGCGGTTTTTGGCCTTAAAATCCCAGGCGCTGTCTTTGTCAAAAGCCTTTTGCATGTCTTTGCGCATGGCTTCCCGCAACCAACGTTCGCTGGCATCGGTGCCCAGGAAAACGCCATCGGCACTCATGGCGCCAAAAAACTTGTCCTCATCGGCCTTTGCCGCGGCCTGATGCCAGGCGTCGATTGCCGTAGCAATCTCTTTTTGGCTATCTGGTGCGCTGGTGATGCAATTGTCCTTGCGGCGGGTGTCGGTGATGCCAATGATTTTCCAACCTTCCAGCGTTTTCATCAATTGGAAAGCATTGACGCCGCAGTGGCTCATTTGATCACCCAGGTAAAAGGTGTACTCGGTCCAAACCGTGGCGAGGTTTTGATCAATCCGGACATCGTAGCTCCAGATGCGTTCATCCAGCATTTTGGGTGCGGGTTTGCCTACGGAGGAGATGAAACGGCTGAAAGATTCGCTGACCATGCGCGGCTTTCCTTCCCGATCAATCAAGGTGGTGCGCAATTGTGCTTCGGGGTGGCTAATGGCTTTGATGCGTACACTGTCGTTGGCGCGCATACCATCAAAAAGTTGTTTGATCACGTTGATCACCGCAGTGCTCTCGTCGGTTTGGGCACTACATACGGTACAGCAGGCGCTGAAAAGTAAGACTAAAGGCAAAAATTTCATGTTGTATGGTTTTACATTAATCCTTCATCGGCAAAACTATAATAGCCCGATTCACCGACGATCAAATGGTCTTGTACCAAAATATCCAGTTGCAGGCCGGCCTTGCACAGGCGTTGGGTCAAATCCAGGTCAGGTTGGCTAGGGCGCAAACTCCCGGAGGGGTGATTGTGGCACAAAACCAAACTAGCCGCATTGTATTCCAGAGCTTTTTTAAAAATCACCCGGGCATCTACCACTGTGCTGGTCAAACCTCCCGCGCTGACTTTTTCTCGCCCGATCATCCGATTGGCCTGATTGAGCAACAAAATCCAGAACTCCTCAGTGCTCAAATCGAGCAACAATGGCCCCAGCGCCAGATAGGCATCCTTACTGCTGCTGATCTGGGGGCGTTTTTGCAGGGGCAACAATTGTCGGCGTTGCCCCAACTCCAGGGCGGCGATGATGGAAATGGCTTTGGCTTCTCCGACTCCATTGAAGCGATCGGTGAGTTCTTTGATGCTGCTACGCCCCAATTCATTCAAATCGGCGTTGTAAGCCTGCAAAATCCTCTGCGCCAAACCCAGGGCCGATTCATCCCGGTTGCCAGAACCCAGAATGATGGCCAACAATTCCGCATCAGTCAGTTGTTTTTTTCCTTTGAAGAGCAGTTTTTCGCGTGGACGGTCCTCTTCCGCCCAGCCTTTGATGCTGATTTTTTCCTTTGGATCGACATACATAACAAACAATTTTACAAGAATGAACAAATCAAAACAATCCAAAGGCAGTGTAAATGTGCAAGGCAAATGAGCGGAACGGTAACAAGTCGTAAGGCAAAATGAACACTTTTTTTTAAATCGCCCCTAATCTCCGTTCCGTTTCTTATGTTTGAGCTAAAATAGAAGATATTTTTGAAAAGTGGAAAAAGATTTGCGGTTTAGGCGGGAAGAAAGGCTCAAAAGCTGGACAGCGATTGGGCGGATGTTTAAGGAGGGGCAATCTTTTGGCCAATATCCCTTGCGCTTTGTATGGCTCCCTATGGAGGCTGGGAGTGCTGATTTTCCTGTACAATTCACGGTGAGTGTCCCCAAAAAGAAGTTCAAAAAAGCGGTAGACCGCAATCGCCTGCGCCGCCAAATCCGGGAAACCTACCGGCTCCACAAACAGATTTTGTACCGCAATCTCGATCCTTCCCAACAAGTTTTTGCCTTGATGGTTATTTATGTAGCCAAAGACATGCTGGAATATCCCGAGATTGAAAACAACATGAACCGGGGCTTGCGGCGCTTGTCAAAAATTTTGCGTGAGCTTCCGCCTCAACCAACGCCAAAGGAAGATTAAAGCTCTTTACAGGGCGAAAAACTAAGGCTTTATTTTTCACCTGATTATTCTTTGCCAATGAATACATTTTTACGCTATATCCTTTTGAGTTTAGTCTTAGTTTGTGGGGTGCTGGCCCCCGCTTTTAGCCAAAAATTCCTTGCCCTCGAACGTTATGGCAAAGCCAAAAACATTCGAATCCCTATCGGTACGGTGATCACTTACCAAATCCGCGAAGGACAAGGTTGGTATACTTCGGAAATTGTGGATTTGAACTTTAAAGATTCGCTGGTGATTTTTCCCAGGATTGCCATGCCGCTCAAGAACATTGTGGCCCTGCGTTACGATCAAAACTGGGCAAAAGGAATAGGTACTTCGCTCCGGATGTTTGGATTGAGCTGGTCGGGTCTGGCGCTGGTGGGGACTTTAACCGATAAAAATCCGAGCACCAACTATGAATGGGGCGATGCCATTGTTACGGGTAGTGCATACGCTACGGGCTTTTTACTGCCTCGTATTTTTAAACATAGGGTGGTGGAATTGGGCAAACGCAAGCGGCTGCGCATCATGGATACCCGGCCTTCAGAGCGGTAACTACTTTCTAAGCAAAAAATATTCAATCCCCAATCGGTATCCGTTCAAACCCAACCCTACAATACTGCCCACACAACGTGAGGCCAGGTAGGAATGGTGGCGAAATGCTTCCCGTGCATGGATGTTGGAAATGTGCACCTCTACTACCGGGGTCTTAACTGCACTGATGGCATCGGCAATCGCCACTGAAGTGTGGGTATACGCCCCCGCATTGATGATGATGCCATCGAAGGAAAAACCTACCTCGTGGATTTTGTCAATGAGCTCACCTTCGTGATTGCTTTGAAAATAATGGAGGTCCAGGTCAGGAAAAGCCTGAACCAAAGTCTCAAAATAATCCTGAAAAGTCTGTTTCCCGTATACCTCTGGCTCGCGTACGCCGAGGAGGTTGAGGTTGGGTCCGTTGAGGATGAGGAGCTTCATATGAGCGATCAGCTATGAGCAGTCAGCCATCCGCTATGAGCGATTGGCTAACTGCTGATGGCTCATAGCGGATGGCTGACTGCTGTTAATTGGCGAGTTCCGACAAAAATTTCACCCGCACCATCAAGATTTCGTCCATGGTAATGTCGTCGTCTTTAAGGGCTTTGTAGGCTACTTTGGCGTCGTCGGTATCGGTACTCATGAAATAATCGTAGATATCGTCGCGAATGGCTTCGTCCATGGTGTCGTCCAGGTAGTAGTCGATGTTGACTTTGGTGCCGGAGAGCACGATGGCGTAAAGTTCCTCCAGCAATTCATCCATCGTAATGTCGTTGGACTCGGCGATGTCTTCCAGTGGAACTTTGCGGTCGATGCTTTGGATGATGTTGACCTTGATCTTGGATTTGTTGGCCACTTGTTTGACCACAAAATCGGTAGGCCGATCAATGTCATTTTCTTCAACGTACTTTTTGATCAGTTCGACGAAGGCCTTGCCGTAACGCACCGCTTTACCCCGGCTGACCCCCGAAATATGGACCATATCGTCCATTGAGATGGGGTACTGTGTAGCCATGTCTTCCAGAGAAGGATCCTGGAAAATCACGTAAGGTGGCACATTGTGGCGCTTGGCTTCTTTGCGCCGCAGGTCTTTGAGCAAGCCAACCAAGGTTTCGTCCAGTACCGAAGTACGGCCGGTTTCTTCAGCGTTGATGTCGATTTGCTCTTTTTCGTAATCGTGGTTGAGCGGAATTTGAATGGGGTAAGTCTTCTTCAGGAAATCCCGGCCCTTATCGGTCAGTTTGAGCAAGCCGTAACTTTCGATGTCTTTGTACAAAAGGTCTTGCAACAAGGCATGGCGGTAAACGGATTCCCAAAAATTGACATCCTTTCCTTTACCAACCCCGAAGGAGGGCTTTTTGGTAAAGAGGTAGTCTTTGATTTCTTTGGTTTCCGTGCCGTTTACAAAATCGAGCAGGGTTTTGATGGTGAAGTTTTCATCCAGTTCATCAACCACCTTGAGTGCATCCTGCATCTCTTTGGTGACCTCGATCTTTTCTTTGGGATACCGGCAATTGTCACAGAGGCCACAATTGCTCCGATCGTATTCTTCTCCAAAATAGTGCAACAAGAACTGACGGCGGCAAGCGGTAGTTTCCGCGTAAGCCATTACTTCCTGCATCAGCTGGGAACCCATTTCACGCTCGGCCACCGGCTTGTCGCGCAGGAATTTCTCCAACTTGAGCATATCTTTATAGGCATAAAAGGCGATACAACGCCCTTCCAACCCGTCCCGTCCGGCACGCCCGGTTTCCTGATAGTAGTTCTCGATGCTTTTGGGCATGTCGAAGTGAATCACAAAACGTACATCCGGCTTGTCGATCCCCATCCCGAAAGCGATGGTAGCCACAATGACGTCCACTTCTTCCATCAAGAAATCATCCTGGGTCTTGGTACGGGTTTTGGCATCCAAACCAGCGTGATAAGGTGCGGCTTTGATGTCGTTGACCTGGAGTACCTTGGCAATGTCTTCGGCGGCCTTCCGGCTTTGTACGTAGATGATGCCGGATTGGCTGGGCAAACTTTTGATCACCTGGATGATCTGGCGCATGGCTTGCTCCGGTTTTCCTTTAGGGCGTACCTCGTAATACAAGTTTTCGCGGTTGAAGGAAGACATGAAGGCATGCTCGTTGCGCAGGCCCAGGTTTTTCAGGATATCCGATTGTACCTTGGGAGTAGCAGTGGCCGTCAGGGCAATGATGGGCACTTCCTGACCGATCCCGTCCAGCATCGAACGAATGCGGCGGTATTCGGGGCGAAAATCGTGTCCCCATTCTGAGATACAGTGCGCTTCATCCACTGCAACGAAAGACACGTTGACGGTGCGGAAAAATTCGATGTTCTCATCTTTGGTGAGGGTTTCGGGGGCAATGTAAAGCAACTTGGTATTGCCGTCATTGATGGCTTGCTTTACCAGCTTCATTTGCGCTTTAGTCAGCGAGGAATTCAAAAAATGGGCTACATCGTCGCTTTGGCTATAACCGCGAATGGAATCCACCTGGTTCTTCATCAGGGCGATGAGGGGTGAAATGACGATGGCGGTTCCCTCAGCCATGAGGGCGGGCAATTGATAGCACAATGATTTACCTCCTCCGGTGGGCATGATCACAAAAGTATCTTCGCCGCTGAGTAAGTTATTGATTATTACTTCCTGGTTGCCTTTGAACCCGTCAAAGCCGAAGTATTTCTGCAAAGCCTCTTGCAATGTTTCTTGCGTCACTGTCATGGCTCTCGTGCTTTGATCTTTTGTTTTAGCGTACTTTTGCGCAGCGCCACCGTTCAGTTATACCGTGGTGGATGCGTTTCGGTAGTTTTTGTGAATTTCTAAAAACTAAATATAACCAGAAATTAGGATAAAACATATACCTAACTGGTTTTTTTAGTGCAATTGTCTGGTTTTTTCCAGCCACGGTGAAGGGGCTCGAAAAAAGCATGCGAAGATAATCAATGATTTCACAAAAACAATTGAATTTTAACCAATTATCTAAAAGCTTTGAAAAAAGCAACAAGTAGAGAAACATCAGGATGAAGGCTGCCGAAAACATTATTTTGAGTACCGCCCGCGAAACAATAGATATTGAGGTGACAACGCTTCAAGACCTAAAAAATAGCTTGAACGAGGGCTTTGTAGCAACAGTGGAAGCCATCTACAATTCTCCTGGTCGGGTGATCCTGACGGGGATTGGAAAAAGTGCCATCGTGGCCCAAAAAATTGTCGCGACCTTGAACTCTACGGGTACCCCGGCTATTTTTTTGCACGCTGCGGATGCCATCCACGGCGATTTGGGCATGGTGCAGGCGCATGATGTGGTGATTTGTTTGTCCAAAAGTGGCGAAACCCCGGAAATCAAAGTATTGGTGCCCCTGGTTAAAAACATGGGCAGCATGCTTATCGGTATGGTAAGCAACAAGGAATCCTACCTGGCCAAACAAGCCCGCTACATTTTACATACCCCGATCGATAAAGAAGCTGATCCAAATAACCTGGCGCCAACGGCCAGCACAACCGCCCAAATGGCGATGGGTGATGCGCTCGCTACTTCTCTATGCGCCTTACGTGGGTTTTCCCCGCGCGATTTTGCGCAATTTCATCCCGGAGGGTCATTGGGTAAACAGCTTTACTTGCGGGTAAGCGACCTCTATCCGCACAATGCTTGCCCCAAGGTCAGCCCTGATGCCAATCTCAAACGAACCATTTTGGAAATCACCTCCAAAAGACTGGGGGCTACGGCCGTAGTAGACGAGCAGGAAAAAATATTGGGCATAGTGACCGACGGCGACCTACGCCGGATGTTGGAGCGTTTGGACAATTGGACCGATGTACTGGCCAAAGACATCATGACGGTACAGCCCAAAAGTGTGTCCGAGCACACCATGGCCGTTCATGCGCTGGAGATCATGCGCAACCACAGCATTTCACAATTGTTGGTGGTGGATGAAGCGCAGCGATATGTTGGGGTGGTGCATTTACACGATTTGATCCGCGAAGGGATCGTGTAGGGGCGATCTTTAAGGTTGTTCAGCCATAATAAGCCTTAAGTAGACCAAAATCACTCGGTTCTGCCAAAATCACCTTCGGTTTAAAAAATCTATTTTGAAATTTTATAATAGGCTGCAAGTGATCCTATGCAACCCTGATGTTTAATTGCACTATCAAGTGGTTTTATTCCAATTGTTGTCCAACTTCGGTAATATCTGTACTCCATTTGAAAAGTTAGCTTTCCCTTTGTGGATAATCTTAACCCTGCTCCACCAACCCAGCCAAAATCGAAAAGTGGTTTTTTATCTTCAGGAAAGATAAAATGAACTGGGGGAGCTCCATTTCCTGTTTTGCTTTTACCTCCAATGCGAAGGGAATTGTTGATGCCTGTATTGGCAAAGATTTCTATTGTTTTTCCTAAATTAAATTCGATGAGTACAGGGGTCGTTATGAACGGATACACAAAATCTTCACTAATTGTATATACATTTTTTTCACGCCATCCTCGTTCTTCATAAAGTACCGCAGAATGAAGAGAAATATTTGGGTTGATCCTATAATACATTCCTATGCCGAACAAAAGTGTACGCTTTTTATCCTCTTTTTGTCTTTTTCCCAGGCCATCTACATCTGAGTGTAAATCTGGAAAGTTGATGCCACTTGATACTCCAACCTGTAGATTTTGTGCAATTATAGGCAGAGCTATTGACACAATTAAAAATAAGGTGACTATCGATTTCATGATGATATTTTTTACAAAGCCTAAATTAATATACCGTTCGGGTTCAGGTTTTGTGCAATGTGATCTAAAAAAACCGATTTTAACGGATTCCTCCAAAACGATTTGCACAAAATCTCACACCCCTAGATATAATAACCTGAAGATTATTTTATGATGTCCTTGTCAAGCTTTGTGCATTATCAATTTGCTCATAAAAGCTTTTGATTACACACAAAACTTGACAAAGACAGGTGTCTACAGTTTACTAACAACTAATTTTTGGGTTTTTGAAAAATGTTGATCTTGTGCACAAACAAAATATACGCCATTGGTTAATTGAGAGATGTCCAGATTTTCCAAAAGGCTCTTTGGTTTAAAAGACTTAATTAAAACTCCACTTTGGTTAAATACCTTAATTTGGCCAGAAAGGAAATCAAAATCTTTGGCCAGTTTTATTGTCGCCCAGATTTTGCTTGGATTAGGAAATACTTCAATGAAATTTTGAGAAATAAGAGATGCTTCAAGTTGGGCTTTTAAAAGAGAACCAGTATTAGAGAAACCCGCAGAACAAGAAGTTCTTATATCGAGGGTATATGATTCACTAACACCGGTTAGACAACCTTCACCATTTACTACTGAACAAGTAATAGTAGCAAATCCAGAAGAATTAGCAGTGAAAGAACAACCAGAGGTGCCAGGATAAAGAGTAATGGGACCTGTTGAGCTCCACTGAAGTTGATAAAAACTGGACAATGGTAGGCTAGCTAGAGAGGTAGAAATACTATAAGTGCCGTTGGCACAGATAACATTGTAAGAGTTAAGGATACTTCCATTATTGTTAGTTGCAGGATTAATTGTTTGTTTCAACTTAGCATCACTAGACAAACCCCAAGAATAATTCCTTCTTACCGATGTTGCTATAAGTTGGCTCCCACAAGTAGACGGTAAGCTGATGTCACATTCAACCCATGTCGAACAGCCTACACAGCTGCCATTTGCTCTAACTTGCACAGCACTTCCACTACCTGAAATTGTCAAATTATTGCTACTGCGCCATGTATAGGCATAAGGTAATCCAGCAGTTGTTTGTAAGTTTATTGCACTAACATCTTGTCTTAAATTGACACATGGGATAATGGTGCTTCCTGAGAAAAGTTTATACGAAGCATTTAAATTTTGAACATTGCTTGAAATAGGATCGAGCCAATCACGGAGTCGCGTTGCGGGTGTTGTCCCCGAATTGTATGAAACATCAAAGCGCCCAAACCACTTGTCTACGCTGCTGCCATTACTTCCATTGCAAGATTGTGCTAAACCTCCAGATAATTGACCCACTATTCTATGCGAAGGGTTGATTAGAGCAGAACCTGATGAGCCCCCCTCAATTACTCCAAAATCACCACCGGCTATATTATTTCCAGAATTAAATCGCCAAGCGGTTTGTGGTTGTAAATCCAGAGGTCGAACTACAGGCTCTGTATTCGTGATAGATGCATCAACATCACCACTGATTTTCATGAATGCTCCTTGAGGATGATGCAATACTCTTGAGGCATTAGGGGGTGAGGTTGCTCTATCCCAACCCATGAAAAATAAACGATGTTCAGCACTAGGTCTTTGATTCATTTCAAGAAGTGAGGCGTCTGTTGATGTACCAGTTTGTGCACGCTGCGAAGTTCCAATAAAAGTTACATAGCTGCCACTATTGTAATACAAAAACCTTACCCCTAAATTAGCGAATACAGGATTCCCTCCAACGAAAGAGCAATGTTCGGCTGTTAGTAAGTAAGCTGGTAAGTCATTATTAAAATTGGTGCTGTTGATCAAAGTTGCTGTACAATATGCTGTAGAGTTATTGTATAATGTAACTGCGACCGCTCTCTGTTCCATTTTGTAACAATCACTCCGGCTATCAGTCACATCAACATTACAAGCTAGTGCACTTTTTTCAAGTATATCTCTGCTAGTAAATGCGGCTCCACCGTTTCTATAGCCATACCCTACATAAGAGATATGTATATTGTTTTCTTTAAGGGAATGTTGAGATGTTCTAAACAATATGGTTATGGAATTCCCTTCAATAACTTCAGTTGATATTTCTTCCGTAGATGAAAAAGATTTGTTGGTTAATGGACCATAAATCACATCTTTCTTGTCTGAATATATAAATATTTCTGCGTCTTCCGAAAGTTTCAAGTTTTGGAAAGTAAGACTTAGACTTTGAGCTTTATTGGCATTAAGCTGCAACGTCCAAACTAATTGATCATCTAATGAATTCCAAACTCCACTATTCTTAGGTGTCAATTCAACTTCTATCAGTTGAGCAAATCGATAGGGTACATTTTTTTTCTCGTTTTCTTCATCTGACCGTTCCAAATTAAGCAACTCTGAATCAGATAAATCTCGAATGTTGATAGATGGAGTCTTGTTGACCATTTTCTTAATGTTGAGTAAAAGGTCAAGAGATTTTTCATCTGTAAGCGAGGTCACAACTTGAGATTTTAGTTGGTACGCGCAGTTAAACAAAAGAATAAAAAGAATTAGCTTTTGCATGGTTTTAAATTTAAATTGGTAAATCTTGAATCTTTCTTGAAATAGTCGCAAAATTGTATTTGTGCTATGGGCTAAATGTGCAAAGCCAATAAGAGTTGAGCGGCAAATTCTAACAATAGTGTTCAAACTCACCGAAGGCTAACACCGGTTCTGTTTTGGTCTAAAAACAAAGAATAAACGGATGAATCTGCATAGGATTATGCAAAATCTAAAAATTAACATTTAAATTTCGTTAATAATTGAATTGGTATTTTTAGATTTGAGTATAGGGCTATGATTTCAATTTTTCATTATCCGCGTGCCGCTGTGCGTCCCGCTTCGTCTTTTTTTCCAAATTTTTCCGCAGCGCCTCCGTCAAATCCACCCCGGTTTGATTGGCCAGACAAATGAGCACAAACAACACATCTGCCATTTCATCGGCCAAATCCTCTTCAGCAGTCAACGCATCCGCTGGATTTTTGAAAGACTGCTCGCCGTACATCCGGGCCATCAGGCGGGCGACTTCACCCACCTCTTCCATCAGGATGGCTGTATTGGTCAATTCCTGGTAGTACCGGATGCCGATGGTGTTGATCCACTCGTCTACGGTTTTTTGGGCTTCACTTAACTGCATTATTCCTTGTTTTTGCTGTCGATGAGGATGGTGACCGGGCCGTCGTTGAGCAGGCGGACTTTCATATCCGCACCAAATTCACCAGTGCCGACGGAAATACCGGAAAGGGTTTCGAGTTTTTGTACAAAAGCCTCGTACATGGGGATGGCAAAATCGGGTTTGGAGGCTCGGATGTAAGAGGGGCGATTGCCTTTTTTGGTGCTGGCGTGCAAGGTAAATTGGCTGACCACCAAAAGGCCTCCTTGGGCCTCCAATACCGAGCGGTTCATTACGCCGTTATCATCTGGAAAAATCCTTAGGTTGATCACTTTATTGCACAACCACTCAATGTCTTCGGCGGTATCGGCATCCTCAATGCCTACGAGGATTAAAAGCCCCGTTTCAATGGCTGATTTTATTTTTCCCTCGATGGTGACGGAGGCTTCGCTGACTCTTTGGATGACGAGGCGCATTATTTCTTTTTGCGTTTCAGGATGGCTTTTTGGTAACTGCGTACGGCGTAACTATCGACATTGGGCGACTCCTGGGTACCGTTGCCACTTTGCCGCACTGCTTTGGTCTGCAAGCTGTAAAATTCAACGATCAGGCGGTCTTTCTCCAGCTTATAATTGTTGATGATGGTGCTCCCTTGCACGCTGAATGCACCACTGAATACTGGCCCGGTCCAAAATTGATCCAAGGCAATACCATTGCGTTCATCAATCACCCAATGCCCTTTTGAGGCATCCACTGGTTTGAGGATATAGGGCCGATTGTCTTCGGATTGTTCGCCGTAGATCAGTTGCCAGGTATAGTGTCCAAGGGTGTCAGCAGGCTGAATATTGAGCTGCATCTTCACTTTTTTGGGAGAATTGCTGTTTCCAGCGTACCAGCTTAGCTCACCCTCCCAATTGCCCAGCCAGTTTTGAGGAAAGTCTACGGCAGACTGCCCCTGGCTCAATTGTACCAACAATAAAGCCAGGAACAGCATAAACCCCTTTTTCATATGGAATTGGTTTAACCCTACTTGGCACTTTTCACCAACTCTGCATCTTTAAGCCCATACATCAGGCGGTTGATGTCGTTGGCGTTCAAGTCCAGTTTTCCCTTGATGGTGATGGCTTCGGTCGTGTATTTGATGGGCTCTTTGGAAATGACTTCCATCACCGTTTCTGGCCCTGCGCCTCCACAAAAGAAACACATGTTGTAAGGGAAGGCAGAAAAGACAAACTCTTTTTGCCCCCGGTAGCCTTCCACTGGAATGATGTAGCCTTTGATTTCGACTGCTTTTCCTTCGAGGGACTTGATTTCGGGGCTAAAGATGGGTACATCCACTTTGAAGCCCAACATTTCGTCGTATTGCTTCTTAAAGGTGACTTTAGCCAGGGTCGTCCAGAGGCTTTTGGCATCCTGGGCTTGTACACTTGAACCAATCATACTCACAAAACCAAGCACGAGACTGGCTATCAACAAAGTTTTTTTCATTTTGTACGCCATTTTATTTGTTAGGGCAAAAGTATAAAAATTAACCATGCTCTGAAAAAACGATCGATCAGAGAATTAAGTTTACTTAGTAGTGGGGCAAAAATAAATGTTCATTTTTCCTGAGCCAGAGGATTAGATAAGACACTTAAATTGAACCGTTTACTTATCTAATCCTCTGGCAAAATGAACAATTTATTTTTTTATCGCCCCTTATAGACTAATTTTTGCCACCCGCAGTTGGCCCCGTCGTTCGCTGGGCACCACCATTTTATCACCAGCAATTTGAATGGCATCCCGAAAACGCAGGCGCAATTTGAGCAATTCGGTGCTCAACAAACTGTGCCGCTCGTTGTCGCCAGTTCCTTTTACTACGTATTCGCTGACGGTATTTTCAAATTTGATTTCGTCATTAAAAATCAAGCGCACATTGGCGGGCGTTTTAAACAGGAAAAAGGAAGAATAAGCCCCATCGTCATCCTGCGAATATTGCTTTTTGTACAACACCTTCTTCCAATGCTCTTCACCATCGGGGTGTATAGAAATGGCAAAAATATCATTGTAGTAATAATCAATGGTACTGCGGCTTACGTTGTCAAAACCCATGCGGGGCACGTTGGTAGAAAAACGGGTTGAGTTGCGATTTTCTTCCCCGAGGATGAGCATGCCGCCATCCTGGCGCAAAACAATTTCATTGATGCCCACTTCGACGAGCCCTCGATTCTGGCGAATTTCCTTCCCTTCCAGATCAGAAACGAAGCTGTCGTCGAAGGGATGAAAGCGCAAGCGGTGGGTCAATAAATCGCTACGCGGTATACTAAGGTGGAAATACCCTTCGGCACGTTCAATATTGCGTTCGAAGTAGAGGCCACCTGCACAGAAACGTTTGTTGCGGTTGTCGATGATGAATTTGACGTCGTAAGTCACCTTATCCTGCATAAACAGGGCAATCTGGTTCAGGATTGGGGTGCTGCTGTCCGCTATAAATAGGTCAAAGCGGTGTTTTTCCCGCCGGCTAAGTACATTGTCCTTTTCGAGTACCATGTACATTTCGCCGTCATTGCTTACCAACATATGCAAGACGTCAACCCCTTCGGTAAAATCGTCGACCTGGAAACTTTTTTCCCACAAGACCTTGAAAGAGGCATTGTCAAACACCAGTACATTGAAAGTGTTCCGGTCGATGTGGTAGACCAAAACCTTGCTGCGGTCTTCGCTGCGTTCCCAGTGGAAATTGGGGGTAAAAAAAGTGAAGCCGTAATCTTTCAGCAACAAAGTTTGTTTTTTATTGGCCGAAGGATCGAAATGATCCGCCCGAAGAATGGTATTGCCCTTATCGCGGTGGTGGTAAATGACGGTGAAGCTATCGCGCAAATTGTTGACTCCAATCACCGAAGGCTGGCGTTTTTCCAACTCAATCTCCTTGCTCCAACTGCTGCGCATGTTTTCGTCAAAAGCCTGGATTTCAAATTTATCCATGCGGTTGCGGAACAAGAGCACCCGACCTTTGAGCTCTCCAATCACATCATAGGACACATCGTTGCGCAAGGGCAATTCCTCGGATACCACAACCTGTTGTGCCGATATTTTTAGCGTTGCCAACAAGGCGAAAATGAGCAGCAAATACTTCATAACCGATGGTTTTATCTAAAAATAACAATTGTAGTTGGATTTCGGCTACAATTTCCGTGGAATTTGTCTGCCTGTGGGCAGGAATTTTACAATTCTGCCAGCAAAATCTTCCGATAGCTGATTGACATTTCGTTGCCAGGGTGCAGTTGGATGCCAATGGGGCCAGAAGTTGCCATCCCTTCTGAGGTGTAGGTCATTACTTGTTTGCCATTGAGGTAGGCGGTGTAAGTATTGCCGATCACCTTGATTTGGAGTGAATTCCAATCTTTGGGCTTGAGTAACTCCTTGACTCCAGTAGCTTCAACCGGGTAGCGCAGTTTGGGAATGTAAGGCGAGCCCGTCATGTCTCTTTTGAGGGAACCAGAAATGCCAATCTGGATCTGGTCATTTTCGGAGCGCAGGAAAAAACCCGAATCTACGGTACCTTCACCCATCAAAAATTCGGCCTGCAGGACAAAGTTTTGATAGGATTTTTCCGTCCACAAGATGGCTCCCTTTTTGGTGGGTTCACTTTTGACCAACAACACTCCCTTGGATACTGTCCAGCAAGATTCTGGCGCTGGAACGACCCAACCCTCGAGGTTTTTACCGTTAAAAATCTTTTTCATCTTGGATTTCTGGGCATTCAATTGCCCAAAACCGAGGATCAAGAGGAGAAAAAAAAGGGTATGTGAAATTTTCATGCGCTAATGTTTTAGTTTTGCACCCCAAAATAGGACAATACCCGTTATGAGCAAGCGGAATAAGCTACAGAAATTTGCAGAGTTGTTGTCATTCCCGAATGTTTATGAAAACTTCGATTCGGGAAATCCCCAATTGGCTGGAGAGAACGGCCAAATTGTGGACTTGAAAGGCCAGTGGAAGGCTGGTCATTTTAAAAATGATGCCCCACTTACCCTCGAACTGGCTTGTGGCCGGGGAGAATATTCGGTGGCGCTGGGTGAAATGTATCCCGAACGGAATTTCATTGGGGTGGACATCAAAGGGGCCCGTATTTGGAAAGGGGCACTGGCCGCCTTACAAAAACAACTGCACAATGTAGCCTTCCTGCGTACACGCATCGAACAAATCATGTATTTCTTTGCGGAAGGGGAGGTGGATGAGATCTGGATCACTTTCCCGGATCCTTTTTTGCGCAACAGCAAAACCAATCGCCGCCTGACTTCGCCTGCTTTTTTGGATCGGTACCGCAAGATGATGCCCGCCGGAGGTATCGTACACCTCAAAACGGATGACCCCACCTTATATGAGTTTACGTTAATGGTGATCCGGGATTACCCCGAAGCGACCTTGCTGTACAATGATGATGATATTTATGCGAAGGAGTTGCCGCTGCCTGAGTTGGAAATCAAAACGTATTACGAGCGGATGCATTTGGCGGAGCAAAAAACCATAAAATATGTGCAATTTCGGTTATCGTGACGGGCGGCCCGTCACGATAACCGGGCAACCATGTAGGGTTGCCCCTACTGTTTTTTTTGCCCGTAGGTCAGGTTCAAATCATCCAGCACGATATCCAGCATTGGATCTTTGCCTCGTTCGTAGCCCTCTTTGAGGTGGTGGCCATAAAATCCCCCCAACACATTCCAATATGTCGCTGTCCAGCCGCCGCGCAATCCTTTTACCAAATCATACATTGGCGTATCCAGTTCACGCTCGATCATTTTGATCAGCAGCATGCCTTGGGTGCGGGTGAGTTTTTTGAGGGGCTGTTCAAATTTTTCCTCCAGGTCTTCCTGTTGTGCTTTGATGTATTTGCGCTTTTGGCCTTTTTTGATGTCATTGGTTACGGCTTCCACTTCCCGAAAAATGCGTACCGCTTCCACTGCATACGGATAGACAGAGTAAGCATAACGGCGGTATTTGCGGTATTTTTTATAATCCTCTTCAGAATCGAAGGAGCGCAGGGAAGTGATGGATACCTCACCCAAACCTGCCATAATTAAGGTATCTCCACCGTCGTCAATGATGTAGTCGTAAGTCTGGCCTTTGATGGTCACTTTTCCTTTGTTGCTTTCCTGGGCAAAGCTCCAGACGAAGGCCAACAAACACAGCAGCAAGGTGAAGAAATATTTCATGATTTACGTTCTACATTAAAACAGGAATCTCCTTTGCATGTTCAATGCAAAGGAGATGGTAAATATTGTTCAAGATGGAATATACTTTATGATCAGGTCTACCTAAAAAATCACTTCTTTAGCTGCCTTCATCGGGATACCAATGCACTTTTTCTCCATGTATTCCAGCATGCGCTCCAGCAAATCGCGGGTATTGGTGTCCAACTGGGCGACCTCTTTGTGGAATACTTCGTTCAGTGCACGATCTTTTACGGCTTTGATTTCAACGGGAACCTGACGCATCGCAATTTCCAAACGGCGTTGTTGGAACACTTTAGGCAGTTCTTCGATGAAATCTTCCAACATCGCTTTGGCTTTTTGTACCTCTAGTTCGCGGAAAGCGAGGTTTTCTTTAGCTAAAGCACGCAGGCCTTCAATTTCGATGTAGTGGTTTTCGTAAGTGTTTACGACTTCGGGGGCGATATTGTGTGGAATGGATAAGTCGATTAAAACTTTGGCGCCAGTTTCCCCATTCAACAATTGTGGATAAAGCTCAGGGGTGATAACTGGTTCAGTGGCAGCAGTACAAACGATGAGTGCATCAAAACCTTCGCTGTAGCTGTGCAGCGCATTCAGGTCAAATGCACGACCATGTGGGAAAATAGCAGCAATTTCTTCCGCTTTGGCAACCGTACGGTTGAATACAGCTACTTCGGTGTAATGGTGTTTGTCCAAAAACTTGGCGATCAAGGCGTTGGTCTGTCCAGCACCCACTATCAGGATACGCGCCTCCTTGGGCAGGTGGTAACGCATCATTTTTTGGATGGCCAATGAAGCTACTGAAACAGGCTTATCGCCGATGCGGGTATTGGAGTAGATCGACTTGGCAACGGCTACGGCCTGATCCATCGCCATGCGCAGGTTGTCGCCGATGAGGCCCCATTCTTTGCATTGGTCGTAAGCGTCGCGGAGTTGACCCAAAATTTGGCGCTCTCCAATCACCATCGAATCCATCGAAGCAGAAACAGTGAAGTAATGCTCCAGGGCATCCATACCTTCCAGAATCTGTACGCTATCTTCCAGCGTGCCTAAAACTTCGTCTTCGAGTTGTGGATTGACTTGCTTGAAAAACTCTACGGCAAAAACCAGGTCCAATTTGCGTTCGGTGTGAAAGAAGTACATCACCCGATTGCAAGTAGACAAATACAAAAGCTCATCCAAACCAAATTGTTCCTTAAGGTCCTGCAAGCGCATCTTCAACGCCGAGGGGTCGGAGGTTTTGACCACAAACTCACTGATGCTGTGTAAGTTTACACGTTTGTGGGTGACCGTAAGGATTTTGTAATTGTCTAACATAACCTTGTTTGCTTAAAAAAAATGACACTGTTGAATTACTAAGCGGTTAATTCTCGCAAGGGTTTGGGATGATTGACTTTTTATCCGGTACTTACGGTGTCTACTGAATGAACGATGCAAAAATAGAATGCCGCTTGGGAAATAATGTCACGGTTCTGTAACAACATTATACAATTCGATTATTTGGACGAAATCTAAATTGTATTTCTGAGACCTTGGATTTCTTGACATTTTCCCTGCAAAAAAACGGCGGTGATTTTTAGCATGCACTGACAAAAGTCAACCCTTTCCGCTGATATAAACGCAATAAATTTAAGGTCGGATTCGGTTTTGCGTCAAAACAATTTCAAATTTGTCATTTCCAAAAGTATTTTGACCTTCTTATGACGTAAAGCCTTACTTTTGCGCCACGCTTTCAGGGAACCTGGCACTCAGGGACTTTGTTAAGTTGGAACTTTCAAACCTTTCATTTTATGTACCGTACGCATACCTGCGGCGACCTGCGTATCGCCGATGTCAGCAAGACTGTGAAATTGAGTGGATGGGTGCAAACCACCCGTGATTTTGGTGCCATGACCTTTTTGGATCTGCGAGACCGTTACGGCATTACCCAGTTGGTGTTCAGCATGGAAGAAAATGCTGGCTTGTGTGAACAGGCCCGCAAATTGGGCCGCGAGTTCGTCATCGAGATTGAAGGTACCGTGCGTGAACGCAGCAATAAAAACCCCAATCGGGCTACTGGCGATATTGAGATTGTGACCCAATCCCTGCGGGTGCTCAATTCCTCCAAAGTGCCTCCCTTCACCATTGAAGATGAAACCGACGGTGGCGACGACCTCCGTATGAAATACCGCTACCTGGATTTGCGGCGCAGCCCGGTGCAAAATAACCTGATCTTCCGCTCCAAATTGGCGCTGGAAGTGCGCAAGTTTTTGTCTGATCAAAACTTCATTGAGGTCGAAACACCTTTTTTGATCAAAAGTACACCAGAAGGTGCCCGCGACTTTGTAGTACCTAGCCGCATGAACCCAGGGCAGTTTTATGCCTTGCCCCAATCTCCACAAACCTTCAAGCAGATTTTGATGGTAGCTGGTTTCGACCGCTATTTTCAGATCGTGAAGTGTTTCCGGGATGAAGACTTACGCGCAGATCGTCAGCCGGAGTTTACCCAAATCGACTGCGAGATGGCATTTGTCACTCGGGAGGATATTTTGAATACCTTCGAAGCGTTGACTCGCCATTTGTTTTTACATACCCTGGGTTTGGAATTGG
Source organism: Haliscomenobacter sp. (assembly GCF_965225875.1). GTDB lineage: Bacteria > Bacteroidota > Bacteroidia > Chitinophagales > Saprospiraceae > Haliscomenobacter. The sequence goes on along the minus strand of NZ_CBDDBS010000002.1, from coordinate 2,363,542 downwards.
GCGATTTCCCCCGGATGTCTTACGATGATGCCATGCGCCTGTATGGTTCCGACAAACCCGACCTGCGCTTCGGTATGCCTTTCGCTGATCTGACCGATTTGACCAAAGGGAAAGGATTTGTGGTGTTTGATAGCGCAGAATTGGTCGTAGGCATCAATGCCACAGGCCAGGCTGACTACACGCGCAAGCAGGTAGATGAGCTGACCGAGTGGGTAAAACGCCCCCAAATTGGTGCAAAAGGTTTGGTGTACGTTCGCTACAATACCGACGGAACCTTGAAGTCTTCCGTCGACAAGTTTTTCAGTGAAGATCAACTCCGCGATTGGGCGAAGCACCTGGATGCAAAACCGGGTGACTTGATGCTCATCATGGCAGGTGAAGAAGAAAAAACCCGCAAACAACTGGGCGAGCTGCGCCTGGAAATGGGGCGCCGCATGGGCTTGATGAAAGCTGGCGACTTCAAACCACTCTGGGTGCTGGACTTCCCGCTTCTGGAATGGGACGAAGACACCGAGCGTTTTTATGCCATGCACCACCCCTTCACTTCACCCAAGCCAGATGACGTGGCCAAAATGGCTTCTAACGACCGCGATGTCCTGAAGGGCTTGCGCGCTGACGCCTACGATTTGGTGTTGAACGGTGTCGAAATTGGCGGGGGCTCGATTCGGATTTTCGATCGTGACCTGCAAATGAAAAACTTTAGCCTTTTGGGCTTCAGTGACGAAGAAGCTGAAGCGCAGTTCGGCTTCTTGCTGGGGGCATTTGAATTTGGCGCGCCACCACACGGGGGCATCGCCTTTGGTTTTGACCGCCTTTGCTCCGTAATGAATGGCCAAAACTCGATCCGCGACTTTATCGCCTTCCCGAAAAACAACCAGGGTAGAGATATGATGATTGATGCACCTTCCGGGATTGCGGATGCGCAGTTGAAGGAGTTGAACTTGGCGGTGACGGTGAAGCCTTAAGGCAATGGTCAATATGAACACTTATTTTTTTGTCGCCCCTTAAAAGGCACAGAAGAGCAATAAAGCCAATTAAAGCTGAAATTTTGGATGAGTCCTTGGGCGCTGCAAAAGCACTGCCCAAGGACTTTTTTTTATCAAATCCTCCCTTGCTGTCACTTATTGCCTATTATTGCAACAGAAAGATCTCTAGAACAACAAACATGTCCGACCACGCCCTCTTGCTCGCTCAAGCCCGCGAATACGATGCCCGCGGCGATGTGTACAACGCAGTGAAGTTGTACAAACGCTGCATTAAGCTGGCTCCAGAGGTCGTGGAAGCGTATGTGCAGTTGGCGGAGATTTACAAAAAACGGGGGGAGTGGAAACCGGCCATGTATTACGCCAAAAAAGCCCTTTCTCTCGATGCAAGTTTGGCGGATACCTGGTGGACCTTAGGCATTACTGCGGTGGCGCTGGGAAAAGATCGATTGGCCAATTCGGTATGGTCAAAATTCGGCCCCAGTAACCCGCGCTCAGCTCTGATCTCATTACAACTTACCCACAGTGGTTTATTTGAAATGATTTGGGCTAAACCTCTTGACCCCGCCCGGGCACAAATCACCAGCATTCCACACCCAGATTCTGACCGCCACTTTTTAGATGTTGTGGTCTTTGACCGGCAAGTAATTGGTTACAATGTGGCCAAACGTCGCCGCTATCCGGTACATGCCGAATTGGGCCTTCAGCAACGCTCCCTTTATTTCACCTTCTCCTGCTGGCTGGAAAGCCCAACGAAAAAGGACATCCAAACTCTGGAACGTTTGTGTGTGGAAGCGCATTTGGGCTTTGAAATCTGGTCAAAGGCTGCACGGGTGCAAAAACAGGTGTACAACGATAAATTGCAGGAGTTTTACAGCGGAGACTTATTCCAAAAGGAGGAGGAAAATTTGCTGGTGGCCATCGCGGCCAAACAGGAAGCGCATGTCGAACAGGTGCTGCGGGCCTGGACAATCATTACCTTGAGGCAGTATTTCGCTTTGGAGCGGCATTAGTAGTGGGTTAAAAATAAGTGTTCAACCTACCTTAATTCTTTTTATCCTTTCCTTTCCTCAGGAACTCTTTTTCGCTGCCAGCCAATAAACCAGCGGAATAAAACAAGTGGTAAAAAACGTACCAATGGTCAAGCCACCTACAATGACGTACACCAGCGTTTTTTGCAAATCGGCTCCGATGCCACTGGTGAAAAGCACTGGCACCAGCGCCAAACTGGTAGTCAGCGAAGTCATCAAAAGTGGCTTGAGGCAAATTTCACCTGCATCGTGAATGGCGCGATCCAAGGCCTGCCTACGGGGCATACCCGCCAGCTCGTATTGCGCCAAAAGTCGATTGATGGTGTCCACTTTCAGAATAGGGTCATCCACAATGATGCCCAACACGACAACAAAACCAATGGCCGCCATCACATCCAGGGCTGCCCCATTGGCATACAGCAGAAGCATGGCTCCAAAAACCCCCAGGGGCATGGTCAGCATGACTAGCAAGGGTTGCACCAGGTTTTCAAACTGTACTGCTAAAATGAAATAAAGGAGCACAATGGAAATGGCGAAAATCTGGAGCAACAGACGCAGGTTTTCCCTGGACTCAAAATAGCGCCCGCCAAAATCCAGGCTGAACCCATATTTTTTTCCCCAGGTAGCCAACTGATCTTGCACTTGTTCATAATTCAAGCCCGGGTCACTAAAATCAACCGATTTGTACTCTCCACTTTTATCGGCGGTGATGAATTTAAAATTGCTCCGGCTTTGCACCTGTACGAAGGTCTTTAAGGGGTAATATTGATTGTTTTGCCCCACAATGTTTTGTTCCAGTTTTTCCTGCCAATTGCTGGTCTCTTTGGCTTGAAATCGAATCGGCTTGACCTCGCCAAAACGTTTGATCTCGGTGATGTTGAACTGGCCAAAGAGGCGCTGCAATTGATCCCGTACACTGGCGCTGGAAATCCCATAAAACGCCATTTTATCCGCATCAATCAACAATTCAATGCCCGGTTCTTCCTGCAAGCCTGCCCCCTTTTGCCCTTTTAAGGCCAACAATTGGGGCAGCTGGGCATTGAGGGCTTCTAAAGAGCTAGCATTAAAGCGGCCATTGGCAGGTTTGATTTTGGCTTCAAAATATGGCGCATTGCTGCTGAACAATTGGGTGAAAGCATTGGGGGCATCGCGCAATTCAAAAATGCAGCGTGGATAATGCCGCTTTAGCCATTGAGCCATACGTGCATCCAGTTCTTCGCGAGCTTGTTGATTTTTACAGGCGTAATAAAAATCGGCGCGGGCAACCGCATTGTCTTCTTGCTGGAGTAAAAATTGGCGTAGCCCAATTTCCACTTCGCGTACCTGGGCAGATTTGCCCATACTTTTGTCCAATTCCCGCACCCGCCGTAGGTTCTCTTCGGCATCAATGGGCTCGTTCCAATCCAGGTGCAAGAGGGTTTCGCGGCGCTCAATGCGGGGCAGAGCGGATACTGGCGACTTCGCCAACATCCAAAAGCCCAAGCCCATGAGCAAGAGGGTGAAAGTCAGGACCACAACCTTGTGCCTGAATACCCAATGAATCATGCGGTGATAGCCCTTCGCTACCCAGCGGAAAAAGCGGGTATCCTCGCGTAATTTTTCGGGTTCGCTGCGCAAAAACAAACTGTAAAGCAGCGGTGCCAATACAAAAGCCACCAATAGCGAAACGCCCAGCGAGATGCTCAGGGCGATGGCCTGGTCGTATACCAAGGCACCCGCCAAGCCGCTCATTAGCACCAGCGGTGCATAAACGGCCACGGTGGTCAATACCTGACTGATGACGGGGGCGGTGACTTCCTGTACCCCGACCACACAGCTGTCGAGCATGCTCAACCCGCTGCGGCGCTTGCGGGTGATGTTGTCCAGCACCACGATGGAGTTGTCGATCAACATGCCGATGCCCAGTGCCAAACCCGACAAGGAGATGATGTTGAGCGAGATGCCAAAGGCCCAGAAGAACACAAAAGTAATGATCAAAGACACTGGTATGCTGATGCTCATCAGGGTAGGTGAGGCCCAATTGCCCAGAAAGAGAAAAAGCACAGCAACGGCAAGAATGCCGCCATACAACAGGTCTTGGTACAAATTGTCGATGCCCGCGTGGAGCAAAAAACTTTGATCCTGGGTCATGGCAAAACGCACCTGGGGGTAATCCTTGCGAAAAGATTCGACCACCTCCACGATGCGTGGGGTCAGTTCGTTCATTTTGGACAAGGGTTGTTTTTGCACCGTAATGACCAGCCCTTCTTGCCCATTGTAGAGGTGGTAGCCACTGGGGCGTTCGGTGATGGGTTCGACCCGGGCCAGGCGCTCCAGGGGTACGATCCCACCGGGTGTACGCACGGGCAGGCGTGCGATGTCGCTCGGGGTTTCGAGCCGATTGGCGACTTTGACGAAGTAGCGGTATTGCCCATCGCGAATGGAAAGGCTGCCCAACTCCTGATTGGCCCCCTGGATGGCGGCGCTAAGTGCCGATTCGTCGGTGTTCAAGGCGCGTAGAGCTGCTGGGTTGGGCGTCACCGCGATCAGTCCGCTACGTTTGCCATTGATGTCTACCAGGGATACCCCTTCCAACTGTTCGAGGCGTTTTTTGAGTACTTTTTCGGTTAGTTCTGCGATTTCGAGGTATGTTTCGCGACGCTGCGGAATGACCTGAACGCGCACAATAGGAATGTCGGAAGTATTGATGCGCATCACCTGCGGGCGAGGCATATCGCGGGGCAGGAAGCTACTGAGCCGATCGATTTTTTCGTTGGCCTCGATGTAAGCCAGATCCATGCGGGTTTTGAAGTCAAAAGTGAGGTAGAGCAAAGCACTGTGATTGGCACATTTGCTTTCGATGTTTTGAATGCCCTGGAGCGAGAGCAGGTTTTCACGAATGCCCTTTACCACGTTTTCTTCCAGGGTAGCAGCAGAAGTATTGGGGTAGTTGACCCGGATGAGGATTTGGGGAACGTCGATGTTGGGGAGCAGGGAAATAGGAAGCAGGCGCAAGGCGGCCAGGCCGAATACGATCAGGACGCTGAAGCAAAGGAGAACGGCGATGGGGCGTTGGACTAAATATCGGGTCATCTGTTTTGGGAATAGGGCGCAATTTAAAGTGTTTTAAATTTAATAAATTGTAAAACACCTAAGGGCTTTATACTAAAATCAATTTTCGCCATTTGATCTTCATTCAGTGTACTAATAAAATAGTCTTGATAATTAGCGATAAAATTTATGGACAATGGTTGTTTTTTAATATATTCTACGTTTTCTAAATTTTTATATCGTCCAGTTTTTTTATCAAAAAGAATATCATTGTATTTCTTGTTTTTACTCATTGTACTTAGCCAAAAAGAACTAGTGTTTTCTTGGAGATTAAAGATTCTCAAATAATTTTGAAGGTTATTCATGAGTTCGGTTGCTGAAGTCCTCTCTATTCTTTTTTTATCGTCATTTGTCAACTTATTGTCACACAAATCTACGACCAATTTGGGCAAAATTCTATTGTTCTCATCAAACCCAAACAGAGTATCATTGAACATTAAGTTTACAGTCATTTTTTTGTTATTTAAAATCAAAGGCTTAGGAGGCACCAAAAGCATCCTTTTGTTGTTGACTACATGACTTAATAACTTATATTTAAGTTTGAAATCGTATGAATAAACATGCAAGGCATTATCTGATAAAGCACTAGGAGCGAAAAAGAACCATTGTTCATTGCAATAAGCCAAGTCGCTATAAGTAAATTCAGGGGCTAAATTTATATTTTTAATGTATTCGAAGGTTTTTCCGTCATATACTTGTAAGAAACTTTTAGACATTTCTAACGTATAAACTTTTCCATTTAGAACCTCAAAATCCGATATTTGCAGTGTTCTCCCGGGTCCGTCTCCATTTTTATTTACCTGACCAATTATTTGACCATTTTTTTGGAAAGCGAATAAATTAAATTTCGAGTCTAAAACCCATAGGGTATCATTGTGTATTTTTACATCATTCAAGTCTCCCAATGTATTAAAGAAGCCCGTTTTATCGTGCAGGGCTATGTAAAAAAAAGTATCAATTATGGTATTTATTTTAGATGTGTTTTCAAAATTACAAGTCTTTAGTGTTAAAACTCCATTTTTTACAAATATAGCTTTCTTATTCAGAAACAGAATATAACATAAAAAAATCAACATTGAAATAGTGGCGAATGTTAAAAAATATCTTGACTTATTCATATAGATTCATTTAACGTATGGTTAAGCTAACCGAGTATTGTGCAATGATATTTTGAAGAAAAAGGAAGTGATTAAGTGATTTTAACCTCTTCCCTTATTTTTGTTAGATTAAACCTCACTACCCAGAAAATGGTGCAAGTATTTCTAAAAGTGCTAAAGCCCGGTAATTTTATACTGCGCTCCGCCGAGTTTTGTGCATAGAGTAGTGGCAACAGCTTAAGGAGGCTAGGAGGTGTGCATAGGCATGCACAATACTTGGCAGAGTGCAATATAACAATTCAAACAAACTGCGTATTCAACCACAAACTGATTGGACGCAAGCGCAACATGGTCCCACTTCCATCTTCACATACATGCATGAATATGGTGTTACATAGCACCTTTTTTCTACTTTTACACTGACTGTAACATATTTAAGCTGAGTCCAACTCCATACTGACCTTAATTCGGCTTTCCAAATAGTAACCTCCTTAGATTGACCCGCAATAGGCATCGCATTTTTGACAGCAGGTACTCCGCAATTACAAGAAGAGCTTCCACTAGTAGATTCTTCATATGCACTGTCATACGGATTTGTCCCGCCGTCATCGCCTGATGATGAAGTTGCTTGATGCCAAGCATCTGATGCGCCATCAGCAAATTCATTAAAGCTTTGAGAAGACAAATTGTTTGGCATCCCTCCCAGTACAAGAAGAGTTAGAACGGCTGTAATTTTAAAAATTGTCTTGATCATTTTTCATCCAATTTGCATATTCCTACTCTCTCGGCTTTTCGGAATCCGCCAAGTCCAATCTGGTGTTGAACTCTAAACAAATAAAACCGCACTTGGGGACAAAAAACGGAATGAGCGAGAAAAAATGAAATTTTTTTCAACATCACCTGGATTTTCCTTACCAATTTTCTCCCTAGCACATCATGCAAAATTTGCAAATTATTCCAAGTAATCACCTCTACCCAGCTTTAATATTATCTCGTCCTAAAATCACTAAACACGCAAAAGGGGGTGTTCTAAAATTGGTTTACGTCGCCCGGCCAGAACCACGTCTTTTTATTTATCTCTGTCATCAAACTCAGTCTGGTATGGCACTCAAAAAGCTTCCCGTTGGTTTACAAGATTTTCGGAAGATCATCGAATACGATTTCAAGTACATTGATAAAACGCGGTGCATCTACCAAATTTGTCAAAGCCCTGGAGCGTATTTCCTCTCCCGTCCTCGCCGCTTTAGCAAGTCCATCACCATTGCTACGATGCAGGAGTTGTACCTCAGGAGCAGGGAATTGTTCAAGGGGCTGTGGATTGAGGATAAATGGAACTGGGGTTTGAAGTGTCAGGCCCTTAATACTTTATGGCGTACGACAGCCCTCCGATTCTCATTAAAAGATGCCAATCTTGTCAAAGATGCTGCGGTAGCCTCTTTTCAATGTTTCAACTTTTCAACTTTCGCATCATGCGAAATCTGCAAATTATTCGAAGTAATCACCTCCATTCCAGCCTTAATCCCCTCCACAATTTCAATTTCCCGGCCATTGTCCAGCCCAGTCGTCACGTAGTTCCACTTGGCCAAGCCATCCTCATAGGTGAACACCACGGGGCGGCCTCCACGTAGTACGACCGCCGCTTTGGGTACCACCACCGCTTTCTTTTGCGGGACATTTACACTGGCTTCTACATTCATGCCGGGCAGCAAACCCGCTGGGCTCCTGATTTTTAAACGAACCTGGATCATGCCATTTGCATCCACACCAGGGTTGATCTCGCTAAGGGTAGCGGCGTAGGTTTTGGCGGGCATAGCCAGGGGCTGTACCTCCGCACTTTGCCCGATGCGCAGCAAGGGTAGGTCTGATTCCAATACCTTCACCTCCGCGTACAAATCCTGCGCAGAATGGATGCGGAACAATTCCTGCCCCGCCTTGATGTGCATGCCTGCCTGTACCTTTACATCACTGAGTACCCCGCTGACTGGCGCACGGATAGTGCTTTGTTGCTTTTCGTAGTCCAGTTCCTTGAGTTCTACTTCAATGCCCGACAGCCCGGCGGAAGCGCGTAGTTTTTTGCGTACTTCTTCGGCTTCCTGGGGGCTTTTACCCTTGAGTAGGCTTTCATAGCCGAGTAGCTGGCTTTCGTATTCTTTTTGGGCGTTGTACTGCTGGATGAGGAGTTTTTCACGGCGGAGCTCTAGAGCGGTGCTTTCGATTGTGGCAATGATTTCATCTTTTTTGATGGCCTGGTTGTTGTGGGCACGGCAAGTGAGGAGCAGGCCAGAGCGCTCGGAGAGGAGCAGTTCGGTGAAGTGGGGTTGGATACGGCCAGAGGCGTGGACGGTGTAGGCGAGGGTGGAGAAGGTGGATGGGGTGGTGGTAACACTCGTTGTGGTGCTGCCTATAGAGGCAGTGGCAGCTTTGCCTTCTTCGATTTTGGGCGAAGAAGGCTTACACTGGAGTAAGGTGCAAAGAATTAAACCGACACACGTGTATTTGATCAAACTTATGAATCGACAATAGGTCATGTTTACTTTATTTTAAGTCTCTTCAACTTTCGCATCTAATTCACAAAAAAGTAAGATACTTAAATAAATTTATGATTATTTAATAGATTTCAAAACGCCTTCTATATTTAGTGGCATTAATTCAGTTATTTTGACCATTTCATTTTCACATTGCAAAACCATGGGTCTGAACAACATTTTTTTCTTTTCAAGGAGTTTTTCATACCCATTAACTACTACGTTTTCGTTTAACAAAAAAAACTTATCAATCTCTTTTTTCATCAGTATTGCGTTCAAAAGCTTGTTGGATTTTCGATAAATCACGATTTTACAGTTTCCATTTTGCACATATTCAGAGGCCCATTTCAATGAATATTCTGAACAACTACTGCACATCACCTCATCTAATGGAACAATTAGCATGAATTTGTATTCACAAACGTCAGGAAAAAAATCAACCGCATTTTGAGCGCTAATCGAATAATCACTTTCGTTTGACTCAATAGGTTGTTTTGTGACTTGTTTACAAAAACATAATGATAACAAAAATAAGAATAGAAGGTATCTTTGCATAAGTTTATTTTTGTGTGTAGTTCATAAAATGAAGATAAAAATTATTTTCATCTTGTTCTTTCCACTCTAGAAGAATGATATTCTTTTTTGTGAAACCCCAAAAAGGGATATAAAAGCTTTCCTCTAGGTCTTGCTCCCCAATAACATTAAATTGCCCATCTAAAATCATTGCTGAAGCTTGTTTCTTCCATTTTTTATTAATAAAATCATCTTCGCTGATTTTTTTCATTAATATCCTTATGTAATTATCTCTAAATTTATCGTAAAATATAAAGTCGTAAGAATTGTTAGTTAAGTAAAATTTAGTTCTTTCCAAAAAAGAAGTTTCCATTTTTTTTGTACCTTCTAGAAAGGTACTTTGCTCATATCGAGAATAACACTCAAGCCGATCAATAGCATCTCCATTTAGGTTAAACTGATAAACATTACTTGAGATGGGATACGTTACTGATAGTAAATCTGATTTAGAATTAAAACAAAAACCTCCTATTAAAAAGTTGGGCGCATAGTTTTCTTTTGAATACTGCTCCGGCAACTGGCAGACGAACCGTTTACTTGAGTTCTGAAGATTAAGCTCTAATATTACAGGAAAATATTCAAAATTACTAATAGTAAAAGGATCTAAATCTGGGGCAACTTCCATGTACATCTTACCATTTTGAATGAAAGGTAAAGATGTTAAATTAAAGAAAGATATTGCAGATGGATCAAGGCTTTCCAATGAATAAGAATTCTTTTTAATTCCTAATGAATCAAGCAGGAAAATTTTATAGTTGTCTGAAACAAATATAGAGTCGAGCCGATGTAAAAAAACTCCGCCTTTACACTCTCCTATTCCATTCGGGCCGTCTTTAAATAATTTTATTTTTTTCACTAATTTCAATGATTCCAAATCATATAAATACAACTGATAAGAATGGCTATTAAAGAAGGTAAAATACTCACCGTTTGAGTCTGTAACAATTTGAGGGCTCGACATGGTTTGAAAACTGGTGTATTCATCTGCTCGAATTTTTTCAATTTTGACAGGCTTAAGCGTGTAATTATAGCTATAACTCACTGCACTACGATCTTCTTTACCACAAGAAAAAAATGCAGTTGATGCAATTATGCAACTCAACAGAAAATATGGTTTGCTCGCAATTGACATTTTGAAGAAAATCAAAGTTGTTACGAAAATCCAAGTACCTAAATTGCTTAGGTACCTGGAAGAAGCTTTTGCAAATTTTACAGGAAAAGAATTACAAGAGACATGATCGATTGTTACTTGCAATCTTTAATACCTGCACATTCTGAACCGGAATTCTTACACGATGTCTCACATTTACAACTGTTGTAAACGCACAGTTTATCCTTACAGCCACACCCACCATCACCAGCGTCTTCATCAACATAAGCATTTAAAGTAAAAAAAGAACTTCCTGCTAACACTAGCATTAAAAAAAACTTTTTCATGATATTTGAATTTAGTTAAGTAATCGAAATCTTAGATTCCAATAGAAACGAACTTCTTAGCATTTTGCAAGCTGATGAAGTTCAGCTTGTTTCTTCTATAAGTCTATACAAATAAAAAATCCTTCGGGGACAAAAAACGGAATAATCAAGAAAATTCAAACTTTCTCTTCTTTCTCCATTCCCCTCACCTCATACCTATTCGCCAGCCGGCAGTATTCAATATTCCAGCCCTCATATTTCCTGATTTCCGCGATCCATCTTTTCATCGTCCGGGTGGATACATCAAAAGCATCCGCCAGTTCTTTCAAGCTTCCCCCGCGCCCTTTGCGCAGCCACTCCTTCAGCCTTTCCAGGCATTGGTGTTTTTCTACAAAAGTCATACACTATGGTGTGTTTTATTGGAAAAAATAGGAATAACCAGTTTGGGGTTTGGGGAATGACGAATTTCTCGAATGACGAATGACGAATTTGGTGCGTTGCCTCCCCATTTGTCATTCGGAAAATTCGTCATTCGAACCACTTGTCATTCGATCAGAATATAAGCTCGTCGTTTTCTGCAAAACTCAATCTCATGTCCCAGGCTCTGTAGTCGTTCAATGTCGCGGGTCAGCGTCGTTCGGGGTACCTGCAGGGATGCAAGCAATTCATCAATACATACTTCTTTGTGTTGCTGTAAACAGTCCAGCAAGGTGTTTAATCGATAGAGCGTTTCTTGATACTTCATACTGTATTTAATTTATGGTTTATAGTTGAAAAGTTGAAGGGTTGAAGGGTTGAAGAGAGGCTGCCGCAGCGTTTTTGACCAAGCCCTTGTCTAAGTCGCTGCGGCAGCTTCTTTTCAACTCTTCAACTCTTCAACCCTTCAACTCTTCAACTCCTTTCCCAAAGCATTACCGGCAATACCCAAAAGACCACCAGCAATGAAAACACCAGCCCTCCAGCCGAGCCCACCGCCAGTGCAAACCAAAACACCTCAGTATCGCCCTCCAGCATAAAGGGGATCAAGCCACAGATGGTCGAAACCACCGTCAGCAAGATGGTGCGGGCGCGGCGCAGCGTTGCCTTGAGCAAAGTCCGATTGGCGTGGCGAGTTTGCAGCAGCAAATGGCGGTGGTCACTGATGATGAAAATAGCAGCATTGACCACCATCCCACCCAGCAGTACAATGGCTGCATAGCCGCCCTGGTCAAAGTAAAAATCTCCCCAGGCGAAGATGAGAAAGAGGCCAATCAGCGAAAGTGGGATCACCAGCACGACGGCCAGTGGTAGCCGCAGGCTCTCGAACAATACTGCACAAATGATGTAATTGCTGAGCAACAGCAGCAGGATCAAGCCATACTGGCGACGCGTTTTTTGGGTATCCCAGCGGTAACTTTCTTCCTTTACTTCATAACCTGCGGGCAGGCGGGGGCGCAGGGTTTGTAGTTGTTCATCCAGGTGTTTGCTGCCAAAAGTGGGGGAGCCCACATAATCAAAACTCAGTAGCCGCACGTAGCGCCGATCTTCGCGGTGAATGGAAGGCGAGCCTTTTTCCCAACTCAACTCTGCCAAACTTTGCAAGCTCAAGCGGCGGCTGGTATCCAGGCTCAGCGGATTGCGCAACAAGGCATCAATTGAAAAGTCCTCGGCCTTTTTGGCGCTGAGGAATACGGGGATGAGTTGGGAGTTGTTTTGTTCCTCCCTGGGGGCATTGCCAATGTTTAAGGGGATTTCGAGGCTTGCTCGATTGGGCAGGGTTTGTTCCCGTAAGGCGCTACTCAACTCACTGCGTAAAGCCCCAGCCTGCGCCAGTCGGGCAGCATCCAGTTTGAGGTGATAGGCGTAGGTTGCTTTTTCCTCCCAACTCAGCAGGGCATCGGTATTGACCTTTTGCACCCGGGGGTGTTGCTCCAATAAGGTTTTGAGGTTTTGGGCCTGGCGTTCCAGTTCATCGTAATTGTAGCCCAGCATTTTGACGCGGAAACTGGGTGTTCCTTCTCCCGAGGCATTGGAAAAGCCCTGCCCTACACCATATACACTCCATTGTACCCCACTCCAATCCAGGGAGCGGGCCACCAGGCGGGATTTGAGTTGAAAAGGTAAGGCTCCTGTTTCATAAGCCTTTTCAAAAGTGATTTCAATGCTGCCATACTCGCCGGAGTAGACATTGGTCACGTATTTTTCGACCCCTTTTACACCGGCCAGATAGTCTTCCATGCGCCGCAGCAAATAATCCATTTGCGCAGGCGTATTGCCATGGGGTAGCTCTGCGGTGATGTACAGGCGGGTACGTTCGGGGTCGCGGTAGCTGTAGCGCTCATATACATCGCGTACAAAGAGGCGCAAGGCACCACCCAGCAGGCGGTCTACCCAAGGGCGAATGTCTTCCTGGTAGCGGTCGCTGCCGATGCTTTGGTTGTACCAGGCTTGCCCTTCCCATTTGCTGGGCAGCAGGAATACGGGTAGGCCAAAGGCGAGTAGCCAGAGGGTAAGAAAGGCGGGGCGGTAGCGGGCGCAGAATGCAATCAGGCGGTAATATCCTCGAAAAAACGCCACGGTGCTGCGTCCCTGGCGGGTGCTTGAACGATGTTCGTTTTTAGCGCGAGGTCGTGCGGAGTTGAAGACCCTAAAGGGGAGTACATTTTCGTGTTTCCCGGCATTTTCTGTTTTGTCAACAAAGGACTCAACCTCAGACTTACCTCCAATGTACTCCCCTTTAGGGGTCGGGGGTTGGTCAGCCCCAGCACTATCTTGCGCCAAAAGCTCCGCTTTTTGTTGGGGAGGCTTTGGGTGTTGGGCGCCCGCAATGCGCGCGTCAACGAGTTCGTGCATCCCCGGAATAAATCCAAATGCAACAACCAGCGAAGTCCCCAGCGCCAAACAAATCACCACACAAAAATCACTCAAATTCTGCCGCTCCTCCGCAGGCAACAAAAACACCAACAACAGCGCGGCAGCAGTAGTGAAGGTAGCCCCCAAAAGTGGGATGATCACCCCGTGCTGTTGCTCCTGGCGGTAGTAGTCCAGCATCACAATAGCATTGTCGATCATGATGCCAAAGGCGATGGCCAGGCCAGCCAGGGTGTACAGGTGCACCTCCACCCCGAGCAGCCATACCGCCAAAATGGTCAGAGCCAGATTGATCAATAAAGCGCTCAACAAAATGAGCAAATGCCGCCAATTGCAGTAAGCCAGGAGGATGAACAGGGATAAAATCGCCATCGAAAGGGCGGTGCGGCGATATGTTTTGCTCAGTTCTTTGGCCAGGTATTCGGTATTGTCGTAATCGAGGCGAACCCGATAGCCAGCGGGTAAGTTTTGGGCGATCTTGGGAATGTATATTTTGAGGGTTTGGGCCAGCACAATGCTGTTTTCGGCACTGCGAGCATAGAGGCTCAAGTTGACCGAATTTTTGCCATTGATCCGGAAATACTGTTGAGGTTCTTGTTCTTCAAGGTAGATTTCGGCTACTGCTTTTAAGGGGATATTGGCTCTATTTTTTCCAGCCAAATGAATTGTTTCTACTTGGTCGAGGCCAAAAGTTTGGCCGCCTTTTGAGGCCAATCGCAGCGCCAAAAAATATTCTCCGCCTTGTTCCGTGCGCACTGCCCCGGGATAAGCAATCGCAAAATGATCTTGTAAGGCGTTTTCTATTTGTTGGGGGCTAAGCCCGTAGGCCCGCAGGCGCTCGGGGAAAAAGTTGATGCGCAACTGGATGTCTTCCGTACCCGAAATTTGGACTTCCCGCAGGCCATTCACTTCAGCCAGAGCTTTGCGAAAGGTTTCTTCGGCTATTTTTTTGATCTGGAAGGCCGCAGCCGGGCCTTCAATGGTGTACACCAGTAGGGGGCTTTGGCGAATGGCGGCGTTTTCTCCACCTCCACTGCGTTGTACTTCGGGGTAGGATACGCCAGTGGGCAGGCTGGGAAATACCTGCCGGATCAGGGCATTGAGTTCAAATTGTTTGAGCTCCATGTCGACTTTGCGGTCGAAAAGTAGGGTGATGCGCCCCTGGTTGTAACTGGATACGGATTGAATGGACTTGAGCTCGCTCAACTGGGCCAGAATGCCCTCCAATACCGAGGTAGCTTGTTGCTCTACTACCTCCGGGGTGGAGTTGGTTACCGCAAATGAAACGATGAACTGCGTAGCATGATCCTTGGGTAAGAGATCAACTTGCAGGCGAGGGAGGGCCACCATGCACAAACTGGCAATGGCAACGAACAGTAGTACAATGCGTATTGGGGATAGGGGCCCCATGGGAACTTAGGATTACTGCTATTTAGTTGAAGGGTTAAAGAGTTGAAGGGTTGAAAAGTAGCTGCCGCAGCGACTTACACTTCGACTTCGCTCAGTGATCGCCTTGTCAAAAACACTGCGGCAGCTACTTTTCAACTCTTCAACCTTTCAACTTTTCAACTGAAAGCGAGGGTTTTGAGAAATTAATTCATATGAAAAGGAAGTAAGTAGTGGAGGTTTAGCAGATTGTTACCAATAGAACAACAATATAGTGCACATATTGTAAAAAAAACAAGCTGGTCTGCAAAAATTAACATTTGTAGTCAAAGTTTGCTTCCTGTGCTCAAGTCATACAAGGTCAATTTGCGCAAGGCAAAATACGCTTCCCAAAAAGAGCGCAGCGCGGCAAAATAGGTTCGTCGCGCTTCGTCTTTTTCTACCAGGGCCACGTTCAGGTCGGTTACCGACAATTTGCCCAGGCGGTATTGCTCCAGGGCGAGTTGGTAGCGTTCGGCACCAATGGCATCGGTGCGTTCACCAATGCTGATGCTGGCCCGCAGCAGGTCGAGGTTGTTGATGATGGTGGAGATTTCCTTGCGCAGGTTCAGTTCTTCTTGGGCGATGGTGTATTCTACCACTTTTTGGTTGGCCTCGGCGATGCCCCGTTGGGCTTTGTTGCGCCCCCAATCCATAATTGGCACATTGACCCCGATGCTAAAGCGTTGTTGGTTCAGAAGAGGATTGAAGGCTTCGTTGAGTTGGGCTCCGGCACCATTGAAGCCCAGGGAGGCGGTAAGGTTCACCTGGTTGCGGCTGGTGCGGGCCTCGTTGAGATCCCGCTCTGCCTCCAGGCGGCGGCGTTCAAAGGAGATGTACTCGGGGCGGTTTTCTTTGGCCTCGCGAAAAGCAGTTTCTTCGTCCATACTTTGAATAGGCAATTGGTCGGGCGTAAGCAGGTTGAGGGCGTCTTCTTCTTGTAGCCCCAGTTGTACTTTGAGGTTGAGCAGCCCGGTGCGCAAGTCGGCGGCGGCTTTTTTTTGTGCCTGGGACGCGCGCAGGATTTGTAACTCGATTTGCAGGATTTTTTCCCGCGAGGTGGTGCCGAGCAGTATCCGTTTTTCTTCAATTTCTTTGATCAAGCTGTTGTTGCTCAAATTGGCTTCGGCAATGCGCAAATCTTGTTGTGCATCAATTACCTCAAAAAACAGGCGGATGGTTTGAATGGCAATTTCCTCCATCCTGAATTTATAATCCTTTTGGGATTCTTGCAGCTTGAGTGGCTCGATTTTGCGCTCCCACTTGAAGGCATTGAACCCAAATAAAGGTTGATCAAGCCGAACATTGAGCGGTGTGGCATTGTAGGCCCGCAGGTTGTCGCTGAAGTCATCAAAACGGGTAAAATCGGTATTGAAGGATACGCGCCCACCAGTAAGTGGAATGTTTTGGGTGAGGCTAAAACCTAAATAACTGTTGTTTTGGCGGACTGGAATGAACTTGATTTCCCCGTCGGGTTGGCGCACGTCCAAATAGCTGCGGCTATAGGTTGGTAAACCCGCCAGAAAGCTGAGTTGAGGGCGATAATTGGCTAGGTAGGTTTGGTACAAAAAGAAGCGGTTTTCCCGGATGTTTTCGGCTAGTTTGGCCTCAATGGATTGGGCTTGCGCAATGCTGATGGCTTCATTGAGGCTGAGGCTGCGTTGGGCCCACAAGCAAGAGCTTTGCCAGAGGAGCAGGGCCAGCAAAAGGAATTTTTTGGAGGTCATCCGATCATTTAATTTTTCCGAGCAACAAGATGCGGAAAATTAAGGTCTGTCGGGGACAAAAAATGGAATATGCGACAAAATTGAAGTTTAGAACCTGTTTCTTAAAGCTTGATTTTTTTAAGCCGATCCAATTCCCGCTTGTTGTCTTTTTCCCGAATGGAGTCCCGCTTGTCGTAAGATTTTTTACCCTGAGCCAGGGCAATTTCCACTTTTACAAAACCTCTTTCACTCAAATACACGCGGTAAGGCACAATGGTGTAACCTTTTTCACTCGATTTGCGCTCCAGTTTGCGCAATTCCTGGCGGCGCAAGAGCAGTTTGCGCAAGCGACGGGGGACGTGGTTGGAATAAGTGCCGTTTTCGTACTCGGCGATGTATAAATTGTGGATGTACAACTCACCTTTATCAAACACACAATAGGCGTCGCTCAGGTTGAGGTGCCCAGCCCGGTAGGATTTAATTTCGGTCCCCATCAAGGCAATTCCTGCCTCGAAGCGACTTTCAAAATGGTATTCAAAGGTTGCCCGGCGATTCACAATTTCCGGAGCGGCTTTCTTTTTCATTGTTCTCCAAACTTTTGGGCCAGCGAGCGCAAGAATGCGCTCGCTGGCTGCAAATATAACCTGTCAGGTACTGGAAAGTTCCATTCTAACATACTACAAGGCATTTTTATTTTTTTGCCACAAAGGCCCAAAGGCACTAAGCGAAAACTTGCAGATTAACCACTTTGTGTCTTCGTGTCTTTGTGGCGCAAAAAAAACGTCCAACAGTATGCCCTTCTTCTGTATTATTGTTTGATTTGCGGTGGCTGCTGCTGCGTGGTTCTCGGCTTGATCGGTTGCTGGCGGTATTTGGTCAAATCCCGGTCCAGTGCCTCACGAGCATAAGCACCATTGGGTTTTTGCTCCGGTCCTTTCAGTTTATCGTCCAGAAATTGCGTCATTTTGGTGTACAAGTGAAAGCGGGTATTGCCGCCATAAATGCCATGGTTGCGGTTGGGGTAAAAATAGGTGTCGTACTGTTTGTCGGCATCTACCAGGGCATTGACCAGTTCGGCGGTGTGTTGAAAATGAACATTGTCGTCGCCCATTCCGTGTACCAGCAGGTATTCTCCGTTCAGTTGGTCCACAAAGTTGATCGGAGAATTGTCTTTATACCCATTGGGGTTTTCTTGGACGGTGCGCATGTAGCGCTCGGTGTAGATGTTGTCGTACCATTTCCAGTTGGTCACCGGCGCCACTGCAATGGCGGCTTTGAAAGTACCCGCGCCTTTGAACAAACAAAGCGAAGACATGTAGCCACCATAACTCCAGCCAAAAATGCCAATCTTACCCTGGTCTACATACCTCAAATTGCCCAGGTATTTGGCGGCGTCGATTTGGTCTTCTGTTTCGTATTTGCCCAATTGCAGGTAGGTCATTTTTTTAAATTCTTCACCGCGGCCACCCGTACCACGATTGTCTACACAAGCAACGATGTATCCTTTTTGGGCCAATAGTTGGAACCACCAGTAATTCTGGCCACGCCAACTGTCTTTCACCTCTTGGCTGCCGGGACCGCCGTAGAGGAACATCAGAACGGGGTGTTTTTTAGTTGGGTCAAAATTGGCAGGTTTGATCATCCAGCCATTGAGGTCTACACCTGCGCGAGATTTGAAGGCAAAAAACTCTACGGGTTGTACGTTGTACTCCTTTTGCAGGTTTTTGACAAAAACATTGTCCTCAATAACCCGAACCTTGATGCCTTTTTGGTCAAAAACGGTGTAGGTACTTGGTGAATTGGCCGTGGAATGATCGATCACATAATAGGAAAACGTAGGACTAAATTGAGCCTCGGCCCAGCCTTTTTCAGCAAACAGCGCCTTTTTGTTTTTGCCGTCCAATCCAATTTGGTACACCTGCCGCTCCAGTGCCGAGTTTTCAGCTGCCTGGTAATACAGGGTCCCCGTTTTTTCATCCACCCCATAATAACTGCTCACTTCCCATTTGCCGCTGGTGATTTGACGCACCATATTGCCGCTAAGGTCGTAAAGGTAGAGGTGATTCCAGCCATCCATTTCGCTGGTCCAGATGAAGTGTTTGCCATCCTGCAAAAAACTGAGGTTGTCGTGGATGTCCACGTAGTATTTGCTGTCTTCTTGCAGGATGAGTTGGGTTTTGCCCGTGGTGGCATCCGCAAATACCAGGTCCAGTTGGTTTTGGTGGCGGTTCAGCAAAAAGATACTGAGTTTGTTGGGGTCATTGGTCCATTTGATGCGGGGGATGTATTCGGTGGCAGGGTCGGTTTCGGTTTTTACGGTCCGGCCTGTGCTCAGATTGTAAATGTGGATGCCAACTTTCGAGTTTTTTTCGCCAACTTTAGGATACTTAAAGGTCACGTAATCGGGATACATGCCCGCTTCAAAATTGGTCAAGGTAAATTGGGGCACCTCTTGCTCGTCGAAGCGGAAAAAGGCAATGCTGCTGCCGTCGGGCGACCAGGCGAAACCTTTATCCATCGAAAATTCTTCCTCGTATACCCAGTCCGTAGCGCCATTGATGATGGCGTTAAGGGCACCATCCTTAGTGATTTGGGTGGTTTTACCCGAAGTCAAGTCCTTGTAATACAGGTTGTTTTTGTACACAAAAGCCACCTTGTCCGCTTTGGGAGAAAAACTGGCGTACATGACTTTTCCTTCAGCAAATAAAGGAGTCAACTGTTTTTGACTGCGGTCGTACACATAAAAGGTAGCCCTGCTGGAGTGCCGATAAATCGGTTCAATGCCAGTAGCCAGCAGGATTTTGCTTTCGTCGGCACTAAACTGGTATTCTTCAATTTGGACGTTGTTGCTCAAGGTGGCCGGATCGAGAATGGTAGCGGTGGCCGCCCCGGTGGTCAGATCCAATTGCACAATTTTGTTGCGGTCCAATTTAGTGTAATGGCGACCGTCATTCTGAAAAGTAAAGCCGGGTACACTACGCGTAGAGAACGTGTATTTTTTCCAAATATCTTCCAGAGTAATGGCCTTTTGAGCCTGTAGTGTGAGTAAGGACAAACAGCTCAGGGTGACAAACAGTAAATGCTTGAACATTTTTTTCGTGTTTTGTTGTAATAAATTACTGGTGGTGCAAAACTAACTCAGTAACTTATTCAAACGCTCCTGGATTTGTTGAAATTGCTGCTTTTTCTGGACAATCGAGGGTTCTGCCGCGCGTTCGACACAATTTTCGAGTGGACAGCGCTCGCAAGTGGTATGTACTTCACGACTAGGGATGTTTGGATCGTTCAAAAACTGCACTTTAGCGCGCAGTTCATCATCGATCAGTAAACCAATGGTCACACTCACATTTTTATTGGGTGAAGGATAGGAGGGACGTGCAACCGTAATGCACAAGTATTTGTCGGAGGTATTGAGGTAGTGTGAAATTTGAGGCCGGATCAACAACTCACTGGGTTTGCCCACTGATTTGAGTTGCGCCAGTTCTTGCAACAAGTCAATGGATACCCAACGCCGACAATAGTGTTCATAAATGCCATTGCCATGCGGATGGTGTTTGTGATTGAGGTGCAGCTCTTTGTCGACGTCGAAACTGTTTTGAGTGGGATCGTGTACAAAGCGCAAAAAGAACAATTTGCGAATGCCAAAAAAGCCTGGCAGCAAATTGGTCAAGCGATGGTAAAACATCTCTGGCGTCGCATCGTACTTGCGCATGATGTCCTGGAAAGCTTCACTATCCCATGTTTTACGCTGGAAAAACAACTCCAAGTCCTGTACGATGGCTTTGAGTGGCAGGTGCAGCGCTACGGAAAAATAAATGGCCTGCGAGTGATTCAATACCTCCTCGAAGGTACGACCCCGCAAAATGGAAGAAGTATAGGCCCGTTCCTTGATGTTGAGAAATTGGAAGCCCAATTCTTTGCCGTACTCAAAAGTCCGCTGAATGGGTGAAAGTTTACTACTCAGGAGCAATTCCTTGCGCTTGGGGATAAACAGCGAGCGCAAATGCTGCAACTCGGGATAACGGTCCAGACCGTTTTCGTGGATGATGTAGTCGTATTTTTCTTCCAGGATATTGCGCAGCTTTTCGCCGGTCAAAGGACGTTTGGCGGGTATCTGGAACTCCAATAGAAACTGATCGGCCGCTTTTTCGAGTCCGTCAAAGTAGTTGTTGTTCAGTTCCAGGTAAGAGCGCAGGGCACTGAAATAAAAATGCTCCTGCCGCAAGGCGTAATTGCGCGACAACTCGAGCAAGGTGGAAATAAATGCCCCTACCCGCGAAGGAGCACCAGCAATGATTTCGACTACTTTAGCCAAATCGATGCCGAAACGCTCCAAAGGGAGTTCGTTTAAAAAATTGGATTGCAGCAAATCGTGGACGGGTGCTAAACTTTCATCTACGTCAAATGAGGTCAAATCCTGGGGGGCCACGTTTAAGGCTTTGGCCAGGGTTTGGATTTTTTCTCCTTTGGGGTATTTTTTCCCCTTTTCAATTTCGTTGAGGTATGACACCGACATCCCTGCCTTCTCCGATAAATCTGCGAAAGATAGGTTCAAATGCTGTCGAAGTTGTTTTACCTTCAAGCCGAAAAGAATCCGTTCGTTTTGTGCTTTTGTACTCATACCGGGTTAAAAATAGTTTTTTCCAGCGAATATTCGCAATATGAATTATCAGGAAAGAGAGAAACAGTTTCGGCAAGCGGCCGATCAATTGAAAAAACGCTACAACTTGCTCTCCTTGGGGCGCTTAGTGTACTTCGTTTTTGCCATTGCTTTGATCATTTTTTTGGCCCAGCAGCACTGGAGTTTAGCGCTGAGTTGGACGATTTTGGCCATTGCACTTTTTTTGTGGATGATCCTGCGGCACCGCAAGGTACAGGAAGCGGAACAACACAATCGGCATCTGGCGGAAGTCAATCGGCAAGAACAGGCCGCGCTGGACTACCATTTTTCGGAATTCCCCAATGGGGAGCAGTACGCTGATCCACTGCACCCCTATTCCGGCGATCTAGACTTGTTTGGCCCCTATTCGATTTTCCAATTTTGCAACCGGACGGTCACGGCAGCAGGTAGCAATCAATTGGCCGAGTGGTTAAAAGATGCGGCCACACCCGAAGTAGTACTCGAACGCCAAAAGGCCATCCAGGAATTGGCCCCTCAACTGGATTGGCGGCAACATTTTAGGGCTTACGGGATGGCTCAAACGGATGAACCAGCCTATCAATTAGCCTTGCAAAAATGGATGGACTTACCCTTTTTTGTATTTGGCAAAAAATGGATGCGTTGGGCATTGTGGCTATTGCCCATCTGGGCGGTGGCCGGCTTGATTGTGATTTTGCCCAATTTCCCTTTTGGCCTGGTTTTTATCCTTATTTTACCAGCGGTTTTGCTGTTGCGCCAAACCTTTGAACAAGTCAATCTTACCCTCGAATACACTGGGAAAGCCGAGAGCTGGTTGCAGCGTTACGCAGTATTGATCCAGCAAATCGAAAAGCTGGAGGTCGAAACGCCATTGTTGCAAAACATGCGGGGCGCTTTTCGCAATACCGAAGCTCAATTTGGTGCCTCCCGGGCCATCAACCAGCTGTCCTACTATCTGGGGCAACTCAATGTGCGCAATAACCCTTTTGCCATTTTGCTCAACCTGATCGGGGTATGGGATTTGCAATGGGTGTATCAACTGGAAAAATGGAAGGCCGAACACCGCGCGGACCTGCACCACTGGTTTGCTGCCCTGGGTGCAATGGATGCATTGAATAGCCTGGCCAACTTGCACTACAACCAGCCAGATTGGGCTTTCCCGGTACTCCACTCAGAAGCTAGCCTGTCGGCCAAACAATTGGGTCATCCTTTGATCCCGGGCAATCGCCGCATTGGCAACGACTTAAAGATGCCCACCCAACGCCACTTGAAATTGCTTACTGGCTCCAACATGGCGGGGAAAAGCACTTGGTTGCGTAGCCTGGGGGTCAATCTGGTCTTGGCACAAATGGGCGCACCAGTATGTGCACAGGCTATGAGTATGCCGCCCTTGTTGGTGTTTACGGGTATGCGTACACAGGATGACCTCTCGGCCAGTGCCTCCTCTTTTTATGCTGAGTTGCGCCGTTTGCGGGCCATGCTTGATGCAGTAATTGCGCAAGAAGGCCAGAGCACTGGGGTGTTTTTTCTTTTGGATGAAATTTTGAAAGGGACCAATTCCCGCGATCGACACCAGGGTTCACGGGCACTGATGTTACAGTTGTTGCGCCATGGTAGTGCTGGCTTCATCGCCACCCATGATCTGGAACTTACCGCAATGGAAGCGGAAAACCCGGGTTTGATTCAAAACCTGTGTATGGAAGTGGATATCCAGGGGGATGAGTTGCACTTTGATTATACCTTAAAACCCGGTATAAGCCAAAGTTTTAATGCCTCTTTATTGATGCGACGGATGGGGATTGGAGTGGACTAAAAGAAGCGTACTGTATTGAAATTCAAACAATAAAAAAAGGGATCCATTTGTAGCGGGAACAAAATCAATGACAAAAAACGCTACATTTGGACCCCTTTGTGAATAATATAAACACTATATTTACAGTGTTATATTGTACAAAATCAAAAAACTTATGGTGTTCTATCGTTGGGCATATCAACTCGCTTGTGGAAAAGCGTAGCCCTTGGGCTACGCTTCGGATTTTGGCAACAGGTATTAAGAAGGAACTTATGGGGAAGCATTTTCTTCCCTCTGTGTTTGTTTGTACAACAAAGTACGTGTAAAATTCGCCCAGCATCAGTAACGTTTTACCGCTCAAAAAGACAGGTCAGTTTATGTGTGTTTTTTTGAAATAAGAAGTATTAATTATTTGACTAACAATATTTAACAAGATTTAAACAGCCTTATTCTCCTACGATTTTGCCCTATCTTTTATTTTCCCCTTTTGATTAGATTTCAATTTTCGATGGGAAACAGGGTCAATTCTCTTTTTTTGGGTTGGTCACTATCCGTCGTTTTGGGGCAAAGTCCAAAATATGACCTGTGCCGGATTTTGTAAAAGTGACGTGACTGGGTGAAGGTTAATAGATAGATTTGCTATTGTAATTACGCTTTTTCTCAAACCCAAAATATCAAGCTATGAAAACTTTACGTATTGATGCAATGGCTATGTTGATTTACCAGCTATTGAAAGAAGGTGAATTATTGGATTCATTTGGATTACAGCATGACACAGGCCCTCCCCAAATAGTCTTAAATCGGACAGGGATAGAACTTGATTTAATCCTATGAACAATGGCGGCTGTCTCCCAAGCGGAGATGGCCGTTCAGCGTAGTGGATTAACATATCTAAAGCGACCCCTAGTCCAGGTAATTCAGAACCCATTGCCACAAGACCTCATAGGGAATGATTTCGATTTTAAAATGTTGGTCAGGGTGACCTTTGGGAATTTGAGTGACGGTTTTGATCATATCTGATGTTTTTTTCAGAAACATTTTTTTAGTAAAAGAGGTCCCAACCACCGAGCATAACATCCTAATGAATAGTTGGGTACGATAGTATCCGTCTTCGGTGTTGAAATGTTTTACTCGATATTTTCGTAGTGCAATCAATTTATTATGTGCTTCGTCAAATTCCTTTGCTTGCAACAAGAATAAAAACTGGGCAATCAGAATGGGAACATTCAGCCCTTTTTTGTCCTTGGAGTAGTTGGGTACTTGATTCAAAAACCTACTCAACTTAAAATTCAAGACTTTTTCAAGTGGAATATCAGGATTGATCAATTGATTGCGATGTGCTAAAATCAAATAAGCAGCCAAAAGGGTCCAGGACTCTTTGATGGATTCCGGCATTGCGGCAAAATTTTTATTCGAGTATATTTTTATAGCGGCCTCATAGGCAAATTGGTAATTGGTAGCTTTTAGTGAAACGAGCATTTGGTTGTCCAGATACAAGAACCAATTCCTTGATCCCTCTATTTCAGCTTGAATGACTTCGGAGTTCAATTGTAAAGCTTCGACATATCGATCCAACATGGTCAGGCAGATCACTTTATGGACTTTAAAAACAGCCATGATCCGCGGCGAAGTACATGATTTTTCATCCAAAATACGGATCGCTTCGTCACAAACCGCAATGGCATCATGCCAATGGAATCTTGACATTTCCCCGATGTACTTCGTGGCATAATACCCACTTACAAAGATGATGGTGTTGCATTTTTCTTTATAAACTGACAATGAATCCACCAAAGCCTGCGCCCGCCGGGAGATTTGTAACTGGGTTGATTTAGATTTTACGGCTGGGGCAATGACGGCCTGATAACTCTCCATGGCCTTGTTTTCAGCTACCCAGTCCAGGCGCAATCTTTCTACATATTCCTTGTAATAGAGGTATTGTGCCGAATCCGGCACCCGTTCGACATAGTAGCGTTTCAAAAAAGTGGCCATTTCGAGCGCGACTAGAGTAACGTCATTGTTTATGGCCAATTCGATGATCGTTTTGGCAAGAATGCAGGCGTTTTCAGGGCAGTGGCGGTACACGAGGGTTTGAAAAGTGGCGAGTTTGCGCAGGCACTCAAAATTGGCTTTTTGGGTGGGGTTGAAGTTTGGACTATTCTCGGTATCCAAAAACAGAATTGGAGCAAACAAACGCCGTCGGAATTCCATTAAAAACCGTCGGAAGGGACGGCCTTTTGCGTCCAATCCCAACAATTTGGCAGCTTCAGCTTTATTGCGTACCTGTCCTTCCGCGAGGGCATGATACATGATTTTGTAACGTGTTTCTTGTGCTCCTGTGCGAAGGGGCCTGGTCAGCACTTCAATTTGGCGCAATTTGTACCCATCAATAACCTGGGCAAACTCTTTCAGGTCTGTCATTTTACAGTGATTTGATGAACAATGGCGTAGATGGCATTTGGGGTCCGGCTCCTATAACTAACAGTCGTTTAAATTTCAATCAGCGTCTGCAAAATCTGTTCAATCCGAATGATTTCCGGAGCGGCTTCAGGGCTGCTGTAATCCAGGGGCAGGTTTTTCAATTGCCTTACACCATCCTGGGCCACCTCCGCCGAGGGGTTCCCCATTTCAATTTTCAGTAGGCAGGTGATCAATGTTTGTATACGTGCGGATTGGGGCATACAGGCACCACTCAATTCCAGGTATTGCTGAAACCAATTTGCCACCTGCCCACTTGCCCCATTTTGGACCCATTTTGGCACTTGCAAGAGCAATAAAGCAGCTTTAATATCCAAATTCGAGCTACTCATTTCAGGTAAATACAAGCTGCGAAAGGGCAGGCAATTGGCCATCAACATGCCTTTGATCCGGTTCGATATAGGAAGCGCCCCTGTATCGGTTAAACTCAACAAAACACTGTTGTACAATCGCTTTTGCTCCTGAGGCCATTCGGGGTATTTGTTTTTCAGATTTAAGGTTTTGGTCAGATCTAAGGCCGCAGTATGTTCGCCCTGGTGTAAAAGCCAGGTCAGTTTCATTTCTTGCAGGCGGTACCAATTGGGGCTGCCTGCCGCTTCATCGGCAATGGCGGTGTTCAATGCTTCCAGCGCCTGATCCAGCTGGCCCAGGTTGGCCCAGCCCAGGGCTTTGCTCAGGAAAAAGGCACTGATTTTGGCGGGACTGGAGATGCTTTTACGGTTCAACAATTGGGTAGCCTGGTTGCTGATTTGTACAACTGCTTCCCATTCAGCTACCAAAAAGGCAGCTTGTAGTTTTAGAAAGTAAAAATTGAGCACAAAGGCGTTAGTGGTGCAGGACTGTGCATGAGTTTGGAGCCTTTGACAAGCTTCTCTGGCGTGTTTAGCCAGTGAGTGGGCGCTGTGCGAGGCCTGATTTTGCAGAAATAAAAACGTGCAGTATTCATCATCTGCGGCTTGTTCGGCCTGCAATATGCTTTCGTATCGATTGATGATTCGAGAATATTTCTCGAACCCTTTAGTATTTCCATTGTGCAGGGCACAAAATTGCCGAAGTTGCGCGGCTGTTTCAATCACAATCGTGGTAAGCTCATAGGCTGTGGCCATTTGCAGAATTGACTCAGCTATTTCACGTAGAGACTTAAAAGCGCCTGCCGCCATGAGGGTTTTTAACACCGCAAGCCGTTGCCAACAGAGGTACGCTACCCGCCGGGGATCGTAATGATCTTCCTGGGTCAAATCCAGGAACAACATAGTATTCCAAAGTCGTTGACGCGACTGGTTTGAGTCGTGGCTGATCGTTTTTGATTGGCCATTCATCCCTGGTTCCACTTGATGGTCAACTTCGGTATGCCCATTTTCAAATGGCCCAGCAGTCCAAAAAGGCATTTGTTTGATAGATGTGCTATCAAATACATCAATGTGCTGATCGGCTGAGTAATTTTTTAACAATAGAGCAAGCTCTCTGAATTCTTCCATGAATCAGAAAATTTAAAAACCCGCAAAAAGCACAAGTGATAGACGATTTAGGTAAGATCCAAACTTAAAAACTTCATTAGCCGATTACCAAAATTAACATTTTTTTGATATTTACAAAAAAATGACCATTGATTTCCCGGAAAAAATGTCGGCAACTACATTTCCATGTATTTAGGCTGGTCATTTTTGTGCAAAAATGCCTTGCTTTGTTGAAATTTAAACCTCAGATTTGGACATAAAACATACCTTATCTTTTAACAGGCAAGCTAGAGAAAATGACCAAACATACTTCAATGCAGACCATAAACTGTGGCTCCAGAAGAGTTGACGAAAAAGGGGGGCAAACCCAAATTTTGGCAGAAGTGGTATATGGTTTAAGCAGCAGGAACTGCAAAGGTCTGGGCATTTGTAAAATCAATGCAGTGGATTCTCCAGATTATCAGGCCAGCAACTCTCCTTGTGGAGCAAGTTTAGCATACATTCAAACGCCCAATTCTTCGACGATTCGGTTTGAATTTTTTAAAGATTCGATCACTCCGGAGCAGTATGCGCTGCGTTTTGCCAGTGGGTATTTTTGTTTGGAAGAGGCTTTTTGTTTTTCGGAGAGCCTATTGACCGCATTGGGAACGAGTAAGCTAAGCATTGCCGACGGAACTTACCCGATTCAAGATAGTGCTCAATTTATTACCATAGACTTTTTTAGTGCCGTTCAGGGCTTTTAAAACAGCTTCTCGGATTTTCGGTTATATTTACGCAACAAGTACCGAAATCTATGATCCAATCCTACATCCCCGACCCAAATGCTGAAGGGCCGGAAGTCCAGTTAGCACGGCCCAAACGTTTTTACAACAACCTTACGTTCAGGGTCTTGGTAGCCATCGCACTAGGGGTGTTGCTGGGGGCTTTTTTTCCAAAAACGGGAGAAGCCATGCAACCCATCGCCAAAACCTTCATCAACATGATCAAGATGGTCATTGCGCCCATCATTTTTTTGACCATTGTGACGGGCATTGGCAAGGTGAGTGACCTCCGGCAATTTGGGCGTATTGGTGGGAAGGCCTTATTGTATTTCATCACGGTCACGACCCTGGCCTTGTTCATTGGGTTGGTGGTGTCTAACGTAATTCAACCGGGTGCGGGGCTGGATACCGCCCATCTCAACAGTGGTGATGTCAGTGAGTATGTAGAAAAAAGCAAGGAAAAAACCTGGGTTGATCACATCACTGAAATTGTGCCCCCAAACGTGTTGGGCGCTTTTGCGGAAGGGAACTTGTTGCAGGTATTGTTCTTTTCGATCCTTTTTGGCATCGGGATTGCCCAACTGGGGGATACCGGGCATGGGCTACTCAAAACCTTTGACAAAATCCTGCAGGTCTTGTTCAAAATCATGGCTATGATCATGGTGCTGGCCCCCTTGGGCGCATTTGGGGGGATGGCCTACACCGTGGGCAAATACGGTCTGGGTACCCTCAAGCCACTCGCCATGCTCATGCTAACAGTTTACATCACTATGGCCTTGTTCATTTTTGTGGTATTGAACCTGATTTGTTATTTTTCCAAAATCAGTTTGTGGAAATTGCTGGGCTTCATCAAAGAAGAAATTTTGATTGTGTTGGGCACTTCTTCTTCAGAATCAGTGCTACCTCGCATGATTGAAAAAATGGAACGCTACGGTGCCTCCAAACAAGCCGCTGGCCTGATCATTCCCACCGGGTATTCCTTCAATCTGGACGGAACCAGTATCTATTTGTCGATGTCGGTGCTGTTCATTGCCCAGGTTTTTGGGGTAAAACTGAGTATTCAGGAACAATTGTACATCGTTGGCATTTTAATACTGACTTCCAAAGGGGCCGCTGGGGTTACCGGAAGTGGATTTATCGTTTTGGCGTCTACATTGTCTTCATTTCCCCAAATACCGATCGAGGGTTTGGGCCTGCTGGTGGGGGTGGATCGATTCATGTCCGAAGCAAGGGCCATCACCAACCTGATCGGAAATGCGGTCGCTACGATTGTGGTGGCCAAAAGTGAAGGAGAGTTTACGCCACTGATTCATAAATAGGCTACCATGGTAACACTGGAACAAGTGCAGGATTTATTGGCTGCACAAGGCTACATCACCGAAAAACCGATTGTATTGTCCATGTTCTTGTCGATGCGCCTGGGCAAACCCCTCTTGATAGAAGGGCCGGCAGGAGTTGGCAAAACAGAGATTGCCAAGGTGATGGCCAAAGCCCTAGATACAGACTTGATCCGTTTGCAGTGCTACGAAGGGCTGGATGCCAATCATGCCCTCTACGAATGGAATTACCAGCAGCAATTGTTGTACCTGAAAATGGAAGAAGGCCTGGAAATGGATCTGGCGGAACGGGAAAAAAACATCTTCAGCGAAAAATTCCTGCTCAAACGCCCCTTGCTCCAGGCCATTACCCACCATAAAGCGCCAGTTCTGCTCATTGACGAGATCGACCGGGCTGACGAAGAGTTCGAAAGTTTTTTATTGGAGGTGCTTTCCGACTGGCAAATCACGATCCCAGAGATCGGCACCATTCATGCGACCCACCGCCCCCACGTCATCGTGACGAGCAACCGGGTGCGAGAGTTATCCGAAGCCTTGCGCCGCCGTTGTTTGTACCTGTACATCGATTACCCCGATTTTGATAAGGAGTTACAAATTGTACGCAGCAAAGTGCCGGGGATCGATGCCAAATTGGGTGAACAAATTTGCGCCTTCATGCGCGAATTGCGCCAACTGCGGCTCGATAAAGTGCCAGGTGTAGCCGAAACCCTCGACTGGGCCACGGCCCTGGCCAACCTCCACATTGAACACCTGGACAAAGAAACCGTAGAATCAACCCTCGGCATCATCCTCAAAGATTGGCAAGACATCCGTCAAACCCAAATGTCTTTGACGGAGTTGTTTGAAAAAACGGGGGCGATTTCGAAATTTGATAGCTTATAAGGTTTGAGAAGGTTGAGGGAGGTTTAGAAGGTTGAGGCTACCGCAAGCGACTTAGACGCGTCCTTATCCAAGTCGCTCGCAGTAGCCTCAACTCCTCAACTCCTCAACTCCTCAACTTCTCAACTTCTCAACTCCTATGTTCTACCAACATCCCACCGCCATCATCGACTCAGGTGCCCAAATTGGAGCAGGCACCAAAATCTGGCATTTCTGTCACGTCATGCCGGGTGCTGTCATTGGTGAACAGTGCAGTTTGGGACAAAATGTATTTGTTGCCGATGGGGTGGTTTTGGGAAAAAATGTCAAAGTGCAAAACAACGTATCGCTGTATTCAGGGGTCATCTGTGCAGACGATGTGTTCCTGGGGCCTTCGATGGTATTCACCAATGTGTACAATCCACGCAGCGCCGTCAACCGTAAGGGAGAGTACCGCGAAACCCGGGTAGAGCGGGGCGTTACCATTGGCGCCAATGCCACCATACTGTGCGGCATCCGCATTGGCGCTTATGCCTTTATCGGGGCGGGGGCCGTTGTTTTGAAAGATGTTCCAGCTTACGCCTTACTGGTGGGCAATCCTGCCAAGGCCATCGGCTGGATGAGTGAATACGGCGAACGCCTCTATTTTGATGAACAAAACCTGGCTACTTGTCCGGGCTCTGGCGATAGGTATCGGTTGGAAGAGGGGCAAGTAAAAAAAATAGACTAGTGCAAAATTTTGCCCTGATTGGAGTAGCTGGCTACGTGGCGCCCCGCCATTTGCGCGCCATTAAGGAAACGGGTAATCGTTTGATTGCAGCTATGGATCCTACCGATTCCGTTGGGGTTTTGGATTCATATTTCTCTGAAGCAGCCTTTTTTGTGGAGTTCGAACGTTTCGATCGACACTTGGAAAAATTTCGGCAAAAAGGGCAAACTTTGCACTACGTGAGCATTTGCTCCCCCAATTACCTGCACGATGCGCACATTCGCTTTGGATTGCGGCAGGGGGCAGATGTCATTTGTGAAAAGCCGCTGGTGCTCAATCCTTGGAACGCCGAAGCCCTCCAGCGCAATGAACAAGAAACGGGCCATAAGGTCTTCACCATTCTCCAACTGCGCCTGCACCCGGTGATCAAGGCTTTGAAACAACAGGTCGAAGCCCAAACCTCCGCCAAAAAATACGACATTGACCTGACGTACATTACTTCCCGTGGTGCCTGGTACTTTGCCAGCTGGAAAGGAGAGCTGTCCAAATCCGGGGGTATTGCTACCAACATTGGCATTCATTTTTTTGACATGTTGATCTGGATTTTTGGACCAGTCCAAAAAAGTGAAGTACACCTGCATAGCCACGATCGGGCTGCCGGTTACCTAGAATTGGCGCAAGCCCGGGTACGCTGGTTTTTGAGCATCGACGAAAAAACCTTACCAGCAGCAGTTCAGGAAAAAGGGGGGCGCACCTTTCGATCCATTAGCATCGATGGTCAGGAGCTTGAATTTAGCGAAGGTTTTACCGATTTACACACAGAGAGTTACCGGGGAGTATTGGCGGGCGAGGGTTTTGGCCTGCGGGATGCTGCGCCTTCGATTGCATTGGTGCATGAGATTCGCGAAGCTGAAGTGCATGGACTGTCAGGTGAGTACCATCCGCTGGCCGCCTTGCCGCAGGCGAAACATCCTTTTAAATGATTAGAGCAAACGTTTACTAAATCTTTGAGGTTTAGTAAACGGCATAAAAAAAGCGGACGTTAGGGTTACCCAACGTCCGCTTTTTTGATCAAAATAAACTATTCGCTTAGAAATATTTCGAGCGGTTGTCCTTAATCTTAGCCATTTTACGGAAGGCAGGCATGAAACGAGTCCCTACCTGAGCCCGTGCACTGGTGGCAAGTGTAGACTTCAATTGGTTCACATCAGAAGCCGAACTAGGTGTGGAAACATTAAATGCATTAACCACATACACACCATTATTGCCTACAAACGGTTTGCTGGTTTGACCCTGCTTCAATTTGAAGGCGTAGGCATTGAAGCGAGGCTCGCTACCTACGTTATTGGGCAGGAAAGACTGATTGAAACGGATGTTGCGCAGGGTGTCCACTTTAGCACTGTATTGAGCTGCTGCTGCTTCTACTCCTTTGCCCTTGATCTTGTCGATGATCAGTTCCCCTTTTTTGCGGTTGATGACCACCGTTTCGATGTCTTCCTTCACCTGGTCTGCCGTGGCATTGCCTGGCTTGAAGATGGTTTTTACCCCAGCCAATACGTACTTGTTGGTGTAAAATTCGGTTGGATCAGTGAAAGTGTAGATATCAGGAGCAACTTCACCTTTGGAAGCACCGAAGGCCCAACGAACGATTTCCCGAGAAGTTTGGCCAGAGCCCAAAGAACCCACAAAGAATTCATTGGCATTTACCGCTGGGCTGGTTTCTTGAGTAACGCCTTTTAATTTTTTCGCAGCAGCCAACATGCTATTGATGTCTTTGTTGTTGGCATTCAGGAAACGCTGTGCTTCGTCAAAACGTTTGGTCTCGGTTTCCTTGGAAGGTTTGATGACCTCATTGAGGTAAGCGACCCGTACGCCTGAGCTATTGGAAGTAATTCTTTTGCCAGTTACTTCTACCAGGTGCACGCCGAACTGAGTCTCTACGGTGTACAATTTTCCTTGTTCCGCCTGGTAGAAAATCAGGTCATCGTAAGGTTTAACCATTCCACCAGGAGCAGAATAACCCAAATCGCCACCACTCATGGAAGTACCATCCTGGCCAAAACGGGCAGCCATGGCTTCGAAAGTAGCAGTTCCTTTTTCGATGGCACCTTTGATACTGTCGATACGCGCCTTAGCTACTGCCAATGGAGTTGTAGCATCAGGACGGATCAAAATATGGCGAGATTTTACACTGTCAGGTACAACTTTGCGGTCCAGCAGTTTTACAGCACGGTAAGCGTTGCCTTCTACATATGGGCCAAAAATTCCGCCGATTGGCAAGTTGAAGATGCTGTCCGCATTTTGCAACAAACCTTCTCTTTTGACATAGGCACCGTCGATGGTTCCAAGGTATTGCTCCACAAATACGGTATCATTAGTGGCCTTTTTCCACTCCTTAATCAGGTCAGCAATTTTTTTGCGATGTGCAGCTGAGTCTGCTTTGGTTGGTTTTACGTCAAAAATAACCAGACCGAGCTTGCGGGCTTCTTCCGTGAATTTGAACAAACCTGGGTTTTCTTTCAGGTAGTTGGCATAATCTTCGTCAGAAACCGATACTTCGGAGTTGTCGATGGCGTCAAATGGAATGCGGGTGTAAACCAGCTCCATCATGGTTGCACTTTCTTTCTGGCTCATTTCAGCCGCCCAGCTAGGCATGTACATCCCCTTGGACACCATATTGACCAACTTGGTCTGAATGCGATCCTTGATGATCTCCTGCTCCTGAATTGCCCAGTATGAGCGAGCAGTTGCAGTCATGGTATTGGAGGTGATTTGCTGCTTCAGGGAGTTCAATTGTTCCCGGTTGAGTTGCCCGGTCGTTTGATCCATGAAACGCTGCATGATGATTGGACTGGGTTCTGGGCCAAATTGAAGGTCATTCAATTCGTTTTTGCTTACCCCAAGGCCGAGCTTTTCGCCTTCCTGATCAATCAGCGCCTTTTCCACGAAATAATCCCACAGCGCACTGCGACGAGCATAAATGTCACCAGTTGATCCAGCATAGAGGATACTTTCGGTGCGGTTAAACTCATTCAGGTCTACTTTTTGGCCATTAATTTTGCCAATGCTAGGTTGTATACTGCCAAAGATACTATTCTGGCCACCCATCATATCCTGAATAATGAAGCCAAGTAGGCCAAGCGCGATCAACACCACAATCAAAGCGCTATTCTTGCGAATTGTACTAATCAGAGCCATCTTTTCTAATTAACTTTGAAGAAAAACGACGCAAATGTAAACAAATAAAATTTGAAAGCAGTACTTTTCCTAACTCATGATCCCAATAAATGTATGAATTTTAACAATTTTATTGGTGTCTTGTGCTAAAAAACAAACCCGATGCGCATATTCCTGGTATTGATCCAAATGATCTGGCTATTTTTACTCACCGTGCTTACCCAGGTGGGTGGCCTGATTTGGTTGCTGAATCGGGCCTTCTGGATGAGGCGCAAGTCGATCAAGGGGCGCTGGGCCTGGCGCAGTTTATCCTTTGCCCTGCTTTATTTTTTTTCCGCCATCGTATTGGTACCTTTGCTGGCCCGGCTCAATGGGCGTGTGGCCCTGCCCTTGGGGACGAGGTCGGAGCGCCCTGTAGCGCCACTCAGTTGGTGGACTTGCCTGAGTAACCGCCATTACGTAACCCCGGCTTTGTATGAGCTGGCAATACGACAAGGCCGTTTTTTACAAAAACTGGATGCCGAACAGCACCTGGTGTACCTGGACGCCAATTTTCCTTTTGGCCGAAAATTCCCCCTTTTTCCCCATCTCAGCCATGGTGATGGTAGAAAATTGGACCTCGCCTTTTTTCGCTACGATACCCGGGAGCAGAGGAGTACGACCCAATACCCCAGTTTTATGGGCTACGGTTTCTCGGAGCCACCTGCTGAAGGGGAATTGAACCAACCTGAAATATGTGCCCAAAGAGGGGCTTGGCAGTACAGCCTTTTACAGACGTGGGTAAAAGCCGACCCCAAACGTTATCCTTTTGATGTGGAGCTGAATACCCAACTGCTGCAAAATTTGTCACAAGACCCTGCAACCGAAAAAATCTTCATCGAACCCCACCTCAAAGGCCGCCTGGGTTTGGGCCGCCTCAACAACATTCGCTACCACGGCTGTCAGGCAGTTCGCCACGACGATCACATTCATGTACAGGTAAAATAACCGTATGGCTAAAGCAAATTATCAGGAACTTGTTTTTGACATCACCCGCCTGATTCCACCCGGACGGGTAAGCAGTTATGGCGCCATTGCCGATTATTTGGCCCTGGGTTCGGCGCGGATGGTAGGCTGGGCTTTGAACAACTGTTCTGCCTTTGGTGATGTTCCCGCCCACCGGGTGGTCAATAGCAAAGGTGAACTGAGCGGGCGTGCGCATTTTAAGCCGCCTAGTTTGATGCAACAACTTTTGGAAGCAGAAGGCGTTAAAGTGGAAAATGACCGGGTAGTCAACTTCAAGGAAGTATTCTGGCACCCGGAGGAATTAGGATGGTAGCGCAAGCGCTTGTCTAACAACTAACCAAATCAAATTGACCAATGAAGTATTGCTTTTTTAGCTTCTTGATGCTACTTGGCATCACTAACTTAACTGCGCAAAGCAACAGCCCCTTCGGTGTTTGGAAAAGCATCGACGACAAAACGGGCGAAGCCAAATCACACGTAGAGGTGTACCAAAAAAATGGTAAAATGTACGGCAAGATCGTCAAAATCCTGACCGACAAACCCAATGCCAAATGCGACGAGTGTAAAGGGGATAAAAAAGGCCAACCGGTAAATGGGATGGTCATCATCGAAGGGATGCAGGAAGTGGAAGGCACCTGGAAAAACGGAACCATCCTCGACCCCCAGAATGGGAACGTCTACGGCTGCGTGGTTTGGGTGGAAGCCGACAAACCGAATGAACTCAAAGTGCGCGGGAAGCACTGGACGGGGATTTATCGGACACAGACCTGGTTTCGGGTGAAGTGAATTGCTGCCGTGGTTGGTAGAGGCTAATTTTAGTGGCTACTAACCGCGGTAGTGGTTGTACAAAGCAACTCTTTTTGGAAAATCCCCCAGAATCTTTTACATTTGAACATCTTTTTTGCCTGAATAAACAACTATTCTTTACGCTCCTTTCTGGCTGCAATCGCAGCATGCCCCAATCTATTGCGGGCAAGATCAATCCAATGTTGTTCAATTCAAATTTTTTCAGGCATGCGTACCTACACTCAAATTTTGTACCACATCGTATTTGGCACCAAATACAGGGAAGCTGTTTTGGTCAAGGAAAATCGGAGAGAGTTATTCAATTACATCTATGGCATTTTGAAGAAGAAAAAATGCTACCTGTATCGCGTTAATGGGGTGGAAGACCATATCCATTTGGCCCTAGATCTTCACCCTACTATTGCACTGGCCGACTTGGTCAAAGACATCAAATTAGCGAGTAGTGATTTTATCAAGGAGAAAAATCTGTTCCCGGGCTTTGAACGCTGGCAAGATGGTTATGGGGCATTTACCCTCTCTATTCATGGGAAAGCCGATTTGGTGCAATACATCAAAGATCAGGAGGAGCACCATCGGCACAAGACTTATCGAGAGGAATTGATTGAGTTATTGACCGAGTATGAGGTTGATTTTGATGAAAAATACTTGGATTGAATGGGGCTGATGGTGAGTTCAACCGCATCCGCGGTTGTGAAACATTGACCGAACATTTTACCCCGGACGACCGGGGCTATGGTGAATTGAATCGCTACCGCGATTCTCGAGATCTTTGATGGTGAGTGGTTTATGCTCGATTTTCGTGTGTGATCTCCACCAAAATGGGATGACCATGCCCTCGATTTTTTGTCGCTTCAAACCGCGGAGCGGTTGAATTCACCATAGCCCCGGTCGTCCGGGGACAAGGAATGGTTGGGGGTGGGCGGCAACCGCGGGAGCGGTTGAATTGATTCTCAGGGTGTTTGAATCTCCATTGGACATCGAATTTTGTTGTGTTTTGGTGTTGCGAATCTCTATGGTTCAACCGCTGCCGCGGTTGTGGAAGCCCGAGTTGCCTATTTTACCCCGGACGACCGGGGCTATGGTGAATTGAATCGCTACCGCGATTCTCGGGAGGTTTGATGGTGAGCGGTTTATGCTCAATTTGAGTGTGTGATCTCCACCAAAATGGGATGACCATGCCCTCGAATTTTTAGTTGCTACAAACCGCGGTAGCGGTTGAATTCACCATAGCCCCGGTCGCCCGGGGACAAGGAAATGGTTGGTGTGGGCGGTAACCGCGGGAGCGGTTGAATTCACCGTAGCCCCGGTCGTCCGGGGACAAGGAAATGGTTGGTGTGGGCGGCAACCGCGGGAGCGGTTGAATTTCCCAACCAAAGGATTCTAACAATTTTTTAGGCACATATTGATTGTTGAATAAATTTATTCTAATTTTTCATCTCTTTTTAACCTCAAAACAGCCTTCAAATGTCTTATGCCGAACAATTACTTGCTACTAAATCACATTATCCATTCCAAAAATGGCAGGCTAATTTCCCTATTATGGAGCAATACACGCAGGAGAATTGTATGGCGGCGCAAGCGATATTAGATGATTTGATTGATGGCCTTATACAATTGGGTGAAGATGCACCAAAAGCTCAAAAAGTTGAGCAATTTAGAATCTCCGTGGAAGCTCTGAATGCGTTGAATGAAGAACTAGACCATGTCTTGATAGAAACAGGAGAACGTGAAGAATTGTGTGATTTATTGGATGCGATTACCGCAGCAGCAAACTTAAATCCCGAGGACTATGCAGATGGGGAGGGAATTGCCGATGAATGGAGAGATTGGTAAAACGGCAATATTTGCTATTCTAATCGTCTAAATAAAGAAAAGCCGGATCACTCCTCTGAGTAACCCGGCCTTCTTTATGATATTCAATCAATTACACTTCGAATACCCACAACTCACACAACTCAAACATCCCTCCTTATACACCAATCCATGTGCATCCCCGCACGATGGGCACTCTGCTTTCGCTGCTTTTGTCCCATCGGGCACCAGCGTTTTTAGCGCGCGAACCACCCCGTTTTTCCAGGTGTTGATGTAATCCTCGTCGGCATTGAGGCCTTCGACTAGGTCGACCACTTTTTGGATGGGCATACCCAGGCGGAGCACGCCGGAGATCAGTTTGGCGTAGTTCCAATATTCCTTATTGAAGCTGCGGCTGAGGCCTTCGATGGTCACGCGGTAGCCGTCACGATCCATGAACTGGAAGTCGTAGCGGTTGCGGCCATCTTCACCTTTGGCTTTGTTGACCCAGCCCGTTTCCACGTAAGGTGGCAGTTTGAAGGTATCGATAGCAGCGCCAGTGAAAACTTCATAAGGGCGACCTTCCAGCAGACCGATTACGGCGATCCACTGCTTGTCGTTGTTCATGAAGCGTACAATTTTTGCTTCCAGGCGATCGGGGCGCTCGGGATAGTGAGCTTCCCCAAACTTGGCGTGGCCATTGCCATTGGAAGACTGGCCGTTGCTACCTTTTTTGTCTTTTTTGTCTTTTTTCTCCGAAGAGATCAACACACCAGAGCGAGAACCGTCGCGGTAAATGGTGCAACCCTTGCAACCTTCTTCCCAGGCCGTTTGGTAAATGCGCTTGACCATGTCCACGGAAGTATCTTCGGGGATGTTGACCGTTACGCTGATGGAGTGATCCACCCATTTTTGGATGGCACCCTGCATTTTTACCTTTTGTACCCAGTCTACATCGTTGGCACTGGCCTTATGGTAAGGCGACTTTTCGATGATCGGTTGCAGTTCCTCGGCGCTCATTTTGGTTACCTCGTCTACATTGTAGCCGTTTTGCTGGAGCCAATCGAGGAATTTGTGGTGGAACACGTTGTATTCTTCCCAGTGGTCGCCCACCTCATCGATAAAGGCCACTTTGACATCTTTGTCGTTGGGGTTCACCTTCCGGCGGCGCTTGTAGCTCACCATAAATACAGGTTCGATCCCTGAAGTCGTTTGGGTCATCAAACTGGTGGTGCCCGTAGGTGCGATGGTCAGCAGTGCGATGTTGCGGCGACCATAGCGCTGCATATCGGCGTACAACTGTGGATCGGCAGCCGCAATGCGCTGGATGAACGGATTGTTCGCCTCCCGCTGGGTATCGTAAATGGGGAAAGCTCCACGGTCACGCGCCATGTCTACCGAAGCGCGGTAGGCATTAACGGCCAGGCATTGGTGAATTTTTACAGACATTTCGATGCCTTCGTCGCTGCCATAGCGCAAACCCAATGCGGCCAGGGTATCGCCCTCAGCGGTGATGCCCACACCCGTACGGCGACCGCCGATACAAGCGGTGCGTACCTTATTCCAAAGCTCGTATTCCACCTCTTTCAGGTCGCGGGCTTCCGGGTCTTTTTCAATTTTTTCGATGATGCGGTCAATTTTTTCCATCTCCATGTCGATGATATCGTCCATGATGCGCTGGGCCAATTGAGCATGTTCCGCAAATTTTTCGAAGTTGAAACGTGCTTCAGGGGTGAAGGGCTTTTCAACGTAGCTGTACAAGTTCAGCGCCAAAAGGCGGCAGCTGTCGTAGGGAGAAAGGGGAATTTCGCCACAAGGATTGGTTGAGCTGGTACGGTAGCCCAGATCAGCATAACAATCTGGCACGGATTCCCGAATCACGGTATCCCAGAACAATACCCCCGGCTCTGCAGATTTCCAGGCGTTGTAGATGATTTTGTCCCAAAGGGCCGAAGCATCGATCTCCTTGGTCATTTTGGGATTGGGCGAATCGACCGGGAACTGCTGCTTATAAGGTGTGCCACTCATGGCGGCGCGCATAAATTCGTCGTCGATGCGGACGGATACGTTGGCACCGGTTACTTTGCCTTGCTCCAGTTTGGCGTCGATGAAAGCTTCGGCATCGGGGTGCTTGCTGGATACACTCAGCATCAGTGCACCGCGGCGGCCATCCTGAGCCACTTCGCGGGTGGAATTGGAGTAGCGCTCCATGAAGGGTACGATCCCGGTAGAGCTCAGGGCCGAGTTCATCACTGGGCTACCCTTGGGGCGGATGTGGGACAAATCGTGCCCTACACCACCGCGGCGTTTCATGAGTTGCACCTGTTCTTCATCGGTACGGATGATCCCACCGTAGGAATCGGCAAAGTTGCCAATCACAAAACAGTTGGAAAGCGAGGATACCTGCAGGTTATTGCCAATGCCTGCCATCGGACTACCTTGAGGCACGATGTAGGCAAAATCTTTCAACAAATCGTAGGCTGCTTCTTCACTCAATGGGTTAGGATACTTGGACTCGATGCGCGCGATCTCACGGGCGATGCGTCGGTGCATGTCCTCCGGTGTTTTCTCATAAATATTGCCAAAGGAATCCTTTAAGGCATACTTGTTTACCCATACGTTGGCGGCAAGGCTGTCGCCTTTAAAATATTCCGTGCTTGCGGCAACTGCCTCTTCGAAAGAATAGGTTTGTAGTTGCGTGATGTTCTCTTGGTCTTTGGCTATCATAAAACTTTTGGTTTAATCAGGAGTCCAATTTCCCTCTTTTTTTACACTAAACCAAAACAAAACTGTGGAAAAGACTAACATCTTTTCCACACTCGGATAAAAAATATTTGACTGTTTCAGAAAAAAGTGTATGTACAGGTAGGAAATGCGAAAGACTTGAATAGGAATGAAACCGGAAACTGATTTTTCGTGTTCCTATCCTTATCTCGATTTATATACCCGAACACAACTACTACATTATGAATTGGAAAGAGCGGA
Organism: Haliscomenobacter sp.; assembly: GCF_965225875.1. GTDB lineage: Bacteria > Bacteroidota > Bacteroidia > Chitinophagales > Saprospiraceae > Haliscomenobacter. The sequence goes on along the minus strand of NZ_CBDDBS010000002.1, from coordinate 2,323,050 downwards.
TTATCCTGATCCTTTTAGCTGCCTTGAACTTTACCCACATCCTTGATTTTATGATCTTGATGCCCTTGGGGAATTACCTGATGCCTTATTTTGACTTGTCACCCAAGCAATTTTCGATCCTGGTTTCAGCATATACCATCAGCGCAGCGGTGTCTGGCTTTGGTGCTGCTTTTTTTGTGGATCGTTACGACCGCAAAAAAGTATTGCTGTATGCATACATGGGCTTTTTGATCGGTACCATTGCCTGCGGCCTTGCTCCTACATTCATCACCTTATTTATAGCTCGAACCGTTGCTGGCTTGTTCGGGGGTCTGATTGGGGCACAGGTACTGTCCATCGTAGCAGATAGTTTCCCTTACGAGCGGCGGGGGGCTGCAATGGGGGCCATCATGTCGGCCTTTGCGCTGGCTTCCACTTTTGGGGTACCTTTTGCCTTGTATTTGGCCAATTTGATTTCCTGGCATGCTCCATTTTTGTTGGTAGGCATTCTGGGGATTGTATTGATTCCCTTGTTGATCCGCTACTTGCCCAATATGACGGGGCATATCCAACCTGAGGGGGCCGAACGACACAGCAAGTGGAGCGTCATCACGAATGTTTTTGCGGATCGCCGCCAATACACCGCCTTACTTTTTAGTGGATTGATCATGTTTGGACATTTTTCCATCATTCCCTTCATCAATCCCTTCATGGAGTTTAATGTTGGTTTTTCCAAAAACATTACACCTTTAATATATCTCGTTGGCGGGGTTGCGGCCTTTTTTGCTTCCAACATTTTGGGACGGCTGTCGGATATTCACGGGAAGGTGTTCATTTTTATGATTTGTACTTTTTCGGCGCTACCGATGGTTTTTGTCATTACCAACTTGCCGCCCTTAGAGGCCTATATTCCGGTGTTGATTTTGTTTGGACTCTGGTTTTCGGTGGCAACTGGTCGGGGTGTGACCTCCAGCGCAATGATCACCAGTGTGGTGAATCCGGAGCACAGAGGTAGCTTTCAGAGTTTCAACAGCAGTTTGCAGCAGTTGGGTAGTGGCCTGGCGGCTTTGGTAGCTGGGTTTATTGTGACCAAAGACCCTGAGAGCGGAAAATTAATCCATTACAACTGGGTAGGTTACATGAGCATTGTGACCTTGCTGTTTTGTGTGTATTTGGGGTATACCAATTTCCGGCACCTGGAAAAAGATAAGTTGGCCATTGCCAAACCGTAGGGGCAACCCTAGGTGGTTGCCCCTACGATTTGGGTGAGGGGCAACCACCTAGGGTTGCCCTTACGATTATTCTTTGCTATTTTAGCGGTGGGGCAACCACAAAGGGTTGCCCCTACATAAATAACATGTCTTTATCCCACATCTACTGGGGCATGATCGGCTGCGGAAACGTAACCGAGAAAAAAAGTGGCCCGGCATTCAGCAAAACTCCTCATTCTACCCTGGTGGCGGTGATGGCCCGCGACCGCGATAAAGCCGCGGATTATGCCCAACGCCACCAGGTGCCCCGCTGGTATGACGATGTGGATGCCCTGCTGCAAGACCCCGAAGTCAACGCCATCTACATTGCAACTCCCCCCAATGTGCACGCTGACTACGCCATCCGGGCCATGCGTGCGGGCAAGGCAGTATATGTGGAAAAACCGATGGCCATGAACAGCGCCGAGTGTGCGGCGATGAATCAGGTGAGCCAGGAAACCGGGATGCCCCTTTTTGTAGCCTATTATCGGCGTTCCTTGCCCAATTTTCTCAAAATTCAGGAATTGGTACAATCCGGGGTCATTGGCGACATCCGCTTTGTGCACCTGCGTGTACACAATCCACCACAAGCCGAGGAAATTGCGGAAAATCCCCAACCCCGTTGGCGGGTAAACCCTGAGATTTCCGGTGGGGGACATTTTCACGATCTGGCCTCCCATCAAGTGGATTTTTTGGAGTATTTGTTTGGAGATATTTATCAGGTGCAAGGGATGGCGCGCAACCAGGCTGGGCTTTACACTGCGGATGATATGGTGGTGGCCAATTTTGAGTTTGCTTGTGGCGTGATGGGCTCCGGCACCTGGTGCTTCACGGTCAATCCCGAACAACGTACGGATGAAACCCAGATCATCGGTTCAAAAGGCAAAATCAGCTTTGCTTTTTTCAACGATTCACCCATTCGGGTGGAAACGGTGGAGGGTTCAGAGGAATACCCCATTCCTTACCCGGAGCATGTGCAACAACCCTTGATTCAAAGCATCGTGGAGGAATTGCGAGGGGAGGGGACTTGCCCGAGTAGTGGCGCCAGTGGGGCCAGGGCCAATTGGTGGTTGGATCAGATTGTAGGTTAACAATGGATTAAATCTCTTCATTTTAGTATTATTTCTACTGGCATTAAAATTTTGCAAAAACCTAGATACCCATGTCCAGCACCCACCTAAACACCGAATTTGAACAAATCCAGGGTCAGCTCAAATCCTTTATCCTCAGGATCACGGCCAGTGTAGCTGATGCCGAAGACATTGTTCAGGATACCTACCTCAAGGCAGCTGAAAAAATTGAGAGCTTACGGGGCGATTCTTCGCTCAAAACCTGGATATTTTCGATCGCTGCCAATCTAGCTAAAGACAATATTAGGGCTAAAAAACGCTGGACGGAAGACGTAACCGATATCTGTAAAACGGCGGCTTTGTCTAACCTTCAGTTCTTTCAGGAAGCCATGCAGATCCGCCACAGCTCCACCCAAGGCACTTTCGAAATCAAGGAACACATTGCTTTTTGTTTTACTTGCATCGCCAAATCACTGCCGCTGGAGCAGCAAATCTGCCTTCTGCTCAAGGAAGTGTACGATTTTAAGGTTGCCGAAATCTTACAAATTGTGGACACCAGCGAGGCCATGGTCAAATATTACCTACATACCGCTAGGACCAAAATGATCAGCATATTTGAAGGGCGTTGTGCCTTGATCAATAAGGAAGGGACTTGCCACCAATGTTCGGAGTTGAACGCCGTGTTTAACCCCCAACAAAAATTTCAGGAAGAGGCGGTCAAAATTGACATGGTCAAGGCTGCGGAAAAAGGGGACAAAGAGCATCTTTTTGACCTCCGTATGCAAATTTTACAAGGCATTGATCCCTTTACCTCCGGTGCTGCTGAGTTACAACTACATCATTTAGAGCACAATCGAAAAGTGATGGAAAGTTTTTTGAAAAAAAATGAAGTTTAGCCTATCGTTTTTATTTGCTCGTTCGTCAGAAACGCAAACAAGCATTTCGCCACCGACCTGAAAAAGGAAGCCGAAAGCATTATGCAAGCCAATTGATTCAAACCCAAAATCCAGATATCATGAAAGACAAAATTGGAACCAAAGCCAACCCGATGTTGCTTAAAACTCCGCCGCTGTCCGGAGAATACACCATGCACGTGGATGAAAAAGACGGCAAAGAAATCCTGGTATGTACCGTGGGGAAAACCGTTTTACACTACGATATCCGCTGCCTGGAAGACTTGCACGCCATGCTCAAAGCCCATGGGGACTGGATGGAACTAGGCAGTGCCGATGAGCAAAAACCAGCGAAAGAGGGTACCGTAGAAGCCTGGGGCCGTGCTGAAAACAACCCGGTAGGAGGGTGGTATGGCTTGAAAAAAGGCTATCGGGGCCGTTTTGGCATGTACGTTCCGCCGTTGATGGAGGCATTGGGGCTGGCGGAAGTGACGCATGACGCGAAGGGGAATAAAATGCGGGCGATTTAGGGCTTAAGCGTCTCCACTAAATCTGCTTGGTAAAACAACAATGACTTGATTGTACAAAAAAATCCTGCTATTTTTGTATAAATAATGCTTATGCCAGACGTACATTTTGCAGGTTTCAAAAGGATAGTAGCGGATCCAGACTTCTGTGACGGGCAACCCCGTATTGAACATACACGTATTACGGTTGTCGCTATTTTATCGTATTTAGCTGGAGGTATGAGCGTAGAAAAAATTGTCGAGGCGTATCCAAAGCTATCAACTACTGATGTTTACGAGAGTATTGCTTTTGCGGCTGCTCATTTTAAGGATCGTTATCTTCCACTGAAGCTTACTCCCGCTGCTGCATGAATTTACTGCTTGATGAAAATCTTCTGCCTTCTTTTCGCGATATTTTGCTGAGTTTGGGATATTCAGCCCGACATGTTTATGATGTTGGGCTGGATCAAACTCCCGATGAAGACATTGTCGCTTTTGCTCGAAAATCAGGAGAAACGATTTTGACGAATGATTTGGATTTTTCCAGAATAATGGCGCTTTCTAAAGAAGAATTCCCGTCCATTATAACTTTTCGCCTTGGCGCCATAAATGAGGCTTTGTTCAGAGAGATCGTAGTGTACAACTTCTCTGATTTGGTCGAAGCCGCCGAACAAGGTCATTTGATGACCATTGATGAAGGAGGTATTCGCGTCCGAAAGTTACCACTTTATAAATAAGCATGAACAACAAACACTACCGCAATTGGATGATACAGGCTCCACTGGGCCTGGTCATCCTCGGGTTTGGCGTCTGCCTGGTGGCAGAATTGGCCATGCTCAAAGCTTCTGGCGCATCGTGGATGCAATGGGGGCCTGCGGGCACTGTATCGCTTTGTGTCTTTAATGCAGGCCTTTGCGTTTTTGGGAATTCTATTCTGGAACGGGTTCGGTATGAGCGAAAAACAGAGCAAAAAAGTAAGTCAGAATATTAATTGTTTTTATCAAATTATTGAAAGCTGCTGCACGCCAAATTTATGACCCTTTGCATCTGATCGGATGTAATTACCTCTAATTCAATTCTTTCCATGAAAATATTTCACTTTCCATGGTCTATTTTTTGTTTACTCTTCTTTATTACGACAGCCAGCTACGCTCAAAAGACCAAGCTCATTGTTAACTATTTTCCTAGTACCAAACAGATAGCTGAACGTTACACCATGCTCAAATCTAATAGAGCTATCAAACATGGCTCGTATATTGCTTATTTCAAAATGAGCAAAAAGGATTACGAACACTTCCAAATGGGCGTGTTAAAATTGGAGGACTTTGTCAAAATCAAAGGCAGTTACCAGTTGGGAAAAAAAGGTGGAGAATGGGAAGAGTTTATTCAACCTCAAGTATTAAAATCCAAAGGGAACTACCATGGTGATAAAAAAATTGGCGTTTGGTTTATCGCACATGAAGAAGCTCAAGTTATAGAGCGCTACGACTTTGACCTTCAGAAAAAGCTCAGTCCCATTTTTCAGATCAAAGTTGTTTATCCCGAAAATGCCCGAAAAGCAGGGCAAATGGGAACGATCAGTATGAGTTTTCAAACATCCTCAGACTGCACGGTCTCCAATATCACCCTCCTTCAGTCTATATCTCCGGCACTCGATAATGCGGCAATGGCATGGATGAAAAAATATGCTATCTATTTAAAGAACTATGGCGTAAAGTGTACTGAAAAAATAGATACACAAGTTATAGTCTTTAATTTAGAGCGATAACTGATCATAGCTTTGTTTGGCAACGCTAGACAGTAGTAGTGTGGTCTGAATTAAACCATCAGCCGAAAATCAAGTCTAAGTGCCATTGCTCATTCCCAACCCAAGCTAGCATGAAGACCCTAAAATTTACCCTACTCTTTTTAATGACCTGTCTGAATTGCGCCGCCCTTTTTGGCCAAAAAGATTCCATTTTTGACCAGGGCGAATACCGCAACTACATTGTACACTTGCCCAAAAGTTACAAACCGAGTATCCGCTACCCACTGGTTTTGAATTTGCACGGCCTTAATTCCAATGCAGCCCAACAACAAGCCTATTCCCAGTTTGATAAAATAGCGGATACCGCAAATTTTATCGTGGTTTATCCCAACGCCATTGGAGGCTCCTGGAGCTTTACGGGGGATAAAGACGTCAATTTTTTGAGTCACTTGGTTGATTCCCTGAAAAAAGACTATTCCATCAACAATAGCTTGTTTGCTACGGGTATGTCGATGGGCGGTTTCATGGCGTACCGACTGGCTTGTGCCATCCCGCTTAAAGCGATAGGTGTAGTTTCGGGCAACATGAGCACGAACTTGCAAAACAATTGCCCCCTGCCTACAGGATTGCCGCTGATCCATTTTCATGGCACCACAGATCCCCTGGTCAATTACAACGGCACTATTGGCATCCCTCCGGTCGAGACAACCATCAAATGGTGGGTAGATCGAAACAAATGCACCAAGACGCCCATCATTACCCCCATTCCCAATAGCAATGCCAATGACGGATCCACGGCGGAGCAATATGTCTACGCAAATGGAGCCAACAAGAGTGAGGTCATTTTTTACAAAATCACCAATGGAGGACATACCTGGCCTGGTGCGCCAACCAATTTACCGTTCGGCAATACCAATCAAGACCTCAATGCAAGTCAGTTGATCTGGGCTTTTTTCAAACGGAATTCCAGCAGTAGCGTTGCAACCGCAGTTGCAGACCCGAAAAAGGTTGAACGCATCAAAGTGTTTCCCAATCCGACTCAGGAACAAATCAATGTGCGGTTTTCAGAACGCGGTTTGGATGTGGCGGCTGAACTTTTTTTGTACAATAGTTATGGCCAAATGGTGTTCAAACAGGGGATTGAAAACCCCAATGCTCCAATCTCCATACAGGTATCAGCCTTCCCCAAAGGCGTGTATTTGCTTTGTGTCAAAACCGAACAGCACCAATTGTACCATCAAAAAATAGTAGTAGGATTGAAATAGCACCTGGTTTTTGAGCTGGCTTGAAAACAGGTGTATTATCTTTAGGCACTAAAAAGTTGCCTAAAATTCACTCCATGCCCCGATTAAGATCAAAAATTGACCAGTTTTTGCGGAGACGTAAATACGAACTGCTGCTCTTTGCACTGCTTCAACATCTTTTTATTGGTGTTTTTTTGCAAAATCTACCCTTGTATACCAAAGTCATTTGGCCGATTAACATGCTGATTCTGGGTATTGCCAGTGTGGGGGTGTTTGTTGAAAAAGGCAAGTGGAAAAATGTTGTGCGCAACTTCTTGTTTATCCTGGTGTTTGGTTTTCCCATTGCGCTGACTTTTGCCTCCGGGGTCCCCAATTTTATGCTTGCTTTGAATGTGACCTATGTGATCTATTTTGCGTTCATATTTTGGGAAATCATCAAGTTTTTAATCCGGCCAAGTTACATCAATGTGGATGTCATTTCCGCTTCCGCCTGTGGTTACTTGCTGCTTATTGAAATGGCGGTTTTTCTATTGCAAATTTTTGTCTATACCAATCCCGACTCCTTCAAAGGGGTAAGTACTAGTGGTACGGCTGCCACCTACATGGACCTGGTCTATTTTTGCAGCATCACCCTAACCAGCATCGGTTTTGGAGACATAACACCCAACACCCATCATACCAAACTGATCACGGCTTTGTTTGGGATCGCCGGGCAGTTTTACCTCGTCGTCTTGATGGGGATTTTAATCAGCAAATTTTCATCCATATCTGACCATAAACGCCAATTATGAAAAAACGCGAAAAACTGGCCATCATCCGCCAATATTACCACGATGCCATCACGACTATTGATGGCGTCAATCGTTTGATCGATTTTGTGGAAGAAACATTAGACTTAGAGCCGGGGCAAGTCATGCTGGCAGATAGCATCTGCAGCGACGATGTCAATAGTATCCAGTACCCCGCCCGTGCCCACGAGTTTTTAGGCCCTTTTAAGATGGGCGGCCTGGATGGGTTCCCTTTCACCGGACTTACCGGAATGGGGGCTTTTGCCAGCCATGTACCTGACGATGGAGCCGTATTTGTGTATTACGGACCACATGTAGGGGTATCCAAAAATGGCGCTTTTGGAGAAATTCACCGCTTTGGACAAAGCAAAAATTCGGGTTGTTGTGGTGCCGCAAAGGGTGCACTGAACAAATTGATCAATGGCCAGGTCACTGCCGGAAATGTAACCGACATAGACTACCAGATGAATACCATTGAGCAGATTTTGCTGAAAGAAAAAGACAGGGTTTTGAGTGCGGCGATCCCGCTGAAAGAAGCTACCGAGGTCATTTATGAGGCGATCGACCGTCGGATTGAAGAATTGGTAGCGGCAACTCAATACAATTGCCGCTACGTTATTTTGATGGGCGCCATTCTGATCAACAGTGACTCGGACATGGGCTCATTCAATTGTGCCCGCAAGTTTGATGTCATCAATCTAAAAACGAATGAACGCCAGAGTTTACTGCATTTGATGAAGCCAAACCCAATCAATTAAAGGGATTGGAATACCGAGGATCTTTGGTGATCGATTCGTCGGTCAAAGTCTTTAGGAAAGCCACCAGTGCTTTCTTTTCAATCGCATTCAGGTTCATTTTCAACGGCTTGCCATCCTTGTCGATGAATTTGGGGTCAAGATCAGGATGAGCCTGAATGCCACTGTTGTAGTGATCTACCACCTGATCCAGGCTGGCAAAACTGCCATCGTGCATGTAAGGCGCGGTCAGGCCCACATTGCGCAAGCTCGGGATACGGAAGGCGCCATTGTTTTTGCCTTTGTCTTTGGCCGAAAGTTCTAGACCAATAACCGCTGTTCCACCAATTTCAGGCGAGCCATAAGGATCATTGGAATGGGGATTATCGGGAGCAGAAAAGTTGCTGCCTGCATGGCATTCGGAGCACTTGGCTTTGGAACTAAAGAAAAGGGCGCGGCCCATTTTTTCCAGTTCGGTGAAATTGCTGAAATTGCTGGCTACTCCTTTATCAAATTTGGAGTTGCTGGAAATGATGGAACAGACAAACTGCGCCATGGCGTCAGCAATGGATGCGCTGGTGATGGCTGATTTGCCGTATGCTTTGGCAAAAAGTTCGGGATAAAAGTCGGTTGCCGCTAATTTTTTCTCCAAAACCTCCATCGATTCCATCCCCATTTCAATGTGGTTGCGCACCGGCTCAAGGGCCAACTGGGTCACGGAATGCACGCGGGAATCCCAAAACAGGTTGTGGTTCAAACCCGAATTGATGATGGCCATTGAGTTCCGTGGGGTGATTTTGCCCCCAAAACCCTTGCTAAATTGGGCATTATCAGAAAAGGCCAACTCCTGCTTGTGGCAGGAAGCACAGGAAATTGAGTTGTTGATGGACAAACGGGTATCGTAAAACAGCACCCGACCCAGGGTGGCGCCATGATTGCTAACCACGGGATTAGCGGGGCCCATGGTGGCAAAGCGAACATTGTTTGGGTCATTGATGAAATTTGGGCTGTTCATCAACCCAAGATTGAGTTGCTCTGCGGGTTTTCCAAAAATATTATTACTGAAATTCAGGAAAGTATTTTTCATGTGCTCAGGCATCTGTAGGGATGCATAATCCATAACCTGATCGGGCAATTTGGGCTCCGCCAGGGAATCCTCAAATTCCATTTTTTCGTAACACGCGGTCAGGCCGATGAGCAGGCCAATCGTGAGTAAGGAGAGTAGTGTAATTTTCTTCATAAGACAGGTGGTTATTCAGCTATAAAAGAATTATTCATTTGAAATAACTTGTCGCTCTCGTTTAGGCGACCAAAAATTGAGGTTGAGGGCCACGGGGGGAATGAACTCAAATTTGGGTCCAAAACCAGCAGTTCCAATTACCAGCGCAGTTTCCAGCGAAAGACTCACTTTAGGGGAAACGAAAAAATCGACACCCCAATGTGGCCCTACGCCTAAAAAAACATCGTTGTTGGGTTTAGAACCCGGGGTATTAAAATCTCCGGAACTGAAAAAGCCATTAAAACCTCGGGTATACCCCCAACGTGGGCTGATCCGCCGGTAACTTTCAAACCCCAATCGGAAATTGAAAAATGCCTGAACTGGATTTATGTCATCAACATCAGAAAGATCAACACCTAGGCTTATTTTAAAGCCCTTCAATTTGTCATTTTTTTGCACGTAACTGCGCCAATTGACATAGTAAGGCCCCACTACCCTGGGGTCAGAACGGTTAAAAGGAATCAACTGCACCAACAGTGGTGTAGTATTGAATCCCATGACCTTGTACCCTCCAGGGGGTAAAAAACGATCTTGCTCATTTTGAGCATTCAACACGTTTGCCATCAATAGGCCAATGAACAGGCTTGCAGTAAGTATCGTCAGGTAGCGCATGGTCAAAAGCGGAAAAACACGTACAAGGAATTCGGTATCGAAGGCAGCATTTCAAACTGCCGGATCTTCTGCTCGGTCGGGGGTACACCAGGATCGGTTTGATCCTTTTCTTTACCCGAACTCGCCATTCCATACAAACTACTTTCGGTACTCAGCATGATTTTGGACGAAAGGTGAAACATCAACCCCATCAAAGGGCCTCCACCAAAACCAATACTATTGCTGCCCAATTCAATCGTTCCGCCATTGGTAGTGAAATCAACATCTTCCTGTTGATATCGCATAATGGCATCAATGCCGTAGTAAAAACTGAATTTTTTAGTCAAAGTCCGCCGCCATTCCAGCCCTGCGCGCAGGTGAAAGTCTCGTTCATAGATCAGGCGTTGGCCGGTATTGGATTCTTCTTCCCGATTGCGAAAACGGGCGTTGAAACCCGTGCGAAAAGTACTTCGGGCGCCAGGAATTTTGAGGCTGAACAAATAAGGATCAGTAGGCAAACCCTGGCCGCCGGAATTAAAAAAACCAGCGAGAGTTTGGGTAATGTTCATGCCCAATTCCAACTTTGGCCAATACAATAGCGTATCCTGAGCAAAGAGTTTTCCCCATACCGTCGTCGTCATCAGCAGTAAAAGCAGCAGTCGCAACATCCTGTGTAGTTGTAGTCTTGTAAAAATACCACATATTAGGATAAACCCAAGAATTTTAACAAGATAAAGTGGGAATAGGAAGTTACTTTAACATAAGACGGGGCTAAAGGAAAATGCGTTGGAATTTTTTTTAAGTACCAGATCATAATTAATGATGTCTATTTGAAGGAGTAAATTTTAAACCAGACAAGGCAAAAAAACCTAGCCATAGCAGGGCTACGGCGAGGCTTTTTAACGAAGTATGGGTTGAAATTTACCATTCAAATAGTATCAATTAATTGTGGGCTGGTACTTAACGTTTGTATTGACTGATGTACTCAGGTACAGGAACCCCGGATTGTGCACCATCTTGTTGAGGGGTACCTACACTGAGTTGTAAAGGCAACAATCCTGCCCACACTGGTGCTTCCATATCTTCTGGATCGTCGCCAACCCCCATGTCGCGTACTTTCGCCGAAACTTCTTCCATTTCGACGGCAATGAACATCGTTTTTTTGAGTTCACTTTTTGAAGGTTGTCGGGCATCGTTCCACCGCCCCGGAATGACGTGTTCGGTAAAACGTTCGGCAGCCATCCACCTTTCCGCCGGATCATCCACCAAACGAGTGGTTCCAAAAGCCACCACCGAGCGATAATTGAGCGAGTGGTGAAAAACAGAACGCGCCAGCACCAATGCATCAACCAAAGTCACCGCAATACAGACTGGGATGCCCTTGGCCATTTGCATAAAAAAATGACTACCTACAGAACCATGCAAATAAATGGTGTTGTCCACTCGGCAATAAGCGGTCGGGATGATAAAGGGTTGCCCTTCCAATACATAGGACACGTGGCAGACCAGCGATTCATCCAGAATTGTATGAATAGTCCCTTCGTCGTTGCGCATCCGCTTGGCGTATCGACTGGGTTCAATGCGAGAAGTCTTCGGTTTCATGTGTTTATTTTTTACAAAACTACAGTGGAATAGGACTAGTAGAAACAGCCAGTTTTGAGAAAAAGAATAGACCAGTTGTAAGGCTGCCTGGCTTAATGTTGTTAATCAACTTGAATCGGTTGAAAAAAGCAACAGAATCCCAATTGAGCGAAAATCCTTGCCCATTGGTCGATACAAAGGGTACTGTATGGCATAAGTAAGCTACTTTTGTCGAAAAGCAAGGTATACTATTTGAATGTGCTTCAAGATTGAGAAGACTATGCAGATTTGGCTATTTATTCCCGCATTCCTTCAACTCAGCTGGGCAGAACAACTGCTCTGGGTGGCTGCGGTGGTATTTACCATCTTGCTGAGTATTTTTTTGATCATGCAGTTTTTTAACGAAGAACATGATCACAGCGAGACCCGCCCTAAAATTACGGGTGCCCGTTTTATCCTGACTTTTTTCACCTTTTGGGCCTGGACAAGTTTGTTGGCCCATATCTGGGAGCCGGGCTTGTTGATTTCTTTAGTGGATGGCTTGCCTTTTGGCATTCTTGCGGCCTTGTTCCCCTACCTGATTTTGCGATTGCGCAAGCCCGTAAAAAAGATCGTTCCATCCAATCGCCCTGAGTTCAATTATCAAGAAGCACTCACAAGCACTGGTGAGGTACTGCAATACATTCCGCCCCACCAGGAAGGACTGGGAAGGGTACACCTCAATTTGCGCAAAGCCCCCTATGCGCTCGATGCTGTTTCGATTGGTGCCGAAATTCGCCCTGGCGATTCCGTGCGGGTGGTGGATATTGTTGATGACCACATCTTGGTGGTGGAGCCCCTGCAGCACATTGGCCCGCAGTCTCCATTTTAATTTCCTGTCAGACTTTATATCTTTGGGTTTATTCAGATCAAAATCATTGCACCATGACCTTGAATGACCTGCTCATGTACCTGGGCAATCATCCCGAATCAGTAGTCCTTTACTTTGCCATTTTGCCAGTGGCAGCTTTGCTTTTGGCTTGGATAGCCGGAGTTGAAGGGCGTGATGCACCTTGGAAGTTCCTGTATTCTGCTATCATTTATTTGAGTGCAGTGCCGGGTATTTTTGCCCTGTCGCTCAATGTGTATATCTTTTTATTCGAACGCACCAGCATTTTGAACATGGATATCTACACCCAGGTTTTGCCCATCGTATCCATGATTTTGACTTTGAGCATCGTGCGGCGGAATGTGGATTTGAGTTACATTCCTGGATTTGATAAATTGTCGGGATTACTCATGCTGATTGCCGCTACGATAGGATTGATGTGGCTGGTAGATCGCACGCGGATCTTTGCCATTATCAGCATGCCTTTTTCAGTGGTGGTATTAATTTTTGCCGGATTGCTGCTGGCACTGAGTTTTGGCTACCGCCAATTCTTTGGAAGAGGTTATTCAAAAACTAGAAATTAAAATCGCTATCGTCTTCTTTGCTCTCTTCCTTGCGCAGGCGCTCGGGACTTACGCGGAAAGTGTACTCTCTATCGACAGTATACCCAAAAGTAGCATGGGGCAAGAGGCGCATCAGAAATTTGCTAACCAGTTTTAATTTACTAGCTTGCATGCCAACCGTATAATCACTGCCATCAGCGAGCTTGAAGTGCAGTGTGCCCTTGCGGAACAGGTGAATACCAAAGGGTGCGCGCTCGGTGATGATGGAATAAACCCACACAATTTGTTGAGGTTGATAGCGGAGATAATTGAGCAAAAGGTGGTTGTCGATGCGTAGATTAGTGGTGGTGTCCACGACCAATTTGCCACCTACCATACTTAAACCCAAACCAATAATGGAAAAAACAATGCTAATTTTAAAGGTCAATACGCATAATCCTGAACCAAAAGCCAGCAATACCAAACTCATGGCGAACTGCATCCGCAGCTCGCGAAGGATGGCATTGCGCAGGTTGCGCATGGCAGGGTGACGGTATAAAGTTTCTCGGTTCAAGCTGATGAAATTAAAAATAAACAACAAATTGTTGCTCGAAAAAGTTTTTTTGCTGTATATTTAACGCAAATTTACCACTCTTTTCGTTCTTTGGAACTGATTTGCAGTAGTTTTTAATATTTTTTTAACATCGGAGCACATGGCAGAACAGCAAGTGAGTTACAACGAGGACAACATTCGCTCTTTAGACTGGAAAGAGCACATTCGGTTACGTCCCGGGATGTACATTGGCAAGTTGGGAGACGGAGCTTCTTCAGATGATGGCATCTATATTTTACTCAAAGAAGTGTTGGACAACTGCATCGACGAATACGTCATGGGACATGGTAAGGAGATCCACATCAAAATAGAGGAAAACTCCGCCGAAATTCGCGACTATGGCCGGGGTATTCCCCTCGGCAAAGTCATCGACTGCGTGTCCAAAATCAATACAGGCGGTAAATACGATTCCAAGGCTTTTAAAAAATCGGTGGGTTTGAACGGGGTAGGTACCAAGGCCGTGAACGCCCTTTCAGATTATTTTTTGGTCAAAGCCGTGCGCGAGGGCCAAATGAAAGTTGCCGAGTTCAAACAAGGCGAGCTACTCAAGGAACATCCGATTGCCAAAACCAATGAACCCAACGGGACCCTGGTTTCTTTCAAACCCGATAATGGAATCTTCCGCAACTACCGTTTTCACCGGGATCACCTCGAAAACCAGTTGTGGAACTACGCTTACCTCAACTCAGGCTTAAAACTCAACTACAACGGGCAGATCATCGTCTCCAAAAATGGCCTTTACGACCTCCTGGAGCGCAAAAGCAAAAACGAAGACCTGCGTTACCCCCTGATTCACCTCAAGGGCGAAGACATGGAAGTGGCCATGAGCCACGGCAACCATTACGGCGAGCAATATTACTCTTTTGTCAATGGCCAAAATACCACCCAGGGCGGTACCCACCTCAATGCCTTCAAGGAAGCGGTGGTAGAAACGGTGAAGAAATTTTACAACGCCAATTACGACCGCACCGATATCCTGGGCTCCATTGTGGCTGCCGTGAGCGTTCGGATTGAAGAACCTGTGTTTGAGTCCCAAACCAAGACCAAACTCGGCTCGGTCAATACAGCTCCCGAAGGCGGACAAAGCATCCGCACCTTCGTCGGCAACTTCATCAAAGAACAACTCGACAATCACCTGCGCAAACACCCCGAAATAGCCGATGCCCTGAAAAAGCGCATCCTGCAATCGGAACGGGAACGCAAGGAAATTGCCGACATCAAAAAACTGGCCAACCAACGCGCCAAAAAGGCCAACCTGCACAACAAAAAGCTGCGCGATTGCCGCCTGCACTTCAGCGACTCGACTAAAAAAGTTGCTGAAGACATGCGCCTGGCCACTACCTTGTTCATCACCGAGGGGGATTCGGCCAGTGGCTCAATCACCAAAGCGCGGGATGTTCAAACCCAGGCCGTGTTTAGCTTGCGGGGCAAACCGCTCAACTGTTATGGTTTGACCAAAAAAACGGTCTACGAAAACGAAGAATTCAACCTGCTCCAACATGCCCTGAGTATCGAAGACGGGATGGATGATCTGCGTTACAACCGCGTGGTCATCGCTACCGATGCCGACGTGGATGGCATGCACATCCGGCTTTTGATGTTGACTTTCTTCTTGCAGTTTTTCCCTGAATTGGTCCGGGGCAACCACTTGTATATCCTCGAGACACCCCTCTTCCGGGTACGCGACAAGCAGCAGCGTTTTTACTGCTACTCTGAAGCGGAAAAACAGGCGGCCATCAAAAAACTGCGGGGCAAACCGGAAATCACCCGTTTTAAGGGTTTGGGTGAAATTTCTCCGGATGAGTTTTCAGCTTTTATTGGTGCTGACATTCGCCTGGAACCGGTCATCATTACCGAGAATACCGACATTGACGACGTGTTGTCCTACTACATGGGCAAAAACACGCCAGAGCGCCAGGATTTTATCATTGGCAACTTGCGGGTGGAGTTGAATGAGATTGAGACTGAGGCGGTGGATGCTCCGGCGCTGGAAACGGCGGATGTGGAGGATTAAAGCCTCATTATTGATAGCCTTCGTGCCTTAACTACTTAGGTGAATCCTTAAGTGCCTTAGGTTTCTTAGGTGGTAAAAAAACACTCTTTCACCACCCAAGAAACCGAAGGCACTTAAGGAGTCACCTAAGAAAGTGTGCGCCTGTAGCGCGCCAATGAAACCCTATAGTATGGCCAAGATTTTATACTACCTACCCGAGATTACCTATTTCATCACCGCTTGGCTACTATTGGACTTATTCGGCAGTGGCCTCTTTCGTTTGTTGGTGCGCCCCCGTGCCAAACAGCATTGGGAAGCTGCACAATCCTCAATTGATGCTCCAACAATTCAAGAAGAGCAATCCCCTCAATCCTGGCTGAACTACCTCGCTCAAAGCAATCCAACGACCCAAGCGGAGCCCAGCACTCGGGTACGCCTGCGCATGAAAGGAATTGTGCGAAGCAGTTCCAAAAGCAAATGGCATCCCGCTGAAATCAAGGTTTTTTTTACCTTACGACCTTTGACCATGGTTTGGTATGCCGACATCACCAGAGCCTTTATGGTGTCGGTCAAAGCCACCGAGCAATACGGCGAATCCCAGGCCTTCAGTACCCGTTGGTTGTTGTCTACTTTTCCATATCGGTGGAAAAAAGCAGCGCTGCCTTTGGAATTGGCTCATCGCAATGCTTTTTACAGTCTCGCCGCCGCCGTTTGGCAACCCCATGGGTGGTTGTTTTACCAGCTCAATTGGAGTGAAACAAAGGTTGATGGCCTGGCATTTACCTGTACTATTGATGGCCAGCTCTTTTTTTTTAAAGCCAAAATCAATGATCAACAAGAATTGGAAGAACTGAGCCTGTGGAGCGAAAACTGGCAGGAATGGCAGGCTGCACTTCGCTGGAGCGACTACCGACTTTTTCAGGAACAAAAAATGCCCTTTCAGGTGGAAGTTTTGCGGAAAGATAAGGCTGGAGAGGTGTTTGTTCAGGCCGATTTGCAAGTGACGGATGTGGTGCAAAAAGGGAAATACGCTTGGTGGTAGGTTATTGGAATAAATAGGCATTTCAACTTACTAACTGACATTACGCAGGTTTAAACCGCAGAGTGCACGCAGAGTTTCACAGAGTTCCTTTTAGTTTTAAGGAGTTTGCCACCTGCGGTGGCGAGCGTTCGGGCACTACTGAACTTTGATTTTTTCGTACCAACTGCTGTTCGGTGCGGCCTCTGAGTACTCTTTGCCATCGCAGATGGCCTAACTTAAAAACTCTGCGGGTACTCTGCGAAACTCTGCGGTTTAAAAAACTGAAGTTAAATAGATTAAAGCTTGACATTTTAGTTGCTCCTTTCAGAATCAAACTTGCGTAATGTGAGTTATTTTTCAAGCTAAGCATTAGAGGCCAAAAAATAGTCCATATGAATGGAGGTGTCCAACTTTTGCGGTATTTTACCTCAGATCATCTTTCAAATCACCAAAATCATGCGGCGAATCCTCCCTTTGCTTTTTCTCCTCTCTTGTTGTGTGGGTACAGCTCTGTTGGCACAATCCCCCCAAATCCTCAAGACTGAAATCCTGATCGCAGGAGGAGGCGCTTCCGGTACGGCCGCAGCACTACAAGCCGCACGTATGGGCCGCAAAGTCATCTTGGTGGAAGAAACACCCTGGCTGGGTGGTATGCTCACCGCTTCAGGGGTAAGCGCCATTGATGGCAACCACAAAATGCCCTCGGGCATCTGGGGGGAATTCCGCAGCAAATTGGAACAACATTACGGTGGCCCCAAAGCCCTGGCCACCGGCTGGGTAAGTGAAACCCAATACGAACCCGCCGTTGGCAATCAAATTTTCAAGCAACTACTCGACCCCTATCCGAACTTGAGCCGCATGCATGGCTATTTCCCTGTCCAGGTACTGAAATCGGGCAATGCTGTAAGTGGAGCGGTCTTCGAAAATGCCGCAGGGGAAAAACTGGAGATCCACGCCAAAATCACCATTGATGCCACCGAATTGGGCGATGTGCTCGCCACGGCGGGTTGCGAACATTACATCGGGCAAGACCCGCGCAGTTTGACCGGAGAAGAACTTGCCCCCCTGGAGCGACAGACCAACAACATTCAAGACCTCACCTACGTAGCCATTTTGAAGGATTACGGCGCTGGAAAAGCCCCCCTGTTGCCGAAACCACTAAACTACGACTTGTACGATTTTGAATGCACCTGCAAAGAGGTTTGCCCCGACCCGGCCAATGCCCGCCATGCTTGTGCCGCCTTGATCACTTATGGCAAACTGCCCAACAACAAGTACATGATCAACTGGCCGCTCAAAGGCAACGATACCTACCTGAATTTGATTGGACTAAGCCACTCGGAACAGCAAAAGGCATTACAAACCGCCAAAACAAAGACTTTGGCCTATGTCTGGTTTTTGCAAAACAAAGCAGGCTTTAATCACCTGGGGTTGTACAACGAGTTTGGCACGGTGGACAGTCTGCCCTTTATCCCGTACCACCGCGAAGCCCGCCGGGTCAAAGGGCTACAGTTTTTTACCATGAATGACCTATTGGATCCTTATGCCCCCGGAGGCAAGGCTTTTTACAAAATTGGCATCGCCGTGGGCAATTACCCCATCGATCACCACCATGAAGAAAACCCGGCAGTGAGTAACGAAAAAAACTACTACCAAATCCCACCTTTCACCGTTCCTTATGCCTGCTTGATCCCGGAGCAGGTGGATGGACTGATTGTGGCTGAAAAAAGCATCAGCGTGTCACACATGGTCAATGGTTGTACCCGCCTGCAACCCGTCGTGCTGGGCATCGGGCAAGCAGCTGGTGCAGCGGCAGCCATGGTGGTGAAAAAAGGCGTTCAGGCGCGGGAGCTGAAGGTGCCAGTCTTGCAGGAAACATTACTCGCTGCGGGTGCCTATGTGTTTCCCTTGACCGATATAAGGCCTCAAGACCCCGATTTTCGGGCCATCCAAAGGGCCTGTGTACGCGGCTGGATCAGAGCGGAGCCGAAAGCAGTGGATTGGGCCAATGAGATGTTTTTTTACCCGGATAAATTGGTTGAGCAGTCGGATTTGCAACTGTTATTGGATCAGCTTCAACCTGGTCGGAAGGTGATAGAACAGGGTGCTTTGAGTGGAGCGATGGTAGTGAAATATTTGCAGGAATTGGGTTTCAAGGTGAAAAAAACGGAACTGGCGCAGGTAGGGGTTACGAGAAGGCAGTTGGCGGTTTGGTTGGATCGGGAATTGGGGAAAAAGTAGCTGGGCAAAATCGATAGGCATTAAAAAGGCACAATGTGTTGTTAGTCAATATTTTGTTGATTTACAGGTTTGGAACTGTGAATTCATTAATCCATTTTGTAGCCCATAAAACCTTTCCCTGAACATTGTGCTTCCTGGTTGAGTTGAATGTAAAAACCGAGAAGCATGAAAAAGAATTGTTTAATCGCGCTAATATGGTTCATCGGGCTCAGCACACTTAATGCCCAATGGACGCCTGATGTCGCTACCTTGAACTACAAAACAGGACTTAACGAGGACAGCACCAGCACCCGTGCACTATATGCCATTCGCATCATTCCAAACGAGACTTACCACAACGAATTCCTGATTTTTGTACCTGAACGCCTGGACCGCCAGTACCTTCGCAAGGAGTTTTTTAACCTCTCAACCCTACAGAAGGTCAAACCCCATATCGAACGGGTCAACAGCAATGTGTACCGGATTTCCAAATTGAACCTACCAGTCGGGGAGTATTTTGTACACTTTAGGTACAAGGGTGATATTGCAGTGCATCGCTTCAGGATAGTGATGTAAGTTGTTTCCTTGTTCATCAACGTACCGATTTCCCCCGCTCTTACGTTATGATGCTACTGAATCTAGCCATCCATGCGTTATACCATCATTTTATTCTTCGGATTGTATTGCTTGCTACAGGGGACATTAGCCTTTGGCCAAAACTACACTACCCGTACCACCCTTGCCCCCAAACTCCAAAAACAATTCGAAAAAGTCCGCACTCAGGCCGAAGCCAAAAACTTCACAGATGCCCAGAGCGGACTCGAGAAAATCCTCCAGGAAGACCCTACTTTCATCGATGGCATCATCCTGCTGGCCAATATCCACTACGACGAGCAAAACTACCCTAAAGCCATTCAACGCTACCAGGAAGCGCTACAATTGGGCCCAGATTACCAAACCCGTTTGTACTACCAACTGGCTTTGGCCCAAATGCGATCCGATGATTTTACGGGCTCTTTGAGTACCTGGGATCAATTTTTGCAACGCGAAAAAAAGAACACCGAGCTGATCAAACGCGCCCAACGCAACCGCGCCGACGCCGTTTTTGCCGCCGAGGCCATCAAAAAACCAGTACTCTTCAACCCTGAAAAACTCCCTTCCAGCATCAATAACCCTGAGCAAGCCGAATTCCTGCCTGCGGTTAGTGCGGATGGGCAAACGATGGTCTTCAGTCGCCTGGTACAAGGGCAGGAGGATTTTTTTGTGAGCAAAATGGAAAATGGGGTTTGGCAAAACGCCGAACCGCTAATAGCCCTCAACACCCCCTTCAACGAAGCTGGACACTGCTTGTCGGCAGATGGCAAAACCTTGTATTTTACAGGCTGTAATTTGGCCAAAAGCCTGGGCGGTTGCGACCTCTAC
Organism: Haliscomenobacter sp.; assembly: GCF_965225875.1. Taxonomy (GTDB): domain Bacteria; phylum Bacteroidota; class Bacteroidia; order Chitinophagales; family Saprospiraceae; genus Haliscomenobacter. The sequence continues at coordinate 2,302,709 of NZ_CBDDBS010000002.1, read as the reverse complement.
GTGTCATACTTTCAAGACAGTTCCTGGACCGCTCCCGCTAACCTGGGTGCCCCCATCAACTCCGGTGCCTGGGAATCCCTGCCTTCCATTTCAGCCAGCGGCAAGGTCATGATTTTTGCCTCTGACCGTGCAGGCGGAGTAGGTGGACGTGACCTGTGGCTGAGCCGACAATTGCCCGACGGCAAGTGGAGCAATCCCCGCAACTTGGGGCCTAAAGTCAACTCTCTGGGGGATGAACAAGCGCCTTTTCTGCACCCCGATGGTGCCACCCTCTACTTTATGTCCAACGGCCATCCTGGTATGGGAGGCTTCGATTTATACCTGAGTCGCCTGGACAGTGCAGGCAACTGGGGCACACCCCAAAACCTGGGCTATCCCATCAACACCCGCGCCAATGAGGGGGCTTTATCTGTAAGTTTGGACGGCAGCCGCGCCTGGTTTTCGACCGATGTGGAGGACACCCACAACGCCGAAGGCCTCAAACAAGGGCGCTCAGATATCTACACTTTCACGATGCTGGAAATCAATCGTCCCAAGGTGGTCACCTTTGCTCGCGGCAAGGTGTTTGACCTGGCCACTCAAGCGCCCCTGGCCGCCGAGGTAGAAGTACAGGAATTGGCTACTAAACGGGTTTTTTACAAAGCAAAAGCCGCCACAGATGGCAGCTTTATGGTTTGTTTGCCCCTTGGACAAAACTACGCCCTCAATGCCAACCACCCTGGTTATACCTTTTATTCTGCCAATTTTGAACTGGCCGAAGTGCGCAATGCCGCACAAGCATATGAGTTGAGTGCAGGGTTGCAAGCCTTGCCCGCTGAAGGGGTAAGCACGGTCCCCGCAGATAAAACTCCGGTAATCTTGCGCAATGTGTTTTTTGCAACAGGTTCAGCGGTTTTGAGCCCTGAATCAGCCCCTGAATTGGATCGCCTGGCGGAGCTTTTGCAACAAAATCCTGCCTTGAAGATCCAAATCAATGGCCATACGGACAATGTCGGTTCCGATGCCGATAACTTGAAATTGTCGGAGCAGCGCGCCAAAGCGGTGTATACTTACCTGGTTGGCAAAGGGATTGTCGCAACGCGTTTGAGTTTCAAAGGTTTTGGCGAAACCCAGCCGATTGCGGATAATGCGACGGAAGCGGGACGGCGGGAGAATCGGCGGACGGAGTTTGTGCTGCAATAAATGATGCTCAAAACCCCAACCCAGCCCCATGTTTTTTCAACCACTTCTCCTGCAGCACATAGTTGGGCATGGCCTTTTCCACCAAGGCCCAAAAACGATCCGAGTGGTTCATTTCTACCAAATGGGCTAGCTCGTGGATGATCACGTAATCAATCACTTCAGCGGGGGCAAAAAGCAGGCGGGTAGAAAAATTGAGGTTGCCCGTATTGGAGCAACTGCCCCAGCGCGAACTCGTGTTTTTGAAACGAATGTCTTTGATCGGTTTGGCAAAATGCAGCTGGTTGAGTTCCAATACGCGACGAGAAAATTCTGGCAAAAAATCCTGACCAATCAGTCGGCTGAGTAAGGTTCCAGCAGCTTTGTGCTGTTCCTCTGTGGAGACGGAACGCACCAAATTCAATTGAATATAGCGATTGGGGTGCAACTTGGCGGTATGGGAAGCCCGGTCTTCGAGATTGATGCCGATGGTATACTGGCGACTGCCCACCTGCACGACATCACCATCCTTGTATTGTTTGCTCAAAAAACGCTGAAAAAAATCGGGCTTATCCCGGTGGAGCGTTTTGGCCCAACTTTCAAACCATTCCCAGGCACTTTTTTCTCCTTTTTTGTCCAGGCGTTTGGGCAAACGTAAGATGAAACCTTCCTTCCCAGTAGCTGCACGGAAGGAACTCCGGCGTTCGTGGATGACTTTGACCGGGATGTGTTGACCGCCTAGTTCAATGGAGGAGGAGAGCACGGTGATTTTTTTCGTGGGAATAATTGTATTTCAGATCGACCATCCAAAACTACCAAAGCGACATTTTTTTACCACAAAGGAAAAAACAAGGACACAAAGGACACAAAGGACACAAAGTTAGACGTTGACGGCCTTTGTGCCCTCTGTATTTCTTGGTGTTTTCTCTGTAAAAAAAATGTCGCTTTGGTTGTATTTTGAAAATTTGGGGTTTTGATTCAAAACCCCAAATCCGAGACCAAACTAGCCCATTTTCTGCGCAATATCCCGCATCACATCCACCAACACCTGCACACCTTCCAGCGGCATGGCGTTGTACATGGAAGCGCGGAAACCACCTACCGAGCGGTGCCCACGGATGCCATCGATGCCCGCCGCTTTGGCTGCAGCATCAAAAGCCTTATCGACTTCCTCGTTGATGGCCAGGAAAGTCGGGTTCATCAAGGAGCGGTCGCCTTTTTCAGTAACGGTACCGTTGAAGAGTGGGTTAGCGTCCAGTTCGTTGTAGAACAAGTCACCTTTGGCTTTGTTGCGAGCTTCCATTGCGGCAAGGCCACCTTGATCTTTAACCCACTGCATGGTCAGCATCGAAACGTAGATGGGGAATACCGGTGGGGTATTGTACATGCTATCGTTAGAGTCGTGAATGCCATATTGCAGCATGGATGGAATGGCGCGGTTTACTTTGCCGAGCAAGTCCTTGCGCACAATCACCAGCGTAGTTCCTGCAGGGCCCATGTTCTTTTGTGCCCCAGCATAAATCAACCCGAATTTCTCAACCGGAATTGGACGGCTGAAGATATCCGAAGACATGTCACATACAATCGGCACTTCGGTATCTGGCCACCAGTGGTACTGGGTACCGTAGACGGTGTTGTTGCTGGTGATGTGCAGGTACTTGGCATGGCTGGGCACCGTCCAACCTTTGGGGATGAAGGTGTAATTTTGCTCCTTCGACGAAGCCAACACTTCAACCTTGCCAAAGAGTTTGGCCTCTTTGATGGCTTTGTCAGCCCAGGTGCCTGTATTGACGTACGCTGCTGTCTCGTCCTCGTTCAGGAGGTTCATGGGTGCCATGAAGAACTGAGTGCTGGCCCCCCCGGAGAGGAACAACACCGCGTAATCGTCGCTGAGGTTCAATAAGTCACGTACCAGTTGCTCAGCTTGAGCAGCGATAGCGATGAAGTCTTTGCTACGGTGGGAAATCTCTAAAATAGATAGTCCACTGTTGTTGATATTGAGTACGCCACGAGCGGCTTCTTCAATGACCGATGCTGGTAAAATAGCCGGCCCAGGACTGAAATTGTGTTTCTTCATTGGGTGTGCAAATTTTGGTGGTGCAAAAATAGGTTTTCTAGGTGGTGCCCGCTTGGAAAAAATGGAAGTTTTGTGGCTTTTTTTACGATGGGAAAGCGTTCGAAGGTCCGGGGCTAAAAACAAAATCTTCTTTCTCTTCGTTTTCAACTGTATATTTGTGCTCAAATAGCAACCCAATGCTAAAAATTTTGCACCTCATCTTGGCACTCAACATCCTTTTATCCTCCAGCGGGATAATGGTGTTTGAGCATTTGTGCCAAATGCGGGGCAAAAAAGTAGCCTTGTTTGTACAGCCTAAAAGTTGCTGCCAAAAGCGAGCACAACTCCAAAGCTCCTACTGTGAAAAACAAGAAGGGGCCAACATGGAGGAAAGCTTATCACGCATTCCCTGCTGTTCGGACAAATCCTCTTTCCTCAAAACCGACACCCAGCCAACCTTACAAAAAGTAATAGAATTCAGCCTTGTCGCTGATCCCTTTGCTTTGCTTCCAAGTTTAGATTTTGCCTTTGAATTTCCCCGGGATATTCTCCCACACAACCAAAAAATTCTACGTTTTTACCTGTACAAGCCACCGCCCCGAATGCGTGACATTCCCGTGCTTGTACAATCCTTCCTTTGTTAGTCTCTTCCAACGTTAAGCCTTCATCGTCCTGATGAAGCCCTGCATTTCCTTTTTATCCTGATAAGATTTTGAACTATGGCAATGCTATTTGTAAAAAACATGGTTTGCAATCGTTGCAAAATGGTGCTGCGCACTGAGTTGGCAAAACTAGGCGTAGAACCCATTCGCATTGATTTGGGTGAAGTACAACTCGAAACCGAGCTGAGTACTGCTCAGAAACAGACCCTGAGTCAAAATTTACAGGTCCTGGGTTTTGAATTGATTGACGACAAAAAAAGCCGCGTCATCGAGCGCATCAAAACCATCATCATCGAATTGGTCCATCAGCAGAACAGCGCCTTGAGCAAGAACCTCTCTGTTTACCTGACCGAGGCCTTGCACTACGAATATTCGTACCTGAGCAACCTGTTCACCGCAGTGGAAGGCACCACCATTGAGCAGTATTTCATCACCCAAAAAATTGAGCGGGTGAAAGAACTGTTGGTTTATGACGAGCTTTCCCTGAATGAAATTGCTTATCAACTGAATTACAGCAGTGTAGCCCATTTGAGCAATCAGTTCAAAAAAATCACGGGTTTGACCCCCAGCCATTTTCGACAACTCAAGGATAAAAAGCGCAAAGCGCTGGACGAGCTTTGAATTGTTAACTAAGTATGACGCAAAAAATTACTTCCCGATTTTTTTGAGGGTTTTGAATAGGAAGCTCACTTGAAATGAAGCGTTCGACTTCCTATTCAAAACCCAAATCGGGGAGTTAATTTTTCTGCGTTACTAAACAAAACGATACCATGAAAAATACCATCATAACCTGCCTGTTGAGCGCGTTTGCCATCGGCATTTTTGCACAAGCCAACGACACAAAGGCTACTTTAAAAGCACCCACGGCCAGCCCGGATGCTACCCTGGTGCAAAATTTTGGGGAAAGTGACATCACCGTAACCTACGGTCGGCCTTCCGCGCGGGGGCGGAAAATTTTCGGCCAGCTCATTCCATTTGACAGTTTATGGCGCACCGGTGCCAACGATTGTACAGCTTTGGCCTTGCGCGAAACGGTGATCATCGGGGGCAAAAAAATCCCGGCGGGCAAATATTCCCTATTCAGCATCCCTGCCCAAGAGGAATGGACCCTCATCCTCAACCGCGATGCTACCTTACACGGCGCTTTTGGTTACGATCCACAAGTGGACATCCATCGTTTCAAGGTGAAACCAGAAGCTACGGGGCGATTTTATGAAACCTTCACCATCGAGTTTGGAGACTTTAACCCACGCGGAGAAAGTTCACTGAATTTGATGTGGGAAAACACCATGGTCAAAATTCCGCTTCAGACCATTGCTGATTTCAACAACATGGCGGAAATTCAAAAGCGCCTGATTGACAAGCCGGAGAAAAATGCTGACTTGCTGTTTCAGGCTGCTGCTTATTACTATGCTACCAAGCGGGACATTCAGCAAGCCAAAACCTGGGTAGAAGCAGCTGAAAAAATGGATGATAAAACCTTTTCCATTCCCAACTTGGCGCAAAAAATCTATGCGGACCTCGGCGACTATTCAACGGCATTGGCTGCTGCCCAACGCGCATTGGCTCTGGCAGAAAAGGAAAAACTGAGCAGTTCGATCAAAGATTTAAGCAAACGTATTGCCGATTTGCAAAAACGGGCGAGCGCGGGGAAGGAACGATGAAGAAATAAATGGCGCATTTAAACGCAGCTATTTTGCGCTTAGTCAACTATCTTTTGAGGTGAATAGCAAGCCTATTTAACGAAAAAGATAGGATGAATAAGCGCAAAAGAGCAAAGTGAAAATGGGTCAGTTATTTTTTCATCGTTCCTAATAATTAATCAGCATGCCATGTTGAACAAGATCATCTATTTTTTCCTGCACAATAAGCTCATGGCCTGGGTGGTACTGCTGCTTTTTACGGGTTGGGGATTGGTGTCGGCACCCTTCGATTTCCACATTCCGGGTTTGCCCCGTGATCCGGTAGCAGTAGATGCCATTCCCGATATCGGTGAAAACCAGCAAATTGTATACGCCGACTGGTCAGGGCGTTCGCCGCAGGACATCGAAAACCAAATCACTTATCCGCTGACGACTACTTTGCTTGGGCTTCCCGGAGTGAAAAGTATCCGTTCCACTTCCATGTTTGGTTTTTCCAGCATTTACATCATTTTTGAGGATCAGATCGATTTTTACTGGAGCCGTTCGCGGATTTTGGAAAAACTCAATTCCTTGCCCTCCAGTTTATTGCCACAGAATGTACAACCCACTCTGGGGCCGGATGCTACCGGATTGGGGCAAATTTTCTGGTATACCCTCGAAGGCCGTGACCCACAAGGCAAAGCCACTGGCGGTTGGGATGCCCACGAATTGCGCAGCATCCAGGACTTTTACGTACGCTACGGCTTGACCTCCGCTGCCGGGGTGTCAGAAGTAGCCTCGATTGGTGGTTTTGTCAAAGAATACCAAATTGACGTTGATCCGCATGCCTTGCGTACCTACAACATCAGCCTGGAAGAAGTGATGACCGCGGTGCGCCAATCCAACCTCGATATTGGTGCCCAAACCCTGGAACTCAACCTCGTGGAGTACTACGTGCGTGGGCTTGGCTACATCAAAACCCTCGCCGATTTGGAAGAAACGGTGGTAAGGGTGAGTAACAACATTCCCATCCGTATTCGCGACATCGCCAAGGTCAACATCGGCCCTGCAGAGCGGCGAGGGATTTTGGACAAGTCTGGTGCCGAGGCCGTAGGGGGAGTAGTGGTGGCGCGTTTTGGCTCCAACCCACTAGAGGTCATTCAAAAAGTAAAAGAACGGATTGCCGAGATTGAACCCGGTTTGCCCAGCAAAGTACTGGCCGATGGCACCCTTTCCCAGGTGAAAATAGTGCCCTTTTACGACCGTACCCACCTGATCAAAGAAACCCTGGGCACCCTTTATGGCAACCTGATTCAGGAAATCCTCACCACCATCATTGTGGTCATCGTACTCTTGTTCAACCTGCGGGCCTCCCTGGTCGTATCCGGGCTTTTACCTATTGCGGTGTTGATGACTTTTATTGTGATGAAGTTGGTCGGGGTGGATGCCAACATCGTGGCACTTTCGGGTATCGCAATTGCCATTGGAACCATGGTCGATGTGGGGATTGTCATGTCGGAAAACATTGTGCGGAGGTTAGAGACCCACGGCGATAAAGAAGATTTGTTCACTACAGTGTATGAAGGTTCGGCAGAAGTGGGGTCGGCAGTGGTGGCGGCAGTATTGACGACTATCGTGAGTTTTTTACCCGTATTCGCCTTGGAGGGCGCTGAAGGTAAATTGTTCCGCCCCCTGGCTTTTACCAAAACCTTCGCTTTAGGTGCTGCGATTGTGCTGTCTATTATGGTATTGCCAGCCTTGGCGCATACTATTTTTTCCTGGAAAGTAACACGGCGCTTTTGGCATTGGCTAGGTGCCGGGGCATTGCTATTGGGAGGGATTATTGCTTTGATTTTTCAGCAAAATACCTTAGGCTTTATTTTGCTCATCATTGGCATTTCGACGGCCGTATTGGTGTGGAGTGAAAAACGTTTTGGCGGGATTTTACACGAAAGGATCAAACAGGGCATCAATTTAGTATACGCCGCAATTGTAGCCGCCCTGATCACCCGCATGTGGATGCCGCTTGGGGTGGATCAATCCTTTTTCCTCAACTACTTGTTTGTAGGTGGGATCATTGCAGGCTTGTTAGGGCTTCTGTACGGAATGACGGTTATATACCGCCCCCTATTGGCTTTCTTCCTGGAATACAAGCTGCTGTTTATGCTCATTCCCTTGGGCATTTTGAGTGCAGGCTATTTCATCTTTAGAGGAATTGGGCGCGAATTTATGCCCGCACTGGATGAAGGCTCTTTTTTGCTCATGCCCAGCGCGATGCCCCATGCGGGTACACAGGAGAATGCCCGCAATTTGCGGATGTTGGACATGGCGGTTACTGCTATTCCCGAGGTAGAAACCGTGGTGGGTAAAGCTGGTCGAGTAGAAAGTGCCCTCGATCCTGCCCCCTTGCCCATGTACGAAAACGTGATTTTGTACAAATCCGAATACAAAACCGACGAAGACGGCAATCGCCTCCGCTTCAAGGTGGATGCAAGGGGAGAATATGTGCGCGATAAAAAGGGGGAATTGATCGAAGACCGCAACGGCCAGTATTTCCGCCAGTGGCGCGATCACATCCAATCTCCCAACGACATCTGGGATGAAATCAGCAAGGTGACCCAACTGCCAGGGATTACCTCCGCACCCAAGTTGCAACCCATCGAAACCCGTTTGATCATGTTGCAAACGGGGATGCGCGCACCAATGGGCATCAAAGTCAAGGGGCCGACGCTGGAAAGCATCGAAGCCTTTGGCCTCGAAATTGAAAAATTACTTCGTGAAGTAGAAGGGGTAAAAGATGCCGCCGTTTTTGCAGATCGGATTGTCGGCAAACCTTACCTCGAACTGGAAATAGACCGCGCCGCCATTGCCCGACATGGGCTGAGTATTGCCGAAGTACAAAGCTACATCGAGGCCTCGATCGGCGGAACCCAGGCTACCCAAACGGTGGAAGGTCGCGAACGCTACAACGTGCGGGTGCGTTATCCCCGCGAACTGCGCAACGACCCCGAGGCGGCCAAGCATATTTTTATCCCCTCCAAAAATAGCGACAGCCCCATCCCGCTGAGTGATCTGGTCAAAACCGAGTACACCGCCGGGGCACAAATGATCAAGAGTGAAGACGGTTTTTTGGTGGGTTATGTGCTTTTTGACAAAGAAAACAACTACCCCGAAATCGACGTGGTGACCAATGCCAAAAAATTCCTGGATGAAAAAGTGGCTACAGGCGCCTTACAAGTGCCGCACGGAGTGAGCTACCGTTTTGCAGGCAATTATGAGCAAAACCTGCGCGCCAACGCGCGGCTCCGCATCATTTTGCCCTTGACTTTGCTGATCATTTTTATGATTCAGTACCTGGAGTTTCGTTCCTTGACTATCTCAGCGATGGTCTTTACAGGAGTACTCGTGGCTTTCGCCGGAGGCTTTATCATGATGTGGTTGTATGGGCAGCCCTGGTTTTTGGATTCCAATTTGTTCGGGGAAAGTTTGCGGGATTTGTTCCACGTCCATCCCGTCAACCTCAGTGTGGCGGTTTGGGTAGGTTTCCTGGCCTTATTTGGCATTGTGACCGACGATGGTGTGTTGATGGCTACTTACCTGCGTGAGCGGTTTGCGGCCTTAAAACCTGGCAACAAAAATGAAATCCGGTCGGCAGTACTCGAAGGTGCGGTCCGTCGGGTGCGCCCTGCTATGATGATTACGGCGACCACCTTGCTGGGTTTTTTACCGATTTTGACCTCCACTGGGCGGGGTTCCGACATTATGGCGCCTATGGCCATTCCGGCATTTGGTGGCTTATTGATTGAAATCATTTCCATCTTCATCGTTCCTGTGTTGTTTTGCCTGTGGAAAGAGGCAGGACTGCGTGGGAAAAAAACTGGGGAGATATGAATAAGGTGAAAAATGAAAATTTGAAAATTTTGGGGCGTTTGGTGCAAGATGGTGCGCAGGTCTCAGAACCCCCGACCCCTAAAGGGGAGCACATTTGTGGATTACAAGAAATGCTACCTTTTAGTAAAAGAAGCAATATTTTAAATAACCCGAGAATGTACTCCCCTTTAGGGGTCGGGGGTTCTGAAGCATTTGCAGAATGTGCAAAAATAACCCTCCGCTGGGTCAAGTCTCCAGACTTGAACCATTATCCGCACGTCTCCAGACGTGTTAAAATTACAATTGCTTCTTTGTTAAGTGTTTTTGAAGTGTTTTTGCGTTGCTTGTGCGTCGGAGACGCGGGGATAATGGGTACAAGTCAGAGACTTGTACCAGCGGCGTTCCACCGTTGGGCCATTTTACTTTTCATCGTGGCGACAGGAATATTAGGGTTAAAAGCCCAACCGCTCGACAGCCTTGTCCAAATTGCGCTGCGCCAAAACCCCGAGCTCAAAGCCCGCTACACCCGCTACCAATCCCAACTAGAACGAGCGCCACAACAAAGCCAGTTGGCCGATCCTCAACTGGATTTTAGTACCCAATTCCTGCCTTTGCGTATGCGTACTTGGGAGCAAGCAGCCATCATTGGGGGTATGCAGGAATTTCCCTGGCCGGGCACCTTGTCAACTCGCTCGGCTTTGACACTCAGTGAAGCACGGGTGACTTACGAACAGGCAGAAGTTGAAGCACTCAACCTTCGTTATGAAGTCAAAATGGCCTGGCTGGAATATTACTTGGCGGTCAACAGCATTCGTTTTTTGGAAGAAAGCATCACCTTAAGTCGCTCGGCTGAACGCCTGGCCCTGGCCCGGGTAGAGAGCGGTCGTGGAAATGCAACTGAAGTGTTGAAAGTGCAGTTGAAAATCCGCCAACAGGAGCAGCAACTCAACCTGCTGAAAAACCGTACCCAATTCCCGCAGTATCGCCTGAACCAATTGCTAAATCGACCGGCCCAAACCCCCATTCAATTGAAGGAAACCCTGACTTTTGAAATACTGCCTTTTCAAATGGATTCCTTGTTGCAACAGATCAAACAAGAACACCCGGCCATCAGCAGTTTGCGTTACGAAAAGGAAGCTTCACGTCAAATGGAAGCCTTGAATCGACTAGAAGGCAAACCGGACATTGGCCTGGGCTTGGACTACGTGGTGATGAGCAAAATAACCGAACACGGCCTGACTTCCGACGGCAAAGACATGGTGATGCCCCGCATTGGCATTCGTTTGCCCCTTTACCGCAAAAAATACGAGGCCAAAGCGCGGGAAGAACAACTCCGTCGCGAGAGTTTAGACCTGGAAGCCCAGGCATTGGGCAACGATTTTGCCGCAAACCTTGGTCGGGCTATGTCCCTGCAAGAGGAGGCGCGTTTGACCCACGAGTTTGTACAAGAACAGCTCAAAACCCTAGATGCATTGATCAAAATGCAGGAGGGTAACTTCAGCACCAACGCCGATTTGTACGAGAGTTTATTGGAAAATTACGAGCTACGCCTGGAGTACCAATTGATGGATCTGGATGCCATTGTGAAGGTGCAGCAAGCGAAGGCGGAAGTTGAGAAGCTGAGGAGTTGAGAAGTTGAGGCTGGTCACTGAGCCTAGCCGAAGTGCCAGCCTCAACTTCTCAACTCCTCAGCTTCTCAACTCCTCAACTAAAAAAGCATGAAACCAAAATATCAACTTTCACCCCGTACCTTTTTACCTGCCGTAACCCTCCTGGTTGGTCTGGTACTGGGCTATCTCATTTTTGGACGCAATCACCAACACCAAAGCAGCACCGTAGGAACCGAGTCAAGTTCCACAGCCACGACTTACACCTGCTCCATGCACCCCCAAATTCGCCAACAGGAACCAGGCATTTGCCCCATCTGCGAAATGGATCTTACCCCAATGAATGCTAGTGCAAGTACGGATCCTTTGGTGATGGAAATGAGCGAGGATGCCATTCGCCTGGCTGACATCCAAACTACGGTGGTAGGGCAGGGGCAAAGCGCAGGGAAAAAATTGAGCCTCAGTGGTAAAATCCAACCCGATGAACGAGCTATTTCCACCCAGGTTACTCACATCCCTGGCCGGATCGAGCGACTGTTCATCACCTTTACGGGCGAGCAAGTGCGCAAGGGGCAAGCGGTAGCCCGCATGTATTCGCCGCCCTTGGTGGCTGCTCAGCAGGAATTATTGGAGGCCATTCGTTTCAAGGGCAAGAGCTCGGAATTGGCTGAGGCGGCGCGCAGCAAGTTACGCTATTGGAAAGTGTCGGATGAATTCATCCAAAAAATAGAAGAGGAAGGCAAAATCCAGCGCGAAATCACCCTTTATGCCGACCACAGCGGTATAGTGATGACTCGAAAGGTGGCCGTAGGGGATTATGTAGAGGAAGGTTCTGCACTATTTGAGTTGAGCAACCTCAATCAGTTGTGGGCGCTGTTTGAAGCATATGAAACGGATCTCGCCCATATTCGGGTGGGCAATACGGTGCAGTTCAGCACCCCTTCAGTACCCAACCGTAACTTCAGCGGGCGGATTACCTTTATTGATCCACTGATTGATGCCCAATCACGCACAGCATCCCTACGGGCAGAAATCCAGAACCATGGAGGCTTATTGAAGCCGGAAATGTTCATTCAAGGTGAAGTAAATGCCAACGCAAGTGGAAAAACTGCCTTGGAAGTGCCCAAAACTGCTGTGCTTTGGACGGGCAAACGTTCGGTGGTGTACCTTAAAAAGGCAGATGCAGAAGTGCCCAGTTTTGAATACCGCGAAATAGAACTGGGGGAATCTACCTCCAATGCCTATCTCGTGCTCAAGGGCCTGCAAGCTGGTGACGAGGTGGTAACCAATGGTGCATTTGTGATCGATGCCGCAGCCCAACTCAACAACCAACAAAGTATGATGAACAAACTGGTGGCCAAAACGGAGGCTGCGGCCATGGAAATGCCGGATTTCAGATCTGTAGTTTCACCCGTATTCCGCCAGGATCTGGATGCATTGTCAAAAACCTATTTAAAAGTTAAGGATGATTTGGTCAAAACCAATGCCAAAGCCAGCTCCACTCACGCTGTAGATTTAGCCAAACAATTGGAGAAAATGCAAAACCCCAACTTGCCCGCTGAAGCCCTGGCTTTTTGGAAAACCCAGTTCAATGCCCTGCGCCAACACGTGGCCCGCATCAAAGCCAGCACTGATGTAGAAGCCCAAAGGGTACAATTCGATTTTGTATCTCAACTCCTGATCCACACATTTAAAGTATTTGGCTCTGGAAAAGAGGCTTTGTATGTTCAACATTGCCCCATGGCTTTCAACAACCGTGGGGCTGACTGGCTCAGCAATGAAGAAAAAATCCTCAATCCCTATTTCGGCGATGAAATGCTGAATTGTGGATTTGTCAAAGAGAACGTTAATCAATAACCAAATTTAAATTTTAATCCAATGAAACAACTGACTTTCCTCCTACTGTGTGTAGGAATGCTGTTTGGTGCCAGCCAGGCATCGGCTCAAACCGCCGACAAAAGCAAAGGTGGCCCCAATGCCGAGGTGAAAGAATCCACCTTTAAAGTGTACGGCAACTGCGGCATGTGCAAAAAACGCATCGAAACCGCCGCCAAAGAACTGCCCGGGGTAAGCAAAGCGAACTGGGACATGGACGAGAAAAAACTCACCGTGAGTTATGAAGACACCCCAGGTGCCTTGAAACAAATCAAGGAAAAAGTAGCTTCTGTAGGCCACGATACGGATGAAACCCGTGCTAAGGACAAAGTATACAAAGCGCTACATGGTTGCTGCCAGTACGATCGTCCGAACAGCAACTAAAGCTTAATAGGCTTAAAATCAGCTGAATGGTGAAATTGTAGAGATTCTCTATTCACCATTCAGCTTTTATCTTTAATTTTGCGGCTCAAAAGTTATAAATCAGTGTACCATGAATAAAGTTTCCATGCGCATTAGCTTCAGCATGTTGGTATTGGTGCTCAGCATTTGGGCTTGTGGCGGCTCGGATAAAGCAGCGGATCAAACCGGCGAAACCAACAAAACCGAAGCCAAAGCAGCTGGTTCAGAACCAACTGCCGAGGGCATCGAATTTACCGCCAAATACCAGTGTCCGATGCATTGCCCCGGTAGTGGAAGTGAAACCTACGGTAGCTGCCCCGTTTGCGGCATGCACTACATGTACAACCCCAACCTGCCGGATGCAGCTGTAATCAATAAAAAGTTGTTCAAAGAAAACCCTCAAATCGATCCAGACAACCCCAAACCAGCAGCTGGACACGAAGGGCATGGCCATTAATTGTTGTAAGTACCATGAAGAGATTATTCAATCGCGTCAATAACCGAGAGCTAAAACAACGTTTGGAGGAGAGTAATGAGCCAAGAACAACCTTGTCTTTTTACCAATACTACCAACTCGAAGCCCCCCAGGCCTTCCGGGATGAGTTGTACCTGTTGTTGAGCGAATGTGGCGTATTGGGGCGGATTTATGTGGCCAAAGAGGGAATCAATGGTCAGATTTCGGTGCCTACCGAAAAATTTGAAGCATTTAAAACTGCCCTTTTCAGCATCCACTGGCTGAATGGCATTCGGTTGAACATAGCTGTCGAAAAAGACGGCAAGTCCTTTTTTAAACTGGCCATCAAAGTGCGGGAAAAAATCGTTGCCGATGGCCTGGATGACGCCACCTTTGATGTGACCAAAAGGGGCAAACACCTGCGCGCACCCGAAGTCAATGAACTTCTAGATAAGCCCGAAACCATTGTGGTTGACATGCGCAACCACTACGAGAGTGAAGTCGGCTATTTTGAAGGAGCGATCCGCCCGGATGTGGAAACTTTCCGGGAAGCTTTGCCTCTGGTCGAAGACTTACTGAAAGAAGATAAGGATAAAAACATAGTGATGTACTGCACGGGTGGAATCCGCTGCGAAAAGGCCAGCGCCTACTACCTGCACAAGGGCTTCAGCAATGTGTTTATGATCGATGGGGGCATTATTGAATATGCCCACCAATGTGAAGAGCAAGGTTTGCCCAACAAGTTCATCGGCAAAAATTTTGTCTTTGATGAACGCCTGGGAGAACGAATTTCCGAAGATGTTGTGGCCCATTGCCACCAATGCGACCAACCCTGCGATACCCACCGCAACTGTGCCAACGACGTATGCCACGTACTCTTCATCCAGTGTGAGGATTGCGCGGCGAAATACCATGCTTGTTGTTCCCAGGAATGTGCCGACTTTAGTCAATTGCCAGCAGAGGAGCAGGAGAAATTGAAAGGGACGGTAGAATTCAATGGGACGAGGTTTGGAAAGGGGAGGTATCGGGCGCTGCGGAGGACATGAGTCTTTGCTCTATTTCAAACCGATACTTTTAAAGAGAAGGATAGCCCTTTGTATGCCTTTTCGAAAGGTCCAGCCTTTACAACTTTGTGGCGTACATCACCTTTCGAAAAGTTCTTTAGCGCACAATGGTGCAAATAAAAAACCCTCCGAAAGTCTGAAACTTTCGGAGGGGCGTTTTGGAGCTTTACATCACCTGTAGTCAATAGTTTTACTGTTTTTCTTGCCCGGATGCGAGTACTTTGACTGCCTCTTTGCATTTGTTTAGTTTCTTTTTGGTCTTTTCAAGCTTTTCAGCTAGTTCTGCATTTTCCTTTTGCAGTTGCTTAATCAAGTAGATTGGGTCTAAAACTTCTTTGTCTCTTATTAACATCGGTTCCGATTCATAAGCGAAGTATTCGGGGTTAATCCCCTTTTCTTCAAGCCTCCTTAGCTTTTTTAAAATAGTAGGGCTAAATCTTTCCTTTTTACTCCATGTGGATACCTTTGACTGGTATCCCCCGACAATTGCTGTTAAGTCGGTCTGGGTCATTTTTAAATATTCTAACACTGATAAGAGGCGTAAACCAGCGTTGAAGTTTGCCATTTCTTGTTGGTTTAAATATAAATTCGATTCGTTTCTTGCTTTATCAACAACATCTATTTTTGAAAAAATAGATGTTGTTGATAGCTCTGGAAAATAATTAATCCGTCAATTTCAATACATCTAAAAACGCCTTCTGTGGTACCTCTACGCTACCAATCTGACGCATCTTCTTCTTACCTTCTTTCTGCTTCTCAAGCAGTTTCCTTTTACGCGAAATATCCCCACCATAACACTTGGCAGTAACGTCTTTGCGCAGGGCCGAGATGGTTTCACGGGCGATGATTTTGGCACCTACCGCAGCCTGAATGGCGATCAAAAACTGCTGACGAGGCAGCAATTCTTTCAAACGGGAGCAGATTTTGCGGCCAAAAGACTCCGCTTTGGTGCGGTGCACCAGTGCGGAAAGGGCATCCACATTTTCAGCATTCAGCTTGATGTCCAGCTTCACGAGATCGGAAGCGCGGTAATCGAGCATGTAGTAATCGAAAGAAGCGTAACCCCGGGAGATTGACTTGAGGCGATCATAAAAATCGAAGACGATTTCTGCCAGCGGCAACTCAAAAGTCAGCTCTACCCGACTGGTCGTCAAGTAGCTTTGACGGGTCAAAATCCCCCGTTTATCCATACACAGGGTCATAATGGTCCCGATGTATTCCGGTTTGGTGATGATTTGAGCGCGGATATAAGGTTCTTGTACTTCTTGCAAATAGTTGGGGTCTGGCAGGTCGGTTGGGGTGCGTACCGCGAATTTTTCGCCCTTGGTATTGGTGGCAAAATAAGACACGTTTGGTACGGTGGTGATCACCTCCATGTTGAACTCCCGAGACAGACGCTCCTGAATGATTTCCAGGTGCAACATACCCAGGAAGCCGCAACGGAAACCGAAGCCCAAGGCAACCGAGGTCTCAGGCTCGAAGACCAAAGAGGCATCGTTCAACTGCAATTTCTCCAAACTATCGCGCAGGTCTTCAAAATCGTCGTTGTCGACCGGGAAAATCCCGGCGAATACCATCGGTTTTACATCCTCGAAACCGTGGATGGCTTCGGTACAAGGATTGATGGCATTGGTAATGGTATCCCCAACCTTAATCTCGCGCGATTCTTTGATCCCAGTGATGATGTAACCTACGTTCCCGGCTTCCAGATGGGTTTGAGGAATCAGGTTCATTTGCAGGATCCCTACCTCGTCTACTTCGTATTCTTTGCTGGTGTGGAAAAAGCGAATCTTTTCTCCTTTGCGCATCCGACCATTGAGGATACGGAAATAGGCAATTACGCCCCGGAAAGAGTTGAACACGGAGTCAAAAATCAAGGCTTGCAGGGGCGCTTCAGGGTCACCCTTAGGAGCGGGAATCCGCGCCACTACCGCGTCCATAATTTCCTGAATGCCAGCTCCCGTTTTACCGGAGGCCAACAATATATCTTCCCTTTTGCAGCCAATCAAATCGATGACCTGATCGGCCACCTCTTCGACCATGGCACTTTCCATGTCGATTTTGTTCAGGACCGGAATGATCTCCAGGTCGTGCTCGATGGCAAGGTACAAGTTTGAGATGGTCTGCGCCTGAATGCCTTGGGTGGCATCCACGAGCAGTAGTGCACCCTCACATGCAGCAATGGAGCGAGATACTTCGTAAGAAAAGTCGACGTGCCCGGGGGTGTCGATCATATTGAAGGTGTAACGTTCCCCATCGCTATGAACATAGGCCATCTGGATGGCGTGGCTCTTGATCGTGATGCCACGTTCGCGTTCCAGGTCCATGTTGTCCAGGGTCTGGGCCATCATGTTGCGCTTATCAATGGTTTTGGTAAACTCCAACAGGCGGTCCGACAGGGTACTTTTACCGTGGTCGATATGAGCAATTACACAAAAATTTCGAATGTTCTTCATATTCCTCAATGTGCTACCTACACGAAACAAGTTTCGGGGCAATTGGATCGCAAAGTTCTAAAAAAATCCTGAAATCTAATCACAAGTCAGCGTTTCGGAATTTTGCTGCAAAGGTAGGCTAATTAATTATTTAAATGGGGAAAAAACTAAAAACAAAAAGGTACAAAACCATAAAAGTTCTGTACCTCAAACAGCTATTGAATGGTTAAAGTAAGTCATGGATAGAAAAAGTGTTTACACTGCACGCCGCCGTGGTGCCGCTTGTTGGACTATCTGTTCAAACATGGCCGCAGTGCTCAGCGCTTCACCCGCAGTGGCTTGTTCATCTTCCTCTTCATCTACGCCGACCGCATGGAGGGTGAAACTAGAGCTATTGGCAAGGAAATCGGCTTCGTTGTATTCGTAAATCGACCACTCGCCCCATTTGTACTCGAGCGCGGTCAGGCTTTCGACCCAATCCCCGGAATTGAGGTAGGTGACGGGTTTACCCTGGCGCTCCAAGGTTTTGATCTGGGCGCGGTGAATGTGGCCGCAGACCACATAGTCATAGCCTTTTTCCGCAGCCAGTTCGATGGCTTTTTCTTCAAAATCATCTACAAATTTGATGGCTTCTTTGACGCTGTATTTGATTTTTTGCGAAAAAGACAAACGAGGCAAACCCAAAAAGACCCGAATTTTATTGACCCAGCGGTTGAATAAAATCAGGTAATCGTAACTTTTGCCCCCTAACTTGGCAATGAAAGGAGAATATTTGATGAAGATGTCGAAAATATCGCCGTGAAAGATCCAGTAAGATTTGCCTTTGATTTGTAATTCGAGGGTATCGCGCAGGTGAATGTTGCCCGAAGAAAAATTGGAGTAACGTCGCAATGCGTCGTCGTGATTCCCGGTGATGTAATACACCTGGGTACCTTTGGCCGCCATGCGCAAAATGCGCTGAATGATTTGCAGGTGCTCCTGAGGAAAGTAGTTTTTCCGAAATTGCCACATGTCAATAAAATCGCCATTGAGCACCAGGGCATTTGTTTTGATGTGTTTCAAATAATTCAAAAGCTCTTTGGCGTGGCAACCATAAGTTCCTAAATGAATATCTGACAGTATTACAAGATCGAGTTCCTTTTTCATTTTGCAAATCACATGAGATCGTCCGTATTTGACAAAACAAAAGTCAGCACTCAATATTAACTGTATGTGAATATTTGATTATGAAATGATTAAAATTCAGTAAGAAATTGACCTTGCTCCAAAATTTGCATATTTGTAAAAATTGGAACAAGGTTAAAATCAATTGGCGGGTACCAAAATACGCGTGAACTGCGGCCCTGGTGCGGATACTGGGTCGAGGAAAATGGTGTCTTGTGCAATGCGTTGAATACGTGATACTTGTGGGCCATCTTTCAACTGCATCACCAGCTCTTTTCCGTTGTTTTGCACATGCCAATTGCCTTTTTGCAGGGTATCATCCAAGCTGAATACAGCAGATCCATCATCGAGCAGATCAATCTTAGCCATCCGCAGTGCCAGCATCATACTCTCCATGTAACTGCGTTGGGTTGGGTCGGCTTGGTTGCGCAGGTTCTCCTTTTTCATGGAATCCAGATCGTAACGCCAACTTCCAATCAATTCTTTTTTCACCTTGGGCCCTTGACACCCACAAAGTAAGATCAAAAAGAACAAAAACAGGGTACTGAGATTTCGGGACATAATAGTTCTTTTGGATGTTTTTAAAATCAGGGATTATATGGAGTTGAGAAGTTGAGAGGGTTGAGAAGTTGAGGCTACCGCGAGCGATTTTGACCATCTTGTCTAAGCCGCTTGCGGTAGCCTCAACTTCTCAACTCCTCAACCTATCAACTATTCAACTATTTGCCGCAGGTTTTGGCGGAACGCCCGAGGGCTGGTTCCTACCACCAAACGGAACTGCTTGTTGAAATGCGACAGGTTGTTAAAGCCACTGTCAAAACTGACTGCAGCAATGCTCAAATGCTCATTGGCCAGCAAACGACAGGCATGAGCAACCCGCACTTCGTTGACAAAATGGGTGAAAGTTTTGCCCGTCAATCGTTTGAAATAGCGACAAAATGCGGGCACAGTCATATTTACTCGACGGGAAACTTCGTCCAGAGTCACTTCTTGTTGAAAATTGGCTTCCACGTATTCGTACACTTCCTGGATGCGTTCCAGGTGCTGCGCCTGGACATCAAAAGCAAAACCATCGGCATTCAGGGAACTGAATTCTTCAGTTTTTCCCAGTTCACGCAGCACTTTGAGCAATTCCACCAAACGGTCGAAAGGTTCCATATGCGCCATTGCCTGCAATTGGGCACCAGCCCATTCACGCGTTTTGCCATGAAAAATGATGCCTTTGCGCGAACGTTCGAAGAGGTGGTGTACCTCACGCATTTCAGGAGCTTTGAGGAACTCTTTGCCCAAAAAATCCTCTTTCATTTGTACTACGATTTCAACCTGGTCCTTAAAATGACCTTCTGTAAAGCCCAGGTGAGGCAAATTAGGGCCAAGAAAAATCAGGTCGCCGTCTTCGTAATAGGAGATGTGGTTGCCAATGTGCCGCTTGCCCTTCCCTTTGGAAATGTAGACAATTTCGTATTCAGGGTGAAAATGCCAAAAGGGCTTATAGACAGGATCCAGGTCCGTAAATTCCCTGATTGCAAAGGAACTGCCAAATACGGGATCAATCTTTTCTAAAAGTGGTTTCATACACAATACTTGAACTAAAACTAAATTAACTTCTTTTAGACGGAAAAATTGTTAAAAAGTCAAATTTGCACCATAAAAACGCCTGGACTTGCCAAGAAGTTGCTTGGTATTGTCGAATGGATGTAAAAAATTAACCCAAACTTTGCTAAGATTTAAAATCAAAATAAGCCCTGTTTTAACGAACTGGGCTACCTTTGGAAAGTTTTACTATTAGACAAAAAAGTTAATTCTAATCAAATTTATGGTCAAAGTAGCTGATCTGTTGGTTGTTGGCGCAGGCATTTTGGGGACTGGACATGCCTTGCAGGCCTTGCGCAAAGGCTATACGGTGATTTTAACCGAAAAAGACAATGCACCCCAGGAGGCTACGGTGCGCAATTTTGGTCAGGCTGTTATTTCTGGCCTGTCTGCTGGCAAATGGCAGCAATATGGTTTGGACAGTTTGGCGTTGTATCAGAGCATCCAAGCGGAGTTTGATCTGGGCTTGCGCAACAATGGGTCTTATTATATTGCCTCTAATCTAGGTGAGCTGCAATTGATCGAAGAACTTTACCAAATCAATCAACAGAACAATTACCCTTGCCAGTGGCTCAGCAAAGCGGAGTGTTTACAACGTTTGGCGCCATTGCGGGAAGATTATTGTCTGGCTGCCTTGTATTTTCCCCTGGAGCTCAGCATCGAGCCTCGTACCATGATTCACCGTTTGTTGGAGTACCTGAAAAAAAAATATCCGGATACCTTCACTTATCTCCCCAACACCCCAGTAGTAGCCTGCATCTCAGAGAATGGGTCGGCAAAGGCAGAAACCAGTACAGGATTGTATTTGCAGGCAGAAAAAATCATCATCTGCTCGGGGCGCGAGTTTCGATTCCTCTATCCCGAGCTTTTCCGCAGCAGCAATCTGGTGGTTTCCAAATTACAAATGATGCAAACCTATCCCATGCCAGCAATTGCCCTGCCGGGCAATATCCTAACTGGTTTGTCGATCCGGCGGTATGAAAGTTTTCAGCAATGCCCTTCCTGGGCGAGTAAAGACGATAGTGTTTATGCTCAAGCCTTGCTGGATTATGGCATCCACATTCTTTTTAAACAAGCCATCGACGGATCCATCATCATCGGTGATTCACATGAATATGCCTCAGCCGCAGAGGTAGATCAACTGGGATTTGATACCAATCAGGAAATCAATGAACTCATCCTGGAAGAAGCCAAACGTATCCTGAATTTGCCCAATTGGAACATTCACAAATACTGGAATGGGTACTATGCCCAGGTCAAAGGGGCGGATTTGTTTCACCACCATATTGACGAACACATTCAAATTGTCACCGGCATTGGGGGCAAGGGTATGACTTCAGGAATAGGTTTGGCCGGAGCCATCATTCAACAAACTTGGTCATGATGAAAAATAAAATCAAACTTGTCGCTTTTGATATGGCGGGTACAACCGTTCGTGACGAACATGAAGTGGAACACTGCTTTCGGCAGGCTGCGCTACAAACCGGGCTGGAAATGAGCGAGGCTGAAATTTTGGCTGTACAGGGTTGGGGCAAGCGCTTTGTTTTTGAAACCTATTGGGAACGGCAATTGGGTCAACGAGATGAAAATTGGTTGCAGCAAGTAGAAAATTCATTCTACACTTTCACTCAAATACTTGAAAACCATTATCTTACTCAGCCTATTGAGCCTACTGAAGGAGCTTTAGAGGTCTTTGCCTTTTTGCGCGAGCAAGGCATCAAAATAGCGCTGACTACTGGCTTCTACCGCAAGGTAAGCGACATCATTTTGGAGCGTTTGGGGTGGTTGCAGGGACTGAACGAGCTGTACATCAACACTGGAAATGCAGTGATAGATTGCTCTATTACCAGTGATCAGGTTGCCAGTGGGAGGCCCGCGCCAGATATGATTTTCAAGGCCATGCAGCTGCTGAAAATTGAATCTGCCGCGAATGTACTGTCGGTTGGGGATACCCCCTCTGATATCCAGGCAGGTCACAATGCCCAGCTTGAGCATAGTTTGGCGGTCGCCAATGGGACGCATCCCGCGGATTTGCTAATTCCTCACCAACCAACAAAAATGTTAGGTACTCTACGGGATTTGATCCCTTATTTGAAAGAAAATGATTTGTGCTAATTTTTTTTGAAAAAAATTTAGTAATTTACAGAAACTATTTAGTTTTGCACCGCACTATTTGCAAAAAGTTGCATGTGGTTCAAAAAAGCGCTGGTTTTTTTACTGTTTTTTGCTAGAAAGAGACAATGCGTGTTTTTTTTGTGCAAAAAAATAACTTAGTTCGCTTTTTTGTTTGCATCTTAAGAAGATTACTTTTATATTTGTCCAGTGTTTCTTTTGACTGAGGTCCGTTCCTACAACTAGGCGAAGTCAATAACAAATTGTTGTTATTGACTTCGAGAATTTCGAAAAAGAACATTAACTGGGGTTTAGTTTTACTTAGGGCCGGGGAACTTATTGATCCTCGGTCTTTTTTTTTATACTAAAGTTGTTATCTGGTGTTTAGTTTATTATTTTTATCCATACATTCTGTGGATTAAATAGGACTCCTGCCTATTTTTCTTTCCCTGTCTTCATTTAGCCTAAAACTTTTTTATGAAAAAATTGCAACCTTTAGGGCTCTTGCTCCTCTTGTTCCTGGTAGGAAGTTGTGCGGTAAAAGTTCCACAACAACGTATACCACAGCCCATCGACTTCATCATTCTTCAACTCAACGACGTTTACGAGATAGCCCCACTGGAAGGTGGCAATGCGGGTGGTTTAGCCAGAGTCGCCAGCATTCGGAAAGAACTGCTCAAAGAAACCCCTAATGTAGTTACCGTCATTGCTGGGGATTTCCTTTCACCTAGCCTTACGGCAAATCTCAAGTTGGAAACCGGGGAAAAAATTGCTGGCCTTCAAATGGTCGAAACCCTGAACACCATGGGGCTGGACTATGCCACTTTTGGCAATCATGAATTTGACGAAAGGGACTCAGCGCTGATCCAGAAGCGCTTCAACCAGTGCTCTTTCCGTTTTGTGAGTGCCAATGTGCGGCGGGTGTATACTGGGGGAGCCATTGCGCCTTTCAAACAAACTGTCAAGGGAAAAACCGAACTCGTTCCCGATTTTATCAATCATACCTTTAAAAATAGCGCGGGTGACTCCATGAAGCTGGCCTTCACGGGCGTATTGTTGCCTTTTACAAAACGACCTTATGTGCATTATTTGCCACTGGAAGAAAACTTTCGCCGTGCCGTTGCCCAAGCCAAAACCCAGAGTGATGTAGTGGTAGCGTTGACTCACCTTGCTGCTGCCGACGATCGGGCACTGGCTGCTGCGGTGCCGGGTGTGCCCCTCTTCATCGGCGGTCACGACCACGACCATCAGGATCACTATGTAGAAAACACCATCATCACCAAGGCAGATGCCAACGCAAAAACGGTGTATATTCACCGCTGTAGGTTTGATCCCAACTCAAAATTGGTGCGGATTCAATCTTCACTTAAATATGTCAATGCCTCAATCCCTGCTGACCCTGCAACGGAGGCGGTAGTGAACAAATGGGTATCGAAGGTAGACCAAACGCTCCGCAACAATGGCTATCAACCCGAGCAAAAAATTGCTACGCTACGCGAACCCCTCGAATGTAAAGAAACGGATATCCGCAGCCGCCAAACCAATTTTGGCGCTATGACTACCCAAGCCATGGAATACGCCATGCCGGGCGCTGATGCCTATTTGATCAACTCTGGTTCCATGCGCATGGACGATAATCTGACGGGTACAATGACGGTATACGACGTTGTGCGCTCTTTCCCATTTGGTGGGGGCTTCGCCCGTCAGGAAATTCCGGGGTCAGAATTGAAAAATTTACTGGACAATGGCCTGAAAAAGAACAAAACCGAAGGGGGCTACTTACAGGTGAGCCACATCAGCGAAGTGAACGGTAACTGGCAGATCAATGGTAAACCCATCGACGATAAACAAATCTACAAACTGGTGATTTCTTCTTTTGTAGCGGCGGGTAGTGAAGCCAACCTGGGCTTTATGGGCAAATACAAAGCGGATGAACCCAAAATGTTGACCACCACCAAAGGCAAACAAATCAAAAACGACGTCCGGGATGTGGTGATTGAGTACATGTCGACGGCTTATTAGTTCAATAACCCAAATTTGGGCTGGTCATTTCAAACACAAAGTGCCTTGATTTTCGTCAAGGCACTTTGCATTTTTACACTATGGAAATTGTAATAAAGGTCAAGCAATCTTTGTGACCCGGTTTAGGCCGGGTCTTTTTTTTGGAAGCTGTTTGAATTTACATCACGGGCTGCAAAGGGTCTATTTAAGGCCAAATATCGTTCCAAAAATGCTCATTTAGCGCTGCTAAACTCCGCTTTTTGTGCCTCATTTGACCTAAAATAGCCTCCTTTTCGCTTCCGCGATATAAATTCAAACAGCTTCTTAACTTTTACTTGCCGCTTTTTCTACAGCTTTCCATACGCGCAGTACGTTTTTGGAGCAAATTTTGGCGATGTCTTCTTCGCTGTAGCCGCGTTTCAACAATTCAAAAATCAGGTTGGGGTATTGGGATACGTCTTTGAGTCCAGTGGGCAGAGAATCACCTACCCCGTCAAAATCAGAACCTATTCCCACATGGTCAATTCCGATCAGTTTCACCACATGATCAATGTGATCGGCTACTGTTTTTACGTCGGCGTACAATTTTGGATTCTTTTTGCCAAACTCTTCGATGAGTGGTTTCGCCGCAGCGTCAGAATCTTTTAGACCAGCTTTTTTGAGGATCTCGTTGAGCTCGTCGCGTTTTTTGTTGTTGTATTCCGGGATTTTGGAGTCCAGAAAGGTAGAGCCAAAATTGATTTGGATGACGCCACCATTTTTACCCAAAGCCTTTAGTTGATCATCACTCATGTTGCGTTGCCAGCCTGGGGTGAACTTGCGGCAGGAAGAGTGAGAAGCGATGACCGGGACTTTGGTGAGTTTAACTACGTCAAAGAAAGAACTATCGGAAATGTGCGATACGTCTACCATGATGCCTACCCGGTTCATTTCTTGCACTACTTTTTCACCAAAAGGGCTCAGGCCATTCCAGGTTCCAGTTGTATCGTAAGAAGAATCACAAATCTGGTTGTCTTTGCCGTGTGTGAGGGTGATGTAACGAATACCCCGACGGTGAAAGTAGGCCACATTGGCGAGGTCGTCCATCATCGGGGCACCGTTTTCCATACCCATAGGCAGTGAGATCAAGCCTTGTTTAAAATTGGCTTCTACCTCAGCAGGGGAGAGGGCAAGTCTAAACTTGTCGGGGATCTCGCGGGCAATGCCACTGACCATGTCGATCAGAGAATCGGCCAAAAGTTTGGCTTTGCCATTGAGCTGGTAGGAGGAAGGGATGTAAATTGACATGAAGGGGCAACTCAGGCCTCCTTTTTTGGCGCGCACATAATCGAAGTCACCTTCCTTGGTTTCCACTGGAATCCCGATGTATTGGCGGGTCAGTTGGAAATTGGTCACTTTGAGCCGGTAAGGCAAATCTACGTGTCCATCGATGATGATGTACTTGTGGGCCAATTGGTCGGCCAAAGCACGGGTAGCTTCGTCCGATTGGTTTTTTAGGGCTACCTTGGGTGAACAACTCCAGCTCAACACCAAGAGTAGACAGAGGTAGGGCAATTTTCTGAGCATGTCTGCAAAATTTTAAAAACAAAGTAGTTTTGTGAAAATGACTTATTCAGTCTATTTGAGTTGGAAATGTAGCTACTTTTCGGCGTTTTTGCGTCAAAATCGATGCGAGTTCTTTTAATTTACATGCAAGAAAAACGCAACTGTTCAATCATAATCTAAAGAGTGAATCATGTTTGGAAAAATCCTAGTCCCAACCCTATGTATTTTGGTTTTTGGTCTAAAAGGTTTTGCACAAAGTCCGGTCAAAGCGAAACCGGTTTACTGCGACAACTTACCTAGTGCTTACGATGCCAAAGCCAAACCCAAAGCTTTGCCCGTTTTTAACACCAAAACCGGACTGGAATACCGGGTGCAGGTAGCTGTACTCAAAGATACCGACCCCCGCAATTACCATTTTCACAATAGCCTGGCCGCCCGTTATCAGCCCTGTGAGCAGGTGTGGATTGTGGAGTCTAAAAAAACTTTTAAAAGCCGAGCCGAAGCAGAACGCCTGAAAGCAGAGTTGGAAAGGTTGGGGTACCCGGGGAGTTACATCACGACGATTGTGTCGTATGAGTAGGTAAAGAAGGTTCCGGGGGGCAAAAGTTTAAGCACCTAAAATCACGGAGTGATTCAATCTTGAATAGCCGCGGTCGTCCGCGGTAGAATCCCAAGCTGAATGTTTCGTAACCGCGGTAGCGGTTGAACAAATTAGTGCGAAATTCAACCGCTACCGCGGTTGCAAAACGGCGCAAAACGGCTAAATCCGCGGACGACCGCGGCTATTCAAGATTCAACCGCTGCCGCGGTTGGGGGTAAAATTCGCGAAGAATCTTGTTGCTAATGCTTTATTTCGTGCTATGCATTAGTGCTTCATTACTCGCTGCGTCACGATGCCTTTCTCCGATTTCACCTGCACAAGATACATCCCTGCTTGCAAAGCCGACAAATCCACCTGATTGCTCCCTTTCGCTGTCAGCAGCAATTGTCCATTGGTACTGTATACAGAAACTTGCGGTAGTTCTTCCCCGTAATTTTTAATCTTTACGACGTCACTAGTGGTGGTTGGAAAAATCTGTGGCCGTATTCCAACTCCCTCCAGGGCAACAAACACCACCTTAGAAAACTCAAAACGCCCATCGAAATCCACCTGCTTGAGGCGGTAATAGTTTCCGGCGCTACCTGGATTAAGGTGTTGAAAGTTATAGGTGCGCCCTTCTGCAGTAGTGCCGTATCCCTCTACGAAACCGAGTGCCTGCCACTGGATTGCATCGCTGCTTTGGAGCACTTCGAAGCCCTGGTTGTTGGTCTCACTGGAGGTACGCCATTCCAACTGCACGGATTTCTCCTGGGCTGTGGCTTGAAAAGCACTCAACTCCACCGGAAGTACACTTGGGCCACTTACCCAATTGGAATTGCTGCCACTCAAACTAAAATTATTCAGGGTCCCATTGTTATTGTTTCCAGTTGCATCTGTCAAGGTGGTAACACTGGAATTGTTGCCATTGGCGGTACCCTGATTGAAATGATAGGCGGCTACCAGGCCAGTTCCAGATGATATTGCCGAGTTCATGGAGGCCTGGATTTGGGCTTGGGTACGGGCTACATTCCAGATGCGAACCTCGTCGATAGACCCATTGAAATATTGACCAGCACCGGGGCCGCCTTCACCAATTAACACATTTGAATCTTGATTGACGATGGAATAGCCCGACTGGGAGGCTTTGGCGACGCCGTCCAGATATACAGTTGCGGTTCCTGCGGATAAAGTGAAAGCTACGTGGTGCCAGATTCCATCGGCTACATTGACTCCAGTACTCAAATCCCCCACATTGTACAAATGGGAAATGAGGATGTTGTTGCTCAGGTAGAGGCCATAAGCCCACTGCTTGGTAATAATGGCGCGATACCCGGAGGCAGGATTGGCTTTGATCCAGGCTTCGAGGGTAATAGAATTGGATTGAAAAGCCGCAGGGTTTCCGCAGTTGATAAAGTCATTAGAGCCATCAAAATTTAAGGCATTGTACTGCGCCTGGGCTTGACAAAGGAAGAGGGTAAATAAAGCAGTCAGGATTGTTGATTTTTTCATGTGCTACCCATTTAGAGGAGTGGTTAGCACAAAGAAGCGGATTCATCCAAGAGGGATTAAAAAGAAGGGCTTGACAAAAAGATGACAACTTCCCCGACTTGGATTATTCATTTAACAATTAGGATATTACAAAAGCAGAAAATTGATAGGTATTAAAGGGCAGATCTATGGAGATTCTGCCTCCATTTTGCGCCGCAAACGGAGCCTGGTCTGATGAATGGTGTTTTTGTTGACCCCCAGCATATTGGCCATATCGGCGGTACTTAAGCCCAATTTTTCAAGTACCAGCAGGCGGGTTTCGGCGTGGGTAAGGTCAGGGAATTGCTCTTTTTGCGCGGCGATAAAGCCGGGATGTACTTTTTCAAATAGGCCTCGAAATTTTGTCCAATCAGCTTCGGTAAGGATGGTTGCCGTGGTCAATTGTTCCAGATAATCGCTGTGTTTGCCTTGCTGGGCCAATTTTTCGTTTTCGAGGCGGAGGTTTTCCACCAGTTCCGATTTTTCCCGAAAACCTTGAGTCAGTGCTTCCAGACTGGCTTTAGCGGCGCTCAACTCGATTTCTTTTTGGCGGCGTTGGGCTCGAAAATACTGATAGCGCCAGCCCATTAAAATCAGCAGGATGGCGAAGGCGGAGAGGCCGAGTTTTTGCTGCAATTGCTTTTCCTTTTCTAACAAGTGCAATTGTTCAGCATGTTTTTCGGCCTCGAAGCGCAGCTGGATTTGGGTCAGTTTTCGAGCGTCATTTTTTCGATCGAGGCTATCCTGTAAAGTTTGTGCAAGGTGGGTATAGCGCAAAGCCTCCACCGCCTGGCCACGCAGCTCATAGTAGTTGGAGTAATGCTGGTAGAGCCGAAGGGGTTTGAAATACTCCAATTGACCTAGTGGTTCCAGTTTTTCTTTGATGAAAGTGGCACGATTCAACAGTGTTTCTACTTCATCTAATTTGCTGAACTTTAGTTTGACGGAGATCAACACCTGCAAGGCATCGTACTCGGCCTGGTAGGGCGCTACGGCATCCGTTGCTTCTTGTACCTTGCTCAGGGTATAGCCTAGATTGGCAAAGTGTTCACTTTGGTTGAAATTGACCTGCTCAGTGAGCAAATCGGCAATTTCAATAGCCGCAAAACCTTTCCAAAAGCGATTCCACCACTGGCTATCCGGATTGTTGGGTTTGAATTTTTGGTGAAAATGCAGGATTTTTTCCGCATACTGGATGGACTTTTTGAAGTCTTTTTTTCGCTTCCAATAAGTTTGTAAATAGCTCAAGGCCTGGGTATAATGGTGCCCGCCCTCCACAGTTGGCTGGATAAAGCGCTCTTCGACGGAGAGGTATTGAAAGGCCTGCTCAAAATCCCCCAATTCCCACATGAAATGGTTGAGATTGAACAAAATGGCGTCTACCCCGTAATCCTTGAATTTTTCAAAACCAATGGCCCGCATCCGTTCGAAGGTTTTTTGAACCTCCACGTAGCGCTCTTCATAGCTCAGTTTGTTGGCAGGACTAAGGTCATTGGACAAATAATGGTGGGCGACGACTTCCTCTACCTCAAAGCCCCGTTTTTTGGCTTCGGTTTCTATTTCCTGATGAAGTTCCCGTACGCTTCTTCCTCCAGGCATACTGAACCCTTCGTTCCCGGCAATTTGCCCCAGGTAGTATTTTATGGCAAGTACACTGTGGTGGTCTTTTTTGGCTTCAGCGATGACCAACATACGCCCCAGTAAGCTTGATTGTTTTGCACCACTGCTCATTTTCCAAAAAGGGTAATCGTGTACAAAACGGTAACGTTCCGCAGGATTGAAATCTCGGAATGCCTGCTCATCCCAGGCTTCCTTAGCAGCGGAAATGTGCTGAAGGCCGAAGAAAAAAAGGAGTACGAATAGGTAGCGCAATAGTTTGGGTGTAAAATGATCGCTTCAAAAATAGGGAACTTATCCCAATAGTTGACCAGAGAGGTGTGGAGATGAAACGTATAAAAATTACAGTCCCATGTCAAGGATAGCAGCATATAATAAAGAGCCCAAAATCAGCGCCAAAATCAAAAAATTCAAAAAAGCCCCTATTGCCTTAAAATAGCGGAGTTTTTCTTTTCTAATCAGACTAACTGCAGCAAATATTACTCCTAAAAGACAGGTGATTTCAATGCTCCAAACAAGTATCTCGGGAGAATAACGATAGTAAAAAAAGCGGGTCCAGATAAATAGTAAGATAAAGAAAAATGAAGCCAGGATGGAAAAGGAAAAAGATAAAATTGAAAATACCTTTCCTGGAACTGGTTTTTCGGGTTCGACTTCGTCAAGGACTTCACGCATTTGTTCCTGGTTTTTATTGCTGCTCTGAATTTTTCTTGATGTGGGTTAAAACCCGATTATGAATGGCATGGACGATCTCGTTGCTCCACAACTGCCAATAAAATGCGGGTTTGATGCGGTGATGGTACCAGGTTGTTCCTTCCAGCAGGGTTTTGCCGTTGGGCAAGGCCGTCAATTTAAATTGCCCTTGTTTGGACACAAAAAAATCGTGAAGGTGAGGTGCATCGATGTCCCAAAAACTCAGCTCTTTCATCGGCTCGGGTTGGTCGAGCACGTCGAATTTTAAAAGTCGGGGTTCATCCCAAACCGTGATGGGTTCTACAAAACTCCCGGTGGTGAAATTGCAGTGCCGGATTGCACCTACTCCCGTGCCTTCAATTTTGGCGTTGATGGGATAGGCAATGCCCGTTTTAAAAATGAATTCGCTGGGTTCCTCCAGTTGAGGGAATTCAACCACGTTTTTCCAGACGGTTTGAGGATCGGCGTCTATTTCAATGGAGCTGACCACGGTAGTCAGTTTGATGTCTTGTTCTTTTTCTACAAAAGCTAAACCGGGGATAGCACAAAGCAGAACCAACATTGCGGTTGGCGCATTGCCCGGGGTGTTTTTGATGATGGCGTAGCCGATCAGGCTGCCAATCCAGGTGAAAAACAAGCCGATTGGAGCAGCCATGGCAACACACAAGAGGCCTTCGATGGCAAAAATGATTAAGGCAAGGGTAAAAACCAAAAGGCTCAGGAATGCTATGGATGCGGCCTCCCGGCTGCTGATTTCTTTTTTTATGCCGTATAAAATGCACGGCGCTGCACCGATAAACAATGGGGTCAACATGAATAAGGCCAGGCCGTATTCCCCAATTTGATAAATTCCCCAGAGGGTCAATAGCCCTGCTAATAAGACGGTTACGCCGATGGCGAGGCACTTGCGAGTAAAATCGTTTTCAGGGAGTATTTTTTGGAGGAGCTGGCGCATAGTGTTGGTGGTTTTAGGGTTATATCAAGGGTGTAGGTGTGAAAGTAGGGAATTTTGCTGGAGTTTTTAAGGGGAATTTTTTACCCAATCACTCTCTTGATTTTTTTAACAGCCCTCGCCTTTCCTGCAATCTATCTAACGCAGCGATAGCTAATTTTTTACAATCCCAATCAATCATTTCTGGTGTAACAACCCAAAACATGAAATCAATCACGGGTATCTCGCTACCCTTGCAACCCTCAATCTGGTAGACTAATTGCTCATCTGCGGCATGCGACATGATGATTACTTCCAATTTTTCATAATGTTGTTTGGCCAAGCCCCAAAACGCATAACCTCTAACAGCTGGATTGGGGTGCTCGACCAGCTCAAGCAATTCTTCCGAGCTTGCCTTTATATACAATTCCACAAACCGGAGATATTGTGGGGTTTTTGCCGCCACAATTGACACCGCATCTCCATGAATTTCATTTTTCTCGGCAATGTCTTTGACGATTTTGCGGATGGGTTTGCTGATTTTTTGTGGGTCGTAAGTGGATGTCGGGCTTTGCGCGGGGAGGAGCGGGGGTAAGACTATGAAAGATAAAAATAGGTGGATGAAGGTTTTATTCATTGGAATTGCAATTGGTTCATGTATACAAGGGAATCGTCTATTCGTCGAGCGAGCCCTGAAGGGGCGGCATCTCTTGGCCGGATGATGCCGCCCCTTCAGGGCTGGCGAGAAGGTGCATCATTCTTGTCTATCGAAAGGGCGCTGCCCATTCTTCAGAGATGTCGCCCCTTCAGGGCTAATCCGATCTGCAAAAAAACTCAATACCCCAACACCTTCCCCATCTCCACAGCCACCTTCTCCGCGCTCAACAACATCTCTCTTTCTAATACTTCACTTAACGGGATTGCCGGAACATTCGCTGCTCCAATGGTCACCACTGGAGCATCCAGGAATTTAAAGCAGTTCTGTTGAATGCGTGCGGCGATGCTTTGGGCAAAACTACAATTTACGGGCTCTTCGGTAATCACCAGCACCCGTCCGTGTTTTTTCGCTCCGGTATAAATTGCTTCTTCATCCAGTGGAGCAATGCTCCGCAAGTCGAGGATTTCAATGCGGCCGGGGTAACTTTTGGCCGCGTTCAAGGCCCAGTGCACACCCATGCCGTAGGTGACCACAAAGAGCGTATTGCTTGGAGCGCTGGCTTCCAGGGCCAATCGGGCTTTACCCAGGGGTACAATGTACTCTGCATCCGGCTCAATGACTTTAGCCGCTTCGGTGCCTTTTACTTTGGACCAGTACAAGCCCTTGTGTTCCAGCACGATTACCGGGTTGGGATCGTGGTAGGCCGCTTTCATCAGGCCTTTCATGTCGGCACCATTGCTAGGGTAGGCAATTTTGATGCCTCGGATATTGCTCAGCACCGATTCGACGCTGGAGCTGTGGTAAGGGCCACCACTGCCATAAGCACCCACTGGAATGCGAATCACACAACTCACGGGCCATTTGCCATTGGAGAGGTAACAAGAGCGACTGACCTCGGTGAACAATTGATTGAGCCCCGGCCAGATGTAATCGGCAAATTGCACCTCTACGATGGGTTTGAGTCCCAAGGCCGACATGCCAACCGTACTTCCCACAATAAATGCTTCTTGAATGGGCGTATTGAACACGCGTTCCTTGCCAAATTTTTGGGCCAAAGTAGCTGCTTCGCGAAACACGCCCCCCAGGCGCATACCCACATCCTGCCCGTACAGGAGGCACTCGGGGTATTTTTGCAGCAGCTCCTCTACGGCGTGCAGAGCACAGTCGACCATCAGGCTTTCTTCAGCTTGGGCGGGTTGGCGTTGGCCTTTTTCAGTGGTGACCGGAGTAGGCGCAAAATCGTGCAAATACAGTTCAGCAGGCGCGGGATCTTCCGCTTCCTGGGCCGCCGCAAAATCGGCCCGGACTTGGGCTTGAGCTTGTTGATGGATGCTTTCCAATTCATCTTCACTCGCCACGCCTTCTTCCACTAGGTGCTTCCAAAACAAGGGGAAAGGATCACGGGTGAGGTGGTAATCCATATCGTCGCGGTACCATTCCTTGCGCACCCCGGAGGTATGGTGACTCAGGAGGGGTACTTCTGCGTGCACCAAAAATGGCCGCCGTTCCTTGCGGATGGTATTGATGACCTCTCGCAGGGTTTCGTAACATTCAAAAAAATCGTTGCCACCAATACTGCGGGTTTCCAGGCCCTTAAACCCGGCCGCGTATTCGGCAGCGCTTTGGGCGCGTACTTCAGCGGCACTGGCGGAAATATCCCAGCCATTGTCCTGCACCAGGTAGAGGATGGGCAGTTTTTTCAACACCGCCATTTGCATGGCTTCCGATACCTCACCCTCGGTCATGGAGGCATCGCCAAGCGAGCAAACTACGATGGGTTTGTCAACAAGGTATTCTTTGGTCAAAGCCCGGGATTCCTTGTACCAAAAGCCCAAGGCTACCCCTGTGGCCGGAATGGCTTGCATGCCAGTGGCGGAAGATTGGTGCGGGATTTTAGGTTTGTCGGCATCCCTCAGACTGGGGTGCGAATAATAAGTGCGACCGCCGGAAAAAGGGTCGTCGCGTTTGGCCAACAATTGCAACATCAAGTCATAAGGCCGCATCCCGATGCTCAGCAACATGGCGTCGTCCCGATAATAAGGAAACAAATAATCCTGGGGCAACATTTGCATGCCCAACGCCAGTTGCACGGCTTCGTGCCCGCGGGAGGTAGCGTGGACGTATTTGGACACCAGCTTGAAGTTTTCTTCGTACAAGTCCGACATACTTTTGGCGGTAGCCATCAGTCGAAAGGCTTCAAGTAGTGTTTTGGACGGAATGGATAATTTGGTTTTAATAATGGTCATGGTTTATTTGGTTCGAATGCTTGGCCTTTTGTCAGGACTTTTTTATAGCTCGTTTTGCATACTCCGTCAACACCAATCTGCCACTTATGGCGGCCCGGTCTTCCAGGAATTGATCCCAATGATTGGTTCCTTCCCAAAAAATGGCTTTCAGTTCGCGCATGGCTTCGGGGCTGGATTGAGCGAGGTTGTGAGCCAGGACTTGTACACCTTGATCCAGTTCCAAAATGCTGGGGTAAACGTTGGCGAACAAACCACGTTCCATCGCCCAGTGCGCCGAGTACCATTCAGTAGCATTGATGGCCATTTGGGAAAAGGCAGAGGTGCCAATTTTGCGCTCTACCGCAGGCCCAACTACAAAAGGCCCAATACCTACGGCCAACTCGCTTAGTTTGACCGCAGCATCCTGCGTGGCCAGGCAGTAGTCACAAGCAGCAGCCAGGCCTACCCCGCCACCAACTGCTTTGCCCTGGATACGCCCGATCACCAGCTTGGGACTTTTGCGCAAGGCATTGATGACCTTGGCAAAACCCGTGAAAAAACGTTTCCCAGTAGCAAAATCTTCAATGGCTGCCAATTCATCAAAACTGGCTCCAGCACAAAAAGTACGGTCACCCGCACTTTTGAGGATGATGACCTTCGCTGCAGGGTCCTGACTGGCCTGCTCAATGGTTTCGCATAGTATTTGCAGCAGGGGGCTGGGCATGGAGTTGTGGGCGGGGTGATGAAAACTGATGACCCCAATTCCATTTTCGACATGATAGCCCACCTGGCCGGATTGAATCGTTGTTGACATACACTTTTGTTAGGAGTTGAGGAGTTGAGAAGTTGAGAAGGTTGGGGCTACCGCAGGAACTTAGACAAGGGCACTGTCTAAGTCGCTGCGGTAGTCTCAACTCCTCAACTTCTCAACTCCTCAACTTTTCTCACCATCGTGAGAATAGTGGCAATGGCCACCGTCTCATTCGTTTGGTCAAATACTTCTACCAACCATTTAACGATTCCTTTGGGCACATCGTTCTCATCGCGCTGCTCTTGGGCGATTTTTTCTTTCACAGTAAGGCGCACCCCGATGGTCATGCCGGGATAAACGGGTTTGGTGAAGCGGCATTCTTCCAGGCCATAGTTGAGCAAAACCGGGCCTTTGCGCGGTTCTACAAACATTCCCGCCGCTTTGGAAAGGATCCAATAGCCGTGGGCAACCCGGCGCTCGAAGGGAGTTCCTTCCAGCGCAGTTTCGTCCACATGGGCATAAAAATGATCTCCGGTTAGGTTGGCAAAATTGATGATGTCGCTTTCCGTGACCGTGTGTTTGTGCGTACTCAGGGTTTCGCCGATTTGCAGGTCTTCGAAGTATTTGCGGAAGGGGTGAATTGTTGCTTCGGGTTGGGCCCCACCCACCTGGTAAACTTCGGTGATCTGCCCCAGCATGCTTGGGTGCCCCTGAATGGCGGTGCGTTGCAGGTAATGTTTGATGCCCCGCAAACCGCCCAATTCTTCGCCGCCACCTGCCCTACCTGGGCCACCGTGAGACAACAAGGGCATGGGTGATCCATGGCCTGTGCTTTCCTTCGCACTAGCTTCATTGAGGATCAGGATACGCCCGTGGTAGGGGGCTGCTTCCATGACGTACTCCTGCGCAAAACGCGGATCGGCCGTGGCAATGGTGCTGACGAGCGAGCCTTTGCCCAGGTTGACCAATTCAATGGCTTCAGCCAAATTGCGGTAAGGCATCAAAGTGCTCACGGGGCCAAAAGCTTCAATTTGGTGGGTATTGGTGTATTTCGAGGGTTGATCGTTGCGCAAGAGAATGGGGGCAAAAAAGGCTCCTTTGGTTTTGTCGGCACCGAGTACTTCAAATTGGTCCAGGTTACCGAAGGCCAGGCTGGAATGTTGGAGCAATTTTTCCACCTGTTGGCGGACTTCCTGCTGCTGGGGTTTGCTGACCAAAGCACCCATACGTACCCCTTCAGTACGTGGATCGCCCAAGGTGGTTTGGGCCAGCATTTTGGACAAGGCATTTTGAACTGCTTCAATCCGGTCCTCAGGTACAAAAATGCGGCGAATAGCGGTACATTTTTGCCCGGTTTTGGCCGTCATTTCACGGCGAATTTCTTTGAGGAAAAGATCAAAATCCACACTGCCAGGTTCTACATCAGGCCCCAAAACAATGGCATTGAGGCTATCAGCTTCCATGTTGAAAGGAACGCTGTGCTGGATGATGCTGGGCAAAGCCCGCAATTGTTGGCCAGTTGCTGCCGAACCGGTGAAAGTGACAACGTCCTGCTCACATAAGTCATCAAGAATACCAACTCCACTGCCACAAACCAATTGTAGTGCACCTTCAGGTAAAATGCTGGAGGCGATGATGTCGCGCACCATAATTTCACTCAAATACGAGGTAACTTCGGAGGGTTTGACTACGGCGGGCATTCCTGCCAGCAAATTTGCCGACAATTTTTCCAACATACCCCAAATTGGGAAATTGAAGGCGTTGATGTGGATGGCAACCCCGTGTTTGGGCACCATGAGGTGATGGCCAATAAAACTACCTTCTTTCGACAATTTGGCCGCTTCGCCATCCAGGTACCAGCGGGTATCGGGTAACTTGCGCCGCAGGCTGGCGTAGGCAAAGAGCGTGCCGATGCCCCCATCGATGTCGATCCAGCTATCGGCCCGGGTGGCACCGCTACGATAACTTAAGGTATAGTATTTTTCCTTTTGTTCATTGAGGAACAAGGCCAGTGCCTTGAGCATTCGCCCGCGTTCCTGAAAGCTCATTTTGCGCAAGGCAGGCCCACCCACTTTGCGGGCGTAGTGGAGGGTGGCACTGTAGTCCAACCCTTCACTCCCGCAAGTACTAATGAGTGTACCATCGATGGCGTCAAATTGAGGGATACCCTCTCCATCATGGGGTACCCAGGCTCCCTGTAAGTAATTGTGGAGCTTGGTAGACATGTTTTGGTTCTATTTGGTCACGAACTGAGTAATACGAATGAATGTTCGTTTGCAAAGGTAGGTGATTTTTGGAATTCAGTACAATTAATTTGTGTTTTGTCGTAAGCTTTCAGGTTGGAGGTTGTATTTTACCTTTAATTTCAGACAAACAATAAGCATTTAAACCACCTGCATCATGCTAAAGATCTTTCAAATTGGAATTTTGCTCAACTTAATCTGTGTTATGTCCAATGCACAAACACCCTCTGAAATTCCACTTTATCCAGGCCCCATTCCCAACTCAAAACCCACAGCGGCAAAGGAAAGAGTTGACAAAAGGCCAAATGGTACCCGGTTTATATTCGGTACCGTTGAGCCAACTTTAACTGTTTATGTTCCACAAAAACCAAATGGGCAAGGCGTCGTAATTTGTCCCGGAGGCGGCTACTCGGGCACCGCCATTGACCATGAAGGGTTCGACGTTGCCAAGGCTTTTAATGCCATAGGTGTGGCTGCTTTTGTGCTCAAATACCGTATGCCACTGGACACTTCCTGTATTGATAAAAGTCTTGCCCCACTCCAGGATGCCCAACAAGCCATACGTCTGGTGCGCAACAATGCGGCGAAATGGAAGGTGAATCCGCGCAAAGTGGGGATCATGGGCTTTTCGGCAGGCGGGCACCTGGCTTCCACTGCGGCGACTCACTTTTACGAAAATGCTGATCCTAATGAAAAGGATACGACCAGTGTTCGGCCTGATTTTGCCATTCTGATTTACCCGGTCATTAGTCTCAGCTACGAATTGGCACACGGGGGCTCCCGGAATAATTTGCTGGGGGTAAAACATACCACGGCCCAACAGTTCAAATTTTCCAATGAACTTCAAGTAACGGCTCTTACGCCACCAAGCTTTTTGGTACATTCCGCCGATGATGGAACGGTGAAAGTGGACAACAGCATTGCTTTTTACCAGGCCTGCAACAAGTTTAAAATTCCAGTAGAAATGCACCTTTACCCAAAGGGGGGACATGGCTACGGTATGAACAATCCAACGACTACGGATAAGTGGTTTGATCGACTGGGGAATTGGTTGAAGAGTTTATAATATTTTTGGTTGAGGAGTTTAGAAGTTGAGGAGTTTAGAGTGGTAGCCCTAAGTCACTGCGAAGCTTCAACTTCTTAACCCTCAACTTCCTAACTTAAATAAAACCGACTGATGATGAAAAAGAGCACCTTATCCATGTTGGTGTTGGCACTTAGTGCTTTGCTGTTCAATCCAACCTTTGCCCAAAAAGGAGCCAGCACAAGTTTCGAGCAAGTAATCGCGCTGCGCAATGTGGGCACTCCCATTCTCTCTCCTGATGGTCAACACATCCTCTATACCGTGACCAGTACGGACTGGAAAGAAAACGGCTACGATACCGAAATCTGGCTGGCGCGCAATGGAGAGGAACCTTTTCAGTTGACCCGGAGCAGTAAAAGCAGCAGTACTTCCCCGAAGTGGTCGCCCGATGGGAAATGGATCGCTTTCAGCAGCAGTCGGAACGATAAAAATCAAATCTTTGTAATTCGCCCCAATGGTGGTGAAGCGCAACAAGTGAGTTTTGAAGAAGATGGGATAGGCGGTTTTGAATGGTCGCCGGATGGCAAACAATTTGCCCTCTTTAAACAAGACCCAGAGAGTAAAGAAGAAAAAAAACGCAAGGAACGCTTTGGGGGCTGGGCTGCTGATGATGCAGAATACCGCCTCTCTCACCTTTGGCTATTGGACTTTAAGCCCGATTTGCTCCCCTCACCGAATGAAATGCCTTGCTACGAAGAGAAAAAGGATTCAAGCAAAAAAAGCGATTGCATCAATTACCCCAAAGCTGTACGCCTCACCGAAGGCCCCTTTACCATCAGCAACTTTGATTGGTCGCCGGATGGGAAAATGATCGCTTACACCCGACAGCCCAATCCATTGATCAATTTTTCGCTTTACTCCGATATTGAGGTGATGGAGGTGGCGAGCAAAAAAGTGGTTTTCAGTGTGAAAAATCCATCCGTGGACAATTTTGCGGCCTGGTCTCCCGATTCCAAAAAGATCCTGTACACCAGCAACCTGAATG
The DNA here is from genome assembly GCF_965225875.1 of Haliscomenobacter sp. Taxonomy (GTDB): domain Bacteria; phylum Bacteroidota; class Bacteroidia; order Chitinophagales; family Saprospiraceae; genus Haliscomenobacter. The sequence goes on along the minus strand of NZ_CBDDBS010000002.1, from coordinate 2,263,795 downwards.
ACACTACGGCATATTATTACAAAAACGATCAGGTGCTGGTGGTCGATTTGCAAGGAGGAAAACCCAGTCAACTGGCTCAGTACTTTGATGAAGACATCAGTGCTTTGAGTTGGAATGCTGCGGGCGTCTTTTTTACTGCTTTTCAGGGTGCCAAAAGGTGGCTTTTCCAACTTGACCCCCTCAGCGGGCAATACAAAGCATTGCTCAGTGGGAACGAAGTGCTGGGCGGCTACAGTTTTTCAAAAGACGGCAAAACCCTGGCTTATAGCAGCTCCAGTGCTACCACCCTCGGTGAAATTTTCAAAACGCCAGTTTCGGTTCTCAAGCCTGTGCAGATAACCCAGATGAGCAAACAAATTGCGGGCTGGAAAACTGCGCTGAGTGAAGTGATTCGTTGGAAAAGCAAAGACGGTGCCGAAATAGAAGGAGTGCTTCACAAACCGCAAAACTACGATCCCGCTAAAAAATACCCATTGCTGGTGATGATCCACGGCGGCCCGACTGGTATTGACTTGCCTCAGCCAGTACCGGGCAGCGTTTATCCGGTAATCCAATGGCTGGAAAAAGGAGCCCTGGTGTTGCGGGTGAATTATCGGGGTTCGGCAGGCTATGGCGAAAAATTCCGCTCACTCAACGTGCGCAACCTAGGGGTAGGCGATATGTGGGACGTGATGTCGGGGGTAGACCACCTCATTGCCAAAGGCATGGTAGACGAAAACCGTATGGGCTGTATGGGCTGGAGCCAGGGTGGCTACATCTCGGCATTCCTGACCACCAACACCGACCGCTTCAAAGCGATTTCGGTAGGCGCTGGTATTTCCAACTGGATGACTTATTACGTCAACACCGATATCCACCCCTTTACGCGCCAATACCTGCAAGCTACGCCCTGGAGCGACCCGGAGATTTACCAAAAAACCTCGCCGATGACGAACATCAGGAACGCCAAAACGCCTACCCTGATTCAGCATGGGGAGTTCGATCGTCGGGTGCCCCTTGCGAATGCATATGAGTTATTGCAAGGCTTACAAGACAATCGGGTACCCGCAAAATTGGTGGTGTACAAAGGTTTTGGCCATGGCATCACTAAGCCAAAGGAAAGATTGGCAGCCATGTGGCACAACTGGGAATGGTTCAATAAATATTTGTGGGGGGAGGATGTGGTGATGGGGGAGTAGGGCAAAATCTTTACCTTGCCGTACAGGTTTAATTCATTCCAGTCGTCTTTTCAAAAACAAAACAATGAAAAATAGTCTTGCCAAGTGGCTTGTTACCCTCTGCTGTTTAACGACCATGACCCAAATTTCTGCCCAAAAAGTAAATGTCGTCTCCAAGCCGGGTGAACGGAAAGTCGACATTTTGGTGGATGGAAAACCCTTCACTTCCTACATCTATCCGAGTGATTCGGTGCTCAAAAAACCGGTACTTTTCCCCGTATACACCCCTCAGGGTACGATGGTAACCCGAGGCTACCCGATGATGCCCCGTGCTGGTGAACGAGTGGATCACCCCCACCATGTTGGCATCTGGCTCAATTACGAATCAGTCAATGGTAATGATTTTTGGAACAATTCCACCGCCATTAAAGACCGCTCCAAATACGGCACCATCAAACACAAAGCGATACTCAAAACCAAAAGTGGCAAAGGAAAAGGTTCTTTGTCGGTAAGCACCGATTGGTATTTGTCGGATGGCAAGGGCAAACATGTGTTGGTTGAAAAAACGGACTTCGACTTTTATGCCCGCCAAAATCTACGCATCATCGACCGCAGTACTACCCTTACTGCTCAGGGAGATACCGTGCATTTTAAAGATGTAAAAGATGGTTTTTTCGCCATTCGACTGGCTCGCGAATTGGAGCACCCTTCCAATGCAGCTGATAATTTTGTGGATGCCAACGGCATTGTAACCCGGGTAGAAAAAATGGACAACACCAACATCACCGGGAATTACCGCAGCAGCGAAGGGATCGAAGGCGAAAAGGTGTGGAGTACCCGTGGCAAATGGATGAACCTAAGTGGCCGTATTGGCAATGAGGACATTGCCGTTTGTATCATCGATCATCCACAAAACCTGAAATATCCGACCTATTGGCATGCGCGGGGGTATGGGCTTTTTGCTGCGAATCCGCTGGGTGCCAAGATTTTTTCCAATGGCAAAGATGAACTCAACCTCAAATTGGCACCAGGACAATCGGTGACCTTTAAGTACCGGGTAGTGGTGGCTACCGGGAAATTGAGTGATGAGGAGATCAATGGATTGGCGAAGGAATTTGGGGGGAAGTGATCGCAAAGTTAGCATAGAACCTGAGCGGCATTTTGTTATCACAAAGGGAAAAAAGAGGATACAAAGGACACAGTGTTAGACGTTGACGACGCTTTGTGTCTTTTGTGTCCTCTTTGTTTTTCCTCTGTGATAAAAATTATGTCGCTTTAGCAATCCTTCACTCCGTGCGCCACACCGCACCGTACTCCTCAACCAAAACATTATCATAGTGATCCGCTTGTTCAAACAGGTTTTGGAACATCTTGAGACCCGTTTCAACATTCAAATACCGATCATGGATGATCAGCGAAAGGATGATGGCCTGGTCTTTAATGCTGAGTGAAAGCCCTTCCAGGATATAATTTTGGCGCAGTAAAAATTCGTAAAGTGGCTTAATGTTGGTTTTGGGCAAGGAGCAAAGATAGGCGTCGCCCGTAATGATGCCATTGCCTTCGTGGTAGTGGATATTGATTTTGGCACTGCCCTGAGTGATGGTCCAACAATTGGGGCCAGAACGGGAAAGTGGGGCTTGGTGCCCTGCTTGTTCGATCATTTCTTCCAATGTAGCAGCCACGCCCATGGGGTCAAATTCCTCAACCCCATCAGGCAAACTCAACTTAGCACCACAATGGGGGCAATACTGTCCTTCAATGTTGGACTTGAATACGCCATTGCTACAAGAATGACACCGTACCCCCAATTGGCCATTTCCTTTTTGAAACTCAGCCAAAGCCTCTGCCAGGTGTTGCACCGGCAAACTGATGCCAATGCTGTTGCCATCTTTTACCTTAAAAGTATTGACGCCGACCACTTCACCTTTTTCATTGATCAATGGGCCGCCGCTGTTGCCTGGGTTAAGGGCTGCATCGTGCTGGATGTACAAAATCTGCTCGATCTCATGCCGCGTATTGGATACGATGCCCTGACTAGCAGAATATTTGAATCCAAATGGGTGACCAACTGCAACCACCGTATCACCCTGGCGAACGGGGCTATCCACTCCTAGTTTGATGCTCGGCGTATCGGTAGCCGGAGCCGCAACAAAGGCCAGATCGTGCCGCTCATCAATGAACAAAACCCTGGCTAATTGTTTGGGAAAATGCACACCATTGATCACTACCTCGCGGTTGTCGCGCACAATATGCTCATTGGTGACAATGATGCCAGCATCACGCAGATAGAATCCAGTGCCAATGAAGTAAGGTGTGGCGATCTCAATAACGACAGAATGGTATAGGTCGATGGCGTTTTGCATGCTATACTTAATAAAATTTGCGGCTGAAAGATAGTGAATAGTGAATTTAAAATCTGTGCTTTTATTTCTTTTCCGTTCCTGAGCTGTTTGTTTTTTAGGGCAAGGAGCTATCTTTGCGCTTTTAAAACCATACGGCATGACCGAATTTTTACAGTACATCTTTGGTTCCGATATCCAAGCAGGCCTCCTAGTGGTGCTCAATCTCATCATCATCGAGAGTCTGCTTTCGGTAGACAATGCCGCGGTTTTGGCCACAATGGTCATGGATTTACCGGCCCATCAACGCAGTCGGGCCCTGCGTTATGGCATCATTGGTGCTTATGTATTCAGAGGCCTTTGCCTGATTTTCGCGGCATGGTTGGTCCAAATTTGGTGGTTAAAGCCAGTAGGAGGTTTGTATCTTTTGTACCTGACGTACAGCTATTTTAAAGGGAAATCCACTCCAGATGACCCATCTGACGACTATGTTGATAAAAAAGCCAATTGGTTGTACCGTGCCACGCTGGGGTCGCTGGGGCAGTTTTGGGCGACAGTAGCATTGGTGGAATTGATGGATCTGGCCTTTTCGATCGATAATGTCTTTGCAGCGGTAGCCTTTACTGACCGGATTCAATTGATTGTAATAGGCGTTTTTATCGGCATTTTGGCGATGCGTTTTGTGGCACAGGGTTTTGTGGGTTTGATGGAACGCTTTCCTTTTTTGGAAACCGTCGCATTTATCGTGATAGGTATTTTGGGCTTGAAATTGACCTTGTCGGCGATTAGTCATTATTTCCCGGGGTCGACTATGGCTATCCTTACCGACGGAGAAACTGCCGACCTGTACACTTCGATTTTGACAGTAGCCTTGTTTGTTTTGCCTCTGGCCAGTGCCTATTTTTTTAACTGGCCGGAACGGAGAAAATAATTTTCGAAATAGTAGAGAGCTGACTACTCTAATTTAGGTATTTACACTGACTTACGCTTGTTTTTGTCAAATTGTGACTATCTTTAAGTGTTTTTTTTTGCAAATCATTGATCTCATGAAAAAGTGGTTCCCGAAGCTGTCAAGTGCAGCTCAAGCATCATTATTTGGAATAAGCTTCCTACTTCTTCCCTTCTTGTGGCAGCACACCTGGGTGAAAAACCAAAAAGGTGCTAATACTGTCGCACCAAATTCCGTGCCAAAGATTAGTGCAAAGCAGAAAAAATCATTCAGTGGTGTTGCCTGCTTGGATGAGGTGAGAATTACCCTTGGAGCAGATTGTGCCTTCAAGGTAACGGCCAACATAGTCGCCGAATTCAATGCCATAGATTGTAATCCGGATGGTATGGAATTATTGATCACCGACAAAAGTGGCAAAGCCGTAACCAACAACCGCCTGACCGGAGAACACGCCGGGCAACGGCTCAAGTATTTTTTGAGCCATCCCATCTGTAACCCTGAAGGCTGCTGGGGGATCATTGCTGTTGAAGATAAAAACATGCCCCGGGTAGACCTAGTGCAGTTTGATACAACTCCAGTTATTTGCAATAAGATAGAAACCATTCTAAATAACCCCAAAACCATTGGCCACACCACTCGTACCAGTAGCCCTCGCCAATTGATTCCGGGCACACTTTTGAATTACTCTGAGGTAGAGGACAACGTCCCCAACCTGGGTATTGTAAAATTCGCCAACTGCGACCCTGATTGCCCACTTACCATTAAATGGAGTGACCGACTCATCGTGTACGGCTGTGATTCTTTGGCCAAAAATGGTCTCTATGCGCGTATTTTCCGCACCTGGGTAGCCACCAACTGCAAAGGAAAATTCATCGATACGGTTCAAACCATCAATGTTTGTCGTCCGCCTGTTTCTGATTTCTATTTCAATGGACCGGATACGCTGGGTTACGACCGGGTTGTAACCTATGCTTCTTGCACGCCCAATAAGGCCTTGATTCGACGCATTGATGTTACTCCATTTGCAATTAAAAAACGTGGCTTGTCCGGTACGGTTATCGACACCATGTTTCTGGATAAACAACCCTGTAGTTACTCCATGCAGATCAAAGACCAGGAGTTCTCCATCTGCGATGGACGGGGATTAAAAATTGACCGCCAGATTTACATTTTTGATTGGTGCAATGGAGGCATAGTGGATACCTTCCACGTGTTGATCAAAATTGGGGATTTTGAAGCACCTGTAATCAGCATGCCGCATCACCCGGTTGAATTGTCTACCGGACCGATCAATTGTGAGGCCTCTATCCCTCTAAGCGTTAAGGGACTAAAAGAAGCAATTGGGGTTGATGTAATCGACAATTGTTTCTTGTCCAACCTGAGTGTTAAAGTCAAGAGTGAAGATTTATACACCAAGGGTTTTCTTGTAGCAACTAAAAAACCTGGTGAACCCTGGTTTGAGACTACTTATCCCATTACCAACGGTGCACTCGGTGGCCTGAATCCTGGCCGCCATTGGGTGATCATTGATGCTTTTGATGCCTGTTACAACAGTGTGAAAGATTCAGTGATGATTACGGTTGCAGACCGGATTTCGCCGATTATGGTGATCAACGATGAGCTGCACGTTTCATTGAGCAATGGCCTCAATAGCATCCGAGGATACGCCAAGGCTTGTGTAGGAGATGTGAACGAAGGCTCTTCAGACAATTGTAACCTGAAATGGATGAAGGTACGGCGCAATGTGCCACAAAGCTGCGTACAGTCTTTCATCGGTAAAGGGTATGATAGCAATAACAATGGAACCCTGGACCCACTCCCCGCAGATGGTGACTGGACCAAAGCTGACGGATTTGACTATGATGGAGATGGTAAGCTGGCCAGTTTTGGCGAAACCTTTGTGAAGGCTGATGATGGAAGATTGTTCAGCCCTTTAATGGCTTGTGCTGATTTTTTCTGTTGTGATTTGGCTGCAAAAGTAACCATTGAGTTGTGGGGTGAAGACAATAGTGGCAATCGGAATTTTGCCTGGGCTGAGATATTATTGGAAGATAAAATTGCACCACGTTGTGCGGCTCCCTACGATGCTACCATTTTTTGTACGGATAAATGTATCGGATCAATAGACGATCAGGCTGCGGCCAACAGTTGCTTCGGAGATGTAATTGTATTGAGTGGAAATGACTGTGAAAGCAACGTCGATACGACGTACAAAGTCATCAAAAAACTGAAATGTGGTGTTGGTACCATTGAGCGCATTTGGACCATTACCAAACAATCGACCAAAGGACCAATGTCGACCACCTGTACGCAGATCATTAAAGTTTTGCCGCTGCATGAATACAACATTTGTTTTCCCAAGGATGCAGATCAAAAAACCTGCGCCAAACCATTGGTGGATAGTTTGGTCAAAGACGAGCTCGCCTGCGACCTGCTTACGGTCAATGTAATCGATAAACGTTATGATGCCTCTGATAATGAATGTTACAAAATCTTCCGCACGTTTACGGTATTGAACTGGTGTGCTTATGATGACCGTTGTGGCGACCCGATGAGCGTTGATCACGTGTATTCGGTAGATCGGGCCGTGTTTAACAATTATGGCAAAGCACCTATTTATGTTTTGGTAAGAGACAAAGACAAGAATGGTAATGAGGAATTTTGGTTGTCCCAAAATTTGGTTCCAGCGGAAAATGTGGATATACCATTCATTCCTGCCTTCTGCGACCAAGCCTACGTAGGTAGCGAACTGGGCAGACCCACTGGTGAATATTTCCACTCCTTTATGTATACCCAAATCATCAAGGTTTACGATGAAGAAAGGCCTTTGGTGAATATTCCCAAGTTGGATAAAATTCCTTCCCGACCCACGGATTGTAAAGCAGATGCGATCATCAATTTTACGGCCAAGGACAATTGTACCGATAAAGTGGAATTGGAGCGGGCGCAACTGATGGTAGCACCTTTCCAAACGCTCGATCCTGGTTTGATGATTCCTTACGCCACTCCGCGCTGGAATATCCGGGAGAGTGCTGGCAATGCTTATCAAGTGACGATTCGCGATTTGCCTGAAGGCAAACATGATCTGATTGTGGTCGTTCGTGATGAATGTGGCAACCTTAGCTTACCTACGCGGATTCCATTCGAAATTCGTGACTTGAAAGGCCCCGCACCAATTTGTACGAATGGCTTGAGCACCGACCTGATGTCAGATGGCAATGGTGGGGGAATGATTTCGGTTTGGGCTACGGATTTTGTTGCGTCCAAAATTTACGATTGTAATGGACAAGGCCCTGAAACGCTAAACGGGCTGAAATTGGTAACCAAATACTCGATCAACCGGGTAGGCGAAACACCCAACCCTAAACAAACTGGGCTGAATTTGACCTGTGCTGATGCAGGGGTCACCATCAATGTTGAAGTTCACGCCTGGGACGAGGCAGGGAACCACGATTTCTGTGTGACCTATCTCCTTGTGCAAGACAACCGCAAGGTGTGCCCGGCAGGCGCGAGTTATACGGGCGAAATCAGTGGTTTGATCACCACTTTGGATGCTGAACCACTTTCCGACATAAATGTCCAAGTTAGCGGCAATGCCAGTCAAAGCCAGAACTCGGATGCTACGGGCAAATTTAACTTCTCCAAATTACAACTAGGAGCAGATTACACCATTACCCCGCAGTACGATAAAGCTTATTTGAACGGCGTATCTACCCTGGATTTGGTGCAAATCCAAAAACATATCCTGGGAAGCCAACTCTTCAAAGATCCTTTCCAAATCGTTGCTGCTGATGTGAACAGTTCCAAAACCATTACCACCATCGACGTGATTTTGGTGCGCAAATTGATTCTCGGGATCGAAGATAAATTCCCTGCTGCGCCAAGTTGGCGATTTATACCTTCGTCTTACAAATTCCCCGACCCAAGCAACCCCTGGAAAGAGGAGTTTCCGCAGTTCATCAACATCAATGACCTGAAAGATAAAGCTAGTAGCGATTTTGTAGGGATTAAAATGGGGGATGTGAATGGTAGTGCTACCAAAAGTACGGCAACTGCCAGTTCCTTGCGCAATAGCCAGGCTCTACACATCAAAGCAGAACAACTTAACCAAGTGCAGCAAAACTTTAATGCGGGAGAAAGTTTGACTTTGGCATTGAGCTCCACGGAACTGGCTTCCGTACAGGGATATCAATTCACGCTAAACTTTGATCCAAAGTTGTTGGCTTTGGAAAACTTGGAATACCACCGCATCAAAGCCGAAAACCTTGGCGTTTTTGCCCGGGATGGAGCCATTACCCTGAGCTGGGCCGGAAATGGCAAACAACTCGCCTCCGAGGAAACCTTATTGGTCCTTCACTTTAAAGCAAAAGCTGGCGGTAATCTTCCAGAAGCTTTTCAGCTCAATGGCCGCCGCACTCCTGCTGAAGCCTATACCCATAGTGACGAAGTCATTGGGGTGCAGTTGGATTGGGGTAAGGCCCAGGTGAGCCCAGCCGGAGCCTTGCTACAACAAAACACGCCCAATCCATTCAAAGAAGAAACCACAATAGAGTTTAGCCTGCCAAAGGCCACTCATGCGACCCTAAGTATTCGGGATGTAGCCGGGCGTTTGTTGTGGTCAAACAGCAGTTTGTTTGCCAAAGGAAGCAACCGGATCAACATCAATGCGGAAGCCTTCAAGGGCAATGGGGTACTTTATTATACCCTGGAAGCAGATGGTTTCACCGCTACCCGTAAAATGATAGTCCTGGATTGATTGATTTTTTACTGGTACAACACAAAGTGGGGAGCGAATGTACATTTTCTCCCCACTTTGTATTATACTTGTTGGATTACTTGTATTTTTCTTCTTAAGTAACGTAGAAAAATTAACTTCCCGATTTGGGTTTTGAATAGGAAGTCGAACGCTTCATTTCAAGTGAGCTTTCTATTCAAAAGCCTCAAAAAAATCGGGAAGTAATTTTTTGCGTCATACTATGTTTCTGCCTCACACGGTGAAAATTCCCCGAAAATAATATGGACCAAGCAAGAACGGAAGAGTACATCTCCCTACTCTGCGCCAATGGCTTTATGCCTCAAAAAACCGCAGAGAAGCTGATGCAAATGGGTGAAGTTGTAAGATTAGAGCGACGCAGCTCCTTTTTAAAAATCGGAGAACAAAAACCAGTAGTCGGTATCGTCTTACGTGGGCTGATGAAGGTTTTTTACCTCAAAAATGACAAACCCGTCAACATCTTTCTGATTCCAGAGCAGGCATTAGCCACCAATTTTGATATGTTGTTCAACCGAATGCCGAGTAATCAGGAAATTGATTGTATTGAAGATACTGAAATATTGAAGCTGGACTATGCCCAGGTACTGCAAAAACAACTGGACGATCACGAATTTTGCTTCGACATTTATCAAATTGTCCTGCGCCAATTATTGGATTCTTTATACCGCATCGAAACATTTCTGCTCATGGATGCTGGGGAACGTTTGGATCGTTTTTTGGAAGCACAACCCGATCTGGCCCAGCGTGTACCACTTAATGTATTGGCTTCTTTTATTGGGGTTTCCGAGGTACATGTAAGCAGGATAAGAAAGAAGAAGGGGCGGAAATGAAGTTGATAGGCTCGAAAATATCTAAATCTGTGTATTTTTACTTCACTAGAACAAAAGAGCGCACTACGCAATCATAATTACAAAAGAGGGGAAAGCATGAAAGCAATAATCGTTGATGATGAATTGGACATCATTGCTCCAATTCTAGAGCGCTATATGCAAAAATATGCTGCCGACATCGAATTGTGTGGACAAGCAGACAATGTAGAAGATGCTTATCAAATGATCCTTAGCCAAAAACCGGATTTAGTGTTTTTGGATGTGGAGATCGGAAGTGAAACGGGTTTTGATTTACTGAAAAAGTTTGCTGAACCTGACTTTATGGTCGTCTTTGTAACTGGTTTTGAAAAATATGCAGCTAGAGCGATCAGATTGGGCGCTTTGGATTTTTTGCAAAAACCAGTTGACCAAGAAGAGTTTGTCGAAGTGATTCAAAAAGTTCGGAAAGAGCGAAATAAGCGGGAGTATAAAAAACAGATTGAACTGGTAATAGAAGCTTTTAATAACTTGAAACAGAATGTGCGCCCTAGTCGACTCAGCATTCCAGACTCTGAGGGTATACTCTTCATAGATATCGAGAAACTGATTAGATTGGAGGCGGAGGGTATCAATACCCAGTTTTTTCTAAAAGAAGAAAGTAGAAAAATCATTTCTAGTCGTAATATCGGCACTTACATCCCACAATTGGAACCCTATGGTGAGTTTATGAAAACCCACCGCTCTCACCTGATTAATTTAAAAGAGGTAAGAAGGTACTTAAGAGGAGACAAAAGTGTGGTCATGACAGATCGTGCCGAGATACCTGTTTCCGAACAATATCGTGAAGAGTTATTGATGCGTTTAAGGAAATTGTGATTTCAGGTCTGGTTTTAAACCTTACCAGTTGTCATAATCTGGAGGGCCTTCAACTAGTTTTTCCATATCAAAATCTTTTCCCCAGTAGGGTGAAACCCAATTGGGGTCTTGGTTGATGTAGCTGTTTTTATCACCTTGCAGTAAACCAATTATTACCTCTCCAACGATGATACTACCCACCGGGCCCAAAGTATTGGAACTTTTTTGGTAAATGTCAGAATACTCTTTGGCTTCATGTAAAATGTAATACCAAAGTGGTGTAGGTGTATAACCTGCCTCATAAGATGGTACATTAAATCTAGGGTCACCTCGTTGAAGATCAACGGGAATAACTTTTTGATTCAACGCTTTTGCTACGTCTTCTCCACTAGGTAATCCCATCATCTCACCACGTTTTATTGTGCGAAATGGCAAGCTATTTCTATACTCAAATCCATTATCTAAATTTTCAAGCCCGGGAATATTATACAGGCCTGCTGATATTTTTGGTTCAATGAGGTGATTGCGTTGTGCACGGGAGCCAAAAAACAAAGAGAGGTCGATGTTAACTTCAACATCGCTTGTATTCCGATTCATCAACGATTCTAATCGGAGTGTACTCTGTATAGGCTTCGAATTCCTAGCCTTTCTTGATTGCTGTTGAATATTTTTTCTACTAATAACTTTATATGCGTTTCTTACTGTTGCGTGGCCAAACCTAAATGCTGCTGCGGCAAATTCCACTGGAACAAACGGTTCGTTCCTCCACTCATAATATTTTCTTTTGACGTTATAGGGTGCACTAAATTCGAATATTTCTTGATAAGTTTCCTGATCAAGAATGCGCGGTAAATAATCATACAGAATGATCCATTGGTAATGCCATTTGGTTAATTTTTGAGCTTCATCAAACCTTTTTGTTTTCTTTAGAAAAAAATTATGCAGTTTTTGAAACAACAGATGAATTTGGGCAATTATTTTATTTTCATCATTTCTTGGGTCTGGGATCACCGCCATAATTGGATCACCACCGTCTTCGATCGGTTTTCTGAATAAATCCTTTCCGTCTTTCCCCAATAAGAAATAACCTTTATCGGACGCATAAAAGACTGGGTTAACTTTTGGATGGGAACCATATAATGAATCCAAGTCAAGTGCTGGTGTTCTAAAATTCCATAAAAATTCAGGATCTATTTGCCTTTCTGAAATAGAAGTTGGGTCATAAGTTAGGTCATGGCTGATGAATTGCCCTAAATAAGTATAGCCTGCTGGTATGGAATTTAAATCATCAGTAGGGTTTTCATCGTCAAAACGACGCATTTTCTGAGCGATGGCATTGATTAATTCAGGCTTAAAACGAGCTTGAGGTAAACTGGGAAACATACGTCCGAACTTCCCACGTTCAAAAGATCGAGAATTAGGGACATTAAAACTGAAGTTGGAATCAGAGTGTGACATTTTATTGAGGTTTTAGTGAACTATATTAGCTCCGCAGAGCATTTCATTGGTTTTTGATGTAGTTTATTATCAAAGTTATTTAATTTTATGTACAATAAAAAAAAATTAATTATGGCAGACGATAATTTTTCGCCTCTAGTTAGGCTTCTTGATTTTTCAAATCAGGGTGAATTGGCAAGTTTTAAGGAACAAGTCAACTTAATTTATAAAGCATTTAGGCAGAGAAAAATTTTGATGCCTCATAGTGTGTTTATGCCTAAAAAAGAGCTTTTAAGAGCATTAGGGGTGGTTGAGAGAGATGGTGAATTGTTTGATACCAACCCTGAAAGAACAGGTCTATTGGTTTATGTAAGCAGCAGTTCAGAAGAAGCTACTCCTAACTTGGATGAGCTAATCCAAGAACTCTTCCCTGTAGGGCCTTTAGACCCTGATACAAATGCATCAAGTTTTACAATGGCTATTGTGGCTACAAATGACGAACGTGGTAGCTATCAAGCCACGGGTGCCAATTTTGTTGCGCTATCCGAGTGTCCACCTAGAGACGATTGCCCCCCCTGGCATACACCCCCTCCAGTGAATTAATAGATTATTACTCAAGATTTGAGTAATAATAAATGTTAATCACTACTATTTAATACCTATCTCTATTTTTTCTTAATTTAGGAGCTGGAAAGAACAATTTATGGCCAGCTCCTATGTTTCGTTTTTGAATCGGATACAATACTTAAGCATAGTTTTAATTTGTACTGTACTTGTGCCAATAGATGCACAAGACAGCTTAGGGAATTTTGTCTTTAAACATTTGGGTCAAAGTCAGAATCTGGTTGACTTTCAAGCATCTTTTTTTCATCAGGACGCAAATGGATACCTCTGGATCAGCAGCACCGACGGTTACAATCGGTTTGATGGCCATAAAGTAAAATTGTATAAACCCAACAATAAAATATTCAGCCATAATCCAATTATAACCAGTAACATATTTGGAGATGCGGGAGGAGACTTTTGGTTTTCTACTCAAAGTGGAATACATCGAATTGACAATAAAACAGACACAATCTCTTCCTATAGAATTTACAGCCCTTCTGAAGAAAAATATTTAGCACTACCAAAACTATTTTACATCAATAAGAGCAATGAAATATGGATTTATGCCGACCCGAATTGGTATGTTTTATCTAGAACCAATCCTGGAAAAGCCACTTTTAAAACCAGGCTGGATTCAAAATTTCAGCGAGTAAAGGTCATCCAAGATGCACAAGGTCAACCTAAAATGATTGCTGGCTCCTATTTTGGAAAGGGTTTTTATTTGAAATACTTGCAACAAAATAAGGATAGAACATCAAGAAGACTTTCTCCGCATATGATTGCCAATTTAACCAATGAAGCAGACTCGATTTTGTGGATTGCCTCCATGAGTGGCCTGATCAAATATGATTTAGTCAAGGACACTATAAAAAGTTTATACCCACCTCCGGCTGGGAAAAAAGGTTTTTTTGATGTCAATATATTTAAAAAAAATAAGCTTTGGATTGGAGCAATAGATGCTAGGTTTTACCTATTTGATAAGGAAAAATCATTTACTCCTCTTGAAAAATACATAAAAATTGACCAAAAATATCTACCCATTCTGAGTTTGGACAAATCCTTTATTGATCAGATGAATAATTTATGGTTGGTTGATTGGAACTCGGGAATTTACCACACCAATTTGCATAAATACTTTTTTCAGCACCTGATTCCAGATAGAGTTAACTCATTTCAGCGGCAATATGATGTTAATAGTATAGTCGTTGATCATGATAATAGAGTTTGGGCTAGTATGGGTGATGCCTATGCCGTTTATTGTTTTGAAGACGACCATCTGATTAGCAAAAATACGCTTAACATACCTAATTCAAGCCATTTAGTTACCGATGCTATGGGAGCTGTTTGGGGAGTTAATGGTAAAAACATACAAGCCTTAGAGTCAAAAAAATCTATTCCTACTGGAGGAACGATCCAACAAATTGCAAAACTCCCCAATGGCTTTGCGTTAGCTAGTACTAATGCTGGTTTCTTTTTAATAGATTTCAAAAACAGGGTTGCTTCAAAATTGCAGTTAAGCAGCCCCAAAAATTCAGCATTTGCACTTGGCTCTATCAATACAATTTTTGTTGATAAACAAGGAAATTGTTTTATCAATCATGAGACCAAAGATTTATCCATATTTAAAATAAGGGGTCAGAGTCTGGTATTTGAAACTAATTTGACCAATGTTGGTAGAATCAACAATCTAATTGAAGATATTACTAAAAATGGATATTGGTTATCATCTTCCCTTGGGTTGATGCATTTAATTAAAACCAAAGGGAGTTGGAGTTTTGACAACAGCTATAGACAATACAAGTTTTTAAATGCTGCCCTCAATGGAGTACTGCAAGATCAGAAGGGTTATCTATGGTTATGTGGTAATGAGCAATTGCTAAAATTAGACCCAAAAAAACCTAAAAATATCAGAAAGTTTACAGCGAGCGATGGAATCATGAGCGGTCAATTCCTTACGAATAGATCCCTTCGAGACCATACTGGCAAACTTTATTTTGGAGGGACCTATGGAATCACCATGATTGACCCTGAACGCTTGAATACTGACACCATCCAACCTAGGTTACTCTTAGATGGGATAAGCATCAATGGCCGAGAAAGTTTTTCACATTTGAATGTCAATCGCTTAACTTCCTGGAAATTTAAACCTAACCAAAGAAACCTCTCTTTTCGATTCATTAACATTGATTACCTTAGTCCAGATGAAAATGAATTTAAATATCGTTTAACCAAAAGGTCATTTCTAAAAAAAGGAAACAACGAATCCCCCTGGGTTTCTTTAGGCACTACACCTTTACTCTCTTTGGCCAACCTTTCTAAAGGGCATTACACCTTAGAAGTAATTGCTGCGAACTCAGATGGATTGTGGATGAAAAAAGAGCATGCACTCCGCTTTTCTTTTTACATTCAACCCAAGTGGCATGAAACAAACCTATTTTATTTTTTGCTGCTTGCTTCAATTGTATTCCTCTCTTATGGCATTCATCGAAGACGTATCAAACGGCTGAAAGAGCAGGCTGAAACCGAACTCAAGGTGCTGCGCTTACAAATGAATCCACATTTCATTTACAATTCCCTTTCCGCAATTCAAAGCTATATCATTCAGCAAAATATAGACAAAGCAGATCGTTTGATCAGTAACTTTGCCAAGTTGATGCGCAAAATACTCACTGATTCAGTCAAGGCCAATTTGAGTTTACAAGAGGAAAAAGACTTATTGGAATCCTACCTGCTTACAGAGTCGCTTCGCTTCGAAAATAAAATTAATTTCGAGATCAACATTGCCGAAGATTTAGATCCCGATGGCGTGTTTATTCCCACTATGATTGTTCAACCGTTTGTAGAAAATGCAATTGTACATGGACTAAAAAGAAAGAATGGGCAAGGTAAAATCAGGGTAAACTTTAGTCAAAATAATGGCATGTTGGAAGTTGTCGTCGAAGACGATGGGGACGGGTTTATCAAAAAAGAATCAGCTAATACTCATCAATCTAAAGCAATTGAGATCACCCAGCGGCGTCTAGCCTTACTTCCTAATTCAGGTAAAGAATCAGCCTCTTTAAAGTCTTTCAATTTAGCAGACAAAGACCCTTCTCGATCGGGGTTCAGAATAGAGATACGTTTGCCTTTGGCTTATAAGGCAATATAGAGCTGTTATTCTAATTGTTATAAACTGCTTGCTTTGTTGAAACACTCCATTCATTCAATTTTCACGTAGTTTGAAATATTCTTGGGTTCATCATCAAATTGCAACTTGTAATTTTGATTTAGAAGCTGAGTAAAATGTACAAGAATTACTAAGGTTGACTGTACATGCCAACACTTTAAAATACAATCTCTAAATCCTTCGATTGTTTTCAACAAACAGGTGTTTTTTCCACATCCGTTATGGTTTACAAATTCAGCCTGGAATTCCTGAGAAATACTGTCCCAAAATCCTAGTTAAATAATTAATAAACTATTGCCCCAGTATTGTCCGGCCCTGGTAGAACTATACCCTCTTATAATTAGGTACCTATAATTAAAAAATTCTAACGAATTAGGAAAATATCCTGAAAATTTAAGGTGTAATTACCTGTATTTTTTTGTAAAATGGAGGTAGAGTTTGTCAAAACCTGCCTCCATTTTTTTATGTCGATTCCTTCTCTTAACCTAAGTGAAACCCCATCATCCCCTCCGCAATCACCCGATCATTTGCCAATCTCGGCACTTTATTCTGCCCTCCCAATTTTCCCTGGCTTTTCATGTACTCCCGGAAAGCATCTCTGCGCAGGGGGGTAATCACCAGAGGTTTGAGGATATTTCCTTCGATCAAATCCTGGTAATAAATATTTTGCACGATCATCAATTCGTCCAAACGGGCGGCAAAAGCGGATAAGTTTTCTGGAACCTCATCGAACTCAACCAACCACTCGTGATAGGGAAGCCCGCCAGCAGGGGGATTCACCTGTGGGGCAACCGTAAATTCTACCACTTTAACCCCTTGCTCTTTGCATACTTGCAGCATAGCCTCTTCTACCTCTTTGCCAATCACATGTTCTCCAAAGGCCGAGATGAAGTGTTTGATGCGCCCACTGACCACCAGGCGATGCGGATTGGTGGAAACAAACTGTACGGTATCCCCGATGTTATAGCCCCAAAGACCCGCGTTGTTGTTGATGATGAGTGCATAATTGACGCCTGCTTGTACATCTTTGAGCCAAAGCCGGGTGGGGTTTTCGTTGAAAATTTCATCGGCGGGCACAAACTCAAAAAAGATGCCCGATGCTGAGTTGAGCAAAAGCCCTGGCTCGCTTTGACTATCCTGAAAAGCGATGAACCCCTCCGAGGCTGGGTAGGTTTCTACACTCGGGATACTGGCCCCTACCAGTTCTTCCAGCTTGGCGCGATAGGGTTCGTAATTGACCCCGCCATAAACAAAAACCGAGAAATTAGGGAAAATGTCCAGCACCCTTTTTTTGCCCGAGCGTTCGAGCAAACGCTCGTAATACATTTGCACCCAGGGAGGAATGCCGCTGATGAGGGTCATGTTTTGGCTGAGGGTTTCGCTTACAATTTTATCGAGTTTGGTTTCCCAATCTTCGATGCAGTTGGTTGCGTAACTCGGCATTTGGTTAGTCTTCAACCAGGCTGGAATCATGTGATTGGAAATGCCCGACAAACGCCCGGTGGGAATACCTGCTGTTTCCCCCAATTCTGGACTACCGGATAAAAAGATCACTTTGCCATCTAACCAGGCACCGTTCCCGGTTTGGGCAAAATAATTGAACAAGGCATTGCGCGCTGAACCAAAATGATTGGGAATGCTGTCTTTGGAAATCGGAATGTATTTGACACCAGAGGTAGTGCCCGAGGTTTTGGCAAAATAGGCTGGTTTGCCCCGCCACAATACATCCTGTTCTCCCGCTTTGATGCGTTCTATATAGGGTTTGATGCCTTCGTAGTCGCGAATAGGGACTCGTTCAACGTAATCCTGGTAACTGCGAATCTGATCAAATCCATGGGCTTTGCCAAAAGCAGTGGTTTTGCCCACTTCGACCAAACGATTAAAAATTTTTTCCTGCTCCTGCACTGCATGAGCAGACCAACGCTGAATGTCGCGGGCAATTTTGTTGGCAAAAGGTCTGATAATCCTCGAACGAAACCCCATTTTTATAAATCTATTTAAGTCGCGCAAAAATAAGTTTTTACGGGGTTTTGGACGGTATCATTTTTTTGCTTTCCTTTTTAGCAAAAAAATTAACATAAAATGACTCAAAAATCACCTAAACAATAAATACACCATTTATATGAAATAAAAAAATGTGCTTTCTTTGCGTTACTCTTACGATGCCCGAAAAATATTAGACTAGCTCGCCCTGTTCAATCTTTGCACTTTTATGAAACAGGTTTTGCGAACAACAGCTTAAAAGATCACTTTCTGGCCTGATAAGCTTCTGTTCTTAAAGCCTGACCAAAACCCATGGATCATGTCACTGAAACACGTTGCAGGCTTTTTAGTCTTGATGGCGGCCGCTTTTGTTGTTAAAGCTCAAACTGTACAAATTACGGTACTGAACGGGAAAGAGGTTCGTTGTGTCGCCGACAGTGTTGTAGAAGTACAAATTACCCCCAACCCAAGTCTGGACTTACGCAACATTACCCTCAATTGGGGTGACGGCACTGCTCCAATCACCATTGCCAAGGGTGATTCTTTAATCTTGCGCCACAAATACAACACCAGCCAATACCTCAATGAATGCGCCTACGCGTGCCCTTTGGGCGATTTAGGCGGGTTCTGTGTGCAAGTCACCGTTTTGGCAACTTATTCCAATAGTGTGCCCGAAAACGTGAGTAAATTCTTGACCTACAAAGTCCCCCCCCGACCCGAGATCCTGATCAACTCCAATAATGTAGTTTGTACAGGTAACGAAGTTCAATTCAACAACCAAACCTGCCCCAACAATGACATGGAGATGCAGTTTACCTGGGATTTTGGGGATGGAACTACCAGTATAGAAAAAAGCCCCAAGCATACTTATGCTGATTTGGGTAACCGTACGGTAAAACTCACGGCTAAAAATACCTGCGGCACTGAAAGCATCGAACAACCCATCCGGGTTTTGGGTGAACCCCAGGCCGTGGCAAAAGCCGACTCTAATGTAGTCGAAGTAGCTGCCGACCGGTATGTGTTGTGTTTGTCGCAAGGCAACATCGTACGGCTAAACGGTATGGGCACCACAAACGCCACCTTGTACAACTGGAGCATTTCAGGCGGCGGCCGCACTCAATGGGTTCGAGGCAACAACCGCAGCGAAATTGTCCGCCTTGACATCATCGACCCTGGAACCTATACGATTACCCTTACCGCGAATAATGCCTGTGACCGCCCCAGCCGGAAAGTCCTGACCATCGAAGCCAAGGCTGCTGAAGCTCTTCTGCCGCTGAGATTACAAGAAGATGGTTGTATCTCACTGAACTATCGCCCGGAACCATTCAATACAAATGCAGCTTATAAAATCAATGGCATTGATGTACCCGTAGCGAATTTTCCGGTCACTTTATCCGCTACCAGCGCACCCTACGTTGTAGAAGTTCGCCTCAACAATGAATGCGGCAACCAAATGCGTGCAGATACCTTTTTTGTGCTACAGCCCGAAAATGTAAGCATTTCAGCTCCGAGTAAAGACACCACCGTATGTGAAAAAACCAGCGTCATTACCCTCAATGCTGGACCCATTGGCGGGCGTTGGCTTGGGAGCAATGTCAGTCGGCAAGGCAATCGGGATGTATTCAACCCCAACCAGGCTGGGGTTTTTCCATTGATATATGTACGAGGCAACGGCGCTTGTGAACGCCGCGATACCGTGCAGGTAACGGTAGAAGCAAACGTTCGCCTGAATATTCGCCCCCAAACGGATGAGTGTGTGGATTTTGATTATACCACCATTCCCCAAATCAATAAAGCGCAGTATATCCTAAATGGTGCCCCCATCACCACCTTCCCGGTGCCTATTACGGTGAGCACCAATCGAGATGTGTACACTGTGGTGGCTACTTTGGAAAACAGCTGTGGTCGACAGGAGTCTCGGGATACCTTTGTGGTCACCGGGGCGCTTCCGGTGGGAATTACCCTACCCTTGTTGCCCGTAAATCAAGTGTGCCAGGGCGATACTGCCCGCAGTCTGGCTGCATTACCCGGCGGCGGGGAATTCCGTGGAGACCAAGTCATTAAGGTTGGTTCCGGGTATGCCTTTAATCCGGTCAACACGGGTACTTTTCCGGTCATCTATGTGCGTGGGGATGGCAGCTGTGAACGCCGCGATACCACTACGTTCGAAGTACAAGCTAAGGTTGTACTGCGCCTTACACCACAACAAGACGAGTGCAACCAGATCAGTTATACGCCCAATCCCATTATCCCGAATGCAGTTTACAGTGTGAACGGGGTGCGCGCCCCAAATTTCCCACTGGATTTGGGGGCCACCAGTGCGCCTTATGTCGTTGAAGCTACTTTGACGGATGTTTGTGGGACACAGGTAGTGACCGACACTTTTTTTGTGCGCACACCGGACCCTTTACAGATCACCAGCCCTGCCCGCGACACTTCGGTGTGTGAAAGATCTGGTTCCTTCAATCTGGCAGTATCCGCTGCTGGGGGCACCTGGCAGGATACCCGCTTCATCAGCAACAATGCCGGACAATTCAGTTTTAACCCCCAGGAAGCGGGGTCGTTTAAAATCATCTACAACAACGGCACGGGAACTTGTGCACAACAGGATTCCGTAATCATTGATGTGCAAAGGGTTACCCTAGAAGCTCAGGCTGGGGATGTTTGTTTCAACTCGGCAACACCATTGCAAGGCTTACCATTGGGAGGGACCTGGACTTCCAGCACTTGCCCGGCTTGTATCGTAGGGGACAATTTTGACGCCCGCCAATTGAGCGCGCCTGCCGATTCGGTAGCTGTATTTTATACCGTGATTAATCCCATTGGTTGCCGCAGTACCGACACGGCTTTTGTAAGCGTTACCCGTCCACAGGCAGGCTTTCAGCCTCAGGGTAATTTATGTTCCAATCAATTGATCCAGATTGACTTAAGTGCTACCAAAGCAGAACGCTCGCGTTGGTTGCTGGGAAATATTCCCTTGGACCCTCCACCTTTTCAGTTTATCCCGGATGGCGATCAGCAGATTACCCAAATTGCCATCATTGGTGCTTGTGCGGATACTTTAACCCAAACCCTTACGGTTATTGCTCCGCCACCTTCGGCAGCTTTTACCTCAAGTGGGGATGAAGGTTGCTCACCTTTCAGTGTGAGTTTCCGACCCAATGAGCCGCAAAGAGATGGACTGACTTACACCTGGAATTTTGGTCGTTCAACCGCTGATTCGTTGCGTGCCTTTGTACCTGACTCCAATTATGTGTATACCAATGACAGTAGTCGGATCCGTAGTTTTGTGGTCTCGCTCAACATTGTGAACCAATGTGGTTCGAGCAAGGAAGAAAGCACCATTAGTGTATTGCCTTTTCCCAAAGCATTGATTGGCCTGGACTCATTGAGCAACCAGTGTTCTCCGGTTACCGCTACCATCACCAACCGTTCTACGGGCGCACCTGATGCCTGCTTTTGGGATTTTGGCAATGGTACCCGCGACAGCACTTGCCGCAATGTTTTTGTGCAAAAATACGTGGCAGATACCACCACGCTCCAGTATTTGATCAAACTGGAAGTGAGCAACTTGTGTGGGGTGTCGATGGATACTTTCCAACTGACCGTTACCTCTCCTGGAGTGCAGGCCTTTTTTAGTCTGGACGATTACAACATTTGCCCCAATAAACCGATTCAATTCAGAGACGCGTCTACGCCTTTACCAGGAAGAGTATTTTGGAAATTTGGGGACGGTGGCGTTTCACAAGACCCCAACCCAACCTACGTTTATCGGGATCCAGATACCACCCTTACCGTAACCCTCATTGCCCGAACGGGTTGTGGATATGATTCCCTGAGCCGAAAAGTAAACATCCAGTCTTTGCCCGATGTCAACTTTGCTACTGAGCGTTATGCTTGTGAGGGACAACCTACTCAATTTCTCAATCGATCGGACGAACGGGCAGCTTTTCGCTGGGATTTTGGGGATGGGCGAATTGATTCGGTGTCTTATTCTCCGCAACACAGTTACCAATCCGGGGGAGGAATGGTAACTGTGAGTTTGACCATCAAGGATTTTCCGAATGGCTGCGAAAATACCATCACCAAACCGCTCTTGGTACGGAGCAAACCGGAAGCCAATTTTACCATCAACGGTGACTCTACCGGCTGTGCTCCTTTTACGGTTATCCTGCAAAACCTCTCGCGTGGTGCCAACCGCTGGGAATGGGATTTGGGCAATGGTGAACGATCGGAACTGGAAAACCCGGGCACCGTATTCAGCGCCGGGACTTACGACATTACCTTGATCGCCAGTTACGAAAATACTTGTCGAGACACCTTCCGTCTCGACGATGCCATCAATGCCGATGATTGTGGGGTGTTTATCCCCAATGTATTTTCCCCCAATGGCGACGGCAAAAACGATTTTTTCACCATTTACGGCGGTCCATTTAGCGCCACCAAAATCCGCATGATGCGCATTTATACACGTTGGGGCGAGATGATTTTTGAGAAAAAAGATTTTAATATGGACAACCTGAGCGGCTGGGACGGCCGTATCAAAGGTGATGTACCAATCCCGGGTGTATACGTTTATTGGATTGAAATTGAACAGTTGGGTGGCCAGACAAAAACCTATAAGGGAGATGTGACGTTGATGAGGTAGGGGCGATTTCGGAATTCAGATTTTGGATTTCGGCCTGCCCTAGGCTTGGAATTCACCGAAATCCAAAATCTGAATTCCAAAATAACTATGTACCTTTACACGTCCCATAGTACACAACAGACCTTATGACCAAGCAATTTTGTGTGCGTAAAGTCTACTGAGTGGGGTAATCGGTTGCGATCTAAAACCAAATTTGTATGGCGATAATTGGGGCCCTAATCAAGAGAGGAGCAAGTTTGGGACAAATTCTGTCCAAGCGCCGGGGGCAAAGCATCAAACCCGTTCAACATCAAATCAGAACCTTGCGCTGGCTACTGCGCAAAGCCCAACACACTGCCTTTGGGCAATATTATCAGTTCAACGACATCCTCAACAGCCCCAATCCGATTGAGGCATTCAAACAAAGTGTACCAACCTTTGATTACAATACCCTCTACGACCGTTGGTGGCACATGACCCTCAACCAGGTAGAAGACGTAACCTGGCCCGGGCGGGTCAAATATTTTGCACTGAGTTCGGGTACTTCGGGGGCTCCCAGCAAACACATTCCGATTACCAAAGACCTTTTTAGAGCCAACAGCCGTGCCGGATTGCGCATGTTTTTTGCCCTTTCCCGCTTCAATCTCGATCCGGATATTTTTACCAAAGACATGATGATGCTGGGGGGATCAGCAGACCTGGAACAGGGCAATGGTTATTTTGCCGGCGACCTGAGTGGCATCAACGCCAGTCGACCACCTTTTTGGTTGCGTTCTTATTACAAGCCGGGCAACCGCATTGCCAGCATCCGCAGTTGGGACGAACGAATCGCTGAGATTGCCAAAAATGCTCCCAATTGGGACGTGGGTTTCATCGTAGGTATTCCTTCCTGGTTGCAATTGATGATGGAAAAAATCATCGAATACCACGGCCTCAAAACCATCCACGACATTTGGCCCAACCTCTCGGTTTGTGTACATGGTGGTATCCACTTTGAACCCTACCGCAAGGGTTTTGAACGACTGATGGCGCGTCCCCTGGTTTACATGGATTCGTACCTGGCCTCGGAGGGTTTTATGGCCATTCAAGATCGCCCGGAAACCAATGCCATGCACCTGATGATCGACAATGGCATCTTTTATGAGTTTGTACCCTTTAACGATAACAACTTTGATACGGAAGGCAACCTCCGTGCGGATATCGAAACCCTCAGCATCGAAGAAGTGAAAGAGGGCGAGGATTACGCCATGCTCATCAGTACCTGTGGCGGGGCCTGGCGCTACCTGATTGGTGACACGGTGCGCTTTACGGACAAACGCCGCTCGGAAGTGATCATCACGGGCCGCACCAAACATTACCTTAGCATCTGTGGCGAACACCTTTCCGTGGACAACATGAACCACGGCGTCCAACACGTAGAAGAGGAGTTGGATGTGGTCATTCCAGAATACACAGTTTCAGCAATAGAAGTAGGCAGTTTTTATGCCCACAAATGGTACATCGGTTGCGATACTCCCTGCGATGCAACCCAGGTCAAAACCCTGATTGATACCAAACTCAAGGAAATCAACGATGACTATCGGGTAGAACGGGCTTCTGTGCTGCGTGACATGGAGGTAGAAATTATCCCGGTACACATTTTTTACAAGTGGCACGAACACCAGGGCAAAATGGGCGGACAGCACAAATTCCCAAGGGTGATGAAAAAGGAACGTTTTCGGGATTGGGAGGAGTTTGTGAGGAGGAGTTTGGTGAGCTGAGCGCTGGCGCTGGTACAAGTCTCCAGACTTGTACCATTATCAACACGTCTCCTGACGTGTGTTTTCTCAACATTTTCGCGTTGCTCATGCGTCAGGAGACGCAAAAATGTTGGTACAAGTCTGGAGACTTGTACCAGCTAAGAGCGATATCATTCTGGACATTGCCGCAAAGAGTCCGGTCAAATTGTTACTTTATTCTGAACCCGTTCCCTATATTGCTTGAAAAAAACACATGACCAATACCCCCCTAAGCCGCAAACTTGGGCTAATGGGCTTGATCGCCACCGGCGTATGTTCAATGATTGGCGCCTCCATTAACATCATGCCTTTTATGATCCAGCGCAATGTACCGGGGATTGGCCCCTATGTATTGCCTGCATTCATGTTTGCGGCCTTACCCGCCTTACTGGCAGCAATAGCGTATGGCCTTTTGGCAACCGCCATGCCGCGCGCAGGAGGCAGCTACCATTACGTAAGCCGGGGGGTGAATACCTATCTGGGGTTTGTGGCCAGTTTTTCACAATGGTTTGGGCTTTCCATTGTCATCGGGGTAGTAGCGTATATGATTATTCCCTTTTTTCGCGACATCGCCTTGACCCTTAACTGGACAAGCGGGGCAAAGCCCTGGAAACCGGCTTTGTTCGGGTTGGACTAGCCCTAGCTTTGCTTTGGTTTTTTGCATGGGTGAATATTCGGGGTGGAAAATTTTATGAGCGTACGATTATCCCTTTGATGCTATTGATGTTTTTGCTGGGGAGCATCGTCATCATTGCCGGGTTCAGCTTTTCGCAACAGGATTTTTTATTGGCTTTGGAACAAAAAGAAGGCCGAACATTCGCTCAGCAAGGCAATGCTTCTTTTGATTGGTTGACCTTCCTTTCGGCGTCCTCGCTGATGTTTGCCAGTTTTATCGGGTTTGAAAGCATCGCCCAGGCTGGGGGCGAGGCGAAAAACCCGGATCGAAACCTACCGCTGGCCATTGCCCTGACCATTCTCATTGTTGGGCTTTATTACTTACTCTTCACGGGGGCTGTATATCATGCTATTCCCTGGTCCTTTGTAGCTGCCGAGGCGCAAACCAAAGACATTAGTGCCCCAGGGATGTTGAGTTACCTGCTGCCGTCCGGCTTATCGGTGGCGATTGTAGCCGGAGCAGCCGTCGCATTGACCAATGATTTGCCAGCAATGTTGCTTTCCGTGTCCCGTTTGCTCTTTGCCTGGTCAGAAGACGGCATTTTTCCCAAATCAATCACCACTTTGCACTCCCGGCATCAAACGCCCTACGTGGCCATCATCATCAGTGGAGCAGTAGCAACGATTGGTATTCTGGGCAGCCATTTTGCTGGCGATTTCTTTTTGGGCATCGACATTATGGTCACCTCCATGATGGTGAATTTTTTGCTGATTTGTATTGCTCTGATCAGCATTGACCGGGTAAATCCAACCCTGGCGGCCCAAATCAAAATGGTTAAAAATCCGATCCAGCGCAAAATCATCGGCTGGACCGGCACCCTGGTGATTGCCTTTTTTCTTGCGATTCATACCTATAAAGATTTGAACGCCAAGGTGGACGCCTGGTATTTTCATTCTACCCTAGTTTGGGGGATTGTCATGACGCTTGCCTCATTATTTTGGGCCTACATCACCTTTTTTTCCGGGCGAACCCCGGATAGCCTTATCAATGACCAACCATGATTCCTAAGATTCAACTCGCTCCTGACCTTAATATCTCCCGTGTACTTACCGGTCTATGGCAGATCGCAGACATGGAAAAAGAAGGTACTACCTTAGACCCGCTGACTACCTCTGAAGCCATGGCCCCTTATGTGGAAGCCGGATTGACCACCTTTGACATGGCTGATCATTACGGGTCCGCTGAAGTGATTGCCGGAACATTCCAGCTCCAACATCCCCTGGGAAAACAGGCACAGTTGTGTACCAAATGGGTGCCAAAACCCGGAAAATCAAGCAAAGCGGAAACCCGCGCAGCCATCCAACTTTCCCTGGATCGTTTGCAGGTAGCATCAATAGATCTGCTGCAGTACCACTGTTGGCACTACCCTGACCCGGTTTGGCTGGATCAGTTGTTCTGGCTGCAAGAATTGAAAGAAGAAGGTTTGATCAAACACCTGGGCTTGACCAATTTTGATGCCGCTCATGTACGCATGGCCTGTGCTACCGGGATTCCGATTGTCTCCAATCAGGTTTGTTTTTCCTTGCTGGATGGCCGTGCATCCCGTGAAATGACCGAGGTTTGCCGGGAATATGGCGTGAAAATCCTCGCCTTTGGGGTACTGGCAGGCGGGTTCTTCTCGGAAAAATGGCTCAATCAACCTGAGCCATCCCTGGAAACTGGCGCAACTTGGTCGCAAATGAAGTACAAACGTTTCATCGATACCACCGGGGGTTGGGCCAGGTTTCAACAATTGTTGGCCGTCGTACATCAGGTCGCCCAAAAGCATGGAGTATCCATTGCCACCGTTGCAGGTAAGTATATTCTTGAACAACCCGAGGTAGGTGGCATCATCATCGGTGCCCGCTTGGGGCAAAGTGCCCACCTGGAAGAAACGGCAAAATTGTTTTCATTTGATCTTGATGAAACCGACCAGCGCTTGATTCGCGAGGCGCAATCGAAGCTCGACCCGGTGCCGGGCGATTGTGGGGATGAATACCGTAAGCCACCTTTCCTGACCGCATCCGGTGATTTGAGCCACCACTTACAGGATCTCCCGAGCCCCTATACGCCGCAAGCTGGCGCCAATGGAAGTACGCAGGTATTCAGTGGCACGCCCTGGGAAAGCATCGCTGGGTATAGTCGGGCCATCCGCCGGGGAAACCGCATCTCGGTTTCGGGTACAACTTCGGCACACCGGGATAAACTGATTGGTGGAACCGACCCCGCCGCACAAACCCATTTTGTATTGGATAAAATCGAAGCGGCCATCAACGCCTTGGGCGGAACCATGGAGGATGTGATCCGCACGCGTATTTTTGTCCACAACCTCAGTGATTGGGAACCCGTTGCCCGCGCGCATGGACAACGTTTTGCCGGAATCCATCCGGCGAATACACTGGTTGAAGCGAAGTTGGTCGCGACAGGTTGTTTGGTGGAGATTGAGGCGGAGGTGGAAACCCTAGGGTAGGTTTTGGAAAAAAATGGTGCGTATTTTCCGCCAAAACAAGGTAAAAAAGTCGATTTTGGAAAGAAATGACACTCATTTTCTTCCAAAACTTACATTTTTTACTTAGTTTTGGAAGAAAATAAGCGCATGGACATCATTGGACGGCAACGTGAGAAGGCGCGTTTAACGGAAATTGTGGAATCGGATCAGCCTGCATTTGTTGCCATTTACGGGCGGAGAAGAGTGGGTAAAACCTTCTTAGTCAAGGAGTTTTTTAATCATCAGTTCACGTTTTACACCACTGGGCTGGCCAATAGCACAACCAAGACGCTGCTGCTTAATTTTACCCTTGCGCTTAACAATACCTTTGAGAAAGAATTCAAAACGCCAAAGAACTGGCTCAGTGCCTTTTCTCTGCTACAAACGGAGCTCTCCAAAGTAAAAGGACCACGGGTTATTTTTATTGATGAACTGCCCTGG
The DNA here is from genome assembly GCF_965225875.1 of Haliscomenobacter sp. Classification (GTDB taxonomy): domain Bacteria; phylum Bacteroidota; class Bacteroidia; order Chitinophagales; family Saprospiraceae; genus Haliscomenobacter. Next base: position 2,235,731 of record NZ_CBDDBS010000002.1, on the reverse strand, counting down.
TTCGATACCAAAAAATCTGATTTTTTAACGGGTCTGGAATACTTTTGGAACAGTTGGGCCAGCACCCAAGCAGGGCTGAAACTATTCGTATGCGGCTCGGCAGCGGCCTGGATGATCAATGAACTGATTAGAAACAAAGGTGGTTTGTACAACCGGGTTACCCATCGCATCAAAATTGAGCCATTTACGCTTCAAGAGACAGAACAGTTCTTTCAAGCCAGGGATATTCGCTTTGATCGCTACCAAATTGTGAATTTGTACATGGTCATGGGAGGTATTCCTTATTACCTTGAACAAGTAAAAAAGGGTTTGAGTGCGGTTCAAAACATCGAAAAAATCTGCTTCGAAGAGACTGGCTTGTTGAACTCCGAATTCAAATTTACTTTCGCTTCCCTCTTCAAAAACGCCACCCAGCACGAACAGATTTTGAGGAAAATTTATGAACTGGGGAGCCGGGCCACCCGGGAAAATCTGGTCAAAAAAGCCAATGTGGCTTCCAGCGGTGACTTGACGAGCAAACTTAACGAATTGGAGGAAAGTGGTTTCCTAAAATCATACATACCTTTTGGCGTCAATAAAAATAGGAAAGTTTATGTCATCTCGGACTATTACACTTTGTTCTATTTGCGCTTTATTGAAAACGCAGGAACCTACGAGGCTGGAAATTGGGTCAATCGGATCAACGACCCTGCGGTAAATGTATGGGCGGGACTGGCTTTTGAGCAAATCTGCTGGGATCATGTCCGCAACATCAAAAAAGCCCTTGGCATTGAGGGCATTTATAGTGAAACCAGTTCCTGGTACAAACCTGCAGACCCTGAATCAGGTGGCGCCCAAATTGACCTGATCATCGACCGCAAAGACCGGGTGATCAACCTTTTTGAAATCAAATTTTCAATCAATCCTTACGAGATCACCAAGGCTTATGACCTCGTTTTGCGAAATAAAATCGCAGCGTTTATTCAAAGTACCAAAACGAAAAAGGCAGTGTTTCTCGTGATGCTGACTACGTTTGGGCTGCTGAAAAATGAGTACGCGCGGTCGGTGGTGCAGAATGACTTGAAGATGGATGATTTGTTTGGGGGCTAGGCTATGGAAATAGCGGCGGTGGGGATAGTCAATAATTCTGCTGCCAATAAATTTTCTGACTCTTCCAGGTCGTAATCATTTTGTAGTTCGCTTCACATTGACCCAGTACTCCCTCTAATCAAATTTTTATCCTGATCATAAACAAATAATTCAGTAAATCCGAACAATCTATTATAGGCTACTTCAATACTGTCTAAATCTTTTGATTCAATATTTGTTTTTAAATCAGCCCTCAAATACCCTGGATAACAAGGTACTTGACTGAGTACCAATCGATCCTTATAAACTGTATTCACCGAATCAAAAAACACTTTTTGCCGCCCTTGCACCTGGCCGCAAAAGGTTTTAGTAAAAGCATCACAGCTGTTAAGTGAAACCACTAAGATCAGCCCGAGTAAAAAGAGGAAGCTTTTGAATGCCATCAAGTTCTCACCTTATTTTGTTTCTCCCTCAAGATAAGCCTAAAAAACACCCCCGCCAACACCAAAAACGGCAAATTCGACCCAATCATCCTTACATTCCCGGACAAGGCACCCGCCAAAAAAAAGATAAACACCACCACGGATAACAAGACCACGCCCAGCACATTCACCCATCGATTTGGCTTGTTCACCACCACCGAATACAAGAGTGCCAACATCCCGAGAATACAAGACAAAATGACCGGATGTAGGGCAGTATTCCAGGCGAGCCCCTGGACAAAGACCAATTCGTAAGCAGCCTGAGCGATGAAAATGGACTGACCGCCGCCCCATTCCAGATAGCAGAGGAAAAAACTTAAAAAGAGCCCCAAATTGATGAGCTTTTTCATGGCTGAACAATTTGGGGCAAAAAGTAACCTTGTTTTACCACTTGGTCACTGCAAAAAATGCCTTCTTCGGCTGATAATTCGCATCAAAAAGTAGCGGATAATCCTTACGGCCACGCACCGGGAAGTTGTCCAACCAGGTAGACTTGTCGGACAAATTCCAAAAAGTTACTCCAGTGATCGACTTGCGGTGTTTACGCAATACCTCGAAGAGCATTTTGTATTGGGCAACCTGTTTGGCTTCCATCTCCGCGGTATATTCTACTTTGCCGGTGAAAGCTTCCGTTCTGCGCTCGTGCTCTTTAGGGTGGACCGACACATCCAACTCCGTGACCTGTACCTTTAACTTCAGGCTGGCGAACTTGGTGATCGAAGTTTCCAATTCCTCTGCAGTTGGTTCTGTAAGTGCCCAGTGCCCTTGCAACCCTACCCCGTGAATGGGCACTCCTTTGTCTTTCAGGCCTTTCACCAATTGGTAAATGCGGTCGCGTTTGGAGGCATTTTCGGTATTGTAGTCGTTGTAAAACAGTACCGCCTTGGGGTCAGCCTCGTGAGCCCATTGAAAGGCTTTTTCGATGTATTCCGGGCCAATGATTTCGTAAAAAGGCGACTTGCGGTAAACGTCCGGTCCGGCATCTGGCACTGCTTCATTGACTACGTCCCAGGCATAAATTTTACCCTTGTAGCGGCCCACTACGTCGAAGATATGCTGCTTCAAACGCGCCAGTAACACTTCTTTGCTGACGGTGGCACCCGAGGCGTCTTTAAAAAACCAGTTTGGCGTCTGACTGTGCCAGCACAGGGTATGACCACGCAGTTTGATGCCGTTTTTTACCGCAAAATCGGCGATTTTATCAGCAGGTGCCCAATTGTAGCGATTTTCCTCGGGATGGATGGGGCCCATTTTCATGGCGTTTTCAGGCGTCATGCTGTTGAATTGCGCCAGAATAAGGCCAGATTCAGCGGCGTCGTCCATCATACGGGGGGCAACAGCTACTCCGATGGGAAAGTACTTTTTGTAATAATCTTTGAGGCCTTTGGTGGTTTGCGCAAAGGAGGTATGACCACTTAGGATCAAAAGGAGCATATAAAAAATTATGTTTTTCATTGTGATCTTGATTTAAAGAGATTAAGCCAAAACAAGAAACGTCTCGGGTTTTTCAAGAAGACCAAAGCGACATTTTTTTACCGCAGAGTTTCGCGGAGTGCACGCAGAGTTTCACAGAGGTTTCAAAAACAAAAGGAGTTCAAAAAAGTGAACGCCACCTGCGGCGGCTGAGGCAGGTAGTCATGGAGCAGCTTATACTTATACTCTAATGTTAAAGTGCTGTCGGCTCCAATAACGCTTTCCACCGTAGGTGGCCTTTACTCTGTGAAACTCTGCGTGTACTCCGCGAAACTCTGCGGTTAAAAAATGTCGCTTTAGCTAAATAGAATAACTCATTGAATGCTTCCATTCGTGGCAAAAAAATAATTTACTCATCCGTACGGAAAGGCGACGCCGGTAACCCCTCCCGATTGTACAAGTTCGCATCAGCGGGGTTATCCGCCCAAGCGTATCTGACATACATGGGCTGAGGCACCTGCGTATTGGACACCAGGATCGTTTGATCGGCCTGGATTTCTGCCTTGGCCCACACGAAACGTTTGTCCGCACCAGCGATGGCAAAACAAGCCAATGGCTCGCCATCTTTGCTGATCATACCTGTTCCGGTGTGTTTGAAATACAAGCGGATTTTATCCCCCTCGACCTGGAAACGTTCGTATTGTGGTCCGGAGTGGACAACATTTTGATCCCCATAGGCAAGGCGTTGCGCGGCCAGAGCCAGCCTTATGCCTACATCCTTTTTGTTCAGAGGGTGGATGTCGTTCCATTCGCCCAGGTCGATTGCCACCGCCAAGCCCGTATTGGGCAGCGTCAGTGACTTGAACTGTGCGTCGCGCAAAACCGCCCAATTGCTTTCTGAAGGCAGGTAATCGACCTCCATAAAATTGGCCAATTGCACCGTGATGAAGGGCAAATCCCCTTGTTTCCACTGCTTGCGCCAATCCTGGATCAGGGCGGGCAACAGTTGGTAGTACGGCTTCGGATTGCCTGCATTGGTTTCCCCTTGGTACCACAAAAAGCCCTTGGCAGCATGGTTGATCAACGGCGCCGTCATGGCATTGAACAAGGCGCTGGGTTGGTTTTGCAAGGTGATACCGCCTGGAGCAGCTCCGGCAAGGGGCGGAAACACGTCCCCCACCTTGTACGACCAATCCCCCTTGAGGTCAATGTTCTGGCCATTGGCACTGAGGAAGTAAGGTTTGTCGGGTACAAAGCCACCTTTACCTGCCTGATTGATCACGCGTACGACCAGCAGATTTTTGCCCGGTTTGAGCAGCCCAGCGGGTACGTTGTAGCGCCGCGGCGGGTACTGGTAGGTGATGTTGCCCACCGCTTGCCCATTGACGTAGGCAAAATCAGCGTCGACAATTCGGCCAAGAAACAACTTGGCGGGCACCCCACACATGGAGGCGGGCACGTCAATTTCCTTGCGGTACCAGACCACGCCATTCAGGTCTTTGATGCCCTGATCCTCCCAATAACCTGGCACATTGATGTTGCGCCAGTTTTTGGGAGTGTAGGCGGGATCAAACCATTTGACGGGTTCCAACATGCCTTTGTCCGCACTCGGGCGAGGGACGATCCCCTGCCGCGCCTTGCGGTTGAGGCCATTGACGTAGCTGGTATCCTTATTTTGCTGGATGGTCGCCAACAAATTGGGGAAGGCTTGCAAACCGGACTCGCTGATCCAGGCTTCGATGGGCGTTCCGCCCACACTCGCGTTGATCAGGCCGATGGGCACCTTGTACTTGTCGTAGATGGTTCTGGCAAAAAAGTAGGACGCTGCCCCAAAACTCATTACGTTTTGCGGGGTAGCCACTTCCCATTTTCCACTCGGCAAATCCGCTTGTGGCCCTTGTACGTTGGTCAAGGTCGGGATGAAAAAATTGCGGATGGCTGGATAATTGGCTTGTTCAATATCCGCCATGTAACGCTCTTTCACCCGCTCCATGGGCAACACCATATTGGATTGCCCGGCACAAATCCACACATCGCCAAAGTAAACATCCCGAACGATCAATTCATTGCTGCCCTTCAGACTGAGCTCAAAAGGCCCACCAGCTTCCTGTGGCGGCAGGGTGATGCTCCAGTTGCCTTGTTGATCGGCTTTGCTGCGGTAGTTTTTGTCTTTGAAGCGGAGGCTGATGTTCTCCTGGGGGGCGGCCCAACCCCAGATTTTTAGGTTTTGTTCCCTTTGCAACACCATGCCATCGCTGATGAGGCGAGGCAGGCGGATTTGGGCAAAACCAACCAAACTCCAACCTAGCAAAAACACCAGCAGCGTCCACCTACTTGTAGGCATCGATCGTCTGGATGGTTCCATCGGGATTGTATTTCAGCTCCGTTACCTTGACGTTGCGCAAGTGGGTTTTGCCCGAAATTTGTACGTCATGATAGAACAGGTACCATTTACCCTGGTGTTCAATGATTGAATGGTGGTTGGTCCAGCCTTGTACAGGTTTGAGCACAATACCCTGGTAAGTGAAGGGGCCGTAGGGGTTGTCGCCGATGGCGTAGCACAAATTGTGGGTATCTCCGGTGGAGTAGGAGAAGTAGTATTTACCATTGTACTTGTGCATCCAGGCCGCTTCGAAGAAACGTTTGTCGTTGTTGCTCTCCAGGAAAAGTTTGCCGTCTTTGTCCACAATTTTTACCTCTTTCACTTCTTCGGAAAAGCTCTTCAGGTCGGCGCTGAGTTTGGCTACCCGGGGCAGAATTGCCGTTTCGTTGCCTTTACGCAGGGCTCCTTTGGGGTCGTACTGGTTGTTGTTCCAGCGTTGCAGTTGGCCACCCCAAATGCCGCCAAAGTAGAGGTAATAGCTGCCGTCATCGTCCTTGAATACGGTTGGGTCGATGCTGTAAGCGCCTTTGATGGGCTCCGGTTCGGCTTTGAAGGGGCCTTCCGGTTTTTTGCTGGTGGCTACTCCAATGCGGAACACATCCTGTTTGTCCTTGACCGGAAAGTAGAGGTAATACATTCCATCCTTGAAGGTGGCATCAGGTGCCCAAAGTTGGCGGCCCGCCCAAGGAATGTCTTTGATGTCGAGTGCAACCCCGTGATCAGTCACTTTACCCCCCATTTTTTTCATGGATAAAATGTGGTAGTCGCGCATGGCAAAATGCCCACCGTCATCGTCTTCTTTTACTGCCGCATCAATGTCGTGCGAAGGGTAAATGAAAATGCGCCCTTTGAACACATGCGCAGATGGATCCGCCGTGAAAATGTGGGACACCAAGGGCTGAGAGATGGGTTGTTTGCCATTGCCAGATTGGCCATGAACGCTCACTGCGAAGCACATGGCCGCCAGGAGCGTGAATGTTCTTTGTTTGTTTGTCATTGTAACTAAAATTAAAAGCAAAAAAATACGGCTTGAAATTAAGGCCTTTTTTGGGTTCTTGGGCAAATAATCTGCGTTTGGAAAAAAACTATTCGTTATTTTTAGCCACAAAGACACCAAGGTGCTAAACTGTGAAATGCTAAAAATTAGGCCATGGTTCATACTGCTAGACATTTTGCTCGGAGGGCATGAATAATAGCCCCAGGCTTCAGCCTGGGGTCACAGGAACACCCTCATATTTGGGCTTTAGCCCTAGCTTCAAAATTAAGGCTAGGGCTAAAGCCCATTAAGAAAGGAAATCCCGATCCACGAGCTAATGAAATTTTTAAAATATAGCGTTCCTAAATGAGCCGGAAATTGAGAAAAGCTGGTAGCTACAAGAGATCGTTTATTTCCAAAAATTTCATAAGCACGTGGCAATTCCTGTCCTTCGATTCTAGAATACAAAAATGTCCAGTTGTATAACCTTGGTGTCTTTGAGCCTTGGTGGCTAAAAGAAAAAGTACGCTATGTTTTTAAACTTCTTTTATGCACTGCGCAAACACGGCATTCCGGTCAGCTTACACGAGTACCTGGCCCTGCTGGAGGCATTGCAAAAAGAAATTGGCACCTATTCCATTGAGGATTTTTACGCCCTAAGCAAAGCCATTTTGGTCAAACAGGAGGCCCACCTTGACCGTTTCGACCTGCTGTTTAGTCAGTTTTTTCGGGGCATCGACAACCTGGCCCAAGCCTTACTTGCTACTGAAATTCCAGCTGATTGGCTCGAAAAACAATGGCTGCGCAACCTGAGCGATGAAGAAAAAGCCGCCATCGAAAAATTGGGCGGCCTGGATGCCCTGATGGATCGCCTCAAAGAACTGCTCGAGCAACAAAAAGAACGCCATCAAAATGGCAATCGCTGGATTGGCACTGGAGGCACGTCTCCCTTTGGCAATCAAGGCTACAACCCTGAGGGTGTTCGCATCGGCAAAGAATCAGCTGGCAATCGCACGGCCATCAAGGTATGGGATGAACGGGCTTTTAAAAACCTCGACGATCGGGTAGAACTCAACACCCGCAACATCAAACTCATCCTCAAACGCCTGCGTATCCTCACCCGGGAGGGCATTCCGACCGAACTGGACCTGGATGGCACCATCCGCAAAACTTCTGAAAACGCAGGTTTGTTGGACATCGCCATGCATCCTTCCAAACAAAATCGGGTCAAGGTACTCCTCCTCATGGACGTAGGCGGCTCCATGGACGACCACATTGAATTGTGTGAGCAGTTGTTTTCAGCCGCCAAATGGGAGTTCAAACACCTGGAGTTTTATTATTTCCACAACTGTGTTTATGAATCGGTGTGGAAGGACAACAAGCGACGTTTTCGGGAAAAAATTCCTACGCTGGAATTGATCCACAAATTCAACAGCGATTACAAATTGGTGTTGGTCGGCGACGCGGCCATGTCGACTTACGAGATTTTTTACCGAGGTGGCAGTGTGGAACATTCCAACGACGAACCCGGCATCAACTGGCTCAAACGCCTGAGTGATCATTTCAAACACCTGGTCTGGATCAACCCGATCCCGGATTACGAGTGGGATTTTTACGAGTCAGTCAATGTGATTCGGGAATGGTCGGGCAAACGGATGTTTCCGATGACGGTGCAGGGCCTAACGCAGGCGATGAAGTGTTTGAAGAATCGGAAGTATGTGCATGAGAATAAGGCTTGGGAGGAGTGAAATTATGTCGCCGAAATCCCTCCGTCCCCAACATACCTCGGCTCCATCGCCTCCTCAAACGTATACAACTCCACCAACTGCTTTTTCCCCTTCAATTCAAACACTCCCACCCGTTTAGGATGGTATTGCAGCGGTGGCAAAACCAGTTTGTCCAGCAAATTTTTACTCAGCAGCATCCGCACCCGAAACTTGTTGCACACCGCCTGAATGCGCGCCGTAGTGTTCATCGTATCGCCCGAAAAAACAATGTCCTTTTTGATGACTCCAATTTCGCCCGTGGTGACCACGCCGCAGTGCAGCCCCGCTTTGAATTCCGGGGCTACCCCGTATTTATCCCGATAAAAACCGGAACGCCGCAGCATCAGCTCCTGCATGCGAAAAAAACAACGGATACATTGGGCGTTTTTCAGTCCGTCCTGCATGTTCCAGGAAACGACGATCTCATCCCCCACGTACTGGTATATTTCCCCAGCAGTATCCACAATAGGATTGGTGACGTCGCGAAAAAAGTCGTTCAAAAAATTAAAAAACTGCACGTGCCCCAACTGCTCGGCAATGGCCGTAGAGCCTTTGATGTCCACAAACATAAAAATCCGTTCCTCCTCCCGGGGGCGGTGGTAATGCCCCAGCAACATCTTAATGAGCACACCCTGTCCGTATTTTTCATTGACATGTAGTGCAATCGTGGTGATGAAGGCCACGATCGACCAAAAAATGAGGATTTTGAGGTAAAAAGGGCGGTCGAACAAACTAGTACTGCGCGCCAAAACCTCGGGATCGAGTCCATTTTGGCCATAACGAATGCTCAATAAAACCCCATGCGTCAATAAAAAGACGCCAAAATTGAGCACCGAAATCACAAAGCTGGAAATCAGGAGAGCAAAACCAAAGGACTTCATCGTAAAGCGATCGCGCAGGAAAAACACCAAAAAACCACCTGAAACAATGCTGGAAAAAAATGCAGAAAGGGTATTAAACAACACAAAGCGAACTTCACCCGCATCACGTACAGACCAGCCCGCCGAGAGTGAGTAGGCTCCCAGCGCGTCTAAGGCTCCCAACAGGGTCCACCAGATGATGATCCAGAATAACTGGTTAAGTTTAAGGCGAAACCTTCTGGTGTATTGCTCTCTCATAAGACTTTTGCGGCGTGGGTACAAAAATACATAATTTGCGATGCAAGAAATCTTTATTTTTACACCCGCGTATCTACCTACTTACTCTTTTGTACACCCAAACAGGTTGTTAAACATAGACCTATGCTTCAGCATCTACTTACGGTTGAAACGGCATTGATTACTCATCGTACTGTGGTTCGGCGTTTTCGTGAAAACGATGGGCAGAATTACTTCAAACTCTTTCAGGACAATATAGACCAACTCGAAAGTCGTTATCCGCCAGTGGTGGATCAAATCCCTAATCAGGACAACATTGAATTTTTTGTGCGCCAAAAATTGGCAGATTGGCTCAATCAAAGCGAATATTGCCTGGGGATTTGGGACAAAGACTCAGCCGTACCGATAGGATTGGTACGTATTGCGGACATTGATTGGACTTTATCCAAGGCGGAGTTGTACCTTTTTTTGGATAAATCACGCCACCAGAAAGGCATTATGACCGAAGTAATGCAAAAGGTGATCCATTTTGTATTTTATCAATTGCAACTTAATAAATTGACCTTGCGTACCGAAAGCGACAACTTTGCCATGCAACGCCTGGCCCGTAAAGTTGGTTTCCTGCGCGAAGGGGATTTGCGGGCAGAATACCGCCGCGTAAGTGGTGAATGGGTCGATCTAATGATTTTCGGCCTGCTTAAATAATTGAGATTTCTGGGTTTCAAAGTTTTGGGTTTTCTTCATCCGGTCACTGAGCGAAGTCGAAGTGCCGGGTGAAGAAAACCCAAAACTTTGAAACACTGGAACCCTACAAACTCCAAACCATGAATCTGCCATCCGAAGCCATCGTTTTTACCATAAATTCTGCCATTCGCCTGGGGCGAAACATCCAGAAGGCTTATGCCAATAGCATTCGTGCCAAAAGTCTGGTTTTACCCTTGCCCAAATTTGACGGGGCTCTGAATATCCTTTCTGCCGATCGATTTTTTCAGGCCGAAGGTGAGGACAACGGTGCCCAATTTTTAAAGCAACTGGATTACCTCAATCTCCTGCACCAAAAAAGCCTCTCGCAAGGCTTATTGGACACCGAAAAGGAAGAATACCTTGACTATTACAAGACCTTTTTCCGCATGGTGCGCAACGGCAACGATGAATCCAAAATCCTGGATGGAGGCATCAATACGGCCGATGTAGTGGCTTTGCTCAAAATCCGCCAATGGGAAAAAGGCAAGTCTCCACAGCCAAGTGCCTTACAATTGGTGGCAGGAAGTTTGGTTGAAATCGGCATTGATTACTTCAACAACGTTCCCGGTGCACTCAATCTGGAGTCGGCCTACGGGCGGGCATTGAAGCAATTTTTAGACGGTTTTGACGACATCAACTTCGCTGAAAGTGATGACCTGAAAAAAACTCTGGCCAAGGATATTCTGCCCAAACTCTTTATCGGTGCAGCCGAGAGCCTGAGCGAATTGAGCAGCACCGTAGCCAACGACGAACAATTTCAACTCTTCATCAAAGCCACGGCCAACGGTATGGCCAAAGACTTGATCGCCCGTACCGCGAACAGCGATGCCGCGGATTATCAGGCCACCGTTCGTTGGGGACAATTGTTGTTGAGCAGTTTGATCAAAAACGCCGGGCATTATGTGTTTTCGGCACCCTCCACGGTGTTGGGCACGCCTGAGGCCAGCTCCGCGCTGATTCAACAAACGGGCTTGACCTTGTTGAACATCATTTTGGACAAAGATTCCGACAACATCAATCTGCGCCGGGTACTGACGGTAGAGGCGCTGGACCAAATTGTGCGCGCCTCCCTCAGCGTACTGGCCGAATATCCCGAACTCTTGAGCCACCAACGTGGGGTGCAAGAGATTGTAAGTGGCGTAAGTTCTGCCGTAGCCCGTTCGGGCATTCAGCGCCCGGATCTCTTGCCCGAAATCCTGCGCCTCGTGCTGGAACACACTGCCGGGAACTTGTACCTGGTTTGGGAAATTGAAGAAGACGAAGCCCAACACTTGTTGGTCAACGCCGTTCAACATATCCTCGGCGTACTGGCTCAACCCTCGAACAATGGCGCCTGGCGGCCCCGTTTGTCCAAAACGCAGATGATCAATCTGGTAGCTGATTTGTTGGACGATGTGGTGCAACATCCTACCCTGGTCACCGAAAAAGTTCGGAAAAACTCCTTGCTTGCTGAAGTCTTGGCCATCACCTTCCAGGCCCTGGACAAAGTGCCAAAGGAACAACGCCTGCGTTGGGAGGTCGTCGAAATGTTGCTGCAACTCAACATCCGCGCAGTGCTGAAGAGCAAGTCGGTGATGGAAACCATCAATTGGGGCTCGGACGAACAGACGACTACCATTCTGAATAAAATCCTCGACCTCATTTTTGCCTCCGTCTTTGATGGCAAAACCACCCTGGGGGTTGAACGCGTCAAGTTGTTGCAAGAGATTTTTGAATACGTCATGGACGTGGTGGTGTCAGAATACCCCAATCGTCTGGGCCTGGTGGTGGTCAAAATTCTGGTTTCCCCCGAAACGGGCATTGATTTCAGCGAAGGTTTCAACCGACCATTGGCCGACGACATCGTTGAGGCAGCGCTGATTCTGTTTACCCAACATCCTGATTTGATCGTAGATGATGTGGCCCTTGAACGCATCATTGGTGGGGTAGCAGAGGCGGTGAGCAAGGCGGGCATTCACCAACCGGGGTTGCTCTCTGAAATTGTACGTTTGGTTTTGATCAAAACCGCTGACAACATCGAGCTTCTGGTGGAAACCAATCCCGACAATCTGGAATACCTCCTGGTGATCGCCCTGCGCGAAATCCTGCAATCTTTTGGCGCAGAACCTCCACACGGACGTTGGAAACCACGCTTTACCCCGGAACAACTGATCGACCTGACCGAATTCCTGTTGGATGAAGTCGTACAAAATCCTGCCTGGATTACCGATAAAGTACACCAAAACAGCCTTTTGCGCGAAGTGCTGGACCTCTCCATGCGCGCCATGCAAAAAGTGCCACCGGGGCAGCGCCTCAATGCACAAACTTTTGAGTATGTGCTCGATATTGTGCTGCGTGGGGTGTCGCGTAGCCGTAAGTTGCTGGAAAAAATCCGCATCAGTGATGACCAAACTGAAGGTGCCATTTTGGAAAAGGTACTCGACCTAGTGTTGAACTGCGTTTTCCCACCCTCCGAAGGCGCCGCGGTGGACAAACCTCAGTTGCTCATCGACCTGCTGGAATTTGTGTTTGATGTCATTTTGGCCGAAAATCCCGACGCGAAGGGGCTCGCGCTTCTTGAATTGATCTTGTCCAATGCCGCCGGGATTGATTTCACCAAAGGATTTGATCGGGACCAGGTGGAAGAACTCCTGGAAGCCGCTCAATATGCCATTGGCCAACACCCGGAATTGGTGACGGGCAAACCCAGTTTGGCCGATATCATCGCTGATTGCTCCGCTGCCATTCATTTGCTGAGCATGGATCACCCCAATATTGGTGCAAAGATCCTAAGTATGCTCCTGGAAAACAGTGCCGATAACCTGGAAGCGGTGCTCGATACCCGCAGCTCCAGCCCCAAACACTTACTGGTAGAGGGCTTGCAGCAAATAGTGCTGAGCATTTCTGCCGAACGCGGCAATGGGCGTTGGTCCAGATTGATTTCAGAGGAGCAAATGTTGGAGCTGATCGAGTTTGTGCAAGAACAGTCGATAGCCATTCCGGATTTTTTAAAGGACGATTTTGTGTTTCGGGTACTCGATTCCATCTTGGGGGCCATGGATCACAAATCGCCACAATGGCGTCCACCTTTTGCGGTTTTGCAAATTTTGATGGAAAACCTGCTCATCGTGGCCAATGAGCACCGTGAGTTATTGCGCAAAACCAATATACCGGAGCGCAGTGAACAGACCTTGGTGTTGACTTATCTGGTTGAAAAAATACTGGAATTGCTTTTCCGACAGGATAAAAACACCCACCGCATCATTACACAACTACCTACTTTGGATGTGGTGATCGACTTTTTCCTAACCACCCTCGAAGAATGGGACATCAACGAGCAAGCGGTGGATAAAGCAGCCAGCAAGTTGCAATTCCATCTCGATCGTTATACCGTTGGCGACATTTCACTGGAAGATTTATTGGACGAATTGAGTCCTGATGAAGACTTCTAATCAACTGCAGTATCAGGAGTTTTTGCCTTCACCAGCAATGGCTCAATATTTGGCGGGGCACTGGAAATTTGTGGTGCCCGCCAATTGGGATGGCCCTTTGGAACACATTGCTCCACCAGATGGCTGTGTGTCCTTGTTTATGTGTAAAAATGCCAGCCATCGGTTTCAGTTCATTGGTTTGTTAGGCCCACAGCTGAGCATGCTGGAAACCACTTTTATGCCTGACTCCGTGTTCTGGGGCATCCGATTTTTTCCAGGTGCTTTTCCCTGTTTTTTTGATCAAAATATTGAAATGCTGCCTAAGCAAGGCGAACTTCTGCCTCAAGATGAATGGTTTGGACCTTGTCTTGAAAACCTGGCTCCGGATTTTGAAGACGCTACCCTTTTTGAACGCACTTTATTAAAAGTCAAACGCAAAGAACCTGACCAGGAAGTATCAAAAGTGGTCCGTGAAATCATCAAAACGGAAGGTCAGTGCAAGGTGGCGGATTTGGTGCAGCAGGCCTTTGTCAGTGAACGGCAATTGCAAAAGCGTTTTCGGAAAGCGGTAGGACTCAGCATGAAAGAACTGGCGCGGGTATTTCGCCTGCGGGCTGCTTTGGTCCAACTGGTTTTACAAGAGCAGGGTGTTTTGGACATCAGCTTTGACAAAGGGTTTTATGATCAATCCCATTTTTTACACGAATTCCAAATTTTTGCCCGCCAAAAACCAGAACAGGTCAAAAGATATCTGCGCAGCATTCAGCACCACAACGTTCATTGGTGAACGCTGAAAATGACGGATTTTTACAAGCCTAACCTTTGAATTACTGCTAAAATTGCAAGAAAATTCAAACTTGTTTAAATCCAAATGACTATGCGTAAAGTATTTCTGATTTTGTTGGCCTGTATAGGGTTCATGCACACAGGTTATACCCAAATGCCGCCTAGCAAAACCCAAGAGGTTGCTGCAAAACTCGCTCTTTTGCCACTCAAGGAAGGCGAATGGACGGGTATAGGCGTTCAACAATTTGGGCCTAATCGTTTCGAAGTTGACCAGTATGAAAAAATCACCTCCATGTTAGATGGCTCCTTATTCTTGATTGAAGGAATAGGGAAACACCAAGGAATTGTTCGCCACCATGCTGTGGCTACTTTGAGTTACAATCCAATTACGCAAAAATACCTAATGCGGAGTTTTAAAGATGGGTATGTGGTAGATGCTGAAACAGAGCTAAAGGAAGATGGTAGTTTTGTCTGGTCGATGCAAAATGGGCCAGTTACTAGCCGTTTTACGGTTAGCATGAAGAATGGGAATTGGCTGGAGACCGGGGAATACTCCACTGATGGGGGCAAGAACTGGACGTCGATGTTGGAGATGAAATTGCAGAAGAAGCAGTGAATCACAGCTAGTATTTCAACTGATAAGTAAGGATTTGCAAACCCTGATCGTAAGAATTTTGCTCGATGAGTTTGGGTTGTACAGCTTTGCTTGAATTGCCAAAAAGCCGCACCCCTTGGCCCAAAATCAATGGATTCAATTTGATCTTTAAAATATCGATCAGCTCCTGATCCAACATCCAACCAGCAAATAAACCGCCTCCACAAAGGTAAATATCACCACCGGGGCCTTGTTTGAGCTTTTGGATAAAAGCTACCTCTAAAGGCTGGATGTGTACATTGGGTGCGGGGTCATGCAGTACGAGGCTATTGGAAAAAATATAGTGCTGCATGTGAGGGTAAGGCGCCTGACCCGGCTGCATACCGAATTTGTAGCCGAACTCATAGGTGTTTCGCCCCATGATGGCCACTTCAAAAGCCTGAAGATCCTGCAGGTATTGCTCAACTCCTGATCCATCCGCCACAAAACCATCAATGGATTCATTGGGCCCGCAAATGTAGCCATCAAGGGAGCTTGCAACGTAATAAACGATTTTTCGCATAGACTAGCTTAAGGTTTGTAGCCTTAACCACAGCAATGTGCAAAGAGTTCCGATGTCCAAACAAACCAGCTCCTTGGGTGTTACTCCCAACGCTGTATTTACTCCCCGAAAGTTCAAAACTTTCGGGGAGCTCCAGGCAAAGGCCACAAGGTATATTTACTTCAGCTATCTCTTCCAGTCTGCGGCTACCTGCTTCTGTACACCCAAGCCGTCAATGCCCAGCTCGACTACATCGCCCGCTTTGAGGTACCGCGGTGGCTTAAAGCCTAAACCTACCCCAAATGGCGTCCCGGTAGAAATCACATCGCCAGGCAACAAGGTCATGAACTGACTCAGGTAGTGAATCAAAAAGGGTATTTTGAAAACCAGATCGTCGGTATTCGAATCTTGTAACATCTCCCCATTCACCGATAGCCAGAGCCGCAAGTTATGGGGATCGCCCAATTCATCTGGAGTGACCAGATACGGCCCCAATGGTGCAAAAGTATCCGCGCTTTTTCCCTTGACCCATTGGCCTGAGCGCTCCAATTGGAATTCCCGCTCTGAGTAGTCATTGTGCAACACATACCCTGCTACATGATCCATCGCATCGGCCTCTTCTACATAGCTGGCTTTTTTGCCTATTACCACCGCCAATTCTACTTCCCAATCGGTTTTTTGGGAGTTTTTGGGGATGATCACATTGTCATACGGCCCACAAATGGCAGAGCTAGCTTTGAAAAACACCACTGGTTCAGTGGGCACAGCCATGCCGGATTCAGCGGCGTGTTTGGCGTAGTTCAAGCCAATGCAAATGAGTTTGGAGGGGCGGCCTACACAGGGCCCGAGGCGTTCGCTGTCTGGAACACTGGGACAATTGGCTGCATTTGCAGCTACCCAGGCAGCTAGTTCAGCGATTTTGCCGCTGGCAAAAAAGCGCTCGTCAAAGTCTGCGGTGAACGCGGATACGTCGATGCGACGACCATCAGGGAGTTGGACACCCGGTTTTTCGGATTCAGGGGCGCCGAAGCGGATTAACTTCATGTTTTTTTGTTCTATCCCACGGCTAAAGCCATGGGTTGGTGCAGTTTATCATAGCCTCCCACGAATGAATTCGTGGGGTGGCTTACCACGGCTAAAGCCATGGGTTGTAAAGTTTATCATAGCCTCCCACGAATGAATTCGTGGGGTGGCTGCTTTGGTTTGACGGTAAAAACTGGGGGCGACCCTTAGTTGTTCAGGCGGGTGAAACCACCATCGAGAGGGTAATCACAACCGGTGATGAAACCAGCCTCTTCCGAACATAGGTATAGCGCCAGATAGGCCACTTCGCTTGGCTTCGCCATGCGCCCGATGGGTTGGGTTTTGGCCAATTTATCGAACATTTCAGCTTCCTGACCGGGGTAATTTTTGCTCAAAAAACCATCCACAAAGGGCGTATGCACCCGGGCTGGAGAGATGCAGTTGCAGCGAATGTTTTGCTTGAGGTAATCTCTGGCAGTAGCCAGGGTCATGCTGAGTACGGCACCTTTGGCCGTGGAGTAGGCCAATCGGTCGGGGATGCCGATGGTGGCAGCAATGGACGCCATGTTGAGAATCACCCCGCCGCCTTTGGCTTTCATCAGGGGAATGGCCGCATGCAGGCAATTGTACACCCCTTTTACGTTGATGTTCATCACGCGGTCAAAATCGGCTTCACTGGTGTTTTCAGCGTTGCCAATGTGGGCAATTCCAGCGTTGTTGACCAGAATATCGAGGGTTCCAATTTCTTGAAAAACGGCTTTGACTTGCGGCTGATTGCTGACGTCGCAGGCATAAGCGCTGGCCTTTCCACCTTGATCAAGAATGCTTTGTACTGCTGCTTGTGCGCTTGCTTCATTCAAGTCCAAGATGTACACTTCTGCGCCCTGTTGGGCAAACACCTGGGCAATCGCTAGCCCGATCCCGCTGCCAGCTCCGGTGATGGCAGCCTTTTTGTTGTGTAGGGAAAAAAGCATTTTTGGTAGTTGAAGGGTTAAGGAAGGTTGAGGTGGTTGAGAAGGTTGAGGCTACCGCAAGCGACTTAGACAAGGACTTTGTCAAAATTGCTTGCGGTAGCCTCAACCTTCTCAACCATCTCAACTTTCTCAACTAATTTAAAATCCTTCCTCCTCCATCCTTCCCGTCAATTGTCGCACAATCTTGAACTGGTTTAAAAACTCCTTCGCGATCACCCGAATGATGGTGTAGGCGGGAATGGCCAGAACGATGCCCCAAATGCCACCCACCTGGGCGCCAATCAAGATCATGATGAAAATTTCCAGAGGGTGTGCCAGCACACTTTTGGAGAAGATATAGGGTTGAATAAAATTACTGTCGAGAATTTGTACGACCTGGAAGACTACGAATACTTTGATGAGCATTGGTCCAAGTACATGGTAAAAATCTACCCCCAAATTGGAAGAGATCGTGATGAAAATCCCAAACGCCGCACCAATGATGGGGCCAATGTAAGGGATGACGTTCATCAAAGCCCCAAACAAGGCAATGAGCAGGGCGTTTTTAATGCCGAACATAAACAATCCCAGCCACAGCAAAAACCAAAAAATAAGCAGCTGGATGATCAAACCACTAAAATAGCGGGTGAGCAGGGCAATGGTATCCTTGATGGTTTCGCGGGCGGGCGCTTCATGTTTTTCAGGCACCAGGGCCAGGATGAAATTGATGAACAATTTTCGCTCTTGTAAAAAGAAAAAGGTGATGAACACCACCGAGGCCACATTGACAATGATGCTGCCGATTGCTCCAATCACCGATGCGACGATGGTACCTAGTTTGCTAGGGTCAAACCAGCCGGCCAAACCTTTTTTTACGAGTTCTTCCAGGGTGTTTTCGGGCAATTGAATGCCGTACTCTCCCAGCCAAAGCCCCACATTGTGATAGGGTTCCTCCAGTGCGGTGGCAATCGACTTGTAATCTACGCTGGCCAGATTGCTGGCTTGTTTGAGAATGGAGGGGATAAAAATGGCTACTAAAGCCCCAAAGAACAGAAAGAAGGTGAGCAGGGTCAGTACCGACGCTGCACTTGGCCCGGGTCTTAATCGGCCAATCCTGCGGGTAATGAACCACTTGTAAATCGGTTGCCCCACCAATGAAAGCACCCAGGCCGAGACAACGTAAGAAATGATGGTGCTGAAATAATAAACAATCACCCCAACGACTATCGTGGTCAGAGCGATGATGATGTAACGACTCCAGGTTTGGGCGGTCATGTGCGCAAGGTTGAGTACAGGAAACAGGTGTTGGGGTAAATTTAGGAGATTTTTGGGAAATGGAGGGTGGGGAATTTTGGGGGAGAAAAAGCCTTAACTTTGTTCAGTTGCATCTTTTTTTAATTTTCCCTAATTTACCCCACGAAATCAATTACATGAGTACCGCCACTACCTTTCCAGTCACCCAACTAGAACTAGCTGCCATCAGCGGAGGGGAACTGCTGCGCTTCCCCATTTCATTTGCGGAATATTGGGATTTATTGGAAAAGGCCGAGTATCGGATTGATTATTACGAACACGAAGCGATTGCGATGAGCTATGAAAATGAGGCCCACAGTGAAATGGTCACTGAATTTTCCCACTTGTTGAAAGGCATTTTCCCTCGGACTGATTTGCAGTACAAAGTACACAATTCAAACCGACCCATCTACATTCAGGAGTGTGACCAGGTGGTATTCAGCCCTGATGGATCGGTGGTTACGCAGCCTCCAGTGTATTTCGAATACCGTCCAGGCATGACGGCAGAGACTACACCTTTCCTGGTGTTTGAGGTGCTTTCTAAATCTACTCGCAAGTACGACTTGGGCGAAAAACTCCCTTGCTACAAAAAAATTCCAGGTTTACAGTACATCCTCTACATCGACCTTGAACGCCCGTCTGTAACGGTGTACGAGCGCCAAGGTGCCCATAGTTGGATGGATGTAGAGTACACAAATTTAGAAGCTGCCTTTGACATTCAAGGGCATACCTTGCGGCTACAAGACATCTATTTGAATGTGTTTTGAGCCTTACTTCCGCAAAAGTCTTACCTCCCGCTTCAGCTCCTGAATTTCCTGCTCTTGCTCGCTCAGCCGCTCTCTCAGTTCCTCATTTTCCGCTCTGAGCTCTTCAATTTGTCTGCTCAGGTTGCTACTTCCTCCGAATAAGCCGCCACCGCCGCGCGTATCGTCATTGGTTCCTTCGGCGCTTTCAGTGGTTTCACCCCGCTTGAACAAACTTTTGATTTTTTCGATGCCATCCTCGCCATTGTAATAAGAGGCTCCGATATAGGCCAAAGGGGCCACAATGATCATTATCAGAAAAAACCTTGCAAATCCAGTTGTTTTCACTTTTCCAGCCATGATGATTCAATTTTCCACAAAAATAACGCTTCCCAAGTCCATTGCACATTCCAATCTACTGACGTAGGAAAATTCTGGATGAAAGCTGAATTGGTTGAGAAGTTGAGAGGTTGAGAAGTTGAGGCTGCCGCGAGCGATACTTAACTTCTCAACCCCTCAACTCCTCAACTTTTATTTAATATCTTTGCAAAAGCCAAACCACAAAGCACCAATGGAGCCATTATCCCACCGTACCCGCGCCCAGGAGTCCCGCGCCGCCGTTCAACGTTTGTACATAGCCATGCGCCACTTGTTTATTCGCGGTAGTTACAAGCCGCTCGGATTGTCAGGCGACGCCATGATCGAGGCCCTTAAAACCCTGGAACCGGAGATTTATGGTGCCATCAATGACAATGAACGGGTGGAACTCAATGGCTTGCTTTATGTATTCCAACGCCTGCCCCGGGGCATTGAAGAATGCCGTTATGTGCGCCTGATCACCCGCGAAGGTTACGAAGATTCCGGCTTCCCGCCCCTGATCCCGCCCCGCCGCAAGCGCAATTGTTACCGCATCGACGCCGAACAGATGTTTGTGGAAATGACCCGTGGACGCAGCGACATCTACGACATCATGACGCACCTGACCTTCATGTACATCGAAGCGGAAAAAATTCGGCGCAACAGCGAGGACCACAAAGACCGCAAACGCCGGGAATGGGCCATGCTCGAAGCGCTGGTGGAAAAAGAAATCAACGGCGAAGCCCTCGATGAGGAAGTGGCTTATACCTACCTGAGTGTGCTCCTGGGGCGCACCTACCAGGAAACCCATGAAGCAGCCCGCAAGTTTGCTGCCGACTCGAACGCCAACAGCCTTTTTCACATCACTTATTGGTTGGGGCGTCTGGCCACCGAAGAACACTGGAACAACCTCGATCGCGAGATCAGCTTCTCAGCAGCATTGCGGGAAAAAATTGGCCACCACGTACTCGGCGAAATCTGGGCAGCCAACATCAAGAATTTCCTTCATGACAACGACCTCGAAAACCGCCCTCTCCACATCATCAGCGCCAATACCCATAGCCTGATGAATTGCCTATACGCTCCTGCTGCGCTGAAAGGCATCAGCAATGCTACCAAGCTTGAAGACATGGCTCGGGAACTCAGCGTGGAAAGCAATTCCGATTTGCGGAAAAAAGTGCGCAAACTGGCTCTCCAAAATGGCATGTACGAACTGGACGACCACAGTGGAACCAATATTCCTGCGCAAATTTTTGACCTCTGCAAAATCGACCCCAGTACCCTTTCTCCGGAAATCACCTGGGACAATGACTACGTACAGCAGGAAAAACCCATCCTTTTTGTGATGGATTACGCCTTTGGGGAGCAAGCTTTTGAAACCTTTGATGAGTTGTTCAAACCCTACGAAAATGAACTGGGCCGACTCGTGTTGCCCGTAAAGTCCATTGGCATCATGGGCAAGGCGGGCATTCTGGAGGGTGGTAAAGGTGATTTGATGGTGCCTACCGCCCACGTATTTGAAGGAACTGCGGACAATTACCCCATCGAAAACGACTTGACCATCGAAGATTTTGCTGGCCAGGGCTTGCAAGTATTTGCCGGGCCGATGATCACTGTATTGGGTACCAGCCTGCAGAACAAAGACATCCTGCATTATTTCCTGGAATCGTCCTGGAAGGCCATTGGCCTGGAAATGGAAGGTGCCCATTACCAAAAAGCCATTCAGGCGCATGCCCGGATCCGCAACAACATTCCAACCGATGTGGTGCTGCGGTATGCCTATTACGCTTCGGACAATCCATTGGAGACGGGCAGTACACTGGCTTCGGGCAGCCTGGGCCTGGATGGCGTGAAACCTACTTATTTGATTTCAATAAAGTTATTGAATAAAATTGTGGGCAGAGTGTAGCCCTCCCTAGAAATTCTTTGTCATCTTTTGTCTCCGGTACTCGCTCGGCGTCAGGCCCTCCTGTTTTTTAAACTGCAAGCTAAAATGGGTCAGGTTGTTGAAGCCGGATTGGTAGGCGGCTGCGGATACACTCAGCAGTGGGTCTTGCAACAAGGCTTTGGCCTGCGCAATCCTTTCCTGCAAAATAAAATCCAGGGGTGAAACGCCCAATTCCTGCTTAAAACTGCGAAAAAAATGCGGCTTGCTCATACAGGCCACATTCGCCAATTGTTGCACGGTGATGGCCTCGTTGAGGTGCTGGCGAATGTAAACGAGCACTGCCGCAAAACGATGCCGATTCTGGAGTGTTTCACTTTGATCCAAAAGCCAGGTTCTGGCCTGGGTTTGCAGCAGACGCACCAGCAACTCCTGAAGCGTAATATCAGCCAGAACGTCCTTATACAAGTGGGTTTCAAAAGGTAAACGTAGAAGGCGCTGTACCGTATCCGCCAATTCCTGGGTATTTCTGATGTGGTAATGCGCCCAATCTTCCTGCCAGGGGCCAGTTTCTTCCAGGCGTGGGTACCGTTCATTGAGCAAGCAGAGGGTATCCTTGATTTTTTGTTTGTCGATCTCCAAAGCGATGCACTGGGTGGGGTTTTCCTGGCTTGCCTCTGGGAAGTCGATCAGCATGGGTGCACTTTCGGGCAATACAAAGGATTCACCCGGCAAGTATTCCACCATCCGGCTGGGTTGACTGTCGTGTACCATTTTTTTACCCCGCAACATGGCGGTAAAAACCACTCCCCGGAAATTGAGCAGCACCCGCTCGCTGCGCTGGTGGGTTTCAAAAATATTCAGCTCACAATTGTTGAAATTGAATGCCGTGCGGTTTTCCACCAATGTTTTGAGTTGCCGCTCAGGGGTGAGGGGCAGAGGTGAAATGGTCTTGCCAGGTTGAAGGACTTTGGTCATGTTCCGCATGCATTTAAGTACCCGATCGCAATTAATGATGTTTATTTGAAAGGTAAATTTCAACCCATACTTCGTTAAAAAGCCTCGCCGTAGCCCTGCTATGGCTACGTTTTTTGCCTCGTCTGGATTAAAATTTCCGCTTTCAAATAAACATCATTAATTGCGATCGGGTACTTTTTCAAAAATACAACAAAAATTTATAAATCAATGCTTTGTCCAGCGCTTAGGCACAGAATGCTACGATCCTGATAACAAATGCTACGATCCATAAAATGAAGCAAATATCCCGAATATAATTTTGCCATCAGAATACATCACCTAACATTTTTTTAAGAAAAATCAGATCGAAGATGGAAACGATGGAAGCACCACGGACAATTTTGAAACGTCCCACTTTTAAAGCCCGGTACGATAACTTTATCGGTGGGCAATGGATGGCACCTACCCAAGGCAAATATTTTGACAACCTGTCGCCGATCGATGGCAAAGCCTTTACCCAAGCGGCTCGCTCTACCGCCGAAGACGTTGAGCTGGCCCTTGATGCTGCCCATGCTGCCTTCAAAACCTGGTCCAAAACCTCGGTAACCCAGCGCAGCAACCTCTTGTTGAAGATTGCTGACGTCATGGAGCAAAACCTGGATTACCTGGCCCGGGTAGAAACCATCGACAATGGCAAACCCGTTCGCGAAACCCTGAACGCCGACATCCCACTCTGCATCGACCATTTCCGCTACTTTGCCGGAGTGATCCGCGCCGATGAAGGGGGCGTGGCCGAATTGGATGAAAACACCGTATCGATCAACTTACACGAACCACTCGGAGTAGTCGGGCAAATTATACCCTGGAACTTCCCCTTGCTGATGGCTTCCTGGAAACTGGCTCCTGCCCTGGCCGCAGGTTGTACCGTAGTGCTCAAACCCGCCGAACAAACGCCGACCAGCATCATGTGCCTGATGGAGTTGTTGCAAGAAGTTTTGCCTGCCGGGGTGATCAATGTGGTAACTGGCTTTGGGCTGGAAGCGGGCAAACCCCTGGCCTCTTCACCGAGAGTAGCCAAAGTTGCTTTCACGGGTGAAACGTCTACCGGAAAATTGATCCTGCAATACGCTGCCGAAAACATCATTCCGGTGACCATGGAGCTGGGCGGCAAGTCACCCAACATCTTTTTCCCCAGCGTGATGGACGCCGATGATGAGTTTTTGGACAAAGCCATTGAAGGGGCTGTGTTGTTTGCCTTCAACCAGGGCGAGGTTTGTACCTGCCCCTCGCGTATTCTGGTCCACGAATCCATTTTTGATGCTTTCATCGAGAGGGTTACCGAACGGGTCGACCAGATCAAAATTGGCCACCCACTTGACCCCGAAACCATGCTGGGTGCTCAGGCTTCCAACGATCAGTACGAAAAAATCCTCAGCTACATCAACATCGGCGTAGAAGAAGGTGCAGAAGTGTTGATTGGCGGCGAGGCGCATTGCCAAAACAGCGGCCTGGAAAATGGCTACTACATCAAACCAACTGTACTGAAAGGCAACAACAAAATGCGGGTTTTCCAGGAGGAGATTTTTGGCCCGGTGGTCTGTGTCACCACCTTCAAAACCACCGAAGAAGCCATCGCCATTGCCAATGATACGCTGTACGGCCTCGGAGCCGGAGTCTGGACGCGCGATGCGCACGAGTTGTACGCAGTGCCTCGCGCCATCGAAGCTGGCCGGGTGTGGGTCAATTGCTACCACGCTTATCCCGCGCATGCGCCATTTGGCGGCTACAAAAAATCTGGCTTTGGCCGCGAAACGCACAAGATGATGCTCGGCCATTACCGCCAGACTAAAAACATGCTGATTTCTTACAACAAGAATAAGCTGGGATTTTTCTAAGGAGAATTACCTTAAATCTAGCATTTCGTTGGCTGGCTCAGTACATGGAATTGTACTGAGCCAGTTTGTTTTTAAAGTACTTTTCGCCTATTTTTGTATAAATATTCCTTTGGATAAAGCAGTAGGGAAAGCTGCGAAAAAGAAAAAATGACCCAACCTGAAAATCAACCCAAACACATAGCCCTCATCGGTGCAGGCATCATGAGTGCCACCCTGGGTGTATTGCTGAAAGAACTCAATCCCCACTACAGCATCAGCATTTACGAACGTCTGGATCAAATTGCCGCCGAAAGCTCCGACGCCTGGAACAACGCAGGTACGGGCCACTCCGCTTTTTGTGAACTCAACTACACCCCGGAGACCGAATCCGGAGGCATTGACATCAAAAAGGCCGTTAAAATTGCCAGCTCTTTTGAAATTTCCAAAGCCTTTTGGGCCTATCTCGTCAAAGCCGGTTACTTTGCCAACCCCGAAGCCTTCATCAACAACATCCCCCACATCAGTTTTGTCTGGGGAGAAGAAAATGTGGCTTTTTTGAAAGCCCGCTTTGAGGCACTGGCTGCTCACCCGCTATTTAAAGGAATGGAGTTCAGCGAAGAACGAGCGACCTTGAATACCTGGATGCCCCTCGTCATGGATGGCCGTGAGCCGGAGGAAAAAGTGGCCGCCACCAAAGTGGACATCGGTACCGATATCAATTTTGGCAACCTCGCCCGGGTCTTGTTCCAACACCTATGCAGTTTGCCCAATGTCGAAATGCACCTGATGCACGAAGTGCGCAACTTGAAGAAACAAGAAGATGGCCAATGGAAACTGAAAGTCAAAAATTTACTTACCAGGGAAAAGATCAAAGTCACTGCCGATTTTGTATTCATCGGTGCTGGTGGTGGCGCTTTGCCCCTCCTGGAAAAATCGGACATTGAAGAAGGACGTGGTTACGGAGGTTTCCCCGTCAGCGGCCAATGGCTAGTTTGCAACAATGAGGAGGTGATTCAGCAGCACAACGTAAAAGTATACGGCAAAGCCTCGGTGGGTGCGCCCCCCATGTCCGTGCCCCACTTGGATACCCGTTTGATTGATGGGAAAAAAGCGCTCTTGTTTGGCCCTTTTGCGGGCTTTTCCACCAAATTCCTTAAAAACGGCTCTTATTTTGATTTGCCCTTGTCCATCGAGTTGGACAACATCATTCCGATGTTGAGCGCAGGTTGGAACAATTTATCGCTGACGCGTTACCTGATTCAACAAGCTACACTTTCGCACGAAGATAGGATAGATGCGCTACGGGAGTATTTCCCTGGAGTTCGTTCAGAAGATTGGGAACTAGCCATTGCGGGCCAACGGGTGCAAGTCATCAAAAAAGACGAAGAGGAAGGGGGCGTGCTGGAATTTGGCACCGAAATCATCCATGCTGCGGATGGCAGCATCGCGGCCTTGTTGGGCGCTTCACCCGGCGCTTCTACCTCGGTTGGCATCATGTTGGAGTTGTTGGAAAAATGCTTCCCCAACGAAATGCAATCGAAAGGCTGGCAGAAAAAGCTGAAGCAAATGATTCCACTCTACAACAAAGTTTTTAAAGGCAAGGAAAAAGAGTGGCTGGATTGGCGGCGGTACAACAATGGCGTACTGCACTTGAGCGATTAATTAACTCACATTACGCATTTTTTACCGCAGAGTTTCGCGGAGTTTTTAAGTTTTAAGGAGTTTGCCACCTGCGGTGGCTGGAGTTTGTGCTCCAGGAAAATCTTGCTTAAGATCAAGCCAATGAAAATGTGACTTGATAAAGGGTACGTACCCAAGCTTCAGCAGAGGCGACCTCTGTGACCTCTCCGCACCGCAGGTGCCCTAAAAAACTCCGCGAAACTCTGCGTGTACTCTGTGAAACTCCGCGGTAAAAAAAATTAGGGTCATATTGAAATCGCTGTATGCATCAGTGATGCTCACCTTAGATGGAGCCTAAGAATAAAACTGCATAATGTGTGTAATTAAGGCAGAATTTCCTGCTTTTTGACCTCCACCGCTGCTTTGGGATAAAACCACTGGCTCATTTTTTTACCCCAAAAAAACGTCAAGGCCCCTACCGCTAAATTGGCTACGCCCAACAAACTTTCAAGGGGTTTATCGATCAGCAAAAACACCAGCATCCAGATGCTGATGGCCAAAAAAATCAACTGCAACCAGGGAAAAACTGGACTGCGGTAGCCCTGCAAATGGGGGTATTTGTAGCGCAAAATAAACACCCCGGCAATGGTCAGCGTATTGAACAACTGGAGAATAAAGCCACTGTACAAGAGCAATTGCTCAAAAGTACCCGTCATGATCAAACCCAGGCTGATGATGGCCTGAAACCAGATGGCCCGTACCGGAATGCCATTTTTATTTTGAGCCCGAAAAAACTTCCAGTTGTCGTGATCCTGTGCCATTGAGCTGGTGATTCTTGGCCCCACCCACACCATGGCACTCAAGCTGGAAGCCAGGAGCAGCGCGATGATCACACTGAACCAATTGCCAATGCGCGGTCCAAACATCGACTCAGCTGCTAAGTGCCCAACCTCTACTTTTTGCATCAAAATCTCCAGTGGAACTTGCCGTAAAAACGACAGTTGCAACAACACATACAACACACTCACAACTGCTGCTCCGCCAATCAAAGCGCGCGGTAAATTTTTAACCGGGTTGCGGATTTCCTCCACAATATAGGCTGCGGCATTCCAGCCCGAATAAGAATAATTGACAAAAACCAGGGCTACGGCAAACGCGGTAGAGCTCCATTTCCAGGGCTCTGCCGATACCGATTGCCAGGAATCCTTTGCTGCAGGTGGCAAATACCAACCTGCCACAATCAATAAAATGATCAGGAGTACCTTTAGGATGGTCAAGCCATTTTGAATCAAACTGCTTTGCCGAATGTTGAAAGAATGCACCAGGGACAAAACCAAAATGGAAGCAAAAGCAATCATGGTGGGATTTTGATGGATAAATGGGGTCATGTAAAAGCCCATCGCCATTGCGGTAAGGGCAATGGAGGCTCCAAAACCAACCGTCACCGATATCCAACCGGAGAGATAACCTAAAAAGGGATGATAAAGGGTGCTGAGGTAATGGTATTCACCGCCGGAGCGCCGCAGATGGGTGCCCAATTCGGCGTAAGCAAAAGCGCCCAACAAGGCATTTAAACCACCCACTGCCCAAAGGGCCAGAATCGCGTAGCGATTTTGCAGGATCTCCACCTGAAAACCCAAACTAGTGAACACACCCGTTCCCACCATATTGGCTACAACTACGGCAGCCGCACTGCCCCAGCCAATTTTTTGCGGTTTCGTCATTGTATTGATGCTCACGTTCATGGGTTTTCCAATAGTATGCGTTACCCACCCCAAATGGGGATAGGTATAAAATAACAAAACTAGTGCTTTTGGTGAGGATCAAAAGAAGAATAACATTTTCTTAAGATATGGAGGTCGTGAAGCTTACTATCCCAGATTGGCAATTTTGATCAAAAACAGGATATAAATTAAAATAAACAAGATGCCTTCCCAGCGGGAGATACGTTTGTCTTGAGTGAGTAAATAAAAAAACAGGCCGCTGCCAAGCATTACGGGGAGTGAGAATGTCAAAAGACTAGCAGGAACATGAATCGGTCCTATCCAGGAAGCCACCGCAGGAATGATCAAGGTGTTAAAAATAGAGGAACCCAAGACATTGCCGATGGCCATTTCTGCATTGCCACGGCGGATCGCCGAGATATTGACCGCTAACTCGGGCAAAGTGGTCCCAATCGACAAAACAGTGAGTGCAATGACAGAGGGTGGAATTTGTAGCCCTTCGGCAATGGCACTGATGGAGGAGACGGTATAATTGGCACCAAAATAGATGCCGACCCCCGATCCAAGCAACATCAAAATGGCTTTGATGGGAAAAACAGCCTGGAGCTCAGCTTGACGAATTTCCTCACTTTCACCGTCCTTTTCCTCTGGTTTTACCAAATAAATGCTGTATGCAACAAAGGCAAAAAGCCCAATTAAAGCCTCTAACCATTTGACCTCGCCATCATAAGTCATCATCGTAAACAAAAAAAACGCCCCCAGCAAATAATGCAAATGCACAAAAATGTAACCATGGGAAAGTACAATATCCTTGCGGTTGAGGTAAGCAACGATGCCGGTAATGAGCAAAATATTGGAAATATTGGCCCCCATGATGTTGCCAGGCAGGATTTCTGATATCCCCTTCGCTACTGAAATAGAGCCAGAAACCAGCTCTGGCAAAGAAGTCCCAATACCCACAATAAAAACGCCAATGATAAACGCCGGCAATTTAAAATACAACCCAATCTCTTCAGCAGCAGTAGTGAAAAAACGAGCCGCAAGCAAAAGTCCGCTCAAAGCAGCCGCAAAAATCAAAAATTGCACCAGCATAATCAGTCAAATTTTGCCCAAGATAAGTAGCTATGTAGTGGGGCAAAATGATTACTTATTTTTTTATCACCCCTATTGCTGCTTCAAATCAAAAATCTTATCCATCCGCAGCCACTTTTGACCAGGCTTTGCCATAGGCAGCGCCTGTTGATACTTCCACATCAGGGTTTCCCACTCCTGGACTTTGAGTATAGCAGCATCTATTGCAGCTTTATGCGCAAAAGTGAAGGTGTCGATTGCCTCCAAAATCATGAATAAGCGATTGCCGATCCGATAAATTTCCATATCAGTGATTCCGGCATCCAGGATACTGGCCTTGATTTCAGGCCAGATCTTTTCGTGGTGTTTTTCGTATTCGGCGATGAGCGCTGGATCATCTACGAGATCCAGCGCCAGGCAAAATCTTTGCATAACAATTATTGATAAAAATGAATGATTGAGGGCAACGCACCGTAGAGACGCACGGCCGTGCGTCTTTTTGTATCCCACACCTGTAGGGAGACGCACGGCCGTGCGTCTCTACAACCTGGCATCATCCATCATTTTTTGGGTTGTCTCAGTTGTGTCATACATTCTAATGAACTATGCCGTTTGTACCTTATACCCTCTCGCCCCGTACCAAGCGACCACCAGCAGGCAGAGCAAAGGAACAATATAAGCCAATTTAATAGTCGATTGATCAGAAATCCAGCCCATGAGCAAAGGTGCAAAAGCCCCACCCACAATAGACATCACCACCAGCGAAGAACCCAATTCGGTATCTTCCTTCAAGTCTTGAATGGCCAATGAAAAAATGGTTGGAAACATGATCGATTCAAAAAAAGGCACCAGAATAATCGCCCAAACGGCAATCGTAGAACCCGTAACCATAGCCACACCCAACAAACCAGCAGCAGCCAGCGAATAAATAAACAGGAGGCGATTAGGCGCAATGTAACGCGTCAATAAAGTACCTACAAAGCGCCCCAGCATAAAACCCAGCATGGCCATACTCAACCAAAATGCGGCATCCTTCTCTGGAATATTGCTGGAAAACTTGGCAAAGCGGATGAAAAAACTGGTCACACAAACCTGGGCCCCTACGTAAAAAAACTGGGCGATTACCCCATTGCGCAAGTGAGCATGACGCAGGGCGTGGAGCAAGCTGCGCTTTTCCTGCGTTCCAGTTTCTTTTACCCCCGGCTCCGGAGTGCGGATGAAGATAAACAGGATCGCTACCAATAAAACGACCAAGCCGATGATCAAATAAGGGATACGCACCGTATTGGCCTCACTTTGCATGTAGGCATTGAGTTGCTCAACCGACATGGCGCTTTGTTCACTTTGGGAGAGCTCAATCCCGCTCAAAATGAACTGTCCACCCAGGATCGGAGCCACAAAAGCGCCCAAACCATTGAAGGATTGACTGAGGTTCAACCGGGTCGTTGCACCCTCGGGTTTACCAAGCAGGGTGACGTAAGGGTTGGCCACCGTTTCCAAAAAGGTACAACCCGAGGCAATGATGAACAAGGCACCCAAAAAGAAGATGTACATCCGGGAATTGGCCGCCGGGATGAATAAGAAGGCTCCAATCGCATACAGCACCAAGCCAATGATAATGCCACGGCGGAAACCATATTTTTTCATCACAATGCCGGCCGGAATGGCCATGATGAAATACCCCAAATAAACGGCAGAGTCAATCAATGCCGATTGCATATCGGTCAGCTGACAAGCTTTTTTCAGGTGGGGAATCAGGATGGGCTCCAGGTTGTGCACAAAGGCCCACAAAAAGAACAGGCTGGTTACCAGCACGAAGGATAGGGTGTAAGAGGCGATTTTGTTTGTCATAGCAGAAAAAAGAATGATGAGTGATGAATGATAAGTGATGAATGGGGAGCTATGACTTAGATTCATCATTCATAACTCATCATTCATCACCCATCAAAGGAGTGCCCGATCCAAATGCACATACCCTCCATCCACATGAATCAACTGTCCGGTGGTGTGGCTGGAACGGGAAGACAAAAGGAATGCGGCCATATCGGCAATTTCTTCCTGGGTGGTCATCCGTTTGCCCAGGGGAATTTTGTCCTTAATTTTTTCGAGGGTGGTTTCGGGATCATTGAGGGTTTGTAGCCAGGACTCGTACAAGGGCGTCATACATTCTGCCACCACAATCGCGTTGACCCGGATGCCGTATTGGAGCAATTCCACGGCCCATTCACGGGTGAGGGCGTTGCGACCACCGTTGGAGGCGGCGTAGGCGGATGTGTTGCCTTGCCCGGTTTCCGCAGTTTTGGAGGTGATGTTCAGGATGGAACCCTGGGAGGCTTTGAGTGCTGGCAGTGCGTAATGCGCCATCAGGTAATAATGCACCAGGTTTTTGTGCAAGGAGGCCATAAATGCTTCGTAATTGCCACTCTCTAGGCCAACCCCATCATTTACCCCGGCATTGTTGACCAGGCCGTCGATGCGACCGGTGAGGCGGAGGGTTTCGGTGACTGCCGCCTGGCAAGCAGCAGGGTTCGTCAAATCGAGGGCAATTTGGTAGCCTTTGCCACCAATGGCTTCGAGTGTAGCCAAATTGTGCTCAGCGCTGCGGCTCACAATAACGGGGATGGCACCCTCGCGCGCGAGGGCATGTACGATGCCCGCACCAATCCCGCGCCCACCGCCGGTGACGATGATGACTTTGTCTTGCAGATGTAAGTCCATTCAGAATCTTGCTTTACGGGTAAAAATAGAATTGATTCGGGGAAAGCTGAGTTAAATTTGAAAAAAATTTAAAAAATGAGCGATTCCGATCCTAAAAAATAGAATGCCTACATTGTTATTCTATTTTGAAGTGCATCATTAATTGACTTTCAGACTGCGTTTATGAAAAAGATATATTTCCTACTACTCGCCTTTACTGTTTTTTGGGGATTTGCAGGGTTTGCTCAAAAGCAAACAGCCATATATCCCAAAGAGGTTTGGCCCGACTCAGACGGAAACCACATCCAGGCGCATGGAGGTGGAATCATAAAAATTAAAAAAACTTACTATTGGTATGGCGAACAACGCCGCCAAGGACTGGATTCAAACTACCGCTACGTTAGCTGTTATGCTTCAAAGGATTTAATCAATTGGGAATTCAAAGGGGATGCCTTCAAGAGCACCAAACCCGATACGGCCATAAAAGGGCATAGATGGGTATTGGAAAGACCCAAAGTGTATTACAACAGCAAAACAAAAAAATACGTAATGTATATGCACCTCGATGGAGGGATCAGGGGCTCAAAAAATCCTTATGCGTATGACTTTGCCAGAGTAGGAGTAGCGATCAGTGACAAGCCCACCGGCCCATTCAATTATGTCAAATCCTTCAGGCCTCTGGGGAAAGAAAGCCGGGATATTGGGCAATTTATCGATGATGACGGAAGTGCTTATTTAATTTTTGAAAGCAGGCCTGATAAGGGTTTTTACATTGCCAGCTTATCTGAAGATTACCTCAATGTTGAAAAAGAAGTGGCCTTTATCAAATCACCATTAGAGGGCGGAGCTATTGTGCATTATGAAAACAAGTATTACGCGGTAGGCTCGGCACTAACTGGTTGGAATCCCAATCCCAATAAAGTGGCCACTGCCCCTTCTTTATCCGGGCCCTGGAGTGAATTTGTAGACATCGCTCCAGCAGAGACCAAAACTTATGGCTCGCAATCAACGATGTTTGTAAAAGTAGTTGGCAAAAAAGCGACAACAGTCATCTTTTTAGGAGACGTATGGAAACCAAGAACCCAATGGGATTCGCGCTACTTATGGATGCCAGTAGAAATAGGTGAGGGTAAACTTTGGCTGCCAGAACCAAAACCCTGGACGATAGATGTGAAAAGTGGGAGGTGGAATTACCTGAATAAGTGAAAGTACCAAATTACAAGAAATGATGCTTTGGCTGGTGTGGGGAGTGAGAAGCCGAGAGATGTAAATTATTTTCAACAAGCCTGAAAAACAGTTTTTCAGAATGAGCCCCCCTCACTCCGCCACCCACACATTCCACAATTCCTTTACACTCGGCCCCAAACACCGACTCCGCTCCATCGCCGGAATTTTTGACTGACAGGTCTTCACCATGTCAAATGCAAAAGGCTCCAGTCGGCAGCGGTAGTTGTCCAGGTAGATGATGTTTGCCTTGGTGTTTTCGGCGAGGCAGAGGTATTCGGCGAAAGCGTCGGTATTGTCGGAGGTGGTGCTGAGGAAGGTCAGTACATTGACGGCGATGCCTTTGGATGCCAACTCGCTGGCCCACTCACAGATGTCCATGCCACCCTCGCGGCAGGTATTGGCGCCATCACTGATCAGGAAAATACTTTTGCTGCGGGTGGGATCATTCGAGAACAACTCCGGGCAACGCAACAACATGGTCAGCAGGGGAGTAGTGCCATCGGGAATCAGGAAGCGCAATTTGCTGCGCAAATCCACCCGATTGATGCCCCCGGAAGCAAACCACAAATCGGGCGGACTATCACAAACGCCCCCAATCGTACCAATCCCCAGTTCAATACTCGTGTCTATTTCGGGCAAAATTTTCAGGCACAAATCCTTCATCGCCGTAAAACGATCCGCCCCATAACACACCACTTTTTCCATCACCATTGAGCCCGAGATGTCCAGCAAAAAAACCAGCTCGTCGTAATTGTTCAATTTCAGGTCGCTGATGATGGTTTTGTGCATGTTGAGGAAGGTAGGTTTGTATTCCCGGCGTTGAACCTGGTTGGTATCAGCTTCCGGCAAAATAGAACTGACTTTCAAGGTGTCCGCCAATTGCAGGTAATTGTGTAGCGCCACCACATTTTCGGGGTCCGCTTTTACTGCCGCCTCAAAGGCCACAAAAGCTTTTTCCATATCCCGCCGATGGACGTGGTAATGCAGCGGCTGGTAATTGCGCCGATGGGCATTGCGGCCCTGATTGAGCAAAATGGCCTTACCCAGTGCATTGTAATACACGCTCAAGAGCGATTTTTGCGGGATTTTTTGTTGCATCGCCACGGCATCGCGCAACAAGGGCAATGCTTCACTGTAACGATCGGCATAGCTGAAACTCATGCCCAGAAAAAAAGTCGCCATCGCCAGTTTTTGTTGGCGTTCCTGGTCATTGGGAGTAACGAGCTGGCGGGCTTTTTCCAGTACTTTTTTGGCTTCACTCGCATCCCCGAGGCGCCCCAGGCATAGCCCATGCGCTAGGGCAAAACTGAAATTTTCGGGAAAGAGGTGATAAGCGCGTTCAAAATTGCCACTGGCCTGGCGGTATTTGCCTTCGGCGTATTGGAGCGAGCCTTGGTAGTGCAGGCGGTAGGCTTGTTTGTCGGGGGGGAGAAATACTGGCGCTGGTACAAGTCTCTGACCTGTGTTTTTGTGAAATTTTCGCATTGCTTGTGCGTCAGAGACGCGGAGATATTGGGTACAAGTCAGAGACTTGTACCAGCGTTGGCTGCCTTCAGTATTGTGCTGTGGCCTCAGAACCCCCGACCCCTGGAAGGGGGGTACAGTTTCGGTAAGTGCGAAATTCTGCCTTTTTGTAGAAGAAATATTATTGGTTGCCAACCGAGAATGTACTCCCCTTCCAGGGGTCGGGGGTTCTGAGACCCAAGCACCATTTTGCACCAAATCCACCCCAAAACCGCCTAACAATAGCAATACCAGGGAGTAAAACGGTATAGTTCTCTTCATAAGTAAGTCGGTGTTGAAAAAAACAAAGTCCTAAATCTTAAAGCTCAAATACCCCGCCAGATAATACCTCGGCTCCTGAGTCAAACGCAAAACATTGCGCAAGCCCAATGCTGGTCCCCGGCGCACCAAACCCAGTTGGATGTCGGCAAATACACTGAAATCCCAGCGCGTCATGTCACCTCGGTCGAAGGTTTTTTGCTCGCGGCTAAAACTCAATTCCCGCAACACATCTCCTGGCTGGCAATTGCCTGCGGCATCAATTTTGCAAAAAGAGGTACGTCGTCCAATGGTGTAGGAACTGGCTGTAAACTTTTCGGTTTGTACCGAAGCCACTACGCCTACGCCTATCCCCATCCAGTCACTCAGGTTTTTGCGCAACTGCAAAGGCACGGCCGACAAGGTCTGAAATTCTTGATACCCCGGCCCATTGGCCCGCACCAATGAATCTACCACCACATCAATGACTCGCCCATTCAGCTGTGTGGTTGCCTGGCGGGTAGATTGGTGCAAAATAAATCCATCCGCCGGGAAATCCATCCGTCCGGTGGTGGCAGGAAAAATTTCCACCTGGAGGTAAGGTTTGTAAGGTTTGAAAGGGGAAAGGGTCAAGCCAGCGAAAGTGCTGTTCAGGCCTGGTTTATCCAAAAAAACATTTTGTCCCAACATAGCCCCCAAAGACCAGCCCGGTTTAAAGTGGGTGCGGGCATGATTGGTCACAATCGGCGGATTTTTGTCAAAAACAATACTCGCCTGACTATCAAAAGGGTATTTTTTCATTTTTCGCCCAGCTTCGATGCGGTATTTGACAAAACCCTTGGTAGAATCCCGATCACCTACTCCATCTTGTTTGGTGCCGGGCAAATAGATGTTGCGAAAAGTAAAAACCAGCTTGTCTTCTTTGATGGTGGTATCCAAACAACTCAGGGAAGCCACCGCTGCATCGGGACAAACCGGACATGAGGGGTACATGTCGAGCACCCGGAGCCCACTGGCTTCCATACCCTTGGGAATTCCGGTCGTGATTTGAATGGTACTGGCCGGGCCTTCGCCATTGTTTTGGAAATTCACTTTGTAGGTCAAACCCTTGCCTTTGATGCTGCGGAAGCTCATTTTTTTGCGCGATACCGCAATGTTGTTGGGGTCGTGCGAGGCCAGGATTTCCATTTCCAGTGTCACCTTGGAGCTGCTGCCGTTGTCGCCCAAATACAGGGCATCCACCGTAATGATGGCATTCGTATCGGCCAGCATTGCGGGGGTGGATTGTAGGGAAATAAACAGGTTGCGTTTCTCGCCACGCTTCAGGTTGCTAAAACGCCAGGTTTTTTGCTGGCTGTAAGTGTTCAAACTTTCCTGCACCAATTGGTTGGGCAGAGCCGGGAGCATCCAGTTGACCCAGGCCCGTTCGTCTACACTGGCCCACAGGTTTTGACTCTGGTAGCGGGCGGGCGAAAAACTGATGTCGGGGCCACTGCCGTCGGTTTCGCCGTAATGGGTCCGGCTCTGTAAAAAAGAAAAATGGGGTTGACGGTATTCTCTTTGATTGAAAAAAAGGTGCAACTCACCAGAGGTATTGGCCTCATCCAGGTTGGCGTAGGTTAGAATAAATACCAGCTCTTCATCGGGCCGGGGATTGCGGATGGCGCGCAGTTGCAGCGTCTTTTCTTTTGGTGCCACCGGAAATCCAGGCGCATTGCTAGCCAGGTAGCTGGCTTGATCGTTGACTTCGTTGCGTTTTGGGCGGGTTTTGGGGGATTTACCCTTGTCGTATTTCCCGGTTGCCCAAAGTTGTGCTTCAAAAGCACCATTGCGGGTATAAGTATGGCTGGGTGATTTATCGAAACTGTAAGCTCCGTCGCCAAATTCCCAATAGTAGTCGTAATAGGGCAGGGGAGCACCAGGAATGGCTTGTTGGCTGGGCAAAATGGGGGCAAAAAGGAAGGCGCCCCCTTGTTGCTGAATGCTGAAATCGGCACTGGGTTCAGGGGTGACGGGTTGTGCCCACAGGCAGATGGGGAGAATGAATAGTCCAAAAAATAGGCTGGTAGATGGTTTTCTCATGGAATAAGGTATTAGCTGTTCTTGAAACAAGCACTTGTACACATTTAGTATGTTTCCCAAAAATAAGCTTTTCCGAGCGAGCAGGAAATAGGTAATAAACAAACCTTTTCTAAGGTGAACCCCTAAGATGAACTTAGGTGCCTAAGGTGGTGAAAAGAAAAAGATACCTGCGGAGCAGGATAATAATTTCACCACCTTTGGAAGGGGACCTAAAACAAACTCACATAACCGAAATGCACCTTCGGCCCGGCAAAGTCAATCGCAGCCCCTGTGCGCGCCCCAAACGCCAAACTAAGCCCAAACAAACCCGCCCGCGTTTCAAACGTAATCCCCGCCCCAAAACCCAAGGCCCGATAATCCTCCTGTACCACCGTAGTCCGATTGGCCACCCAGGCGTAATCGCCAAAGGTGTACAAAAAAGAATTGCGGCTCAGCAGCAGGCGGTATTCCGCAGAACCTACTGCATAATGGGTTGCAAAAATGAATTCCTCATCAAAACCTCGCAGCAGGCGATTGCCGCCAATGCGGAATTGCTCATTTTGGTAAATGGCCTGATTGGCAATCGTCCAGCCCGTGCTGGCTTTGAGTTTTAGGGTAGTGTTTTTGCCGACAGGCAGATAAGTTTCGGTTTCGCTGAGCAAACGGTATTGAAAGCTGCGCAGTTGCAGTGTGTCGTATAGGAAACCCAGGCCAAGTTCGTTGATGCGGCTGTTCGGCAAGATTTTTTTGGTTCCAGCTCCACCGCGACCCAAAATCGCCCAACCACGCCGGGGATTGAAGCGGTAATCCAGGGCTTGTTGTTGAAATTCCAGGCCGAAGGAAGATTGGCTCACATCCAGGGTGGGGGGCAGCACTCGGGAATCAAGCAACTGCACTTCATTCAATTGCAATAAACGGGAACTACGCTGATTCCAAAACACCTTGAAATAATTCCCTCCTTCAAACAAGTACTGCACACCAAAGTCCAGATCCAGGTCCAAAAATGCCGTATCGCGGCGGTACAAATGCAATTTAAAATCGGTACCAATCGGCAGATTGGCCAAAAAGGGGTAATTGAACTGCAAATCCAACCGGGGGCTCGTTGGGCGCAATTGTTCAAAACGGGCGTAAATCCGCTCCCCTCGCCCCAATTGATTCTGCAATTCTCCTTCAAAACTCCCCGTGACCAACAATCGTTTGACCTGTTGGCTATTGGGTAAAACCCCGATGATGAAGTCAAAACGACTGGCTTTTTGCTTTGTCAAATCGAGTACCACCAGTGCACGCGAACCAATAAACTCAACTTCCGGATCGGATTTTAATTGTAAAAAAGGCAATTCCTGGATGCGTTCCCGAATGCGTTCCACCCGGGATTGATCGTAAAGCTGCTTGCGCTGAAATCCCAAATAGGATTGCAAGTAGGTAGGGGCAATATTGGCATCTCCTCTCAGGAGCAAGGTGTCAAAGTAGATCAAATCACCTTTGTCCAGCACCATTTGAGCATCGAAGCGCCCAGGGTTTATCTGTACACTATCGAGTCGGATTTGGGCAAAAGGATAACCTTGATTGGTGGCTTGCCGCAAAACAGTTTTTTGAGCCCGTTCCAGTTTGGTCAGGTCAAATCCGCCCTTTTTTTTCTGCAAATCATTGGTGGCATTCCGCCACCAATCCATTGGAATTCCCCTAGGGCTAAGTTGCCCCCAACGGTAAGCCGGCCCCAAATGCAGCCAGGCCACTGCACTGGAGTCTCGATATGTGACACTATCCACCGAAGCTTCTAGGTAGGCGCGTTGCTGTAAATCGAGCACGAGGCGTTGAAGGCTGCTTTGCAGGGAAAGACTATCGCTGTAAGTGTAGGTACTCAGATTGAAGTCAGCGGGCAAGGGGGCGTCACTTTGCAAGCCCAGTTTTTTTTGCGCCCATAGCATTTGGCTCACGTCGCCGAGGCAACATAAAAGCAAAATCAAACGCAATGAACCCAAAACTTTAAACATTCTTTAAGACCTTGATTTAGCGTTAATAGTTAATTTTGCATCAAATTTAAGCGATGAAGTCTTTTCAGTACATCTTTTTGATGCTCAGCTTGCTGGGGGCAAGTTTTGGAGCACAGGCTCAGGAGAAAGTGAAAATCCGTTGTGAACTCAGCGGTTGTCAGGGCTCCCTGGCTTTGTTTACCTTCGACGGGGTTACTTTCCAGGAAGCCCAACGGGTGATGGCTACCCCTAGTAACGGCAATGTTTACGAGTTCAGTCTAAATAAATCGGAACCTAAGTTTTATTATGTCGGCCCTTTTGCCAATAACGCAAGGCCGATTTTGCTGGGTAGTGAAACAGGCGTGGTCATCAAGGGCGATTGTGGGAACATCCGCCAGGCTTCCATTGTTGGTTCGGCCATCAACATGGATTACGAAAAGGTAAAGGTTCGCATCACCAACCACAACAATCAACATGGTATGGGCCTTCGCGATTGGGCCATGGCAAAAGACGAAGCAGCCAAAAAAACAAGTATCGAAGCTTTAAAAGCGGTAGACGATAAAAAAGTTGCCCTTTTGGATTCTTTGAAAAAAGCCAATCAGTTATTGGCTCGGGTAGTGGCCATCAATACATACGTGTCGTATCCGAACAACTCGACGGGTTACAACGATGAGCTGGCTTATTTTGCCAATGAGTTTTTTCACTTTGTAGACTTCAAAGATGCAGGGTACAACGGCATGCCCTGGGTGTATGAAAATTTCAGCGCCTATGCCCAAACTTTGGCAGGCGTGGGTATTCCTCCCACCGAAATCAAAAAATACCTGGACCAAACCCTGGCTAAATTCCCGGAAGGCAGTTCAGCCCAACAAATGGCCATGGCTGGTGTAATGGCTGGCCTACAAAAAAGAAAAAGCGCAGGTTATATGGAATATGCCCAGCGCTTCATAAAAACATTTGGTGAAAAATCACCTAAAGCGGCGGAAGCTGTACAAGAGGAGTTGAATCGGGCCATGCGTTTGATGACGGGTGCGGTAGCCCCCGACTTTGCTCAAACCACCCCTGAAGGCAAAGACTTAAAATTGAGTGATTTGCGTGGAAAATACATCCTGATCGACTTTTGGGCAAGCTGGTGTGGCCCTTGCCGCCAGGAAAACCCCAATGTGGTGCGGATGTACGAGCAATACAAAGACAAAGGTTTTGACATTCTCAGCGTCAGCCTCGACAGTGCCCGCGACCGCTGGTTGCAGGCCATCGAGCAAGATAAGTTGGCCTGGAAACACGTCAGTGATCTAAAAGGCTGGTCGAATGCCGTGGCCCAAATGTACGAGGTGTCGGGCATCCCCAAAACATTCCTGATTGACCCACAAGGGAAGATCATTGCAACGGATTTGCGTGGCCCGAGCTTGGAGGCGAAATTGAAAGAGTTGTTTGATCGGTAGGGCTGATCAAAGCGAGGATAAATAATTGAGTTAAGAGTTAAGAGTACATGAGATTAGAGTTTAGAAGTGGGCTGCCGCAGCGATTTTGACACAGCCCTGTTCTAAGTCGCTGCGGTAGCTCACTTCTAAATTCTAAAATCATGTACTCTTCCCTCTTAACTCAAAAGAATCTTTTTTAATGGATTTATTTTTTAATCTACAGATAATCAATTTTTTATAAGTCAAATTGAAAGGCTGAGACCTCATATCCAATCTTGCCTCACTCCCCACTCACCCTGCTAATTCCGGCCTTAGCTGCCTGATGTAAACTCGTTTTATAATCACTGGGCTTCATCCCCAAACACAAATCGAAGAATTGCTTGGCCTGTGCGTAATTTTTTCTTGCTTCACAAATCAAACCCGCCTGTAG
The DNA here is from genome assembly GCF_965225875.1 of Haliscomenobacter sp. Lineage (GTDB taxonomy): Bacteria > Bacteroidota > Bacteroidia > Chitinophagales > Saprospiraceae > Haliscomenobacter. Next base: position 2,195,403 of record NZ_CBDDBS010000002.1, on the reverse strand, counting down.
CGCCGCATTACAAGCATAATAATAGGTAGATTCCCGTCCATTCGAGATGGTTTGGCGATACAGCACCAGGGCTTCATCCCAACGTTCCATTCCGTGCAACACCCTGCCCAGGCGATAAGTATATTCCAATTGGGTAGCTTGAGTAGGCCAACGGTAATTTTCTTTTTCCTGCAATAGTTCAAGCGCTTTTTGATAATAAGCCCCATCAAAAAGTAGGCGTGCTTTGACCAGGGTCGGCTCAGGAGTGGTATTGTTCTGCGCTTCTTCCTGAGCGTTTTTATCCGAACCAAAATCAGCTACGCCTCTTTGGGTACATAGTTGCAGGTAACGCTTGTAGCCAGCAGTATTGCCTTTGATCAATTCTGACCAGGCCAGTTTTTGATACGCTTCTTTGATGTTGTTGCGTCCCCGGAAACGGTTGAGAAAATTCAAAAAATGCGGGGCAGCATCGCTGTCCAAACGGCGCAACTTGGCCAATCCCAGTTGGAATTCCAGTGCCGGAAAATCCAGGGCACCCGCCGTTTTGTGGTATTGACTCAACATCTCAATCGCCTCATTGGTATGGCCGCTGCGCAGTGCTACGCTGGATTTGAGAAAACAATGCAATGGGTTTTTGGCCACGTCCAGGTTTTGATTTTGCAATATTTTCCAGGCTTCTTCAGCATCGTTTTCCAGGTGTAAAACCATAAAGGCGTAGTACACTACGGTTTCATCGGCGAACATGAACTCATTTTGCTTGGCGTAACGCATTACTTTTTCCAATTCAGCCTTGCCCTGAGCGATCGAACCCTGCATCCCTCCCAACAACTTTACCCCCCATTGGTAATTGTCGGGAATGGTGCCAACCAGCGCGTGCAAGAGCCCCAGGTCTTTGTAGTTGGGCATAAACTGAGGAAATTTTTCCTGGTTCTTTTTCAACAAACGAAAGGCTTTACCTGCATTGGAAAAAGCTCCCATGAAGTCGCCAAATTTGAGTTTGACCAAAGACCACTGCAAAAAAATATCTCCTTGGACATAGAGGTAATAAGGTGATTGGGGATCACCTGCTTTGATTTTATTCAGGCGAATATCGAGGTGTTTTTTGAGGCGGTTGTATTCATCCACATCTTCATTGATGTAGAGGCGGAAAAAATCGAGGTAATTTTCGATGTGGTAAACGGCGAGGTTTTGGGGGGCTTGAGCCTTGAGTTTGGTCAAAAGTGCCGCAGCTTCGTCTAGCCGAAGCGCTACCGCTTTTTGGTAGGCTTGTTTGATGGAAGTGTTGTAGCTGAAATACTCCTCGGCTTTGGCAGAGACTCCTCCCCAAAGGAACAGCAATAGGGCTAGCAATGTAGTTTTCTGGCGTAAAGTATTGTTCATGTGGATTATAATTAGGACAAAGATACATTAAAAAGGAGAAAAAAGCTTGTTCAAGTCGGTCACAGTAATGTCCTTTTCAATTACTTTCGCCCCATGAAAAAGCCAATCAGTATCGAAGTTGCGCAAAACGACAATAGCTCGCGGGCAAAACGCTACAAGGAGTTCAACACCTTGCTCAACAAGATCAACCAACTCAAACTACAATTGGAAACCCTGCAGGCTCAGGTGAGTTCGGGTTTGGCTTTTTACCACCAAGAAATCCTACCCCTCTATCTCAAGCAGCAAAACTTGCTGATTGAGGAAGTGCAGGCCTTACATCGGGCGTATTCCCATCCAGTTTTTGGGCGAAACGACCGAAAAAAAATTGCGGCTTTAATCCTCTCCCATTGTCATAGTCTTTTCCAGGACACGGACAGAGATTTCTCCGCCCTGACAGACATCTACAATTTTTATGCCGACCAAACCCGCGAGGAACTGGAAGCAGAAAAAAAGCTGCTCGATCAGGAGCGGGCCGAAGCGATGCTGCGCTCTTTTGGTCTGGAGATAGAGGTAGACGACGAAGATGACCTGGAAGCAATCTTGAGCAAAGCTCGGGAAGCCGCTGAACGGAAACAAGACGAAGCCCACGAACATGCTGAAAATGAGGCCCGACAAGCCAGAAGTGAAAAACAAAAATTGAAAGCAGAACGGGAGCGCCAAAAAGAAAAAGACATCCAAAAAGTGTGCAAAAACATCTACGGTGACCTGGTTCGACTCTTGCACCCCGATCGCGAAATTGATGAAAGCAAAAAGGCGGCCAAAACCGAAGCCATCCAACGGGTCAATGAAGCCTACGAGCGCAACGACCTTTTTGAATTGCTCCGTTTACAAGCCGAGCACCTCCAAAAAGAGGGCGACGCTTTGACCCAATTGCCGGAAAAGGAATTCAAATACTACCTGCAAGTACTCAAAGCACAAGAACAGGATTTGCAAGACGAGCTCGATGCAAGCGCCAAAGCCCCCGGCCTGGAAGGTTACGTAAGCAGAAACCTTTGTCACGCTAACCCAATTACTACCCAAATCCTGCGCCAGCGGGCCTTAAAGGAGGGCAAAGAAGCCTTGAAATCCCATCAGCACAATTTGAAACTGGCGAAAGATCCACTCGTTTTAAAAGAAGCGCTGAGGTATTATGAAGTAGAAGCAGATGAAGCCGCTGATCACGATTTTGAACAATTGTCTGAAGAAATGGGGGATTTGTTTGAGAAAAAAGGAAAAGGAAAAAAGAAGAAAAAGCGCTAACCGCAATCATTTCTTAAAAAAATTGAGATGTTTTTCCACTAGTCGTATGCATTTTTTTCACCCTTTGCATCCTTCTTCTGTGCGATAAAAAAACATCACCATGAAACAACACATTTTTATCATCCTATTTCTCTTGAGTGGCCTGCAAACCTGGGCCGAAACCCGCATCCCTTCGCGCATCACGGAAGCAACGGTGTACCGCAGCGGGGCCAAATTGACCAATGTTGCCTCAGTGCGGTTGACGGCTGGTAGCAACCAGATCGTGTTTGAAAAACTACCCGTCGACCTGAATCCCAACAGCATTCAGGTGCGGATTGAGGGCAAAGCGGACCTGTTGTCGGCCTTTTTCCGGCGGGCAACCATCGAGTTGAACCAGCCTAATGGCTCGGCCATCAAAGCCTTGCAGGATTCCATCGAGACGGTCAACGACCGCATCCTGCGCCTCATGGCGGAAAATGACATCCTGAACAAAGAAGAAAGCAGCCTGCAAGACAACCAAAAGCGCGTAGGCGCTGGGGAAAACAGCACTCTGAGTGTCAACGACTGGAAAGAAATGACCCAGTACTACCGCACGCGCCTCACCGAAATCAAAAACCGGCAATTGGAAATCACTTTCCAGCGTCGCAAGGAAGATCGCCTGATGGCCGGTATGAACGAGCGCCTGCGCAAACTCAATCACCGTGAAACCCAAACCTTGGGCGAAATTGTGCTACAAATCGAATCAGCCACGGCCCAAACCCTGAACATCAGTTGTGTGTATTTCATTACCCAGGCGTATTGGACCCCCGCATACGACCTGCGCGCCGAAGCCGTCGACAAACCCTTGCGCATGGTGTACAAAGCCGTAGTAAGCCAACAATCCGGCTTTGATTGGCAAGCAGTCAAACTCAAATTGTCTTCTGCCCGGCCCCTAAGTAACAACAACCGCCCCATTTTGACCCCGCAGTATATTGATTACTACGTTGCCCGCCCCATCCGTGATCTGGACGATGGCCTGGCTGCTGGTAGGGGAAATGTGTACAATCTCTCGCAGGTCCGTACCGAAGACCGCCGCGACATGGCCAAACCTTCCAACGGCCCTGGTGATATAGGCGAAGTAGTTGTTACGGATGAAGAAGTTGTACTTGAGGAGAATGCCAGTGGCGAAGAATTCGAAATCACTGCACCCCAAAGTATCGTATCCGGTGCCGAGCCGCAAACCGTGCGCTACAAGGAAGAACAAATGGACGCCATTTACCAGTACCATGCCGTACCTAAAATGGATCCTGGCGTATTTTTGTTGGCTAAAATCCCGAACTATGGTCGTTATGGCCTCCTGTCGGGAACGGCGCAGATTTTCTTCAAAGATACTTATGTAGGCCAGTCCGAAATTGATACTAAAACCGTGTCTGATACGCTGCTGCTTTCGCTTGGGCGCGACGAAGACATCAGCATCAAGCGGGTAAAACCCACCGATTTGGCCTACACGCCCAAGTTCCTGAACAATTTTAAACGGGAGTTGGTGGCCTATGACATCGTGGTTAAAAACAACAAAAAAATCCCAATCAACATTGAGATTTTGGATCAGATTCCAGTGTCCAAACAAGATGACATCACGGTGGAATTGGAGGAAAAAAGTGGGGCGCAGTACTCAGCCGATTTTGGCAAGTTGCTCTGGCACCTGGAAGTTCCAGCCTACGGCAGCAAAACTTTGCGCTTTAAATATTGGCTGAAGTATCCGAAGGATCGGACGGTAGCAAAACCGTAGTAAAGTTGAGGAGTTGAGAGGTTGAGAAGTTGAGGGCTACCGCAGCGGTTTGGACAATGTCCTTGTCTAAGTCGCTGCGGTAGCCCTCAACTTCTCAACCTCTCAACTCCTCAACTTTACTTTCTACTGCTCCCGCTCCACATCTAACAAATTAAACAAGGTATCTACCCCCGCATCCACGTCTGGAATATCGTAATCGTATTTTTCCTCTTTGGGTGCGTCGATGAACCATTGGTTTTTGCGCCGCAGCAGCACAAATTCAATGTTATAGGTTTCGTATTGATCTTTGCAGCGGCATTGACAAAAGGCAGAATCCCCTTTGGTCCGGCATTTTAAGGAAAGAAAAGAGGTGGTGAGTTGGGTAGAATCAGCAGATTGTTCCTGCATCATTTTCGCCAGATTGTCCAGTCGGCTTTGTTCCGCCAGGGTGCTCAGCGCTTTGGCCTCGTCAAAACGATTTTGATCGTAATAAGCCTGGTAGGCTTTGACAACTTCTTCAGGTGTTTTGGGAAGTTCGGCTTGTTGTTTACAAGCTGCCAGCAAGGCGATGACCATGCCCAGCAGAATGATGGAGTGTTTCATTTACGGTTTATTGGGTACTCAACATTTTATAGTGGGGCAAAACGGCGTGGAGAAATTTTTCATTCAAAAAATCTCTCCACTTATCTTTAGCATCAATTGCTCAGCATCACGGGCATTACCAGCATCAAAATATCCTCTCCTGGCACTTCTTCCACCGGCAACAAAATCCCTGCACGGGTAGAAGTGGACAATTCCATACGCACTTCGTCAGATTCCAGCACCGTCAGCATCTCCAGCAAAAACTTGGCATTGAACCCAATCATCAATGGGTCACCCTCGTAGGTGCAAGTCAACTTTTCGGTGGCTTCATTGGAAAAATCAAGGTCTTGCGCCGAAACGATCAAGGTGCCTTGCGACACGTTCAGAATCACCTGATTGGTGGTCTTGTTGGCGTAAATGGCGATGCGACGCAGCGAACTGGCAAAATCTGCGCGGGCAATCGTCAACAGGTTGGGATTATCCACCGGAATCACCGCGTGGTAATCTGGATACCGCGAGTCAATCAGGCGGCAGGAAATTTGCGTATCGTTGAAACTGAAAAACGCGTTGGCTTTATTGAAAGACATTTTTACCTCGGTGCCTGCGGGCAATACGTTTTTGATGAGGTTCAATGCTTTTTTTGGCAAAATGAAGGAAGTACTCACCTCGCTGCTCAAATCGGTGAAGGTGTAGCGCACCAATTTGTGGGCATCGGTAGCCACCATGGTAATTTTGCTGAAATCCACCTGAAAATAAACTCCCATCATCGCCAGGCGCAACTCGTCGTTGCTGGTGGCAAACAAGGTTTTGTTTACCCCCTGAATCAGGGCATTGGAAGGCAGGGTGATGGTGTCATCGCCCGACTCCGGTTCGGGGATCGCTGGAAAATCCTGGCCATTTTCACCCGACAAACGGTACTTGCCATAGGCCGAAGTGATCTCAATCCCGAAGGTGTTTTCGTCAATGGTAAAGGTGATGGGTTGTTGGGGCAGCGCTTTTAGCGTATCCAATAAGATTTTGGCAGGCACTGCAACCGTTCCATCGGTATCAGCCATCACGTCCATGTGGGTGGTAATGGCAGTGTCCAGATCGGTAGCAGAAATGGTCAACTTATTGTCGGCAATGCTGAATAAAAAGTCCTCCAGGATGGGCAAAACAGGGTTTGAGCCAATCGAGCCGGCTGCAACTTGCAATTGCTTCAGTAACTCTGATGATGATACGCTAAACTTCATGACGTGTAGTCCTTTTTCCGGGTAAGTTACTTAGGTTAAACCACAAAAGTAATGTTTATGGTTTATTTTTTCCCGGCAAATAATTAACAACTTGTGGAAAACTGATTGGAGACTGGCAATGTTTATGCCTTTCGACGCTTGTTCTAAAAAATCTTATCTTTGTACCCTATGTTGATCCAAAGATTCAAATCCAAAATTCACCGGGTGAAGGTCACGGAGGCCAACCTGAACTACATCGGCAGCATCACCATCGACGAAGACTTGCTGGACGCAGCCAACCTCATCGAAGGGGAATGCGTTCAAATCGTCAACAACAACAATGGTGAGCGCCTGGAAACCTACATCATCAAAGGTGAAAGGGGCTCAGGTATGATTTGCCTCAACGGAGCCGCCGCTCGCCGCGTACAAGTGGGCGACATCCTGATCATCATTGGGTACGCCTGGATGGATTTTGAAGAAGCCAAGACCTTTAAACCCTGGATTGTTTTCCCAGATGAGAACAACCGCATTGTAAAATAGTTATGAGTGATGAATGATAAGTTATAAATGGCTACCGCAGCGACTTGATCGACACTAATGGTCAAAATCGCTGCGGTAGCCATTCATCATTTATCATTCATCACTCATCATTTATAACATTTATCGTGTTTCCCAAAAAAATCCTCATCACCGGCGCCTCTGGCTTTGTAGGCGGACGTTTGCTGAAAAGCCTGCGCCAAACTTACCCCCAAGCAGAGGTATTGGGCACCGGACGTCGGAACGAGCGCAAGGCCGAATTTGAAGCCCTGGGTTGCCATTACGACTCTGCTGATTTAACCAATTTAGCCGATTGTGAACGATTGGCTGAGGGGGCCGATGTGGTCATTCACTGCGCCGGTTTGTCCTCACCCTGGGGAACCTATCAGGAGTTTTACGACGCCAATGTAAAATCCACTTTGAATTTATTGCAGGTTGCACAAGATCAAGGCAACCAACGTTTTATCCTCATTTCAACTCCAAGTGTATATTTCAATTACAAAGATCGTTTCAACATCAAAGAATCGGACCCACTGCCCAATCCGATGGTCAATCACTACGCAACGACCAAGTACCAGGCTGAGCAGGAAGTTTTACGTTTGAATCGCCTGGATTTTGAAACCATTGCTCTGCGCCCCCGGGCCATCATTGGGGCTGAAGACGCAGTGATTTTTCCCCGGGTTTTGCGGGCCTACCACGAAGGTCGGCTCAAAATCATGGGTGAAGGCAAAAACATTGTCGACCTGACTTCTGTGGTGAATGTTATACATGCTGTGGAATGCTGCCTGAAAGCCGAACACAGTGCCTTTGGAGAGGTGTACAACATTACCAATGGTGAACCCAAGCGGCTATGGGAAGTCTTTAGCCTTTTTCTGGAAGCATTGGATTTACCGCCTGTTACAAAAAAAGTACCCACCAGTATTGCCTTGGCTGCAGCCAGTCTCAATGAGTTTATTCATCGGTATTTTATGGGGGGACGGGAACCCGCCCTGACCCGTTACAGCGTAGGCATTTTGAGTACTTCCATGACGATGGACATCCATAAGGCGTGGGAAAAATTAGGCTATACGCCCCTTCAAAACACCCTGGACGGTGTCAAAGAATTTGTAACATGGTACCAGGCTCAAGCAAAGTAAAAGTCCACATTTTTCATTCTGGTTATTGTGTCGCTCACGGCAAAGTGATTGACCCGGTAAATGGCCAAAAACACTGCCGGGTTTATGCGACCTGGGCGCTGATTGAGCACCCCGAGCAGGGCCTGATCTTGTTTGATACCGGGTATGCGCCTCGTTTTCGCAGCGCTACAGCTCATTGGCCTTATCGCCTGTATGCCCTGCTGACGCCGATGTTTTTGGAAACGCATGAACCCGCAGTGGAGCGACTAAAAGCCTTGGGTTACGTACCCGATCAAATCAAAAGCATCATCATTTCTCATTTTCACGGTGACCATATTGCGGGCTTGCAGGATTTTCCAAACGCCCAAGTTTTTTGTAGTGTTTCGGCCTGGGCACAAGCCAACAAGGTAAAGGGCTGGGCTGCCGTGAGCAAAGGGGTCTTGCCGGAGCTGATTCCGGCTGATTTAGAGCAGCGTATTTATTGTATTGCCGATTCAGAACTTGGGCAACTGAGCAACGCTGATAGTGCCTATGACCTGTTTGGAGATGGAAGTATGCTGCTGTACGCCTTACCCGGGCATGGACGAGGGCAGTTAGGTGCTTTGTTACACACCCCCGAAGGCCCGGTCTTTTTAGCAGCTGATGCCGCCTGGCAATTGGAGCCCTGGCGGGCGGGTATTTTGCCCAAATCGATTGTACGTTTGTTTTTTGATGACTGGGAGGCGTATAAAAGGACCTTTGGGGAGTTGCGGGATTTTGCACAGTTGCATCCAGATGTTAGGATTGTTTTTACGCATAGTCCGGAGCTGATTGAATTTTAGTTTTTCATTCTGCCCAAAATTTATTGATTTATTCTCTTTCAAAATCCCAATCTGCTGGGTTGATTTCAAAATCCCAGATATCCTTAAACTGTAAACCAAAAGTTTTTACAAAAAAGCCCTGTTAGAACAAACCCCTGCCCTATTTTCGGTTCTTTTTCCGCAAGGGTGGAGTTGATTCGGGGGGAAACCTGTGGTGGGTAGCCTGTTCATAGGCGTAACTCAACTTAATGAGTATTGGCTCGCTGAAAGGGCGACCAAAGAACTGCAACCCAGCCGGTAAGTTATTGTAGGTAAAACCCATAGGCACCGTAAACGCTGGAAAGCCCGTGGGTGGCGACAGCGCGTTGTTGTTTGTACCCGACGGTGTGTTCAAGTCGCCAATGAGCCGGGGCGGGTAACTAAACGACGGGTAAACCAGCGCATCAACCTGCGCCGAATCCATGGCCCGGAGCACGAGTTGACGCAATCGCTCGCGGAGGGCCAAGTTCTTTTGCCAACCTTTGTGCAATTCGGGGGCTAGCGTATCTGCATTGCTATCGAGCAGAAATTTTTCAAGAAAGGGATGATACTGCTTTGATTTAATGATTGACTCGAGCGTTTTGTGCGGGGCATTGGGGCCTAAATTGGCCAGGTACACATTGAAATCGCGTCGTAGCTGAGGAATCACATCAAATGATTTGTTGATTGTATCGAGTTCAATGACCCGCACCGAGTCGATAATGGTGGCTCCAGCAAGCCGCAACTCATCAAGTGCATTATTGAACAAAGCCACCACTTGCGAATCAGCTTTGGCGGGGTTGCAAAGCTGCCGAAAAACCCCAATTCTGGCTCCTTTTAGTCCATTTTTGTCTAAAAAAGCCCGATAACTTGCTGGAATTTTACCTTTACTTAGCAGGGTTACGGAATCGGCTTTGTCGTAGCCTGCAATCACTTCGAGTACCCGCACTGCATCTTCCACCGTTCGGCAAATGGGGCCACCCATGTCGTTGGTGAGGGCGAGAGGGGCAATACCGTCGCGGCTAATTAACCCAAGCGTACAGCGAAACCCAACCAAACTCTGGTGAGCGGCCGGTCCCCGAATCGAACTCCCAGTGTCGGTTCCCAAGCCAATGGTGCCAAAGTCGGCGGCCACAGCAGCGGCTGTTCCCCCACTCGACCCTGCCGTGGTGCGTCGGGTATCGTAGGGGTTCCGCGAATAGCCTGGCAAGATCGAACTCACCGAAAAATTGCCAGATTGGGCAAACTCGGCGAGGTTTGACTTGGCAATGATAATGGCACCAGCCTGCCTGATTTTTTGAATCACAAACGCATCGTCGGGTGGAATAGACTCTTTCATGGCCAGCGTTCCGTTGGTCGTTGGCATGTCGAAGGTATCATAATTGTCTTTCACGATGACAGGAATCCCGTGGAGCGGCCCCACAAATTTCCCCGTTGCTTTATAGAGCGAGTCGAGCCGACGGGCTTCAGCTAACGCTTTGGGATTCAACATAATAAGGGCGTTGATAAACGGCCCTTGTTTGTCGTAGGCTTCAATTCGGTCGAGGTAAAGTTGCACAAGCTCAACGGCGGTAAGTTTGCCATTTTGCATGGCCGTGTGCAGACTGGAAATAGTGGCTTCGTGTAATTTTTTGGGCGTAAACTGCTGGCCGACAGCCGATGTTACAACCCAAAAAGAAGCAATGAAAACGAAGTATAGGTTTTTAACCATAATCTAAATCTTTAGGCGCTAGCGGGTAATCCATCTCCTAGAGTCGTCCTCAACCTCCTTTCACCTCCGGATGAATAATCACCTGATCAATCCGCACCCCATCCTTATCTACGATTTCAACCCGTCGGCCATTGTATTCAAAGTGCTCCCCGACATTGGGAATGTGCTCGGTATGGTGAATGACAAAGCCGGCAACAGAAGTAAAAAACACACTTTTATCATGAATGAAATCCGTTTTCATAAAATGATTGAGCGCATTAACAGACACAGTACCACTGACCAACAAAGAGCCATCTTCCCGTGCAATAATGCCCTGTTCTTCTTCCCCCTGATCTGGCAAATCACCCACCAGGGCCTCTGCCAGGTCGTGCAAAGTGATGATTCCCTCAAAAGCTCCAAACTCATCGATGATGATGCCAAAATAACAGCGTTGTTTTTTAAACTGCTGTAAAATGTCAATCGCAAATTGGCTCTCCGGAATAAAAATTGGCTCCCGAATGATGCTGCGCACCTGAAATCCAGGCTCATTTTTTTTGGAAAAAAAGTCTTTGACGTGTAGGTAGCCCAGGATGTTGTCGTGTTTGTCGTCACAAACCGGAAATTGGAAGTGATTGCTTTGCAATAAAGTCGCCTCAATTTTTTCAAAAGGGTCACTGACATCAACCCATTCCACCTCTAGCCGGTGGGTCATCAAGGTCTTGGCCCGCAAATCTGCAAAAGAAATGGCATTGTTGTGGATGTCACTTTCCTCTTTTTCATAAAGCCCTTGTCTGCCCGCGGTTTTGATCACGTAGCGCAATTCTTCTTCAGTAATTTTTTCCTCCTCAGCTGGTTTAACCCCAAAAACCATAAAAACCAGTCTGGTGGTAGTGGTCAGCAACCAGACAAAAGGGCGCGCAATTTTGGAAAAAACCGTAATGAATCCAGCGATGCTCAAGGCCACGGGCTCCGCAAATTTCATCGCCAGCGTTTTTGGGATCAATTCACCAATGACGATGGACAAATAAGTGATCAGGGCCACCACCAGAACGTAGGCAATTTGCCCAGCATAGGGGCGCAAGACCTCAAACTGCTCAACCACGGGGCGGAAATTATCGGTCAAAGTAGCGCCCCCATAAACCCCGGAAACGATACCAATCAGCGTGATGCCAATTTGTACCGCTGAAAGGAATTCTTCTGGCTTTTTGAGCAACTGCAACACTTTCCGTGCCCGAGCACTACCCTTTTCTGCCAATTGAATCATGCGCTGTTTTTTGACCGAAACCAGCGCAATTTCAGAAAGTGCAAATATGCCGTTGATGAAGTTGAAAACAATGATGACGAGTAGTTCCACTACAAAATATTGAATGAAGAGATGTACAAATGTAACAATTTAGGTGGTACTACTTCGGAAACCGCCACGACAAACCCGCGGTCAAAAAGTAGTAACTCCGCTCTGCACCATAAAAAATCCACTCTTCATCGTATTCCGAAACCCGAATACCCCCGGATAAATCCACCTGGATATTGGGCTTGGGATAAAACATCAGGCCCGCTTCAGCAAAAGTTTGTTGAGTAGTTGAAACCTTACCTCCTCCCAGACTGGTTCGTTGAAACGATCCGTGTCCTTGCAGGTAGCCTCCAATTTTGTCAGAAAAAGAGAACTCGGTAGAAAGGGCGTAATAATTCTCCGGGTTGGGGTTGTCTCCATCCCAACTTGCTCCGAGGTTGTAACAAATGGTCAGCCAGTCGTTGACAGGATTGGCAAAGGACAATTGTAAATCGGGACTTAAATAAGAAGGTTGGAAAGCATCCGTTGCAACCCGTGGAAAGCCCAACATGCCAATGAAGGTCACCGTAGGAATCCAGGATTTATTTTCAACCAACAAGGCTTTCATTCCCAGGCGAAGGGGAAAAAATCCGGTTTCGACCACCTCAGGAACAGCCGGCACTTGACTGGATTTGATCCGGTTTTGCCAAAGGTTGTAATCAAAACGCAGTTCCACTTTGTCACCCAATCCATAGCGCAACAGCGTGGAATTTAAGCCAATACCACGAACAGTAAGTGGAGTTGCTTTATCCGCTTCGTACCAAAAACCAGTTTCCACTTGCAGATTTTTGAGCGGTACAATTGAAACTGCGTCTCCAAAGCCCGGGCGATCTGGGGCGATGGTTTCGGTGCTGTCCTGTGCCTTGAGCCTGGCGGTGCAGCTGATCAACAGCAATCCAAGGAAGTAGATTTTTTTCATAAGTTGTGAGAATGGATATTTTAATTGCGCACAAGTAACGCAGAAAATTAAACAAAAATAACCTGAAGGCACTAACCTAAAATGTAGCGCCTTCAGGATACACATTATTTAGCGTGGAAATCTCCACGACAAGCCCACTGTCGCAAAGTAATAATTGCGTTCTGCGTTGTAAAAAATCCATTTAGTGTCATATTCAGAGACTCTGACCCCACCGGAAATATCGATCTGGATATTGGGTTTGGGGTTGAACATCAAACCCGCTTCCCCAAAAGTACTTTGGGCAATAGTACTTTCTCCAGCCGGCAGGCTCGTTCTTTGAAATGTTCCATGTCCTTGCAGGTAAGCACCAACTTTTGAGGAGAAGTTAAACTTCGTGGCCAGTGCATAGTAGTTGCTTGGATTGGGATTGTCTCCGTCCCAACGCGCGCCGAGGTTGTAACTAATCGTTAACCAGTTGTTTACTCGGTTCGCAAAAGACAGTTGTAAATCCGGGCTCAGGTACGCAGGTTGAAAAACATCGGTAGCGATCTGGGGCAAACCCAACATACCCACAAAAGTTACCGCAGGAATCCAGGATTTGTTTTCAATCAGATTGGCTTTCATCCCAAAACGAATGGGTAAAAAACCGGTTTGAACCACCTCAGCGCTGACGGGATCTTCACTGTGGCGAACCCGATTTTGCCAAAGGGTGTAATCAAAACGCAGTTCCACTTTTTCACCAATGCCATAGCGCAAAAGAGTGGAATTTAAGCCCAGTCCCCGGGTCGAGGCAACGCGAGTGTTTTCTTCGCTGTACCAAAAACCGGTTTCAACTTGCAGACTTTTGTGTGGAACAATGGATACCGCCTCACCAAACATCGGTCGGTCGGAGGCGATGATCGAGGTCGTGTCCTGGGCTTTAAGCCAGGCCACGCTGCTCAGCAGCATGAGTCCAAGGAGATAGTACTTTTTCATTAGTTAGAGTATTTGGATTGCATATACGATAAGTGCCTTTAAAAGGTTATACCTATAGTGTTAAAACAGATGCTTTTCAATGAAAAAAATATCCACATATAAGACTTCAGACAATGTATATCAAAGGATCAGTATTTATTTTACCCCCTTATTTTCCGTCAATGTGAGTACAAAATCTATTTTTTTGCCTTTTTTGCTATGAGCCTGTTGTATTTTAGGAGTTTTATTGGACTCCCAGGCATTTTTAAAGCGACTTTAGAACCATACAATTGAATTCAGATGAAGAAATGTATACTTTTCTTCTTGGCCGTGCTTGTGCTGAGCATTGGGGTGACTAATTCTATTCACGCCCAAAAACTACCCGAGGGCCTCAGTGTAAGTCAGGATGGGAAAAGACTGGTTTTTGGAGAAAAACGGGTCAACGGCCTATATGATACAGCCGACATTAAAGAGGTTCGCATCTATTTTACCCAATCCGATTATTGGCAGCAGTTGACCAACAACTATCGTACCAGCAGCGATTTGTTGGCCAAAATGGTGTACGATGGTAAAACCTACGATAGTGTGGGAGTAGCCTTTAAGGGGCAAACTTCCTACAACCGCCTGACCAGTACCCAACTCAAAAAATCCTTTACGGTCAATATGGAATTTACCAAAGAGGACTTCAGCGTGGGAGGTTATGAGGCGCTCAATTTCAACAACGCCTTTGAAGATCCTACCTATATGCGGGAGGTGTTGTATGGGCAACTCGCCCGCCGCCACACGCCTGCTGTACGCACCAACTTCATCCACCTGTACATCAACGATCAAGACTGGGGCGTTTACCCCAACGTGCAACAAATCAATGGCGAATTCATCAAAGAATGGTGGTTCAGCAACGATGGCATCCGCTGGCGGGCCGATCCACCTGCGGGCACAACTGGTGGTGGCCCCGGCCCTGGCGGCGGCGGTGGATTTGGCAATGGTAAATCGGCGATCAATTACCTGGGGGCGGATACTTCCCTGTACAAATCCTATTACACCCTCAAACGCTCCGAAGTGGCTTTCCCCTGGGAAAAACTGATGCAGGCAGCCAACAAATTGAACCAGACTGCCATTGCAGACCTGGAAAAAGTGCTACCCGATTACATCGATATCGATCGTACCCTCTGGTTTTTGGCGACTGAGATTGCCTTTGGCGACGACGACAGTTATGTCTTTAAAGGAGGCATGGACTATTACCTGTATTGGGACCCGGAGACCAAAAGATTAACTCCAATCGAGGTAGATGGCAACAGTTCTTTGGCGGGTAGCCGGGCCAGTTGGAGTCCTTTTTACAATGAAACCAACATCAATTATCCCCTGCTCAATCGCATGTTGGCGGTTCCGGCCTGGCGGCAGCGCTACCTGGCGCACCTGCGCACCATTGTGGAGCAAAGCCTCAATCCAAGTGTGGCGAATGTACACATCGATCGTTTGGCAAAAAAAATTGACCCCCTGGTCAAAACTGATCCACAGAGTCTTTATGGCTACTCGAGTTTCACTTCAGGTATCACCACCTTGAAAAGTTTTTTCAGCACCCGTTATACCTATCTGAAGGCCCAAACTGAAGTCAACCGCATTTCGCCCAGCATCAGTGGTACGGTGTATCGGGTGAATAACGTAGAAGGGCAACTGCCACAAAGCGGGCAAAATGTACAAATCCGCAGCAAAGTGACCAATACCGAAGGTATATCAGCGGTTTGGTTGTACTACTCCAATAACCTGACCGGCAATTTCACCAAAATCCAGATGAAGGACGATGGCAACAACGGTGACGGCAGTGCTTCCGACGGCATCTTCGGAGCTACCATCCCCGCTTTTGGGGCTGGGACCTACGTGCGCTACTACATCGAAGCCGTATCCAACAACAGTGTCAAAACCGCCAGTTATGATCCCGTAGGTGCGGAGCACGATGTGTATTTTTATCAGGTACAAACCTCCCTCAGCTCAGCATCCAACGTAGTCATCAATGAAGTTTTGGCTTCCAATACCAAAGACCTTGATGAAAAACAACAAGCGGATGACTGGATCGAGCTGTACAATACCACCAACAGCCGCATCAATCTGGGTGGTTACTTCCTGACGGACAACCTGACCAACCTTAAAAAATGGGCTTTCCCTGCCGATACCTACATCGAACCCAAGGGCTTTATAGCCGTCTGGGCCGATGAAGATCAAAACCAGGGGCCGCTGCACGCCAATTTTAAACTATCCAAATCCGGTGAATTGCTTATTTTGTCCGACCCAAATGGCATCCAACTGGATCGGGTAGAATTTGGAGAACAACAGGACGACCAGGGCTATGCCCGGGTACCCGATGGCACAGGGGCGTTTGTGACTCAAAAATCGACTTTTAACAAAAGCAATAACCTGACTACCACCCCAGTGCTGGACTTAGCTGCCATAGGACTTAAAATTTATCCCAATCCGGCACAAGATCAGGTGACCATTGAAGCTGAATCCAGCATCGAAGGCGAGATTGTAGAATTGTACAATATCCAGGGGCGCTTGATTGCCCGGCAGGTATTGCAGCAAAAAACCATTGTGAATACCAACAACTGGCCAAACGGCACTTATCTGCTACGCATCGGCGGAGTGGGGAGGAAGCTGGTGATTTTGAAATAGTTGAGGAGTTGAGGAGTTGAGGAGTTGAGGCTGCCGCAGAGACTTAGACAATGTTCTTGTCAAAGTAGCTCGCGGTAGCCTCAACTCCTCAACTTCTCAACTTCTCAACTTCACTACTACAGACATGCAGGAATTTTTGTCCATCTACTCGAAGATCGAAAACCCGACCTTCGAAATGGTTTTGTTTACCTTTTTGTTGTCGTTTTTGTTGTCGGCCTTGATTGCCTTCACTTACAACATGACTACGCGCAGCACCCTGCGCACCACCAATTTTATCCAATCCTTGATCCTGAGTGCCTTGATTGCCACGATGGTGTTGCAAGCCATTGGCGACAATGTAGCTTCGGGTTTGGGCATGTTGGGCGCCCTGACGGTGATCCAGTTTCGCACTGCTTTGCGCAATCCACGGGATATTGTGTTCATGTTCGCAGCCTTGGGAACGGGGATCGCCTGTGGTTTGTACGGCTTTTTTATTGCCATTCTGGGGGTATTCTTTTTCTGCCTGCTGGCCATTGTGCTCAGTTTTACCCCCTTCCATTATGGGCGCCACATCGTGTGGGAATTGCGGATCAGGATGGAGGAAAGTGCAGGCGACCCAGGCGAAAATTTCATCCAGGTCATGGCGCAATATTGCCAGCACTGGACGCTTGATTCTGTCAATCTGGATCGGCTCAAAGACAACGCAGTGTCGCGGGAATACGATTACACCCTGCTTTTTAAAGACGATACCAAACAGCCCGCTTTTTTACAAGCCCTGCTCGACAATGGTGTAGCTGTACGCCGCCTCAATAAACAAAATGACGAATTGACGCTATGAAATTCAACGTATTATACCTCTTTTGGGCACTGGCTTTTGCCGCCTGCTTTTGGTTGAAGGACAACTTCATGGGGCGGAGCAATACGTCTTTTTTTGGGGCTACCGAAACGGAAAGTCAAATTCTCAACTACGATCACACCGTAGTCATCCAGGAAGTGCTGGTCAAAACGGGTGATAAAGTGCAGGCTGGAGATACCCTCATGGTCTTTTATCGCGCCGAACTGGACCAGGAAAGTGCCGAAGGTTTGAGCGACATCAACCAATACGCAGTGGAAAAAAATGCGCAAAACAGCATTTTGGACAAATCCCTGGAAGTGCTCAAAGCCCAGCATCAGACGGAATTGAGCGAGCTTCAAGCCCAGATTCGCATCGAACAAGCTGAATACAACGCCGAAAGTGGAGTACGCAAACTTTTAGGCGAATCCACTGATCTCAATGCAACTGACCCCTTACGCGCCGAAAAAATTGCCGCTTTGCGCAGCCAAATTCGCCAGGCCGAAGAAGAATACCGACAACGGGTGCAGGAAATTCAGGCCGAACGCCGGGCCAATCAAGCGGTGTTTGAAGCCCGCAGTGCCAAAACCCAAATCGACCTCGATTTTGTCAACGCCGAACGCCAACGCTTAGCGCTCGTTGCGCAGGTGGATGGCTTCGTAGAAAGTATTGCCGTAGGCACCAACGAAGTAGTACCCCAGCACAAGGAAATGCTAAAAATCAATCCACTTCAGCCTACCCGCATCCGTGGCTTTGTATACGAGCACGCCGAAATCAGCTATCAACTGGGTGATACGGTTCAACTGAGTGCCTACAGTCGCCCGACGGTATTGTCTCAGGGAATCATCATCGGCAGCAATCCTCAGGTGGTTGAGTTGCCCGTGCGCCTGCGCAAGATGCCCGAAGTACGCACCTGGGGCCGCGAATTGTTCATCAAAATCCCCTATGACAATCCTTTTTACCTCAATGAAAAAATTGTCATTTCTTTTGAATAAGGGCGATAAAAAATAAGTGATCATTTTGCCAGAGGATTAGATAAGTAAACGTTTCATTTCAAGTGTCTTATCTAATCCTCTGGCTCAGGAAGAATGAGTACTTATTTTGCCCACTACCTAAGCCAATCGCCATGAAAGTATTGTTGTGTAGCTTGAGTTTGTTGCTTGCTTCCCTTACTCCTATTGACCCCATCAAAATCAGCATGAAAGAGGTCCTAGCCTCCGTCAATCAGGATGAACAATGGCGCTTGAGTCAACAAACAGTCAATTGGTTGGAGCAACAAAACTACCAGAACCCGCTGCTGCAAAAACTGGAGCTACGTGCTGGATCCAATGATTTTTCCCTGACCCGGCAGCAATACGGCATCCGGGTAAGCCCCAATGCATTCGGATTAAGCAAATACCAGAAACAATACCAACAAGCCCAGTCGGGGGTACTTCAGGCCGAGGCCGAAGTGTACTGGAATGAAGCTTTGCTCCAACGTTATGAAGCGATCGTCGCTTATCATTTTGCGCAACAATTGACTTTGGCTAGCCAAAAACTCGACTCTTTGTACCAGGCTCAGGAACAGGTATTTCGGGCCATGTTGCGCCAGGGTTTGTCCGTGAAAGTAAAAGAGGTGGTGGAAAACGAACAGGATCGGCAATCACTGCGCCTCGATCAGGCTCAGTTTTTACAAGCCAAAAGCCAGGCGGAGGAAAAAATCAGACAATTTATTGCCGGAACGGGAGCGGTAGAACTGGAGCTCCTGGACTTCATCTCGATCGCCCGCATCGAACAAGTCATCGCCCGCATCCAGGCCAACTCCCTGGATATCCCCTTGGCCGAAGCCAAAATTCGTCAAGCCCAAATGGGTTTGGTACAATCCGAAATGGATTTGCTCAAAGTCCGCAACCGCGAATACCTCAGTTTTTTCCAGTTTGGCTACGAACGTGCACCCAAAACGCCAACCCTCGACGATGATCTCTTTATGCGTCTGGGCCTGAACATTCCGCTCAACAGCAACAACCGTTTTAAAAACAATGAGCTGGCCCTGGAAATGTATGAGTTAAACACCAAAAATACCTTGACCTTATCTCGCCGCAAACAGGAATTGGATGTACAACTCAACAAAGTCCGGCACCTGATTCAGGAACACCAATTGCTCAAAGAACAGGAGGGAAAAAACTTGTTGCTCAGTATTTTGGAAGACCCCGCGCTACGGGCTTCACTTACACCTACTGAATTGATGGAGGTAAAATTGATGCAGCAGAAAAAACAGTTTGCCCGCCTCAAACTCAGCGAAGAGCTTACCCAGGAGTACATTCAATTGCTTTATCTCAACGGCCAATTGAGCCAAAAACCCTTGCTCAACTACCTGAGTGCCAACCTAGAACCCTGGTAATTGCTATCCAAAAAATTCCATTTGTAGGGGATAACTCCGCTTTTGTATAAAAAATACTTCCATTTGAGCCAACCTGAAGTATTCTTGAGTACACTTTTGGTTGAGAAGTTGAGGGGTTGAGAAGTTGAGGCTGCCGCAGTAACTTAGACAATGTCGTTGTCAAATTCGCTCGCGGTAGCCTCAACTTCTCAACTTCTCAACTTCTTTTGTACCCTAACACCTTTATCGAATCGGCTTATGGAGTTATCTATCCAAAACTTATCTAAAACTTATCCAAACGGAGTGCAAGCGCTCAAAAACGTGAGCCTGCATATTCCGACCGGCATGTACGGCCTCCTTGGCCCCAACGGCGCGGGCAAAAGTACCCTCATGCGCACCCTGGCTACTTTGCAAGACGCAGACAGCGGAACAGCTACCCTCGGCGACATTGACGTGCTCAAGGACAAAGACGCGGTACGCCGGGTACTGGGCTATTTGCCCCAGGAATTTGGCGTTTACCCCCGTATGTCGGCCCTCGATATGTTGGACCACTTTGCGACCTTGAAAGGAATCCCTAGCAACCAACGCAAAGAAGTGGTACAAACCTTATTGAATCGGGTCAACCTCTGGGATCACCGCAAAAAAGCAGTAAGTAGCTACTCCGGCGGGATGCGCCAACGTTTTGGCATTGCCCAGGCCTTGATTGGTGACCCCAAACTGATCATTGTAGACGAACCTACCGCAGGCCTCGACCCAGGTGAGCGGAATCGTTTTTACAACCTCTTGTCTGAAATCGGCGAAAACGTGATCGTCATCCTCTCTACCCACATTGTAGAGGATGTACGTGAGCTTTGTTCCAATATGGCCATCATCAATGGTGGCGAGGTGAAATACGCAGGGATACCCGATGCTGCATTGGGTGAGTTGGGCGGCAAAATTTGGGAAAAAATCATCCTGAAAGCCGAACTCAATGATTACGAAAAGAACTTCAAAGTGATCTCCAGCAAACTGGTGGCGGGCAAACCCATCATCCACATTTTCAGTGAGGATGATCCCGGTGAGGGATTCCAGCCTGCTGAGCCAGGATTGGAGGATGTGTTCTTTTCAAAAATCAACCAATAAAACCCCAATTGCATGCTCTTCACCTTCCTAAAATTCGAATTAAAATCCTGGCTGCGTGCACCCATGCCCTGGATTTTTCTCTTCATATTCGCGTTGATCACCTATTTTGCAACGGTTACTGATCAGGTGCAAATCGGCGGTAGTTTTGGCAACATTTGGAAAAATGCTCCTTTTGTCACCCAAACCTGGTATGCTGTATTCAGCATCCTTTCCCTTTTGCTGATTACTGCATTTTTTAATACCGCCGCCATCCGCGATTTTGAGAACAATACGGCCCAGATCGTATTTGCTTCGCCTGTCCAAAAAATGGGCTATTTCTTTGGTCATTTTTTGGGGGCACTGCTTGTCTGTTTGATTCCGATGCTGGGTATTTCCTTAGGTATGTGGATTGGCGTTGGGATCAATCCTTTGACGCACTGGATTGATCCGGAGCGGCTTGGCCCTTTTGAAATCCAGAGCCATATCAACGCTTATGTTGCTATCGTCATTCCCAACATGATTTTTGGGGGGAGCATTTTATACACTGTGGCTGCACTTACACGCAGCACCATGTATGCTTTCATTTCGGCAATGTTGCTGCTGGCTGGATCAATCATTGCTGCCAGTCTCATCAGCGACATGGAGAACGAAACTTTATCAACCTTGTTGGATCCATTTGGGTTACGGGCATTTGAAATCATTACTAAATATTGGACAGTTGACGATAAAAACCATCTTTCAGTTGGTCTTATACATCCGATGATGTTGCGAAACCGCCTCTTGTGGATGGGGGTCGGCTTACTGGTCCTTTTTGTAGGCTATTGGCGTTTTAGTTTTGCTGAAAGAGCAAAAAGAGTTAGCAAAAAACGTATGAGCAAGGTCGAAGAAGAACCTTATGGCCTTCAACAATTGGGTAAAATGACTACTGTCCAGCCCGCCACTGGATTCAGCATTACCCTGGCTCAGTTCCGCAGCCAATTAAAAGCCAATTTTTGGGGCGTTGTTAAAAGTACTCCCTTTATTCTTTTAACATTCATTGGGTTGTTGAACACAACTTCAAGCATGCAATTTGCTACGGAAACCTACGGCACCCACAACCTTCCAGTGACCTACACAATGGTTGAAATCATTCGGGGTACTTTTTATATGTTTTTAATTGCCATTGTCGCTTACTTCTCAGGTGCGCTGGTTTGGAAAGAGCGAAACGCCAAGGTCAATGAGATTTACGACGCTATGCCAACGCGCAATTGGACCGACTTTTTATCTAAATTCCTGACCATTATTGGAGTGGTCATTATTTTGGTAAGTGTAAGTATTGTAGCCGCCATAATTGCACAAACATTAAATGGCTTTCACCGCTATGACCTTGGAGTATATGTACGGGAACTCCTGGTACTTGATGTTCTATGGCTGTCATCCTTGGTGGTTCTGTTTTTATTGATCCAAACACTTGCCCCCAACATGTACCTTGGCTTTTTTATCTGCATCGTTGTGGCGATCATTAACGTTTACATTTGGGGTGCGCTGCGGATCGAAACAAATATGGTCCAAATCGGTGGTACCCCAGACTACGACTTATCAGACCTCTACGGTTACAAACCTTACGCTAAGGGTTTATTTTGGTTCAACACCTACTGGGTCTTATTTAGCTCAATTCTCGCGGTTGCTGCAGTCTGTTTTTGGCCTCGCGGCAAAGAAAGTGACTGGCGCAAACGTTTCAAACTGGCTGCATTAGAATGGCGGACTTACCGCTGGGCGGGTTTTAGTGCGATTGTCTTGTGGGGTTTGAGTGCAGCCTGGGTGTTTTACAATACCCTGGTTTTAAATCCTTTCAAAAACAGCAAACAGGTTGAAAAACTGACTGTGCGTTATGAAAAGGATTACAAAAAATACGAAGGCAAAGCCCAACCGCGCATTTATGCAGTGAAGTACAACATCCAGGTTTTTCCGGAAACCCGCAACATCGACGCCAAGGCGGAAATGTGGGTGCGGAACCTGCATCCTAAAGCCATCGATACCTTATTGGTGCAAGTGCCCCGGCAAATCAAGTTCAGCTTGAACAACCCTCGCCTGAAGCTACTCAAGGATGATAAGGACGTTTATTTCCGCATTTATCGCCTGCAACCTGCCCTGCAACCCGGCGACTCCATGCGCCTGGATTTTAGCTCTGTATACCAAAGCAAGGGGTTTGAAAATGAACTGAGTGTGCAGCAAGTGATGCAAAACGGCACATTTTTCAACAATTTTGACATCGCACCCCGCCTGGGTTACCAACCCGATGGCGAGATGACCGATAAAAACCGTCGGAAAAAGTTCAAACTTCCTGAAAAGACCCGGGCACCCAAACTCAACCGCGCGGATACCATCGCCCGGGGCAATTCCTACCTGGGCAATGACGCAGACTGGGTCAACGTAGAAACGGTGATCAGTACCTCAGCCGATCAAATCGCCATTGCGCCCGGCTCCCTGCAAAAGGAATGGACCGAAAATGGACGGCGTTATTTCCAGTACAAACTCGATCACGAAAGTTTCAACTTTTACTCCTTCATGTCGGCACGGTATGAAGTGGCGCGCAAAAAATGGAAGGGAATCGATCTGGAGGTGTATTACCACAAAGACCACAAGGACAATGTAGACCGGATGCTCAAGTCGATGCAAAAATCGCTGGAATATTATACAACCAACTTTGGGCCTTACTTCCACAAGCAATGCCGCATCATCGAGTTTCCGCGTTACGCCGATTTTGCCCAGGCTTTCCCGGGCACCATGCCTTACTCGGAAGGCATCGGGTTTATTGAGGATTACCGGGCGGACAAGGACGATATCGACATGGTCTTTTATGTAGTTGCACACGAAATGGGACACCAATGGTGGGCTCACCAGGAATGTGGGGCCTACATGCAAGGCAGCGAAATGACGGTGGAAACCTTTGCCCAATACAGCGCACTGATGGTGATGGAAAAGGAATATGGCCGCGACATCATGCGCAAATTCCTGGAATACGAGGCGGATCGTTACCTGCGCGGGCGCGGGGCAGAGCGTTTGCAGGAACTCCCGCTGGCGCGTTCCGAAAACCAGGGCTACATCCACTACAACAAGGGTTCCCTGGTGATGTATTACCTGAAGGAAATGATTGGTGAAGAAAAAGTCAATCAAGGCTTGCGTGACTTTTTGAACAAGTTCCGCTACGCGCCACCACCCTTCCCGGTTTCCACCGATGTGGTAGACGAGTTCTACAAACAAACACCGGATTCGCTCAAGTACATCATCAAAGACCTGTTTTGGGACATCACCCTCTTTGAAAACCGCACTACTGAGGCAAGTATCAAAGAACTCGGTAAAGACAAATACCAGGTCACACTGAAGGTGGAATCGCGCAAATTAAAGGCCGACGCACTGGGCAAGGAGAAGGAAGAGAAGGTAGCGGACTGGATGGAAATAGGCGCTTTTGCCAAACCTGAAAAGGGTAAAAAGTACGGCAAAACCCTCTACCGCAAGCGGGTTTTCATCAACAAAAAGGACAATACCTTTACTTTTGAGGTCCAAGGCAAGCCTGAAAAGGCGGGCATTGATCCGTTCACCTTGCTGGTGGATCGAAACCCCGAGGACAATATGCGAGATGTGAAGTAAACCAAGGCCAGTCATCCCGAATTGTAATTTCAAAAAAACCATTAGAATCACGGCAGTGATTCAATCTTGAATAGCCGCGGTCGTCCGCGGTAAAATGACCAGAGGAATGTTTCACAACCGCGGCAGCGGTTGAACAAAATGAGGCAAAATTCAACCGCTACCGCGGTTGCCAAACTACTCAGAACCTCTGAGTCCGCGGACGACCGCGGCTATTCAAGATTCAACCGCTGCCGCGGTTGGGGCTTTAGAATTCGGGATGCCCTGATTTTTTTATAAAAATTCACCCAAATAGGTGAGGCGCAGCCGGCACTTATACCCGCAATATTGTAGTGAATACAAACCCATTAAAATTCACTGCAATTATGAACACCAAATCCTATTTAATCTTGACAATGTGGGCCTTTTTATTGCTTGCTGGCAGTTTTGCCTGTAAAAAGGCAGATCCCTGTGAGTCAACAACTTGTCTGAATGGCGGCACCTGTGATTCGGGTGACTGCAACTGTACCGAACGCTGGACCGGAGAGACCTGTAATGCCCAAAAAACACCCGCCTCCATCAAATTCACTAAGCTAGAACTGACCAAATATCCAGCTAAAACTACAACTAACGGCAATTGGGATCCTTCGGATGGCCCCGATGTGTACATGAAAATTTACAAAGGCACCACTTTGATCTGGACTGGGCCAGTTTTTCCCTTGCCACTCGACCCCGTTTCAGGGCAAAACCCGGTATTTTTTCCTGCCACCAAACCTGAATTGACCAGCCCTCTGGAAGAATACACCATCGAGCTATGGGACAAGGATATCGCACCCGATACCGACGATTTTATGGGTGGTTTGAAGTTTAAAGCGTACAATGAAACCAATAATTTCCCGGAAAGCTTGCGTATTGAATGTACGGGTTGTAGTACGGGCTATAAGGTAGATTTGGAGTATACTTTTTAAAAACTGCCCATCTACGTCTTGCCGTTGAGGTAAATTATACCAAATCCATCCCGATTTTGACTTAACTCAAAATCGGGATGTTTTTTTTTGCCACATTTGTCTTTCGATTTTGTCCAATCGAAAAACACCTACCGCTATGCTCACCTTCAATTTTTGTTTGCTCTACGCCGCATTGTTTGTTGTGATTGGCTTTGCGTATGTCAATGTGCAAAAAGCCAGTGATCAACTGCCCAGCAATGGCTTGTTTAAATTGTATGGAGGTTTGATCCTCTGGACCATTTACCTGCTGGTTCTGGATCAATCGGGGATACTGCGGCCTATGGTCAATCCGCCACGGATACCCTTGTTGGTCATTCTGCCTGCCTTTATTTTGATAGTCTGGTTTTTTGCCTCGGGCAAACATCGGCCTTTTACCCAAAACATTCCCATTTGGCAACCGGTATTGATCCAGTCTTTTCGCATTGGGGTGGAGTTTTTGATCCTGGGCATCTATCTCAAAGGCATTGGCCCGGTGCAAGCTACTTTCGAGGGCTATAACTTTGATATTGTTTCGGGCTTGCTGGCTATCCCTACTGCCTGGTTTTTGTACAAAAAAAAGAGCTTTGCCAAAATAGTCGCCTGGATTTGGAGCATCTTCAGCTTATTGCTATTGGCCAATATTGTTTTCATTTTTAATACGCTGGTACTGCGCCCAGAGATGTGGGGCTTTGCGGAAAATCCCATCAGTGTGGAGTTTACTCAAATGCCATACATTTTGATCGCTGGTTTTTACATGCCGTTTGCGGTGTTTTTACATGTGTTTACGATCACGCAATTGCGGGAAAAGTAGAGACGCAGGGCTATGCGCCTCTACTTGAACGAAAGAGTTTCCCCCAAACCCGCAAACAAATAATCCCCTAAAAACACGTCACTAAAAATCTTGAACCCCAAATGCCCGGTGCAATGTGCGGGTGCTACCCGATGCACTGCGAGCCCATCTTTAAGGTAATGGCAAATTTCGCTGATCTTGTTTTGGTCAAAGGGGATCAGGTGGAAGCCTCCGTACACCAATTCAATCTTGTGCGCGGTTTCCTTTTTGGTTTGCTCCACGATACGTTCCACTCCGCTGTGGGAACAGCCAACGATGAGGACTTCTCCTTTATCAGTTTTGAGTGAAAGGGACAATTCAGGAAGGTTGGTGTATTTGTAGTTGGAATTATCGGCACTTTGAAATTGCCCATCCACAAAACTTTTATTGGGATAACCCGAAAAGTAGCCCATAAAGGGTGAGTTGGTGGCAACGAGGCGGATACCTGGTTCAATCTCAATCGAGGATTTGACAAATTCAACATTTCCATTCCAAAAACGCCCGGATTGCATGATTTGGAATTTGGTTTTGCCGCCGCCAAAATAGCGCATGTGTACGGGCAAAAGATTTTTGGTGGTGCTATCCTGCCCGGTAGCGTCGTATGGCACCGGTGCGCCCCAAAAAATATCAAAAGGAAAATAAATTTTGACTTTAGGGTTGATTTTCAACAAATAATCGATGCCGTTGAGGTGGTCAAAATGGCTATGTGAAATCACCACCACATCTACCTTCCGCAAGTCGACGCCGAGGGTTTTTACATTCTTTTTAAAAATATCGGCATTGCTTCCAGCGTCAAACAGGATGGTTTTACCCTGGTATTTCAGGATAGAGGAAAAGCCGAAATCTTGAACCAAATTGCTGTTTTTGCCAAATGCATCGTAGAGGTTGGTGATGCTGCCTTCGTGAATCTCGAATTTTTTATGTGACTGGGCAAAAGATGGGGCAAAAAGCCACAGGGAGAGGAGGAAAACGGATAGTTTTTTCATGTTTCAGGTGTTGGTTGGTTTAACCTACGCAAAAACACCTGATTTGGATGTTTGGACAGGTAGAGACGCACAGTTGTGCGTCTCTATTCGTCCTATATGAGACGCACAACCGTGCGTCTCTACAACGATGTTTATTTAATGAGCGGTTTACTCACAATCTTTTGAATCGCCGCCTCTAGACTGTTCTCCGGCGTGAGTTCCAGGTTCCTTTCTTTTGCTCCTGAGGCAAAAACCATCCTAGCTTTTCCACAGGGCGCAGGACTGATCACCATCGTTACCCGGTCTTTTCCTTTGCTGAAACGCAGGGCGTATTTGGCCATGAAAGGGCAATTTTTGACATTCACCAGGTCAAAGTTTTTGGCATCCACTGCGGCAAAGGTTAGGCTTGCTGCTTCAGCCGGACCCGTTGGAATAAACTCAATCACCTTGTAATCGGCTACGTAAGTGGCATCCAAGGTTTGATCCTGGGCAGCTGTTGGAAAGGCATCCACTGCAAAAAGTTCGACCTTGTCCGAAGTTTTTAACAAATTCACAAAGTCACCTAAGGCTTTGGAGCTGCAGGATTTGTTGCCCAGCAGGACTACACTCAACAAGCACATGAGTAGTTTTGGCATCAGATTAGTTTTTCGATATAGTAGTGGGGCAAAAATAAGTGCTTCATTTTGTCAAAGGATTAGATAAGACACTTGCAATGAATCGTTTACTTACCTAATCCTTTGACAAAATGAAGCACTTATTTTTTTATTTCCCCGTAACGTCGTAATGATAAATTCCGTTTTGCAAGGTACAGTTGCTGCATACCCCTTTGGAGGACTTTCTGCGTGCTCCGGTTACCGTATTGTTGATTAAATCGCGCCAGTCGGCGGCATCATCGCGCATGTAGCTGATCTCTTCCCGCAGGGATTGCAAAAAGCTCACGGTGAAAAAACCACCATTCGCGTTATTGGCCCAGGACACTTCACCGGGGCTGGCCGCAGTAGCCATTAGGTTACCCTTATAGTTCATGAACAAATCGCGCAGCTTGGAGTCATTGTAATTGTTGTTCGCTTGCATAGCCAGGAATTCGCTACCCGTAAGTGGGCTAGGCATATCGATTGTCGAGTTGCAACAATCCCCCAACACGATGTTCAAACGGCCACCTTTAGCCTTGATGGTTTTGAACACATAATCCAGGTCGAGTGCCGTGTTGTCCCCAATGCGGGTGTATGGCGAACTGCGCATGTCCAGTTGAGGCCAGGCACCCTGCTGGTCGTTCCAACGAAAACCGTGTCCGCGATAAACAAAAATCACGATGTCATTCGTGCCGGGGTACAAACTGTTTAAGGTGTTTTGCACCGCAGCTTTGGTAAAATTGTCGCCATTAATCAGGTACTGTTTGTAGCTGATGCCCAAAGAGGATGCAATCCCCTTGAACTCGGCAGTCAAAGACGATTGATCCCGGGAACAGCTCATTCCAATATCGCCAATGTTGGTATTGGCCGCGATGATCAGGTGCATGGTAGTTCCGGGCGTATTGGTATTGACGTTAGGCTTGAGGCGCAGGGTGCTCAAATCGATGCCAAACATCTTGCGCAAAGCCAGGTAATCCGGCTCCGTGGAGGAATAAAATTCACGCAGATAGGCATCGTTGATGTCTTGCTTGGTCAGCGCCCTGAAGGAATCGGCGTGGAGCAGTTTCGAAGTGTCATTCGCGTCGTCGGTCAGGTAAGGTTTTTCCTGATTTTCCAGGAAGATGATGTGATCCGGGTTGTAGCCGTACTGACCAGCAGCAGTGATGAATTTTGGATTGGAACCCAGAAGAACCAGGTATTCGCTCCCATCCGTTTTGCCATGTTCAGATTTGTAGTCTACGTTCACTACTTTGTACATGTTCTCGGCGTTGTAGGCCACGCGCATGTACATCTTACTGTCGTTAAAAATAACCAGGAGTCCTTTGTACTTGACGTTCAGTTTGTCGGTAAACTTGATCTCAAACAAATCTTGTGCAGGTAATACATGAGCAGCAAAGCACAATACTGCCAAAATGGTTAATGCCCGTGTTAAGCATTGTTTTCTCATATTGTAATGGATTTAATGAGCTGGAATCATCAGGCTGACGCCAAACAGCAGAAAGATATTGCTTTGTTTTTCAAGGTATAACTTTTTTTTAAGAAAATTTTCGTCCAAAAGGGCAAGTAGATCAATACAGTGTCGGAAGCGGTCAATAAAGTAGTGGAGTGGGTATCGGAAGCTTGCGTAACTTTGCAGTGAATAATGAAAAGTGAAAAGTGAAAAACAAACACGCCATTTGTTTTTCGATTTCCAAAAGTTCACTTTCACTATTCACTTATCACTATTCATTTTTCACTCTTTATGACTGCGCACTTACGTCTCTTTTTCAACCACAGCACCAGCCGGGCCATCGGTTTGGTTTTTGCCATGCAAGGATTGTTGTTTGGTACCTGGTCGTCCATGATTCCCTACATCAAGCAGAAATTTCAACTGGATGAAGCCCAATTGGGTTTGTTGTTGTTGGCCTTGCCTGTGGGCATCACCATTATGAACCCCATTTCGGTCGGCGTTCTGCACCGCTTGGGCACTGTAAGAGCAACAATGTTAGCTCGTACTATAGGTGCGCTTTTTTTTGTCATCCCTTTTTTAATGCCCAACGTTTGGTTGGTGGCAGCGGCATTGATGTTGCTGGGTACAACTTTTTCCACCACCAATGTTTCCATGAATACGGCCGCTACCACGCTTGAAAATTATGAAGGCATCCGCATCATGGCTACCTGCCATGCATTGTGGTCGAGTGGAGCCATGTTTGGGTCAGCCATTGGTGCAACAGCCATGGGGATGGGCATTCACCCAGTCACCCATGTCATGCTGATTGGCTCGGTGTTGCTTTTGTCAACGCTGGTGATTTATCAGGCCTTTCAAAGGGTCCCCAGCGAAGTAACGGTGAGCAAAAGCAATGGCCCCCGCCCCAAATTCAAAATGCCTAGTGCAGCGCTCTGGGGCCTGATTGCCATTAGTTTGTGTACCAACCTCACCGAAGGGACCATGGCCGATTGGTCGGCAGTATACATGCGCGAGGTTGTACAAGCACCGGCCGCTTTGTGGGGCTGGGGTTTTGCGGCATATGCGTTTTTTATGGCCATGACTCGTTTTACGGGTGATGCCATTCTGAAAAATTACGGAGGTGGTCCGGTTTTGAGAGTGGGTGGAATGATTGCCGCAAGCGGCCTGTTGCTGGCCATTTTATTGCCTTACACACCTACCACTTTGATCGGTTTTGCCATGGTTGGTGCCGGGGTTTCCCTAGGCGCTCCGGTATTGTACAGCGCCGCTGCGAAGGTGCCTGGAATGGCACCTGGCGCGGGTTTGGCCACAATGAATACTTTTGCCATGGTCGGTTTTTTGGGTGGCCCTGCCGTGATTGGTTTTATTGCCAAAGCCTTTAGTTTGCCGATGGCCCTGGGGGGAGTAGTATTGATGGGTTGTGTGTGGATTTGGCGGGCTGGGTATTTGAAAGCCTAAGCAACAAGGGTAAGAAAAATAGCCACAAAGGCACGAAGGCTCAAAGTAACATTCGGTTGAACTTTGAGCCTTTGTGGCTATTTTGTTTTCACTAAGTCCTAATGCTTTTATTTTCAATTTTTTATAGAATAATAGGCTACACAATGACAATCCTTTCCTTTTAAATTTATAACAAAAAAAAAGCGCCTAAATTTAGCTCAATTACACCCACTAAAATCCTTGCACAGTCAAATGAAACACCGGACCAATCTCCCCGCCTTTGCTTTTCTGTTATTACCCTTTTCCTGGCTTTTTTGGCCCCCGGGCACTGCTGAACGGATTCAGGCCCAACTCGCTAAATACCAAAGCAAATACCCCAGCGAAAAGGTCTACCTGAACACCGACAAACCCCACTATGCGCTGGGTGAAAACATCTGGTTCAGTGCATACCTCACTGCCGGAGCAGAACATTTGCCTTCTCTGGTCAGTAATTTGGTTTACGTAGAATTGATTGGACCCGATTTAACCCTCAAAGCCAGTCGCTACATCGGCATTCAGGATGGGGTAGGGAACGGTGATTTTGACACGGAGCGCGACTGGCCCGAAGGCAAATATTTCCTGCGGGCCTACACCAACTACATGCGCAATTTTGACTCCAGCTTTTTCTTTCAGCGGGAGTTTTTGTTGCTCAAACCCAGAGTGGAAATAACTCCTGCCGTGCCGGAAACACCAAAAAGCATTACCGATTTTAGCGTACAATTCATGCCCGAAGGGGGTGATCTGGTCAATGGCTTGAGCTCCCAGATTGGGGTTAAAGCAGTGAGCAACCAGGGAATGGGAATCCAGTTCGAAGGCAAAATTCTCGACGATCAGGGCACCCAGGTTGCTGTATTCAAAACCTACCGCTTTGGCTTGGGAGCATTTTCTTTTACCCCCCAAAGCGGAAGAAAGTACCAGGCCGAACTCAGTTTTCAAGGCATCCAGAAAAAAATCCCCTTGCCTGTTGCCCAGGAACAGGGATATACCTTACAGATCACCCAACGCCCACCGAATCAATTGTTGATCAACGTGCGCAGCAACATTCCGAATGGGTTAAAAGATGCGGTAATCCTGGGGCATTTGCGAGGTCAGAGCATCTTCAGTTTTAGTAATGCGGAAGGTTTAGAAAAACTCAGCCTCACCATTCCCACCGACTCGATTCCTGAAGGCATCGCCCAATTTACACTCTTCAGCAGCAAGGGTGAACCCCTTTGTGAACGCCTCGTTTTTGTGGATAACCCCCGGGAGAGGGGCCGACTAAGTATAAGCACAGACAAAAGCACTTATGCTGCGCGGCAAAAAGTCAGCGTGACTTTGGAACTCAAAGACCAGGTGGGGAATCCCCTTAAAGCCATGGTTTCGGCCACTGTCACCGACAAACAAAGCGTGTATTGGAGCAAATATGGGCAAGACATCCGCTCCTACCTCCTGTTGCAAGCTGACTTACCCGGGCACATCGAAGACCCCGGCTATTTTTTTGTGGAAGAAAACGCAACCCGGCGGCAGTTGCTCGACATGTTGATGCTGACCCAAGGCTGGCGGCGCTTTAGCTGGAAACAAGTCTTACAGGATAACCTGCCTGATTTGGCCTGGTTGCCCGAGCAGGGCTTTACCATTAGCGGCCAAACCACCAAACTCGATCAGCCCGACAAACCCGTTTCAGCGGATTTGATGGTCGTGGCAATGGAAAAAGGGATATCCCAATTGGTCAGCTCTGGCCCCGATGGGCGTTTTTCCATTTCTGGTTTCCCTTTTGTCGACAGCACCCAGGTGGTGATTCAGGGCGCAAAACCCAATAGCAACAGCAAAAAAAGTAAAAACAGTGAAAGCAATCAACAGGGCGTAAGTGGCAATCGTGACATCAAAATCCGACTGGACGCTGATAACCCGCCACCAATTGATCCACAGGTTGGTTTTGGTTTACCGCTCAGTACAGACGCTACTCAGCAAAAAAGTTTTATGGCCGACAGCAAAAAACTGGCCGATCTGGACTCTTTGTTTCCCGGCATTTGGAAACTGAGCTTGGCCGAATTTGAAGTCAAAGGCAAACGGACAAAAAATCCTTACGGGGTGGGGGACATTCCTTACCGGGCACCTACCGATCGGATGATTGTTGATTCTTTGCCAGGTAAAAATACCGCCTTGAGTGTTTTTGATTTCTTGCGGCGGATACCTGGCGCCCAAGTGGTAGGTACTTTTCCCAACCAATCGGTGGTTTTGCGTGGAATCAACAGTTTGAATGGTCCTGCCCAGGCCTTGTTTGTGCTGGACGGGACTGTTGTGGATGCCAGCACTTTGTCGACTGTGCCAGTGTCCAATATCGCATTTGTAGATGTATTGAAAGGAGGCCAAGCCGCCATGTTTGGGAACCGGGGCATCAACGGAGTAGTGGCCGTGTACACCAAACGCACCGGCAACCAGCCTGCTCAGTACGATGTGAATGGCATCATCAACTTCAAACACCCTGGGTTTTACAAAGCCCGCGAGTTTTATGCGCCGCAATACGATAAGAAAAAGCCCGAACACGACCGACCCGACTTCCGCACGACGCTGCATTGGGTACCCATTATCGAAACGGACCAGGCCGGAAAAGCGACCTTTAGTTTTTTTACAAATGATAAAGCTGGAGCTTTTGAAATTTTGGTACAGGGAATGACGCTAAAAGGGATTCCGGTGAGTGGGCGGTATTGAGATCAAGCCCAGACCCTCCGCAAAAAGCGCAACCAATTTCCATGCATGACCCCTTCTATATCCGTATCGCTGTACCCGTGATTTTGCAAAACAGGGATCAACTTATGTAAATCGGCAATAGTCTCAATGTCATAAGGGCATTGTTCTCTGCCAAAGGCCCCATCCAGGTCGGAACCAATTCCGACATGCTGGGCATTGCCAGCCAATTGACAAATGTGGTCGATGTGGCGCACTACCTTGTCCAGGTTACAATCCATGCTCAGGGGAGTGGATTTTCCGCGCACCCAATTGGGCACAATCATCCAGGAATCGAAAGCTGCGCCAATAACGGCGCCGCGTTCAATCAAAACCTTGAGTTGTTCGTCGGAAAACTGGCGGTTGTGGTTGACCAGGGTCCGGCAGTTGTTGTGGCTGGCCCAAACAGCCCCGGAGAAATGATCCATTGCTTGCCAGAAAGCATCGTCACAGAGGTGGGTGGCATCCAGGATGATGTTGAGTGATTCGATTTTTTTCAATAAATCTATCCCCATCTGCCCCATTTTGCCGGTGGAATCAGTACCGTTGGCGTAACGACCGGGGCCGTAATGGGCGGGACCAATGGCCCGTAAGCCGTAGGCATGGGCAATTTCAAGGTGCTCGACACTGACTATGGAGTCGGCCCCTTCTAGGCTGAGGATGAAGCCTACTGGTTTTTGATCGGTTGCTTGCCCATCGTTCCAAAAACTCAAATGTTGTTCCAGGCCCGCCAAGTCGCGGATTTGCACCATTTCATCAGCTGCCACCATCGCCTGGTACCAGGCCAGTTGCGCTTGGGTATGCGCCCAGGCTTGTTCGGGCGAGTGCCAGCCCGGGAGTGGATTATCTGGAGCTACAAAACGGGCAATTTGGGTAGCGACGACCAAACCCACATTGCCTTTGCGGAGTTCAGGCAAGCTAACGGTGCCCTGGCCGCGGTCGGGTTTATCGTGCAGGCCTTGCTCGCGGGCATTGATTTCAGTGACGGGGCGCCGCAGGTCTCGGTTCCATTCCATGGCATTCATGCTGAGGTCGAGGTGGGCGTCGATGGTGAAGAGTGGCTTGGTGGTAGGTGTTGTTGTCATTGAAAAAATTGTATTAGCGCGTTAGTAGTGGGGCAAAATAAATATTCATTTTTTTATCGCCCTTAGAAAAATTAATCAGCTCATTTTCAACACATTCATCAAATACTCCCCATATCCGCTCTTCATATACCGATGTGCCAGCACTTCCATCTGCGTTGCGTCGATAAAGCCCATTTCAAAAGCCGTTTCTTCGATGCAGCCAATTTTGAGCCCTTGCCGCTCTTCAATGACCTGGATGAATTGCCCAGCTTGCATCAAGGATTGGTGAGTGCCCGTATCCAACCAGGCGATGCCCCGGCCCAAAACACCTACTTCCAGTTTTCCTTCCTCCAGGTAGTATTTGTTGACGTCGGTGATCTCGTATTCACCGCGCGCGCTGGGTTTCAAGTTTTTGGCAACCTCCACCACGCTGTTGTTGTAAAAGTACAAACCGGGTACTGCGTAATTGGATTTGGGTTGAGCCGGTTTTTCTTCAATGGACAAGGCCTTGAATTTTTTATCAAACTCAACTACCCCATAGCGCTCCGGGTCGGCTACCTGGTAGGCAAAAACAACCCCGCCCTGAGGATCAACCGATTCTTGCAATAGCTCTTTCAAACCGTTGCCATAAAAAATGTTGTCGCCCAAAATCAGTGCTGCGCTATCGTCTCCAATGAACTCCTCGCCCAATACAAAGGCCTGGGCCAATCCATTGGGGTCATGTTGGGCCACGTAGGAAAAATGACAACCGATATCCGCTCCATCCCCCAGGAGTTTGGCAAAATTGGGCAAATCATGGGGAGTAGAAATGATCAGAATATCCCGAATCCCTGCCGACATCAGCGTAGACAAAGGGTAATAAATCATGGGTTTGTCGTACACTGGCATCAGTTGTTTGCTGACAGCCAATGTGAGTGGATATAATCGGGTGCCGAGGCCACCAGCCAGGATGATTCCCTTCATTGCAGTCTGATTTTATTGGGTTTGAGAAAAAACAAGAGCATGCCTAAATATTTTATTAACCTGCTCTCTAATGCAAAGATAGGCAAGACAAAGTCTCTCCCGTCTAAAAAGCTATGCCTTTTATCGAACAATGCACAAGCCCTAACGATAAGACCTTATCTTTCGTACCTTAATATGACGCAAAAAATCGGGAAGTCAGTTTTTCTGCGTTACTATGAAATGGTTTTGCTATGAATTTTACTGAAAATATCAAGTTGGCCTTCCGCTCCATCCGGGCCAATGCCTTAAGAGCGGTACTGACACTACTGATCATTGCCTTGGGCATCATGGCCTTGGTAGGTATTTTGACAGCGATTGACAGTGCTATTTATTCGCTGAGCAGCAATTTGTCATACCTGGGTGCCAACGCTTTTGATGTGGACCCTAAGTTTGATGAAGGGGTGCGGGGCAATCAGGGAGGCCGGGTATCCAAACGCGGGGAAGTATTCACTTTCCAACAGTCAACTGCTTTCAAAGAGCGCTTCCATTTCAATGCCCGTACCGCCATTTCTTTCCGCTGTACCAACAATGCCGCATTGCGTTATGGCAAGGAAAAGACCAACCCAGTCATGCTGATTTTTGCAGCCGATGAGAATTACCTGGAAGCCAAGGGTTTTGACCTGGAAATTGGCCGCGGCTTTACGGCCCGGGAAGTAAATAGTGGAGGGTATGTGACCATCATTGGAGCAGAGGTGGTCAAATTGTTGTTCAAAGGCAAAGCGGAAAAGGCCATTGGCCAAACCATTTCTACCGGGAGTATGAAACTCACGATTATTGGCGTGCTCAAATCCAAAGGTTCCAGTATGAATCAGGATGAGGACCGCCGCATCATCGTTCCCTTGTATACGGGTAAAATGTCTTATGCCACGCAAAATACCAACTACCGCATCATGGTAGCGGTTACCGACCCTACGCAAATTGACAATGCGATCGCGATTGCTACGGGCCTCTTGCGCAACATCCGCAAGCTGCGGGCTTCCCAAGACAACGATTTTGAAATCACCAAAAGTGATAGTTTGATTGGCATCATCAAGGAAAACACGGTTTATTTCCGGGCTGCTGCAGCGGGTATCGGTCTGATCACGCTATTGGGTGCCGCCATTGGTTTGATGAACATCATGCTCGTGTCTGTGACCGAACGAACCCGGGAAGTAGGCATCAGCAAGGCGCTGGGTGCCACCCGCCGACATATCCTGATCCAATTCCTCACCGAAGCAGTAGTGATTTCCCTGATGGGTGGCTTTTTGGGCATCATCCTTGGCGTATTGATTGGCAACACCGTGACTTACTTCATGGGCGGTTCTTTCTTGTTCCCCTGGATGTGGATTTCGATGGCGGTTTTGACTTGTACGGTGGTTGGGTTGGTGTCGGGTTTGTACCCGGCTATGAAGGCTGCAAGGTTGGATCCGATTGAGTCTTTGCGGTATGAGTAAAATCAACCACTTCCAACAACTCACTAACAATCATCGCCGTAGCGCCCCATAAAATCCGCCCGCCCAGGTCAAAATAAGGTACATCTGTCAGCGTAAAATTGGGATTGATCACTAAATCCTTCACCTTCTGATGGTTTGGATTTTGAAAGTACTCAAAAGGCACTTCCAAAATGTCGGCCACCTCGGATTCCTGGGGCTGCCATTGGGGGGCATATTCCATGAAGCCGACGTGAGGTTGCACATGGAAATTACTCACCGGGATGTACAATTCAGTCAATGCACCCAGCAATTTGACGTCCGCTGGATTCACCCCTACCTCTTCATTAGCCTCCCGTAAGGCTGTTTGACCAGAGTGCCCATCCCCATCATCAAAACGGCCGCCAGGGAAGCTGATCTGTCCCTTGTGGACATCCCTCGGGTTGTGCGAAACCCGCTCAATGAATACCAGATTCCATTGCCCATTTTTTGGAAAAAACAGCGCCAGTACCCCCGCTAAAATAGCTGTAGGAGGGATGGTTCGTCCCTGGTACCGTGCAGGGTGCGCCATTTTGATTTGAGCCAATTCCCCGGGTAAGGGATGTTGTAGATTCTTCTCTAGTTTTTGTATAAATGTCAAGTCCATTTTTGTTAAACAGGATTATAAGTTGAATGGTTGAGAAAGTTGAGGAGTTGAGAAGTTGAGGCTACCGCGAGCGGTATTGACGATGTCCTTGCCTTTGGTGCAGCCACTGTCTAAGTTGCTGCGGTAGCCTCAACTCCTCAACCTCTCCAATCAACCTCTCAACTTTTTTCCGTTCCTTTGCTGCCTGCTAAAAATGATTGCCATGTATTCCATCCAGGCCATTCAACAGATTTTACAAGCCAAAACTACCGAAAGACCGCTGCACGAGGCCCAAATTGAGCATTTGTTGCTGGATAGTCGCCAAATCATTTTTGCCGAGCGCAGCCTCTTTTTTGCCATCAAGGGCGCCCAGCAGGATGGCCATCAGTTCATCGCTGCGGTGTACGAGGCTGGAGTACGCAATTTTGTGGTTACCCAATTCCCGGAGCCCCACACATTCCCGGAAGCCAATTTTCTGCTGGTTCCCAATGTCATTGCAGCACTTCAAAAACTGGCAACTCATCACCGGAGCCAATTTCCCCTCCAGGTCATTGGCATCACCGGAAGCAACGGCAAAACCACCGTCAAAGAATGGCTTTTTCAGCTTCTCTATGCCAATTACGCAATCATCCGCAGTCCCCGCAGCTTTAACTCCCAGATCGGGGTGCCTCTTTCAGTATGGAACATCCAGATGCAGCACGAATTGGGCATTTTTGAAGCGGGCATTTCTCGCCCGGGCGAGATGGCGAATTTAGCAAAAATCATCC
The DNA here is from genome assembly GCF_965225875.1 of Haliscomenobacter sp. Lineage (GTDB taxonomy): Bacteria > Bacteroidota > Bacteroidia > Chitinophagales > Saprospiraceae > Haliscomenobacter. Next base: position 2,157,453 of record NZ_CBDDBS010000002.1, on the reverse strand, counting down.
AGGCCCAAATCGGAATTTTTACCATGCTGGGGGAAGCCCACAATGAAGGATTTGCCAGCAAACAAGCTAAACTACGCGAAAAATTACAACTTTTTACGAACGTTGAACTGCTGATTTATTGTGCCGATGATCCCGCAATTCAGACAGAAATTCAAGCTCTTCCCTGTAAAAAACTGAGCTGGTCGCTAGGGCAACACCCCAGCGCCGATCTTTTTGTACAAAAGCCGGAAATATTCCTTAGACATACTCACCTGGAAGGCCGTTTCAGGGGCCAAACCGAACGCATTAACGTCCCTTTTACGGATCAGGCCGCCATTGAAAATGCCATTCACTGCTGGGCAGTTTTGTTGCACCTGGGCATCAAAGCCGAACAAATTGCCGAACGTATGGCCCAACTGGAACCCGTAGCCATGCGGATGGAGTTGCTGGACGGGCAAAACGATTGCCTCATCATCAACGACACCTACAATGCCGACCTCAGTTCGCTGCGCCTGGGCTTGCAGTGGATGCGACAGCACGAACATGGGCGCAAACGCAGCTTGATTTTATCGGAAATCTTACAAAGCGGCAGTACCAAAAAACAATTGTACCAAAAAATCAGTCGCCTGATTGAAGAATACCAGATTGAACGGGTGATCGGGGTTGGAGCAGCTACGATGCAATTACAGGATTTTTTACCCCAGGAATTTGAACAAAATTATTTTGAAAACACCCAGCACCTGCTTGATGCCTTGCCTCAACTCCAATTTCAATCTGAAATCCTCCTCATCAAAGGTGCCCGGCAATACCACCTGGAAAAAATCGCCCAAGCGCTGGCGCGCCAGGTACATCAGGCGCGTTTGGAGGTCAACCTGAGTGCGCTGGCCCACAACCTGCGTGCTTATCAGCGTTGTTTGCGCCCCGGGGTCAAAACGATGGTGATGGTCAAGGCTACCGCTTATGGAGCGGGCAGCAAAGAAGTAGCTCGTTTGCTGGAACACCTGCGGGTAGACTATTGCTGCGTAGCCTACGCCGACGAAGGCATCGAACTGCGGCAAGCAGGCATCAGTGCACCCATCATGGTGCTCAATCCCGAAGCCGGCGCTTTTGAACAAATGCGCCAACATCGCCTTGAACCGGTGGTCTATAGCCTGGAACAACTGCGCAGTCTACGCATCGAAACCCTTCCCCACGGCATCCACCTCGGCATTGACAGCGGCATGCACCGATTGGGTTTTGACAGCCATGAACTCCCGGGTTTGCTGGATTACCTGCGGCAACACCCTGCCCTCCTCGTTAAATCCATCTATACCCACCTGGCCGCCACTGAAGACCCTCAACACGATGCCTTCACCCACGAGCAGGCACGCCGATTTCAGCTTGCTTTTGAGCAAATTTCGGGCACTTTGGGCTATCGTCCCCTGCAACATGCCCTGAACTCCAATGGCATTACCCGTTTTCCACAATACCAGCAGGATATGGTGCGTTTGGGAATTGGCCTGTATGGCATCGACGTAAGCAACACCTTGCCCGAGCCCTTACAGGTTGTTTTGAGTTTTAAGGCTACTATTTCACAAATCAAGGAAGTTGCCGCTGGCGAAACCATCGGGTATGGTCGCCGTGCCCAAGCCCATTCTCTCATGCGAACTGGTACCATTTCTGTTGGATATGCCGACGGTTTACGTCGTGGGGCAGGCAATGGCGCTTTTCAAGTGAAGATACGCGGGAAAAAAGCCCCAATTTTGGGCAGCGTGTGTATGGACATGTCGATGATCGACCTCAGCCATATTCCCGAGGCCCAAACGGGGGATACCGTAGAAATTTTTGGATTGGATCCTTCTGTAAATGAACTGGCACAAGTACTCGGAACCATTCCATATGAGGTATTTACCGGAATTTCACCCCGAGTTAAACGTGTCTATTTACAGGAATAAGTATATTTTTGCGACGCTAAAATAAAATTAAACATGGCAAAGAACCTTTTGCTGCTTCTGGGCTGCTTTTTCAGCCTGATCGTTTTCACCCAGGCACAGGATAAAGACCCGGTGTTGTTTACGGTTGACGGCACCCCGGTGCATGTTTCCGAATTCAAGTACATCTATTCCAAAACCAATGGGAAAAATGCGGATTTTTCCCGCGCCACCTTACAAGAGTATTTGGATTTGTACACCAAATTTAAACTCAAGGTAAAGAAGGCCAAAGACATGAAACTGGACACCGTACAGGCGCTCCAGGAGGAATTGGCAGGATACCGCCGTCAGTTGGCTGATTCTTACTTGTTGAACAAACAGGTAACTGAAAAATTGACCAAAGAGTTGTTTGAACGCTCGCAATTTGACCTCGACATCAGCCACATTCTTTTTTCCCTTGCCCCTGAGGCCAAAGGCACCGACACAGTGGAAGCCTATCGCCAGGCGATGGATGCACGCGCGCGCTTGCTCAAAGGAGAGAATTTTGCCACTGTAGCCAAGCAGGTTTCTGCGGATAAGTCAGCAGCTACCAACGGTGGGCACATTGGATATGTTACCGCCATGTTTCCCAATGGCTTTTATGCCTTGGAAAGTGCAGCTTACCGCCTGCCTTTTGAACAACTCTCCATGCCTATCCGCACCAGTGCAGGCTATCATTTGCTCAAAGTACACAGCAAACGCCCAGCTCGTGGAGAAGTTGAAGTAGCCCACATTTTGCTGCGCACTGAGGGCAATGATGCCATTGTTGTCAAATCTCAGATTGACACCATTTATTCATCCCTGAAGCGCGGTACTAATTTTGAAGAACTGGCTGCTAAAAACTCCAACGATTCCAGAACCGCAGATAAAGGTGGTTACGTGGGTTTTGTGACCATCAACCGCTTCGAACAAGCTTTTGAAGATGCGGCATATAGCGTTGCGAAAGACGGAGATTACTCCAAACCTTTTCAAACCAGCGTGGGCTGGCACATCATTAAGCGAATCAGCAAAAAGGAGATACAACCTTATGACCAAATGCGTGGTCAATTAGAAGCACGCATCAAAAGAGATGCCCGCTTTGAAACGGCCCGTAAGGCCATGGTAGAAGACATCAAACGTGAAACCGGGTTTAAAGATTATCCCAATCTGCTGACTGAGTTTTCTGCAAACTTGAACGATACCTTCTTTACCTTCCAGTGGCATGCCCCACAGCCCCCCAGCGCCAAGGTGTTGTTTACGATGGCAAAAAAGGCATATACCCTGGGAGATTTTGCCCAGTTTGTTGAAAACGCTACTCGTCAGCGGATGCGGATGTCGGGCGAGGCATCAGCAGATGCTGCGGTGCAGAGCTTGTACGAGGAATTCGTCAATGAGTCCTGCCTGCGCTTTGAGGAACAACGCCTGGATCAAAAATATCCCGAGTTCAAAGCCTTGTTACGCGAGTACGAAGAAGGCATCCTCTTGTTTGAGGCTACCCGCATCAATGTATGGGACAAGGCTTCTCAAGACACGGTGGGTTTGAAAAACTATTTTAAAACCCTGAAAGGCAAATACCGCTGGGAAGATCGGGCAGAAACAACCGTATTTTATGTTGATGGTATTTCCAAATCGGTTTTAGAACCCATGCGTGAGTACGCCCTCAAACATTCTTCAGAAGAAGTGCTGGCTAAATTCAACAAGTCGGACACCATTGGTATTCGGGTGGAAGAACAAATGTTGGAAAAAGGCAAATCGCCTGAAGCCAGTGAACTGAAAGAATGGAAGGTAGGAGAGGTAACCATCGCCAAATTTGACCGGCAAAACAACGAGTATTCTTTCCGCAAGGTGGATAAAATCATCCCAGCTCAGGACAAGTTGCTCAATGAAGCACGTGGTTACATCATCGCTGATTACCAGGACCACCTGGAAGTACAATGGGTGAATGAACTGAAGAAGGAATATCCGGTGAAAATTGAAAAAGCGGTTTTTGAAAGTTTAATTAAAAAATAGTTGAGGAGTTGAGAAGTTGAGGAGTTGAGAAGTTGAGGCTGCCGCTAGCGATTTTGACAAGGTCTTTGTCTAAGTCGCTCGCGGCAGCCTCAACTCCTCAACCTCTCAGCTCCTCAACCTCCCACAACTTCCCCATCAACAGCTATGTACGGTAAGTGGAGCTTGAACCTGTTGACTTTTTTGGCACTGGCCACGATTTTGATTGCCTGTGACTGGAAATCAGACCAGGGCGCAGATCGCTTGCTGGCGCGTGTTTTTAACCGTGAGTTGCACCTTTCGGACTTGGAAAACATGTTCCCGGAAAAAGCTTCTCGCGCCGACAGCTTTTTGATCATTCAAGCTTTTGTTAGCCGCTGGGTGCGCGAAGAATTGCTGATGTATGAAGCAGAAAAAAACCTGCCTCCAGATCTGAATATTGACCAGTTGGTAAGGGATTATCGGCGTTCTTTAATCCGCAACAACTATGAGCAGGTTTTGGTAGAACAACTTCTGGACTCTACCGTAACCAAAACCGAGTTGCAAGGGTTTTATGAAAAAAACAAGGAGCAGTACGAATTGGAAACGCCCATCATTCGTTGCTACTTCATCAAAATTGCAGCCCCGGTTCCCAAAGCAGATAGTTTGTTGAATTTATGGGCTAAACCCAGAGGCAATAACCTACTCAAACTGGAAGCTTACTGCCAAAAACATGCAACAGCCCATACGCTGGTAGATAGCATCTGGCACAAAGTGGATGTCATTGGGTCGGTGATGCCAAAAGGGACCATCACCGCTGACAACATTGCCTCCAAACGGGAGTTCCGCCAAAGCGACGGCAAATTTGTGTACTATTTCCGACTACTGGAATTAAAAAATCGGAAAGAAATTGCCCCTTTAGGCTACATTGAACAACAAGCGCGTACCTTCGTGCTGCACAAGCGCAAATTGGATTTGCTGCAGCGCAAACGGGAAGATTTGTACGAAATTGCCTTAAAAAAAGGCAATATTGAAATATTCTAAATATGAGATACTTAATTTTTACTGTCTTGCTGACTTTATCAATGGCAGCATCAGCGCAGAAGCAGATTTTGGACAAAATGGTAGCTACCGTTGGGGGAGAAATCACCCTCTTGTCCGAAGTAGAGGAGCAGTACGCCTACACCAAAGCCCAGCGCAATGGTACAGTGCCACCTGAAGCGCGTTGTATGTTGGTCGAGCAGGTATTGGTGAACAAATTGCTGCTCAACCAGGCCAAACTGGACAGTATCGAGGTGAAGGATGAAGAGGTGGAAAGCCAATTGGATGCCCGGATTACCCGCATCCTCAGCTACATGAACGACGACCTCAAGCAATTTGAGGAATATTATGGGCAAACCGTAAATGAGGTGCGTGAGCAATTCCGAGAGGACCTGCGCAACAACCTGCTCATCGAACGGATGCGCAATAAAATCATGACCGACGTAACGGTTACCCCTTCGGAAGTAAAGGATTTTTTCCGGCGGATCCCCAAAGACAGTTTGCCCTATTTCAGCTCCGAGGTTGAAGTAGGTGAAATTGTGCACAAAGTGCCAGTCAACGCTGAACAAAAACGCGTGACGATGGCCAAGCTGGAGGACATCCGCAAGCGGATTGTAGAGGGTAAGGAAGATTTTGCCGAACTGGCCAAGAAGTACTCAGACGATGGTTCTGCCCGTGGGGGCGGCGATCTGGGCTTTGCCAAACGTGGCAAGTACGTCACTGAATTTGAAGCAGCAGCTTATAAATTGGAAGAAATGGAGGTCTCACCTGTGATTGAAACCCAGTTTGGTTTTCACATCATTCAGATGTTGGGCCGCCGGGGGAACTCCATCCACGTCCGGCACATCCTGATTCGTCCGGAAATCACCGATGAGGATGTTTCCCTGGGCAAACGCCACATGGATACCGTACGTACCCTTTTGCTGAAAGATTCGCTCTCTTTTTCCCGCGCGGTGAAGAAGTTTTCGGACAAAAATGTACAAAGTTTCAACAACGATGGTCGGATGGTGAACCCTACATCAGGCAATACCTTTTTTGAAGTGGGCGACCTCGATCCTGATATCTACTTCGCGATCGATACCATGAAAGTCAATTCGGTATCCAAACCCATCGAATTCCGCGACGATGCCGGCGATTATTTCTTCCGTTTGGTGAAACTGATGTCGCGTACCACGCCACACAAAGCCAACCTGGCGCAAGACTATGCCAAAATCCAAAAGGCCGCCATCGAATCCAAACGCAATGAAATTGTGAACAAGTGGGTGGAGGAAAGGATCCGGAAAACGTTTATCCTGATTGACCGGACTTATCAGGGCTGTCCGAATTTGGAGCCCTGGATGAAAGAGAATATGGCGGCGATCAAGCCATAAGAAAAAGGGTAGCAATTCCTGTTGCTACCCTTTTTTTTATGGTATCTTATACAATTCCACTTTCCGCCTTTCCGGGTCTTCTACCACACACATCCAGCCGAACTCACTCTCATACGGAGTCTGAATGATTTTGCCTCCATGCTCAGTTAGCTTTTCTAGTACCGTATCAAATTCCTCAATTTCAAAACCCAAGCGTAAATTCGGATCAGCAGCCTCTTGTCCTTTGGCCAAAGGGTAGATTTCCAAAACTGTTTGAGCAATCGTACAGGAATAATGCAGTGGGCCTTTACCGTGCCGATGCTGTTCAAAGATACAGCCCAGTTGGGTGTAAAACTGCGCGAGTTGGGCAGGATTGGCGCTGCGAATGACAAGGAGTTTGAGTCGCATTATCGATTCTATTGTATTTTTATAAACCTAGGCCATCACCGCCAACATATCCAGCACCACTGCCCCCAGTTTTTGCTCCCCTTCAATCTCCACTAAATTCGCAGCCTCTGCTTTGGCAATCCCTTTGGTCAACATGCGCCAGGCGATGGCCCCGTCAATATTTACTGAAGCAATAGGTGCTTGATTCAAAGTCTTGCTTAAAACCCAGGCATTTTCGCCGCGTTGCAAATACCATTGCGCGTTTGGAATCCCTTTTACCACAAAAGCAATCACCGTTCCTGGCTCAGCCACCACATTTCGATAATGATGCGGCAATGCCTGCATCGAAGTATCCAGGTATGGGAAATACAAGTCTGGAGCATACAGCATTTCCTCCTGTCCCATAGCCAGGCGCATTTGTTGCTGGTGGTGCCATTTTTCAGTGTATTCGCGGGCGATATGGAACCAGTTTTGGGATTTTTCCTCACCAGCCCAGGCAACCGAAAATAAGGCAGGAGTGTACGGGTTAAGTGTCTTGAGATAAGTATAGTATTGGGATCCCGTGAGCTCCAATAATTCAATCAACACAGTTGGGCTCACCCTTTTGAAGGCTTTGACCCAATCGGCATTTAGGCGGTTGAGGTAGGCCACCAGATCGCCATAAGACTCGATGGGGTCTGGCTTTTCACCAAAATACTGGTCGCGAGACATGGATAAGGTGCGCAGGTTACCGTCCAGCAAGTGGGCAGCAATGTCTTTGATGGTCCAGCGTGGCACGATGGTTTGTTTGTCCCAATCAGCGGGGGAGAGGTTGCGCAAAAACTCCAATAAAAACTGGTCCAATTTGGGGAACAAGTGTAAGGTAGGGATCGGAATCTCAGGTGGCATAACTTGTCATTTTTAAAGGTAATATTAAGCAGTACAAAATCAAGAGGCAAATGATTCCAAAAACAGGTAATTTTCAGCCTCAATTCACCCACTCAATCAATTCATTTTATGAAACAACTACTCATTTTCGCAATGACATTACTGCTGGGCAATGTGGTTGCTTACGCTCAATTGGACCTTCCACCGGTTGCCGGGAACCCTCGTGCCATGGTCAGCGAAGAGGTGGGCATCACCAGCATCACCATCACTTATGCTCGCCCGGATGTGAACAAACGGGAAGGGAAAATTTGGGGAACCTTGATTCCGCTGGGCTTCACCAATTTCAGCTTTTTGACCAATGCCCCTACCGCGCCCTGGCGGGCTGGTGCCAATGACAACACCACCATTACCTTTGAACACGATGTAAAAGTGGAAGGCAAAGACATTAAAGCCGGGAAGTACGGCTTTCATGTGGCGTACAATCCAGATAGCTCCATTTTGATTTTTAACAAGGTCAATAACGCCTGGGGCAGCTTTTACTACGAGCAAAAAGACGATGTTTTGCGTGTAAAGGTTAAGCCACAGCCCCTGGATAAAAGTGTGGAATACCTCAAGTACGAGTTTACCAATCACAGCGCCAATGCCTGCACCATCGCCTTGATGTGGGACAATCTTTCCTTGCCATTTCGGGTGAGTGTGAATACCGAAGACATCGTCATAGCCACGATTCGCGACCAGTTGAAGGGCAATATTGGTTTTAACCCCCAAATCGTTCTACAGGCCGCTCAATACTGCTTCACTGTGAATAAAAACCTGGAAGAAGCCTATGGCTGGAGCAAAAGAGCCATCACCGGATTTGGTGGCCAAAAAACCTTCCCAACCATGAGCAACTGGGTCAATGCCGCAGTGAGAACCAATCGTTTGAAGGAGGCAGATTCCTTGATGACTGAAGTAGTAGCCTTGGGCAATGCGCAGCAACTGGCTACTTTTGGTCGCAGCTTGATCACGCTGAAACAAGCAGATCGTGCTTTGAAGCTAATGCTGGACAACCAGAAAAAACACGGGGACAATTTTGTGGTTAACAGTGGTTTGATGCGGGCGTATAGCGCCAAAGGGGATTTTGCCAAAGCCATAGAGTATGCGGACAAGGCCATCGCTCAGGCGCCTAACGACCAGCAAAAGAAGGCAACGGAGGACCTGAAAACCCAGTTAAAAGGGAATAAGGACATCAATTAAACCATACGCCTCCGAGCTGCTGAGGTGCTGCTGAGGTGCCTTCGGTTTCTTAGGTGGTGAAATCTTTTTACCACCTAAGAAACCAAAGGCACTTAAGAATCACTTTAGAACTTATTCATTCCGCATCGACTTCACAGGGTTCGCCATTGCCGCCCGAATACTCTGCCAACCTACCGTCAGCCCGGCAATCAGCACCACGCCCAGAATCGGCAATACAAAAAACCACCAGCCCACCTGGATGCGGAAAACATAACTCTTCAACCATTGCTGCATCAATACATAAGCCAGGGGCAATGCCACCACCCCAGCGATCAAAATCAGCCGGAAGTACTCGCTCGTCACCAAACTTAAAATTTGCCCGATATTGGCCCCCAAAACCTTGCGGATGCTGATTTCTTTGGCCCGTTTGGCCAATATAAAGGCCGATAAGCCCAACAAACCCAGGCAAGCCACTACAATCGCGAGCAGGGTAAAACACCAAAGGATGGCGTTGAACTGCCGATCCACCTTGTATTGCTGGTTATAAAATTCATCCAGGAAAACGTATTGGAATGGGTTGCCCGGAAAATAGGATTTCCAGGTGCTTTCCACCTTCGCCAGGGTTTCCTGCATGTTGGTGGTATTCACTTTCAGCGAATAAAACTGCCAAAAATTGGAACTGGCATAAAAAACGATGGGGTCGAAATCGTTGCGGAGCGATTCCTGATGGTAGTCCTTCAACACGCCCACTACAGTCAGATCACCATCGGAATAGGTGACTTTTTGTCCAATGGCCGCTTCAGGTGTTTCAAACCCGATAATGCGGGCAGCGGTTTCGTTCAAAACGATGTTGCGTTGAGCGGCGTCAGAAGCAAAGTTTTCTCGAAACTGCCTCCCGGCGATGATTTTCAGGCCATAATTGTCTAAAAAATGTTCGTCTACCCCAAGGGTGCGGCAGCGTTTTTCATTGCGGGTGTTTTTCCGCCAGAAGGTGGTGGAATTGCCCACTTCTTTACCGGGGATATCGGTGGAGGCGCTGGTGTTGATGATATCGGGATAACGTTCCAGTTCCTGCAAGTAAGATTTTACCTTCAACAAACCCAGGCTATCACGGGGCATGGTTTCCTGCACTACCAGGGTTTGTTCGATGTTGACGCCCAAATCCAGGTTTTGCATGTAGCGCATTTGCTGGAATAAACCCATGATGACCGCCACCAAAATAATGGCTGCCGAAAACTGCCCCACCACTAAAATCTTGCGCAAGAGGTTGTTTCCAATTTTGCCTGTTTCATTCAAGGCTGCACTTTTTAAGGTTTGGATAGGCCGGAAGCCCGACATCACAAAGGCTGGGTAAAACCCTGCCAGCAGCGACCCTGCTACAAAAATGCCTGCCAAGGCTAACCAAAAGCTCCAGTTTTGTAAACCAAGCCCCGGGATTTTTTTGCCCACGAGCTCGCTAAAATACGGAAGTGATAGTTGAAAGATCAGCAAACCCAGCACAATCGCAACTAGATTGACCAGCAATGCCTCTACCAAAAACTGCCGAATCAGTTGTTGCCGAACGGCTCCAACCACCTTGCGAATCCCGATTTCCTTGGAGCGATCCAAAGCCCGGGCTGTGGCCAGATTGACATAATTGATCCAGGCGATGACTAGAATGATGAACCCTGCGATGGCCAAAAAGCCTAGGTATTTGAAATTGCCATTGCCTTGAAATTCATAATCGTAATGGGATTTGAGGTGAATGTCTTTCAGGGGTTGCAACAAAAACTGCATGGTATAGCTGGTGGCTTTCATGTCTTCACCCTTGTAGCGCTCAGCGAAGGAAGGCATTTTGGCGCGTAAGGTATTGACGTCGGCCCCGGGTTTCAGCAAGACATAGGTGTAATAGTCCGACCAGCCCCAGTTGTCGCGGATGCGGCCACCTTGTGCTTCCACCAATTGGATGTATTTGTCAAAATTGAAGAGGATGCCGAAGCGGATGTGGGAGTTTTCAGGCAAATCCTTCAGAACGGCTTTAACCACATAATCCTCCTCCTGATAACGAATGGTTCGGCCGAGGGCTTCTCCTCCTCCAAAATATTTTTGAGCGATGCTCTCTGTCAAAACCACGTCGTTCAGCTCATTGAGGGCAACGCGGGCATTGCCTTTGGCGAAGGGAAAGGAAAAAATATCAAACACTGAGCGATCCACAAAAAAGAGCAGGCCAGGTTCCAGATACACCTGCTCATTAACCTTAATGGGCCCGCCTTGGCCTCGCCAGCGCACCGCCGTTTCAACCTCCGGAAAATCCTTCATCATAGAAGTGGCTACGGGGGGATAGGTGAAAGCGAAAGTTTGGGTAGCGCCACCTTTTTCGGTGATTTCCATGGGCACCCGGTAAATGCGTTCGGCATTCACATGGAAGCTATCGTAACCCTTTTCAAAATTCAGGTAATTGAGAATCACCAGGGAGGCCGCCATCCCGAGGGATAAACCCATGATGTTCACAATGGAAAAGGCGCGTTGTTTGCGCAGATTGCGGAGGGCGATTTTGAAATAATTCTTCCACATGGCATGCTGTTTTAGGGTGGTACACGAAGTTTATTTTTTGACCAGATGTAGCTCAAATTTTCCATTTAAATCCGCAGCTGTTTTTTCCAGCTGCACCAGGGGGTGTTTCCCTTTTTTTGCCCAATCCAGCCAATGTTCATTCATGGCCGGATCATCACTAAAAACTACTTGAGCAGAGCGAATTGCATAACCATCAGCATAGGCCAAAATATGGATGTGCTGCGGCAATAAGCGCCCCTCGTACTTTTTGGGGTAATTGGCTGGACGCACGGTCTGGATCGAAAAACTGCCCTGTTCATCCGTGTGTAAAAAACCATCCAGTCGCGGGTCTTGCTCCAACATTCTACCTGAAATCGAATCCAGCGGCGAATAATAACCCCGACTGTCGGTGTGAAATATATGCAGTTTGGCTCCTGCAATGGCTTGATTTTTTTCATTGAGCAATCGACCTTCGAGGTGCAATTTTATACCCGGTTCGGTATTCGGGCAAAGGATTGCCGATGACCATTTTGCATGTTTTTCCAAACTTGCCCGCAAGGATTTTCTCTCTTCCGTACTTAAATCTGTGTAATGTTCAGCCAGTAAAAATTGTAGTGCATTGTAAGCCTGGTGACTTCGATCGGACTCCAATTTTGATTGTAATGCAGTTAAATTAGAAGCCTTTCTCTGAGGCGACTGACATGAAAGAGGGCTCAGGAAAAAGCAAAAAACTACAAATAGGATACAGTGGCGGAGTGATGGGTACTGCATAGGCTTGATGTAACTTCTAATTAGCTCCCCCAATTTTTATACCAACAAAATAAAATTCAAATAATCAATTGCTTGAGTATGCAAAATATTCAAGCAATGTTCGGCCTCGAACAATCCTGTCCGCTTTTGTGAAAAATAAAATAATTGGTTTTGTTTAGTGAATAATGTTTTTAATTTTGAAAAAAATCACCCAAATATTTGACAGACAAGGCGTTGTTTAAAACAATAAAGCTATGGAAGATTTTGTCATCAAAGACCCCTTGTTCCGCGAAGCCGTTGAGGCCATTGATCAGGGCAAGTTAGAGACCTTGCAAGGTTTACTCGCAGAACACCCTGAATTGGTGGGTATGCGCCTGGACAGTCCCACTGAGGGCTATTTCCAACTGCCTTACCTCCTCTGGTTCGTAGCCGACAATCCCATCCGTCACGGCAAATTGTCCGCCAATATTGTTGCGATTTGTGCCCTGATTATCAACAAAATCAAAGGCCAAAACCTGGACACCCTGCAAGTGCAACTGGATTACACCCTTGGCCTGGTCGTCACCGGTAGTACACCGCGCAAAAGTGGGGTACAAATTGAATTGATGGATTTGCTCATCGACGAGGGGGCTAACATTGGTCTTGGGCATGGCGCCCTGGCGCATGGCAATAGAGCTGCGACCCAGCGGCTCCTGGAGCGGGGCGCTCAACTCACTCTAACCACCGCCATCTGCCTTGATCGCTGGGATGATGTTCCCAAATTGATGCAAACTGCCAGTACCACTAAGGCAGAAGTCGCCCTGGTGGCTGCGGCATTTTTCGGAAATGTACGCGCTCTGGCTTATTTGTTAGATCAGGGTGTAAACCCCAATGCTTATCCAGATCCTGACGAGGGTTTTCATTCACACGCCACTGCCTTGCATCAGGCGGTATGGTCAAGTAGTCTGGAAGCGGTTAAGGTATTGGTGGAGGCGGGTGCCAGACTGGATTTAAAAGACAAGATTTATGAGGGGACACCTTTGGGTTGGGCGCAGTATTCGTTGACTACGGAGGAATTTGAAGATCCTACAATGAGGGAAAAATATACCGCGATTGCGGAGTACTTACAACAACAGGCAGGATAAGTGAATACCTTCTAAGGTGCTCTAAGGTGCCTAAGGTGGTTCAAATTTATGTTATGTTTGTTTTGAACCACCTTAGGCACCTTAAAGCACCTTAGAAAGGTTACGCCTTAGATACTTTTATGCCCAAGAGGCTATGTTTATTCTTGTATTTCACTCATTCCGCAACGAATCCACCGGATTGACAATGGCTGCCCGAATCGCCTGATAACTCAGCGTCAGCAACGCAAAAGCAATCGCCAGTCCCCCAGCCAAGGCGAACATCCACCACTCAATCGCAATGTGAAAAGCAAAATCTTTCAACCATTGCTGCGCCAAATACCAGGCAATTGGTGAACCCAAAAGGATCGAGATACCTACTAACAACAAAAGTTCTTTCGACAACAGGGCCACGATATTGGAAATGGAAGCCCCCAGAATTTTGCGCACCCCAATTTCTTTGGTCCGTCGGCCGATCATAAAAGACACCAAACCAAACAAGCCAATGCAGGAAATAAAGATGGCAATTCCTGTAGCTGCACTCATGATTTTTGAAGTGCGTTGCTCGTTTTCATAAAATTTTGCAATATCCTGGTCTACAAAGGTGTATTCAAATTTTTCGCCAGGATAAACGGTTTTCCAAATTTGTTCCACCTGCTCCATCGTCGCTTTAAAAGAATCAAGGCCCTTGCCTTGGGTTGCCAATTTGAGGCTCAGTTCCCGGCGCTGGTTCAAAGGACTAATCGCGATTACCAGGGGACGGATGGGCTCATGCAAAGAACGGCTGTGAAAATCTTTGACCACACCCACAATCGGGAATTCCTTGCCCTCTTCAATGATCCCTTTGCCCAGGGCATCTTGTGGATGTTTAAAACCCAGTTGTTTCAATGCCGTTTCATTGATCAGGTATTCCCGCGTGGAATCAGCAGGCAAAAGATTGCGTCCAGCCAGAAGTGCAATATCGTACAGATGCAGGTACGCAGTATCCGCGCCTTTGACCAAAAACTCGTAATCTGCGGTTTCTTTTTTGCCTTTGTAATTGAAAATGCGGGTATTGATTCCTTGTGAAGCCGGTGCATCCGCGTGGATCGAAACACTTTTTACGCCAATCAATTGCCGCAGTTGGTTGCCCAATAGGGCTTTTTTCTCCGACTCATACTGGAAGGGTGGCCGAAAATGCACCACCGCATCTGCATTGAAACCCAATTCCGCATTTTGCATAAATTTGATTTGCCGCCCGATGATGAGGGTCCCAGCAATCAGCGCCAGGGAGAAGGTAAATTGAAAAACGATCAAACCTTTGCGCAGCCATTCCACCCCGCTGCCTGTACCTTTGCTAGACAACTTGGCCTTCAAAGCCAAGGCAGGCCGGAAACCCGAAAGCACAAAGGCCGGATACAAACCCGCCAGAACACTCACCAGCAACACCACCGCACCAATAAAGGCCAGAACACTAGGCGTAAACAAGTCAAAGGTTAGACCTTCGGGCAAAAACTCCCGGAAAAATGCCATTGCGCCCTTCGACAAGGCAATGGAAAACAACATAGCGACAAAAGTAATCACCAGGGTTTCGCCCAAAAACTGGCTGATCAATACACCGCGGGTGCCGCCCAAAACCTTGCGTACGCCGACCTCTTTGGAGCGTTGAATAGACTGGGCCGTAGCCAGATTGATAAAATTGATGCAGGCAATCAACAAGAGCAATCCTGCCACCAGTGCCAAAGCATTGAGCGTTTTTCGGTTGGCAGGGGCGGCGCTGTCGTTAAAAATTCCGATAGTGGAGTAGCGCAAGTCGGCGAGGGCTTGCATGGGGTACACCAGTTTGAGTTTGGGATCTTTATCGGGTTGGTATTTTTTGACCAATTGGGCCAGTTGTTTGCTGAGTCGTGCTGCTTCAACATCCTTGTTCAATTTGATAAAAACCTGAGAAGCACTGGTGGTACTGCCCCATTCTTTCATGCCCTCTAAGCCACCTACATCGTGCTTCAACCAGCTTTGCGGGATGGTGCTGAAAGAAATGAAATCGGTAAATTTCAGGTCGGTCTGTTTGGGCAAATCACTGACAATACCGGAAACCGTCACCAACAGTGAATCGTTGTAGCTGATTTCCTGACCAAGGGCAGCGCGAGGCTCAATGTTGCCGAAATAGAACTTCGCCCTACTCTCGGTCAACACCACTTTAAAAGGCTCACTCAACGCCGTTTGGGGCGTTCCCGCCAGCCAATGGTAGCTATCAAATACCCGAAAATAATCGGGTTCAGCAGCAATGATGTGGTTTTGTTCTTCAAAAACCTTGCCCTGCTCTTTTTGCGCACCCAGGCTTATTTTGAGGTTGCTGAAAGTCATAAAATGCCCGACGGCTTCTACTCCAGTGCATTCCTTACGAATGGCATCGGGTATGGGGAAAGCAATACCGCTGTTGGTTGCCTCAAAAAGGCCACTGTAAACGGTGTAAACGCGGTAAATACGTTCCTTATCCGGATGAAAGGTGTCAAAACTGCGTTGGTGGTGAACCAGCAGAAAAATAACCAAACACGCGCTGATGCCAATAGCGAGCCCCATCACATTGATCGAGCTGTGCAATTTGTACCGCAACAAGTTGCGAAAAGCGATTTTGAAATGGTTTTTCAGCATGATTATTCCGTTTTTAATGATTCAACTGGATTGACAATGGCCGCTTTGAACGCCTGATAACCAACAGTCAGAATCGCAATACCCAGTGCCGCCACGCCCGCCAACACAAACACCCAAGCCTGCAACTCGATATGATAGGCAAATCCAGCCAGCCACCCCCGCATCAGGTACCAGGCAATGGGAAGCGCCAGCACAATGGCCAGCAGCACCAGGCGGACAAAATCCATGGAAAGCAGTCGCATCACACTCAATACCGATGCGCCCAACACTTTGCGGATTCCAATCTCCTTGCCCCGCCGCTCGGCTGTAAAGGCTGCCAGACCAAACAGCCCCAAACAAGAAATCAGCACGGCCAAGGCCCCAAAATAACGCGACAACAGTCCTACCCGTTTTTCAGCCACATATTGCGCCCGGTAAGTTTGATCCAAAAAAGTATAATCAAACACAAAACCAGGATTGTAATCTTTGTAAAACTGCGCCAAAGCGGCCAGGGTCTTTTGTTCGGTCCCCGCAGCGATACGCACCATCACGGTTACGGCATACATGCGATCGAAGCGGAAGTAAAAAGGTTTGACGGGTTCGTGCAGGGATTGCAGGTGGAAGTTTTTAACCACGCCCAAAACTTCTACTTTTCTGCCGCCAAAATCGATGACTTGTCCTGCGACAGGTTCGGACAAACCCATCACCGCTACGGCCTCTTCATTGAAGATCAGCTTGCTGGTGTCAGAGCTGAAAGCCCTGGAAAAAGGCCGACCAGAACGCATCTCCAAGCCCAGGGTTTCAATCATGCCGTAACCCACCCCTACATTTTGAAAGGCAATTTTTTTCCCTTTCCAATCGATGTTGGGCAGATTGCCGCCTGGCGCAACGACGATGTTGGTCAACATATTTGCAGCCGATTCCACACCGGGCACCTTGCGCAAAGCGGCCAAAAAACCTTCCGGATTGGCCGTGGCTTTGCCTTCCATTTCAAAGTAGAGCAGGTTGTTTTGCTTGTAGCCCAGGTTTTTGTTTTGTACAAATTCAATTTGCTGGTAAATGACCAGTACGGCTACAATGAACACGATGGAAATGCCAAATTGAAAAACCACCAGTCCTTTGCGGGCCAGTAGCTCTCCGCCAGAAGTACTAAATTTTCCTTTCAGCACCGCCACTGGTTTGAAACTGGAAAGGTAAAAGGCCGGATAACTGCCTGCAACCAGGCTGGTAGCTGCAGCAATGGCCAGGGCACCGAGCAACAAATTCGGATTCCAGCTCAGTGCCAGTTGTTTGCCCGTAAGCTCATTAAACGCTGGCAAGAGCAGCACAACCAGCAGCCCGGCCACCAAAAAAGAGAGCAGGGTCATGGCGGTAGATTCCCCCAAATGTTGCCAGATGAGGGTACTGCGGCGGGCTCCGATGGCTTTTTTGATGCCCACCTCCTTGATCCGGTTGGCCGCTTTGGCGGTAGCCAGATTCATAAAATTGACGCAGGCGATGAGCAGGATAAACAGGGCGATGAGGGAAAAAAGGCGAACGTATTCGATCCTTCCACCTGCCTGGACGCCGTTTTCGTACTGGCCGTACAGGTAGTTGTCGGCAAAAGGTTTGATGAACAACTCAATCTTTGCCCCTGGGTTTTTGCGCTGAATGTAATCCGCAATTTTGGTATTGAACTGCTCCTGCTCAACCCCTTTTTTCAACACCACATAAGTATTGAATAGATTGTCCCAACTAAGGCTCCGACCGATGATGTCCAAAAACGATTCAAAGGGCACCACAAAGTCAAACTGCTCGGAGGCATTGGCGGGCAAGTTTTTAAATACACCACTTACCGTGCATTGTTTTTTTAAACCAGCCAGGTCCCATTCCAGGCTTTTGCCGATGGCGTTTTCGTTGGATTTGAACAAACTTTTGGCCAGTTTTTCTGAAATGACAATAGCGCTTTTATCGCGCAGTACCTGGTTTTTGTTGCCTTGCAGAAGTTCGTACGAAAACAAGCGGAAGAAGTCCCCACTGGCAAATTTACCTACTCCTTTAATCGGATCGCGTTGGGCATTCAGGGTGAATTTGGGAAACCAGGCGGGAGGGGTAGTCGTAGCGGCCATTTCTACTTCGGCCATTTCTGTGCTCAGCAACTCGGCCAGGTGTTTGGGGGTAGCCGATTGGGTAAACAACTTGCCTTCGTTTTCCAGGTTGCCCATGACCTGAAACAAATGCTGGTCGTTTTTATGAAAATGGTCAACACTCAGTTCATCGTTGACCCAAAGGTAGATCAATAAGGTACAAGCCAATCCGGTAGACAAGCCGATCAAGTTGATGAAAAAGCTGTGTTTAAATCGTTTGATGTTGCGGTAAATCAACAAGAGGTTGTGGTGGAGCATCGTGTGTGCAGTTTTTTCAAAGCCAATCGTAAAATAGGGGTCAATTTACATGCCAATAAAATAAAATAACATAAAACCAGGCAATTAGACATTAAGGATTCTGACGCACTGTTCACCGATGAACACTTTCGTTCGATTTCGTAAAATTTTGATTTAGAATACAAAACGTTTTGTATTTTGTGTATCATTCAAGGCTTGTTTAAACTATAAACTACATGAAAAACTTTTTCCTACTGATCGCAGTGATGGGTAGCCATCTCCTTTTTGCACAAACCAGCAAAGTTTTCGACAACCTTACCCTCCAAAGCAAAATCCTCAACATGGAGCGGAAGTACGCCATCTATCTGCCGCCCGATTATGAAACTTCTTCCCGCAGTTACCCTGTACTCTATCTCCTACACGGTGCAGGCGACGACCAAACCGGCTGGGTTCAGTTT
Organism: Haliscomenobacter sp.; assembly: GCF_965225875.1. Lineage (GTDB taxonomy): Bacteria > Bacteroidota > Bacteroidia > Chitinophagales > Saprospiraceae > Haliscomenobacter. The sequence continues at coordinate 2,138,906 of NZ_CBDDBS010000002.1, read as the reverse complement.
GGCGAAGTGCAAAACATCACCGATAAAGCCATTGCCGAAGGGAAAGCCACGCCCATGATCATCGTCATGCCCGATGCCAATACCGGGCGCCGGGGTTATGCCAACACCGTCACGGGTACCTGGCTTTATGAGGATTTTTTCTTCAAGGAATTGATGCCTGCAGTAGAAAAAAAATACCGCATCAAGGCGGAAAAGCGCTTTAGAGCAGTGGCTGGCTTATCGATGGGTGGCGGTGGTAGTTTTGCCTATGCCTTGCACCATCCCGAGTTGTTTTCTTCCGCTTGTCCATTGAGTGCAGCCACCGGGCCTTTGGATCTGGAGGCAGCCAAAGCACAAATCAAACGTGGCCAGGATTCTACAGCCACTGCCGCCCAGGTTGAGGCCTATTACAAGCAACAAAGTGCTTTGTACATGATTAACAATATCCCCGACGACCAAAAGAAGGCAGTGCGCTGGTACATCGACTGTGGCGACGATGACTTTTTGTTTGAAGGCAACTCCCTGGTGCACATCGCCATGCGCAAAAAGGAAATTCCTCACGAATTTCGCATCCGCAATGGCGGCCACACCTGGACCTATTGGCGCGAAGCACTACCCGATGTACTCGCATTTATCTCCCAAGCCTTCCATCAGTATTAAAAACTAGCTCTACCTCGTTGAGACATTCCTTTTCACCTCTTAAATACAACACTTATGAACTCTACCAAACTTTTGTTGGGAACCCTGGCCGGTTTCATCGGCTATTTTATGGGCGGTTTTGTAATGTACACCATTGTATTTAAAGACGCTTTGGCTTCGGCTATGCCCAACATGGCGGCGGCTCAGGCCGAGCCCAAAATGGAAGTGCTGGTCTTTGGAAATTTAGTCGCTTCTTTCCTGATTGCCTGGATTTTTGAAAGATGGGCAAACATTCGTACGCTGGGCACGGGTGCCATTTACGGTGGGCTCATTGGTTTTTTGATCGCGGTAAGTTATGACTCGATGATTCATGGAACCTCCAACTTGATGAGCTGGGGTGGGGTGTTCCTGGATGGCATCGTGTATGCAATCGTCAGTGCCATTGCCGGAGCTTTAATCGGCTTTACGCTGGGCTACAAACGGAAGTAGAGTAGTTTTTTGCCACAAAGACACGAATAGGAACGGAGGGCGATTTTAGAAAATTTGCCCTTCGCGCCTTGGTGCCTTTGTGGCTTATTATCAAGCCGTAGAAAAAGAAAATACCCGAAGAAGCAGATGAAAAAAAGTGATGCCCACATTGTTGAAAACATCCGCAAATACATTCCCTTAACGATAGAAGAGGCAGCTCATTTTTTGAACTTTTTCAAACCCCATAAAGTCAAAAAAAATGAAATATTCACCCAGCAAGGTAGTTTATACGCCCCCTTTATTTTGATCAAAAGTGGCTGTTTGATGACCTATTTTACCGATGGAAAAGGCCAGACCCACGTCATTCAATTTGGCATAGACATGTGGTGGACGGGTGATTTAAATGCCTTTCTCAATCAACACCCATCGCAATATTCGATCAAAGCCATGTTGGATTCCGAGTTGTTGATCCTGGACCTGGAGGCTTTTAATCAATTGTTGCAAACCATGCCTGCCCTCGAAAAATACTTCCGAATCTTGTTTCAAAACTCCCTGATCAGCCACCAACAGCGCATTTTAGGCAACATCTCTTATACGGCCGAGCAGCATTACATTGCCTTCATCCAACGCTATCCAAGCCTTGAACTCATTGTGCCCCAAAAGTACATTGCCTCTTATTTGGGCATTACTCCAGAGTTTTTGTCTGCCACCAAACGTAAACTTTCCGGGAAGTAAGCCCCAAGGAATATTGAACTAGATTAAGATTTTTGCTCCTTTCCTCTCGTTTTACAACTTCAGATCCAGACCTCCGGTTATTTCAGTGCAAATGAGACCATCGCAAGGGTCTCTTTTTTCAAACCCATACTACATTTCAACCATGCTCCCTAGCACCTACATCAATGGCCTGCACCACCTAACGGTTTGTGTGGGGGCCGCCCAAGAAGACGTTGATTTCAACACCCAGGTTCTTGGCCTGCGGATGATCAAACAAACCGTACTTTTTGATGGCGCGGCCAGTATTTACCACCTTTATTACGCCAATGCCAACGCTGAAGTCGGCTCCGTTTGGACCACTTTTCCCTTCAAACAAGCCGGAGTTCAAGGAAGGATTGGCAGTGGGCAGATTGAACGCTCAATGTTCTCCGTTCCTACCCATGCTTTGCCATTTTGGGTACAACACCTCAACAAACATGGGGTGGGCAATAGTGGCATTATATCCAGATTGGGTGTAAAAATGATCGAATTTGCGCATCCATGCGGCCTTGGTTTGGCCGTAGTAGGTGATGATTCTGACCAGCGCAAAGCCTGGCATACCGACGAAATTCGAGAAGAAGATGGCATCAAGGGCATTTATGGGGTGCAGATCACTTCGCGGGATATGGAAGGTATGGAACACTATTTAAAAACCGTGCTCGGCTTTACGGCAGCTGCTCAGGATGGCGATTTTTACCGCTTCCAGGTCAAGGATGGCGGGGCAGCCCGTATCGTCGATGTTCACCATGTGCCCGATTTGCCCCAGGGCAGCTGGCATTTTGCCGAAGGGATTCCGCACCACGTGGCCTTTGCTGTGGACAGCGATGAGCAAAACACCGAACTGAAGGCCTACATCGAAGGTTTCGGCTACACGGATGTGACCGAGTTGAAGGATCGCAACTATTTCCATTCCATTTACAACCGGACGCCATCGGGCGTGTTGTTTGAATATGCTACTTCTGATATTGGCTTTTTCATCGATGAGTCTGCCGATCAGTTGGGGCATCACCTGCTTTTGCCGCCACATATGCTCGATCGCAGGGATGAAATCATTGCACCTTTGGAGCCAATTAAGGTACCAGCATACATTGCCTAGCAGTGGGGCAAAATGAATCACTTATTTTTTATTGCCCTCTAATGAAATTCAGCTACCAATCTTTTGCAAACAAAGTGATTTTTGGGCAAAACCTGGTTCCAGCCCTGGAAGCGGAACTGGCCTTGGAAGCAGCACCGCAGAATGTGTTGCTCATCGCCAGTGCCCGCTACCGGGAGCTGGTGGAAGACATTTCCCGTTTGCCCCATTTGCACATTGTGGAGCACATTGATCAGGTAGCGCAGCATGTACCCGCCGAGTTGGTGCAGGCAGTTTTAGGCAAGATTCAGAACAAAAACCTGCATAAAATCATCAGCATCGGCGGCGGGTCTGCAATTGGTTTGGCCAAAGCACTGGCCTTGGAAACCGCCCTGCCCATTTGGGCGGTCCCTACCACCTATTCGGGCTCCGAAATGACCAACATGTATGGCATTACTGCGGATGGTGCAAAAAAAGTGGGTCGTGATGATCGGGTGTTGCCCCAAAAGGTTTTTTACGACGCTGCCTTATCGCTCAACATGCCCCTGGCATTAGCAGCCTGCAGCGGCATGAACGCCTTGGCGCATTTGGTAGAAGCCTTGTATAGCCCCAGTGGAAACCCGCTTACCCGACAAAATGCGCTTACGGGTATGGGCCATTTGCTAGAGGGCTTGCGTGCATTGGCCGTGCAAAAAGCACTCAATGCCGAGGTCAATGAGCAACTGTTGCTGGGAGCCTGTTTGAGCGGCAAATGCCTGTGTGAAGTCAACATGGCCTTGCACCACAAACTGGCGCACGTGGTTGGCGGGAATTATCGGCTGGATCACGCGCAAACCCATAGCGTTTTATTGCCGCATGTATTGGCTTATCAGTGGCCCTATTTGGGGGAGACTTTGCAAGCGGATTTTCAGCGGATTTTTGGCAGTCCGTACCCACCTGCGGCGATCAAAACTTTGGCTCAGCAATTGGGCATTCCGACCAGTTTGACCGAAATTGGATACCAGGAAAGCCACATCGAAGCCACTGCTGCGGCCATTGCCAAACAACAATTTGAGAACCCGGCGCCTGTAGATTTTGAGCGATTGGTTTTATTGCTCAAGGAGACTTTGAATGGAAATTTGCCAGGGAATTGAGAGGCTTAATTTAAAAATGATCGTAACTATTTAGCACACATCCACCTGCGGTGGATTTTATATTCAATCTTTTTTACCACAAAGGCACAAAGACACAAAGACACAAAGACACAATATTTTAGAGTTTAATGTCTTTGTGTCTTTGTGCCTTTGTGGTAAAAAATTCCGCCGCAGGCGACTGCTAAATAGTTACAAATGATCAAAGCTTTTTTTAGCTTTAGGGTTTGTCCTCAAATCCTACAAGATGCTTAAGATCCACCTTTTTCAAGCCATTCGCACTGTACTTTTATCCCTTACCTTTTTATGCCTGCTGCTGACCACTGCTCAGGCTCAATCCGGGGTAAAAAGATACCTCTACGTAGCCGAACCCGGCATCCGCAACTACCTGGAATACGGCGGCCATGGTATTTTGGTGTACGACATCGACGACAATTACAAATTGGTCAAACGGATTCCCACGGGCAGCCTGGATGCCACGGGACATCCCTCTAACGTCAAGGGTGTCTGTGTAAGCCTGGCCACCCAGTGTATTTACGTGAGTACCGTTAAGTCGCTGATGTGCATCAGTTTACAAAGTGAAAAATTGCTTTGGGAAAAGATTTACGAAGCGGGCTGCGACCGCATGGCCATTTCGCCGGATGGATTGACCATCTTCCAACCTTCTTTTGAAAAAGATCAATGGTACGTCCTTGATGCCAAAACCGGCGAAGTGAAAGAACAGATTGTGCTCAAAAGTAAGGCCCACAACACCATTTTTGCACCCAACGGTAAGGCGGTGTACATGGAAGGCCTCGCCTCACCGTATGTAACCGTGGTCAACCCCAAAAACACCAGCAAACAACGCCAGATCGGGCCATTTTCGGCCAGCGTGCGGCCCTTCACCATTGATGGCAAACAGTCGCTGTTGTACGGCAATGTGAACGAACTGCTGGGTTTCGAAATCGCTGACCTAAAAACGGGAAAAATGATCCATCGGGTGGAGGTACCCGGTTTTGAAAAAGGTTTCATCAAAAGACATGGCTGCCCCAGTCACGGCATCGGCCTGACGCCCAACGAAAAAGAACTATGGGTGGCCGATGGTGCCAACCAACGCATGCATATTTTTGACAACCAACAAATGCCGCCACGTTACCTGTCTTCAGTAGCCTTGCGCGACCAGCCGGGTTGGATCACTTTTAGCATGGACGGGCGCCACGCCTGGCCGAGCACGGGTGAAATCATCGACATCGCCAGCAAAGAAATCATCCAGCGCCTCGCGGATGAAAAGGGCGAGATTGTACAAAGTGAAAAAGTAGTGGAAATCCATTTTCAAGGGGGAAAGGCGGTGAAAAAAGGGGATCAATTTGGTTTGGGAAGGGTTGTAAAATGAGTTGCTGGTGCAAGTCTATGGCTAGTCAAGGCGCATCAATTCAAGGTTTCATAGATCTGACAATTTAAAACCTCCAGGCTTCAGCCTGCAAGGCGATTGAATAGCCCCAGGCTTCAGCCTGGGGATTATGGTAATCGCTCTCTTTTGGGCTAAAGCCCAGATCGGGGAGCATTACGCCAACCCCAGGCTAAAGCCAGGGGCTATTCAATCATTATTCAGGCTGAAGCCTGGAGGTTTTCGATTATCTTCCAAGCTGATGAAGTTTTCAAAATAAAGCGTCCCTAAATGAGCCAGAAATTGAGAAAAGCTGGCAGCTACAAAAGATCGGTTATTTCAAAAAACTTCATTAGCCCCATCCGCTGTCACCAGCATCAGCCTGAAAAAAACACCCCCTTTTTTCACCAACTACTGCACACTAGCCCGATAACGCTGTATCGGGTTTTTGATCACTGGAACCGTTTTCAGGTAAGCAAAAATGGCCTTTATTTCTGCATCCGACAACATCGGACGGGGGCCCATGGGACGGGACAAAGTACCACCGCGTGGATTTTTTCCAAAACGCACCGCTTCAATAAAATCCTGTTCGGTCCAGTTGCCGATACCCGTTTCTTTGTCCATGGTCAGGTTGGCTGAAAAAACGGTTTCTCCTTCCGGGTTCCGCAAGGGAATACCTCCGCCGTAAAAGCCAAAACTTTTTTCCGGCACCAACATGTCGACTTTTAAAATATCCCCGGAATGGCAGGAATAACAATCGCCCACTGCGTTGGCTACGTATTTGCCCAGCTCAACATGTTGGGAGGTGTCGGGCATCAAAATAGGTTTTGCTGGCATTGGTGGGGCGGTGAATAAGGTATTCGCCAAAATTTTCACCACCAGGTTAAAACGGTTCGGTGCTGCCTCGTGGATGTCTGGTGCCAGGCGTGGATCATCCGAACGCAACCAGGCGATCACCGAGTAGATGTCATCATCCGCCAGGAGAGAATACTTGGGCATAAAAGGTGGCGACCAACGGCCATCTTTGTGAATCCCGGTGCGCAAAAAGTAGTACAATTCGCCATCGGTCCAGTTGCCAATGCCGTACTTCTTGTCCTGGGTAATGTTCAGACTGTGGATTTTGCCAAACATCGGTGGTAAATCCGAAATGGGTTTACCGGTCATTTTTCCCTCAGCGTTGGCATGGCATTCCACACATTGCATGGCCCCAATCACCCTGCCACGCGCAACATGGGCGCTATCGCGGGGTACTTTCAGGTTTACGATTTCGGCCGGTGGATCGTACTTGTAGTTCGGAATCCCTTTGAAGTGAAAATAACCCAGCACGAGTACAAGCAACAAGGCCAGGGTGCCTACAGTGTAAGCAAGGATTTTAAGTGTTTTTTTCATAATACGGTCAGGTGAATTTGTACTACAAAGTTCAGACACGTGAACCAAAGCCGAGGTGGCTTTTTGCGCCAAAAAACGTACAGTTCGCGCCAATCAATAGACCAATTGAATCAAAACAGGTACCAATAAACCCAGGCACCATGGCAATGTTAAAATAACCCCTAAGTACCAGCCCACAAGCCGCTAATCCTGATAATTTTGTACTCAAACACAAACCTGCACTATGTGGCGAATCCTGCTCTGTTTTTATTGCTTCATCCAGTTTGATTTGGCCTTTGCTCAAGTCAACTCAAACACAGCACCACCAGCGGATCGGGCAGCCAGTTTGATCGAAGCCGGGCAGGCTTTTGTGCAAAAGCGGGATTACGTCAATGCCTTAAAAAGTTTTGACCAGGCCAAACCCCTACTGGAACAACAGAACGATGAATACCGCCTGGGGCGTTTGCTCAAACAAATTGGCGACCTGTACGCTGCCCGCAGCTACTTCCGTCAATCGGCAGAACATTACCGCGATGCCATCACCCTTTTGCGCAAAACCGGGCAAAACGACCTCGTGGGCGATTGCCTCGAAAGTTTGGCCAACATCAACGTCAATTTTGGCTATTCCGCCCAAGCCATCACGAACTACACCCGGGCCCTCGCGGTCAAAGAGCGACTGAATGATACGAAGGGCATGTTGCAATGCCATGTGATGCTGTCCAAACTGCATTTTTCGGATAAAAACTACGAGTTGGCCTTGTCGCACAACCGGGAGGCGCAAAAACTGGCCGGGAAAGATTGGCTGGCGGAAACCAACACCGCCATTCAGGATGGGGTGATTTTGACCTTTTTGGGCAACATCGACCAAGCTGAAGCGGCCTTAAAAAAAGCCGCAGCCCTGGTGAGCAAACAAAACAACCCCAGCAGTTCCATCAAACTGTATTCGGCAATGGCCAATTTATGCCTGGCCAAAAAGGATAAAACCTGCGCCAGGGCCTATATCGATTCGGCAAAAACCATGATGCAGGCAACCCAAGCCCCGGAACTCGCCATTGAAGCTTTAAGCCAAATCGCCGAAATCCACAAAAACAATGGGGATTATGCCGCCGCCTTCGACGCCATGCTCTGGATGGATCGCTACAAGGACGTGTTCCGCACCGAAAACATTGAACGCATTAGTGCCGAAATCCGGGAGGCAGCAGGGGCAGCCCTGCGGGAAAAAGAAATTGAATCCCTGAACCTGAGCAACCGACTGAAAGAAAGCCAGTTGAGCCGGGAAAAACAGTCGCGTTTGGCCCTCTTGCGCGAAAGTATCCTGATGGACTCGTCCTTGCTTGCCCAAAAACGGCTCTTTGCGGCGCTCGAAAACCAGTCGCAACTCCGCGAAATTCAACTCTTCAAAGAAAAAGAACTCAGCCAATCACTGAGTAGAGAAAATACCCTGAAGCAAAAATTGCTCAACGACGAGCGGCGCAACCGCAACTTCCTCTTCCTGGGGCTCAGTGCCATGATCTTGCTGGGCGGCGTGATTTACCTGCAATACCGCAAGCAACACAAAAACAACTCCATCATCCAGAAGCAGTCGGCGGAACTGGCGGTATTGAACCGCGAGATCCACCACCGGGTGAAAAACAACCTGCAAGTCATTTCCAGTATGCTGGATTTGCAGTCGCAAACCCTCCAGGACAGCAGCGCCAAAGGGGTGATCAAGGAGGCGATCCTGCGGGTGCAGGCGATGGCTTTTATCCACCAAAACCTGTACCGCGATGAGGCGGTGAACAGCGTCAACATGAACGAGTACATCCAGATCCTCTCCGATCACTTATTCAAAACCTACAACATCAATGCGGATAAAATCCAGTTGCACACCCAGATCGAGCCGCTCCAATTGCATACCGATACCGCCATCCCCCTGGGCATGATCCTGAACGAGTTGATCAGCAATGCTTTGAAATACGCGTTTAAAAATCGGGAGCATGGCTCTATTTGGGTGGTTTTGAAAAAAAACAACCAGGAATTGTTGTTGCAGGTCAAAGACGATGGGGTAGGAGTGCCGCCCGATTTTGACCCCGAAAACACCAGCTCTTTTGGCTACGAAGTCATCCAGGCCATGGCCCAAAAATTGCGCGCCCGCCTGAACATCAATGGCAACCCGGGAACCGATGTACAATTGCTCATTACCAAGTTCAAAACCACCACTTAGTATGACGCAGGTTTCTGCGTTACTTAAACAAGCTCTAAGCCATGACCGCCATCAAAGTCCTGATCGTTGAAGATGAACCCCTGATTGCCCGGAATATTGCGATGTACCTGCGCAACAACAACTTTGAGGTGTCGGCCATTGCTCACGACCCCGAAGAGGCCCTGTTTCAATTGCGCCGCCAGCCGCCGGACTTTGCCATCCTGGACATCAACCTGGAGAGTGAACGCGATGGCATTGAATTGGCGGAACACATCAACAAAACCTTGTTCATCCCCTTCGTTTTCCTCACTTCCTACTCGGATAAAGAAACCCTGGAGCGCGCTAAAAAGACCAGCCCCGCGGGCTTCATCGTCAAACCCTTCAATGAACAAACCCTCTACGCCACCATCGAAATTGCCCTGGCCAATCACGCCACCCAGGCCAATCGCCACGTACCCGAGCTGGTTTTGGACAAACTCAATGGACACCTGCTGGCCCCCTTGACCGAGCGGGAGTTTGACGTAGTACGCCTACTCTACGCAGGCAAAACCAACCAACAAATCGCCGATGACTTGTACATCGCCATGAATACCTTGAAAAAACACATCAACAATGCCTATTTTAAACTGGATGTGAACAGTAGGACGACAGCGGTGGCGCTGCTGCGGGACTTGATGCTGCGCTAGATCACTTATAAAAGTTTATACACTAATGGACATTGTGCTCGGAGGACATGAATAGCCCCTCTGGGTCATGGAGACGCCCTCTTGATCGGGCTGATGAAATTTTTGGGAATAAACGATCTTTTGTAGCTGCCCGCTTTTCTCAATTTCTGACTCATTTAGGAACGCTTTCTTTTAAAAACTTCATCAGCCTGGAAGATAACCGAAAACCTCCAGGCTTTAGCCTGAATAATGATTGAATAGCCCCTGGCTTTAGCCTGGGGTTGGCGTAATGCCCCCCGATCTGGGCTTATGAAGTTTTTCGTAAAAAACGATCTTTGAAATATTGGTAACTTAGCATCAAAAAGAGGAGAGATGAGAATCTATCTAACCTTGAGCGAAGGGGAAAAAGAAGCCTTGGAAGGCCTCTTGAAACGTTCACCCAAGCCCTATCTTCGAGAGCGAGCGAGTGCCATTTTACAAATTGCGTCTGGTTCCTTTGGCAACGAAGTTGCAAACAAAGGCTTACTGCGACGTCGGCGCAAGAACACGGTCTATGACTGGGTGGTTCGCTACAAAGCAGGAGGCATCAAAGGCTTAGAACAAAAGGCAGGCCGCGGTCGTAAGCCTGGGTTTTCCCCCTCTAAGCCCCCCACAACTACAAACCCAGGTTGAGTTGGTGGTAGGTCAAAGTCCAACTAACTTTGGTTTAGATCAAAGTCGGTGGACGCTAAAGGCATTGAGGGAAAAGATCGAGGCATTTAAGGACTACTCCCTGGGTGGAGTGTGGCAAGTACTCAAAAAAATTGGGGTTCGCCATTTACGAGCACGCCAATATGTACATAGCCCTGATCCAGCTTATCAGGCCAAAGTAGAGTACCTGCTACAGCAAATCCGAAGCCATAATCGTGGAGAGCAGGAAATTTATTTCTTGGATCAGCTCACCGTATATCTCCAGCCCACGATTGGCTATGACTGGAGTCCAGCTTCGCAAAAGCAACCCTTGTGTAGATTAGGTCATTATTCCAATAAAACGTTCAGAATCTGTGGCGCTTTAAATGGACTAACGGGCCAAACCCACTATTTGATTCGTCATAAAATCAAGGTACCCACCATCATTCAATTTTTTGAGGAACTCACCCTGAAGCATCCTCAAAAAACCATTTGGGTCATCCTGGATAATTGGCCGGTTCATTTTCACCCCGACGTCCTTGCTGCTTTAGCTCCTCAGCAATCTCCATTCCCCATAATTTTACCCAAATCATGGCAACATCTCAAGCCTAAAGCAAAGTTCAAGGGTAAAAATTTACCCGTTCAATTGTTGTTTTTGCCCACTTATGCTTCTTGGCTCAATCCCATTGAAAAAATGTGGCGATGGCTCAAGCAAGATCTTTTGCACAATCATCGCCTGGTCGATCAATGGGATGCATTGAAAATTAAAGTCGAACAATGGTTTGCACAACCTGGTCATCAAAACCAGCCTTTGCTTCAATATGTGGGCCTAAGGGCTTTACAGTCGCCTTTTTATCGCCCTTTCGCTGATGTTAGTTCCAATATGTCAAAGAACGCTTTTTAAAGAAAACTTCATTAGCCCAATATTCATAAGGTGTTTAAAGAGTTGGGCTAAAGCCCGCAAGAGAGCGATTGCCATAGTCCCCAAGCTGAAGCCTGGGGCTATTCAATCGCCTTGCAGGCTGAAGCCTGGAGGTTTTAAATTGTCTGATCTATAGAACCTTGAATTGATGCGCCTTGACTAGTCCCTGGCTGATGAATTTTTTGGAAATAAACGATCTTTTTTAGTTGCCAGTTTTTCTCAATTTCTGGCTCATTTAGGAACGCTTTATTTTAAAAACCTCATCAGCTAGAGGCAATTCAAACACCAGCGCCTAAAAATCCAATCAATCCTTTTTAAACGTCAAATCCAATCGCCCGTTCTGACTGGAAGTATCTTCAACGTTCAGCTGATAGGTGTATTTGCCTTCCTTCAATTTCTCTTCGCCAAAATAATCAATGGGCTGCAGGACGTAAAGTTTGTTCCTGATTTTTAACTCAATGTAGGCGTAGCGATAAGCCATTGAGAAGGCCTGATAATTGGACTTTTCTCGCGGAGACAAGGTCCCGTAAAGCTTTTCCTCATCAATGACGACTTTGATGTCCTTGAAGGTATACTTGCTGTTGTTCTCGATGCGGATGAGGATGCCTTCAGTGGGGACTGCTGTTTCTGTTTCCTTTTCTTTTTGGCATCCCAACATTAGGAATATAGCCATTAGGAGGATCATGCTGCGCTTGTTCATTGGCTTTGGTTTTTATGGAAAGTAAGACGGGTGATTGGGGGGATTGGGTTGGGGCGATTTGGTTGCGTAGCTTCGCTGCTGGGTTTTATGCACCGCGACGTACCTGACGATCAAGACGTATTACGCGCTTTGCGCTTGGACGCCTTCGGCGTAGAGCGACATGAATAGCAACACGGATGCCACGGATTAGAACGGATTAGAACGGATTTTGACTCGCCTTCGGCTCGTCCTTTTCCACCGCAGGTGGAAAAAAATCCGTTCTAATCCGTGGCATCCGTGGTATCCGTGTTGCCATCATGCCGCTTTGGTTGAATTAAATTGAGAGTGAACAATTATCATTATTATTTCTTAACGCTCGTTGCTACAGGCGACAATAGTAGCAGCGCGGAAAACGCGGAAAGATGCATTTTTGGATAAAACATGGAGATACGAAGCCTGAGATTTCTGGGCTATCCAAATGATTAAACTGACTTACTCAATTTATAATACGTTTACCCTACACCCCTCTCCGTTTCAAAAACGCCTCCACCACATTCCGCGCCAGCCGCTGCTGCTCCGCCTCGTTCCCCGCATCCACCACCAATTCATCGCCGCTGCCCCCATCGGCCGCTTCATAGCGCTCGATCCAAAAACTAAAATCCGACTCGGCCTCCTGGATGATGCTCACCCGCTGCTCGCCTACCTGCACGCGCAGAAGTGGATTGCCGTCTGAAGCTTGTTGGAGGGTATCAAAACCGGGGGTGATGCCGTTCAAAAAAGTGATCCAGTGTTGTACATTGGCTTCCATGATTGCAAAAATTTAGGAACGAGTGAAAAATAAGTTGGCGATTTTGACGCCGCTATTTTGAGCTTAATCGAGTATCTTTTGAGGCGAATAGCAGGCCTATTTAACGAAAAAGATAGGAAGAGTAAGCTAAAAAGAGCAAGGCAAAACGCTAAATTATTTTTTAATCGTTCCTTAGTTCAAGATAAAATAAAGTACCACCAACAAGGCTACGGCTATAAAGGCCCGACCCGCCAGCACCTCAATGTCGACCCGCACATCTTTGGTTTTGCGGTTCTGAAAGCTGCGCCGCTCCGGGGCGGGGATGCCATTGGCCCCGGCAATGTAGCGCTCGGCCTGCTCAAACTGCTCGGCCCGCTCGGCGTGTTCCTTCTCGCTGAGCTGCCCCTTGAGCTGTTGGAGCAAGGTTTTGCCTTGCTCCCGCGAAAGGGGTTCATCCTGGCTCCAGGTAACCGATTTTTCTACGCCGTTTCCCTGGGCCTGGATGCGGCCCCGATATTTCTTGGTCATGAGGATGGTGTTTTGTGGACAATTTAGGAGGGTGAAAAGTTCCGTGAAATCGTTTTTTTGTACGAAGTAGGGTGGGGGGTGGAAGTTTGTTTTGGTCATGATTGAGGAATTTTGTTAATTGCGTAAGAAGTTTTTATCGACACACAAAGATAACTAAAAGTATTTAATAGTAAATATTTTTAGCTAAAAATATTTTCAATGCCCAAAAAAGCACCAGCTGATTTGACCGTTCATACTCGCGTAAAAGAGACACTCAAGTCCCTTAATCTTGACCAAACAACCCTGGCCCAAAAACTGGAGGTTACTCAAACCATGGTCAGCATGGCGCTGCGTGGCACCAACCAAAAAACCTTCTTGCGCTTATTGACCCTGCTGAAAAATGAATACAACCTGGACTTTAATGAAAGCTCAACAGGTGGTGACGACATCGAAATGATTAAGGCGGAATTGCAAGACTTGCAAGGCAAAATGGGGGAGGTGTTGAAAGGAATTGAGGAATTGAAGGAAATGATGAAGAAGTAAATATTAAGCACTACAACTAACCGCGGAGCGGTTAAATTCAGAATAGCCCCGGTCGTCCGGGGACAAGGAACGGGATAGGTGTTCGCAACCGCGGCAGCGGTTGAACTGTCCCCCAGATGCTTATCTCGGATCTTCACAAAAATCACCAAAGCGGCATTTTTATTGGCACAAAGGAAAAAGAAGAGGACACGGAGGACACAAAGTGAAATGTTGACAGAGCGCTTGCCAATACAAAACTTATGATTATATTCGTAAAAAATAATAACCTATACAACAATAGGATTTAAAAGCTCAATTAAAGTAAAAATTTGATTCCAGCAAACGACATAGTCAAGCGGATAGAGGAGATCAAGTATTACGTTTCGGTGGCCAATTTTGATGCGGCCTTGAAGCGGCTGATCGACCTTACCCGTGATTTTTGCCAGGATCAGGAAAATACAGCTCTACTCATCAGCAGCACCTACTACGTCGTCTACCAATCTGAACTCAACGGCGTAATCGACTTCAAAGAAGCGGTGAAAGAAAAAAATGGCGTGGCCCTGCGTATCTTAAACACGCTTCCATTGATCACCCAAAACCTCTCCGCCGCATGAACGAGCAGCTAGAACAACGAGCAGCGAGCATCCTGGAGCTCTTGCGACAGCAACCAGAGCGCGGAGCCGATCTTTTGATTGATTTCAGCAAACAATACGCCGCAAATCCACAATTGGAAGATGAAGCCATTCTTGCCAAGCTACAGTGGATGATGGCGCCAGATGATGTCGATAAAGCATCAGCTTTGCAACAATTGGAAGCCTTGACGCAAAGGGTGGTACAAGATTACAATCCCGTCGCTCTGAACGCCATGCGAGCCAAAGAAAACGCCCTGACCGAACGCATGAAGATTTTGCCAGTGCCCAATGCCCTGGTTTTGCAAGCGAGTGGTTTGCGGAAAAGTTATGCCAGCAGCAAATTCAGCCTGGAACTGGAGAAACTGGAGTTGCGACTGGGTGAAATCACCGGCTTGGTGGGGGAAAACGCTACGGGCAAAACCACCCTGTTCCGCATTTTAGCGGGCGAACTGGCTGCCGATGCCGGGGAACTGCGCTACCCGCTGTTCAGCGCCAAACCAAAACCTTTTTGGCCACAGCTAAAAAACCACATTGCCTACGTACCACAAGAACTGAGTCCCTGGCTGGGCTCCCTCTCCGAAAACCTCAGTCTGGAAGCAGTACAGCATGGCCTAAAAGGAGAGGAGAATCAAAAGGCCGTAAACTACATCGTACAACGCCTGGGCCTGGCCCCACATCTGGACAAAAGCTGGGCCGAACTCTCCGGGGGCTACAAGTTGCGTTTTGCCCTGGCCAAGGCCCTCATCTGGAACCCCCAACTTCTGATCATCGATGAGCCCCTGGCCTATCTGGATGTAAAAACCCAGCTGATTGTACTGAATGATTTAAAAAACCTGGCCCACAGCCTGCGGCATCCATTGGCCATTTTGCTCAGTTCGCAACACCTGCACGAGGTTGAAGCAGTGGCGGATCACATGTTGTTCATGCGCAATGGACAGGTGGAAAATCTGGGGCATAGCCAAGACTGGGGCAAAAACCGCCGGGTGAATGTATTTGAATTTGGTTCAACGCTCGACTATAGCGCTTTGACTGCGGCCTTGCAGGGCCTGGCCTACCATAAGCTCTGGCACAATGGCCTGAATTGGTTACTATCTACCGACTTGAGTGTATCGAGCCAGGATTTTTTGCAGTTCCTGAGCCAAAAACAAATGGTGATCACCTATTTCCGCGACATCAGTTCTTCCGTCAAAACCCGCTTTTATGAAGAGTATATCTAAGTGGCTGGTACCTGTTTTTTTGCAGCGCTTGGACCAATACCTGCGGGAGCGTTATCCGGTGATTTGGTACACTGGGGTGCATTGGGTCTTATTTTATAGTTTGGTTGGTGCGCCACTGTTGTTTGGAGCGGGCTTATTGTATCCGGTGCATTGGGCGACAAGAGAGTTTGTGAATAAAAAATACATAAATCTGGATCAGTGGGTGGTGGATCCGATCAAACCTATTGAGTTCGCTTATGATGGATTGTACGTTTATCCTTTGCTGTTGGTAGTGGCATTTGCTTGTATCTGGATGTATCGGCAATTTCAAAACAGGCCATTTTTTTATCACATTCAGCAAAGTGTGGTTTGCTTATTGATTTATGCGGGATGCTGTTGGGTTTTATGCGGGATCACTGCGGCGGCTTTTCGGATGGGGACAATTGTTAAAACAGCGTGGCTTTGGATGCCGGAGCGGGATTTGCAGGATTTTAAACAAAGTGGAATTTATCCGTATGGGTTTGTATTCCTGGCAAAAGATACTACAAGTTTCATACCTGCAGATACTTTATCTTTCTTTAGGAAACGTGAAGAGGTGTTTAAACGTATTAGGGACAAAGAAGGAACTTGGCTGAAATCGCGTTATCGAACGGATAAAGTTTATTGGGAAAAGCGGTTTATCTCTGTAAATCTGGAGTTTCCGTCGGCTAAGTCATTTCAGTCATATTTATTGAATCGATCTGATTTATCGACCTTATCAGACCGATCGGATTTGTGGTATCGGTCGTTTCTGTTTGATCGATCGATTTCGTTATACTGGACGAATCAGCCGTATCGGTCGTATCTATCGTTTCGAACGAATCAGTTTGATCAGTCGTATCTATCCTATTTGTCGGATAGGTCGTATCTGGCGTTTCTATCTTATCTATCGGATCAGACGGATAAGTCGTATGTATGGAATCTTTCGTATCTTTCGAACCGATCTTATTGGTCGGATCAGTCGTTTCTATCGTATCGGCCGGATTTGTCAGATCTGTCTGTGCTATCCACTTATTATAAAGTTACCCATAATCGGATAAAGCACCCAAAAGCATCTGCATACAAACTGATCAATAATAATGATACTTTTTATAAAAATAATCGGCTAGTTGTTATTCCAAGTTTACCTAATAAGATTGAAGATGCAGTACGTTGTGTAGAACATGCCCGACAGTTTTTAAAAGAGGGGATTTTTTGGCGTTATTTTTGGCATTTGCCTTATTACCTGTTTTTAATAGGGGCATTGTTGCTTTTACTGCCCTGGGTATCCGCACACAATTTGTTTCAGCTGGTGATTATGATTTTTCTTGCCTGGTCTGGTTTACAAGTTTTTGAAGTGGAGGATATGGATAGATATGAGGCGGTTTGGAAATTGATTCACCTTATAACATATCTGGCGATGCCTTTGATGGGGCTATTGCTTTTACTCGGGATGTTGTGGCAACAGAAGCAAGGTTACCTATTTTTCGCCGCCGTAAATATGGTGTTCTTGGGAGTGTTTCTCATCTTACTGGGCGCATTGAACTTGGGCGAATGGGACACTTTTTACCCAATTGGCTTCCCCATCGATACTGCCTTTTACGGTGCACAACTAATCGGCCTGCTAGCCGCCTGCATTGTCCCCTACGTCCAAGCCATGCCGAAGACGCGGTGAAGGATGAGGGGCTTAACTTTTCGATTCAGCCACTACTGTATTTTCAGATGCAGTTGTGGCAGGCCTTTGCCCCTTCAAGAAAAAAATCAACTCAATCACCCTCATTTTGGAAACCTCCTGACCTACTTTTTCTTTTACTTTTTTTTGCAGTTCATCAATACCTTCGCTACTGACGAGTTGTTCACAATAAGCCAGATAAGCCAAATAATGGTCTACGTCTTCAACGAGATAGGAGTGGGGTTTTCGGCCCAGCAAATACCTACACACCCGGCTGTCCCAGATAGGGAAGCGTTCTGGATCGATAAAGTGTAGCAGTTTGGAGCTGCCCACCAAGGAATTATTGAAGCATTTTTTCAGGGTTTCCAATTCAGGTTTACCAAGGCTACTTCCAGATTTGGCCTCATTCAATATCCCTGTCGCATCGTCCAGGTGATTTGTGGCTATTTCGAGGATGGTTGGCATCCAGCTGTAAGTAAAGGATATTCCGATTACAACGTGGTGCCTTGAAATTGGTCCTTGTATAGCTTTGAAGTAGTTGATGAATTCCTGATAGCTCGTAAAATATTCTTTCTCTTTGCCGATTTGCAGTGATTCGGCTTCTTGGATTAATTTTGAAATGGGGAAGTTGTCAAGGAAATTGTTCAACATAAAGGTTCGATTTTATTGAATTGATGTACGTATTTAGCGCCCATCCACCTGCGGTGGCTATTGTATCCCAGTTTTTTTACCACAAAGACACAAAGACACAAAGACACAACATTTTAGCGCTTAATGTCTTTGTGTCCTTGTGCCTTAGTGTCTTCGTGGTGAAAAATCCCGCCACAGGCGGCTGCTAAATAGTTACGAATTGATAAAGTATTTCGTTAGAAAAAATTCCCCCTCACGCCCTCAAAATCCTTTTCAACGTATCCAACATCGCCACCTTAAAACTCTCATCCTGCGACAACAACCGATAAAGGTCCAATTCGTTCTTGCGTTGTTTGCCCATCACGTCGTCAAAAATCTTTTTGAAAGCAATCTCCCGGTGAACCAAGCCGTAAAACCTTACCGCCCCCCAATTTCCCCCATAATCTCCTTAAAACTCTCAATTCCCGCTTCCAAGTTCTCAATGATTTCAAAGGCCAATACATCCGGATCTGGCAGATTATCCAGATCGGTCAGGCTATCGTCTTTGAGCCAGGAGATGTCGAGGCTGGTTTTGTCGCGGGTGACGATGTCGGTGTAGCTGAACTTGCGCCAGCGACCTTCCGGATTGGTTTCGGGGTGGTAGGTTTCCTGGCGGCGTTGGAGATTGCCGGGTTTGTAGCAAGCGATAAAATCCTGTAAATCCTCGTATTTGAGTGGGTTCTTTTTGAGGGTGAAATGGATGTTGGTGCGGAAATCGTAAAACCAGATCTCTTTCGTCCAGGGCTCGCGAGAGGCGGATTGGTTGTCAAAAAACAGCACATTGGCCTTCACCCCCTGTTTGTAGAAAATGCCCGTGGGCAGGCGCAGGATGGTATGTAGATTGGTCGTTTCAAGTAGCTTTTTGCGGATGGTTTCCCCCGCTCCACCTTCAAACAGCACATTGTCAGGCAGTACTACAGCGGCGACTCCGGTTGATTTCAGCAGGGTTTTGATGTGTTGTACAAAGTTGAGCTGTTTGTTGCTGGTGCTCACCCAAAAATCGGAGCGGTTGTAGGTCAGGTCTTCTGTATCCTGTTCGCCCTCGTCGTTGGTGAAGGTCATGCTGCTTTTTTTGCCGAAGGGCGGGTTGGCCAGCACGTAATCCACCCGTAGACCGCTGTCGGAAATCAGGGCATCGGCGGGGGAAATAAAATTGTCGCTTTCAAAATCGCCGATGTTGTGCAAAAACAGGTTCATCAGCGCCATGCGGCGGGTGCCCGCTACAATCTCGTTGCCAAAAAAAGTCTGGTGCTTGAGGAATTCCTTTTGCTCCCGATCGAGGGTGTAGTGCTGCGGATCGGCGATGAAATCGTAAGCAGCCAGGAAAAAACCTCCGGTACCACAGGCCGGGTCGGCAATGGTTTTCATGGGCTCGGGGCGCACACAGGCCACCATGGCGCGGATGAGCGCACGCGGCGTGAAGTATTGCCCGGCACCACTTTTGGTGTCTTCTGCGTTTTTTTCCAGTAGCCCCTCGTATATTTTGCCCTTGATGTCGGCGCCCATGGTGCTCCATTGCTCCTTGTCGATCATGTCGATGAGGCGGTAGAGCTTGGCTGGGTCCTGGATTTTGTTTTGGCTTTTGGTGAAAATTTGCCCCAAAATGCCCCTGGATTGGGAGAGCTCACGCAAGAGGATGGAATAATGCACTTCTAGTTCAGCTCCCCGTTTTTCAGTCAGGCTTTGCCAGTTGTATTCCAGAGGGATGGGCAATTGGCGGTTGTAGGGCGGGCGACTGAACTCGTCGGCCATTTTTAAAAACAACAAATAGGTTAGCTGTTCCAGGTAATCGCCGTAGCCTACGCCGTCGTCGCGCAGAACGGTCATGAAGCTCCAGACTTTGCTGATGATGGAGGAGGTGTTATTGGGTTCGTTGCTCATTTTGTTGTAGTATTTGTCTGAGGGCATTACCAATGGCTTTGCCAATGGGCTCAAATTCAGTTTGACTAAAAAAATTGGTTTTGGCATTGTTGCACCAATAGCAACTCCACACCAGGTTGTCGATCTGATCATAGGGCAGTTCTGGTTGGATTCGATCCAACTCCAGACGCCTTCCTCGTCGACCGCCTCTGGTGGCATCATTGCGCACTTTGGTTCTTTGTAATTCAAAAAGCCGCTCACTTTCCTGAGGTGTAAGGCCGCAATGGGCACAAACTTCTGGAATTTGACGGAGGTGATCCTGCACTTGTTCAAAAGTAACCTTTGGGGTAAAACCAGTCAGAAAATTACCGTCCTGGTCTTTTTTGGCTTTTTTTCGTAGGAAGACTTCTTTTAATTCCTGCTCGTTCATTTATCACTTTTTTTATTTTTTACAATTTTGCCTGTCGTAGCCTTTAGTCGCTCCGCCCGTATCCGCTCCAGCAACACACTGGCGGGCTCATCATTGGGGTCTTGTGGCACCAGCTGCCCAGCGAAGGCTTTTTTCAGGATGCTTTGGCGCAGGGCCTCGGCTTGTTGTAAGCTTTGCAGAATGGTTTCTTCAAGCTTGTCACAGACGGAGAGCCGGGATTCGATGGCGGCGACAATTTGATTTTGCTCCTCCAATGAACATATTGGCAATGTTATTAATATCATTCTTGTTAGTCCCAAGTCTTGATTACCAACGCCATGTGTGTATTTCTGAGATTGGTTATAACAATGTTGTGAATTCAATACATGCTGTAAATAAAAAGGGTTGATACTGGGCAAATGTTTTAATACTGCAACATGAACCCATACATTGAACTCAAAATCATAAGTATTAACTCTTGCAATTCCGGTGGTTCCACCTTTTGTGTACAGGATATCGCCCTTTTCGGGTTTACATCTTTTTGATAATTCTTCATGTAATTCAACTGATATATACTTTGCTTTTTTAAAATCTATCCCGTCTTGTTTAATATTTCCTCCAGAAATAAATGGAATTCCACTTTCTTGATAGGATGGACTATAATGAGGACCATCTTTTACTGACCATATTAAATCATTAAGCCTTGCCCAAGCCATTTGAATTGGGAGTTCAGGCAATTCTGATAATTCTTCGGAACTTATTGGTTGTGTGTCTTTAAGCTTTATTCCTTTTTTTTGACATACCTCCTTTTTTTCAGATTTCAGAAGTGTTAATATCTCTTTACCGTCTGGTAGTGTTTTTTGTTGGGCTCTCCATACTTCTGTCAATTTCCCTTCAAAGGCCCATTTTAGCACGGCTTGGCTGTATATTTTGAGTTGCTGTTGGGCGGTTTTGAGGCTGGCGATGCCCCGATCAAGGCTGGTGAAGAGGGCTTCGATTTTGGCGACTATGCGGTGTTGTTCGGGGAGGGGGGGAAGGGGGATTTTTTGAGAAAAAACATCGCTGTCTCTTACTGCTGGGTAAGAAGTACCTGTTTGCAATTCATTCAATGGTTGCAAAAAAGACTGGGAAAGAGTAAGGTAAAACAAGAACTTAGGATTAGTGGCTACTGGATTACCCCTAATGACAGTGAAACCCGATGAAGCAATTTGTCCATCGTATAATTTGGTTTCAACTTGAGCAATATTTCTTAGATATGTTCTGACCGTTGAAAACAGAATATCATCTTTATGGACTATTTGTTGAGCTCTTGAAGGAGCATCCTTCCATGTATATTCTTTATGGCGGATTATTTGATTGGTTACGCTGTCGATTGCACCTATGTCTAAATAAATTAGTTTGCTTTCAGGTTCAACGTTTTTCCGCTGAACAATTTTCGCTTTTTCACAAACTTTACCCAATTCTACTTCCACCCACCCTTCAGGCAATTCCATCCTTTTACTCATTCCAATTGTCCTGTTTTTGAATCAAAAATGCGGTTCAATTGTCGTGACAGTGGCGCGACAATTTTCAATCCTCTGCAATCTCATTCATTTAAGCCCGTGAACTTGGGTCAAGTGCGTTTAGCGCAGCATTGTGCTGAGGTCTGTCAACCCCCGACATAGGTCCGATTGGTTCTGTTTTGAGCAACGGGAGCCCCGTTAGGGGCGCAATATGGGTAGTAAATGGTGATTTCCGGAGTTTCCCGAGTCCCGTAGGGACGTGATGTGGGCATCATAGCTATCTAAATACCCACATCACGTCCCTACGGGACTCGGGAAAACATCGGGGCTGTTGTTTACTACCCATATAGCGCCCCTAACGGGGCTCCCGTTGCGTGAAAAGAACAGAACCAATCGACTCTGCCTTCAGGTGCTGGGGGTTCTGAGACAAATGCACGCTACCATATCGATTCCGCGACAAAAAACATTGGCCCATTTGCACAAATTTCAAAAATTACGGCCTCAAACTTAAGTTAAAATAATGTGAGTTTGGGGATTTAGCACTTAAATAGACGCTGAATTGTGTCGACACTGTAGACACAATTCAGTATCGCTTACGCGGCCAGCACCTCATTCAACTCCTCAATAATCCCCTCCATCTCTGTCCCAAACAGCTGCCACATTTTCCCCCGCCCACCTTTCGCGTCAAAGGGCGTGAAATCCAGGTCGTCCACCTCCAGGTGTACCGAAGTAGCGATGTGTTCTTTGAGGAGGTAGAGCCAGTCCATTTGTTCGCGGTTGAACTTGAGCGCACCCGCCTGCTTTTTGAACAACCACTGCTGGAAGTTTTTGTCCACCGTTTTATCATAAGCAGTTAGCAGTGGGTCGATGTCCAGGATGCGGCGGATCAGGCTGACCAGGGCGACGATTTCGTTTTTGGGTTGGCCGCTGGCTTTTTCCAGTTGGGCGTAGGCTTGCCAGACCTTGCCGGGGGCCAGGGCGGGTTTGTTGCGTACGATCCGCTCGGCCAGGTCTTTGAGCATTTTGAAGGTCAGCTCGCGGCGGCGGTAAGGCTGATCGTAGAAAATTTGCAGGGCGGTGATTTCGTCCCGATGCTCGCTGATCCAGCTGCGGAAGTCTTGCACCACCTGTTCGGCGGCCACTTTTTGGTCTTGCACCCAGCCACTTTTGATCACCTGATCGAGGTTGTGGGTATCGATGATCTGGTCGAGTTTGCGGCGCACATCCACGATGAAATCGCGCAAATCGGGGCTGTTGAATACGGCTACCGCGCGCTCAATAATGGCTTCGTGTTGGTCCTGGATTTGTTGTTCAATTTGTGCCGGGGCCGTCCCAGGTTGGGCGCTGCGCAGTTGTGATTCCAGGCTTTCCAGTACATCGGGGTCGTAAGCTTGCAGCAATTGTTGGGCCACCTGGTTGATGCTTCTGCCTTCAGCTTTTTCGGCAAAAACCTGGCGCTCGTACTCGCTGATTTGTTTGTCCATGCGCAGGAGGCGATTGGCCAGGGTGCTGAGTATTTCTTCGCTACGATTGCCCACGGCTACGTTTTGCAGCACCTCTTTGAGCGAGAGGTGGGGGGCGTGTTCCAGTGGGCGACTATCGGTTTTGAGGGATTGTTCCACCCCAATCGCGTCGATGATCACGAAATGGTCTTTGGCGTATTTGGCACTCGGTGAACATTTAACTTTGAGTTCTTCCAGGGAGCAGGTGCGGGTGCCCCGGCCTTTCATCTGCTCGTAATAACTGCGGCTTTTGACGTCGCGCATAAACAGCAGCACTTCCAGCGGCCGCACGTCGGTACCCGTGGCGATCATGTCCACCGTGACGGCAATGCGGGGATAGTACTCGTTGCGAAAGGAGGACAGGATGGTTTTGGGGTCTTCTTTGCTTTGGTAAGTGATTTTTTTGCAAAAATCGTTGCCCTCGGCAAATTCTTCGCGCACGATCTCGATGATGTCTTCGGCGTGGCTGTCACTTTTGGCAAAAATCAACATTTTGGGCACCTCGAACTGGCCTTGTGGGTCGTAGCGATCGGGGAACATGGTAGGCAAAAGCTTTTTGACGGCCTGCGCGATTACCCGAATCGTGCTGGGATTGACCACGTCTTTGTCCAGTTGTTTGGCGCTGTAGGTCACGTCTTCATCGATCGTTTCCCAAAATTTGCGGCGACTGAGCCGCTCCCGTTTGTCAACTACCTGCCCCATGCTGAAGCCCGCTCCGGTATTACCAATATGGGTTTCAATGCTGTAAACATTGTACGGCACCAATACGCCATCTACCACCGCTTTTTCGTAGCCATAATCCGACACCACGTTTTGGTTGAAATATCCAAAGGTCCGGTTGTCGGGCGTGGCAGTCAGACCCACCTGAAAGGCGTCAAAATAATCGAGCACCTGCTTCCAGAGGTTGTAAATGCTACGGTGGCATTCGTCGATGACCACCACATCAAAAAACTCGATCGGAATTTTGGGATTGTACACCACGGGCAAGGGCTCGCGGACGGTATTGCGGATTTCGTTGGGGTTTTCTTCTTCGGCACTTTCGTCCAGTTCGCTGCCCTTGAGGATGGAATACAAACGTTGGATAGTGCTGATGTACACCTGGCAATCGGCAGGGATGAAGGAACTGCTCAGGCGGGTGATGCCGTACAATTCCGGGAAAAGGCGGTTGTCGTCCTGGGGTTGGTATTTGCGGAATTCACCTTCGGCCTGTTCACCCAGGTTTTTGGTGTCCACCAAAAACAGGATACGATTGGCGCGTACGTGTTTGAGTAGGCGGTACACGGCGGTGATGGCGGTGAAGGTTTTCCCGGAGCCCGTGGCCATTTGTACCAGGGCTTTGGGGCGATTTTGTTTGAATGAACTTTCGAGGTTATTGATGGCTTCCACCTGGCAATCGCGCAAGCCAGTAGTGTCGAGCAGCGGAAAATCTTCCTGCATGCGCCGCCGAATCGACTTGGGTTGGCGGAGCCATTGTTGCAGGGTTTCAGGGCGGTGAAAAGTGAATACTTCGCGGTAACGTGGTTTGGCATCACGGCTGTCCACAAAACGAGTGATCACGCCCGTGCTCAGGTACAGGAAGGGTAGCGGAGCATTGTTCAGGCGTTTGAGTTTGGCTTGGGCATAAGCTTCCACCTGGACTTCGTGCGCGGAGAATTTTTGGCCTTCTTCTTCCCGTTTGGCTTCAATGACTCCAACGGGTTTAGCGCCCACAAAAAGCACATAATCAACCGGACCAACGTCGGTGGGGTATTCCCGCACGGCTACACCCAGCCCTGCGGCCAGGTTGAGCTTTTTTTGATCCTGAATCAACCATCCTGCCGCCAGTAACTGCTGGTCGATTTGGTCACGGGCGCGTTGTTCAGGATTTTGGTTGATCATGTGGTTCTTGATTTATTAGGAATTTAGAAGCTTATGGGGTTGGTGTATAAAGGTAGAGAATAACATTTATGTGAACAATTTAATCTCGGATAATTGCTGTTGTTTTATGTGGGGTTGTATTGCTGCAATCAATTTTCCCGCCGACCAGAAGATATTTTTAAATGTTAATCGGGAATACATGCAATTATTTCTTCTTTGAATTTTAAAATTTCTGAAAGCTTTGCGTTGATCTTCCGAAATAGGTCTTCAAAAGATTGTTGTTCGATTTCAGTGTATTGATATTTGAAATGAGTTCCATATTTAAGAAAGGACTCGCGCTTCTTTTTGCTTAGATATGCTGCGTCAAAAAATAGATTTTTTTCCAATAACTTTTCGGCAAATTGTTTTCCATAATTTCCATTCACAAAGCTTCTAAATTGATTGTCTTCAATTTGAATCCCAATGGTGTACTTAATATTTTCAGCCTTAAGGATTGTGAAAAAAAAGTCAAGTGTTGCTTTTTTATTATTTACACTATAATTAAGGGTAATAGGAAGTTTACCAAACAAATCTTTGTAGTACCCACTATTTGAAAAGCATTGAATAAGGTGGCTAGCCCTGAGCTTTTGATACCCTTCCCAAAGTTTGGATTCATTTAAAATTTGAAACAAATCACCTTTATGGCTTTTTGCAAAATCGTACTCCTGATTGACTTTTAACTCCATCGCTATTTCTGCAAGCTTTGATGTAAAAGCCTTATAATCTTGGATTAAATTTTGAAAGTAAATCTTTTTATGTGGGTCATTTTCATTTGATACGAAATTTTCCGGTATGATCCTTTGAGATAATTCTAGGTAAGAAACAGTTTCCCAACCTTCAAATTTTAAATCATTTTGCCAGAATAAAGTGACCAGAATATATTTAATGGTATTGTCATCATTAAAGGATTCCTGAATTCGACTAAGTTGGGATTGGGTTGGGAAATCTTTTATTTTGTTTTCAATAACGATTATTGGCTTTTTTTGGTGGTGAATGGCCAAGTCTATGATTGCCTTTTTTTCTTTTCTCCCTTGCCTATATTCTCGAGAAAAAATGGTGCCATCATCAATAACAAATTCCTGATCAGAGAAAAGTTTAAGCATCTCCACCGGATTTAATTTTTTCAACCAATACCAAAAATTGGTATGAAACAGTTCTCTTGAAGAAACGAACATGTAAAACAGTGGACTTTTTTTTAAGTCACGAATCAATTCAGTTAATTTCATTTTATCATTTTTTTATTACAATTCATTTACGAAAATCTTGCTCAAAGGTTTCATTCTCAAAATGTCTTTCCCGAAATCCAAATTAAATAGGTAGCAAAAGAAATTCAACAGGGTTATCAACGCCTAATTTTTTAAGAAAAGCAGCTTGAAATAGTGGAGCGCACTTCATCCACCTTGCCAAAGGGATAGGCGGTTTTGTGATTCCATGCTTTTACGAGGAATGTGGTAAAAAGGTTACACCGTGTTGGGTTTTGCAAAAATTTTTATTTTTATGCGATCGAAAAAAAGGCAATTAAGATGTAATCTATTTGTTTTTTCAACGTAAATCAAGCAAAAAGCCAAGGAATTATGGCCAAACAAGCAGGGAAATCGATACAGACAGCAGCCAAGGTCATTTTTGCTGCATTTCTGATTTTAAAGGAAAATGGCGGCGAAATGCGCAGTCGCGATATTCAGGCTTTGATCCCGTCCAAGGTCAACCTGACAGAGTGGGAAACTGAGCGGTATGAAAAAACGGGATATACCCGCTGGATTTCGATGCTGCACTTT
The DNA here is from genome assembly GCF_965225875.1 of Haliscomenobacter sp. Taxonomy (GTDB): domain Bacteria; phylum Bacteroidota; class Bacteroidia; order Chitinophagales; family Saprospiraceae; genus Haliscomenobacter. The sequence goes on along the minus strand of NZ_CBDDBS010000002.1, from coordinate 2,112,067 downwards.
TACAGTGTGGATTGCATCAAGGCGGGGTTTATGCAGAAACAAAAAGGCCTTTGGATTTTGACGCCGGAAGGAGAAGAAGCCATGAAGCTTGGTCCCGAAGAGATGATGCGTACTGCAAGCAAGGCTTATCGGGTCTGGAAAACCAGCAGTACCGACGCAAAAGAAGAAAAAGAAGTGGACTCACCGGAGGTAGTTGATTCGCCACAACAGCAAGTTGCCCTGCTGGACCAATACGAAGAAATGGCGCGGGAAGGTATTCAAAACTACATCAATGCCAAAAACCCCTACGAATTCCAGGATTTGGTGGCTACACTGCTGCGCGCCATGGGGTATTTCATTTCCTTTAATGCCAAAAGAGGGAAAGACGGTGGGATTGATGTGGTGGCGTACTCTGATCCGCTGGGGACCAGGGAGCCGAGGATGAAAGTTCAGGTGAAGCATCGCCCCAATGACGCGGTTTCGGTAGATGTGGTCAAACAACTGGTGGCGAATTTGAACAAACCAGGGGATGTGGGCTTGTTTGTGACTTCGGGAAGGTTTACTTCGGAATCGGAACGTTATGCCCGTGAATCTCATCGGCATGTGGAGTTGATTAATTTGGAGCGTTTTGTCAGTCTTTGGCAGGAGTTTTATTCCAAAATGACGGATGAGGAGAAGAATATGCTGCCGCTGCAGCCGATTTATTTTTTAGGGGTGAATGGGTAGGGGCGATTAGAGGTTGAGAATGGTAAGTTCAAGCGCCTCCACGGTTGGTAAAACTCCAGAATAATGAAAAAACCTCCGTTCCTCATTGTTTTTCACCATAATTAAACAAAAGAGAAACAATGTTTTCCAATTCGACATCTTCTTCATTGCTAAAAACAATAACCCCTACATTGTTATTGGTATCATAGTACATTTCCGTTGTAACCCCTTTTTCTCCACCATTGTGTCCCAAAACATTTCTTCCTCGTATGGTATCATAATAAAAGGATAAGCAAAATTCAGTACTTCCAAATTGCAAGGTTTTCATCGCTGCCATGCTAGCTGGCGTCAAGATTTGGGTGTTATTGAAGTTGCCATTCTGAATCACCATTCTTAAAAATTTCGATAAATCTAAAACGGTGGTTCGCAAACCGCCATTGGGATAGTCAGGAAAAGTATAATGCGGATTCGGACTGCTGATATCCGGTGAATAGGGTATTGCCAATTCTGATATAGGCGTATTGGCCAACCTCCATTCTGTTTTGGTCATTCCTAAAGGCGTGAAAATATTGTTCATGCAATACACATCAAAGGGGGTTTTTGAAATCCTTTCTACTAAATATCCGATAAGTGCCGATCCCAAATTGCTATAATCCTCCGCTTTACTGGGCGCTTTATTTGAGAAGTTATTGGCCGAGAAGTACTGACCTGTATTTGTGAATACGGCCTTGAAATATTGATCTAAGGACATTGGGCAGTCTATTCCGTAACAATCTAAGGTCAAAGTTTCCTGGAATTTATCGGAAATGCTAGACCGATGACTTAGTAGCATTCTCAGGGTTATTTTATCATTGGGAAAACTTGGATTTCGAACTGAGAAGGGAAGATACTGGTTAATATCATCATCTAGTTGGATTGAATTTTGTTCTACCAATTTCATTACAGCCACTGCTGTAATGGTTTTAGAAACCGACGCAATTAAATACCTTGTATCGTCGGTTGCCAACTTGTTATTCTTTGTATCCGCAAAGCCCAAAGCTCCACTGTGAAGCATTTTATCGTTTTTTACGACACAATATGCGATTGAAGTTGTGTTGCTTTTTTCAAATTCCGACTTCAATTTTTCTTCAAGTTCTTCTTTTGAATTTGCCGTAAGGTCGGCCTCTTTCTGACAAGACCATACGCTCAAAAGCAAAAAGCCAAGTAAGATTGTCAGCATTCTATTTTTCATGATTTTTAATTTAGTGATTGTTGTGTGTATTTCCGCTTTGGTTGAGCGTGTCCAATTAACTACCCCCCCCATCCCATTCCAAATAACTTACCAAATTTCGAATAAGCGGCGTCATCATCTCACTTCTTTCAAAATTTTGCGTTGTCATATCCTTCCAATAATGTATCGTGAATTCCTGGATTACATAGTCTTCGATTAAAATCGGTTTCACTTTTTGCCAATAGTTCATAAAATCCCTTTCGTTGGATTGCTGTGCAATTGCATCCAATATCATCTCCATGAGCGTGAATTTTTTATCGTCGTCTTTTAATTGGGCATAATGAACAAGGTAGGCTTGTATGTCTGCTGGGTTCCCTGGGGTATAGGATAAACCCGCCATTGAGTCCCAATGTGGAATTTTTTCCCTGAGATTAAGTTCAGTGGCTAATTCATCTAGTGCTTTTTTTGTTGAAAATCTAAATGGTGGATTGTCCATTGGTTTTATTTATTGTTATTCCGGGAATGTCTAATGAGGATGACCCGAAAGTAGATTTTAGGGTATACAAAACGGGGATGTTGGTGTAAAAATAAATACGATTGGGAAAGGGTGCAAATGGTGCCCCGTAGAGACGTTGCATGTAGAGACGTTGCATGCAACGTCTCTACGCGTACGCCTGCACGCATGACGCCTACACGCGTAACGCCTGCACGTGCGTGCCCAGAGACGTTGCATGCAACGTCTCTACGGCGGGGGGGATGGTGCATAAAATTTGTCGGTCTGCCAATTGGCGGGATTGTTGACGATGTAATCCGAGATGCGTTGGTATTCCGCATCGTTGCGAATAATGTGGTCATAAAAACGGGGCTGCCATCCATTGGGTAACCCTAATCGGTTGGCGTGTTTGGTTACGGCTGATTTGTAGGATCGGATAATGATTGGGATGGTATTGGATTTGGGGGATATGGCGGCCATTTTTTCGTTATTGGGGGATTTGGGGTTACGTGTTGTAGAGACGTTGCATGCAACGTCTCTACGGGGGTTGTGCGCAAAAACGTTGCGTGTAGAGACGTTGCATGCAACGTCTCTACGGGGGCCGGTTTGTTCAATATCAATATCCCATGGATGTGATTGGGCATCACCACAAAATCGCCTAATTCCACAAATGATTGATGGTATGGGATTTCATGCCATTAAAGGTCCGCGATTACTCCAGTATTGGACAAATGCATTTTCCCATCCGCCATTTCCCCGAAAAAATGCGCACGATCCTGGGTGCAAATGGTGATGAAATACGCCCCATTCCAGCCATAATCCCACCAATAGGCCCGGGCAGAAGGAATGCGGTATTTGTTTTGGTATTTTTCCATGCCAAAATGAAAATTACCCTGGTCAGGTTTGGTTCGGTCCGGTTCGGGCCGTAGAGACGTTGCATGCAACGTCTCTACACGCGCAACGTCTCTACACGCACGCGCAACGTTTGCGGAATTGGGTCAACCAATAATAATTTGTATTGGAAATGTAAGGCAAGGAAAGGTAGAGACGTTGCGTGCAACGTCTCTATGTGTAAAAAGTGGTCCCTGTAGGACTTGAACCTACGACCCCCTGATTATGAGTCAGACGCTCTAACCACTGAGCTAAGGGACCCAAAAAAGAAACGTAAATATAGACAAACTTGCCACATCGGGCAAGTGCAATCACACCATATTGTGGAAATAGTTGAGGATATCCTCGTCTTCGTCCATTTTATCGATCAGTTTTTCCACGTCGGCTTTTTGCTCCTCGGTCAGTTCTTTGGTGACGTTGGGGTTGCGTTCAAACTCGGCGCTGACCAGTTCCACACCCCTTTCTTCGAGGGCTTTTTGCATGGCGCCGAAGTTTTTGAAACCTGCGTAGATCACAATACAATCGTCTTCGGGAAATAGTTCCTCCAGGCCGTGGTCGATCAGTTCCAGTTCCAGTTCTTCGATGTCGATGCCTTCGGCTTTGATTTTGAATACACTATCGTGGGAGAAGATAAAATCGAAGGTACCCGAGCTGGCCAATGAGCCGCCGTACTTGGAGAAGTAGCTGCGCACGTTGGCAACGGTGCGGGTGGGGTTGTCGGTAGCGGTTTCCACCACGAAGGCGACCTTGTGGGGGCCGTAGCCTTCGTATACAATTTCCTTATAGTCGGCAGAGTCTTTGCCCAGGGCCTTCTGAATGGCGCGATCGACGTTGTCTTTGGGCACATTCAGGGCTTTGGCGTTTTGGATGGCAATTCGCAGTTTGGAGTTGGTCTCCGGGTCAGGACCAGCTTCTTTTACAGCAATTGTAACATCCCGGTTTACTTTGGTGAAATTTTTGGCCATACTGGCCCAGCGCTTAAGTTTACGCCCTTTTCTAAATTCAAACGCGCGACCCATATCCTGTTTAGTTGTTAGTTGACCTTTTATGTTGTTCGATAAACGGCTGCAAAAATACCATCTTGTGGCGTAGGAGTAAAGGAATCGGGATTTTTTTTTAGGATTGGAACCAATTATCTTTGTTAAATGCAGCTTAATCGTTCTGAAATACAGCCAAAAATCAGTCCACTGGGCGATCAGGGGCTTTTGCTCGACTGGGGTGGGGCGCTAGATCCAGTGGTGCACCAGCAGGTTCAGGGCTGTTGGCAGCGTTTGACGGCGATGGATTTGCCAGGGGTGCTCGACCTGATTCCGGCGTACAACACTTTGGCCATCTTGTGGGACCCGGTTTTTTTCTTTAAAAATTACCCGCAGCAGCTGCCTTTTGAGTTGGTCAAGGCCTGGATTTTGCCAGTTCTGGCGGAAGATATGGCGCATACTGCGGCGACGAGTACACGTACGGTAGCCATCCCGGTTTGTTTTGAGCCGCCCTATGCCTTGGATTTGCTGGAACTGGCGGAGCAAAAACAACTCCCTCCGGCGGCCTTCGTCGAGCGTTTTTGTGCGCGGACGTATCAGGTGTATTTGTTGGGCTTTTTGCCGGGTTTTGCGTACATGGGTACGGTGGAGCCCGAGCTAGCCAGTCCGCGGCGGGCGGTACCCCGGGCGCTGATTCCGGCGGGTAGTGTTGGCATTGCTGGGGCACAAACGGGTATTTACCCATTGGATTCTCCCGGGGGCTGGCAGGTGATTGGGCGTACGCCCTGGCGGATGTTTTTGCCGGAGGAGGAACCACCGGTGCGATTGAGGGTGGGGGATGAGGTGCGGTTTTATGCGATTGGGGTGGAGGCGTTTTTGAAGGAGCAGGAGAAAGAAATAAAGGTGCCTTGAACCTAGCTTTTAACTCCTTAGGTGTAACTTAGGTGCCTGAGGTTTCTTAGGTGGTGAAGAAAAACGTGCTTTCACCACCTAAGAAACCTCAGGCACCTAAGTTACACCTAAGCAAGGCCAAATAACTTGCCTACTCCTCCTTAAACCACCCCGCATACATCACATAATTGTTCGCGATCCGCTCGATGGTATCTTTGAACGTTTCCGCGCTGATGGCTTTGACCTTTTTGGCGGGTACGCCAGCGTAGATGTGGCCAGCTTCCAGACGGCTATTTTCCAGGACTACGGCCCCGGCGGCGATCAGCACATTTTCTTCCACTACCGCGTGATCCATCACGATGGCGCCCATGCCCACGAGCACATTGTCGTGGATGGTGCAGCCGTGGACTAGGGCGCGGTGGCCGATGGATACATTGTTGCCGATGGTGGTGGCGGCTTTGAGGTAGGTGCAGTGGATGATGGCGCCGTCTTGCACATTCACCTTGTTGCCCATTCGGATGGCATTCACATCGCCGCGGATGACGGCGTGAAACCAGACGCTACAATCTTCGCCCATCACTACATCGCCAACAATAACGGCATTTTCAGCCAGGTAACAATTGTCGCCAAATTGGGGGGCAATACCTTTTACGGGTTTGATCAGAGCCATATTTATTGGTTGAGGGAGGTTGAGGAAGTTGAGGAAGCTTGTATTTCATTCCTTCAGACAGGCCGATTTTTGTTGACCATAAGAATCGGCTGTGCTCAAATTTCCTCAGACTCTTCCTGATTGTTGTTCGTTTCAAGGATGGCCAGGGCCTGTTCGGCGTCTTCCGCGCGTACGTACAAATCGACCTGCGCCCATTCCAGGTGCAGGATATTGCTGGTCAGGGAATTGGTGACAAAACTGGGGATCTGTTGATTGCGCAAGATGGCCTTGGCCAATTCAGCTTGCCAGCTGAACGCGTAGCGTTGGATGCGGACCGTTTCAACATCCGGTGTAAAGGCCTGCTCCAACAACTCGTCCAACTTGCGGTCGGCGGCGGCTTCTTCTTCCCAGTCGAAATGGTCTAAAATATCGTCAGTTGGCATGATCCAAGTTTAAAGACTAAGTTACAAAGGCCGTTTCTTGTATGCAAGTTCATATTCGGTATATCCACCCAACAAAAAAGTCAGCAAGTAGTTGCCCGCAATTTTGGCTCCATTGCTGTTGAAGTGCGTATAATCGAGGTTGGCCAGTTTGGGGCGACGCCTTTCTACCCATTCCACCATCGAGTCTTCGCCGCCCATTGCCTCATAAAAGCTGAAAAAGCCGCAACCTTTGTCCATCGCCGATTGCCGCTGGGCCTCGGTGATGCGGTAAACGCTGGGATCGGAGTGCATGACCGCCCCATCTTTGATCGACTTGTCGGAGGGGCCAATCAGCAGGATCGGCACGCCAGGCATGGCTTTTTGGAAATGTTCGATGACCTGGTTCATTTCACGGGTGTACCAGCTGTAGTCTTGGAGTTTGGCATTGAGCACGTTCAGTCCGTATTGCAGGATGATCAGGTCGTAATCCAGGGCGGTCTGGAAACTGCTCAGTTGTTCCTGGCTGATGCGCATCAGGCTCCGGCCGGAGTTGCCGCGCAGGGAGAAGTTGTCCACAATCACGCCGTTTGGGGTTTCCAAACTCACGCCGTACAAGGGCAGTGACCCCGGTATTTTGAAATCGGCCCGTACCCTGGTGGTCATGGAGTCGGCCAAGGTAACACTGTTCAGAATTTCGCGCCCATCCAACAGGATTTCCCGGCTGCGGCCATTGTAAGTACTGGTGACTTTGCGGGTTGTTTGGGCCAGGCTATCGCCCTGAGCTTGGCCGTAAAACAAACGCACCGAGGAAAAACTACGGGTACCATAAAAACTTTTGCTGGCGCCCCATTCCGACCAGTGGTGTACGGAGATGGGTTTGGGGGGCGGCGCAGTATCAATGACCGCTGTTCCATCAATGGTGTCCTTGGGTACAATCGGCCGAGGGAACAAGGCCCGAAAGTTTTCACCGGAAATCCCGAAGGGGAAACGCCCGGGGTCTTTGTCGATCACCGTTTTGCGCTGCCAATTGTTGGAAAAACTCAAACGTACCGACTGCCGGAAACCAGGAATGGGATTGTCGATGCCCACATAACCAACCCCCTTGCCGCCAAAACGTTTTTGGAGGCTGTCGCGAAAAGTTTGGCAAATGAGGTCGCCCTCAATGGAAGAGTCGCCGTAGTAGGCAATGCGGATCTGGCTTTTGCGCTGGCGTAGTTTTTCAAAAAAATTGGCCAGGTAGGTCAAGCCATGGAATTGGTCGTTGGCGTCGTAGGCACTGATCTGGACCTCAGCAGTGGGGTTGACCACGGGCGCAATCGGTTTTTTCGCCTTGGCTTTGGCCGCGTCGCGCTGCTTGTTTTTGGGTTGGGTGCTGCGCAAAGACTCATAAAAGTTGTAGCCCCGCAAATTGTCTTTTAACCCGGGAATCCGGTCATGTACAAAGGGGTAAGCCAACAAGCACAATGCCGCCAATACGATCACCAACCAGGCTCGGCCAAAAACGTTCTTTTCCATACGATTGCTACTAAGGAACAGTTCCTAAGACTGGGCGAAAATAAGAAAAAACGCAACTATTTAGCAGCCGCCTACGGCGGAATTTTTTACCACAAAGGCACAAAGACACAAAGACATTAAGCTCTAAAATGTTGTGTCTTTGTGCCTTTGTGTCTTTGTGGTAAAAAATTGAGTATAAAACCCACCGCAGGTGGATGGGTGCTAAATAGTTACGAAAAAACTAGTTTTACTTCACCCGAATTCTAGATCCCACCTTACATTCCTCAGTACTCAAATTGTTGAGCTTCTTCAAGCCATCAATGGAGGTTTTGAACTTTTGTGCCAAACTTTCGAGGGTATCCCCTTCCATTACCAGGTGGTATTGCGGGGCAACAACGGAGCCCGCAGCACCTGTGTTTTGGGCACCCGAATTGGGTACTGGGTTAGATTTGCCAAAAGGATCGCTCCCACCCGGATTGGTCTTGTTGACGGATGTGGTACCCCCGGTCGTGTTGGTATTTACCTGGGTAACTGGAGGTTTGTTTGCTGGAACTTGAGTTTTGGCTCCGCTGTTTGTGGAGGTCGTAGCTGGAGGAACAGTGGAAGTATTGGCGCCATTGGTGATGACAGGTGCTTTGGTTTGGGGCACCGTAGGCATTGGCGTTGGTTTTTTATCGGGCTGGTCACTTTTCAGTTTTGGCTGCTTCTTGGCTTTTCCTCCACGGATTTTGACCTCCGCATTTTCGGCAGGCTCCTGGCCGTGGCTCATTTTATTGCGGATATAGAGTTTGTCCAGGTCGATGGCATACAGTATCGAAATGTCGATCATCCCTTCTCCTTTGCGCACTTTGTGGTAGGTCTCCTGGCCGCGCCAGCCTTTGGGCTTGGACTGCAAAAATACCCGGGTACCCGCTTTGAGCGGCTCGTCTGCACCGCTGATGTGGGGGTTGTGGTGCAGCAGGGATTTGGGAGATACATATTGCTTGGAGGCAATGTCTTTCAGGGTTTGTCCGGCACCAGCGACGATGAACTTCACATCGTTGGTGGATTGGGGTACCCCTACCACTAAAACAGGCTTGGCTTTTTCAGGTGAATCAGGCTGGGTAAGGGTGGGCAAAGTGCCTATTTCGGACAACAAGTCCTGATAAGTAATTTCGTCGTAACGGTGCAAATCCAGGTCTTCAATCAGTTTGATCAGTTTGCTGGGGTAACCGGGGTCGGTGGCGTAGCCTCCTTTTTTCAAACCTTCCGCCCAACCTTTATAATCCGTACGTTTGAGTTCGAACAAGGGTCCATAACGCTCTTTTTTGGCTGGGTTCATCAGGAAAGCTGAATGATCGCGGTAACACTGCTCGGCGCTACCATACACGCGGAAGCAGGATTTGATGAGCTCCCCTTTGTCGTTGAGGTCATCGTCCTCTTTGTAATAGCCTTCCCCATTCCAGTCTTTGCCACATTTGATGCCAAAATGGTTGTTGGCCAGACGCGACAAATCACTGGTTCCCCAACGCGACTCCAACAAACCCTGGCCCAATTTGATGCTGGCGGGGATGCCGGTGCGTTCCATTTCTTCTACGGCCAAGAGGCGATACCGCTCTACATAGGCCATTTTTTCTTCCATGTCCTTGGGTTGCGCATGGGCGCATCCGTACACCAAAAGGGACAAACAAATCAATAGGCTGTTTTTCAAAAAAATCATGAGCAAGGGATTGTTTTTAGACTTATACCTGGTCAATGTGTTTTCAACGGCGGCGAAAAGTTAAACAATATCAGTCGATTGATAATTAAAATTTTTTTAACGTTGCAGAAAAACATGTGAGTGGTAGTGCTGTTCCAGGCTTTGGAACCGAAATGAAAAAAGTCATGCAAATAAGTGTACAATTTTTAGACCAAACTCGATTCATTGACCTGGCTGCACCGCTCGACATCAGTATGCCACTGGTGGCTGGAGAGGGCAATGCCAACTGTTTTTATGCCCCTTATCCCGAATTTTGGCCCGTCGAAGCGCCCGAATTTGGTTTCATCGGCGATACCAATCGGGGCGGCGCAGTCAATTTTTACAACCTCAAAATCAATCCCCATGGCAATGGCACCCATACCGAGTGTGTAGGGCACATTGCCCGCGAAAAATATACCATCCATCAGTGCTTGCGCCGCTTCCATTTTTTTGCCAAATTGGTTAGTGTTTGGCCGCAGCGGTTGGACAACGGTGATCGAGTCATTTTGCGGCAACAATTGGAAGATTTGTTTGTTACCCATGTGCCAGAAGCGCTGGTAATCCGCACTTTGCCCAATGATGAGCACAAATTGCGGCAAAATTATTCTGGCAGCAATCCGCCCTATGTGCACCACGAAGCCATTGCTTTTTTGGTGGATCGTGGGGTACAACACCTGCTTCTGGATTTGCCTTCGGTGGATCGGGAAGAGGACGCTGGGGCTCTATTGGGGCACAAAGCCTTTTGGCAATACCCCGATGATCCACGGAGTGAATGCACCATTACCGAGTTGATTTACGTGCCTTCGGAAATACCCGATGGCGATTATCTGCTTAACATTCAGATCGCTTCTCTTGAATTAGACGTCAGTCCAAGTAAACCTGTACTTTATGCTTTGAAAACATAGCAACGTCATGTATAAGCCAACGTATTACTCCAAAATCTACCGCACTTTTATGAGCCTGGAAGAAACGGCCTTCCAGGAGCAGATTCGTTTTTTTGAAGAAAATGAAAAGGAGATTCGCGAACTGGATTTTGAGGAGTATTTCGAGGTGCTGGCGACCTATGTTACGGCCTTGTTTGAGGTGGGTGCTTACCGCGAGCATCTGTTGATGGTAGATGTAGTGATTGAAACCTCGATCATGAACAATATAGTGGAATACAAGGGAGAGGATCTTTTTCGGCGGATGTTGTTCCGCAAAGCGGCCTCCTTGTACCATACGGGCCAGTTTCAAAAGGCAGAGCACGTATTGGCCGAATTATTGCGCATGGATCGGGAAGATCATGGCGCTATTCTGTTTTTGAAAAAATGCTTACGCACCCATTACCCGCAAATTCGCAGCAATGCTCATGCGGTGGCGGTGTTTTTGTTCCTGCTCACCGCCTTTGTGATTGCGATAGAGGTGCTGCTCATCCGGCCTTTTTATGAGATGCACGCCAAAACAGTGGAAATGTCCCGCAACTCGATTTTTGTGATCGGGATTTTGTGTGTGCTTTTTGGGAATTTGTACCATCGGCTTTTGGCGGAAAGGGAGGTGCGGGGCTTTTTAAAGGCTTTGCGGAAGGAGAAATAATTAGGGCTTTCCTACCATCGATTAAAGAATGTCTGCCTTAGGTGTCTCTCAGATGGTTCAATTATAAATATGCGGCTACGCCGCTTGCTTTTTCACCATCTAAGACATCTAAGAGACACCTCAGGGGCATTGCCTTCTAAGATGCCCTTAGATGCCTTAGATGGTTCAATTAAAAATGCCTAATTGGTGAAGCAGAACGCTTTACGCCCAAGCCTTTTCCCCCACTTTGTACTCCACACAACCATCAAATCTTCCTGGAATGGGATTGTAGCGCAGTGCCTTGGTCACCCCGATTTCGGAACTGAAATACGCAAAAGTGGCCAGTTGTTTGATCAAGCTAAAATAATGCGGCGGAGCATCGGTTTCTTTACTGCTTTCGTAGGCAGCAGCAGTTTTATCCATATCCAAAAGGAGTTCATACCGTTGTACCGCATTCAAGGCATTGAAGCTGTTGTTGAATTGGGTTTGGCTCTCTGTCTGGATTTTTTTCAAACCTTCTACAAAGATTTTTTGCTCCCTTTCCTCGTAACAATCTTCCACAATGAGCATCATGAAAGCACCCGCCCCGGCCTCTTTTGCACCCGGAGAGTCGGTGGTATTGGGCAGGATGGTGTCAGCGATGTCGTCCAGCAGTGCTTCGTCACCTGCTTGAAACAGGGCACTTTTAGCGGATGATTGATTACTTGGGGCACAACCACTCAAAATGGCTTCCGCGCCGATGATGGCGCCACCGAGTAGGAGGGAGGTTTGGTAGAGTGCTTGTCTGCGATCCATAGGGATAAGTTGAGGAGTTGAGAAGTTGAGAAGTTGAGGCTACAGCGAGCGACTTAGAAAAGGACATTGTCAAAATCGCTCGCGGTAGCCTCAACTTCTCAACTCCTCAACCAATTATAGTTTTCCTGCTTTCAATTCCGCAACCGCATGATTGGCTGCCCGCGCAGTCAGCGCCATGTACAAAATCGAAGGGCTCTGGTTGCCAGTGCTGGTCATACAAGCGCCGTCGGTGACAAAAACGTTTTTGCAGTGGTGCAATTGGTTCCATTCATTGAGCAGCGAAGTTTTGGGGTCGCGGCCCATGCGCACCCCGCCCATTTCGTGGATGTCCAGGCCGGGAGCTTGTTTGTTGTCGTGGGTGCTGATGTTTTGGCAACCCGCTACTTCAAGCATTTCGCGACTTTGGGTCAAAAAATCAGCCACCATTTTTTCTGCGTTGTCATCGTAGCCCACTGAGGTGACCAGGAGTGGAATGCCCCACTGGTCTTTTTGATCGGTACTTAGCCGCACGTGGTTGTTTTCGTTGGGCATGGATTCCCCTTGCATGTACATGTAAACTTCCCAGCCACGGGGTTCGGAGAGTGCTTTTTTATAGTCGGCTCCAATGCCCTCGGCGGCATCGCGGCGGGCGCGGTAAGCCCCCATAAAAGTGGTGTAGCCGCCCATAAAATCCGTGTCTTGTTTGCCCAGGTTGCGGAAATTGGCCAGGATACACTCCACCGGGTTTTTGCCGTACACGTATTTGTCTTCATAGCCCGGCATCTCGCCATGTGCGGAGCCCCGGTAAATGTGGAAGCCGATGTATTTGCCCAGTAAGCCATTGTCGTTGCCGAGGCCATTGGGGAAACGTTTGCTTTGGGAGTTCAACAGAATCAAATTGCTGTTCAGTGCGGAGGCATTGACAAAAATGACCCGGGCTTTGTATTCTATCACTTCCTTCGTATTGGCATCGATCACCCTGACGCCGCTGGCTTTCCCCGATTTTTCATCATAAAGAATGGAGTGAACCACCGAGTCAGGACGAATGGTCAGGTTGCCCGTTTTTTTGGCCCAGGGCAAAGTACTGGTGACCGAGCTGAAATAACCACCATAAGGGCAGCCGCGCATACAGAGGTTGCGGCGTTGGCAACGGCCCCGGCCTTGTTCGAGGTGTACCGCATTGGGTTCGGTGAGCTGGGCCCAACGGCCTTGCACCAGGTAGCGGTTTTTGTAGTGCTGGAGGAATTTTTCCTGCAAGGCTTTTTCTACACAGTTCAATTCGATTGGGGGCAAAAACTCCCCATCGGGCATGGCCTCAATCCCATCCTTGTGGCCACAAACGCCGATGAATTTTTCCACATGGCTGTACCAGGAGGCCACATCCGGGTAACGAATCGGCCAATCGATGCCGTAGCCAAACTGGGCTGGTGCCTTAAATTCATACTCACTCCAGCGTTGACAGGCGCGACCCCAGATCAAGGATTTGCCACCCACCTGATACCCCCGAATCCAGTCGAAAGGTTTTTCCTGTACGTAAGGATGATCCTTGTCCTGAACGAAAAAATGGGCAGTATCTTCATTGTAACCCGCCGCCTTGCTGATGAGTGGGTTTTCCTGCTTGTATTGGCGCGGATGGGTATTGCGGTGTTTGAACTCCCAGGGCTCGGTGAAGGCAGTAGGGTAGTCGCTGATGTGTTCGATGTTGCGGCCACGCTCCAGAACCAGGGTTTTAAGGCCCTTTTCACACAACTCTTTGGCCGCCCAGCCACCACTGATCCCCGATCCAATGACGATGGCGTCAAAATCTGGCATATATGTAGGTTTTATGGTATCAAAGCTAAAGATTTTTTTGCCGGGCTTTCTTCTTTTTTCCGTTATTTCAGTACTTTAAATCTTTATTGCAACCACCTCAAACCTACCCAAAACTTATGAAAAAAATACTGGCCTCTCTTTGTTTTTACTGGTATGTACAAATTGGCCTTTTGGGCCAAATCCCAGCTTTCCCCGGAGCCCAAGGGTTTGGTGCCATGAATACAAGTGGCGGACGCGGTGGGCAGGTCATTTATGTGACCACGCTCAATTGTGAAGGCCCTGGATCGCTCAACGCAGCCTTGGCAACCCCTGGTCCGAAGTACATCTTATTCAAAGTGAGTGGCATTATCGACTGCGCGGCGGAGCTCATTTGGGGCGACTGTTACATCGCTGGCCAAAGTTCACCGGGCGGCATCATCGTGCGGGGAATCATCATCGACGACTGGTATGAGCCCAACAATGGGGCCAAAAACATCATCATCCGCCACCTCAACTCGCGGCCGGCCACTGAACAAATTAGACCCGGTGCAGGCTGGGTCGCCGATGATGCCCTGCGCCTGGATGCGGCCACCCGGGTAGTCATCGATCATTGCTCTTTTGCCAATGCTACCGACGAGGCCATTCAAATTTCGCGCAGCAACAACCTCAGCATCCAGTATTGTCAGTTGGCAGAAACGCTGGGGGACCACTATGAATTTGGCGGGATGCTGCTCAATTATTCGGCCAACGGGCACCGCAAAGACAGCATCAGCATCCACCACAACATCTGGAACCGCATCGGAGGGCGAATGCCGGAAATGAGTTGTGAACAAAGTGGCGAGGCTCCGAATGACATGTCCTGCCTGCAACATCCTTTGCGGATCGAGCTGTCGAACAACTTGCTGTGGGATCAACAAATCGAGATGTATTACAACTCCGGTTTTTATACCTCAAATCAGGAAGCGCCGGGGATGCGCCTTTTGCCCAATTTTGTCAACAACCTCTCGGTGGTGCGCAGCAGCATGTGCCATGGCATGTTTCGCGACCTGATGCTGGGTTTTTCCAACAATGAGCTGTTTGTCAGCGGCAATAAATTGAGCAGGTTTCCCAATTATGCCGACTATGAGCTGTTTTATTGTTGCAATGATTTTTGCACGGCCCCCAATCACCCCAATCGGGATTTGGGCAAGGCCGTTCGGCGCAGCACCCGTTTTCCTTACCCCACAATTACCTACACAGCTACTGCGGATTTATTGGCCAATTTGCGCAGTACGGTGGGCGCTTTTAACCCCCACAGTACCCGCCGCCGCGACCCGATGAACCGGCGCTTGATGCAACCCCTGCTGGATAATGTTATTGACAGCCGCCCCATTGATGGCCGTGATTATTACCAGGATGCTTTCCGACTGGATTTTACGACGGCTCCGGCTGCGCCAAAAGATACGGACAGCGATGGCATGCCCGATTCCTGGGAAACCGCCCAAGGTTTGAACCCCACTGTGAAGGACCACAATGGCACCCAGCTGTCGATCAAATTCACCGGACTGGCTGGCTACACCAATCTGGAATGTTACCTCAATGATTTGTCGGATCGTTTGGTCAGTGGCAGTCCTTTGACGAAAGTGGGTGACCGGGGCATTGACAAGCAGTGGCAAAAAATCAATTTCGACAGTTCGGCGCGGATGTTGTATGTGGAAATAGACCAGGCGACTGCTCCGGAGGGCTCGCAGGTACAAGCTCAAGTCTTGAACAGTTATGGTGCAGTGCTCGCCGAGGCCAAAACCCAAGGGCAACGCCTGCAAATACCTTTGGCGCATGCACCCGGGGGCATTCATTTTGTACACATTCAAAAAGGTATTCACGGGGTGACGGAAAGGATATTCATTCCCTGAACGAAAAGGTTAGGGGCGATTGCTTATGTGTTAGCTGGTACAAGTCTCCAGACTTGTACCTGTATTTTCGCGTCTCTGACGCACGAGCAACACTAAAATATTGGGCCAACACACGTCAGAGACGTGTCAATATTGGTACAAGTCTGGAGACTTGTACCAGCGCGAGCACCTAATTTTGAACTCTTTTGGCTTATTTTTATTCAATTCTTGATCAATTCAATGGATAAACCGACATCATGAAAACCCACTCAATTGCGCTACTCCTGTGTTTTTTTGGGCTAAACCTTTCTGCTCAAATCCGTTATGAGCGGGCTTACTTCATCGACAATCAGGGCAACAAAACCGAATGCCTGATCAAAAATTCAGATTGGAACGACAACCCCAATTCCTTTGTTTATCGAGCCTCAGAAACGGCGCGCACGAATTCAGCCTCCATTGAAAATGTGCAGGAGTTTGGGGTGTACAATTTTTCCAAATACATCCGCGCCAAAGTGGACATCGATCGCAGCAGTGGCGACATCAGCAAGATGGATTATTTCGGCAATGCCGTTTTTCACAGTGAAGAGCTTTTTTTGAAGGTTTTGATCGATGGAGCAGTGTCCCTTTACCAATACACCGATGGTGACCTCAACCTTTTTTTCTTCCAAACTCCTGGCCAGGGCATTCGCCAATTGGTGTACAAAAAATACATCGTTGATCAAAACACCATCGCCAGTAATGTGGAGTTTCGGGAACAATTGGCAGCAGCCAAATGTGCTCAAGCTCGCCCGGAAGTATTGCAGGAATTGAAATACTACAAGTCCGAATTGATCAAATACCTGATCGCTTACCACCAGTGCCAGGGGCTGAGTTTTACGAATTACGATGGAAAAATCAAACGCGACTTGTTCAATTTACGGGCGACTACAGGCTTGAGTTTTTCTGATTTTGTTTTTACTGGTGTGGATGGTTTTGCTCAAAGAGCGACTCCCCGGCTTGGGCTGGATCTGGAGTTTGTGCTGCCTTTCAACAAAAGCAAGTGGGCCTTTTTTGTGGAGCCCAACCTGCAAAGTTTTTACGCCACTGAATCCATTCGCAATGACCTGACTTCGATCAATTACCGAGCCCTGGAAATTCCAGCAGGGCTGCGGCATTACTTTTTTATCACCGAAGATTTGCGCTTTTCATTGAGTGCGGCGTATGCTTTTGAACTGAGCTTCAATTCGGCTATGAACCGGATTGATGGCCGCCAGTACGAACTCAGCGGGGGCAATGTATTCGCTGGCGGGGCCGGGATGAGTTATAAAAAATTCAGTGCTGAATTGCGCTGGTACGAAAAGAAGGACTTGTTGCGGTCGTATCCGTTTTTGGAGTCGGATTTTTCGAAGGTGGCATTGGTGTTGGGCTGGAAGTTGTGGTGAAAAAAAGGTCGGGCGCAGCGCAGGGTTTGTGGTGATTTGTCGTCTCATCACTAAAACCCGCTAATGAAAAAAACACTCCGCCTCAAAACGGTGCTGGCCGGACTGGTACTGTTGTTCATGGCCACCAATTCTTGTTTGGCCCTCAGCATCAGTGGCCGCATTACCAATGCTAAGACCAGATTCATTCATTTTCGCAGCTGCTGGAACCGACGCGATAGCTTCCAACTAGATGAAAAGGGTTATTTTAGTGCTACCCTAAGCATTAGTCCTTATGAGAAGTCTTTTGATCTGAGTTGGATAGCCAAAGATGGTTATGGAAGAGGGGTTTACATGCTACTCGATCCCGATGATGTGGTATCAATCACTGGCAACAACAAAGGCGGAAGAGTGGAATTCATCAAAGGCAATGTCAAGCGCAAAAATTACCTGAATGACTTACTGGAAAAAACGAGTGGACTCAATCACCGGAAATACGATTTTGGAGAAGAAAAAAGGGACTCTATCGATCGGGAGATTTTCAGGTACCTGGATACCCTGTTCATTGAAGACCCGGTTTTGGCCATTGAGGCTATTGGTTTTATGCGTTACACGCTTTTTTCGGAGGGAGATTCCTGGAAAAAATTTCCACACGTCTGGCAATCCCTTGAATCTGTACCTGCGGATGTGAAGGAAAATTCATACACCTATAAAAAACTGAACAATCGACTCTGGCCGGGTAAAACCATGCTCGAACTTAGTTTTGTAGACACCTCAAAAATCAGCCACCGCAGCGACGAATGGTCGGGAAAACCCATCCTTTTGAGGTTTGGCAACAGTTGGTGCAGTGCTTGTGCACTAAACGACCAGACTTATCGTGCTCAATACGAAGAGGTAAAGGATAAAATCGTGCTAATCAGTATTTCCACAGAGGAATACTTTAGTGATTGGCAAAAATATGTTCGTAAAAACCCATTGCCCTGGCAACAAGGATTTTGGGTCAGCGATGAAAGCATCGATAGCGATGGATTGTGGGAAAGCTACCACCTTAATGCCGTCCCATTGGATATCCTAATCGACCAAAACCGAAAAATCATCAGCTTCAATCCCAGCGTTGACGAGGTTTTCGCTTTTATCAATAAAAAATAATACCAGGCTGCGCAGGTTTTTTAGAACCTTCTCGTCTAACCCCTAAACACCAACTTTTGACCAAAGCCAAAGCACATACTCTTAGCTCCCAGGAAGGCAGCAGTACTTTCCAGGACTACTTTTACACCCATAAAGATCGGGTGTTCAATACCGCTTTGTCTTTGTTGCAAAATTGGGAAGAAGCCGAAGAGTTGACCCAGGATGTGTTTGTGGCTGCGTACGAAGCCATCGGCAGTTTCCGGGGGCAATCGAGCATGAACACCTGGTTGTACCGCATCACGGTGAATAAGGCCCTGGATCGGATCAAGGCCCGCAAGGCGCAAAAACGCTCAGGCTTTACACTCTCGCTTTGGCGGCAAACAGAGCAGGAAGAAAAAACGCTGGATGTACCCGATTTTATTCACCCTGGGGTACTACTTGAACGGCAGGAGTCCAGCGTCGCTTTGTTCAAAGCCATTGCCCAGTTGCCGGAAAACCAACAAAGCGCCTTTGTGCTGGCCAAAATCGAACAGCTCAGCTATGCTGAAATCGCGCAGGTTTTGGAGATCAGCATTCCGGCGGTGGAATCACTTTTGGTACGAGCCAGACAAAAACTGCGGGAATTGCTCAAAAACTTTTACGAGGATCAATAGGGGGCGATAAAAATAGGAGTCACCCAAATTTTTAGAAAAACGAACCGCGGATGCGGTTGGATTTTTTGCTCAATTGAGTTCAATCACTGCCGTGGTTGCCGCCAATTTGACCCTGTTATTTACCCCGGACGACCGGGGCTATTCAAAATTCAATCGCTCCGCGATTAGGGCTAAGTCCGATTTTGGCTTTTCAAAAATTCGGGATGATTCAAGTCTCTACTATTTAAGTCACTGCTTTATGAAAAAACCAAAAAATCCTGATCCAATAGAGGCTGCCCTTCAAAGCCTGGAAGGCCTGCAAAGAGCCAAGGCGGATGAGGCTTTGCTGCAAAAAATTGAAGCCCGCATCCAGGCTACCCGTGCGGCCCGGCAAGTGCAACACCTGCAGGTTCGACGCATGGCCATGCAAATGGTTGCTGCTGCGGTGCTGATGTTGCTGCTCAATTGTGCGGTTTGGTTCAACGTAGGTTTCAAACAGCAGGAAATGCAAAAAGTGGAGCAGTTTTCCCGCTTGTATTTTGCATCACCACTCAATTATTAAACATGAATGCCATCAAAATAATGGGCGCAGCCCTCTTGCTTTTGTTTGTACTCAATGTCGTTTCGTTGGGCTTGCTCTTGCGCATGAACCGCCCCCACGACCGACCCAATCGGCCCTCTGCTGCGGCGGAATTCCTGATGCGTGAGCTGAAGTTCAACCCGGCTCAACGGGATGAATACCAGCAGCTGATCAAACAGCACCGCAGCAAAATGCAGGAAATTGAAGCGGAACGTGTCGAGTTGCGCCACGACCTTTTTGCAGGAATTGCCCAAAATGACACCGCTGCACTGGCGGGCTTGCGCCAATTGGAAGGCGAAGCGGAGTTGGCCACTTTTCAACATTTTCAAGTCGTACGCAGGCTGGGCAATGCGGAACAAAAACAACGTTTCGACCAAATTATTCAGGAGGTGATGCGTAAAATGGCCCCCCGAGGAAGACCTCACCCTAAAAGAAAGGAGCATGGATAAACTGCTACCTACACTTTTTTATTCAATCACACAATGAACCATCCAATGAACAAGATTCCTTTCAAATTGTCCCTGCTTTCCCTGTTGATGGCTTTTTTGTCGATCAGTATCGCTTGTCAAAAAGCAGATGGAGATAGCACCACCCCAATCGACACTACGGGCAACAACGTCAACCCCAGCAGCAGTGAAATGCTTACGCTCTACAAAAAAATCTATGGTGCGACCGATGTGTACCTCGAAGGCAATTTTGTGGTGGTAAAAACCAAAGACTTCCCGGACCACAAGAGCCCGTATTTCAAAGGAACTGCCTGGGAAAGTACCAAATACGAGGCGTACACGGGCAGCAACCCCCAATTCGCCATTAACCCCAACCGCATTTCCGAAAAGAACCTCACCTTTCGTTTTCCGGTGAATCCGCAGGAGGCCAGTTCAAAATCGGCTACGCCCCTGGGTTCCATCGGCATCTCCCTCAATGGTGTGGTGTTTTTCAATCAGTACGCCGGCCCCAATCAGCCGCTGACCAACGAAATCAACTCTTTTGACCAACACAACGGTCACCCTGCGCCCGGCAATGAATACCACTACCACGTGGAACCGATGTACCTGACGGGTAAAGTAGGCAAGGAAGCACTGCTGGGCTTCCTGTTGGATGGGTTTCCAGTGTATGGCCCGCAAGAAAATGGGAAAACGGTTAGCAACGCGGATCTCGATAGTTACCACGGCCACAAACACGCTACGACCGAATTTCCCAAGGGCATCTACCACTACCATTTTACCAATGAAGCGCCATATTTGAATGGCAGTGGTTTTTTTGGCACACCTGGTACGGTTAGTCGATAATGATGATGTTAAACCAGAAAACAAGCTTTGAACAATATGTGCTTGGAATGGTGCTTGCGCTCTTGCTGTGCAACTGTGAGTTGGGCAAGCACCACCTTCCAGTACAAAAAATCAATGCTGCTGCTGAAAATTGGAGTAGCCAAGAGGGTCAGCTTTTCTGGCGTGGACAGCCCTTTAGTGGATATCGCTATGCACTGTATAGCCCTCGTGATACCGCTGAAATGATCCCTTTTTGGCTTGGAAAAGAGGAAGGTGTGGCTCGCTACTGGCACCCGAATGGCCGCTTGCGGGAAAAGCGCTTTTTTAAACAAGGCAAGCGGGAAGGCATTCATTACGGTTGGTGGGAGAATGGGAAACCCAGCTTTGTGTACCACTTCAAGGCTGATTTACACCAGGGGCTGGCCCATACCTGGCACTCCAACGGAAAATTGGCCAGCATTTTTAACTACAAGCAGGGTCAGGAAGATGGCCAGCAACAGGCCTGGTACGACAATGGAGTGCTGCGCCTCAATTACGTGGCAAGAAATGGCCGCCAATATGGATTGACGGGTGTGAAAAATTGCGCTACGGTTTGGGATGCTACGGTGGGGGAGTTCAAGGAGAAACCAGAGTAATTCAATCAGGTCCAGGATTAAGCGCTGGGCTGGTACAAGTCTCCAGACTTGTACCAATATCAACACGTCTCTGACGTGTGGTAACTCAGTATTTTCGCATTGCTCGTGCGTCAGAGACGCGAAAATATGGGTACAAGTCTGGAGACTTGTACCAGCGCAGACACTTGTACCAGCAAAAGTAAAAAGCACGTCAACGCCTAACTCTGTGTCCTTTGTGTCCTCTACTTTTTTCTTTGTGCTATAAAAAAATGTCGCTTTGATCCTGTGAAAACTGGGACAGCCATACAAAGCTCTCAACGCCTTAAAACCATCGCCATGCCAAAATCAATCATCTTCATCACCATAACCCTGTGCTACCTGACTGCCTGTCAAAAGCCGACCCTCAGCACCCTCCCCGTCTACAACGAGCCCAACTTCAACCCACTCTGGCTACCCACTTCAGCCCTCAACAGCGATACCATCCACCGCATAGCCCCCTTTGTTTTACGCGATCAACTCGGCGACACCCTTTCCAACCAGGATTTGGATGGTAAAATTTACGTCGCCAATTTTTTCTTTTCAGTCTGTCCCAGCATTTGTCCCAAGATGACCAATAACCTGCAATTGATCCAGGAAAGCTTTGCCGATGATCCAGGGGTTAAATTGCTTTCCCACACGGTCATGCCCTGGGTGGATTCGGTGGCCCAATTGCGGGATTACGGCGAGCGGATGCACATCAACCCCAAACAATGGCACTTGTTGACCGGCTCACGGGCGGAGATTTACCAATTGGCCCGCCAGAGTTATTTTGCCGAGGAGGAGATTGGATACAACCGGGATTCGACCGAGTTTTTACACACCGAACATGTGTTGCTGGTGGATGGCAAAAGGCGCTTGCGGGGGATTTACAATGGTACTTTGCCGCTGGACATGGAGCGTTTGCGGGATGATATTTGGGCATTGAAAGAAGAGTCAAGTCGGAGATTTTGAAAAAAATTATTGCTGGAAGCCTGATCCGTATTAATTTCGCCCAAATTTTTGGAAGCAATGAAGAACAAAATAGCAGTGGTTACCGGGGCGAACTCTGGTCTGGGATTTGAAACGGCCAAGGCTCTGGCTACCCAAGGAGCCCGAGTCATTTTGCTCAGCCGCAGCGCCGACAAAGGCCAGGAAGCACTGGATAAAATATTCGCGGCCACCCAAAACGATCAATTGGAGTTGTTGACCGTAGATTTGGCTTCACAAGCTTCGATTCGGGAAACGGGTAAACTCATTTTGGATAAATACCCCGTCATTGATACCTTGGTGAACAACGCGGGCACCTGGATTTCCCAGCATTCGCTGACCGAGGATGGGGTGGAAACCATGTTTGCTGTGAATCACCTGGCCTATGTGCTGATGAGCCACGTGTTGTATCCAGCGATTCGCAAGGCCGAAGATGGCCGGATTGTTTGTGTGGCTTCAGATTCCCACTTTCAATTCAAGGTCAATTACGCCGACCTGAACCTGACCAATAAATACCACGGTTTGCGCGCTTATGCCCAGTCTAAAGGGGCGAATGTGATGTTTGTGTCCGAGTTGCACAAACGCAAGCAAGAAAAAAATGTATCCAGCTATGCCATTCAGCCAGGCTTGGTCAAGACCGATATCGGCGTCAAACGCACCAATTGGTTGCACGCCTTGGCCTGGAAAATCCGGCGCAGCGGTGGGGTAAGCCCGGCAGAAGGAGCACTTTGTCAAATCTTTTGTGCCAGTGCACCAGAGGCCAAGGGCCAAAGTGGCCTGTATTGGGACAAGTGTAAACCCAAACCTTCGGCAAAATATACCTATATCGAGGCGGATCGGGCGCAGTTGTGGGAGCAGTGCCTGGAGATGTGTAAAATCGATTCGTTCTTTTAAACGACCTAACTTAGGTGTCCCTTTGGTGCCTTAGGTTTCTTAGGTGGTGAAAAAATAAGTTATAAGATTTTCACCACTTAAGAAACCCAAGGCACTTAAGATTCACCTCAGAATCAAGGTCGCAGTTTTCCCAACCAACTCAGCGTTTCCTCCGCAATTTTTGGATTAAAATTCCCCTTCGTATACTGCTGCGTTTTGAAGTTTTGATACGCCTCCGTCCAATCCTTACTTTTCATCATAAAATGGTCCAGGTCGGGAATGGTCACCCAGGTGGCCGTGTTGGGGTGGGCTTCGTTGACGGTTTTTTGAATCATCAGGGGCTCCACCAGGCTACATTGCTCGTAATCCGCGCCGCCGTGCAAGATCAGGACCGGGCAATTGGTTTGCCGCCAACTTTCGGCCAGATTGACCGAATCCAATTGTTGCCAAAAGCGCCAGTGGCGACCCCACATGTTGTTGCTGCCAGGTTGGTAATTGAGCTCGGATTCAACAATGGCTTTGTATTCAGGAACTTCATGGAGTTGGGTCGGATTTTTTTTGAGCACAAACAACTCGTAATAAACTTTCTGGATTAGCCGTACGAAGGTTTCGGTTTGCTGATAACTCAGGTTTTCCATCAAAGGCTTTTGCACTCGATGCATTTCGAGCAAAAACTCACTCCAGGGGCGAAATACACATGCAAAAACCATCACGCCGCGTGGAGTATGTCGCTTGGCCACTTCAGGCGCAATGGTGCCGCCCATGCTGTGGCCCCAGATGAATAGATTGGATTTGTCTACAAAAGGCAATTGCTCCATGTAGCGGTAGCCCGCATCAAAACTCTCGATGTCGGTGGCCAGGTCCACTTCGGCGCAGGGGGCACAACCATCGCTGTCGCCCAGACCACTTTTTTCAATGGTCACCACTGCGTAACCATTTTTTAGCCACTCGTTCATCAGTTTGCCATTGTAGCTGGTGCTGTAGTTTTCGATGCTGCCGCAGCCGTAGCCGGGGATGAGCAAGATGCAGGGCACATTGCTTTTACCCTTGGGTTTGCGCGTGATCGCCCGCAGGTATCCCCCTTTGAATTTGACCCAATCGTATTGAATGTCAGCAATGGGGGAACTTTCAAATGGTCGCATCACTGCAGTAATCGTCCTGAAATTACTGGCCCCATCGCGCTGATAGCGAACATTGACTTTATCGCCATTGCGCACAAGGCTTGCAAGGGCGTTGTAGTCGGCCATTTTTTTGAGGGCTTTGTTGTTGAGCTCGGTGAGCAGGTCACCCTTTTTGAGGCCAGCACTGGCCAGGGTGGTATTGGGCAAAATGCTGTCGACGAGAATGCCACTGGGGCTTTCTTTACCCAGCAAACCCATGATGGCCTTGCGTTGGGGCTGGGCAAAAGCAGACAGGCTGGAAAGGAGGAAGAGCAAAAGAAGACTGGTGGTGCGCATAAACCGTTGATTTGTTCAGCGAAGCTAGGCGATGAAAGGGAAAGGAATATCCCCCGATGTGGGGGAAATAAAGAAGTTTTGACTTTCGAAAAGGTCAAATATGCACCGTTTTGGAAGATAAAACGCTCATCATTTACTTCATTTCTTCAGCGTTCCGAACCAAAGTTTCACCCCACATTGCTGCAATTTTTTTCAGATAATCTCTCCCTTCAACGGCCTCGATCATATACTGAGGTAAAGACTGTACACCCAATCGTCCAGCCAGAATCCCCGTCGTCAGCGCCGCCAGAGAATCCACATCACCACCCAAATAAACCGACTTTTTTAAGGCGTCAAATGCATCGCTGGACTGCTTCAGGATGTACAAAACCGCACCTGCTGTATATTTTGAATCGGAAGGCAAGCCCTTGATGCCCGGCAAGAAATAGGGCTCCTGAATGGGCTGAGGTCCAAGTAGCAGAGAAAAATCAGCCTCACTCAAGTCCTCATAAGCCGGGAGTTCATCCACTGCTTGCAGGTAGTTTTGATACCCCTCGTCCAACTCGATTTTTTGCAAACAATAAGGAATCAAACCTTCAGCAGTCCCATCTTCCACCAAAAAATACCGCGCTGCCCGGGCGACAATTTGAGAAGACTGCACTGCCTGGGCATTGGGGTGGGTGGCCAATGCATTGATGGCCGCATATTGGTTGACCAAATCTTCTTTCACCAAACCAAACGGAATCGCCCGCATGGCCGGTGCATTGCCGGGGTTAGGGCGATGGCGCTGGAAATCGCGCACCTCCGCTATACTCAGCCGGCCTTCATAATACCAGGCCATTGAACCGTGGCCGTTGCGGCCATACCCCTTGCGTTGAAGGCCTTCGCGGTATTCGGCCTCCCAACAGTCTACCAAGTGTTGTTCGGTGATGTTTTGACCACTACACAAGGCTTTGATGGAGCCGATGGTCATTTCGGTATCATCGGTGTAATCCCAGGGCTGGTAATGGGTGGAAAAAGCTGCTAATTTTTCAGGGGCGACCTGAATGTGCTCCCGCATATTGATGAAGCGGGTAAAATCGACGTGCTGGCGGATCCAGTCGCGATCCTGGAACTCGAGGCCAGCGGCGTAGGCATCGCCGATGGCGAGACCGAGGAGGAGGTCGGCGTGCATGATCCTGAATTATAAGGTCGCCAAAATTCGCGCCGTGATTGTGCCAATTTCCCCGATACCATCGATAGTAATCACATCAATTTTGGATTTGAAATATTCAATCGCTGGCCTGGTTTCCGCTTCAAAAACTCGAATACGTTTGAAGTGGGTTTCGGGGTCTTCATCGTCTTTACGAGTAGAAACAGCAGCTCTATTCTGAGCTCTTTTTAGCAGTTCTTCACTAGGCACTTCAATGTTGATGACCTTAGAAACGTATAGCCCTTTTTCGGAGAGCATATCTAGCAAGGCATCTACTTGAGGAATGGTTCGTGGGTAACCATCCAGGATAATGCCTAACTCTTGACGATTTTCTTCAATTAAATCCTCGATCAGTTCGAGCATTAGTGAATCAGGAACTAAATTTCCTTGCTCCTCATATTGGCGCATTTGTTCTGCCCGTGGTGTATTTTGTTTTTTCTCTTCCCGAATTCGTTCTCCAGTGGACAAGTGCTTGTAATCCAGTTCTTTTTTGAGCACATCACATTGCGTACCTTTACCCGAATATGGCGGGCCAGTAATGATCAGTATTTCCATGTCGTTTATTTATCTGTTTTGATCACTCGGAAATCGGTCAATTTGGTCAATATTTTCAACTCTTGTGCATTGAGCCCTACCAACAAATCCGCATTCCCTTTTACAAAATAAAACTGGAAGTCCTCCCCTTCCATCAGTTGATTAATTGCCCTTACAATTGCTTTAATGTTTTCTTCGATGTGCCCTTGTTTCAGCAAAACTTGATGCTCTTTTGCTTTAATGGAGAAACTTAGTTCAATACTTTGGTCTGGCTCCCAATCTTCAACCACTTTTTCAGCCTGAAATTTCCCATCAGATAAGTGCCTCAAATCCTCGATTAGTTGAGCATAAGTCCTTAAACCAGCCTCAAATCTGTACTCATCCACGCGCCTTACTCGCTCAGGGCCTAATTGCAGATTGCCCTGAATTTTGTAGTCCCTCGCATTCAGATCAACCACTGCACATCGCATAATCTCATCCATCATGTGGTGCCATGAGAGCAAAACGATGGTCAAGGGAAATAAATAACTCAGCAGCATTACCACCAAACGAAACTCTTTATGCTGAATAGCCAGAATGCACAGGTTGATGTATCGGGAAATGATAAAAATGAGTCCCAGTAAAAGACCCAGAATTAGCCTTTGCCCCAGGTTGAAGGGAAACTCCCGCCAGCCGGGAATAATCGAAGGTGGGGTAATATTAAGCGTGATAAATAAGATCAGGAATATCCCTGCCAAGAGTAGGCCAGCATTCCAAATAAGTTCTTTACGCATGATTTAGCTTTGTTTTTGTCACTGATATCAATCTCTAATCCTTACCTGAATTGTAATTCTATCCCAGTTTAAGGCAAAATTCCCACAAATACAAACGGCGTGAGCAGTCCTTCCGTTCCACCCACGCCGTTCTATTTTCTATCGAATTTACACCTTTTGAAAAATCACCGTAGCCAATGGTGGCAAGGTAAACTCAATCGAGTGATCCCGGCCATTCCACTCCTGTTTGTCCGCTTTGACGGTGCCGTTGAGGTGATCTCCGGTGCCGTTGTAAATTTTGGCATCACTACTGAGTACCTCCTTCCATTTGCCCGCAGCGGGTACCCCAACGCGGAAGCCCTGGCGGGTGGTAGGTGTGAAATTGCACACGACCAGTAAGTTTTCCTCCGCTTTTTCACCCTTTCGCAAGTAAGCCAGTACACTGTTTTCCCAGTCACCATGCTCGACCCATTCAAAACCTTCAGGCTGAAACTGTTTTTCATACATCGCCGGGTGATCGGCATAAAACTTGTTCAGGTCGCGCACCCAGGCCTGTACTCCCTTGTGCGGGCCAAACTCGAGCAACCACCATTCCAGGCCCCGTTCGATGCTCCATTCACTGGTTTGACCGAATTCGCCACCCATGAAAAGCAGCTTCGTGCCCGGGTGCGTATACATGTAGCCGTACATCAGGCGCAGGTTGGCAAAACGTTGCCACTCGTCGCCGGGCATGCGGTCGATCAATGGGCCTTTGCCGTGTACCACCTCATCGTGGGAGAGGGGCAACATGAAGTTTTCGGTAAAGGCGTAGATCAAACTGAAAGTAATCTCCCCGTGGTGGTACTTGCGGTGAATGGGGTCCTTTTTGAAATAATCCAAAGTATCGTGCATCCAGCCCATCATCCATTTTTGGCCAAAGCCCAATCCACCTGCATAGGTAGGTTGAGATACGCCCGTCCAGGCCGTTGATTCTTCAGCAATGGTGATGGCATCTGGAAACTCCCGGTAAGACATCGTGTTGAATTCGCGCAGGAAGGAAATGGCTTCCAGGTTTTCTTTGCCGCCTTGGGGGTTGGGTATCCACTCCCCATCTTCGCGGGAATAATCCAGGTAAAGCATGGAGGCTACGGCATCTACCCGCAGGCCATCTGCGTGGAAGCGGTCAAGCCAAAACAGGGCGTTAGAAACCAGGAAGTTGCGCACCTCATTGCGGCCGAAATTGTAGATCGCACTCTTCCAGTCGGGGTGGAAACCCTTGCGTGGGTCCTCGTGCTCGTACAGGTAAGTACCATCAAATTCGGCCAAACCATGGGCATCGGTAGGGAAATGAGAAGGAACCCAGTCCAGGATGACACCAATACCAGCCTGGTGCAATTTATCCACCAGGTACATGAAGTCTTCAGGTGTACCGAATCGGCTGGTTGGCGCAAAATACCCGGTCACCTGATAACCCCAGGAAGGGAAATATGGGTGTTCCATCACAGGCAGAAACTCCACGTGGGTGAAGTTCATTTCTTGCAGGTACTTCACCAGATCCACAGCCAATTCACGGTAGCTCAGCGATTCATTACCATTCTTTTTCCAGGTGCCCATGTGTACTTCATAAACGGAGTAGGGTTGGGGTTTGCCTGCTTTGTCCTGGCGTTGTTTGAGCCAATCCTGGTCTTCCCAGGTATAGTCATTTTCCCAAACAATCGAGGCTGTTTTAGGAGGCACTTCCCAAAACAAGGCATAAGGGTCACCTTTTTCCACATGCCGCCCATTTTGTGAATGGATGTGGTATTTGTACAAGGTACCTTTTTCCAGCCCGGGAATAAATCCTTCCCAAATGCCGGAACCATCCCAGCGTGAAGAAAGCGGGTGCTCCTGGGTGTTCCAAAAGTTGAAGTTACCAATCACCGAAACAGACTGGGCATTGGGCGCCCAAACGGAGAAGTACACACCTTTTTGGCCATCGACTTCGATCAAATGGCTGCCCATTTTTTCATAAATCCGAAAATGAGTACCGGACTTGAAGAGGTAAATATCGTAGTCGGTAAAAAGGCTGTGGTTGATTACCTTACTCATACATGCAGAGATTGGAGGCTTCGACAGACCGAGGTTTGCCGTTACTGATGGAAAAAGCGAATTGTGCAAGATGGATGAAAAGGGAAAGGTAGTGCAATTGGATTGCACCCTAACTTTGTTTCATACACCGGACTTAGCAAAAATAACAAGGTAATGCTAAAAGAGAAGTGATCTGCAAAAAAAAACGCAGCATTACCAAATAAAGTAATGCTGCGTTCGGAAAACGCTTGAAATACGTACTATTTCTTAGGCGTTTCCTTTGCTTTAGGTTTTGCTGGCGCCTTGGCAGTTTTTGCTTTGGCAGCTGGCGCAGTAGTGGTTTTAGCTGGAGCTTTAGCTTTGGCTGGAGCCTTTGGAGCTTCTTCCTTGGCGGCAGCGGCAGGCTTTTCAGCTTTAGGTGCACCAGTTGCTTTAACTTTTTTGCCTCCATCAGCTTTGCCGGTCAATTCACCGTCAACTACAGCAGATACAGAAACCAAAGAGTTGTTGATGCCATCAAAAGGAGAAGGCACGTAAGCGTCGGCAGCCCAATCATTTTCCCAACGTTCGTTGTTGATCGCGTAGCGGAATTCGTAGTTGGCACCCAGGGCCAATTCAGTAGAGGCAGTGTACTCCGTTTTGCCGGCCTTCATAACCAGACCGCTTTGCCAGGCCCAGCCATTGAAGTCGCCCAATACGCGAACTTCAGCACCGTCCTGAACAGCAGTGCTAGGCAAAGAGAAAGTAACTTTACAAACTTTTTTCGTTTTGGAATAATCCTTCTTCAACATGTCATTTGGTATTTGTGGTTGAAAGAATCAATGACTTTGTTGCGATCTAAGCAGGTGATGTACGGGTGCAATAATTTTAATTGCAGGGCAAATTTAGAAGCTATTATTTTGATTTTCAAAGCCCAATGCTTTTTTTCTTATTTTCTAAACGCTAGACGAGCTAAAAAAATATCTGGCATTTACGCATTTTTTGAAATAATATTTATCCAGATGCAAAAAGATATCAGGCTTTTTTGGGAGGGATGTAATTCAACCGAATAATCAATGGAAATAAAAAAATGAAAAAAAATGCGATTTCGTCCTAATTTTTTGAAATTCAATAGCCAATATGCAACACTTATGGATGCATATTGGCTATTCATCATCTAGTCGGAAATAAAATTAGAACTTACCGTTCTCGTAATACTGCAAAATTATTTTCCAGATCAGGTGGCGGTATTTGGCCGAGATCAGGTTGCCATTGGATTGGGTCAGGTTGTTTTTTGCCAAAATGTATTCGGAAGTATTGGCGGTTCCAGCGGTAAAACGTTTTTCAAACAAACGTACATTCTCCGTTTGTGCAGCCACTTGTTGTTCGGCTGCTTTCCACTGCTCCTGGGTCGCCCGGTGGTTTTGTACCGCCTGTTCGATCTCGGTGCGGAGTTGGTTTTTTACATCAGCCAGGTTGTTTTCGGCAATGTTTTCGTTGATTACTGCCCGTTGTACCTGTTGCTGAAGGGCACCACCCCGAAACAAGGGCATGTACAAACCAATGCTCATGCTCCCGTTGCGGGTAGCATCCAATTGCGAAAAATATGCTTCTGTACGAGTGCTGGTAAAAAAGGCACCGTAATTCCCCTGAAAATTGATGCTGGGGAAAAAATTGGACCGGGCCGCTTCCACCCCTTTTTGTGCGCTTAAAATGCGCAATTGCGCCCCTTGCACTTCGGGTAGGCTGGCCTCTGCTTTTTGTAAAAGTGTTGCCGAAGCCATCGCTTCAGCCGGGCTGTTGACCCTTTGGATCAGGTTGGCATCCAGTTGGGCGTTCATGTCTACTGGCTGGTTCATTTGTTGGAAGAGGTTGACCTTGGCCAGTTCTGCATTGTTGCGGGCACTGACGGCATTGAATTCCTCATTGGCCAGTTGTGCTTTGAGTTCGTATACCACCACTTCGTTGGCCACTCCCGCCGCTACTCTTTTTTGTGCCAGCTCAATTTGCTGACGGGTGGCATTGGCTTGCTCCTGAGCTACGCGGAAAAGCTCCTGATTGGCCAGGGCATTGAGGTAAAAGGTGATGATGTTGCGGCGAATCAGGTTTTTGCTGGTTTCCACATCCTTAATGCCCGCCTGAATGGCCTGCTTCTGTTGTTGGCCCTGGTATTTTAGCCCGAAGCCACTAAAAATGGGCACCGATAGGTTCAAACCATAACCATTGCTCAAAAAAACCTCATCGATCCGCTGGTTGGTATTGACGTCGATACTGCGGCCAAAGTTGAAGTTTTGGCCAAAATTCAGGCTTAGGTCAGGCATTTGTTGTGCCCGGATTTGCCGCAGTGATACTTCCGCCAAGTCCAGTTGATACCCCGAGTTTTTGATTTGCAGGTTGTTTTCCAGGGCAATGCGCATACAGTCGTCCAGGCTCAGGGTGCTTTGTGCTGTGTTTTTTGAGGCTCCGAGACTGAGTATAAAGAGCGCCAAAAGTATGTTTTTCATAAATGATAAGTTTGGGGTTGAGGAGTTGAGGAGTTGAGAAGTTGAGGCTACTGCGAGCGATTCTGACAATGTCCTTGTCTAAGTCGCTCGCAGTAGTCTCAACTTCTCAACTCCTCAACTCCTCAACTTATTTCGTGATTTTTTCCTCCCGCTCAACATGTCCATCCAACAAGTGAATGATCCGCTGGGCGTAAGCGGCATTCTTTTCACTGTGGGTTACCTGGATGATGGACACCCCTTCTTCTTCGTTGAGCTTTTTGAAAATCTGCATGATTTCATCCGCCTGGGCAGATTGCAGGTTTCCGGTAGGTTCGTCGGCTAAAATCAGCTTGGGTTGGCCAATTAGTGCGCGGGCAATGCCCACGAGCTGTTGTTGACCCCCCGAAAGCTGATTGGGAAATAAATCCTTTTTAGCCACCATATTGAATCGATCCAGGATATCTGCTACGCGGCTTTTGCGCTCAGACCCCGAGATTTTTTTGTACAACAGGGGAGTTTCCAGGTTTTCGTATACCGTTAGTTCATCAATGAGGTGGTATTGCTGGAATACAAAGCCGATGTAGTGCTTGTACAGCTCGGTACGCTTTTTTTCCGAAAGTTTGTGTACGGGTTCGTCCAAAAAGTAATACTCTCCGCCACTGGGTTCTTCCAGCATACCGATGATGTTCAGCAGTGTACTTTTTCCAGCCCCGGAAGGCCCCATGATGGAGACAAATTCACCTTCAAAAATATTCGCGCTAATGTCCTTGAGCACCCAGTTTTTCTGGATGCCGCTGTTATGGTACTTAGCTATGTTTTTTAGTTGCAACATAGTTGGTATAAATTGTAGTTGTCATTCGTTTTTAATCGCAGTTACGGGGTTGGCCAGGGCCGTACGCAGGCTTTGGATGCTCACAGTGAGCAAGGCCAGTACAATCACACTAAGGCCCGCTACTGCAAATATCCACCATTCCACCTCGATGCGGTAAGTGAATTTTTTTAGCCATTGTTCCATCAGGTACCAGGCAATCGGGCTGGCGATGAGGATCGCCAACAATACAGGCCGCAAAAATTCGGTCGACAGCAGACTCATCACGTTGCCAACCGTTGCCCCCAGCACCTTGCGGATGCCAATTTCCTTGGCGCGGCGGGCTGTGGCATAAGCAGCCAGACCAAATAGCCCCAAACAGGAGATAAAAATAGCGAGTCCGGTAAAGATGCCAAAAAGTTTGGCCATGCGGTCTTCGGCTTTGAATAGGTTATCAAAACTTTCGTCCAGGAAAAAATATTCAAAAGGTTTATCCGGGCAATATTTTTTGTACAATTTCCCAATTGCAGCCATATTGGCTTGTACGTCGGTTGTTTTTGACAATTGCAGGTACAAAGTGCCTTTAAAATCTTTACCCACAATCGACATGGCCAGTGGAGCTTTTTGATTCAGGCTCAT
Organism: Haliscomenobacter sp.; assembly: GCF_965225875.1. Classification (GTDB taxonomy): domain Bacteria; phylum Bacteroidota; class Bacteroidia; order Chitinophagales; family Saprospiraceae; genus Haliscomenobacter. The sequence continues at coordinate 2,079,286 of NZ_CBDDBS010000002.1, read as the reverse complement.
TTCACTGAAGTAAAAATCATTCAGCACCCCTACCATGGGTTGTCCTAAAATACTGCCTACTTCGCTCGCCTGTGCCAGGGAGCTTACCCCCAAATCTTTCGCTGCAAGGGCATTTAAGACCAATTTCCCTTCCCAACCCTGCGTATTTTTCAAATCGGCTGGTGGAATTTTCCAAGTCAATCCCAACATATCGATGAAACCTACATCAACCCCAATCGTATGGAGGGGTACTTCTTTTTTATTGATCGGAGAGGTGACAAAAAATATCGAGTTGTAATCTTTAAACAGCGCCAAAGAGGCACTTCCCGTTTTTTCTACTCCATTCAATTGAGAAACTGCGTTGCGGAAAGCATGATAACCTGCTGCGGAGGGCGTCAGCATCATGATCTGATCCTTGTTCATTCCCAATTTACGCGATTGTAAATAACTGAGTTGCTGTTGGGCCACCACTGCGGCAATGACCAACACAATCGAGGCTACAAACTGGAATACCGTGATACTTTGGCGAATCTGGATGCCCCCTTTGCTGCTCTTCAAAAAGCGGCCTTTCAACACTTCCACTGGCCGAAAAGCGGAGAGCACCAGCGAAGGATAAGCGCCTGCCAATACAATACAGGCCAGCATCAGGCCTAACATAGGCAAAAGGACAAGCGGACTGAGCATAAATGCCGCATCAATCTGAATGTCTAGTCGATCAAAAAAGATAGGGCGCAGGAAAAAAGCCAGGCCAAATCCCAATAGGAAAGACAAGCAAGTAACCAGTACCGACTCTCCGTAAAACTGACCGATCAGTTCGCCGCGAAACGCACCCAAGGCCTTGCGCACCCCTACTTCCCGAGCTCTTTCATTGGCCCGAGCGGTGGTCAAACTCATGTAATTGAGCAAGGCTAACAGGATGATCAACAAGGCCACTCCTGCAAAAATGTATACATTGTTAATGCCTCTGGCCTCATTGCTGGTATTTTCTCCAGTATGGAGATCGGTGAGTGCGGAGAGCATGAACTTGTTGCTTTTTATTTCTGATTCAGGTATTTTGCCTCGCCGCATCAGTTTGGGAATGTTGTTCAAAACGGAGGCTTGGGTAGAAGGATTGGCCAGATGTAGATAGGTCTGAAAGGATCCCAAACGCACCACATTGTCCACTTTTAGCAAGTCCTCTTTCACCTCAGGATTGAGCAATTTCTGAAAAGCAAACAAGGATTGCAAAGGTGCAATGATATCATAAGCCAGCGAAGCATTGGAGGGTGGGTCTTTGATGACGCCACTGATGACGAAATCCAGCCCATTGTTGAGTGTCAAGGTGCGGCCCAGTACATCGCTATCGCCAAAATATTTCTCCGCAATGGATTCACTCACCACTATTTTCCCCGGCTGATCCAACGCTGTACGGGAATCACCTTGAAGAAAAGGAAAACTGAACACCTTGAAGTAGCTGGGATCAGCAAGTACAAAACGTTTTTCGTAAAAAATATGGTCAGCGTCGCTTTTGAACGCTAGTTTTTCATTGAAGGAGGCATGCATCCGTACATAATCCTTCACACCAGCTGTACTTTCTTTGAGAGCAGGCCCCATGTAAGCGGACATCCCTGTACCTTGCATTTCCTGCTCACCAAATTTGAAGGTTACTTTCAGGCGATAGATATTTTCCGCATTTTTATGAAAACGATCAAAACTCAACTCGTGGGCTACAAAAACCAAAATCAGCATGCTTACTGCAATTCCTACTGCCAGGCCACCAATATTGATGACACTGTAGAACTTGTTGCGCCAGAGGTTGCGCAGCGCAAATTTGAGTTGGGTATACTGCATGGTCATTTGAGTTTGTGTTGCTCGCTGGAAACCCGTGGTTGGGACAAGTGCAGTTACTTGTCCCTAACCCCAAAAACGGGCCAATTGCAACGAGATTAGTATGAAACAACAGTCAGCGTAATATTCTTACAAAAGTCGGTGTCGGATGTAATACTGGATTAAAGTCATAGACCGTGCCAATTTTGTAATCAACTGAAAATCAGATTTTAAAAAATGGTTTTGCGTTAAAATCATGTTCGCATCTGGACAGTTTGTGTCCGATTTCGGACACACGATCACAGGTTTTAGGAAATAAATTGGATTTGGGTATGTTCGAATATTTCCTAACTTAGAGGCCAGCCAAAACACATGCCTCATGTCGCTCTCCCGTCGCCAATTTTTACAAAATACTGCCCTGCTCGGAGCTGGCCAGACGCTGTATCCCTGGCTCGAACCATGGGCCGAGTTTAAACGTCACTTCAAAGTTGGAGCCTGTGATTGGTCACTTGGTAAAAGTGCGAATATTGAAGCTTTTGAACTGGCCAAAACCATAGGTTTATCCGGCATTCAGGTCAATTTGGGTAATCTGGCCAACGACCTGCATCTGCGCCAGTCCTCGCTACAAGCTCAATACCTGGCCATGAGCAAAAGCACTGGAGTTAAAATCAGTAGCCTGGCCATCAGCGAGTTGAACAACGTACCGTATAAATCCGATCCCCGCACCGAGCAATGGGTATCCGATAGCATCGATGTGGCCCGAGCTTTTGGCGTACGCGTCGTGTTGCTGGCTTTTTTTGTCAAAAACGACCTACGCAATGATCCAGAGGGGATTCAGGAGGTGATCAAAAGGTTGAAAAAAGTAGCGCCAAAAGCTGAACAAGCGGGCGTAATCCTCGGCATTGAATCTTATCTTACGGCCGAAGAACACCTGCACATCATGCGTGAGGTAGGCTCACCGGCGATCAAGGTTTTTTATGATTTCCGCAATGCTGCAGATGCAGGCAATGACATTTATGCCGAACTCAAAACCCTAGGTAAGGAAAACATCTGTGAACTGCACATGAAGGAAAACCGCCTGCTGCTCGGCAAAGGTACCATCGATTGGCCACGGGTAGCAACTGCCCTGCGCGAAATCGGTTACCGGGGCGACAACTGGATGCAAATCGAATGGGCCAAACCGGATGCAGAGGATGTGGTGACGGCTTATCGGCACAATTTGGCGTATTTGAAAGATTTGTTTTGATTGAATTCTTCGTCGAAAGGCCAAGGCTTGACATACACTAGACTAGCTGGTACAAGTCTCCAGACTTGTACCAACATTTTCGCGTCTCTGACGCACGAGCAACGCGAAAATATTGAACAAATACACGTCAGAGACGTGCTGATATTGGTACAAGTCTGGAGACTTGTACCAGCGCAAAACTTGTACCAGCGTTAGCGCCCGATAAAACACTTGAATTTTGTAACCCTCTAACCATTAAACCAAAGCTACTTATGAATCGCATTTTTCTTTTCATTTTTCCACTAGTCTTGGGTCTATCTTGGCCGACACCTAGCCCCCAGGAAACCCTCAAACTCTACCTCCCCGACGACCTGGAAGTGACCCTCTGGGCCGAAAGCCCGATGTTTTACAACCCCACCAACATGGACGTTGACCTCAAAGGCCGAATTTGGGTCACTGAGGCAGTCAATTACCGCAACTTCAACAACGATTCTACCCGTTTCCGCCACCACCAAAAGGGAGACAGGGTGATGATACTGGAAGATACCGATCAGGATGGCAAAGCCGATCAGTCCAAAGTTTTTGTTGAAGATCCCGACCTGGTTTCGCCTCTTGGCATAGCCGTAATGGGCAAATACATTCTGGTATCCTGTTCTCCCAATCTGATCCTCTACACCGACGAAAACGGCGACGATAAACCCGACAAAAAAGAAATCCTGCTCACCGGTTTTGGTGGCAAAGACCACGATCATTCCCTGCATTCGGTAGTGGCTGGACCTGATGGCAAGTGGTACTTCAACACGGGCAATGCCGGACCACACCTGGTCAAAGACCGTGCGGGCTGGACCCTTCGCTCTGGCAGCGTTTATACCGGAGGCACCCCTTACAACACTAAAAACGAAGGCAATCAACGCAGCGATGATGGCAAAGTTTGGGTAGGAGGTTTACAATTGTGCATCAATCCAGATGGTACTGGCCTGCGGGTATTGGGGCACGGCTTCCGCAATAGTTATGAAACCTATATTGATAGCTATGGCGACATGTGGCAAAACGACAACGATGATCAAGTGGTTACCTGTCGAGTTTCCTGGCTGATGGAAGGTGGAAATGCCGGATTCTTTAGTGCCGATGGCACCCGCTACTGGTCAGCCGACCAACGGCCCGGGCAGGAAATGTTCACGGCGCATTGGCATCAGGAAGACCCCGGTTTTATGCCCGCTGGCGACAATACTGGCGCAGGCTCTCCGACTGGCGTAGTGGTCAATGAAGGAGATGGACTGGGTGCAAAATACCGGGGCATGTTGCTCAGCGCTGATGCCGGGCGCAATGTCATTTTTGCCTATCAGCCTAAAGGCCAGGGTGCAGGTTTTGATTTGGGCAAGCGGCAAAACCTGCTAAGCTCAGTAGCCCAGGACGATGAAGGCTACGTCTGGAATGACAAACGCCATGACGCCGATCTCAGCAAATGGTTTCGCCCCTCCGATGTGATGATGGGCACGGATGGCGCCATGTATGTGGCCGATTGGTACGACCCCGTAGTGGGTGGTCATCAAATGAAAGACAGCATTGGCTATGGCCGGATTTACCGCATTACCCCTAAAGGCAAAAAACTGAGTGCTCCCAAACTGGACCTACAAACCGCGGAAGGCCAAGTAGCCGCATTCCAAAATCCAGCTCCCAATGTGCGGGCACAAGCGTATCAAGCCTTGCTGCAACAGCGGGCTACCCGTATCCCTGAGTTGATGCCCTTATTGAAAGCGGAGAATCCTTACGTACGGGCGAGGACAATTTTTTTATTGGCAAAAATGTTGCCTGCACCGATCTTGCTGCCGACTATCGAACCCTTGGTGAATGATGCAGATGCCCGTACGGCAGTTGCCAGCTTTCGCGCCCTACGCAATGTTTTGCCTAAAACTGAAATTCTGGCCTTATGCGCCCGTCATGCTCAGTCGGGCAATCCGATGTTGCGTCGGGAAATTGCCATTGCCATCAGAGGTTTTTCACTGGAACAAAAAACAACCATTTTACTCCAACTTATCCGTCAATACGAGGGCCAAAACCCCTGGGAATTGGAAGCACTGGGGGCTGCCATGGAGGCCCACACCCCGGAATTGTGGCCCCAACTTCAGGCCATCACCCCACCATTAAGTGAAACAGTTTGGCGCAAACTCGCCTGGCGTTTGCACCCCGCCGTGGCCGTAAATTCCCTGCAAGTATGGGCGAGTGACGCCAAAGCAAGCCCCGCGGCACGGAGCCAGGCTTTGGTGGGCCTGGCCTATGTTAAAGACCGCAAAGCCGCCGAAGCCATGCTGACCTTGAGCAAGAGTCTTTTGCCTGATGTGGCTGAGCAGGCTAAGTACTGGCTTGCCTTTCGCCAGAGCAACGATTGGGCCAATCTGCTGGACTGGCAAAAAACGGGTCTGGACCTGGCCAAAGAGAAAAAGATGGCGCTGTGGAAAGCCCAACGTGCCAAACTACTCAATACCAATATCGCGGCCTGGGATCGACTCAATACGGCGGAACGAATGGCTAAGGACTCCCTGGGTGGGCAATTTTTGATGGGTATGCTCTTGGAAAACAAATTGCCGGCTGACTTACAAGAGCAGGTGGCCAAGCATATTTTTAGCAACCCCAGCCAAGCTGTACGCATCCAGGCCGGGAATTATTTCAAACGACCAGGAACTGAAAAACTCTGGTCAATTCCCATGATCGCTAAACTAAATGGGAATGCGGCCAATGGCAAAAAGGTATTCCAGAACAGCTGCGCCAATTGCCACCGCGCCGGAAAAACAGGGCTAAACATCGGACCGGACCTGACTTTGATCAAAAAGAAATTTGACCAGGTAAGCCTGTTAGATGCCATTATCAATCCTTCGGGAGCGGTTGTTTTTGGCTACGAAGCTTGGAGTGTAACTACGCAGGACGGGGAATCGGCTTTTGGTTTTATTGTTGCTGATGGCCAAAACCTGGTGATTCGCGACCTGCTGGGGCAACAACATGTTTTCCCTGCCAACAAGGTGTCCAAACGGCAAAAGCAGTCCGGTTCACTGATGCCAGATCCAGTGGCATTGGGCTTGAGTCAGCAGAATTTGGCGGATGTGAGTCGGTTTTTGTTGGAGTTGTAGGTGGGGCTGGGGTGCTGGGTACAATAAAAGGGCTGCGCCCTTTTTTGAGAGATGGCGCCCTTTCAGGGCTGATTCATGACGGTGTAAGAGTGGCTACTTTTTTTGGCTAATGCCAAATTATTTTTAGCTTATTTTTGCTTCAAGAATCAGTCCTACTATCATCCGAGTCGCAATTACCTACAATTTACCAACCAATTTATGTGATATGTCAACATTCTTACGCTTATCTTTTATCCTGAGCATTTTGCTGACCGTGTTTCAGCTCAATGCCCAGGTAGCTGGCGATTTGGCCATCATTGGTTTTAATGCCGATGGCAACGACGATTTGGCCATCATTACCCTGGCTGAAATCCCGGCTGATCGCACCATTTACATCCGCGACGACGAGTGGTCGGGTACTGCCTTTCGCGATGTTATTGAAAGTACTTTGGCCTGGAGTACGGGAAGTGCCGCTATCCCGGCTGGAACAGTGATCGTTTTTTCCGACCTTTCTACAACCATGGCTGCAAGCATTGGCACGATTGTACAAGTAGGAACGGGTAACCGTGGTTTGGCCGCAACCGATGAGGCCATCTTTTTTTACCTCGGCACGGATGCCAATACACCTACTACTTTTTTGCACATGGTCACCAATGGTACCATTGCCACCGCCGCAGGTTCGCTGGATGGTACTGGTTTGATTGCGGGGACAAGTGCACTTTTGCTGAAAGCTGGAGCCGATGTGGCGCAGTACAAAGGGCCACGTTCGGGCTTGGATAAAGCAGGATATTTGGCCGCTATCAACGATCTGAACAATTGGGATTCTCAGGATGCTGGCGGCGACCAATCCAAGGATGGGATCGTTCCCGATTTGCCTTTTAATACCACTGCCTTTGTGATTGGAGCAGCTGGGACGGACACCAACCCTCCAGTAGTTTCTTCAGCGGTTTTGCGCAGTGCCAATACCATTCAGGTTTTGATCAGCGAAGTAGTTACCCGCGCTTCGGCGACTAATTCAGCCAATTACAGCCTTGAACCCAGCCTGGCCATCGGCAATATAGCCTACGATTCGGCAGGGCGCAGTGTCACCCTGACGACCGCCAGCCCATTGAGCAATGGTGTCATTTACCGCTTGAGTGTCAAAGGTTTGGTGGACCTGGCTCCAACTCCGAATACCATGAGCACCACTTTTGTATCCAGCCCTTTGTTGTGGAATGGCTACACGGGTGAAGACCTGGTCATTTCTGAAATCATGTACAATGCCGGAACGGGTACCGATTCCCTTGAGTTCATCGAAATTTACAACCGCAGCAACCAGGCCATTCCAATGGGTGGTTTGCGCCTTTCGCGCAGTGCCAATGGGGTGCTGGGGGTATATACGTTGCCTGCCAAAGGACTGTACATCATTGCTTCGGATTCACTGCGGGCAGGACGTTTTTATGGCAAAAGCTTCCAGCAGTGGGGTACTGGTTTTTTGAACAACAATGGCGCGGCCATCGTTTTGTCCAACTCCGCAGGGGTGGTGCTGGATTCAGTCAATTACGACGACGCAGCCCCCTGGCCAGTCACTCCTGATGGCACTGGTCCCTCCCTGGAACTAAGCAACGCCAACTCCGACAACAATGTGGGTAGCAATTGGCTGGCCTCCCTGACTGAAACGGGTAAGTCTGTCAATAGTGTAGCGATTTTGGCTTCGCCGGGTGTATACAAGTTGACGGTGGGTACCCGCGAAATTGGGCGTCCTGCTCACAGTTTTAAGGTATACCCGAACCCAGCCCGCGAACGTCTTTATTTCAGCAAAGTGCTGAGTGGCAATGTGTACAATGTAATGGGGCAATGGGTGCGGCGTTTCCAAAAAGTAGATCAGGTGGAAGTACATGGTTTTGCCAAGGGTATGTACGTACTACAAGCCGAAAATGGCGAATACATCCGCTTTGTGGTTGAATAACCCTCACAGTCGAAAGCTGATTGCTGCCGGCTCATGGCTGACTGCTGATCGCTTATAAAACACTTCCCGAATTTTGCCGAAAGGTAGGGTTCGGGATTTTTTTTGAAAAAATTTGAACTATGCTGGAACATGTGTCTGGGTTAAAAACACCTTAGGGAAAACACCTAAAACCCATTATCATGAAACCACAATTGTTCCTTTCCTATTTCTGCACTGTTCTGTTTAGTTTGATGTTGCTGCCTTTGATTGCAGCTAATTTGGTACAAAACCCCAATTTTGAAGTTGTTGGCGCCAACGGTGTTCTGGTCAATTTGCCTGGCGCGCCTGCACCATTTGAATCCCCTGCTAAGTCCTGGTTTTTGCACACCAGCAACAACAATGCCCCTTTGAGTTCCCGCATGTTGCCTTCCGATGGGCCAAACGCCCCTCGAATGATCGAAATCCGCTGTGGCGGCAACGAAAGTGGGGTGTTCCAAAAATTCAACCCCAATGGCCACAAAAAAGTAATCGTTACGGCGTATGTGAAAGTGGTCACGGGCCAGGTCCAATTGGGCGTGGGAGTTGATGGTTTTACAAGCCAGGCTGTTTCGGTAGGCCCAACCAATAAGTGGGAAAAACTCAGCTTCGTCACTGACGGCACCAAGCTCAACAACTGGGTATGGGTTTACAACCAAAACCCGAATGGCGGCTTGTTTTTTGTCGACTTTGTGGAGGTTGAACCTACCTGCACGCCCGATATTTTTACCCTCAACAACAGTTTTTCAGAAGTAGGCCCTATCGGCCTTGGAATGAACCACGTAGGTCCAATGCCTGCAGGTGGCGTTCCTTCCGCTGCTAAAGAATGGCGAGCACACAACAACAACGCAGGTGCATTTGTGTACACCGGCTTGATTGGCTCCAATGGCCCCGACGGTGGCCGAATGCTGCTGGTACGTACCCTCGGCAATGAAGGTGGTGTATTCCAGGTATTCAATCCCAATGGAGTGAAAAAAGTAGTGGTTACGGCCTGGGTATACGTGATGAAAGGCCAGGTGCAATTGGGCCTGGGCAAGGATGGTTTTACCAGTCAGGCCGTGATGAGCACCAAGGTAAACCAGTGGGAAAAACTGACCATCGTATCCGACGGCGCTACGCTCAACAACTGGGTGTGGGTGTACAATCAGGACCCGAATGGTGGCGATTTTTACATCGATTTTACGGAGGTGAAGTCGATTTGCCCGCCGGTGTTACTTGGTCAAAATTTCACGGTGAGGGTTAATGGTCAGTGATCACTGAAAACCAAAGCGGCTTTTTTAGCACAGAGAATACACAAATGGACACAGAGGGCACAAAGCAACGCGTTGTCAACGTCTAACTTTGTGCCCTTTGTGCCTCTCTTGGTGTCCTTTGTGCTAAAAAAAATGTCGCTTGTGAAAAATTGTAATCCAACGGCTCTTTTGTACTTAAATCTGATCCTCCGTGTAACATCTTTCCCATTTTTTTCGTAAAATGCCCCTCGTAAAGCCCAATTATGCGCGAGACCCAATTTATTCAGCAGAATAAGGAAAAATGGGGCGAGTTTGAAAACATCCTGGAGGATGAATACAAAGACCCCGACAAACTCAACGACCTGTTTGTACAGATTACGGACGACTTGTCCTATTCGCGTACTTTTTACCCTAATCGGTCGGTGCGGGTCTACCTCAATGGTCTGGCGCAACGGATTTTTCACGACGTTCACAAGAGTCCCACCTCGCCCTGGCGCGCTTTCAAACATTTTTGGACCGAAGAATTGCCGCAGTTGTACTACGAAGCGCGGCGTGACATGTTGATTGCTTTTTTGGTGTTTGTGTTGGCTTTTGGCATTGGAGTACTTTCCTGTGCAATGGACCCGGATTTTCCGGAAATCATTTTGGGGGGAAGCTATGTGGACATGACCGAAACCAACATCAAAAATGGCGACCCCATGGCGGTGTACAAGCAAAAAGGGATGTTCAACATGTCTTTAGGCATCACGCTGAACAACCTGATGGTAGCGCTTTTGACCTTTTTAACCGGGGTGTTTATTGGAGCAGGATCCTTGATTGTGTTGATTTTCAACGGCATTATGGTCGGTGTTTTCCAGTATTTTTTCATCGAACGGGGTTTGTTTTGGGAATCTTTTCTCACCATCTGGATTCATGGCACCATCGAGATATCCTGCATCATTGTAGCTGGAGCAGCGGGCATCACCATGGGGCGAGGCCTGGCCTTCCCGGATACGTATGCACGGGATCGATCCTTCCAACTCTCCGCCCGCAGGGGGATGAAAATGATGATTGGCATCGCACCCCTGATTATTTTGGCAGGCATCATCGAAGGCTATTTGACGCGCAATACCGATGCGCCCCAATTGATTCGGGGCATTTTTATCCTGATTTCCCTGTTTTTTGTGCTGAGTTATTTCTTGTGGTATCCCGCTTTAAAAGCCCGGATTGGCTTTGCTCCGCCACTGCACAGCGCCGATCTAACGCCTGACCTCAACCTAAAAATCAACTATCATAGCATCAAACGCAATGGGGAGATTTTTACGGAAGCGTTTTTGTTTATGCGCAATCACCTGCGATCGGTGTTTTTGTTGATATTTGGCTGCACTGTTTTGTATTGCCTGTTGGTCTTCTCGAGCAGTTCGGCCATCAATGATGAAATTTTTAATTTACCTACCAATTGGTTCGATTTTCTCGACGATTTTGATGCCATAATTTTCAATGAGCACCTGCCCTTGTTGCCTGTTTTTATGGGGCTTTGTGTATTGATCCTGACCACGGGAATCAATCGCCTGATGATTCGCGACAGTGACGCCACCTGGCCAAGTTGGGGAAAACTGGGGATCGATTTGTTGGCTGCAGTGCCAGGAACAGCTGCGTTGTTGCTGCTGTTTTATGCTCCGGGTGGGATCACCTGGCTCATTGGCAGTTTGGCTGTCCCTCTTTCTATCCTATGGATTTTTGTCACTCAACGGGAAGCTAAGGGTAACCCATTTAAAGGTATCCAGCGGGCATTCTCGCTCAGCATGCCGCAGTTCGGCAAGATGTGGGGGCTATCCCTGATTATGATGGTTACCGGAATGTTTTTCCTGGGTTTGATGCATACTGGCGTAGTGGGCTTTTTCTTGGATGTAGTCAATTGGATCGTCAATTTGCCAGCTAAACAAATGGATAAATTTGGCATAGTCTTTTTGATGGGCTTACAGGTTTTTATGACCTTTTTTGTCTTGGCCATGCTCATCATTGGGTTTGGATTATTGTATTACACTTTCTCCAGTATCCAGGATGCGGGGGATTTGTGGAATAAAATTGCGAAGATTGGGAAACAACGGCGGATTCGGGGGCTGGAGCGAGAGTAGGGCTTAATCTCTAACTCTGCGCTTTATGCAAATACCAAGCCTGTTCACAACCTATCTCAACAATCTTTTTGTCAACTGGTATAATAACATAATAAAAATACCTTAAGCACGCGTTTTCTTTTCGACACCAGAAATCGGAAATTGAACCTCTTTTTTCTCTAATTAGTCGACCCTGACGAAGTCAGAATCGACTAATACCTTGCTGTAAATCAAAGGCATAGAATTTGTATATTAAGAATAAAGCGGTATATTTCTATTAAGAATCGTGAGTTTTAGGTCAAAAACTGGGAGAAATGTTAGGACGCTTAGGGCCTGGCAAAGGCGAAATACGACTCGAAACGCTACTCGATATGAATCATGACCTGGTGATTCTATCCAAAGAACTAGACTGGAAATGGCTGGAAGCGGAGCTTTCGCCTTTTTATGCTGACCAAGGTCGTCCCAGCGTTCCGATTCGAAAAATAGCTGGGTTGCTTATCCTCAAGCAATTGTTCAATGAGTCGGATGAATCAGTGATTGCGCGGTGGATCGAGAATCCGTATTGGCAATATTTCACGGGTGAGACCTATTTTCAAAAGCGGAAACCATTCGATCCGACCGATTTTGTACTGTTCCGCAAAAGGGTCGGCGAATCAGGAGTGGAGAAAATCCTGACCTTGAGTGTGAAGGTGCACAAGGGGGAAGAAAAAGCGGAGATGGTCCAAATGGACACCACAGTTCAGGAGAAAAACATCACCTATCCCACTGATCAAAAATTAGCGTCAAAAATTCTGTTTTGGACTCGTCGCATCGCCAAGAGCAGCGAAATTAAGTTGAAGCAAACCTACGACAAGGAAGAAAAGCGGCTGCGCCGTCAGATCACAGTACCCAGTCGGCAGAAAGGTCTTGAACAAAAACGAAGGGCTGCCCTGAAACGATTAAGGACCATTGCAGGGCGCTTAATGCGGGAGGTGGAATCTGAATTACCGGATTCATTACGAGAACATTATGCGCCTTACCTCTCGTTTTTTAAAGATCTACTAAAGCAAAAGCGGAGCGACAAAAACAAGTGCTACTCCATTCATGAACCCCAGGTGAGTTGTATTGCCAAAGGTAAAGCGCATAAAAAGTATGAGTTTGGCTGCAAAGTATCGGTTAGCCGAACAGTAAAAAAAGGGGTAATTGTAGCCATGAAGTGCTTTGAGGGCAATCCCTATGATGGAGATACGATTGAACCTACTCTGGAACAACTGGAACGAATCGTTAAGCCCTTGGGAGGCGAACGGCCCAAAAAGGTCATCTATGATCGAGGAGGAAAAGGTCGGTCCAAAATTGGGGACACACAGGTATTAATCCCTTCAAACGGATCGAGTAAGGTGAGTGCAAAGGAGAAGAAAATACTCCAACAATTATTCCGATCCAGAGCCGCCATCGAACCGACCATTGGCCATCTGAAAAGCGATTTTGGCCTGGAGCGTAACTTCTTGAGCGGAACCCTGGGGGATGCCTTCAATGCTTTGATGGCTGGCGCTGCTTACAACTTCAGAATCCGCCTCAGAGAGATCAGGGCACTTATTTTTTACACCTGGGAGGGCTTGTGCTGCCTCGTTAGATGCTTCGCTACGCCAATTTTGGGCTGGAGATGAAGTTCTTCACAACAGAGCTTCTAAACAAGTCCTATTGGGGAATAGGGTTTCTCAGGGTCGACTAATTAAGCAAATTTCTGATTTGCAAAACGAAAACCAACTGCCTTATCGCGGAATTGATAGAGTCTCTGAATTTTGATGATTGGCCTGTTGACCATTCAGTTGGTGATTATAGATAATTTTTTAAATCATAGGGATTGGGCGTCTACCGACGCATATGCGCTTTGAAATAATGCCCACCCCTCAATTATACAGATATGGATTCTTCAACAAAATCAGTAGTAACCCCAGAAGGGTTCAAAAAATTAGAAAAAGAAATTATTTTCATAGCTTGCCCGGGCGATTTGAAATCCTTAAGAATGGAAATTGAATCAATGCTAAGAGCTGTCATTCACAATCTTGTCCCTAATCAACATATTGACCCATTTTCTTGGGATATTGACACTTTGGAAGAAGGGGTAGACCAAAAGAAATCCTGGCAAAAAAACTTACCCCGTCCAAGTGATAAAAAATGCCTGGGCGTAATAACCCTGATTGGAGAACGTTTAGGTGACCCCCTGGAAAGCAGTTTTGAAGCTGACCAATTTATTGAAGATTTCCAATCCTGGGTAGAGCCTCCTCATCAGTACAAATTGCTTCATCCTTGGCCAGCTGATCCAGAAGAAGAAAGAAATGCCATCGATGCAGGTTGTTTCCCATTAACGGGGACAGTGTTTGAGTTTCTGGATGCTTCCGGTTCACAGGATAGCAAATTGAAATTTACTTTAGTTGCAGACCAAAGTATCAATCCATCTGCAAGGGATAAAGTCAAACTTAATGGCAATCGATTAAGGGTGGAGAATGCCCACCGTGACGATTTTAATGATTGGAAAGAAAAATATGACCGACAGACTATGATGGTCAAAAACTTCATGAGTGCAATTTATCTCAAAAGAAATATTGATCAAAATCCAATCGATGACCCAAATAAAATTGTTGATGACATTAAGAGATGGGTGATTAAAAAGATATTGAATGAGAGCAGTTCCAATATTAATCCTTACAAATTTTTGGAATATTACGATGTGCATGACGCGTACAATTTTTTTGGTAGAAAAAGCCAAATTGAAAGCCTAAGTCAAAAGCTACTTGATTTATTTAAAACAAATGGGGAACCAAATGTAATTCGCCTTACTGGTAGCAGCGGTTCTGGGAAATCTTCTTTTCTTCGCGCTGGGCTATTAGCTCATTTTGATAAACCTAATTTTAGACAAGAATTTCGTACTGTTGTTTTTCGCCCAACTGACTTCCCTAGTTCTCCAGGTAGCTCAATTCCGAAAAATCTCCACCAACAAATTCTTCTTTTTATAGAAAAACAATCTAAAATCCAGTTGTCCAATAGTGAAATAAATGATATATGTGCCATCACTGGCCCATCTTGGGTAAAAAGAGCAATCGAGGTTATTGAAAAAGCACTTCTCAAAGAACAAGGCCAAACCAACCTTAAGCTCATTTTTGGAATAGACCAATTTGAGGAGGTTATTGATTTTCTTTCCAATGAAAATTATGCTGAATATTGGTTGCCTTTAATTGATTTCATAGATGCGGCAAGTCAAAGGGATTCTTTTGCCTTTATTTATACTTTAGAAGATTCGCGAAAAGAAATGTTAAGCCAACTTGTAGCAAAAGAGCTTTTATCTTCCAATTTCGAAAGGCATTTTAACAGAGAGATTGAAGGGTACACCGAAGAATTTTTAGCTGAAATTATTGAGCAACCATTTTCCAGAGCCGGCTATTTCTTAAGTAATGAAGTGATAAATGGCATTAAGGAAAATGTAAAAGAATTAGTTATAAATGAAAGTCGAACTACAGCACAATCCATTTTACCCTTAATTGCTTTAATGTTGTCCAAATTATTTGATCACATTAAGGAGAATTACCAACCCAAAGAGGTGTCAACTACTGAGACTAAAGAAATTCCTTTTAGTTTTAGTTCAGGAACAAATTCCTTCCCAGGAAATGACAAAATCCCGCTGGATAATACCATTAAAGATTTGATTAAATTAGATAAAATCATTGAAACAGAAGCAAAAAAAGCCTGGTCTGAAGTTAAAAAAACGATTGAAGCTGAGTTCAGTGACTTAGATTATTTTCTTCAACCATTGATCGGGCTAAGTGGTATTGATCTTGATCAAATTCAGCTCCATACCTACTCTGATAGGCCTTATATTGCTGAACAGCAGTTAAGCACCAGTTTCGAAAAACATCGCCTTTTAGTTCCTTCTGGTAAAGGATTTAGACTGGTACATGAAGCGGTTATCCGCTTTTGGCCAGAAGCTTTAGGTTGGTTTGAAAAAAGAAAAGGCTATCTTCAAGAAGAACAGCTATTTCGAAAAGAAGCTAGAGAATGGAACCGTCTGGGCAGGCCAACTGAGATTGATACAACAGACCAAATTGATTTTGCAACGGAAGTGCTGAATGCCTATTTTAGAGATTGGCCGGCCTCTAATAAATTATCTCCGGATGATGAGGTATTAAAAGCTTATTGTATGCTGGTTTTTAGCAAAAGTAAAACGCCACTTAAACCCACCTTACATTCAGGCGAACCTAGGGCGCCCCATGTTTGTCTTGCGGCTGCCTACGGAATGGATGAGTTGCTCCAAAAATTTGAGGAGATTGATCCTGCCTCCTTAAATGCAAAAAGTGAAAAAGGAAAAACTCCATTGTTGCAAGCATCCTGGTTTCATGCAAAAACCATTAAATTTTTACTAGACAGAGGAGTGCCTGCCGATCAGTTACCTGATGGGTGGCCCGTAATCGTCACCCCCATTCAAACAGGAAACAAAGAAATTTTTGATCTATTATTGCCATTCACTCCCGATGAAGCCCTAACCGGAAAAAATGGTTATAGTATGCTCCATTATTGCGCTTCGAAAAATCGAATTGAGATGGCTAAGGATCTAATATACGGTAGAAAACTAAACCCAAACAAATCTGATAAGTATGGAATGATACCGATTCATTATGCTGCAATGTATGGAAGTTACGAAATTTTTCAATTCCTTAGGAAAATATCAGATTTCAAAAATAAGGATAATCAAGAATCTACAATCCTTCATTTGGCTGCGGAGAATGGGCACGTCTTCTTGGTTAAAGAAATCATCGGTTATCCTTCCTTTAAGAGTTTGATTAATGCAGTCAATAAAAAGGGTAAAACAGCCCTTCATTTAGCCGCAGAAAATCTACATGCCGATGTAATTCAGGTGCTTGTAAATGAATGTGAATTAAATCAAACGACCCTAAGTGATGATGGTAAAACGCCCCTTCATCTCTTATTGGATCGTGCAATCGATAGCAATGCAGAAAATTGGGATCTGCTTAATAAAACCTTGGATTTCATTCTTTCCAATAAAGACCTTGATCCAAATATTCGTGATTCTTCAAATTATACCCCGCTTGGTTTAGCCGTTAAAAGTGGAAACCTAAGTGTTCAAAGAAAATTATTGCACTGTAAAAACCTGGATGCTTCTTTGCCGATTAAAAGCAAAGGAGAAACTGCAATTTTTGTGAGTTTCAATATCGAAGATTGGGAATCTTTTCGATCTTTTGACCAAAAAGCAAGCCTTTTTGAAGATTCAGCTAAAGATGAAAAAGGCAATAATGTATTTCATTTAACTGCAATCAAAAAAATTCCAAACGATATCATAGATTGGATTCTTTCAGAAGACGAAGGAGATATTAATTTAGAGAATAATGATGGAAAAACCCCTTTAATGATAGCCATTGAAAATAAGAAATGGGACATCGGTAAACAGTTATTGGAAAAAGGAGCTGATCCCATGAAACATGGGAAAAACCGGAAGCCACCTATTTTCCTGGCTTTGGAATTTGACGCTGAAGAAGCATTCCTTACTGAACTAATTAAGGCGAATCCTTCCCAATTTACTTGTACTGATTATTTTGGCTGGACGCTGTTGCATCGTGCGGTAGTTTTTCAAGAAACAGGGTGGATAAGCTGGCTTAAATCTAACCATGTTCTTGAACAGCTATCAACGATGGAAGATAAATTAGGCTGGTTAGCCTTTGATTTAGCCTCTCCGTCCTTTATTGAAGAAATGAAAATGGAGCAAGGAAATCAAGCGGTACAAGAAGTAGTTTCTTGGGACAGTAAACTGAAATGGGTAAATATCAATGTGAGAGAACGGAAAAAATTGATTGAAAAAATTGACCCAATTGATAGTCATTTGAAAATCGATGAAAATACTGAATTTCAAAAGTCTTATTTGCACTTTTATGACCCTAAAGAGATTGAAATAATTCGAATAAAATCAGAAACCTGGACTAAAAAAGGACTCATAATCTATTATCTTTCCAATAAAAAAAATATTTATCGCCTCAAAGGGGATTCACCACCTATTCATGAAGTAAATGCAAAGTTTAATATCAATATACATTCCGGGAATGCATTGGACTATTTGCGTTTTTTTTGCTTCTTTGTGAGAACAGGGGAAGGCCCGTTTTTCATTGCTGAAGGGCCTGATCTTGACGAGATTCCAAAATCGCTAACAATGGAAGAAAAAGAAAATCTAAAAAAACATTTAAGGCCAGCCGTATTAACTGGCCTTAATGAAGCAAATGGTTATTTATACGCTATGGCATCTGTATTTTATTCGAACGCAGTGTTTTATGCGGATTTTAAAATCCACAAATCGGGTTGGATCGAAATGATTGACGATAATCCAATCATCATTGATTTGAGCTCTTCTATTTATGAACCCATTTCTTTGTAATTCCCGGTTAGTTTTTTGAGTTTTTTCAAGTCTTAGAGGTGTGGAGCATGTTCATTACTATTGTGTAAAAATGTTGCGGGAGAAAATGTTTAATCCTCCAAACTCTCCAAAATCACCCCACAAGCCCACTTAATCTCCTCCTCAGAAATAATCAACGGCGGTGCAATCCGGACCGATTCGGTATTGAACAAAAACCAGTCGCTGATCAGTCCATGCTCAATGCAATGGCGAATGGTATGCATCACCGCATCAAAGGAACCTAAATCTACCGCCATCAGCAGTCCAGCGCTGCGTACTTCAAGGATTTTGGGGTGCTGTAGCAATTCGTGAAAGAGGGCTTCCTTGGCTTTTACTTCCGCTATATAAGGTGTATCCAATAATGTCTGCAAATTTGCCAGTGCTGCCGCACAACACACCGGGTGTCCCCCAAAGGTGGTGATGTGACCCAAAATTGGATCATGCGACAAAACCTGCATCAGTTCCCGAGAAGCCACAAAAGCCCCAATCGGCATCCCGCCACCCATACCTTTGGCAAGCAAAAGAATGTCCGGCACAATGCCGTATTGTTCAAAAGCAAAAAGGCTGCCCGTACGGCCAAAACCCACCTGTATTTCATCCAAAATCAACAAGGCTCCAACTTCCGTGCACCGAGCCCGGAGCTTTTGCAGATAGTTGCGGGTCGGCTTGCGCACCCCCCATTCGGCCTGCACCGTTTCAACGATTACTGCGGCAGTTTTTTCCGTGATTTTTTCCAAACAACGCTCACAGCTGAATTCAATGTGGCGAATGCCGGGCAGCAGTGGGTGGTAAGCCTGGGTAAAATCTTTGGGCCACATCAAACTGGCAGCCCCTTGGGTGCTGCCGTGGTAAGCGCGTTTGCAGGCCACAATCTCGGCACGACCCGTGTAGCGTTTGGCCAGTTTCATCGCGCCCTCGGTGGCTTCGGTGCCGGAGTTGACAAAATAGACCGATTCAAGGGGGTAGGGGAGTTGATCGGCCAGGAGTTTGGCGAGTTGCACTTGTGGGTCGAGCACGTATTCCCCGTACACCAGCGTATGCAGGTAGCGATCCAGTTGTTGCTGAATGGCCGCAATTACCCGGGGGTGGCGGTGCCCCAGGTTG
The DNA here is from genome assembly GCF_965225875.1 of Haliscomenobacter sp. Taxonomy (GTDB): domain Bacteria; phylum Bacteroidota; class Bacteroidia; order Chitinophagales; family Saprospiraceae; genus Haliscomenobacter. Next base: position 2,060,344 of record NZ_CBDDBS010000002.1, on the reverse strand, counting down.
CTGACGCTGATGCCAGCAATCAAGTCAAGATAAGCTTTGCCCTGAGGGTCGTAGAGATACATGCCTTCGGCGCGGTCAATCTCCAGCATGAGCGGGCTCGGGCTGGTGGGGGCAAGGTGTTGGAGGAAAAGTTGTCTGGTGTGCATGATGACGTTGGTTGGGGGTTAAGTCTTGAACATGACAAAATTGGTAAAAAACTTACTTGGCGCAATCCCTACTAGCAATTATTTTGTCGAAGCAAAAAAACAGGATTTGGAAGGAATTTTAATCGAAAAAATCCGGTTCTGAGTTTTCTGCATTTGTTACCAAAAAATTAAAGCTCGAAAATGCTTTGCGAAAACAAATTTTTTTTAGTATCATTGAACGCGAACTCAAAAAGGAAAGATTTGTGTATGCGTTTGATAAGATGTTAGTCCCATGAAACAGTTGTTAATGCTAATCAGCATTCTAATCTCAACCGCTCTTTTCTATTTTAACGGACCCGCCTCTTGGTCCGACGAATATGCCGTTCGGGGCATTGACGTATCTCATTACCAGGAAAACATAGATTGGAATAAGGTAGCAAAACAACAAGTGGATTTTGTTTTTGTCAAAGCAACTGAAGGCAACACCCTCAACGATAAATTATTTTGTGACAATTGGGAAGCCATCAAGGCCGAAGGCATGCACCGTGGCGCTTACCATTTTTACCGCGCCAACGTTTCGCCTGAGCAGCAAGCCCTTAATTTCATCCGCAACGTCAAAATGGAAGCAGGCGACTTACCTCCCGTATTGGATGTAGAAACGCTGGATGGTTCTGGAAAAATCCAATTGTTGGCGGGTGTGATCACCTGGTTGTACATGGTGGAGATTGCATACGGAGTAAAACCAGTCATTTATACCAATCAAAAATTCTACAATACTTATCTGGCTGGGCAATTTGACGATTACCCACTCTGGATAGCCCGTTACAACGGAATCCGACAACCAAGCCTTGCGGATGGCCGCAAATGGGAATTCTGGCAACGTCGCGATACTGGCAAGTTGGACGGCATCGCAGGAGCAGTGGACATGAACGTGTTTCAAGGCAGCAAAAAAGACCTTGAAGCGCTGTGTATGCCGGAGATTTCCAGCAGACCTTAATCAATCATCTCATTCCAGTTCTAAATCCTCCAATTCGCCAATTTCTTGCAGATAAGAAAAGGTTCGTTTGGCTTCTTCTTCATCCACCACACTGATGGCTACGCCAACGTGAACCAATACGTAGTCCCCCATTTTTGCATGAGGCGTCATGGACAAATCCACATCTTTAGAAATGCCTCCAAAAGAGACCTTGGCCTGTCGGACGTTTTTATCCAACACGGAAGGCGTAATGGCAGTGATTTTTCCGGGAATTGCTAAGCACATTGTAACAGCATTTTAATGAACAAGTGAATAAGTCCCAACTTGGGTAGGGTTTAGTTTTACTCTGGGCCGAGCCAACAACCATTGATACCAGGACTGCATCCCAGTTCCCGCCGTTGCCGATACCTCGATAAATTCCAAATGGGGGTTGACACGCCGGGCGAAATCCTTTGCGCGTTCCAGGTCAAATTTTACATAGGGCAATAAATCAATCTTGTTGATGAGGCAAAGTTGGGCGGAGTGGAACATATCCGGGTACTTGATTGGTTTGTCATCGCCTTCGGTTACACTGATGATCACAACTCGTGCGGTTTCGCCCAGATCGAACATCGCCGGGCAAACCAGATTTCCTACATTTTCAATCATCACCACGGCATCTTCAGCGGGGCGCAACTCGTGCAAAGCCCGATACACCATGTCGGCATCCAGGTGACAGCCTTGTCCGGTGTTGATTTGTACCACCGGTGCACCCGTGGCTGCGATGCGATCGGCATCCTGAGTCGTTTGTTGGTCGCCTTCAATGACCGCAAAATTCATTTTCTCCCGCAGGTCGTGTAGGGTACGCTCCAACAAAGCCGTTTTTCCCGAACCAGGCGAACTGACGAGGTTGAGTGCCAGGATGTTTTTGGCTTCAAAGTACCCCCGGTTGCGTTGAGCCGATTGGTTGTTCTTGGCCAAAATATCCTGCTCCAAATGAATGGTCTTCTTTTCTCCGGTGCTCACTGCGGCGGTGGCAGGAACACTATGTTGATGTGGGCCATACCATAAAAAATGCCAAAAATGTCCCCAGCTACTCAATTGTTGGTGCTGGTGTTCGGCCCCTATCCGGGTGATACTAACCCCATCTTCGTGTGAACTACAACCACAGGTGGTACACATAATTTTAGGTATCTAAGAAGCTGTTTGAATGTATATCGCGAGTTATACATTCAAACAGCTTCCAAAGTGATGGATTTTATTTTTAACTCCCGCCCCTGCGTCACTTGTACAAAGTAACTGTTGCAAATGGGGCAAGGATCATACAAGGTCGTTACCGGAAAACTCAGTCCACAATCACTGCATTCCGCTTTGCCCGGAATGAGGGTGAATTTTTTTTCCGCCTGGGCCAAAATCGAGCGTTTGATGCCTTCACTCCAGGCAAATTCCAGGGCATCCAATTCAACCCCCGACAAAGCGCCGATTTCCAACTCAATGGCATCGATGCGTTCGGCCTGGTTTTCTTGCGCAACTTGCGCGGCCGCATCCACTACACTCAGGACGATGGATAACTCGTGCACAGCTTTGTAAATCTGGTTTTTATAAAAGATTTTACAATGAGCAATATTAGCTGTGCACCGAAAAAAGCAGGATGACAAAAATCATTGACGGCAATGATCTGTATCAATCGAATCTCCGCTTCCTTTTACAAATCTTGTCGCATCCCATAAAGTATATTACTTCTCTCTCTTTCTCCCTAAAGCCTACCCGGCCACCATAATTTTCTAAAGCATCCTTTCTGCCGAGGTTCGTTCAGAGCCAACGGAAGATCGCAAAAACGCAAGAAAAATGGCCGTACAAACCGACCAAAAGCGCCCTACCTACTTCGAAGAAGTGATGCGCAAGGGCTATGAGCGCAGGGATTTTTTAAAATTCTGTGCCACGATGGCTGCCTACATGGGCCTGGAAACCTCGGGCCTAGCCCAGATCACCGACGCTTTGATGAACAAACCTCGCCTCCCGGTGATTTGGTTGCACTTCCAGGAATGTACCTGTTGTAGTGAGTCTTTCATACGCTCCTCCCACCCGATGGTGGCCGACATCTTATTGGATCAAATTTCACTGGATTATACCGAAACGCTAATGGCTGCCTCCGGCTTCCAGGCTGAAGCTGCAATGCAGGACACCATGAAGAAATACAAGGGTGAATACATCCTTTGTGTGGAAGGTTCCATTCCTACGGCGGCAGATGGTGTCTATTGCTGCATTGGAGGCAAATCAGCCTTACAGATTCTGGAAGAAACAGCCGCCAACGCCAAGGCCATCATTGCCTGGGGTAGTTGCGCTACTCACGGCTGTGTGCAGGCTGCCAAACCCAATCCCACCAAGGCTACACCAGTGCGCAAGCTCATTAGCGGAAAACCAATCATCAATGTACCCGGTTGCCCACCCATTGGGGAAGTTATGGCTGGGGTAATTGTACACGTGGTCACCTTTGGCACCATCCCTGAATTGGACAATTTGGGTCGGCCCAAAGCCTTCTACTCCAAACGGGTACACGATTCCTGCCAACGCCGTCCATACTACGATGCCGGGATGTTTGTGGAAACCTTTGATGATGAAGCAGCCAAAAAAGGCTATTGTTTGTACAAAGTGGGTTGTAAAGGACCTTCTACCTACAATGCCTGCGGGGTCATGAAATGGAACAACGGGGTCAGCAACCCGATCATTTCCGGCCATGGTTGTATCGGCTGTAGTGAAGAAAATTACTGGGACAATGGCCGCTTGTACGAACGGGCTTCGGTTTTCCCCGGTTTTGGCATCGAAAGCAATGCCGATACAGTCGGAAAAGTTGCACTTGGCGTTACCGCAGCCGGTATCGCAGCACACGCCATCATGACCAATGTGCGCAAGAAGGAACTCATTTCTGACTTGATTGGTGAAGGAAAGGAAACGGAGAAGGGAATAGAATAAAAAAAAAGGTATGAGCCAAAGAATCGTCATAGATCCAATTACCCGTATTGAGGGCCACCTGCGTATTGAAGCAGACATCCAAAACGGGAAAGTATCCGATGTATACAGCGCGGGCACCATGGTCCGCTTGCTGGAAGAAATATTGCGGGGTCGCGATCCACGCGACGCCTGGGCCTACGTTGGTCGGGTATGTGGGGTATGTACCTCAACGCACTCACTGGCTTCGGTACGTACGGTTGAAGACGCACTGGGCATAGTTGTCCCCCCTAATGCCGAGATCGTGCGCAACCTGATGTTTGCCACCCTGTACATGCACGACCACGTAGTCCATTTTTACCACTTACACGCCCTGGATTGGGTGGATGTGGTCAATGCGCTCAAAGCAGACCCTAAAAAGACTTCCGAACTGGCCCAGAGCATTTCCAATTGGCCCAAAAGTTCGGTAGGTTATTTTTCGGACCTGCAAAAACGCATTGGCAAGTTTGTAGAAAGTGGCCAATTGGGCATTTTTACCAATGGTTACTGGGGGCATTCTGCGTACAAATTGCCGCCTGAAGTCAACCTGATTGGCCTGGCGCATTACCTGGAAGCATTGGAATGGCAAAAAGAGATTGTCAAAATCCAAACCATCTTTGGTGGCAAAAACCCACACCCCAACTACCTCGTAGGCGGGATGGCCTGCGCCATTGGCCTGGATGATGTGAGTGCCATCAATGCCGAACGCCTGGCGTACATCAAACAGTTGCTGGACGATGGCAAACGCTTCATTGAGCAGGTATATATTCCTGACCTGCTTGCGGTAGCTTCTTTCTATAAGGATTGGGGCGCAATTGGTGGCGGCCTGGGCAACTACCTGGTATATGGTGATTTGCCTACCAATGGTTTCCGCGATCCCAGTTCCTTCAAGTTTCCGGCGGGCGCTATTTTGAACAAAGATTTGTCCAAAGTACACGAAGTGAACATGCGGGAAGACAGTGAAATTCAGGAATTTATCAACAAATCCTGGTACTCGTATGAAGGTGGGGACAATGTAGGTTTGCACCCCTGGAAAGGTGAAACCAAGCTCAACTACACTGGCCCAAAACCACCGTACGAAAACCTGAATACCGAAGAAAAATACAGCTTCCTCAAAACCCCACGCTGGAAAGGGCACGCCATGGAAGTAGGCCCATTGGCCCGGGTACTGGTGGGTTATGCCAAGGGTATTCCCGAATTCAAAGAAGTAGTCGATTCAGCACTTAAGTACCTGGATGTGCCTGCAACCGCCCTCTTTTCCACCTTGGGCCGTACCGCGGCGCGGGGCCTGGAAGCACAACTGGTGGCCAATTGGGCACAGGAGTTTTATGACCAATTGATCCAAAACATCAAATTGGGCGATACCCGCATGGCAAATACCGAAAAGTTTCAACCCGAAACCTGGCCGGCCCAGGCGAAGGGTGTTGGTCACGCCGAAGCGCCACGGGGAGCCTTAGGGCACTGGATTGTGATTGAAGATCAAAAAATTGCGAACTATCAACTCGTGGTTCCGACCACCTGGAATGCTTCGCCCCGAGATCCCCAAGGGCAAATGTCGGCTTACGAAGCAGCCTTGATGGATACGCCGATCGCCGATCCGGAAAGACCAGTGGAAATTCTGCGCACGGTACACTCCTTCGACCCCTGTATGGCCTGTGCGGTCCACTTGTATGATGAAGAAGGTAAGCACCTCAGTCGGGTGAAAGTTCTTTAGGGGCGATAAAAAAATAAATTGTTCATTTTGCCAAAGGATTAGATAAGTAAACGTTTCATTTTAAGTGTCTTATATAATCCTTTGGCTCAGGAAAAATGAACATTTATTTTTGCCCCACTACTTAATACAAAAAGCTAAGGTTATGAGCAAGCAGCAGATTGTTCACCACAAACTCCTCCGGGTTTTTGTATGGGAATTGCCCGTCAGGGTTTACCATTGGCTGAACGCAGCCAGTATAACCGCTTTGGTGGTGACCGGTTTTTTCATTTCTAACCCTCCTGCCTTGCAGGTGAGCGACGAAGCGGTTTTCCGCTTCTGGTTTGGGAAAGTTCGCTTCATTCATTTTGTGGCAGCGTACCTATTTTTGTTCAACTTCATCATCCGGATCTATTGGGGCTTTGTGGGCAATAAATATGCTTCCTGGAAGAATTTTATCCCCACCAACCGACGCTTTTTCCGGGAGATGTGGCAGGTCATCAAAATGGATATCCTGCAATTAAAAGGTAAGGAACACATGGCCGTGGGGCACAATCAACTAGCCGGATTCATTTACTTCCTGACTTTTATTGCTTTTGTAGTGCAGGTGATTACGGGCTTTGGTTTGTACGCAGCCACCAGCAACTGGTGGTTCCCGCAATTGTTTGCCTGGGTTCCTGGCATGTTTGGAGGAGACGCACCCCTGCGCCATTTCCACCATGCGGCAATGTGGTTTTTTATCCTGTTTGCGGTTGTCCACGTCTACCTCGTTTTTTACCATGATTATGTAGAAGGCCGGGGCGAGATTTCTTCGATGGGTGGTGGTTGGAAATTCATTGAGGAAGAGGCCGTAGAGGAGTTGAAAACACACAAATAAACTAAGAGCTTGTTTAAGTTTTCGCTTCCGTCCCAAAAACTTAAACAAGCTCTAATTAACAGTAATACTCTCTTCATTGCATCATTGTCGACCGGGTGAGTGCGATTCGCCCGGTCGCTTTTAAATTATTGATCGAATGGCAGTTCTAATCATGGGCATTGGCAATTATTTGATGGGAGATGAAGGGGTAGGGGTACACGTAGCCCAGCGCCTCGCCAAAGAGACACTGCCTGAAGGTGTAGATGTACTGGATGGAGGTACGGGAGGCTTCTTCCTGATGGAGTATTTCGAAAACTATCCCGTGGTCATCCTCATCGATGCAACCCTCGATGATCGGCCTACGGGTACCATTCGGGTGATTGAACCACGTTTTGCAAGCGACTTCCCCCGGGCGATGAGTACACATGACATTGGCCTGCGCGATTTGGTAGAAGGTTTGGCCATTCTAGGCAAACTGCCGAAGATATACTTGTTTGCGGTGTCGATTGAAATGATCCAGTCGCAACAGATCGAATTGTCGCCAGAGCTGGAGCGGGTAATGCCAGGGCTGTTGGAACAGGTGAAAAATATGGCCCTGAAGCAACGCTTAGAGCTGGTTTAAAGTCCGGACCAGGGTTGCCCCAACCTATCTTAGCTGGTACAAGTCTCCAGACTTGTACCAACATTTTCGCGTCTCCAGACGCATGAGCAACGCGAAAATGCGGGAAAGCACACGTCAGAGACGTGTTGATATTGGTACAAGTCTGGAGACTTGTACCAGCGCCAGCGCCTAATGGGGTAACCGCGAGGGTTACTCCTACGTCTGTTATCAGCCACCACTGACAGGGGGAATGAGCACCACTTCGTCTTTTTCCGTTATGGTTTGATCCTCGCTGGCATACTCTGTATTCAGCGCGATTGCCAGGTTGTTTAGCTTTCGCAAAGCTGGATATTCGGCGTATAAGGCAGCCCGCAAATCGGCTACATTGGCTTCGGCTGGAATTTGCATTTCAACCGTACTGCCACCTAAAATATCCCTCGTAATCCCAAATGCCAAAATTTTTATCTTCATTACATTTATTTTAGTATACATATATTTCCTGCCAAAAGTGTTGTTATGAGCCGAAAAAACCTGTGGAAAACCCTAGGCTACGTCACGGAAAAGTCATAAAAACGTTAAATTTGTAAAAAAATATACCACTTTTCAGGTACGCTCGTTTGCTCGAATCCATTGCATTTATTTGGATTTTTGCAAAGAACGCCCCAAAATCACCCCCAAACTGGCAAAAATTACCAAATAATTTTCCAAAATAATTAATCGTTTACAAAGGGCATGCAAATCGTGATTGATTTACAATGCATTGTGTAAACCGATAAACGGGCTTAACTTTGCCTCAAGGCGGTAACGAAATGGAGTCTTCGACACACATCTAGTTGCTGGGGTATATTGCCCAACTGAACTGACTAGGTCAAACTAATGGAATTATTGAAAAAAAGTTAGTTCAGTATCACCAAATTTTGTTTTGATGAATTTCCCATGGACAGTTGCTACGGCACTGGTGATCGGCTTGACCGTTTCTCCGGGTGTCGCTGGCGCTAAAGCACACAAAACCGAGGTAAGTATTATTTCCAGCAAAACTACACTTACCGAAACACTCGTGAAGGAACGGCTTGCTAAATTAAGCCTGCCTATCGAAGTGAAAACCAATGAAGCAGTAATGACTCGGATTCGCCAGTACATGGGTACGGGCAAAAAAGAGACGGAACTGGTTATTGGTCGCTCCAATCTGTACTTTTCCGTATTTGAGCACTATCTCAATCAATACGGACTACCTGAAGAACTCAAGTATTTGTCGGTCATCGAATCGGGCTTGCAACCGCAAGTGCGTTCTGCTGTAGGTGCCTCGGGCATCTGGCAACTGATGCCTGTTGCTGCACGCCACTATGGCTTGCAAATGGGTGGCGGAGTCGACGAAAGACTTGACCTACACCGTTCAACCGAAGCAGCAGTACAAATGCTGAAATACCTGTACGATGAACTCGGCGATTGGACGCTGGTATTGGCCGCATACAATTCTGGTATTGGCACCATCAAATCGGCAGTACGCAAGGCTGGTACCAAAAAGTACAGCGTTGTTAGCAACTATTTGCCGCACGAAACACGCCGCTACGTTCCCGCTTATCTGGCTACCGCTTACGTGATGAGCTACTATCACAAACACGGACTACAGCCCGTTATTCCATTCTACTACTCTCCTGATGCTCGGGTAATCAGGGTTTATCGCAGTTTGTCTTTTGGCGAGATTGCCCGTATTTCTGGAGTGAAAACTTCAGTCATTGCGGCGTTAAACCCCAGTTTCACTGGCGGTATTATTCCGCGCAGCGCCAAAGGCCACCTGTTGATGTTGCCCAACAGCGAAAGTTCACTTTTGCTGCGCAGTTACCTGGATAGCAATTCGAAGTTGCCAGAAGGTACCATCAAAACGGCTTACGTGACCACTAAAGGTGATGATTTGAGCAGAATTGCAACTTTGTTTAGTACTACTGTGGACAATCTGGTGAAATGGAATGACATTCGTGAAGGTAAACTTGTCATCAATCAAGAACTTGTACTTTATCTTCCTAAAACGTTTTTCATCAAGAGAGCCTAGGTGCTCAATTGCTTGAAAAATGTAAAATGCCCCTTCGACTGGACAACAGAACCGAAGGGGCATTTTTTTTACTTACTACTACTTCTGCCTTTAAACAATCTCCATAAAATAATTCGGCTCCACCACAATCGATTCATCCAGGGATTTTCGGTATCCGATATGCACCCGGTCCACCCATACTCCCGTTTTCATGTAAATGCTTACCGCCTCCTTGTTGTGGGCTCTTACCGTGGTGAGGTAAATGTTCTCGTAACGTTTTTGGATGTAGTCGGAATTCATAAACTCTACGATAAAGGCAAAAATCCCTTTGGTTTTGTATGCGGGGTGTACTCCAAAACCAGTGCCCTTGGCTTGCCGGCGTCTGGATAGTTTGAGTTTGAGCAAAAACAGTGGGGCTTTCCACCAATTGAGTTTGCCCTTGGTAAACTTGAGGTAGGGATTGATGTCAGGAAAAAAAGCACAGAACCCAGCCGGTTTGTCTTCAAAATAAGCAATGCCCAAAAATTTGGGATCGATGATGTTTTTTACCTCCTTCATCAATTTTTTGAAGCCTTCGGGGTCGGCAGGCCGGAAATGTTCGTAGTGGCCAAAGGCCGCATTGTACACTTCGGTGAAATCATCGGCGTATTGTTCCAGCTTAGCCGGATTGTAGGTTTCTACGTGGATGTTGTTGTTGCCCGACCGAACCCGTTCAATGACCGCCCGCAAGCGCGACAGGTCAATGTCTTTGGGCCTGCCCTTCATGGTAAGGATTTGCTCCCAGGCGATGTAGCCATTGGCCACAAACATGTCCGTATAATAAGGTGGATTGTAGGTCTCTTGAAACAGGGGCGGATCAAAACCTTTTTCCAACAGGCCCCAGAATTTGTCCCGTCCACCAAAGTTGATGGGCCCATCAATGGCTTTCATGCCTTTTTCGCGTAGGTAATTTTCAGCCGTTTCAAATAATGCCTTGGCATAAGCCGGGTTCTCGATGCACTCAAAATAGCCGATGCCCCCTAGTGGGTAGGGTTGTAATTTATTGTTGCGGTGGTCGATAAAGGCTGCGATGCGCCCAGCAGCTTGGTTTTGTTCGTCCAGGAGTACAAAAACCTTGGCTTCTCCATGATCAAAAGCATGGTTTTTGCCTGGCGTGAAGGTGCCTTGCACATCGCCTTCCATGGGGGTGATCCAGTTCGGATCATTGGCATAGATGCGGTGGGGGAGCTGGTGGAAGAGTTTCCAGTGTTCTGGGCTTTGTACTTCGATGATGGTCATGGTAGTAGTGGTTGTGGGGGGCGAAGATAGGTAGCCTCTTTTTACTTTTTGCGGTTGCGCTTTAAATTACCACGTGGAAGCCTGCCTTTTTCTTGTTCAAAAGCATCCATATGTTCATCTTCAATTTCTTTGGCCTTTAGACGACCAAAGATGTTGGTTATAAGAATTCGGGCAATGTAACGCAACCAACCCACCGCAAGATTCATATCTCTTAGTTGTTCCCTAATCCTTTTAGAAAGCCCGTCTTCTTCAATTGGTTCTGACCTTATACCATATTTAAAAACCTCCTCCTCTTGATTGTCCCAAACTTCATACAAGTGGTGTGGGTCTTGATTCTGATTAGAGTTTCGATGCATAAACGGAGATTTAGGCCCAGCCTTCTTCGTTGCTGTAGGTTTCGTAATTGTATTTGGGACTATGGATAAACGGCTTTTGCGTTTTGGCTTCATATGCCTCTGAGGCCAGGAGCAAAAGTGCTTCAAAAACAATTTCACGAGGCATTTTTTCAGGATGCTGCAACACATCCGCGAAATATTGTTGCCCTTCGGCCACTACAGCACATCGCACATAAAGAAAATCGTCTACTGAAAGCCGACCTTTGGGATGTTCAGCAATAAATACTTGAGCATGGTGCTTTGTGTCAAGCAACCAGAGTTTTTCCGAAAGAATATCTTGAAACTGATGGATGTTGGCAATGGGCATTGCAGCCAGCTTATCAACAGCTGGTTTAAGGACAGCTTGATCATTATCGGGTTGAGACCAATCGAATGAATCAATAATTTCCCAAAAATTGGCCTCAGTTAGCCAATTTTCTGGCCTTTTGTGGATGTGAATTTCTAAATCAACTGAGCCAAACTGCTTTTTAAGATCGTCCAAAAAAGAGGAGTCCAAAGCATCGATATTGACGTTGAGTGTCGTATCAGTCGTGTCTATCATTCCCTTAAAGTATTAATTAGTCGTTTTGGAGCAAAAACTTGAAACGCAGGTGTTTTCTTTTTTTCAAATTTACACCAATTATTTGAAAATGTCAAAGGCCAAAAAGACATCACCGCTTCAATTTTTTTAGTTGCTCCATGAACCATTCCTTCATGTGCGAAGGCAAAATCCTGGAATTGGTGATTTGGTTGTTCAGAATTTCAATCTTCTTGCGGTCGTTGAACTGGATTTTGATCAAACGTTTGGAAGCACTGATCAATTCCTTAAACGACATCTTGTGGTAAGCCAGCATTTTTTTGCGGTTAATGTAGGCCCGCATGCTGTCCAGTAATGATTCCAGCGCCATAAATTCATCCTTTTCGTAGTACAAGCGGATCAGCATGGTTTTGGCGGTGAGGTTGATCAAAATATCGTCGATGTCAAACTGAATCAAAAGGTCCTGAGCCCGGTCGTAGTCGCCCTGTTCAAAGTAGAGGCGAGCCAGGGCAAATTTCACGAAATTTTCGCGGTACTCAGGGGCCAGGTAATTCTGGTACTCTTTGATAAAAGAGCTTACCCATTCAAACTCTTTAAGAGTCGTGCTAATCGCGACGATGTTTCTAAAGGCCAAATGATTCAGAACGTTATTCTCGATGAGGATCCTGCTTTCGATGGCTTTGCGATAGAATTCAAAGGCTTCCCTGGCAAAAGCCTTGTAACCGATATTCATCCGAGAAATGCAATAATTGATAATCATTAAATAAATGTCCTTGCGTTCCAAGGCGTCGAAAAACAACTCAGAAGTCGAAAATATCCGCTTGATTTCAAAAAAGTGAAATTCTTCGTCTGGAAACTTAAACAGATTATAAAGGTGATAATACAGTTTTATGGTCGGATTTTGAGTCAACTCAGGTTTATGCTGTAAAAAACCAAGCACATCTTCGAGGAGCCCAAAGTCGTAATTGGTTTTATAAATCTTTTGATGCGAAAGCATCGCACAGGTCAATTTCAGTTTTCGAGAAATGAAGGTTATCTCCATGCTGTCGGACATGGCTTGATAATTGGTTGAAACCGCCCTTGACCGCTCAATGAACATGGTCGATTTTTCTTTCTCAATCAAATAGGACTGTTCAAAAATTTCTTCATTGCGATAGGTGATTTTTTGAAAATCCTCTTCAATTTTTCGCATCGTTTTTTCGTGGAGCTTTAGTAATTTTTTCTCACGATAGACTTTGGCCAAATTAATGTGTTGCGTAAGACTATCTTCCTGATTCTTTGAAAAAATAAAATATTCCTCAATGGATTCCTGTAAAAAATGAATCACCTGCCGCATTTTGGCATCATCATACGCCTCTTTCGGGTACAATTTTCTGAAAATCCGCTCCTTTTCCAGGCTTTTGTCATCCTCAAGGCGGTTCCCACTCGTAAGATACTCATATAATTGTACCACGTCCGAGCGTTGATTATGGATGGGAGAGACCAGCCATTTGCGCAATTCCCGGCTTTCTTTTTTGGAAAGTGCAAATAAAATGTGGGTGAGTTGACTATTTTGCATGGGTTTAAAAAAATGTTTTTTCAACAGGATTTTCAACTTATGCAAAGTTATAAAACATTGTCAATCAAAAAATAAAAAAGTTATAAGACCATGATATCGCAAAGGAAAAAGGTGTTTTTTTTCAACAATTGCCGATTTTTGTCTTTGTTTTCAGCAAAAAGGCGCTGCATCTTTGTATTGCATTCAGCAGTAAAGCAATTAGAATTAGCACTCATGAAACTCCGACCTGCAAATAAAATGATCACATTGCACTCTTTTGTAGTTGCGATCATTTTATTAGTAACGACTGCAGGCGGATTGAAAGCACAGGGATGGCAGTTCAACTTTGGCGGTTCTAAAGAGGACGAAGGTTGGGCGGTTCTGCAAGCTGAAGACGAAGGATTCATCGTAGTTGGGTTTGGTGAATCCTTCGGCACAGACAATGACCAGAACATCTTCGTTGTACGTACTGATATTGACGGTACCGTTTTATGGACCAAGTATTACGACGAAGGTTTTCAGGAACAAGCCAGAGCAATCATCCCCACGGCTGATGGTAATTACCTCATCGTTGGCAACATTGTTGGCAAACCAGGCGAGAGGGAAAACATATACCTTTTAAAAATAGATCGCAAAGGCGGTCTACTGTGGAGTAAGCAATTTGGTGGAGCAGGCAGCGAGCGCGCAAGCGACGTTGTACTCAATTCAGACGGAGGATTCTCCGTGATTGGAACCAGCCAAGCAACCACAGACGCAGATGAGAACATCTTATTGGTTCGGTTTAACGCCGAAGGCACAGCAACCTGGTCAAAAAGCTATGGTACGCCGCGCAAAGATGAAGGCAAAAGCCTGAGTCGCATCGGAGATGGTTACGCACTTTTGGGCAATAGCCGCAGCGAAACCGGATTCGACAATAACATCGTTCTTTATCGAGTTGACAATACGGGTAACATCATCTGGGAACGCCGGATCGCCAATAGTTTCCGCGAAGAAGGCCGCGCCATCATCACTACACAGGATAATGGATTGGCGGTTGCAGGAGTAATCAACGACAATGCCGATGCCCTCATCGTAAAATACGATGCAAACGGCAATCAGCGTTGGATGCGCTCCATCGGAGACGATAAGGTAGAAGAAGAAGCCAACGCCATTACTGAATTAAAGGATGGCAGTTTGGTTATCACTGGCCTGAAATTGGTAAGTGCTGCAAACGTAGACCTTTTGGTCGCAAAAGTTGATGCCAAAGGCAACATACTATGGGAAAAAGCCATCGGCGATGCAGAATTTACTGAAGAAGGCCGCGATATTCAAGCCACTAAAGCAGGTGGATACATCATTACCGGTTACAACGGCCAACTACTAAATACCTTTAACGACCTCATTCTGGTCAAAACGGATGCCAAGGGCAATACAATTACCAACCGCCTCAATGGCCGGGTTTTTGTAGACCGCGACAACCAATGCGATTATGACAACGGAGAGGCCCCCCTCTCAGGTTGGATCATCAAAGCAACCAAAGGTATTGAAGTAGTATATGGTACCAGCGACGAAAAAGGCAACTACAGCATTCTGGTTGATACCGGAGTGTACAACTTAAAAGTACTGCCACCTAATCGCTACTGGTCGGCTTGTAATACAGAAGGAGTAAACGTACGCCTTCGTGAGTTCTACGATTCTTTGCGGGTTGATTTTGGTGCCAAGGCAGCAGTAGAATGCCCTTACATGGAAGTGGACATTACAACTCCATTCCTTGCTGAGTGCAGCGACGTAAATTATGTCGTCAATTACTGCAACACCGGAACGGCAAATGCCACGAACGCCTATGTTGATCTGGCTTTGGATAGTAAGCTGACTTTCAAGTCATCTACAATCTCGGCAGAACAACTCAGCAATGGTAAATTGCGCTTCCGCCTCGGTACAGTTCCAGTCAACGGCTGCGGTTCATTTTCGATCAGTACTACACTTGCTTGTAGTGGTATCGCAAACGGCCAAACTGGACTGGTTTCCGCCAGAGTTTTCCCAGATACTTTTTGCTTGGATTTAGATCCTCGTTGGGACCGTTCAAGCATCATAGTACGCGGCGCATGTAAAATCGACACGGTGATTTTTGAAATCCAGAATATCGGCAAAGGCGATATGAAGGAACGGAAAAAAGGAATCGTGGTTCAGGATGACGTGATCATGCGTAATGTTACCCCAAGCTATCAATTGCAAAGTGGACAAACCATTGAGGTCCGCATTCCTAATCCTGCGGGATCAACCTTACGCTTGTTCGCAGAACAATCGGAAGGTCACCCAGGGAGAAGCTTGCCAACAGTGGCAGTGGAAGGATGCGCCGAAACGGGGACACCAATAAAAACGGGACAAGTTACCCAGTTTCCTGAAGACGATCAGGATGCTTTTGTCTCGGTTGACGTACAAGAAATTTTAAGCGCTGTGCAGCCGGTGGCATTAAGAGGCCATCCCAAAGGCTATGGTAAACAAAGTACCATTGATGCAAAAACCGATTTGACTTTTACAGTATTCTTCCAAAACTCCGGCAGTGATACCGTTCAGCGTGTAGTAATCAGAGATACCCTGAGCCAGGCAATCGACCCCACCACAGTCATACCTGGTGCCAGTAGCCATCCTTACTTTTTAGAAGTATATGAAGGTGGTATCCTGAAGATTACATTCGACAGTATTAATCTGCTGCCCGCCAACGGCGGCACAACGCAAAAAACATACGGATACGTTGAATTCCGGGCATCCCAAAAACCGAACAACCCTAAGGGGACGGTGATCGACAATCGCGCTACAGTGTATTTCGATTACCGTCTACCCTCCGGAACCAACACCGTGCGCTGGATGGTCGACCACTTCCCTGATTTTGTGAGTATTCTGACTTCGAGTCAGGAAGTGTTCGTCCCTGGTGTAAAAGTAGACATCTATCCCAATCCTTTTAGTGAGATGGTGACTTTGGAAGTCAAAGGCCGTCAATATAATAGACTACAGCTGAGCGTCTATGATCTAAGTGGAAAATTGATTCAGCAAAAGTTCTTTAACAGCAATATTTGTCATGTTTATCGTGATCAACTAGCCGCCGGTATTTATTCGTATCGGTTAACATCTGAAGGGCAACTAATCAACACAGGCAAGTTGGTCGTGCGGTAATCATAGTCCCATAAACTTTAAAAGGTTCCTCGCAAAAAAACGCGGGGAACCTTCCATAATCAAGCTGTTAAAGGCAACAAAACTTGACATTAGTTCGTTCTAATAAAGATTTTTAGGTCGTCTTATTTTTTCATGAGATTATGATTTGTTATTAGCGTGAGGCCGTGCATCAGAGTACGGCTTTTTTTTTGCCCATAACTCAACGAAAAGCGTTGAATTGTCATAACAAAGTCATAATGGTACAAGTATAGGGACAATATTTCAAACTTGGTGAAAAATTATATGGATTTTTAAAAAATACTACAAATAGGGTATGTCAAAAGGTGACCTTTCGGCCACCCTTTCCAATTGCTCTTTTTTCTAAAATTCTGCATTTCCTGGCGTCCGAGGAAAAGGAATTACGTCCCGAATATTGGACATTCCGGTGATGAACTGCACCATCCGTTCAAATCCCAGGCCAAATCCTGCGTGTGGCGCACCACCAAATTGGCGCAATTGCAGGTACCACCACAATTCTTCTTCTGGAATACCTACCGCTTTCACCCGCTCAAGCAACAGATCGTGGCGATCTTCCCGTTGTGAACCACCAATCACCTCTCCGATACCTGGGAACAGAACGTCCATTGCGGCTACGGTTTTGTCATCGTCGTTCAAACGCATGTAAAAAGCCTTGATTTCTTTGGGGTAATTGCGTACAATGACCGGTTTTTTGAACTCTTTTTCAACGAGGTAGCGCTCATGCTCAGATTGCAAATCGATCCCCCATTCGACCGGGAATTCAAATTTTTTCTCTTTGTACGGTTTGGATTTCATCAAAATCTCAACCGCCTCGGTATAAGTAATACGTTCAAAAGCATTATCTACCACAAAACGCAATTGCTCAATCAAGCCCATCGCCCGGCGCTTATCCTTTGGTAGTGCATTCTGCTCTTCCGCCAAACGTTTATCCAGCAATTCCAGGTCAGCCAGGTGGTTTTCGAGGCAATAATTGATCAGGTACTTGGTGAATTCCTCCGCCAAATCCATGTTGTCGTAAATGTCATTAAAGGCAACTTCTGGTTCAATCATCCAAAATTCAGCCAGGTGTCGTGGCGTATTGGAGTTTTCAGCCCGGAAAGTAGGCCCGAAAGTGTAAATTTTTCCCAAAGCCAGAGCTGCAATTTCTCCCTGTAATTGGCCAGAAACGGTAAGGTTGGTCGCTTTTCCGAAAAAATCCTGGCCAAAATCAACAGCACCATCTTCGTTACGGGGAGGATTGTTGACATCCAGAGTGGTGACGTGGAACATCTCGCCAGCACCTTCTGCATCACTACCCGTAATGATGGGGGTGTGCATATAATAAAAACCACGGTCGTTGTAAAATTTGTGCACTGCAAAGGCTACGGCATGGCGCAAACGAAATACCGAACTGAAGGTATTGGTACGCATGCGGAAGTGTGCATTGGTACGCAAAAATTCCATGGTTTGAGCCTTAGGCTGCATCATGTAGCCATCTTCAGGGTTACATTCGCCCAATATCTCTACATTTTCTGCCAATACTTCTACCGCCTGGCCAGCTCCCTGGGAAGCGACCAATTGGCCAGTTATACTCAAACAGGCGTGGAATTTGATCTTTTTCAGGATGGATTCATCCATTTTTTCAGCATCCAACACAATTTGCAAAGTATGCGGGGTGCTGCCATCATTGAGGGCAATGAAGCGGTTGCCACGAAAAGCCCGCACCCAACCCATCACAGTAACTGATTCATTGAGTACAGGTTGAGCCAATACTTTAGCAATTTCGGTCCTTCTCATTTGTCTATTTTTAAACGGGGGCGAAAATAGGGAAAAAGTTGAAGAGTTTATGGTTGAATAATCGAAAATTGGCGCTTCGACTTCGCTCAGCGACCAATTTTCGATTATAAAAAGCGTTGCCGTAATTCCGGAGTTGGAATCATACAGCTTTCCCGTTGGCCAAACCAGCGGTAGCGGTTACGGGCTACCCAATTGTAAAGGCGGTTGCGCAAAAAACGTGGAACCAGTTTAAATACCAGGAATAAGCTCCAAACGCCGCCTAACTGTCGGCAGATTTCCAGTGGTACATCTGAGTGGGTGAAAATTTTCCCATTGTCGTAAAGAATCACCGTACTGATTTCATTGACAGGCAATTGAGCCTTGGTCATTACCTCTTGCCCAAACTCAGACTGCAGTGCAGCGAACTGAAATTTACCTGCTGGGTCAATCTTGATGAGGGTTTGTACAAACCCGTTGCAAAGATTACATACCCCGTCGAAGAGAACTACTGGTTTCATAAAAAGCTATTGATCATTCATAAACTAAACAAACAAAGCTTGATACAGTTCCTCGACCTTGCTGATTGGGCGCAATTTTATCCCAAAACGTTTTTGATCCAGGCCCTTCAAATTGTATTTGGAGAAATAAATTTCTTTAAAGCCCAATCGCTCCGCTTCTTGAATGCGTTGCTCGATGCGGTTGACGGCACGGATTTCTCCAGATAACCCAACTTCGGCGGCAAAACAGATGTTGCTGGGCACTGCCACATCCTCCAGTGAAGATATCAGCGCGCTTACAATGGCCAGGTCGATGGCTGGGTCATCTACCCGAATCCCACCGGCTATGTTGAGGAATACGTCATTCATCCCGAAGGGCATACCTCCTCTTTTTTCCAATACGGCCAGGAGCATACTCAAACGGCGCAAGTCAAAACCCGTAGCAGAACGTTGGGGCGTGCCATACACGGCTTTGCTGACAAGTGCCTGTGTTTCAATCAACATGGGGCGCATGCCTTCCATCGTTGCAGCGACTGCGCTACCACTTAGGTCTTCTTCCTTTTGGGAAAGCAGCAATTCCGAGGGGTTCGATACCTCACGCAGGCCATTGGCTTGCATTTCATAAATGCCCATCTCGTCGGTAGAACCAAAGCGGTTTTTGACGGTGCGCAAAATGCGGTAGGTGTAGTGCTGGTCGCCTTCAAATTGTAAGACTGCATCCACAATATGTTCCAGGAGTTTGGGCCCGGCAATGGATCCATCTTTGGTGATGTGGCCAATGATGAATACCGGGACATGGCTGGTTTTGGCAAAACGTTGCAAATCTCCGGCACATTCGCGCACCTGCGAAATGCTCCCTGGAGTAGATTCTATGTAGGGCGATTGTAAGGTTTGAATCGAATCGATGATGACCAAGTCGGGCTCCAATTCACTGGCAAAGGCAATAATTTTGCTCACATTTGTTTCAGTCAATATGTAGCAATGATCCTGTGAGTGAGGGAGTCGATCGGCCCGCATCTTAATTTGCTCTTCACTTTCCTCTCCGGAAACGTACAAAACCTTGTTTTTCAACTGCAAAGTTACTTGCAATAGGAGGGTAGATTTGCCAATGCCGGGTTGGCCACCGATCAGGATCAAAGAACCGGGTACAATTCCGCCACCCAAAACCCGGTTCAACTCATTGTCGGGCGTAACCAGGCGCATTACATTGCTGGCACTGATGTCGGGGAGGGCGATGGGTTTGGGGCCGTCCATTGGGCCAGTTTTTGGTTTCCAGGCGTTTTTTGCAGTTTCCTGCGGAGTTTCTTTAAAGATAATTTCTTCCTGGTAGGTATTCCATTCGCCACAAGCCGGACATTTTCCGACCCACTTAGGGGCTGTGGCCCCACATTCTGAACAGGCGAATATTTTTTTTACTTTAGCCACGTTGTTGGTTTGTGATCAAAGTTAAAACATAAAATTGAGAAAAGGGCTAAAAAAGTGACTCAAAAAAAAATGCTTCGGACTCCATATATTTTTCTTCAAGTTTTAACGTTTTTGTAAAACACAAGTAGTAAACATTTTTTACTAAATTTTTTTTAAGTTAAAGTGCTGTTAAAAGCTGAAAAATAAGCGAATAGCTGCGTTTTTTTGCAATATTGGGTTTCGATTTCAATTCTCTTGAAAAAGAGCATTCATATGTAGATTGTTTTCATTTGGTTTTTTGGGGTTATTCAGGGCGTCCATGAAGACGCCCTGCTTTATTTTTGCCCCATACTTAGTTCAAATCTTACGGACTGGAAATGAAAAAACGTCGACTTCTTTGGCTTTTGCTCCCAATGGGTTTATTGGTCGGACTCATTTATTATTCGGGATTGCCCAGCCAACAACCGCTATTGTACCAAAAATCAGTGCAGCTCTCCAGCTTGGATCAACAGATCAATCAAAGCTATCGGATTGAAACGATTACCCTCCCTGATGATTACGAAGGAAAGGTCCTTGCTACACTTTTGTCGAAACCCGCTTCGCATCCCAGCGATAGTGCAGTCATTTACCTCCATGGCTGGGCTGATTATTTTTTTCACGATCATGTAGCGAAATGGTTCAATGAACAGGGCTTTGACTTTTATGCCCTGGAGCTGCGCAAATACGGCCGCTCTTTGCTTCCTCATCAAAAGCCCAATTATTGCCGGGATTTGCAAGAATATTTCCCCGAATTGGACAGCGCTATTCAACGCATTACCCAACGGGATGGTCATCAGCATTTGCTCCTATTTGGGCATTCTACGGGCGGACTTACTGGCGCGTTGTACGCATCCCAGGGAAATCAGCGCAAAGCCATTGATCAAATCGTGCTGAACAGCCCTTTTTTAGGCTTCAAGGCCGATGCCTTGAGTATGAATCTGTTGCGTTTTTATGGCTTTCTGGGGCGTTTTAATTACAATGCCGTTTTACCCCGTGAAGGCAGTCCCTTGTATACCCAAACCATCCATAGCAGTGAAAAGGGCGAGTGGGATTTCAACTTTGCGTGGCGGCCACGTACCGGTTTCCCCTTTTATCAATCCTGGACCAACGCCATTATCAATGGCCACAGTAAAGTTGATCAAGGCTTGAATATCGAATGCCCTGTACTTATGCTTACTTCCGAACAAAGTTATTCGGGTGGCGAGCTTGGGCCCAAAGCGATGCGCTCGGATGTTGTACTTGATGCCCCCACTATCCGAACCAAGGCTACGAAATTGGGCAAAAACGTGAGCAGCAAAGCAATCCCAGGAGGGCTTCACGATATCTTTCTATCCCCTTTACCGGTTCGGGAAAAGGCTTTCTCGGCCATTGAGCAATGGATGAAAAAGCAAGAGGACTGACGAATTTTTCGGGTGACGAATGACTAAACTTCCAGGCAGCGCCCTTAAGTCGTCATTCGTCATTCGAAAAATTCGTCACGCTTATTTCTTGTCTTGCTTTGCAAATACCTTCTTCAACAGATCGCTGCTCCGGGAATCCACATTTTCCCGAATCTCCAATTCTTTTTTCGCTACCAATTGGAACATGCCCAGTAGTGCCTTTTCGGTGACGTATTTGTCCAATTCAGGATTCATTTTTTTCACCAATGGAATTTTGTTATAGGCGGTAACAGCACTTGCCCAATATTCCCGGGCTTTAAATTTATCTAGTGAAGTTTGGATCACTGGTAAAAAGGCCTCAGTGAGTGGGGTAGTGGTGGTGGTTTGCAGGTACTGGGTAGCTGCATTTTTTTCACCCATGAGGATGTTCATGGCATCCTTAAAGGTCATTTGTTTGATGGCGTTGACAAAGATAGGCTTGGCCTGAGTTGCCGCATCTTCTGCCGCCCGGTTCATTTTTTCCAATAAATCCTCCTCAAACTTGGCAAATCCAGGGATGACTTTCAATTTGGCGGCCATGGTTTTGGCTTCCTCGGGCATCAGGATTTTATAGGGGCTGGCATAATAACCATCTTTAGCAGAAAGGAAACTCACCGCCTGATCGATGCCCACATTTAAGGCTTCTTTAAGGCCGGATCCAGCCTCGTCAGCACTAAGGTCACCACCTTTGCCGAGTACGGCATTTTTGGCTTTGTTGACCAAACCGCCCAATTGGGCCTCCACTGAATTGTGCAAAATACCCCAGGTTAGGAGGGGCAACAGTACTAGGTAACGTCCGCGCATGGTAAATTTTTTTTGTTACAAGAACGCTATTTTGACGTAAGCGGTACACGAAAGTAGCAAGCTATAAAGGGGTTTAACGTTTCTTTAATCGCTGTTTTGTCGAAAACTTGTCCAAAAGCTCGCTTTTTTAACGATTGTTCAATAAATTGAGCCAGTAAATTCAACTCATGCCTACCATCAAAACCAGTAAGGAGGAAATACTGCAAAAATCATTGCTCCTGATTTGGGAGAAAGGCTACCACTATACCAGTATTGGAGACCTGGCAGCTACTTTGGGCATGGCCAAATCGCACTTTTATTACTATTTCAAAGACAAGGAGGACCTGATGAAGGAAATCCTGAGCTACATGCTGGAGCAATTCACCCAAATGCTTAAGCGGATTGTTGAAAACCCTGAACTGGATACGGCTGGTAAACTGCAAAAACTGGCCAGCAAAATGGCCCGCTTTTATGACTTTAATGGCTACACCAATGGATGCTTGATGGCCAACACTGCCCTGGAATCCGTAGGTAAAGATTATGCTTTTTTACCTATCGTGCGCAAATTCTTCAGCACTTTTATCGACTACCTGACCCAGATATATTGCGAAAAATATCCAGCCGATGAAGCTGCCAGAATGGCTGTGCAGGCCTTGCAAGAATTTGAAGGTGCCTTGCTACTTACCCGTTTATTTGCCGATGAAAACTATTTGAAGCAAGCTTTGGCGCGAATCGGCAGTCGCTAATTTTTTTTGCACAATAATTTTAACGAACGGTCAATAAAATAAAACATCCATAACCATGTCCGCAAACATCCCGACCCGAAGCCCTTTGGCCCAAACTGAAAAACTTAGCATTATCTGTCCCGATGGAGTTCCCCTTTCAGCCGTGCTTTGTGCACCCGCTCAAGTACAAGCAGCCATCATGCTCAGTGGAGGAACTGGATTCAAAAAAGAATTTTACTTGCCCCTGGCCAATTACCTGGCAGAGCAGGGCCTGGCCACCATCGTCTATGATTACCGGGGAACTGGCGAATCAAAACCAGCAGATATGCGGCAGTGCAGCTTTTCTTTTTTGGATTACGGGCAAAAAGACATGCCTGCTGTATTGGATTTTCTGGATGCCCGCTATCCAAATTTGCCCAAATTGATTTTGGGGCACAGTGCTGGAGGACAACAAGTGGGATTTATGCCCAATGTACACAAGGTAAAAGGTTTGGTGGCGGTAGCTACCTCGGTAGGCTATTTGCCCTACATGCCATTGGACTATCGGCTCAAGAGTTATTATTTCTTTTATTTGTTTACGCCCCTTAGTATTTTGTTGAAAGGTTATGTCGCAGCCAAGAGGTTTAAAATTATGGAGGATTTACCGCGTAAAGTGGTGACGCAGTGGCGGGCCTGGTGCAGTAAGCCTAACTATTTTTTTGACCCCCAATTTTATGGAAAAAGTGTCCCTATCGGCGCATTTGATCAAATGCCTTTTCCTATCCACGTTTTTTGGGCCACGGACGACCCCATCAGCAACGCGCGCTCGGTACCTGCTTTTTGGAGCCATGTCAAAAGTGTGGCTGGTTTGAGCTTTCAGGTATTGCGGCCCGAAGATTGGAATACCCGAAAAATTGACCACTACGGGGTGTTTCGGACTCAGTTTAAGGACTCCTTGTGGAAGGAAGTATTAGGTGCTTTGCAGCGGATGCTGTAGGTAAGATATGCTGAAAACCTGCCGTGAGTAGCAGGGTTTGTGGCTGGCGCATTCATTCGCGCCAGCCTTTTTTGTCTAAAATTTAGAGGTCTCTAAATTTTAATTTACTAATGTTTTTTCCTACCCGGATGCCCTGCAATAGCCCTTGTTCATTACCTGCGCGGTAATGAATCCCTCCGTACAAACGGCTTACTGCGGCCTCGTTGGCAAATTCAAAAAAAGTATTGAAACTGCGCGGGCTACCGTCGATGTCGGTGCGGTCTTTATGCGCTCGATCGGTAAAGGCATAGTTGTAACCGAATAAATCTGACAATATCTGTGCTGTTGCCCCCGACTGGGTGGAATGCCCCGAGGTGTACTCTGGGAAAGGAGGCGTGGTCAGATGTGCATTCCACGATGCATCAATTTGAGCTTTGACATAAGTGATTGGCCGCATCAAATTATAGGTGTACTTAGCATTCCAGCACGACACGAAAGCATCATGCACGCCCATACCTACGCGGGCAAAGGCTTCAGCGGCTATCGACAAACTAGCTTCTTCTTTGGCCAATACTTGCCGGGTAATGGCAATGGAATGCCCGGGAGGCGTAAAGGTTTTTCCGGGATCATCACTCCAGTATTCAGCAATGGTTTTTTGTTCCACCGTCAGATTTTTAACGGTCGTATACACTTCCAGGGCTTGCTGATAAAAGGGAGAAGTTTTGTCGGTGGAGTAAGTAGGTGGTGGAGGCACCATTGATACATCGGCATTGTTGGGGTAAAAAGTCCTCACTTTACCCCAAAAAGGTTGGAGTGGTATTTTTTGGAAAGCCGGAGCCGTAGGCACCCACAAGCTTACCCCGGTAGGTACGGTGTAACTAGCTGGAAAGTTGGTTTGGTAACAAAATTGTTGCCCATC
This sequence comes from Haliscomenobacter sp., assembly GCF_965225875.1. GTDB lineage: Bacteria > Bacteroidota > Bacteroidia > Chitinophagales > Saprospiraceae > Haliscomenobacter. The sequence continues at coordinate 2,035,707 of NZ_CBDDBS010000002.1, read as the reverse complement.
ACTATTGGCATAATTGGCAATGGCATTGGCTACGGCTATGCCGTATTCAGTAGAACGTTTGACAATATCATCGTGGATTTTATTCCGGTAACGTTCATTGTACTTTTGTTCCAAACTGGCGATCAAAAACTTATTCTGCTCCGTGGCAGGGGCATAACAGGCCTTTACAATTTGAGCCAAAGCTGCATTGCCCACCAAAGGCCAGTGGTACTCCAGATTGGGATCAATTTGAGGTAAATTAGAAGCTTCCAAGCCCGAAACCTGCCCGGCCATACTCAATCCCTTCGGAATTCCAGGACGAACAGATTCAAATAGGGTCAAACCAACGTATCCAAACATTCGAGCGGCTACTGGTGGAGTATAGCCTGCAGTTTCTTTGGAGAGTTGCAGGGTAAGCCCCATCCAGTCCTGGACGAGCTCGGAATCGTACTCATCCGCAGTAGGAAGAAAGGTAACTTCTTTGTCGTCAGGGTCGCAGGCGGTGATTAAACCGATCATCAACAGCGCCATACCCATGCGTAATAGTTGCTTCATGGGAGTAAATACTTTAATAAATGAGGAAATGACAGATAAGAATGGTAGGTAGCGCGCTCTTAGAATGGCTCAATTGGAAAATTATGACAAATGTATTAAAATCATTCTAATTACAGTGTAAAAAAAGATAGTAATACTCTTAAAAATAAAAAACGCCCATTGTAAAAAGTTGTTCACGAAATTTTTGAGCATTTATGTAAGATATATCTGATTTAAAGGAGCTTAAGGGCAAAAATTTGATTAGGCATAAAACGAAAAAAAAACAGCTTCCGTCAAGGAGTCGGGCTTTTTCGTTTTATGCCTAGTTGAAAAATCAACGTTTTTGCTCCCACTCCCAAGCCGTACGCATAATGTCGCTAATGTTGCGTTTAGCCTGCCAGCCGAGGCGTTCGGTAGCCCGGTTGTTATTGGCATAAATCGCCACCACATCACCTGCGCGACGAGGGCCGATGATGTAATTGAGTTTTTGGCCAGCAACCTCCTCAAAGGCTTTGATGGCCTCCAGTACCGTTACACCTTCACCAATGCCCAGGTTAAAGGTTTCGCAGTTGCGCTCCTGCCGATTGGCCAGGAGGTATTGAATGGCTTTGGTGTGGGCATTGGCCAGGTCCATCACGTGGATGTAGTCGCGTACACAACTGCCATCGCGGGTAGGGTAGTCTGCTCCAAATACAGTCATGCTAGCGCGTTTGCCCGCCGCGGTTTCGGTGATTACCGGAACCAGGTTGGTAGCCGCTGTAGCCGCTTCTCCAATCAAGGTGCTTTCGTGGGCACCTGCCGGGTTGAAGTAGCGCAGGATGACGGCGTTGGTATTTTTTTCCTGAAAACAGAAGTCTTGCAAGATGTGCTCGCCCATTTGTTTGGTGCGGGCGTAGGGTGATTCGGCGTTTTGGAAGGGCGTGCTTTCGGTTACGGGCAGTTCAGTGGCATTGCCATAAACGGAACAGGAGGAAGAAAAAATGATGTTTTTTACCCCAAATTCCAACATGCACTCCAGGATATTGAGCAAACTATCGAGGTTGTTGCGGAAATAGCGCAGCGGTTGTTCCACACTTTCGCCAACATATTTAAGGGCGGCGAAGTGAATGATACCTGCAATGTCGGTATGGGCCTGAAATACAGCTTTGGTTGCCGCTTTGTCACAGAGGTCAACGGGGTAATTTTGCACCGTTTTTCCGGTAATCGCCTTCACTCCTTCGAGGATACTCTCCGATGCATTGATCAGGTTATCAATAGAAATGACCTCAAAACCATTGTCGATTAAATCAACCAGGGTATGACTGCCGATGTAGCCGCAGCCACCTGTAACGAGAATCTTGCTCATTTGTATTAGTTTTGCGGCTCGAAAATACCCATTCAATGCTGAACAAACAACTCATTGCTGAAATAACCCAAATTGCCCGTCGTGCCGGGGCCGCTATTCTGGACATTTACGCCAATGAAGCCGACTTTCAGGTCGAACATAAAGCCGACACTTCTCCCCTGACCATTGCCGACCGCACCGCCAATGCCATCATCTGTAGTGCCCTGGAAGCGCTACCGGTACAATACCCGATCATTTCGGAAGAAAATAAATTGCAGCCCTATACCGAGCGCCAACATTTCACGAAAGCCTGGTTGGTTGATCCTCTGGATGGCACCAAGGAGTTTGTCAAACGCAATGGAGACTTTACCGTCAACATCGCCTTGATCAACAAGGGCGTCATAGAATTGGGCGTAGTGTACGTTCCGGTTTATGATGAAATGTACTACGCAGTGAAAGGCGAAGGTGCGTTTTTTGAAAAAGATGGCCAAGTCGAACAATTGCAGGCATTGTCTTTTGGCCTAAAAGATGCGGGCTTAAAAGTAGTTTGTTCGCGTTCACACATGAACCCGGAGACCGAAGCATTCATCAATGCATTGGATCAGCCAGAGTTGGTTTCACGAGGCAGTTCGCTCAAGTTTTTGATGATTGCCCAAGGGCAGGCGCACGTTTACCCACGCATGGGGCCAACCATGGAATGGGATACAGGTGCAGCACAAATCGTTCTGGAAGAGGCAGGGGGAATGGTCATTGATCAGAGTACCGATGCACCTTTAAAGTACAACAAAGAAGATTTACGCAATCCGTTTTTTGTAGCTTATGGCCATTTCGCGGGATGACAATTGACTATCTTTGATTAAAGTAAGTTGTTATGGAGAACCTGGCGATTTTTTCTGCTTATTTAAAACAAGTCCCATTTCTAACTGAGGCGGATTGTCAATTTTTCACCCGCTCTTTGGACGAACAGGCTTACCAGAAAGCAAAGTTGTTTTTAGAGCCCGGTAGAATCTGCCATCACATTGGTTTCGTTTGCAAAGGTGTATTCAGGGTTTATTACCTGGCGGACGGCAAAGAAGTCAATACTCGTTTCATCTTGGAAAACGATTTTGTGGTAGACTATGATAGTTTTTCCAATCAAAAACCCAGCAAGTATTACATTGAAGCATTGGAGCCCGCGGAGCTCATTGTGTTTACATTGCCTACCTTGATAAGTGCCTATGACCATTCCCACAACTGGGAAAGATTTGGCAGGTTGATTGCGGAAAGAGCTTACCGAGAGACGATTACCCGGGTTGAATCTTTTTTATTCATGGAGGCAGAAGAACGGTATTTACAGCTGATCACCGAATACCCCAGCTATTTGGAAAGAATCCCACTCTATCATTTGGCTTCCTATTTGGGCATTGAGCGGGAAAGTTTGAGCCGCATTCGAAAAAAAATCGCTCACTCTGAACGATTGTAACATAGGTCAATTGGATTGTTTTTGCCAGGGCTGAAATTTGTGCTATTCATTCATCAACACAATCCAAACAATGAAAAAGCTTAAATTTCACCTGGCTGTTGTTTCTTTAGTCTTTTTTTGCGCTTGTTCAAGCCCAGAAAAGGCCATTGTTCCCCTCAGCACTGATCCACAGTTTGAAGACACCTACACCATCATTTGGAATGGCATCAGCAATGCTTATCGCTATACCGATGGCAACTGGAAACGTGACGAGACGTATGATTATGTTTTTAACGTCACGCAAAAGCGCTACCAGCAACAGTGGAAATCCATCAAAAGTTTGCATCGGCTACACCCTGAGTATGACGGCAAAGCTGGAGCGCGTTCCCAAACGATGTATTTTGAAATCAACTATGCACTTGCGGGATCAAAACTAGCGGTCAATCTTTTTTCATCCTTGGGAAAAGGTAAAGGATTTAGTGATCGAGAGTTTAGAAAACAGACCCTGGATTTTGAAGTGGAGGGGATGAGTTCATTCGCGCCCTATGATCACATCAGGATTGATCAAACCTACAAATACGAGGAAGGTTTGCTGGAGGAAACGGTGTTTTTGTACAAGCTAAAAGACGGGAAGGAAATACCTTTTATGAAAAACGAAGAGAAGGCATATTTCTACGTTAAGGGCAAATTGGAACATGCACCCACCATTCTTTAACCAATAATCTAATTCACTTGCATCCGTCTCCCTTGGAGCTTGGTGCAGGTGAATTAGATGGTTTTGAGCAATTGTAATGCTTCATCCTCCTTCTGGGTCATTTTTGCTTTATCCGAAGGATCTTTATCGCCATACCCACAAAGGTGCAGCACCCCATGGATGATCACCCGGTGCAGTTCCTGTTCAAAGGTGACCCCAAATTGATGGGCATTTTCGTGAATGCGATCGATGCTGATGAACACGTCCCCCTCAATAACGGGTGGATCGTGGTACGGAAAAGTAATGATATCGGTGAGGGTATCATGCTGAAGGTACTCCTGGTTGAGCTTCAGCAGATAAGTATCATCGCAAAAGATGTAATTAACAAAATTGAGCTCGGCCTTTTCCTGCGTTATAACCTTTTCAATCCATCGGCGCAACAAAGCGGGATTGGCAGGTTCGAAATCAATTTCTTCAGCAAAAAAAGAAATTGGATCACTTGGGCCATCTTCTTCTAAATCATCGTAGAGCTCAAAATCATCCATAAAAATTTGGTGAAAAATTAGCGATTGTTGCCACAATTGAGGCGAAACTGCATTTCTACAGTGCGGCCATTGTCGCAATAACGGATACCATCCGAAAATTGCTGCATCATAAATACTCCACGGCCACCACATTTACAGCGGTTTTCCGGTTGAGTAGGATCGGGTAAACTACGGTAATCAAAACCGCGACCTTCGTCTGATACCCTTACTGCAATACAATCTGCCGACTTGTGCATTTGGATTTGCACATGTTTGGAGGCATCTTGCTTGTTACCGTGAATAATGGCGTTATTCACCGCTTCGGTAAGGCTGATCAGAATGTTTCCGTAAAGGTCTGGGTTGATTTTGTACTTGTTTACCATCTTGTCCAGGAAGGACTCAATTTTAGCGACGCTGCGCGGATCGGAAGGTAATTTCAGCATAACTTTGATTAAGGTTAGTGTTTTGAAAAAGTACCCTCGGGGGATAAACTAATTTGAAACACATTCCTGAGTGATCAAAAAGCGAACGAAAATTAGGGGAATATTTCGTAAGATGCAACTGACTTTTACTAGGGCAAAAACGTAAAATACTCATTGACAAGGAATAAAACTTTTTGTGTATTCCCTTTTACTCGAAACCACTTGCAATCAGCTCTTTATACGCATGGATTTGTTAAAAGTCACACAGCTGACAATTAAAAAACAAAAAAATAATTGTCCAAAACACAAATTTTTTTTCTAAAGCTTTGGAGGTACTGAAAAAAATATCAGGTTTGCTTACATACTTTCGAAACCCCGCTCCAGGTCTTTGATCAAATAATCAGCATCTTCCAGGCCAACGTATAAACGTAAAACCCGATGTGCGGGGTTGTCGGGGTTGAATTCCTCATCCAACAAACTGGCACAACCCGGCAGGATCAAACTTTCGTGTCCGCCCCAACTGACCGCCATCATGATGTGGTGTAAACCTTCGCAAAACCGCACAATCTCCTGCCGTGTATCGGCATAGAGGTAAAAACTCAAAAGGCCACAGGCGCCACTCATTTGTTCCCTTGCCAATTCGTATTGCGGGAAGGTCACATCAAAGGGGAACAACACTTTTTCAACTTGGGGATGGTGCTTAAGGAAATCTACAATTTTAGGCGTAGTAGCCGAAACCCGCTCCAGCCGGGCCGAAAGTGTCCGCAAACCCCGAATCAGCAACCAGGCATTAAAAGGCTGGATGCCGCTCCCAATGTTGAGGTATTCACTGTCGAAGATTTTTTTGATCATGGCGCTGCTTCCGCTGAGTACACCAGCTACGGTGTCGCTATGCCCGCCGATGTACTTGGTTGCACTTTGCAGCGCCAGATCAATGCCCATTTCGATCGGTCGCTGGTACAAGGGCGTACAGTAGCTGTTGTCACAAATGGTGATGATGCCATGATCGCGGGCCAACTCGGCTACAGCCCGCAAATCTTGCAGTGCATAACTCCAGCTGTTGGGGCTTTCCAGGTAAATGATCCGCGTATTGGGGCGGATGGCTTCAGCAAAGTTTTCCAAAAGGGTACCATCGACATAAGTAGTGTCGACATTGAAACGGGGCAAAATATTGTCAAACATGCGCTGCGCCCAGGTGTAGGGCTTATTGACACTCACGATGTGCTCATCAGCCTGAATATTGGCCAACACTGCGGCAAAAATGGCCGCTGCGCCGCTGTTGAATACCAGTGCATCTTCGGCCCGGTCCAGCGCTGCCAGTTTTTCCCGCAAAATATCCACCGTGGGGTTGATGCCCCGACTGTACAAATAACCACTCGATTCGTCGGCAAACAAATCGCGCAATTCATCCACCTTCCGCACCTGAAAATTACTGGTTTGGATGATGGGCGGCGCAATGGCATTGAAGTAGTCTGCGCGGTTTTCGCCTAGTTCGTTGAGTATAAATGAAAGTTCCATGAGAATGGGTGTGGGTGTTGGGGCAATCCCTTGCGGTTGCCCACTTCACCTATATTTTAATGATGCATTTGATAAAAACTTCGCCAACCCACGGATTTATCCGTGGGAGGCCACCAAGAATGGGTGTGAGTGTGATCGTGTGAGTGTGGGTGTGTTGGCCTTCCATTCCTCCAAGCACTCCGCCAACCCACGGATTTATCCGTGGGAGGCCACCCCAAAAACAAGCCCATGACTTTAGTCGTGGGGCTTTAAACGTGGGTACGCCTCCGCAACACCCCAAAATACAAAACCCCCAGCCCAACCAACAGCCCCATTCCGATCCCCGCCGCTCCCGGCTTCTGGATTACCACCGCCACGGCCACCATCGCGTAACTCAGCACAAAAAACGCCGCCAGATAAGGCGTGTATTTTGCCAAAGCCCCAGTCACTCGCCCATCACCTTCGCCCCGCCGCCGCAAAATAAACAAAGTCGCAGCAGAAGTACACATGCCGATGCTATCCAAAAACATGGTAAAGCTCAATATTTGGTCGATTTGTTTGCCAATAAGGGTAATGATGATGGTCAGGATGGCGTAAGCTGTAAGCCCAGGCACCAATGCGCCCGTACGAGGATGCCTGCGAGAGAAAATTTTGGGCAAGACCCCATCCTCACTCATGGCGCACATCACTCGGGGATTGCTCATCAGGATGATGTTGACATAAGTAAGCACGGAAAGGAACATGGCCAGGTCAAACACTTTGCCGCCAACTTTGCCAAACCAGGCCTCAAACAACAAGGAACCGATCGCAGTAGCGTTCTTCATTTTTTCAAAACCAATCACTTGTACGTAAGCGTAATTTATGGCCAGGTAGAGGAAAATGGCAAGTAAGGTGCCTGCAATGATGCCCTTGTGCAACGCTGGGCCGGGTTTCGCTTCTGCCCCAAAGTTCAGGGTTTGTTGGTAGCCTCCATAAGTAAAGGATACTGCGATGAGGCTCAAGAGTAGAAGCAGTACCGTATTATTACCCGTAAAAGTCTGCACGGGTTGGTTTTCATAACCGTGTGGTTCGACAACTACTCCAGCGAACAGGGTTGAAATCAGAATGAGGATCAAACCAATTTTCAACACGGTCATAAAATTCTGGGTTTGGGCGCTGGTTTTTAAGCCCAACAAATTCACGCCATAAAACAGTCCCACGGCAATGGTTGCCATCGCCGTATTGAACAACACGCCTGAGGGGTGTCCAAATACCAGATCGCTCAAATAATCCGCGCCGATCAGGGCCACGACGCCCAGATTGGCCGCATTCACAATCAAGACCAGGATGTTGACGGTAAAGCCTACCACGGGGTGATAGCCATAGTTGAAAATCTGATAAAATCCACCCATGACCGGGTACCTCGCCCCAATTTCGGCGTAGGTCAAAGCCCCACAAAGGGCAGTGATGCCTCCGATGATCCAGGCGGCAAAAAAGATGGTTTGGGTACCCGCATTGGCAGCAATGATGGCGGGCGTTTTAAAGATTCCCAGCCCTATGATGAGGCTAACGGTGATGAGGGTAATGGTGGAAAAGCCCAGTTGGTGGCTTTTGGCGGCGTGGTTTTCAGACATACGGCGATTTTGCGCCCTAGACTACGAATTTTCTGGTAATATTTGATGCTTTTTACGGATAAATCTAATTGGGTTGAGAAGTTGAGGGGTTGAGAAGTTGAGGCTGCCGCAGCGACTTGAGCAGGATTGCGTCTAAGTCACTGCGGCAGCCTCAACTTCTCAACCCCTCAACTTCTCAACCTTTTATCGGTAGCTCCACCCGTTCCTTCTTCAACAAATGCAAATTGTCCTCCAAATCCAGACGGTTTTTTTCATTGTCAAACTCATCACTAAAGGCTTCCTTGAGTCGCTTGCGTTTGATGGATTCCAGGCAGCGACGGATGTCTTCGTCGTTTTCCAAAGCCAAGGGTGGCACCATACACAGCTTTCCTTCAACATCTTTGGCCACCATGGTGAAATACGAAGTATTGGTGTGCTTTTTTTCACCCGTGATCACATTCTCCGATTCCACCCGAATGCCTACCACCAGAGAAGTGCGCCCTACATAGTTGACCGAGGCGTGTAGTGACACCAGTTCCCCAACCGAAACGGGCTCCCGGAAATTCACCCCATCCACGGATACCGTGACGACGTAAGCGCCAGCGTGTTTGGCCGCGCAGGCGTAAGCTACCTTGTCCATAAGGGAAAGCAGAATGCCGCCGTGGATTTTGCCGCCGAAATTGGCGTAAGCGGGAATCATCAGTTCGGTGATGGTGGTGCGGGAGAGGGAAACGGGTTTGGCCTGCATAGGTGGTAATTTATGCCCTAAAGGTAAGTGCTTTTGTCGCTGATTGGTAACATATGATTAATCTACTCTTTTTGAAAGCCCCAAACCTTTATCTATCTTCGCCCCCGAAATCCAAGCAAGCATGTACAAAGGCAAAAAAGTCATCGTCGTTCTGCCGGCTTACAACGCCGCCCGCACCCTGCAAAAAACCTATCAGGAAATCCCATTTGACCTGGTAGACGAGGTCATTCTTTGCGACGATGCCAGTAAAGACAATACCGCCGACCTGGCCCGCAGCATTGGCATCCATCACGTGATCAAACACGAAAAAAACAAGGGTTACGGAGGCAATCAAAAAAGCCTGTACAACAAGGCCCTGGAATTGGGTGGCGATATTGTGATCATGCTGCACCCGGATTATCAATACACGCCCCTGTTGATCCCTTCGATGGTCAACATCATTGGAGAAGAGTTGTACCCGGTGGTGTTGGGCTCACGCATCCTGGGCATGGGCGCCCTCAAGGGGGGGATGCCGATGTACAAATACATTGCCAACCGCTTTTTGACTTTTTTCCAAAACCTGCTCATCAACTACAAACTCTCCGAATACCACACGGGTTATCGCGCCTTCAGTCGCCAGGTTCTGGAAGGCATTAATTTTAATCAAAACTCGGACGACTTCGTTTTTGACAATGAAATGCTTTCTCAAATTGTCTACGCAGGTTTTGACATTGCCGAAGTGACCTGCCCTACCAAGTACTTCGAAGAAGCGTCTTCGATCAATTTCCGACGGAGTATGAAGTACGGTTTAGGGGTGTTGCGGGTGTCGATTGGGCATTTTTTGAGCCGTGTGGGTATCCTTAAACTCAAGATGTACCGGAAATAATTCAGTGCTGGTATTTATTCCTTTTGTTTGCTTTCAGCGGAGCTGAAGTAAAAAATCATCGCTTTTCCAGCAAAAGCCCCAATTCCTTTGCTCGCAATCCAATATCTTTTATAATTTAGGGCTTGTTTAAAAGGAAAGCGACCATGAAATACGATCCGATCAACCCGGACTTTTTTGTCAACAACCGCAAGCGTTTCATGCGCAAAATGCAGCCTGAATCCTTGGCAATCTTTTATTCCAACGACTTGATGCCACGCAGCGGAGATACCTTTTTCCCCTTTCGACAGAATTCGGGCTTGTTTTACCTCAGTGGATTGGATCAGGAAGAAACCGTGGTGGTCTTGTTTCCGGATTGTATTAAGGAGGGGTTTCAGGAAGTGGCATTTGTGAAACGCACCAGCGATTACATTGCCATTTGGGAAGGTGAGAAATACAGCAAAGAAAAAGCCCGCGAAGTTTCCGGCATTCAAAAAGTGTATTGGTTGGATGAAATGGCCCCCATTTTGCACGAGTTGATCCTGCTATCCAAGCGCATTTACATCAACACCGAGGAGCACGACCGTTTTATCCCCGAATTGCCTACGCGCAACATGCGCATGGCCCGCGACGTCATGGAGCGTTACCCTGCGCACAAGTACCACCGTGCCCAGCCCATCCTCAAAAAATTGATGATGAACAAACAGGAGGCTGAGGTGGAATTGATTCAACAGGCCATCGGGATTACGGGTAAAGCTTTCAAACGGGTGCTTGAGTTTGTGCGGCCTGGGGTAATGGAATACGAAATCGAAGCCGAAATCACCCACGAGTTCATCCGCAATCGCGCATCCGGGCACGCCTATGATCCCATTATCGCTTCGGGAGCCAATAGTTGTGTGTTGCACTATACCCACAACAACCAGCAGTGTAAGGCTGGTGATGTCCTCCTGATGGATTTTGGAGCCGAATATGGGCATTACGCCTCCGACCTCACTCGGACCATCCCGGTGAGCGGCCAATTCAGCAAACGCCAGCGCAGTGTATACGATGCGGTATTGCAGATTATGCGGGAGGCACAGCAACTACTCGTGCCTGGCACTACTCTGGAGGAATACAGCAAGGAGGTGGTCAAAATGATGGAAAGCGCCCTAATCGATCTCAAATTATTGAGTCGCAAAGAAATTGACCAGCAGAACCCAGAGTTGCCACTGTACAAGCAGTTCTTTATGCATGGTACTTCTCACCACTTGGGGATGGATGTGCACGATCTGGCCGACCGTTATGTGCCGATTCAGGAAGGAATGGTCTTCACCTGTGAGCCGGGCATTTACATCCGCGATGAAAAATTGGGAGTTCGGATTGAAAATGATATTCTAGTTACGGAGAATGGGCCGTTGGATTTGATGGCCGGTATTCCGGTGGAGGCAGAGGAGATTGAGGAGTTGATGTCGGTGATGATCTCGGAGTAATTCTTAGGATTCTTAAGTGCCTTCGGTTTCTTAGGTGGTGGAAAGAAAAAACCCTGCGGAGCAGGATATATTTTCACCACCTAAGAAACCGAAGGCACTTAAGGATTCACCTAAGTAGTAATACAAAGAAGAGGGATACAAAGCAAATTTGTATCCCTCTTCCCATTTTTATAAGGCTTCAAAAAGCCTATCCAAACTCAGCCTGGTGCTCAGCGATTTTGTCTCCAGTCAGGATGTAGTCATCCACGAGGATACGACCGCAGTGCTCACAAGCAATGATCTTTTTACGCATCGAAATCTCCAACTGGACTTGTGGTGGAATCTTGTTGAAGCAACCTCCACAAGAGTCACGCTGGATGGTAACCACAGCCAAACCGTTGCGATAAGATGTACGGATTTTATCATAAGCCTTGATCAAACGCTCCTCGATGTGCTCGCGAGCAGCATCCGATTCAGCGCGCAGGGCACGTTCTTCGTTCTCCGTTTTGGAAATGATTTCATTCAATTCTATCTGCTTGGCTTCCAGATCTTTTTTCTTTTTAGCCAAACGTTCTTCCGTATTGGCCTGGCTTTCTTCTTGCTTGGCCACATCTATTCTGGCCTGCTTGATGCGCTTTTCAGCCAATTGGATATCGAGGTCCTGCATTTCCAATTCCTTGGTCAATGCTTCGTATTCGCGGTTGTTCTTAACGTTGTCGAGTTGCGTTTTGTATTTGACCTTCAAGGCTTCTGCCTCTTTGATGTTGGTCGCGAAGCGAGCTACAATGGCTTGTAATTCCTTGACGCTGCTTACCGTTTTTTCCAGACGGGTCTCCAAACCGACAATATCATCCTCCAGGTCACTAACTTCCATGGGCAATTCGCCCTTCAATACCTCAATTTCACCAATTTGAGCATCGATGAGTTGGAGCTGATACAGCGTTTTGAGCTTTTCCGCTACAGTAATTTCGTTAGCCATGTTTGGTTGTTGTTAATAATAATGAACGGGATTGGTCTTCACGCTCGTGCAATAGCGCGCAAAGTTACTATATTTTTTTGAAATAATCTCGTGTAATAATTCGATGGTAAATTGCTCACTTTCATAGTGTCCGATATCGGCAATGACAATTTGGCCATCGGCGTCAAAAAACTCGTGGTATTTGTAATCGGCGGTCACAAAAACGTCGGCACCAGCGGCAACGGCTTTGGGCAACAGAAAGCCTCCTGAACCGCCACAAACGGCTATGGTACGTACCTCGCGGTTGCGCAAGGGGGTGTATTTGATGCAACCGACCTGCATGCTGCTTTTGAGGTGCTGCAGAAAATCGATTTCACTCATGCTTTGGGGTAAAGTACCAATCATGCCCGAGCCCACTTCGGGGTCCGGAGCAGGTAAGCCATTCTTCAGCAAAGGTTTTGCGGACAGGATGCGGGTGTTTTGCAAGCCCAGTTTTTCGGCAATTTTACCATTCACCCCATTGCGGTATACGTTGTCGAGGTTGGTGTGGATGGCGTACAGGGCTACACCTTCACGGATGGCTTTGATCACTACACGTTCCACGTAATTGCGACCAGTCAGGCGTTTCAGGCCCCGAAAAATAATCGGGTGGTGGGCCACCAGTAGGTTACAGCCCTTGGCCACGGCTTCATCGATTACGGCTTCGGTAGCGTCCAGGGCGATCATTACCCCGCTGATTTCTGCATTGGGGTCACCCACGAGAAGGCCAGAATTGTCGTAGTCTTCCTGGTAGTGGGAAGGTGCGATGCTTTCGAGGTAGGTGGTAAGTTCGGAAATGGTTGTGGGCATATCTTAAAAACTAGCATTTAGAAGTTTCAACCGCTATTCTACAACAACGGTTGAAACTCCCCATTGGTTTCAAATCTCCATCACCAGATCAAAATTCACCAATTCCACAAAACGTTGAACCCGTTCGTTGATTTTGGCGGAGTCCAGGGATTTGAGGGCGTCTACGCTGAATTGCTCCACGCAGAAGGAAGCCATGGCGGAACCATAAATGATCGCCCGCTTCATGTTTTCGAAGGAAGTATCCTCGGTTTTGGCAATGTAGCCCATGAATCCACCGGCAAAAGTATCTCCGGCACCCGTTGGGTCGGTCACTTCCTGAAGTGGCAAAGCGGGAGCAAAGAAGAGTTTATCTCCTTCAAACAAGAGTGCACCATGCTCTCCTTTTTTGATCACCAGGAAGCGTGGCCCCAGAGCATGAATTTTGTGGGCAGCCTTCACCAATGAATGTTCGCCCGACAATTGGCGGGCTTCTTCATCGTTGATGATCAGCATATCAATTTTACCCAGCACTTCCATCAGGCTGTCCCAGGCGATATCCATCCAAAAATTCATGGTATCTAAGGCGATCAGCTTGGGGCGTTTGTTCATTTGTTCAATGACGCGCAGCTGAACCGCGGGGGTCAGGTTACCGAGCATCAGGTACTCCGTATCTTTGTAGGCATCGGGCAAGACGGGGTCAAAATCGGCCAGTACATTCAACTGGGTATCCAGCGTATCGCGGGAATTCATGTTGTTGTGGTAGCGGCCAGCCCAAAAGAAGGACTTTTCACCAGCCTTTACCTGCAAACCTTCGAGGTCAATTCCTCTTTGGCGCATAAAATTCAACATGTCTTGCGGGAAATCGTCCCCAATGACCGACACCAGGCGTAGGTCATTCAAAAAATGAGAAGCAGCCAGCGTAATGTAGGTTGCAGCCCCGCCAATGGCCATTTCTGCACGGCCCATGGGGGTCTCAATGTCGTCGAAAGCAACGGTTCCAACCGCAAGTAAACTCATGATGAAAAGTTTTTTGAAAAAATTACGCCACAAATATTGCACATTATTTTGAGTTGGCATACATTTGCACACGCAATTCGATAATTGCACCGGCAAGTGCCTCAGTAGCTCAGCCGGTTAGAGCGGCGGACTGTTAATCCGTAGGTCGTAGGTTCGAGCCCTACCTGAGGCGCAAAAAGATAAAGGCTTCTTGATCAATTGATTGAGGAGCCTTTTTTCGTTTGGGTTCTAAGCGCTTGTCTAAATCTTGTTTTATCTCAACGGTGCTTTTTTCCTAATTGAAATATCCTTGTAGGATGCCAATGCTTTTCCCCCACCGTGTATTTGCAAACCAATTACGCCCTGCTGAACTATCGCTGGGTCAGCTTCCGTGTAATCAACGGTTTGTTTTCCATTCAAATAGATCTGAATCCTTTTACCTTTTGCCCGTATCTTATAGTCATTCCAATCTTTCAATTTTACAATCTGGCTGGTTGCGACAGAATCAAGGCCCTGTAGGACAATATTCCTCCTTGATTCATCATATAGCACACCATAGTAATTGTTTCCCAGGTCCGCCTGATAGCCAATCATTTCATAAGCGGGATTCGACAAGCGCTTACTTCTAAATTGAACGCCTGCGTTGATAAACCCCTCACTACCTTCAAGTTTGAATTTCAATTTGAGGACGAAATTTTCATAAGTGTTGGTTGTGCATAGAAAGTCATTGTGTGGAACAATTTCAGAAAGAGAGCCTCCCCTTATTTCACCCTGAATAATATTCCATGTTTTTATCGTATCTCCCTCCCAGCCCTTAAAAGTCTCCCCATCAAATAATGGGTTGAAGGTTAGTTTGCAGGAGAGCGTGCAAAAACAACAGAGCGCAATGAGGATGGATGATACTTTGTAAGACTGAAAATTCATGGTACGTGGTTTGATGTGTTAAAATCAGTGAGATAGCGAGGCCTTTTTGGGTAAAAGGTTTTCGGAACTATAAAATAAGTTTTTTTTGAAATTTTGACGACCACAATTTTTGGGAGAGATACAGACGTTGTTTTGTAAAAAAACTCAACTCAATATGACTACTCCATTGGCTAAACTCGGGTTAGTATTCTCTTTGTTCCTGCAAAGTCTTTTAGTTTTCGCCCAACACGACTCCATCCTGGGTCGTTGGCATCACTCCGCAGCACCCGAATTTTTTATTCAGGTCGACTCACTCGGATATTTTACGTTTAATCCTGAGATGGAATGGTTTGCTGGAAAGACCTATAAGTATACCATTTTCAAAGACGGGGGCTATTATGATGGCATTGAAGTAGACAGCCTTTTTCGCGGAAGGATTCAGCTTGAACGCAATTTTATGGTGTATTTCAGCTTTCAGGATAGGGAAGGAATGGAGGATCGTATCGATGAAGTCAATTTGTTTTACAAAGTCGGAGCAAAGCCTGAAGACCTAGATTTTTCCAAAGAGCCCAAAACGATCATTACCCTTCCCGCAGGATTCAGGGGTAAGTTTTGCATCGCGTACAATCAGCCAGACGGAAAGCCTTTCGAAATAGACGCCCAGGGAAATACTCATTTGCAGCTGGATGAAAGTGGCTATTTGGGCACAACATTACCCGTAGATCCCTTCCGCATGGCCAAAGGAAATGAAGTGTTACGGTATCAAAATACCACGCAAAATTTATTGCCTTTGGATAGTGGCTATGCGGAGAAAGTAGATTTGTCCATTCCGCCCCAAACCATTTGTGTGTATGTACAAGGGTTTAACAAACAAGGCCGACAAATGCTGAATCGTAAAATAGGCAAAACCATTGAAGGGAATATGGTCTATTATGTGGTGGATACGTATGAAAATTTGTTGAAGCAGTGAGGTAGCTGTATATTTCCAAGCGATAGGATTTTCATCCCTCATCCACATAAAACCAGTACATGCGCTTTTTAATCATCGCACTTCTGATCTGTTCCACTATGGCTTCTGCACAAAAAAATACGCCCATCCCGCTGGAAGAAGGGGTTAGTTGGGAATTGGCGCAATGGCGAGCCCAAAACCTAAGTGCCATTGCTTATGACTTGAATCTACAAATCCCACTAGCCAAAACCGATCCCATCACCGGGATGGTCAACATCAGTTTTGAACTCAAAAACAAAGCCCAAGACCTTCTCCTCGATTTTAAACCCGGCAAAACCTGGCAAGGCCAATGCAGCATCAATGGGAAAAAGATCAAGGGCCAACACAATCAAGGGCATTTTATTCTTTCTGCCAAAAAGCTAAAAATTGGTGTGAACCAGGTACAAATCAGTTTTGAAGCCAATAACCAATCCCTCAACCGCAGCGCAGATTATTTGTACACCCTGGTGGTACCCGATCGTGCCTCTACGGTATTTCCCTGTTTTGACCAACCCAATCTGAAAGCTCGGTATACCCTACATCTAGATATACCTGGTGACTGGGAGGCTATGGGCAATGGACCTCTGGACAAGAGCAATGAAAATGGAGAGCGCAAACAACTGCATTTCAAAACCACCGAAGCCTTCAGCACCTATGTGTTTGCCTTTTGTGCGGGCAAATTCCAAAAAGCAACCGAGACCCGCAATGGCCGCAGCATGACCATGCTCTACCGCGAAACCGACCAGGCCAAGGTACAGCGCAACCTCGCCAGCATTTTTGACTTGCACATCCACGCCATTGAGTGGATGGAGAACTATACCGGAATCAAACTGCCTTTTGCCAAACTCGATTTTGCCCTCATGCCCGGCTTTCAATATGGTGGCATGGAGCACATCGGTGCGATTTTTTACCGTGAAGCCAGTTTGATGTTGGATGAAAACGCGACGGAGAACCAAAAACTGGGCCGCGCCAGCCTGATCGCCCATGAAACTGCCCATATGTGGTTTGGCGATCTGGTGACCATGAACTGGTTCAACGATGTATGGCTCAAAGAAGTATTTGCCAATTTTATGGCCGCCAAAATTGTCAACCCCTTTTTTCCAAAGATCAATCACGAGCTGCGCTTTTTGCTGGGGCATCAGCCAACCGCTTATTCGGAAGATCGCTCGGAGGGTAGTCACCCCATTCAGCAGGAGCTCGAAAACCTCAAAAACGCTGGCAGCTTATACGGGGGGATCATTTACCAAAAAGCCCCCGTGGTCATGCGCCAACTGGAAGCCATGATGGGCGAGGAGCAAATGCGCAAAGGGCTGCAGGAATACTTGCGAACCTATGGTTACGGCAATGCCACCTGGGATCAGTTGGTTGGAATTTTGGATCAGCACTGCCCCAAAGATCTGGCCACCTGGAGCCAGGTATGGGTGAAAGAAGCAGGCATGCCTCACTTCGTACTGGAACAAGTGGGCAATGGCCAGGGCCTGGATAAACTGTTAGTGCGACAGCTTAAAACTTCGGCTTCTGGAAAATATTGGCCGGAACAAACCCAGCTGGCTCTGTTTTATCCCGACAGTGTAGCTTCTTTTCCGGTCGAAATTGTGGGCGAAAAAACCGAAATCAATGGTGTCAAGGGCTATCCTTTGCCTCAAGCCAGCCTTTTATTGGCTTCCCCAATGAGTTATGGGTTTTGCCGCCTGGATATGCGTTCCACGACTTATTTTTTGCAGCAAACGCCCAAAATCAAAGACCCCTTGCTGCGTGGTGCAGCGCGGATGGCCCTTTGGGAAGAGTTTTTGCACGAAGCAATGCCCCCTGCCACCTTGCTCGAAAGCCTCATGGCGGCAATCCCCGAAGAACAAGAACCCCTGAACCGCCAGCAATTGCTCGATCAGTTGCAAACCCTGTATTGGCGCTTTGCTGATCCTGAATTGCAGTTGAGCAGTAAAGCAGGAATAGAGGAAATGCTCTGGGGTTTGTTGCAACAAGCCAAAGACCCCTCAGCGCGCCTGGCCTATTTTGGCGCTTATCAATCGCTGGTTGAAACCTGGCCGGGAGTGCAAAAATTGTATCGCATTTGGAAAAAAGACCTCGCCATTCCCGGCCTGACGCTCTCGGAAAGTCAACGCATTGATTTGGCTTGTGCCATTGCGCTGCGCTGGCCTCATCAGGCTCAGACCATTTTGGAGCAACAACTGGCCGAAACGAGCAACCCAGATCGCAAACAACGCCTCCAGTTTCTCCGCCCGGTTTTTGCTGCCGAGCAAGCGCAACGAGATGTTTTTTTTGAAAGCCTCAAAAAAGACGAAAACCGCGACTACGAACCTTGGGTGGAAGATGCCCTGGGTTATTTGAACCATCCTCGCCGCCCGGCCAGTGCCAAGCTGCATTACGTTCGCCCGGCATTGGAACTTCTGGAAGAAATTCAGCGCACAGGCGACATCTTTTTTCCGCGCCGTTGGATCAGTGCGGTTTTGGGCGGGCACAATTCGGCGGAAGCAGCATCAACGGTGCGGCAGTTTTTGGCCCAAAACCCCAATTTCTCCTATCGTTTGCGGAATAAGGTCTTGATGTCGGCTGATCTACTGTTTCGGGCAGCCAAAATGCGGCGAGAGCCGAGCAATAAAGGTGGAGCACCGCAAAATCTCGCTGCTTTGAATCAGGCCATCAAAGCAGAGCTGGCGCGCTGCCCTGAAGCTACTTTCCACATCGCCTTTCGCGATCTGAAAAATCCAAACAACGCTGTTTTTATCAATGAAAAAATCAGCCTTCACCCAGCCAGTACCATGAAAACTCCGGTACTGGTGGAACTGTACAAGCAGGCGAATCAAGGCAAATTTAAACTGAGTGATTCTTTGGTGTTAAAAAATGAATTCAAAAGTATTGTGGATGGCAGCCCTTATTCCTTGAGCGAAAGTGACGATTCGGATTCGATTTGGTACCGGCGTTTAGGGCAAAAAGTGAGCATTGTGGACCTCGCACGGGCGATGATTGTGCGCAGCTCCAATTTGGCTACCAATATCCTGATTGAGCTGGTTGGAGCGGAAAAAACCACCCAGAGCATGCGCGAATTAGGGCTAGCCGACATCATGGTGCGCCGGGGAGTGGAAGACAGCAAAGCCTACGCAGCTGGCTTAAACAACAGCACCACTGCCTACGACCTAATGCTGCTGATGGAACGCATTGGCAGGGGAGAGGCGGGACGCCCAGAGGATTGTAAAGCTATGCTCGATATTCTTTCCGATCAGGAGTTCAACAATGTCATTCCCACCCGACTGCCTGCTGATGTGCGGGTTGCACACAAAACGGGTTGGATTACGGCTCACCATCACGATTCGGCATTATTAATTTCGCCAACGGGGCGTTACTTTTCTTTTACCATCCTGTCTAAAGGCTGGACAAATGAAAAGCTGGCCAACGAAGTGATGGGAAAAGTGGTGGAGATGGCTTATTCGTTTTTTGAGCAGCATCCTTGAAGGGAAGTATTGGTAATTTAAACCTCGGATGTTTGCTCAAGTCGCGAATTTTTCTAACATTTGTCAAACTCGCTTCTATTCTCATTTTAACAACCTTAATAAAAACCAATTGAAATGTCACTGAAAGACAAGTACCAATCCGCCCTTGATTTTGCCAAAGAAGTTGGCGCTGAAATGGAAAATTTCCACGAAGAAGATGGTCACATCGTTTTCAACGGAACAGTTGCTACACCATACCTGCGCAACGCCATTTGGGACAAGTTGAAAACCATCAACGGTTTGAAGAAGGACGATGCTGCTCCAGCAGAAGTAAAAGCCAACATCAAAGTCAGTGACGACAGCGTTTACCACAAACACACCGTGGTTGCAGGTGAAACCCTGGGCAAAATTGCCAAGCACTACTTCGATGATGCCAGCAAGTATGTGGCGATATTTGAAGCCAACAAGGATATTCTGAAAAACCCAGACTTGATTGTTGTTGGTCAGGTATTGAGCATTCCGAATCCATAATTGGTGCGGATTACGCGATAAAAGAAGCCCCAATTGCTCTGACTGGCAATTGGGGCTTTTCTTTTGAACAAACTGTAATCGCGCTTACTTCATCTTAAAAGCATATTCCGCCATGGGTTTTGGTCCATTGCGCATCCAGAAGGCAGCGTGCATGAGTTTGACCAGCAGGTTATCCGGTTCGGCTTTTTGTAAGTCGCGGTAAACCTGCGCCGCATCCCCAAACCAATCTCCTTGCTCCAGGGCAACGGCTCGCATCAAGCCTTGGATGGTAGTGTTGTTTTTAGCGTATGATTCGGCTGTTTCAGCTTTTTGTACCGTGTTGCTGAAGGATTGGCTGGTTCCAATTTCCAAAGCTAGGAGATTGGATTTGAGCTCACCCGAACTAACTTGCCAGACGTACTGTTGGCCTTCCTTGAATAAAGTGGGATCGAGATTGGCCGTCAAAAAAGTATCCTGAGTAGTTGTTTTCAAGATCACTTCCCCTTTGCTGTTTTTGATTTCCAATTGGTAGTTTTGAGCACCTTCGGGTTTTGACCATTGGAACAGTTTAGCACCTGGGCGGATTTTGCCAAAAGGTGCAATGCCATTGATGCGTTTACCTTTTCCACCCCAGCCGTCGCCAGTTCCCTTTTTACCCACAATGGTGCCCCAACCGTCACCTGTTCCTTTTTTACCTACAATTGTACCCCAACCGTCACCTGTTCCTTTCTTGCCAACGATGGTCCCCCAACCATCACCAGTACCCTTTTTGCCAACGATGGTGCCCCAGGCATCTTTAGGATTTTCCGGGTTTGCGGCCAGGTCCATTGCTCCAATTAAATAATCCCCAAAACCCCGTTCAAAATTAATTTTAACCCCAGACTGGTCAGCAAAAACATCTTTTAGTGCAGCCGTTTTGGGGCCTTGAATAGTCTGAAACTGCCCACTGGCAAACAAGGTAATGCTGCTGCTGGCTTTTAGCTTCAAGGTTCCGGTACTGTTAAATAAGGCGGCCGCACTTATTTTTTTGCTGGAATAACCGGGGGCTTGGTAACTTATTTTACCCTGAGCCGCCATCACTACGATGGGGCTTTCATTTTGTGCGTGGCCCGATATCATCCAGCCAAGCATCCATAGAGTGAAGATGATTGATTTAGGCATAAAGACTAGTTTTGGTTATTGGACTAGATCCATATTTTATTTGTAATTGGCCCAACGTTCCAGTTTACCCTCTTTTCCAAGGATAAAAAGGATGTTTTTGTATACCATTATTTGTCCAAGTGGGGTTTCCAGGCTTCGGTTAGGCTCTCCGTAAGCAGTTACGATGTTGGCACGAGTGTCCCCAATACCAATTTTTCTGGCAGTTTTGCCCGTATAGGTAGCCGTTGCCAGGTGGAAAATTGTTTTTTCGTCATTCCGAATCAGGCTTACAAATGCTTTAGAGCCACTACCCAGGTTGGGTGTTTGTAAAAACTCCAATTGGCTTTTGATACTTACGGTCTTTTTTGGGTCGATACGTAAGTTATTGGACAGCTCTTCCAGGCTGAGGTTTTCGATTTTTTCGGTTTCAGGCCAAAGTGTACCTGCAGGGATTTCTTTCAAGGGGGGCTGTTTGAGCAGAACCCTTAGGTTGATTTTACCCAGGGCATTGCCCGCTTTGTCGGCTTTGGTGAACAAAGCTTGAGCCCCTTTTACATTGTTGCTACGCGCTTCGATGATGCCCATGAGAACATCAATATCCTGGTCCACCTTGGGGTAATTCCCGGTTTTACTGGCTTGTCGTGCTTCTATGTTGGCGTAAAAGCGGGCTCGGGTCAAGTCTCCTAATAAAGCGAAGGCATTGGCTTTATTCAAAAAAGCCGGGGCATAATTGGGATCCAGACTAATGGCCGCATCAAAATGCAGAATCGCCTGCCGCAACAATTTCTCCCGTATGTTCAAGGTCGGATCTCCTTTAGCCGCTGAGCTTTCCAGGTCAAGTTCAATGGGGTAACGGTATTTCAATTCTGTTTCTTTAAAGTACTTCAGTGCTTCCAGTACAGCTGTAACCCCCAGGTTGTTGTAGATTTCGCGGCTTTGATAGGTCAACAAAAGGTAGCGGTAGTACTCGTAGGCTTCGGTGTATTTCCCAGTAGCTACCAGTAAATTGGCCATGTCATAGACATCCACCAGGGAGGCCATTTTTTCAGCCGTACGCCGACTTAGTGCCTGGCGATCACTCAGGCTAGGGTAGCCAGAGATGTCATTTTTGAGGCCATAGGCTTTGTACAAACTTTGAATGATTTCTGAGCCTTTTTGAAACAAACCAAAACCAGCCGAATAGGCCAAAAAACCACCCAAGTAGTCTGCTTCGGTTTCATTGGCGGCGGCATCGGTTACTTTGTCAAGGTCAAGCCCAATTTTCAGGTCTTTGTTGTCTTCGGCAAAACTTCGGCGCCAGGCATGTTTTTCGTAATAATGGGTTAGTTCGTGTGCCAGGAGGAATGCAATCGCGGCTTCGGATTCTGCACCAAAGGTATTACAAACGCCCAGCGCTTTTTCCTCCAGTACAATGTTCAACTGATCATAATCAATACCTGCTACCCTCCGCTCTTCACTAATCAGGTTAAAACTAGGCACTGGAAAACGAAAATCGCCCCTGGCCTGCACCAGTCTATTGTAAATGTTCAAGACTTTGCGGTACTGTACACTGTCTATTTTTTGGGAGGCAAGGTTGGCTACAATTCCCGGTTTGGTGATCATTGGAAGTGTGCCGAAGCTGCGTTCCTGGGCTTGTATTTGATGGCCAAATAGGTAACAACACGTGATGATAATAGCGATCCGCATATTGGTTTATTTCAGTTTAAGCAAGGCATCTCTTACTTTGACGAGCAATTGCTCAACCAAAGCTTTAATATTGGTATTTGGGCCTTCTACGGCAAAAGTTTCCAGTTCATTGTCTTGATCACTTTTGTACAAATAGGCTGTGAGCTTCACCGTAGTGCCAACGACCTCGTATTCTCCATTGATGAAATAGTGGACACCTGCTGCTTTGTCGCTGGGATAATAGGCAAAGGGCAGCTCCGGATTGGCCAGCATGGCCTCCAGTTGTGTATTGACTTCAACTTTTAGCTTTAGTGGATCGAGGCGTTTTTTGTTGGAAAAATCTGAACGAATGATAATTTTTTTAGCGGTTGGTAATTTAACAGGTGTACCTGCTTTGAGAATACCAATGCTAAAATCCTCCATGCCAATGAGTTTGGGTTCCTGGGTTTTACTCAAGGCAGAGGCCAATTTGGGTACATCCTCCCGCACCTCCTGAAACAGTTTGCCTACATCAATGAAGCTGTTTTTGTCCTGTGCAGCCACTTTGGGCATGTTGTTCAAAAGGCTGTAGGTCAGCAAACCATGACCAAAACGAGGGTCTTCATAACTCAATTTATCTGCTGAGCTACTAGCCAGTACAAACAGCCCAGCCCGGTCTTTCATGCGCTCCAATGCTCGACGCTGATCAGTGCTCAGGGTGCTTCCTTTGCCGCCTTCATCCAGTTGTTTGACCACTTCGCCGGAGTTGCAGGCATCGAGAATGAGGATGCGCTTGCGGGCTTTTACGCCCCGAATCCAGGCCTGGATGGAATCCTGAGCGATGGCAAATTGACGATTGCTTGCATTGCTCAAATCAAAACTTTCATTGTCGGTACTGAGGTAATAAAACTGGCTCGTCGGACTGTTTTCAGGCCAGGTGGTGCCATGCCCGGAGAAGTAAACGAGTAGCACATCCTTGGGTTCGGCTTTGGTGGCAAATTCCAACAAGGCTGCCCGAATCGCTGTTTTGGTAGGTCGGACACCTCCTTTTGCTGTGGTCAATAATTTGATCTGCATCCGCGTCCCGAAGAGGTCTTTTCCCGCCAATTGCAACATATCGCGGTAAGCGGTCGCATCCTTATCCGGGAATTTCAAGTCCAACGTAGTCCCTTTGTAGTCAGATGTACCAACTACCAAGGCATATAAGGTATTGACCAAAGCCTGATCGGTTTGGTCGTTTAAAGCCGTTGTGGCAACAGGTTTGTCTTTGCCCTTGCCACCTGGTACGTAAGCAATGGGATATTCAGGGCTGGACAACCATCCTTCGGCATTGTAGCAAACCAAGGAGAGAGGATTGGATTCGCCATTGACAAAATAGTCGGCAAAATTGCTGAGTTTAATGGTGAAACTACTTTGGCGGCCTGGATTGACATCGGGGGCGATTTCCATGTTTTCCAGGCGCAAACTGACCCGACCAATGCCGCCGCTGCGTTTGCTGAGTTTAACCGTGATGACATCGTCCAATAACTTGGCTTCGACTTCAGGGTATAAGGCCAAATCCTGGGTATTCAAATCAATTACCTTACGCAGTGGCCCTTCCTCAAAACCCAATACTTTTGCCAATAAACCAGGCTCGTAATACCGCTCTTTCAATTGATCCATTGCGACAATTTCCAGCCCGACCACGAAGTAGAGACTGTCCATGGCGCCAGGGGAGGCGTCAAAAAGACCATCAGGTGTGGCGACCATCCAGTCTTCGGTGCCAATGGCCATCAAGGTCGCCAGTTCTGCCCCGGTTTGGGTGTTCCAGATTTTTGCCGAATTGTCGCTACTGCCAGAAAGCAGAAATTTTCCATTGGGCGAAATTGCAAGGGTACGTATGGTGCTCCGGTGGCCCTTGTATTCCCGAAGTAGTTGGCCAATCAGGTTGAATTCTTGGATGACATTGGAAGAATACCCCACAAACAAGCGCTGACTATTGCTAGAAAAAGCCAAACAAGTCACCAAAGGAAAAATGTCATCGCCAGATTTCGGCATCAATAAGACCTGTCTACCTGTTTTGGCATCATAAATGGCAAATGAATAAGCTTCATTGGTCGCTACATATTTGCCATCGGGAGAAAATACGGCCTGGTCAGCGCTGCTGCCGAATTTGCGGACGAGTTGAAAATCCTCTACACGACGCAACTCTGCTGGAAAGCCTTTTCCACTTTTCGGCTGTTTGCGTTCTTCAGCAACACCCTTATTGCGGTGAGGAACCCAGTCGCGATCAGTAGCAAGCAAAAAATGTTGGCCATCAGGTGAAAAATTCAAGCTCGTTACACTATTGGAGTCCAATTGATTTTCCCAGAGTATGTTCCAATTCGGCTCCTCTTCTGCCCATAGCTGAATTCCTCCAGTGCAATTGCTGAGTAAAAAATGATCACCATCAGGATTATAAGCCAGAGCGGAGTGGCCGATGTATTTGCTCTTGTCCACCATGGTGTATTCATCGGCATACAGGTTGTATTGATAAAGGGAGTCTCCAGTTTTAGCAATCAAAAGGCTGGGATATTGGGGATTAAAAACCGCTGGAGTACTAAAATCATTTTGATTTTCCAAAGCCCGTGCTTCGCCATTTACGGCATTCCAAAGGCGGATGTGGGCGCCTTCTCCTCCTGTCAAAATGAACAAAGAATCGGGCGAAAATGGGGAAAATCCAACACTGGTGACTGAGGAAGCATCGTTGGTATAACTGCGTACTATTTCCCCCTGGAGATCATACAAAAGGGCCGCTTTATCTCGAGGAGCTACCAACAATCCCTCACTATCTGGCGTAAACACCAATTCGTTGATGCCATCAGTTTGGAATTTTTTTATGCTTTTGCCCTGATTGTCCCAGAGGTAAACATAGCCCTCGTCGGGGCCAGCACTGGCCAGGTATTTCCCATCCGGCGAGAAGGCTACGCTACGCACCTGGCTTTGCTGCGGGCCTAATTTTTTAAGGATTTTTTCATTTTGCCAATCCCAAAGTAGCACCATTTTGTCATGTGCCCCTGAAAGGAGTTGCTGACCATTGGGTGAAAAAGCCAGGCCTTCGATACTTTGTTGTTGATGCCCATCCAGGGTTTTTAGCAATTTTCCAGCTTTATCAAAAACCCGAATAATCCCCGCTTCATCACTACTTGCTATGTATTCTTCGGAACAAACTACCTGATTAATGCTTTGGTCACCTACTTCAATTGACTTATGGTAAGTGCCACTCAAGTCATGGATGCGGATTTCACCACTTGAGGTCCCAGCATATATGAACTGATTGTCTGCGGAAAAGCAGGCGTCAGTAATGCCAAAGCCTTCGATTTTTTTTAGTTCCCTCCCTTGATTGTCCCAAAGGTGTAGCGTCCAGCTTCCTGTTTCGAGGGTTAACATGTGTTTGCCATCACCGGATATCTCGGCGTCAAAGAGGTCATTTTCATGGCCTTCGAGTATTTTTAACAATTTGCCGGAGGCCGACCATAAAAGAACGGTATTGTCGAGATACCCAGCTGCACTAAGTACATAAGCCCCATCAGGAGAAACTGCGATTGCCCGCACATAAGTTGCATGGCTCATCGGGGGCATTAGTTGGGGCTTTTGAGCTTCCAGCAACAAGGTTGATGCAAAAAAGAGCGATAAAAACAGCCATTTTCTCATACGAATCACTAAGTCTTAGGTGAGTATTAAAAACAAGTGTATTGGGAAAAGGAGCTTTTCGTTCCTTAATTTAAAGCATTTATGTCAGTAGTAGTAATTTTTTTGTCTACAAAAAAAAAGCAATGAGCCTACGACCTACTTTTCCTTCATTGTTTCCACACCAATCCAATCCTCAGCAACCCCATTGCTGGCAAAATCCCTGGCTTTTGTCAAAAACAACTTTGACTGGGTATCGAAGGGGTTTAGGGCTACAATTGCTTCAAAGGACTTGATGGCCTCCTCAAATGATTTTTGGAAATAATGGTTCATCCCTTGTTCAAAGCTCAACAAGTTTTCTTTTTTTGACAAAAACAAGGTTGGTTCGTCGGCATCAAAGCACTCAAATATACCGATTGAAGCTTGTTTGCCTTTAACTTGTACCCGCCCCAGGTGTCGTACATTGAATTCCTCTGGCTGCCGGATTAAATTCAGGCAGGCCTCACTCAGCAAGATACGGCTGCCATAAAATTTGGTCAAGCCTTCCATCCGGGAAGCTGTATTTACAGTATCTGAAACCGTGGCCGCATCCATCCGTTTTTGATCGCCAATGATACCCATGATCAGCGACCCAGTATGCAAACCAATGCCAACCTCAATTGCTTTGCGGCCCTTGGCCTGGCGTTGCACATTGTATTGGCTCATTTCGCGCTGTAAATCGATGGAAGCACGCAAGGCATTTTCAGGTTTTCCCGGAAAAATAGCCATGATGCCGTCACCCAGGTATTGATTGATAAAGCCCTGGTGTTTTTGAATGATTGGCCCAATCCGTTGGTTGTAGCCAGAAACAAATTTGAAATTTTCCTCTGGGGTCATAGTCTCAGCCAGGCCAGTGTAATCACGGATATCGGCAAACAATACAGTCACCACTTGCTCCACGTGGTCCCCCAACCGTACATTCATGATGCTTTCATGCCCCAGCGCACGGATGAACTCATTGGGAACAAAACGATTGGTAGCTGCATTGATGCGGTGTAGGTTGAGGTGGGTATTGAGTCGGGCGAGGAATTCGTCTTTGGAAAAGGGTTTGGCGATGTAGTCGTTGGCACCGGTATTCAAGCCCAGAATCAGGTCATGCACCTGGTTTTTGGCGGTAATCATGATCACTGGTAATTCGTTGGGCAGGTATTTTTCCCGAATTTTTTGACATACCTCATAGCCTGACATTCGTGGCATCATCACATCAAGCAACACCAGATCCGGGATGTCATCCAGCTCCAAAAAGGACAAGGCTTCTTCCCCACTCATTACCTGAGTCAGGCGGTAAACGTCCTTGTTTAAATAATTTTTCAGCACCTGTTGATTGACCGCTTCATCATCCACCACCAGGATGTGTACTTTTTCTAAATCCTCCCTGTTGAGACCATTAGATGACTCAGTAGTTAAAACTGTCTGTGAGCTCCAACTCAATTGGGCCAGGGTACGCAATTTTTGATCAGCTGTGTATTGGATGTTTTTAGATGCATGCTCGGTGGTAAGTGGCAATGAAAAAAAGAAGTTTGAACCTTGCCCAACTTCAGATTCCAACCACATTTGCCCTCCATGGAGCTCAACCAGTTTTTTTGAAACAGAAAGGCCAAGTCCCGTTCCGGCGAAACTGCGTACCATGGAGCCATCCCCCTGCTCAAAAGCTTGAAAAATGGCATCTTGTTTATCAGGAGGAACGCCAATCCCTGTATCTTCTACGGAGATGGTTAATTCATCTGGTTTGTTAGGGGGGACTTTTGCAAAAATTTTGATGTGGCCTTTTTCGGTAAATTTAATGGCATTGCCTACCAGGTTGTACAAGATTTGTTGTACCCGATTTTCGTCCGCCAGAGCAGCAGGTAAATCTTTGGGGATGGCGTTAATCAGTTGCAGGTTTTTACCTTGTACCAATGGTGCGAGGGTACGCAAGACTACGTCGGTCAAGGCGTATAAATTGAGGGGTATGGGCGCCAGTTCAATTTCCTGGTTTTTTATCTTGGAAAAATCAAGAATGTCGTTGACCAGGCTATTGAGGCGTCGACTGGAAGAAATGACCATATTCAGGTCTTCTTTCTGGTCTTCATCTTTCACTCTTTCCAGCAAGGATTCCGAAAGCCCAATGATGCCCTGCAAAGGAGTACGCAATTCGTGGGAGGTATTGGCTAAAAACTGATCTTTTAGCACATCCACCCGCCTCAATTGCTCGTTGATTTTTTGTTCCTGCTCGGTTTTTTGCCGTTCCAGTTGCAATTGCTGTAGCTGTCGTAGTTTTTCCTGGCGACGGAACCACCACAAAATGCCTAAAACAAGCAGAGCATAAAAAGTATACATCCAACTGGTCCGCCACCAGGGTGGACGAATGACAAAGGGATAGGCCAGTTCATCGCTCCAGAGGCCCATACTGTTCATCGCTCTGGCGCGCAAAGTGTAAGTTCCAGGGGCGAGATTGGCATAAGAAACTTCATTTTTGGTGCTTAAACTCGTCCAGGTTGTTTCCATCCCTTCCAGCTTGTACTGGTATTTTACTTTGTCGGGTTGTTGTAGCGTGCTGGCGACCAAGCGGAAGTTTAAGTTGTTGTTGGAGTAACTTAAGCTGAGGTCTTGAGGCACCAGGTTCCAGGCGCTAAGCCCATTGAAGCGAAAATCCTTCACCTTGACTCCATTGCCAAGGTAAAAAGTGCTATCCTGGTGTTCCTCCAAAGCAGCCCAGGGAATGCGTTCATTGTAGATGGAAATGTCCAGCAGGCTGAGTTGGATTTTGATGGGATTTTCTTTCTCTCCACCAGGGTGATAAACGGTTAGACGGTCGTTGGCTCCGATGTAAATGTCACCGTTGTGGGCTTCGAAAAGACTATTGCGCCAGCAGCCAATGCCCAAAAATCCGTCCTCGTAGCTGTAGTTTTTAAATAAAGTACCTGATGAAGGAAGTGTGTTTGGGGCCGTTTGGTTTAAGGCATTCAGCGACTTGTGGTTCATTTTGGAAAGACCAAAACGAGTGCCTACCCACAAATTACCTTTGCGGTCTTGTAACAATGCCAATACTGCATTGTTACTCAAGCCTTCTGTTTCAGTAAAATGGGTAAAATATTGGCCGTCGAAGCGATTAAGGCCGCCTCCTAAGGTGCCAAACCATAACTTGCCTTTTTTGTCCCGCAAGATCGAGGTAACATCATTATGACTCAGACCATTTTCAGTACGATAATGGAAAAAATTGCGGCCATCAAATTTGGACACCCCAGCGCCAAGAGTACCAAACCAAATATTGCCTTGTGGATCTTCCAACATCGAAAAAACGGTATTGCTGCCGAGCCCTTGGGCTTCCTGGTATTGAACCAATGATTGCCCATCAAACTTGCAGACACCTCCATCACGGGTACCAAACCAAATATTGCCTTTTTTATCTTCCAAAATGCTCAAAACAATATTGCTTGAAAGTCCATACTTGTCGTCTATCCTAATAAATGACTGCCCATCAAATTTGATCACCCCTTGGCCATTGGTGCCAAACCACAGGTTTCCTTTGCGGTCTTCCAGAATCGCATAAACAAAATCAGGGTTCAACTCACTGGGTTCGGTATATTGATAAAATTGATTCCCTGAAAACCTGACCAAACCACCCCCTGAAGCCCCAAACCACATTTGACCTTTTCGGTCTTCAATGGTACTAAAGATTTCATTGTTGCTCAAACCCTCCTCGGCAGTTAAGTGTGAAAAGACGTTGCCTTGTGATTTGCTCAAGCCGCCTCCATCCGTCCCAAACCAAAGATTGCTGCTGGAATCTTCAAAAATGCACCGAACCCGGTTGTTATTTAAACCTTCTGAAATGGTATAGAATTGAAAAGAAGCTCCATTGTATTTGATAGCACCGTTCCTCAGTGTTCCGAACCAAACGTTGCCATTGGTTTCGATGATAATGTCTTCAATTGGTACATTGGCGCTGTTGGAAAAATCTAAAAAAACACCATCCTCGTACCTCAAGGCACCAGACTGCGTTCCAACCCAGATATGACCATTTTTATCCTCAGCAAGGGCAGTGATATCAGCGTAACTTAGTCCTGCTTGTTTGTTGAAACGAATGAACTGCCCCTGACTAAATACTGAAATGCCTGCATCCAACAAGCCGAACCAGATTTGACCTTTATGGTCTACTATCATAGATAACACCTCGTCAGAGCCCAAGCCTTGTTTAACTCCGTAATGAGTGAATCTTTTACCATCGAATTGGTACACCCCGTTTGTAGTTGTAGCAATCCAAAGTTTATCTTGATTATCCAGCTTAATATCTGAAATATAGTTTCCGTCAAAACCTTCCTCCTGATCGTATTGTATAAAAGTATGGCCATCAAATTTGATAATCCCTGCACCATCTGTCCCCAACCAGATATTCCTTTTTTTATCCTCCAAAATGCAAGTGATGCTATTGCTACTTAGCCCTTCGTTCTCGGTATAATGGGTGAAGTATTTGCCATCATACCTGCAAAGTCCGCCGCCCATGCTACCGAACCACAAATTCTCTTTGGAGTCCTGGATGATACAGCTAATTACATTGTGTTTTAGGCCCTGAAGTTTACCAAATGCACTGAAACTAAAAGGATTTTGGTCCTTATTAGAAGGGTCTTTGGCTTGAACAACTTCGGGAATACCTACAGTTGTGTGCTGTGCCAGGGCAGGGCTATGGTCTGGTTTGGAAAAAACCCCTTTACCTGGTTCATTTTTGACTAAAGCAGCCGTATTAATTGCTATACGCTTTGGATTTTGAGCGGTAAGTACATTAAACTTGCTGAGAACGCTGCGAGGAATTGCTACTTTTCCCTTGGGAATTGATTGAACCTTTATTTGAATGCGGGTAGGTGGAAGAACCGAATCGGCAGGAACCCGATATGCTTGAGCTCTTACCCTTGTTAAACGTGGCTCTGAGGCGACTTCCGAACTGCTTTCCATAGTGCAGCCCCAGATCCCCCAAAGGATGATCATACTGCTAAAAAGTGGAAGGAAGTTAGGATTAAAACGCATACAATAATGGAGTAGATTCCTCATTGATTGAAGCAAATCTACTCAATATTATTTGATTTTTTACGCTTGAATGGACAGGTATCGAATCCTTTGAATTTTGTCCGATTCCGGCCTCAAGTGCTCGTTATTGGACAATTGTTGGAGGAGTGGCTTTGTGTAAAATATTGCAAATCAAATGTTTGTTTGTTTTGGCATAAGGTTTGTTTTGGAAATAAAACACCTTCAAGTCTCGCAAATGTTGTACAATTACCTGAAAATCGCCCTGCGCAACCTCCTGCGCAACAAATTATCAACGACACTGAATCTAACGGGCCTTACCTTTGGCCTTGCCTGCTTTTTTATCTTGGGCCTTTATGTACTTGACGAGCTCACTTTTGATCGGCATCATCCCCGTGCAGAACAGATCTATCGGGTCATCAAACATCGGAAAACTGCTACCGAGTCTTTGAACATCGCCGGAGCAAGCTACAAACTGGCTGAAGAGTCGAAAAAAAGCATCGGGGAAGTTGAAAACACCGCCCGGATTGTCCAAGGAGGTCGGGACAACTTGGAAAACCTCGCCAATCAAAAGAAGATCAACGAAGAGATCACCGTAGCCAACAACGGCTTGATGGAGATTTTTGCGTTTGAAGCCCTGGATGGCAACCCTAAAACAGCCCTGACTGAGCCTTATTCCATCGTTATTGTGGAAGATTTGGCCCTGCAACTTTTTGGCAGTACGCAGGTGGCCGGGAAAACGCTGAAATGGCATCAAGTGGATCAGCCTTTTAAAATCACGGCTGTCCTCAAAAATCATCCCCGCAATTCAAGTTTCAGTTTTAGCTCCGTTTATTCGGAAAGTACTTATTTATCTGATGCAGAATATGTAGCGGAACTGAACGAAGATTGGGGCTCCAGTGAGTTTTTGGTGTATGCCCTTTTAAAAGAAAACGCAGACCCTAAAACCGTTGCGGGCAAAATGAAAGACTTGGTGTACGCCAATTATAAACCTGAGCCCGGACTATCCCTGAGTTACGACTTGCAAGCCTTGCGGGACGTACACCTCTATTCCAACAACATTCTTGAAACGACCAGTATCGCCAATCCTCCAGCGCAAGGCAGCAGCGCATTGTTGTACCTTAAAGTATTTGCACTGGTTGCACTTTTTATTCTGCTGATCGCTTGTATCAACTACATGAATCTCAGCACGGCCAGGGCTGCTACGCGTTGTAAAGAAATAGGTGTCAAAAAAGCAGTAGGTGCATTTCGTGGCCAGTTGATTGCCCAATTGTTGGTGGAATCCAGTGTACTCAGCTCCATTTCCTTCGTTTTGGCAGTTTTACTCGTCAATTTGATCCTCCCATTTTTTAATACATTTACCAATAAAGAACTTGCATTGGGATGGTCGACCGATTACCACATTTGGCTCTCTGCGTTTGGGGTACTGGTATTAACGGGTTTAATGGCGGGCTCTTACCCTGCTTTGATGCTTTCCCGGTTCAGCCCCAGCCTCTTGCTGAAAAGCCTGAAAGCCCAAAAAAGTTCTGATTTTTCCTTGCGCAAGGGTTTGGTCGTGTTTCAGTTCGCGGTCTCAGTGTTCATGATAGTTGCCACCATTGTAGTGTTTTTGCAAGTCCGGTATGTGCAGAACAAAGACCTGGGCTTTAACCAGGAACTTTTGGTTGTTATGGACATCAATAGCGGTGCCATCAGAAGAGCTGCACCAACCATTGTGTCAGAAATTGGGAATTTGCCCAGAGTGAAAAACGTAGCAACTACCTCGCGGGTACCTGGAGAATGGAAAAACCTTCCTTCGGTTAAAATCCGGCAAAATGGAGAGCCCGATGCGCAAAAAGAAGCTTTCTTTCTTGGGGTAGATGAGCATTTTGCCAAAACTTTTGAGGTGGAACTTTTGCAGGGCAAGAACTTCAGCGGTACTGGCGACTCGACATCGGTAATCCTGAACGAAACCGCCGCAAAAATGCTGAACATCCAGGAGGCTTCAGATCAATTGATCGAAATTCCTGCAGCATCCTATGGCATTAGTTTTAATCCGCTGCGCAATGACCAGGTGTTTAAGGCGCGGGTGATCGGGATTGTCAAAGACTTTCATTTTCAGACCTTAAGGGAAAAGATCGCTCCTTTGGTAATGGCCTATCAACAAAACCCCATTCACAACATCGATTATTTTACTGCGAGAATTGAAGCCGGTGATGCCAACCAAACCATTAAAGCAATGGAAAGCATTTTGGCCAAAATTGATCCTGCCGAATTGTTTGAATACCATTTTCTCGATCAGCAACTGGCCCTTTTTTATGCTGAAGATGCCCGCCGTGAAACCATGCTGATTTGGCTGGCTCTGGCTACGGTTTTGATTGCTTGTTTGGGCCTTTTTGGGCTGGTCACTTATGCCGCAGAGCAAAGAATCCGGGAGATTGGGGTGCGCAAAGTTTTGGGTGCAAGTGTACTTAGCCTGAGCAAACTGCTTTCTATCGACTTTTTGAAATTGGTCGCCATTGCCATTGCCATCGCTTTCCCCATTGCCTACTGGGCCATGAACAAATGGCTACTGGAATTTGCCTACCACATTGAGATCAAATGGTGGGTATATCTTTTGGCTGGCCTGATTGCCATTACGATTGCACTATTGACGGTGAGCTACCAGGCAATAAAGGCTGCTTTGATGAACCCGATCAAGAGTTTGAAGACGGAGTAGAGACGTGGCATGCAGCGTCTCTACTCCACGCAACCTGCCTATTTCTTAAAAATAAAACGGGTCATAAAAATCCCCTGTGAATTGTTGTCGCCAAAGTTACCTGGCACAACTTCTACCAATTCGTAACCTTCGGCGCTGTTTTTGGCTAAAAGATCAGTAACGCTGCGGTTGTTGGTTTGCAAATTGGCAAAGTTGATGCCCGTCAAGCTGAAGATGTTTTGGATTTCGGTTTCGGAGCTTGCCCCATTGCTATCCATGGTCAACACTTTGGAACGCCCTAATTTGCCGGGCACTACGGATTCTACTACAGTTACTACGCGCCATTCAGTAGCGGCGGGTTTTTCAGCCTTGGGGCTCAGCGCCATGAACATTGGGATTGCTACGATCAATGCAAAGCCAAGAATCAATGATGTTTTTTTCATAGTAGTGTGTTTTTAAGTGAAACAGTAGAGACGTTGCATGCAACGTCTTCATATTTTATACCCAGACGTTGCATGCAACGTCTCTACGTCAAGATGATGGCTCCGGGGGGCACATGGCCAGTCCGGCCCATGCCGAGGAGAAAGCCGCCGCCGCCTGCTCCGCACAATTTCAAGGCAAAATGCCCACTTTTGAGCCCTTCGGCCCACAAAGCCTGGAAGGATTCCGGGATCATAGGCGCAAAATGGACTTGTTGCAGCGCGCTGATATTTGCCCATCCTTCAAACAAAGTAGTCCAATCACCAGCACAGAATGCGGCAATGGCCTGTGCCGTTAGTGGGATCATTTCCTGCTGGATGTTCTGGAGGTAAACTGCTTCATTACAGCGCTCTAAAAACAGATTTACCCATGGCGCGGTGCTGCGTTGAATGCCTGTATCCAGTAAAAAAAACTGGAAGCCAGAGGTTTCATTTGGCCAGTCGGGTACTTCAAGGGTTTGGATGCTGCCATCGGCCTGCAGCAAGACAGGTTGGTTCAAATAAACGATCAATGGATCGGTACCTGAACTGGAACCATGGAAAAAACTCTCCATTTGGCCCAAAACTCGTTTGAGCTCGGGGTAGCGGGCTGCATCCTTATGCTCAATTGGGTGGAGGGCGTAGCGTGCATACAGGGCCGCACACAAGGCCCCTGAACTACCTGCTCCGTAACCATTGGGAATGTTGCTGTCAAAATACAAGCTTGCTTCCAAGTCCTCCCTGAAACGCGCCAGATCCAGTTCCGTTTCCAGCGCCCCTTTGGACTGCTGCTCGGCCAAGTATTGACACCAATCGGCTAGGTTGCGTTGCAAAGCTGGGGCATTTTCTGGGGTGGTGTAGGCCCATTTGCCACTGAAAAGGGGTAAGGGAAGCGCTAGGGCTGCTGAGCCGCGCAGGATGGTGTGTTCGCCGAAGAGGAGGAGTTTGCTGGAGAAGGTCATGGAAAATGAAGTTGAGAAGTTGAGGAGATTGAGGAGATTGAGGCTACTGCAGCGGATTTGACGCAGACGATCCCCGAACTCCATTAAATTTCTCAACTATCCAAAAATAGTACTTGACTTAAATATTTGCCAGAAATTAACCTTTTGAAAACAAAAAAGCCCCACCGTGGATCACCACGATGAGGCCTTTTTTTATCTCCATCAGGATTTTATTCCTGATCTTCTTTAGTAGTCTGTTGGTTCTGCTGTTCGAATTGCTCCTTCAGTGCAGCCAATCCTTCCAGATCGCCAAGAGTAGTACGTTCGATGCTGTCCTGCTGCTTTTTAACGGCAGTGCGGGTTACTTTGCGTTCGTCATCCTTCACTTTTTTCACTTGCTCATCAGCCTCACGACGGATGTCTTCGAGGTAACGCAGGTGAGATACGAGGATGCGCTTGTCATCGCGGTTGAATTCAATCACCTTCACAGTCAGTACTTCGTCTACTTCAGCGAGGTTGTTGTCTTCTTTGCGGATGTGCTTGATCGGTGCAAAAGCTTCCAGACCATAAGGCAACTGAACGATGGCACCGCGGTCGTCACGACGCAACACGGTAGCTTCGTGGTAAGAACCTACAGGGAATACATTTTCGAAAGTATCCCATGGGTTTTCTTCCAGTTGTTTGTGGCCCAGTGACAGTTTGCGGTTGTCCTTGTCGATATCGAGGATTGCAACGTCAATTTTTTCACCAACCTTCGTAAACTCGGATGGGTGACCATAACGTTTGGTCCAGCTCAAGTCGGAGATGTGTACCATACCGCCGATTCCTTCTTGCAGCTCGATGAATACGCCATAAGGAGTGAGGTTTTTCACCTCGCCAGTGTGGCGGCTGTTGAGTGGGAATTGGTTTTCGATTTCGCTCCAAGGGTCGGTCGCCATCTGCTTGAGAGAGAGTGACATCTTGCGCTCATCGCGGTCAACGGTAACCACTTTTGCGGAGTATTCCTGACCCAACTTGAAGAATTCGCGTGCGTTGATCGGTTGATTGCTCCAGCTTACTTCTGAAACGTGGATCAAACCTTCTACACCCGGTTGGATTTCGAGGAATGCACCGTAATCTTCGATGTTGACAATCTTACCTTTAACGATAGAGTTCTCGGAGATGGTGTTGTCGAGTACTTCCCATGGGTGTGGTTGCAATTGCTTCAAGCCCAAAGAAATACGCTTCTTGTTCTCGTCGAAGTCCAGTACAACTACGCTGATCTTTTGGTTCAGGCTGAGTACTTCGCTTGGGTGGCTGATGCGACCCCAAGAGATATCGGTGATGTAGAGCAGACCGTCTACGCCGCCCAAGTCGAGGAACGCACCGAAGTCGGTGATGTTCTTGACGATACCTTCCAATACCTGACCTTTTTCGAGGCTGGCAATGATGGCTTCGCGTTGCTCGGCGAGGTCGCTTTCGATGAGTGCCTTGTGAGATACCAC
Organism: Haliscomenobacter sp.; assembly: GCF_965225875.1. Classification (GTDB taxonomy): domain Bacteria; phylum Bacteroidota; class Bacteroidia; order Chitinophagales; family Saprospiraceae; genus Haliscomenobacter. The sequence goes on along the minus strand of NZ_CBDDBS010000002.1, from coordinate 1,999,002 downwards.
GGCGTTTTTGATGGTTTCGTTGATCTTAACCACCTTGAACTCCATGTTTTTGCCAACGTATGAATCGTAATCGATGATTGGCTTGATGTCGATTTGTGAACCAGGCAAGAAGGTCTCCAAACCGCTGCAGTCTACAATCAGACCACCTTTGGTTTTGCTGATGACCGTACCTTTGATCACGGTACCATTTTCGTAAGAATCAACGATGCTTTCCCAGGCGCGCAGCAGTTTTGCTTTGCGGCGAGAAAGAACCAGCTGGCCGCGCAAGTCTTCCTGTTGTTCTACGTATACTTCAACGAAATCTCCAATTTTGAGATCCTGAGTATCGCGGAATTCAGAAAGTGGCACCAAACCATCTGACTTGTAGTTGATGTCCAGTACTACGTCACCACCATTCATGGAGGTAACTCGTCCTTTTACAATTTCACTTTCTACCACTGCGTTCATGGTAGACTCGTACTGGGTCAAGTATTCTTTGGTTGTTTCCGCAGAATAAACGGCGCCACCTTTGTTGGTGATGCTCCAGTCAAACTCATCGTGTGCAGAGTTGGGATCGTAACCAGTTGCGAAGAGCAATTCTTCGTCCAGTTCATCTTCATCCTCTTCTTCGCCAGTAGTGGCTTCTGGCTCATCTTTGATACTCTTGATGATGACCACTGGTTCAGGAGTAGGTTCAATAGCTACTTCTTCCACTGTTTCTTCAGCTGCTGCTTCAATCTCTTCAGCTACAGTTTCTTCAACCACGGCCTCAGCTACCTCAGCAGTTTCTTCAACTACTTCTTCAGCTACGGCAGCTACTTCTTCCACTTGATCTACGATTTCGGGCGTGCTTTCTACAGCAGTTTCCTCCACCTGATCTTGAGCACCCAGCTCTTCTTGCTCGATGCCGTCTTTTTCGTCAATCATAAAATGCATTTCTTCCCACGAAAGGTGGGATTTGGTGATGAATTAAATTTTGAGCCGCAAAGGTAGGACTTTGAATTGATAATCAAAAGGATTTGCTCAAATTATTCACCTGGATTTCTTTACATACTATCAAAGCATTGCAACTAAATGATGGCTTATTTCACCTCATTCTTTTATTTTGAATACCAACTGTTCTTGCTGTTTTTCGATCACTAAATCAATGAAACTTTTGAGGGTTTGGTATTCTGCTGCAGAATAGCGCAATTGGTTGATTTGCAATTGAGTGGTTACTAAAATCCGTTTGTCGAATAATTGGACCTGGTAGGAAAAACGCCCACCATTGTTAGGCAAACTTAAATTGACTGTTTTGGGTAATTCCTCTAGTTTGAATTTTTCCGGGAGCGTGAGATTGAGGATTTGCCTTTGGGACAAAGGATAAGGGATATCAACAGGGTAAGCCCGATTGGTCACTTTGAAGGGGTTTTCCGCAAAGAAAGGGACCAATATTGGGCTGAAATAAGCCAGCTCCCCATTGATTGTCAGTGCTTCAGGGAGTTTGATGCGGGCAGTGGTGATTAAGGTTTTGCTGAACTCATCAAGGTCGCGCACTTGAATGGAATCGTATTGTGCAATTTCAGCAAGGGGGAGCGTGGCCTTTTTATCCTTGGTATTTTGGGCTTTTTCGGCTTTCAATTTTTCACGGCTTTTGGCCGCTTCATAGCCATCTTGAGCACGCGACATTTTGCCATCCAGTTGACCAGTTTCATCCAATTGTAAGTTGAAAGAGTAGGTCGAACTGGATTTACCCGGAAGGATATCGCTCCAATGAGGGTTTTTAGGATCAACTACCCATCCCGAACCATTTAAAACTTCTTCGCGAACCCAGCCAGGCGCCAGATAAGGATGGGTTGCATCCAATAGTACAGTCTTTTCGCCTATTTGGGCTTGAACGATTACAGAATTAAATTGATCAATGAGGGGATAATCCTGGAATACCTGACCATGCTCACGGGTGCTCAACAGCATGGGATGAGCAGTGATGTTGTAGGCATTCAGCAAGCCGCACAACAAGAGGTTTAACTCAGCTGAACTCCCTAGCTTGCGCACAAAAACCTTATCAAGAGGCTCTTCAGCCAAAAAACGATGGTAACCATTCCAAGCCATATGATAAGTGACAAACTGATGAATTTTTTGGAGCTGTTCTTCGGGTTTCGCAATACCCAAAAGTTGCGGCGAAAGCTCGGTAAGGGCTTCGTCGAAACTGGCTTTGCGCAGGTATTTTTTTCCAAAAAACTCGTGATTTATCAATTCTTTGGCAGTTTTTTCCCAGGAAGAGAAGATTTCTTCACGATAACCATTAAGTCTAGAGGCTTGTAATTGGAAGCGAATGCGGGAATAATAATCCGCCATGGTGGTGATGTAACCATCTGGACGCAGTGCAGGCATGTTTTTTTGGTAATAAGATACCGTGGAAACTGTTGCATAGGGGATATTGAGGACTTGCTCTTGTACCGAGGTTGGAGCTCGTTCCTGTGGAGGCGTCCCATTGATTAGGGTAATGTATTCCAACAAACTGGGAATGGTTACACTCAACTCACTCCACAGTACGGGAATCTCCTGTTGAAAGTACCATTCAGGAAGTTCAAAAAAGTTTTTTTTGCTGATCAAATACCGATATTCGATAACACTCCCAACCTGCACTTCGGGGAACGCAAATTTGAGCTGCATTACTTGCCCGCTGGATTTTTCCAAAAAAGCATCTTTTTTCTCGATCGTTCGGGCGAGACCGGTGGAATTGTAAATGTGCGCTTCGAATTCCATCAAAGTTTCTGCATCATCTTCGACATAGATTGGAATGGCTACATCAGCATATTGAAAACCAGCAGGTTTTAAAATTTTAATGCGCTTTTTACGCTCAAACAAACACTCACTTTTGCTGGAGCGAATACTGACCGAAATTCGTCCGATATCGGCTAACACGAGTGCGGCCGCATTGGTGTCGGCAGGGTAATTTTTCATTTTTATACCCGCTACCGGAATTTTTTCCCAGGTGTAGGTGTCTTGAGCCTTGATTGATAGGGCTATACATAAAAGAAGAGCTGTAATAATTATGTTATAACTCATAGTAGCCGTACTTTATACAACTCCTAACGATTTTAACGGATAAACATTACATTGATTCGTGCCTATAATTTGCATTTTTTACCCATCTTTGCAGGCGCAAGTTTTCATTCACTCAAAACTGCCTAAACAATGTCTGAAATAGAAAACGTTGGACGAAAGGGATACTGTGTGATGTATTTCTTTATCTTTTTTGTTCTTTTTATTGCGTTGTTGGTGTATTTGTACAACCGCAACTTCGCTTTGCTGCCACCACAGTAAAGCGAAAAGTGAAAAGTGAAAAGCGAAGAGTTAAATCGTGGTTGATTCAATCACTTTCACTTTTCACTTTTCACTACTCACTACTCTGCGTAAATGTCTTCAATCTCCGTTTTGTACTTCTCTAAAATTACCCTGCGCTTGAGCTTCATTGTTGGCGTCAATTCGGCCTCGGTGCCGTCGGACTTGACGGGTTCCCATACTTTGTCCAGCAGGCGGAATTTTTTGATTTGATCGATGTGGCTGAAGCTTGGATTGATCTCATCCACAATGCTTTGGAATTTAGCGAGCACTTTAGGGTGGTGCAGCATTTCCGGAAAAGTTGTCCATTCCACCTGATTGCCATCACACCAATCTTTCAAAGCAGGTTCGGCAGGTACGATGAGCGCGGAAACGAACTTGCGCTGTTCCCCAATGACCATCATTTGTTCGATGAGGAAGTTTTCGCGGAATTTGCTCTCAATAGGGGTGGGGGCTACGTATTTTCCACCCGAAGTTTTGAGCAATTCTTTTTTGCGGTCCGTGATTTGCAAATACTTTCGCCCACCTGGCCCATCTACCATTTTTCCTACATCACCGGTACAAAACCAGGTTTTGCCATTGATGGTTTTCATCACAGCTGCGGTGGCCTCGGGTTTGTTGTAATAACCCATCATGACGTTGGGGCCGTAAGCCAGAATTTCACCTTCGCCCGGGCGAAAAATGCCATCCGATTCGTCGATGAACACTTCGACACGGTCAATCACCGGCCCAACAGAACCCAATAAGGCGCCACCAGGCTCGAACAGGTTGAGGGTGATTACCGGGGAAGTTTCGGTCAAGCCATAACCCTCCCGGATGGGAATCCCGGCAGCAGAAAACACCTGGGCTATCCGCCGTGGGCAAGCGGCTGCACCGGTAGTGATGCCCTTGAGGTTGCCACCCAAAGCGGCCCGCCATTTGCTAAAGATGAGCTTATCCGCTATTTTCCATTGAATCGCCTTCCAGCCTTTGGGCTTGAACTCGTAATGGTAGTCTTCCGTTAATTTGAGCGCCCAGAAGAACAATTTTTTCTTCAAGCCAGTCAAATCTAACCCCTTGTTGTAGATGCGTTCGTAGACTTTTTCCAAAAGACGAGGTACGGTGGTGAAAAAATGGGGTTTTACCGCCATGAGGTCGCCCTGTTCTCCCCCCAAATTGTCGGTACCAGTAAAGGCAACCGAAACGCCAAAAAGGGTATAGAGGTAAATAACCACCCTTTCGTAGATGTGGCAAATGGGTAAAAAACTCAAAACCGTATCCCCGGCTACAAAAGGAAAGGCGCCTTTCCCGGCCATGATGTTGCTAATGATGTTGTCGTGCGAAAGCATCACTCCTTTGGGGACACCCGTAGTGCCGGAAGTGTAAATGATGGTTGCCAGCTCTTCGGGTTTAATTTGTGCCCGTAGTGCTTCTACTTCGGCCTGCCCTTCTTCGGCAAAGATGGTTTCCCAAAAAGGTTGTCCCTCCTTTTTGTCGAAGGAATAGATTTCTTTTAAAGAGGGAACCTGAGCTTGTGCGGCTTTGACTTTTTCGTACAAGTCACCGCCGCCAACAAAACAGTATTTGGCTTCAGAATCGTTAAAAATATAGGTGTAATCCTCGGTAGTAATGGTGGCATAAACCGGGACGTTAATGGCGCCAATTTGTTGGATCCCCACGTCGAGAATGGTCCATTCCGGGCGATTTTGGGTAACCGCTACCCCAATGCGATCCCCTTTTTTTATCCCTAATTTGAGTAGTCCCCGGCTAACTTTGTTGCCTAAATCAATGACTTCACGTGTACTGTAATATTTCCATTCCCCATTGAAACGATGCCCAAAAGCACGCTCCAATGGAAAATTAGCCGCCTGATAGTGAATCAAGTCGCACAACCTTGTTGGTTCCATAAAAAGTTGGTTTATCTGGATGTTTGGCAGAATTATCCTTTATCTAAATTCCAAAAATAAAAGATTGTTTGGAAAAACTGGATTTTTTCTGCTTTTACAAGACCAACGTAAATTTATAGACCTGGATTTAAGGATTTATGATTCGATTGAATTGGCGCTCGTCTTCAATTTCCTTATAAAAAGCAGTGATGTATTGGAGCGCATCCTCCCGGTTGAACTTATCCAGGAGTTCGAATTTTTTGATAAAGTCCAATACCACTGTTTTGCTTTGTAAAAATTGTTTACGCAACATTGCTCCTTCTGGCGCATTAACCGCTCCACCCTTAAAATACCGTTCCCGCACATCCTTGATGGGCAAAGACTCGTGAGGAACTGCGTAGGGAGCATTTACCAAGCCGGAATAGTCAAAGTCATAAGGAACAGGGATGACTTTTTTGGTGGTAGTATGTTCAAAAAAACGGGTGTTGTGGCTGTTGCCAAATGCCCAATCTGTATTGCCAATCATGTATTCATAAAAGACAAAATTCAGGAAATGTTGCCGGGCAAATTGACGGGTATCTTTGGGGCGCTCTTCCATTAGTGTACAAGCCATACGCTCGGCTACCTGTTCTTCATCTTCCACAATAAAGCCAATTTTTTCAGTTGGTTTTCCAGGGTTGTTGGTGTCAATCAAATTGATTTTAACCAATTTTGCCCGGAAGCTGGACGGAGTGATCAGGTTGTACAAGCGATAAGCCAGGTATTCTTTGTAAATGAACTGCTCAAAAGCACCGGAGGGTTTGCACTCCCAAACAATTTTCATTTCGTTGTGGGGCAAATAACCTTCGCCGGTCAGGACTGATTTTTTGATTTTTAGCTTAATTGGCGGGTGCAAGCAAATGTCTTTGCGGGTTTTTCCACGTGGTCGGATTTCCGCGGTATACATTTTATCTTCACCAGCTGAGTTTTTGTATTTCAGCACAGCGGGCTGGTACTTTTCATCGGCTTTTCCCTTCATCAGTACCTTCAAATCCGTTTCCAGCGTGATTTCCAAGGCACCAACGCTGTCTTCTTTTAATAATTGGTCAAACCAACTGATGCCTTTGCTGGCAACAGCAGAGGAGGAGCCCTCCTGGGAATGGCCGCTTATAGATCCAAGTAGCAGGGTGAGTAAAAACAATGATCGGGTTAAAAGATGTAGATTTCTCATGATGTTAACTATATAGTTCATTAATGTTTTTAGCGTGTGTGGCCAGAATTTTTTTGCGGCGAAGTTTGAGGGTGGCCGTCATTTCTCCACTTTGTTCTGTCCAGGCTTCGTGCAGCAATAAAAATTGTTGCACCTGTTGGTAAGGGGGCAAACCCTGATTCAGGCGTTCAAGTTCCTGCTTAAAAAAACGCTGCACTTTGGGATTCAGCACCATAAACTGGGGAGCGGTCCAATGAACTTTTTGCGTTCTACACCATTCTTCCAGTTTGTCAAAATGAGGTACAATCAGGGCAAAAGGCCCCGGTTTACTGGCGCCAGCCACCAGGCATTGCTGAATGTATTCGGATTGATACAAGTGTTTTTCCACTGCTTCGGGAGCGATGAATTTCCCCGCACCAGTCTTAAACATATCGTCTTGTCGGCCCTTGATTTTTAAAAAACGTTTGTGCACCCACTGCCCCAAATCTCCAGTACGTAACCAACCGTCTTCAGTCATTACTGCCTGGGTTGACTCGGGTTGTTGATAATAACCCAGCATAACGTTGAGCCCTTTAACTTGCACCTCGCCGACCCCCTCTTCATCGGGGTTCACAATGCGCAGATCAACTCCTGGAATCGGTATTCCTACTGTACCAAAACGAGAACCTCCGGGTTCAAAGCGGTTAAAAGCAATGACCGGAGAAGTTTCCGTAAGTCCGTAGCCTTCCCGTACTTTTAACCCTGCTGCCGAAAACAAACGCCCCAGTTCTGGATTTAAAGCAGCAGCGCCGACGCCAATCCCTTCGATACGGCCGCCAAACATTTTGCGCCACCGGTTGAAAACCAGGATCCGGGCTAAAGTTAGACGCAACCAGTAAGCCAGGGGTTGCCGCTTCCCATCATAATAGTTTTTGCCCAACTGCATGGCCCATTTCAGGATTTTTCTGCGCCACAAGGGCCCTTTGCGGGCATGCGCCATAATTTGTTCCACCAAACGCTCCATGATCAGAGGCACGGCTGTGATAAAATGGGGTCGTACCTCGCGCAGGTTGTTCAGCAATTGTTCTTGCCCTTCCGCATAGGTCACACTAGCACCTACGGCGATGTAAATGTAGACAACCATACGTTCAAAAATATGGCTGAGCGGCAAAAAGCTCAAAGTTTGATGCTCACAATTGACCGGAAGGAGCGCGATTGTAGATTTAATGTTACTAATGATGTTTTGATGGGAAAGCATTACTCCTTTGGGTTTGCCCGTAGTGCCCGAGGTGTAAATGATGGTAGCCAAGGCAGTCTCGGCAATGCTTTCTCGCAGGGCAGCAATTGTAGCCAGTTCTTCAGCACTGGGCTCTGCCAATAATTCCAGCACCGATGGATTCACCTCTGGCAGCGGATAAAAAGGAATGACCCACTCCAGCGCAGTATCGGGTTGGAGGGAACGAATGCTGCTGTATAAGTCTTCAGTATCGGTAAAACACACTCGAACCAGCGCATCTTGTAAAATGAACCGCAATTCCTCGGGCCCTGAAGTGGCGTGCAACGGTACCACAATTACCCCGATCTGTTGCATGCCCAGGTCTAAAAAATTCCAAAATGGACTGCCGTGGCGAGCGATAATTGCTGCCCGATCCCCTGGTTTCAATCCCAGACGCAGTAAAAATGCGCTGACTTGGTTTATCTTGTGCAGGCAATCAGCAGTGGAAAAACTGTTTCTTTGCCCGTGCCGTTTATAGGCTAAAGCTGCCTCGTTGGGAAAACGAGCTTCCTGATAGCTAAACAGATCAAAAAGGCGATGGTAATCCATGTTGCACAAGTAGTGGGGCAATAACCACTGACAAAGTAAGGATAATTTTATGGATTATTTCAAGTTGGCTTAAAAATGAAGCAATCGGAAGAATTGCAAACATTATTGCTCCTGGGGACTGACCAAACGCCACTAGGAGAGGACCTGTTACAGTACCTTCAAGATGCGGGTGCAGGCTTGGCTGATAGCCCTGAAAAATCAGCAGGTATCGCTATGGTTTATTTTAGACAATGGCGGAGAGCAGGATTTTCATTGGAGCAATGGAAAGGGGAATTGCCGGAAATGAGAACTACTACAAAGGCGGAGCCAGAGTGTAGTGTGGCTTCAGCTCGTTGTTTGCAGGAAATTTTGGAAGGCAAATACACTGACGCATTGGGGGAGTGGGTACACCTATTGTTGAAGGTAGAACAGGTACTGCCCCGGGAAGCGCTGCCTTCCCTCTTTCAACGAAGTTTAGGTGATCCTGAACTCTGGGAAACGATTCGAACAGCTGTTGGTAGTCGGGGAGAGTGGCTGCTGCTACAAAACCCATTTTGGCAACCTTTGTGTGAAGTTCCAGCGCAAACGGATTGGGGCACCAGTACCGGCCCGGTCCGCCTGGCGCTTTTGCGAAGCATACGCAAACGGGATGCTGCTTTGGGATTAAATCAATTACAAAGCAGCTGGGAAACTGAGGACCCGGCTCAAAAGGCAGCTTTATTGGCTGAACTCAGCCATGGATTGAGTGTTCAAGATGAAACATTTTTAGAGAACTGCCTGCAAGATCGCCGCAAAGAAACCCGGCAGATGGCGGCTGAACTCCTGGCTAGTATTCCCCATTCAGCCTTAACCCAACGTTATCTAGGCTATTTGCAAGATTGTATCGAATTGAAAGACAACCAAATTGTCCTGAATTTACCAACAGAAGTACCCGAGACCTGGCGTAAGGATGGGATAGAAATAAGTGGTAAAGCACCATACTCCTTCACTCAACGCAGCGCCTGGCTGTTTCAGTTGCTGCGGCGTTTACCGCCAAAATACTGGCAAAAAGCATGGGGATTGGAACCCCTGCAAGCCATCAACCTTTTTGCCCAACAGGATCGGGAAGAAAGTTGGGTACAGGCGCTTACCGACGCCAGTTTGTTGCACCATGATCTGGTATGGCAGGAGGCGCTGGCCGAGTGGTGGCTGAATCAGCCAGGAGCGAGCAGTTGGCAAACTTCTACAGGTCGGCATCTCTTGCAGGTGCTTCCCGCAGCATCTTTGCATAAATTGTTACCTCCTTTTTTACAAAAACAAACCTATTTGCTTGAAGAAGACCACGTAGCCACCTATATATTGTGCGCCAATCCGCAGCCCTGGACGGAAGAATTGAGTTTGGCTTTGATCCAGCCATTTAAGCGTTATTTGGCCGGTGCAGACAACCCTTTTTGGAACATCTGGCACTACGCCCGCCTACTCAAAGCACTTGCATATCATTGTCCTCCAGGACTTTTTGCAGCGCTGAACGGCGGCTGGAATGTAGATTCGCCGCTTTGGCAACGTTGGCAGGCAGAGGTGGAACGTATGTTGGCCGTGCTGCAATTTCGGGTAAAAATGTATAAATCCTTCAGTCTCGCTGAATAAAGCGTGATGGTTAATTCTACGTTAAAGTAAAGCGCCTCCGTTACAAATACATTAATTTTGCCAGAGGTTCATTTTAACTTTTGTTGTGAACCTAGGGCAAAACATTGAACAGTGCTGCCTATCTTGTAGTTTTAACGTCAACAAGCTTCATTGCTTGTTATCTATAATATGCTGGAACAGGATGAATAAAAAGGCAATTTGGATAATAATTGGTTTGATGAGCGCCGCGGTGCTGGGGGTCATTTTGGTGCAAATCGATTTGATAAGAACCTCCATGTCGGTGAATGAGGAACGATTTGACAAAAACGTGCAAGAGGCATTGGTAAAAGTGAGCGATCGGCTTGAGGCCTATGAGCGAGAAGAGTACTTCAACTCCATGAATGGTTTCGCAATGGCCTATCAAGAGCGACAGTCTGCCAAAAGTAACGATGATTTCAATCGGATTAATGTACCGAATGATGAGCCATTCCCTAGCACATTGGAGCAAGTTTATGCTCAAATAATGGTTGAATATCCTGGGATCAAAGTTTTATTTGATCAAAATAAAACCATGCGCTCCTTGGAAGAGCGCATCAAAGCATCCAATCTTGATCTGGCCATTCATCAGGAATTTGAAAAAAGAGGGATCAATCCAAAAAACAGCAAATTTACTTTTCACTACGGCATTTGGTCCAATGAAAAAAATGGCATGATCATCGAAGATGGCCACTACGTTTATGATGATTTTGGGAGCAAAGGCCCGGCTCCGACTTACAATGCTGCCAGCCTTTATAATCCAGATTATTCCGTGGCGGTTTTTCAACATGCAAAAATTCCACCAGGGGAGCTTAGAGTGTATTTCCCGAATCGAACCAATATCATTTTGAGCTCATTGTGGAAAAATGCAGCAGGGACGGCGTTGTTTGCCATGATCATTTTGTCTTGTTTCGCTTATACGCTGATGGTCATTTTCCAGCAAAAAAAGCTGTCGGAAATGAAAACCGATTTCATCAACAACATGACCCACGAGTTCAAGACACCCATTGCAACCATCTCTCTAGCCTCCGACTCAATCGTTTCCCCTATGATTTTGGGTAATCCTGATAAAGTACAACGCTTTGCCAACATAATAAAACAGGAAAATAAGCGTATGAATAGTCAGGTGGAGAAAGTCCTGCAAATGGCCTTGATCGACAAGCGCGATTTTTCCTTAAAACTGACCGAAGTCAACCTGCATGAGGTGATTCAGGCGGCAATGGAAAACATTTTGCTACGGGTCGAAAAACGAGACGGTGTGGTTAAACCATCCCTACTCGCCACGAAACCGATTATTGAAGGAGACCTTACGCACGTTGCCAATGTGATCAATAACCTCTTGGACAATGCTGAAAAATATTCTCCCGATAAACCTGAAATCAGCATCAGCACCCGCGATGTATCCAATGGGGTAGAGGTAACGGTGCAAGACAATGGCATTGGTATCAGTAAAGAAGCGCGCAAACAAATTTTCGATAAATTTTACCGCGTGCCTACTGGTAACTTGCACGATGTGAAGGGATTTGGCTTGGGACTAAGTTACGTCAAAGCCATGATGACCGCGCACAAAGGTTCAGTGGAGGTAAAAAGTGAACCGGGGAAGGGGAGCAGTTTTATCCTGACTTTTCCCTATCAAGTAGAAGCATAAAATGGTTCTTCGCGAAGCAAAGCCGCAGCGAAGAACGCCCAAAAATATACGCTTATGGCAAACAATAGAATTTTACTTGTTGAAGACGATCAGAACTTTGGAGACGTATTGCGCTCCTATCTGGAAATGCATGATTACGATGTAACTCTGGCCAAAGATGGGGTAGAAGGATTGGAAAGTTACAAAAAAGGCCATTTTGATTTGTGTATCTTCGATGTGATGATGCCCAAAAAAGATGGGTTTACGCTAGCCAGGGAAATCCGGGAAAAAGACCGCGAAATGCCGATTGTATTTCTGACTGCCAAAACGATGAAAGACGATGTTTTGGAAGGATTTCGAATCGGAGCGGACGATTATATCTCTAAACCATTCAATTCTGAAGAGCTGCTTTTTCGCATCCACGCCATCCTGAAACGAAGCCAGCAAGGCAAGGCAGATGCGAAAGATGAGGTGAAAGAATTTTCAATTGGTAAATATCACTTTAATTTTCCATTAAGAATTCTTACATTTGCGGAAAGTGGTGAAGAAGAGAAACATAAGCTTTCCCCAAAGGAAGCTTCTCTCCTCAAGATGTTTGCTTTAAATGTGAATGATATTCTTCCAAGATCGGAGGCGCTATCTGAAATTTGGGGCGAAGACAACTATTTCACTGCCCGCTCGATGGATGTATTTGTGACTAAGTTGCGCAAATACCTGCGGAGAGATGACAACATCGAAATCGTTAACATTCACGGCAATGGATTTCAATTGCTCGTGAAGACGGATCAAGAAGCATAAAATAGTTTTTGGGATTATGATTACGGCTGGGAAGTCACTTTGGCTTACCCAGCTTTTTTATTTTAGCACTTCGGCAAGTACCGCATTCATTTCTCCCCAGGCTATTTCTACATCCGTTTCTGTCGTTTGCCAATTGACCAGAGCAGCCCGAATCGCTGCTTGCCCGAGGTAAACGGTTGGAGTCATGTATACCACTCCTCGCTCTATTAACTTGCTCAAAAACGCACCGATCTTTTCCTGAGGCTGATTTTTTAGGGTGAAGCAAACACAATTGAGGCGAACTGGTGCGAGCAATTGGAAATATTCCGAATCCGCAATCAAACTCCCCAACCACTGTGCACAGGCTATATTGCGCTCCACTATATTTTGGTAACCCTCCTTGCCATAAGCCATCAAACTCATCCAGGCCGGCAATGCGCGCATGCGGCGGGAATTTTCAGGCAGAAAATTGAGGTAATTAAAATTGGCCTTTGGGTCGCCGAGGTAAGCTGCATTGGCATTTTGAAAGGTGTTGAGCTGGAGATTCAAGTGTTTTTCCTGAATCAACACAACCGCACTATCATAGGGTACATTGAGCCATTTGTGGAGGTCAATGGCGATACTATCAGCTTGTTCCCACCCTTTTAACAAATGAGCATATCGTGGTGAACAGGCCGCAAAGCCACCAAATGCGGCATCGATGTGCCACCAAAAATTGTACTTGGCTTTTAAAGTAGCAATGGCCTGCATATCATCAAAATCTACAGTATTGACAGTTCCTCCGCTGGCGCAGACAATGCAGGGTTCACCATTCAGAGCAATCAACTGAGCTTCGAGGTCGGCTACATCCATGGCTTCCCGATTGTCGGGCAAAAGTTTTACTTTATGGAGGCTGCTGCGGCCCAAACCAAGCATAGCCAGGTCTTTGTACACACAAGAGTGGGGTTGTGCCGCCAGAATTTTTAAATCCTTGAGTGCAAAAACCCCCGCCTCCGCAATATCGACACCCAACTTCTGGCCATACCACTGCCGGGCCACTGCCAAACAAGTGAAGTTGCTCATAGTAGCCCCAGTAACAAAGCCGCCAAAAAAATGCGCAGGTAAGTTCAAAAGCTGGCGAAGCAATTGAATGGCTTCAAATTCTATGCTGGCTGAAACATCCCCCGTCTGACTGGCACTTTGGGTATTTTGATCGTAAAGGCTGGTCAGCCAATCACCAGCTAGTGCGGCTGGAGTGGTCCCTCCGGTCACAAAACCCCAGTAACGTGGGCCAGTTGAAGCAACCATACTAGAGCCAAAACGTTGTTGAAATTCGCCCAAAGCAGCCAATGCTCCTGTGGACGTGTTTGGTAAATCAGCCGGAGGTAATTGAGGTGGAGTTGAAGCCGTGGGCCATTCTTCCAGGTTTTGCAGAAACGTTTCGGCATTTTGTTTGACGGCCTCCAGAATTTGTGGATAGGAATATAAATCCTGTTTGAGTTGTTGATTCATAAGGTTGTATAAAAAAACGGAAATGAAGTAATGGGATAAGGGGCGAAAAAAAAATAAGTGATTCATTTTGTCAAAGGATTAGATAAGTAAACAGTTCATTTTAAGTGTCTTATCTGATCCTTTGACTCGGAAAAAATGAATACTTATTTTTGCCCCACTATTAAGGTTACTTTTTTACCAACACCATGGCGTCGAAGCCCTTATTTTTTAAGGTCTTGGCTAAGGCATTGGCATCACCAGCCTTTTCAAATCGCTCCACCAAGATGGATGCGTAAGCTCCGCGATTGAATTTTTCAACCCTGGCATTGGGATATCCCGCTTTTTGAATTTTGCGAAGTTCTTTTTGAGCGTGATCCACCTGTTCGAAAGAACCTCCGATGACCATGTAACGACCAGCAGATAAGCTTGCTGTTTCACTGGCGGTGTTATCCGTTGCTGGTGCAATGGGTTTGGGATCTGGGACGGCAGGTTTTTCAGTTTTGGGTTGAACGGGTGTTTTTTCTTCAGGAACTACTTCTGGTTCAACTACTGCGCCAGGGCCTGGTTTGTTGTTTTCGGAAGTATTTTCGGCAGGAAAACCAGTTGTATCGTCTTTTTGAAGTTGAGTATTGTCTGTTTCTACCATTTCGGTAGTTGTAGTGTTTGCAGCAGAGTGGGGGAGGTTCACGTAGCGGTAAACCAGGTAGATCAAGGCCGCAATACATAGGGCCACAATTCCGATGGTTAAGTAATCAAGTCTGGACATGGAGGTGTTTGTTTTTTGGTTTTCAGAAGAAATATAAGGGTAAAAATCGGTTATGGGTTCCATCCAAAAGTTCAAGCTAAGGCATTGGTACGCTAAACTGTAGCCCGTCGTACCCCAATTCAACGCCAAAAGGTAATGTTTTATTGATTGTTGCGTGTTTGCCCATACGGTGGCTCATGTGGGTTAGGAAGCTTCGTTGAGGTTTTATGGTTTGGATCAGATCCAGTGCACCCTCTAAATTGAGGTGTGAATAGTGCTCGGTATGGTGCAGGGCATTCACCACCAGCGTATGCAGGTTTTGTAGTTTATGTATTTCGGGTTCTTCAACCTGCAACACGTCCGTGAGATAGGCAAAATCACCTATCCGAAAACCCAGAATGGGCAATTTGCCATGCAGTACTTCAATGGGGGTAAATGAAATTTCTTTGATGGTAAACACCGTTTTTTTGTCAATCTGAATCAAACTCACCATCGGGGCACCGGGGTAACGCTTGTCACCCTCGGCAAATACATAGGCAAAGCGGGTACGCAACTCCTTTTGAACTTTTTCAGTGGCAAAAACAGGCATATCGCCCCCTTGTTTGAAATTATAGGGGCGTACATCGTCCAGGCCAACAATATGGTCATTGTGCTCGTGGGTCATCACAATGGCGTCGAGGTGCTGGACACCTGTAGCCAGCATTTGTTGCCGGAAATCGGGGCCGCAATCAATAGCTACAGAGGTGCTGCCCAGGCTCAGGTGAGCAGCAGTACGCAGCCTTTTATCGCGAGGATCCGTAGATTGGCATACTTCACAATCACAGCCTAAAACGGGGACCCCCTGTGAAGTGCCCGTACCAGTAAGGGTTACAATCAGTTCGATGGTTCGTCTTCGTTTTCTTCGATGATAGAATTATTGCGAATGGCTTTAAGCAATTTGCTCGACTTTTCGCTTAGTTTATCCTCTGTATATTCAATAACGCCAAGTACCTCCAATAACACGTTGATGCGTGATTCGGTGTCGAAAAATTTGTTCACTACAGCAACTTTTCGATTTTCGACAATACAATATCCCGATTGGAAAGACCCTTTTTCATAACGTACGGTATAATCCAGCTCGCTGAAGAGGGTCTCGAGTTTTTTAAGAAAATGCGTCGTGTATTTGACCATGCTGTGCAAAAAATGGTTTATTGTGAGGCGAATTTAGGCAGGAGTAGGAAATTAGTCCGTCATTTGATTGGCTTATTTTGGATAAAATCACGATTACTAGTTCAATTGATCCATAATGAAGGTAAAATTCTTTTGTTTGTTGTGTTTTCTTATGCTGGGCACTACGTTGAAACTGGAGGCTCAAAATCGATTCAAAGCCAGTGGCATTGCAGGCTTTAATTTGTCTCAAATTGATGGCGACTTATTGACTGGTTTTGATTTGCCGGGCTTACACGCAGGCATGCACGTGAGCGCGATCCTGAGCGAACGATGGGAACTAGGGGTTGAGCTTTTGTACAACCAACAAGGCAGCCAACGCAATTTATACTCCAATTCTCAATCCATTTACGACAAAATTCGGCTCAATATGGTGGAAGCACCCGTGCAAATTTTATTCAACGAATGGAAATTTCAACTCGGTGCCGGACTTTCATATGCCCGTATCATCAACGCCGAAGTGATTGATGTAAGTGGCGCCATCATCACCGAGCAGGAAAATTTCCGTAACGATTTGATCAATGTGGTGCTGGGTGGAACCTTTAATTTCAGCGAACGTTGGGGACTCAATGTGCGCTGGTCGCGGTCGCT
Organism: Haliscomenobacter sp.; assembly: GCF_965225875.1. Classification (GTDB taxonomy): domain Bacteria; phylum Bacteroidota; class Bacteroidia; order Chitinophagales; family Saprospiraceae; genus Haliscomenobacter. Next base: position 1,982,802 of record NZ_CBDDBS010000002.1, on the reverse strand, counting down.
CAACAATTTGCGACAGAACAAATCCGACGGTTTGTTTGTGACGCGCAACCTGAGTATCCGAGCCCTGTATTATTTTTAGGAACCAGTAAACTTTAAAGCATGACCCTTGCCATCATCGATCTGGGCACCAACATTTTTCACTTGCGCATTGTACGTGTGTTACCTGACGCTTCCTTTGAGGCTATTTTTCGCCAAAGCCGCTTTATCAAATTGGCATCAGAAGGCATTGATACCATTGGTGCTGAACCTTTCCAAAGGGGCATCGATTGTTTGACAGATTATGCCCAAATTCTGTCTCAGCATCCGGTAGACAAAATCAAAGCCATTGGCACCGCCGCCTTGCGCACCGCCAGTAATGGTGCGTTTTTTATTCAAACAGTTAAAGAAAAAACTGGCCTGGAGATTACCTTGATCGATGGCGATCAAGAGGCCCATTACATTCACAAGGGAGTGGAACAAGCGGTTCAATTTGGTGCGGACAAAAAACTCATCATGGACATTGGTGGGGGCAGTGTGGAGTTCATCATTGCAGATTTGGATACAGTGTATTGGGCGCAAAGTTTTCCCGTAGGTATGGCTATTTTATATGGTCAGTTTCACCTTAGCGACCCGATTGGTGCACTTGAAATTGATGCCCTGCACAGTTTCCTGGAACAAGAATTGTCGCCACTCAGTCAAGCCTTGACCCAGCATACCATTAGCGATTTGGTGGGCACTAAAGGCACTTTTGATGTTTTGCAGGCTCAATTCAGCAAAGAAAAATTGGGGCCACATTGCGGGGTATTGCCCGTAGCCGAGCTGAATGAGCTGCCTGCATTTTTTGAGCGGGTCATTCAGGCTACCAAAGCTGAGCGCCTGGCTATGCCTGAAATTCCCGATGATCGGATTGACATGATTGTGGTCGGAATGCTGCTGATTCGTTTTGTCCTTAAAATGACCGGAGTGCCTCGACTCCTGGTCTCTGATTACGATGTCAAGGAAGGGGTGTTGGCCGAAATGGTTAATGCATAAATGAGTGGTAAAAAAGTAGCGCCGGCCAAATTTGACCGGCGCTGCACAAATAACCATTAAAACAGATGATAAAAAATTCAGGATGATAGGTGATAAAAAATAAGTGTTCATTTTGCCAAAGAATCAGATAAGTAAACGCTTTATTTAAAGTGTCTCATCTGGTTCTTTGGCTCAGGAAAAATGAACACTTATTTTCGCCCCACTGCTAAGGCAAAGATCGATCATCTGATCAACTTTGACAATACCTTTGAAACGGGAAAAAATACTCCCCGAAAACTGGGATATAATTGGGCAGGGCAACCGCAAGGGTTGCCCCTACATGGAATGTTCTTTTAATTTCCCACCAAAAGTCGCTTTTGAAGTGCCATATCTTCTTTTTTTACAAAAGTAATCGGTACAAATTCATCAGTAGGAGAGCCAATGTAGTACAAGGTCCAGTCTTTGTCATATTTGGAAAGCATGTACCGGATGCATTCGGCTCGGTCGACTACTGGGATATTACAATCTTCCCAATAAAACAACTCAACCCGGTAATGGATGGCTTGTTTTTGACCGTTAATGGTCACCTCGATCTCGATGTCTTGTTTACCACGGCCGCCTGGAATGGGTATAGCGATAAATGCCATAGTGTACTATTTTCAGGTGAAGAAATATGGATGTTTTTTTGCGCTTGATTCCACGTTCTTTATATCCGATCAAACGGCATACCAATTTTTTAAATCATTGATTTTAAAACTATTCGAAGTGTATTTTTAATTTAGGTGTCCAAATGTGGACAATTTCTGTGCGAAGATGAACAATGTGAGCCAGGTACATTAGCGAAAATTTGCTAAAAATTTCAGCACCATTAGCGTAAATTCGCTAATCCGTTTTCGCGCACAAAACAAAAATATGCCAGCATTGCCCTACCCACATTTGTTGCAGCCCCTTGATTTAGGTTTTACTACGCTGAAAAACCGTGTCCTGATGGGCTCCATGCACACCGGGCTTGAGGAAGAAAAAAACGGCTACCAGCGTATGGCAGCCTATTATGCCGAACGAGCCAAGGGGCAGGTGGGGCTGATTGTGACGGGAGGGATTGCGCCCAATCGCGCGGGCTGGGTGGCACCCTTTGCTGCCAAGTTATCGACTCACACGGAAGCCCGTCAGCACAAAATCATTACGGAGGCGGTACACAGTGAAGGTGGTAAAATTGCGATGCAAATTCTCCACTCCGGGCGTTATGGCTATCATCCCCTGGCGGTGGCACCTTCGGCCATTAAATCACCCATTTCTCCTTTCAAACCCTGGGCTTTAACTTCCATCGGCGTTAAACGTAGCATCAGTGCTTACGTGCGTTGTGCTACGCTTGCTCGCGAGGCTGGTTACGATGGGGTAGAAATAATGGGATCGGAGGGGTATTTGATCAATCAATTCATTGTAAGCAAAACCAATCGCCGGACCGATGAATGGGGTGGAGATTACCAAAACCGCATTCGTTTCCCCATTGAGATCGTGCGCCGGGTGCGGGAAGCAGTTGGGCCCGACTTTATCATCATTTACCGATTGTCCATGTTGGACCTCGTCCCAGATGGCAGCACCTGGGACGAGGTAGAACTGCTGGCGCATGAAATTGAAAAAGCCGGGGCTACCATTATTAATACAGGCATCGGTTGGCATGAGGCCAGAGTACCTACTATTGCAACAATGGTGCCACGCGCGGGTTTTTCCTGGGTTACCCAGCGCCTAATGGGCAAAGTGGGTATTCCACTGATTACTACCAACCGCATCAATAGCCCTGAGGTAGCCGAAAGTGTTTTGGCGGCCGGGCATGCGGATATGGTATCCATGGCGCGGCCTTTTTTGGCGGATCCTGAATTTGTGCTCAAGGCCATCGAGAACCGTTCTCAGGAAATCAACACTTGCATCGCCTGCAATCAGGCTTGCCTCGACCATACCTTTAAACGTAAGGTGGCCAGTTGTTTGGTCAATCCCCGGGCTTGCCACGAAACTGAATTGAATTATCTACCATGCAGCCAAAAGAAAAAAATAGCCGTAGTTGGCGCAGGGCCAGCCGGACTGGCTTTTTCAAGTGTTGCTGCCCAACGTGGACACGAAGTCCATCTTTTTGATGCAGAAAATGAGATCGGTGGCCAATTCAACATGGCCAAACGTATCCCAGGCAAAGAGGAATTTCACGAAACTTTACGGTATTTTGCAGGACAGGTATTTAAATACGGCGTACAACTACATCTTGGGCAACGCGTAAGCTCAGCTGATTTGTTGGCGGGTGCCTTCGACGAAGTGATTTTAGCAACAGGGGTTTCACCGCGGGTTTTAGATTTGCCAGGCATTGATCACCCTAAAGTGCTGAGTTACATTGATGTGTTGAAGTACCAGCAAAAAATCGGGCAAAAAGTTGCCATCATTGGTGCAGGTGGCATAGGTTTTGATGTAGCAGAGTATCTTTCGCAGGAAACTGCGTCTACAAGCTTAAATGTTGAAGCCTTTATGGATGAATGGGGCGTGGATATGGCCTATCAGGCCAAAGGTGGATTAAAACACGCCCAACCTGAAAAACCAGAGCGTACCATTTATCTCTTGCAGCGCAGCAAAGGTAAGCTGGGCGAACGTTTGGGTAAAACAACTGGCTGGATTCACCGGAGCAGTTTAAAAAATCGTCGGGTACAAATGATTGGTGCAGTGGAATACCTGCGGGTGGACGATTATGGCTTGCACATTAGCATTGACGAAGTTCCGCAGGTTTTGGAAGTGGATCAGGTGATTGTTTGTGCTGGTCAGGAACCATTGCGGGAGTTGTATGAACCCTTGTTCAACCAGGGCGTATCGGTACATTTGGTGGGTGGGGCAGACGAAGCCCGGGAGTTGGATGCCAAACGTGCAATTGATCAAGCCTCTCGACTAGCCGCGCGGATATAAGTTAAGGATTTGCAAAACTCGTTTTGATTCCCTACTTTTACCGCAGTTTTATTTTTTGTTGTTGTTGATTTTCCCCCTTCATGATATTAAAACTGATTTTGCCCTAAAGTTTTTGCATAAGTTATTTGGATTAGGCTACGGCCTTTTGTTTTAATTATAATTCCCATGAAAGTAAAAACCATTATTTCCGACAATCAACCAGTGTTGATTGAAGGACTAAAGCAAGTACTATGTTCGGACGAAAGATTCGAATTTCACGTGAGTGCTTGCAACCTTGACGTCAATTGGTCCGATGCCATTCATCATTACCAACCTGACTTGATCATTATGGAGCTCAAAACTCCTGATGCTGACAGCTTCCAAGTCATTCGCCATCTCCGCAAATTGAATCCAGGTGCACGTATTTGTATCTTTACTCGATTCGAGCAAAGTTCACTCGCTCCGCAAGTAAGTAAGGCTGGCGCACATGGACTTCTGCTGAAAACAGCAACAATCGAAGAGCTGAAAGAAGGGATTTCGCAAATCTTGACGGACAAAGTCTATTTTCCATTTGCTTTTGAAAAAGCACGGGCACATTCAGATGAGACTTCCAATACCGGAGAGCCATTGCTCACCAAGAGGGAAGTTCAAATTCTGCAATTGATCTCTAAAGCCATGAGTAACAAGCAAATTGCTAGCCAACTATTCATCAGTTATCAAACGGTCAGTGTACACCGAAAAAACATCATGCGCAAGCTTGGAGTGAGCAATACAGCAGGCTTGGTACGTGCTGCTTACGATCATTGTTTGGTGTAGTGAGTGTATTTTGTTGGTTTTCAATGAAATGTGTTTTGGATTTGCAGCTTGATGAAATTACCTGTTTTGGGGTATTTGTAGAAAAAGGATAGAGCTGTAATTTTGCAATGTTTAAAAGCTAATGCTATAAAGCTTAGCACAAAATTGGTCCCATGAACAAAAAATGTACTAAAAGCTATTGTTGTATGGCTTCAAAAGCCGTTTATTTCCAATCTACTCCACAAGTTTTTGCATTTCACCACATACTATCGAATATTTGCTACCGATCTCATAGCTGAGGTTCGGTTTTTCTATATTCTGCCTTTTCGTAATATCAAACTCTTTTAAGAAATATTTTATTAATTTAGTTTTGATATTTGGATCGGCTGCTTAATTTCGCATGAAATTGTGTGCTCACGACGACCGAGGATTTGAACAATTTTGTGCTTACGACCTAAGGCTAATTCTAATTCACATTATTTTTTAACCCAACATTGTTTCTCAAATTGTAATCTTATGGGAAAAATGACCTTTACTAGCTGGATGACCAAAACTGCAAGCGCATGCTTGATGGTTTTGGCTACACTGGTTTTTGGTTCCAACCTGACTGCACAGTCAACCAATTGCGGTTGTTACAATGTGACAGTTACTTTGGATGCCAATTGCCAATTCACTCTTACCCGTAACTTGGTATCCGACGGTTCTTGCACCGGCGCTGTGGTACGTGTTATGGACAACAACCAAAGCAACGGTGCAGTTATCGACTGTGCTGGTGTTTGGACTTACGGCTTGTTCTCAAGCTCCTCTCCAGATGCAACTGTTATCTGCTGGGGTAAAGTAACTGCAGAAGACAAGACTGCACCAGCTCTGGTGTGTGCTCCTGCTGATTTCACTTTGGATTGCTACGATGTAAACTACGTGTTGAACAATCGTTTGACGATTGGTAACGTAGGTTCAACCAGCTCTCCACGTCCTGCTGCAACGGGTAGCCAAACCATCAACAACGCTGAAGGTGTTGCTGGAACTGGTGACAACTGCCAATTGGGCTTGATTCCTCCAGGCCTGGTTTCTGACAACATCAAAAACCTGGGTTATGCTTACTTCAAAGACAACTGCTACAACTGTGGTTGCCGGGTAACCCTGAAGTGGAGCGACAAAGTGGTTTTCTACAACTGTGATGACATGAAGGTTAATGGCGGCATCTATGCTACGATCTCTCGCGAGTGGGTAGCTACTGATTGCAACGGCATGCGTTCTGACTACACACAGAAAATCCACTTCACTCGTCCAGACCTGAGCGATTTTGTGTTCAAGGATGAGAATCCAGAAGGTAAGTACGATCATGTTGTTGAGTACAACTCTTGTACTCCAGACAAGAGCCTGATCAAGAAGGAAGATGTAACTCCATATGTATGCAGCTACTTCAACAATCCTCCTTCTAACCCACGTTGTTTGTTCATCGATCAGGTTGAGTGCAACTATTCTGTATCGATCAAAGACACTGAGTTCCCAATCTGTGGCGGCAAAGGTGTTAAAATCGATCGTGAACTGTATGTATTTGACTGGTGTGCAGGTGGTATCGTAGATACTTTCCACATCCTGATCAAAATCGGTGATTTCACTGCTCCAACTTGTGAGTATGCACATGGTGCTCCTTACGACATTTCTACTGGCCCAATGGATTGCACTGCAGCCATTCCAGTAACTGTTGCTGGCATCAAAACTGCCTTTGGTGTAACCATCAAAGACAACTGTGCACTGGGTAATGTAAGTGTAAGTGTTTACACCAAAGATCGTTATGTAAAAGGTATTTTGGTTTACGAAGGACCAGAAGATCCGCTCTGTAATGATGTTGCTCGCAAAGGCGAACTGCGTGGTGACCACGATGCTTACCAATTGGGCGCTTGCGACAAAGAAGACATCTGCTGGGACAAAGTTGAATATGCTGTAATGAACGGCATGATGATCGGCCTTCCAGTGGGCAAGCACCTGATGGTGATTGACGCATTCGATGGTTGCTACAATGCTTCTACCTGCTGCTTCATTTTCGAAGTTAAGGACAAGATTGCACCTGTAATGAAGTGTGACGATGACCTGCACATCACTTTGAGCAACGCCAATGGTTACACCAACGGTTATGCACAAGTTAGCGCTGACGACATCGACGAAGGTTCTTGGGACAACTGCAAACTGGCTTGGATTGCAGTACGTCGCAACGTGCCAACTGCTTGTGCAGCTAGCTTCATTGCTAAAGGATACGACACCAACAACAACGGCAAATTGGACCCTCTGCCAGCTGATGGCGACTGGACCAAAGCGGACGGTTTTGACAGCAACGGCGACGGCGATTTGGCTGACTTCGGCGAAACTTTCATCCTGAAGGGTGGCAAGTTGATGACTCCACTACAAGACATCGTTGAGTTCTTCTGCTGCGATTTGGCAGAGCGCGTAACGATCGAATTGTGGGGTGCTGACATATATGGCAACACCAACTACTGCTGGGATGACGTGTTGATCGAAGACAAAGTGGCTCCAACTTGTTTGGCTCCATGGGATGTTACCGTTTATTGCGATGACAAAAACCTGGCTTTGATCGATGATATCAAAACATCTGCTGCTGCATTCGGTGATGTAATCATTCCTTCTGGCAACGATTGTGCTGCTCTGGATACTGTTTACACTACTGAGAAGAAATTGAAGTGTGGCTATGGCTGGATCGACCGGATCTGGACTTTGACCAAAGAAACGGTTAAAGGCCCAATCAGCGTAACTTGCAAGCAGCGTGTCAACATTCTGCCAGTACACGAATACAACATCTGCTTCCCTAAAGACGTATCTACCGATTGCAAGACTCCAATCATTGATACCGTTATCACCGACGAATTGGCTTGTGACATCTTGGCTGTAAACGTAAGCGACAAGCGTTACGATGCATCTGACGATGAGTGCTACAAGTTGTTCCGTACTTACTCTGTAATCAACTGGTGTACTTACGACGACCGTTGTGGTGACCCACTGCTGCAAACCAACATCTCGATCATTCCTCGTGACGTGTTTGGCAACTATGGCAAAGACCCAATCTATGTATTGGTTCGTGACCGCGAAGACAACCGTCGTGATGGTGTAGAAGAGTTCTACATTTCTAAGGACTTGACCGTAAGTCCTTCTACTGACATCCGCTTCACTCCACCATATTGCGGTGTAGCTGGTGAGTTCTACCACAGCTTCATCTATACTCAGATCATCAAGGTATACGATGACACTCGTCCAGTTGTAACTGGTGACCCAGGCAAATTCTGCATCCGTGAGGGTGGCGATTGTTTGGCCAACCTGAAAATGGTGATCACTGGTAAGGACAACTGTTCTGACAAAGTGACCCTGGAAACTCAGTACCTGATGATTGCTCCTGGTCAGACTTTGGATGCCAGCAAAATGATCCTGTACTCTACTCCACGCTGGAGCACCAAAGATTTGGGCAACGGCCAGTTCGAGATCAACGTTGCTAACTTGCCACAAGGCAAGCACGACCTGATCGTAGTTGTACGTGACGAGTGTGGTAATCTGAGTGTTGCAACTCGCATTCCATTCACAGTTGAAGACTGCAAAGGTCCAGCACCAATCTGTATCAACGGCTTGAGCACTGAACTGATGTCTGACGGCAACGGTGGTGGTATGATGGCAGTATGGGCATCTGACTTCGTTGCTTCTAAGATTTACGATTGCAACGGCCAAGGCCCAGAAACCAAAGATGGTTTGAAACTGGTTACCAAGTACTCGCTGAACCGCGTAGGTAGCCCAGTAGTTTCTACTCAAACTGGTTTGAACCTGACTTGTGCTGACAAAGGCAAAGTAATTCTGGTTGAATTGCACGCATGGGATGAAGCCGGCAAGGATGACTTCTGCGTAACTTATGTTGAAGTTCAGGACAACCGTGGCGTTTGCCCAACAGTTGGTTCTGCTGCTGCAATCGCAGGTACTATCGCAACTGAAGGCAATGCTAACCTGCAAGGTGCAACCATCACTTTGAGTGGTGCTGCTTCTCAGGCTGCTACTTCTACGGCTAACGGTGGTTACTCTTTCGTTAACCTGAGCAAAGGAGCTGACTTCACGGTTACTCCACAATTGGACAAAAACCACCTGAATGGTGTATCTACTTTTGACCTGGTATTGATCCAAAAGCACATCTTGAATGTACAGGCTTTGAACAGCCCATACAAAATGATTGCTGCTGACGTGAACAACTCTAAGTCAATCACTACTCTGGACTTGATTGCCCTGCGTAAGTTGATCCTGAACATCGATCAAACTTTCCAGAACAACACTTCCTGGAGATTCGTAGATGCTGCTTACAGCTTCCCAACGCCAAGCAACCCATGGGCTGCTGCGTTCCCAGAAGTTGTGAACATCAACGACATCGCTGCTAACGTAACTGCAAACTTCGTAGCTGTTAAAGTGGGTGACGTTAACGCCAGTGCAACGGTAAGTGCTGCTGCTGCTGCAGAAGCTCGTACTGCTGGAACATTGGACATCAATGCTGCTGATGCTGCCCTGAAGGCTGGTCAGGAATACAGTGTTGAATTCAATGCTGCTGAGTTGAAAGACATCCAAGGCTACCAGTTCTCATTGAACCTGGACAAGAGCAAAGTTGAGCTGGTTGACATCGTTTACGGTGTTGCAAAAGCAGAAAACTTTGGTGTATTCACCAACGAAGGTGTAATCACTACTTCCTGGAACGGTGAAGCTAAGCAAGGTGCACTGTTCACTTTGGTGTTGCGTGCAAAAGCTGATGCTCAATTGAGCAACGCTTTGAGTCTGAACCGCGTAGTTTCTGCTGAAGCTTACAACCAGAACAACGAGCAACTGAATGTTGCCCTGAAGTTCAAAGGTGCTGATGTAGCTGCTCAAGGTTTCGAACTGAAGCAAAACACGCCAAACCCATTCAATGCAGAAACAGTGATCAGCTTCAACCTGCCAAAGGCTGCTGCTGCTACCCTGACTGTTAGCGATGTGACTGGCCGTGTGTTGAAGACCGTTCGTGCTGATTATGCTAAAGGTTTCAACCAAATCACTTTGAAAGCTGCTGATTTGAACGCTACTGGTGTGTTGTACTACACCCTGGAAGCTGACGACTTCACTGCTACCAAGAAGATGATTATTGTTGAATAATCTATGATTCCCACGAATTTATTCGCGGGAGGATGAGGTAGAGACGCGATTAATCGCGTCTCTACCGATCAAACGGAGAGGGCAGTGCATTTGCACTGCCCTTTTCTGTTATAATTCTTTTAATTTCTCTTTTTTTTTCAAATTTTCATTACCTTCGCATTGGTTTAAAGTTTCTCGTTTAGGAACTTATATAATCCCATGATATGAAACAAACTATTAAAGTACTCCTATGCTGGGCGGTGACATTCCTATGCTTAGCCCAGGGTAATGCACAAACGCTTACCCGTATTTCTGCTAACAAAGATACTCTTCCAAGTAGCGCCAAAACCTATGTCGCTAACGTCAAAGTAGCAGGCTTCAAAAAAATCATCGGGGCATCCTTTGCAGTTGCCTGGGACTCGGCTGTGATAAGCTTTGACTCTATCGGTAACTTTGGGATTCCCTTAAGCAAAAACGATCATTTTGGGTACCTTAATACCAAGAATGGCTTGCTTCGATTTTTGTGGCAGGAAGGAATTTCTGGTGTAACCTTAAAAGACAACACTACTCTCTTTTCTATTTATTTTAAAGTTATTGGAAAACCTGGCTCCAAAAGCCCAATTTCATTTGTGGGAATTGCTGAATCTCCTACCTTGGAGAAAGAAATCATCGATACTACTTTTTCTACGATAAATGCAGAATACATTAATGGCGTTGTGGTTATCAAATCCCAAACCAGCGCAACCGTTTTTGCTAGTGACCCTAATAAACTTCGCGTCAACAGGGCTTATCCCAATCCATTCAATGCTAACCTTACGCTGGAATTTACCTTGCAAGAAGCAGGTAAATTGGACATTGAGGTAGTAGACGTTCTGGGTAAGGTAGTCCATACCGAAAAACGCTCTTATTTAGCCGGTAAGCAAGAGTTATTATTGCCAAAATCAGTCTTTCCATCCCCGGGCAATTATTTTGTCCGCATGTACCAGGGAACGTCATTTACTTTGCAACCAGTGATTTTTATGCAGTAATCATTAACTCACTTTATCCCAAATTCCGACAAAGATGAAACCGATTATTACACACCTGCTCCGTGGGGTGAAGATAGGGTCAATAGCTTTTATATTACTGGCCATATTCACTCCATTCCAAGCATTTTCCAACAATTCGTCAACTACAATTGGCGATAAAGATTTACCCATAGAAATCGTCCCAGCTGACGAGTCACTCATGGGCTTCTCCTTTTCCATTGCCAACGCAACGGTTCAAAAAGGAGGCGAGATTTGCGCACAAGTTAAAGTGGCGGGATTCGTAGACATTGTTGTATTGCAATTCTTGATTAAATTCGACTCTACCCGCCTCACTTTTAAAGAAGCTAAAAATTTTAACCTTGCAGGCTTAAGCGCCGGGGGGACAAACAACAGCCCGAGCGGAACCTTGAGGGTATCCTGGATTGACAACCAGGCCACAGGGGTGACCCTCGCCGATGGGACTGCTATATTTGACATTTGCTTCACCGCAGCAAATTTGGATGCTTCAACCAACATCCGCTTTGTGTATCAAGAAGTAGCAGATAAAAACCTTCAAAACGTTGCAGTAGACAACACGGTGCAACCCGCTGTTATCACTATCGGTGCAGGCGGTGGTGGCGGTGGCGGATCTGGCGGAATTTTAGCTTTGGACATTTCGGATGCGACCGCCCCTGCTGTCAATCAGGAAGTGTGTTTGAAAGTCAATTCCGTTTCTGGGTTCACCAATCTTAAGAGCACTCAACTATCTATCAATTACAATACGACTCAGCTCAGTTTTGCTTCAGTCAAAAACTTTAATTTGGCCGGGCTGACGGCGGCATCCTTTAACTCTTCCACTCCTGGCACAATAGCCATGAACTGGACTAGTACAACCCCGACCACCGGTAACACTTTGACTAATGGTACCTCGGTTTTTGATGTTTGTTTCACCACAAAACTGGCGGGTATAACTTCAACTGTTTCTTTCGCTTCGGGAGCACAGGTGCAAAACAAGGACAATCAAACCGTAGCCTTAAACGGGACCTCTGGTATCATCACCGTTTCGGGTGGAACTGGTACTACTGGCCCTGCTACCTTTGATATAACCGATGCTACAGGCACCGTAGGTCAGCAGGTATGCCAAAAGGTAAATGTTACCAATTTTACCAACCTGTTGAGTGTAGAATATACGATTACTTACAATTCTACTCAACTGGATTTTGCATCTGTAAAAAATCTAAACTTGGCTGGCTTGACGGATGCAAACTTCAGCAAACCTGGAGTTGGCGGAACTCCGCTGGGCTCAATCAAATTGTCCTGGAATGACCCAAATGTGAGTACTGGGGTGACTGTGCCCAATGGCACAGCCATTTTTGAGGTATGTTTTACCCCCAAAGTGAACAACATTACTTCAACGGTTACTTTCGGTGGTACCTCCGAAATCATTAACAAAGATAGCCAACCGGTTACCTTCAGTGGCCAGTCTGGGACGATTACAGTTGGCACTGGTGGCGGGGGAACAACAGGATTAACACTTGATCTCACCGACGCCACTGTTCCTGCAACCAACCAGGAAACCTGTATCAAAGTGAATGTAGCAGGTGGCTTTACCAACTTGATTGGTTTGGAGTTCACCATCAATTACAATACTACTCAGTTGGAGTATTCCGCAGTTAAAAACTTCAACCTCAACGGCCTCACCGAAGCTTCCTTCGGTTTGCCAGGGGTGGGCACGAACCCTGCGGGTAGCATTAAATTATCCTGGAATGATCCGAATGTAACTGGCATCACCCTGGCAACTGGAGTTACGCTCTTTGAGGTTTGTTTCAAAGGAAAGGTTACAAATGTAGCCTCTAACGTTACTTTCGCTACAAGTCCTGCTCCTGAAGTCACGGACAAGGATAACAATCAATTACCATTTACAGGACAGCCAGGCACCATTACCATTGGCAGTGTTTCTAATCTACCCGATGTTAAACTCAATGTGAGTAGCCAATCGGGAGTAGTGGGACAGGACGTTTGTGTCAAAGTAAGTGTAGTAGACTTCACCAATATTTCAGCACTTGCAGGCACCCTGACTTATGATGCTACTGCACTACAATTCAAAAGTGTAACCAATCTCAGTTTGTCAGGTCTTACTCAGGCTTCATTTACACCTCCTGGAACAGGCGGAGTAACTGCTGGATCGTTGAAGGTCAATTGGAGCACTGCAACTGCCGGTGGAGTAACCCTGGCTAGTACCTCTAATATTTTTGACGTATGCTTTACTTCACTAAAAGCGGGTACTTCACAAGTTAATTTCAGTACTACTGGTTTGACCGTTACTCGTTCAAATAACTTGCCAGCAGGTGTACAAACTGGTGCGGGAACAGTGACAATAACTACAACTGCGACCACCGAACTTACTTTTAAAGTGAGCAGTGCAAGTGGTGCAACCAATACGGATGTATGCCTAGATTTGACAACCACTAATTTTAAGGCCCTCATTGGGATGCAGTTTGCGATCAAATTTGATCCAGCTTTTCTTACGCATAAATCCAATGACAACTTTAATGCTACTTTACGGAATTTTTCCGCAGCGAACGTCAATGTAAACAATACCACTGGGTTCATTTCATTTTCTTGGGATGATAATCAGCTCACCGGAATTACTTTACCAGACAATGCCGTGATTCTACGGATGTGCTTTACCATCAAAGGTACTGCCGGATCATCGACTGTTGGCATTGATAAAACTAAAACTCGGGAAGCGTACGATCTTGCTGAAAAGACCATTATTCCTGCAACGGTTGATGGTACGGTTTCTATCGGCAATCCAAATGCACCGACGATCGTTTCTCCGGCAGTAATCACCAATGTTCCTTGCTTTGGAGAAAGTAAAGGCGCCATCAACATAGAAGTGCGCAATGGAACTGCTCCATATACTTACAAATGGAGCAATAACGCGACAACCCAGGATTTGAGTAACCTTGCCGCAGGTTCTTACAGCGTGACCGTAACCGATGCTGCTAATGCTACTGCTGTTGGCACGTTTAATGTTACCCAGCCTGCTGCTGCATTGGCAATTACAGGTATCACCAAGACCGATGCCAACTGCTTTGGACAGGCTACCGGTTCTCTAACTGCAGCAGTTACAGGGGGCACTACCCCTCTGACCTATGCGTGGAGCGGAAGCCTCGCGGCAGTTGCAAATCCGACAAATGTAGCAGCTGGTAATTATACACTCACCGTAACCGACGCCAATGGCTGTCGGGCTGTATCCAATCCAACGGCGGTGGCTCAACCTGCTGCTGCACTCAATGCCAGTGCTGCCACTCAGCCTGCCAAGTGTGATGGAACACCTACCGGTTCAGCTACAATTACCGCTACTGGTGGCACAGCGCCATATACTTACAAATGGGCAAACAATGCCACTACCATTCAATTGAGCAACGTAGCGGCAGGTAACTATGCCTATACCGTTACGGATTCGAAGGGTTGTACATTTACTGCTTCGGCGACTATTCCTACCGAGCAAAGTGTACGCATTACTTCTATTGACCCAGTTAATTTTGACCAAAATGCAACCAATGGCGCAGTAAACATTGCCATTTCCGGAGGGATAGCTCCTTATAAGTTCAGTTGGACTGGCCCTAATAATTTTACGGCTACAACGGAAGACATCAGCAATTTGGGGACTGCTGGTCAATATTGTGTGAGCGTAACTGACAATACCAATTGTTTAACTACAATGTGTGCCTCAATTGTACAACGCTTGAAAGTAAACCTGACGGTTACCGAAGCTTGTTTTGGCCAAACCAATGGTGGTGTAAGCCTGCAAGCAACAGGAGGTGTCGGGCCTTATACTTACAAGTGGAGTGCCAATAATTTGACTACCCAGAGCCTGAGTAATGTAGCAGCGGGTAATTACACTGTAACAGTAACCGATAGCCAAAACAATACGGTCACCGGTAGTGCACTGGTTCCTGTGCTGGCCGAAATCAAAATTGCCCGTACTGTCACAGACGTTAATGTGCCCGGAGGTACAAATGGTGCAATTTCTCTCACTGTAACAGGTGGAAAACCAGGTTACACCTACAAATGGAGCAACAATAGCACTACCAGTAATTTGAGTGGACTAGTTGTAGGAGAGTATTGTGTTACAGTAACCGATTTGGTAGGTTGTACCTCGACTGGCTGTTTTAAGGTAGAATTGGTTACAATTCCTCTTTCGGTTACGAGCGATATCACCAGCAACAAATGTAATGGTGAAGCAAGTGGCGCAGTTCGTTTGCAAGTTTTGGGTGGGGTTGGTCCTTATGCCTTGGCATTTAACAATGGTCAACCAGAAAACCTCACGCTGGGTGCTTTTGAACGCAAAAACCTCGCTGCGGGGACCTATACTTATAAAGTCACTGATTCAAGAAACACTGTATTCGATGGCTCTGTGGTTGTAAAGCAACCCG
Source organism: Haliscomenobacter sp. (assembly GCF_965225875.1). Taxonomy (GTDB): domain Bacteria; phylum Bacteroidota; class Bacteroidia; order Chitinophagales; family Saprospiraceae; genus Haliscomenobacter. Next base: position 1,967,501 of record NZ_CBDDBS010000002.1, on the reverse strand, counting down.
ATCCATTGGCCATTTCTTCTTTTGCAGTTCGTCACGATTCAGAAGATCCAGGCTGTACCGGAAGTATTGCCTTGTCTATAACTGGTGGTACTCCTGGCTACCAGGTTTCCTGGAATTCCCCAAATGTAGGCTTCCAGATCATCAATTTGTGTGAAGGCAACTTTGTTCCTTCTGTGATTGATGCCAACGGTTGCCGCAAATCTTTTGAGCCCATTGCTTTGACAACCTTCACTGTAAGTGCAGCGATTGTCAATACCAGCTGCCCTGATGATGACAATGGTGGTGTGAACATCACTGTTTTAGGCGGTGCTGCGCCTTATCGTTATGCCTGGTTGAGTGCCAGAGGGGATACCATTTCGAAAACGGAAGATTTGGGTGATGTTGCTGCTGGGGTATACCGCTTGGTGATCAGAGAGAACTCTGGCTTGCGCCTGGAAAAACAATACACCGTTACAACTGCTTCAAAGTTGACGGCCAACATTCAAATCCTGTCAAGCTTTAACGGCTTTGCAGTGAGCTGCGCCAATGCCAAAGATGGTTCGGCTCGCGCAACGGGCGCCAATGGTGGCGGTGCACCAACTTATGTGTACGAGTGGTCGTTGAATGGGAACTTGGTTGCTTCTAATTCAGTACTCAACAATGCTGGAGTAGGCAATTATATCGTACGCATTACCGATGGCTTGGGCTGTAGCGTTGAGGAAGAGGTGGAGTTTAAAGCTCCGGAAGCTTTGAATGTTAGTGCTTTTATTACCGACGTTTCTTGTATTGGTAGTCGGGACGGAGAACTTGCAGCAGAGGTGGAAGGTGGTCTGGCCGGAGGCAAGTTTACCTATGCCTGGAGCAACGGACGCAGTACTCCCCGGATTACGGGTCTGTCCAAAGGCGCTTATGCCATTACCATTACCGACAAGAACAATTGTACTGTGACCAAATCCTTTGAAATAAAGGAACCAAGCGCAATTACCGTACAAATCCAGAGCATCAATGCAACAGAAGGCTGTAATGGCCAGGTGTTGGCTTTGGCAAAGGGAGGAGTTAAACCCTATACTTACCGTTGGAATGCACCAGTAACCAGTGGGGACTCGATTGTAAAGAGCCTTTGCCCAGGTGAGTACTTTGTACAGGTGACCGACTCAAGAGGTTGTAAGTCAACTCCTGATGTAAGTGCAATCGAAGTGAAAGACCGCCGTTTGCCCTGTATGGATATCCGCTCGGTAATCTCTCCAGATGGAGATGGTTCGAACGAGACTTTCCTGATCAACTGTATTCAAGAATTCCCTGGCAACAAGATTTTTATCTACAACCGTTGGGGACAACTGGTGTACCAAGCAGAAAATTACAACAATGACTGGGATGGCACCACCCAAAGTGGTGAGAAACTTCCAGAAGGTGCCTATTACTATATCCTGGACTACAAGAACGCCGATGGCAAAGAAATACAGGCAAGAGGATCAATTACGCTGCTGAGAGAAGAATAAGCAAGCCTTTTGTGTCGGGGCAGCATCCCAATGTTTGCCCCGGCATCTTAACAATATTCCATGAACCATCAACCGATTTTGACCATGAAAAAATTGTTACACCTTATATTGTTGCTGTTGCCAACAGCTTTACTTTGGGCTCAAGATGAAGCCATTTTTACCCACTACAACTTGGCTCCAATTCTCATCAACCCAGCTGCTGCTGGTTTTGAAGAGACACACCAAATTCAGTTCAACGCACGTGGCCAATGGATTGGCTTCCCCGATGCGCCAAAAAACGTAGGGGTACAGTACCACGGCCCAATGGGCAATACTTTTGGTTTTGGACTTGCAGTAATGGGTGAAAGTGCTGCGCGCCTTTCCCGGGTACGGGCCCGCCTGAATTCAGGTTTCCGCTTTAAAGTCAATGAAAATGTCAAACTGGCCATCGGTTTTTCAACCGAATTCAGCCAGGTATCAGTGGGCAATAATGTATTGGGTGAACCAGAACCCATTTACCAGGCCGGAGATGACATCATCGAAGCAGCCGTGAATGGCCGTCAACAATTTGATGCCTCTTTGGGTTTGTTTGCCCGCTTTTATGAAAATACTTATGCCAGCTTGAGCTTTACCAACTTGATTGCAGAGCGACTGAACAACATTGGCACAAATGAGGGGTCAGGCAGCTTGTTTCAGCACTATGTATTCCTGGTCGGGCATAAGTTTGAGTTGTCAAATAATCAACTGAGTCTGGAGCCTTCGATCATGGTGCGCCAGATCAAAGATACTCCGTTCAACGTCGATATCAACCTCAAAGCGGGTATCCTCGACAACAAATTGATCGCGGGCTTGTCCTATCGCTCACTCAAAACCATCGGTGCGTTGATTGGCTCAGAAATATCGGAGAGCTTCCGCTTTTTCTACACCTTTGATTTATCGATGCAAGATTTGCAACAATACTCTACAGGCTCTCATGAAGTAACTTTGGCCTTTGGGTTCAAAGGACCTCAAAACAAGCCTGGAAGCCGTTACGGCAGAAGATAAAATAAAATATTCCCGGATGAAACTCCTTAATAATCAAGGTTTAATTCATCCGGGAATCATTTTTTTTCCAAAATACCAACAATTGGGTATTGAGTTTATTTAATAAAATTTTGATATTTGTTGCTCGTTAATATCTATTCAGCAGTTCGTTCCCTCCTCTAACTGTTTGAGTAACCTTAAAAGGCTATATTCCGTTCCCACATACCTGTTTCTTGCTTTTCCTATTGAATCACATTGCTTGTAGTGTGCCCAGTGTGGCGCCCTGAAAATGCATCAAGAATATACTTAAATCGGTTTTTGGGATGGCCTCCTTCGGTTGTGAAGGGGGCTTTTTTTTTGTAAAAAAAAATAAAAAAATACTTAGTAGTGGGGCAAAAATAAGTGTTCATTTTTTCTGAGCCAAAGGATTAGATAAGAAACTTAAAATGAACCGTTTACTCATCTAATCCTTTGGAAAAATGAAATACTTATCTTTTTATTGCCCCTAAAAAGGCACTTTGGCACGGTATTGGAATTGAATATTAAAAATTCTTAATTCGAAACCGTCAAAAACATAGTGCCATGAATGAGAGAACACCGTACATTCCATTTTTAGGAGGATGGACGCGATGGATTCCGATCTTGATTCCGGTCCTGATGTTCTGGAGCCAAACGGTATCAGCCCAGTGCCAATTGGTGTGTAAAAGTATTTCTCCTAACGCCCCCGTTCGCATTAGTGTTGGGGCCACTGGTGAGGTAAACATCGGAAGTGAGCTGATCGTTGATGCAAGCTCTACCTGTTCAGGAGCGAAAACAATTACCGTTGTAGATGAAAATGGAGAATTTATTGCCAATGGTGCCGACCCATTGACAATAAGTGTACGTGGAAGAATCGGGAAAGTTTTAACTGTCCTGGTAAGAGATAATGCTACTAGTTTCAACTGCTCAGGATACATTCAGGTTTTTGATACTCAGGCACCGGAGATCTTTTGCCGGGATACAACCTTATTCTGTGCCGCAGATACCAGTGCAAATGTACTGGGCCGCCCTAGAGTAATTGACAACATCAACCGTACTGTGCGCCTGCGTTACGAAGACTTATTTCTACGAGGCCGCTGTGGCAGTGATACCGCCGTCTACATCCGTCGGAGTTGGATTGCTCGTGATTCCTCGGGCAACGCTGATACTTGTCTGCAAAAGATAGTGTTGAAAAAAATTGGCGTAACAGATGTGACGATTCCAGGTTTGGTGAATTTACCTTGTGACCGACCCAGCGCGGATACTTCCATTACAGGTGTTCCAACATTTCAAGGTCGTAAACTCAGGAGTAACGGTTTCTGCGATTTTGTGATTACCTTCCGTGACGATACGACTAAAATTTGCGAAGGACTGGGACGATTAATTTCACGTAAGTGGACGATACTAGATCGTTGTACGGGAGCTGTGCGGGAAGCCACTCAGGTCATTCAGGTAAGAGACGAGGTGGCTCCAACCCTGACTTGTCCGGCTCCTATCCGCAAGGGCACCGATCCGGGTCAATGTACCGCTGTAGTGCAGTTGCCTAAACTTACTGCAAGTGATAACTGCGACCCAAATCCAGCCGTTTCAGTGCGGGCTTCTTACGGAAGCTCTGGCTTTAACCCTCACTTCAATGTGCCTCTGGGTACACATACCCTCACTTATACTGCAATTGATTTGTGTGGAAACTCTTCCGTTTGTACCACCACACTTACCATCGTAGATGAAGAAGTGCCTACCGTAGTGTGCCGCAAAAACAACATCATCTCTTTACCCGAAGGTGGAGTCGCTTTCATTCAAGCGAAAAGTTTTGATGAAGGCAGCAAAGACAACTGCAAAACGCGCCTGTACTACAAAGCCCGCCGTTGGGTAGCAGGTTCTTGCAACAAAATCAATGGTGACGATAGTCCTTCTACTCCCGATTACCAGGAGTACTTTGATGACTACGCGGTATTCTGTTGCAATGATGTAGACAGCCAAAATGTAAAAGTTACACTGCGGGTGTATGAAGTTGACCCTGGAAACGGCCCGGTTGATCCAGCTCGTGAACGCCAGGGCGGGGACCTCTATGGCAAATACAACGATTGTGATTTTACCGTAACCATCCGCGATGAGTTGGGGCCGCGCATTACGTGCCCTGCTAACAAAGTGGTTGAATGTACCACGGATATTACCCAATTACATGTATTTGGAAGCCCGATTGTACTCGAAAACTGCTCCTTTACCCTGGACTCTACCAGCAACTACGAACGTGCCGAATGCAATCGGGGTAAAATCACCCGTAGCTTTACCGCCAAGGACTGGAAAGGGCGTACAGCTACTTGTAGTCAAACCATCACCATTGTCAACAACAACAAGTTGACCGCTGAAATGATCAAATGGCCGAAAGACTTTACAATTGTTGGGTGTGGAGGAAAAACTGACCCTAAAGACCTACCACTTGAAAACCGGGAGCCAGTAGTAACTCATCCAATTTGCGGAACCGTGGGTATTAGCCATGAAGACAAACGTTTTGAGTCCCAAAATGAAACCTGTTTTAAAATTTTCCGCAAATGGTCGGTCATTGACTGGTGCAACCACAATCCTGCCGAACCAGAAAAAACGACCTTTTCCTTTACCCAGGTGATCAAAGTGGAGGACCGTACGCCCCCAACCCTGGTGGTACCCAAAGACACCACTTTCTTTTTGACCGAACAGTGCAAAACCATCAAGGTGACTACACTGGCAGCTACAGGTACTGATTGTGGTGGCAACGTAACGATTACCAATGACGGCAAATACGCCGACCTCAAAGGTGCACTGGCATCTGGTACGTATCCTGTAGGTAAGCACAAGATCAATTTCCGGGCCGTGGATCAGTGTGGAAATGCTACCCTAGGTTCGATGACCATTACGGTGATCGATAAAAAGCCACCAGTAGCACAATGTCTCAATGGTTTATCTACTACGCTGGACAGCAAAGATGGCCAAACTGCGGCAATTATCGATGCCAAGTTGTTTGATGCAGGAAGTTATGATGATTGTGGTGGTAAACCAACCCGCATTGCCATCCGCCGGGGTTCCGGGAGCTTGCTCACCAATCCTGTTGAACAAATCACCTTTACTTGCGCCGATATTGGTCGGCAAGCCATCCAACTTTGGGTCTATGATACGCTCAACAACGGAGCTTTTTGTACTACTTTCATCGATATACAGGACAATGGAAAGTTATGTCCTCCAGTAGGTGAAACCGTAGGCCGAATCGCAGGAAACATACGAACAGAAACAGGAGTCCAAATTGAATCTGTCGCGATTTCGGGCAGTAAGCAATTGGGCAAAACAGCTACCGGGGTGGATGGAAATTACACCTTGCCCGAAGTGCCTCTGGGCGGTGACTATACCATTGTACCACAAAAAACCGAAGACCCCATCAATGGGGTGACAACGATAGATTTGGTGATCATCCAAAAACATATTCTGGGTTTGAGCTTGCTCAAAACGCCATATCAGCATATTGCTGCGGATGTTGATAAGTCAGGCAATATTTCTACAGTAGATTTGATTCGCCTACGTAAGTTGATTCTGAACATGGAAACCAGTTTCCCCAACGGGAATACTTCCTGGCGCTTTATTGATGCCAATTTCAAATTTCCTCAAGGTCAGGATCCACTGAAAGCAACCTTCCCGGAAGCCAAAAGCCTTAATAATTTCTTGTCCAAAGAAGGTCGTGCTGACTTTGTAGGCATCAAGGTGGGCGACGTGAACATGAGCGCCAAACCCAATAGCCTCGCGAATACCGATGGCCGAACCACCAATGGGGAACTCATCGTGGAAACCAGCAATCAAACTTTTGAACCTGGTGAAGAAATTACCGTAGACTTCAGTGCCGAGGATGTATCAAAGGTGCAAGGGTTCCAGTTCACACTGGATTTTGACCACCACCTGCTGCAATTGCTAGATACCGAAAAGGGCGAACTGCCCCAGTGGAATGAAGGCAACCTGGGTACTGCTGACCTAAAAGCCGGTTTGCTCAATACCAGTTGGGACAATAAAGGAGATGAGGTGCCCGATGGTCGACGTCAACTGTTTTCTGTACGCTTCAAAGCCTTGCGGGCAGCTGATTTGGCCACTGCACTGTCCCTCAAAGAAGCCCCAACTCCATCAGAGGCCTACAACCAGGCGGGCGAACTGATGCAAGTGCTACTTAAGGTAAACGAATCTACAACGCAAAAAGGGGAGGGGATTCATTTGTACCAAAACTACCCGAATCCATTTACTGGAGAAACGAACATTGCTTTTTCCTTGCCAAAAACGCAGGATGCGCACATCCGCATTTTTGATGCAGCGGGCCGTTTGGTATTCAAACACTCCGCGAAGTTTGAAAGGGGGTACAACGAACTGAAAGTACCGAAGCAAACACTGCCCGGACTGGGTGTGTACTACTACCAGCTTTCAAGCGATTCCTTTACGGCGAGCAAACGAATGATCTATACGGCTTATTAATAGTCCCAAAATCTATGTTTTTGAACGGTATTCTGAGGCAGACTTTCAAAAGTCTGCCTCTTTTGTTTTTTTAATAGAAAAAGTTTTTATTTTTGAAAAAAATAAACGAATAAATTATTTTAAATAAGGCGCAATGACAGACAATATCATTCTGGGCCAAAAAGGCGAGACCCTTGCCCAACAACACCTCGAAGCCCAAGGCTTGACCATCCGGTCCAAAAACTGGCGCACGGGGCGCGCCGAAGTAGACATGATTGCCCAGGAAGGCAACACCATCGTTTTTGTAGAGGTCAAAACCCGCAGCTCTGATCGCTTCGGACCGCCGGAGTTTTTTATTACCCCACAGCAGCAACGAATGTTGGCAGGTGCTGCTTCGGTTTATTGCGAAAAAATAGAACACCCAGGCGAAATCCGCTTCGACGTCATCAGTATCATCCTGCGCGATGACGGGAAAACCAAATTGGAGTATTTGAAAGATGCGTTTTGGCCAGGATTGTAGTAGCTTAGTTAAACAACCACTCTTCCCAGCGTTTGTACATTACATTTTCTTTTTGTTGGGGCAATAAAGGCGCCAACTGACCCATATACAAATTTCGCTTTTGGGTAAAACGATCATTCTCCTGATCAAACCAACGCTTCAAATCATTGTTGTTGCCGCTGAGATTAAAAGTTTTGAGCAAGCTATAAATCTGGTCCAGTTCATCCAGCCAGGTTTTAAGTGCTGCCAATTGCGACATAATGAAATAGGTCTGAATGTCGGCCCGGCCTGGAACTTCCAGTTTGGCCTTGTCCAAAATGCTCAGGGCTTTATCAATTTTTCCACTTCCATTGCTGTTGACGATGTCTGCCTCGTATTGTTTGCGGATGTTCGCCATGGTGTTGAGCCCATCTGAAACATTTGGCTTTTGATGGTCCAGTTTCAACTTTTGCACAGCCAGAAATGCCTGATCCGCCTGGATGAGTCCTTCGAGGGCGGTCATCATTGCGGCTTCACGGGGTAGAGGCACCTCAGAATCTTGCAGGGCGATTTTGGCAGCCAGGGCGCTCTCCGTAGCCTGGGCATACAGCCCCAATTTCCAGGCACTCAGCGCCCGCAGGGAATGGGCATTGACCAACACGCCATCGGCTTTGAGTTTACTGTCTTTGAGTAGAGCTTTATTGACTTGTGCGTAAGCCAGGCGATAACACAAATCGGGTGTTGCCAAACTCATGGCCTGACTACCCGCCGCTGAGGGTTGCCCCAACAAAGCGGGTTCGCCAAAACTGAGGTTGGTTTCCAAACTGGCCCCTTGGTTAAAGGCATTTTGCGCTTGATCCAGGTAATTGAGCTGGGCACAGCTGGAGCACAGCCAGAGAAGAAGGAGGAGATTCAAATGGGTTTTCATGGTTTTAGGTTTTTTTGCTATCAGCAATGAGCAATCAGCTGTCAGCACTATTTAATTCTTTTCACCGTTTCCACCGTAGCTGCAATGGTACCTAACGGCAAGGCCACCAAAAAGCCAACCACTGAAAGCAACAACAACAAATATACACTTCCATTCCCAATCGCCAGCCCTCGATTTTGGCGCACAAAACGAATGCTATCCCGCACCCGATAATGGCGCTCCAGCGCAAAATCAATGTTTCCAGCTCCGGCGTAATAAGCCTGTACGATAAAAATCAGTGGAGTAGTGATGACGGCCAAACCAGGGATTAAACCGAGCAGAAACAAGACTATTGTAAAAAACAACTCCCGTACAATCAAACGAATGGCAATGCGGATACCCCGCGCCATATCGCTCAAAAAAGCATTCATCTTAAATGCAGCAGATGCCTGTCCACGGAGCCGATTTTCCACCCGCTCCGAAAGCAAACTCATGAACGGCCCCGCAATGGCTAGCACCAGATTGCGGAAAATGATGAAACCGAAAGCCCCTACGGCCAGCCCTCCGAACACTTGTCCCACATTGTCGACCCAACTTTTTCCCCAATTAAAGGGCCAAAAACCGGCCATCCAATTGCCCAGGTCATCCGAAACGTTCCAGACGCCGTAGATCATACCCCCTCCCAGAAGGATACACAGCAAGGCGGGCACGAAAAAGTAAATCCACAAATTGTACTTGAAACACAATTGAAGCGCACGTCCATAAGCGCTAACCCCAGCTATGAAGGATACAAACATGGTTTTTTGTGATTAAAGATACAGTAGATCAACTGAACACGCCACTATTCCTCTACCTATGCAGAAGATTTAACGGAGTAAAGTGATAAATCCTCGATATTCGATCAATTGAGTGAATGCTCTTGCTGCGAGTGAAAAAAAATTTGATACAAAAAGACCAAAAGAGTATCCATTTTAATTGTTAAAATTTGGATACTCATTTTTTTTTGCATTTATTAGCGTGCTATAACAACATCAAAACGACAAAACGGATTATCATCAACTATTTTTAAGTATACTCTGCGGTGAGAACTTATTGACCTTATAATGGATTAGTATTGGATCATTTTTGAGATTTTTAACCTATCCCAAGTACACTATGAAACTATCTGAACAGTTACAACTGCTAGACCGTCTAAATGGCCTCATTTTGAGAAAGGGCACTGGAAATTACTTGTCATTGTCCTATCGTTTAGCCATTTCTCCGCGGCAGGTCTACTACTTATTGGATGCACTCAAGGATTTGGGTGCAGAGATCGCTTATTGCAAGGTTCAACAGAGCTACTATTACGTCAATGAACGAGGATTGGATTTTAGTGGATTGGTACTGTCGGGTAAAAACGGTAGTTGAATTTTTTTGAAGAAAATCTTGGACTTGCAAGATTTTTGCAAGTGCCCACCCTATTTTTGAAGCACCATTAATGGTTAGGATACCAAACCACGAGTAGGATCCGCCCGTGGTTTGGTACCTCCATATAGAATGATGGCCTGATTTTGTGGCAACTGAATTCGCCAGAGCGAAATATACATCAATCTTTCGTACAAAATTCAAATGCAATGAAAAAGGTCATCCCAACGACATGGCTTAAGGCCATTACTACCCTGTATTTTCTGATGATAATCATTTTCACTTCCAATGCTCAGCAAGGCAATTGGGAGATTGGGATTGGTTTGCGCCCACTGAACTTAAAGGACGAACCCTATACCCTTATGCTAAAGAAGCATATTTCACCGAGGGTGGGATTACGATTTGGATTGAGCGCAATGTACAATTCAAGTAGTGAACACTTTAGGTACATTCATCCCTATTATGATACGCTTTATTCATTTTTCATTAAGTATACATTGGTTGACACCAAACTGTATACGAGTACTTGGTTTGGGTTGCAGTACCAAATAGGGCGAAAAAATTCAAATTCAAGGTTTTTTTGGTACGGAGCAAGTGATGCATTTATAAAATACCGCTGGGAATATCCACATCTCCAAAAGGGAGTGGACTATATAAATTCCACGTTACGTCCAGGGGATTATATTGTTGCAACTACATATGATCAACGTAAAACGCTTGCGGTGGGATTTAGACAAAGTTTTGGAGTGCAGTATTTTTTGAATAGCTCATTTTCAGTAGCTACAGAAGCTGGCTTCTATTATGAAACTTCGTTCACAAAAACAACGAATTTTTTATTTGGAGCGCTTAATAGTCCAAGCATTGGAGGACTAGGATTTATAGTAGGGCCCAGCTCTCCAAGAAATGACGAAGACTTTCAGTTAGGGTTCAGTCCAGTGATGCAGTTTTCTTTTAATTATCATTTTTAAAGTTTAAAACTCTATATCAGGAGCAGGCTCAGTGAATGCTAATATTTTCGCGTGGAGTACCACTGGCGGTACCTCTATCACTGGTGCGAGCAATCAATCTACGGTAACCGTTAGCGGAACATCCAACGGAACACTTAAACTCATTGCTTCCAACGCCTGCGGAATATCCAAAGACCGCACCTGGAACATCTACGCCAATGTACCTCAAATAGCCAGTTCTGAAGTTTTGATGTAGCAAGTGCAAAAAGTTCTAATTATTTCAAGACCAACAATGTTGTTTCTTTTGATGTAAGCAATTTAGACCGTGGTCTGTATTATGTAGTGTTGAATTTTGGAGAGAACAATCAAAGTTTTAGTGAGTTGGTCATGCTGCACTGATTGATGATGTAGCTTAACCCCCAAACGCCCAGACAGGTCAATTGAGTGTAAAACTTGATTGACCTGTTTTTTATTTTATATTTTATTTTGCTACCCACGCAGCAGAATCACCGCAATAAAGTAACAAATCCTCGATATTCGATCATTTGGTCTTTGGGATCCAGGTAGCTGGCCAAAACGGTGTACACACCAACCGGAAGTTCGCTCCCCTGATTAAATTTCAAGCCATTCCAGGTATCCTGCGGGTTGCTGGATTGGAACACCATTTCCCCCCATCGATTCCACACATTGATGCGGAAATTGCGCATGCCCTCAAAAATTCCAACTGCTCGTAATTCATCATTAACAGAATCGCCATTGGGCGTAAAGGCATTGGGTAAAAAATAGCGCACCTCTGGTAAAATGCGCAACACGTGAGAGGTACTATCCTGGCAGCCAAAGTTATTGTAAGCAAATTGGGTGATGCGCAAGGTGCCCAGCTCGCGGGCAGCCGCGCTCGGGTTGTGATCCGTGTACTGGCGGCCATCATCAAACTGCCACAACCAGCGCAGGGCGTCGGTTGACTGATCCTTTAGCTGAAAATCGGGAAAGACATTGGTGACTTCCGGTGGCTCAATGGCAAAGGCGGCCTGAGGGCTGGGTTTGATGAGGATTAAATCGGGATAAATCGTGTCGGTCTCACACCCAATTGGTGAAACCACCTTGAGCGCCACCGAATAAAGCCCGTCGTGCGGATAGGTGTAACTGGGGCTATGCTTGCGGGAAACGCCTCCGTCGCCAAATTTCCATTCAATCCGATAAGTGGTATCTACGGGAGTGGAGAGATTTTGGAAATAAACCTGCCCCGGCTCACACAATTCTGCCGAACTAGGGGTGGTCAACAACAATTTAGGCACGGGAAAATAACGCACATCTTTTTGAATCGTAGAAACACAACTATTGGCATCACGGACGGTCAAACGTGCCCTTTTTATCCCCGGATATTCATATTGGAAACTTGGATTGGCGAGGGTACTTGTACCTCTTTCCCCCGAGAACCAGTTCCACTCCCGGATGGATTTGGCATGGGCAATGGAACGATCCCGGAACTGCACTTCCCCCGCTTTGCAGGTATCGTAGTCAAAACTAAAATCAGCTTGTAACAATGGTAAAACGTGGACTATGACCTTCGCTGAATCGGCACATTCAAAGCCGGGGTTGAGCAGCAGTTTGCCTTGATAACGCCCCGTATCGGGAAACTGAATCTGAGGATTCCATTGGTTGCTTTGGGCCGCCGGGCCTTTTTTGAGGTCAAAACTCCAGTTGATCAACTTGATGGATTCGCGCGGCGTACTTTCATTGGTAATGTCTACCAGGGTTTTGCCACAGGAGCGGATTAAAAATTCCTTTTCAGCCAGTTTTGCATCTTCTTTGACATCAGGCTGGAGTTTGGGATTACAGCCATCGGTGACATTGAACTGGAAGTCGCGGGTCACTCGACTCAGTAGTACGCCCTTGCGGTATTCACGCACACAAACACCCACGGCAAAACGCCCTTGAGCACTAGGCCTCAAAGTGATAAGGCCAGTGCGGGGATCAATTTTTAATACTGGATTGCCGAGTATTGGTTCGGCAGCCGAATAGGGATTGCGGTAGAACAATTCGGTATAGGGTGGTGGGCAAGCCGGCCGGGGCGTGGAACCCGAACAAGTGAAAGTGAGTAGTTGCCCATTGGCATTGCCCGCGCCAGCCAGGGGGGCACACAATTCATACACGAGGCTGTCTCCATCCATTTCTTCGGCGGAATGGTCGTACTCCAACAGCGCATTTGCACAAATTACCGTGGGTGGAACGATGGAAAACTGCGGGCTGTTGTTGCACACTTGTTGGGCCTCGGGCGTAATTTCTACGGTGTATGTAGCACCCGTCGAACCAGGTAAAGCAATGTTGCTCATGGTTTCATCCCGGCAGCAGCGCTGAAAAGACACGTGGTAACTCATGGTTGACTGTGGCAGTAAATAACGAAAGATATACACGCCTTCTTCCACACACACATCGGGAGGAACCAAACAGGGGTACTCCGTAGGAGGGATGTTGCGCAGGCTCTGCCGGGGCACATTCACACTGCCATAAACATTGGACTGATTGCCACACTGCCCTGGACTACAGCGATAAATGCCAATGTAAGCCTCCGCATCAATGGGCGGACAACCTAGGCAATAACAATCCCGGTACAAGCGCAGGGTAAACTCGTATTCACCGCCTCCCAGGCAGCGATAACTCATGGCCCCACCGATGAGGTGGCGGGCGTGGAGATGGGTCAATCCCAAACAGAACAAGGCGATAAAAAGGAGTTTTTGGGCCATAAACTGCTGAATTGGTGACTGTAGGAGAGGGTAATTTACGGAATTTTGGGGAAAGAGTAATTGCAAAGCATTCACCAGTGTTTCTGATAATTTGAATTAATCGCCTTATTCAAGAAGGTCTTCAGTATAATTTTATCTTAAGTTCTTTCATTTGCCCATCTAATTTAAAAGAGGCATTTTCGAACTTTAACCTTCCTGATTTTCTATTGCAGGAAGTACCGATTGGTTCCTTTGGTGATCCAAAAAAATTTCTATCGAGTTTGTTATTGCTATTTTTATCATAGTAAGCGACAACCGCATATTCTCCAAATGATAGTTTTCCAAATGTACTAACCCATTTTCCTATATCATCACCTCTTGATTTTACAGATCTAACAGCTTTACCTAGATTGGAAGGAAAACCTTCTTCAGATTCAAATATCATGGTAATTAATTGGCCTTTTCTTGAAAATTCGAAATCAGATATAGTTACTGTTATGTCGCCGCTATTTTGACAATTTGAATGGGTAGCAAAAAGGACAAAGAATAAAAAAGTGGTGGTTAGATATTTTAAGTTTATCATTTTTGGGTTTTCTTGATTCCATGAGATAACTAAAAAACTGGCACAAATATTTTTATCCTAATTCCTTGCTTACGGTATTCACTATTTTCGAAAGCTAGTTTATGGCTGCAAGAAAGGCCTCAAAAAAAGTCCTTTTTTAGAAAAAAATTGCCCTTCCACTCAAATCCCAAAAACACCCCAATATCCATACTCCATCCACGCCAACCATAATTTTCCGCAAAACCGCCCCCTCATTTTGCCAAGTGGGCGGAAACCAACCTGGAAACACACTTTCCGCTCAAAAGAAAAATACAAGTGAGCAGAATCGATTGTTTTTGGATAGTTACCGCTCACTTGCGCTGTTTTTTGTCGATTTCCGCCACTCCATCGCCAAAAACACCCCCAAAACCCCATACTCAACCCCAATCAACCAATAATTTTCCGCAAAACCGCCCCCATCATAATGGCTATACGACAATACCACCAACCCCGACCACAACACCGGAAAACGCAGCGGCGTGAGCACGCACAGTACAATCGGCACCGCCAGGTACCAGGGATGAATGATGGTCGCCGAAAACAAATACAAGCTAAAAGCCAGTACCATCAACAGCGGCAGTTTTCCCCAACGCAAATCCTGCTCCCGCTGCGCCATTTTGACGATGCTGTACACTACGAATAAACCTAAAAGAGGCCCCAGAACAAGGATCAAATTGTAACCCGTCAGCACATAAAACACCCAACGCAGTAGGTAATACACTCCGGCATTGAACTCAAACTTTTGGAAGTACAAGTCCAAACTGGAGGCAAAACCCTGGATGAATTCCCAACTGAGCATCGGCACAAACAGCAACAACAACACCCCGCCCAGCAACGCAAAATACCCCATACTCCGCTGTGGCCAACCCCAACGCCGGATCAAAAAAGGCAAAAACATCAGGGGCAACAACTTGCTGGCAATGGAGCCCGCCAGCGCCACGCTCGCCCAACCATGTAGCTGTTTTTGCAGCAGAAATAAGGCCAGCAGCAGGAAAAAAATCATTAAGGCTTCCAGGTGGACATTGCCTACCAATTCCAAAATGATTAAGGGATTGAGGGCGTAAATCAGGATGTGCTGTGGCGCGATTTGAAAGCGTTGCAACAAAACCCTCAGGAGCCATAAACTGCCCAATTCCGCCAACAAAATCCCCAACTTCATCGCTACAATACTCGCATAAAGGTCTTCAGGAAACAAGGCACAACTCAGCGTAAACAAGCCTTGGGCGATGGGTGGGTAAATGGTGTGGTAATCCGGTGAATTGAGCTCTGCGTAAAGCTCCATGCTGAGCCCGTTGGGTAGCGCGCCTTGCTGCACATAGTAGGAGGGGGGATGTACAAAAGGGTTGATGCCGTTGAGCCACAGCTTGCCATCCCAGAGGTAACGGTACACATCATCCGACAAGTTGGGCATGGAAAACAGCAGCAGCAGCCGCAGGCCAATCCCCAAAAGCAGGTACCATTGAATGCTTCCCTTTTCCATCGCCAGCTTGAGCACCAGGGCGTATGCACCAAAAAATGTGGCATAAGTCCCCAGCAACGGCCAAAAATCAGTTTGCTGACAATGATAGCCCAATTGGTACATCGTGGCGACCATGATGCCGGACAAAAATAGATGCAAAAGGGTCTTAACTATTTTAGACATAATTTGCAGACACATATGAGCAGCATCCCGAATCTTCAAATTAGCATCACAAACAAAAGGATGAGCACAAAGGACGCAAAGGAAAGCACAAAGGTCACAAAGATTATGACGTTGACGGGGCGTTTTGCCCACAATGAGGGTTGACGGAAAAAGCTCAGATGCATGGCTTTGTCAACGTCTCGCCTTGGTGTCCTTTGTGCTTTCCTTTGCGTCCTTTGTGCTTAAAAATTGTGCCGCTTTGTGTTTTTCTGAAAATTTGGGATAACGAACTGTTTACATTTGGTGACAAGAAAACGCAGCAAGGCCCAAAATAAGCAAGGGGTTTTATATCTTCGTCAGATAAGTTATAAAACCAAATTCATGAAGTTCACTCAGCTCGCAATTTTGGCCTTTTTGTGCGCCGCCTGCACGAATACCCGCCCCTCCGATCCAGGAGACGTCGACACCGCACTCTACAACGACCTGCAAACCCAATTGATCAACGCCAAACCCGGCGATGTGATCAAGATCCCGGAGGGAATTCACCATTTTGACCGCCCACTGTTGTTGGATGGCGTAAAGGGCGTGACCATCCAGGGTGCGGGCAAAGAAAAAACCATTCTTTCTTTTTTGGGCCAAAAGGCTGGTGCCGAAGGCCTCAAAATTACTGCTGATTCGGTGACCATCCAGGACCTCACCGTTACCGACACCAAAGGTGATGCCATTCGGGTGCAAGACGCCAACCACGTCACCATGCGCAACGTAAAAGCCACCTGGAGCGGGGGTGCCAATGCCACCAATGGTGGGTATGGCCTTTATCCAGTAGGCTGCGACGGCGTATTGATCGACCAATGTGAAGCTGCCTTTGCCTCTGATGCGGGCATCTACGTAGGGCAATCCAAAAATGTGGTGGTCAAAAATTCCTACGCCCACGAAAACGTAGCGGGCATCGAGATTGAAAACTGCACGAACGCCGAGGTGAAATACTGCCGTTCGGAAAAAAATACGGGCGGGATTCTCGTCTTTGACCTACCCGGTTTACCGGCGGGCAATGGCAAAAGCTGCAAAATCCACCACAACAAAATCATCAGCAACAACCACCGCAACTTTGCCCCCGAAGGGAACATCGTCGCCACCGTTGCCCCCGGCACTGGCCTGATTTTTCTGGCTGCCAAAGACGTGGAAGCGCACCACAATGAAATCATCGGCCACAAAACCATGGGTGCCGCCATTGCCAGTTACCACATCGTGCAACTGAAATGGGACGACAAAAACTACGACCCCTACACCTACGACATCAAGCTGCACAACAACCGTTTTGAGCGCAAAAAGGCCCTGCCCGATCTGAGCAAGGACTTTGGCAAAATGGTCAACGTGTACTTCGGCGGCAAACCCCAGGACATCCTCTACGATGGCATTCTGGACGACAAACGCCCCAGCAGCAGCAACCCGATGAACATCTGCATCGACCAGCCTCAGGCTGGCCTGCGTTTTGCCAACATCGACGCCGCCAACGATTTTAAAAACATCAACCCTGACCTAAAACCTTACCAGTGCAAATGAAAAATGAGTTTTTGAAAGGCCGGATTTTAGTCCTTGGATTTTTCCTGGCACTAGGTTTTTGTTTCACTTGTCAAGGTCCTGCTGCGCAAAAAAAAGGCATGGAAGTCAGTGGCCCGGTGCGTTTTGATCCAAATAAAGCGCCTTATCCGAAACTATCGGACTACGGCTTTTTCACGGGCATCCAACGCGAGTTGAAGCCCAACACCGGCGTTTTGCCTTACGAATTGATCACGCCACTGTTTACCGATTATGCCCACAAAGCCCGTTTTGTGTGGATGCCCAAAGGTACCCAGGCTACCGTAGCTGCCGACGGTCGACTGGACTTTCCGGATCAGGCTGTTTTGATCAAAAACTTCTATTATCCCGCCGATTTTGCCAAGCCAGAAGCGGATTGGGATGTAGTGGAAACGCGGCTTTTGATGAAAATCAAAGGGGAGTGGCAGGCCTTCACCTACGTATGGGATGAAGCCGAAAATGACGCTGAGCTCAACATCGTTGGAGACATCAAACCGGTAAGTTGGCAGGACGAAAAAGGGCATAAACAAAACATTGAATACCTTGTTCCCAATAAGACGCAGTGCAAGAGCTGCCACAACCGGGATGCCATCATTCAGCCCATCGGCCCAAAGGTAGCCAACCTCAACAAGGACCTGCGCTACCCCGATGGCAAAACCGAAAACCAACTGAGTCGCTGGCAAAAGTCAGGCTATTTGGCTACCGGTGATCATGGCGAGAAATTTGCCAAACTCGCCGCTTGGGACAAACCGGAAACGGGCTCACTGCAAGAGCGAGCCCTGGCCTATCTGGATGTGAATTGTGGGCATTGCCACCATCCGCAGGGGCCTGCGCACAGTTCGGGTTTGTACTTGCAGGCCGACCAGCAAGACTTGGCGCACCTGGGTTTTTGCAAGCCGCCTGTTGCGGCAGGTAAGGGTTCGGGAGGGCGCCAATTCAGCATTGTACCGGGGCAGCCCAAGGCATCGATTCTCTTGTACCGTATGGAAAATACTGACCCTGGGGTGATGATGCCGGAAATTGGGCGAGTGATGGTGCATACGGAGGCGGTAGAGTTGATTCGGGATTGGATCGCGGAGTTGAAGGGAGGGTGTAATTGAAAAAATACTGATGAATTTGGCTTATCTTCAAAGGCATGATGAGCGAAACAAAAGCGACATTAATAGCAGCGCGGATGACACGGATTTGGCGGATTAACGCGGATTTTTATCCCGCCTTAGGCGTGATTGAGATAAGATAGCCACGAATTACACCAATTTTCACGAATTGGACATTCACTTTGTTCATGTCAACGCGTTTTTGCGCAAACGAAGTTTGTGCCTGAATTCGTGAAAATTAGTGTAATTCGTGGCAAGTAAAACTTTTGCCGCAGGCAAAAGAAAATCCGCGTTAATCCGCCAAATCCGTGTCATCCGTGTTGCTATTAATGTCGCTTTGGAATGGTAAAATTTTAATAAGCTTTTAAAAAAGCAACTCAAAACGGAATGGAACTCAAAGCACTCAAACTCTTCATCATCAATCAAGTCCTGCAAACCCAGGACCCTGATGTCTTACAAACGGTGGCCAACGTCCTGAGTGCAGCCCATTCACCGACTGCCCCATCCGAACATTTTACCCCCGAATGGGAAGTAGAAGAAGACTACCGCTCCAACTACAGCGAAGACCGTACCCGTGACTTGCAAAAATCCATCGACGAATTGTTTAATCCTTGAACCATAACCCAAGCCATGTTTGAATACAAATTTGTCAAATTGACCACCAACATTTGGAACAACCTCCCCAAAGAGGATTATCAGGCCATCATTGCGGAACACGCTGAAGAAGGCTGGCGACTCGTGCAAATTTTTTCCAGCATGAGTTCGGCCATGCAAATGAGTTATGAGTTGATTTTTGAGCGGCCAAAAACCGACTATGTCTAGAGATGAAAGATGAGAGATGAATGATGAATTGTTAAAATGGTAAGTATGAAAAAATTGGTGTTGAGTTTTGTATTGGGGCTAGCAGGTGTAGTGCTCGGCCTAGCGCAGCAGGCAAAAATATTGACCTTGCGGGAGCAAGCCGTGGTGCAGGATCGCTGGCTGAAAGAGCGTTGCCAAAACCTATTGCCCGAGTTGATGCGCAAGGAAGGGATCGACATGTGGCTAGTCATTGCGCGGGAGTACAACGAAGACCCAGTGCTGCGCACAATGTTGCCCGCAACCTGGTTGTCGGCACGGCGCACCACTATGTTGCTCATTTATGATCCAGGGAAGGACAAACCCCTGGAGTTTCTGGCTTGTGCGCGTTACGACGTAGGGGAGGTATTCAAAAAAGCCTGGGACCCGGATAAAGAGCCTGATCAGTGGAAACGCCTGGCCCAACTGGTGGCCGAGCGCAATCCCCAACGCATTGGCATCAACCTGAGCACCAATTTTGGGCATGCGGACGGCCTCTCCGCATTCCACCACCAAAAACTCCGCGAATCACTCGACAATAAATACGAAAAACGCCTGGTTTCTGCTGAACGTTTGGCCGTCAACTGGCTGGAAGTGCGCACCCCCGCGGAGCTGACCGTTTATGAACAAATCTGCCGCATCGCCCACGACATTATCGCCGAAGGACTTTCTGAGGTAGTCATTCAACCTGGCATTACCACTACCGATGATGTGGTGTGGTTTTATCGGGAAAAGGTGCGAGGCTTGGGACTTGACTCCTGGTTTCATCCCACCTGCGATGTGCAACGGGCTGATCCCAGCGGCAATGAGCAAAACCGCAGCTTTGCCCAACGCCCTGACGCTGCCATCATTCAACCCGGCGACCTCGTACACATCGATTTTGGCATCAAATACCTGGGCTTGAATACCGACACCCAGCAAAATGCCTATGTTTTGAAACCCGGCGAATCGGCACCCCCTGCGTATTTGCTTCAGGCCTACCAAAAAGGATTGCGCTTGATGGACATCCTCACCAGTGAATACAAAACCGGACGTACGGGCAACGAAATCCTGGCAGCTACCCTCAGCAAAGCCAAAGCTGAAGGTTTAAACCCCCAGATTTATTCACACCCCATCGGGTACCACGGCCACGGAGCCGGGCCTGCAATTGGTATGTGGGACATGCAGTCGGGAGTGCCTGGCACAGGAGATTATCCTATTTTGCCCAATACCGCTTATGCCATCGAGCTCAACAACAAAGTCTTTTTGCCCGAATGGAACAAAGAGGTGCGCATCATGTTGGAGCAGAATGCAGTGTTTGATGGTGAAAAAGTGCATTATGCCGACAATCGGCAGAAAATACTGTATTTGATCCCACGCCCAAAACCTAATGCCGGGCAGTGAGGGATTCTGCAAATAATCACAATTGCAAATGAGCTTTCTCCCGAATTAGCGATTGTAATTAAGGGTTTTATCGATTATTTTTCAGGAACTTATCTTTCAACTGACTCGTTGCACGAGAGGTTAATATCTGGTTGAGGAGTTGAGGAGTTGAGAAGTTGAGGCTACCGCAACGATTTTGACAATGTCCTTGTCTAAGTTTCTGCGGTAGCCTCAACTCCTCAACTCCTGAACTTCTCAACTCCTCAACTCCTCAACCTATGCTTGCTCGTGCACTCAACGCCTACCTTAGTTCTTTCGCTGGACTCCATCGCGACATCTGGATGCTCAGCCTGGTTTCTTTCATCAACCGGGCGGGTACCATGGTATTCCCTTTTTTGGCCGTTTACCTGACCCAGGAATTGGATTTTTCCAAAGGGCAGGCCGCGTTGATCCTGACTTCTTTTGGCGCTGGTGCCGTAATTGGTACCATCATGGGTGGGCGACTGAGTGACTTGATTGGTTCATACAAGATCATGTTTTGGTCTTTGTTTTTGACTGGGCTGTTGTTTTTCGCCATACAACACGTTCAGAGTTTGTTGGGCTTATGCATTGCCGTTTTTATTGTGGGCATGGTAGGGGACAGTTTCCGTCCGGCCAACATGGCATCCATTTCGGCTTACAGCAAGCCGGAAGATTATACCCGTTCCTTATCTTTGGTGCGCTTGGCCATCAATCTGGGCTTTGGCATGGGACCTGCACTAGGCGGTATTTTGGCGCATAGCCTGGGCTACCAATGGTTGTTTTGGGTGGATGGACTCACCTGTATTGGCGCCGCTCTTTTCTTGCGCTTCTTTTTGGTAGAGAAAAAATCGATGCGTAAGGAAAAAGCAGCGACCAAGGCTGAAGGCCGCGCCACGTCTCCTTACCGCGACAAGCAGTTTTTGCTCTTTTTTGTCCTGATTGCCATCAACGCCATTGCCTTTTTGCAGTTTTTCAGCATGGTTCCAGTCTTTTTGAAGGAGAGCTGGCATTGGGACGAAAATGTGATTGGCTTTTTGCTGGCGGGCAACGGCATCATCATCACTTTTATTGAAATGCCACTGGTTTCTCGCCTCGAAGGCCGGCACGCCAAGATGAGTCTGGTGATTTTGGGCGCAGCCATGATTGGGATCGGTTTTATCCTGCTCAATTTTACCCCACATCAAGCTACCGCCGCAATCCTGTGCCTGGTAGCTGTGACCTTTGGAGAGATTTTCCAACTGCCTTTTGCCAACAGTATCGTGGTAGATCGTGCTCCCGCGAGCACCCAAGGGCAATACCTGGGTTTGTATTCCAGCGCCTGGTCATTTGGGCACATCATCGCCCCCAACATCGGTATGAATGTGGCCGAGCAATGGGGCTTTAGTAGTTTGTGGTATGTGTTGAGCGGCTGCTGTTTGGTGGGGATGCTGGGTTTTTGGTGGCTGAAGGGGCAGGGATTTGGTAAAAAATATGCAGCGCAATTATAACAATTTGCATTCTAAATTTTACTTTTGTAAGGAACTGAAAATACTTTAGGATGAAAAGCTATACCCATCATATCCTGTTATTTTGGCTCCTATTTTTTACCCTTAATCCACAGTCTTGGTGCAAAATCAGGACTGTGGAACCGAATACAAAGACGGCCTGCAACGCTCCCAATATCGCTACAATACATGCAGGGCCATCTTCTTGCCAAGTTACACTGAGTTTCCCTGAGCTCAATGTGAATTACCAATTTAGATATCGAATTAAAGGGAAAATCAATTGGGAAAGTCAAACAGTGAGAGGAGCCATCCTGTATTTGGCAGGCTTACAACCTTGTACAGAGTATGAATTTCAAGTTCGCAAGGATTGCTTCAACAACCAATTTTCGGATTGGAGCACATTTCAAAACATAAAGACCCAGGGCTGTAATGAAGCCTATTGCCTGGCTTATGCCAATAAAAGTGATGGCTATATTGACAAATTTGGCTTTGGAGAAGTAGAATATCAGTCGGGCAACGATGGTGGTTTAGGCTTACATTTAAGCCCTCGCTTCATTGCCAACCCAGGTGCCGAAGTGCCCTTTTCCATCACTCCGGTTAAGACCATTGAGTTTTGGGACCTGGACGCTTATTACCGGGTTTATTACACCATTTTTATAGACTTTAATCGCGACAAAGATTTTGATGACGCAGGAGAAGCCATTTTTAAAGACGAAGGTGCTCCAGATAAGGTATACTCCTGGAAAATAGCCATCCCCAAAACAGCTTCCCTGGGCTTGACGCGGATGCGGGTTATCATGTCCAGAAAAACGCTTGGAAAAGTTTGTGAACGCAGCCTCAATATCCTGGAGGTAGAGGACTATTCACTAGGTATCTTTACTCCTTGCCCGGCCTGGCAACCCAGTGGTTTTAAATTGGATTCGGTGAGTAGTGGCAACGCAGCGTTGAGCATTACAGGTGAAAACACGGGTTACAGCTGGCGTTATCGCGTCAAAGGGAATACTTTTTGGATTTTTACCGATTCAACTGCCTCGCCAAACTTAAGCATTACTGGTTTGATTCAAAATACGGAATATGAAGTTCAAGTGCGCCGTAGTTGTGGGGGCGGAAACTGGGGCTCGTTTTCCAATACCTATGCATTTAAAACCCTGATTTGTTCCAATTCCAAAGAAATGACCTGGAATACTTATTTGCGAGAACAATCCAGAGTAGGGGTGGAGTTACTTGGACAAAATGCCTTGAATTACCGTTGGCGTTATAGTCCTGACTATTTTAAGTGGTCTCCGATTTATGAAAGTGAAATTCCTAAAATAGAGTTGGATAGTCTAGATCCAGGAAAGGTTTATCAAATTGAAGTAAGTGTGGAATGCTCTTCTGGAAATTGGAGCAACTGGACCAGGAGTAGTTTTTTTACCTGGGGTGAATGCCAACAAATTCCTTCCAGTCAAATGTCTATAAGCATAGATCTGAGTTTCCGCAGCGACAATATCATTCTAACGTCCAAGATGCAAGCCTCCAACCAATTTTTTTGGAGATTCCGAAAATTGGGCACTACCCAATGGGTTCAAGTAAGTACCAATCGCCCTAGTTACGACTGGTATCCCTCCTTTGTGATATCCGAAGCAACGTATGAGTGGCAAGTCAGCTACCTTTGTGAAAATGGACAAAAAAGTGAATGGTCGGAAGTCAAACAAATCGCTGTTTCACCTAGAGTTTGCGAGCCTGCTCAAACCAAGTTTGTAAAAATCAAAAGAATCAACGCAACTAGCGCCGTTCTTTACGCAGATATCCCATACGGGGTTCAATTCGCCTGGCAGTGGCGGGAAAAAGGGGCGTTTTTTTGGACCAATTTATCAGTTAGTTCTTATGCCAACAAAGAAATTGTACTGGATAAGTTAAAACCCAATACTACTTACGAATTTCAGTTTAGGTATTGGTGTACTTATAGCATACTGGGTTGGTCAGATACGCATAGTTTTAAAACGCTAAATGGATTCTCTCCAAGCTACGGAGATTCGGTTCAAGTCTCCATAAAAAATCCTCCAAGGAATATTCCAATCGTGGTTTCACCAAACCCTAATACGGGTGTTTTTCGGGTAGAAAGTGTGTTTACAGGGCCTAAAAACGTAACCCTCACTGTTCGTGACCTCATCGGCAGAGTAGTTTTTCGTCGGGAGCTTCAGGATCAAATTGTCCTCAACGAGACCTTGGAGCTGAGCAATCAAGCCGCCGGAACCTATTTTTTGGAAATCAGAACCGCTGAATTTTCAAAAATCGAAAAAATCATCATTCAACAACCCTGATTTTAATCAAAAACGATGAAACCTCTATCACTACTAACCGTCCTGATGTTATTGTGGATCACTTCTTATTCAGTTTTGTACGGGCAAAAAACGGATACCACCACTTTTATCAAGTTGTACAGTAATTTTTATTTGTTCGAAAAATTCCGCTCGCCTTTGGTCGATTACAATGCCGGCTATGGCGCCTTTGAGTTTGGAGGGTTTTCTCCTGCCATTCAATGGGCCGGAAAAAAGGAGCGCAAATACCATGAATTAGAATTGAGTGTACTGCGCTTTAAACGCAGCGAAGATGAAATTCGAATTTTAAAGGAAAAAGAATTCAGTCTTCGTTATGAATTTGGCAAAAGGCGCTTGTCCAAAAATGGCGGTAAAAGTTATTGGCAGAGGGGCTGGTCGTTGCGTGGATTTGTTTACGAAACAGATGCTGAGCCACTGTTAATGAGTGGAATCCCAAAATTCGAAGGGTATTATGGCTTTAGTTTCAGCTATGTACCTCGGTATACCCTGCGGCTGAACTCAAGATTCAATGTAGAAGCCAATATGGTTCTGGGCTTAAGTTTATCAGCAGTACATGGGATAACGGATAACCCGGCTTTGACAGAGCGCCAAAAAGAACAATGGCTTTTTTCTTTGGATGTACTGGATGAACTTCCTTTGAGGTTAGGAGTGGTTTATCGCCTTTGAAAGCTGAAAAAGCTGAGGTGTTGCCCGCAATCCGCCGACAACACCTCTTCTTACAAAAACCTCTACTAGAATTAAGCGTAAAAAATATCTGGAGCAGTTAGTTACAACCCATGTCTATTTTTGATTGTGGGTCATTATTTGGAAAGCAGTTACCAGACTTGGTCTTAGTTGGTGCATAGCGTTCCAAATTTGGATCAAATAATCCATTTTCAAGGAACTCAGTCAAGTCATCTACTTCATCCTTAGATAAATTGAGCGGTTTGAATAAGCTGGAAATCTGGCTAGCTGGTACCAAAGGATTTTCAGGAATCCCCGCATTGAAATACTCAACCACTTCCCGCAAGGAAGTTTTGCTGGCACCGTGGAAGTAGAATCCTACATTTTTAAGGTTGTACAATTGTGGTACCTTAAACTTGTGCATGTCTTCCTCCTTGTAAGTAAAGCCACCACGGCCGAGGTTGCGGCGATCGCTTGCGTCCGTGCGGAACACATTGAAATTACTTTGGTACAAGTTGTTTACACCTAATGCAAAGAAGCGGTGAGGGAAAGCATTCAATGAAGGCGTATTGTGGCAATTCACACAACCCGCTTTGCCAAAAAAGACAATGGCTCCTTTCTTTTGTTGTGCAGTCATGGCATCTTTTTCCCCTTTCAACCAACGCTGAAAAGGCGCCTGGTTGGTCAGGATAGTGCGGAAGTATGCCGCGATAGCAAAAGAACCCGTTTTGCGGTTGTAGCGGTCTTTTACTGGAATTTCAGGGAATGCCTTATCAAACATCTCGGTGTAACCCAATTGGTCGGTTACCGTTTTGTTGATCACCTGGCGGTGTACTGCTAGTGCCCGGGCATTGTTGGCTTCAAGCCCCATCAATTGCTCGTGGTTGATGGCAACCAGGGTATCCTGATTCCAGACAGCGCTAGTACCTTCATTGACATTGAAAGACCCGAAAGTACCTGCCCAAAGCGCATTGGAAATGTAAGTGGTGTTGATGACTGGAAGTGGTCTGGCGCCTTGTGCATCCACCTCGTGCCCAAAATAGACCGAACTTTTTTGACGGCCTTCACCACTTTTTCCAAAACCGACCGCTCCATCTGCTATGCCCTGAAAGCGCCCGGCAGTGAACCCACGGTTGGGAATGTGACAACTGCTGCAAGAGAAAGTGCCCTTTGATGAAGGGTATTTGTTTTCAAGCGCTAATCCTGTCTCAAAAAACAACAGACGACCCAGCTCTACTTTTTCCGCTGTAACCGGGTTTTTGGCATCCTGGTTAGGCAAATTGGCGAAATCAGTACTTTCTGGCATGATGTATCCAGCGTAAGATCCAGTCACTGATTTCTGATCCAAAATTGCTTCCAAAGGGCTGTCGAGGTCCAAATCACTAGCGACCTCCCGCTCACAAGAAATAACATAAGCGAGCGCAGCCAAAAAAAGAACAGCTACCAATAGCTTTTTCATTACAGTTTTTTTTGATCATGAGTTAAATAGAGTACCCTATGTTGTTGAAAAGCAACAATAGCAATAAACAATGCGGCCCAATGAAATCTCACTGTAGCCTACAATGGTGTGATTCTAGAGATAAAACCAAGATAAAGCGGTATGGAGATGCAGACAATCAAAATGAGGTGAGTACAATGGAGGGGAGGAATACTCAAACTCAAAAAATGTTCACAAAAATAGCCTCTAAATGTCGCATAAGCGATACTTTGACAAAATTAAGTAGAAAAAAATAAAAAGCAAGCACTTGATATTAATTTTTTTACCAATTCTCAAATTTCTTTACTAACTCTTAACCTTTAGTTTATCTCGCCCATTTTTTGAATACAGTAGAAATAACGATGTTTGAGTGGACATTTTTTTGCCCGTTAAAAGAACATTAAATTATCAATAAAAAATTTTACTATTCATCAGAATATTTGTATAAAATTTTGAATTAGGTGCAAATTGCCATAAGTTTAAGCTGTTTTTTACATTACCAATTACTTTAGACAATGAAGCACTCACTACCCTTTCACCCCCAACGCGGCCTAAAATGGCTCGTTGTATTTCTGGGTTTGTTGCTCTGCAACAGCATCATCCAGGGAAGGTCCAATGCGCCGCTTGGCGTTCCAAATCTGACCGAAATTACCGTTTCTGGCCGCGTTATTGACGCAGAAACTCAAGAAGCACTCATCGGCAGCACGGTATTGGTCAAAGGCACCAGCCAGGGTACCACCACAGACATCAATGGAAACTACAGTATTTCCGTGTCCGATCAAAACGCCATCCTCGTTTTTGAATTCGTCGGTTACGACAAGCAGGAAGTGTTGGTCGGCAACCAAACCAAAATCGACATCAGTCTAAAATCCAGTGCACTAGAGTTGTCCCAGGTAGTGGTCGTCGGCTATGGTAGCACCAACAAAAAAGACATGACTGGCTCGGCAAAGTCCATCAAAAACGAAGATTTTAACCGAGGCATCATCAATTCACCAGAACAATTGCTGCAAGGCAAGGTTGCTGGTGTAAACGTCACCTCCACTACTGGTGAACCAGGCGGCCGCCAAAGCATCACCATTCGTGGCCCGGGCGGGGTCCGCACAGGTAGTACACCTTTGTTTGTACTGGATGGATTGGCTCTGGATAATTCCGGCACAGGTGGCAATACCAACCCTTTGACCTTTCTCAATCCGCAAGACATTGAATCGATTGACGTCTTGAAAGATGCCTCGGCTACCGCTATTTACGGCTCACGGGGTGCCAATGGAGTAATTCTGATTACTACCAAAAAAGGCAAATCTGGCTTCTCAGGGATGACTTATTCTGGTGGACTGGGCATCTCCAGCCTGGCCAATCCCATCGATTTGTTCACTGCCGACGAATACCGCCAGGAGGTACCCAAGGTAGGGGGCGTATTGGAAGATCTGAAGGCCAATACCGATTGGCAAAAAGAAATCAGCAGAACCGCCATTACCCGCAACCATAACCTCTCTTTGAGTGGTGGCGCGAACAAGTTGACTTATTATGGTTCCTTTGGCTTGCAACAACAGGAAGGTATCCTGAAAGGCAACGACCTGAACCTGTACTCTGGTCGCTTGAACATCAGCCAGAAATTTTTGGACGATCGCCTGCAGGTAGACGTGAACTTGAATGCGACCAGCACCCTCAACGAGCGGCCTCCAATCGGTGGCATGATCGGCAGCGCGCTTTCGGCCAACCCTACTTATCCTGCGTATGATGCAGCAACGGGTCTGCCCTACCGCTACGCCAGTGGAACCAACCCACTGATTACGCTGGGACTGGAAAAGGACATCACCACGGTTAACCGGGTCATTGGGAGCATTACGCCTTCCTTGACTTTGGCCAAGGGTTTGGTGTACAAGCTCAACTTCGGCATCGACAATGCCACCTCCACCCGCGACCTGCAATCTTTGGCCAGCGCCGTGCCTCAACAAGATGGTCGCCTGGAAACGATCACTACCGTCAACCGCAACCGCCTGATCGAAAACTACATTACCTACACCTTTAATAATGATGTACATGGCTTGACGGCTTTGGCGGGGCATTCTTACCAAAAAATCTTCCTCCAGGGTCGGAATTCCAGCATCAATAAATTCCCAATTTCGCCCATTGAGCCCATTTACAACCCTGGATTGGGGCAAGAATTGACCCTGGCCAATAACCGTCCCGGTGGTTATGCGCTGATCAATGAATTGCAGTCTTTCTTCGGTCGGGTGAATTACCAATTCCACGACAAGTATTTGTTGACCGCTACGGTTCGCGCCGATGGCTCTTCCAAGTTTGGCGAAAACAACAAGTACGGTATTTTCCCTTCTGTTTCCGCAGGGTGGAGAATCATCGAGGAAGGCTTTATGAAAGGTGGAATTTTCAGCGACTTGAAACTCCGCGCAGGTTGGGGACAAACGGGTAACCAGGAAATTCCTTCTAAAATTACCCAGCCTTTGTTTACTTCAACGGTTTCGGGTACTACCAGTTATCCGCTTTCTGAAACCGGCGCATTCCCGGCGGGCACTACCTTTACCCGTTTGGCCAACCCGGACATTCAGTGGGAGGTTTCTACCCAGATTGACCTTGGTTTGGACTTCGCCTTGTTTAATGGAGCCTTGTCAGGAGCAATCGATTATTTCAACAAAGTATCCAATAACATCCTGCTGGAAGTTATTCCTGCCGACCCTGTTCAACCTGCTTCCTCCATCTGGACGAACGTAGAGGACATGGAAATCACCAACCAAGGGGTAGAACTGGAACTGAACTACCGCAAACGTTTCGCCAATGGTTTCAAATTTGAAGTGGGTGGAAACGTCACTTTTATTGACAACATTGTTGAAAATTCACCTTATACCGTTATTCCTTCCGGTTCTGCATCTGGTTCTGGTTTGACTTCGGCTACCATCAATGGATACGTGAATGGTCAACCAATTGGTACCTTCTTTTTGCGAGAATTTACGGGATTTGACGACAAAGGTTTGAGCACCTACCGCGATACCGATGGCGATGGCGTGGTGAGCGACAAAGACCGCATTTCGGCAGGTAGCGCTTTGCCAACGCGGATGTACAACTTCAATACCGTATTCACCTTTAAAGGCTTTGACTTGCGAGCCAACTTCAACGGGGTTGCGGGCAACATGATTTACGACAACACGGCCAATACCAACTTTTACAAGTTACGTTTGTCCAAGGGCATCAACACCACCAGAGAGGCCATTTTGTTCCCCAACGAATCGGTCAACAATGCAGCGCCAGTATCTACTCGTTTTTTGAAAGATGGAGCTTTCTTGCGTTTGAACAACCTTGCCTTGAATTATACCTTCAACACCGAGGCACTGGGCATCAACAAGTATGTAAAAGGTTTGAACCTGTCGGTAACGGGGCAAAACCTTTGGTTGAGCACGAAGTATGACGGATACGATCCTGAAGTCAACAACGACCGCAGCATCAGTGGCATTTCTTCTTACGGTATCGACTATTTGAGCTACCCTCGCGCCAAATCAGTGATCTTTGGCCTTAATGTAACTTTCTAAGGGCAACAAAAAATAAGTGTTCATTTTGCCAGAGGATTAAATAAGTAAACGGTTCATTTCAAGTGTCTTATTTAATCCTTTGGCTCAAAAAAAATGAACACTTATTTTTGCCCCACTAATAAAAACACGACAACCATGACTAAAAATATAGTTTTCCTCATGACACTACTGGTAGGTGTACTGTTTACCTCCAATAGTTGTACCGATCTCGACGAGATCATCCTGGACGAAACCTCGGCTACGGGGCTTTCTGACAAGCAGGCCGCCGATGGCAACCTGGCTCCGGTGTATGCGGTATTGCCAACTTTGTTTCAGCACACGACCTATTTCGCCCTTCAGGAAATTTCTACGGATGAGGCCATTCTGCCTTACCGCGGCGGAACAGACTGGGGTGACAATGGCATTTACATGGCACTGCATACCCACACCATCACCAGTGCCGACCCCAATGTGCGCAACACCTGGACGACCATCTTGACAGGTATCTCGCGTGCGGTAACGGCCATGAATGCCCTGGCAACCAATCCTGACCCCGTGGCCAAAACCTATCTGGCCGAAGCGCGCGGGATGCGGGCTTATTACAACCTGATTTTGCTGGACTTGTTTGGCCTGGTTTTTATCAAAAATGACTTGGGCGAAATTTCCACCATTATGCGGGGCACCGAAGCCACGAATTTCCTGCGGGACGAATTTCTGGCCGTTGAGCCCGACCTGGCAACGACTGTTGGCCCAGGGCGCTTGAGTAAAGCGGGGGTTTGGGGCTTGTTGGCCCGTTTGCATTTGAATGCAGCGGTATACCGTGATCCTTATGCTGCCACCTTTGATTTTAAGGCAGAGGACATGGATAAGGTCATCGATTATACCAATCGAATCATTAGTGCAGGTCAGCACCAGTTGGTAGCAGATTATTTCTCCATTTTTAACATGGACAACCATACCAACAAGGAATTGATTTTTGCCGTAGACCAACGGGCGGAACTGAATGGCCACAATCGTTTGGCTTACTTCTCTTTGTCCGGCGACCAGTTCCCACTGGCTGCCTTTCCTGCTGCCAATGGCACGGATGGTCCAGCCATCACCCCCGATTTTTACCGTACCTGGGTGGACGCTTATGCACCTACCGACCCCGCCGAAATCGACCCTCGTTTTTATCGTCAAAACTGGACCATTCCCGCCGACTCCTGTGTAGATGGGGCTTCGTTTAACATGAACCGAGGCATCCTACGCGGCCAACAGTATGGGTTTATCCGGGTGAATGGTGCCTTTGTAAAATGCGCTGATGGCAAATTGAAAGTAGGCAAACTCTACAGCTCCAGCCGGAATAAGCCAACCCTGGCGGTAAACTTTACCGAGAAGGTAGATTATACCACTGCAGGCAGTGATTACAGCTCTGGCTACCGGGTATTGAAATATGAATTCAGCAAAAAGTCAGCGAGTGGTCGTAACCTGGGCGATGTGGATTTGCCCATCGTGCGCCTGGCGGACGTATACCTGATGCGCGCCGAGGCCAAATTGCGCAAAGGTGACGCAGCTGGCGCCCTGGCGGATGTAAACGCAATCCGTGCGGCACGTACCTTCAGCAAACCAGCTCCGGCCCTGACGGCTATGACACTAGACTTGTTGTTCCGCGAGCGTGGCTTTGAGTTGTATTGGGAATTGCTGCGCCGTACGGACATGATCCGCTTTGGCAAATACGAAGGCATCTGGACGGAAAAGAGCAACACCGACAAATTCAAACGTTTGTTCCCGATTCCACAAACCGCAATCGACGGCGCTTCGAATATCCCCGGGTATTTGAAGCAGAATCAGAGCTATTGATATTTTAAGTGATCTTTGTTTTGGATGGGCTACCTTCAGTGATGGGGGTAGCCTATTTTTGTTCCTGGCAGAAGATGAGTACGCAGTAGATGACTTGGCAGTAGTTGTTTTTTTGGGTTTTTCGGCCTATCTTTAGTTTTAAAGAACCTTTCTGTACAAGCTTTTTGAGCTTGATTCTCTAGTTTTTAACAATGATAAACTTAGATATCATGCGCAAGCTGCTCTATACATGTTGGCTTATTGTCATCCTTTGCTCCTGCAACCAGACAACAAAAAATAAAGAGGCCTCCACCAAAAATGATGTTCTCACCAGTCAATATGGAGTGCTTTGTGCGCCAGAGGTAATTGACAAATCCTGGTATTCATCGGGAAAAAAAGCCCCCCTGTTCAGCGGGCTTGGAGGACTTCATTTTCCCGTTTCAACAAAGAATAAGGAGGCACAGCAGTACTTTGACCAGGGGCTGATGTTGTCTTTTGGTTTTAACCATGCCGAAGCAGGTCGTTCCTTTTTTGAAGCGACCCGACAAGATCCAAAGTGTGCCATGTCCTGGTGGGGCTTTGCGTACGTTTTAGGCCCGAATTACAATGGTGGGATGGAGAAGGATAATTTTCAACGCGCTTTTGATGCTGCTCAAAAAGCCAAATCGTTGGCAGCCTCTTGCACCCCCAAAGAAAAAGATTTGATCGAAGCCTTAACGCAGCGATATTCGGCAGATACCCTTACTGCTCGTTCCTTCCTCGACTCTGCTTATGCTGCCGCGATGGGTAAAGTGTATAAAAAATATCCGAATGATGCGACCATTGGCTCCCTTTATGCGGAGGCGCTCATGGATTTGCACCCCTGGAATTTGTGGAACAAAGATGGAAGCCCTCAGCCCTGGACGCCAGAGATTATGGCTGTGCTTGAAAAATGTCTACAACTGGAACCCCGACATGCTGGTGCCAACCATTTCTATATCCATGCAGCTGAAATGTCTCAGCATGCAGAAAAAGCTTTGGCTAGTGCTGATCTTTTGATGAATTTGGTTCCGGGTTCAGGCCACCTGGTGCACATGCCTTCGCATACCTATATCCGGATTGGCCGCTATCATGATGGAGCCGTTTCCAACCAAAAAGCGGTGCTGGTGGATAGCTTGTACACGGAAGCCTGTCATGCACAAGGAGTGTATCCGCTTGCCTATTACCCCCACAACTACCACTTCCTGGCGGCCTGCGCGACCCTTTCCGGGGAAAGCAAAATCGCCATGGAGGGTGCAATCGCAACAGCGAATCATGCGCATAAAAGTTTGTTGAAAGACCCGGCCTGGGCAACTTTGCAGCATTATTACTCCATCCCTTGGTATGTACAAGTGAAACTTGGGTTGTGGAAGGAGATCCTTAATTCGCCTGCTCCTGAAAGGGACTTGAAGTATCCTTCGGCCGTTTGGCACTATGCAAAGGGTATGGCCATGCTTTCCCAAAGCAAGGTTTCAGAAGCAAAAAAACAGCTGGTCGAAATAAAATCCATCATGGTCGATTCAACAATCAAAGATTTGACCATTTGGGGAATCAACAGCGTTTTTGATTTATGCATGATCGCTTCAAAAACATTGGAGGGTGAAATTCTGGCCAAGGAGAAAAAATTCCCCGCTGCCATTGCGCTGTTGACTGAAGCGGTTGAAAAAGAGGATGCCTTAAATTACAATGAACCACCGGATTGGTTTTTTTCAGTTCGCCATCACTTGGGAGCAGTGTTGATTGATGCTGGAAAATATCCCGAAGCGCTAAAAGTGTATGAGCAGGATTTAAAGAATTATCCTGAAAATGGATGGGCATTGAGAGGGATGATGAATCTTTATGAAAAAATGGGGGATAAAAAGAACTACGATAAAACGAAATTACGATTTGAAAAGGCGTGGAGATATGCGGATGCGGAAATTGGGGCTTCGAGGATTTTGTAGGGGATTATAGGTTGATCTTGGGCGATCACTTAGAAAAAAAGCATTAACTTTTAGGTGAGTTGATTATGAAATGATTGGGTGATCTAAGGCATAGCGACCAGCGGCAGAGCCGCCAAAACGTCTGTAGCTCAAGGAACGAAGATAGATTTTAAGGTACGTAGTACCGCAACTTTTGCTTTTTGTTCTGATGCACCTTAAAAGCCTTTGATAACTGGCAAGCGCTACCCATCGAGCGAAAACTCTACTGATTTACCCACTTTTCGCTCGCACAGTTCAGGTTTTCTGAGCGAAAAGTGTCCTTTTTTATCCACTTTTCGCTCAGTATTAGGTTCGAGTTGGAGCGAAAACTCTATTTTTTTGAGCACTTTTCGCTTGAACTGCAAATCTTTGCCATCCTAGAATTTTTTTCAAACTTGCAGATTTCAATTTAACCTAGTAGGTGTGTTCCTGTAGTAAATTTTTGGGGGTTATAAGGGCTTTTTGGGGATTTTTCTTATAGCTTGGAGCGGATTCAATGCAATTTACCCTGCGATAATGCGCTGGATAGAGGGGAGTGTGTTGCAGTAGTACCTAGTTTTCGGCAATTAAAAAAAGTAAATGTGGTAAGGATTTATTTTGATTGGAATATTTACTCTTACATCAGAACAGAAAGGGGGCAAGTCTATTCTGAGATAAATGATTTTTTGTCAAAAAATAAATCATCTATTTTACTTGCATATTCCCCCGCACATTTACAAGATTTAAACAGGAGTTATTTTAAATCTGAAAAAGGTAAGCTTGAAACAGAAAAAGACCTTGATTTTTTAGGAGATCTCACTTCTAATCATTGCCTATGCTATGACTTCAAAGAGAAAAGTGTTTATCCAAATGTAATTCATCCCAAGGAATACTTCCAAGAGATATTCGTTGATACTGAAGATGAGAATTTGTTCAATTTCGAGAACCTATTTGATAATGATGATCCACTTGGAAAGCTATGGCAATCTTATTGGAAGCTATTAAAGCTATTACCTTCAGGAATTGATTTTACTCAATTAGACAAATTGCCCAAAGAGTATCAAATAATAAACGATTTCTTCAAATCCACAAAAGGGCGTAATACCTTTGGAGGCCTTTTAGAGGATATTTTGAATGTGATACAAAATCTAGATGACTTCGAAAAGATTTTTAAGACAATTAGAGCGAACTCGAATAAAGATTTAAAAATAGAAACTGATAATTCAAAGTGGGGAAACCCGTTCGATTATATGGATAATGTATTGAAGAGAAATAAGCTACAAAAGAGCTTCTTTGAATTGACTACTGAGACTATCAAGAATTCAAATAAGAAAGCGAGTAGGTTCGATTATTTCTCCAACTACTATATCCAGCTCGATATATTTGGTTATCACAAAGACAAGAAACTATCTAACTTAATTGATGATGCTGCTCATTCCTTTTACGCTGCTCACACAGATATTTTTGTGACTGATGATGATAACACAAACAGAAAATCGTCAGCATTGTATAAACAACTAAACATAGATACGGAGGTCGTATATTCTACAGGTTTTCTGAATTGTATGAGAGAAAGAAAATTGTTTAATGAGGAAAGACCATTACTTGAACAAGTTCAATATTTAATCGAAAATTCATTGCTCCTTATGGATTCGGTAGATGATGAGCTAAACCCTGCCAGAGTATTTATGATAAAACCGTTAATATTAGACTATTTTAACCGGATGCAAATTTCAGAGTACGGAAACTCAACTTCCCTAATTTTCTACAAGAAACAAGGGAATTACTCTAATTTTCTGTTTTGGACAGAGATGGAAACAGTAGTAAACAGAATTGTAAAGGAGTTCGGAACAGACGATAATAATAGAGAAATATTTCAGGAAATCGAAAAAAAAGAAGTGCTTGACAATAATTGGAAAGGCAGGTTTTGGTCTTTTAGAAATTTTGATATTGGAATGAATTATATTGAAGAGCCATTTGGCCTCGCGTTTAAAATTGAAATTAAAAGAACTGTCAACAAAGACTATGATCTTCTCAACGGCTAATCGCCCCCAGACCTCATAGTCAGGCGGTTAAACTAAAAAATCTCTGGTATAGGACGATTTCCATTCATCCATTCCAAGACAAGAGGAGGAATGGTAAGGCAGATATGATTTTTGCCTTTTGTTCCGGTATGCTGCACCTTAAAAACCCTGCACGGTTTAAATGCTACAGACGTTTTGGCGGCTCTGCCGCTGGTCGGTTTGCTTGAAGTAGCCCAAATTGGCTTAACATTTTGAATAGACTTGATGTGATTTGATTATCAAGTGATTGGGAGATTTTAGGCACAAAAACCAGCGGCAGAGCCGCCAAAACGTCTGTAGAAATAGCGCCAGATTTAGTGAGTTAAAGGTGCAGCGCACCGCAACCAACTTACTCCCACCCTTGCACATCATCAAAAAACTCAAAAACGTAACGCTCATCGTATTCCACCTCAAACTTGCGCAACAACTCCAAATATTCAGCCCTAAATGACTTTTTTCGATGATGGACCTCTTGATTTTCAATGTATTTCGCTACAATTGGAATTTGAGAACGACTATAAGAAAATGCGCCATATCCTTTTTGCCATTCAAATTTAAACCGAGATAGTTGATTGATTTTGATGTAATCGTTGGAACTGGTTTTCACGTTTTATACCAAATCGGGAAGCAATTTGGTGTGATTGTACCCGATAAGCATGTGGACATGGTCAGGCATTGAATTAATCGATAACATTTTATGCCCATGATTTTGCACGATGCCAGTGATGTAGCCATGCAATTTTTCTTGCCATACTTTGCTAATGAGTGCATCGCGGTTTTTTACAGCAAATATAATTTGAAAATAGAGTTGGGTATAGGTATTAGCCATTGGGGATTGGGTTGCGGTGCGCTGCACCTTTGACTTATGATCGCGGACAAAATCTACAGACGTTTTGGCGGCGCTGCCGCTGGTCGTTGGCTCAAAATAGTAAGAATAAGGATGAAATTCACAGTTCGTTTAGTCAATGTTTTGAGTCAGTAAACAAAACTATCTTGTAATCTAAAACTCCAATCTGTACCTACTATTTGTCTTGGAGTTTTATAAGGATAGGATAGAGTCTGGTCAATTTGAAATAAAAAAAGCTACATAAAGGTAATATACAAGAAGAAACGGACCCGCGGCAGCGCCGCAAAACGTCTGTAGAAATAGCGTTGGATGATTGAATTAAAGGTGCAGCGCACCGCAACAGTAAGTGTAATTTGTTACGGTGCGCTGCACCTTTAAAAAGCATGGTATCCTTAGTTTCTACAGACGTTTTGGCGGCGCTGCCGCTGGTCGTCGGTCTAAAGTAGCCCAGATTGATACAATGTTTTGAATGGTTGACCAAACTTAGCGTAAGTGCTCAAAGCTCCAGAACTCCGACTACACCAACCCTGGAACTTTGGAACCCCGAACCTTGGATCCTACTCCCAACCACTCGGCCATCTCCCTGGCGTAGCCGGCGCCCCCTTCACATCCAACTGTTTCCCCAATTCCGTTACTTCCCCGGCAATGGCTTTTAATTCGTTCAGTACTGGCTTAAACTGCTTCGCAGCGATGTTATAGTTGTCAATAGCCGACTGCGTAGGTGCCGAAGTGGTACCCCACATCACCCCTTGCGCATACCCCAAACGATCATTGATCGAAGACGGTGCTTCAAATTCCCGGCGCCCACGAGCAGCGTCGCCATTCAATTGTAAGGTCACCGCATTCAATCTGCGTTGTAAGTCATAGGCCTTTTTCAACAAGTCCTGCGGTGGAGCAGGCATTTCCTGAATAGCCGTTTGAATCGCGCTCATCTGGCCGCTCAATTCAGCCCGGATGTTATTCGTTGCGCTGAGTGCCTTGCGCAGACTGGCCACTTTGGCCACAAAATCGGCGTAGGCTGGTAAGTCCGTAGCGGGTAAGGTGACGTTGTTCAGCGCTTTGCAGTTGAATTTGACGGGCCCAGCGATGGTAGTCAATACCCCATCTTCATACTTGCTGAGGCTGACGCTGTAAGTGCCCGGCAAGGCCAATTGCCCCGTTTCTTCCCCACCGAACAACTGGTCGGGAGCAGGCTTGTAACGACCCAAAACCGGAGCGGTGGTATTGTGCCGAAAATCCCAAACGATGCGCTTCAAACCTTTGCTCGCCGATGCTTTGAGGTGTCGCACCACATCACCATCAGCATCAGTGATGGTGAACAAGAGGTAAGGCTCTGGTTGCTCGTCTTCCTTGCGCAATGCCTCGATATCGGGATAATAAACCGGTTCTTTTTTATCAAATTTGGCCTTTTCAGCTTCTTGTCTTTTTGCTTTCAAGGTTTTGATGTCCTCTTTCAGCCAATAGGTGAATACTGCGCCCACGGGCGGGTTTTGCGCTGCGTAATAACTGCTGCCCATATGGCCTTTATCCCGGAGCCCCAGTGGCAGATTTGGGACAAACATCAAGGCGTCCTTGATAGGGAAGATGGTCGCTGCCTGATCAAAAGTTTCCGTTTTGAGGTTGCGCAGAGGCGAGTAGTCATCCAGGATGTAGAACCCACGACCAAAAGTAGCCAGGACCAGGTCATTTTCCCGGCGCTGGATTTCCAGGTCGCGTACCGCGATAGTGGGCAGGCCTGACTTCAGTTGCACCCAGGTTTCACCGCCATTTTGGGTGAAAAACAGGCCGAACTCGGTGCCACAAAACAACAAATTGGGATCGACATGATCCTCTGCGATGCTGTATACACTCCCTCGCTCGGGTAAAGTGGCACTGAGTGATTTCCAGGTTTTGCCCCCATCGCTGGTTTTGAGCAGATAGGGTTTAAAGTCGCCGTAGCGGTGGTGGTTGAAACAGACGTATGCGCCGTTCTTATCGTGGCGGGAAGCAATCACCTGGTGGACATAGCTGTTTTCGGGTACGCCAGGCAGTTTATCCATTTTTTCCCAATTGGTGCCGCCGTCGCGGGTGATCCATAGCAGGCCATCGTCGGTTCCTACCCACAGGATATTTTGATCCAGGGCACTTTCCGCGATGCTGGTGGTTTGGCCGTAGATGTCGGTCGAGCCGTTTTTGGCAAGGGCATCTACACTCCAGATCTTGCCCATGATTTCGAGCTTATTGCGGTCGATCCCCCGCGTCAGGTCGGGACTGATGACCTTCCAACTGTTGCCTCGGTCATCGGTGCGGAAAACCTTATTGGCTCCAAAATACAGCCGAGTGGAGGAGAAATTACTGATGGTCAGGGGAGCATCCCAGTTCCAGCGCAGGGCGGGCTCGTTTTCTCCTTCGAGAGGTTTGATGAAAACGGATTGGCCACTCTTGCGGTCAAAGCGGGAAAGTCCACCGTATTGACTTTGGGCGTAAACGATATCGGGATTGGTTTGATCCACCTGGGTTTCGAAGCCGTCGCCGGTGCTGGTCACGTACCAGTCCGCGTTGCTGATGCCGTTGTCACTGGTAGTGCGGCTGGGGCCACCCAAACTGAGGTTGTCCTGGGTTCCGCCGTGTACATGGTAAAAGGGCAGGCCATTGTCTGTAGCTACTTTGTAAAACTGGGTGACTGGCAGGTTGTGTTTGAACTCCCAAGTTTTGGCAAAGTCCCAGCTTTCATAAATCCCGCCGTCGCAACCTACCCGCAAGTGATTGGTGTTGCTGGGGTCGATCCAGATGCAGTGGTTGTCAATGTGTTTGTTGATTTCACCAAGGTTGCGCACCGTTCGGCCACCATCGTCGCTCACTTTGTAGTAAGAGTCGGTGATGAAGATGCGATCCACATTGCGGGGATCACAGGTAAGTTCCTGGTAGTAGTTGCCACTGGTAAAAACCCCGCTCATTTTTTCCCAACTCGCGCCCCGGTCGGTGGAGCGGTACACGCCGCCTTTGCCTTCCTGGGCTTCAACAACAGCATATACGTAATCGGGGTTAGCAGGGGAGAGGTCGATACCAATGCGACCAACATCGCCGCCGGGCAGGCCATCCAGTTTTTTCCAGGTTGTACCTCCATCGGTGGTTTTGTACAAAGCCGACTCGGGGCCACCGCCAATGTAGGTAAACACCTTGCGCTGGCGCTGGTGGAAGGCTGCATACAATACCTGGGGATTGCGTGGGTCCATGATCAGGTTGCTGCAACCGGTATAGGCGCTAACCGACTTGACATTGGTCCATGTTTCGCCGCCATCGGTGCTTTTGTACACCCCGCGCTCGCCACCGTCGCTCCACACAGGGCCATAAGCGGCAACGTAAACGATGTTGGAATTGCTAGGATCAACGATGACATTTGCAATGTGTTCAGAATTTTTCAAGCCCATGTTGCGCCAGGTTTTGCCACCGTTTTCACTTTTGTATACGCCGTCGCCGTAGGAGACTGCCCGCTGGTTGTTGTTTTCGCCGCTGCCGACCCATACTGTGGCTGGGTTACTTGGATCAAGCGCGACACAACCGATAGAGTAGGAGCCTTGCCCATCAAAAATGGGAACCCAGGTAGTACCCGCATTGTTGGTTTTCCAAACGCCGCCAGAAGAGGTGGCCACATAATACTCCGCTTGATTGCGTGGATTGACCGCAAAATCGCTGATCCTCCCGGAAGTGACCGCCGGGCCGATGCTGCGCAGGGACAAAGCACTGTAGGTAGAGGATTGATGGACGGTTGGTTTTTCCGTTTTGGCGGGAGCCGCCGCGGGGGGTGGTACTTTTTTGTCTTTTTGTGCCCAGAGGGCGGTACTGGTCAGGGTAATGAGTGCCAGAATGGGGATAAACATTCGCATAACCTTGGATTGATTGTTGAAATTGATTTAAATGTAAGCGTTTAGTCGGAAAAGCAGAAAAAAT
The DNA here is from genome assembly GCF_965225875.1 of Haliscomenobacter sp. Lineage (GTDB taxonomy): Bacteria > Bacteroidota > Bacteroidia > Chitinophagales > Saprospiraceae > Haliscomenobacter. Next base: position 1,926,884 of record NZ_CBDDBS010000002.1, on the reverse strand, counting down.
AAAGCCAAGGAAGTGGCTGGGGGTGAGGAAAATGACCCTGTTGGGGGGAGAGATTTTTTTTTGCTGGGTTTGAGCTTAACCGAGTAATTGTGTAACTCTAGTTTTGTTTTACTCGGATAAAATAGAATTAACTCAATAGTTTTGTCGCGAATAAATGCCCAATTCAAACATGAAAACAATAGTAGCCATTGGTGGTGGAGAAAGCTTTGAAGACAATACACCCATTAATAAAAGGATTGTGGAGCTTTCTAAAAAAAGCAAGCCCAATTTGTTGTTTTTGCCAACTGCCAGCGGAGACGCCACAGAATATTTTGATCAATTAAAGGAACATTTCTCCCAGCATGGCTGCAATTGTGATGTGCTGTATTTGATTAGAGAGAAGCCTAAAAAAGAGACGATCGCTGAAAAAATATCAAATGCAGACATTATTTATGTTGGTGGTGGGAACACTTTTAGAATGATGAAGTTGTGGAAAAAAAGGGGCGTTGACGTCTTGCTAAAAGAAGCCTATGAGCAAGGCACGGTCTTGTGTGGGCTTAGTGCTGGATCAATTTGTTGGTTCAAATATGGCAATTCAGATTCGAGAAAATTTAACAATCCTGAAGCTGGTTTAATCAAAGTAAGCGGATTGAATTTGATAAATGCCTTGCATTGTCCACATTATGATAGCGAAGCCGATCGAAAGCCGGATTTAAAAAGAATGATGAAAAAAACTTACGGCATAGTTGCCATAGCATTGGAGGATTGTTGCGCCATTGAAATTTTGGATGACCAATACAGAATCATCAGTGCCAGGGAAAATGCTCGTGCCTACAAAGTATTTTGGAGGGGAGAGGATTTTTTTGAAGAGGTGGTTGAACAGACAGAAACTTATCGGCCGTTGGATGAACTATTGTCAAAAAGAAGATAAAATACTGGGGGAGGAGACTTCAAATCTAGGGCTGAATAAAAAACAAAATTGTACAAAATTACACTTGTGAAAGTTGAACGCTTTGATACCCAAAAAGGCATCTACTGCTTCGAGGAATCCGGACTGAGCACTGGATTTCATGCTCATCCAGCCATTGAAATCATCCAGGTCTTGGAGGGCAATTTTACCATAACGACCAAAAATGCAAGTTATTCACAGCTAAGGATGGCCGTCATTCAAGCGAATACTGTACATGCTTTCGATGGCAAGTCTTGCCGGTGTGCATTGATGTTAATTGAACCCTTATACACCAGTTTTACAAGCATTGTGAATGCATTAGGAGTAGCAATCCCTGATAAAACAGTATTCACTTGGAAGGAATTGAACAGCCATGAAATGAAGACCTTTGATGCCCTCGTCGAAGACTTAATCATTGACAAGCCAGTGCAGGATGAAAGGGTCTTAAAATGTCTAGAATTCATCCCTGCTAACATCCATCAGGACAAATTATTGCTACCTATGCTGGCCGAATATACTCACCTTTCAGCAAGCAGACTCTCGCATTTATTTAAGGAAAAAATGGGTCTTCCCATTCAAAAATACATTTCATGGGTTAGGCTAAAATCGGCTATCGAAATTAGTCTGCAAAATAAGACTGACCTCCAGGAAGCTGCCCTGGCTGCTGGTTTTTACGACCCTGCCCACTTCAGTCGAAGATTCAAGGCCTTTTTTGGTTTGAAGCCTTCCGCCGTTTACAATAGCCGAATCGTACAAGATTAGGTCATTTACCGAGTTTACCTTTGATCCCACATTGTAGTAAATTACATTAATGGTAAACACAAGGTAAAAAACCATGAATCAGTTACCACCAGATTCCAATATTCGTAAGGTTTTGTACGACGATTTACCCGCATTGAAAGGGGTGATTGATACCAGTAGTTTATTCCCTTCAGAATTCCTGGATGACATGATCGCCAGCTATTTTCATCAAGACAACAATACCGAATTCTGGGTAACCTATGTGGAAAAAGAACCTGTGGCAGTAGCCTATTTTGCCCCTGAGCGGCTGACCAATGGCACCTATAATCTGTACCTGATTGCTGTACATGCTGATCATCAGGGTAAAACTATCGGAAAATCCTTGATAGAATTTATTGAACAATTTTTGAAAGACCGTGGGGAAAGAATTTTACTGGTAGAGACTTCGGGCTTGCCTTCTTTTGAACGTACCAGAGCTTTTTATCTCAAAAATGGCTACACCGAGGAAGCCCGTATTCGCGAATTTTATGCTGCCGGCGAGGACAAAGTTATTTTTTGGAAAGCATTGTCATCCTGAAATACGGGAAATAGCTGTTACTACTGTACCTCCATCCCCTTCATCCGTTCATAAATCCCCTTCACCTGCACATCTCCAAACCCATACACTCCCGCTTTTTGCCAAAAAGCTTTAAAAACCGCATTAAAATCCTCCGGATTACCCTGCAAAATCTCGGCAATCAATCGCTCCGGGCGACCTAATTGCCCTTGTGGAGGGAAACGGTCGACATGCGCCTGAACGACTTCTGGCAGCCGATTAAAACAAGCTGATGGCTGATGCGATAAGACTTGCAATTGTTTGAGGTCTTTGCTGCGGAAAGCTTCCCACAAGGCCAGGCCCAGTTCGAGATCGGTTTGGTGAAATTGCACTCTTTGAGCATAAGCTTGTTCCAAACTGGCCGCATCCGCTTGCCCAAAACCATTCCAATGATCCAGCGCCGGTTCCATCGGAAAAACCCGGTATATTTTAAGCTGCGGACTGGCATTGACCAGCAGTGCCAGCATAAACCACATGTTACTTTGGCAAAACAGGTCGTCCTCAAACCACAGGTTGACTTCGGCATCTTCGGGAAGACGCTGAATTTGATCCAGTTCTTTCACCACCATATCGTAATACTTCTCGCGAGCTTCACCATAACCCTGAGCGATGAAATTGGCGCGGATAGACCAAAAATTGTCCAGATCAGCAGCCTGAGCGGGGCCGTCGATCAGGCATTCACGGCAAATGATGCGGTGTCCAGGAATATTGCTTTGGGCAAAGGTTTGGGCCAGGCTATCGCCATTGAGAATGTGGAAGCTCATATTTTTGTTTGGATTTTTTTCAAAAATAAAAGAAAAATGGGAATTTTGTATGAATAATTTTTCCTAAATCCATCACCTATGCTCCAATTCCTAAAAAAGCTCCTCCCAAAATTCAAGCCCACTCCAACCCCGGAATTCGTTGCCCAACAATTGCGCAAACCCCATGGGGCATTTGCCAAAACGATAGGGGAGCGCATGAACGAAAGCAATCGTAGCCTGTACAAGCTGGTTTTGCAACACCTTGAATTACAGCCCGGTGATCAGGTGCTCGAAATTGGCTTTGGCAATGGTCATTTTTTTAAGGAAGTCTCACAAAAAGCCGAAGGGCTCAAACTCTACGGGATTGACTACTCTGCTGCAATGGTCAAAGCAGCGCGTAAGAAAAACCTGGACTTAATTCGCCTGGGGCAGCTTGAATTAAAAATGGGCAGCAGCGACAATTTGCCTTATGCCGCTGGCATTTTTGATGCGGTATTTTGTATCAATGTGATTTATTTCTGGGACAAACCCTCTGCCCATTTGCAAGAAATTGGGCGGGTGATGAAACCTGGGGCCAGGTTTTATATCGGCATTCGGCCCAAAGACATAATGGAAAAACTGCCTTTTACCACACTACTTTTCAAGTTGAGGGGCAAGGATGAAATCCAGCGCATTTTTGCCGAATGTGGGTTTGAACTGATCCACACCCAGGAAGAGACTGAGCCGCCAGTTATTATGTACGGCACAGCTTACGACATGGCGGGCATGTGTATGGTTTTTGAAAAAAAGGCATAATGCTCAGCCTATTTCTGTTTTTTCTTCGCCGCCAATTCTTCATTTTCTACTATCCGCTGTTGAATGATGCGTGCCAATAGCTCCGTGGGCAGTGGTTTTCCGTAAGGCAATTGAATCGCTGAAGGGGAAAACTTGTAATCTTTCAGCTCTGCCCGAAACTGCTCCAAAGTTGAAGCATTCGCAGTGACAAAGCTGTAATGTTTGGCAAAACAAGCAAAACCCACCAAGCTACCCTGGTACTTGTACATGGGCATTTGGTAGCTGATGACTTCCTGGGCAGTTGGGGGAATTTGACTGCGAATGAACTGGCGCAATTCCTCCAGTGCTGCTTGTTTGTCGGCGGCTTGCATGGCAATGTATTCGTCGACAGATTTGTAGTCAGTTTTAGCCATTTTGATCTTCATTTTTTAGTTTAATCAGACATTGTACATCCTTTCCTGCATAAATCTCCAGGCAATAGCCTTCGGGGTCAAGATCGGGACTTTGCAACAGATGGTGAAAAGTTCGACCAATTTCCCCCAGGTCTTTCATATAATCCTGGATGGTAAGCCCAAGATAAGTCCCTTTTTGAATGGTGAAACGATCCAGTCCCAGTGTTTCCGCTTCACCTGGGTTCAATTCAGTCGCGGCAGCCAGGTAATAGATCCCGCCATCGGGCAGGCCGTGGGAGATGCCGAAATGTTGACGCTCCTCTTTGCGGTCGAGCTTTGCATGTAAGGTTTGGAAAGCGGTCAGCACCCCATCGGGGAATGAGCTGGCGGCTACACAACAAGCAGGTATTTCCTTGTCAAATACAATTGTATCCATTGCTTTTCATTTTACTTGTAGTACAAAGATAAATTGTTTGAAAAAAAACTGTGCGTGACGAAAACGACAAGATGAGGGGGTGAATGCGCCAGCTTTTTTGTTTTAAAAACACCAAGACCTGTTTTAGGTAGCTTGGTTTTGATATTTTTACCGAACAATCAATTCAAAAATAAAACCTATCCCAATGCGCACTTATATTATCATTGAACATTTCAGATCGGAAACCATCAAAGCCCTGTATCAACGCTTTGATGAAAAAGGTCGGATGTTGCCCGAAGGGGTTAATTATTTGCATAGCTGGATCAACGAAGATGTTAGTATTTGTTATCAGGTGATGGAAAGTGAATCGCTGGAGTTGTTGAAAAGCTGGATCGCGAAATGGGAGGATTTAGCGGATTTTGAGATTGTGCCAGTGATTTCTTCCGCAGAGGCAAAAGCAAAGGTGTTGGGATGAAAAACAGCGATTAAACATAAAAAACGGTAAAACTATGATTGATTTCAATTTCGCACTAAGGACTCATTTTATGAATTTGACTATCAGGGTGTTAATAAATTTTGGATTACTCTCACTACTGGCATGTGTTAGTAGCCCTGAATCAACCTCTCGAAAAGGTGTTATCTTTTCTCCTGAAAAAAGCAAATCCATTGAGTTTATTAACCCACCATCAAGTGGAATCAATACTCAATTGTTGGTTAATTTTGAAAAAGGTTGGATTAAAGGTGCTGCTGGTGTTTTTGCCATAAACGCGCACGAGGAAGAATTGGTCGTAAAATGGATCGATGAAGAACACTTGTGGGTAGAATACCCTGCTCAAAAAGAATTTTACCAACAAAATGACACCTTACAGTCCTTTCAAGAAAGGCTTTATGTTCAATATCAACCTTACGATTCTTGCCAAATCATCGAGGTAAAAACCCTTGGCATTATGGATACAGTGACGGCTTTTGTAAATGTTGAGTTGGTGAATGCTACTGGAAATCCAGTGATCTGGTTAGTTGATGAGCAAGGAAAAAAGATTTTAGTAAAGGTGGCAAATCCTACTCGCAGTGGTGTTCATGTGCCACATGGCAAGTACAAAATAATGGTTGAAGGGGAAAATGGAAAATGTTACTCAAGTAAGATTTTATTTGAAAGTGGAGCGATCAAAAAAGTGACAATCATCCGAAAATAATTCTCACTCATGAACCTAAACAGCACCATGAAAACCTATAAAAAATACTTCCTCAAAACCCTTAAAGCCCATTTCCCACAAACCTTCAGCCAAATGATAGCGGAAGTGGAATCCCATTATCAGCACATTTCTCTTGATTCCAATTTTTCCGCAACCTCCACCAATCCCATCGACCGGAGGTTGGATTTTAGTGCCTATTTTTTAGCCTTGATCCAAACCCTTGATGAACAGGGTGAGCCTTTTGACCGCATTCGGCTCATCTGTCTGGAAGTGGTGACTGATTACGTCAAACCGAAGAACCAGCTGCAAACCTTGTTCAAAAAATTGCCCGTAAAACTTATGAATACCTGGGTTGGGCAGTATCTGATCAAATCGTTACAAAGCAAAACTAGTAAACTCGGACATCCGGATGGCTTTTTGGCCAACATCATCACTGACAAAGCCGAAACCTATGGTTTTGGATACGGCGTAGATATTCTGGAATGTGGCATCTGCAAATTGTTCAAAAAACACAATTACCAGAAATACGCCAGTATCCTCTGTGAAGTGGATGAGATCACTTCCAACCTGGCCGGGCTACAACTCATCCGCAATGGAACCATTGCCAATGGGGCTAAAAAATGTGATTTCCGGTATAAAAGAATCGAGTAAAGTTGTTGAATAAAACCTTGTCGGCGCAACGGGTGTTTGTTTGCTAATACTTTTAAACATCCCATATGGTTTTCGAATTTGCGGCTCATTCCAATTTCAATTTCCTCACCAGCTTTGCCGAGCAATTCAATGCGCAGGTATTGGAGGATACCTTGATTATCCCCGCATCAATGGGTGAGGGCAGCATTAAAAAAGTGGAACTCGGCCCTAACTTCAAATTGCTCATTCACCGCTACACCTTCAAGGAAGATTTTGTGCTCAAACGGATGGCCCCCGAGCAGTGGCACGACCAAACAACGATCATTTTTTATAGCTCTACCTTATCCTCCCATTTGTTGTCGAACCCCGAACGGGCACAGTTTTATTGCAAAAACTACACAAAATCGGCCATCGAAATTTCTTCCGCTGACCTGAATTCAGAAATACGGTTTCCAGCCAATACCGAAATCTATTTTACGGTAATTGGGGTCAAATCGGCCACTTTGATCGAGACACTCCAGGTAGAAAAGCCACACCACTTGCTCGAATCAATCCGCAATAGCCACACTTATTTGTACTACGAAACCATGTGGCTGGAAGTTGAAAAAGTGCTCAAACAACTGTGCAACATCAATGCCCAGCATGAACTCAGCCATTTTCATTACAAAATCAAGATACAAGAGTTGCTTTACCTCTTGTTCAGCAAATTGTTGAAGCGGGAAAACGAACCAGTGGCCAACATCAATAAAGCAGACATTGAAAAAATCTTTGCCGTGCGCAACCTGATGCTGGCCGATTTGTCTGCACCGCCTCAATTGAGCACCCTGGCCAAAACGAACAACCTGAGTGAAACCAAAATGAAGCAGTTGTTCAAGCAGGTTTTTGGTGACAGCATCTACAATTATTACCAAAAGGCCCGGATGGAAGAAGCCGCTTTTTTGTTGAAACAAGCCAGTTTTTCGGTTTCCGACGTAGGCTATGAGTTGGGCTTTTCCAATTTAAGCCATTTCAGCCGCTTGTTTCAACGGCATTACGGGATTACCCCGAAGAAATATACGGTTGCCGGATAGGACTATTTTTTGGCCTTTTTATGGTATTTTGCGCTGATAAGTCCGCCTAATTTTGGGGTATTGAAAACAACAATTCAATACCTGAACAAATGAAACAGATTTTAAAGGCTTTTCAAAAAAATGGTTTTGCCCTGAAAAACCATGTAGTCATGGCACCCATGACCCGCAGTCGAGCCATCAACAATATCCCCAACGATTTGATGGCTCAATACTACCAACAACGCAGTGGAGCTGGTTTAATCATTACCGAAGGTACCGCACCAGCACCCGAAGGGTTGGGCTATGCGCGTATTCCCGGTATTTTTAACACCGCGCAAATTGAAGGCTGGAAAAAAACCACCACCGCAGTACACGCCGAACAAAGCAAAATTTTCCTCCAACTCATGCACACCGGACGGATTGGCCATGTTGATAATTTGCCTGCTGGAGCAACACTGATCGGCCCTTCCAACATCAAGGCGGCGGGGCAAATTTTTACCGATACTGCTTTGCTGCAAGATCACTCCGAACCTCAGGCCCTGAGTACAGAGGGGATCAAATCCGTCATTGCTGGTTTTGTGAGTGCTGCTAAAAACGCCATCACTGCTGGATTTGATGGCATTGAATTACACGGTGCCAATGGTTATTTGTTGGAGCAGTTTTTGAATCCACACGTCAACAATCGTACCGATGAGTACGGGGGCAGCATCACCAATCGCGCCAGGTTTGTACTGGAACTTGTCGAACAGGTAGCGGCGGCGATTGGTAAAGAAAAGGTGGGGATTCGTTTTTCACCCTTCTCGACTTTTAATGACTTAGCGGCTTACGACCCCGCCGAGGTGCACGAAACCTATGCCTATTTGGCCAAAGAACTGGATAAAATCGGAATCCTTTACCTGCACATTTCCGTAAACCCGGAGCTGCCACAAAAAACCTTCGCCGCCATTCGAGCCAACTTCAACAACATCATCATTCAATGCAATGGTTTGTCCACGGACAGTGCAGAAATGGTGTTGCACGGAGGTGTTGCCGACCTGGTAGCTTTTGGCCGCCCCTTTATTGCCAATCCTGACTTTGTGCTGCGGATCGAAAAGAATGCGGCATTGAATCAGCCTGATTTTAATACAGCTTATACTCCTGGAGCAGTGGGATATACAGATTATGCTACTTTGGGAGAAGTGGAAAGTGTTGCATAAACTGGTGGTATAGATAAATTACCAATAAAAAGCCCCGCTCTGTATCCACAAAGCGGGGCTTTTTTATTGGCACTCGGCCTATTGTTTGTATTCGTTTGGGTAAAACCTAAGCAATCAACTCTGAATCCAGCACTTCTACTTTGTGACTAGGCTCAGGTGTATTGTTGCCGCCACCCTTGTTGTTGCGGGTGAAGAACAAACCAATGCGATCCACGATCGAGTAAATTGCCGGAATCACCACCAGAGTTAGCAACATGGAGCTGGTCAAACCACCTACCAGTGCCCAGGCCAGGGCGTTTTTCCATTCCGCGCCAGCACCTTTGGCAAGCGCAATTGGAAGCATACCTGCAACCATCGCAATGGTGGTCATCAAGATCGGACGCAAACGCGTGCGACCCGCCATAACCAGGGCATCTTTGTAATGATGACCTTCCGCCTTCATCTGGTTGGTAAAGTCGACGAGCAGGATGGCGTTTTTGGCCACCAAACCAATCAACATGATCATCCCCAACATGGCAAAGATGTCCAGTGTTTGCATGGTCAGTGCCATGGCCAACAAGGCTCCTACCATTGCCACCGGAATGGAGAACATCACCACCATCGGATACACCCAGTTGTCGTACAAGGCCACCATGATCAGGTACATGAACAACAAGGCTGCTGCCATCGCAATCAACAAGCTACCGAAACCTTCCGATTGGTTTTTGAGGTCACCTTCATAGGAGATGGTAATGCCTGGAGGAGGAGGATCCTGTGCCATTTTAGCCTGAATCTCTGCTCCGATGGTACCCGAAGGACGACCCAAAACAAAGGATTTAACTGTCACCGAAGCTGCACGGTCTTTGCGTTCCAACATGGATGGGCCCGTAGTTTGGTAAATCCGGGCAAATTGCTCCAGGCGTACAAGTTCCCCGGCAGGGTTCACAAATCCAACTTGAGATACATCGTCGATGTTCTTGCGGTCGAACTCATCCATCGCAATGTTGATGTCGTATTCGTAAGCGCCGTCGCGGTATTTGGCATTGGTGTTGCCACTGAATGCCGTTTGCATGGTCGCACCAACCGTTTGGATGTTGAGCCCGAGCTCGGCCATCCGCTGGCGGTCGATGTCTACCTTGATTTCGGGACTACCTTCTTCTACCGAAAGTTCTGGTGCCAGGGTACCCGGTACTTCTTTGTAAAAACCAAGTACCTTCTCGGCGTATTTCATCGCGTCTTCCAACTTGGTGGCACCCACGATGATTTGCAGAGGCGCTTCATCAGCTCCACCGAAGAAGCTTACTTGAACCGTTTGGACTTTCACCCCTGGTAGGGCTGCCTCCAATTCGTTGCGCACAATCTGAGCATATACGTCCGCCCGCAAGGAGCGTTCCTCTTTAGGGACCATTTTTACGTTTACCTCCGCCAGATAAGGCGTGGCTTGTCCGCTTAAAACCCCCGAAGTACGGCCAATCGTGCTGAAGATATCGGTAATCTCTGGCTTGGTAGCCAGGTATTCTTCTACTTTATTGACGGCAAGGTTGGTTTCTTTCAAGGTACCATCCTTGGGCAATTCTACCTTGATGATGAACTGACCTGCGTCACTTTGGGAGATAAAGGCGGCGCCAATGTATCCGCCACCAATCAAGCCAAAAGAAGCCATCAGCAGCCCGAAAGCTGCCACAACAATTATTAAACTGGTTACCCAGTGCTTCAGTACCCCTTTGAGCAAATTGGCGTATTTATCCGTCATCCAGGTCAAAAAGCGCTCAAAACCAATGAGCAGCAGGTGCCCCGGGTTTTTAGGATTCAGTACGGTCACTTTAGCCACCCGTGAAGCCAACATCGGGGTAATGGTAAAGGACACCAGCAGGGACATCAAGGTTGAGAACACCACGACCCAGGCAAACTGGCCCATAATGTTGCCTACGATACCACCCGCCAGGGTAATGGGGAAGAACACCACCACGTCCACCAGGGTGATCGCTAGAGCGGTAAACCCAATTTCATTCCGACCATCGGCAGCCGCTTGGCGACGGTTTTTGCCCATTTCCAGGTGGCGGTAAATGTTTTCCAGTACCACAATCGAGTCGTCCACCAGGATACCAATCACCAGGGACATGGCCAAAAGGGTCATCAGGTTGAGGGTAAAGCCCATCAAATACATGCCGATGAAGGTGGAAACCAATGAAGCTGGAATGGCCACCATGACGATCAAGGAGTTGCGCAAACTGTGCAAGAACACCAGCATCACCAAGGCTACCAAAAGGATCGCCAAACCAATGTCGTGCATTACGGCATCTACGGCGTCACGGGTAAAGTCGGTCGAGTCATTCGCGATGTTGAACTTCAGATTTTCCTTTTTGAAAGTTTCCTCCAAACTGGCCATTTTTGCCTTGATGCCATCCGACATGGTCACGGCATTGGCGTCTGGTTGTTTGAGGATGGTCATACCAATCGCTGATTTGCTGTTGAGGCGCGAAAGGTCCACCATTTCTTTCAGGTTATCGGATACATCTGCTACGTCGCGTACTTTGATCAGGGTTCCGGTATTGGAAACCCCCACTGTTACATCTTTGATGTCTTCAAGTGAAAGGAACTTACCCGCCAAACGTACGGTAATTTGTTCGCCTTCAGACTTTACCTTACCCGTAGGGAATTCCAGGTTAGCCGACTGGATGGCCATGACCAGATTGAGCAAGGACAGCCCCTGGCTTTCCAGTTTTTGGCGATTGATCTGCACTTTGATTTCCCGTTCCTGCCCACCAATCAAGTTGACCTGACCCACACCATCTACCTGCGACAAGGCAGGTTTGATTCTTTGTTTGATCAAATCGTATTGTTGGGCCTGCGGCAAATTGGTATTCACCGCAATGCTCATAATCGGAAAGTCATCCGAGCTGAATTTCCCCAAAGCTGGATCTTTCGCATCTTCGGGCAAAGTGGACTTCACCGCGTTGATTTTGCGCTGCACATCCTGAAGCGCAACATCGGTATTGACACCGTCCTTGAATTCAATGACGATTGACGACAAACCTTCAAAAGAGGTTGAACGAATGGATACAATTTTTTCCACCCCCGATACGGCGTCTTCAAGGGGTTTGGTCAGTGAGTTTTCAACTTCCGATGGGGAAGCACCAGGATATATGGTACTTACCAATACAATCGGGGCATTGAATTTAGGGATGAGCTCGTAGCTCAAATAGGAATAGGAAACTAACCCTAGGAAGGTCAACACCGCAAAAAATACGATGATGAGCGAGGGCCGTTTGATGGCGATTTCGGTTAGTGTCATTTTTTTTTGATTTTGTAGAGACGCACGGCTGTGCGTCTTACAGCCGTGAGACGCACAGCCGTGCGTCTCTACAACGATTAATTATTCTTCAACTCTCACCTTCATATCATTCTCCAGGTTGATCTGGCCGGAACTTACCACCACTTCTCCAGCCTTCAGGCCAGAAAGTACAGCAGCATAGTCTCCGTAGATGTTGCCAAGCTGGATGGGGCGCAATTTGGCGACTCCATTTTCCACTACAAACACCTTGGCATCGCGGGCACTGCCTACGATACACTCGCGAGGCAGGGCTAAAATGGATACCGAACGACCGGTGTTGAATTCGGCCACACCGTCCATTCCTGCTTTTAATGGAGTCGTGCCTGGATTATCCAGTTCAATCTCCACCAAAAAACGTTGGGCATTGTCTGCTTTTACATCGATCAGGTTGATCACACCAACGAAAGCTTTGTTGGGATACACATCCGTACGCAATTCCACGCGTTGGCCTTTTTTCACCTGAAGTACTTCATCATCGGTCAGGTAAGCCGCCATTTTGAGGCGACGCACATCAATGATGTCCATGATTTTCATGGCAGGAGCCAGGAATGCTCCTTTTTCAATCGTTTTACCTGAAACGGTACCGGAGATAGGCGCTTTCACATAAGTCATGCTGATTTGCTTCTCCAGGTTTTTGATGTTGGCCTTGATGTTTTCGATGCCGTTTTCAGCGTCATCTACCTGTTGCTGGGTAACCCCACCATCGCCGAGCAGGTTTTTCAGGCGGTTTACATCGTTTTCAGCCTTTTTGAGGTTGATGCGAGCCAGCTCCAGTTGGTTTTTCAGCAAGTCATTGTCAACCGCCAAAATCACTGCACCTTCACTGACGAAACTGCCATCTTTCACATTCAACTGGGTAATCCGGCCCTGAGCCTCACTCATTACGGTCAGTTGTTTGATGGGCTGAAAAGTCCCGTTGATTTCAAAGCCACCTTGAATATTCTTAGTGCCCAATGTGGTTACTTTCACCGGAATTTCGGTGTTGCGCACTTGGGTCAGTTTACCGTCGGCTTCAATTTTTTCTTTATTTTTCCCCAATTTCCAGGCTGTGACTGCCGTGAGGCCACCGACTACGACCAAGGTGATGAGGATGCGGATGATATTTTTCATTGTATTGTGTTTGATAAAAGGGTTATCAGGAATGAATCCCGCTAGCTGGATAGCCCGCGATGATTATTTGTACATTTCGCGGATTTTGCCATTGGCGTAATCCAGGTCTACTTTTGCGAGTTGGTATTGCAGCAAGTTGCCCAGGAAGTTCGATTGTACTTCACGCATGGTTTTTTCAGCTACCAATACTTCGGTCACGTTGGCGATACCTTCTTTGTAGCGCTTTTGGGTGACGCTGTACACTTCTTCAGCCACTTTGCGGTTTTCGCGCAGGGCATTTAGGGTATTCCAATAGCTGATCACTTGTTGCTTGGCCTGGCTGTGTTGCAATTGTAGTGATTGCATGGTCTGTTTGCGGTCTTCGGCAATTTTCAACATGTCAATTTTGACTTGCTCGACCTTACTCTTGCGGTAAAAACCGTCAAAGATGGGAATGCTCACATTGAGTCCAACCGCTGAGAAGCTGAACCAGTTCTGGTTTTTGCCCAACTCCCCAAAACCATTGCCTTGACCCTGGAAGTTGTAATTTCCAAAAGCCCGCAAGGTAGGCCAGGAGGTAGCCCGCAATTGATCAGCGTTGAGTTGTTGCAGCGTGGTTTGTTGATCCAGCAGGGTGAGGTCCAGCTTGTTTTGATAAGCTGGCTCAAAGTAAGTTGGATCTACATTGGGCATCACAATCTCGCTGAGCGTATCACTCAAGGTCAACTGCGTTTCCTGCGGCATGCTCATAGCGAACTTCAGGGCTTGCAGGCCTTGTTCGTAGTTCAGCTCGAGGTTTTGCAACTGCGTTTGCAAGGTGATTTGATTGACCCGCAATTGGTCGACGTCCAGTTTTTTGGCCAAGCCATTTTTGTATTGCAGGTCGGTCGCTTTGAGTAAACCATTGATTTGTTCCAGGTTGGCAACGATCAAATCGCGCTGCTTGTAAATGGTTTGAACCTGGTAATACAACTTGACCACATTGTAGGCTACTTCTTCTTCCGTTTTTAATTCTACGGTTTGATTGAGGTTACCTACAGCTTTAATGGCTTTGATGCCTACCCAGTATTGTTGGCTGTACAACAATTGGTTGACTTCCGCACCAGCAGTGGTGTTGAGGTCGGTACCAAACTGCACCGGAACCAATTCATCGGGTTTACCCTGGAAGAAGTTGGGAATCAATTGCGTTGGCAATTTCGCGTTGTACGTAAAGCCAAGACTGGCGTTCACTTGGGGCAATCCCGTACTTTTGTATTCGCGTATCTGTTCCTGTGATTTGCGGGTATCCAGTTTGGCTTTTTGCAGCATTGGGCTGTTTTTTAAGGCAAACTGAACACTTTCTTTCACTGAAAGGGTACTCTGAGCTGAAAGGGTGCCCAGCAACAAAGTGCCCAGCAGCATCCCTTTCAGGCGCAGTACATTTAGGAATCCGTCATAATAACTCATAACAATCAGTTTAAATATCATGGATCAACCCCACGGTGCGGTGGGTGTTTGGGTTATTCAAAAGTCTTAATCAAAAGTTGACACTTCCAGCACTTTGTTTCTCCCGGAGGTATTCTTTGATCTTGCTCAAACCTTGCTCCGAGGCTACCCCCCGTACAAAGTGATAGATGTATTCCTTAAAAACCTGATCGGGTTGAAACTCCCGAATGGGGAAAAGGGACTGATCAATCGGTAAATAGAGACTGCCTACGTGCAGGCGCGCCATAATTTCGGTGTTGAGGTCGCTGCGGTAATCTCCTTCAGCAACGCCACGGTTCAGGTTGTTCAGTATGGACTTGTACACGTGATCGCGTTGCATGTGGTCGATCAGGTTCCAGGCCTCGGGGTAGTATTTTTTGAGGTCGTACACCACACTTGGGGTGAGTTCCTGAAATTGACCGATGACGTGCCGGGCCAGTAGCATGATTTCCTGCAAGGCATTGCTGGCATGGCTGATGATCAAATCCATATCACACACCTCATCCTGTAGATGACTTTCAATCGTTTTGAGGATCAGGTCCTCTTTGTTTTCAAAAAACTGGTACAAGGTTTTTTTGGAAATGCCGAGCTCGCGGGCAATGTCGTCCATGCTCACACTCTTGATGCCGTAACGCATAAAGAGTGACTCAGCTCTACGCATGATCTGTTTCCTCGTGTCCTTATTTTCTTTTGTTTCCATATCGCGGCAAAGGTACACTTAAAAAACTTTGGAAACTTGAAATGGTTTAAAAGTTTCCAGAGTTTTTTAAGTTTCTGGACAAAAGACAAAAAAGGGTCGATGAAGGTTTCCAAAAAGCCGACATTTTTTTATTTTTTTTTCGCCTTTAAAAAAAGGTGAAACTACAAGCTAAACAATTGATAGTCTTTTGGATGTAAAAAATTCTGCCACCACATTTTTCGCCAAATTAAATTTAGTTTTTTTGACTTTCGAGGTTGTTATTGTGTGGGGAACAGGGCGATGTAGCAATATTTGGAGTGTTTTAGTTTTTGTTTATTTTTGATTTATTTCACAAAATTATGGCAGGAAATGTTAAAATGTGCTGTGCGAACGCGACGCTTTGCGGGGGTGAAAACGACAAACGGCAATAGTGCTACTTGCGCTATTGCCGTTTGTGCTGTAAAAATAAATTGGAAAGGCCTTACTCACCAGTTTTTAATAAAAGCATCTTCGTATCCTCTATGGGTGTATAAACCAATTTGAAAACGACGGATACTTCCCGGAGGAATCGCGTTCTTGTAGAGCTTGCTTACATAAAACATCGAAAAATCACTGGGTTTAAAGTTCCTCAAAACAGCATTTGCTACTTTTTTGCCATCGATCCAAACGCCATAAACTTCCGTGCTGGACCAAAGCTGCAGCTGCTCGTTCGTGGGTGATTTTCGTGCTGGTGGAGGTGCTTTAGGAACAAAATTAGCAATGGTTTTGACTTCGGCGCGCTGGGCTTCGCTCATCATTTTGTAAATTTCATTGAGGCGATCTATTTTAAAATTGTCGAGGTGAACCCAACGATTTTTTTTGCCTGTGATGGCCTCAATCGTATCCCAATACCTTTTGACCTCGGCATTGTATTCGTCCAACAAGGCTTGGGATACACCGGATTGCTCTTTTTGCGCGAGTACCTTGGGTGGGCTACTGGGCTGGCTTTGCGATTGTACTTTGTCGCTCAACAACAAAATCATACCAGCAATCAAAGGAATTAAGGCCAGTCTTTTCCAAAAAGACCGCTGCCATTTGGCTTCTTTAGTCATCATTAACAGTCGTTTTTTTGTGATGAAATAATCAAATTGCTGCACTAGCCGGAGTTGCTGGGCCTGGGCAATTTTATCCAAAAGCAAATGTTGATAAGTCGAGATGTCGATGCTTTCCTGCTGGATCACGGCCTCGTCGGCCAAGAATTCGTGATTCAGCTGCATGGCGCGTTTGTAGGCGAACAACACCGGATTGAACCAAAACACTACCCTCAGCAATTCCACAAAGAGGATATCCCAGCTATGTCTTTGCCGGACGTGAGCGAGCTCGTGGGCGAGAATCGCAGTGGAACCATCTTCAGTGTAATCTTTGGGGTTGATGTAAATGGTATTGAAAAAAGAATGAGTCGGGATGTTTTTGGGCAAGATGACCAGGGGCACTCCAGCATAGCTCAATTTTTCGCCTTTGGATTGTATCGCCAATGCCCGATACAGATTATAGAGCAATCGAAGCAGCAGGCTGGCGGCGATGATTGCATAACCCAACCACAAGATGGACTCGATTGGGAAACTGGGAGCTATTTGAGGCACTACCTGAGCTGAAATCGGACTGTCTTGGATTGGCTCATTACCCACTACAAACACAGGCATCACTTCCTGCTCAAACCAAGGAAGCGGTATCAAAGGCACCACCAGTGCAAACCCAAGACTGAACAACAGGTAAAAACGCTTGAAACGATGCATTTTTTCTTGTTCCAGACCAAAGTGGTAAACTATCCAAAGCAGGGCGGAGCCGCCGATGAATTTGAGGAGGTAGAGGATCATGGCTTTTTCTTTTTGATTTCCTGATCCACCATGCGGCGCAAATCTTCCAACTCCTCTTTACTCATCTCGGTAGCCGAGGTGAAAAAGGAAGCGAATTGGGTGGTAGAGCCACCAAAAAAATTGTTGATCATACCTTTGACTTGCTGGGAGAAATAATCGTTTTTGCTGATCAAGGGGTAGTACGCCCGCGAATTTCCGTGGGTATGATAGGCGATTGCTTCTTTTTTCTGCATTCGCATGAGGTGGGTGGCAACTGTGGTTGCCGCCGGTTTTGGATCGGGGAATGCCTCAAGAATGTCTTTCATGTAAGCCTGTTCAAGCTGCCAGAGGTATTCCATTATTTGTTCTTCAATTTTTGATAGCTGCATTTTCTAATACTTTAGAATTGATTCTACAAGATTAGAATAAAAACTTGAAAAAAGCAAGCCTTGTGTGGATGAAAATTTTGAGGGAGCCGCAACGTTAATTTAAAAACAAGCCCATGCTCAAACGTATCCTTTACTCCGCCTTGTTTTTGGTCATTGCGATCATCTTGTACCTCAACGTTCGGCTTTACTACCAACCGCGTTGGAGCAGTTCCTCCTCCCAAACCAATCTGAGTGTAGAAGCCCAGCTCAACTACCTGCAAAAACGGATGCACGCAGGAGCGGCCGCGGACATGCAAAAAATGTATCCCGAAGGCTACCTCTTTCTGAATGCATTGTATGGCTTGAGTTGGTGCAATCTGTTGGAGAAAACTCCGGTCCAATCGCCTTTGTACAAGCAAGGCATCGAAGAAGTGCGCTGGGCCTTGCACGCCATAGAATCTCCAAAAGGCAAGGCACCTTTTTCCCCCAATTTGCCTCTGGCTTATGGCGCTTTTTATAGAGGGTGGAGCAATTATTTACGAGGAAAATACCTGGAGCTATTGCCGGGCATGAGGGAGGACACATTACAGGCTCAAATTTTTCAAGCCAATTGTACACAAATCGCCACGGCGGTCACCGAGAGCAAAACACCTTTTTTGGAATCCTACGTCTACGCAACCTGGCCTGCAGATATGGTGGTGTTGATGGCCAATTTGGCGCAACACGATCGGTTGTTTATGTCGCAATATGGTTCATTAATGCAAGATTGGTTGAAGCAGGTGGACAAAAGAACCGATCAACTGGGCATGATTCCTCATTCCGTCCACCCTTATACGGGCAAAGCCCTTGAAGCGGCACGGGGCTCTTCACAAAGTTTGATCCTCAATTTTTTGATCGAAATAGATTCCACTTATGCTCGCCGACACTTTGAGCGCTACAAAAAAGCTTTTTTAACCCGGCGGATGGGTTTGCCAGGGATTCGGGAATATCCTAAAGGCACCCTGGGTTTTGGAGACGTGGATTCAGGGCCAGTCATTTTTGGCGTTGGGGGCGCAGCATCAATTGTAGGGCAACGCACCATGGCTTTGTACGGTGAAGCGGATGTGGCCATTGGGCTGCGCAACAGCATTGAGGCATTTGGATTGGGCTGGCACTGGGGTAAAAAGAAGCGTTATCTTTTTGGGGCCTTGCCGATTGCGGATGCCTTCATCGTTTGGGCCAATTCGGTGGAAGCGAGTAAGGAGGAGTGTTTGGTGGGGAAGCGGAATTGGAGGTGGAGTTTTCAGTTGGCATTGGTGGTGGTGCTGGCGAGTGTGGGGATGATGTGGAGGATGCGGCCACGGAGTTGAACGAGGAGAACGAAAGCGGCATAATAGCAACGCGGAGGACGCGGATTGAGCGGATTTACGCGGATTTTCTTGACGCTTCTTCGGGCGGCTACTAATATTTCTGGTTCAGAAGATGCAGATATTGGAAGCACATTATGTTCACTTATTCCATTAGCCTGGCCCCACTCAGGAATTTTTTGTAGGCAGCAAGCGCATCAGCACCCTCTGAGGCCTCATTCAATGTATTTGTAAAAGGGTCCCCCTTGAGGTTAAAAGCAAAAATAGTGAGTAGGCTACATCCGCGATTAAAATGTCGGGCAAGGAATGATTCTGCAGTATAACCGGAACCAATCGGGGGATTTGATGGAATGATGTTAGCCGCTTCCGCCGAAGCCCAGGGAGAATTTCCAACCAAATCATAAATTTCTTCTAAAACTGTAGCAGGCTGAGGTTGAGGATACGTTGAAAAGCCTGGTGTATAATTTTTGCCGAAGGCCACTTCAGGGATAGAGAAACAGTTTAGTTCAGCATAAGACTGCTTTCCAAAATCGGGATTAATGGAACGAGCATAATCATAGTATTTCCTTGACAAAAAGGCAATGTGCGCGTAGGTTTTACTTACTGGCAATCCAGCGGCTAGAAATGGTTCAGCCATCCATTCGATGTATTCGCGAAGTATTTCAACACGCTCTTGATCAATGTCTTTGGGAAGATTAGCGAGGCCATATCCTTTATTCAACAATGCATGATATCCAGATGACAGCTGCGTATCACGGTCTTTGTCAAGCGAAGGTTCCCAGCCGATGATGGTGCCCGCATACAGATACCCTTTGTTGGCAGCATTTAACGCATCCAAATTGGATTTAATGGCTAAGGAAATAGTGGTCATAAAATCCTTTACCGCAGCTTTTACTTCTGGGGCATTGAAGCACATCATGGGAGCAAGCCTGTTTTGAACCCAATCGACGTGTCGACTGGTATTTGGCGTTCCCTTCCAGTCAAGCCATTCAACATTGGCTGGATTACCCCAAAGGTCCTTTCGGTTTGCCCAAAACATGCCATCATCCAAGTGAAAGCCCAGCGCGATGTCATACTTTATAGCCAATTCAAAAGTCTGGTTGATTAGCCTGGTGACCTCCGCAGTTGGAAAGTCAAGGGCAATTGGGCCAATGATGACCGCGGTTCTTCTACAAGGCACATTGGAATCCCCCACTTTGGTTTGAACCACCCTGAAAAAATCCTCTATTTGAGCTATGGATACGAAAGGGGCCAGGCTTTGATAATCACCGGTAGGCTCAGTAGCACCTGAGGCAAACATTTGGAAACCCAGGTATTGGATGTCCTCCCTTGCTGAGCAAACCTTTTCTTCCAGGTTTACATCAGGGCTACAGCGAGTCCCAAAAAGGACTGAAGCAATGAACAATAGCAGGATCTTTTTCATATGGGTTGGTTAAAGCAAACTCAGCGCCCTCTTAGCGTGTTCAGTTTTGCCTTTTGTTCGTTGTTCAGGGTGTTTTTGATTCTGACCATTAGGGCAATTTGAGCCTTTTTAATGTTTCGTTCCTCATCGAGAACTTTGTCAAGTTGGCTCAGCACATTGCCTTCATTCACCGTGGACTCAGCCAGCAGTTTTTGAAGCGCCGTCATTTCAGCTTGAAGGTCCCATTGCAGTCTGCCGAATTTTTTTTGCGCTTCTTCTACACTGGAAATAATGAGTTCCTTCTGCTCCTTTTTTAGCTGAATTTCACCCTGATAACGCATGACCAACTCGGGTGGGAAAAGATATTCCTGCATCGGGTCCTTGTCTGGACTTCCTTGCGCGAAGGAGCAGACACTGGTTAGGATGCAACTGACCAATACCAGCCACTTCAAGTTTTTCTTAGTTTCTGTTTTCATGATTGTGCTATTTAAAGTTTTGGAGGTGTTCAGTAAGCAAAAAATCAGTGGGCGAAGTCCAGGTGGTTAGGGTGGTCAACGATACACCTGGCTTAGCGGGCATCAGGTTTTTTGTTGGTTCCTGCCAATTGGAAATGTGAGCTGAGGAATTCAACTGCCCCTCTTTATGGTCCCCATTCAATAGAAGTAAGGTGCCAGCTGTGATTAACAAAGCAATACACGCTGCGGCTTTCCACATTACGTGTACCTTTCTCCTTGCACCTTTGCCCGCTTCCTGCCACATCAACTCAAAATCCGGAACATCGCCGCGCAGAGGTTCGAGACTTTTCTTGAAAGTTGCTTTTAGTTTTTCATCACTCGTTTTCATAATGTATCGACATCAAGTTTGAGTTGGACAAGCAATTTTTTAAAGTTTTCTTTCCCCCTCTGGTAATGTGTTCGTACCGATCCAATGGATAGGTCCATCAGCGAGGCGACCTCCACCAGGGTGAGGTCATGGTAAAAAACAAGGGTAAGCACTTCACGTTGTTGACCTGAAAGTGATGAAAGTAGGTTTCTGAACAACTGCTCATGGTCGGAATCAACATGCCCTTCGGGTCCGGGAATTTGATGGTGAGCGTCATTCAATGTTTCTACAACTCCCCCATACTTTCTGATAAAATCTATACTTGTAAACCTGATGATAGAAAAGAGCCAGGTTTTGAGCTTCGATTTTTCGTTGAACAATGCTTTACCCTCATAAATTTTCAAATACACCGTTTGCAATACATCCTTCGCCATTTCCTTGTCGTAATGACAACAACACAGACTCCATAGGTAACTTTCCTGGTGGAATTCTTGCACCTGCTTTTTCCATTCGGTGTTTTTTTGCATGGATTCAGGTTGAAATGACGGTTGAATTTAAGTTCTTTTGCAATTGGTCGCTTGAACAAGCATTTTATAGGACAAGGTGCAGGAATAATTTTCAAAAAAAGTTTTTTATAAAAAGATGCAGCTCGTGCCGAAGGCTCGAGAAAAAATCAGCGTAAATCCGCTCAATCCGCGTCCTCCGAGCTGCTATTCATGTCGCTTTTGTAGTCCTTTTTTTACGAAAGAAATATTCAAGGCGTCTTCGCCACCCGAAAACCCAAATTCTGATTCGACAAATTTGGATAATTTTTTTCTCGAGCCACTAAATACATACTCTCCTCAAGCATCCCAAACGACCCGCCTCGCATCACTCGCTCCCTGCCGGAAACCGGCCCCCCGGGGTTGGTTTGATTGCCTGCTGTATATGAGCCATACCAATCTTGGCACCATTCGTAAACATTGCCACTCATGTCGTAAATATCCAACTGGTTGGGGCGTTTTTGCCCCACTGGATTCGTTCTTTTTGCATTGTCAGCATACCATGCTACATCTCCAATTTGATCACTACCTGCGTATAGAAAGCGATTTTTAGCAGAAGCCTGCCCACCTCTGGCCGCATACTCCCATTCCGCCTCACTCGGCAAACGATACTTCTGGCCCGTTTGGCGACTCAACCACTTGCAATAGGCATCTGCCCAGACCCAGCTCACGTTGACCACCGGATATTTATCATAACCTTTTGCCGGAGCCCAGCGGGTACTTGCATTTTCAGTAATTTTTTGCAAACCCCATTGGTGTTCTTCCACCGGGTCGCTGGGATAATTAAAGCGCGTTGGATTGTCGTTGATGTCATTTAAAAATACCGCAAACTCGGCATTGGTGACCTCGTATTTTCCCATAAAATAAGTACTCAAAGTAACCTCATGTGCAGGTTTTATGGTTGCATTACAATCTTTGTCTCGCCCGTCAATGCAACCCATCGTAAATGTCCCCCCATTTACCCGTACCATCTCTGGTTGGATAGCAGTATAGTTGTTCCGGCCACTGTTGTTCATCTGCTCCTGCTGCCGCGTATCAACACCCTGCTGCTCCAACGGCACCATTCTCACCTCTGGCAGTTTTTCATTCATCCGCTGCAATTCAGCCTGGGTAAAACTCCGCTCGTAGGGCCGATACCCTTCCGCATTGACCCGAAGCGTCAAAGTAGCTACCCTGGATAAGGTTTGGCGTATGGTTATGTTGCCATTGTTCGAATTCAAACGCCCCGGAATTTTCCGATTGTCGCGGTACAGCCATTCCCAGCTTACGTTTGCTTCCGCGCGGAGGGGGCCACCAGTGACTCCGTCGACAATCCGGCCATTGAAATAAGCCACTTCTTCTTCGGGTGCTTGGGCGGCTTTGCCCCAGATTTTGGAGTAAGGAATAGTCAATTTGGCCACCACTGCAAAGTCCCGTGGGTTGGGATTGATGCGGACCAACTCTACCCGCAAACTATCCGTCCGCCGCTGATCACCGGGCTTAATCAAATTGCTCTGTAAGGTGAAACGTTCATTGCCCTCCCTGGATTGGGCTGACCGCTCTTGTCGAGGTACGTAGGTAGCAACGGCACTGCTGCCTCCATTTCTGCGTTCCAGAGCGGTCAAACGCAAGCGCAGGCTTTTGTCGCGGTTGGGATTGGTGTAATAATTGACTTGGACTTGCAGGCTGGTTTCTGTAGCTGTGTTCGGGAGAATATCGTAAATCCGGGAAGGTTCCTTTTGCAAAAGGGTAGCCAAATTGGGCCGAATGCTGGTGGTGTCAAAAAAGCCTTGAGCTTGCAATTCGGAATGGATGCCTTCAGCTAAGGATGGATCATTGGTCGTATTGATCAAGTAAAAAATGACCCCTAGAGCGTGTTTGCTGGCAGCATGCAAGGCATTAAAAGTAGTGACGTTTCTGCTGTTGATTTGTTTTCGGGCAAAATAATCCACTAAAGCATCATTTTGCTGGAGCTGGAGCATTGCAAGGGAATCGGGCGCCTGCAAGCTGCTGCCATTTCGGGCAGCCTGGTAATATGCCACGCCTATATTGTAGTTCAAGCGGGCCAAATTGAGTGCAGCGGAGCTATGGGTTTGGTCTGCCTTGAGGGCTTGTTCTAGCAAATTGCGCACCTGCGGTGGATAGGCATATGTTTGAGGTGAGTTACTGGGGCCGCTCG
Source organism: Haliscomenobacter sp. (assembly GCF_965225875.1). Lineage (GTDB taxonomy): Bacteria > Bacteroidota > Bacteroidia > Chitinophagales > Saprospiraceae > Haliscomenobacter. The sequence goes on along the minus strand of NZ_CBDDBS010000002.1, from coordinate 1,903,210 downwards.
CCGTTTTTTGCAATTCCGCAAAAGCTTGCTCCCGATACAACTGCACGGCCTGGTTGTTCAAAATAGCTGCACTGTCGATAAACACCGCTTCTTTAACTAAGGGATTCCCACGCATTTTAACCTTGGGGTCATAGATTCTCTGCTGGGGATCGCTACCGAAAGCCCAACGGTGTAACGTGGGAGTGCTATCCAGGAGCATCAAGATAGAAATGACGGCCAAAGTGGACAGTAAACAAGTCACCATGTTCCAAAACTCCCGGTTGATGGTTTTGGGTTTGGGGGCTTTTTCGACTTCGGGCAACACTGGCTGCGTTTCTTGGCTATTTTCCTCCAAAAAGCGCCGCAGCGTTGGCTCATCAGCGGGCAGGGTGGGGCTAGGGCGGTTAAAATTGCCCATGTTGCTCTGTTGCGCCATGTTTCCTTGTACAAAACTGCCTTCAAAAGTTTCTTCAGCTTGAGCAGTTTGCTCTGTGAATCCCCCTTTGGTCATTGGTCGGGAGCGTCGTTTGGGGGCCAGGATCTGTGCCGCTATACCCCCCATCTCTTCAATGTGCAGGCGATTAAACCAGCCTTGATCGAGCAACAATTTTACTTGCGCTTGTGACTCGCTGCCGTATGGATCCAGTGCAAAACGTTGCACTGCCAGATTGCTTTGTAAAGCCCGATGGGCAAAGCCAGGTGTCGCTTCGGCCAGAGCCGCCTCCAACTCTGTGGCAATGGCTTCACGGGCAATATTGGTATCCCATTCGTCTAGTTCGGACAGCATTTCCTTGCGTAGGCGTGGATTGATTTTGCCTTCTTGCAAACTCGGAATCCGCGCCATTATCAGCAGGTTATCGGCATTCAAGGGAATGTCCAGCGCGGCACCAATGGTCAGTGTAATTTCCCAGGTGGGGGTAGGATAGAGGGCCAGCGCACAAAACCAGCGGTACAAATCTGAACCATAGCCTAAGTATTCAGCATGATCAGCTGCACTGCGCCAGCGCCGGTTGATGTCTGGTTCAGTACGAGAATTGGCCAGTTTTTCTCGCCAGGTCGCAAAAGTGCTGGGCAAATCTTCGGGTGCCATGCCATTGTCGATGAAATTGGCGGCGGCCATTTGCCCCTCCAGGTCGGTGGGGAAAACGGGTAAGAGATTATGGATATTGGCTTCGCGAAAATCCCAACTTTGGGGTGGGCGAGGGCTGAGCAGCAGCCTTTGTTTCCAGCGCTGAAAATCGGCAACAGCTTCCGGACGCAGGGCTTTGTCGGTCTGTCCATAAGGATCAAGCAGGGCATGCGCATCGCCAAATACCACCAAACGGTGCTCCGGGCACAAACGACTGATTTGTTCTAGCGTGATGCCTTGCGGATATTGGGTATTCCAAAAATGGAAAAACTCGCAGCGGTAATAAAACACCTCCGCGTGTACATCCTGATCGTGCAACACCTTAACCAAGTGCCGCAACAAACGCCCCTGGTGGCTGCTTTCATTTTGTTCATCCACCAAGAACAGGTAGTCAGCGGGCTTGGTCGTATTGCGGAATTGCAGGCGGGGAAAACCACCACTGGCAATGGTAACATCCACGGTTTTGGGTACATCTACCTCCTGACGCAGCCCTTCCTGGCGTCGTCGGAGAGCGTCAGCAAGACGAAATTGGCCCGTTAAATTGCGGATGAGGCCATTCAAGGGGCGGAATGGAATGTCATATGGTGGCCGATCTACTCCCTGTTGGTGCACCCCTTGGGCTTGCTCTTTCTTTGGCGGTGGTGGTAACGGCCTCTGTGTTTTTGCCCAGCGGAAAATGCAATAGAAGGTCCATACCCCTAGCAAAAACACCAGCGCCCAGGGCAACCAACCAAAAGTAGCCCGCGTCCGGACCGGATCGTATTGCAAATCATACCAGGGTAAAAAGACCTGGTCTTCACCCACCCGCATAATGGCGGAGGTGCTGGTGGTGCAAAAACCGGATTGGCCAGTTCGGGTCACTTGAAGCTCAACGGTATAGGAGCCTTCTTCAAGGTAGCGGTGGGTAGGTGCACGTTCGGTACTCGTTTGATTGTCGCCAAAATCCCAGCGAAATTGCAAGTCTTTGGTTTCATCCACTAAATTGGGGGCGAAGGTAAAGGTTTCCCCGGGTGGCAAATTGTCGGGCAAATCCAAACCCTCCAACTGCGGTGGGTGGGGGCACTCGATGGTCAAATCCCCACGGTATTGGAAAGTTGTATCACGTCGTTTTTCGTAAACGGCAACTTCCACTATTTTTTCAGGGCTCCCTTTCAGCGTATCAAAAGAGAGCTGCCAGCTCTTTACGCCACTTGCTTCAGCCTCACTTTGCCCACTTTTTTTGTCCAATAGTCGCCAAGTGACTTTTGTGCCAATTGTATCGATGTTGCGGGTGTTCAGGGTGAAAGTTGCAGTGTCTCCAATCCGGACAGGAGTGGAAGAGATACTGTACCCAATTGAAATCCCTTGTGAAGGAGGCTTTGGAAGGTTTTTGCTGACCCAGTAAACCAACCCTACAACAGCAACCAAAATGGGTAAAATCCACCAATACCTGCGCAACCCGGCGCGTAGTTTTTTTAGCCAAACACCACTGGCCTCAGCCTTATCTGCCTCAGTAGCTGCCGCCAGTAATTCGGCGTAATATTGATCAAAAATGGCGTAAAAACGCTCCTGTTCCGCCTTGCTGTGGGCAATAATTGGAGCGAGTAAAAATTTCAATTTTTCTGGCTCCCGCCAAAGTGCAGTGGCCGGACCGCTGATCACTTGCATAAGTCGGACCTGTTCGGCCGGACTAAGTTGGAAGCCCGCGAGTTCCAGGCGTGTGAGCAGGCCTGCTAAGGGTAGATCAATATGTGGGATTTCGGTGTCGATGCTGTTGCGTGTTGTTGAAAAAACATGGTTTTGGAGCTTTCAAATTTAAGGAAATATTGAGACAACACAAGATTTATTGAGAAGAGTGGTGGATAGGGCGCTTTTAACCACAAAGCATGTGTGTGATACCATGGTTTTTCCGAAGCGACTCATTTTCACAAAGGACACCAAGGCAGCACAAAGGTCACAAAGTTAGACGTTGACGACGCTTCGCTTTGTGCCCCTTGTTGTTTCCTTTGCGAAAAAATGGCGCTTTGCTTATAGTCAAGTTCGTAAAAGGTTCAAATTACTCCACGACCACCGCCTGCACCTTCCCTTTTCCGAAACTCATCCAATACAAGCCTGGCTTGACTTCTGTACAATCAAACTCTTGTACTGGCCCCAGCATCAACTCCATTTTAACCAATCGTCCAGCCGCATCATAAAGCCGCAACTGTACTGGGAAAGCCAAATCCTCCGGACTACTCACCGTGAATTTTCCCCGACTTGGATTGGGAAACACCACCACTCCCGGGCTTTGCAACCTGGCCAATTCTGCCTGAATCAAAGACCCCGAGCTCTCCTGATACACTCGAAAAGCCGCATCGTACAAGCTATAAGCAAACCCATTGTACCACAAATGGCCCCCACTGTAGGCATTGGATAAAGCGTATCCAAAGGAGGAACCCGTGAGTACAAAGGTATACTGCTGATTCGCTGTCAAATTAAAGGTATTGTTCAAGGTAATGCTTTGCCAACCCGAGCCAACACTAATCCCCGTTTGTTGGTACAATGCAGTGCCGCTCACTGTATTCCCACTGTAAATGCGTAGAGTAGAATTACTTACCGCCTGGCGCAAATTGACGTCGATCTTACTCAGAACGCCGGTCACTGTTGCGGTGAAGGACTGACCTGAATTGAAAAGATTGTTGACCGAAATATAAGCTTGTTGCGTGTTTTGCTGAATGATGGTGGTCGTGCTGGTTGGGAGGGTGCTGGTACTCAGCTCGTTGCTGTAAGCACTGACTCCGTTGATGTTGGTGGCTCGTACCCGGTAAAAGTAGGCTGTATTGGGACTTAATCCATTGTCGGTATAGGTAATGGTATTGGCCGCCAGCGTGGCGATGGTGCTAAACCCAGCCCCAGCAGATAGGGAGCGTTGCAACTCAAAATTGTCCTCATTGCTGGAATTATCAACCCAACTCAGGGAAATTGAACTACTGGTACGACTTTGTAAAGCCAAAGCGGTAGGTGCATCAGGAGCAGTGCCTGCACCGGCCGAAGTGGTAGCATTGGCCGTATTGGAATAAGCCGAAGAGGTACTGCCGCTGCTTGCTTGCACCCGATAATAATAGGTCGTACTGGCATTGAGCCCGTTGTCAGTGTAACTGCTGCTATTGGCACCCAGGGTAGCAATCACGCTGAATCCGCTACTGCTGCTGGTCGAACGCTCTACTTGATAATTCTGTTCATTGTTCGCATTGTCGGTCCAGCTGAGTGCAATGCTGCTTGAGGACTGCGCCGTTGCACTTAGCCCACTTGGTGCAGCGATACTTGGCGGTGGCGTACTGCCAAATAAATTCCAGAATTCACCCGCCCAGTAGCAGGAATAAAAATTGACATCGGAGCTATAACTACCCGTAGTGCCGCCTTGGGTGCTTCCCGTTCCCGGGTCAATAGCCACAACATGACCCATACTTGTGATGTCGTAGGTAACCACCACTGGAGTGCCACTGCTGTTGTGATAGTTTTTACGTGTGATGTTGCCATTGCCATTGAAGCTGCTTTGGGTCAGGTCGGCGGTGGCATCGGTGCCGTGCACATTCGTCCATTGCTCCATGACTTCGGTGAGGTTCATGTTTTTAACTGTAAAATCACTGGTGCCGTGAAAAACGGCCACGCTGGGCCAAGGACCGGGGTAGGACGAATTTTGACTGCGTACCAAATTGCCCCATTCTTGTGGCGTTTTGTTCACACCTGGTGACATGGCACTAAAAGCGGCGGTAGAACCAATGCCTGCTTTGTAAGGTAAACCAGCCATCACTGCTCCTCCTTTAAATACTTCGGGATAGGTAGCCAACATGACGGTGGTCATCCCACCTCCAGCCGAAAAACCGGTGACAAACACCCGACTCGCATCAATGCTATAATTGGCGGCAAGGTATTCGAGCATAGATTTGATGGACCGGCATTCTCCCTGACCGCGAGTAATGTCACCTGATTCAAACCAGTTGAAACAGCGGGAAGAATTGTTACTGCTGAGTTGCTCAGGGTAAATGACGTAGAATTTATGCTGGTTGGCTAGGGTATTCCAGCCGGTTTCGGTAGCGAATTGGGTAGCGGTTTGGGTGCAGCCATGCATGGCTACTACCACAGGCGCAGAGGCAGGCATGTTGCTGGGTGCATACAAATACATGTTCAAATTGCCTGGATTGGTACCAAATCCGCTGATTTGTTGCAATTGGGCATAAGTATGCTGAAAAAACAAAAGCAGGATAAAAAGGAGGAGGGTCCGCATGATTACGAGTTTTTTGGACTGAACAATAGTTGGAGAAAATCATCCCGCTTTCAGTGCTGTATTGATTTATCGAGAAAAAACGGAATAAAATTCTGACATCAAAACTATTTACTTCCTGCTTGTTTGGGGAAAGGATGAAAAAACAGATAGGGTTGACAACTTGGGTCAACCGGTGTTTTTTAAAGTCTAAAAAACTGATTAATAAATACTTGTATAAAAGCTGTCGCAAAATGCCCCGCTTGCGCCTTTTTTGCCTGATTTTTTGCTAAAGCTGTGATATTGAGGCCATTTTTTTCAATAATTTACGAAGCCCGCCCAGTCATTCCGCTCAAATCAGCCCACTATAGGCAAAGTGACAAAAATCAGTGGAAATGCAGATTTTACAAGGCTTTTCACCCAGCGCGGTGTTGAACTCATGAAAAACAAAATGCCCAGTTTTTCCAGCATCCATTTTTTTATTCCTTTTTCTGCTAGTCAGTTTATTCTGCTAAAACTTCATAATTTTGCTAACCATTTTGTGAAATTTTTAAAATCCTCAAAAATTGGCTGGTAAAACCTTATTCGATAAGATCTGGGACGCCCACGTAGTTGAACAGATCGAAGATGGCCCAAGTGTGGTGTACATCGACCAACACTTGATCCATGAAGTGACCAGTCCGCAAGCTTTTGCCGGACTGGATGCACGCGGACTCAAAGTGCTCCGCACCAACCGTACCGTGGCAACTCCTGACCACAACGTGCCTACCATTGATCAGGACAAGCCAATTCGCGATGACCTTTCCCGTTTTCAGGTGGATAAACTCACTGAAAACTGTGAAAAACATGGCGTTACCCTTTATGGCCTCAATCACCCCTACCAAGGGATTGTGCACGTCGTTGGCCCCCAATTGGGCATTACCCAACCCGGGATGACCATCGTGTGTGGCGATAGCCATACTTCAACCCACGGTGCTTTTGGCAGCGTAGCTTTTGGGATCGGAACTTCCGAAGTTGAGATGGTGTTGGCTACCCAATGCCTGATGCAAAGCAAACCCAAGCGCATGCGCATCACCGTAGATGGTGAGCTGGGGCCTGGTGTAGGCGCCAAGGACATTATCCTGTACATCATTGCCCAAATCACCGCCAGTGGTGGCACCGGGTATTTTGTGGAATACGCAGGTTCGGCTTTCCGCAACCTGAGCATGGAAGGCCGCATGACCGTTTGCAACATGAGCATCGAGATGGGTGCCCGCGGCGGTTTGATTGCTCCCGACGAAACCACTTTCGAATACATTCGTGGCCGCGAATTTGCTCCCAAAGGCGCTGACTTCGACGCTGCCGTAGCCAAATGGCGCGAGCTGTACACCGATGCAGATGCGGTATTTGATGCTGAACTGCATTTCAACGCTGCGGACATTGAACCGATGATTACCTACGGGACCAACCCGGGTATGGGTGTTAAGGTTACTGGTAACGTACCCAACTTGAGCGATATTGAAGAGTCTGGTCGCACCAGCTTTTCCAAATCACTCGAATACATGGGACTTGTACCTGGCGAATCGCTTTTGGGCAAACAAATTGACTATGTGTTCGTCGGCAGTTGTACCAATGGTCGGATCGAAGACTTGCGAGCGGTTGCTCAGTTTGTAAAAGGCAAGAAAAAAGCGGACAACATCACCGCCTGGATCGTACCTGGTTCCAAGCAGGTAGAAAAACAAGCTCAGGAAGAAGGGCTCGTGGCCATTTTGGAAGAGGCTGGCTTTATGTTGCGTCAACCAGGCTGTTCGGCTTGTTTGGCGATGAACGAAGACAAAATTCCCAAAGGTAAGTACGCTGTTTCGACCTCCAACCGCAACTTTGAAGGTCGCCAGGGCCCAGGTGCCCGCACCATGCTGGCAAGCCCAATTACTGCAGCAGCAGTGGCGGTAACCGGAAAAATTGTTGATCCACGCGATCTGTAGGGTCAATCCTAAGTGATTGACCCAGCCAGAGGACAACCACAAAGGGTTGTCCTTACGGAAGTTTCATTTTATAAATCGTCATTTATGGCACGCGAAAAATTCCAAAAGGTACACTCTTCAGCGGTACCAGTACATATAGAAAACGTGGACACGGACCAAATCATCCCGGCGCGCTTTTTGAAAGCGACCACCCGCGATGGTTTTGGGGAAAACCTGTTCCGCGACTGGCGTTACGATGGCAACAACCAGCCTATTGCCGATTTTGCCCTCAACAATCCCATTTACAGTGGGGACATTTTAGTGAGTGGTAAAAACTTTGGTTGTGGTTCCAGCCGGGAGCATGCCGCCTGGGCCATCACCGATTATGGCTTCAAGGTAGTTGTAAGCAGCTTTTTTGCCGACATCTTCAAGAACAACGCACTCAACAACGGCCTTTTGCCCGTTCAGGTAAGTGACGCATTCCTGGCACAAATTTTTGAGGCCATCGAAGCGGATTCAAAAGCAACTTTTACGGTTGACTTGGAAGCACAAACCTTTACCATTGATGCTACTGGTGCGTCAGCCTCTTTTGAGATCAATTCTTACAAAAAAGAATGCATGCTGAACGGATACGATGACATCGATTATCTGTTGAGTTTGAAAGATAAGATCGAGGAATTCGAGAAAAAGAGAGCTTAGTGGAGTGATGAGTGATAGGTGATGAATGATGAATTGTGAGATTCTTGAATTCATCACTCATCATTCATCACTCATAACTCACAATAAGTTATGGGACGGAAGATCGAAATCATGGACACCACCCTCCGGGATGGTGAACAAACCTCCGGCGTATCGTTTACCGATCAGGAGAAGCTCAAGATAGCTCGGTTGTTGTTGGAAGAGCTAAAGGTCGACCGCATTGAAATTGCCTCTGCACACGTTTCGGAGGGGGAGTTCACCGCGGTCAAGAAGATCATGGATTGGGCCAAAGAAAAAGGCTACATCGATCGAATTGAAATCCTGGGCTTTGTGGATGGAGATCGTTCCCTGAACTGGATGCGGGATTCTGGTGCCAAAGTGCTGAATTTATTGACCAAGGGATCGGAGCGCCATTGTACCCAACAATTGCGCAAAACCAAGGAAGAACACCTCAGCGACATCCTGGATGTATTGGCCCGCGCCGAAAAAATTGGCATTCGTTCCAACGTTTACCTTGAAGACTGGTCCAATGGGATGCGCACCTCACCGGAGTATGTGTATTACCTGCTGACTGGTTTGAGCAAGGCCCCGGTGCACCGCATTTTGTTGCCCGATACCCTGGGGATTCTCAATCCCGATGAATCATTTGCTTTTTGCAGCGACGTTATCCAGCGTTTCCCCAGCTTGAGCTTTGATTTTCACGCCCACAACGACTACGATTTGGCTACAGCCAACGTAATGGCCGCCGTAAAAGCGGGAGTCGCAGGTGTACATGTAACGCTCAATGGCCTGGGTGAACGAGCAGGTAATGTTTCCTTGTCCAGCGTAGTAGGGGTATTGAAAGACCATTTGCACTGCGAGGTTTCCGTAGATGAAAAGAAACTGTACTCCGTAAGTAAACTCGTTGAGTCTTATTCCGGCGTACGTATTCCTACCAATAAGCCCATTGTGGGCGAGTTTGTGTTTACCCAAACCAGCGGCATCCATGCCGACGGTGATCAGAAAGGCAACCTCTACCACAACGACCTCAGCCCCGAGCGTTTCAACCGCAAACATTCCTATGCCTTGGGTAAAATGGCTGGAAAATCTAGCATTCGCAAGAACCTGGAGGAACTGGGCATCGAACTCGATCAGGAATCCATGCGCCTCGTCACCAAAGCGGTCAATGAGTTGGGCGACCGCAAAGAAGTGGTAACCCAGGAGGATTTACCCTACATCATTGCCGATGTATTGGAAAAACAAACCCTGGAGCAACGGGTACGCATCAAAAATTATGCACTTTCGGTGGCTGCAGGCCTCCGGTCAGTAGCTACTTTGAGCATCGAAATTGATGGCAAAACCTATGAGCGCACTGCTGATGGTGATGGCCAATACGATGCTTTCATGAGTGCACTGCGCCAGATTTATCAAAGTTTGGGTAAAAACCTGCCCCGTTTGATCGATTATGTCGTAACCATTCCACCGGGTGGAAAAACGGATGCACTCTGCCATACTGCAATTACCTGGCAGCAGGATGAGGGGCGGCCGTTCAAAACCAGTGGTTTGGACTCAGATCAGGCCATTGCCGCCATCAAGGCAACAATCAAAATGTTGAATCTTATCGAAAACCAATAATCAATGAAATTCACTATCGCAAAACTTCCTGGCGACGGCATTGGTCCGGAAGTAGTGGCTCAGGCCGTAAAAGTTCTGGAAGCCGTTGGCACTAAGTTTGGGCATGAATTTGATTTTCAATTTGGCATCACTGGAGCCCATGCCATCGATGAAGTAGGGGAGCCTTATCCCGAAGCAACCCACCAGATTTGTATGAACTCCGATGCGGTACTTTTTGGTGCCATCGGTGACCCAAAATACGACAACGACCCTAAAGCGAAGGTACGTCCTGAGCAGGGTTTGTTGGCCATGCGCAAAAAACTGGGCTTGTATGCCAATATTCGCCCGATCAATACCTTTCAATCCCTGATTCACAAATCTCCACTGCGCCCCGATCTGGTTGAAGGTGCTGATTTTGTGGTAATCCGTGAATTAACTGGCGGTATCTACTTTGGTGAGCCACGCGGCCGCAGCGAAAATGGCGAAAAAGCCTACGATACCTGTGTCTACAGCAAGGAAGAAGTGACCCGGATCACCAAATTGGGTTTTGAGTACGCCCGCCTGCGCAACAAACGCATGACCGTAGTGGACAAAGCCAACGTATTGGCAACCTCTCGCCTGTGGAGAGAAACCGTACAGGGCATGGTGGCTGATTATCCCGATGTAGAGGTTGATTACATGTTCGTAGACAACGCGGCGATGCAAATCATCCAGTGGCCCAAGAAGTTTGACGTGATGCTCACCGAAAACATGTTTGGGGATATCCTGTCTGACGAAGCTAGTGTAATTACGGGTTCCTTGGGCTTGTTGCCTTCTGCATCCGTGGGTATCCATACCTCAGTGTTCGAACCCATCCACGGTTCCTATCCTCAGGCTGCTGGCAAAGACATTGCCAACCCAATTGGTACTGTACTTTCTGCCGCGTTGATGTTGGAGTTGGGACTCAAATTGCCCGCCGAAGCCAAAGCCGTACGCGATGCAGTAGACGCTTCACTAGCGGCAGATGCGGTTACGGAAGATATTGCAACGGATAAATCCAAAGCCTTCAAAACTTCTCAGGTGGGAGATTGGTTGGCGGAATACATTTTGAAATAAAAAGTGAAAAGTGAAAAGTGAAAAGTGAAAAGTGAGTTTGTCCATTAGCT
>NZ_CBDDBS010000002.1:0-1887500 GCF_965225875.1 Haliscomenobacter sp. | reverse complement strand
GTAGTGGAATGGTCCTGGGAAGACCAACCAAAGGGGGTGATAGTCCCGTACACGAAAGTCTGTATATAGTGAATTGAGTAGGGCGGGACCGGAGAAATCCTGCTTGAATACACCGGCACCATCCGGTAAGGCTAAATACTCCTGAGAGACCGATAGTGAACCAGTACCGTGAGGGAAAGGTGAAAAGAACCGCAAGCAGCGGAGTGAAAAGACCCTGAAACCGTATGTCTACAAGCGGTCGGAGCGTAAAAGCGACGGCGTGCCTTTTGCATAATGATCCTACGAGTTATTCCTTACTAGCAAGTTTAAGTGCTTAAGGCACGGAGGCGTAGCGAAAGCGAGTCTGAATAGGGCGCTCAGCTAGTAGGGATAGACGCGAAACCGAGTGATCTACCCATGGGCAGGTTGAAGGTGAGATAGTCTCTCACTGGAGGACCGAACCGGTAAACGTTGAAAAGTTTTCGGATGACCTGTGGGTAGGGGTGAAAGGCTAATCAAACTCGGAGATAGCTCGTACTCCCCGAAATGCATTTAGGTGCAGCGTTGGGAAGAGTATTGCGGAGGTAGAGCTACCAATAGGGCTAGGGGGCTTCACCGCCTACCAACCCCTGATGAACTCCGAATGCCGTAATATTGCACCAGCAGTGAGGCTACGGGTGCGAAGGTCCGTGGCCAAGAGGGGAACAACCCAGACCATCAGCTAAGGTCCCTAAATTTGAGCTAAGTTGGATAAACGAGGTGGGGATGCTATGACAGCTAGGATGTTTGCTTGGAAGCAGCAATTCATTTAAAGAGTGCGTAACAGCTCACTAGTCGAGCGTTCCTGCGCGGAAAATGAACGGGCATCAAGCTCAATACCGAAGCTATGGACTCTACGGAGTGGTAGGGGAGCATTCCAGTTGCGGCGAAGGTCAAGCGCGAGCTTGGGTGGAGCGGCTGGAAAAGAAAATGTAGGAATGAGTAACGAAAAAATGGGTGAGATACCCATTCGCCGTAAGACTAAGGGTTCCTCGTTCGATGTTAATCAGAACAGGGTTAGCCGGGTCCTAAGGAGCAGCCGAGAGGCGAATCTGATGGCAATCTGGTAAAAATTCCAGAGCTTGCATACACTAAAAAGGGGACGGGGTTGAGGAGATTGCACGTACTGACGGAATAGTGCGTTGAGCGGAAGCCTCTGGCTGAAGCGAGCGATTGAATGAGCCTCCAAGAAAAGCCGAAGTATGCAACCCGTACCGTAAACCGACACAGGTAGTCGAGGAGAGTATCCTAAGGCGCTCGAGTGAACCACGGTTAAGGAACTAGGCAAATTAGCCCCGTAACTTCGGGAGAAGGGGCACCACGAGAGTGGTCGCAGTGAAGAGGTCCAGGCGACTGTTTAGCAAAAACACAGGACTCTGCCAAATCGAAAGATGAAGTATAGGGTCTGACACCTGCCCGGTGCCGGAAGGTTAAGGAAGGGGCTTAGGGGTAACTCGAAGGTCTTGACTGAAGCCCCGGTAAACGGCGGCCGTAACTATAACGGTCCTAAGGTAGCGAAATTCCTTGTCGGGTAAGTTCCGACCTGCACGAATGGTGTAACGATCTGGACACTGTCTCAACCGTGAGCTCGGTGAAATTGAAGTATCGGTGAAGATGCCGGTTACCCGCAACGGGACGGAAAGACCCCGTGAACCTTTACTACAACTTCACGTTGGGTTTGAGCATAAGATGTGTAGGATAGGTGGGAGGCTATGAAGTGATCACGCTAGTGGTTGTGGAGCCGTCCTTGAAATACCACCCTTCTTATGCTTAGATTCTAACCGCAGGGACAGCGTGTGGTGGGTAGTTTGACTGGGGTGGTCGCCTCCAAAAGAGTAACGGAGGCTCGCAAAGGTACCCTCAGCATGGTTGGTAATCATGCGAAGAGCGTATGAGTATAAGGGTGCTTGACTGAGAGACGGACGCGTCGAACAGGGACGAAAGTCGGCTCAAGTGATCCGGTGGTTCCGCATGGAAGGGCCATCGCTCAAAGGATAAAAGGTACTCCGGGGATAACAGGCTGATCTCCCCCAAGAGCTCACATCGACGGGGAGGTTTGGCACCTCGATGTCGGCTCGTCACATCCTGGGGCTGGAGAAGGTCCCAAGGGTTGGGCTGTTCGCCCATTAAAGTGGCACGCGAGCTGGGTTCAGAACGTCGCAAGACAGTTCGGTCCCTATCTGTTGCGGGCGTTGGAATATTGAGGAGATCTGGCTCCAGTACGAGAGGACCGGGTTGGACGAACCTCTAGTGTACCAGTTGTACTGCCAAGTGCACCGCTGGGTAGCTATGTTCGGAACGGATAAGCACTGAAAGCATCTAAGTGCGAAGTCGACTCCAAGATGAGTATTCCTTATTAGGGTCGTGGGAGACTACCACGTTGATAGGCTACAGGTCGAAGTGTGGTAACATACGCAGCCGAGTAGTACTAATTACCCGAAAGCTTCTTATGTGAAGAAGAATGGATGGGAGTGGGTGTCAAAGCTCACTCCCGTGAACAACCTAGAGTGCCTATTCTAAAAGAAATTCTACTTCTACCCAATTGTCATGAAAATACAAAGGGGCTTCGATGAAGATCGGGGTCAACAGTGATGAAAAGTCTGGTAAATGTGCTGATGAAGCAAATTTTGGGGATTGTGACCCAAGATTCATCACTCATCATTCCTCACTCATCACTTACCAAAGACTTGTTGGTGGTTATAGCGAGCGGGTTCCACCTCTTCCCATTCCGAACAGAGAAGTTAAGCCGCTCAGCGCTGATGGTACTGCCCTTGGGTGGGAGAGTAGGTCGCTGCCAACTCAATACAACACATACAGCCTCATTCGTTAACTCGGATGGGGCTTTCGTGTGTACGGGACTGACCAACAACACACCCTGTCCAACACCCAACCCAACCGGAAAAGACGCACAGCCGTGCGTCTCTACAAGGCCCACAATCTCACAATCCACCTAACCACGGAGTGGTTTAATCTTGCATAGCCGCGGTCGTCCGCGGACAAAAGTCGGAGCAAGGCGTCCCAACCACGGCAGTGGTTGAACTGACTAGCAAAAATGGTTCAACCGCTCCCGCGGTTGTGGAACAAGCCCGTAACTGAAAAATCCCCGGACGACCGGGGCTATTCTGAATTCAATCGCTCCGCGATTGGCAGGGTCTTGAAAGTGAGGAAGATAAGGAATGACAACTTGAGCTTTTTAATTGTGCAGCAGGCCGCTGCACAATTCCCCCTACCTCCTAAACCTATACAAATACGTCGCCCGACTCGCCGTACCCGTAACCTTCTTCTCCAACCTTTCCAGCATATTGATACCCAGGATTTTCTTTTGAAAATTATTGATGGCAAAGGGGCGATCATACAGCCCAATAAACAATACGGTTTTCATCGCCAAATATTTAGCTTTGTTTTACACTAAAAAACGCTGCGATGAAAAAACAGGTCCTTTTCAGGGTGACAAAGCCCAATTTTAAAATAATTTGCCTTACTATTTTTGGTTTAGCTTCCTCAATGCTTGCCATGGCCCAAAGCAAACCAGACACCACGAGTTACATCCAAACCTTGAACATCAAGACGGGAAAAATTGATACCATTCTGGCCATTAAAAAGCATTTTGAAGCACCCAACTGGCATCCTGACAACTACCTGGTACTGAACAGCAAAGGAAAAATTTTTACGCTGGATTTGGCTACAAAAAAAATGACGGAGTTGAACACCGGCTTTGCCACTGCCTGTAACAACGACCACGGCATTTCACCAGATAAAAAATGGTTGGTCATCAGCCACAACGACCGCAGTGACCCTTCACCAAAATCCTACAAATCCGCTTTGTACATTCTGCCCATCACCGGAGGAGAACCCCGCAGAATAACCCCCGAAGTGCCCTCTTTTTGGCATGGCTGGAGCCCCGATGGCAAGACCCTGGCCTATTGTGCCGAGCGCAACGGGAATTTTGATGTTTACACCATTGGTATAGAAGGCGGGACGGAAAAAAGATTGACCAGTACCGAAGGATTGGACGACGGCCCCGATTATACCCCCGATGGGAAGTACATCTATTTTAACTCCTACCGCACCGGCCACATGCAAATCTGGAGAATGTTGGCCGATGGCAGCCAACCCGAACAAATGACTTTTGATGCCAATTCCAATTGGTTTGCCCACCCTTCGCCCAACAACAAATGGATTGTGTACATTGCCTACACTTCGGATGAAAAACAAAGCCATTTGTTTGGCAAAAACGTCAAATTGTGCCTGATGAACCCCAAAAGTAAAGCCATCAAGGACATCACCCCGGTGTTTTATGGCGGCCAAGGCACCATCAATGTGCCGTCCTGGAGCCCGGATAGCAAAAAAGTGGCCTTTGTGAGCTATTCGGTCAAATGATCCATTTAAACATCAGGTCAACCTAAAATAAGCTTTATGGAAAACCATAACTCAGCAAGCAGAAGAAAGTTCTTACAAAAACTGGCGGCCACAAGCTTGGCCACTGCAGCCTCCCCATTGGCTGCCCTCAGTGGCAGCCTTCTTTATTCATTCCTTAATCACCTTCAAGTCCCGAAAATACCCTTCTGTCCCTACATCAACCCATAAACCAATGCCCCCGGAAGCCTTGTCGCCCAGTTTCAAATCCTTGACCAGCAGCACCGGATATTTGCTATTGTTCAAAAACAACTTTGCTTCCTTACCTTTTACCTCAATCCGCATGGTGATCCATTCGTTCAACCCCATGTCAGCATAACTTTCAAAGGTTTCAGGCGCTTCTTTTCTTAAGCGATCAAACTTGAAGTTGGGGTAAGAAAAGTACTGGATACTGTGATTGCGCCGAACCTGGTCATCGGCACGGCCATTGGTAGGGCGGATGTAAATGCCCTCGAATTTTGAGTGCTGCTCATCAATTCTGAATGCTACTCCGATAAAACCCCGGTCCGAAGGGCGGGCAGTTTTTAACAAACGACTCAATACCTTCACTTCAATCACGCCATCTTGAAAATCAAGGCCTTTGATTCGCACATAAGTAGGCTCATCTACGGCCTTCAAGGTGGAGTCTTTTTCAACTCTCAGTACTTGTTTGCCCATCAATTTTTCGATGGACATGTAAGTTTGGTGGGCTTCGAGTTGACCAGCCTCAAGTTTGATCGTTTGAGCGAATAAACTTTTAGTAAAAAGCAAAAGCCCGATGATTAAAGCAAATTTTAAGGTTTCCATTATTTAAACTTGATTGAAGAAGGTTGATGCAAAGGTCTTGCCTTAACCGCTAAGTGACCCTTAAACTATCTTAAGAAATTGGAGAACTTGGGTGCCAACTCAAGTTAATACCATAAAATTTCCGCTTTGGACATATGCTCAAAGCGAGCACTCATTTAGGAATCACATTCACAATCACCCTTTGATACCGGGTTAAAGCTGGGGTGCCATTGTCTTTTACTTCCAAAATAAAGTGCATCGTCCTGGTCTCGCTGACGTTTGGTGCTAAGAATCTGAATTCTTTATTGTTGGGGTTTTGTAGGGAAAACTGGCTTGCATTGAGTGAGCCCACTTCTTTGTAAAACACCCACTTGTAACTCAATGCATTGTTGTCTGGATCAGTGGCATCCGCAGAGAGGACTACTTCTGATCCTGATTTTACGGTGATTTCCTTCGGATGTTTGAGCGTGACCACGGGAGGATGGTTGGCCCCAGCAAAGGTTTTGGCAACGCACCAATCCATGCGGGCAAAGAAGTCATTTTGAAAGGCTGTTCTCCAGCGCCAGATGGTGGCGTGATTGCTGGTGTGAAAACTTTTGGTAATCTCGCTGTATACCTCGTCCTGCGTATCGGTCCAGATGGGACGTGTTTCGGCTTCGTACATGTATTTTTTAAAGGGCGGAATATACAACTCATAGCGGCCACCCCAGCCTCCGTAATTGGGATGTTCCGGATCGTTTAGTCCATTGTTGATCAACCCTAAAAAAGAGGGGGTGTCACCCTCCATCAAATATTCGATCTTTGGATATTTTTCACCCAAAGCGCCATGATTTTTACGTACATGTTCATCCAGGTGTTTGTTCCGGACAATGGCAGTATCTGCACCGGTAAAACGACCATGGAAAACATCGCCAGAGATGCCAGGCCAGGTAGCATAGTGGTATTGACCACCGCCATTTTCTTCAAAACCAGGGCTTACGATGTAAAACAAGGCTGGGAAAGTATTGCGAATCCAGGGCCCCGTGTCGTCCTGATCGGAAATGGTGTAAACCCTCAATTTGGAGATGACTTGATTGATGGTGCTTTCCGACTCCGTCTTTTTTAATTTCCAGAGTGCCTGTGCCAGTACGTTGGTGCCACCCCAGGCCTGTATGTATAGCGGACGAGGGTCATTTTTGAGCATACTTTTTAGTAGCCAATCCGATCCTTCCGAATCTTTGCCATCGCCCAGGCCTTCCTTGCCAAAAACGGGCAAACCTTTTTTGATGATGGAATGGATGTAAGCCTCGCTTGGAAAGCCTTTTTCGTGGACTTCGAGGTTGTTTCTAACTTTGCCATAAGCCTCGGCTATTTCATGCAAACGCCATTCGGCGGTTTTGTTGCGCTGCCAGCAGGAGGTTGTGGCTACAATCCCTTCCGTGTCAAAGTGATTGGCATAGGTCAAAAAGCGCACAAATGACATGGCATCATCGGGCTCATTTTCAATATCGGTCAGGACAAAAACGCGTGGATTTTGGGTGTAAGCGAAGCCCCCGAGTATGGACAGGATGAATAAATAGATGATTTTCATGGCAAGCGAGCTAAATAAGGTTCTGATTTCTTGTACCATTGCCAGGACGATGCCTTCACAAGCCCTTAGCAAGGAGTGAATTTACTTTTTTGTCCATTAATCTAGCCATCCATTTTTATTATCCAAAAGCACGGCCTTTTGGAAAGCTGTTTTCAAAACTGACTTTCATTTGCCAGTAGGTTTATTTTGAGAAATTGCAGTAACTCAAGTCAACACCACAATCTTCCCCGTAGCTTGATTGCTTTCCATGTACTGGTGGGCGGCCACAATTTGATCGAGGGAAAAGACCTTGTTCACCTTTAATTTGATTTCCCCACTTTCAACCAATTGGATGAATTCCTGAAAGGATTGGGTGGCGCAACGCATTTGGCCACTGTCAAAAATGGTCAACTGCACTGTGGCCGGAATAAACTCCATTGGTGCAAAATTGGGGATTGACCATTTTTCAGAAAGCATTCCGGTCATACAAGTCATTCCACCTGGTCGGTTGCATTGCAGTGAATCCTGGAGGGTCTCGGCACCTACCAATTCCAAAACCTTGTGTACACCCAATGGGAAAAGGTCACGTACTTTATTCCTTAGTTGACCATCGTCGATCAAAACATGAGTTGCACCATTTTCGTAAAGAGTTTGGGATTTTGCGGGATTGCGGGTACTGGCGATGATGGTCAAACCCTGGTGTTTTGCCAGTTGGGTGGCGAGCATACCTACGGATGAAGTTGCGCCACGGATCAGCAAAGTTTCCCCCTTTTGGATGTTTAAAGCCAGGTGCAAAGAGCCGTACACCGTTTGGAACATTTCGGGAATTGCCCCCAGCATTTCCCAGGACAAATCACTTTGAACAGGATAAAGAATGGTTTTGGGCAAAACCGTGTATTCCGCGTAACTTCCATCGTAATCCCGGCCCATGCCGCCCATCATGGCGGCCACCTTTTGACCTTTGGGGTATTCTCCGGATGGGTCAAACTCTATTTCGCCAACACATTCGATGCCCAGTACCCGCGGAAACTGCACATTGGGCGAATAACCTTTGCGGGTCATCAGTTCTGAGCGATTCAAGCCAAGAGCTTTTATCCGGATCAGGACTTGACCTTCTTCGGGAGTGGGGATGGGGACTTCCTGTATTTGGAAGTTTTCGGCTCCGCCAGGGGTATACAAAACAGCTGCTTTCATGGTGAAATTTTGTGCTATTTGTGCAACAAAGGTGCAAGGCTTACAGGAGTTCAACCCATAAACAATCTTAAGAAAAAGGCTTAATGTAGTTTAAGGAAAAGGGCTATTTGAGTTTTCTGTCCGCCCTTATTTTGCTCAAAAACTCCGGTGTAATGCCCAGATAAGAGGCAATTTGGGTATTGGGCAAACGATTCGACAGCACCGGATACTGCTCTAAAAAAGCTTCGTAACGCTCTTGTCCAGTTGAGCTGATGTTTTGCAATACCCTGTTTTGCAGTTCGATGTATTTGTTTTCCACCATGATGCGGAAATTCCGGTTAAAAACGGTGTGATTGTCGTACAAGTAATAAAGGTCGTCCCGGAAGATTTGGAGGATTACCGAGGGTTCAATGGCTTCGATGTAGAGTTTGCTCGGTTTTTCTTTGTACAGGCTGGCAAAGTCGACGATCCAGTCATTTTCTGCGGCAAACTGAAGGTTGTGTTCCTTACCCTTAGCATCCACACCATACATCTTAAAACAGCCTGAAAGGACAAAAGTGATGTGTTGACAAACGTCGTTTTCTTGAAGGATGAATTGTCTGCGTTTGATCCGTCGTTCTTTAACACGGCTGATCAAGGCCTCAGTTTCCTGAGGTTTAAGCGGGAGGTACTTGCTGAAATAGTCGATTAATTGAGCTGTGTTCATAACATGGAATAACTAACGACCAATCAATTGATCAGTCGTTAGTTATGTTTACTCAAAAGAGTTGTGCCTAAATCCCCAACACCTTCCGGTTAAAGGCCTCATCCGATCCTGCACCAGCAAAATCATCAAATGCCTTCTCTGTCACCTGAATGATGTGGTCGGCAATGAATTGTGCACCTTCCTCTGCCCCTTGTTCCGGGCTCTTGATGCAACATTCCCATTCCAGTACCGCCCAGCCATCGTAATCGTACTGCGACAATTTGCTGAAGATCGCCCCAAAGTCTACCTGGCCGTCGCCCAGGGAGCGGAAGCGGCCTGCGCGGTTTACCCAGCCCTGGAAGCCGCTGTATACCCCTTGAGAACCACTTGGGTTAAACTCGGCATCCTTTACGTGGAAGGCCTTGATGCGGTCGTGGTAAAGGTCGATAAAGGCTACGTAATCCAGACACTGTAGCACAAAGTGGCTAGGGTCGTAGTTGATATTGGCGCGTGGGTGGCCGCCGAGGTAGTCTACAAACATCTCGAAAGTTACCCCATCGTGCAGGTCTTCTCCTGGGTGCAACTCGTAACAAGCATCCACCCCGTTGTCTTCAAACACATCCAGAATTGGCTTCCAACGCGCCGCCAATTCTTTGAAGCCCGTTTCAACCAGTCCTGCCGGACGCTGCGGCCAAGGGTACAAAAATGGCCACAACAAGGCACCAGAGAAAGTGACGTGTGAGGTCAAACCCAGGTTTTTGCTCGCCTGTGCGCCCCATTTCAATTGCTGTACTGCCCATTCGGTACGAGCTTTGGGATTGCCATGCACTTCGGCGGGGGCAAAACCATCAAACATGGCATCGTAAGCGGGGTGTACTGCGACCAATTGTCCTTGCAGGTGCGTCGACAATTCAGTGATGGACAAGCCATAATCGTCAATTTTGCCCACCAACTCATCGCAGTAGCTTTTGCTTTCGGCGGCTTTTTTGAGGTCGATCAGACGGCTATCCCAGGTTGGAATTTGAATGCCTTCGTAGCCCAGGCCTGCAGCCCACTGGCATACGCTGTCCAGGCTATTGAATGGGGCTTCATCGCCCATGAACTGCGCCAGAAAAATGGCGGGTCCTTGTATCGTTTTCATGTCTGCTATAGGTTATTTTGCAATGTCATAAAGTCCCCAGCGATCGGGGTCTACTTCGGGTTTGTCTCCCGGGTTGAAAGATAAGGTAATGGTTTCTTTACCCAAATCAAGGCGCTGAATTTTTCCATTAATTTTTATCTCAACGGGGAAAGAGAAGGGCAAATTCTGGGGTGTTTCCCAGTGCAGGCTGATTTGTTGGCCCTCCACTTTGGAAACCAGCTTGGGCAATTGTGGCTGGCGGAGGTAAACATCAAAAAACCAACCCAGGGCTTTGCCACTTTCCTGCTCGCATATCAATTGAAAATCGGCAGTGGTTACAAAGTGACACTGGCGGCCATCCTTGATTTTTTCCGCTTCAGGCGTATCGTAGCACAAGCGACGCATCGATTTGAGCAGTGCTTCCTTGCCGATGACAGCACGCAGGGCGTGCAAAATCCAAGCACCTTTGGTGTAAATGGGTGCGCGGTAAATCTGTTTGGAACTTTGCGAAGCTAGTGGTGCCACCGCCAGATTATTGGGAAAACGCCGCGAAGCATTCATGTAATCGTGGTAACCCTTGATTCCTTTCAACTCCTCCATGTACAAGGCTTGCATGTAAGTACAAAAACCTTCGTGAATCCACATGTCTTTCCAGTCGTAATTGGTGACCAGGTTGCCCCACCATTCATGGCCAAATTCGTGGTGGTGCAGGGCGTCGAAGCCCCAGTCTTTGCCCCCGGTCATGCTGCCATTGTTGAAGTTGGCACCATAAGCGATGATGCTTTGGTGTTCCATTCCCAGGTGTGGGGTTTGAGCAACGCCGTATTTGTCGACGCGGAAAGGGTAGGGGCCCAGCATTTTTTCGTAAAACTTGATGTGCTCAAAAATCTCGGTAAAGAGTTTTTTCCCTTTCTCATAATCATCGGGCAGCACATAAAACACCACCGGGAAAGTTTCTCCCGTCACACTTTTGTAGGGGCCTTCGATGCTACGGTAAGGTGCAAGGTTGAGCGCTACGTTGTAAATGTTGATGGGGGTAGAAATGTACCAGTGAAAGGTTTGGGTACCGTCTTTGTGTTTGATGGTGCTGCGCAAACGGCCATTGCAGGCAGCTACCAGGGGTTCAGGGACTCGCACATTGAAGGCCATGGAATCGGGCTCATCGGATACGTGGTCTTTGCAGGGCCACCAGAGGTCAGCACCTTCGCCCTGGCAAGTGGTGGTAATCCAGGGGGCGCCGGATTTGGTAGTCGCCCAGGTGAAGCCACCATCCCAGGGAGCACGGGCGGCCACGCGGGGTTTGCCGCCATAAAGGATGCGCACCTGGACTTGTTCGCCCGCCTGGCGGGTAAAGCCTAGGTCGATCCATATTTGGCCAACTTTGCGGACAAAGGGCGCAGCAATCGGCTTCTTTGGATTGGATAAATCCCAGATTTCCTGAACGTTCAACAGGGTGTCCAAATCCAGCACCAATTGATTCATCGGATGAACGACCTTGGCGCGAACGATGACTTGCCCGTCAATTTCACGGGTTTCGGGCTTGATGCTCACACTGAGGTCGTAAAAAGTGACGTCGTAGGCGGCTTGTTCAGGGCTGAGTGGGCCGCCGGAGTCGAGGATGGGGGTTTGGGCGGAAATAGCAGAATAAACCAGCAGGGTGATGCTGATGAAAAAGAATTTAATGTGATTCATGTTTTTGGATTAGCCGATAGAGCAAAAGTTGTCGACCAAATATTCGTGGTGATCGAAACTGTTCTATACAAAAATACGTTTTTTAAGCGAAAGAAGTATTTTTGTTCAGCAACGACTTGCAGCGACAGCGATATCTGCTCGGCAGCCCCCGTTCTGGCCGACTTTCAAATCCCTGCACATCAAGTATTTGGAAAATAGCTCATGCTCGACAACATCATCGTCAAACTCCTGCTCGCACCATTGTCCCTCTTGTATGGAATTGGCATCAGTGTACGCAACAGTTTTTACAATTCCGGACTGATTCGTTCGGTTAAGTTCAATCTGCCCGTTATTTCGGTTGGTAATTTATCCGTTGGTGGAGCTGGCAAAACTCCACACATTGAATACCTCTTGCGCTTGCTGCACGATTACATCGAAGTGGGTACGCTGAGTCGGGGCTACAAACGCACTACTTCTGGCTACCTGGATGTGGAAGCTGATCACAGCGCCAGTGATGTGGGAGACGAACCTCTGCAGTTTCGGCGTAAATTCCCGGACATTGCCGTTTCGGTTTGTGAAAATCGAGCATATGGTATTCCTCAAATGGTAGGTCGCCACCCCGCATTGCAAGCCATTTTGCTCGACGACGCATTCCAACACCGTGCAGTAATCCCTGGACTGAACATCATGTTGACCGAGTACGCCCGGCCATTTTTTGAAGACTTTCTGATGCCTTCTGGTCGATTGCGCGAATGGCGTTCTGCCTACCGCCGGGCCGACGTATTGATCGTAAGCAAATGCCCCCCCAATTTAACCATCGAGCAAAAACATCAAATGCTCGAAAAGTTAAAGCCGCTGGCGCATCAAAAAGTCTTTTTTACCCAATACACTTATGGCGATCCATATTACATTTTTAACCCAGGGTACAAAAAAATCCTGGATAAGGATACCGATTTGCAATTGTTGAGCGCCATTGCGGGAACGGACTATTTGTTGTCTTACCTGAACCCGATTGTAGCTACTGTAACCAGCCAGGAATACACGGATCACCACAATTTTTCAGCGGATGACTTGTTGGAAATTCGTGCACAATTCCTGCGCATCAAGTCACCGAACAAATTGATTCTGACCACTGAAAAAGATGCGATGCGACTGGAAGCTCACCGTGAATACATTCACAAAGAGGATTTGCCCATCTTTGTATTACCCATTGAGGTGGAATTTTTATTCAATGAAGGACCTCAGTTTGATCAAATGATTCAAAATTATTTGCTCAATTTTAAAGTTTGACTAACGCAGAAAAATTAACTTCCCGATTTGGGTTTTGAATAGGGAGTCGAACGGTTCATTTCAAGTGAGCTTCCTATTCAAAAGCCTCAAAAAAAATCGGGAAGTAATTTTTTGCGTCATACTAAGAGTGTATTTTTACCCAAATCCCTACGTCGTGAGCCTTTTGCAACGCATTGTTTATACCGTATTGAAAGCCTTGATTAAGCTGGTTGTCCATGCGTATTATCCACGAATCGCATTTTCTGGAAAAAGAAAACTGAAGATAAGTGGTCCTACCATCATTACGGGCAACCACCCCAATACCCTTATGGATGCCCTGAATGGTGCACTTTGGGTCAATCAACCCGTGTATTTTCTGGCCATGGCCCGATTGTTCAAACCCGATTGGGTGGGCAAGATTCTGCGCTTTTTATTTTGTATCCCCCTCGAACGGCGGAAGGACAACAATGGAGGTCCAGTCAACAATGATGATTCTTTCCGACAGGCCATCGATCACTTATTGGCAGGCAGAAATCTATTCATTGCCCCCGATGGGGGGAATGAGCTGGAGCGCAACTTGTTGCCTCTTAAAACGGGTACTGCCCGCATCAGCCTGAGCGCAGAAATGCAACAGGACTTTCAATTGGGCTTGCACATCCTTCCACTAGGTTATACTTATTATGGTGACCGGGAGCAGTTTGGCAGTGAAATGTTGATCCAGGCTGGTGAACCCATCACGCTCCAGGATTTTGCAGAGGCCAATACTCACGACCATCAGAGCACCGTACGCAATCTGACGGCATTACTGGAAAAACGCATGCAGGACTTGCTCCTCAATGTCAAAGACGAGGAGGAAGATCAATTGTTGTACGTGTTGGAGGACATACTGCGCGATGAGGCTCCTTTGCCACTACCCGCTTTTTTTCAACGCAGTAAAGCCCTGTTGCTCCACTTGCGCAATTATGCCATTGAGCATCCAGAGGCTTACGATAGCTTTGTTTTACAAGTAAAAAATTATGCACAGGCGCTTAAATCGACCCAGGTGCGTTCGGGTGCGGTATTTTTGCAGCAAATCGGGCGTTCGGCTCGCCTGCGCAAACAATTGAAATTTTGGATCTTGGCTCCCGTTTGGGCTTTCGCCTGGCTTAACCATTGGCCGCTGATCGCTTTGTGTCGTTTTGCTGTTCGCAAATTGGATTTGCACATTGGCTACAAAACAACGGTGGAACTCTGCCTTGGCCTATTGGCTTTGCCCATTTTTTACCTGCTGCAATCTTTATTGGTGGAAGCGTTTACGAGTACAACTTTGAGTTGGATCTATTTGCTCGCCATTGCTGTAGCGGGTAGAATCGCCAGTTTCAATCGAGGTTACATGGAGAATGGTTTTTCCTTTGTAAAATTGAATAAAATGGGGCCGATCAAACATAAATTAGCCCAGGAAAGAAAAGCGCTCGCTTTACAATTGGAGACATTTTTGCATCAAATTCAATAATAAATGGTGTCCGGCATCCTTGCAATTGTGTTTATCGGAGCAACGATAGTGCAGTTGTTGTTTTGGTTGCTGGTTTTTTTAAGGTTGGGGACGTACTCTTCAACACCCCCTTTGGGTGAGCTAAATCTTTCGGATGATCAACTTCCCCCCATCTCCGTCGTCATTTGCGGATGTAACGAAGCGGACAATTTGAGCAAATATCTTGACCGTTTTCTCGCCCAAGACTACCCTTTCTTTGAGGTTGTGGTGGTAAATGACAATTCTGTTGATGAAACTGAAAAAATTTTGTTGGCGTTTCAAAAAAAATATTCGATCTTACATCCCGTTACGATAGCAGAGCAACATCCACCTGGAAAAAAGCACGCTTTACAGGTGGGGATTGCAGCCGCAAAATACGATTTGCTTTTGTTGAGTGACGCAGACTGCTACCCATCCTCCCCCCATTGGATCCGGCACATGCAGTCTTTGATTAAAGATGAGGTTTTAATTGGACTAGGCTATAGTCCGTATGAATATCGAAACGGTTTTCTTAATCGTTTCATCCGCTTTGAGGCCATTTACACTGCCATTCAGTATTTCTCTTTTTCCATCGTGGGTATGCCTTATATGGGCGTTGGCAGGAATTTGATTTACCACAAATCACTCTATCAACAACAACAAGGTTTTTCTACACATTTGGATCTCGCTTCAGGTGACGATGATTTATTTGTCAACGCTGTAGCGACCGGGAAAAACACGGCAGTGCAATTGGCTTCAGAAAGTTTTGTTTTTACCATCCCCAAAATGACTTGGGGAGGCTACTACCATCAAAAAACGCGCCATTTGACCACTGGCACCCGCTACAAACCATTGCATCAGATGGTGTTGGGCATGTTGTCAGCCAGCCATTTCTTCCACTACGTCGGAGGTTTGGCTTGGGGCTTATACTCGGGTCATTGGAGCATTGTTTTGATTTTTTACCTGGCGCGAGCCACGGTAGTAGCAATGGTAAGCAGACCCATCTTAAGCCGCTTGAAAGCGCTTTCTCTCTGGCCCTGGATGCTTCCTTTAGACCTGATTTATCTTTTCTACTACTTCGTGTTTGCGCCGGTTTTGATAATCGGCAACCCACGAACATCATGGAAACACTAGCACAAAACAACACCGCCCGTCGCCGGGGCAAAGACGACCACAGCCTGGTTGAACTCGCTGTAAATGGCAATCAACGCGCCTACAGCATTTTGGTAGAACGGCATCAAGGCAGCTTGATGCGGGCCATCCAAAAAATCGTCCCCAACCGGGTCGATGCAGAAGACCTGGCAATGGAGTCCTTTGGCAAAGCTTTTAGCAATCTCGAAAGGTACCGCCCTCATTTTGCTTTTGGCACCTGGCTACAACGCATCGCCATCAATCACTGCATTGACCACCAGCGCAAACGTCGTTTGCAGACGCTTTCGATCGACGCCCGGATGTGTGAAGAATTTGAAGGGCGATTTTCAGAAAACGTTCGCTCCAAAACTTTGAACCCCGAGGAAAGCCTCATCAGTTTACAAAAAAGACACCTGCTCCGCAATTTGATCGCTCAGCTCAGCGAGCGCTATCAAATGATGTTGGAACTGCGTTATTACGAAAATCTAACCTACGCTGAAATTGCCGACGAGCTACAAATCCCATTGGGCACCGTAAAAGCACAATTGCACCGGGCCCGGGAAATCCTTCACGACATGCTTTGTCAGCCAGAAGCGGCAGCGTATTGAGGATTTCGGATATCGGATTGGGTATTTCGGTGGGGTGCTGCTTCTACTATTGTTGTGTGTAAAAACTTAGTATTTCAAATTTGGGATGCTACTGTTTTTCACACTTCAACATGGTAGAAGCAGCGCTACCCCGAAATCCGAAATCCCGAAATCCGAAATTCTACCACTCAGGGCACACCATTTTAGCCTACCTTAGCATCTGTTATGGTAACTAAAAATCCCTGATTATGCGTACCTTATCCCTATGGTGTGGCTTATTGCTATGCAGTTTTTTATTAAGCGCTTGCCAGAGTGGTTCAAGCAATTTTGAAAATGGTGATGCAGAAGATTCAGCTGCTCCTCAGACTGAGAAGTATGTTCAATTTACACAACCACCTCCTCCAGGCGAAAATGAAGTCGGCACTCCGCTTGAACCCAAACTCATCAAAACGGGGACGCTGGAATTTGAGACATCCAACCTTGAAACTACCTATCAACTGGTTCGTCAGGCCGCCCAAAGCAACGAGGCTTTTTTGAGTAACGAATCAACCTCGAACCAATACGACCGGATCGTCCAACACCTGACCATTCGGGTACCTTCCCGTAATTTTGACAAACTGATAAAAGCTGTTAGTGAAGGGGTCAAACGTTTTGATACAAAATCCATCGAAGCCACTGATGTGACCGAGGAATTTGTGGATGCTGAGGCACGCTTAAAAACCAAAAAACAACTTGAACAGCGGTACCAGGAACTCCTCAAACGGGCCAACAAGGTTTCAGAAATTCTGGAAATTGAAGAACAAATCGGGGAATTAAGAGCTGAAATTGAAGCCGTTGAAGGGCGATTGCGCTACCTCAACAATCGGGTGGATTATTCGACTTTGGATGTACAGTTTTATCAGAAAATGCCTACTCTGGCTAGAAATGACCGGCACTTTGGAAGGGCTTTTTTACAAGGATGGGATAATTTTGTTTCCCTCTTATTTGGATTGGTCGCCAATTGGTCAACCATTCTTATTTTGCTTGTAACAGGGTACTTTTTACAACGCTATATTCGGAGAAAATTGAAAAATAAGGTGCAAGAGTGAGTTACAAGGGTGTAGTCTGATTATACCCACGAATCTTCAACTGGACTCCCCGAAAGTTCTAAACTTTCGGGGAGTTCTGCGCAAAGCCAAAATATTCAACTATCCCGCTACACTACTTTCATAAGCAGCAGCGTCCATCAATCCTTCCAATTGCGAAGGATCGCTGATTTCTACTTTGATGATCCAGCCTTCACCATAAGGATCAGTATTGACCAAATCGGGCGAGCCATCCAGGGCGGCGTTCACTTCCAACACCTTACCATCTACGGGCATGAACAGGTCAGAAACGGTTTTTACCGCTTCAACTGAGCCGAACACTTCGTTTGCATTCAGCTGATTGCCTATGCTGTCAATGTCTACATAAACAATATCGCCCAATTCGCCCTGAGCAAAATCAGTGATGCCAATGGTGGCAATATTGCCTTCCGTTACGCGTACCCATTCGTGCTCGGATGTATAACGCAAGTCTTGAGGAAAATTCATGTCTGAATCGTTGAGAGTTTAAAATTGGTTTCTTTGGTTAGTTGAGAGGTTGAGAAGCTGAGAAGTTGAGGCTACCGCGAGTAACTTAGACAAGGTCTAGGTCAAAATCGCTTGCGGTAGCCTCAACTTCTCAACTCCTCAACTCCTCAACCTAAATTATGCTTTGGCCTTTTGCTCAGCCAGGAATTGTTTTACCCATTCAGTTGTCACCGATTTTGGACGTTCCAGCGGGAATCCCAGGGCACGCGACCAGCACAATGCGGCCAGTACACCCAAGGCGCGGGAAACCCCGAACAATACCGTGTAATACCCGTATTCTTTCAGGCCATAGTGCACCAGTAGCGCACCAGAGTGGGCATCCACGTTTGGCCAGGGGTTTTTGACTTTACCCAGGCTACTCAAAATGCCGGGCACTACGTCGAATACCTTCCAAACTACTTCGACCACATCGTCGTGGCTGATGTATTCTTTGGCAAACTCCATTTGAGCCATAAAACGTGGATCCGGGCGACGCAATACCGCGTGCCCATAACCTGGAACGACTTGGCCCTTGGACAAGGTGGCGTGTACGTAATCGGCAATTTGCTCTTTGCTTGGTGCAGTAGTGCCCAACTCATCCAACATGTCAAAGATCCACTTGATCACTTCCTGGTTGGCCAGGCCGTGCAATGGGCCAGCCAGTGCGTTCATGCCTGCTGCAAAAGTCAGGTAAGGATCGCTGAGGGTAGAACCAACGAGGTGGGTGGTGTGCGCTGAGGCATTACCACCTTCGTGGTCGGCGTGAATGGTCAGGTACAAACGCATCAGGGCCTTGAACTCTTCGTTTTCAAAACCCAGCATGTGCGCGTAGTTGCCCGACCAGTCTTCGGTAGTGCTGGGAGCAATATGGTTTCCACCTGCATAGGTGCGGCGGTAGATGTATGCAGCAACCTGGGGCAAACGAGCGATGAGGTTCATCGTGTCCTCATACGTCGCATCCCAGTATTCATCTTTAGGCATCCCTTCATCGTAACGGGCCGCAAAAACGCTTTCCGTTTGCATGGCGTTGATGGCGATCGAGAACTGGGTCATGGCGTGGGTATTCGCCGGTAGGGAATCCAGGGTTGTAAACACGTGAGCGGGTACTGCACTACGTCTGCGCCATTCTGCGGTCAACCAATCAGCTTCAGCCTGTGTGGGTACTTCACCAACCAACATCAACCAAAACAATGCTTCGGGCAGTGGTTCTTTGCCGTCTTTACCTTTGGGGAGTTGTGCTTTCAATTCCGGAATCGACATATTCCGAAAGCGGATACCTTCCATTGCGTCCAATTCGGAGGTTTCCCAAACCATCATTTTGATGTCGCGGGCACCGCCATAAATCTGTCCGAGGTTTACGTCATCCACCATCAATTCGCTGTGCTCCTTGAGCAAGGATTTGATTTCGACTTTGAGTGCGCTGGATTTCTCGTAGAATTTTTTCTTGAGGGTATCCATTCAAGTAAGTGTTATGGTTAGTAATGTTATTCGCTTGCTTGGTACAGTGTACTTAGTTGGGGTAATTACCTTTGCAGATATTCTGTGCCAGTATTTCAGGCCGCAAAAATATTACATTCATTCCGCCAAATAAAAACAATTTGGCAAGGATTTCCGATGCTGCCGCAATTTATTTCCCAAATACAGACGCACGGCGCGCGTCTTTACCTGACCCGAAATCGAAATTAAAACGCCTTAAACGTTCCAGGGTTGGCTAAAGGCGGCTGTTTCCGTAAAAATGCAATAATAAATTGGTTTTTTTAGATGATCTGTGTCTCCTTGCCGCTTCTTTTTTAGTTTTGTTGCTCATTTAAGCTGCTAGCATGTTGGTTGTAAACGATGTATTGATTAGTGACGAAATAGTACAAGAGCATTTCATTTGTGATTTGGATGCTTGTAAGGGCGCCTGTTGCTGGGAAGGGGACTTTGGTGCACCCCTGGAAAAGGCTGAATTGCCCATTCTGGATGAAATCTACGACTCCATCAAGGATTTTTTGACCAGCGATGGCCGGGCTGCGATTGAAGCGCAGGGCAAATACACCTATTTTGAAGAAATGGGAGGCTACGGTACACCTCTGGTCAATGGCGCAGCCTGTGCTTACCTTACCTACGACATCAATGGTATTGCGAAGTGTGGCATTGAATTGGCACACCAGGCCGGGGCAACTCACTTTTTAAAACCGATTTCCTGTCATTTGTACCCAATCCGGGCCAAGTCGGAAGTGGCCGGATTTGAAGGCCTGAATTATGAGCGCTGGCACATCTGTTCGGCAGCCTGTACTTTGGGCAAAAAGGAAAAAGTACCCGTTTATGTCTTTTTAAAAGATGCGCTGATCCGAAAGTACGGGGAAGATTTTTACGAGGAGCTGTGTGAAGCGGCGAAGGTTTTGGAGGAATAAGGACTGGCTATCAAAATACTTACAACTGGACGTTTAAACGGTTCGTCCAGTTGTAATGGTGACACTTTTATTTACAAATACTCTTCAGCAATGTCTTTTTCAAAGTACAGGTAAAAGTATACCGCAAATCCAAAATCAGTCGCATCCGTTGAAACCAACCTGTAGCCTTTTTGTGCATATTCGTCCAATTTGGCTTGAATATCACTTGTTGAATCTTTCAGGATATGTTCTTTATCCAGCGATAGTTTGGAATAATAAATGAGTGATTCGAGTTTGTACTCTTTCATTTTGTGTTTTAAGTTATGGATTAAGAATGGTTTAAAATCAATAAGCCCTACTTTACAGCCGCTCCCTGGTACAACAGTTTTTTGCTGCTGTTCTCCAAAGAATACATCCCTCGCCACTGCTTCAGCACGTATTTTTTGCTTTTCCAGGTGCCTGCATCACCCTTGCCTACTTTGGGCAACAGCACCGCTTTTTCGCCTGGTAGAAAAAGCTCGACCTTGGCATCTTCGTCCATCGACTTAAAAACGATAAAAGCGGAAGTGGTCTGGTTCAAATCCTTGGCTTGGGGATCGAGGCGGATCCCTGCTTCAAAAAGGCGGATGCATTCGCTCCGCAATTCCGACCATTGGTAACCTGCTGAACCAATGCAGCCATGCTTGTCTCTATCACCACCTACGGTTGGGGTACCGTCTGGCTTTTGGGCATTACAAGCACTCAATAGGAGGAACATGAAAAAGGCCAAAAGGGTAAATCTGCTTGACATTATCAATGAATTAATGGTTAAATGTGAGTCATTCCGTTTTGTAGTCACTTGCCGCATCCAAGTTTTGTTTTGCTTCAGTCCAAGTTAAGCTAGTTTAGTTTTTCTTCCAACTCAACTTTAGCCCACCATAATAACTGGCTTGAGCAACCCCCGGCTCATAAAAACGGTTCCCTACAGCATTGAGCAAAATATTCCCGGTGTACTCCGTTCCAAAAATATTATTGATGCCTGCAAAGGGTTCAATGCGCCATTGTTTGCCCAATTGGAAAGCATGCCCTACCCGCATCGATGCCAAAGTAGACCCTGCGGCAGTAGCACTATTCGCATCATTTACAAACACTTTGCTGATGCTACGCGCCTGAGCCGCAATAAAAAAGCCGGAGCGATGCGCCCACTGCAAAATGCTGAACAAATGATGTTTGGGCACTGCCGGTTGGGCATTGCCAGCAAAACTGGTGCCATTGGCGGTGTAATCTTCGTAACTGAAGTCTGAATAAGTGTAGTTGAGGGTCAGGTATAGACCTTCCTCCAGGCGCAAATTGAGCGCAGCCTCGATTCCCTTGCGGAGCGATTTACCCGCATTGCGGAAAAAAGTACGCCCCGGAGCAGTCGCCAGTTGGTAAGGTACCAATTCGTCTTGTAAATTGATTTGAAAAAGGGCAAGGTCGAGCCCCAGGCGCTCGTTGATCAGGAACTTGCTGCCCAGTTCGTAATTCAGCGAACGTTGCGGTTTTAAATCGGGATTGAAGCCACCCAAATTGCTGGGGTTAGCAGATAACTCGGTGAGGGTAGGGGTTTCAAAATTGCTGGCCACATTGGCATAAACATTCGCCCAATTGTTGGCTACAAAAACGGCACCAACACTGGGATTGAAGCGGTCAAAATTTTGTTCCCCGCTTTGATTGCCATCGGTCAAGAATGCATCATCGGAGCTGAGGCGCAGGGCATCATAACGCGTTGCAGCAGTGAGGGTCAGTTTTTTTCCCAGCGTCAATTCATTCAACCAAAAAGCCCCGGTGCTGCGGAATTTTTCAATTTG
Organism: Haliscomenobacter sp.; assembly: GCF_965225875.1. GTDB lineage: Bacteria > Bacteroidota > Bacteroidia > Chitinophagales > Saprospiraceae > Haliscomenobacter. The sequence continues at coordinate 1,865,834 of NZ_CBDDBS010000002.1, read as the reverse complement.
ATCAAAAGTTTGATTGCCTCTTTTGCCATTGTCGTTGTTGTAGCGCTGGCGGTCATCCTGTTGATCATTCCACTCCAGGCCCACTTGTGAGCGGTACGGGCCGCTGGTGTAGGCATAGGTGACGCCCACTCCGCCAAAACTCCGCTGGAATTCTACCCAGCCACCACCCTGGAAGGCCAAACGATTGGCAAAATCCCGGTTGGTCAAAAAAGTCCGGGCTGTAAGGCTATGTTTGCAGAAAACTGCTTTTCAAAAACGAGCCCTACCCGTCCTTGAGCTACTTCTTCTCCGGCATTAAATTGTACATTGGCGGCCCGTGCCTGGCGACGGTCGGCGCTGACTTGTTCGCTGGTGAGGCCACCGGCATCCTCGGCGTAAGGGCTCTTGCCGTAATTCACCAGCAGAGAAAGCCGGGTGTTGTCACTCAACTGGTAACGCAGCTTGAGGTTCAGGGTGGTTTGTTGCATGGCACTTTGGGCGCGGTAACCTTCCATGCGGTTTTGCGAAGCGCTGGCAAATACCCCCAGTTTACCCACCTTAAAACCCGTTTTTAGCTGATAGCGCTGGAATCCAAAACTACCTAAAATGGCCTGGCTTTCGGCGAAAGCCTTTTGGCTGGGTTCTTCCGTAGAAAAATTGAGTACTCCACCAGAAGCATTGCCGTATAAACCAGCTGAAGCACCGCGTAACAGTTCCATCCTTTGCAAGGCTCCTGCATCCACGTTGTCTACATCGGCCTGCCCATCGGGGGTAGATTCGGGCAAGCCATCCACAAACAACCGAATACCCCGAATGCCGAAGGCTGCGCGTGCGCCAAATCCACGAATGGAAATGCGCAAATCCTGCGAAAAGTTATCCGGATTGAGGGTGAAAACACCCGGAACGGCCACAAGTGATTCATTGAGGGACAATTGTGCCTGGGCCCGTTGAATTTGGCTTTTGTTCAGCACACTGATGGCAAAAGGCAAGCGGTTGTATTGCGCCTCAAAGCGGGAAGCGCTCACGGTGATGGGCGCAATATCTAGGGTGCGTAGGGTGTCTTGAGGAGTTTGTTCTTGAGCAAAAAGAGAAAAATGCAGGCTTAAAAAAAGCAGTAGGAGGTAGCAGCGCATGGTGTTTGAATTGTGGGTGATTGAGCGGTAACAAAGATAGCAGACTTTGTTTACAACTTTTCACCCTTAATCAATACAGCCGATTGAATGGACTGCTCTTTCAGGTGCAAAAACTGCTTGCGGGTTTCATCCTGCATGTAGCCTTTAAAGTCCAACTCGGAATCAAATTCCACTAAATGAATTTCATAGGGTTGTTCCATGTGCAATTCGATAAAATCTGCTGTATTTCCCGGCCGTAAGCGGAACAACAAACGCCCGTTGTAACGAGGAATGCCGGGAAGCGCAATGGCTTCGAATTCGTCAAAAATGGCCTCCTGGCCGGGTTTGAGGTAGATGAGTTGGGTGATGTAGAGCATGGTAGCTTTTTTTAGATATTAGCAATCAGCTATTAGCTTTTACCAGACTTCCCTTCGTGTGTCTTAAGTGCCTGAGGTTTCTTAGGTGGTGAAATAATATCCTGCTTCGCAGGTTTTTTCTTTTTCCACCACCTAAGAAACCTCAGGCACTTAAGACACACCGAAGCTGACTGCTGATAGTTATTTTATATTGTATTTTTTCAAAATCGGCAACACCTTATCCAATGGTATGGCCTCAATTTTATGCCCATCCTTGCCCTCGGTGGTGGTGGCCATGAATAGCGAATTGAGGATGGCTTCTTCGGTGGCTTCGATGGCGGCCATGAACAGGCCGGACATGGCGTCGTTGCGCAATACGGTCTGTGTTTGAGTGAGGTCCTTGGAGTCGTGTTTGACCCTCGTTTCAGGAGCGGTGCTAAAAGCAATGACGTAGTCGCCGCTGCCATTGGAAGCAATGCCCCCCGTTTTGCCCAGGCCTAAAAAAGCACGTTTGGCCAGGCGCTCCAGATTGCGGCTATCCAGTGGTGCATCGGTGGCCACCACGATCATGCAGGAGCCGTCGGCTTTGTCCTTGAAGTATTCGCTGAGATAGTATTGTTTCAGTTCTTTGCCTACCGGGGCACCGTTGATTTCCAGGACGCCGCCGAAATTGGTTTGCACCAGCACGCCGAGGGTGTATCCACCCAATTCGGCTGGGAATTTCCGCGAGGCTGTGCCAATCCCTCCTTTAAAATTGAAACAAACGGTGCCTGTCCCTGCGCCCACACAACCTTCGGCCACCGGTCCGGATTTGGCATTTTTCAAGGCTTCCCAGACGTGCTCCTTGCGAAGGTGTCGCCCCCGGATGTCGTTGAGGTAGCCGTCGTTGGTTTCGCCAACCAACGCATTGACCGACTGGGCTTTTTCATTGCCGGGCTGGTTCAGGGTGTATTCGATGAGGGCATCTATGGCGGTGGATACATTGAGCGTATTGGTTAGGGCAATGGGCGTTTCGAGGTTGCCCAACTCTTGCACCTGGGTGCTGCCCGCCAGTTTGCCAAACCCATTGGCAACAAAGATTGCGGCGGGAATTTTGTTTTGAAACAAATTGCCCGTATCCGGTACAATCACCGTGACTCCCGTACGGATGTTTTGACCTTCGCGCAGGGTATGGTGACCGACCTGGACATTGCCAACATCAGTAATGGCGTTGTGGCGGCCAGTGGGGAGTACGCCGACGCGGAGGCCAAGGGCGCGGGCGCGGGTTTGGGCTTGGGACATGGTGAGGAGGCTGAAGACAAAAAGAGTGGTAAATAGTTTGCGCATCAGAATTTGAATTCGTTGGGTTATTGTCGCAACCAGATGTGGTATTCATGGTCTAAATTCAACCAATACTGGGCTGAGGTATTAAAAATTTCGCCAAGAATCCTGGCCGTATCAAGACTAATGCTTTTTTCGTTGTTCAACAACTCATTGATGTGCTTTTGTGAAAATGCAGTAACTTCTGCGAATTCTTCCCGGCCCCATTCGCGTAGTTCTAGTTGTTCGTGAATGAAATAGCCAGGTCCAAATTTTTTGACGGGTCTTATTTGTGAGGTTTGATTCATGTTATTAGGAGTGGTTATTTGATGTTGTTGAAAATAACGAAAATAAGGTGGTTGCCAAAAATATGGCTTTTGGGTTAAAGTTGAAAACAATTTGGCGAGCCTTCCAATTTATTTGGGCCTTATAGTCACAAAGTCATAAATGGTAAAATACTTGTTCAGTTCCGCTAAAAAACATAATTTTATCCAATCCAAATGTAAAATATGTACCTCAACGACCAACAAGTACAAACAATCCGGGACTATTTTCAAAACAAACCAGTTTTGAAAGCTTACTTGTTTGGCTCTTACGTACGTGGTGAGGCCGAGGAAAAAAGTGATGTAGACATTTTGGTCGAATTGGACTATACTCAACCAGTCGGGCTGGAGTTTGTAGGCATGAAATTGGATCTTGAGGATTTACTGGGTAGAGAAGTGGATTTGGTTTCTGCTAGGGGGCTTTCTGAGTTTATTGGCCCTCTTATTCATCAGGAAAAAGAGTTGCTTTATGCCAGATAAATTTGGGGATAAGGGGCGGATAGAGCATATACTCAAAGCCATCAAGACCATTGAATCCTACATTCAAAAAATCACGTTTGAACAATTTCAGCAAGACAACATGCGCCTGGACGCCTGTATTAGGCAGTTAGGAATTATCGGAGAGGCGGCCAATCGGGTTTCTGAAGAACTAAAGCAGACCTCATCTCAGGTACCCTGGCGTCAAATAATTGGTTTGCGGAATGTGCTGATTCATGAATATTTTGGAGTTGATGATAAAAGCATTTGGGATATTATCACAGTGAATCTACCAGTTTTAAAGGGAGGTTTGGAGCATGTGCTTTCCGAGATTGGTTCGTAATTACTGATGCCCAACCCAAAAATGTTCAATAGTATAGAGACCAGAATCACTAGCAGTACATTCTTTGATTTTTTCGATGACTTTTATATATGTGCTTTTGTCAAATTGAGACCAGCCATTACCTTTGTCAAGGTGTTGTTTCCAAAAATCTTTTAATTCACCTACATTACATAGGGCAAGTCCTTTGAAAAGTAGCCTATCAATTGGCGGGTGAATCTTTTTGACTTTTTCGTGCTCATGATAGCCGCCGCAGACAAAAATAGTTTTGAGGTAGACATTGATGAGTTTTGCAGCTACACCATAAGAGATTTTCTTATCAGATTGCGCAATTAATTTTTCACACCATGCATTGTGCTCCTCGTCAAAATTATCAGGCAAACTACCTGGATAATCAATATATCTCTTCAATTCTATACCATCAATCAACTCCTTTGCCAGTTCAACTTTAAACCGTTGTCCCAAAACACTAGCAGCCCGGCCCGCAGCCCAAACTGCAAACTTATGCTTGTGATTTTCAATCTTAAATTCTTCTTTACACAGATTCATACCCTTTAAGTCTTTTATAGAAAGTATCTTACGATAATTTTAAGTAAAAGTTACATTGGATTCAATTCACCACCTGCCGATAATACCCCACCATCTCCCGTCCCAGCGCATACACATCCCGCCACTCAAAATACCAGGGACTCACCCCACTCACTGCCTTAAATCCCTTTTTCCGAAACAACATCTTACTCCTCGTCAAATGGAAGTATTGCGAAACCACAATGACACTTTTGAACCGCAAAGAATCCTGTAAACCGAGCGTATTGACAACCGATAAGGTGGTATTGTTTCCTTGGTTGTCCACTATGATGAGGCTATCCGGCACCCCATTTTTGAGCAAATAATCCCGCATTTTATCCCCCTCGTAATGGCCTTCTTTGCCTAGGCCGCCACTGACGAGGAGTCGTTTTACCCGACCTTGTTGGTACAGTTTTAGGCCACAATCGACTCGTTTGGCCAGGCGGGTGGAGAGGGTTCCATCTTCGTTGACCTTATTGCCCATGATGACGCCGAGGTCGGCAGATTGCTGGTGATCCCATAAGCCGTCGACGATGGTTATACTGAGGTGTAGGAATATCCAGAGCAGCAAAAGGAAGAGGCTGTACTTGGTGTAGCGGAGGATGGGTTTGTTCATTTGATTTGGCAAAGGTGATAAAGTGTTGTTCAAATGTAGCCCGTATTTTGGGATTTGCAAATTTAGAGTTAGGTTGATGGTTACTGTTGAATAGCCTACGTTAAAGAGCTTTTCGAAAGTCTGAAACTTTCGAAAAGGCGTCTTAGGTTTGAGATTTAAGCACCATTTGGGAACCTCTTTTCGAAAGTTTCAGACTTTCGAAAAGCTCAAATAAGCACCATTTTGTAAAATGAAATACTAGTCATATTGCTCACTTTATTTCTAGTTCCTATGCAGAAAAACTGCGAACCAATAGTGCTTTGTGCCTTCGCGCCTTGGTGGCGCAAAAAATGTCTAATAGTGCATCCAAACCCTATAACAGGCAAAAAGCCAACCCAAGTATCCACTATTTTCCCTTAACTTGCCCCGATCATTCAGCACAAATCATGCCTATATGCTCGGGTTAAAACCATACTTTTTTGCGCTATTTTTTCTCCCCATTTTTCTTGTCGCCCAAAACCCCAAAGTCACCATTTCCGGTTTATTGAAAGACGCTTCCACCAAAGCCCCACTCTCCTTTGTCAATGTCGTTTTTAAATCCCCGCAAGACAGCAGTTTGATCACAGGCACCATCAGCAATGAAGAAGGGCGATTTAGTGTGGCCGAGCTCAGCAGTGGCACTTATGTTTTGGAGTTGTCGCTAATCGGCTACCGTCGCAGCATCCAAAGGGTGGAAGTAGGTAAGTTGAGTGCTTTCCTGGACCTGGGCATCCTTGAGCTCCAGGAAGACGCCGTGCAACTTGGCGAAATAGTCGTCAGCGGCCAGCAAGACGAGGTCAATAGCCGCATGGACAAAAAGACCTTTTCCCTGAGTGACAACCTCAGCCAAAGTGGTGGTTCGGTGCTGCAAGCCATGAAAAACCTTCCCGGTATCACCACCGACAACGACGGCAAAGTACAACTGCGCGGCAGCGACAAAGTCACCATCCTGATCGACGGCAAACAAACCGCCCTGACGGGTTTTGGCAACCAAAAAGGCCTGGACAACATCCCCGCCTCCGCCATTGAAAAAATCGAAATCATCAACAACCCTTCCTCCAAATACGATGCCAATGGCAACGCTGGCATCATCAACATCATTTACAAAAAGAACCAGGAGGAAGGCTGGAATGGAAAAATTGGTGTAATGACTGGCCTGGGCGCCTTGTGGCCCAAAGCAGAAAGCTTGCCGGGAATCCGTACACAATACCAGGTTACCCCTAAATTTAATCCCTCGGTAGCCCTCAATTACCGCCGCAAAAAACTCAACACCTTCTTACAAAGCGATTGGCTCTTGGACAAAACCTTGAACCGCAACGAATTCACCACCCGTTTTTACGAAGATGGTGAGGTGGTCAGGCAACAGGTACAGCGCAACCGCACCACCACCAATATTGCCGCTAAAGCAGGTATCGATTATGCCATCAGTGCCAATGATGCCCTCACGATTTCCGGTCTGTACAGTAGCGAACATGTATTGGATGATGGCGATATTCCTTATTTCAATCAGAATTTATCCGAACGCCGCCGCCTGTGGCAGTTCCACGAAGATGAATACAATACGGCTTTTACAGGTTCGGCGGTGTATCAGCACAAGTTCAAACAGGCCGGGCATTTGCTCAATCTCAGTTTCAATTACACCTTTCACCGGGAGGACGAAAAATACTTCCTGACCAACATCAATCCAACTTTTACCGGCCGAGACACCTTTAAATTGATTGCTGACGAAAATGTTTCTGACCTGAATCTGGATTACGTCAAACCCTTGAAACACGGTAGGGTAGAGGCTGGTTTCAAATTCCGCCGCCGCTACATCCCCACCAATATGCGCTTTTTCCCGGGGATCAATTCACCGCTGGATACCAATGCGGCCGGCTGGGCCAATTACGGCGAAACCATTCCCGCTCTGTACAGCAATTACATTTATGAGCGCCACAATTTTGAAGTGGAAGCAGGGTTGCGGGTAGAGTACGTCCAACTGAAATATGCCGTAAACCCCGAGCACAATACCTACAAAAGTGACGGCTACAACTACATCCAGCCCTTTCCCAGCGTACGCCTGAGTTACAACCTGAAAGCGAACCACAAACTATCCCTCTTTTACAATCGCCGAGTCGACCGGCCTGACGAAGGAGACATCCGCATTTTTCCCAAATACGATGAACCCGAGATTTTGAAAGTGGGCAACCCGGCCCTAAAACCGCAGTTCACGAATACCATCGAGTTGGGTTATCGAACTTCCTGGGCCAAGGGTTACTGGTATTCAGCCTTGTACCACCGCATCGTCGATGGCACCAAAATCCGCATAGGTACCATCGTGCCGGGCAGCAACATCATCTACAACATTTACCAAAACGCGGGACTGAGTTACAATACGGGACTGGAATGGATTGTACAACAGTCCGTGAGCAAGTGGTTTTCCTTCAACGCCAACCTGAACGTGTACCGCAACGTCATCGATGCATTTACGATAGAAAACAAATACCCCGTACCCTCGGTATTTTCCGCAGCAAAAACGACCTACACGGCCGGTAATGCCAAATTGAACCTCGCTTTCAAATTCCCCAAACAACTCGACCTGCAAGTGACCAGTATTTACCTCGCACCAGACATCATCCCGCAGGGCAGAATCGCGGCCCGCTTTTCGGTAAACCTGGGTTTGAAAAAAACGATCCAGGATGGCAAGGGCGAATTGTTTTTGAATGGAACGGATGTATTGAATACCCTGCGGATTCAAAAAACGATTACGGGCAGTGGTTTCTCTTACACGACGACGGATTATTACGAAACGCAGGCTTTCCGGGTGGGGTACAGTTGGAAGTTTTGACCAGAAGGTTGATGTGATAAAATTAAAGGTCATGACCCAGAATGCCTTGGTAATAAGTGCGCATAATTCCACGTTTAACCATCCAAATCGACACAAATGGCACTGGAAGCAAACAAAGATGAACAAGCTAAGCAAGGCTCAACACCTTTTGCCCAAACCTATTTCCACGGAACCAAGGCTGACTTAAAAATTGGCGATCTGATTGAACCAGGGTTTAACTCAAACTATGGAAAGAGAAAAAATGCCAAATACATTTTTTTGTCTGCGACCTTGGAGGCTGCGATTTGGGGAGCTGAACTTGCTTTTGGCACAGCACAAGAACGAATTTATTTGGTAGAACCAACCGGAGCTATCGAAGATGACCCCGACTTGACCGACAAAAAATTCCCCGGCAATCCGACAAAATCCTATCGCTCGACTGATCCCTTTAGAGTGGTAGGGGAAGTTACCATTTGGAAAGGGCACCCAGCAGAACAGGTTAAGGCCATGAAAGACGCTTTGGAAAAGTTGAAGGAGCAAGGTATTGATTCGCTCAATGACCACTAATGATTGAAATGGAATGAGCGAACTTTTACGACAACAAATAGAAAAAATAACCCTGCTGTCAGACGCAGAGTTTGACTATGTTTTGTCCCATTTTGTAAAAAAGAAATTCAAAAAACACCAGTTTGTTGTTCAGGAAGGTGAACATGTCACCTACGATTATTTCATTTTGAATGGCTGTTTAAAATCATACTTTACCGACCACAACGGCAAAGAACACATTCTGCAATTTGGCATGCAAGACTGGTGGATCACGGATTATCAGGCGTACTATGAGCAGTCGACGGCAAGCATCAATGTTGACTGCATTGAAGCCAGCGAACTGCTTTGTTTGTCCCTACAGAATCGGGAAAAATTGTGTTCAGAAATGCATAAAATCGAGCACTTTTTCCGAAAAAAAACCAATAAACACAATGTGGCTTTACAACAACGCATCCTCTCCTTGTTGAGCCACAACGCCAAGGAAAAATACGAGCAGCTGATGCAGTTGCATCCACAGCTTTTTCAAAAAGTCCCCAAACAATTGATCGCTGCCTATCTCGGTGTTACCAGAGAAACCTTGAGCCGACTCAATTCTTCTTCGAAATAATGTGCGCTACCTCACAGCAAAGTTGTGAGGTATGTCCTTTCGATTTCCTTGCCTTCCTTTGACCTTTGTGCTGTCAACAAAATGGTAAAAAACAGCACCAACATGAAAAGGCGAAACGCAGTAAAAGCAATGGTTTTGGCGGGTGTTTCAAGCTCTTTTCTTCCAGTTTTTGGCCATCAACCAACCCTTAAAACTAAAAAAGCAATGTGGAATAAAACGAAATTCACCGAACTATTGGGGATAGATTATCCCATTGTGCAAGGGCCATTTGGTGGCGGATTGTCGTCTGTAGCACTCACTAGTACCGTTTCAAATGCGGGCGGTTTAGGTTCATTTGGGGGACAACCTTATTCAGCCAGTGAAATTATTGAAATCAGTAAAGAGATCAGGAAGTTTTCCAACAAGCCCTTTAACATCAATTTGTGGGTGAACGATCGAGATGCCCGCCTGGCAGATTTTGGGGATGATGATTATAAAAAGCTAACGGCTTTATTTGAACCCTATTTTAAGGAATTGGGTTTGCCGATACCTGAAAGACCCCGCAATCTTGGGACCAAATTTGAAGAACAAATCGAAGCCATTTATGAAGCCAAACCGGCCATCTTCAGTTTTGTATACGGCATACCTTCAGCAAGCATCCTGGAAAATTGCCGAAGACTGGGGATAAAAACACTTGGCGCAGCAACGACAGTAGATGAAGCAATTGCTTTGGAAAACGCTGGAGTTGATGCAATAGTGGCAACAGGTTTTGAAGCGGGTGGGCATCGGGTTTCATTTTTGAGGTCGGCTGAAGATTCTTTAACCGGAACATTTTCATTGATCCCCCAGGTAGCCGACCAGGTAAAAATCCCGATCATCGCAGCTGGAGGAATTGCCGATGCCAGAGGAATAAAAGCAGCATTGGCCTTAGGGGCTGATGCGGTACAAATGGGAACCGCTTTTTTGGCCACTGCACAATCCAACGCATCACAAGATCACAAAGACAAATTGTTTACACCGGACGCAAAATACACGACCCTTACCAAAGTATTTACGGGCAGGTTGGCAAGAGGAATCAGAAACAGGCTTACGGAAGAACTAAAGGATCACCAAAATTTACTGGCACCTTATCCATTACAAGGTAAATTTATGGGCTTATTAAAAGCGTACCCGGCAACGGCCAATTCAAACCCCGATTTTAAAGCATTTTGGGCTGGACAATCAGTATCATTGCTAAAATACCGGGATGCTAAAATTTTGATGGAGGCTTTGGTGAAGGAAATGAATGAAAAATAAGTAACGTGTAAAATATACTAAGAATGTGGGAATCATGTAACTGTTCCTCCTAACCGTGTAATGCTTTACGTGGTTAAGGGGGATATCTTTGCTTTGTGAGATGTAACAATTGGGTGGTAAAAATTTCACATAGTACTCTACCTCTAAAAAAGCAAAGATATGTTTCATCACGTAAAAGAATTGCAATTTAACGCACGCGTTTCCAAACCCGATGTTCGTTTCGCGAAGCTTCTTCTAGAACAATTTGGCGGGCCCAACGGGGAACTTAAAGCAGCCATGCAATATTTTGTACAGGCATTCGGCTGTCGAAAATCGGCTCCTGACAAGTATGATCTGCTCATGGACATTGCAACCGAAGAATTCAGCCACCTTGAAATTGTGGGTGCAACCATTCAAATGTTGCTCACGGGCGTAAACGGTGAATTGAAAAATGCTGCTGATGAATCTGACCTAAGCAAAATGTTAGATGGCAAAGCGGCAAAAGAAAATTACATCCACGAGGCCATGATCAATCCCCACTTCTTTGTTGTAAGTGGAGGCACACCTACCCTTACCGATAGTGTTGGCAACCCCTGGAGTGCCACCTACATTATGGGCATGGGAGATTTAACGGCGGACCTTCGTTTAAACATCGGTGCAGAAACCAGTGCTAAAATGGTTTACGAAAACTTGATGAAATTTACCGATGATGTTTATGTAAAAGAGTCATTGCGGTATTTAATGACCAGAGAGGTAGCCCACTTCCAAATGTTTCAAGCTGCATTAGATAGCATTGAGCCCAACTTCCCGCCGGGAATTTTGCAAAGTGACCCGAAGTTCAGCAACAAATATTTCAACATGTCTAAGGGCAACGATTTTAAAGGTCCCTGGAACGATGGGCCAAGCCCGGAGCTAAACGAAGACTGGCAATTCATTGAAGATCCATTGACACATGTTCGTGAAACAAACGGTTTGTTAGACGAAACAGCCCAAGGAACAGACCGCACAGAAAAAACGGTGCAAAAACAAAATAAAGCATTGAGCGCTGCCCGCAAAGCCGAAGTGGACGAAGCAACCCGGCCCTTAAATGGTGTAATGAGTTGGTCAGTTTACGAAGAGGAAATGGCAGCAGAATTGGAAACAAAATCAAGAAGATAATTTACATTTTATGGGAAAGCCTGTTCCAATTTTTTTGGGGACAGGCTTTTTTCACGCCAGGAGAAGAAATTCCAAAAACAAGGTGTGGATGGAAAATAATCAGTGAATCATGTAATTCTTCTCAGCAATCATGTAATGCCTTATTGGGTTAACAACAATATTTTTGCGGTACGCCATACAGTGTTTGTATGGTAAATTTTTCATATTCCCAATCTCTAAAAAATAGTAACCTATGATGATTGAAAAAAAAGTCCCCTTGCAACTTGTTTGTTTTTCTCATTTGCCATGGAAGTTTGTTTACCAACGTCCACAACATCTGATCAGCCGTTTTACAAAAAAATATGCTGTTTATTACATCGAGGAGTTTACCAACAGTACCGAAGAAGATGGCTACTCCATCAATAAAACAATTGAAAACGTTACAGTTATAGTGCCACATTTGTGCAATCGCGTTCAAGGGGCACAAAATGAGGCAAAAAGAAAAGAAATCGTGCTGAAAAATCTTTTCAAAGCGCACGCTATACAATCCTATGTTTTCTGGTATTACACCCCAATGGCACTTGCCTATACCGCTAATTTTAAACCCTTGGCTACCGTATACGATTGTATGGATGAGTTGAGCGCTTTTAAATTTGCACCACCTGAGCTGAAAACATTTGAACAGCAATTGTTCAAAAAAGCGAATATCGTTTTTACGGGTGGCAACAACTTGTACAAGGCAAAAAAGGGACAGCATCACAACATCCATTCTTTCCCCAGTAGTATTGATAAAGCCCATTTTAAAGCAGCCAGAGACATCAATGAAGAAGTTGCCGACCAGGCAGCCATACCCCATCCTCGCTTAGGATTCTATGGGGTAATCGATGAACGTTTTGACATCGATTTAATCAAACAGGCGGCTGATGCCAAACCTGACTGGCAATTTGTTTTGGTAGGACCGGTTATAAAAATTGACGCCGCCACCTTGCCTAAAAATAAAAACATCCATTACCTCGGCCCTAAAACTTACGAGGAGTTGCCTTCCTACCTGAGTGGCTGGGATATTGCATTGATTCCATTTGCCATCAATGAATCTACCCGCTACATCAGCCCAACCAAAACACCAGAATACCTTGCCGGGGGGAAGCCGGTAATTTCTACCGCCATCACCGATGTAATCAACCCTTATCAGGAATTGGGCTTGGTACACATTGTACAAAATGCCGAAGACCTGCTGCAAATGGCCACATCAGAGTTAAGCATAAGCGACAAGAGCGAATGGCTGGGCAAGGTGGATGAATACCTCAGTACCATCTCATGGGATGCCACCTGGGAAAGGATGCATGAACTGATGCAAAACGAAATGGAGTCAAATCAAGATTTACAAACCGACAAAATCAATCAATATGTATGATTATTTGATCGTAGGGGCAGGACTGGCAGGGTCGGTACTGGCAGAGCGCTTGGCATCAAAAGCCAATAAAAAGGTGTTATTGATCGACAAGCGAAATCACATTGCTGGGAACACTTTTGATTATTACAACAGCGATGGTATTCTGGTGCATAAATACGGGCCGCATATTTTTCATACCAACAGCAAAGAAGTTTTTGACTACCTCAGCAATTTTACGGAATGGCGGCCTTACGAACACCACGTATTGGCAAGTGTGGATGGGCAATTGGTACCCATACCGATCAACCAAAATACCGTCAATGCCCTGTATGGGTTAAATCTTTCTCAGCTGCAGGTACAGGATTTTTTTAATTCAAAAGCAGAAAAAAAAGACCAGGTCCTTACCTCCGAAGATGTGGTAGTCAATGCAGTAGGCAGAGAACTGTACGAGAAATTTTTCAAACATTACACGATCAAGCAATGGGCGCTCGATCCATCTGAACTGGATGCTTCTGTAACGGCAAGGGTGCCCACCCGCACCAATAAAGACAACCGGTATTTTACGGATAGTTATCAGGCAATGCCCCTGCATGGGTACACCAATATGTTTCAGCGCCTATTGGATCATCCCAACATCCACATCATGCTTAATACTGATTACAAAGACCTGGTTGATGAAATCGATTTTAAGACTTTAATTTATTCCGGGCCTATTGATGCCTATTTTGATTTTTGTTTCGGAAAACTTCCTTACCGCTCCATCAATTTTAAAAGCCAAACCATCGACAGTGAAAATTACCAACCCACTGGAACGGTCAATTATCCAATGAGCCAGGCCTACACCCGCATCACCGAATTTAAACACCTAACCGGGCAAAAGCATGAAAAAACTTCCATTGTATTTGAGTACCCTACCGCCGAAGGCGACCCCTACTACCCCATACCACGTAAAGAAAATATGGCAATATACAATCAGTATAAAACATTGGCTGCCGCAGAACCCGATACCTTTTTCACCGGCCGCTTGGGGACTTACAAATATTACAACATGGATCAGGTAATCGCTCAATCACTAACCTTGTTCAAAAAAATAATGCAGGCGGAACAGCTCCAGATCAAAAATGAACCCATCAAATCATCAAATGGCACGGTACAGTTTACTCCGAATATCCCTAAACAATGAAAAACAACAATCCATTTCATTCTTTTTGGATGGCCGGTTACGAGTGTGCCGACCATTTAAATGCTTTTGGTGTAAGGGTTGACCTGATTAACAGCACCGGCCACCTTCATTTAATGGATACTGACTATAAAAACCTTGCTCCTTTTAAAATCGCTACCGTACGGGAAGGAATTAGATGGAGCAAGGTAGAAACAAAACCCTACCACTACGACTGGTCGGTGGTCAGTACCATGATACAAAGTGGCCAGGCCAACAACATCCAGCAAGTTTGGGATTTATGCCATTTTGGTTACCCCGATGACTTGACGCCTTTGCATCCCCAATTCACCGATCGCTTTGTAGCATTGTGTACAGCATTTGTGCAATTTTATAGAAGCATCGATGCTACGTCCATTTTAATTGTTACGCCAATAAATGAAGTAAGCTTTTTATCCTGGTTGGGAGGCGATGTGAAAGGCACTTCACCCTACTGTACCAATCAGGGTTGGGAGGTCAAGTACAATTTAATGAAAGCGTACATCAAAGGAATTGATGCCCTAAAAGCCGTTGACCCCTCGGTGCGTATTTTAACCACCGAGCCACTGATCAACATTGTACCCAATACTGCCGCAACCCTGGAAGAAATTGAAAATGCGGCAGCACTGCACGAAGCTCAATTTCAGGTGACAGAAATTTTGTGCGGCCGGATGTGCCCTGAATTAGGGGGAAGCGAAGCTTACCTTGATATACTGGGGTATAATTTTTACTACAACAACCAATGGACAGCAGCACCACATGAATTTTTGGATTGGAAAATAGGCGAGCGAAATCCAAAATTTGCCCCTTTGCATCAATTGCTTGTTTCCGCTTTTAAAAAATACAATCGCCCCTTTGTATTGACCGAAACGAGTCATCCAAAAGAAGACCGGCCATTGTGGATTAAAATGATTGAAGTCGAGGCACAGAAACTTTTACGAGCTGAGCTTCCTTTTTGGGGCATTTGCTGGTATCCGATGGTCAACAGGCCCGATTGGGATTATTTGCATGATTGGCATTATGCAGGAATTTGGGATGACGTGTACAATAAAGATTCACCAGTAAGAGCCTTGCATGTACCCAGTGCAGAGGCACTGTTGGAGGCACAAAGCAGTTTAAATGAATGCTCTTTTTTATAAAATCACAACATGCACGGAAGCAAATTCATGTTTGCCACTGGAATTGAAAATAGTTATCCCACTATTTTGTTGCCGGATGGTACCACCAAGCGGGTAGATGAAATGGAGAAGACGGGTCATTACCTTCATTGGGAAAAAGATTTTGATTTGGTGAAAGAAATGGGGATAGAATTTTTGCGGTATGGCCCACCTTACTACAAAACCCACACAGCACCTGGTACCTTTGACTGGTCTTTTACAGACGTTACTTTTCAGCGGCTGAAGGAATTGGGCATTACACCATTGGTCGACCTCTGTCATTTCGGGGTGCCGGATTGGTTGGGGGATTTTCAAAACCCTGATTTTCCGCATTATTTTGCTGAGTATGCAAGCGCTTTTGCCACCCGATTTCCTCAACTACAGTTTTATACGCCGATTAATGAAATATTTATAGCTGCCATGTTTTCTGCACAATATGGCTGGTGGAACGAAAGGTTGAGTTCTGATCAGGCTTTTGTAAATGCATTGAAAATTATGTCAAAAGCAAATGTCATGGCCATGCATGCCATTTTAAAAATTCAACCAGAAGCAACGTTCATCCAAAGTGAATCCACCGAATATTTTCATGCTACCGAACCTAGCGCATTACCCCTTGCCCGTTTTTTAAATCAAAAGCGGTTCCTGTCGCTTGACCTTACCTATGGCTTCCCCCTCAATGTCAACATGTATGAATACTTGCTGCAAAATGGGATGACTAAAAACGAATACAATTGGTTTACCCAAAACCAGGTAAAAGCAAGGTGTATAATGGGAAATGACTATTATGTAACCAACGAACACCTGGTTCACCCCGATGGCTCTACCCAGGCATCAGGAGAGATATTTGGGTACTATGTACTAACCAATCAGTATTACAACCGGTACAAATTGCCCATCATGCATACCGAAACCAATATAAGAATGCCAGCTTGTAAAGAGTGGCTGCTAAAACAGTGGGCCAACCTGCACCGGCTCAAACAAGATGGAGTGCCGATTATAGGTTTTACCTGGTATAGTTTGCTGCACCAGGTGGATTGGGATTCTGCACTGAGGAATGATGCAGGAAACGTCAATGAACTGGGTTTGTACGACCTCGATCGAAACATCATGCCAGTAGGCGTAGCCTATAAGCAGTTGATCAAAGAATGGAAAGACATCCTCTTGGAAGAAAGTTATGGACTTCTATTTCAGCACCATTAGATTTTATGAAAAGTAGCTCAAAAAAGCCCGTTCTGGCCAAGTGAGCTGCTGTTCATAAAGTCTAATGATCACCTGAAGAAAATGGTATCTTCTTTTATGATGTCGGCAGTATAATGTGAAAATAAATCATGAGCGTCAATGCGGTCTTCATTTACTCGCGCTGTATGGATTACAGATGGCAGCTCTTTAAAAGGCTGTATATACGCACTTGCAACATCTTTAATTTGTGCGTCTTTACTTACAGTTTTTCTTTTTAATCCTAGTTTGAAGTTTTTCATTTTCGGGAACTTATGTTTAAGTGGAACAAGTTTTTCACCAGTGTAGTTATACTCCCTGTGTCGGATATAGCTACTTACCTGTACAAAATTAATGTAGTTGACCTTAAAAGATGTTACACAATTATTGTTTAATTTTACAAGATTAACGGCGTTATAGGGGCAAATGAACCTAGGCTCACAACCAATTTACATGCTAAGCAAAATCAATATTTTCTTGCTGACCCTGGCCTTTGTAGCTTTGATGGGTTGCAAAACCACCCAACTGAGCAACTCCGCCACCGCGGAAACGGGTATGTTTAAGGTAGCCATCCTTTATCCAAATGGAGAAGATAAAACCTTTGACATGGATTATTACGAAAAGAAGCACATGCCAATGGTAGCTGGGTTTATCGGCGAAAATTTAAAATTTTATGAAATTGACAAAGGGGTATCTGGTAGAACACCAACTGATAAACCACCTTATGTGGCCATAGGTTATTTTTACATTAAGGATGTGGCTTTATACAGTCAAGCGATTGCCAAAAACAGAGATGCCGTTGTCAATGACTTTAAAAATTATACCAACATCCAGCCCGTTGTGCAGATCAGTGAAATCAAATATTTGGTGCACAGTACCAAGAAATAGGAAAGGGAAAGAGGATGTGGACCCATTGGAAGATTTGAAAGACAGTTTGGTACAACACCCGAAAAATGTTCAAAAAACTCCTCGACAACCACAAACTGGGTGGCCTCAACTGCCTGCTTTGGAAAGATGGCCAAATTGTATACCAGGAAAGTTCCGGATACAAAAACCTGGAGACCCGGGAACCGATGGGCACCGATACCCTTTTCAGGATTGCTTCCATGACCAAACCCATAACTGCAGTCCTGGCACTGATATTGAGGGAAGAGCAAAAACTGGATTGGTACGACCCGATCACCAAGTGGTTTCCTCAATTCAGGCGTATGAAAGTCCTGAAAAATCCACAAGGAGAAACCGTGGATGCCACGCGACTCATCACCGTCCTTGACTTACTCACCCATCGGGCAGGTTTTACCTATAGCGATTTTCAGCAGGGACAACTCAAAGAAGACTACCTTCAGGCTTTGGGTGGAGACATCGATTCGGAACTCAGCCATGAACAATGGATCGATGGCCTGGCTGCTTTGCCCTTGCTCAATCAGCCAGGTGAACTATTCAATTATGGCCGTTCAAGCGATTTGTTGGGGATCCTCATTGCCACCATTGAAGGGAAGCCGCTGGGCAAGGTAATGGAGGAAAAAATATTCAGGCCATTGGGCATGAATGATACCTTTTTTGAGGTTCCAGACCACAAAAAAAGCAGGTGTGCCTCCAATTTTGGGTACGACGAATTGGGCAATCTGGTCAACCTTGAAACCGTTCCCTTAAACATGGCCTTTAAAGAACGCCCCCCTGGTTTAGCTTATGAATCGGGCGGTCAAGGACTGTGGTCCACGATTGGGGACTATTTAAAATTCGCCACCCTTTTCGTTCAAAACGGAAGTTCAAATGGCGTTCAACGCCTGAAACCGGAAAGTATGGAGATCATGTGTACCAATCAATTGACCGCTAATCAAAGGGCTCAGTCAACCTTGATGGGTAACCCGATTTTTAGCGAACATTATGGCTTTGGTTTGGGGCTGGCGGTAGTCATGAAAGAAAGCAAATATGGCTCGATCCCTTGCTCTGGCTCCATTGGCTCAGTGGGTTGGCCGGGTGCATATGGGGGTTGGTGGACTGCAGATCCTGTGAAAAAAACGGTTGCCATCTTTTTAACGCACAGCATGACCGAACCCCAACAACTGGCCCAAGGGATTGGATTTGAATTGTATGAGGCCATTGACATTTTTTCAAATTATTGCAAGGAACACAGTTAAAGTACCACCCAAAAATAGACAACTGAGTTTTGTTTCCTGATTTTTTGCCATCTCAATATTATTCAGGATATTACAGCTACCCTGTTTGTGGATTCATCCGCATTCATTCAATCCATTTATCAAGCAGCTTAATCACAACACAACTCTGTTTTATGAGCTCACGTCGTAACTTTTTACAAAAAATTACCGCATCAGCCATCGCCCTGCAAATCCCCGACTTTGTTTTGGGCGCCCAGGAGGAAGTAATCCCTCAAGAACCCTACGAAGGACCCGTTTTGCGGGTCGCCATCATGGGGCTGGGTAGTTATGGAAACCGCGTTGCCGGGGCCATGCAAGCCTCCCAAAAAGCCAAATTAGTAGGGGCGATCAGCGGTACACCTTCCAAACTCAAAGACTGGCAAAGCAAATACGGCATCCCGGAAAAAAACTGTTACAACTACGAGAATTTTGATGCCCTCAAAAACAACCCCGACATTGATGCGGTGTACATCATCACCCCCAATGCCTTGCACAAAGACCAGGCGATTCGGGTGGCCAATGCTGGCAAACACGTGATCTGTGAAAAACCCATGTCGATCAATGCCAAAGATGGCCAGGCCATGATCGACGCCTGCAAAAAGAACAATGTCAAATTACTGGTCGGCTACCGGATGCACTTTGAGCCCAAAACCCTCGAAATCATCCGAATGAGAAAGAATGGTGAACTGGGTAAAGTGTTGTTCTTCCAGGGCCTCTGCGGTTTCATCATCGGCGATCCTACTCAATGGCGCCTGAAAAAAGAACTGGCAGGCGGCGGCGCCATGATGGACATTGGGATCTATGCAATCAACGGCGCCCGCTACATGATCGGCGAGGAACCCATCTGGGTGACCGCCCAGGAAACCAAAACCAACCCTGAAAAATTCAAACCCGGCGTGGATGAGACAATCCAGTTTCAATTGGGTTTCCCGAGTGGCGCAGTGGCCTCCTGCCTGTCCACCTATTCGCTGAACAACCTGGATCGTTTTTTCCTGAATGGGGATAAAGGTTTTGCGGAAATGTTGCCCTCCACGGGTTATGGCCCCATCAAGGCCCGCACCAACAAAGGGGAATTGGACTACCCACACGTTACCCACCAAACCGTACAAATGGATGAAATGGCGGGGATTATTTTAGAGGGTAAAAAACCCATCGTACCAGTGGACGGAGAAGAAGGATTAAAGGACTTGAAAATCATTGATGCGATCTTTTTGGCCGCCAAGACAGGGAAGAAGGTGCCGCTGAAGTTGTAAATGACCTGAGTCACCCTGAGTTGAAAAACCAAAACCAGGCTAATCTAATCGCGGAGCGATTGAATCTTGAATAGCCGCGGTCGTCCGCGGAAAAATGGCAAGCAGAATGCTTCACAACCGCGGAAGCGGTTGAACAAACCGGGTCGAAATTCAACCGCTCCCGCGGTTGCGGAACCTTGCCAAACACCTATGCCCGCGGACGACCGCGGCTATTCAAGATTCAACCGCATCCGCGGTTGGAATTTCGGAATTCGGGGTGATTTATGACTAATCTAGAAACCAACAGTCATGAAATATTTACCAGCAGAAGACATCACCTTCCAATCAAAATTAAAAGAATCAGAACTCATTCAAAGGCTAGAAAATAGCATTGAACCGGTAAAAGCTTTTCGCTTTGGGTTGTTTAACCGCAAGGATACAAAACCCTATCAAGGTAAAATTGTTGAACACAGCTTCAACATCTCAAGAATCATCAATTACCGAAACTCGTTTTTGCCACAGATTAGCGGAAGCATTGAAAATACCTTTACTGGGAGTTTAATCAGGGTAAAAATGAGGCTACATGTTGTGGTGATTATTTTTCTCTGCATCTGGGGAGCTATTATGGGAGGCGTCTGTATCCTCTTTTTATCCCAAGCCTTTGGCAGCACTGATTTTGACCCAATGATGTTGATCCCACTTGGAATGTTAGTGGTGTTTTATGTAGTGATCATGCTTGCCTTTAAATATGAAAGCAAACAATCTATAGCGGACCTGCAAAGCCTGTTTGAAGCAGAGATAATCAATTGATCCTTTCCTTCACCCCCTGCAACTCCGGTAAGCTTGTACTTGGCCGATCCAAATAAAAATAAGCCGTCGAAGAATAATCATCCCTTCTATAAAAATTCACCCAGCCATCCGGAAAATCCGCATCAAAAATATCTTTGGGTTGATCCAACAAACGGATCGTTTTGTCTCCAGCCAGCACCATAATTGGCTTTAGGGGCGCTTTGTTTTTGACCAGTCGACGAATGTAGTCGCGCATTTCACCGCCCATTTGTTGGATAGCGCCGCTGAAATGCTGGAAAAAGAACACCTGATCGGGTACGTGAAAGCGGTAAAACGCATACTCCCGGGTACTGTCGTTGGCTACGGTACAACCCTGATACAGGTTCTTGTACACACCCAGGCCCCAGGCAGTGCCAATGTAATCTTCAGTACCCGTGCCGATGTAGGAAGGGTATTGCGCGTCGCCATCCATGTACAACTTGACCTCGCCTTCACACCAACCCGTGTTTTCATAACAAGCATCTGTTTTGATGCCCATATTCAGTCCCAGGTAGCGCCCTTTTCCGTCGATGCGGGGCAAAAATTCAAAATCCTTGCCTAGTTCCGAGCTTTTTTGACGGGTCCAAAAGGCGTGAAAATACAGGGCATCCGGCTCAGGTTTTTTCAACTCCACGAAGTCAATGTCGTAAAAGATCATTTCATTGGCCAACTCACTTTCATTGGTGATGGTGATTTTGGCTCCAGTTTTAAAGGGCATACTGATGAAACAGTTGAAAGACCGCCCTTCGGGATTCGCAAAAAGCGCCGTTTCCATACGTACCACTTTGGCCAAGCCAAAGCCAAAAAAATCGCCAAAAGGCACGTCCACTGCGGGTTTGCTTTGCCCATCCCAATACATGCGCAGCCGCATGGCGCGCAGCATTTCGGGCGAGCGGTCCCGCACCGTGAACCACATGCGCTGGATGATGCCCGGACCTTTGAGGTCTAAAAGGGTTTTGGTTTCGCCCGCTTTAAATTCCTCGAAGGCGTGGCCTTTGGCACCTTTATTGACTTTGCCCCCATTGTTGCTTACCCCATTGAAGTTCTCAAAGCTGCTGATGCTGCTGCGTTTGATGTTCTTTGGCATTTGGTGGAGGCTTTGGCCTTGGAGGAGAAAAGAAAAGACCAGGCCAAGAAGGACTAAACTGTGACGCATGGGTAATCAGGTTGTTTGTACTACGGATTGAGTAGTTGGTTGTGATGCAACAATGACGTATGCAAATGCTAAGTTACCTTACCGCTTTTGAATTTTATACTGCACTTGCTTTTCCATTATGACGCGCCCGGATTGAAACTGCACAATCAAAGAACCCTTTTGCATACCCCACTCGTCCGGCCAATGCTAATTTTACCATCATCAAATTCGCAAAAAACAGCAGCATGGCCAATCTTCCCAAAATAGTCACCACCCTGGGTATCCTATTGCTTCCCCTACTCAGTTTTGCGCAGCGCCCTTTCCTTGATAAAAGTGGAGGAGCGGCCAAAATGATGGTGCAAAACAAACCCTTCATCATCCTTGGTGCTGAAATCCACAATTCCACGGGTTCGGATACAGCTGGATTGAAAAAAGTACTCAAGCAGGCCAAAGCCCTGAACATGAACACCATCCTGGCCTATGCTTACTGGGAGTTCATTGAGCCCGAAGAAGGCAAATTCAATTTTTGGCTGCTGGATCAACTCCTGCTAGCCGCACGAAAGGAAAAACTAAAAGTAGCCCTCGTTTGGTTTGGCAGTTGGAAAAGTACCACTTCCTCCTATGCCCCCGCCTGGGTAAAAACCAATCCCCAGCGTTTTCCCCGACATACCCTGGCCGATGGCAAAACCCTGGAAATTCTTTCCCCCTTCAGCGAGGCCAATCGCAACGCCGACGCCAAGGCTTACGCGGCGTTGATGCAACACCTCGTCGCAGTTGACAAGGAACATACCGTGATTTTGCTGCAAACCGAAAACGAACCGGGTTGTTTTCAGGGCTACCGGGATTATTCTCCCGCCGCGCTCAAAGCCTGGGGCGCCGAAGTGCCCGCTGCAGTCATCACTTACCTCAATGCCAACAAGGGGAAACTGTTTCCCGCCCTGGAAAAGGCCTGGGCAAACAATGGCTACAAAACCCAAGGAACCTGGGAAGAGTTATTTGGCAAAAGCACGGCGGAAGGGGAGTACCCTTACTACAGCGAAGAGCTGTTTATGGCCTACCATTATTCCACTTACATCAACCACATTGCTGCGCAAGGCCGGAAGATTTTGGACCTGCCGACTTTTTGCAATGGCTGGTTGTACAACAAACGGGGAACCTACCCCCACGGCACCATCAACCCCCATGTGTTGGACCTGTACCGGGCGGGAGGTACTGCGCTGGACTTTTACTCCCCCAATGTGTACACCATCGATTACGACGATTTGTTCAGCAAATACAAAACGGGGGGCAATATCCTGTTCATCCCGGAAAGTTTGCTCTCACCCGCTGGGGTGCTCTACGCCATTGCCGAATACGATGCGATTGGTTTTGCCCCATTCGGCATTGATGGCTGGAACCGCAACGACGAACAAGTCAAACTCAACTTGAAATTGCTCGGTGAAATCAACGGTACCCTTCAACAGATGCAGGGCTTGATCAGCTCCAAATACAATTCGCCACAAATGCGCGGGGCCTACTTCGCTCCTCCCGCCCGCAACAAGGAAATTGAGTTGGGTGATTACAAACTAAGCATTGGCTCTTCGGCAGATTTCCGCTTCAGCATCGATTTTGGTAAATCGTTGGAACAAGTGGGCAAACAAGTCATTTCCTTTGCTGCATTGTCTGGTCAGGACGACCCCGCTCCCGGCCCTAATACGCCGCCCGCGGATAAACCTGCTCCGCCTGCATCGCCCTTTGGCGGTTTGCCCAAAGACATGGGAGCAGCGCTGGTCATCCAAAATGCAGCGGACGAGTTTTACATTGTTGGCTACGGGGTCAAGCTCAATTTTGCACTAAAGGAAGGTATCAGCTTCAATCACCTGGGCTTTCTGTCCATTGACGAGGGCTATTTCAAGCAAGATCAGTTCATCGCCACCAAACGTTGGAATGGGGATGAGCAAAAGGTGAGTTTGCCGGGGCAGCAATTGACGGTGCTGAAGGTGAGGTTGTATCGGATTTGAATACTTGGTTTGGAGGAGGATGAGGCGTTTACGCATACATAAACGCCTCATCCCCCTCGGCTATTTTCCTTACATTCTCCAAAACCCTCTTCATATACACCCGCCAAAAAGTTTTTGTGAACAACCAATTCAGGGGGTACAACCAGACCACTTCGGCGTGCATCGTATAGGTGTATTCGATCAAAATTTGCTTGGGCTCCAATTCCGTCGTCCGCCATTCTCCTACAAATTTTGAAAAGCCCAGCATCCAGGCTTTGAACTCACTCACCTCGATTTTCCAGTATTGGTTTTCGATGCGTTCGATGACCCGATCCATGGAGGCCTCGCCACCAGGCTGGCTAAAGGAGGGCGCTACAAATACCCTTTTGCTGCTGCCGGGCTGGCCCCAGTTTTCGTCTTCGGTGCAATGGGTCACTTTGGGCATGATGCCGTAGCCGGTGTGCACTTTGGACACGTCACAAAGCATGGGCGCTTTAAAGGCACGCTCCAGTGAGCAGTGGTAAATGGTTTTGACGGTAACGCTGGTGGTCATATAGAGGAGTTTTTAGGTGGGTTTTGTGCTTTCCGTACGCCTTCGGCCAATAGCGACATCAACCGGAACGCGGTTGACACAGTCTATTTGGTTCCGATCAAAGGTAAAACACCTAAACCAAGGGAACAACAAGGAAAAGTTAATTCTAGGTTTATAATTGTGCGAGGAATTCGGCAATCCGCTTGGCCAATTCAGGGTTGTCCGTGGCAATATCGGCATGTGTTTTATCGTAGGTATAGAGTTGGAATAGGGATTTTAAGCCCAGCTGGGTCATTTTTTGCTCCAACCCATACGCTTGGTCTACTGGCACATTTTTATCCTTCAAACCCATATGTAGCTGGGTTAACGGCAAATGTTGGGCAAAATAAAGGGGCGAGGAGGCAATCAATTTATTCCTCGTTTCAGCTAAAGTTGCTTGTTTGTTTTTCAAATCGTTTAGAAACTGACACAGATAGGTTGGGTCATTTTCATGTAGCGAAGTCAGGGTCAATAAATCGGTCGGCCCCACTACGTCTACTACTCTTTTGATTCTTGGGTCTCTGATTCCAGCCAAAAGGGCTACAGTTCCGCCTCTGCTGCCACCTCTAATCGAGCTTCGGTTTACATCAGCTTTGCTTTCAGTTTGCTGAACCAGGTTGAGGAAAGCGATGGCATCGTCGGTTGCACCATCAAAGGCGTCACAATGCACACCTTCGGATAATGGCGACGAATACAAAGTGCCATTCAAGGTAATCGCCAATGATTGCCCTCTTAAAGCAGGGATCGCTAAAATATACGGCCCACTTGGATCGGAGCTGTCCAGAGAAAGGTTGACTGAATTGGTCGTAATATCCAGTCCAAATCCCCCAATTAATAGTCGTACTGGCACTGACACATCGGTTTTAGGAATGAGTAAAGCACCGTATTCTTTGATGCCGTTTATTTTGAAAGACAGCATTTTGAAAGTATATTTTCCGTCCAGGATTGTACTTTCCTGAATCACCGTATAGTCCCTCGGAGTCAAATCTCTCTGTTTCCATTGGGCAAAAATGCTGTCCGTTTCTGCTGTAGAGGGAGTGGCAAACAAGGCACTTTTTTCCTGTTCCGACAGCATATCTTTCTCATCACAGGAAAGTATAAGAAACAAGCAAGTCATTAGCATCAGGGCTTTTGGGGAAAATCTTTGCATACCTAATTTTTATTGTAGTGTAAACAAACGTTTAGAAGACTTGAAAAGCGGGGCAAAAGTTGGGTGGGGTTTTTGAAGATTGATTTTAGGTGGTCGCTTCAACAAACTTGAACCCAACTTGAATCGAGTTTGAACACCCCAAAAGCTGCTTTCTCGCCTAGTTTTGGCCAAAATCAAACGACTTAGCCATGAAAACACGAGTTCTTTTAATCCTCTTCTTTTTGGCCATCCAAAGCTTTGTTTTTGCGCAAAAAAACAAAGCAGCAGTCACACCCGCCAAGCCTGTCGATTTTACCATCCCGCTTACGCCGGAAAAATGGGCATTCCAGGCCGGGAAAGTAGATTTTGTAGACTACAAAGGCCAAAAAAGCATGAAAATTGCCCCCCAATCCGGGCAAGTTGTACTGAAGGATTTGGTATTCAAAGACGGCACCATTGAGTTTGACGTTGAGCCCATTTTGCCCGAATTTGCACAATCTATCTATTTCCACCGCAGAGACGAAAAAGAACAGGAGATCGTTTACCTGCGCGTAGGTACCATCGGCAACAAACTCACCAACAGCGCCATCCAATACACCCCTTATTTCGATGCCATCAACATGTGGGACATGTATCCTCAATACCAGGGCCCGGCACTAATCAAAGGGGGCGATTGGAACCACATCAAGTTGGTGATTTCCGGCCTTCAAATGCGGGTATATCTGAATCACCTACCACAACCCGTCCTGGAAATTCCGAAGCTGGAAGGCAACATGAAGGAAGGCAGTATTGCTTTTGATGGCGCTTCTTACATCGCCAATTTGCAAATCAAACCCGATGCGACAGAAGGTTTAACGCCCCAGGAAGGAGTGGATTTGAGCAACCACGAAGCCAATTATTTGCGCAAGTGGGCCATCAGCACACCCACAGATTTGCCTCCTGGCAGCGAAGCTTTTTTGGGCAACCAACCCAAAGTAGAACAATTTACGGACAGCATCAAGGCTGAAAGGGGCGGATTCGTCAATCTGACTAGAAAATTTGGGGGCAATAAAAGCCGCAAAGTGGTTTGGCTCAAAACCAAAATCATCGCTAAAGAAAATGTAAAAACCAGGCTCCAACTGGGCTTCAGTGATGAGGTGTGGGTGTTTTTGAACAAACAAACGGTATTTGTGGACAAAAACCTGTTCCAACAAGCCGCTATGCGGAAGTACCCCGAAGGCCGTATGTCCAAAGACAATGCCAGTTTTGGCATCAACCTCAAAGCGGGCGAAAATGAATTGCTGATTGCCGTTGCCAACGACTTTTACGGCTGGGGCATCATCGCCCGTTTGGAAAGTACGGATGGAATCACTGGGCTTGATGAAGTAAAAGAATTTGTGCGGAACTGAGCGCATCCTCTCAAGTGCACTGGATTCAGTGGTTTTAACTGGTACAAGTCCAGATTTGGAAGTAGAATCTGGCGCTGTAGAGACGCACGGCCGTGCGTCTCTACAATGTTTTACGTAATACAACAAACCGCTTGCAGGGCACAACCATATTCGGAACTTATGTTATTCAATCTTGGTTGGAGTTTAAAAGGTCATCAACTACCTTTATATGCAGCACAACAGAGGCATTTTATTTTGCTATAAAAAACAAAGCCATGGCCTACATTATGGTGGACGTCGAAACAGACGGCCCAATCCCCGGTGATTATTCGATGATTTCCCTCGGCGCGGTACTGGTTAAACCCGAACTGAACCAGACCTTTTTTGCTCAATTCCGACCCATTTCAGAACAATACCTGCCCCCGGCCCTGGCCGTTTCAGGCTATTCCCGGGAGCAAACCTTGGGTTTTCCAGAGCCTAAGGGTGAAATGCAACGTTTTAAAGATTGGGTAGCCGAGGTCTGCCCCGATCGCCCCATTTTTATCAGCGACAACAATGGCTTCGACTGGATGTTTGTGTGCTGGTATTTCCATCATTTTTTGGGCGAAAACCCCTTCGGTTACAGCTCCCAAAATCTGGGCAGCCTGTACAAAGGCCTGGTCAAAGACACCTTTGACAACTTCAAACACCTGCGGATTAGCCCCCATACCCACCACCCGGTGGATGATGCCAAAGGCAATGCCGAAGCCTTGTTGGAAATGAAAAAAATGGGGCTGAAGCTGAAGTTGTAGACAAAGTATTTTTCTGTATCTTTGTATAAATCCGTGACGCAATGAACGACAACTTAATCATTATGGGAGTTAACGCACCGCGTATCCACCAGGCTATCATTGCTAAATTGATTTATGGGCTGACGGATTTGTACCTCAAATCTCACTCTCAGCTATTCCCTTATCCGGAAACCATGATCGATGAAAGTCAAACCAGCCCAGCACCTGATTTAATGTTGGTTAATAGCGAAACGGATTTGACCAAAGTCATCATTGAAATCACTCATACGCAAGGTGTTAAAAAAGATGCCCAAAAGTTACAGGAGTTGATGCAGGTTTATGACATTCCTGAAGGATTTATCTATGACTACAAATTAGGGATTTGGTACAAATACGATTTGCAAAAAGGACAACAAAAAGAAAATCCATCCTGGTGTGATGCAGTTGGCGTAGACTTGGCGAAGTTGTTGTTTTGAGAAATAGGCTGCCAACTTTTTTCTACCTTTGCGCACCTAAATAATGGGCAAAAATAAGTGTTCGTTTTTCCTGAGTCAAAGGATTAGATAAGACACTTAAAATGGACCATTTACTTATCTAATCCTTTGTCAAAATGAAACACTTATTTTTTATCGCCCTACTAACCAAACAGCAATCATGAAATTCGGAACCAAAGCCATTCACGCGGGCATTGAGCCAGACCCATCCACTGGCGCGGTGATGACCCCGATATACCAAACCTCGACCTATGCACAGGAAGCACCTGGTGTACATCAGGGTTATGAATACGCACGTACCCAAAACCCCACGCGTTCAGTTTTGGAAAAAAACCTCGCTGCCCTGGAAAACGGCCAGCACGCGGTGTGCTTCAGCAGTGGGCTGGCGGCGATGGACGCCATCATCCGTTTGTTAAACCCGGGTGATGAACTCATTTCCAGCAATGACCTTTACGGCGGGTCTTATCGGCAGTTGGTGCGGGTACACGGGCGTTACGGGCTGGTCTCGCATTTTGTACCCATGCAGGATTTGGGTAGCATTGCGGCCAAAATCAACGCCAAAACCCGGATGCTGTGGATTGAAACACCCACGAACCCCATGCTCAGTTTGGTGGACATCAAGGCGGTGTGCACCCTGGCACGGGAGCAAGGCATCCTCACTTGTGTGGACAATACTTTTGCCTCACCCTATTTGCAAAACCCACTGGATTTGGGCGCCGATATCGTGATGCATTCTGCAACCAAATACATAGGTGGCCACTCCGACGTGATTCACGGTGTAGTGATCACGAACAATGACTCGATCGCGCAGCAGTTGCGCTTTTTACAAAATGCCATTGGCGCAGTGCCCGGGCCACAGGATTGTTTCTTGATTTTGCGGGGCATCAAAACCCTACATTTGCGAGTGGAGCGGGCTTGTCAAAACGCGGAGAAAATTGCCCTGTTTTTGCGCAACCACCCCAAAGTACGCAAGACCTACTACCCTGGTTTTAGCGACCACCCCGGGCATTCCATTGCTAAAAAACAAATGCGGCATTTTGGGGCCATGGTTTCTTTTGACTTGCATACCGATACCCTGGAATACGCTACAAATGTTTTGTCCAATACCCAGCTGTTCACGCTGGCTGAGTCTCTGGGCGGCGTAGAATCGCTGATTGGCCACCCGGCCACGATGACGCACGCCAGTATTCCGCAGGAAGAGCGCTATAAAGTGGGCTTGACCAATTCATTGATCCGCTTGAGTGTGGGCATTGAAGACGTAGAAGATTTGATTGAAGATTTGGCGCAAGCGCTGGATCGACTCTGAAAAAGTTGAGGAGTTGAGAAGTTTAGGCTACCGCAGCGTTTTTGACGAAGACCTTGTATAAGTCGCTGCGGTAGCCTCAACTTCTCAACTCCTCAACCCCTCAACTTCTCAACTTTTTACCTACATTTGCCTCATTATCTATGCAAAACCACAACTAGTGCTCTCGTTATTCCGCACCAATCAGATTTTGTCGACCATTTTTGTACTGTTTTTTGCCAGCTTGATGTTGGCAGCACCAGTGTTGTTGCAGGTCAAAGGCCAGCCCGGCGAGTACGGGATTTTTTACCATTACCTGCAAGAACTGATTCGTGGGAATAACACTACAGCACTGTTCTTTGCATTGGGCTTTTTGTTTTTGGGCGCCTTTACAGTGAATTACATTGACCTCAATTTTCGTTTGTCCAAAGACATCAACATGATGCCGGGATTATTTTACGTCCTGGTGAGTTGTACTGCGCCACAATTGGGTGTTTTTTCCCCTTTACACGCTGCCAATTTCTTTCTGCTGCTTAGCCTCCACGAGTTGATGGACACTTTTAAGAAGCAGTCGATAGCCGACCGGGTATTCAATGCAGGATTTTTTCTGGCCATCGCCAGTTTTTTTTATCCCTCCTACCTGGTTTTTATTCTGCTCATTTTTACGGGTTTGAATGTAATGCGGGGCTTTGATTTCCGGGAAAGATTGATGGCGTTTTCCGGATTGGTGGTGCCTTATGTATTGATGGGGGTTGCTGCTTTTTGGTTCAACCATTTTGACTTGTTCTGGAAATTGCAAATCACGCAGGCTTTTGGCTGGTTGGATTTGGTGGATACACCTTTCACGGTTACCGTATTGCTGGTCATCATTGTATTTGTGATTTTGTTGCTAGCGGTGATTTTTCAACAAGGTAGTTTGACGGGCAAACGGGTCATTCAATCCCAAAAGCGCATCAACCTGTTGTATTGGGCCTTATTTATTGCGATCCTGAGCGTGCCCATACAGGCGGGCGTGCAGCTGCAACACTTGATGATCCTGGCTCCAGCTGCGGGACTACTTAGCGGGATGTTGTTCAGCTCGATGTCGCGCAATTGGGCAGAGTTTTTACACTTGGTTTGGTTCGCGCTGGTGATGATTTTAAAGTATCAGGCCTTTATTTTTCCAGGATAATATTCATTTCAGTTCCTTACCTTTGCGCTTTCAAAGGGGCGATAAAAACTTATTTTTGCCTCACTATTAAAGATATGCCATTCGCTAATCGCGGATGACCAAACGCTCAAACCATGAAATTCGGCATAGTTGTTTTTCCCGGCTCCAATTGCGACGACGACATGATGCATGTGCTCGGCAACGTCATGCAACAAGAAACGGTAAAGATTTGGCACAAAGAAACCCAGTTGGACGGCTTTGCTGCAGGGGATTGTATCGTGTTGCCCGGTGGCT
This sequence comes from Haliscomenobacter sp., assembly GCF_965225875.1. Taxonomy (GTDB): domain Bacteria; phylum Bacteroidota; class Bacteroidia; order Chitinophagales; family Saprospiraceae; genus Haliscomenobacter. Next base: position 1,835,044 of record NZ_CBDDBS010000002.1, on the reverse strand, counting down.
TTTCTTTTGGCGATTATTTGCGCTCGGGGGCCATTGCCCGCTTTTCACCGATCATGAATGCAGTGGTTGATTTTGCCAACAACGGCGGCCTGGTCTATGGCATTTGTAATGGTTTCCAGATTTTGTGTGAAGCTGGTTTGCTGCCAGGGGTGCTTTTGCGCAACTCCAATCAGCAGTACATTTGCAAAAACGTATTCCTCAAAACCATCTCCAACAATAGCCCACTGACCGCCGGCATTCACTCTGGTCAGGTTTTAAAAATTCCCATTGCCCACGGGGATGGTCGCTTTTATGCCGACCCAGAAACCCTGGCTGAATTGGAAGCGAACGATCAAATTCTATTCAAATATTGTGAGCCAAACGGTGAAATCACCCCAGGTGCCAACCCCAATGGCGCTTTGGAAAACATTGCGGGCATTTGCAACAAACAACGCAATGTATTTGGCATGATGCCCCACCCTGAGCGGGCCTCAGAAGACATCCTTGGCAACTCCGATGGCCACCGTTTGTTTGATTCTCTGGTGAAAATGACCCACATGTCGGCCTCTATGTAGTGGCGCGGACAGCTTGGGTCATATATCCTTGAATTTGTTTTTTACGTTAGAACCATTGATCAACTGAAGCTGTTCTTAATGAGCTTGTTTAAGCTTTAAAAAAGACTTTCCCATGAGAATAGTTGCTTTTTTCTTTCTCTTGTTTTGCACATTTAGTGTTTCCGCTCAAATTGAAGACCCAGTTAAATGGTCGACCAGTTTGAAGAAATTGAGTGCAACGGAATATGAACTGATTTTTGTGGCCAACATTCAGGATGGCTGGAACACCTATTCTCAATACCTGGAAAGCGACGACGGTCCGGTGCGTACCTCCTTTCATTACGACAAAGGCAGTTTCCAATTGGTGGGCAAAAATATCGAAGAGGGCGACCGCAAGGAAGGCCACGACAAGATGTTTGACATGAACGTCATCAAATTGCTGCACACGGCTACCTTCCGCCAAAAAGTAAAGGTAACCGACCCCTCTAAACCCATCATGGGCTATGTGGAGTACATGTGCTGCAACGACGAGAAGTGTTTGCCGCCTACCGAGTTTGCGTTCAAATTCATGTTGAACGACGCTGGGGCTGAAAAAAAAAAGGTAGGTAGCCTCGAAGGGGATAAGCTTAAGGACGCTCAAAATAAAAATGCGGCACCAACATCTGCTCCTGAATCATCAGTAGCCAATGCGGATTTTCAGGTAACCGATCTTTCTGGTGCAGTGGAGGCTTCCGGCCTGCAAGAGTATGCAAAATGGGAAAGTTCGATCAAAAAATTGCAGGGAAACGTTTACGAGATCACGATAAAAGGTATTCCTGAGGCTGGCTGGCATTTGTACTCTCAATTTACCGAAGAAGGAGGCGCCCTGCCTACAACCTTTACCTATAACCCAGGCAAACACTACACTTTAGAAGGCAAAACCAAAGAACTTGGAAAGATCAAAGAGGAGCTTGAGCCTCTTTTTGGCGCAGTTGTAAAGCAGTTTGAAGGGAATGCTGTTTTTACCCAAAAGATCAAAGTAACCGACCCGGAACAAGCCATCACCGGCTTGCTGACCTTCATGGCTTGCAATTCCAGCGTTTGTTCCATGCCAACGGATGTGGATTTTCACTTTTTGCCGGCTAAGCTGAGCGCGCTGATCGGGGTAGAGGCGAATAAGGTGATTAAAGGAGGAACGGGAGCTACCATTGGTACCACGCCATTAGAAACCTATTTCGGTTTGAATAAACCTCAATTGGACGCGCCGCTAGGGCAGTGTGGAGTTGAAGGTGAAGTGATAACGGCCAAAACTGGTTTTTTCAAAATATTTTTACTGGGATTTTTTGGCGGCTTATTGGCTCTGCTTACGCCTTGTGTATTCCCGATGATTCCTTTTACGGTGAGTTTTTTCACCAAAATGAGCCAGAACAAAAAGGGAAAGTTAATTGGCAATGCTTCCATGTATGCTGGCTTCATCATTTTGGTTTACTTGCTCTTGAGTATTCCTTTCCATTTGATGGACAACATCAACCCAGATATTCTGAATGACATCTCCACCAATGTGTGGCTCAACATCATCTTTTTCGCTGTATTTGTCTTTTTTGCCTTTTCCTTTTTTGGGTATTACGAAATTGCGCTGCCCAGTTCCTGGGTGAATCGCTCCAGTCAGGCTGAAAATTTAGGCGGTGCCCTCGGGATATTTTTTGCTGCATTGACTTTGGCCCTGGTATCTTTCTCGTGTACGGGCCCGATCTTGGGTTCGCTACTCGCCGGAGCACTGACCTCGGATGGCGGCGCCTGGCAATTGACTGCCGGGATGGGCGGATTCGGCTTGGGTTTAGCACTACCTTTCGCCATTTTTGCCGCTTTCCCTAGCATCATGCAATCCTTGCCTAAGTCAGGCAGTTGGATGAATACCATCAAGGTAGTTTTGGGCTTTTTGGAATTGGCCCTGGCCCTCAAATTTTTATCAAATGCGGATTTGGTAAAGGATTGGGAGTTGTTGACCATTGAGCCTTTCCTGGCAATTTGGTTGCTGATTTTCCTTGGCTTGGCCTTGTATCTGTTCGGTTTTATCCACTTTCCGCACTATGGAAAGGAAAGATCCAATGGTATAAAAATTGGGATGGGTGTGGTGTCTTTGGCTTTTGCAATTTACCTCGGAACAGGTTTTATGGTCAATAAAGCGACGGGTTCCTATCAATCATTGACCTTGCTCAGTGGCTTGGCTCCACCTGTTTGTTACAGCTGGTTCAAACCTTGCGACTGTCCTCAGGAATTAAACTGTTTCAAGGATTTACAACAGGGCTTAGCTTATGCTCGTGAAGTAAACAAGCCAGTGTTGATTGACTTCACTGGGCATGCATGTGTGAATTGCCGCAGAATGGAAGAAAACGTGTGGCCAACCAAACCTGTATACCCGTTGCTAAGCAAGGATTATGTGCTGATTTCACTCTATGTTGACGATAAACGTGAACTGCCCGAGAAAGAGCAAATTGTAGTAGAAACTGCTCAAGGAGGGACCCGCAAATTGCGCAACATCGGCCACAAATGGGCCCATTTTCAGACAGAGTACTTCAAGACCAACAGCCAACCTTACTATGTGTTGCTTTCTCCGGATGGACAATTATTGACCAATCCGTTGGGAGGAATGCAAGAAAAAGAACTGTACGGTAACTTCTTACAATGCGGCAAAGACGCGTTCACTCGCTTGTCGATGAAATAAGAAAATAGTAGGAATTGCGGATTGTAGAGACGCACGGTTGTGCGTCTCGCGGGTGTGTTGTCCTATTTTGAGAGACGCACGGCCGTGCGTCTCTACAGTGCGTTGCGCGTAGAAAATTATATTTTATTCCATCTCCAGCAGCACCTGGTTTTTATTCACTGCTGCACCTTTCTCCACCTTTACTTTTTTCACCACCCCATCACCGGGTGATTTTAATACGTTTTCCATTTTCATGGCTTCGAGGATCAACAAAGAGTCGCCCTTGTGTACTTTTTGGCCAGCATCTACCATCACGTCAATCACCAGACCGGGCATAGGCGCTTTTAAGTCTTTAAACTTGGCTGCGGCCTGGATGTGTAAGCCCAGGCGTTCAACCGTCTGGTCGAAATGATCGGCTATTTTTACTTCGTACACCTCGCCATTGATCCGAAAACCAAAAGCTTTGGCCTGGTAGTCTACTTTTTCCAGGGTGGCCAAATAGGATTTTTCGCCGTGCAGCACATGAAAATGCCCATCGTCCAGGCGGATGAAATCCAGGCCGGTTTTGGTGGCATCTTCCAGTACCACCTGGCCATTTACGGATACCTTATAATTTGGAGTTTCCATAGGAATTAGCTGGTTCTACCCAATTTCATCAAAAGGGCGGTTTCAAAAACGGTATAAATCAAATAGATGCCAAAAAATGGCACAATGAACAATTTATCGCTGGGTTTGGCCAAAAAGAAATACCCGACTATGATCATCAACGAAAACAACATCTTGACCATGGTCAATCCCATGAAAGCATTGGTAAATTGATGCTTATTGGTGCTGCGGGCAGCCATACTTCCGTACCAAAACGCGAGCAGAGTAAACAGGAAAAAAAAGGCAAAAGTACCCCACGCAAATGCTGCGTGTACCTGAAACCCCGGCAGCAAGTTGAGCAAAAACAACCCAAGTGCTGTGCACACCGACACTATACCCAAATACAGCAAAAAGCGGGATTGATTCATGACTATGTAGTTGAAAAATGATTTCAGCTACAAAAGTACAAAACCCGGATGCATAATTAAGCGATTAGTAAATTTGAAGGAAAGGCAAATGTCAGCGCGGCGGCTGATTCTTCTTGTTGGGAGCCAACAAATCCTTAAGGGTAGAATACAAGGCGGCAAAGATGGCCAATAAAGAAAGGGCTACCGTAAACCAGGGTTTTGGGCTGTGAAAATAGGCATCCAATTTTCGCCCCAACAAAGCCCCAATGAGAATAATGATACCCATTTGGAAAGCCATACCCGAATATTTGAGGTAAACATTGGATGTGGCTTTCCCTTTGGAAAAATCAGATGGATCCTCTGGATCAGTTATTGGGTGCTTTGACTCCTTTTTCATCTTCTTTTTTGGCAACAAGCGGAGCTGAATTGGATTTGGCTGCCGGTGGCTGACCACCCATGTTACAGGTCACATTAAAGACCGCTCCGGTTTGAACCAACAATTTTCCGGTAGTTACCTCACCACTCACGACCGCATTTTCGCGGATGTTGAGCAATTCTGCCACTACAATGGTGCCTTCAAATTTACCTTCAATCACTGCATTGGCACAGCGGATTTCCCCCTCAATTTGGCCCGTTGGACCAATCACCACTTTGGCATCGCAGAAGAGCTTTCCTTTGATTAAGCCATCTACGCGGATGTCACTTTCGGAACGTACCGTACCTTCAACCACTGTACCTTGTACAAGGCTATTGAAAGCGTTGGGATTCACCGGAGCAACAGATCCATTGCGTGGCTTGTTGTTGGAATCTTTACTGCTAAACATTGTGTTCAATTTTGGTTTACGAATGATTATGACTGTTATAACGTTCCAAACAGAAATTCAGTGTCTGCCTGAATCGTAGGTATAATCGGTCATAAAAATCAAAGTGGCAAGATACAAAGAAAATGGCAATTGCACTCTTGAGTCAACCTGAACTCTCTGCGACTCCAATAAAAAAGGCCTCCCGTAACTATTTTTGTGACGGAAGGCCTTTTTTATGTGACAAAACTGTGGAGCGCAACCCTAACCCATGACTTTAGTCGTGGGTTAGGGTAAAGCGTGTCCAAAACCCCAGCCCACGAATTTATTCGTGGGTTAAAAATTCGGACAGTACACCCCACGGCGTTCCAAGCCACAAATTTTATAAATCAAGCTGAACTCAAACGCCCCTTGTGAATTGGAAGCTGGTTTGAGTTGAGAAACGTTGATGTCGTAGCTAAAGCCAATGCTCAGGTCGTTGAAGTCAAAACGAGTAGAGGCAATGATGGCGTCGGTCAAATAACCTTGCTCCAGTTTGTTGGCCACCCGGCCCCACAAACCCAGCTGAAATGCCTGGTAGCTGTCTTTCGACTGATCCAGCATAAAGCGCAAACTTGCACCGGCATTAACCTGGAAAGAAGGCCCCTGACGCATCACGATAAAGCCAGGCAAAAGCCCCATTTTTCCGCTGGAAGTAGGAAACTCGCCGCCTGCGTGCACCGTCCAACGGGTAAAGATTGGGTCTTCTTCTCCTTCCGTATCAAAGGATTGGTTGGCCCGGTTCAAGTGGTGAAACGCACCCCCGATGTAGACGTTTTTATTGCCATTGCGGTGGAAATACAACAAACCCGCAGCCATGTCAGCAAAGAGGAAGTTGTCGCGGTTGAAGCGATCTTCTTGCGAAGGTAGCGTTGGATCAAAACTACCTTCCCCATCGTGTTGGGTACCCCAGCGGAGGTTCAGGAAGTCGATGCTTCGTTGAGCCAAACCAGCTTCGGCACCAGCCACCAAATAACCGGCTTTTTTGCGGCCACCACTGATTTGTTTGGAGAAAGAACCGGAGATTTTTCCGGTCAGGGTAGCGAAATTGGCCTCACCAGCCTTATCGCCCCAGAAAGTACCTCCCACGCCAAAATAGTCATAACGCCCAACCGGAATGCGTTGGTCGTAAGAGACTGAATAGGTACGGAAGGAATTGGAGCGCAGTACGCTGCCCCATTGGTTGCGGTAGTTCACAGCAACGCGAGAGTTGCAATTCATCACCCCAGTCATCGCCGGATTCAGGTTGAGTGGCGACATGTAGAACTGCGAAAAGTGAATGTCTTGCCCCTGCAATATGGTTGCCCCCCAGATCAGCAGGCCCAGCGCAAGTATTGATTTCCAGTTTTTCATATAGATAGCGAGGGTTAATAATCGGTTTTGAGTACGCACCTGGTCGAATTTCTGCTTTACCCAAGCAATTCAAACAAGCTTGAAAACAAATATGAATTTTTTGAAATTGTGCTGCAAGTATACACAACTCTCCGAATAACTGTAATGCTCAAAGCCCTGAAAAATTCAAGTAAGCCCAAAGTTTAACATTACTGTGAACTTTGATACAATTTTCAGCAGTTAAGATAGTGTTTTTTCACTGGTTTCACAACTGCACAAGCAAAACGTTGGAATAAATACTTGTATTGCCCCAAAGGGATTTCGGATTTGGGATTTCGGATTTCGGTTGGGGTAGCCCAGTAACCGAAATCCGAAATCCCAAATCCGAAATTACATCACGGTTTTACCTCCCCTGCCAGATCAATCATGGCGGCTACCTCTTCGATCAGCGTTTCAGTGCCATTGAAGCCTACGCTCATGAATTTGATGCGACCATCTTTACCGACGATGAACTTGGTAGGGATGCCCTCTACTTTGTAACTACCCACCACTTTGTCATCATTGTCCATCAGTACATTGAAGTTGTACTTGTTTTTTTCAATGAATTCAGCGGCAGCCTTTTCTTTATTGTCTCCCTTTTCCCAGGTGTCGATGAAGAGGAATACTACGTCGTTGCGGTTTTGGGTGGCTTCCAGCGATTTTTGCATACCGGGGAAGGATGCCTTACAAGGACCGCACCAGGTTGCCCAAAAATCGAGGATTACCACTTTGCCCTTCAGGCTACTCAGGGATACTTCTTCTCCTTTGAGGTTGCGCAGTTTGAAATCAGGGGCCTCCTTGTCGATCATTTTTTTGCGCAGTTCTTCCCGTTTGTGGGCTTTGGCGTCTTCTTCCAGGTTGGCCAGGTAGCGCTGAGCAGCGGCTTCGGGGCTATTGTTGGCCTGGAACAAACGTACGAACTGGGTTTTCATCGCATCAGAAGCGGTACCAGCGGTGATCAGTTTTTCCAGCATCGCTTCCGCCTCTTTGCCTCCTTTGGCTTTTTCGAGGTAGATGCAGTAGCGTTCGTTGGTTTCGGGATCACTGAATTTTTGGGTTTCGTTGTAAATGTGCTGGTACTCCAGTGCTTCGGCGTATTTGCCAGTACGGTAGAGGCAGACTGCGTAGGTATCGGAGAACATGCCGAGATAACCCTTCATGTTTTCCTTCATCTGCTTGAGACTGATAAAGCCATTGACATCAGCTTTGTCATTCGAAGCTTGTAATGCTTTGATCAGGTCAATGGATTGTTTGGAGTATTTTGTCGAACGTTCTGCGTCTTCTTTGCTTACTTCTTTGACAATTCCTTCGCCACACAATTGCCAGGCCGCGCTGTTCAGTAGATTTGCTTTCCGACTCTTGTCGCTAATTTGATTGAGGTATTTTTCAAAATTCGGCCAATCTTTTTTGCCCAAATAACCACTGGCAATCACCGAGGTAAGGCTGGAAACCACATTTTTTTCACTTGCTGTAAATGGTAAACCAGCCAAAGACTCATATAAAACTACTTTTTTACTTAGGTCTTTTTCCATGCCTACAGCCTCAATTTTCTCTGCTCTTACCAACATCCCATTGGGGTATTTTTTGCGGATGCTTTGGCCTAAAGTCTCCAGCAAAGCTTTTTCATCGAGGATTCTGAATACCTGATAGGCTGTATAGAGGTCTTGTTCGGTTGCTTTTTTGTCGTTGGCCAAAACCTCGGCCATTTTTTTGGCCTCAGCTACAATGGACTCGTCTTTGGACCTTTTACCTTCCGCAGCAAAAAAAGAAAGCAGAGTCTGATCCTTACGAGAAGCAACATTAGTGGAAAATTCCTCGCGCACCAAAGCCAAACCGCCGGGAATGTCCCGATCTACATTGGTGTAGGGTGCGTAGCGGCCTTTCGTTAGGCCTAAATTACCTTTTACACCTGGTGCCAGGGTTTTACGATCAACCTGATAAAGGCTAAACCCATAGCCTTTACCACCATTGTTGTCTTTTTCACCATCTACTTCATTGGCGAAAGTGATGTAAAAAAGGTTGGCTTTGGCCGGAATGCTTACTTTGGCTTTAAAGATGCCTGATTCAGATTTGAAGTTTACGTCATCAAATTGTAAGCGGTCCGCCTGGTTCGGATTGGTAGTCATAAAAACTACTGTAGCTTTTAATTCTTTTTCATTGGCAAGTATCGTTTGGTTTTGGTCGTAGGAAAGGGTAACGGTTTCGCCAGGAATTGGCTTTTCGGGGGAACATTGTAGTGCTTGAGCGTTGAGGCTCAAAGTAGCGACGAGGGCTACAGCAAAAGTCAGGATTAATGATTTCATGTTTTGACAATAGGTTAGGTAATCGTGATTGTGATTGAGAATTGTCATGTGTGTGTAAAAATAGAAAGTTTTTCATTTAATGCAGACTATGTGGTAAATATTGTCGGTGAAGGTACAAAAGGGTGATTTTTGGCGTAGAACAAGGCAAATTTCCTTGTTCTCCATTGAATTGTTTTTTCCCCGTTTTAAAATTCTCACACTTTACAATTACCTTGGACATCGCTTAAATATCACAACAAAAACACAATGAACGCCAAACTTCGGATCGCCATCACTCTGGTGTTTTTTAGCCTTTGTATTCAGTCTAGTATGGCCCAACAAGGCCTGTGTAAAGGGGCTCTGGGAGAAAATATTTTCAAACGGGGTGATTTTGGTAGCGGCAGCGCCAACGTATTGGGATTTGACCCCGGCATTGCACCTGGCTACCGCTACAGTGCTTCGACGCCACCCAATGACGGCTTGTACGTCATCACCAATGGCAATGCCAGTTGGGGTTCCTTTTCAGCAACATCCTGGGTCAAAACCAAAGACCGTAGCGCTGACCCCAACGGATATTTTATGGTCGTCAATGCCAGCTTTCAACCTGGCTTGTTTTATCAGGATACCGTAACTGTATGTGGCAATACGACCTACCAATTTTCAGCGGATATCATCAACCTGATGCTGCCCAGTTTTGTCGGATACATTAAGCCCAATTTGTCTTTTTTGGTGGATGGTAAAGAGGTGTACAGCAGTGGTGACGTACCCCAGGATGCTATCTGGCGTACCTACGGCTTTAGCTTTACCACGCCCCCCGACGCCAAACAGATTGTCCTGTCCCTGCGCAACAACGCACCCGGTGGACTGGGCAACGATATAGGGCTGGACAACATCACATTTTTGCCCTGCGGGCCGCTCATCAAAATGCCCGATACCAGTTACATCTGTGTCAGTGATGTATTCAAACTTATGCCTACCATTGAAATCAATGACCCCAAATCACTGGCCTACCAATGGCAACGCAGCACCGATGAAGGCAAAACCTGGACGCCGATCCCTGGGGCCAATAATTTGCACATCGATATTGAAAAACCACGCGAGGGACAAACCTTTCGCCTGGCAGCCGCTGCGAGCGCAACCCAGCTGAATAATCCTTCCTGCAATTATTTTTCTTACTCGACGGTCTTGGAGCGAAAAAAAGCCCCCAAGCCCAAAGAAATTGTCATTTGCCCTGGCGGCTCAGTCACCTTGGCCGGGCAAGTTTACCGAGACTCTGGTTACTTCGATGTGGCGCTCAAAACACCCAGTGGTTGTGACAGCATTTTGGTACACCACATCATTATCGAGGACTTGAGCCGTTTTCGGATCAAGGGGGACAGCATCATTTGCCCCGAAAATTTTTCAATTCTGGACGCGGGCAATTTTGCAAAATACCAATGGTCAACCGGAGCTACAACCGATATCATTAGTATTGAAAATCCGGGTACTTTTAGCGTTTCGGTCACCTCTGTGCATGGCTGTCCAGCTAGCCACAGTCTGGTGGTTCGTGCCCGCGAACTGCGAGGAACCATGACCGGGACCGATCCCCGTTGTGCCTTAGGTAAGGACGGCAGTATCAGCATTACCAACGTAAGTGGGGTGAATCGCCCTTTGGTATACACCCTCAATGGCAAAGATTTTCAACCCGGAAATACCTTTAACGGTCTGGTCGCCGGTACTTATAACGCTACCGTACAAGCCAGCCCCGCTTGTAAACTCAGCCGCAGTGTGACCCTGAGTGATCCAGTCGCTTTTCAGTTGGAGGATGTTGACAAAATCAGCCTCAAACAGTTTGACAGCATTCCATTGAGTGCCCGGGCAAATCAGACTATTGGCTCCTATCGTTGGTCGCCAGTGGAAGGTTTGAGTTGCAGCGATTGCGCTGAGCCTTTTGCCCAGCCCCTGAAGAGTGGCACATACACCCTGATCGCGAGCAGTGCACTGGGGTGTGTGGATTCTACCAACTTTGTTTTTGAGGTCATCCCCCGCCACAATACTTATGCGCCCAATGCATTTTCACCCAATGACGATGGGGAGAACGATTTTTTTACCCTTTTTTGTGATCGGGGTGTAGCTCTGATTGCCCATTTGAGCATTTTTGATCGCTGGGGCAACGAAGTATTCAGGGTTCAAAATGCCAAGCCCAATGGTACTGAAACGCGTTGGGATGGTAGTGCCCGTGGTAAACCTGCTTTGCAAGGCCTTTATGTTTGGCGGGCTGACGTAGAATTTGTCGACGGAGAAACCGCCAGTCGCAGTGGGTCGGTTTTATTGCTTAAATAATTTTTTGCGTCATACAAATTAACAAATAGTAATTTTTTTGAGCATAAAGCCCTGTTTTTTACCACCAGTTCCTTAATTTTGAGGAAATTGAGGAAACCAGGATGGAGACCAGATTGGACACTGATAATAGGCAATGGTTGGAAGAAAAAGCCGCTCGGGTGAGAGCCGAAGCTTTACTTTTGGAAAAAGAACAATACATTACCCAATTGCTCCGGGAAAATGAAGCCCTTCAATCAAAACTCAGTTCCACGGATGATTTAAAAAAGGAACTACACTACGTTAATGAAATTGTCAATAGTGTACAAGACATCATCTTCATTTCAGACAATCAAGGGCTTTTTCGCTTCATCAATCCAGCTGCTGAAAAATTACTGGGTTTCCCCAAGGAAGATATGCTGGGCACCCATTATGCTGCACTCATCCGTGATGATTACGCCGAACCCATCCGGCTTAAATACCTAGATCAAATCCGCCATGGCTTGACCTCTAGCTACGTGGAATTTCCAGTGAAAAATGCCTGGCAGCGCGAGATCTGGTTGGGTCAGCAGGTCAGCTTTATTTATCGGGAGGGCAAATTTTTTGAAGCACACTCTATTTCTCGGGACATCACCGAAGAAGTGCAATCGCGCAAAGACCTGACTACAACCTATTCGCGACTGAAAGGGTTGGTTCAGAATCTACATGCTGGCGTTTTGGTAGAGGACGAAAACCGTAAAATTGTGCTGATCAACCAACAGTTTTGCGACCTGTTTGGCATTCCGGTTGCTCCCGAATTGTTGATCGGTGCCGACTGTGCCCAAGCAGCGGAACAAAGCAAGGGACTTTTTTGCAATCCAGAGCGCTTTGTTCAGCGGGTAGATGAATTATTGGAAAAAAGAGAGCTGACCCTGAATGAAGACCTACAGATGCAGGATGGCAAAATCCTGGAGCGGCATTATATCCCGGTTTTTTCAGGCACCGAATACCTGGGGCACATGTGGCATTACCGGGATGTAAGTGCGCAACGCATGGCCAGTGAGCACATCCGCAAAAGTGAAGAAAAGTACCGGGGGATCATGGAACACATGGAATTGGGCTTGTTGGAGGTCAATTCTGAGGCAAAAATTGTGCGGGCTTACCCTCGCTTTTGTGCAATGGTGGGGTATAGCGAGCAAGAACTGATTGGACAAGATCCCAAACTTTTATTTGCTCCCCCTAACTTCCAACGCCAGGCCCATAAAGAAGAAGCTAAGTTTTTACAGGGGAAATCGGTGATTTGGGAGGCTCCAGTGCTCAAAAAAAACGGCAGCATCATCTGGACTCTGATTAACAATACCCCAATCTACGATGAGTTAGGCAATCTGTCGGGTACATTAGGCATTCATCTGGACATTACCGAGCAAAAATTGTTGCAAGCGGATTTGGAACGCGCCCGGGAGGAAGCCGAAAAAGCCCGGGACGCGGAAAAGGCTTTTTTGGCCAACATGAGTCACGAAATCCGCAACCCCATCAATTCCATCGTGGGCATGACCAATTTGTTGTACGATACCCAACTTAGCCCAGAGCAGGCAGAATACGTTCATACATTACAGTACTCAGCGGAGTTGTTGCAAGCCTTGGTCAGCGACGTGTTGGATATTTCAAAGATTGAACAAGGGAAAATGGAGCCCCATCTGGAGGACTTTGATTTCTTAGGAATGGCAAAGGCCATGTGTAAAACCTTCGAATTCAGACTATCCCAACGCCCCATTGAATTTCAGTGCGAGATTGCGCCCGAGGTACCGGAGTATTTGCGTACCGATCCTACTTTCCTGAACCAAATTTTGCTCAACCTGATCAACAATTCTTTCAAGTTTACCGAACAGGGCTTTGTTCGCTGCACCGCTTCGACCACCATAATCGAGGGGAAAAACTGGATTGAGTTTACGGTGACGGATACTGGGATTGGCATCCCCGAAGATCGTTTGCCTTTTATTTTTGAACGTTTTGACCAGGCTGGCAAAGCCAAAAGAACCCGCGAAGGTGCAGGTTTGGGGCTTCCCATTACCAAACAACTGGTGGAACTACTCGGTGGGCGCATTCAAGTTCAAAGCATTATGGGCGGGGGAACCAGTTTTACCGTCCTACTTCCTTTTGAAACAGTCAAAAACCCGGTCCTGCACAAATCAGAATTACCACTTGCTTACCAGCGCAAAGGGGGGGCTCCGTTTCACGTGCTCATCGTGGAGGATAATGCCATGAATAGCCGTTATCTGGAAAACCTCTTGCAAAAATGGGGATTGACCTACTCTACTGCTGATGATGGGCTGGTGGCCCTTCAGGCTACTGAAAAGGAAGTTTTTGACTTAATCCTCATGGACATTCGGATGCCCAATCTGGATGGCTACGAAACCACCCTGCGCCTGCGCAATGCCCCCCAAAACGCCAATCAGCAGGTGCCCATTATTGCCCTCACTGCCTCGGCCTTGTTGGATGAAAAAGTAAAAGCACTGCAAGCGGGAATGAACCAACACCTCTCCAAACCCTTTACCCCTGAACAATTGTTGGAAGTGTTTCGGCAATTGTTTCCCGGTTTTTCACCCCAGGCTCCAAGTACAACTGCACTTTCTTTGAACCGCGACGAACTGTCCGAGTTGTACGAAGGGGATACCGGGTACATGCGGGAGATTTTTGACATCTTTGCCCAAACTGTCCCCAACGAACTTGCCCAGATGCGGGAACTCCTGGAAGCTGAAGATTGGAAATCCTTTGCCGCCAAAGCGCACAAGATCAAACCTTCCTTCCAAATGGTGGGACTTGGGCATTTAAGCGCCCGCGCCGAACAATTGGAACGCGCCAAAAAAGAATTTGACCCGCAGGACTTGATCCGCGATTTCGTCGGTTTTGAGGCGGAGGTTTTGCAAGGCATCAAACTGGTACTGGCGGAATTGAGCAGCATGTCTTGAAGCTTCAAAATGTCATTTTTTTGACGATAAATGAGCACTTTACAATAAAATAATGCGCTCAAACTAATCCGCCCGTGTTTTTTTGCAATTTTTGCAGAAGCTTAAACAAGCTCTAAGTCCTTTTCAGCCATTTGCTACGTACGTTCTCCTACCAAGGGCGATAAAAAATAAGTGTTCATTTTGCCAAAGGATTAGATAAGCAAACGGTTCATTTCAAGTGTCTTGTCTAATCCTTTGACTCAGGAAAAATGAACACTTATTTTTGCCCACTACTCTGCTTTATTTGTTACGCACAAAAATGTCACGATGAAGTTTTTGAATCGCTTAAGTATTGGCCATACAACTACTGGAAAGACCAATGCTTTGCATGCTGATCACATGCGCCCAAAACCGAAGAGGAAAATGATGGTCAATACTGAGCTTTATCGATTGTTGGTGTTGAGGAGTGTCTTGATGCTGGTGCTGGCTTGGCCGGTGATGGGATGGGGGCAGACGGTGATTTTTAGTAACGGTGGAAGAACATACACCAATACAAAATCACGTACATCGGACACCTATAATGCAACGGCTAATGCTTGTGCTTCGGTAAATTTTTCAGTAGATTTTAGATTTTCATTGGGCTGGGGTGGTTCAGGCAATTTAGAATCAAATGATGAATGCCCCGGCTCAGGTGGTTGCAGTGGTGATCCTGATGACCCTGCTGCAGGTGGTTGCACCAATTGTTGGGATTTCATCTGGGTGCTTTTTTTTGTGGATGGAGCAGAAGTACACAGTGATTTGATTGGTGCAGGAAACAATCAACAAAGCGGGACAATCAGTATAAGCGGAGTTCCAGTTACGCCCGGTGCTATGTTAACCATCGAAATTTTTACCCAAACCTGGGCAAGTGACGAATCTGTTACTTTTAACAACATTCGTATTACAGGAACCCCTAGCCAGGTTATGCTCAACGATATTGGCCCCTTTTGTAGCAACCGGGGGAATGTGGCACTCGCCAACAACCAGAATGGAGTGACCGGGGTTTGGTCTGGGCCAGGAGTAACGGGAACGAATTTTAATACCAATACTGCTGGCGTTGGTACCCATACCCTCACTTTTACACCAAACGCCAATCAATGTGCAACGCCCAATACCATTGACGTACAAGTGGATCCGGCTGGCCCCGCAGTGCTGGATGACCTGGGCCCCTATTGCCAGAATTCGGGTAACATTAACCTGCCTACGAACCAAAATGGGATCAATGGCAACTGGTCGGGCACCAATGTGAGCAGCAACCGCTTAAGTACAACGGTGGTTGGTACAAAAAACCTCACCTTCACACCTTCTGCAGGCCAATGCGCAACTCCGGCGACTACTACTGCTGAAGTGACAGCCCCAGTTTCGGCGGTATTTTCCAATTTGGGCCCCTATTGCCAAGGCCAGGGGATAATCCAATTGCCAACTACAGATGACAATGGTACTACCGGGGGCTGGACGGGCACCGGTGTGACGAGCAATGTAAACCTAAACACCGGAACAGGTGGGACTGGGCCACGCACCTTGCGCTTTACCCCTGGTGCCGGCCAATGTGCAGTTGCCACAAATATTCCGGTAACCATTAATCCCAGTTCAGCCATATCAGTTGTTACTCCAGGCCCTTTTTGTACCAGTCCTACCCCCGTGGCTCTAAATACGACACAAGGTGGCCAGGCAGGCAACTGGTCGGGCACCGGAGTGAGCAGCAATCGATTAAACATCAGCACTGCAGGTGCCAAAACCTTGACTTTTACCCCCACTGACCCCTGTTTTTCTCCCGCGACTATAACTGTAAATGTCGGCACATCTGCCGCAATCACCCCCATACCCAATCAAACGGTTTGCGGCAGCAGTTTTAAACTCCCAGCCATTACTGCAACCACAAGTTTGGATGGAACTCAGGCTTATTATACTGGGCCGTCGGGTACAGGTACAAAGTTTGCGCAGGGTGCGGTGATTACCAGCTCGCAAACCCTCTTCGCTTATTACAATTCTGGTGGATGTAGCGATGAAAAATCTTTTACCGTTACTTTTCAAACCACCCCCAAACTCGATTCCATCCGCGACACCACCATTTGTGGCAAGTACACCTTGCCCATAATCAAAGGCACTAACCTGACCCCCAACGCCGCTTACTACACCAAAACCCGTGGCGGTGGCACCCGCTACCTCCCGGGCCAGAGCATCGATACCGCCCAAATTTTATTCGCTTACGATAGCACGGCCACCGGCTGTTTTGACCAGGACACCTTCAAGGTCAACATTGTTGCGCAACCCCGTTTGGACACCATTGTGAACGTGCAGGTTTGTTCCAGTTACACTTTACCAACTCTAAAAGGTATAGGCCTCAGTGGAAACCAGGCTTATTATTCAGCGCCCAATGGCGGTGGAACCAAATACTTGCCAGGGCAAAGTATCGCGGGAGACATACGCCTGTATGCCTTCGACCGCATTACCACCTGTACCAGCGAAAGGACTTTTTTGCTGGATACCCTTAGTCCGCCCATTTTGGATCCCATTCGGGACACTACCAGATGCGGTAGTCTGGTATTGCCGCCCATTAGGGGAAAAAACCTTGCAGCCAACACGGCTTATTACACCCAGTCACTCGGCGCGGGCCTGCGTTTTAGCCCTGGCCAAAACTTCAGCAACAGCCAAACTTTGTTTGTATACTCGGGTACGGCCACCTGTTTTGACCAGGATACCTTCCTCATTAGTATTGTGGATCGCCCCAGCCTGGATAGCATTGCGGATGTACAGATTTGCGGGGCTTATACTTTGCCCCCCATCAGCGGAACCAATCTCAGTGGCAATCAAGCTTATTACACTGCACCAAATGGAGGGGGCACAAAATATACTGCCGGCCAAACCGTGAGCGGGGATTTGCGGCTCTACGCTTTTGATCAGGTTCCGGGTTGTTTTGGTGAGCGTAGCTTTTTGTTGGATACCCTGAGTCCACCTCAAATTGACAGTCTACCCGACACTACTGCCTGTGGTAGCCTGCAATTGCCCCTGATTACGGGCAAAAACCTGAGTCCCAATGTAGCCTATTACGGTGGCCCCAATGGGACGGGTACCCGCTTTCTACCCGGTCAAACCTTGAGCTTCAGCGGCAACTTTTTTATGTTTGACCAAAAAGCAGGCTGTAGCGCCGAGCGACTTTACCGGGTCAGCATTACCCCTGGGCCGCGGATCGAGTTGGGCATCAAACAACCGATTTCCTGCAACGGGAGCAAAGACGGAGAACTGGATTTGAAGATCAACAACAGTTTGCCGCCAGTCAATATCCGGTGGAACCAGACCAGTTTGAATGGGACAGAAGATCCGGCAAACCTGGGTCCGGGAACCTATACCGTCACGGTAACTGATGGTACAGCCTGTGATGTTATCGCCTCCATTACCTTGATTGAACCCACCAAAATTGCCTTGACTTGTACAGTAAGCAAAGCCGTAACGCAAGTAGGCGGTACCGATGGTGAAGCAAGGATCAGCATCAACGGCGGCACCGCCCGCTACAAACTGAGCCTGAGTGGCCCGGTGATTCAACTCCGTGATAGTCTGAGAGCGGGAACCACCATCCTTACTGGCTTGAGTACTGGAACTTATCAAGTATTAGTGACCGACAGTCTGGGCTGCCAGGATTCCTGCCAGTTTACCATCATCCAACCCAATTGTACCATTGCTGCGAATGCTACATCACTTAACCCGACCTGTAATGGTGCCAACAATGGCCAAATTGACGTAAGCACTACAGGAGGAGAAGCCCCATTGAGCATCGATTGGAACCAAAACGCCCTCGATGGGCAATTCAACCCACGTAATCTAGGCCCTGGCAGGTATTCCTTTATCGTCACGGATAATGTTGGTTGCCGGGCTAGTGATACCATCGTATTAACCCAACCAGCGGCTGTGGTGCTAAGCTGCGCCCAACAAAGCGCGGTGACCCGGGTTGGCGGCAACAATGGCGCCGCTCTGATCACCACCAATGGAGGGACTCGCCCTTACCGTATCTCCTGGTCGGGAAAAAACTCAGGCAGTTTCACCCTGAGCCGCAGTGGGGACACCACCATCACCGGGCTAAGCGCTGGACAATACCGCATCGTATTGCGCGATCAAAATGGCTGTGTCGATTCATGTCTGCTGAGCATTACCGAACCTGTTTGTGCCATAAGCGCCAACATTATCACCGTAAAATCGATTTTGTGCAATGGCGACAACAACGGCGTATTGACCGCAAGTGTACGCAACGGCCAGGCACCTTATACCTACCGCTGGAGCAACGGCGCTGGAAGCATCGCCCGCGACACCCTAAAAAACTTGGGACCAGGAACTTATACCCTGATCCTGACCGATAACCTGGGCTGTGCCGATACCGCCCAAATCAACCTTACTCAACCCTCACCAATTGTGGCCAATTGTCAAGTCATCTCGGATGTTACTACTGTGGGGGGGCGCGATGGGGGCGCCAAGCTGAAGTATACCGGCGGAACCGGGACGATTGCGCTGGATTGGGGCGGTTCACAACCGGGTAGTGTGACTGCCAGTGGTCGCGATAGCATCTCGCTGGGCAGTTTGCCACCGGGGACCTATTCCCCCAATTTCATCGATGTCAATGGTTGCCGAACTTCATGCAGCTTTACTGTCCGTGAACCGGTATGTAACCTGCAAGCCAGCTTGTCGACCAAGGCCCCAGCCTGTCAGGGCGAGGCCAATGGGCAAGTGATTGCAATACCCACTGCGGGGGTAGCACCTTATAGCTTCCAATGGAGCAATGGTGGACCCAACAAGGATACCCTATCCAACCTCGCTGCTGGAAACTATCAAGTCACCATCACCGACGCCATCAATTGCCGGGTGGTGCTGGACACCGTTTTACGGGACCCTGCTGCTTTGACTTTTTCTTGCCAAATCATCCGCAACGTCATCACCGTCAAAGGCAACGAAGGGATTGCCCGGGTGAGTTTCAGCGGAGGAGTTGCGCCATACTTTATCCGTGTTCAAGGTCCCGTTACCAGCACCCGTACGGAAGGCAATAGTGGTAGTGTGGATTTGACGGGCTGGTCTGCCGGAGATTATACCGTGATCATCAGCGACATCAATGGCTGCCAGCAGAGTTGTTCTTTTAGCATAAGCGAACCCAATTGCAATTTAGCCTTGCTATTACAGGGAATAAACCCGCTTTGTAATGGCGCGGCAAATGGCCAAATCAGCGTCGCGGTCAACGGAGGCAAGGCACCCTTCAAATACGATTGGAGCGACAATACAAACGATGGCCAGGCAACCGCACGTAATCTGCGTGCGGGAACGTACACCGTGGTAGTCAGCGATTCGATCGGTTGCGCTGGGATCGACACCTTGGTACTTGCAGAGCCCAGCGCCCTGCGTTTAACCTGTGGAACACCTGTACCAACTACAACGGTTGGTGGGCAAAACGGCCGCATTACCGTACGATTTAGTGGTGGAACCGGGCCGTACAAGCTGCTTTTGAGCGGAGCAAAACGCGACAGTTTCCTCAATTTGAGTGTAGATAGTTTTACCGTCAACAACTTGAGCAAAGGTGATTACCGCCTGACCTTGTTCGATAAAAATGGCTGCACGGTGCAAGGCTGTGATTTTCGGATCAATGACCCGATCTGTAATCTTGTTTTGACCTTAACGCCAACGAATAATTTGTGTGCAGGAGCCAGTCAGGGCAGTATTCAAAGCTCCATCACTGGTGGTATTGGGCCATTCAGCTATGATTGGAGCGACAATCGTTTTGACGGCAACCCTCGGGCGACCGGTTTGCCGAGTGGCAACTTCCAATTGATTGTGACGGATGCCCAGCTTTGTCGCGATACTGCAAGTGTGAGCATTACAGAACCAGCACAGCTCGAAACGATTTGCTCCGTCGTCAACCAGCCCAGCACCGTGGGTGGCAGCGACGGGCGCGCCCGGGTGGTCATCCGCGGAGGTAGCGGTCAACGCAACATCCAGTTGAGTGGCCCCAGCCCCGGGCAAATGCAACAAAGCAGCGTAGACACTTTCGGCTTCAGCAATCTGGCGGCGGGGAATTATTCCGTACGGGTCAGCGATGCAAATGGTTGTACGGATACTTGTAGCTTCAGCCTGCAAAACATTACTTGTAAACTGGTCGGCACGGCCCAGGGTATCAATCCGGATTGTAATGGTACTGCGACCGGCAGCATTCGGGTCACGCTTACGGGCAATAATGGAGCCGTGACTTACGCATGGAGCAATCCCGCCCTAAATGGAGCAAACCCAACTGCCTTGGCCGCCGGAACCTACACCGTGACCTTGACCGATGCGGCTGCTTGTAAAGATACGTTAAACGTCACTTTGCTTAATCCGACACGACTCACCCTGGCCGCCATTCCCGCCAGCCAACCTACTCCAGCTCGTCCAACAGGTGGAAGCATCGCCTTGACTTATGCTGGAGGAACCCCCGCATACCGCATCAATTGGAGCCCCAATGGCAGCGATCAAAGCATTGGCAATACGGGGGCATTTACCATCTCCAACCTGAGGGCCGGAGCTTACACGATTACCCTGACGGATAGCAATGGTTGTAACGCACAAGTTAAGGCGACCTTAAGTGAACCACCTTGTAACCTCAGCATCAACATTGTGGCTACCCGCGCCGATTGTGGCAGTAGTCACCTCAATACTACACTTACTGGCAACACCGGGCTACTCCAATACACCTGGAACGTGACCCGCTTCAATGGTCAGGCCAATCCGCGCAATGCGACACCGGGCACTTATGTCGTCACCGTGACTGACGCCATTGGTTGTTCTGCGAAGGACAGCCTGGTACTTGCCGTTGATCCCTCGGCATTGATTGTCAGTCTGGGGCTGATCAATCCCCTTTGCCCTGGCGATTTGGGCGTCTTTACCTTACGCAACGTTACAGGAGGGCAAGGCCCCTTTACCCTGACGCTGAACAATACCATCCAGCGCTTCAACAATCCACCGCTTACCGTCAGAAACTTAAATCCTGGGACTTTTGCGCTGAACATCACCAATGCTTCGGGGTGTAGTTTTGACACGACCATTACCATTCAATCCCCCCGCAGCTTGAGCCTGGAACTTGGCCCAGATACCACCCTCCGGCGTGGTGCCAAGGTTACCTTCAAACCGCAGCTCAATTTTAATCCAAGCCAAATCTCCTGGTCGCCACCAAGCGGGCTGACTTCGGCTCAAAGCCTGAATGCCCAGGCGGAACCTGCCTTTACGACCACTTATACCTTACAGCTGAGTGACAGTGCGGGCTGTAAAGTGAGTGATAAAATTCAGGTTTTGGTGGCTGGTCAGGTGGAGGCCTATTTCCCCAATGCCTTCAGCCCGAATGGGGATGAGGTCAACGATTATTTCAGCGGTTATGGGGGCGATGAAATCGAAGCCCTGGAGTATTTGCGGATTTTTGATCGCTGGGGAAACCTGGTGTTTGAAGGGATCAATATTCCGGTAGATGACCCGACCAAGGGTTGGGATGGGACTTCGCGGGGGCAGCCTTCGCCGATTGGCTTGTACGTATTTTCGAGTGTGGTGCGGCTGAAAAATGGAAGCACGTATTCGAAGGCTGGGGAGGTGAATTTGGTAAGGTGATGGGGCTGTCGCTGCTGAGGTGATTCTTAAGTGCCATAAGTTTCTTAGGTGGTAAAATATTTTTCTTTTTCACCACCTAAGAAACCTAAGGCACCGAAGCAACACCACAGTGGGTCGCCATGTGGCTACTGCGCCTCTCCCAAACTCAAAATCTTCAACCCTTCCGCTGTCAAACTCACCCCCTTTTGCTTCGGCTTAAACACCACCTCCACCAGCTCACCCGGCAAGAGATCAAAATAATTGTCGCTAAAAAAGCCATCCACCTCATCCCCAAAGTCCAGGAAAACGTTTTTGGCCAATTGGCTGGCACGTAGGCGGATCAAAAAGCCCTCCTCGCTCGGCAAAACCTGCTTTTCGATGGCTGGCGCAGTGGGCAATTCCAGCACTTTGGCACTGGCGAGGTAGACTGGGCTGTGGGAAATGTGATGATCCTGGCTGTACAAATCAACCAACAAGACCGTTTTTTTGGCCGTATTGGAATCACAAATTTCCGTCAAAGGCAATTCCAGGGCATGCAGCGCCGTATTTTGCGGCATTTGTATGCTGGTATCTTTTTTCCATAAGGTTTCTCCATTAAAATCAATCAGGCGCAGGCGCAATTCCCCCGCTCGCTCACCCAACTCATCGGAAATTACACTGAGCCTCAGTTTCCCATCCCTAACCAAAGCAGCCGTGATGGTGGGTTCAAAAGCTTTTTTGATGAAATAATGCATCGCTTTCCAGCGCTGGTAATAATCCATGCCCGACCAGGAAGCCACGGGCCACACGTCGTTGATTTGCCAGTACAGGGAGCCCATACAATAAGGCATACTGGCCCGATGCGCTTCGATTGCCATCTTGATGCCCTCGGCCTGGAGCAATTGCCCCACGTAGAGGAAGTGCTCAAAATTGGCGGGCACCCGGTAGTTTTGCTGCATATAACTGCGGATTCGCAAATTGCCGATGCCGCTGCGTTGGTGAGCTGCCATGACCGGGGATTCGATGTTCCAGTCTTCGGGCAAGGCGTAGGTTTTGACCGTTTTGAATTCCGGGAAAGACTGGAAGCCGTATTCACTCATGAAGCGCCCAATATTGTCGTAATACGCGCTGAAGGGATGCTCCGAATGCCAGACGCCCCAATAATGGATGTCGCCATTGGGGGTATGGCTATTGGCGTGCCTGCCCGGTACATTGTAGGGCGAGGAAGGCCAATAAAACATCCCCGGATGATGGGCACCGACGATGGTGGGCAGTAGTTTGTGGAAAATGGTATCGTAAGTCTGCCAAATCTCCCGGCGCTGCGCCATGGTGTAGAGTTGTTTCCAGCCCCAGCCCATAAATTCGTTGTATTGCGACCAGGCTACATCTATCTCGTTGTTGCCACACCAAATGGCCAAGCAAGGGTGATTGCGCAGGCGTTTCACGTTGTACACTGCCTCTTCCTCCACATTGCGCAGGAACTCAGGATCGCCGGGGTACATGCTACATGCAAACATGAAGTCTTGCCAAACCAGCACGCCCTGCTCGTTGCAAAGGTCATAAAAGATGTCGTTTTCATAAAAACCTCCGCCCCAAATGCGCAGCATGTTCATGTTGGCATCCACGGTGGACTGGATCAGGTTTTGATAACGTTCGTCGCTCACCCGGGGGATGAACATATCGTTGGGGATGTAGTTGGCCCCTTTGGCAAAAACGGGTCGCCCATTCAGTTCAAAGTAAAAGGAGCTGCCTTTTTTGTTTTCATCGGGGGTTTGCACAATTTTGATGGTGCGCAGCCCAATTTTTCGTGAAAGCTCATTGATGGGTTTGCGCTGATAGGATAAACGCGCCGTGAGTTTGTACAAATGGGGTTTGCCCAAATCATGCGTCCACCAACGGATGGGGGCGTAAATCTCCAGGGGGATGTGGAACTCATTTTTGCCCTTCAACATGGCTACTTCCTGCATGCCCAGCAAGGTGTCGCCCTGAAAAATTTCGATCAAACCCTCATGCTCCACCAGCGATTCTACCTCACAACGCGCGGTAAGTTTCGCTTTTTCATCATTCAAACTATCCTGCTGAAAATAGACATCAGTCAGCCGCGCCTTGTTCCAGCCCATCAGCCGGATAGGGCGGTAAATGCCACTGGTTACGAGGCGTGGGCCCCAATCCCAGCCAAAATGATAACCGGGTTTACGCAAAAAAACACTTACTTTTTTATCCCCCAGGCCACCTCGTTCGGATTGGTCATTGGTGGCGGGCAGGCCGTATTTGTGTTTACTCAAAGCTTGTAATCCAACGGTGATGGGGGAATGAAAAAATATGCGCAAGTGGTTTTGCCCAACTTTGAGCAAGGGTTTGACTTCTTTTTCATAAGCCACAAAAAAATTATCCGCCAAAATCAACAATTGCCCATTGAGGTACACATCTGCATAGGTGTCCAGTCCCAAACATTCTAGGGTAATGGCTTCGAATTTCAAAAAATCTTCCTCAATGGTGAAGCGACAGCTATATTCCCAATCGGCTTTGTCCACCCACTGTACTTCTT
This sequence comes from Haliscomenobacter sp., assembly GCF_965225875.1. Lineage (GTDB taxonomy): Bacteria > Bacteroidota > Bacteroidia > Chitinophagales > Saprospiraceae > Haliscomenobacter. The sequence continues at coordinate 1,810,969 of NZ_CBDDBS010000002.1, read as the reverse complement.
CCTCTTGCATGCGGAAATAGGGATCGGGAATTTTGCCATTTTGCATCAAATCGGTATGCACCGTGCCAGGTACGGTAGCAGGCATCCAGTTGCCTTTGTTGGCTTGTCGAAAAGTCCAGTTATCCTTGAGTTCGATCATAGCGCTGTTGGGTTGCGTTTGGCATCCCAATAGTGCACTCAGCAAGGCCATTAGGATGAGGAATGAAAAAAAGCGCATCCAAATCTAGTTGTGTGAACTGCGAATATAAGAAAAGTGGGGAAGCTGGGGAGAAATAGATGGGAAGCGCTGGTGATTACTAAGTATAACCCCAAATCTACCCCCTAAACTTTTAAAAAAACCTTAACCATCCCTCCCTAAACCACTCCCTCAAAAAATACGTTTATTTAAAAATCGTCAAAAGCGAGCAAATCCGCTAAAATCCCTCCAAGTGGGGGATTTCTTATTTATCTTAGTTGCGTTAGTTTTACCTTCATCAAGGATCTATCCAAAAAAGCGACAAATGAACACCACAAAAAGTGTATTTTTTACTGCTCTATGTCTCCCGATAGTGCTCTTATTGTGCAGCAACGATGTTGGCAAGGCACCCGTCGATGATCGTTACGATCGGATTTTGCACACCGTTGGTCAATTATTGGAGCAAGGGCATTACAGCCCCCAGGCGCTCAATGACCAATTCTCTGACAAAATTTACAAAACTTACCTGAAGGAACTGGACCCTGAAAAAGTCATTTTCCAGCAAGCTGACTTGAAAGAATTCAGCAAGTACAATTCATTGATCGATGACGAAATCCGCCAAACCCCAGTTGAGTTTTTTTACAAAGTCAACGAACGGTACAAGCAGCGGCTTAATGAAATCAAGACCAATTTGCCCAATCTGGCCAAAAAAGCCTTTGACTTCACCGAAGCCGACAGCATCGTAACCGACTACGACAAAAGGACTTTTGCCAACAATGCCAAAACCCAACAGGAGCAGTGGCAAAAAAAGCTGAAGTTCATGGCTCTGGAAAAATTTATCGATCTGCAAGATCAAAGGGAAAAAGCCACGGCTGAAACCCCTAAAGAAACCGATGCAGCCCTGGAAGTCCAGGCCCGTGAATTTGCCAAGACGACCCTGGACAAATCCCTCGATCGCCTGATCAACAAAATCAGCGACGACGATCGTTTCAGCATGTTTGTCACCACCATCACCAACACGATGGATCCGCATACCGACTTTTTTATGCCTGTGGAAAAAAGAAGTTGGGATGAGCGCCTTTCGGGTAAATTTTATGGCATCGGTGCCATCATTGGGGAAGAAAATGGCTACCTCAAAATTGCCACGGTATCTCAAGGTGGGCCAGCCTGGAAAACCACCGAAGTCAACGACGGCGACCTCATCCTCAAAATCGGCGAAGGCGACAAAGCGCCAGTAGACGTGGTAGGTTACGACATTCCCGATGGCGTCAAACTCATCCGTGGCGACAAAGGCACCACGGTGAAACTGACCCTCAAAAAAGTAGATGGAACCATCAAAGTGGTGCCCATCGTGCGGGAAGAACTGAAATTGGAAGAAACTTTTGCCAAGTCTTGCACCATCAAAGACGGCAATCAAAAAACGGGTTACATCTACCTGCCCAAGTTTTACACCCCCATGGGTGACGAAGGTGGCCGCAGTTGCGCCGCCGATGTGGCCAAAGAAGTGATGAAACTCCAGGCTGAAAACGTGGATGGTATCGTCATCGACCTGCGTGACAATGGTGGTGGTAGCCTTTATGAAGTGGTGCAAATGGTTGGTTTGTTCATCCCTGACGGACCCGTGGTACAAGTGAAAAACGGCGATGGTCGCTCTTCCTTCCTGCCGGATGAAGACAACGGAAAGGTATTGTACAGTGGCCCACTGGTCGTGATGGTTAACGAATTCAGCGCTTCGGCTTCTGAGATTTTCGCCGCGGCCATCCAGGATTACCAGCGGGGGATCATCGTAGGGAGCACTTCCACCTACGGCAAAGGAACGGTACAACGTCCCATTCCCTTGAGCCGTCTGACCAGAGATGAAAACACCGATTTGGGCACCGTACACCTGACCATCCAGAAATACTACCGCATCAATGGCGCTTCTACGCAATTGAAGGGGGTAGTGCCTGATCTGGTGTTGCCAGGCTATTACGAGTCGTATAAATTCAGAGAAAAAGACAACAAAACTGCGCTGGCCTGGGACGAAATCAAAAAACTGAGCTACAAGCCCTGGGCTAAAACACCTAACATGGACGTGTTGCGCCAGCGTTTCCGTAGCCGCATCGACAGCACGGGTTTGGTGGAGAAAGTACAACAAAACTCCGCCTGGTTGTCTGCCCAGCAAGATGCCGCCCTAGATTTGAACCTCCAGAAATACAAGGAAAAAGAAAAAGCCGTTAATGCCAGAGCGAAACAAGCCCGCGAGTTGTTCGTGATGAACAAGGAAATGGATGTCGCTCGGGTAGGGGAGGACCCCAATGCTTCTGGAACCAGCGTAGCCTTCAACACTCGCTGGGTTAATTTCCTGAAAAAAGACCGCTACTTGTACGAAGCGACCAAAGTTGTAGGTGATGTTTTGGAATTGACGGGTGGGAAATCACCGCTGTCGATGAAGAACGATAGATAGAATGCCTCAATGAAAACGCAACTACTTGTCCTGGCCTTGTGGAGTTTTGCGCTCAATTTTGTGCAGCCGCAAAACTCTCGTTTGCCTGAAGGCCGGACAAGTAGTTTTTTATCCAAGCACCCCCAGCTCAGCACCCTCCCGCTTGGCTCCTATGCCGTCGGATTCCAGGTATTCAAGCAATATGATTACGGGCGTCACTTTCAACCCAAATTGGATTTCGAAGGCAAACCCAATCCCGGGCAAAGCGCCCTACCCATCCAGATCAGTATGTGGTATCCCGCTCAGGCCAACAAGCTCAAAAAAATGCTTTTTGCCGAATACCGCTACCTCGATGCACAAAAAAACAGCTTTAAGCCACTCAGCGATCAGGAGAAAAAAGATGCAGGCAATGGCCTGAAATTTTCGGCCAAATTTGGCCTGGACCTGGACCTGAGCGAGCAGCAAATCCAAAACATCCTGCAAAGCCCTACCGCTGCTGCACTCAATGCCCCCAAACAAAAAGGCCCCTTCCCCGTGATCATCGTGGGAGTGGATGGAGGCCCGGGTACGAACAATGTGTTGTGTGAATACCTGGCGAGTTTGGGTTATGTCGTCCTGCTCACGCCCAGCGTTGCGCATACCGGAACCTGGCAGGCCAAACAACCCCAACTGGCCCTGGCTGAGCGCATTGGCAACCTGGAATACCTGCTGGCTTTTTTGCGCAGCCAACCCATTACTGATTCTCAGCGGGTGGGCGTTTTGGGCAGTAATTTTGATGGCATGTCGGCCCTTTTGTTCCAAATGAAAAACATGCAAGCCGATGCGGTAGCAAGCCTGGATGGCTGGGAAGGCAAAGCGGGCACACAGGAAAGTTTGTTCCAATCTCCTTTTTTTGATGCCAATAAAATGCGGGTACCCTACCTCACTTTTTTACAGGATGAAAAAAATCCACCGCCATACCTCCAACTCAGCAAAAAAGTGCTGGACACCTTGCGCTATGCCGATCGCTATTATGTCGTTTTGCAAGGCATGAACCACGCTTGTTTGATTGGCAATCTGGGCGTTATCCCCGATTTGACCGCTGAGAAGCACCAGGCCTATCAGTTTTTGTACACCCGGATCGGGCAGTTTTTTGACGCTTACGTGAAAAAATCGTCGGAAGCCTTGCAATTGCTGCAAAAAAAGGCCGTAGAAATGGCTTATCCTGCTGATATGGTAAAGGTAGAACTACAGCAAAAAGCGCTGCCTCCCGTACCCACACCTGAAGAATTTGAAAGCATTGTGATGAGTGGTAATTTAGAAAAAGCGACTCAAATTTTTGTGGCCGGCAAACAGCTTAACCCTACTTTACAGCTTTTTGATTTTCAAACTTTGAACCTGTTCTCCTTTCGCTTCGGACAGCAACAAAAAAAGGAGCAAGTGTTGGCGATCTGGAAACTGGGTGCCATCGCTTTTCCAAATTCTACCTCGGTAATGGAGCGATTGGGTGATACGTATTTAGCCACAGGAGAAAAATTGCAAGCCAAAGAACAGTTTCAAAAAGCCTTACGTGTTTTGGATCAGGATACTCAACTGGATGCTGATACCAAAAAAAGGCTACAAAGCAGTTTTAATGAGAAGTTGATGAAATTGAATTGACCTTGGTAGACAGTTGAAAATACCCCATTGCGGGGGATGGTTTACAGCCTTGAGCAAGTTAATTTTGGTACATCGGATCTACTTTTCCTCGACTGAAAACACATGCTCATGCCGATTCAAAAAATCACCCAACTGTTCCTGGTTTTAAGAATACTTGGAGGCATCTCGCTTTCCGCCCAAAGCACTGCTGCCGACAGTGTGACCCTCGCACTCAACGACTATATCGATGCCTTTTATTACGGAGATACCAGCAAAATTCACCGCAGTATTGACCTGGGAGTGCACAAGTACGGCTACTATCGCCCCCGCAACAGCACGACCTACGAAGGTTCGGCCATGCCTTTTCGAGAAATGATCGAATATGCCACGGGAGTATTAAAAAAAGGTAAGAATCCTAATGTAGAGAAGTTTCCTCGAAAAGTGGAAGTTTATGAAGTGGTGGATAAAACGGCCTGTGGCAAAGTAACGGCCTGGTGGGGAACCGATTATGTCCTGTTGGCCAAACTGGATGGCAGATGGAAGATCACGAATGTACTCTGGCAATCGCCAACTCCCAAGCAATAACAGCACTTTGCTTTAACCAATCGACACCTAAAAATGAGAAATAACTTTGTCCTCAAAAGCCAGATCAAAGCATTGATCGGATTACTTTTCCTTTGCTTTTTTTGCGAAAACCTGGCTTATGCTCAGCAAAATTCATCTATTGGGCTTCCTTTGTTTAGGGGTGGGCCAGCTAAAAATGGCGTCTATCCAGGCGCTGATTTCAACTCCATCAAAGCTACCAAATGGCAATTCAAAACCGGAGCCGCCGTGCGCTCCAGCCCTACATTTGATCAAGGTAAAGTTTATGCGGGTAGCAGTGACGGTTTTTTCTATTGTTTGGACGCCACCAGCGGCAAAAAAATCTGGGCTTTTAACGCTGCTGCTGCGGTGCAATCGAGTCCGGCTGTCAGCAAGGACAAGGTTTTTTTTACCAACAAAAAAAATCAGCTTTTTGCCCTGCACAAAATTACTGGTCAAAAAATCTGGCAAGTTGATCTGAAACCCGACCTGCCCTACGCCTGGGGTTTTGACTATTACCAATCCTCCCCATTGGTCAATGCCGGAGTGGTTTATGTAGGCAGTGGCAGTGGGGCAGTTTACGCTTTGAATGAGTTGGATGGCAAAATCAAGTGGAGCTTCCCAACGGCTTCTTTGGTGCGCTCGTCGCCGTCCCTGGCTCAAAATACCCTTTATTTTGGCGACTTATCGGGCAAGGTATACGCTGTGGATGCCCAAACGGGTAAGAAAAAATGGCAATTTGCCACCGTTGGCGATACCGTCAACAACCTGAACTTCGGCAACGATTTTAAAGCCATCATGGCCTCGGTGGCCATCAAAGACAACATCGCGGTGGTGGGCGGCCGGGATGGTTACTTTTACGGCATCAATGCTACGAGTGGTCAGGAAATCTGGCGCCACAACTTCGATGGCTCCTGGGTCATTTCTTCGGCAGCCATCAAGGATAGTGTGTTGGTGATTGGCACTTCGGATGGGCGCTTCGTAAAAGCGTATAACTTGTACACGGGTAAGGAAAAATGGACCTATAAAACTCCTACCATCGTATGGTCTTCACCCATTATTGTGGGCAACACTGTGGCTGCGGTGGTCAACGACGGTTTTGTGCATTGCCTGGATTTGCAAAAAGGGACCGAAAAATCCCGTTACCGTTTTGGCGACCGGGTATTTTCTTCGCCCTCTTTTGCCGATGGGGTGATTTATGTAGGCAATGACGATGGCAATATTTCAGCTCTGCAAACGGGGAACAAACCCAGTTCAGGGCGCCCCATCAAAAAAGCCGTATTCTGGACTAGCGATGTGATGGGCAAGTATCTGCGGGCAGGTTTGAGCAACCTGATTCGAGACTATTTTGTAGCTGAAGGTTACGAATTACTGAGTGAAGAAACACTGCCGACTTTTTTAAAAACCAACAGCAGCTCCGACGTGTCTAGCGTAGTGGTATTTGCAACGGGTTATTTTCAAGAGGAAATCACCAAAGGTACCTATCAAAAAAGCCTGCTCTACGATTACCTCAGCAAGGGTGGGAAAGTGGTAGTACTGGGCACCAACCCCGCTTTTCACCGCTTTGATTACAGTGCCAAGGAATACAAGGGCCTGGATTACCTGCAAGCTGATACCCTCATCGGGGTGAAGTATCCCTTCAATGACTTGCGGAGTCACTACGGTTTGTACGGCTCCGTGCCCACTGAAACGGGCAAAAAATGGGGCTTGAGCCAAACCGTTTCGGCTTTTGCTGGAGTAGATCCGGCTCAGGTTACCCCCCTGGCCCTGGATGAAAACGGCAAGGCAGTGTATTGGGTAAAAAACTACGGACACCGGGAAGGGACGGGTTTTGTGCAGTTATGGATGCAGGCGAATATGTTGCATCAGTTGGGCGAGGTGCGGAAAATTGCGGAATACGGATTGGAATAATGTGTTGTGGTAAAACCTGAATAGCATAAAAAAATATGAAGTCCTTTATCTTTTTCCTTGCTTGCTGCCTGGGTATGATGACATTCCATCTGAATGCCCAGGACGTATTCCAATCTGATTTGGCCTATGGCAAATACTCGGTTGGATTTAAGGCTGTGCAAACCATTGACCACACCCGTGCTTCCTTGCAGACTGGGAAGGTTCAATCTGCTGGCCGGGCCATGCAATTGTACATTTGGTATCCGGCTGAAAAAGCGAATACCAATCAAGTATTGTACCTTGATTATTTGACCTATTGGTTTGGCCAAACCCAGGCCACTAGAGCTGGTTTTTTTCAAAGTGTGGCAGAACTAGGAGGTGATACCACCCTGTTTCAGCCTGTTTTTCCTAAAATGGCTCAAAACAAAACGAAAGCTTATCGCGACGCCAAAATAGCCTCTGGCCAATTTCCTTTGATCATTTTCCCGGATCAGGTGCATTTGCAAAACATACTCTGTGAATACCTGGCTTCCTGGGGTTTTATCGTCGTTTCGCCAGTGATTCAGGGCCCTTTTGCGGAGCCCATGCAATACGACCCGGCCGGGATTGAAACTGGAGTGGCCGATATGCAATTTGCCTTGGGGTACCTGCGTAAAAACTTCCCGGTTCAACGCAACTTTGCCGCGATGGGCCTTGGGTTTAATGCCACCCTGGCCCTGGCCTTACAAATGAGAGACCCTGATGTAAAGGCACTGATCAGTCTGGAAGGAGGCATCACCACCACTTTCGAAGAGGAACTGATTCAGCGTAGCCCCTATTATAAGCTAGAGCGTTGCACCGCGCCCATGCTGGTCATTCATGCACCGCACCCTGATGTAAAGCCAGAACTGGTTGACAAATACAAATACGCGGAGCGGGTTTTTCAATTCTACCCGCAATCCTCCGAGTTCTACTTTTTGAACTTTGGTATCTGGGAGCACTACCTGAAAAACATTCTACCCCAAGCCAACCACGGCAACACCTGGCAGAGTTTTGCCCATGCGGCTCAATCCATTCAATGGTTCTTGAATTGGAAACTGAAGCAGGATGAAAAGGCCAAAATGGGGTTTTTAAACCTTGACGAACCCAAAGACATTGTGACAACTTCGTTGAAAGCTGCCGCAGTTTTACCTTCTTCTAATTAACCGGATAAAATTCATTGGAAATGAAAATTCTATACCTGATTGTTTTATGTTGCTTTTGTTACCAAATTGGCTTTAGCCAAACTTCTGCAACCAATACCTACCGCTTTAGCCTGGATCTGGTTCAAGTGACTGACGACAAAATTGGCGTAGAACTGCTGCCTCCCGCCATCAAAAAGAAGGAAATCATTTACAACCTACCCAAAATTGTGCCGGGCACTTATTCCGAAGATGATTTTGGCCGCTTCATTGAAGGTTTTGAGGCCCTGGATAAAAGTGGCAAGGCTTTACCAGTCGAAAAAATCGGCACCAACAGCTGGCGAATCAGCAATGCCAAAAAGCTTGGCAAAATCCGTTACAAGGTGAACGATACCTTTGACGACGAAAGCAGTGGCAAAAAAATCTTTGAACCCTGTGGGCTCAATATTGAAAAGGATGTTAACTACCTGCTCAATACCCATTGTTTTGCGGGATATTTTGATGGCATGAAACAAATGCCCTTTCAACTCACGGTGCTGCACCCGGCTAATATGAACGGAAGTACGGCCTTGATCGATGCCGACCCCAGCACCACCCAAGATCGTTTTGAAGTAGAAAATTACAACCGCCTGGTCGATAGCCCTTTGATGTACGGCAGTGCAGAAACAGCTACCATTCAGGTGGGCAACACCTCGGTGCTCATCGCTGTACATTCACCCAATAAGGTAATAAGTGCCGCTTTTTTGGCTGAAAAAATCAACGGTTTGCTTCAAGCACAGGGGGCTTACCTGGGTGGGACTTTGCCAGTCAACAAATATGCCTTTTTGGTTTACCTCAACGATAAAAGAGGGGTGTCGGGTGCGCAAGGTGCCTTGGAACATTCCTACTCTTCGGTGTATTTTATGCCCGAAGGCAACAATGGCAATACCGTACAGTTTTTGATCAACGTGGCTGCCCACGAGTTTTTTCACATCCTCACTCCTTTGAACATCCACTCGGAGGAAATCCACTATTTTGATTTCAACCAGCCCAAAATGTCCAAACATCTCTGGCTGTACGAAGGTACTACCGAGTACCACGCCCATTTGGTGCAGGAGAAATACGGCATGACCACCAAGGATGACTTTTTGGGCGTATTGCAACAAAAAATCAGCAACTCCCGCCAACGCTACATCGATACCTTGCCCTTCACAGTGATGAGCGCCAATTGCCTCGATACTTATGCTGGTCAATACGGGAATGTATACGAAAAGGGAGCCTTGATCGCCATGTGCATCGACATTAAGTTGCTGCAATTGTCGGGAGGCAAATACGGCATCCTCAGCCTCATCGGCGATTTGTCAAAAAAATATGGCAAGGACAAACCCTTTAAGGACGAGGAGCTTTTTGGCGAAATTGGCAAATTGACCTACCCGGAGATCCGCCTTTTCCTGGAGAAATACGTGGCGGGTAATCAGCCCTTACCCCTGGAGGAGGTTTTCGCCAGTGTAGGCGTCGATTTTTCTCCAGTAATTCAGGACAGTACCTTCACGCTGGGACGTATCTCCTTTGAACCGGATGAAAACCAGCGTCAAAAAATCAGCAACCTGTCCAACATGAATGCCTTCGGCAAAATGATGGGCTACAAACTGAACGATGTCATCCTGAGTATCAATGGTGCCGCCCTGACTGCTGACAATGCAGATGCGGTACTGGTTGAGTTGTACAAAACGGCCAAAGTGGGCGATCCTTTACAAGTGGTGGTGCTGCGCAAGGGAACGGATGGCGTGGAGCAAAAAGTAACCTTATCAGCCCCGATGATGAAAGTGGCCAGGAAGATGACGAATGTACTGCGCTTTAATCCAAATGCGAGCGCGGAGCAAGTGGCGCTGCAGAAGAGTTGGTTGGAGAAGAGGTAGGTTGTAGATGCTTAAAATACTACTCAATCACGGAACAACCGAGCATTTTTGACCATTACCTGGAGTGAATCTAAAATTTCTTAGGTTTCTTAGGTGGTAAAAAGAAAAAAACCTGCGTAGCAGGGAAAATTCTTTCACCACCTAAGAAACCTGAGGCACTTAAGGAATCACCCAAGCAGCGATGCCTATTTCAAATAATTCGCTTCAAAAAACTCCGCGTACCCATCCAGCGTCTTATCCCGCAACACCGAGCGGTAATTGTCCATGCTGATCGGCAACAACTGGTAATTCACATTCGCATCCATAAACTGGGCACGGTTTTTCATTACCCCGTCGTAGTACTTCATGGCTGCAGCCTTGTTTTCAAAACGGCGCAGGATCACCAGTAATTTGCGGGTTTTTTCATCATCCCCCACCGCGAGGTTGGTGATGGTGATTTTGTCCAGCTTGTGGAAATTGCGGTTGTAATCCGAAATTTTATTTTTGGCGTTATCCAGGTTGGCATTGTTGTCCAGTGCTACCAGGATGAAGTGGATGGCATTTTCATCGGGGCGGAAGCGTACGTTTTCCTCATCGGTACGCTCCTGGTCGCCGGGGAGTTGTGCGCCAGCACCACCCAGCAAGCGCAAGATTTCCTTGGCGCGTTTTTGCTCATCTGAGGTAGGGTATTTGGCGATCACTTCATTCAGGGCACTTTTGTAAGCGTCGGCGCCCTGCAGGTTACCAGTACAGAGTGCTGCCAGCAACGCAAAACGGGAAGCCAGTTTGTTCTCGGCCCCAAAGCGTACTTTGGAATCCATACACATCTTGAACGCATCCTGATAATTTCCTTTTTTGAAGGCAGCATAAGCCTCATCGTAATACACGTTCACCTTGCGCTCTTCGTTAAGGAACTCGGCGGCGTAGTTGGGGTCTTGCAGGATACGGGCAAAAGTAGAAGTGGGGTAACCACCCACAATTTTATCGTAATAAGCCTGAGCCTGCTCAGCGTGGTTGAGTTTGCGGTGTGCCAGATACAGGTAGTACCAGGAATTGAGTTCAAAGTTGTGGCGGCCAAAGCGGGTATTCAGCCCCTCCAGGGTTTTGACCGTTTTGTCAAAGTTCTCCAACTTGTCGTAGTACAATACCCCGAGTTTGTACATCGCATCGATCACCTTGACTTCAGCGCTGCGGCGTTCCGCTTCGGTTCGGGGTATGTCGCCCAGGTAGGATTTTACATCGTCTTCGTCTTCAGTACCGTCAGTACCAGTGGCCTTTGGTTTATTGGCATTGGCAGGGTCTTCAAGAACGATCTCATTGCTTCCTCCGCGCTTTTCCGAGCGGCGCCAGTTGTCTTCCAGTGGGCGTTCGCCCCAGTTGCGCTGGAATTCCCGTTTGCCCTGCTTTACCTCTTTTTCATCATAGGCCCAGAAGGTAGAAGCTTGAGCACCCGCTATCAGTGGCCGGCCGGTTATTGCTCCAGGGTTTGGGTTATTGTTTTCCGGTACTTTGGAGTATTCCAGGGCGCGCAGGCGCTGTTCATCCTTGTCCTTTTTTATTTTGGCCGCCCGCTTTTTGAGCTCCGCATCCGAAAGGGCACTCAGGGTCAACAAGCTGTCCTGTACCTGAATGGTGCTGAGGTTTTTGGCAATGTCGACCAGGTTGTCCCGTAGAATGGTTGCGGATTTGAGTCGATCATCCTTTTTGTCCATAATCGTCAGCGTACTATCCAGGTAATTTTTGGTTTGGATGAATTTTTCTTCATCAAAATACAACTGCGCCAAGGTATAGTACGATTCAGTTACCTGCGCCGGGTTGTTGCCTGCACTGCGTACGGACAGGGTCAGGTATTCAATGGCTTTAGGTTTGTTGTTGTTTTTCAATGCCACGTTGGCCAGGGCGTAATAAACGCGGTCGCGGTATTCCTGGTTTTTGGCGTCTTTGAGCATGCGCTCCAACTGGGCAGTCGCAGACTCTGCCGACCCCTTGCCGCTGAGCCAGGAGTTTTGCGCCATGTTCAGGCGGGCATTGAACTGCATTTCGTAGTTCACCGAAGAACTGGCTACTTTTTCAAACCCACTATAAGCTTCATTCCAGCGTCCGGCGCGTTGGTGCAATTGAGCCAGAATATAGTTGTAACGAGCCTTTATTTTGGAGTCATCTGCCCGTTCAACTGCTTCTTCCAATGGTTTTACTGCTTCTTCGTACTGCTTCTTTTTGATGTAAAAATGGCCCAACAGAGGGGCCAGCTGTGCCCGCACTACATTGGGGGTATTGGGGTCATTTTCCAGTTCAGTCAGGGTGCGGAACGCCAAATCTTCATTCTCCCGTTCAATGAGGGTACGCGCCAGCCAGAGGACACCTTCGTAATAGGCTGGTTTTTTCTTCAAATAATCTTTTTCCCGTTTGGCTTCTTCGGCTTCTTTCCGCGCTTTTTCCTTTTGAATTTGCTCGGGTGATTTGGTCGTTGAGGTGGTGCTGCTGGTTTTGGTCCGATTCAGGATTTCGGGCTTGGCTGGCAGTGGTTTGCCTTGTTTGCGCGCTCTGGCTACATCGGCATTGTATTTTTTGCGGGCTTTGGCTACGTCTTTGGCCAATTTTTCTTTGTCCTTCTTGGCCTTTTCCCGAACCTTTTCTCTTTCCTTGGCGGTGAGCACCTGGCCATCACTGCCGACCATGGGTGTACGCGTACTGCCACTGCGTACATTTTGCGCCACTGCTTTTTTTAGCTTCGCTTTTTCGGGTGAAAATTCAGCGGTGAGGTAACGCAGGGTTTGTTCTGCGGTCTCGAAGTCTTGTTTGAGAAAATGAGCCTTACCCGCCAAAAGGTAACAATCGTCCACCCAGTCACTTTTCGGGTGCAGTGCCGCAACCTTGGTCACTTTTTTGACCGCTTCATCCAGTTCCGGAGCTGCTGCCTTAGGGTTGTCGATGCCCATATAGGAATAAACGGGCAATATTTGGGTGTAATTGTCCTTGTATTGCTGTTCCATGCTGAGCATGGTTGTCGCCAGAATTTCGTCGGCGTTGAAGTAGCCGTTGTAGTGCGCAGTGGTATTGTGGTACACTTTTCCAAGGCCAGACAGCTCCTTACTGCTGCTTTTGACGGCGACACAACTCTCAATCATCAGGGCAAGCGCCACTACCGTCAGGGCGTAAACTAATCGTTTCAAGGCCGAATATTTTTTACAACGATGAATAAAATCGTTAAAATCAGTGTGCAGAGCTGGTTTACTAGGCAGTAAACCGTAAATTTGCATTAGAGTTTGTCTAAACAAAAAAAATTAAACAAACTCTCACTTATAACTTGAAAGACACAAATTTATTTTGGTTTTAAGAAAAAACAAACCCAGAATTCAAACTGAAGATTATGGCTTTGAAGTTTAATGGCGAGCGCTGGAAAAAATGGCGGGAAAACATCACCAAGCATTACCGCTTCGTGATCATGAATGAGGACACCTTCGAAGAGGTTGGCTCTTATAAATTGACCCTGATGAACCTGTATGTATTCATCAGCACTTTGCTGGTGGTACTGACCTGTTTGGTCTTTATGCTGATTGCTTACACCCCCATCAAGGAATACCTGCCCGGGTTTCAGCCCGTCAGTAGCAACGACCGCCGACTCCTGGAACTCACCCGCGAAGTCAACCGCATGGGGCAGGAGATGCAGGCCCAGGAGGTGTACATCAAAAACCTGCAACGCATGCTGACTGGTAACCCCTTGCGGGAACAGGACGTGCCCAAGGCCACTCCTGACCAGGCACCAACCAAGGATGCCGCAAAAAAAGTAGGCATGTCTCAGGTGGACGAAGAAATGCGACGGGAGGTAGAACTGGAGCGGGTTGGCCGAATTGCGAAGCAAAGCCGTGCGGTTGGATTTGCGCCCAGCGAAAAACCCATTGAACAGCTGTTTTTTGCTGCACCGGTCAATGGCGAAATCAGTGCCCATTTTGACCGCCAAAAATCACATTACGGGGTGGACGTACTCGCGCCCCGTAATGCTGCCATCAAAGCGGCCATGGACGGTTATGTTTTTTTATCGGAATGGACCCTCGAAACGGGCAATACCGTTGGCATTCAGCACGACAATGGAATTCTTTCTTTTTACAAACACAATTCATCACTGCTCAAAAAAGTAGGCAACTTTGTTCGTGCTGGCGAAGCCATTGCGATCGTTGGAAATACCGGGGTACTCTCCAGTGGGCCTCACTTGCACTTTGAATTGTGGCACAAAGGGAAACCCGTTGATCCCGTCGACTATGTAACTTTTTAGGCCCTTTTGTGGTTATACTTCTCTTTTTGTGGCCTTTGCAATCGGTAGAACGACTTTTTTCCTTTTCGTTTTTTCTCAAAAAAACCGGATATTGCAGCGTTTTTGTTTGAGTCCACTGCCAATAAATACCAAATTACACTGTCTATCAATCCTTTATCCAAACAGTTAAAGACAATACAACATTTTCATGGACCAGAATACTCAGCAGCTTAAGGCAGCTTATAATGAAAAAGGGGAATCGATCAGCCCGGTACTGCCCAATGAAGTGAAAAATTTCCTCATTGACATCGACGGAACGATTTGTGACGATATTCCCAACGAGGAACCCGAGCGGATGGTGACGGTGTTGCCTTATCCTGATGCCCTCAACATCCTGAACAAATGGTATGATGAAGGCCACGTGGTTACTTTTTTCACTTCACGCACGGAAGAACACCGCCAGGTGACCGAAGAATGGCTGAACCGCAATGGGTTTAAATACCATGGCATTCTGTTTGGTAAACCTCGGGGCGGTAATTACCACTGGATTGACAACCACATCGTAAAGGCTACTCGCTTTAAGGGTAAATTCACCGATTTGGTAGTGGAAAAACACGAAATTGAGGTATTTAAGGATTAATCGTCCTTAACTATGCATAAGCAGAAAATGGAGGTAACTTGTAGTTTGTGCAGGTTATCTCCTTTTTTTTATGGGCAATAAAAAGGAGAAAAAAAAAGCCGACGCAAAAATGTGCCGGCAAATAATTAATGTATGAAACTTAGATTAGCCAAACTGTAAGACCTCCATCCAATTCCTACTTCCTGATCTCATTTCAGTGTGGAGAGGCCTTCAAAAAAATCTTTGCAATTTATAGACAATTTGCTGTACCATAACGAGGATTATTAGTTTGAGTTACATTTATTGGGGTGAAAAAAAGTCTGAAATTTGGATAAAAATAGAAATCAACGTGTTATAAAGTTAGTTCCAAACGCCGCTCATACCGTTCTTTTACCACTTGGGCCAGGGTTTTGTGCTGAATTTTGCTTTCAACCCAGGATTCAATGTCCAGAAAAATGAAAGAGCGTTTTTCAAATTCCTCCGCTTTGAGCTCGCCCAGTTTTTTACGGAAATCCAAAAACAACTTAGCCGTATCATCAGGTTTGGCGTTGATCAGTCGGCGGAAAAAACCAATGCTGGCCTTTTGCAATTTGCTGGGGTCGTCCATTTTACTGATAAAGCGAGCCGTATTGTTGATGACATAATCCAAAAAGTCCATGTTTTTGAGGTCGTAATGCGCCATGATGAACATCAAACTGGCATAGGCTTGCATGTCTTCCCTCAGCGCTTTGCCGGGGTGGTTCAAAATCTGATTGAGGTAATCAATGGCTTGAGCTGGTTTGCCTGCACCCATCCACAACCAGGCAATTTTGAAATAAAAAATCAGGAGTTTGTGGGCATCCAGCTTATTGTCGTATTTCCGGATGCGGCGCAAGGCGTGTTGCAAGGTACGCCCCGTTCCTTCCTGGAAACTGCCTTCCAAAAAATGGCGGTTGAAACGCCCCTGGTGCACAAAGAGGAAAGAAAGAATCTGGGAATTGTAGTTGAACTTGGGGTAAACCTCTTTGCGGAATTTTTCAAAACGGTCCAGCGTTTTTATGAACACTGGGTAGTTCCGCAAATAAAACGCCGTAACCAGCAACTGGTGCATCCCGATCATGTACATGTCCATGTCCATTTCAATCATCTTGGGCTCGGATGCGTACAGGTTTACCCATTTTTCGGCGTATTCTTCACATTTATCGTACTCCTGCAAAAGGTAGTGGTACCAATAGTAGGCGTGATAGACGTGGATTTTTTCAAAAAAAGTATGGGCTTCCTCTTCTTGTTTGGGAAGTTTGCTCCGAAAATGTTCTTCCAGTTTGGCCCGCCCTTCCTGTGTTTTGATGTGCCCCTCGTTGATAAAAAGGCGTTGCAGGGCCAGTTTAAAGTTGGACAAGAGGGCAATCGACAAATTGGTATTGCTGTGGGTTTCGGATTCGGCCTGCAAGTCGTCCATCCTTTCGGTGGTACTGCGCGTAATGTGGCGCGACTCGATCCTTTTTTCAAATTCTACAATTTCCAATTGCAGAATGTCATGGTTGATCTTATTGGCCAGGGATTTGGCCTTGGCCAGGAGTTTCAAAGATTGCAGGTATAAACCCTTGCCGTACAGAATAACCGCATAATCGATCCACTCCCGGATTTGGATCTCCTCGTGTTTGTGAATCTCCATCAAGCGAAGGCAAGTCAGGATGTGCTGGTATAAGTGCCGCTTGAGATTAGAGAGTTGGCTTTTATTCGAATCTTTGAGTTTGCGGATAATGGTTTCCTCGTCAAAGTCCTTTTGTTTTTCGAGCAAATCAAAAAGCTGTAGAAATTTAGCGTCACTTTCCCCCTGAATTCGCTTGGCATACAAGCGAAAATTGCGTTTTTCAGCCTTAGTTAAAGACTGAATCATTTCAAAAAGCTGATCTCCATGAGAGATGGGCATAACATCGATTTTTAAACAATAATGCTTTTTTTTACTGTGGTTTGTTCCTTTAAAGAACTAACTATCAAACACTTGAAAACGGCAGAATACCGCATCAATGCAGCAAGTTACAGCACTCAAATTGGCCTAACGTAGGTTGGTGATCACAATTGGCGGCAAAAATGCCTATCCAAACATGAAAATACGACCTAATTTTGAATTGTTCAAACAGCAAAGAGGAATCAGCGTAGTATGCAAAATTAATCTTCTTTACTTGTTTGTTCACCGTTGGTAGTCAGGGGCAGGAACTGAGAGAAAAGGAGACCACGTCTACCCAAGCCCTAACCACCATAGTTGTTGCTGCCCATTTTCGGGCGGCATTACTCGGTCTATTTGGTTTTCTTATTTGGATAGCAAATCTGGCAGAGTTGAAAAAGGACTGATAGTTTCCGCAAGCCCGGGGGATATTTCTCGCCGGGTTTTTGCTTTTATGAAAGTTTGTTGCAAGTTACCCTACAGATCACAACAAAGTAGGCCAAGGCATTCAATGTCGCTACCTACTTCGTTCCAACCGAAAACAAAAGTAGTTTTTTTTTCGTTGGAAAAAAAAGCATTAATACCATGAGAATACTAATGGTTTGCCTTGGCAACATTTGTCGTTCCCCCCTGGCGGAAGGCATTTTGAAAGACAAGGTGAAAAAAGCCGGCCTGGCCTGGGAAGTAGATTCTGCGGGAATAGGCGACTGGCATACTGGAGAATTGCCTGATAAACGCTCTATATCCACAGCCCGCCAGCATGGCATCGATATCACCGATCAACGGGCCCGCCAAATCCGTAAAGAAGATTTACTCCATTTTGACCTCATCCTAGCCATGGACGATTCCAACCTGCGCCAAATCCAGTTGTTGGCCAAACAGGTGCAAAACCCCAAGGCGCAAATCGAAATGATCCTGAACTATTCTGCTCCAGGGAAAAATCAATCGGTGCCCGATCCTTATTACGGTGGGCTGGATGGTTTTGAGAAGGTGTTTCAGATGTTGGATGAAGCGACGGAAAGGATGTTGGAGCGGGTGATGAGTTATGAAGTTTAATCGCGAATAATTCGAATGACGAATGACGAATTTGAGGGCAACACACCCAATTCGTCATTCATCATTCATCACTCATCATTTATCACTAAACAAACGCTTTCTGCAAAATCTCTTCCTGTTGCTGGTCATGGACCTTCTTAAAGCCCACTGCAGGGGAAGCACTCGCCCGGCGCGAGATGCGCTGCAGATTGCGATCGGTTTCCCAATTCAGTTTCATGTATTGCCATGCGCCCATGTTGGCTGATTCCTCCTGTACCCAGATGAGTTCAGCTTTGGCGTAGCGTTTGAGCACTTCGGCAAGTTGAGTCTCGGGCATGGGGTGCAATTGCTCTACCCGTACGATGGCTACGTCGTCGCGCTTTAGTTCACGCTTGCGCTGCGCCAGATCGTAATAGATTTTTCCAGTGCAGAACAAAACCCGCTTGACACCTTTGGCTTCTTTGCTGCTTACCGTAGGATCGTCGATAACTTCCTGGAAACCCTTACCTGCTTCAAAATCTTCTACTGGAGACACACATTCCGGGTGACGCAGCAGAGACTTGGGCGACATCACCACCAATGGTTTGCGGAACTCCCAGGCCAATTGACGGCGCAGGAGATGGAAGAAGTTGGCGGGTGAACTGATGTTGGTGACAATCATGTTCAAGTCCGCGCAAGCTTGCAGGAAGCGCTCCAAACGGGCGCTGGAGTGCTCGGGCCCCTGGCCTTCGTAGCCATGGGGGAGAAGCAGGGTCAGACCCGACATGCGGTTCCACTTGCTTTCCGCCGCAGAAATGAACTGGTCGACGATGGTTTGAGCACCGTTGAAGAAGTCGCCAAACTGCGCTTCCCAAATCACCAAAGTGTTCGGATCAGCCAAAGAATAGCCATATTCAAAACCCATTACCGCAAATTCGGATAACAGGGAGTTGTAAATGTAGAATTTGCCCTGGTCTTCCTGGATGTTGTCCAGACGGTTGAGCACCTCATTGGTTTTGGCGTCGTGTAGTACGGCGTGGCGATGCGAGAAAGTACCCCGTTGTACATCCTGACCGCTCATGCGCACAGGGCGGCCTTCCATGAGGATGGAGCCATAAGCCATCAATTCGGCAGTCGCCCAATCTACCTGCCCTTTGGCCAGCAATTTTTTGTTGTTTTCCAACAAACGGCTAACCTTGGGGATCGGGCGGAAATGGCTCGGAATGGTGTTCAAATGGCTGAGGATTTTCTCCACAGTGGCCTTTTCCAAACCAGTAGCTGGCGATTTTTTGAAATCTTCAACGGTGGCGTGGCGCAATTTCTCCCACTCTTCTTCAGGAGCTTGCGACTTATAAGGGAGTGGATGCTGTTTTACTTCGTCCAAACGCTCTTGCAGGTCGCCCCAGAAGGTTTTTTCCAGGTCGTCGGCCAACTGCTTGGGCAGTTCCCCCATTTCGATCAATTCCTTTTGGTAAATCTCCCGTGGGTTGGGGTGTACACTGATGGCTTCGTAGAGGTCGGGTTGGGTAAACATCGGGTCATCGCCCTCGTTGTGGCCGTGTTTGCGGTAGCACACCATGTCGATGAACACGTCGGTGTTGAATTCCTGGCGGTATTCCATGGCCATTTCTACAGCGTAAAGCAGTGCTTCTGGATCATCGCCATTTACGTGGAAGACGGGTGCAGAAACCACACTGGCAACGCCGGTACAATAGGTAGAAGAACGAGCGTCTTCAAAATCGGTGGTAAACCCGATCTGGTTGTTGATCACAAAGTGGAAGGTACCTCCCGTATTGTAGCCCTTGAGTTTGCTCATCTGGATGACCTCAAACACGATACCCTGGCCCGCTACTGCGGCGTCACCGTGGATGAGGATCGGCAAAATCCGGTCATACTCACCTTTATATAAACGATCCGCTTTGGCGCGGGCGTAACCTTCAACTACGGGGTTGACCGCTTCCAGGTGGGAAGGGTTCGGGGTTAGTTCGAGTTGAACTTCTTTACCCGTTGGCGTAACAACCTGAGAAGAATAACCCAAGTGGTACTTCACGTCCCCGTCGCCAAAACTTTGGTCGGGAATGGCGGTGCCTTCGAACTCGGTGAAGATTTGCTCGTAGGTTTTTTTCATGATGTTGGCCAACACGTTCAAACGACCGCGGTGTGCCATCCCGATGATCACCTCTTCGACGCCCATTTCTGCACCTTTATTGATGGCTGCATCCAGGGCTACGATGGTGCTTTCTCCACCTTCCAGCGAGAAGCGTTTTTGACCAATGTATTTGGTGTGCAAAAACTTCTCAAAACCTACCGCCTCATTCAGTTTTTCCAGAATGCGGCGTTTTTTATCGAGCGGAATGTTGTAATGCTTCTCGGGGCGGCTTTGCTCCACGCGGGTACGCAACCAACGGCGCTTTTCACGCTGCTGGATGTGCTGGAACTCAAAGCCGATGTTGCCGCAATAAATGCGTTTGAGGTGCGCCAGGATATCGCGCAGGGTGGATGGTTTTTCCAACCCACACTCCGTGGCAGCGTAGAAGACTGTATCGAGGTCTTTTTCACTCAGGTTAAAGTCTTCCAGATCCAATTTTGGATTCCGGTTGCGGCGTGGCCGCACGGGGTTGGTGGTGGACAAGAGGTGTCCCCGCCCCCGGTAGGCATTGACCATGGCCAATACCTGGAATTCCTGTGGGTTAAAAACCGAGGATGGCGTTACACCATTGCTTTTTTCGTGCCCATTGGTGGTATGGGCATAATCAAAGCCTTTGAAAAAAGAGGCCCAGGAGCCTTCAACTTGCTCGGGATTATTTTGATATTGCTCGTACAGCGAATCAATGTACGCCGGGTGAGCATTGGCAATGAAGGAGAAATCGCTCATTGTGGTGATCTGGTTTTAAATATGCGCGCAAAAGTACAACCTATTTAGGTCTTTGGATAATCTTAAACGAAAAGGTTTTTTTAAAATTACCTTTGGACTTTCCAAATGAATAATTATCTTTGCGCTCCAATTGTTCAGTAGTATTATTAATTGTGAAAAGTTTTTGTAATGGCAAACCATAAATCGTCTGAGAAGCGTATCCGTCAAGAGGCAAAGCGTCGTTTGTTGAACCGCTACTATAAGAAGACTACTCGTACGTCTATCAAGAAGTTGCGCAGCATGAAGGACAAGACGGAGGCGGTAGGTTTCTTGCCAAAAGTGATCCAAATGATCGACAAACTGGCAAAGAAAAACACTTGGCATAAGAACAAGGCAGCCAACCTGAAGAGCAGCTTGATGAAGCACGTTGCTCACTTGGGTTAAGCTTATGACATACCCCCGGTCTCTAATGATCGGGGGGCTTCTCTCTTGTGGAAAAGTCAAAAAAAGAACAAATCTACGAAGCCGCCGCGCGCCTGTTCCGGGATAAAGGATACCAGGCCACCTCTATGCGCGATCTGGCTAAGGAAGTAGGTCTTCGTGCTTCCAGTTTGTACAATCATTTTCCATCCAAGTCTGACGTTCTTCGCGAAATTTGCACCAACAATGCTCAGCGTTTCCTTTCCGGTATGTTGGAAGTGGAGTCCCTTGGCGTGAGTGCTACCGAAAAACTCACCCGCTTGATTCGACTACACATACAATTGTCGCTCGAAGACGTCACCTCCGTCACCGCTTTCAACGATGAATGGCGGCACCTGGAAGAACCCCACCTGAGTGAATTCCTGCAATTGCGCAAAGATTACGAAAGCCGTTTTCAGGCCATCATTAGCGCTGGGGTGGCGAGTGGGGAGTTCAAACCAGTCAATCCGCTGATTTTGTCGTATACCTTGTTCTCGGCCCTCCGCTGGTTGTATGATTGGTACAAGCCGGGGAAGAAGATCACGGCGGAGATGCTGGAGGAAGAGTTGTTGGTGATATTGTTGGAGGGGGTGAGGGTGTGAGCTTGAAATAATTTTATTTTACGCTAAAGTGAAATGAGAGGTGAAGAAATAATCTCAACCTTAAATTCTTTCTTTAGATTTTTCTTCAACGACCGGACCCCTATTCCTCCGAAAATTTGCAAAAAGTCAGTTGCAATCGTTAAATCTCCATTGGTTTTTAATTCTTTGACCATCTTTTGTTGCCCAATCAAAGCAGCTAATAAGTCATCTTGAAAAGACTCATAACCCAATATTTGATTTTTTGCCGAGCTAAAAAGAGCCTTCAACAAATGCGTCTTCCCCAACCCATTTTCCCCAATAATCACATTGATCCCTTCTGAAAAACTGACATCTAAATCAGCAAAACAGGTGAAATTGCTCAATCGTAACCCTTCTATTTTTCCTTGATTGGGAATCATTTAATTTTTTTATTCAAAGATAATTGAAAATCCATTAAGTAGCAAAGCTCTCTGCTCTGCATCTCATTACTCGCCATTCGGCTATGCAAGTACATAGTTATGGTAAGTAATTTTGGCGCATTACTCGCCATAAGTGCTTGCAAGTGTATAGTTATGGCCAGTAATACTATTTGATACCCCCCCTACAGCAAGGTCTATAAACCCTGTTTTTTCGGGCAACGTGAGCCCCGCTAGGGGCGCAATATGGGTAGAAAACAACCGCCCGATGTTTTCTCCCGTAGGGACGTGATGTGGGTATCTAAAGGGGAATATACCCTTATTTCGTCCCTGACGGGACTTTGAAATCATTGGGAATCATCGATTGCTACCCAAATTGCGCCCCCTAGCGGGGCTTGTCGGCATGTTCAAAACAGACCCGATCGGCCTCATTGGAGGGCAGCCACATAGGGCTGCCACTACGAGCTCATCCCCAACAAATCCCCCACCAATTCCGTCTCTTTCACCAATTCTTCCAACTTCTTCGGCACCCGGAAACGTGAACCATGTTTTTCCCGCAAGTACTTACATCGGGCCACAAAAGCCTCCAGGCCATAATCTGCGATGTATTGGATGGTGCCACCTTTAAATGCCGGAAAGCCCCAGCCGTAAATGCTACCCAGGTTAGCGGCCGCTATGGAGTTGATCACCCCTTCCTGCATACACCACACCGCCTCCAATACCTGTGAAATCAAAAGACGATCGATGAGCTCCTGGCGTTCGAAGGTGCTGAGTTGGGGGCCGAAGTGGGTGCTCAGTTCGGGCCACAAGTGGCGTTGTCCATCTTCGGTATATTCATAAAAGCCTGCCTTTTTGTTGCGCCCGGGGCGGGTGAATTCCTGCAACATCTTGTCCAGGGCCTCCACCGCAGGGTGGGGGATGTATTTGGGGCCATAGTGTTCACCTGCCTGGCGTTCGTAGTTGAGCACGAGATTGAGGCCCAGGTCATCGGCCAGGGCGAGGGCACCCTTGGGCATTCCAGCCTGGCGGCCCAGGTTTTCAATCAGCGCGGGCGGATAACCCTCCTTGAGCATGGTGATGCCTTCCAGAATGTAGGTGTTTTGCACCCGCGCGGCGTAAAAGCCCCAATCGTCCTTGACGATGATGGGCGTTTTTTTGATGGCTTTTACAAAGTCGAAGGCGCGGGCCACCGTTTCCTCCGAAGTACGGGCACCCCGCACAATTTCTACCAAAGGTACTTCATCGGCTGGATGAAAAAAGTGCAAACCCACGTAATTATCGGGGCGCATGGATACTTCGGCCAGTTTGGTGATGGGAATGGAGATGGTATTGCTGGCCATAAAAGAATACTCGTCCATAAAGGCTTCGGCTTCCTTGGTGACCTTTTGTTTGACCATCGCGTTTTCAAAAACGGCCTCGATGACCAGATCGCAGGTTTCAAACTCGCGGGGATCTTCCGTAGTGATGATGCGTTTCAACAATTGGTCTCGCTCCGTGTTGCTCATTTCGCCACTTTGTACCAGTGGGTTGAGTTTGTTGCGGACATACTCACGACCCCTTTCGGCGATCAGTTTGGATACATCTTTCATCACTACCTCCAGGCCATTGCGCAGGCAGGCGTAGGCGATACCCGAACCCATCATGCCCCCGGCACCAATCACGCCCACTTTTTTTGGCCGAAACTTGCCGAATCCCCGCGGGCGATTCAAGCCATGGCGGATGTAATTGCTGTCGAACCAAAAGGCTTTGATCATGTTTTTGCACTGCTTGCTCATCACCAATTGGGTGTAGTAACGGCTTTCAATGCGTTCGGCGGTATCAAAATCGACTTTGGAGCCTTCCGAAAGCACGTTCAAAATGGCTTGTGGTGCTGGGTAATTGTGGTGGGTTTTGGCAGCGAGGCGGGCGGCTTCGGAGCGAATGAAATCGGCTACCAGGGCGTCTTTGGCCGAACCACCGGGGATACGTTCCCCACTTTTGTCCCAGGGGCGGCGGCTTTCTTTATTGCTCAGCAGCCAATCTTTGGCCATTTCCAACATCTCTTTTTGGTTGGGCGCCAAATCGTCGATGATGCCGACCCGCAGGGCTTCTTGTGGGGAGTACAACTGCCCACTACTTACGATGTGATTGGCTTTTTCGATGCCCAACAACCACATCAAACGCACAATTCCGCCACCGCCGGGAATCAAACCCAGCTCCACTTCGGGCAAACCCAGTACAATCCTACGGTCATCCACGGCAATACGGTGGTGGCAAGCCAGTGCCACCTCAAACCCGGTAGCAATGGCACTACCATTCAAGGCTGCAACGACAGCAACTCCCGGACTTTCAAGGTCGCGCAGGAATTTTTTCATTTTTTCACAAAAAGCAAATACCTCGGCTGGATCATTGGTTTGGTACAAATAATCCAGGTCACCACCGGCCAGGAAGGTCTTTTTCCCAGAAGTCAAAATCACTCCCTTGAGTGCACCCCGTTTTTTATCCGCCTTCAATTGTTCCAAAACGGGAACAAAGGCCTCGAAGATCTCGTGGTTGATCACGTTGCGGGGCCGCCCTTTCATGTCGAGGGTGAGGGTGACAATGTTATCGGTATCCTTTTTGTAATAGATCATATCGTAAAATTTCGTAGAGGCAGCCCTATGTGGCTGCCTAGACAAGGGCAGCCACATAGGGCTGCCCCAACGAATTAAACCCGTTCAATAATCGTCGCCACGCCCATGCCACCGCCGACACAGAGCGTAACCAAACCAGTTTGTACATTCCGGCGCTCCATTTCATCCAATAAAGTGCCCAGCAAAATTGCACCGGTAGCGCCTAAGGGGTGGCCCATCGCAATCGCCCCACCATTGACATTCAAACGTTCATGGGGAATATCCAGTTCGCGTTGAAATTTCAGAACCACCGCTGCAAAAGCCTCGTTGCATTCCCAGAGATCAATGTCTTTGGCCTGCATTTTGGCGCGTTGCAGGGCCTGTTTGGCG
This sequence comes from Haliscomenobacter sp., assembly GCF_965225875.1. Classification (GTDB taxonomy): domain Bacteria; phylum Bacteroidota; class Bacteroidia; order Chitinophagales; family Saprospiraceae; genus Haliscomenobacter. Next base: position 1,786,140 of record NZ_CBDDBS010000002.1, on the reverse strand, counting down.
GCAGGGGCCGGGCCGGTGAGCATCAAAGTGGGTTCCACACTGGCATTGCCGATGGAAAGGATGCGGGCGCGTGGTTTCAGCCCCAACGCCTCGCCTTTTTCTTGGCTGCCCATCAGCACTACTGCTGCTGCGTCTACAATACCGGAAGAATTACCTGCCGTATGTACATGGTTGATTTTTTCTATCAGAGGGTATTTGTGCAAGGCCATATCGTCAAATCCCAGGGCGCCTATGGCAGCAAAAGAAGGCCGAAGGCGTTGCAAAATATGCTCGTCGGTATCTGGCCGGGCATACTCATCGTGATCCAGAATGAGCAGACCACTGCGGTCGTAAATGGGAACCAGAGATTTGGAAAAATATCCGGCTTGCATGGCTGCGGCAGCGCGTTGATGGCTGCTCAAGGCAAAGGAATCTACGTCTTCCCGGGAAAAACCTTCCATGGTAGCGATCAGGTCGGCAGAGATGCCTTGAGGAATATAATCGGCACGATTGATCAGTTCAGGGTCGTACATCAAGGGGCCAGCGTCGCTGCCCATGGGCACCCGGCTCATACTTTCGAGTCCACCTGCTACCATCAGGTCACTCCAACCAATTTTGATTTTTGCGGCAGCCAAATTGATGGCTTCGAGGCCAGAGGCACAAAAACGATTGATGGTCAGCCCGCCAACATTCTGGTGCCAACCGGCATGAATGAGTGCTGCCTTGGCGATGTTGAAGCCTTGGTCATCGGTCGGAGTAACGCAGCCAATGATGGCATCATCTACTTCTTTTGTATCCAGTTGATTGCGCAGTCGGAGCTTTTCCAGGGCGGTGCCCAGCAAGTCCAGTGGTTTGACTTCGTATAATGATCCGTTGGTTTTTCCACGACCACGCGGGGTACGCAGGGCGTCGAAAATGAAGGCATCGGACATGAGATGGTATGGTTTTGGGATAAAGTTAGTGCTTTTGCCCAAAACCATACGATTTTCCAGGGAGAAGATACAGGCTGATATCGCAATATATCTAAGGTGCCCCTTAAGTGTCTTCGGTTTCTTAGGTGGTGAAAAAAGAAAATAGTCTTGCTCTGCAAGACGTTTTTTCAGCACCTAAGAAACCGAAGGCACTATAGAAACACCTTAGATTTTACTTCAACTGCGTGTTGCTCACAAAAGCAATCCGTTTGCTATCCGGCGACCAGGAAGGCACATTAATGGTGCCCTGCCCACCATACACGTAAGCAATATTCCGGGGAATACCACCACTGGCTGGCATCAAACGCAGGTAGATTTTTTGGTACCAGGGATGGTCAGTGGGGTTGATTTCCTTGGGGTAGGAGAGGTACACAATCCACTTCCCATCGGGCGAGATGTGTGGGAACCAGTCGTTGTACTCATCAAAAGTCACCTGTTCCTGTTGGCTGCCATCGGGCTTCATGCGCCAGAGTTTCATGGTTCCGGTGCGCACGGAGTTGAAATAAATCCACTTGCCATCGGGGGTGTATTCTGGGCTATCGTCCAGCGTGAGCGTGTTGGTCAGTTGGGTTTCTTTTTTGGTCGCAATGTCGATCGACCATATGTCGTACTGTTTGTTTCTTTGCCCCGTAAAGAGTAAACTTTTGCCATTGGGCGACCAACCGTGCAGGTACGAATGCCCCGATTCCGGCGAGGTGATGGCCACTGGATTGTCCGAACCTGTTACGGGCAAAGTGAAAAGGGTCGAAATTCTGTTCGTCCCCATGTGGTTACTGAGGGCGATGTTTTTGCCATTAAAGGACAGGACGTGGTCATTGTTGTTATTGGTTGCGGGACCAGTGTTGAGTTTGCTGATTTGCCCAGTAGCCAGGTCATAATTGTACATCAAACCTTCGGAATTGTAAATCAAAGTTTTGCCATCTTTGGTCCAGTTGGGTGCTTGCAGGGAGTTAGGGGCAGAGTGCAGGATTTTGCGCAAGCCGGTTTGTACCTCCATCACTTCGATGTGGCTGCCGAGGTAATCCCGGTATGGCCGAAAGTCTTTCGCAGCTGGAATGATGATGCGCACATTGCTAAAAACGGCTTTTTCAACCACCTTGTCTTCGTGTGAGCAAATAAAAAGCCCGGCGAATACTTCTTCTCCAAGCTCAATCTCCTTGCTGACCGATTTGTAATTTTCCCCAAAAACAGCTGCTGAAAAGATGAACTTGTTGCCAATGCGTTGAAATTCAATGTCCGTAGGATGAAAAACCGAGAGCTCCACCTGTTCCGTAATGGCCCCATCGCTAGAGCGGTATTGGAGAGAAGTGAGGTCGTCACCGTGGATACAGGCATCCGCGTAACGGGAATCAGTGCTGAGTTTGTCGCGGGCAATGATGCCAATTTTGCGGTGCGGATTGGTGCCTTTTCCGATGAACTGGACACTGGCCGTTATGATAAAATCGCCCTTGATTTTTTTCCACAAAAAGTGAAATTGATCCGCTTTGTCCCACATGTTGATGCCCGCGCTTTCCATGGTGTATTGCTGGGTTTCGGGATTGTAAGTCGCGTAGCCTTTCATGGAAGGATTACCCACATCTTCATGGTGGTCAAATACGCCCAGTTTGTCTTGAGCGATCAGCTTGAACGAAAAAATGCAGAGTGCGAAAAAGAATACTGCTTTCATGTTGTGTTGTTTATAGTACCTGTACGGTTTTTAAGAGCACATTACTCGTGGTACTTTGTTTTTGCTTTGGTTGTCCGCCGCCCAGGCTGATTTCCAGCTTGCCCTTGGGTTGATAACTTTGGCCTTTTTCATCGAGTAAGGCGCATTGTTCTGGGGAAAGGCTAAAGGAGACGGTTTGGCTTTCACCCGCCTTTAGGGAAATGCGTTTGAAGCCCTTCAATGCCCGGATGGGGGCTCTGCCCTTGGCATCAGGGTAGGCCAGATACAATTGAACAACCTCTTCACCATCTCTTTTGCCCGTGTTTTTGACCGTTGCACTAATTGTGATCGGTTGCCCAGACTTTATGGAGGTAGGCGCTTTGATGTTGCTGTATAAAAAGGTGCTAAAGCTCAAACCGTAACCAAATGGATACAAAGTTTCCCCTTTAAAATAGCGGTAAGTCCGATTGCTCATGTCGTAACTTTTAAAATCGGGCAAGTCGCTATCACTTTTGTAAAAGGTTACCGGCAAACGCCCGGCGGGGTTGTAATCGCCAAAAAGTACATCGGCAATGGCAGTACCTGCGCTTTGGCCCCCGTACCAGGCGTTGAGAATCACCGGGATGTTTTGTTGCTCGTAGGGCAGGGCAACGGCGCTTCCCGTCATCATTACAAAAACGACGGGTTTACCGCTGGTTTTAAGTTTTTTCAAAAATTCACTTTGCACGGCTGGCAACAAAATGGAGGTACGGTCGCCACCATTAAAACCAGGAAAATTTACCTGCATTTCTTCCCCTTCCAACTGGGGCGAAATGCCGCCGACATAAACGATCACATCGGCGTCTTTTACTTTGTTAACAATGGCATCGAGGTTCGATTTGGCAAAAAGCCCGGCGCGCAGGTGCACATTGGCCTTGCCTTCACCTTGCCAGTATTCCAGGGTGAGTTTGTACACTTCGTCTTTGCGGGTATCCAGGCGATAGGTACGGGCACCCCAGCGGTTGCGCACCCAGGCATTGAGCACTTCTTTGTCGTTGACCAAAAAACGGTAGCCATCATCGGCTTCTACTTCGAAGGTGATGTAGCCGTCTTTGTCTGCTTTAAATTGAGTGGTATAGCGGGCTGAAAAATTGTAGGCTCGGATGGTACCCTCCACCGCCTGACCTTCCTGCCACAAGTGGTCAACTTCAGCTTCCATTTTGGAGGTTTCGGGATTTCCTTGCAGCGTGACATTGTTGAAATACTCAGCCTTAAAACCCGCTTTGCCTTCCCAACTGTACTGCTTGCTCACATCGGTATACGTTAATAAGGTGTCGTTGGTGAAGTTGATGGCCTTTTCATAAATGACCTCTACGTCTTTACCCACCTTGTTTTTGATGCCCTGCAAGGCGGTCACGATCTCGGTAGGTATGCCATTGTAATTGCCCAATACTGCAATTCGGTTGTCGGCATTTGGACCCAATACGGCAATTTTTTTGATGTTTTTACTCAAAGGCAGGGTATTTCCTTCATTTTTTAGCAAAACCATCGATTGGCGCGCCATTTTCAGGGAATGGGCTTTGTGCTCGGGTGCCTCCATCACAGATTGAGGCGTTTGGGCGTATTTCACCATGGAGACGGGGTCAAACATCCCCAAACGATACCGAGTCATGAACAAGCGGGTCAGCGACACATCCAACTGACTTTCCTTGATCATGCCATTTTTTACCCCATCCAACAAGGACTTGTACACTGCCGTGCCACATTCCACATCGGTGCCGTGCAGAACGGCGTCCACTGCGGAGGTGGTAGCGTCCGGATGGGTTTTGTGGTACTTGAAAAAATCGTCGATTGCCCAACAATCGCTGGTCACATAGCCTTTGAATTTCCACTGGTTGCGCAAAATATCGGTCATCAGCACATCGCTCCCACAACAGGGTTGTCCATAAAAGGCATTGTAGGCGCACATCACGCCCTCGACATTGGCTTTGGTCACCAACTCTTTAAATGCGGGTAAATAAGTATCCCAGAGGTCGTAATCACTGGGGTTGAAATTGTCCGAATGCCGCGAAGGTTCGGGGCCACTGTGCACCGCAAAATGTTTGGCACAAGCCGCAGCCTTGAGGTATTTGGGGTCATTGCCCTGCAAACTTCGTACAAAAGCCCGGCCCATCATGGCGGTCAAAAACGGATCTTCGCCATAGGTTTCTTGCCCCCGCCCCCAGCGTGGATCCCGGAAAATGTTGATGTTTGGCGTCCAATAAGTCAATCCCAGGTAGCGCTCGTTGTTGCGGCCTAAGGCAGTCGCTTTGTTGAACACGGCACGGCCTTCCAGGGCTGAATAATGGGCCATTTGGGCCAGAGAACTGGTGTCCCAGGTGGCGGCCATACCAATGGCTTGGGGATACACGGTGACCCGGAAAGGGGTGCGGGCTACTCCATGCAGCACTTCATTCCACCAATCGTAAGCAGGAATCCCCAGGCGGGGTATGGCCGGTGCGGCATTGAGCATCTGGCCCACTTTTTCATCCAGGCTCAGGCGAGCAACCAGATCTTTTACCCTTTGCTCAAAAGGCAGGGCAGGATCCCACATGGGATAATCTTTGTAACTCTGGGCATGGCACAAGTTGAGTGCACATACCGCTATGAGTACGAATAGTTTTTGCATGTTTATAGTTTAAAAAAATAAAATGAAAATAAACAAAGATAATAAAATCAAAAACTTAGAACTGAACTTCTCAGCAATTTCTACTCATTTATCTCAAATCTGAGCGTGATTTTAAACAAGGGAAAGATGCTGGACGCTACAGCTTAATAATTTTTATATGCTCAACACTTGCAAAAATTAATTTTGGACTTTATCTTTTCAGGGACATTTGGAAGTGACTTAACATTGTTTCACCAAAATCTGTGCTCGCATCAAGTTGCAGGCAAAAAAACACCAACTGCTTTGCGCTTTTTGCTGTAAACACGCAGAGTCATGAAAAAGAAAGAACCAAAAAAGAAGACCGGCGGTCGTCAGTACGATGACACTGAATTTGTCAAGGACAAAAACAAGAAAAACATGGGCCCCTCCAAGGAAAAGCCCAAATACAATAACCCTAAAAAATGGCTATTGGACGCTGACGACGACGACAACTAAAAACTAAAAACTCAAGGGTCATTCAATTCATTTTTCATCCCTCCCATACATGACCTATGAATGAATGACCCTTGACTTCGCGATTCCGACGGATTCTTTCTGCGGGAAAAAGTAACCCACCTGTACGTACGCTTCTGGTTTTTTCTGCGTACTTTTCACCCCAGTTAACCATAATCCATTACCAATGATCCTTTCTGAAGTACTGCCACCTAAAGCAGCTAAGCTTGTTCACCCTGGTGAGTTTGAGGCACATCGGCATTGGTACCCCAAAGCACTGAATGCGACCATCCATCCCATGGTTCTTTTTTTCCTCAACCTCAGTCGGGAAAGAATGATCAATCGGTATTGCCACTTACATCCAGTAGTAAAAGCGGAAGCCCTGGCAGAACTCCTCAATTATAAATGCAAACATTTTCTTTGGGCTGGCGCCGATTTGCTCAATGTAACCTCCGCTAGTGCGCGCCGCCAAATGGTCATCATAGAAAACAATTCCTGCCCCTCCGGCCAAAAATCGATGCCACTTACTGACGACCATAAAGAACAGGGTGGCTACCGCATGCTCATTGAGCGCACCTTTAAACCCTTTTTGCAAAAAAAACGCACGGGTGTACAAGGGGCTCTAGCGGTTTTGTACGATAAAAACTACATGGAAGCTTCGGGATATGCAGCAGTGATCGCCGATGTGATGAAAGAAGATGTATTTTTTGTGCCCTTTTACAACGAAGATACCAACCCCCCAGTGCGCTACAATGCGGATGCCCAAATGGAGGTTTTGGACGAAAAGGGCGAATGGCACCTGATCCGCGCCGCTTTTCGCTACGTGACCCAGCGACCCTGGAATCGCCTGCATTTGCATACCAAAACCCGGATCTTTAATCCGATAGTGGCCTGTTTGGCAGGTGGGCGCAACAAGATGGTAGCTGCCAAAGCGTACGAGCAGTTCAACGCGGAATGGGAAGACAAGGGAATACGCATCAACATTCCCCAAACCATTTGGGACGTGAGCAAAGAGGCCATTCCCCAAAAAGTAGCGGAAATGGGTGGCCAGGCGGTAGTGAAAGTCCCTTATAGCAACGCTGGACAAGGCGTTTATACCATCGTGAATCAAGGAGAATTGGACGCATTTATGGCGGAGGATTTTCCTTATGATCGCTTCATTGTTCAAAGCCTGATAGGCAATTACAACTGGAGTTCAACAACTTCTTCCGGGAAATTGTACCACGTAGGGACCATCCCCACCGCCAATGGCAAAACGTATGTAGCAGACCTGCGCATGATGGTTAGCTCTACCGAAGAGGGCATTTTACCCCTTTGTGTATACGCCCGTCGGGCACGCAAACCCCTGGAAGATACCCTGGAAGATGGCTGTGAATCCTGGGACATGCTGGGGACCAACCTCTCCATCAAAAACCCTGATGGTACTTTTGATAGTGATACCAATCGATTGGTCTTGATGGATCGACGAGATTTTAATAAACTGGGAATCGGACTGGATGATCTGATTGAAGCCTACATTCAAACCGTGTTTTCCACGGTCGCCATCGATAAAATGGCACAAAACCTGGTCAATGCCCAGGGGCGTTTCCGAATGAAGTACTTTAAATCGATCAACAATGATCCATCTTTGATTGAAGAAATCGCGCTATGAACCCATTTGCCCATACCGATACGCATACTGAAGTTATCCGTCGCCTCGACTTAAGCAAAGTGCCCCAAGGCAGCATTCGTCGATTTTGGTTACACCTCATTTCTGACGGGATGGGGCTACCGGTGTACATCCCGGTCATTGTAGCGCGTGGGCGCAAAGATGGCCCGGTGCTCGGCATTACTGCGGCAATCCGGGGAAATGAAATCAATGGCATCCCCCTGATTCAGCGTTTTTTTCAGGAGGTTTCACTGGACAAGCTGGCTGGAACCGTGATTGGGGTACCTGTAATCAATATCCCTTCCTTGCTCATCAAGGAAAGGAACTTCATCGATGGTACCGACCTCAACCGGGTGATGCCAGGTCGGGCCGATGGCAGCAACAGCCAGGTCTATGCTTTTCGGCTGGTAGATCGCATCATTCGTTATTTTGATTACCTGCTGGATTTACATACAGCCAGTTTTGGCCGGGTCAATGCCCATTATATCCGGGCTGATCTGGATGATCCCATTTGCCGGGAAATGGCCATTTTACAAAATGCCCAGGTCATTGTGCACAACCTCCCTTCGGATGGCTCACTGCGCGGGGCCGCAGATTCACTGGGGATTTATGCCATTACGCTGGAAGTAGGCAGCCCGCATACTTTTCACAAAGGTTTCCTGCGTTCGGGTTTGACGGGAATTTACAACCTGCTTTGTCAACTACAGATGACCGAGGGCGCGATTGAACTGCCCGAATCCCGACCTTATATTTGTAAAAACTCCTACTGGATTTATTCAGATTCAGGGGGGATTTTAACGGTTTCCCCCAATGTGGGAGAATTGGTGTACGCTGGCGAAACCATTGCTACACTGCGCAACATTTTTGGCGATGTGATCAAAGAATACACGGCACCGGAGAATGGCATCGTCATTGGCAAAAGTGTAGACCCCATCAACCAAACGGGTGGACGAATTATTCATTTAGGGGTTTTAGAATAAATTAATGGCCATGCTCAACATCCAAATCAAAGAAATTCCCCTCTCCGCTCAGGAATGCATCGACCTTGCTGCCGACCCGGCATCGGGTGGGGCAACGGTGTTTATCGGTACTGTGCGTAATCAAACCAAAGGCCGCCCGGTGCTGCGCCTGGAGTTTGAAGCCTATGCGCCGATGGCCATTTCGGAGATGACCAAAATCGCTGCAGAGGTGGAACAACGCTGGCAGGCCCACCATGTGGTCATTCACCATCGGGTGGGGAGTTTGGCGATTGGTGAAATTGCCGTGGTCATTGCTGTTTCTACTCCACATCGCAAGGCTGCTTTTGAAGCTTGCCAATACGCGATTGATACATTAAAAGAAACCGTGCCGATCTGGAAAAAAGAAATTTTTGAGGATGGGGAGGTTTGGGTGGCGGCGCATCCTTGAAATTTGGAGCAACCAAAATCATCCATCGATCTAAAAATGCCATTGTGTCGAATAAGCATGCGGATTTGACTGAAAATCCCGATCTTGAAGCAGATTTATATCGCCCTTACGGAAAACCTTTGCCATTCCATGCGCTACTTACTTTTCACCTTTGCCCTTTTATTTTCTACTGGCTTCCTGACTGCACAGAAGTCTGGGAAGACCTACACTGTTGATCAAGTTCCTGACCCTAAGAACCGCAACAGCAGTGTCAGCGATCCCGACGACTACCTCAGTGCCTCCGACGAAGCGGTGCTGGATAAGTTGATCAATGCGATGGAAGACTCCACCACGGCGCAAGTCGCGGTTGTGGTACTGTATTCGATAGGGGAGGAGGTTCCCAAGGATTTTGCCACCAAACTCTTCAACAAATGGAGCATTGGCCAGGCCGAAAAAGACAATGGCTTGCTCATTCTTACGGTGATGGACCAGCGGCGTACCGAATTTGAAACGGGCCTGGGAACCGAGAGTATTCTCACTGATGCGGTTTGTTACCGGATAGGTACAGATGAAGTGGTACCCCATTTCAAAAACGGAGATTATGGCATTGGTTTGATTGCGGCGGTCAACAAATGCAAGTACTTCCTTGAAAACCCCAACAACATCGCCGAGATTGAAGACCAGACTTACCAGGGTTCAGACAACAAGGGTGGCTGGTTGCAAATCCTCTTTGGGCATTCTATTTTTAACGGGATTTTCAACCTGCTGGCCCTGGTTTTTGTCTACAATGGCCTCAACAGCAAGCAGGATGCTTATGATAAATACATGGCCCTGCGCAAATCGCGCATGTGGTTTTTCCTGATTCTGTTCCCGATCCCCTACGTTTTTATCTGGTGGTTTGTGGGCCGCAAAATGAAGGAATTGCGCTACGGCAAACGCTTCAGCAAAAAAACGGGTGCCGAACTGCGTTTGATTCCCGACAACGAAGAAGATGTTTACCTCGAAAAAGGCCAAATCACCGAAGAGGAAATTGGCGTAGCGGACTACGACGTTTGGGCCAACGACAACGATGCCGACGATATCCTCATCCTGCGCTACAGCAAAGGCAACAAGCAGTACCGCCGTTGCCCCAAGTGCAGTTTCATCACCTATTACAATTCTCATAGCCAAACCATCACGGCGGCAACTTACTCCTCCACCGGACTCAAAGAAGTCGTCAACGATTGTAAAAGTTGCCACTACCACGAGGTAAAACGGGTATCGATCCCCATGCTGACACGGAGCTCGTCTTCGGGCGGCGGCAGTAGCGGCGGCGGTGGTGGTGGTAGCTGGGGCGGTGGCTCTTCTGGCGGCGGTGGTGCTGGCGTAAGCTGGTAAAAAAAGCAGGGATTCGCTTGACAGACGATGCTCTTTTGTATTATATTTGCAACCCATTAGAAATTGTTTAGCCGCTCTAGCTCAGTTGGTAGAGCAACGCATTCGTAATGCGTAGGTCGAGGGTTCGAGTCCCTTGGGCGGCTCCCAACCAACATTCGCCATCCCAAATCCCCCTCAACCGCTGCTGCGATTCTAAACTCACCCTACTTACTCATCAGCGGCAGTCCAATAAATGGCTTTCTCTTCCCATCTCCTCCGCTATACCCCACAAACAAACTCTGTCCCTCAAAACCCTCAAAATACTCTACCCGGAAAGGATGTAGCCCTTTTTTCAAAGCAATATCGCCACCCCGGGCGCGCTCTTCATGCGAACCATCATTGTCGACCACCAATTGGTCATGAATATAAAGCTTGGAACCTTCATCAGAGCGGGTATAAAAATAATACAGATCATCAGCCGGAATGTCTACAAAACCCTCGTACACAATTGCGTAGTGATTAATCCGTGAACCAGCCAGCAGTTCCACATTAAAGTCTTGCACCGTACCCGTTCTCAGCGGGGTCAAGGTTTTAAAATTGGGTAAAGTCTGGAACTTGCCCTCGTAAAAGCGATAAGCCATACCCGGTTTTGCAGTTGGCATGGTAACTGGCTCCAGCAGGGTGACCTTGCGGTAAACCTGTTGCCAGGTATTGCTGGCCGCGCCGTTCTTGGTGTTGAAATAGCGGACCTTCAAGGTTGTCGTGTTGCTGATCGTGATGGGTGCCTGGTAAGTTTTGGAGTTAAGGCTAGGTTCGGTACCATCGAGGGTGTAGCGCATGCTCAGGCCAGTCTGGGGCTGCTTGAGTTCGATGGTTTTGGTCGTTAAAAAAATGCTGCGTTCCTCCACCGCAGGGCTTGGTGGGGTAAAATCCACAATGATCGGCAAAGTACCTTCCAAATGGTAAGGTGCCTCCATAAAAGGGGAAGGCAAGGACATTTGCCAGTCTAACTCCAGCGGTGCCGCTTTGTCAAAAGTAGCATTGCCAATGGTACTTACTTCAAAATTCAGCTGATGATTGCTTTGTGGCGCAATTTTCAGCTTGAACTTACCCTGATTGGAGCTGAGTTGGTGATGGTGGTACAAATGGCCTTCAAAATACAAGGTATCGAGGCCACTATTTTGGATGTTGACGAGCACTTGGGCACGGCGGGCATCTATTTTGAGCAGTTGGGGTTTGAAATTAACGGCGTCCAGCATGGCTTTGGCTTTGGCCAGGCCAGCATCGTCCACAATGTCGTCGTTGTGGATGCCGCTTAGGGCCAGGTTGACCAGTTCGGGCCCCTCATCAGTAAAAGTAACCCAGGTGACGTGATCAAATTCCTGAAAGCGGGGCCCGCGCAACTGACTTCCACCGCCCGTCGAAGCCAGGATGTAATAATTGCGGTTGTTGCGCTGGGTTTTGAGATACTGGTGGTTGTGCCCGGCCAATACCGTGTACGGGCGGGATTGTAGTGCCGCTTCAATTTCGTTAAAGCCATTAAAATCCTTGTAATTCCACACCGGGTGGTGCATGTACAACATCGTCCAGCGCACTTGCGGATTGTCGGCGATGGCTTTTTTGACGTAGTCAATCTGGCTGCGGCTGATGCTCAAACCATCGCCATCGTTAGAATCCATTGCAATGAACAGTACTCCTTTGTACACAAAATGGTACCAGGCTTTGCCATAACGTTCCAGCCACACCTTGCGCATCACTTCGTTAGAGATATCGTGGTTGCCTGGCAGGGCAAAGAAGCGCATTTTTAATTTCCCCAAAATATCGTCCCATTCCGCCCACTGGCGATCAATTTCCTTTTGGTCTTTGGAGTAACCCTCGATCAAGTCGCCTACACACATCACAAACTCCGGGTGCAACTTATTGAGTTTTTCTACTGCTTTTTCAAAAACCCCATTGCGGTGCCCGCCCGTGCGGTCGGTGACGATGGCAAACTGGAAATTTTCAGGATTGTTTTCGAAAGGGCGTTTGGTCCAGGGGTTGATGGCCGTCGAGTCAACAATAAAAATTGGTTTCTGGGAAAACCCAAATTCAAGGTTGAAAACGGTACAAATGAGGGCCAAAAAGAAAGGGAGACGTTGCATTTTGTTGTAGTTTATTGGAAATGCGCTTGCTTTCCTTGCAAAGAAACACCTTCAATATAAGCTGAACGTTAAGATTGAAGTAGTAAAAGGTTAAAAATAATGCCCATAGTCAAAACACAAAGGACTCGGCATCTGTCTAGAACCAATGAAAAGAGCCGTTTTCCAGGTTATTGGAAACGGCTCTTTTTATTCATCTTTTCTGCTCAAATCTTACTTCAAAAGCACCATCTTCCGCGTAGCTGTAAAATCGTCCACTTCCAGCGTGTAGTACAACACCCCTGTGGCATTTAAATCCGCAGCTTTGAGGATAACCTGGTTAAACCCTTTTGCGTAATCCGCCCGAATGCTCTTGAGCACGCGGCCAGTTACATCACTGATGGTCAAAGTAGCAGCACTTGCTTTTGGCAAATTGAAGCTGATCAGCGTTTCACCATTGAATGGGTTAGGTGTATTCTGCTTCAATTCAAAACCATTGGCCAGGGCTTCGGCTTTGCCAAACTGCAGGGCAACACCCAGTTGCTCGTTGTTTTGGCTGTAAGCTTCAGCAGAAACCACCCGGTTCAGGCTCAAAGTGTTGCTCAATTGAGCATCAGCTTTAGCACGCAATACCAAAGTGAACAAGGCACCTTGTTTAAAGTCTCCATTCCAGGAAGTAGTGATCACCCCTTCGTTTTGGAACACCCCAAAGTTTTCGGCTTTAGCCACACCATAAACGATGTCCAGCAGCTCAACTTTGCTCTTGTCCAGGCTTAGGGCGAACTGATAACCTTGTACACTCTTCAGGTCAGCGGCATTGAATTCAACGCTGTATTCCTGACCAGCTTTCAGCGCAGCCTCAGCAGCCTGAATGTTCAAGGTGCCATTGGTACGTACTTCAGCAGTAGCAGCAGCACTTACGCTTGCACTGGCGTTGACGTCACCCATTTTGATGGCCACAAAGTTGGCCGTTGCATTGGCAGGAATGTCGTTGATGCTCACTACTTCAGGGAAGCTAGCAGACCATGGGTTACTGGCTTGGGGGAAGTTGTAAGCGGCATCGATGAATCTCCAGGAAGTGTTGTTCGCAAAGTGGGTATCAATGTTCAGGATCAACTTGCGCAGGGCAATCAAATCCAGGGTCGAAATCGACTTGGAGTTGTTGACGTCGGCAGCGATCATTTTGTACGGGCTGTTCAAAGCCGTTACACCCAGGATGTGCTTTTGGATCAACACCAGGTCAAAAGTAGATACCCCGTTTAGGTGGTTTTTGTCCAATTGTGGAGCAATGGTAAAGTCACCACCTTTGATCAGGTTGATGAAGGAGTAAGCACCATTGGCAGCAGTCGTTGTATTCTGAGAAGTGGAACCACTCAAGGTAATGCTCGCTCCCTGGAGATTGGCATTGCCTTCGGTAGAGATGGTACCAGCAATGCTTACCGTACCCGTTGCGGAACCAGGACAAACGCTGCGGTTGTCTTGCACTTCCACATAAGTTACACAGAAGTCATCCTTTCCAGCTTCATCCCATGCGTGCAATTCAACGAGGATTACTTTGCCTTTGTCAGCACAAGTCAGGTTGATACCCGTTTGAGTAGAAACTACTGGGCTACCTACGCGGTTGATCGAGTACTTGGTAACCAGTTTCAAACCATCCTTGGTTTCTGGGCCTTGGCCGTTGCAATCGTAAATCTTAGAAGCAACGAAGTCAGAAGCCCATACTGCCATCATACCACCACCAGCACCATCAGGCATCAGTTCAGTGCTCAAGCCGTTGATACAGATTGGTGCTGGACCTTTGCAGTCTTCAACAGTGAATGGAATGCGGGTTGCCACACTCAGGTTACCACACTCATCACGTACCACTACGATTAGGTCGTGCTTGCCTTGTGGCAAGTTAGCAACGTTGATCTCGAACTGGCCGTTGCCCAAATCTTTGGTGCTCCAGCGTGGAGTAGCGTACAGGATCATCTTGCTGGCATCCAAAGTCTGACCAGGAGCAATCATCAGGTACTGCGTTTCCAGGGTCACTTTGTCAGAACAGTTGTCCTTACCAGTGATCACCATTTTCAGGTTGGCCAAACAATCGCCACCCTCGCGGATGCAGAATTTGCCTGGGTCAGCAGTTACAACTGGACGAGTGTCATCGTATACCTTGATGATTTGGGTATAAATGAAGCTATGGTAGAATTCACCTGCTACTGTGCAATATGGTGGAGTGAAGCGGATGTCATCAGCATTGGCATGGATCAAGTCCTTTGAAATGTAGAACTCTTCAACACCATCACGAACGCCACGCTCGCGGTCGCGAACCAAAACATAGATTGGAGCTTTTCCATAGTTGCCAAACACGTCACGAGGAATGATCGAGATGTTGGTTTGGAGCAGTGGGTCACCACAACGGTCGTCGTAAGTACACCAGTTGATTACTGAATAAGTACGGAAGATTTTGTAGCATTCATCGTCGGAAGCGTCGTAACGCTTGTCGCTTACGTTTACAGCCAAGATATCACAAGCCAATTCGTCGGTAATAACGGTATCAATGATTGGCGTTTTGCAATCAGTAGACACATCCTTAGGGAAGCAGATGTTGTACTCATGTACTGGTTTGATGGTGATGCGCTGAGTACAAGAGATCGCGATTGGGCCTTTAACTGTTTGTTTGGTCAAAGTCCAGGTCCGATCGATGTAGCCTGCGCCACATTTCAAGTTCTTTACCGTGGTGTAGGTCGTATCGAGCGATCCACAATCGTTGCCAGTAGTGATTGTTACATCCCCAAAGGCCGCAGCAGCTGCTTTTTTATCATCGATCAAAGCCAGGTTTTTGTCATCACAATCTATGGTGATGGCCCAGGGAGCGATACAAGTTGGCGCTACTTTATCCTCGATCAACAGGTCCATCCAGCAATAATTCGTATTTCCGTAGATGTCGCCTCCCCACAATTCAACAGTTACTCTTTCAGACAAATCACAACAGAAGAACTCCACATAATCCAACAGCGGCGTCATCAATTTTCCACCTTTGAGGATGAATGTTTCGCCAAAATCAGCAATGTCGCCATCGCCATTCAGGTCAAAACCATCAGCTTTGCTTACATCGCCATCCGCGGGCAGCGCATCCAATTTGCCGTTGCCGTTTGTGTCATAACCTTTGGCAATGAAGCTGGCGGCACAAGCGTCAGGAACATTGCGGCGCACTGCTATCCAGGCCAGTTTGCAGTTGTCCCAACTGCCTTCGTCGATGTCCTCAGCGCTCACTTGTGCGTAACCGTTGGTGTAGCCATTGGCGTTGCTTAGGCTTACATGCAAGTCATCGTCACACTTCATGACGGGTGCAATCTTGTCCTTCACTTCAAAAATGAAACAAGTGATAGAGGCATTGTAGCAAGCATCAAAAGCATCGATCACCATCAGGTGTTTGCCCACTGGAAGGCCAATCATCATGCCGTTCATTACAGCATATTCAACTTTATCCCAGCAGATATCGGTTATGTCGCAAGTACCTAGGCGGTAAGCATCATTGTCACCGCGCAGTTCGGCACTTTTTCGCGCATTGTCGCAGAATGGATCTTCCGGCCCTTCGTAAACGAGGATACCTTTTACATAACGATCTTTGGTGTACACACTCACACTGATGTTGCCTAAGGTACAGTTGTCTTTGATGGTTACCCCAAAGGCAGACTTGATGCCCGCAACAGTTACTGGAATGGCTGCAGTACAATCCATTGGGCCAGTAGAAATATCGTAAGGTGCACCATGAGCATATTCAACCGTAGGTGCCGTGAAATCTCCAATTTTGATCAGCACATGGAAAGTATCAACAATACCACCTGCACACCAATCAAACACATAAATCTCCCGATCAATTTTTACACCTTTGCCGCCACAGATGGGGAACTCGGTATCTTTGATTGAGATAGAATAGTTGCACTCAACCTGGTCGATGAACAAACAACGTGGGTTGGCAGAAGTATTGAAGTAGCTGCATATATAAGGTGTTACATCTTCCTTCTTGATCAAACTCTTATCCGGAGTACACGAGTTGTAAGTTACTACCCGATTGTATTTGCCTTCGCCGGGACCATTGAACACAAAATCATCAAGGTCTGGGCGAGTGAAGTGGATTTTTTGCACGTAGGAAGAACTCATGCCGTTGCAATCGGTGGCTACCCACTCGCGAGAGATGGTGGCATAAATGCCTCGGTCTCTAAGCTCTGGATCAGTACAGGCATAGAATACTACTTTGTCACTCCACTTCAGGGTAATGCGGCAGCCACAGTTGTAGCAATTGTCTTTGAAGTAGGCGTAACCTAGGTTTTTGATGTTGTCCGAAACCAAAGCTGGAGGGATCAAACCCAAATTGCAAGCATCACCAGTTCCAGCAACACCTTCAGCGTTGTTGATGGTTTGGCTGCTCGTAGCTGCAGGACGTGGGGAACTGGTAGCACCTACATTACCAATCGTCAGGCGATTGTTCAACACGTAGTTAACATCGTAACAATCCAAAGTAACATCTGCAGGAGCACAGATCAGCGCGGGTGCGGTTTTGTCTTCGGCAGTAATTTTACCCCAACAAGGTTCAAAGCTGAAACATTCGGCGTACTCCGCTTTTAAACGAACCACGTAAGTATAGGTACCCGCACAGTTGATGTAACTGTCGTTGTTGCCGTCGCTGATGAGTACTTCCAATGCCGATAGCAACACCTGGCCATTTTCACATTGTGCAAAGCCATCTAAAACGACATTTGGCGTAACCAGGAACCTACAATTGGCATCCAGACTCACATTGACCTGGCTTACGCAGGCCAAACAAGTCACGAGTACCCTTGGGCGAACAGTAATGGAGATGTAGAAGGGCTCACCAACACAAGCACCCACTACACTGGTAGGTACCACGCGGTAAATGATCGTTTGATTGACGTTGCTGGTATTGGACAAAAAATCAGTGATCACACTGCCCGTCCCAACTGGATTGATGGTTTCTCCACTAACATTTGGGTTATTGTAAGCCACATTTGAGCCGATTGAGGCTACGCTATACCAGGTAAAGGTACTGGCTTGCTGGCAGGCAATGATGTTTTGTAGATTGGTGTTTACCGAGGTACAGTTGTTGATCGTACGTGAACTGTCCTTCCCCACGGGTTTTGCCGCAATGGTAAAAGTTACACTTCGGCGCGTGGTATCCTCACAACCATTGGCATCTACCACTCGATCTAAAGTAATGGTGTAGGTGCCCGGATTGGCCCCCGTATAGGTTAATACGACTGTACTGTCTGCTTCGTTCAAAGTAACGAAGGTACCACCTACCGCTCTGGGAAGACAATCTGGGCCAAGGCTGGTGATGATATCACTGTAATAGAAATCGTAAGGTGCTGCAAGGCCGGAAGCGCTCAACACCACCTGGATCACCGAACCATCATCCTCGCAGGACAGGGCAGGACCTTGTAGTGCGATGGCACCAAGGGGTGGAGCTGTAACCAGAATACAAAGGGGTTCACTGATGTCATAACATTGCCCTTCTAGGCAGGCGGCAATGACTTCCGCAAGACTCAAGCCAGCAACATTGCCACAGCCACCGTTTAATCCGGCATAGGCTATGGTATAAACGCAGTACTCACCGGGAGCAGCAGTGCTCAAGTAATCCTCTAATTGCGACAAAGTACTAAATGAGGCGGTTACCAGGCCATTCGTGAAAACAAAATAAGTTAGGGTTCCCGTAGTTCCAATGGAATCAATGGCTACACTTCCCCCCGCGCAGATGGAGTCTACATCCGAAATGAGTGATCCGGCATCTACGTCATTTGCGGTGATTACCACACAATTGCTGGTGTCGCTACAAACAAATGCTCCGCCATCTCCATCATCAATGCTCGAAGAAACAATCACACGGTAGTACGTTGTAACACTGACTGTTCCGCCAGGATTAAAAGAAGGGGAATTGGAATTAGCTACGCTGTTCCAAGGGCCTGAGCAACCTATGGTATTAAACTGCCAAACATAGCTCAATAAACCGCTGCCGCTTGCTGCAGTAGTTGCTGTCAAGGTTGGAGAAGGAGCACCTACACAAAGGTTCTGGCTGGTACCAATCTCTCCGGCATCAACATTATTCACGCTGACGATAATGTGATTGGAAACCACATTGCCACAGCCATTGGAATTGGTGACAAAATAGTCGCCACTGGTTTTGACCGTAATGGATGACGTAGTTGCACCTGTACTCCAGGTTCCACCCACATTTCCGGAGAGCACCACACTATCACCTGCGCAAAGTAAATTTGGCCCACTTATGGTAATGATGGATGCAATAGGCTGGCTTTGGTCAATGCTTACCAGGATGTGATTGGAAACCGTGTCCCCACAAGCATTGACATTGGTCACAAAATAATCGCCAGCGGTAGTTACAATAATCGATGGCGTGATGGCACCCGTACTCCAGGTTCCGCCAACATTGCCGCTGAGTACTACATTACCTCCTTCACAAAATGACGTGGGGCCATTTGCGGAAATAAGCGAAGGTATGGGCAGTGGATTGACCGTTACAATGATGTGATTAGAGCTTACCGTATCACAAGGGGCTTCATTGGTGACAAAATAGTCGCCACTTGTTTTTACGATGATGCTAGGCGTGGTTGCACCCGTACTCCAGGTTCCACCCACGTTACCGGAAAGTGTTACACTATCACCTTCACAAAATGAGGTAGGCCCACTTGCCACAATAGTTGAGGCAATAGGTAAGGCTCCAGTTACGGTATTCGCCGATAAATTGATCGCACCAGAACGAGAAAGTCCCCGGCCGATCAGGGTTGCATTATTCAACAAATGAATGGCGCCATTCGCCAATATGGTGCCCTGGAAAAGAGAATTTTCACCTAAAGTTACCTGGCCATTTACCTGGAAATAGACATTGCACAAAGAGGCTGAATTCGTTAAAATGATTCGGGAACCAATTGAAGTAGCCAAAGCGCCATCTATTTTAAATATAAACAAGGAATTGGGATCGCCTTGTCCATCCAGAATTAGGTCGCCACTGATGGTTGAAGCGGCGCCAATGCAATAAACATTTGGAGGGAGAATTTGTCCTCCTCCCATGGTTGTTCCAATGACGCTGTCACAAGTTATCGGGCTGATGCTGCCGTAAGCAAGATCCACATCCATTGCTGCTTGTGCTGAAACGGCGTCTGCAACATGGCTGCTTCCGATGAGTACTGCCGCTCCCAAATTGAAAGCACCTACATTGGTACCGATGTCTCCCGTGATCGCGGATACTCCGCTGTTGTTGAATGCCCCGACGGCGGTAAACAGGGTAAAGCTGGAGGTTGAGCCTAGATTGGGAGCTTGACTGTACCCTAGAAGGGGTATTAAAAGCAAAACGATGGCTTTTAATCCATTGTGTAGTAGTGTTTTCAAGTTATGATCGATTACAGCGTGAGTAAATACCTCCAAAGGTGAGTACTCCGGCACAAAAAAAGTTACACAATTCCGGCGAGAAATTACATAATTCCGCTTTTTTCCAAATTATCCCAGCTGGCAGGCAATAAAAAGTACATTGAGTACAAATCAGGCAAAATCTGGGGCAGGCTTTTGGTGAATGACTAGGATGAAGTGAAATTGGACTTTTTGAACAAAAAAAGGAGCTCATTGCGGTGTTTCCACAATGAGCTCCCTTTTTTATAGGCAAATTGACCTGTTTGAACAAATCGGACTACTGCGGTTGAAAAACCTTCTGCTTAAACCCAAAAGAAAATACGCTTTGCTCCACAGGCAGCATCAATAAAAAGTCCTTCAAAGTATCTTGCCTGCGAAACAGCACTTTACCTCTCGCTTTCTCACCCGGAGCCAGAGTAGTTTTGCGCAGGGTATAATCCATCCAAAAGCCACGATCCCCGGTGGTGGGCCGATTGGGCTCGAAGTTGTCGATGTTTTGCTGAGCAATGGATTGATCCGCTGAAGCAGAGTTGATAACCAGGGGAACCGAAAGGAGAAAATTGGTATTGTCCTGATTGTTGTTGCGGTTCTCGTTGTTGTTGTTATTGTTATTCGAGTTGTTGTCCTTGGCGTCTTTGATTTCGGAAACGACCACCGCGGTTACTGCTGCTGCCGCTACAACTCCGGCGAATACCGCCGCATTTTTCGCATTGGCCTCTCGCACATTCTCCTGCACTTCCATCGAAAACAACTGCTTTTCCGGATCAAGGGCAAAATAGCGGGCGCCAGTGGCTGTGGTGATGTAAAACTGCTCGGGTGCAACCAATTGATCCCTTTGACTCAGGTTGGTTACATCCACATTGAAAACCAAAAATTCTTTTTCAGCGTGGTCAAAAGCCGCGCGGCCAAAGAGGCTATCCACACTTTTTTCCACAATGGCCTGCCCGTAATCCCAGCGGATTTTTTGATCGGCGGCTGGCTCCATACGGACAACGGCCTGCGGCACGGCGCAAGAGCTAAAGCTGATGGCCAAAACGAACAAGTAAAAAAGGCCGGAGAGGTAATTTTTCAAGTACATAAGGTCGGGTTTTTATACCTGAAAGTTACAGTAGTCCGGGCTAAACGTCAAATCTGCCTGCGTTAAACTGGTGTTAAAAGCTGGGCTTCAATACACTAAATCCCGATGCGTACCGAAATATTATGTGTTCCACTCCATACTTTAGAAGCACGGTAAGCGTAATCCACGCTGATTTTGGTGTTTTTTTCCACCTTACTCAGTGGGAAAGTCACTGAACCACCAGCACTCAAGCCAGTATAAATTTGCGCCTGAATCGGGTCATTTGAACCCAAATCAGTTTTGTAGCCTCCCCGCAAAACAAAACGTTCGTCGAAGGCATATTCTGCACCAGCACCCAGGTTATCTCTGGAAAAGGAATTGGAAGTAAAGTTGCCCAAAACTGTAAAGCGGTGTTTTTCCAAAAAGCGGAAATCGTAAGAAGCACCAATGTTCAAGAGCGAAGGCAATTCAAAACGAGCGCCGCGCTGATCCACGGTTACATCATAGGAACCTCCATTGGGGCTGGGCCGCTGGATCGATAGGGCTTCGCCGCGATAGGTCATTGGCGAGCCAACATTGCGGAGGCTGATGCCAAATTTAAAATTATCTTGCTCACCTGTCACGTATTGTACTCCGGCGTCGATGCCAAAGCCAAAAGCGGATACATTGGCCAGGGACTCGGATACAACCCGGAGCAATAAACCTACCGAAACCTTGTTTTCAAACTCGTGGGCGTAAGCAAAACCCAGGTTGAAAAAACTGGGTGAATAGGTTCCACCAGTGCCCTCAGGCTGATTGGCAGTCGTCACTTCAATGTCTCCAAAATCCACGGCCATCAAACTGAGGCCCATCACGCTGCTTTTACCAATCTTGGCGCTTACCGCTGCCGAACTCAGGTTGATGCCTGTTCCTTGCAGGTATTGGGTACTGCCAAAACCAAAATCCAGTTTGTTGATGCGCACCAGACCGGCCACATTGAGGTTCATTGACTCCACCCCGCGCACCAACGAGGTGCTCATGCTGTGCAATCCTGCCGTACGTGCCCAGGGGTCCATCAACAACTCGTAGGCACCCGCTTCGCCCTGGCGATCGGGGTTGCCTGCCTGGATAGCGCCTAAGCTTAACAATAGGAAGAGGAGGGAAAAGTATATTTTTTGCATAAAAAGCCTTTTTTTGGAGTGATGAGTTAGGAGTGATAAGTGATGAATTCGATTGTGCAAACCGCAATTCATCACTCATCACTTATCATTCATCGTTAATTAAAGTCCTGAAGGATCAAATTTCCGATTGACCCCGAACCACTTAATCGTTCGTTGCCCCAGTTCACCTGCGTCCACATGGATCAGGTACACCCCGCTAGATACTGGGATACCCTTGTTGTTCTTTAGGTCCCATTCCAAATCGGGCGTAATCTGTTTCTGCAAGATGGCCCGGTTGTTGCCTCGCGGCGTTTGGCCGATCTCATCGCGGCGGTATTGTCGGATGAATTTGCCATCCAGCGAGTAAATCGTAATGATACACTTGGCTGGCAAATTGGTGACCTTCACTGTAGTCGTAAACTGTGACACCTCATAATCAGAGAATCCGTAGTAGGGGTTGGGCGACACCTTGATCAGGGCCATGGCACTATCCACCCCACGGGTACTGAGCGTTTCGGCCTGTTTGCCATCCAAACGGAAACGGTAAACCGGATAACCACTTTCTTTTAGCCCACTTACACCCGTGCGACGGTCTACCTGGTAAGGATTGGTTACCCGCAGTTTTACCACCACATCATCCGGGATCAAGCCATCTTTGTAGGATTTGAAGGTGGCACCAGGACGAGGCAAAATCAGACCACTCCAGGTAATATCCTTCAATACCCGTCCTTTGTTGACCGGGCTGTTGTTTGGCCGCAATTGACGGCTCAAGACTTTACAGCTGTCGTAAACGGTCTTGGTGACATAAACAAAGTGTTGACCACCAGCAAAGTATGGCCCCAGGTTGCCATTGGCTGAATTACCCAGGGTAATCAAACTATTGGGGTTGAACATCATGTCGCGGCCAACATTGAGCAAAGGATCATTCGTGCCCCCATAAACGGAGTTTTCACCAAAGAAAACGTTGAGGCGTTGACCGGTTTCCACATCAATGGCGTAGCCAGGGAACCAGCCAAAGCCTATCCTGGACAGGGTAGGATCAGGGTTGGTTTCTACATCGGGCAAACCATCGTTGTTGCTATCTTCCTTCGTCACGTTGGCCGATCCACGCAAGTCGAAATGGCGGCGGATGGCCGTTTCTCCCGGAGCGGTTTGGGTCGCATATCCTTGTAGCGGATAAAAGCGGTTGGCCGATTCAACGACGATACAACGGCTCCATAAAGCCTTATTCGAAGTAAAGACAATATCGACGTTATTGACATCAGCCAGCTTGGCCTGGGTACGCAGGAAGGCAGCACCCGACAAGTCCGTCCAGGCGGGAGTGATGTACGGCGTATTTTGTTCATCCTTGTTGCGGAAATCAGCCAGGATGAAAGGTACAAAGTAACCGGGACCGATTTGGCTCAAGGCTTTTTTAGGATCCTGGATTTGGTCGGGTTCGGCGTCGCCAGTGGCCATAAAGTTGAAGACCTTGGTGTCAAAATCCGTTTGCCCGGCAACGTATTCATCCTTGATGCCGAATACCCAGGGGATTGCCCCGCTACGCAGGTATTCTTCTTCGTAGCCAATGCGGCCGTTTCGATCATCTTTATCGACTCCGGGATCGTTGACTTGACCCACTGAAATGGAGAAGCCAAACTCCTTGATGATTTGTTCGTTGAGGTCATCGATCGATTTTTCGGAACGAATTACCGGGCTGTTGGTATTGCTCAAATTGCGCAACTCCCAACGAACAGGTGGGTCAAAACGATCGTTGCTCATGTTGGCATCAACGATGCGCAACTCAAACTCGCCATCCTGTACATCCAGTGGGTTGAAAATTTTGACCCCAATTGGTCCCCGCCCCGCCCGATAGGTGATTTCCGGCTTTTGAGCGAAAGTACCCTGGATGATGGAGTTACGCGTTTCGGTATTCATGTCCAGGAAATTGTCCCCGGTACCTGCTCCGGCCAAACGAGTGATGACCGCACCATCGCCGTATTTGGCATTGAGGCTGCGATCAGTAATTGGCCGCGGAATGACGGTATAAAATGGATTGAAGCCATCGCCGATGTTTCTGCGACCTTCAAGATATGGCCGTCTTTGTCCCAAAACTGCTTTAGGGTCAAAGGGTCGGTAGTTATTGTACGCGTAGGCTATGGCTACGAAGTAGTATTTTTTATGATTGACCAAACGCCGGTCTCCCGAAGCAAACTGATCCTCCGAAATGCGGAAAGTATGTTGAATGCCATTGTTGGCACCTTCCACGCGCAATTCGGGGATGTAATAATCAGCACCAGTAGGATTGTCCACCGATCGCCAGTTGAACACTCGCCCTACTGCATTTTTCACGTCAACCTGATAAATCAAACGTGCTTTGTCAGGATTGTCGAGGTCGGCTACCGTTACACTGGAATTTGACAATTGGAAGAGTTTGTAACCTTCGAACTTGAACAAACTATCCGCTACACCAGCAGGAATTTGCAAACCGCGTTGGGCGTAGGCTTCTCTGGCGTTATTGGAGGTAATGGTGTCATTCGTGAAAACCGCGATGATTTCTTTGTCCATTTCGAGGAAGTCCACATCGGGAGCATCCGGGCCATCTGTCAATTCAAAACAGTTGTCAAACAAGGCCTGGGCTATATCGTCGGCTTCCAGCAATTTGGAAATGTCAGGACAAGGATATTGCTGATCAGCTACCCATACTGCACCGATGATCAACTCGTTCAGGGCACCTGGATCCAGGCGGAAAGGCCCGGAAGCCTGAATGGTACGCCGGTCACCAAATGGCAGGTCTGCAGAACACATGGTCCAACCGCGGGTATTGTTGGGCGTATCGGTAAAGGCATAACGGATGGCGGCACCATCCTGATAGGCATCGTCGCCAAAGGTAAAGGGAGTGCCATCTCGCCAGGAACCAGACAAATAATTGTAGTATTCCTGCGCATTCGCTGGGTCGGTGGTTCCTGGGATCGGGCTACCTACCTGTCGGTTGTTGTAGTAGGTGAAAGAGGACATCCCAATTTCTTCCCCGTTTTCGTCCAGCGGCCCACGGAAGTAATCGATACCTAAAAGTGGGATTTCATCACAATAGGTATTCACTGCCCCGTCGCAAGTACATCCAGTAGTTCCATCCAGTGCGTCTTCGTTGTAAATGAAAGCCAAACTGCGGCTGGTATCACACCCTACATAGTCGTCGGTAAAACAACCCAGGTCGGGGTCTACCCACATGGCAAAATAAGTTGAATCGATGCTTTCCACTGCGCGGTTGATCAATTTGTAACGTTGGAAAGTCATGTCGTTGATCTCGTCGTTGGTGGCATAGGAGAAAGCTTGTACCTGCACCTCCATCTGGATCGGATCACCCTGTGATTCAGCGTGAATGTTACCCGCATCGTTGTAAATCCAGAAGATCATTTCATCGGGAAACTGCGGTTTGTCCAAACAGCCCCGCACTTCTATCACTGGAAAGTCACCCAGCTCCGGGTTATAGTTGCCATCGCCATCCTGATCCCAAAAACCAGCCAAACCCTGGCGGGTAGAAGGCAGCGAAAAGCCATGGATTTCTTCAAAATAATCATTGCCTGAAGCGGGCCAACCCTTGATGTCTCGGGGAATTTTGTTCGGATCATAGGATTTTCCGGCCCGGACGGCTGCATTCCAGTTGCGCAAGTGCTCTCGAATACTTTCTCCTTTGACCACAAAAAACTTATCCCAACGGGAACAAGTTTCTTTATCTGTTTTACCTGTTGAATTCAGCGGACCAGGGAAAAAATCGAATTGGCGTTCGGCGCGTCCGTAAGTCTGGGCGGCCAGTTTGAGGTTACCCGCTGGGTCAACTCCACCCAACCATACCGCACCTGCAAAAATGGAAGACACTTCCGGCAAGCCGGGGGCTACTTTGGGCACTACATAACGCCCGTCAGTACTGTTCCACCATACGTCACCGCCAGTTGTGAGTCGGGCCCGAACGTTGTTAATGGCCTGGTCAATCTGGGCAACGGCATTGTTGCAATCCTCCAGGTAGCGCAGTTCCGGTTTATTCGGAGCAGGCCGTTTGGGATTGTTTTTCCCGGTATGATAGGCCAGCGCCGAAGTATGGAGCAAGGCTAACCCACCTAGAAGCAACAGCCAGGATTTCAAATATCGCATATATAATAAGTGTTTACTAGTCAAAATGTTGAGTTTGATTTTTACAAATGGGGCTATTTTTTAAAAATTGTAAATGGCACCAATGTAAATTCGCCGTGGCAAAGAATAAAGCGCAGGATTGATAAGGGCCCACTGATAAGAAGCCAAATAGGCTTCCACTTCACGTACGGAGTTCTGGATATTGCGCAATTTGTCCTGACCATTGGCCGAAGCGAGGAAGCCATCGTCTGTTGGAGAACCCGTTGCGGAATAGACATTGAGTACGTTTTGGCGATTCAGCAAGTTGGATACCCGGCAATAGATATTCAAACCAGCACCTTTGCTGAAGTTGATGGTTTTGTCAATACGGGCATTTATCGTGAAAGTCCAGGGTTTGCGTGCACCATTGATCGAACCAATGGTTTGGGTGCCCCCTAATTCCAAAGGCGTCCGGTCTGCGGTATATGGGCGGCCAGAAACGGAAACGGCCTGTACATTCAAACCAGCATCTTCCAAAAACTTGGGAATGGCCTGTCCTTTGAAAAAGCGATAGTCAAAATTGAGGTTGATGCGGTGGCGTTCGTCGTAATTGAGGGGGAACAAGGTCCGCAGGTTACCCCGGCTGGTCAAACCACGTTGCGAGTTGGCGTCAGAACCCGTACCATCCGCAAATTGCAGGGTGTAGTTGGCATTAAGGGTGGCATTGCCTGTACGGCGCAGTTCGTATTCGAAGCTAAAACCTTTGACAGTACCAAAATCCAGGTTGTCGTAGGTGGTGTATTGAGTGATGATAGGTACCGGGAAGAAGGTACGCAATTGAATCCAGTTACGGATTTCCTTGTAGTAAGCCGAAACTTTCAATTTGGACGTTTCAGTCAAACGTTGTTGAAAGCCCACCTCGTAATCGATGGTTTGTTCAGGTTTGAGGTTGGGGTTGTTTTTGGTCGCTCCCGGATTGTCGGTAAAGTAGAAATAATCCACGGCAGTAGCCAAGGTATTGGTCGCAGGCCGTTGCACCAGAATGTCGTAGTGGGCGAAGAAGTTGGCATCTTCCGAAATGGGGAAAGAGAACGCCAAACGCGGCATGATGTTGATCTGTACCTTATAGTCTTCGAACGAGGCATCCGGATTGAAGTCCCGGGACTTGATGTAGTTGGAAACCTTAGAGGCATTTTCATCCCTGTACTTGGGGAAAACCAAACCACCCGAGAAAATTTCAATTGGACTGTTCACTGGTGAACCATTGGGGCGGTACCACTGGTCGCCATCCCGATAAGCCTCTACATTGGTACCCGCATCATTGAGGTACACTTTATAATCGTCACCAATATTGCCAGGGCGGGTACCACCAAACTGATCGTGATAGTCACTTGCCCCCATGATTTCATACAAGGAGTAAGGGTCTTTCAAAACCTTGGTATTGGCGTCATAACGATCCACCCGCAAACCCAGGCGGAAGATGATGTCGCGGAAGGTAAATTTGTCCTGGATGTAAAAAGCTGAATAAATGGGGCGGTTGGGAGCCACCGGGAAGGTGCGCACGCCATCGGCATCCGTAGCGGTGAAAAAATCGTTGAAAGTCCCATCAAAAGGTTTGCCTAAATAGTCATAGCCATAATACCGAATGATGCCCTGATCATTCAATTCTTTGGCCGAAAACATGCTTAGGCTCAACTCGCTGGGGTCCATAC
This sequence comes from Haliscomenobacter sp., assembly GCF_965225875.1. GTDB lineage: Bacteria > Bacteroidota > Bacteroidia > Chitinophagales > Saprospiraceae > Haliscomenobacter. Next base: position 1,758,498 of record NZ_CBDDBS010000002.1, on the reverse strand, counting down.
CATCTACATTGACATACTCCGTCAGCGGGATGTTGTTTTTGGCGCGGATGGAACGGTAAAACTTGTTGTCCTCGTTTTGGGCAATCGACAATTGGCGCAGATTTAGTGTAACGGGTTGACCATTAACGGTATCGGTAATGGTGCCAATGTTTTCTGCGCCTTCCACGATCCCGAGAATGTGGTTGTTTGCTTGCTGACGGGCAATGTTCCACAGGGTTTGTGGGGCTACCACATAGCCCCGGTCGGTCCGTTGCTCGTAAATGAACCCGATTTGAATGTTGTGGCGACCCTGATCAGAGTTGCCAGGCACGAGGTCAAAGTTGGTACGTCCGTGGAAGGTATACAAATCACCATCGCTAAAGCTGGCCTGGTTGTACACCGAACCAACATTGCTGTGGAAACCCCAGGAGCCAGTGTACACGTCAGAAATCAAACCATTGGGGGCCACAAAATTGCCGAGTGCAAGTACGGAACCTGCATCCTGAACTCCCGGGATAAAGATCCGGCCAATCTGGGCATTGATGGTTTCATTCGGATTCAGGCCCATCACGTTGTTGTAATTGGCCAAAACTGGATTGGAAGTTCCCGGAGTGTAATTGCGCAATACCTGGCGGTAGTCCGTGTGTTGCAATACGTTGGTCTGGGTGACCCGATCGAATACAAAATTAAAGGTAGGCACCCACTCGATGTCGAACTTGCCTACATGGCCGTATTCGAAATAATTTTGGCCATGGCGTGCATCCGCTACGTCACCTTTGGTCTTTTCATACCCAAACTGCAAAGTATAGGACGCATTTTGGATTAAAGATTTATTGCTGCCACTGTTTTGCCCGGGTGTGTTTGCGGTTGCACCCAGTCGATGCCGAAAACGCATTACACCCCGGTAGGTTGTGGTATTGTTGAAAGGGTTATTGTGGCTATTGAGCAAACGCCAGCCCCCTGGTGTAAACTGGTCTTCTTCATCCGCATACGAACCACTGAAAGAAACATCAATGGCTTTGTTCAATCGAAAATCGAGTTTTCCGGTTATGTCCGCTCTCTTATACCGTTCATTCGGACGGGTTTGCAAGGCATTCACATCGTTGGACTTCAAAAAGTCGGCATTAACCAGTTGTGAGCCCTGGATATTGATGATGGGGTTGGCTTCCAGTTCCAGCAATTTCTCAGGTTTAACTTGAAATAGCGAAACGGCGGAAGGGTTATCGTCCAACTGGTCGGTATAACGCCCCGAAATACGGTAGCCCAGAACTGAATGGCCCTGTTTGTTTTTGAGGATTGGACCACTCAGGTTGATGCCAGCCAGCGTGTTGCTGAAGTTGTCCAAAAACTTGGAACTCTCTATCTCGGCACCACCCGTAAATTCGCTGGCCGGCCCCTTGGTCGTGATGGAGATGATCCCCCCCGTCACGTCGCCATATTGGGCTTCCATCCCCCCGGTGATCACCTGCAATTGTTCAATTTCCGTTTCTGGAATGAGGTTGCCACGCACCCGGATGCCGTCAATAATGTAATCCGTATTGGTAGGGCGAGAGCCCCTTACCGTAATCGCTCTACCTTCATCTGAAGACGCTAAACCCGCAGTAGTAGCAGCGATGGCATTGATATTGCGAATAGGCAGGTTACGAATTTGGTCACTGGTAATAACCCCACCGGAAGTGGTATTGTCCTGCTCGATGAGTGGGACGCGGTATTGGGTGATATTGACCACATCCAATACAATTCCACCCTGGGATTCCAGTTCAATTTCTACCTTATTGGCTTTACCGGCCAATACCTTAATATTGGTGACCCGGCTTTGTTTGTAGCCTAGATAGGAAACTTCTACATCATAAGTGCCAGGATCAATATCGGGAAAGTTAAAGTTCCCTTTGTCATCGGTATCTGCTCCGGTAAGTTGCACCCCATTCTTATATAGCGCAACGGAGCCAAAGATGATCGGTTCTTTGTTTTCTTTATCTAAAACTTTACCATTTAAGGAAGTTTGGGCGAAAGAAAACGCCAGGATACCGAAAAACAATAAACAACACAGGAGTAATCTTTGCATCATATGCCGGATGTTTTCTAAATCAATTTAGACTGGCGATAAAGTTAAGACTTTATTAAAAAGTACAGGTGTTAATCAACGACAAATCCGGATTTTCCATGCCTGCTTTTAGCGTTTATAGCAACAATTCTGCATTTTGTCGATAATTGCGGTTTTGAAGAAAAAAAAAATTCAACTTGCATGCAACTTTTATGATGCTTTATCGTCTTTAACAATACAATCATCCGGCTGACTTGCCTGAGAGTTTATCTACACCAAACGAATTAAACGTACCAAAGTATTCTAACTTGGGCGTTATTGGTTGAGGTAAACTTTAAAACCGACCAAATAATTTCCAAACGTTTACCACCGTAAACACTGCCTTTTAGTGTGTGTTCGAGTCAGCAAAAAAAAAGAATGGATTGTCAAGAGCAATCTCAACAACCCATTCTTGGACATTACAAACAAGAATTTAAGAAAGTTTTTTCATACTAATCCGTATTGGCATGCCACGCACACTTTGCGTGGCATCTTTTTTTGTTAATCAAATGTAAAAAAAGTTTCGGTTCCTGAAATTTTTCAGCCAAAAAAAAAAGGTTTTGTGATCTTCAACCCGTGGATAAGTTCTACTTTGAAGGGATAAAAATTGTGATAAATGCTTAAATATTTGCTACCTGCGCTTTTTTGGGCGCTGATTATCCTATTCCTTTCTGCTCATCCCCAAATGGGGATTTCTAAGCCCTCATGGTTCCTTCAACCCGATAAATTTGCCCATGCCGGAGCCTATGCCCTGTTAAGTTTCTTGTTACAATATGGGTTCAAACAAGCTTATGTTCCGGTCATTTTAGGTACAATTTATGGCATCAGTATTGAATTTTTGCAACAAGCCTTTTTTTATGGCAGGCAATTGGATGTGTTTGATATGTTGGCCAATTTGGTTGGGTGTTTGATCGGGGTCTGTGTTTTTCCCTTGGTTTCACATCTTTTGCCTTTTTTGCGCAAATAATTTGGTCGCTTTTCAACACATCGACATTCGCTACTGTTTTTAATCAATCAAACGTTTATCTTTAGTGCAGGTTTAATGTTTTTGTTCAAAAACTAAAACCAGCCCTTAGTGCTTTACTCAACCAATTTCAAGTGGTACCCATGAGAAGAATGTGCTTATTTGTAGCAGCACTGCTGCTGAGTGCAGTATGGTCCTTTGCCCAGGATGCCAAATTGGCGCAGCAATACCTGGCCGATGGAGAATTTGAAAAAGCGGTGATTCTTTTTGAAAAATTGTACGCCCAGGACAATGACAATGAGTATTATTTTGACCGCTACGTCGAATGTTTGATGGAATTGCAACGCTACGAAGAACTCGAACGTAGCTTGCTCAAACAGATTCGTAAACGCCCCAACGACAGCCGCTTGTACGTCAACTATGGGCGGATGTACGAACAACAGGGCAAAGAAGAAGAAGCCAAGAAACAATACCGCAAAGCCATTGACCAGTTGCCTAAAGATCGTTACGCGGTGAGCAAACTAGCCAATGCCTTTAGTTCGGCCAATAAATACGACCTGGCCGTCGAAACCTACGAGAAAGGGGCGACGATGCTCAACGACCGGCAGTTTTTTTCCTACAACCTGGCCGACCTGTACCGCCGCAAAGGAGATGTAGGTAAAATGATTGAGCAATACCTCAACAGTCTGGATGCTTTTCCAGAGCGGGTCGACAACATCAAGAGCATCTTTCAGCGCTACCTCTCCGCGGATGACATGAATGTGTTGCAGCAACAACTCTACGACCGCATTCAAAACGCCAGCAACGCAGGCTCAGTGCAATACATCGACATGTTGGCCTGGGCCTTTTTGCAGAAAAAGGATTACAAAAATGCGCTCCGTCAAGTGCGGGCGCTAGACAAACAGCAAAAAGGTGATGGCTTGCGGGTATATCAATTGGCCCAAATCGCAGCCAATGACAAAGACTACGACGTAGCCATTGAAGCTTACCAATATGTGATTGATAAAGGAGCGGGAACCCCGTTTTTTGTGGATTCCAAACAGGAATTCCTGCGTTGCCGCCGCAATAAACTGGTGGAAGGTTACAATTACAGCCGGGAAGAATTGCTGGAGCTGGAAAAACAATACGAAACTTTTATCAGTGACTATGGTAAGTCCAGAGGTACTGCCGCGCTGATCACTGAGTTAGCCGACCTGGAGGCCCTTTACCTGAATAACCTGGATAAATCCATCAGCCTTTTATCTGAGCTGATCACCCTGCCGGGTATTTCTGCTGGGATGTTGGGCCAGGCTAAACTCAACCTGGGGGATTATTACCTGATGAAAACGGAAGTTTGGGAATCCACCTTATTGTATTCCCAGGTAGACAAAGCATATAAAGATGACGTTTTGGGTCACGAAGCCCGTTTCCGCAATGCCCGTCTGGCCTATTACTCCGGTGATTTTGAATGGGCGCAGGCTCAGTTTGAAATCCTGAAAGCATCTACGGCCAAACTCATTGCCAATGACGCGCTGGACATGTCGGTCTTCATTGCGGACAACCTCAACCTGGATACCACGGCCAAAGCCTTACAGTTTTACGCCGAAGCGGACATGTTGATTTTCCAAAACCGCTTCACCGAAGCATTTGGAAAGCTGGATTCCCTGCTTAAAGAATATCCCAACCATTCTTTGGAGGATGATGTATGGTACCTTAAAGCCAAAGTATACACTAAAAAGCGGGATTACGTGCAGGCTGGCAAGATGTACGAATTGATTATCCAAAATTACCCTGATGAAATCCGGGCGGATAATGCGTTGTTTGCCTTGGCGGAATTGTATGAAAATGCGAATCAACTGAACAACAAAGACCGAGCGTCCATTTTGTACGAGCAACTGTTCATTGATTATTCTGGAAGCACCTTTGCGGTGGAAGCTAGAAAGCGGTATCGCTTGCTGAGAGGAGATAAAATACAATAAGAGAGGAGAGATGAAAGATGAGAGATGAGAGAGAATCACGCGTTAACGCTGGTCTCTCTTCTTTCATCTTTTATCTATCATCTTTCATCTCTTACTTCAGACGCTTTTCGTCAGAAACCGTCAGCTTGTGACGACCTTTGGCACGGCGTGCTGCCAATACCCTGCGGCCGTTCTTTGAGCTCATGCGAGCACGGAAGCCGTGCTTGTTGGCACGCTTGCGACGGGATGGTTGATAAGTCCTTTTCATTGTATATTGCTTTTATTGCGCACAGGCTCTTTTAAAAAGTGGGGCAAATGTAAGGGTATCTTCGGAAACCACCAAATCTTTGGTGTAAATAAATCCAGGTGGGCAACCACGCAGGGTTGCCCCTCCGAATCCCCTTATATCGTCATAATGTCCTTCTCCTTGTGCTTGACCATTTCATCTACATTGGCAATGAATTTTTTGGAGAGATTGTCTACATCATCTTCCAGTTTCTTACCGATGTCTTCTGAAAAGCCATTTTTTACCGCTTTTTTGATTTCTTCAATCGCATCGCGGCGGCCACCACGGATACCCACTTTGGATTCTTCACCCAGGTGTGCACAACGTTTGACCAAATCCCGGCGGCGCTCTTCGGTGAGTGGTGGAATAGACAAGCGTACCACGACCCCATCGTTCATGGGGGTTACGCCCAAATTGGCTTCAAAAATGGATTTTTCAATTTGGGCCAACATGGATTTCTCCCAGGGCTGGATCACAATGGTGCGTGAATCCGAAGTAGCTACGTTGGCTACTTGATTCATCGGGGTAGGTGAACCATAATAGTTGACCATCAAACCCGAGAGCATCGCCGGATTGGCTTTGCCCGTGGTGATTTTTGACAATTCGATTCTAAGGTGCTCCAGAGCTTTGTCCATTTGCTCCTCTGCATCCTCCATAATTAGGTCTATTTCCTCCTGCGTCATACGAGTATTTTTATTGCGCCTGCAAAAATCAGGAAAATTTGGGAAAAAGTAAAGCCAGAAAAAGAAATGAAAATTCATTCCTTTTCTGGCTTCTATAAACGTTGAAATGATATTTGATTAATTCCTGGACGCCCCTGCATACCGCAGCAACAAATAAACCACCATGACCAGCGCCGAAATTGCAGCTACTACATAAGTCATGGCCGCCCACCACAAGGCATCTTTGGCACCATTGTATTCTTCACCACGGGCCATCCCCGATTCATTCAGCCATACCAGCGCTCTGCGACTGGCATCGAACTCTACTGGCAGGGTAATGAAACTGAACAAAGCGGTGACCCCAAATACAATTGCGGTAATCAGCAAAAGTTGTGGCACAGTATTGATCAGCATGAACGACCCGATCAACAACCATTGCTGGGTCATTGCTGAAAAGTTGACAATGGGCACCAGGGTTGAACGTAACTTCAACATGCTGTAAGCCGTAGCGTGTTGTACCGCGTGCCCGCACTCGTGTGCCGCAACGGCAGCCGCAGCGATGCTATTGGTGGCATATACCGCCTCACTCAGGGCTACCGTTTTGGTGGCTGGATTGTAGTGGTCGGTCAACATACCTTGGGTAGGAATCACTTGTACATCGTTGATGCCGTAATGGCGCAACATTGCTTCAGCAATTTCTTTACCCGTGAGGCCAGAACGAATCCGAATCTGGCTGTAGTGATTGAATTTTGATTTTAAACGAGCGCTAACGATGAAGCCAATGACGGAAAAGACTCCACCAATCAGCATAAAGACCATATAATCTGCGTTCATCTTTGGTTTTTTATTGTTTAGACTTGTCAGTATTACTTCAAGTCACTTTGCTCAATTGAGTAAATCAAAGCCAGTGTACTTGCGCAATACTTCAGGTATAATAACACCTTCCTGGCTCTGGTTGTTCTCTAAAATCGAAGCAACAATGCGCGCCAGGGCCAGAGCACTACCATTGAGGGTGTGGACCAATTGGATGTCCTTACCGTCGCGGAAACGCATTTTCATACGGTTGGATTGGTAGGTTTCAAAATTTGACACCGAGCTCACTTCCAACCAACGTTTTTGAGCAGCGCTCCATACTTCAAAGTCAAAAGTAAGCGCAGAAGTGAAGCCCATGTCACCACCACAAAGACGGAGGATGCGGAAGGGCAAGCCCAGCTTGTTCAACAAAGCAGCAACGTGCTCCAACATTTGCATCAGGATCTCGTAGGATTTGTCGGGGTGCGCAATTTGCACAATTTCAATTTTGTCAAACTGGTGCACCCGGTTCAAGCCCCGCACATGCGCGCCATACGAACCCGCTTCCCGACGGAAACAAGGGGTGTAAGCCGTCATTTTGATGGGCAATTCGCTGACATCGAGAATTTGATCGCGGTAAATATTGGTGACGGGCACCTCCGCTGTAGGAATCAGGTAGAGGTTGTCCAACCCAACATAGTACATTTGAGACTCCTTGTCGGGCAACTGACCCGTACCCCGGGCGGTATCTTCGTTGACCATCAAAGGAGGGATGATTTCTTCATACCCGGCTGCCGCAGCTTCATCGAGGAAAAAATTGATCAGGGCGCGTTCCAGTTTGGCGCCTTTGCCCCGATACACTGGAAAACCTGCGCCAGTCAATTTTACCCCCAATTCCAGGTCAAACACCTTATACTTGGCCGCAATTTCCCAGTGGGGTAGGGCAGCGTCACCCAGGTCGGGCAATTGCTCGGGGCCTGGGCGGTAAATTTCGTTGTCCTCCGGGGTGATGCCCACAGGAACCGATTCATGAGGAATATTCGGAATGAGGTAAAGTTGTTCAGTGAGTTGCTCTTCCGTGGACTTTAACTCTTCTTCAATCGTGGCAATGCGCTCTTTCAAACTGGCTACCTGGCTACGGGATTGTTCGGCCTCCTCTTTTTTGCCTTGTTTCATCAAAGCACCGATTTCTGCAGAAAAGCGGTTGCGCTCCGCATTGGCTTCGTCCGATTCGGTCTTTAATCGTTTGCGGTCATCGTCGAGTTTGAGGATCGATTCAAGCGTTTGGAACAGATCATCCTTGGCGTTTCTTTTCTTCAATCCGGCCAAGACGCGCTCTTTATTGGCCCGGATAAAATTGACTTGTAACATAGTGGCGTGATGTATACAGTAAAGTTGAGGGGTTGAGGAGTTGAGAGGTTGAGGGGTCGAGATCTGCACTTCGGATTCGCGTAATAACTGATCTCAACTCCTTAACTTCTCAACTCTTCAACTTTTTTTACAAAGATAGTGCTTGGAATTAAAAATAAATGTATTTTTGTGGCATTACAGCACACCTCTTTCTTTCTATAGCACATAAGCAAGGTGGTATCCTACTTCGCAAAGAGCTGCACAATCCTCTTTTATTCCTCCTTAAACGTACAATAAATCATCGTATTTAAGGGTTTTGAGAGGAGAACAACTGTTGGTTTTGCTATAACAAGATTCGATTCGGTGTCTTACAGCGAGTACGCGTCAAAAATTAAATTTGATTCAGCTATCTCCACCCACATCTGCCACGATTGTTTTACTTTTCAAATAACATTCATTTACCAAGTCCCGAAGCAAGCTTAGGCTACCGCTTCAAGTTCAAAAAGAAGCCTTTACAATTATGTTCGATATTTTGCAATTGAACGACATGCTGGTGCCAGAACTGAGAGAGCTCGCCGAACGATTGGGCATCCAGGGCTACCGAAAACTCAACAAAAAAGAACTCGTCTACAAAATTCTGGATACCCAGGCCCTTGCTGAAGGTTCGGAGCGCCCTGCTTTCGAGCCTGGAGAAGATCTTGATATCCCCGCCAGCATCACCAGCCGGGAACAGTTTCAAAACGAATTGTACCGCCCAGACGACGATGAAGATGACTCTTTTGTGCCCACTACGGCCAAAAAAGAAGCCAATACTTCTGATCAACCCGAGAATGATCCGGTTGATGAAGACCCCAATGACCGAAACAAAAGAACCCGCCGCCGCGTGACCCGTGAAGAGCTTGAGCAACAACAAGCCCTTACTCGCCGCGACCGCAATATGCCACGTTTGGAACGTACCCGTGATCGCAACGAACGGACCGAACGCGAACGTGAGCAAGAACGTGAAGAAAGAACCCGTCCTGAACGCCCGGTCACACCCGCCCGTGAAGAAAGGCCTATTCGTGATGAACGCCCTTCCCGTGAAGAAAGGCCTAGTCGCGATGAACGTCCCGAGCGCGAGCGCGACCAAGAGCGTGAGGAAAGAGGCAGCCGGATGGAACGCCCTACTCGTGACGACCGCGGAGAACGTGACCGTCCTGAGCGCAATACCCGCTTTGAACGCAGCGATCGCCCCGATCGCAACGACCGCGACCGCTATGACCGTGGGGATAGAGATCGGGATCGTGACCGCGATAATAGAGGTGGCGACCGCGACCGGGAACGTGATGGACGCGACCGCGATGATCGCGACAGAGACCGTGATCGTGACCGCGATGGCGGCCGTTTCGAAGATGCTCCTGAGCGCCGCCAACCTGCGGCAGAAGAATACGAAGATTACGCAGCCGAAGAAGAACGTTTTGACATCGAACTCGATGGGATCATCGAAGGAGAGGGCATTCTGGAAATGATGCCTGATGGCTATGGCTTCCTGCGCTCTGCGGACTACAACTACCTGACTTCACCCGATGACATCTATGTATCGCCTTCCCAGATCAAGTTGTTCGGTTTGCGTACTGGGGATACCGTTTGTGGTGCCATTCGTCCACCTAAAGAAGGTGAAAAATATTTTGCCCTTTTAAAAGTGTCTAAAATCAATGGCCGCGACCCGGCGGAAATTCGCGATCGGGTGCCTTTCGATTACCTGACGCCACTGTTTCCTACCGAAAAAATGCGTTTGGTGAGTGCTCCAGGTTCCAAAAACATGGGCAACCGGATGATCGATCTCTTTACCCCCATCGGTAAAGGCCAGCGTGGTTTGATCGTGGCACAGCCAAAAACGGGTAAAACCTTCTTGTTGAAAGATTTGGCGAACGCCATCGCTAAAAACCACCCCGAGTGTTACATCATCGTTTTGTTGGTGGATGAACGCCCGGAGGAAGTTACTGACTTCAAACGTAGTGTAAACGCGGAAGTGGTTGCATCTACATTTGACGAACCCGCTGAAAACCACGTACGCGTAGCTGGCATTGTGCTTGAAAAAGCCAAACGCCTTGTAGAATGTGGTCACGATGTGGTGATCATGCTCGACTCCATCACCCGTTTGGCGCGTGCCTACAACACTGTAGCACCTGCTTCTGGTAAGGTACTTTCCGGTGGTGTGGAAGCCAACGCGCTACACAAACCTAAAAAATTCTTTGGTGCTGCCCGTAACATCGAAGGTGGTGGTTCACTCACCATCCTGGCAACAGCACTGATCGACACCGGTTCCAAAATGGACGGCGTGATCTTTGAAGAATTTAAAGGTACGGGTAACATGGAATTGCAGCTTGACCGTGGTTTGGCCAACAAGCGCCTCTTCCCGGCGATCGACCTTACCAAGTCGAGTACCCGCCGCGACGACCTGCTTTTGGACAAAGATACCCTCCAACGTATGTTTATCCTGCGCAACCACCTTTCGGATATGAAACCCGAAGAGGCCATGGAATTCCTGCGCAAACACATGAATATGACCAGTAGCAATGACGAGTTCCTGCTGTCGATGAATGGATAATTTCCTTTGGAACGATAAAAAGGGCTTTGTGGTTAGGAATAATCATGAAGCCCTTTTTTAGTTTAGAAGGTTGAGAAGTTGAGAAGTTTAGGCTACCGCAGCGACATGCACACTTTCACACGCACACATCACACTCAAACCCATTCTTGCGGTAGCCTCAACTTCTCAACTCCTCAACTCCTCAACTTTTCACCGTGAATCTTAACGAACTCCGCCAATCCAGACAACTTTTACTCGAAAGCATCAGCGGCAGCCAGGCTTATGGGCTAGCCTTGCCTAGTTCCGATACCGATTACAAGGGGGTATTTGTTTTGCCCAAAAAGCAATTTTATGGCCTGCATCAACTCGATCAGGTCAATAGCCCCGGCAATGATGAGGTTTTTTATGAATTGCGGCGCTTTGCCGAATTGTTGGCAAAAAACAATCCCAACATCCTGGAGATGCTGAATGCGCCAACCGATTGTATCGTGTACCGGCATCCATTGTTTGAGTTGTTCAAACCGAGCGATTTTTTGTCTAAACTCTGCCGGGATACCTTTGCGGGCTACGCAATTACCCAAATCAAAAAGGCCAGGGGGCTCAACAAAAAAATCCACAACCCGCAGGAGCCGGAGCGCAAAACACCCCTGCACTTTTGTTTTGTGGTTAAAAACCAGGGCTCAATCGCCTTGCTTAAATGGCTGGAAGCAAATAATTTGCAACAAGAACGCTGTGGCCTGGTCAACATTCCCAACATGCGGGACATGTACGCCCTGTTTTATGACCATAGTGGCGAATTATCCTTCAGTGGAGTCATTCAAAAAGAGAGCGCCAACGAAGTCGCCTTAAGCAGCGTACCCAAAGGAACCGAACCTTTGGCCATCATGTCCTTCAACAAAGATGGCTACTCGGCCTATTGCAAAAGTTACCGCGAATACTGGGAATGGGTCAAACTGCGCAACGAAGAACGTTACCAAAACACCTTGCAACACGGCAAAAACTACGATGCTAAAAACATGATGCATACCTTTCGTTTGCTGGACATGGCGGCGGAAATATTGCGGGATGGAGAGGTGATCGTGCGTCGACCCAACCGTGAGGAGTTGTTGGCCGTGCGCCGTGGGGAGTTTTTATACGAAGATTTGATTTTGCGGGCAGAGGAAAAAATTGCTTACATCAATGAGTTGTACGAGCGGTGTACTTTGCCGGAGTTGCCGGATTTGGGAAAGATTGAAGACTTGATTTTGGAGGTGAGGGAGCGGTTTTATGCACAAAATTAAATGCCAATGCCTGATCAACCTAACCTTGTTTTTCCCCCACATTTACATTTTGCCCATCCCTGGCGGAATTACCAGCAAAAAATTCTGGAGGAAACGGATTTGTTGCTCAATCAGGGGAAATTCCATCTGGTGGCTCCGCCGGGTTCGGGGAAAACGATCCTGGGCCTGGAATTGATGCGTAGGCTTGACCGCAAAACCTTAATCCTGGCGCCAACCCTGGTCATTCGAGAGCAATGGATAGAGCGCTTGATCCAGGATTTTGGTGCTGAAATGGGCGGTGATTGGATCAGTCGGGATTTGCATGATCCTGCTTTGCTCACCGTCTGCACCTATCAGGCTTTGCATCAGGCTTGGAAAACAAATCCCCAGATCATCAGCCAATTGCAGCAAGCAGAGATAGAGACTTTAATCGTGGATGAATGCCACCACCTGCAAAAAGAGTGGTGGAAACCCTTAATCAATCTCAAAAAAGAATTAAGCCCCTTGCTGATTGCCCTGACCGCTACTCCGCCCTATGACGTTAGTGGTTTTGAATGGGCGCGTTACCACGAATTGTGCGGGGACTTTGATGAGATCATTTACACTCCGGAACTGGTTGCTGCGGGCGACCTTTGCCCACATCAGGACTATTTGTACCTCTGTATGCCTCCCGATGTAGCTTCGCGGGAGTTGCAGGATTTTCATCGGGCAGTTGTTGATTTTACAGAAGGCCTGCAACACAATTATCGCTTCATCAACTTACTCAAGGAACACCCCTGGCTGAATCAACCGGACCTGTACACGGAAGCGATTTATGAAAACCCAGCTTATTTTTCGGCTTTGCTGATAGGTTTGGAAGGTTTGGGAAAAGTGGCACCCTTGAGTGCCCTGGGCATCATTGGAGCGGATGAAAGCCAAATTCCAAAACTCTCCTTGGATTGGCTGGAGGTCTTGCTGCAAAATGCTTTGTTCAAAGACCCTTATTTTGAAGCTTTTTTGGCGGAAGAACCGATTGAACGCATCATCAAAACCTTGCGTCGAATTAGAGCTATTGAGAAAGCTAAGGTGTACTTGAAAGAACCACCTCAACTGGCCAAACAACTGCGCAACAGCGTGAGCAAGCTCCATGCCATTGAAGAAATCGCCAAAATTGAAGCACAGAATCTGGGCAAAGAATTGCGCATGGTGGTCCTGTGCGATTACATTCGCAAGGAATTGTTGCCAACGGATGAGTTGGATGACCCCAATCAGGATCAGTTAGGTGTTGTGCCCATTTTTGAGTCTTTGCGCCGAGCCTTCCCCCTCGGCCTGGAAATAGGGGTATTGAGTGGTTCCTTGGTCATTGTTCCAAAAGCCAGTGAGCCACTTTTGGATCAAGTATTGTCAAAATGGAACATTCCAGTTGGCGACCTTCGACGCAATGCCTTAAAACATGACCCGCTTTACTTGCACATTGAGCCAGTCAGTGCCAAGGCCAAAACGGCCATCGTCAATGTCATTACGGCGCTTTTTGCACAGGGCGGGATACAGGCCTTGGTGGGCACCACTGCTTTGTTGGGAGAGGGTTGGGATGCCCCCGAAATCAATACCCTGGTACTGGCTACATTTGTGGGCTCACACGTGTTGTCGAATCAAATGCGGGGAAGGGCCATCCGGGTACACCGCCAAATCGTGGAAAAAACCGCCAACATTTGGCACCTGGCCTGTATTGACCCCCGCTCCCCGGCAGGTGGAAGTGATGTATTGATGCTGAAGCGGCGGATGTCCACTTTTTTTGGCCTCGGTCAGGGTGCTCAACCTGTTATCATTAGTGGAATGGATCGTTTTGCTTTGCCTACTCTGCCAATTGCTATACCCGAATTGGAGCAATTCAACTACAATACTGCAGTTTACGCCAAGGCACGCCCTCGTTTGCAGCAGGTTTGGCAAGAGGCAATAGGAAATGGATATGCGGTGCAGGAAAAGGTAAGGGTTCCACATCAGCGTAACACCACTTTTAATGGAAAAAAGAAAATTGCCCTGGAGCAAACCAGGCAGGTTTACCGACGCGATTTTAAACGATTTAACCTATTTGCGGCAATTTGGGTATTTGGGGCATTTCTGTTGGTTGCTTGGGGGCGATTTATAGGTTGGGATTGGGGCAATCTGCTATTCGGCATCACCATCGGCATTTTGCTGTTGAGCGCATTGGATTTTTCCCAATTGCGTCGCTTGCGTTGGGTACCTCAAATCACGCGATATTTTAAAGAACTGGACGTTTATCGACCCCGTTTAGGGTTGAGAATGGGGCTTTATGCATTGCTTGTTGGCGGGGTGACTTGGCACTGGGGGATTGTATTTGGCCTGGCGCTGATAACATTTATTCTGTCGGGTTGGTTGGTTTATTTATCCTTCTTCAATAGCACTTTTATACTCGGGGCCTGGTCGAACCTACGCCGGATCAAGGACCCGCAGCTATTTTGGAGCAGTGCTGCTGAAGCTTTGTTCGAAACACTAGGCCAGAGCCAGCTGTTGCAAGCCAATTCTGCAAATGCGGTACAGCTGGGCATTGAGGGCAAAATGAGTGATGAACTGGTGGTGGTGCCTAAAAATCTGGACACCCATAGTGCTCAACTTTACCTTAATGCACTGCAGGAATTGCTCAATCCCATTGAGAACCCACGGTATTTATTGGCTTTGAAGTACACTTTTGATCCCCAGATGCCATTGTTGTATTACTTTCCAGTGCCCACTTGTTTAGGCAAAAAGAAGAGGGATGCTGAACTATTTCAGGATATTTGGGCGGAAAAAATGGGGCCTACGAGGTTGGTTTTTACGCGTACGGTAGACGGCCGTTTGGAATTGCTAAAAGCCAGAGGGCAAAGTTTAGGTTTACCACCTGAGTCTTATGCTACGCGAGAAAGTAGTTGGGAGTGAAATTCAAAATTCAGGTTAATCTACTAAACTCCAAAGAGCATCGTTATTCGGATACTCTCCATGTAGTGCCTGTACCTCCCCCACAACTGGCAGAAAAGGCAGCAGCCGTTCTGGAACTCCTGGATATTCAAAAAAACCTGGATGGCCTCTCCAAGTTTCAACGCGCTGTGTGCCAGCAATCAATACCTGATGGAGTTGTATGTTTTTGCCAAAAACGGGAGGCCCACCGTCGTGCCCTTCTAACAGATTAAAAAACAGTTCAGTGGTGGAATAAGGCTGGTAATGCAAAAGAATAGGAGAAGCATTGCGGCTATCCCGATTGTTGAAACAGGCCAGCACAAGAGGGTAGCCAGGAAAATTGTCTACATAAAAGTTCAGCAATTCTGGCGCAATTGCCGGGCGTTTTTCCAAGGGTATTTGTAAAAGCGCAGCGTTTAGCGCGTCTTCCGTTTTTTCATTCAACAATACTACATGATAAACTCCCATCTCGACTACGTAGGTACTTTGGGCAAAAAGGCCACCTCTGGTGTTCCTGCTCATCCAAAGCTGATAAGTTTGCCGCAATAAGTCAGGGCAATCCGCAGTATCCAACAAATGTTCTGGTAACAGAGGCGCTGCTGCAGGAATATGCAAAAGCATACAATTGGCGCCTTCGGCCAAATTTTGCGGAGCATTCTGGTAAGCCATTACATGCCGATAGCCATATGTTGGATGGTCAATTTCCCAGGCTCCAACGTAGGTAGAGTTCAAAGCTGCTGCTGCTGAAGTGACACACATGGGAATGATTTTTTAGTGAAAAGTGAAAAACGAAAAGTAATTAAACCGATTGATTTTCACCGTTCACTTTATCTTTTTCACTTTTCACTTTTCACTTTTCACTTTTCACTATTTCCTCGGCTACAGCCGCTGCAATACTCGCCATCTCTTCAGGACTCACTTCCACGACTGCTTTGGTAAAAGTAATGTCTTGCAAAGTATTGAGAGGAATGAGGTGTATATGCGCATGAGGCACTTCCAGTCCGATGACCGCAATCCCGATGCGTTTGCAAGGAACCGTCGCCTCCAGGGCTTTGGCTACCTTTTTAGCAAACAAATGAAGTCCGATCAGGTAATCATCCTCCAAATCGAAAATGTAATCCACTTCTTTTTTGGGGATAACCAAGGCATGACCTTTGGCCATGGGGCGAATGTCCAGAAAGGAGAAATAATCCTCGGTTTCTGCCAATTTGTAGGAGGGGATTTCGCCGTTAATGATGCGGGTAAAGATGGAAGCCATGTGAAGTGATAAGTGAAAAGTGAATAGTGAAAAACGAATAGTGGAAAGTGAAACGAACGGTGAAATCCAAATGATGTATTTGCTTTTCACTTTTCGTTTTTCACTTTTTACTTAAATTGCAATATCCACAATTTCAAACTGCATATCGCCATTGGGCGTCCTTACCGTGGCGGTTTCGCCAATGACTTTGCCCAAGAGGCCTTGCCCCATTGGGGAACTGACGGATACTTTTTTGGCTTTGAGGTCGGCCTCCGATTCAGAAACCAACTGGTAAGTGATTTTCGCTTTGTTTTTGGTATTCATAATCGTCACCTTGGCCAAAACGGTCACTTTAGAGATATCTACTTCACTGGCGTCCAAAACGCGTGCAGTGGCCATTTGTTTTTCCAGGTCATTGATGCGCAGTTCCAGCAAGCCCTGGGCTTCTTTAGCAGCATCGTATTCGGCATTTTCAGAAAGGTCTCCTTTTTCACGCGCCTCGGCAATTGCGCGTGCCGCTTCAGCACGACCTCTGGTTTTCAGGTCCTCCAATTCTGCCGTCAATTTGTCAAAACCTTCCTTGGTTAAATAGTTGATTGCCATAATACATTAATTTTCCAATGATTAAACTCCTTCCCCAGTCGGGCGTTTGCGCCGACCGAATGCCAATGTTGATCCTTGTTGTTTTGAAAAAATCGCAACTTGGATTAAGGCTTTGTAGTGGGGCAAAATAAGTGTTCATTTTTCTTGAGCCAAAGGATCAGATAAGAAACTTGAAATGAATTGTTTACTTATCTGATCCTCTGGCAAAATGAATACTTATTTTTTTCGCCCCTTGGGTAGGTTTTGTGCTGTAACGCTTTTTAAGATTATCGGTTACAGTAGCTGTGATCAAAAACGCTGAGGTTTTTAGAAAAAAACAGGAACGCTTCCATCCGACTTGAATGAAAACGTTCCTGTTTTTTCCCTTCTGCAAATATATAGGAAAATTTTGGGAATGTGCAAGTGAAAAATTTTTTGTGCTTTAATTTTTTAAAACAAAAAAAAAGTAGTATAATTGTATTTGGCTTAAGCCATTTTCTGCCTTTACATAACTTGATACACGGCCTTTGGTTATCGTTTCACCAACCAAGGCTTCACATGAAATATACTCCACGCCAATTGAGTTATGCGCAATACCTCTTGCGCCGCATGGGTTTTCAAAACCCCAAAGACATTGAGCAATACCTCCAACAACTCATGCTGAGTAAAGGGCGGTACCATTTTAATCCAAAGTCCAAAAACCCTTTTAAAGCCTGGCAATTCTCTGCCAAAGCAGCTGTAGATGCACTGGTCGCTGAACTAGAGTTAAAAAAGACCCCCGCGAAAATCCCTTTACAGAAGGTCGTAACTCCTCATTTTACCGCTACCCAGTTGGCGCGTTATAGCTTTTGTCCGGCGGCTTTGTCCATCAGCAATACGTTTGAAACCATTGTAGAAGCAGGAGATGGATTAATCGAGATGGGCGAACAACTCCACGAATCTCTGCGTTTGAGCCGGCAAAAACAAAAAAGCGGGTCTACAACCGATCCTTTTTACCGTCGCGCCTGGCAAAATCCGGCGATTGCCAAAATTCTAGGGGCTGAAACCGTTTATACCGGGCATGGGGCGGATGCACCATTGTTCAGCAATGCAAAAACTGCTTTCGTGGGCAGCCCCGATTACATTTTTCGAGATCGGGAAGGGAGATACTTTGTAGTAGAAGAAAAATTCATCCACTACCGTGACCCCATGAACCCCTCTGTCATCAAACTCAACAAAGAAGAATGGGCGGGCACTTTGGCTACCCAAAACCAGAAACGGCAACAAGAATGGGAAAAAATCCCCTTTTATTTTTTCAAAAACCACCTCTTACAGGTATTGGCCTACCTGGTGAATATTTGTGATTATCCGCTAGAATATGGCTATCTGGTGTATTGGTTGTACGATTTTAAAGATGGTGAAGCTTATGTTCACAAAGCCGGGGTCAAAAAACTGAGTTTAGACCCTAAAAATCTTGCGCTGTACAATCGTTATCTGGATCGATTTCAGCAGTTTTTGCAGCAAGGGGCAGAACCTTTTCAGGTAGAAAGTGTCAATGTCAAAAAATGCGCAGCCTGCTCGCAAAGCCTTTATTGCATGCACAAAACGAAGCGGTTCGAAGAAGTGCGTTTCCCCTATCGCAAGGAAGATATCAAATTGTATCCAGCAGAATTCCCGGGTAATCTGCGACAGCAATTTTGAAGATTACACTACTGGATATTTTGCTCGGAGGACATGAATTGCCCTGGCTTTAGCCTGGGGTCATCGAAATACCCTAGGATTTGGGCTTTAGCCCTAGCTTGAAAATGAAGGCAGGGGCTAAAGCCCATCAAAAATGCAATCTCCATCCACGCGCTAAAGCACGTGGCAATTCATGTCCTCCGAGCAAAACATCGAGTAATACGATGCAAGCTCACCAAATCTGGTAATGCTCCAATTGGATGGCTTCCCCGTAAAACAAACGGGTGGTTTCTTCAAAGGATTGGGTATAATCGGAAACGTAGAAGCGGTGAGGATGGCGCTTTTGGGGATTGAGCAGTCCATTATCCCCCAGTTTTTGTGCTACTTCCTCGGCTACCACCAAAGTAGAATCGAGTACTTCAACCGGGTGGGTAAAGTAATCTTCGATGTCTTGCCGGATCAAAGGATAATGGGTACAAGCCAAAAGCAATGCTTCAATGTCGCTAAAACCGGGGTGGGCCAGGTAAGTATCCAGGATGGCCCTACTGGCCTGGTTGTGCACAAAACCCTCCTCAATCATGGGGGCGAGTAGGGGAGTGGCGAGGGATTCAACTTCCAGGCTGGGTCGGACCCGGTGCAATTGTTTGTGGTAAATGCCCGATTGGATGGTGGCTTTGGTGGCAATTACGCCGACCCGATCGAAGCCTTTTTTGGCTACTGCACCAACCAGTGGATCAACGACGTTGACAAAAAGCGCCTGTTCGCGGAAAAAATCGAGTAGTACGTCATACGCTGCTGAGGAGGCTGAATTACAGGCAACCACGATCATTTTACAACCTTGATCGAGCAGAAATTTACTGATGCGCAAACAATAGTAACGGATGGCGTCGGCGGATTTGTCGCCGTAAGGCAGGTGGGCGGTATCGCCAAAATAGATGATCTCTTCGTTCGGTAATTTTTTAACAATGGCGTTGGCCACGGTTAAACCTCCAATTCCTGAGTCAAAAACACCAATAGGTTGAGATGCGAGAGCCATAAAATGCAAAAAAGTTGAGGAGTTGAGGAGTTGAGAAGTTTAGGGCCTGCGAGCTTCGACCTATTACGGCCTCGCTCAGGAACAGCTCAGCGACCAAGCTCTAAACTCCTCAACTTCTCAACTTCTCAACTCTTTTTCTAGAGTCCCAGTTTTTTCTTTACCAAAGGCGCTACATCCATGGTTGCATCAAAGTACAACAGGATACCCTGGTCAAAAATGTAGGTATAACCACCTTCAGTAGCCACTGCTTTTACGGCAGCATTGAACTCGTCCAAAATAGGCTTCAACAGCGTATCTCTTTTGGTTTGGAGCAACTGGCTCATTTCTTGTTCGTAAGCAAGAATTTTCTGGCGTTCTTCCTCGAGTTTCTTCTCTTCTTCTTCTTGCTGCTTGGGTGGTACCAAACCATCTTGTACGCGCTTCTGGAAGTCTTGTACTTTAGTCTGGAAAGCAGTAACCATATCTTGGCCTTTCTTCTGCAATTGCTTTTGATAAGCCTCCATGTCAGAGTCAGCCTGCTTCACCTTAGGCAATTCTGCCATCATAGCTTGTGAATTGATGTAGCCAAATTTTTGAGCTTGGAGGGCTACAGTACAAAACACTGCGAAGATGAACATAAAGCCTGTCTTCATAAACTTGTTCATTGTTGTCCGTATTTGCGATTTTAAATTTTCGAATTGTCCGAAAATCGCGCAAAAATAACCTTTTTCGGATTATTTCAAGCGATTGATGATGTCATCGGTCTTGTCGTACTGCGGATTAGAAAAAATCATGCCCGCTGAACCACCTTTGTCGAAGATGAAATCATAGCCACGCTCTTTTGCGTAAGCTTCGATGGCCGCGTAAACACGATCCTGGATGGGCTGCACCAACTCTTTGCGGCGTTGGAACAGATCTCCATCGGGTGAAAAGCGCTTGCGTTGCATTTCGCGAACCTCCGATTCTTTCTTCACAATCTCGTCTTCACGCTGTCTGCGTGCTTCGTCACTCAAAAGGACTTGCTCTGCTTGAAAACGGTTGTATAGGCTCTTGATTTTATCGTATTCCTGAGCAATTTCTTGCCGCCAGCGGGCTGCCATCTTGTCCAATTCATCACCAGCAGCCTTGTATTCATTGACACTTTCAAGGATGCGGGATACATCAACACTGGCAATACGTTGGGCTTGTACCATCAGGGCAAAAGCTGGAACCAAGGCCAGAACCAATATTGCTTTCTTAATGAGGTTGAATGTTTGTTCCTTCATGGAAGTTCTATTTATGTTTTGTGACGAAAATTTGCAATAATGTAACGGGAAGTTTGGGGAAAAGAAAAGGGACAATGGGTGGTTTAACTAATGCTTAACCAATGCAGGCCCCTATAGCGCTAGACGTAACAGAATTTTAGGATTTTTTACCGTCCCTTTAACGTTTCCCAATTCCTGATCCATACGTCCGTTTGGGTAAAGGGAATTTCAATTTTGTGTTCCCGGAATACTCTGTCGATTTCAAAACGAATGTCGCTTTTTACATCTTCAATGCCCATGAACTCATTGGACCAAAAATAGACTTCAAAATCCAGGCTTGAGGTTCCGAACAAAACCATTCGGGCATTCACCTCAGGGGTAGGCAAGACTTTTGGGTGATTTTTGGCTACATCTACTAAAATTTGTTTGACCAACTGGGTGTCAGACCCATAAGCTACACCCACCGCAACGGTAAAGCGGGCTACATCATCGCCATGGCTCCAGTTGGTCACATTGTTGATCACCAATCGGGAATTGGGCACGATGACACTGCGGTTATCGCGGGTTTGGACCACGGAGGTACGGGGGCCAATGCGGCGCACTTTGCCCACCAGGCCATCAATTTCGACCCAATCGCCTACTTCCACCGAACGTTCAAACAACAACAAAATCCCCGAAAAGAAGTCATTGAAAGTTTGTTGCAAACCAATCCCCACGCCCACCAATAAGGCAACTGCACCACCGGCAATAACTGTGATGTTCACGCCTACAAAATGCAGGGCGATCATTCCGGCAATAAAATAGATGAGGTAATTGACGAGTTGGTTGAAAGCGAATTGAGACCCAATGTTGATGCTGCGGCGGCGGTAAAAATTGGCCAAAAACAAATGGATAATCAGCCAAATCAGGAGTTGCGCCGTCAAAATCACCAAAGATGCGATCAGCACATTGGAAATGCGGAGAGCATAGCTACCTTTTCCAACTTTACCCTCAAAAAAGGTAAAATCCGTTTGGAACAAACTCAGCATCGCCATCAATGTAACGACGTATACTGCATATTTGATGTAGCGATTGGAGGTGCTCAGCGTGCGTTGGAGGCCACTGGAACCGCCCCCCAGAATCGGGTTTTTTAAATTTCCCTGGGCCTGAAAAAAATTGCGCAAAATAACCCGGCCTAAAATCAGGTCCACAATAAAGGCAATTTGCCAAAGCATCAAGCCCTGGATCAGTGTAGAAATCCCAATCCAGCGTATTTTATCCTGATACAAAGTATAGTCTACCTTACAAGTCCACATCCAGGTCAGGACGATCAGGTACAAAAAAAGTGGTTGAAAGCGCCGCCTTACTTGCCGCCGCCGGACTTGTTCCACATTGAATCTGCGGAACAACTTGCGCAACAACCAGAACATGATCAGCCAGTCAAGTGCCAATAAGCCCAGTGTTTGTAATGAGGCAATTGTTAATTGTGCACCACTTATTTGAAAACTCCCTAACTCAAGGATTATTTTGGACCAAAAGTTTTCCATATTTACGCTATTAAAGTTCAAAGAACGATAAAAAAACATGATCATCCAAGGCCAGATTATTGATATTCACCAAAGAAGGATTTTTCCGGGGGAGCTGCAAATTTCCCAAGGTTTCATCAAGCAGATTCGCCCTTTACAAAGTGCGCCGCAGCGGTACATCTTACCTGGGCTGGTGGATGCCCATGTACACATCGAGAGTTCCATGCTCATTCCCTCGGAGTTTGCACGTCTGGCAGTGGTGCAGGGAACGGTGGCAACGGTATCGGATCCACACGAGATTGCGAATGTATTGGGTATTGCTGGAGTAGAGTACATGATTCAAAATGGGAAACAAACCCTGTTTAAGTTTTTCTTTGGAGCACCTTCCTGTGTCCCTGCTACCGCCTTTGAAACCGCTGGAGCGGTGATTGATGCAGAAGGAGTCAAAACCTTGTTGTCCAAACCTGAAGTCAAGTACCTGGCCGAAATGATGAATTACCCTGGGGTGCTTTTTGCTGATGAAGGGGTAATGGCCAAAATCAAGATCGCCCAACAGTTGGGCAAACCCATTGATGGCCATGCACCGGGGCTGCGGGGAACGGATGCACAACGCTATTTTGCGGAAGGCATCAGCACCGATCACGAATGTTTTAGTTACGATGAAGCTTTGGAAAAATTAAAATTGGGCGTAAAGGTGCTGATTCGGGAAGGTAGCGCAGCCAAAAATTTTGCTGCCTTGATCGATTTATTGCCCCAGTTTCCTGCGCAAATTATGTTTTGTTCCGACGACAAACACCCCGACGACCTGATTCAGGGCCACATCAATCAACTCGTGGCTCGTGCCTTGATGGGTGGTTGTGATTTGTACGATACCATCCGGGCAGCGACCATCAATCCGGTAGCGCATTACAAACTGGAAGTGGGGTTGTTGCGCGAGGGTGACCCAGCCGATCTGATCGTGGTGGAAGACCTGAGCACTTTTGAAGTGATAGAAACCTACATCAATGGACAAATGGTGGCTCGCCGGGGGCAAAGCCTGTTACAATCCGTAAAAGCAGCCGTGCCCAACCAGTTCAATACGTCCTTAAAAAAGCCCCAAGACTTTGCGGTTCCACTTGGCAAAGGTGGAAAGGTTCGGGTCATTGAAGCCATCAATGGTGAAATTGTTACGAGGAGTAGTTTGGCCGATCTGCCCAGCATAGCAGGTCTGGTGTTGAGCGATGTCAATCAGGATATTTTGAAAATCACCGTAGTCAACCGCTACGCGGAGGCCATTCCTGCGGTGGCTTTCATCAAAAATTTTGGGCTAAAAGAAGGCGCCATTGCTTCCTGTGTGGGGCACGATTCCCACAACATCATTGCCGTAGGGGTGGATGATGCTTCGATTTGTAAAGCGGTGAATGCCATCATTCGTTCGAAAGGAGGCATTTCAGCCGTCAATCATCAGGAAGAAAAGGTGCTGGCGCTACCCGTAGCAGGAATCATGACCAATGCCGACGGCTATCAAACCGCTAAATTGTACAGTGAGATTGACCATTTTGTCAAAGAAAATTTAGGTTCCACCTTGCATGCGCCCTTTATGACCTTGTCTTTTATGGCTTTGCTGGTGATTCCCGACCTCAAACTCAGCGATTTGGGTTTGTTCAGCGGAAAAGATTTTGCTTTTGTGGAACTATTCACATAATCAATATCTTTGTGCCGAAAATTTTTTAATCCAAGGTTTCATGCAAGTTTTTGCCAAAATCATCTCAGTTATCTTTCACCCTCTATTGGTGTTGACCTACATGTTGGTGTTGTTTTTGCTGATCAATCCCTACATTTTTGGCGTACACAGCATTGCCGAGCCTTTTGGAATGCAGTTGGTTTTGCGGGTGTTTTTGTCTTCTTTTTTCATCCCTATGGTTGCCGTTTTGATGTTGCGTTTTACGGGTTTGGTGCAATCCCTGGAAATGCCCGACCGGCAAGAACGTATCATTCCCTACATTGTCACTGGAATTTTTTACCTCTGGTTGTTCCGCAATTTAGTGGACAATACCACCATTCCCCGCTTGTTTACCAGCTTTGCCCTGGGCACTACCATTGCCCTTTTCCTTGCGTTTTTCATCAATCTTTTTTCCAAAATCAGTGCGCATGCAGTAGGGATGGGTGGGATTATTGGGATGCTTATCCTGCTGATGAGTTATTTTCCTGATTACAATGCAGTTGCCGTCCCGTTTCAAGGGGGGGGAGTATTGGAAATCAGTACCACTGCGCTATTGCTGTTTTTTTTGGTCTTGGCGGGCTTGGTAGGTACTTCGCGCCTGAGTTTAAAAGCCCACGAACCGATGGACTTGTACGGCGGCTATTTTATTGGCTTTATTGGACAAATGATTGCCCTACGATTTATTATGTAAGTGAAAAGTGAAAAGTGAAAAGTGAAAAGTGAAAAGTGAAAAGTGAAAAGTGAAAAGTGAAAAGTGAAAAGTGAAAAGTGAAAAGTGAAAAGTGAAAAGTGAAAAACAATATGCTTGCTGATTTGTGAAATGATGATATGGACGGTGGAAGACAAAAGCTGAACCTGCTTTTCACTTTTCATTTTTCACTTTTCACTTATTTCCCGTATTTTAGTCAGCGAAAACCCGCTGACCATGAAAGGATTATTCTACGCATTCATCTTCCTGAGTTCTACTACCTGGGCCTGGGGCCAACAACACCTCATCGGAGATGGAAAAGCCCCTTATCATATCTTCAGTATTTATTTTGGAGGGGGCTCCCATTACATTGATCAAGCGCAAATCGATGCTTTGAATAAGTTTCTTGACGAAATTCCGGATGTAGACAGTCACGACGTGAGTATTCATGGCCATACGGACAACATTGGTGGGGCCGAATACAATCAATGGCTTTCCCAAATGCGCTCGGACAATACCCTGAAAATATTATTGGACAAAGGACTGCGGAATGAAATGATCTCCATTCAGGACTTTGGCCAGTTTAACCCCTTATTTGACAATTCGACCTGGGAAGGTAGACGTAAGAACCGCAGGGTGGATGTGATTGTGTGGCCGCCAATACAGTAAGAGTTGAGAAAGTTGAGGGAGGTTGAGAAGGTTTAGGCTACCGCGAGCGATTTTGACTATGTCGATGTCTAAGTCGCTGCGGCAGCCTCAACTCCTAAACTTCTCAACTCCTAAACTCAACTACAATCCCTACCTTTGCCCCCATGGAATTTTCAATTCAATCCCTTAGCCCGATTCAATGGGGCATTCTGCTCCTGGCCGCCTTATTCATCGGGATGGCCAAAGGAGGAATTTCCAATCTGGGTATGTCCGTTGTGCCACTAACTGCCTGGTATTTTGGGGGTAAGTTTTCTACCGGTTTGATCTTACCCATGCTCATCGTAGCCGATTTCACTGCTGTGTTGTATTACCGCAAAAATGCGGAATGGAAATATTATTGGAAGTTATTGCCCTGGACCGTCCTTGGCGTTGTTTTTGGCACCTGGCTGGGGCAGGTGGTGGACGATTGGTTGTTCAAACGCATCATGGGGGTGATTTTTGCAGGGAGCGTTGCTTTTATGTTGTACCGGGATTATCGCGGCATTACCACCATTCCTCATCAGTGGTGGTTTGCGGCTTGTATGGGGATTTTGGCTGGAGTGACCACCATGTTCGGCAATTTGGCTGGAGCAGCTACGACGGTATTTTTTCTGGCCATGCAATTGCCCAAACAAAGCTACCTGGGCACCGCAGCCTGGTTCTTTTTTTCGATCAATTTGGTCAAAACGCCCTTTCAGATTTTCTTTTGGGGTACCATATCCTGGGATACGATTCAGATCAATCTGTTGTTGGTTCCAGTACTGCTTTTTGGAGTGGCGGCGGGTATTTGGCTGGTGCAGCGGTTTTCGGATCGCTTTTTTCGGCGGATGACGATCGGCTTGTGCATTGTGGCGATGGTACTTTTGTTTTTATAAGGTGAGTTTTGAATTAATTGATTTTTAACCGCAGAGTTTCGCAGAGTGCACGCAGAGTTTCTCGGAGTTTCTTTTCGTTTTTATAAAAAATCTTACCCATTTCAAACTTTTCCCAACCTACCCGCATCCTTAGGACATAACACAACTGAAAAGCCGATCCTTTGGAGCAACAAACGGAAATACTACTGCGCAAAGCCAGAGAGGGCGACCAACACTCGCTGAACATGCTCTTTCGGGTTTGGTATCGCCGGGCCTACCAGATGGCCATGCGCTATGTGTCGGACGAACACATGGCCCGCGAAGCCGTGCAACACACCTTTATGTCGGTGTATCAGCACCTGGATCAGTTGCAACAAACTGAAAAATTCGTCAGCTGGTTGTACCGCACCGTGATCAATTGTTGCCACATGGAGGGGCGCAAAAAACAGCGTTCACGCCTGACCAGCTTTGATGTGCCCGAAGCCCGGCAACCCCGCGCCCAAATGCCCGACCACGACCTGCAATTGGCTGAGCGCAACCGCCTCCTGATGCAAGCTGTGGAACAACTGCCCGAAGAGCAACGCACCATCGTCATCCTTAAAGAACTGGATGGTCTGAAATTTAGAGAAATAGCTGACTTGTTGCAGATTTCCGAAAACACTGCCAAGTCACGCCTTTATGTAGGACTCAAAAACCTCAAACAAATTCTGACGCAACAGCGCCTGATCAAAGAGATGTACTATGAAGAATGAAGATGAAATCATCAAACTAATGGACCTCCTGTATGGCGAAGGGGCTGCGGACGCAGCAGCAGACAAAGCTTGGTTGCAGGAACATCCCGAGTTGGCGCAAGAACTGGAGGACTTGCAGGAAGTGCGTGGCGCTTTGCAAAGTATACCCATTCCCGATGCGCCCATGATGCCCTGGCTGATGCCGACACCGGTAGCCCCGGCGCCGGTTGTCCGCAAATTGAGCTGGCCTTATTGGGCGGCAGCCTCTATTGCGCTGGTGGTATTTGGGTTTTTATTGGCCAAAATTCAGGTGCGTTTTGATGAAGGAGAAATGACCCTTGCTTTTGGCAAAACTCCCCGGCCAGCCCAAATCCAGGTCGACCAGCCCCAAACCAATGCCCTGACTGCGGCGGATACCCAGGCCATCCAGGAATTGGTGCGGGCCGAATTGGCTTCCCATTACACCCAATTGGAACAAACCATTGCCTCTGCCCAGGTCAACCTGCGCAAGGACAACGATACCCAACGCCTACAACTAGTCAACCAGCTGCAAAGTGAGTTGAGTGCACTCAACAAACAACAGCAAGAGGAATTGACCGCTTTGGTGGCAGCCACCCAAGCCGATAACCTGGGCAAAATGGTCACCGCCATGAACGATGCGCACAGCCAGCAACAGGAAAAAATCAAGTGGGTGTTGCAGCAAGGCTTCATCGATTGGAACATCAAACGCGAACAAGACCTGGATCGCATCAAGGACGAATTCAACAAAGTTTATGCTCAGGTGCATTACCAAAAGCTGGAGCAAGACAAGTTTAACCGTGTAATCATTCAACAAACCAACAATTAAAGCCATGAAAACATACCTTTTATTGGGTTTTTTATTGGGCCTTAGCCTGAGCACTTTTGCCCAAAACCGAGCTTATGCTCCTGCTATTGCACGAACTTATGGAGGGGATCTTTATGCCTCGAATTTGAATGATCCTGAAGACAAGGACATCAGCATCATGACCGGTATATTGTCTAAACTGGTTCAGCAGGAGTTCAACAACGGCGATACTGCCATCAACATCGAGCGGATTAGAGGAAGTTACATCCCGGGCAGTGGCATTCTATTCACTGTTACCCAACGTATGCCTTTTTACAGTCGGCCGATGCTGTTGGGGGTCAATGGCCGAGCCTTTGCTCCGAGTCGTTATGGATTGACAACGGCTGGGGGACAAGCGACCGATGTGGTAGTGCTTGAAACGCCAAGGGCAACTGGCACGACCAGAGCTAAGCCCAGAACAACTGAAAAACCGCTGTCTACCGCTGGACAAGATCCCCTTTCGGGTGTTCAGGTTCCTAGCCCTATTGCCATATCTGGTGATTCAGTCGCCTTGCTTTATGGACAACAGGGTCAGTTGCAGTCCTTTTATGGCGACGCCGTTACACTTTATACAAGCCCTAGAGGGGGGAATACTGCCAAAGTACAAGACAGTGTTTTTGCGGCCAAAATCCCCCGGATGAAAAAGGTCTTGGAAAAGTTTTTGGCAGAATACACTATTCTCTTAAGCAAATTGAAGTCGGAAGAAAAAATCTGGGTAACCTGGACGATCAAAGAAGACTACTGGGGCATTGACCAGGGTAAAATGGCTTGTGAACTGAGCAGCCGGATTCTAAAACAGGACATGCTTGATTTGCGGGCGGGCAAGTTGGATCAGGCTAAGTTTGCCGAGAAGGTGCAATATTCAGTAACACGTTGTGCCGAGCGGGTGACCAACCCGGAACTGGAAGTTTTTACGGCAATTTTGCAACGGCTTTATTCAGCTGAAGTTTCACAAAATTTGATTCAATACGGTGGCCTTACTTCTGATGTTGTCGGTGGATTCGGGTATGTTTTTAAACTGAATTTGATGTCCCGTAACTTCACCGAAGTTCGATTGGATCAGGCTTCCGGTGTTTACCGGGTTAATCCTCAGAACAAGGAAACCTCCAAAGAAGAAATTGAAAACAAGATAAAGGCTTTTAAAGCCGAATTTCCGAGCCAATTGCTGGAATATGGCCGGGTCATCAAAGGGCTGAAAGCTGGTGAAATCCTGAAGGTTGACGTTGCTATCGGTAACAGTGGTGGGGTATTGTGGGATTCTACGGCAGGAGTTGCTAAACAAATTTCGTATACGGTGCCCCAAACGCTGATCCGCGATTATGATACGGGTAAATTGAAATTGGAGGACGCGGTGAAGTTGATCCAAGTGGAGGAGAAGTAGCACGCTGGGCAAGAACCCAAAGCGACACAATTTTTAGCACAAAGAAAAAAAAGAGGACACGAAGGACACAAAGTTAGATTTTGACATTGGTCTTTTTCAGGGCAAGAATCGTGTAGGATTTTTCTTAAAGTAGAGCCCGTCAACATCTAACTCTGTGTTCTCCGTGCCCTCTTTTTTCATCTTTGTGGTACAAAAACGTCGCTTTTGAAAAAAAATCACCGCGTTTCCTCTATCGTCCGAAACGTCAAATTCACCCGTGGACTCCCCACTGTTTTAGTCGGCGGCAAACGGTGCAACCAGTAAGTCTGCGTCGTCCCCTTCATCACCAACAAACTCCCGTGCTCCAGCAGAATCCCGACCGTTTCTTTACTCGACTTGTGTTTAAAGGCAAACTTCCGCTCCGCCCCAAAACTCAAAGAGCCAATCGCTCCATCCTTTTTTAAATCCTTTTCCCCATCGCTATGCCAGGCCATGCCTTCTTCCCCGCTGTGGTAGAGGTTGAGCAGGCAAGAATTGTAGGTTTCACCGGTTTTTTCCTCGGTGATTTTTTTCAATTCCAGCAACTCCGGCGTCCAGGGCAAGGCGCGTTTGGTGATTTTGGAATAGGTGTATTCAAAATCTGTCTCAGCATACCAGGCTACCTTGCGCTTGGTGGTGATCAGTTTGCCAAACATCAGGGCTTCGTCGTTGCGCCATTCAATCTTGTGCAGCAATTGCTGGTAGTACTGATCCGCTTCCTGAGGACTAAAGATCTGGCCAAAATAATTGACAATCCCGTCTTTCGGCAGCAGGTTGAGGCTAGCATCTGTAAGTTTACTGAACAAGTCCATGTTTCCAGATTTGGTATTCACTCCTCATACAATGTCCGCAAGGGCGAAAACCACTTTTGATGGCTTCGGCTGCGGAGGCAAAAAAAACGCGGTTGACCCGTTTCATTCTTTTGCCCGAGGCGCAATGCAAAGTACCGTAGATTTTTAATTGTTTGTTGCCGCCCAAAACGATGGTCTTATTGCGGATGGCCCGCTGTAATTCGACATCACTGACGCATTCATGAAACAGCATCGGCCTCAATTTGTTTGCGTTTTTGCCCCTTCCCAACCAATCATCGCCGTTTTGCGCGTAGGCCCCCACATGTAGCCCCCAAAGGTTCCGGTCGATTGAATTACCCGGTGACAAGGGATCAAAAAGGCCACCGGATTGCTGCCAATGGCGGTACCAACGGCGCGAGAGGCATTCGGATTGCCAATTTTTTGGGCAATGGTGCCATAGGTGGCCAGTTGTCCCATGGGGATTTTGAGCAAGGTTTCCCACACTTTGAGTTGAAAATCGGTGCCTTTAAGGTGCAATTTGATTTCATGCAGTTTGCTCCAGTCATTCTGAAAAATGAACAGGGCATTTTGCTGAATCATATCCAGTTTGCGGGTGAATTGTGCGTGGGGGAAATGCGCCTGCAGCGCCGCAAAAGCAGTGGGCTCGTCTTCATAAAAGCCCATGAAGCAAACCCCTTTGACGGTCGAAGCCACGATCAGATTGCCAAAGGGACTTTCGGCAAAACTGTAATTGATGTCCAGATTTTTTGCACCGTTTTTGTATTCCGCTGGCGTCATGCCTTCGATGTTGATGAAGAGGTCGTGTAGCCTGCTGGTGCCGGAAAGTCCGGTTTCGTAAGCGGTATCAAACAAGGTAGCCTGTTCTTCTTTCAAGAGTTTTTTGGCGTGCTGCACGCTGATGTACTGTAAAAACTTCTTCGGACTTGTACCCGCCCATTCACTAAACAAACGTTGAAAATGAAAAGGGCTTAAATGTACCTTTTCGGCCACTTCATCCAGATTGGGTTGCTCCTTGAAGTGGGTGCGGATGTATTCGATTGCCTCGGCAATGCGGGTGTAGTTGAGTTGATCTTGTGTGTTCATCGTTGGTGCTTTTTACGCTACAAAGATCGGAGGAATGGGGCTGGGATAAAATCCGAAACTTGCGGAGATGGTGTACATTTTTATTTTCAGACACGAAGGACATGAATGGCCCCTGGCTTTAGCCTGGGGTCATGGAAACACTCTCTTGATCGGGCTTTAGCCCAAGCCTTATTTCAAACGAGGGCTAAAGCCCGAACAAGAGGGATTACGCCAACCCCAGGCTAAAGCCAGGGGCTATTCATGTCCTCCGAGCAAAACGTCCATTAGTTTTTTTTACAAAACAAATCTATGCAGTTAGGCGCAAAAAAGCTACTGCCATAGAGCGATCTCCAAATTTCCCCAAAATCCTTAACTTACCACCCGAAAAGAAGATGAAAGCCCTGCCTCTTTCATCTTTCATCTTTCATCTTTCATCTTTAATTAATGCAGTACACCGAGTCTTTCCTTCGTGAGTTAGAAAAACTCAATCCTGCCCAGCGTTCCGCCGTTGAGCAGATTGAAGGGCCGGTGATGGTGATTGCGGGGCCGGGCACAGGGAAGACGCATATTTTGGCCTCGCGAATCGGTAAAATCCTGATCGAAACCGATACCCAGCCACAAAACATCCTTTGCCTCACCTTTACCGACGCCGGGGTGACGGCCATGCGCGAACGCCTGCTGCAACTCATCGGGCCGGATGGACACCGGGTACACATTTACACCTTTCACTCCTTTTGCAACGCGGTCATCCAGGACAACCTCGAACTGTTTGGTCGCCAGGATTTGGAGCCCTTGGGGGATTTGGAAAAAGTCGACCTCATCCGCAGCTTGCTCGACCAACTGGATGTAGAGCACCCGCTCAAACGAGGCCAAAGCGACATCTACTTCTACGAAACCCACCTGCAAGACTTTTTTCAGCGTTGCAAAATGGAAGACTGGACGGCGGAGTACGTCATCCAGCAAATTGATACCTGGTTGGCCAGTTTGCCCGAACGCCCCGAATACCGCTACCAGCGCAAGCAGGGCGATCACCAAAAAGGCGACCTGAAGGAAGCTAAAATCAAGGAAGAGCAAATCCGCATGCAACGCCTGCGTGCCGCCGCCGAGCTCTACCCGCGTTACGAAGCCGCCAAACAAGCTGCGCGCCGCTACGATTACCAGGACATGATCCTTTGGGTGCTCCGCGCCTTTGAAACCCACGAGTACCTCCTGCGCAGCTACCAGGAGCGCTACCTGTACGTGTTGGTCGATGAATACCAGGACACCAACGGTTCCCAAAACGAAATCCTGCTGCAACTGATCAACTACTGGGAGACCCCCAACGTGTTTTTGGTGGGCGACGACGACCAGTCGATTTTTGAGTTTCAAGGTGCCCGCCTCAAAAACCTCACGGATTTTTATACCCGCTACGAAAAGGATTTGCACACGGTGGTGCTGAGCGACAACTACCGCTCCGTCCAGCCTTTTTTGGACAGCGCCGGGCAACTCATCCAACACAACCAACTGCGGGTTATCCAGCAATTGCAGGCACTGGGTTTGAATAAAAACCTCAAAGCGGCTGCCGCCAAAGGGCAAAACCAGCCCCACATCGTGGAATACCCCAACCGCATCAGCGAAGAAAGTGACATCGTGCGGCAGATCGAACAGCTGCAAAAAAGTGGCATTCCACTCCAGGAAATCGCGGTGATCTACGCCCAACATCGGCAGGTGCGCAATTTGCTGGGTTTGTTGGAAAAAAAAGGCATCCCTTACCTCACCCGTCGGGATGTGAACATCCTGGAATTGCCGCTGATCCAACGGCTGCGCAACTTGTTGGACTACCTGCACCACGAAACCTTACAGCCGCATTCGGGGGAGCAGAAGTTGTTTCAAATCCTGCACGCGCAGTTTTTGGGCATTCCCCCAGTGGAATTGGCGCGGCTGAGCACCCACTTGTCGCGCTTTCCTACCGATGCCCGCCCACCCTGGCGCGAGCTGCTGCTGGATCAAGGTGCCTTGTCGGAACTGAATCTGGAACATGCCAATACCCTGAGTAACTTCGCCATTTTGCTGGAGGAGCTCATCAGCGATAGTTTGAATGAACCCTTGCCCGTTTTATTGGAAAAATTGCTGAACCGCTCGGGCTTCCTGCAATTCATCCTGGCGCAGCCCAATCACGCCTGGCAAATCCAGGTGCTGCACACTTTTTTCCAATACGTGCGCGAAGAATGCCAGCGCCATCCGCACTACAGCCTTGGCGAGCTGCTACACAACCTGCACCGTATGGAGGCCAATCGCCTGCCCCTGGCCCTGAGCCGCCTGAGCGACGATCAGGTGGGGGTACAACTCCTGACGGCGCATGGCGCGAAGGGTTTGGAGTTTAAGGCTGTCTTTATGCTGGATTGTGTCAAAGACTATTGGGAGCCTTCCAATGGGCGCAACAGTTACCGCTTCTCCTTGCCGGAAACTTTGACGTATTCGGGAGAAGAGGATGCTACCGAGGCGCGGCGCCGCCTGTTTTATGTAGCGATGACCCGGGCCAAAAGCTTTCTACACCTGTCTTACGCCCGGCAGGACGATACGGAGAAAGAATTGCAACGGGCCTTGTACATCGACGAGTTGTTGAGCACCGAGGCGCTGAGTTTGGAACAAAAAGTGCTGCCTGCTGCCGAGATCCTGGGTACTCAATTGCTGCGCTTGCAGGAACAGGAAAAGCCGAAAATCGCGCCGCAGGATCGGGGTATGGTGGAGGCGCTGCTGCGCGACTTCCGCATGAGCATTTCGGCCTTGAACACTTTTTTGAATTGCCCCCTGGCTTTTTATTACGAATACATCCTGAAGGTGCCGGGCTTGCACAACGAGGCCACGGCTTATGGCACTGCGGTACACAATACCTTGCAACGTTTGTTTTTGCGCATGTTGGCCTCCCCGCAACGGCTCTTCCCCTCGGAAAAAGAACTGCTCTACTTCTTCGAACAGGAACTGAACCGCCAACGCCAACAACTCTCCAACGCCTCCTTCGAGCGTCGCCTGGAACTGGGTAAACGCCAACTGAGCCGCTACTACAACTATTACTACGGCCGCTGGCACAAACGGGTGAAGGTGGAATACACCATCCGCCAGGTGGAGGTCGACGGCGTACCGCTCACGGGCACCATCGACAAAATTGAATACTACGACCAGCTCCGCGTGGGCATCATCGACTACAAAACGGGCAGCCACGATACCAGCAAACTACGCCGACCCAGCGATACCAACCCCCACGGCGGCAGCTACTGGCGGCAACTGCTTTTTTACAAACTGCTTTTTGAACATTTCGACCGCTCGTCCCGCCGGGTCACCTTCGGCGAAATCGCTTACCTGGACCCTACGCCGGATGGGCAATTCCCAGTGGTACAATTGAGCTACACTGCGGATGATACAGCCTTTATGCGGCAAATGATCCGGGAAGCCTACGCGAAAATCCGCAAGCAGGAGTTTTATGAGGGCTGCGGGAAGCCGAATTGTGCCTGGTGTAATTTTGTGAAACGGGAAGGGGGCGTGGATCGAATTGAAAGGGTTGTGGTGGGGGAGTTGGATGATGAGGGGTAGTGAGAGTTGCCTAAGAACTTGTTGTCTCGTCCTAAAATTAAAGGCTTGTCCTAAAAGTTTACATTCACCTGGCGATCCGGAATAAAGCAGCAGAGCCTCAGGAAATGACCTGCGGCTATGCCGCTGGTCGTAAACCTGGAATTTGGGCAATGAATGCAAAAATCGAATGCCCCAATTTCCCCCTTTCCTCCAGAAAAGTGTGTCACGCCTCATTTTTTCGTACGAAATAATGTAAAGGCTCAATGCCATGCTGGGAAATGCCCAACCGAAAGCCTTCAAGCGCCATCCGTACCCCAATGAGCCGTTTTCGAGCACAAGACTGGATGATGAACATCCCACTCTACGGGATTGCTGGCATCTAAACCGAACGAACTTTCAAGTGATGAATCGACAAAAAACTATACTGGTACTGGCGGTTTATGGGATCAGCAAAGGCAGACATACAACGCTTTCTCCTTGGCGTCAGTCTTTTCCCCGCAAGTTCAGCACCACTTTAGTAGTGGGGCAAAAATTAATGTCCATTTTTCTTAAGCTATAGGATTAGATAAGACACTTAAATTGAACCGTTTCCTTATCTAATCCTATGGCAAAATGAACATTTATTTTTTTATCGCCCTTAGACCTGCTGGGCCAAACTTTCTTCCGGAAAGACAAACATTAATGATGAAGATTTTACCCGTATCCATCTTGCTACTCTTTTTGGTAGGCTGCTCTGGCAAAAGGAATGCTGAAACGGAAGTGTATTTTGCAGGATTCAAAACCATTCAAACGCGAGACAAATCAAGACTTTACAAGCCCGGTACTGACACTACCGACTACCTGCATTTCCGGCCACTTGACATTGACATTTGGTATCCTGCACATCAACCATCCGCCAGGGACAGCTCGCTTTTGTTTCGCAACATTTTGGGACTTTTGGAACAAAGGGCAAATTACTACACGGCATCAAATGCTGGAAATGGGCTCACCCAGCAGGTAGCCCAATATTTTTGCGATGGTTTTAAGTGTTCTGATTCGCTGAAAGTGCTGAATTTTAAAACCCAGACCTTCAAAAATGCTAGAGCAGTAGCTGCCAAGTTCCCTTTGGTGGTCTATCTTTCCGCATACAACGGGATGAGTTATGAAAATTTTACCTTGTTTGAAACACTGGCAAAAAAGGGGTTTGTGGTGGTTTCGATCAGTTCCATCGGGCGTTTTCCTGGCGATATGACCATGAAGAAGGAAGATTTATTGGAACAAATAAACGATGCAATCTTTTCCATCAATACCTTGAAATCGAGCACAAATATTGACTTTACTAAAATTGGAATAGTGGGGTATAGTTGGGGCGGGCTTGCCGGTTCAATATTGGCAACTAAAATTCCCAATGTTGCTTGTGTGGTCTCTCTCGACGGTTCAGAGTATCATCACTATGGGCAACAAAAAGAAGAAAATGCCGATTTTGATGGAATAAGATACAGTCAGGATTTTAAAAATAGGAGTATTTCGGTTCCTTATCTTCGTTTGGAAAGTTCAACTTTAGAGACTGATGAAAAAGTAGATTCGGTCTATAATTTTTCAGAGAAACTTACGGGTGAGCAGCAAATAGTAAAGATCGATGCGGCACAACATGAGGATTTTAGTTGCCTCCCATTGGTCGTAAAAACATCGGGAAATTGTAAGCTGAATAAACAAGATCAAACCATTTCAACATCAACCATAAGTTTTTTGGAGAAGCATTTGAAGCGCTGAAAGCTACTGTTCATAAAGTCCTTCGATTCTGAAATACAAAAATGTCCAGTAATGCTGCCAACCCCACCTACCGAAACCACTCATTATCCCTCGTCTCCTTTTCCCGCTCCGACTTTGTTTTCAAAAACGCATCGCGGTTCAAAAAGAACTGTTCCTGGTTGTAGGTTGGGTCATTTTCCCAGGAGGGGATTTGCCGATGTTCGTCACGTTCAATTGAATTTTTGAACAGAAAGGAAGCAAATACCCCGACTACTGCGCCCAACAAATGGCTTTCCCAACTCACGCCTTCCTGGCCGGGGAAAATGCCATAAACCATCGAGCCGTAATAAAAACCTACGATCAGGGCGAGGGCGATCGATTTGAGGTTGCGCCGGAAAATGCCGTTGAACACCACAAAAGCGGCCAGACCATAAATCACCCCGCTGGCGCCAATATGGAATACGGGACGACCAAATACCCAAACTGCAGCCCCAGTGAGCAAATAGATCAGCGAGATACTGGAGATGGCCACCGATCGATAAAAAAACAGCACCATGGCACTCAGCACAAACAAGGGTGGTGTATTAGACAACAAGTGTGGAAAATCGGCGTGGATCAGCGGCGCAGTAATGACTCCCGGCAATCCAAAGGTCTCCCGGGGGTAAATGCCCCAACTGCCCAGATTCAAATTTAAAATGCTTTGGGCAAAATGGATCAGCCAAATGCCCACCACAAATTTGAAGGGAAGCGAAAGGCTTTCGTATACGCGATGTTGGACAGCTTTTTTTGACATGGTTTCCTTTTTCAAAGATGCATTATGCAGATTTTAACGGATAGATGCAAGGAAAAGTTTTTGGGCATAGCCTGTTCGGGATTTTGGATAAAAAAGCCATTTCAATAGACGACTTTAGCATTTCACTGACAAAACTTTAAGCTTTCCTTTTTATCCCCAAAATGGGAATTGTCGTTTTAAAGTCGAAGTAATCACATCCAACCATCTAATTGAGTACATGCAGCACCCCTTTACCCTTATGTGAGCGTTTGATTCACCCGATAAAAAGGATAATTATGTTAAGGGTAACTTTTTTAACGGTCATGCTGCTGGGCTTATGGGCTTGTACCCCCGATGCTGACGACAGTTTAACGACCACCCCCGTCGAGTCCGATGATTGTTTGGTCAAAGCTTCGGCCAGTAGTGGCGCCATCATTGTGGATACTTATATTGTAGTGATGAAAGAAGGTAGTTTGCGCAGCAGTGCCACTACAGCGTCGGTACAAGCACAAGCCGAAGACCTCATGCGACGCTACAGTAGCACAAGTGAAGAAAATATCGAAAGCAGTTTTCATGGTGCTGCCATCGATGGCTTTGTGGCCCAACTCAGTGAAGCCACTGTGCAACGTTTGCAAAATGACCCTGCCGTTGATTTTGTTGAACCCGACCGCATCCTGGGCCTTTGTGCCTGTGTAGAACTGGTGAGCGCCCGGCAAGTGGTGTGGAATGTGCGCAAAACGGGCTATGGCAATGGCCTCAATTTCAGTGATAAAACCGTCTGGATCATCGATTCTGGCGTCGATTTGGATCATCCCGACCTCAACATTGATACCGAACGCAGCCAATCCTTTGTGTCTGGTGAAACCACGGTGGATGACGTGAATGGACATGGTACCCACGTGGCGGGCATCATCGGGGCGTTGAACAACAACCTGGGCGTTTTGGGCGTCGCTTCGGGTGCCCACATGGTGGCGCTCAAGGTGTTGGACAAAGATGGAGAAGGCCGGGTTTCGGATATCTTGCGTGCCGTAGCATATGCCAGCCAGAATGGCCAGGCGGGCGATGTGGTCAACATGAGTCTGGGCGGCGAAGGCACCTCTCTGGCATTGGACCGCGAAATCCGCGCTGCTGCTGATAAAGGTATCCTTTTTGCCATTGCTGCTGGGAATGAGGGTGAAGCTGCATCTGCATATTCACCAGCCCGGATCAACCACAGCAATGTTTTTACGGTATCGGCGGTGGATAGTACGGATACTTTTGCCAGTTTTTCCAATTTTGGCAATGATGTGGTGGATGTGGCGGCTTATGGGGTAAGAATTACTTCTACTTGGTTGAATGGGCGGTATGCGATTGCTTCGGGTACTTCGGCGGCGGCGCCGCATGTGGCGGCATTGTTGTTGATTCGAGGGGTGAGGATACCGACCAGGGGAACGGCTAAAAATGACCCGGATGGGGTGGCTGATCCCATTGCGAGAGAATAACTCGCTCCTGAAGTGCCCCTTCAGTGCCTTAGGTTTCTTAGGTGGTTAAAAATCTTTTTCTTCACCACCTAAGAAACCTAAGGCACCGAAGGTACACCTCAGTAGTTATTTTCTAAGCGCCCTTACCCTGATTTTAAAAGCCTCCTGCGGGTTTTTCACCAACATCAATTCAATTTCTTTTTCCGAAAAACCCCGCTCCCGCAAAACAGGCAAAAGGTGGGTAAAAATCAAAGTGTAAGGCTGAAAGCGCCCACCGCCCGGCACCCCATGCGTATACCAGCCCGCATCGTGCGACAACAAAACCCGCTTCAAACAGCCCGCCACCTTCAACGCCTCAATGGCCTTGACATAATTCATCAAGGCCGTAGAATCACCGCCTCGTTCAGCTGGATTCACCCAACCCAGGCCATCCAACGAAATCCAGGCTCCTTTTTTGGCCAAGGCTATCCGTACTGCATCGGTACCACCTTGGGCGTGCGTCCACACCCAGGCATTAAGGGCTACACCTGCCTGCTCCAAGATCTCCACCTGTTGCAAAGCCAATGGATCAGGGCCAGTATGGGCCACAATCGTCAGGCCGCTGCGCAAGTGGGTTAGTGCTGCGGCGCGTACGATTTTGGCATCAATCTCGGAAAGTGTTGATTCTCCATCTACCCCAATTTTGATGAAGCCAGGCCGGATGGAGGTGCCATCAATGCCATTTTTAAATTCATCCAGCCAGCGCTCGGCAATTTGTTCCACCGTTTCAGTATAGGCACTGGCAGGGATGTGTTGGTCACCTCTTGCTCCATAATAACCTGTATTGCTCAAAAACTGCAGTCCGGTGCTATCTGCCAAACGCGCCAGTAGTTTGGGGTTGCGGCCAATGTAGTGGGGGGTGCATTCCAAAATGGTTTTGACGCCATATTTTTGGGCGGCCCTCAAATAAGGCAGGATGACAGTTACTGCGGAGTCGTTGTTCCAGATTTCTGGCCGGGTTTTTTCTGCGCCTGACCAATCGAGAAACACGTGCTCATGGATGAGGGTGAGGCCCATTTTGGAGGGGGAAATGCTGCCGCCTATGGTTTGGATTTTTTGTGCATTCAGCACGGTTAGGCTAAGGCAGAGCAAGATGGAAAGTGAGGTAAAATGGCTGAACATGGCGGTCTTTTTGGTTTTGGACAGTAGATTTAAGGTGAATTTGGGTAAATTTTTTAGATTCATTGACCCTGACTGGAAACTTTTTGCTCCTATTTTTGGCTTTTGATTAAAACTACTTTTAGCAATGGACAGCATCCTGGAACAACTCCACGCCACCCGTCAGGCGGCCCGCAAACTGAATCAACTCAGCAATGCGGACATCAATACCATTCTAAACCGCCTGGCCGATGCCTGTGTCGCTCAAACTCCCGCTCTTTTGGCCGCCAATCAACAGGACCTGGAACGCATGGACCCCGCAGATCCCAAGTACGACCGCCTTTTGTTGAACCCCCAACGCCTCCAGGACATTGCCAACGACATTCGCAAAGTAGCTCAATTGCCTTCACCACTGGGGCAGGTATTGGAAGAAAAAACCTTGCCCAATGGTCTGGAGATCAAAAAAATAACGGTGCCCATGGGCTTGATTGGCATCGTGTACGAATCCCGGCCCAATGTAACCTTCGACGTATTTGCCCTTTGCCTCAAATCGGGGAATGCAGCTGTGCTGAAAGGTAGCCGCGATGCCCATTTTTCCAATCTGGCCATCGTTGGCCTGATCAAAAACATCCTGGCTGATTACCAGCTGGAACAAACGGTGTATCTCGCCCCCAGCGAACGGGAAGCTCTTTTGCCCATTCTGACCGCCAACCAATACATCGACCTGGTGATTCCCCGAGGCAGCCAGGGGCTGATCGATTTTGTGCGCAAAAACGCTACCGTACCCGTTATCGAAACCGGAGCGGGTATTGTTCATACCTATTTTGATGCCAGTGGCGACCTGGCCAAAGGCAGTGCCATCGTGCACAATGCCAAAACCCGGCGGGTCAGTGTGTGCAATGCCTTGGACACTTTGATCATCCACGAAGCTAGGTTGGGTGATTTGGCTGCCTTGTTGCAACCTTTGGCCGCCAGCCAGGTGGAATTGTTCGCCGACGAGGCAGCACTGGCGCAACTGGAAGGCCATTACCC
The DNA here is from genome assembly GCF_965225875.1 of Haliscomenobacter sp. Taxonomy (GTDB): domain Bacteria; phylum Bacteroidota; class Bacteroidia; order Chitinophagales; family Saprospiraceae; genus Haliscomenobacter. The sequence continues at coordinate 1,717,960 of NZ_CBDDBS010000002.1, read as the reverse complement.
TGCCGGGTTGTTGTCCTTAGCCACGGAGGCGCATTTTGGGACCGAGTTTTTATCCTACAAAATGTCGGTAAAAACCGTGGCCAACCTGCAAGCTGCCCTGGACCACATCGATCAGTATTCCTCCCGCCATAGTGAAACCATCGTAGCGGAAGACCCGGATGTGCAAGCGCAGTTTTTGCGGGATGTGGACGCAGCGGTGGTGTACACCAATGCTTCTACGGCTTTTACCGATGGTGCTCAATTTGGGATGGGCGCCGAAATTGGCATCAGCACCCAAAAGTTACACGCCCGTGGGCCGATGGCTTTGCCGGAGTTGACCAGTTACAAGTGGGTGGTGAAAGGGGATGGACATATTCGGGCGTAGTTTTTTTGCCACAAAGACACAAAGACACAAAGACACAAAGAAATAAAGGATGGTTATATTGTAACTTAGTGTCTTAGTCCCTTAGTCCCTTTGTGCCTTTGTGCCTTTGTGGCTTTGTGGCTATACTTAAAAATAAGCCCTGCCGTAGGCAGGCCCTCAAATTTTTACCATGCAAAATCCCTTCCTTACGGCCGAATGGCGTCGCCTTCTGATGTTCAATTACGCCGTTGATCCAGCGGTACTGGTGCAATACCTGCCAGCCGGAGTGGAACTGGATTTGTGGAATGATACCTGCTACGTCAGTTTGGTGGGCTTCCGGTTTATGAATACCAAAGTGCTGGGGATGGGTTTTCCCGGGCATAGGCATTTCCCGGAAATCAACCTGCGTTTTTACGTGCGGTATCAAGACCCCGAATTGGGTTGGAAAAGGGGCGTAGTATTCATCCGCGAGTTGGTACCCGTACCCACCATCACCTGGGTAGCCAATACCTTATACCGTGAGCGTTACAAAACGGTACCCATGCAGTACCGATGGAATGAAACGCCCGGACAGCTACAAGTTGAATATTCCTGGAGGCAACAAGGCCGTGAACATCGTTTTTCCACCATTGCTGATGCTCAAGGCGTCGATTTGGTTCCTGGCAGCGAAGCAGAATTCATTACTGAACACTATTGGGGCTACGCTCGCTGGGATGCACAACAGACGATGGAGTATGCCGTAGAGCACCCGCGCTGGCAAACGTATGCGGCACAAACTTTTGAATGCACTGTTGATTTTGGTGCAGCCTATGGCACAGAATTTGCCTTTTTAAATGGCCTCGAACCCAAGTCGGTGTTTTTGGCCGAAGGCTCGGAAATAGCGGTAGGCAAAGGGAGTTTATTGAAAAAATAGTGAGCTTGAATTTTTTTTGAAAAAACTTCGCAAACGAGCGTAAGAAACCAACGGCTTTGGAGATGAGTAGATGAAGCCTACTTATCAGACTTTATGAACAAAAGCTCAATTGGCCAGCACAAGGTTTTTTTGAGCTTCAATTTAGAAAGTCTATTTCGTCCAAATTTTAATTCCATGAACATGAAAAAGTTCCAAAGCCGTTTGATGTTAGTGCTCTTTTACCTCCTGATGTTGAGTGTTCCGAGCACCTTGTTGGCTCAAGTCCAACCTACCGTAACCAATACCGCTACTGCCAACGGGTTTGCGGTGAAGAAACAAGTCAGCAACTCTACTGTACCTTCGGGCGTCGTTTTTACCTACACCATTTTTTACACCATTCCGGCTGGGGCCACCAGCATCGCCATCACCGATCAGGTGCCAAGTAGTTTGGTGATTGATGGGGTTATTCCGGGTTCCGGTTGTGGTACCCCAGTGGTAAGTGTGAGTGGCAACCTAGTGACTTACAGTCTCGCTTCGGTAAGCTCCGGTTGTAGCGGCACTTTCCAAATCAACGTTCACTTCCCGGCGGGCACCACTTGCCCCGGCACAACCGCACGCAACCAGATATGCCTGGAAGCCAAAAACCAATCCAAAATTTGCACTGATTTTATCTCTACGACCGCTACTGCAAATAACCCCTTTGCCGTAAGTAAAGGTGTGACAGGTTTGTCCTGGAACCCTCAAAACAACGGTTGCCAATACATCATGGCGCTGGGCGGTAATGTTACCTATAACCTGATCGTGTACAAAGCCAGTCCTTACCAAGGCAACGACGATGGCCAAATCAACCTGAACAGCGCTGTTGTTACTGACGTACTACCTGCCGGTGCAACCTTGGTTTCCAGTACTTGCGGCATCACCCAAAGTGGCAACACCCTTACCTGGAACGTTGGCAACCTCAACGCCGCCAACCCCTGGGTGTATCAGGTTTGTCAAGTGACAGTGAATTACCCAGCAGCTTCTTTCCCAGTGGGTACTCAAATTCCCAATACTGCAACACTTTCCGGTACCAATGTTTGTAACCAACAATTCAGTGCCAACAGCAACACCACTTGTGTACAGGTTGCTGCGCCAATCAGCTCCGGTACTTTTAGCAAAGGTTTGTACCTGAACAACAAAATGCCTGGCTGCCAGGGCATTTACTACCTGACTACTTGCAACAATGGCAACACCCCGCTGACTTTTTCGGTACAAGACGTATTGCCCGCAGGTGTTACGGTTAACTCAATTGTATTCAACGCTTCTGCTCCCGTTACTGCCTCCGCTACTCTGGCCAATAGTTCGGTTTCTACCATTGCCAGCAGCCAAACGGGCAACATCAACTGGACCGCTCCAATCGGCAGCCCGGTGGCAAGTTTGAATTTTAGCCAAACTGGCCTGGCCGCTTCGGCCTGTTTACAAATCCAGATTTACTTCACCATCAATTCGAACGTAGCGCCCAATACAACCATTACCAACTGCGCCAATCTGACGTCAAGCCAAATTCCTAATCAACAAAGCTGCGTGAGTTTTGTCACTTCCACTCCTGCGCCGGATTTGTGCTTGTACAAAGAAATTTGCAGCCCCCAAGTGGCTTATCAACCTGGCAATACCTTCCGCTATCGTTTGCGGGTACAAAACATTGGTTCCCAAAACGCCACCAACTTCAACCTCAGCGATATCCTTGACCCCAGTTTGACCTATGTCGGCAACCAAATTGCCTATTCCAGCAACAATTACAATCCTGCCTGCGGTGGGGTAGGAGCAACCCCCTGGGCAATTAGCAGCCCCAGTGTTAGTGGCCAAACCCTGAACTGGAACAACCTGAACATCGCCGCCGAATGCCAGGACTTTTACTACGCCAATTGTGGGGTGTACGGCACCCAGGGCGTGACTTTTTACTTCATCGAATTTGATGTGCAAGTAGCGGCTGACGCAGCGAGTGGCATTGTTCCCAATACTTTCAAAGGCTCTGGCGGCAACCTGCCCGTTGGTGAAACTTCCAACGTGGTGTACACCATCATCAACGTAACCCATGGCACTGAACTGACCAAAGAAATCAGCAAAGACAACGTGACCTGGGCAAACAGTACGACAACAACCGCTGGTGGTAGCCTTTGGTACCGTTTGAACATTAAAAACACCGGTACTGGCCCATTGTACGATGTGCGCAAAGTTGACTTGCTGCCGATGAACGACGGTGCCAACGACTGGAGAGTGATGAATCGCTCTTTGACCCGTGGCTCACAGTTTGGCGTGAGCAACCCGACTGGCTATGCCTATGCGGTTGTTGCTACACCTCCCGCAACGGGCACCGCAGGTACCATGGCCGGAAACAACCTGAGTATTCTGAACTCGATGGGGATCAACATCGGCAGCACTGCCGACGCCTGGCCTTTCACTGGATCTGGCAACAACGTAGGCATTGGTTTCGGGGCGGCTTATGGCCTGATCAGTGGTGGTACCTTGCGCTCCAGCTTCAAGGTGACTACAGCTGCCAATGCTCAAACCAACCAGCAAGCTTGCAACGATTTTGTATCCCGTGGTTCGGGCAAATACATCATCAACGGCAACCTGACTTATACCCCGCTGACCCCGGCGGCTTCCAATACCGTTTGCGCCTCTGTAGTATCGAGTGGTTGCTGCGAAAAAACGACCCTACAAGCCATCCAGGGCAAGTGCTGCCTGAAACTGGTTACCCCTTGTGAAGTCAAACTGATTCAGGTTACGGTGCAAGGTGGAGTGATCAGCAGTGCCAACTGGAACTGTGCGGCTAGCCTGGGCGCTTACCAAGGCCAAAGCAACTTCAACTTCATCCCGAATGGTTGCGCACCTACAATGGACATGTGTTTTGACGCCAGCCCCAACAATACCACTGGCAGTATGGTGGTCATGTTCAGCATCACTTTTGCCAATGGAGAACAGTGCTTCAAAGAAATCAAACTGGACGGTTGCAAACCACAAAAACCTAGTGATTGCTGCGGCGAATGGGACTTGGTGTTCAAGAGCTCTCATTTCAAAAAGACTGGCATTTTCACTTATACGAATCCTTCTACCAAGCCAATTTGCTCGGTGAATATTCTCGCAGCGGCTGGGTTGAGCGCCGGAAGTTACACAGTGGATGGTGGTTTGTCTCAACCAATGACCAGCACCAGCCTGATTTCCCTGAGCCCTCCTGCTTACAATAGCCTGGTATTCTGGGTGAGTGCAAGTGTGACCTATGGCAGCAACATCGTTTTGCAAGTGAACTACTGCGATGGCACCTTCTGCCGCGATACCCTGAAGTGGAAAGGCAACATCATCAACCACGACGTGCCTACGCTGAGCCACGCCATCCAGTCGAAATTGTACGCAGTGCGTTTGCAAGCCGATCCTAATTCAAAGTACCACAGCGAAATTGCGGCCATGGCCGTGAGCCTGGATCAAACCGATCCTGGTACTGGTCGCTTGTCTTCTGCGCCCTACATTTTTGCTGCAAATGCTGGAAAAATTGAAGGTGAAGGCCTGCGTGATGATCAAAACTGTGCAGTCAACACTTCGATGGGTACCGATTATGTGTATAGCAGCTTCCCATCGGTGGAGGATCTGGAATACTGTGGAACGGCTATCGAAAAAGGTATCTCCCTGGTGATTGCCGACAACAGTGGTGCCAAAACCGCACCTACCTTGCTGATCACTTACTTTGATGCTGAAGGCAATATCCTCAGCACCCGCAAGTTCAGCAACTACATCAGTGGCGACATCAGCACCTCAGCGGTTGACCTCAAAAACAACGAAACCGACTTCGTACAACTGAGTGTGTATCCCAATCCGGCCAAAGAACAAGCTACCTTGACTTATGCCTTGGGCCGCTCGCGTACCTTGAAAATTGACCTTTACGATTTGAATGGCAAATTGGTTCAAACCCTGGATCAAGGGCAACAAACCGAAGGTTTCCACAAATTGAATGTGAATACGAGCACTTTGCCTGCTGGCATGTACTTCATCCGCTTGTTGAGCGATGGATTGGTACAGACGCAGAGGTTGAGTGTGGTGAAGTAGCAAATGATAACCCATTGTGGGATAAGACGAAAAACCCTACGGGGTGGATAGGTAGGTAAATTGATCCCGCAGCGCGAGGGGCGCTGCGGGATTTTTTTGTTGAAAAAGCTTACCTCAGGTTCAAAACAACCGCTCCAAACTTACCTCCGAATGAATCTCCTCCCGATAATAAGCATTTTGTAGTGCAGGGTAAGTTGTCAAAAGAGTAGTCACCACCGATTTTTTAGTACGAGTTAGGTGTTGGAAAACCGTACGCCTTCTCCTCAAAACAGCAGTATATTCCTTGGTCAATACAAATTCATCATTGGTGTATTTGGCTTCGCAAAGATTGATGATGCCATCGTTCCGATCGATGATCAAGTCGATCTGTACACCAGGTAGTTCATCATTTCCTTTAAAATGGAAAGAGGAAGCTTGGGTGTAAATGCCACTAATACCTAATGCTTCGTGGATCGGTTTGAGGTGGGTTAAGCAGATATTTTCAAAAGCATATCCCATCCAGGATTGGTAGCTCGCCCCATTAGAAAGACTTTGCCAGACATTGGTACGGTCGCTGACGTTCCCATTGATAAATTTTAAGAAAAAAATGCTGTAAAAATCAATGACCCGGAATACCGATTCTCTAGTTTTTTTGCCAAAAGGCCGTAGCGCTTTAACAAAACCACAATCGATCAGTTGATCCAATGTGCGGGCAAAAGAGCCACCATTGTTTACCTTAATCTGCTCCAGCAATTGATTGCGGGTCATTCCATAAGGATGTTTGGCCAAGGTCTCGATGATTTGAATGTGGTTTTCAGCATGTTTGAAAAGAGACTGAAAAAGTGGCCTGAATTCGGTAGCCAAGAGCCCATTTTGTTCGAAACAAAGCTGATCAATCACCTGAGGCACACTTTTACCTTGTTCAACTGCCTGCCAATAATAGGGTACTCCGCCCATCACCATGTACAATTGGGCAATTTGGTATTGGGTGAATTTCAGGTTTTTGAATTGACAAAAAGCTTTGGTCTCGTTAAGTGTAAAAGGTTTTAATTCAATACGTTTGGTGATGCGATTGTGTAAGCCTCCTTTGTCATTCAGCAATTTGCGCAATATCCATGATGCTGCCGAACCACAGGTCATCAGAATCAAATTGTTCATACGAGACGCATGCTGATTCCAAAAATAGGCTAAAGCTGAGACAAAGCCTGCACCGGTTCGGTCAAGCCAAGGGAGTTCATCAATAAAAACAACTATTTTTTCAGGGCTTACCGGCATAGCCAGAAGGAAGTCAGTAAGTAAATGGAAGGCCTCGGACCAGTTTTTAGGCTTTTTGCGATTTTCTGCTAAAGCCCAAACCCGTTTTAATTCTTCGTAAAAATTATTGAGTTGTGTAGCTGTCTCCGTTTCATAGGAACCTGTAAAGCTGAAAACAATACGGTCTTTAAAAAACTCTCTTACCAAATAGGTTTTCCCAACCCGACGGCGCCCATAAACTACTCCAAACTCAGCTTGGTTGGATTGAAGTAATTTCTGAAAAGTTTCTTGTTCTTGTGTTCGACCTATGATCATTGTGGGTTAATTTTGGAAATAAGCCTCTAAAATTTAGGCTTATTTCCAAAATTAAACCCAATTTTGGAAATATCTATCTTTTTGAGCTACTTATTTCCAAAATTAGCCTTGAATCGAAGCACAAAAACGCATTCCTAAAACAACATCGGCGCAAATAGGCTCAAATAAGTCCGCCAATTCGCCCAAGTGTGTCCACCCCCGTTTTCAAAATACTCATGCTTGATTCCGGTTTTATTCAGCATGTCCAAAAGGCGTTTATTCGATTCCATGACGAAGTCATCTTTGCCACAGGCAACCCAGTATTTATTGAAACCCGCCTTTTTAAGCGCCATAAATTTGGCCTCCTGATCTGGGCTTGGCTGAAAGATCCCGCTGCTAAACACTCCGATGTACCCAAACACCTCCGGGTATTCGATGGATGCAGTGATGGTGTGCATGCCCCCCATCGATAAACCGGCAACGGCCCGGCTTTCCTTGGCGGCTTTTACGCGGTAATTTTTTTCAATATAGGGGATAACATCCTTGACCAGGCTCCCTTCAAATAGTCCCGCATACTTCATGAATGTTTCACGGGTAATTACAGGCGCGTTGGCTGCAGTGCGCAGTGATGAGGTCTGAAAAGCATTTCCATTGGTCATCACCACAATCATCGGCTTGGCTTTGCCTTGGGCAATGAGGTTATCCAAAATATAGTTTGCCCGCCCCAAAGAAGTCCAGGCATCTTCATCGCCACCGCCGCCGTGCAAGAGGTACAATACCGGATATTTGTCTTTGCTGCTATCATAACCGGGAGGCGTATACACGTACATTCTACGATTAAGATTGAGCGAAGGAGAATTGTACCACACCTGCGACAATGAGCCATGAGGAACATCATTCACCTCAAACAGTTTTGAACCCTCGCCTGGAACCAGAAGCATGCTAGCATAACGCACACCATCTCGTAGCGCATGAGCATTTTTGGGGTCAATGGTGCTTACGCTATCAATAAAAAAATTATAGTGATACATACTGGGCTCCAATGGACCAACCGTTACAGACCATACATTGTCTGCACCTTTGATCAACGGAGTTGTCTGGCCAAATCCCATCCAGCTTCCATTGATCGTAACCGACTGGGCCTTGGAGGAGTGAACTTTAAATGTTACTTTGTTATCCGCCTCCACCACCGGGGAGTTGAATTGTGGGCCACGTTGTTGGCCAAGTTCCTGCGCCATTACCAAACTGTAGGTAAGCAAGGAGAGCAGAAGCAAACTGATTTTTTTCATGTTGACGATCATTTTATAGGATTGTAAGTAACAAAGGTGGGAAGAAATATAGTTTCCTGTGCATCCTAATTACTTGATCCATCGACTATTTTGCCTGATTTATCTAATATCCTTTGAGTGGAATTTTTTACTTGATAAAACAGGTAGCCTTATATTGGCATTTCAACATTTTTACCTTCGGAAAACCCGAAAGAATGCTGATTCAAAACAAACGCGCCAACCTTACCTCCGAATGAATTTCTTCCTATAATTTCGCATTGCACTACAGGTAACCCTCAAAACAGCAACAATGAGAAAAATAATTTCTTTTATGCACCTATCCCTGGACGGTTTTGTAGCAGGCCCGAACGGAGAAATGGACTGGATTAAAGTGGATCAAGAAATTTTTGATCACGTCGGTAAGCGGATTAGCGAAGGCGATACTGCATTATACGGGCGGGTAACTTATCAGATGATGGAAAGTTACTGGCCTACCGCCGCAGACCAACCGAACGCGTCCAAACACGACATAGAACATTCAAAGTGGTATAAGCAGGTGCACAAAATTGTTTTGTCAAAAACGCTGGAAGATTCTGGTCTAACCAATACAAAAATCATTAGCGATAGCCTCACGGACAGCATCAATGCAATCAAACAACAAGCAGGAAATGAGATTTTGCTTTTTGGTAGCCCGACGGCAACCCATGCACTGATTCAACAAAACTTGATTGACGGCTACTGGCTCTTTGTCAATCCAATTGTTCTTGGGCGAGGCATTCCATTGTTTGTAGACATCCAGGATAAAATAAAACTCAACCTGGTGACTACCCGGCCATTTAGTTGTGGGGTGACGGAATTGAATTACACAGTGGACAGGGAATAATGACCCATTTTATGAGTATCCATGTACCATGGGCGGAATGAGGGTTAAAAACACAAGATTCCGCCCGGTATACAAAATTTATTGGGCGGAATATATGCGAATCGTAGTGCATTCCGCCCAAGAAGGGTCAATAGTTGGCTTCAACTTGATTTTTTTACGCGTTAAAGCCAACTATACACCGTGTCCGCAATTTTGCGAATAATCGATGTATTAAACCAATTGGGAAAGAAGCAGGGGAACAAACTTGAAAAAAGTATCTTGCAACAAACAAACGAAGGCGGGCGAAATGTTAACTATGAATTAGTCAACTTCCACAACACCACAAAATGAACAACCCAAGACCCATTCATCCAGACTTCCAATCCTTGTTGGATTTTAAAGACCAGAGGCTTATAGGTCTATTCACCGATTTGCGTCAATACATCCTGGAACTATATCCCGACAGTAATGAACTCCTTTATCATACCCACGCCTTGACGGCCGTTTTTTCGATTTCTGACAAACTCTCCGACGCATTTTGTATGCTGCCCATATACAGCAATCATTTGAACCTGGGCTTTAACAAGGGAACCCTATTGAAAGACCCTCATAAACTCCTGACTGGAACGGGCAATTTGATCCGCCACATCGACGTAAAAGAAGCGAGTGATTATAGAAACCCGAAGGTGGAAGCCTTAATTCTGGAAGCCATTGACTTTGCCATCAAGGACATGGACAAAGCGACAAAATCAATTGCCAGGACCATTTCAAAAATCAAAAAATGAAAATAAGCCTTGCCAACCCCAACTGGCTTAACGGCCTTCAACCCCAAATCGAAGCTCCAAAAGTCTATTTTTTAAAAGTTTTATAAGTATGCTTATTCCTTAAGAATTAACTGTTTTAAGGAGATTATTTTTCCCGTATGGTAGCCTTCATGATAAAGCAAAAATTCCAGGGCATCATCAATTGTAAGCACTTCTATTCCATAAACCCTTTCAATATTTTCAGACTTGATGTATTGGTTAAAATCTTTGATGTGGTAATCGGTCTGCATGTTTTCGATCGTGCTTAAAGCCAGGTCTTTCAGGTTCTCAACATCGGTTGCAGTGATGTATCCATCGGGCCGGCTATTGGGCAAAAATGGCGTGATGTACTTTTCGTCAATGGTAAAAGGCAAACCAGCCCTCTTGTAAAAAATCATTTGAGCAGAAGCAATCAAATGACCCAAATTCCAGATGATGTTGTTGTTGAGCCCTTGCGGGATTTCATTGAGTTGCTCAATGCTCAAGGTTTCAATATTCTGAAGAATGAACTTTCTAAAGTGATGAATTTTTTGGATGTGCTTGTTCATGTTGGTTCAATATAATGTAAATAATCAGATAGCCACATTTACCAATGGCGACAGGAATTTTTCCAGATAGGCGCTCCAGCCATTTGAACAGGCTTCGTAACATTCTATCTCGGGTACCAAGCCTTCATGTGTAAAACGTACTTCGGTTTCATTTCCCTTTTCGGCAAATTCAAAGCACAATTTTGAACCAGTCCATTCATCCTTTTTTTCAATAAAAGACAGCTTGCTTTCGGTCACCAGCCAAACGATCTTTTGATTCAAAATGAGCTCAACCAGTTTTTGTCTGGAATAATGCAGCCCATCACCTGCCAGGAAGTCAAATTCATCACCCAGTTTGTCAGCACTGCCTTCAATTTTTTCGGAATACAAGCCCGACCACCATCCGCGAACATCGAGTATTTTTTGGAAAATGATGGCAGGAGCATCAGCTACCAACCAGGTTCTGGAATAATTTTGATTGTTCATGCTTTTTTGTTTTCTGCAAAATTAGAGTCTAAATATCACCTATGTAAGGTGCGAAATAGACATTTTCACGGGTTGATTTAGACACTTAAATACAATAGTTTTGTCTCTAAAAAAGGATGAAACAAGTCACCATTTTATACCCTCAGGAGCAAAGCGCTTTAAGTACAGTGGCTTGTGTAGTAGGTGCAGTTGAAGTATTTGCAAAGGCTGAAGATTATTGGAGAAAACAGGGTCATGCGCAAAAGTACAAGGTGATGATAGCCGGTACGGCTACAAAAGAGGAATTTATAAAAGGGATGGTGGCCATCAAAACTCATTCACATTTTTCACAAATCAATACTACCGACCTGATTATTATCCCGGCCGCCACTCCTGCCGCCAACCCCAATAATCAAGCGATGCTCGACTGGATCAAGCAGCAGTATAAAAAAGGAGCAGAAATAGCAAGTATGTGCTCTGGTGCCTTCATTTTAGGTTCGTCTGGCGTATTGGATGGGAAACGTTGTTCCACGCATTGGTCGCTTACCGACCGGTTCAGGGAAATGTTTCCGAAAGTGAATTTATGCGCCGACAAATTGATCACCGATGAACACGGCATCTATACCAATGGTGGAGCCTACTCTTTTTTAAATTTGATGATCTACCTCATCGAAAAATTTTATGATCGGCAGACCGCCATCTATTGCTCCAAGGTCTTACAAATTGAATTAGACCGGAACAGCCAATCGGAGTTTAGCATTTTTACGGGCCATAAATTACATGGAGATGAGATGATTCAGGAAGCTCAGAAGTACATGGAGAGTAATGCTGAAGAAAAGTTATCCATTGAAGAAATTTCTTCCAAATTTGCCATTGGTCGCAGAAGTTTCGACCGCAGGTTTATAAAAGCCACGGGAGTCACTCCCTTGGAATATTCCCAAAGGGTAAAAATTGAACTCGCCAAAAAAGCTTTGGAAAGCAGCCGCAAAAACGTCAATGAAGTGATGTACGAGGTGGGTTATTCCGACGTAAAAGCGTTTAGAGAGGTGTTCAGAAAATTTACAGGGATGTCTCCCCTGGAGTATAGGGGAAAATACAACAAGGATGCAATGGTTTAAGACGCTGTTTGAATTTATAAAAGGAAGCTATTTCAAGCTAAATGAGGCATAAAAAACCTGGAAAAGTTCATACTTGAAAGCAAATATTTTGATGGCTTTTAACGCTAATCAAAGCGGAAAGGGTAGTTTTGGCACTGCCTAAACTTTCAAAAATAAAAAAAATAAAACCATGACAACAGGATTCAAAATCATCGGAATCTCTACGAGAACAAGCAACAAAAACAACCAATCGCAAGAGGATTTGGGCAATCTTTGGGGGCGTTTTTTTGCGGAAAATATCCTGGAGAAAATTCCCAACAAGCTTTCATTCGAGATCCTTGCGATCTATACGGATTATAAAAGCGATTACACAGAAGAGTACACTACCATAATTGGCGTTCCGGTAACAACACTGGAGGAAATTCCGAGCGGCCTCATTGGTCGTGAATTCCCTTCCGATAATTTTCAAAAATTTAATGCCAAAGGAGAAATGCCTAAAGCGGTAATTGATGTTTGGTTAGATATTTGGCAACGCGACCAGGAGCTCAAACGAAAATATACTTATGATTTTGAAGTGTACGGACCGAACTCTCAAAATGGTGAAAACTCCGAGGTGGAGATTTATTTGGCGGTAGCTTCGCATTAAAGGATTCCACATCATTTACCACAAAAGTCCTTCAGCGTCAAGATTTCCTCAACGAAACCAAGACTGTGCTTATATCATCACGTTTAATGCAAGTGTAGAATGACAAACTATTACACAAAGAACACACAACAATGACCAGATTTATACTTACGATTCTGACTTTTTCTATTCTTACGATTGGTTGCAATGCTCAAAAAACAACCAACCCTAAGACCGCGAAAGTGTTCCTTGATAACGACACTACAAAAAATTGTTATACTATTATTTTTCCCTCAACAGCACCAATAAGAGGATACATTTTTTTGTTGCCCGGCTTTAGCGAAACCGCAGAAAGAGTGATGCAACAATCATCACTTCCCAGACAATTAGCAGAAAGTGGGCTATTGGCCATTATTCCAACACTGCAAGACGGTGTTTTTTCTTTTGGAATTGACGATTCAAGTCAACAATCATTTGCGAAAATAGTAGCAGATGTTAGGAGGAGAAACAACATTACTGACCAGCCTCTCTACTTAGGTGGTTATTCTATAGGTGGAAGTTGTGTATTAAAATATGCCGAAGAAATCGACCAAAAACCAAATGCAGTTTTTGCAATCGACCCGCCAGTTGACTTTGAGCAAGTCTATAATTCATGTAAACGGAATATAAGGCTTTCGGTTAACACTCAGCCAAATGGAGAAAGTGTTTTCCTCGTTAAAAAAATTCAAGAAATCATGCATGGCACCCCTGAAAATTCGATTGCAAACTACCATAAAATTTCGCCCTATTCATTTTCGGACACTACACAGACTGCGATTAAAAACTTGCTCACAGTTCCATTGAGAATTTATACTGAGCCTGACATCCATTGGTGGATGAAAGAACGTGGTATGGATTACACAAGCATGAATTCTACTTTCCTTTCGGCAATGGTAAATGAATTGAATCAACTTGGGCATCAAAATGCAACATTAATAACCACGCAGAACAAGGGGTATAGAAAGCCTGACAACAGTAGGCATCCTCATTCTTGGAGTATAGTTGAGAATGAAGAATTGATCAAATGGTTGCTAAAACACCAATAACCTAGTGGACAATATCATTCCCTGTCAACAATACTACACATGAAAAATACTTCGATGAATTCATCGGTTTGGTATTGTCAAGAACTTGCTAAAAGGCTTGAAGCAGAAAAAATGGATCAAAGCAGGTTATTTGCTTTGATGCGCCATGCATGGGATGATTAGGTGAAATTTCGGGAGATTTGATTTTCAACAATGAATTCGGGGAAATAAATCAAATGTGATTACTATTTTGTGCTAATCACATTTTCAATCCAGATACATGAAAAACACCTTCACCCTTTTTCTCCTCTTCCTCGCCGCATGTACCAACCCTGCACCGAGCAACCAGGGCAAACTAAGCATGCTCGAAAAAGACCACAAATGGGTAGTCGTCGACGAACAAAAAAACGTGCTCTACGACGTATTCATATATGACAATGGCCCCGATGCACCTGCTGATGGCCTGTATCGCATCGTCAAGGATGGCAAAATCGGGTACGCCGATGCAGGCACCAATGCCATTGTCATCGAGCCTCAATACGACTGTGCCTATCCCTTCGAAAATGGCAAAGCCAAAGTAAGTACCAATTGCAAAACTGTTAAGGACGGAGAATACGACGTTTGGGAGAGCGACTCCTGGCAGTTTATTGATAAAAAAGGGGGGCAATAAGCACTACCCAAGGCCTAATTGTTAAGGTGATTACTTCAGTGCCTTAGGTTGCTAAGGTGGTGAAAAACCTTCTTTTAATCAAAAAACATTCCTACGCCATGAAACACCTAAGTCTCCTTTCCGCATTCGTCCTCATCCTGTGGTCTATAGCGCCCATTCAAGCCCAAATCGCCTCCAAGGACATTGATGCCCTGGTCACCGATGCCCTCGCGAAATTCAAAGTAGCGGGTGTCGCCGTCGCGGTGGTAAAAGACGGCAAAGTGGTTCACCAAAAAGGCTACGGGGTAACGGACATCAATACCAAGAAGCCCGTCAACGAATTCACCAATTTTGCCATCGCCTCTAACAGCAAAGCGTTTACAACTGCTGCATTGTCCATTTTGGAAGAAGAAGGCAAGCTGAAATGGACAGATAAGGTGAAGGACCACATCCCCGAGTTCAAAATGTACAACGACTACGTGACCGAAAACTTCAACATCCAGGATTTGCTCACCCACCGCAGTGGAATGGGACTGGGCGTGGGCGATTTGATGTTTTTCCCGGATGGTTCGGATTTTAAAATCAAGGATGTCCTTGCAGCTTTTCAATACTTTAAACCCGTTTCGGCTTTCCGTACCAAGTTCGATTACGACAATTTGCTGTACATCGTGGCTGGGGAAGTCATTGCCCGGGTCAGCGGAATGAGTTACGAAGATTTTGTGCAAAAGCGCATCATCACGCCTCTGCAAATGAACCATAGTTTTGCCTCTCCGGATTTGATGAAAGACAAGAGCAATCTGGCCACCCCACATTCCTCTGAATCAGGTACCATCAAAGCCATCGCCCCCTTTGGCGAGCAGATCAACTCGGCAGCTGGAGGTATTTTGTCGAATGTGGCGGACCTGTCCACCTGGATGATGATGCACCTGAATAAAGGTAAGTACGGCGAAGGTTTGAAGTCTACCCTATTTTCGGTGAGGAACCAAAACGAGATGTGGCGCTTGCACACCATTTTACCCACCAATCCTGATCCCCGTTACAAGTCCCATTTCAATGGCTACGGCCTGGGCTGGGGCTTGAGCGATATCAGAGGGAATATGCGGGTGACCCATACTGGCGGTTTGCCCGGCATGCTCACGTCCGTAACGATGTACCCCGATTTGAACCTGGGCATTGTGGTCCTGACCAATACCGAGAATGGTGGCGGTGGGCTTTTTTCTGCTGTATCCAATACCATTGCGGACAGTTACCTGGGCCTGGACAATTTTGGCTGGACGGATAAAATCAACGAAAGAATGACCCAGCAACGAAGCGCTGGCGATGAGGTTACCAAAAAGGTTTGGGAAAAAGTGGAGTCCTCAAAAAACGTCAAAATAAAGAACGAAGACTACATCGGGATTTACCAGGATAAGTGGTTCGGCAAGGTGGAAGTATTTGAAAAGGGGCAGCAACTCTGGTTCAAATGCCACCGCTCGCCCAAATTAAATGGCCCGATGGCTTTTTACAATGCCAATACCTTTGCCATCAAATGGGAATACCAGGACATGAATTGTGACGCGCTCGCCCTATTTGCCCTGGATGAAAACGGAAAGGCCCAATCCATTAAAATGAAAGGCATTTCGCCCAATATTGATTTTAGTTTTGATTTTCAGGATCTGGACTTGCAAAAGGTGGGCAAATGAGGAAAGGCTGGCTGCTTTTGGGTAGATAAAACTTTAATGAGCCGATTAGAGCATCTATTCGGCTCATTTTTTAGCCCATTTTGAGCCGATTAAGCATCTGGAAGGAGGGATTTGTCCAAAAAACGTAGTACGGTACTCACTACCAAGTTAACTTAGCCTGATCATCCTTTAAACCAAATAAAACATGAAACACCTATTTACCATTCTCATTGCACTTGTTGCGCTTTCCAGTTTTGCCCAAAAAGCCCTACCCGCCGAAGTCATCAAAAGCATCGAATCCCGAATCGCCAACGGCTACAGCCCGAGCATCGCCATCGGCATCATTGACAAAGACGGGCCGCAGTATTACCTCTTTGGCAGCAAAACCGCAGGGGGACAGCCCGTCAACGAACATACCATTTATGAAATCGGCTCCATTTCCAAAACCTTTACGGGTATCTTGCTGGCTCAGGCCGTATTGGAAGAGAAAGTAAAAACCGACGATCCGGCTCAAAAGCACCTGCCTTCCACCGTAAAACTGCCCACCAAAGACGACAAGCAGATCACCCTCGGGCATTTGTCCGATCATACCTCAGCTCTGGCGCGAATGCCTACGAATTTTAACCCCAAAGACCCCGCAAACCCTTATGCAGATTACACCGTAGATCAAATGTATGCCTTCCTGAATGGCTACACCTTGCCCCGTGAGATTGGTTCCAAGTACGAATATTCCAACCTGGCGCAGGGCCTTTTGGGCCACATCCTTGCGCTCAAAGCAGGCACTTCCTACGAGGCATTGATGCTCAGCAAAATTGCCAATCCACTGGGCATGAAAGAAACCAAAATCACCTTTGATGAAAAAATGAAGCAAAACCTGGCCATGGGTTACAGCCAGGGCGTACAGGTCTCCAACTGGGATATCCCCACCCTCGCCGGGGCAGGAGCCATTCGCAGTTCTGTTCACGATATGTTGATTTACCTCCAGGCCAATATGGGTTTGAAAAAAAGCAAGTTGCTTCCCGCCATGCAGCTTTCCCAGCAGGCGCGGCACGACAAAGTGGGTGGCGGCACCCGGGTTGGCCTGGGTTGGCACATCTCCAAAGGTGCCGAGGGTGATGTCATCTGGCACAATGGTGGTACCGGTGGTTACCGCACTTTTGTCGGTTTTGTTAAGGAGACAGGTAAAGGAGTCGTAGTGTTGACCAACTCCAGTAAGGGCGCCGATGACCTGGGCATGCACCTACTCAACTCGACGGCCAAGTTGATAGAGGTCAAAAAAGCAGCTTTGATCGACATCAAAAAAGCAGCAGATGCACAAGGTGGCGATGCGGCTTGGAAGGTTTATGAGGAGTTGAAAAAGGATCAGGTAAACAAATACGAATTCAACGAGGATGAGATCAATACCCTGGGCTATACTTACTTGCAAGGGGGCAATACCAAGGCGGCACTTGCCCTGTTCAAAATCAATGTAACCGAATATCCCAAATCCGCCAACGCTTACGATAGCTATGGGGAGGCACTGATGAATGATGGCCAAAAGGAAGCAGCCATCGAAAATTATAAAAAATCCCTGGAGCTCAATCCCGGCAATACCAACGCCACCGACATGTTGGCCAAAATGGGCGTGGGTGAAGGAGTCAAAATATTCCCTGTTGAAGAATCCGTTTTGGAGTCTTACGTGGGGGTATATGAATTGGCGCCCAATTTCACCATCACGATTACGCGAATTGGAAATAAACTTTTTGGACAGGCTACTGGTCAGGGGCAATTTGAGTTGTTTCCTAAATCTGAAACCGAGTTTTTTCTGAAGGTGGTGGAGGCTCGGGTCACATTTTCGGTCAAGGAAGGCAAGGTGGAAAGTATGACTTTGTTTCAGGGTGGGCAAGTGTTACCGGGCAAACGAATCAAATAAAGTCTTGTCTTTGATGGTGATTCATCCCGGATTTTCAGAGGATCACCAAAGTGACATTTTTGGAGCACAAAGGACACAAAGAGAGGCATAAAGGACACAAAGGCTAGACGTTGACAGGGCATTCTGCCCAAAATGTGGAAAAAGAAAAACCAAACCTTGGGGGCATCGCTTGTCAACATCTCATCTTTGTGTCCTTTGTGCCTCTCTTTGTGTTCTTTGTGCTAAAAAATATGTCGCTTCGTGTTTCTCCGAGAAATTCGAGGTAAAGAATCGCTCAAAACTCAATACCATGAAACCCATCCTCACCCTCATCCTATTTCTCAGTCTCCTTTCAGCCAATGCCCAGGACAAATGGCCCACCCAGGCCTGGACGAAAACCAGCCCTGAAAAACTAAACCTGAACCCCGACTCCCTCGCCGCCCTCGACCGCGATTTTGCCGCCGGAAAATACGGCAATGTCGACGGCATGCTGATCATCCGCCATGGCCAGATTGCTTATGAGGCATCGTACAGCCACAATTACGCCGAATTGTACAAGCAAGAAGCCATTGAAAAAGGTGGTTTGAATGCCACCGATCCGACCGGGCCTTACAACTACTTCTCCGCCTGGTGGCACCCTTTTTACCATGGCAGCAAACTCCATACCTTGCAGTCTGTTTCCAAAACCATCACTTCGATGATCGTTGGGGTGGCGGTGACCCGCAAGGATTTCCCGGATCTGGACACGCCCGTTTTGAGTTTTTTCGATACCACTACTGTCAAAAACATTGATGACCGCAAAAGGAGAATGACCATCCGGCACCTCCTGACCATGACCGCTGGATTTGATTGGCACGAAAACCTCCCCTACTCCGATCCCAACAACAGCTGTAGCAACATGGAAGCCAGTTTTGATTGGGTCAAATTCACCATCGATTTTCCCATGTCGGATGAGCCCGGCAAAGTGTTCAATTACAACAGTGGTGCCACTGTATTGCTGGCTCATATCTTTCGGGTCGCCACGGGTCGGGACATTGAAGAATACGCGGTAAAACACTTGTTTGAGCCGCTGGGCATCAAAAATTATTTTTGGAAACGTACCCCCTTCGGACTGGTGGACAGTGAAGGTGGGGTTTATCTGGAAAAAAGCGACGTAGCCAAATTGTTCTACTTGTTTCTGAAAAATGGGAAATGGGACGGACAACAAATCATCAGTGCAGATTGGGTGCAGCAGTCGGTTTCTCCTTACAGCAAATTTGGCCCCAATCGTGGCTACGGCTACAAGTGGTGGCTGGGCTCCTATGGCAACAAAGCCACCGAAGTTACCTGGGGTGGCAATGGATTCGGGGGCCAGTTTCCGATCATTATTCCGGAGTACGATCTGGTGGTGGTATTCAATGCCTGGAATGTCCTGCCAGGTGCTGAATCCAGGAATTACAACCCGAATTTTTTGACCCAAAAAGTATTGAACGCGGTGGTGGAGTATCAGCAAAAGAAAAAATGAGTGCTTTTATACCCTTAAAAACAGTATTAACCCCACAAATTTACCAAGCGGAAAGCCGAATCAACCAACGGGAAATTGAGACTGGTCTTGTGATGGCGACTGTTGCATCTTTGAAACAGAGATCAACACAATTTAACCATCTAAAAACACGAGATTATGCCAACAGCAAAAGTAAACAGCGTCAAAGCCGCTGACCCAGGGCTGGGTTTTACCCTCAATTTTGATCCCCCCCTCGGCAACACCTTGAAGGTTGTGATCACCATGACCGATTTAAACCAACCAGAAATTGGAAGTTACCAGAGTGAAGTTACCTTACACAATTCCATTTCCGATAAAGAATTGGTATTTGTGGTACCATTTGGGGACAACGCATATGCACCGAGCAACCAATTTAGTTTTAAGATTGAGCTGTATTCGCCTCACGACAATGAAAGTAGTTTAACCCCACCACTGACTGGAGTGGTCATGGGGGAAAATGGGAGTTTTAGCTTTTCTACCAGTGTACCTACTACTATAACGGGGTTTCCGCAGACTGGGAACATGTTGCAATCTGAGGATGGGGCTTTCATCGGGATTTATCAAAAAGATGGAAACTTTTGTGTGTATCCGCAGTTTGCAGATCATCAATCCAATCTGAATCCAGTCTATTCGACCAATACTGCGATTGGAAGTCCAACTTATTTTGGAATTTATCCGGTAGACAAAAAAAATATTAAGATTGTGATTCAAGATTTATCAGGTAAATATATCTCATGGTCAAACATGAATTTCCCCTCTGTAGGGGCTTATAATTTTAGCATTAGCTCAAATGGTACTCTTTGTATCAGCGACCTTCCTGTTGTGTTTTCTAGTTACAACAATTGATGAAAAAGACTGAAGCTACCACAAACTCGACTCTATTTCTGGGTAAAGTTTTGTGGTGGCTTCTGATCAAGTCATTGAATTATTTTTAAAATGCTTGATCAATTGTTAAGTTTCCAAAAAATACATATCAATCGCCCCTTTGTTTTTGGCCTCTATCTTACCTCGATGCACAAAAGCAAAATCATCTTTAACCAGTGCATAAGTACTTCCCGAAATATTGATTTTTCCGGCCGCACTGTTTTGCTCCATCCGGGCGGCAGTGTTGACCGTATCCCCCCAAATGTCGTAGGCAAATTTTTTCACCCCTACGATTCCAGCTACTACTGGCCCAGAGTTCAACCCAATTCGAATTTCAAACTTGGAGCGGTTGTTGGGATCAGCCACCCATTCACAAATTTCGCGGGCAGCCATAATGGCTTTTTGGGCGTGTAGGGGGTCAGTGGTCGGTAAGCCCGATACAGCCAGATAAGCATCCCCAATGGTTTTGATTTTTTCCATCTCGTATTTTCCAATAATGGCATCAAAGGCCCGGAAGCAGTGGTCTATTTCGGCCACCAGGGCGGTTGGGCTAAGGGTTTCAGAGATGGTGGTGAATTTGACAAAATCGGTAAACAGCACCGTCACATCGTCAAATTGACGCGCGGTTGCGGAACCCTTGTCTTTCAATTCATCGGCTACCTCAGTGGGCAGAATATTCAACAACAGGTTATCCGACTTTTGTTTTTCAGCAGAAAGCAGGCGATTGGATTTGCGTTGGTTGCTGAAGTTGCGGTAAATGAAAAACAGCGCCAAAATTAAGAGCCCAGCACCTACAATGAGGATGTTGCGCTCCTGTTGCCTCGCCCGAATCGTGGCTTGTTGTAAGGCAGCTTCCTGGGTCATGGTTCTGAGTTCTGCTGCCTGTAATTGTTTCTCTCTTTCGACCAGGGTCAATTGTTTTTCCTTCTCCTGTTTTTCTGCCTGTTCTTTTAAAAAGGCTAGGCGTTGCAGGTCTTTTTCCTTGTTGCTTAGTGCTAGTTGTTGGCTACTGAGCAACAGCTGCTGGCTGCGTTGTTTGGCGAGCAGCACTTGTTTTTGCAATTGCTCGTCGGTTAGTCGCTGGTTGAGTTGGTACGTCGCTTCTTTTTTGTCAAATTCAAACTGGATTTCCCGACGGGTAATTTCTTTTTTAATCGACTGTCCCTGGATGCTATCGCGCAGCGTGATGTAGTTTTTATAGGCCTTATAGGCTGCGGTGTAATCACCTTGCTTTTCATACAACATACTCAAGTCGTTCCAAACCAATTGTTCATTCGCCAGGTCTTTGCTTTCCTGACTTATTTTCAAAGCCCGTTGTTGGCTGCTCATTGCCAAAGGAAAATTGGATAAGGCAGCATAGTTTTGCCCAATACTATTCCAGGCAACTGCCTGACCATATTTGCTGCCAATCGCCTCATAAATGGTTAAAGATTTTTGGAAAAAATCCAAGGAATTCTGAATCTTTCCTTGTTTTTGATACACACTAGCAATGTTGGCCAGGTTAGCAGCTATTCCGTCCTGATAGCCTATCTTTTCATAAATCGCCAAAGAGCGTTCATGGTACTCTAAAGATTTGTTGTAATTGGACAGGTTATAAAAAACCGAACCTATTGAATTGAGGTTCGTGGCTTGTCCAGGCTTGTCTTCTAATCGCTCACCAATAAGTAGTGCTTTTTGGTAATACCCTAGCGCTTGGTTAAAATCTCTCAAATCGAAATAGACATTTCCAATACTTGCAAAACAGCCAGCCTGCCCTGATTCATCCTCCATTTTTTCATACATGGCCAGCGCCTTTTGAAAATAACCCAAAGCACGTGGAAAATCACCCAATCGTTGGTAAGCTGTGCCAATGTTTCCTAGTGTTAGTGCTGAGTTGGCCTCATTCCCCAGTTTTTCATAAATGGGCTGAACTTTCAAGTAATTTTCCAGTGCAGCCTGGTTCTCCCCAGTGCTATAGTAAATATTGCCAATGTTGTTCAGGTTGTTGGCCACTTCCTGCGTATTGCCGATGCTTTCATTGATCGGCAAGGCTTTTTGGTAACAGGCCAGGGCTTTGGGAAGATCGGATTGGGCCAGGTAAATGTTGCCCGTATTGTTCAGATTGGCAGCCAGGCCTTTTTTGTCGTTGATTGCCTCGAACAGTGAACTGGCTTTTTCGTGATAGTCCAAAGCCTGGGCATATTCCGCCAAACGATACAAATTGACACCCGCCAGGCGATTGGCCTCCGCTTCGCCCGATTTGGAGCCAATGCTTTGAGCCAATTGTAAGGCCTGCCTGGCATAATAAAAACCGGTATCGGGATTGAAGCGGCGCAACTCGTAGCTGAGGCTATTGAGCGTATTTACTTTTTTTTGATCGTTTTGGAGTTTGGGCAAAACCTGTTGCAAAGAATCGATGAGCGCCTGCCCTTTCTTTTGGGCCAAAGCACTGGTAACTACGCCGAGCAAAAAAACAGGAAGTAACCATTTTAGCATCGGTGGGCGGGTTTTTGGTTGAAACAAAAATAGCATTTTTCAGCTGACTAAGCAGGTGTCAAATCATATTTTGAAGCGATCAAGCCACCCTCAGGATGGAATTTTGTGGCACAATCATTTTTTCATCCCTTTTAATCCATCCATTTATGAAAAAGATCATCATCACCCTGATCTGTGGTTTTAGTGCATTCTTTATGGTTTCCTGTGGCATCTTTGGTTCTTTGACTTCTGTGACCAATATTGGCCCGCAGGATAGTTTTGTATTGGGCAACAACCAGCATGGTTCTTTCCACATCAATTTGAAAAACATTGCTCAACATCCGCTCAATATCCATCTCGCTCCAATTGATGGAGGAAAACACTCGCCAGTGGTCGTACAGCCAGATCAAAAGATAAGCCTGAAAGTAGACCGAAATACAGCCGTAGTGATTGCGAACCAATCGAATGACAATGCCAGTGTAGAACTCAAAGTTGTGGGGGATACCGGATTATCGATGGGGTATAAAAAATAGGTTGTTCTACACTACCGGACATTTTGCTCGGAGGACTTGAATAGCCCCTGGCTTATGAAGTTTTTTGAAATAACCGTTCTCCAATCTTAGGTTCGAAGCGCATGAATTGCCTCCAGCTTTAGCTGGTGGATAAGCAGCGAACTCTAGTTTTGGGCTTATGAAGTTTTTCGTAAAAAACGATCTTTGAAATATTGGTAACTTAGCATCAAAAAGAGGAGAGATGAGAATCTATCTAACCTTGAGCGAAGGGGAAAAAGAAGCCTTGGAAGGCCTCTTGAAACGTTCACCCAAGCCCTATCTTCGAGAGCGAGCGAGTGCCATTTTACAAATTGCGTCTGGTTCCTTTGGCAACGAAGTTGCAAACAAAGGCTTACTGCGACGTCGGCGCAAGAACACGGTCTATGACTGGGTGGTTCGCTACAAAGCAGGAGGCATCAAAGGCTTAGAACAAAAGGCAGGCCGCGGTCGTAAGCCTGGGTTTTCCCCCTCTAAGCCCCCCACAACTACAAACCCAGGTTGAGTTGGTGGTAGGTCAAAGTCCAACTAACTTTGGTTTAGATCAAAGTCGGTGGACGCTAAAGGCATTGAGGGAAAAGATCGAGGCATTTAAGGACTACTCCCTGGGTGGAGTGTGGCAAGTACTCAAAAAAATTGGGGTTCGCCATTTACGAGCACGCCAATATGTACATAGCCCTGATCCAGCTTATCAGGCCAAAGTAGAGTACCTGCTACAGCAAATCCGAAGCCATAATCGTGGAGAGCAGGAAATTTATTTCTTGGATCAGCTCACCGTATATCTCCAGCCCACGATTGGCTATGACTGGAGTCCAGCTTCGCAAAAGCAACCCTTGTGTAGATTAGGTCATTATTCCAATAAAACGTTCAGAATCTGTGGCGCTTTAAATGGACTAACGGGCAAACCCACTATTTGATTCGTCATAAAATCAAGGTACCCACCATCATTCAATTTTTTGAGGAACTCACCCTGAAGCATCCTCAAAAAACCATTTGGGTCATCCTGGATAATTGGCCGGTTCATTTTCACCCCGACGTCCTTGCTGCTTTAGCTCCTCAGCAATCTCCATTCCCCATAATTTTACCCAAATCATGGCAACATCTCAAGCCTAAAGCAAAGTTCAAGGGTAAAAATTTACCCGTTCAATTGTTGTTTTTGCCCACTTATGCTTCTTGGCTCAATCCCATTGAAAAAATGTGGCGATGGCTCAAGCAAGATCTTTTGCACAATCATCGCCTGGTCGATCAATGGGATGCATTGAAAATTAAAGTCGAACAATGGTTTGCACAACCTGGTCATCAAAACCAGCCTTTGCTTCAATATGTGGGCCTAAGGGCTTTACAGTCGCCTTTTTATCGCCCTTTCGCTGATGTTAGTTCCAATATGTCAAAGAACGCTTTTTAAAGAAAACTTCATTAGCCCTAGCTGCAAAATTGAGTTTTGGGCTGAAGCTTATTTAAAATCTGGCCTTAGAACCACCAGCTAAAGCTGGAGGCAATTCATGCGCCAGGGTCTAAAGAACGAATATTTCAAAAAACTTCATTAGCCTGGGGTTGGAGTAATACCCTCCGATTTGGGCTTTAGCCCTCCTTTGAAATTAAGGCTGTGGCTAAAGCCCAATCAAGGGGGCGTTTCCATGACCCCAGGCTAAAGCCAGGGGCTATTCAAGTCCTCCGAGCTTAAAAAACAAAAATGTCCAGTCGTGTGAGGTTGTCCCCAAACTTTTTCTGCAGCATCGGGTTTTGTCTCTGGCCAGAGATAAAATCCCGAGCGCCGTAATAGCATGGATTTTCAAGTGAACTTATACGCCTTTGTCCTGCTTTTTGCCTTTTTGCAAGGGCTTTTTTATGTGTATCAATTCTGCAAAAGAGGCCTTTCGGAAGAGCGGGTTTCTGATTTTTGGCTGGCGGGGCTGATCCTGGCCTTGTGCATTACCAATCTTCCCTCAATGCTCGGATTCATGGGCATTTACATTTTGGGGCAAGCCTTGTGGTTTTTTCCTCAGGATACGGGGTTGATCATTGGCCCTCTGGTCTATTTTTACCTGAAAAGCCAAACCAATGTTCAGTTTAAATTTCAGCCCAGGGATTACTGGCATTTTTTACCCTACCTCATTTACTTTTTTTACCACATTCTGGTTTTTCTCAGTGGCAAAGAGGGGGTAGACTGGTGGGCGCAAAGCGTTCATGATCGATTGTATATAGGAAGGTGGGAGCGCATTGCCGAAAATGTATCCCTGCTGGTTTACATGGTTTTGTCCCTGCGTTTGTACCAGCGTTATCGCCGTTGGTTGCCTACCGAGCGCTCAGACATCGAAACCATTCGCCTGGGCTGGTACAGGCATTTTTTGGCTTTGGTGGTGTTCAGTGTTTTGGCGGCCATTGTTTTGTTTTTACTGGGTTTGCTCATGCACCTTTCTTACCAAGACGACTGGATTTTGCGGGCTATTGTCGCATTCAATATCTGCTACATCAGTTTTAACGGCTATATCCAAGTCCAGCCGCATCGGCTTACTTTTGATCACCATCTACCTGGCTCCGATCCTGAACCAAACCATCTCGAAGCAAGCACAAAAAAAGCAGAAAAACCAGACCTCGCTGAAGTGCAAATCTGGTGCAAAAAGGTAGAAGCGATCATGCAAGGGGAAAAGTTATACCTCAATCCCGAACTTACCTTAAGTGACCTGTCGGAAAAACTACAGACCCATAACTCCTGGGTTTCTTATGTTATCAATACTGGTTTTCAAAAAAATTTCAACGATTTTGTCAATGCCTACCGCGTTGTTGAGTTTCAGAAAAAAGTCAATGATCCCAGACTTAGCCATTATACCCTCCTTGCTCTTGCCTTTGAATGTGGCTTCAATTCCAAGTCCACTTTTAATCGGGCAGTTAAAAAAGCCACCGGGCAGTTGCCCTCCACCTTTGGCACCAAAACGCAGCAGTAAAACGTTCGGTGTAAAACAATTTGCGCTGCGCCTAAAACCACAACAAACATGAAGAAATCTACATTACTGTTCTCCTTTATGGCCTTTACAATCTTGGCTAGCCTTTATACTGAAAAAAGTAAGGGCATAGCTTCACTTTTTTCTCAAAATGCGACCCTCAAAAATGGCGACCTCATTTTCCATACCTCCCAATCCAGCCAAAGCCAGGCCATCCAATTGGCCACCAAATCCAAATATTCCCACTGCGGCATCATTTTTCAAGAAAGTGAAAAATATTTTGTTTTTGAAGCCATTCAGCCCGTCAAATATACACCTCTTGAACAGTGGGTTGCCCGTGGAAAGGAAGGCAAATATGTAGTCAAACGCCTGAAGAATGCTGCTCAGGTGCTAACTCCAGAAGTGTTGCGCAAAATGAAAGCAGTGGGCGAAGGTTTCAAAGGAAAAAACTACGATTCCACCTTTGAATGGTCGGACGACAAAATCTACTGTTCCGAACTGATCTGGAAGGTTTACCAACGGGCTACTGGCCTTGAGATCGGCAAACTCGACAAACTAAGTCATTTTGATTTGAGTGCCGAAGCCGTAAAAAAGAAAATGAAAGAACGCTACGGCAACAAGATACCCCTCAATGAAACCGTCATTTCGCCAGCAGCTGTTTTTGAGAGTGAGCTATTGATTACGGTAAAATCCAATTGAGTTTTTGTTTTGGGGGGTAATCTAACCCATATTTAAAGTACAAAAGCGGCTTGTGATACAGCTTTTTCCCTATATTTGCTCTACGCCATTACCCATTGTATTTTAGCCATGCTGAAAACCCTCCTTATCGAAGACAATGCCGATGCGGCGGAAAAACTGCTCTTCCTGCTCAATAAATACGGCAACGAAAACATCCAATTCCTGGGTCAGGCCCGCACCGGACAAGAAGGAATTGCGGCCATCGAAGCGCAAAATCCGGATCTGGTTTTTCTGGACATCGAATTAGGCGACATGACCGCCTTTGAAATGCTGGAGCGCCTGGATCAAGTGGACTTTCAGGTCATTTTCACCACCTCTCACGAGCAATATGCCATCAAGGCCATCCGCTACAGTGCCCTCGATTACCTCCAAAAACCCATCGGAAGAGAAGAATTGCTGGCGGCCATCAGCCGTGCCCTGAAGAGCCCGAACCGCATCTTGCGCGAACAGGTACAACAACTGGCCCAGCAAGGTAAACCCAAAGTGGCCCTACCTGAAAAAATTGCCCTGACCACCGCCGAAGGCCTGGTTTTTAAACCCATTCGCGATATCGTGCGCTGTGAAAGTGACCGCATGTACACCATCGTTGTTTTGCTGGGGGGTGAAAAACTCATGGTGTCCAAACCAATGGGACAACTGGAGGAAATTCTCGACGGTCAAGGCTTTTTCAGGGTGCACAATTCCCACCTGGTCAACGTTCAACACATCAAGCAGTTTGTGCGCTCCGAAGGCGGGTATTTGATTATGGAAGACGGGGCCACTGTGAGTGTGGCGCGCAACCGGAAAGATGAATTTTTGGAATTGTTTTCAAAATTTTGAAATACTTAGTAGTGGGGCAAAATAAATGTTCATTTTTCTTGAGCCCCTTACCAACTGGAAACTCAAATCTACCATCGGGAAAGTGACTGATCTAAGCCTCCTCCAATGGCTGTATTTTGCAACACACAAAACCCTGCACATGGCTTATCTGATCTCATTGTTGTTGCTGGCCATTCTGTACTTCAACAACCAGCAAAAAACCAAGGCGAACAAGGTACTGCGGCGCGCTTTGAACAGCCTCAACGCTACTCAACAACAATTGATCGCTCAAAAGGAACGGGCAGAGCAGGGAGAGCAATTCAAACAACGTTTTTTGGCCCACATCAGCCATGAAATCCGTACGCCCTTGCATGGGATCGCGGGGTTTGCCGATCTGCTGCTGGAAACCTCCCTCACCGAAAAACAACGCCGATGGTTGTTTTCCATTTCCCATTCCACGGAGCGTTTGAATGAAGTAGTCAACGATGTTCTGGAATTGAGCAAACTGGAAGCAGGGGCAGTACAACTCCGCAAAATCCCCTTTTCGCCCGGAAGTGTCGCCCGGGATGTTCAGGAATCACTGGCCCTCAGGGCACAAAATAAAGGCATTGATCTTTTGTTGGAATTGCAGCAAAATGTTCCAGAAGCTGTCCTGGGCGACCCCACCCGGCTTTTCCAAATATTGATCAACCTGGTGGGCAACGCTGTCAAATTCACAGAAAAAGGGGCAGTACGAATTCTGGTAGATGCCGATTTACCCCACGAAGAGGAGCAACAGGTATACTTGCGTTTCAGGATCATCGATTCGGGGATTGGCATTCCCGCTGAAAAAATCAAGGCGGTGTTTGGTAGTTTTCAGCAGGCGGGGGAAGATACGGTGGCTCGTTTCGGAGGGACTGGTTTGGGCCTTACCGTTACTCAGGAATTGGTACAACTTTACGGCGGAGAAATTCAGGTAGAAAGTACACTTGCGGTTGGCACCACTTTTACGGTCACCATACCTTTCCCTTTGACTGATGCTGCACACCTCAGCATCAAAACAGAGGAGCCAATTGAGATGTATTCCACGCAGAAGCTACGCATTCTCCTGGTAGATGACAACGAACTCAATCGCGAAATTGCGCACGAAGCCATTCTACGCCATTTCGAAAATGCGGAAATTGTAGAAGCCATCAACGGCAAAGAGGCCATTAGCACCCTTGAAACCAGGCCTTTTGATCTGGTGCTCATGGACATGCAAATGCCGACCCTTTCGGGTACCGAAGCTACCCGGCTCATTCGTGCATCCGACACCATTCCCGATCCCGAGCTGCCCATCATTGCCCTCACTGCCGCCACTACCCAGGAGGACATCGAAAGGGCCCTGACTTCGGGTATGAACACCCACCTGAGCAAACCTTTTAAACCCTACCAATTGGCCGCAGTAATGGGCGAAGCACTGGGGTTGGAAAGTGATGAA
Organism: Haliscomenobacter sp.; assembly: GCF_965225875.1. Lineage (GTDB taxonomy): Bacteria > Bacteroidota > Bacteroidia > Chitinophagales > Saprospiraceae > Haliscomenobacter. Next base: position 1,688,881 of record NZ_CBDDBS010000002.1, on the reverse strand, counting down.
AAAGCAATATCCTCTAACGCTGATACCGTTGCCGAGCAAACGGATCAGTTTTTGGATCTGAACTTTCTACGTGATTTTACCGAAGGCGACGAGGAACAAATGCGGTATTTCATCAAAAAATTCCTGAAGCAGTATCCTCTGGAGATGGAACAGTTGCAGCAGGCACTGCACACTGCGGATTATACCAGTCTTAGCCTGATTGCCCATAGTTTTAAGCCCCAGTTGGAATTTGTTGGCTTGAAAAAAACGGCAACATTGGTAAAAGAGCTGGAACTGGGTGCAAAAGCTGGTCTGCCTATGGATCAGCTTTCCGGTATTTTGGATCAAATTTCGGGCGACTTGCAGGAATTGCAGTCTGAAGAACAATGGTTTGGAGGGGCTGTAGAAAATTAGCCCTGAAACGATTTTTTGCTTATATTTGTTAAAGCTACCTTCCAGGCAAAGCTCAACGCAGCATTCCCAGAAAACAATTGTTTGATAACGCTCCCCAGCCTCATTCACCTAAAAACCATACTATGCAGAAAATTCTTTACAGTGCAGTATTCCTTGCCTACTGCCTGAGCAGCATTGCTCAAATCACCGTAACTTCTTCTACCTTTCCTGCGGCAGGCGATACCCTGCGATACGCCATTGATGATCAGCCGACAGTTGACCCTCAAAGCATGTATACGCCGCCAGGCTTCAATCAGACCTGGGATTTAAGCCAGTTGAAGGTTCGTGTTTTGGCCAATCAGATTTTTCTGCCAGCCAGTGCTGGAAAAAATGTGGCCAGTTTCCCTGGGGCGGATTTGGTCACTACCAATGGGGTGACTGAAACCTATTACAACTTGACCTCCACCCGTTTAGAAACAATGGGCTACGCTGGAACTGACCCTTTTGGATTCAACCTGAAAGCGATTTATAAATTACGCCCTGCGTTTCCTGAACGCCGTGCACCCCTGAATTTTTTCGACACCAATTCGTCTTCCACGAATATTTTGCAGGGTTTCTCAGTCTCTGAATTACCTCCGGCGGTCGTCTCTTACCTCCCAGCTGGCACAGCCTTTGACTCCCTTCGGATTCGGATGGCTGTTTCCCGGATTTCCAGCGTCAACGCTTCCGGGACCATGAAATTACCTTCTGCTCAATACGATGTTTTACGCGAAAAAAGTACCCAATACCGGGAATACAGGGTGGATGCCAAGATCAAAATACTGGGCTGGCTGGATGTAACCGATGTCATTATAAACACCACTAATGCCTGGGATTCCTTCCTGGGAGTAGATACCACGGTAACTCACCTTTACTTCAATGACAAGAGCAAAGAAGTAATCGCTGAGGTCAACTGGAACACAGCGGAGAACAAGATTCTCAGCGTACGCTTCAAAGCTCCACCAAGGGCCACGGTGCCCGTACGCGAAGTACAGCCACCAACCGCTCAGTTGCAGGTAATCCCCAATCCAGTCGATGCGGAGATCCAATTGAGTTTTGTTCCACTCATTTCCGGAAAGCTCCGCATTGAATTACACGATGTATTGGGGCGGGTTCTCAAAACCAGTCAGGTAGAGGTAATCCAGCAGCAAAAAATGCGCTGGCAAATGCCCGGACATGATTTGCCGAATGGCATTTATACGCTGGTGCTGAGTACGGCAGATCGTCAGGAAACAGTACCTTTGGTGGTGCAGCATTAAGTAGATTTGAAGAATCAAACACCTAAGACCCGTTAAAAAATTCTATGCGACCGCATTCTCTTCGCTCCATCATCACCACTGCTACCGTAGGTACGGTGATTGAGTGGTATGACTTTTTTATTTTTGGCGGACTAGCCAGTATTATTTCCAGCCAGTTTTTTCCCAAAGAAAACCCAACTGCCGCCTTTTTGGCCACCTTGGCTACGTTTGCGGCGGGTTTGGTGGTACGTCCTTTTGGCGCCTTATTTTTCGGTCGCCTGGGCGACCTGATCGGGCGAAAATACACCTTCATGGCTACCCTGGTGCTGATGGGGGGCTCTACTTTTGTCACGGGGCTGGTGCCGAGTTACGAGCGCATCGGCTTTTTTGCCCCCCTGATCGTACTCATTTTAAGGCTATTGCAGGGCCTGGCCATTGGGGGCGAAACCGGCGGTGCCACCACCTTCGTGGCCGAACACGCTCCGGTGCGCGAGCGGGGCTTCTGGACTTCCTGGATTCAAGTAGCAGGGCCTTGTGGACTTCTCCTTTCCTTTGGGGTCATCTTGCTGACCAAAAACGCCATGAGTAGCACTGACTGGGAAAGCTGGGGTTGGCGGATTCCTTTTTTGGTTTCAGCTATTCTAGTGGGCATTTCCATTTACATCCGTAAAAGTATGGCCGAGTCCCCTTTGTTTGTGGAAGCTAAACAAGCAGGGCGCACTTCCAAAAATCCCTTAAAGGAAGCATTGGGCAAAAAGGAGAATTTAAAAGTTGTGCTATTGGCCACTTTTGGACTGACCCTGGGCATTGGTGTAGCCAGTTACGCCTCCATCGTTTATGTCCAGAATTTTTTGATCAAATTCCGTTTTTTGGACTACAACCAAACCTCCCAAATCGTCATGCTTGGTTTGTTGCTAGGCAATCCCTTTTACGTGTTTTTTGGTTGGCTATCCGATCGGGTGGGCCGCAAACCCTTGCTGATGTTGGGGCTTTTGCTGGCCATTTTTTGTTTTCGGCCCATTTACGGTCAAATGTACCGGACTACTTCTACAGCTCAGCGCACGGAAAACAAGGCGGCCCAGGAGCTTACTGTCAGCTATACGCTCCTGCCCAACGGTGATTCCTTGCGCACTACCACCAATACCCAGGTTTTTACCGATGGCACCGTCCAACAAAGCATCGAAAAACAAAGCTTTAAGCAGGGGGAAATGGGCGAAGCCGAATTGAGCCAGGTCATTACCATCAATACGGCAGACCGGTGGACCCTGATTGGGCTCACCCTATTGTTGGTCATCATTTGTGCCCTTTCGGCCAGTCCTTCCACTGCTTTTTTGGTGGAAATGTTCCCCATCCAAATTCGCTACACTTCCTTTTCATTGCCTTATCACATCAGTTATGGCATCTTTGGGGGAATGGCGCCGGTGATTGCGACGTATTTGATTGAAAAAGCCAATCTGGGTAGGGACGCACAGTATTATCTCGCAGGTTTGAACTATCCCATTTTATTGATGAGTATCAGCCTGGTGATTGGATTGTTGTATTTGCATGAAAAACCCGCAGTGGGAACTTGGGTAAAAAGGCTAAACCCGCTTAAAAAATTCATGGGTTTACTTTGGATGTTGTTGGGTTTAGCTGCGGCCTATTTTGGAATCTTTGAATTGGGAATCCCCAAAGTCAGTTCAGGCCATCCGGATGATCTAATTTTTGGGCTAATCGCCATGTTGATCATCACGCCGGTTGCGAGCATTGGTTTGTTTCTTTTTGGGAAATACGCCTGGCAGGGGAGTTATTCATCGTGAAATTGTCTACCAATTTGCATCGGTCCTCCACGAAAAAAGCGCTCAAAATCGTTCTTTTTTTAGCCACTTTTGACTAGTAAAACAAAAAGCCCTCATCCACAAATACTGCTGTGCCTTGGAGCGTAGACTTGATTGTGTTTAACTTTTCAATAGTGCCATTGCGCAATAAAACACGGATACGGTTTTTTTGTGCAGGACTGGCATTGGTAATAAACTCCAGTATTTGATTAGCGGAAAGGGAGGCATCACCCATAAACAAGATAGATGCATTTGCGCTTAACAGGGTTTGTAACTGGTTTTCGCTAAATGAACTGGCATTGATAATCACTTTTTCTCTACCGATTGCCAAAAAGCCTAATAATTTATTCATATCAAGAGGATCGGTCAAATTGTAACGGCTACACACGATTTTTATCGGCCCATTCAGCAAGTTTTTGACTTCATCATTATCCAGCTCGCCCACTGAAATCCATATTTTACTCCCCGCTGGTTTAGGTGCCTGACTTAAGCCCGCCAACTCATCTGGGCCTAAGTCTCCATCTCGGCTAATGGTGATCGAAGCGCCTTTGGACAGTTTATCTTCCATGGTTGAGCGGACATAACCTCTAAAAAACACCTTGTTGCCTGCCAATGCAAATAATTTCTGAGCATCAGTAGGCGAAAGTTGATTGCGCTTCAAACTAAACCACATGCCCTTGTTGATCCAGCCTTGCAATACCGCATCAGCTGGCAAAGCCTTGATGTTTAGCATCGGCCAACCTTGATTAGACAACACAGTATTCAGGTTGTTGGTAACCTGGTTATCGTCGGTTTGTTCTATCCAAGCGAAAGGGGGTAAGACTTTCATAAAAGGTTCCATGTGTTATGTTACTTTTTTTTACTCCACAAACTGATCAGCGGCACGTCAATCAAAAATGAAAGAGAGAGTCGCGACCCCGTAATTAGGTTATCTTCCGTAAGGCTGGTACGGATATTCTGGAATCGTTGCCAACCAAGACCAAAAGTAAAGGGGCTGCGATTGATGTTTTTAAAGACGAAAACACCCGGCGTAAAAAAGTCTGCAAAAACCAATTTATCCGCTTCTTCTTTTTTTCCTTGGGTAAAATCATAACTTACAATTGGGCCAACATCCAGGATGGACGCCAGAACGGTCCAACTTTGGCGGTAATTCCCGGCAGATGGCCCAGTTCGGAAACTATACGCTACCCCCAGGGGTGAACTCAAAGAAACTTTGCCCACCGTGCTGTTATCCCGAAATTCCAATACAGATGAAGCTCCGAGGTAAGCATTGATGGACCAGTTCTGATCGTTTAATCTTTTGATCTGGGAACTGCCCGGTGGCGCCGCGTAGGCACGCAACAGGTTTTGAATTTGTTCTTGGCTATTGGCTTTAGCCATTTCGGCCAAAAAATTTCCGTACTTGGAAATATTGAACTGAAATTTGTTGTAATCTTTGGAAGACTCCTTTTTATCACTCATTAGCTGGAACAATCCAATCGTATTGCCAAGTGCTTGGAGGTATGCTTTCTGATCTAGGTTATCGTACAGATTTAAAGCTTCATCGAATACGTTGAAAATACTGCTGAGTTTCCAGGCACTGCCTAAAGTTTGTTCATTTTTTAGTTCGATCGAAGCCAATTCTTTAAAAAGCCTCAGACAACTCTGTATCAATGGGAGATAATCTCTGAACTCTAACCTGATGGGTTTTAACCTGGCGGAATCTTCCTTTTTTTGGATGTTGCTTCGGTATTTTTCCAGTTCATAAAAAATATCGACGATTTGAATGGCCAGGTTTTCTAAACCTGCATTGCGTAGTGGCAAGTTTGTATTATTGGAAATTTGGTGGTGCAAACCGCCTAAAAAGGCCGATTTACGGTAGGGGTCGTCCAGGATGAAAAAGAGGCTATCTCGACCAAGCCATTTCCGACTATAAACTACGTATTTTTCTTGTCCGTCTTTTTTAAGGGGTTTAATAAGGTCAGTGTTTTTTAAGGCTGGCCTTAACTCAACAGTATCCACTGGACCATAGTAGCTAAAGTCATCCATAATATCTATTCCCAAACGAGCCAAACCACTTAAATACTGGGCATTTAGACTGGCTTTTTTATAGGATTCTCCCTGGGTTAAATCAACTGCCGCAGCCAAATTTTGGCGAGCCGCTTCGACATGCTGACGCGAGCCCTCTAAGTTTAACAATTCAACCTTAATCTGTTTAATTTCTGGCTTATCTTCCTGTGGGAGGGAGTCAATTACTTCCCGCAAAAAAGTATTTTTCATTTCCGTGGGGGGATCGGCGATAGCACCCTTGATTTTATCTTTAATCAGTGATTTTATTTTATCTATCTGATCATCAAGTTCTTGACCTGCTCTGATCATCTGGTTTTTTTGCCGGTATAGATCCGCCAAAGTGTTAAATTGATTCAGATAGCCACTTACAGGAGGGAATTTATTTGTGGTATTTTGTTTCTTGATTTCGCGCCAATGCTGTGCCAATAAATGCTTCAGTTTTTGGTTGTACTCATTCAGGGCAGTAATGCGTTCAAAAACCTTATCATTGGGTGAAGCTGCGCCTGTTTTTTCAAAAAAATCTTTTTCGATGGACTCCACCAAATTTTTGGAAACAGTTGGGTCGAGTATCGTACTGTAGAAAAAACCAACGGCCCTATCCGCCTCGGACAGGGGATTAATTGCCGAAGCTTGCTGCAATTCAAGGCCTTTCCGCAACAACCAATGAGTCCGATAAATGGATAGTACCCTTTCCAATTCTTCTTGAGATCTATTGCGCTCTAATTCGGCTGCAATTTCGGTAAGTTGAGGCAATACATCCTGGCTGACTTGCAAAGCCTGATCCAATTCCTCATAAAATAAGGTGTCTTGCCAGTTTAGGGCACGACGGAAGGTGAGTTGTGCCAACAAGATTGAATCGGCTTTATCTCCTTGCATAAACTTGTCGTAATCATCCAGAGAAAAGCGACGTGTGGGATCAGGAAGTCCATTAAGCCAATTTTTGATTTTGCTTAATTCCGTTATTTGAGCATTGTCATCGTATGGTTGAGCGGGGTCAAGGTTGTTGATGCCATTGAGCATTTGCTTATTTAGCTCATCGTACTGCTGTTTCAGGTTGCCTTGGGGGTCAGATTTTGCGTCGAAGGTAAGTTTTGTTTGACCATAAGTTTGCAGGCCTAGCAAAGTTCTGCGGGCATTTGATTTCAGGGTTTTGACCGTATCCGCGATACTTTGCAAATTTTCATAGAGCTTTTTTAAATCTCCCTTTTTCTTGGCCAGTTCTACTTCTTTGGCTTGACTCAGGATTTTGCCTTGTTGCAGGTATGAATTGTAAGTAAAAACCAAAAGGCTATCCAGGTTTTTGCGTTGCAAGGTTTGTTGGATCAAACCAATTAAAAAAGCGGTATTGTACACCGCAGGGTCGTATTGGAGGTTATTTTTTCTACTGATGAATTCGGCAAAATTTACGCCAACCTGCTCCATGTCCTTTTTAAAAGCGGGCAGGGCCTGAGCCAGTGCACTCTTATAACTGGAAAGCTCAAAGCGGCCAAAAATTTTTCTGGTTTCTGGGAAAAGCGTGCCCAAATCCGATTTATCGAGTTGTTGATTAAGTCGATTTAAAAACAATAAATTGATTTCTTCCTGGGCCCGTTTTTCAATAAATGCACTTAATTCGCGCAATACCGCATTTTCATCCAATTGAAAAGTCGCAGTGTTGGCAGTCATTTTAGCAGAATTTTGCTTCAGCAAGGCCTGCGCGTCAATTGCATCTGTCAAACTTTCGGGGTTATTGCGCTGAAATTGATCTGTTACCGAATTGGCTTTTAATTTCCTTTGAAGCGCAATTGAATTGAGGGCAGCTGTTTTTTTGAATCCAAAAGCCGCTAAAGCAGACTTCATTGCCGACTCGTTGTCAATCCATTCTTTAAGCAGCAAACCTAAATAAGGGTTGTTCCTGAGTGAAGCCAGTTTGGTTGGGTCAATTTTTCCCTGGGTGGTATCCTGAACCAGCTTGATGATAGCCTTCCAAATCAGGGTATCTGCAGATAAGATCGAATCCTTGGGTGAGATTGCAGGATAATCCACTTCAGCTTTTAACCCATTGTAAATTATCTTGAACTCACCATGCTCAGGCAACAGTTTGATTCTTTTATTTCCTTTCCAAAGGTGAATGGTGTCATTTTTAGCATTTGGGTTAGGCGAACAAATGTAAGTGCCGGTTTTTTTTAGCAATAAAAAAGGGTTTTGGGCAGGGTTTTGATCCTTTCCATCCAAAAAAATTGAAAAATTTTTTGCTGAGAAATCTAATCTGATAAATAAAGAATCCCCTTTAGCTAAAAGCCCTCCCAGTACTCGGGAATCTTCAAATAAACTTTGGGCTTTTCCAATTGTAAATACCAATAATAGAAGAGTTGCCAGGGTGTATTTACTCCATTGAAAGCTCATTGGCTAAGATTTTAGGTAATATCTGCACTGTAAATTACTTCTAATACTTAAAGTTACAAAATAATCTACTGTAAAACAACCCTCGGCGTTTAGGGTGTAAAAAAATGTCAGGCAATCCCATCATTTTCCTAACTTTGGAGCATGCCCTATAAGTCTAGCTCCTATGGAAAACGCCAAAATCCTCATCGTCGAGGACGAAATCATCATTGCTGCCGATATTTCTATGATGCTCAATAACCTCGGTTACGACGTTACTGGCATTATTCCGCGTGGCGAAGATGCCCTGAAAAGCATCGAAGCAACCCGACCCGATCTGGTGTTGATGGATGTGGCGTTGAAAGGCAAAATGAATGGCATAGAAACCGCCCTCAGCATCCGCGAAACCCATCAAATCCCCTTGATTTTCCTCACCGCCAATGCGGACGACGATACCTACAATCAGGCCAAAGCCGCTCAGCCTTACGCTTTTATGTCCAAACCATTCCGCCAGGCCGACCTAAGTCGCACCGTCGAATTGGTGCTGCAAAAAGTAGCCGAAGAAAGGAACCAAATCCCTCCTGTTGCTCCGGTGGAAGCCTTTCATAAAGAAGAAAGTATCCTCGCCGATCGCATCTTTGTACGCTACAAGGATCGAATGGTAAAAATAATGTTAAACGAGATCCTTTTTGCCGAAGCGGATCGCAGTTATTGCAAGTTTCATACCTCAGATACCGAATACCTGATGAGCCTTCCCCTGGGCACCTTTGAGGAAAAGCTGCAGTCGGGCGATTTTATGCGCATCCATCGCTCGCACATCATCAATGTCACTAAAATCGATGCCGTACTTGACAACTACAACTACGTCAGCATCGGTAAGCATACTTTGCCGGTGAGCCGGGGATTTCAGGAGGCTTTGGCGCTGCGTTTGAAGGTGATTTAAGCCTTAGGGGCGATAAAAAAATAAGTGATCATTTTGCCCCACTACTAGAGGTAACTTTTCAGGGCACACTTTTTTTACAAAGCTTACAGTCAAAAAATTCCATTTATCTTTAGTACAAAAACATGTGGAAACTCCTCAAATACCTGGCCATCCTCTTCGTCATTTTGGTGCTGGTCATGCTGTTCAACACCTTCCGTTTGTCCTCCAAACAAATGGCTGACATTTCTCCTGCTCCAGCCCTGGCCATTGGAGATTCGGTAGTAGGCCACCTGGCAAGTGCCATTCGGTTCCGCACAGTATCCAATGCTGATGTTACCCAAATCGATAGCGCTCAATTTGAAAAATTCATCGCCTTTTTGGCCAAAACCTACCCTTTGGTGCATGCCCAACTGCAACTTGAGCGGGTGAATCAATACGCTTTGTTGTACAGTTGGAAAGGCAAAAACACCGGGCTCAAACCAGCCCTACTGATGGGGCATTACGATGTGGTGCCGGTGATCCAGGGTACGGAAAGGTTGTGGAAGCACAAGCCCTTTGCCGCTGAAATCGCCGAGGGCTTTTTGTATGGGCGTGGCACCTTGGATGATAAAGTTACGGTGATTGGTATTTTGGAAGCGGTGGAGCACCTGCTGCAAAAAGGGTATCAACCGGAGCGCAGTTTTTACCTTGCCTTTGGCCACGATGAAGAAGTGTCGGGCCACAATGGAGGGAAAAAAATCGCCGAATTGTTGGCCGCACGCAAGGTTGAATTGGAATTCGTAATGGATGAAGGCGGGAGTATCCAGGTGGATGCAATTTCCGATATCCCCAAGCCGATTGCTTTTGTGGGTGTTGCCGAAAAGGGTTACACGACCTTAACGTTGACGGCGGTAGGGGATGGTGGGCACTCTTCCATGCCGCCGCCCCAAACCAGCATTGGCGAATTGGCCACGGCAATTGACCGGCTCCAAAAACATCCTTTCCCGGCACGCCTGGAGGGAGCGGTGGGTTATTTGCAGGATTACCTTGCCCCAGAGATGCCCTTCGGCACCAAAATGGCCATGGCCAACCGCTGGTTGTTGAAATCTACCATCATTAGCATGCTGGCGCAGTCGAATCCGGGTAATGCCTCCGTGCGTACTACCATTGCCCCCACCATCCTGGAAGCAGGGGTAAAAGACAACGTGTTACCCATTGAAGCTATCGCCAAAGTTAACTTCCGGATTTTGCCCGGCGACTCTGTAGCAGGTGTGATTGCCCATGTCAAAAAAGCCATTGACAATGAGCGGATTTCGGTTGAATCCAATCCTAAATTCGATACCAACCCCTCTCCGGTTTCGGATACAGCTACTTTGGGCTTTCGGCTGATTCACCGTACCATCAAGCGCTGTTTTCCAGGTGTGCTGGTCGCCCCTTACCTGGTGCTGGGTGCAACCGATTCACGTTTTTTTAGCCAGGTTTCTCCCAATGTCTACCGCTTCATGCCCGTGCGCATGAACGACGAAGACCTCAAACGCCCCCACGGTACCAATGAACGGATCAGTACAGCGGATTTTAAAAATGTGGTGAGGTTTTATGTCGAACTCATCCAGGGGAGCTAAGCCCTTTTTTACTCAACATTCACTATCTTGTTTCTTCATCAATTGTTCAACATCATGTTCAAACCATTTGCCCTTCAACCTCTTGCTTCGCTGGCATTTTTGTTGCTCATCGCAGCTTTAAATGCTTGCCAGCCCCAAGTTACACCAACTGCCGACCACGTTCACCTGGAAGACTATTTCTCCAGCACCAGCGACGCAAATCCAAAATCCGGTGGCGTCCGCCTAATTCCCATCAAAACCCCAAAGGGTGAATTCAAGGTTTGGACCAAACGTTTTGGCAACAACCCCAAAATCAAAGTGTTGCTGCTGCACGGCGGCCCGGCTTGCACCCACGAGTATTTTGAGTCTTTTGAAAGTTTTTTGCCGCAGGAAGGCATTGAGTTCATCTATTACGACCAGCTTGGCTCGGCTTATTCGGATCAACCCAGCGATACCAGTTTGTGGAACCTCCCACGTTTTGTGGAGGAGGTAGAACAAGTGCGTCAGGCCCTCGGCTTGAACAAGGATAACTTCTACTTGCTGGGGCATTCCTGGGGGGGTATTTTGGCTATGCAGTACGCCTTGAAGTACCAGCAAAACCTCAAAGGTTTGATCGTGAGCAACATGATGGCCAGTTGCCCTAAATACGGTGCTTACGCGGATAATGTGTTGGCCAAACAACTGGATCCCAAGGTGCTGAAGGAAGTCCAAGACCTGGAAGCCCAGGGGAAATACACCGACCCACGGTACATGGAGTTGCTGATCCCCAATTTTTACGAGCAACACATTCTGCGGATGCCTTCGGCAGAATGGCCGGATGCGGTGAACCGCACTTTTGCCAAGCTCAATTCGGTAATTTATGTCTCCATGCAAGGCCCCAGTGAGTTTGGGATTTCTGGCAAACTGGAAAAATGGGATGTGAGTGCCGAATTGCCCAAAATCAAAACGCCCACCCTGGTCATTGGTGCCAGCCACGATACCATGGATCCGGAGTACATGAAGTGGATGTCGACGCAGTTTCCCAAGGGGCAGTTTGTGCTCTGCCCCAATGGTGGGCATATGTGTATGTGGGACGATCAGGAGCATTATTTCCCGGGGCTGATTTCGTTTTTGAAGCAGTAGGGGAGCTGGGGCTTTCGCCATGTTTACTACCAAAACGGCATTTTTATTGGCACAAAGGAAAAAATAGAGGGACACAAAGGGCACAAAGTTAGGCGTTGACCACGCTTCGCTTGGTGTTCTTTGTGGTTCTTGGTGCTTTCTTTGTGAAAATTATGTCGATTTGGGACGATCCTGAAAATTCGGGATTCAAGATCGTGTTTTTACCAAGCGGATAGTCAAACCTACCAACGGGAAAGTCTCCTTTGCATCCTCAGCAGTTTCGAGCCATTTTTAGGGTATCAATTAGCGGTGTGGCCACCCTGCGGCTGCACCCTTCACCATAAACTCACTACAAAATGATCTCGAGAACCTGCTTCATCGGTATTTTTACCGTCCTCGCCTCTACTTGCCTCCAAGGTCAAAGCAATGCCAACTTACAAGCTAAATCTGGCCATTTACTCAAAGCAGTACCCGCCACTTCAAATGAAGCGGAGCAAGGTTGGCGAACCATCACCGGACGCATTCTGGATTTCAACAAAGAAGCCCTGATTGGCGGGGGAGTTTCCAGCCGCAATGGCAACAGCCCTGCGTTTTCCACCACTACTCAGTTGAAAGGGGAATACCAGATCAGGATTCCCAGAAGCCAGTCGCGCTTGGAATACACCTACGATGGCTTTGATTATGGAGAAATTGCTTTAGGCAATGAAGACACCTTGAATGTGATTCTTTTGTACTACGGTGGCTATGGCGTAAGCCCAGAATTGGAGGCCATCCAATACACACAGCCCTCCAAACGGCCCTTTTCCATCAAAGTCCGCGGCAAAATCCAGTCTGGAGGGCCACAGCAGGCCATCGGCCCCTATGTGCGCATTGAAGGTACAAAAGACAAAATTTTCCCGGATGCCCAGGGCAATTTTGAGTTTATGGCGCCTCCGGGTCGGGATATTCTTTCTTTTGAGAGTGAGAATTTTCCCGCGCGGAAAGTGCTGTTGCCCGATTTAAGATCGGTGTATATTCCTGTGAAATTGTGGCCAGGCAAACCTGAACAACCCAAAAAAAGGCGTAAAAGTTAGAAGCCCTGTTAAAGAAGCTGTTTGTGTTTGTATCGCGAAAGCGAAAAGGAGGCTATTTTAAGCTAAATGAGGCACGAGAAGTGGAGTTTAGCAGCGCTAAATGAGCATTTTCGGAACGAAATTTGGCTTAAAATAGACCCTTTGGAGCTCGCGATATAAACACAAACAGCTTCTAAAGATACATTCATACCAATCCGGAGGGCCTGGGGAGCATTTTTATACTCCATTTATTTTAGGTAATTTACCACACCTAAAACCTGCTCCTATGAAGGCCCTCTTTTTTTTCTCTCTGATCGTTTTTAGTTTCCATGTTCAAGCCCAAAAGCCCCGCGCCCGCGACATTGGCATTCCTTTTGAAGGTACTCCGGGCCCCTACAACGCCATCACGGATGTAAAAGGGGTGGAAGTGGGCTACAGCACCATCATTTCTGGTCAGGGGGAAAACATCCGGGGTAAAGGCCCGGTGCGTACGGGCGTAACCGCCATCCTGCCCCGTGGCCGCGTCAACAACCCCGTTTATGCCAATTGGTATTCCCTCAACGGCAATGGTGAAATGACCGGCACTACCTGGATCACCGAATCCGGTTTTTTGGAAACACCCCTCATGATCACCAACACCAATAGCGTGGGGGTGGTGCGCGACGCCGTCTTGAAATGGTTTGTGGATCACCACTGGTACCAGGAAGATTTTTGGTACACCTATCCGGTCGTGGCCGAAACCTACGACGGTTTCCTCAACGACATTTATGGCTTCCACGTCAAGGAAAGCCATGCCTATGCTGCGCTCGACAGCGCCAAAACCGGGCCGATCAAGGAAGGCAATGTAGGTGGCGGCACGGGCATGATGTGTCTGGGTTTCAAAGGTGGCACGGGCACGGCATCCCGGATCGTCAAAGTTGCCGATTCGACCTACACCCTGGGGGTATTGGTACAATCCAATTTTGGTTCCAAGAAGCATTTTCGCATTGCTGGTGTGCCCATTGGGCAATTGCTGAAGGATACCTTGAACTATGAATTCAAAAAGGCACCGCAACACTATCGTAAGCCCGGCGATGGTTCGATTATTGTTGTCGTCGCCACCGATGCTCCGCTTCTGCCACATCAACTGAAACGGATTGCTGCCCGGGTGCCGCTAGGCATTGGTATCGTGGGCGGGCGGGGTGAAAATGGCTCTGGCGACATCTTCCTCGCCTTCTCCACGGGCAATCCTGGCGCCTTTCAGCGCGAAAAATTCAGCAAAATAGTCGAGTTGCCCAATGATGAAATCAACCCATTGTTTGACGCCACCGTGCAAGCCGTGGAGGAAGCCATCATCAATGCGATGGTTGCCGCCGAAACCATGGAGGGCATCAACGGCAATAAGGCATATGCTTTGCCGCACAAGAAAGTAATGGAGTTGTTGCGAAAATATGGGCGGGTGAAGTAACTTTAAGGGACAGAAAATAAACAAACAATGACATTATGTCCACCAAAGCAAAAATTCTCATCATCACCGGAGACGCCGGCGAAAGTTACGAATGCCTTTATGCCAAACACCGCTTTGAGGAAGCTGGCTATCAGTCCGTTATTGCCGCCCCCAGCAAAAAACGCATGAACCTGGTCATCCACGATTTTGAACCGGGTTGGGATACATACATCGAAAAGCCTGGATACCTGGTGGAATCGGATATCGCTTTTTCCGAAGTCAACACCCAGGATTACCTTGCCGTACTGCTCCTGGGGGGGCGGGCACCCGAGTTTTTGCGCCACGATGCCAAAGTGCTGGACATCGTACGGGAATTTGACCGCGACGGGAAGTACATTTTTTCCATTTGCCACGGCATCCAAATTTTGACCGCAGCAGGCCTGGTTAAAGGAAAAACCCTGACCTGCTACGAGAACGTCCGCTTTGAGGTGGAATCCTGCGGCGGCACCTTTGTGGGCAAATCCGAAGCCGTAAAGGATGGCCGCTACGTGACTGGGCAAACCTGGCAATCACATCCCGATTTTTATCGCCTGGTGTTTGAGTGTTTGCAGGGCTAAATTTATCCCATAAGCAGGGCCGATGCCTGGATATTGGCCCTGCTTAGATTTCATTCGGAGGTCAATTCTTACCACTCGGAAAGTCTCACCGTCCATTCGGAGATTCATCATAGCATTGAAGTGATCCTTGCCCTACTTTTGGAGTACAATCATTTTTACATCACTTTAATCGCTATACCATGAAAACGCAAATCCAAACCGCTCATAATTATTGGTTCATCCTGGTTTTGATCGCAGTCATCCAAAGCTGTGGAGCTTACAAAACGCCCATATTGAATCATGAGCATGAAGCCAATCAGGATGGCATCGTGCATTTGAAGACTTGCCCAGTGGTGTGTCAGGAACGTACTGTATTTTTTGAGGAGCATGTTTATGATGCAGCGGCGACTACTTGTGCTTATTGTGGGCAGAAGCAGGTGGTGCAGATGGCGGCACTGAAATAATACCAAACTTCTACCCTGATACCGCGCATCACGAATGACCTAGGCTGCAAAAAGACCAAAAACTGAGGGTCAGTTTACATTTAAGGTACCATCATCAAAAAAGCATGAAGCAATTATTTTACGCATTAGTTACTACATTCCTGCTTTTTGCCGTTCGCTCAAAGGGGGATTGTCAACCAATGCCAGGCAATCAAAAAACAATTGATAGCTTGACCCATCAATTGGAAGTTGGCCAATTTGATACCAACAGGGTTAAAACTTTAGTGCACCTGGCAAGAATATATACTACCATCAAGCCTGCATTAACACTCAAATATGCTAATAGAGGTCTTTCCCTTTCGAAAACGTTAAATTATCCCTACGGCTCAATCATCAGTCTTCAAGCAATAATTTTTGCCTCAGCTATTACTGGCGAATGGAAAATAGCTACTGAGTCTGTTTACCGGGGCTTGGAATTTTGTAAAAATCATTACACAATTTATACTATCGGGTTTTACAATCTGTTTGCCCTGGTTCAGGAAAAGCAAAACAACAATAAAAAAAGACTGGAGTGGCTTTTAAAAGCATATCATCACCCTTTGTTCAAATATGCCTCTCCGAGTATGTTTCAGGGAATTACCTTTTACAACTTAGGAGAAGTGTACGAAATACTCAATAAGCTGGATTCAGCGCAATATTTCATACAGAAAGCTAATGTAATAGCTCAACAATATAACTCTATCGCCATCCAGGGCTTTACGAACAGGATTTCGGGGCGGATTGCAGCCAAAAAAGGTAATTACTCAGAATCTCTATTTCACTTTCACAGAGCATTGCATTTAGCTCACCAGATGGATAATTATTTATTTGAAGCCGAAAATAACTTAGAATTGGCCAAAACATTCCATGCAACAAATCAAGCTGATTCGGCTATCTATTATGCAACCTTGGCCTTAGAGAAGAGTAAAGACCTAAATAATGAGGTTGTAATATCGGAGGCCAGTAAAATATTGGGTGAGGAGTTTGAAATAAAAAAACCTGAATTAGCTGTTGGCCACTTCAAAACCATGATAGCCGCTAATGATAGCTTGTACAACCTGGAAAAACTCCAACAAACCCAAAACATTATTGATTTAGAGCAACAGAGGATAAGAGATTTGAAAGCTGCTAAAACCCAATATGACCAGAATATTAAGCAAAATACTTTCTTTGGAATATTAGCTACCCTTGCTATTCTAATGGTAATGCTGATACTCAATAACAAACAAAAACAAAATGCAAACATCCTGCTTATACGACAAAAAGAAGAAATTCAAAGTACTCTATTTCAACTCAAATCCACCCAAGCCCAACTCATCCAATCCGAAAAACTCGCCTCCCTCGGTGAACTCACCGCAGGCATCGCTCACGAAATTCAAAACCCGCTTAATTTCGTCAACAACTTCGCCGAAGTAAGCGCAGAAATGCTGGACGAGATGCAGGAAGAGCTGGAAAAAGGGGACACTACTGAGGCCATTGCCATTGCTACTGATCTAAAAACCAATCTGGAAAAAATCAACCACCACGGCCAACGCGCCTCCTCAATCGTCAAAGGTATGCTTGAACATTCCCGGGCGAGTACGGGGGTAAAAGAGCCTACCGACCTTAATGCGCTGGCTGATGAGTTCCTGCGTTTGGCCTATCATGGCTTGCGGGCGAAGGACAACAATTTCAACACTACCTTGAAAACGCATTTTGATCCAGAATTGCCGCTGGTTTCGGTTATCCCGCAGGACATTGGCCGGGTGCTATTGAATTTGATCAACAATGCGTTTTATGCCGTGCAGCAACGTACGGTAGAGACGTTGCATGCAACGTCTCTACAAAATCCCCCATATCAACCAACTGTCACCGTTTCCACCCAAAAAACAGGTGATCAGATCATTATTAAGGTTCAAGACAATGGAAATGGTATACCTGAAGCGATCAAAGACAAAATCTTTCAGCCTTTTTTCACCACCAAGCCGACTGGGCAGGGAACGGGTTTGGGGCTTTCCCTGGCGTATGATATTGTGACTAAAGGGCATGGTGGAACTTTGGAAGTAGACACCAAAAAGGGGGAAAGCACCACGATGATCATTCGGTTACCTCTTCAATAGCATTTCCTTCGGAGTCCATTTTCCTCCATTCGGAAGCCAATTCCAGTCATTCGGAAAGCGGTGCTTGGGCTTGTTCATGGTTTATCCCAACTTTAAGGAACAAACCAAAAAACACCCAAAGTATGAACGCCCTAAAACTAGATTTTTTCATCATTTTTTGTTTTCTGCTGAGGATTCCTATCCCGACAGCAAGTGCACAAACTGAAAATGAGGGGCTTTTTGACAATGAAAGCCCTCTGAAAATGGCCCTAAGTGGAACTTTACCCCCGTTTTTTGAAGACCCCTCCAAAACGCCCCGGAAATATGCCCAGGTGCTGACCCATCAGGATGCCAATGGCAACAAGGTGGAAATCCCCATTGAGGTCAGTGCCAGAGGGCATTTTCGGCGTTTGTTGGGCCATTGCAGCTACCCGCCCTTGCAGCTTATTTTCCCCAAAAATGAGGCGCAGCAAAGCTCCATTTTTAAAGATCAGGTCAAAACCAAATTGGTAATGCCTTGCCGGGGAGACGAGTACGTGATTCGGGAATGGCTGGTCTATAAATTGTACAACCTGATCAGCCCCTACAGTTTCCGGGTACGTTTGGTGCAGCTGACCCTGGTGGATGAGGAGCGTAAAAAGCCGATTGAGCCCTTTTATGCTTTTTTGCTGGAAGAAGAAAAACAAATGGCCAATCGCCTGAAGATGCTGCCACTTGAGCGTAAACTCCCACCCAACGCCACCCAGGCCGAGCATTTCTTGAAGATGGCCGTGTTTGAATACCTGATTGCCAACACGGATTGGTCGGTAGAACACCTGCAAAACATCAAATTATTGACCCCCGATGGCAAAACCGTCCCCATTCCGGTGCCCTATGATTTTGACCATGCGGGAATCGTGGATGCTCCTTATGCCAAACCGGCCATGGAGTTGGAATTGGGGTCCGTTCGCGATCGGCGTTACCGGGGTTATTGCCTGGAAGACGCCCAGCAGTTTGAGCCCGTCATTGCCCAATTCAATACCTTAAAAGACAAAATTTACCAGACTTTTACGGATTGCAGCCTCTTGAATCCCAAATACATGAAGTCCACTTTGCTGTTTTTGGATGAATTTTATTCCACCATCAACAATCCCAAAAAGTGGCAGAAGGAATTTTTATACCCCTGTGATCCCAATGGGACGGGGTATGTGGTGATTAAGGGGTTGAGGGAGGATTGAAAAACTTCTGGCATAATTAGTGTTTGAGGGGGCAGATTTTGGTATTGCTAATCACCATCCAGTTCTGCCCCAATTTCACTATTTTTAAACAGTTATAGCAAATATTCACCTAACCTCTTTATTGCCGACAATGAAATACCTCCTTGCCCTTCTTGTTCTGTTTTGTTCCTTGACCACTAAGGCCCAAAAGCATGATGTGTTGACCATTGATTCCTTGCCACCGCAGGGCATCTTGCTCGATCAAGGTTGGAAATGGCATGCGGGGGATAATCCCGAATGGAAGAAAACCACCTTTAATGATTCCAAGTGGAAAGTCATCAATCCTTCCCAATCTATTCTCCAGGAAAAAGAAATGGATACCAAACGGCCGCTGTGGTTACGAATTAAACTTGACGCTGCGGATAAGACCGTGGCTCTAACCGTAAAACAGTCAGGAGCCACAAGTATTTTTTTAAATGGGAAACTGATAAAATCTTATGGTAAAATCGACCCAACGGGGGCTCACACCACGGCTTTTTCACCCATTGGGGAATATCTTTTATTGCATTTGGACTCAACCCAAAATACACTGGCTATTCGTTACTATTTTCAACAGGGCATTCGCTACAAAGGCGCTTTTGACGCCAGATACCCCTTATTCGAAGGTAAATTATTCCCTCCCGATGCGCTATCCAATAATCTTGAGCCCATCAAATATTTTTGGGAGGGATTCAACATGGCAACGGGTATTGTTTTATTCCTAATCCACTTCATTTTATTTTTATTTTACCCTCCCACCAAAGCAAACCTCTGGTACAGCCTCTCATCTTTGTTGAGTGCAATTGTGGCATATTGCCTGTTAAGTGAAAAAATACAGGGTGAGTTATACATCAAGAACCAATTCATCTTATTGGCCTTATTCATTTCTCCTCTTGCTACTTTTTTATTGTTTCTCACGGTCTATTTACTGCTCAGGCAAACTCAAAAAATATTACTCTGGGTTTTGGCTACCTTGCTGTTTTTGGCCACGATCTATTATTTTTTGTCAAAAAACGGAGAAGAGGTATTTTTTAATTTTTTGGCGACCTTGAGCTATATCATTATGGGCATGTACATGGGATACAATGCTTACAGAAATAACAATAAAGGTGGACTGTACGTGATGATAGGTATGCTGATCTTCATTGCCTGTTGGGCTGCTTTTGTATTTAATTTGGGGAGTGCCAACAATAATCAAATAATTGGTGATATCTTTTTCCACATTGCTAACTTATCCATGCCTATTACCATTTCTATCTTGCTTGGAATAAACTTTGGAAACACCAATCGAGCTTTAATTAAAAATTTGGAAGAAATAAATCGTTTATCCACGGAAAAACAACAAATTCTTGCCTCCCAAAACGAAACCCTCGAACGGCAGGTGGAACAACGGACCGCCGAACTGAAAGCCTCCCAAGCCCAACTCATCCAATCCGAAAAACTCGCCTCCCTGGGTGAACTCACCGCAGGCATCGCCCACGAAATCCAAAACCCGCTCAACTTCGTCAACAACTTTGCCGAAGTCAGTGCCGAAATGCTGGATGAGATGCACGAAGAGCTGGAAAAAGGAGATACTAATGAGGCCATTGCCATTGCTACGGGTCTCAAAACAAACCTGGAAAAAATCAACCACCACGGCCAGCGTGCTTCCTCCATCGTCAAAGGGATGCTCGAACATTCACGGGCGAGTACGGGGGTAAAAGAACCCACCGATCTTAATGCGTTGGCTGATGAATTCCTGCGGCTGGCGTATCATGGTTTGCGGGCGAAGGACAATAATTTTAATGCAAACATGGAGACCCATTTTGATCCTGATTTGCCGCTGGTTTCCGTCATCCCGCAGGACATTGGCCGGGTGCTATTGAATTTGATCAACAACGCGTTTTATGCCGTGCAGCAACGTACGGTAGAGACGTTGCATGCAACGTCTCTACAAAATCCCCCATATCAACCAACTGTCACCGTTTCCACCCAAAAAACGGGTGATCAGATTATCCTTAAGGTCCATGACAATGGCAATGGTATCCCTGAATCCATCCGCGACAAGATTTTTCAGCCCTTTTTCACCACCAAGCCGACTGGGCAGGGAACGGGTTTGGGGCTGAGTTTGGCGTATGATATTGTGACGAAGGGGCATGGTGGGAAGCTAGAAGTAGAGTCTACTCCTAACCTAGGCACTACATTTGTAATGACGTTAGAGCAAGTCTGAAATTTTCCTAATTTCTTTCGGAACCCAATTCTTACCATTCGGACAAAGATTCTTACCACTCGGAAAAACCCTCTTTTATCCTCGGGATGATTTGCCCAACTTTGAATCATCAGATCAGCAGAATGCAATCACAATGATAACAATCTGCTGAACTACTAAACCCCGTTAATTCTTTTTGAATCAAAACACCTAGAACTAGCAGGATTTGTACCTGCCTCGTTTTATCTGGCGAAAATGGGGCAGGATTTTTTTTCGCTCACGGCGTTATTTCTGTATTTTGCAAAAAGCATTTACTCTGATAATGCAGGCTCTAAAACCCCTTTATCATGCGGAATTTAATCTTCTGTTTGCTCTTGTTTCCCTTCCTTGCCTTTACCCAAAATGATGCTATTTTTCGCATCGATAGCCTACCCAAAGAAGGTGTTTTGCTGAACCAGGGCTGGAAATGGCACGCTGGAGATCATCCAGACTGGGCAAAAGTGGATTTTGATGACTCCCAATGGGAAAGCATTGACCCTACGAGGGATATATTCGAACTGCCCCGCCTGGATAAAAGTGGTGAAATCTTCTGGCTTCGGTTACATTTAGCAATGGATCCCAAGGGGCGGCAGCCCTTGGCCATGCTGATTCAGCAATCTGGTGCTTCCGAAATTTACCTAGATGGGCGTCTAGTGCATAAAATAGGCGTTATCGAGGCATTATATCATCGCCATCAGGCTTTAAACCCCATGCAATTCCCCTATTCCTTTCCAACGTCAAAGACAAATTCAACCCTGGCCATTCGGTATGCTTTTAAGCCCAATACTCCTTACAGCACCTTATTTGGTATGACAAACCCAGTTTTTTCAGCAAAACTTAATCTTGCAGAAATCGCCTTTGCTGAAAGTGCTTCCAATTTAGCACTCACAACCAACCGGGATATGTTCAGGATAGGGGTGTATTTTGTCTTGTTTATAATATTTTTTACCCGTTTTCTCTTCTTGCCCACCAAAAAAGTTAGCCTTTATTTTTCGATCTACACCTTCCTTTATGCCATTTCATGGTGGCAGTTTTTGGAAACGCGTTGTCCAAACATCCCCGAAAAATTCTATTGGGCCAATTTATTCTCTTTAATTATCCAAACCATTGGAGTGCTGTTTTTGACCTCTGCGGTATATCAATTTTTTGACCAAAAAAGAACCTGGATGTATTGGATCTTAGTCAGTTTGGCTATTGTATCCATTCCCTTTGCAATTGTTTTTTATGGTTGGGGTTGGCTAGTTTATGCTTTCATTTTTTACAATTTTGCCAATTTCGAAATCGTAAGAACATCCGTAATTACTAATTTAAACAAACAGAAAGGGGCGTGGATTATGGTAGTCGCAGGGGGAATTTACCTGATTTGCTGGATTGTATTTACTTTGCTGTTTTCCCGTATTGTTCAGCTTCAAAATCGAAATATTGAATTAATACTCTTTGATGTAAGCATGCTGATTATGTCTTTAGCATTTGCCATCAACCTGGGGTTTGACTTTGCGATGAACTATCGCTCTTTGCAGCAACAGTTCGAAGAAAATCAAAAACTAGCTGAGGAAAACCAGGCAATCCTTACCGTACAAAACGAAACCCTCGAACGGCAGGTGGAACAACGCACCGCCGAGCTAAAAGCATCCCAGGCCCAACTCATCCAATCCGAAAAACTCGCCTCCCTCGGTGAACTTACCGCAGGCATCGCCCACGAAATCCAAAACCCCTTAAACTTCGTCAACAACTTCGCTGAAGTGAGTGCTGAAATGCTGGATGAGATGCAAGAAGAACTGGAAAAAGGAGATACCACCGAGGCCATTGCCATTGCTACGGATCTAAAAACAAACCTGAAGAAAATCAACCACCACGGCCAACGCGCCTCCGCCATCGTCAAAGGGATGCTCGAACATTCACGGGCGAGTACGGGGGTAAAAGAACCCACCGACCTCAATGCGCTGGCTGATGAATACCTGCGATTGGCATACCACGGCCTGAGGGCGAAGGATAATAATTTCAATGCGACCCTGGAAACCCATTTTGATCCCAATTTACCCAAGGTCTCAGTGATTCCCCAGGACATTGGGCGGGTGTTGTTGAATTTGATCAATAACGCCTTTTATGCGGTTGCTGAGCGCAGTCGAAGCACGGTGCACCAGCGTGCGGTAGAGACGTTGCATGCAACGTCTCTACAACATCCCACATACCAACCCACCGTTACCGTTTCCACCCAAAAAACAGGTGATCAGGTTATCATCAAGGTACAAGACAATGGCCCCGGCATTCCCGAATCCATCCGCGACAAAATCTTCCAACCCTTTTTCACCACCAAACCGACAGGGCAAGGAACGGGTTTGGGGCTGAGTTTGGCCTATGACATTGTAACAAAAGGGCATGGGGGGACTTTAAACGTCGACTACACTGAAGGAGAAGGCAGCAATTTTATCCTAAGCCTTCCCATCCTACCGTAAAATGTTTATTTTGACAAAAAAACACTCACACATGCGTGCACTGAATTTCATTTTTGTCCTGAGTTTGATCTGTTCAATCAGCTTTGCCCAAACCCCCGACCTTTCCGCGCAGATCAAAGCCCTCGAAGACCGCCTGCAATTTTTGGAGCAAGGTTTATCCAAACAAGTGGACGACCTGATGTGGCACGAAAAACTCGGCGACATAGCCACAATCGACAAAGTACGTTACACCAGCAAACCACCCCATGTGATCAGCAACCCCACTGGACAGGGCGCCAAAAACCCGTTGGTGATCCAGGCTTATACCTTTATTCCCAAAAAATTCGCCTCATCCAATAAATTGCCCCTGATGGTGCTGGTTCACGGGGGCGTACATGGCGATTTCAATACCTTTAATGCCCATATCGTTGCCGAGTTGATCGATCAGGGCTACATTGTGATTGCGCCGGAATACCGCGGCAGTACGGGCTATGGTGCAGGTTTTTACCGCCAAATCGACTACGGCGATTACGAGAACGACGACGTACTGGCAGGCAAACAATGGGCCGTGGAAAACCTGCCCCAGGTCGACCCCTCCCGCGTAGGCATCATGGGCTGGAGCCATGGCGGCATGATCACTTTGATGAATATTTTTGACCATCCCGAAGATTACAAAGTGGCTTATGCCGGAGTACCGGTTAGCGACCTGATTGCCCGCATGGGTTACAAAACACAGGGCTACCGCAATGAATTTGCTGCCCCTTACCACATCGGCAAGGATGCCAACGACAATGTGGCCGAATACCGCCGCCGCTCCCCGGTCTGGAATGCCCAAAAGCTCAAAACACCACTCCTGATCCACACCAACACCAACGATGAAGACGTCAACTCGCTAGAAGTGGAAGCTTTGATCAATGCCCTAAAAGCCAATGGCAAAAAATTTGACTACAAAATTTATCAGGACGCTCCGGGTGGCCATATTTTTAACCGCATTGACACCAAGTTGGCCAAAGAGTCCCGGGTGGAAATTTACAAATTTTTAGCTCCCCACCTGAACCCACCCAATGCCCCCAAATAGCCGATGAGCAACAAGCGCAAAATATTGATCGTAGATGATGAAGCAGACATCGAGCTGCTCATCCGCAACAAGTTTCGGCGTCAGATCCGGGACAATCAATACGAGTTTGTCTACGCCAAAAACGGCGTTGAAGCCCTTTCCAGACTCCAGGAACACCCCGACCTCGACATAGTGTTCAGCGACATCAACATGCCGGAAATGGATGGGCTCAGCCTGCTTCGCGAAATCAACAATGTCAATCCACTTTTGCGCACAGTCATGATTTCAGCTTACAGCGACATGGCCAATATTCGGCAAGCGATGAATCGTGGAGCATTTGACTTCATCGGCAAGCCTATTGATTTTGATGACTTTGAAAACACCCTGGCCAAAACACTCCAATTTGTCGAGCACTTCAAGACCTCTTACCAGGCTATTGAAGAAAACAGCATACTGAACCTGCGCACCCAGGAACTCGCCAAAAAGAACCAGGAAATCGAACTCCTACTCAAAGAAATCCACCACCGGGTCAAAAACAACCTGCAAACCATCTCCAGCTTGCTCAACCTGCAATCTGCCACCATCAGCGACCCCGCAGCCCTCAAGGCCGTGCAGGAAAGCCAGAACCGGGTGCGCTCTATGTCGCTCATCCACCAAAAGTTGTACCAGGACAAAAACCTGGCTACCGTAGAAATGAAAGACTACCTGGAAACCCTGGCCCAAACCCTGCTTGATACCTATGGGAATATGGAGGGGCGGGTACAGCTGCATTTCCCGATGTCCGAGCTGGAACTGGATGTGGACACGGCCATCCCATTGGGTTTGATTGCCAATGAACTGATTACCAACTCCCTGAAGTACGCTTTTTCAGCTGGCCGGGAAGGAAAAATTGAGGTGAGTCTGGTTTTGGAGGATGACCAACAATATTGTCTGCGGGTTTCAGATAATGGGCTCGGTATTCAGGAGCAAGGCAATGAAAGTGGCACTGGTTTTGGCAGTCGTTTGATCCAATTGTTGGCCATCCAACTCAATGGTCGGGTAGAAATTCAGGACGATGAAGGGGTAACGACCCTTGTCAAATTTCAACCTTTGAATGGGTAAACTTTATCACAATTTAGCCTTCACCTCCTGATTGAACCACTTGGTTTTCACCGCAAACATCGTTCCATGCCGCACCCCGGCTGGGAAACTCACCTGATCCGAAATATCCGTCCAGGTTTTTAAATCGCTGGAACTGACCGCGCCGTATTTGTGCTCGGTGTACTTGTCAAAATACACGATCCAGTTTTTGTTGATGTGCAATAGGGTAGGGCCTTCAGCCCAATATTTACCCGTGATGGGTTCGGACGCCTTGCTGTACCCACTCAACAATTGGGTGCTGCGGGCAATGCGCAAATTCTTTTGTGCTGGATTGCGGGTTTCATCCTTCAAAAAGAGGAGGTATTCCTTGCCAATTTTTTGGATGGTGCCATCAATGACATTGAAATTCTGGTCGTAAAACAGCTGGGTAGGTGTAAAGGTCTTAAAATCTTTAGTGGTGGTGTAGTACAGGCGGTGGTTGTACCCGGCATCCCCTGCTTCGGCACCCGCACTAAAGCGCCCGGGAATGGTGCTCGCCCAATAGATGATGTATAGTTTGCTGGCTTTGTCGTAAAACAGTTCTGGCGCCCAGGTATTTTTTGTGGTAGGTTCGTGGTCCATCACCTTGAGGTACTGTTGTTCCGACCAGGTGATGAGATCCCGTGAAAAGGCATAGCCAATGCCCCGCTCCGTCCAGCCACTTGTCCAGACCATGTGAAACAAACCATCCGGGCCCTGAATGATGCAGGGGTCGCGCATCAGTTTGGAAATACCCACCACAGGTTGTAAAAAAGATTGGTCATTTTTGAGTGACTCCCATTTCAGGCCGTCGGCGCTCCAGGCCAGGTGGAGGCCGTCTTCACCGTTGCCTTTAAAGTAGGAGAAGAGGTAGGTGGTTTTGTTGGATTGGGCGTTGATGTGGCAGCAACACAGTCCAAGGAGGAGGAGCAGAGTGATTCGTTTTATCATGGTGGAATATTGGTTGCGTTGTCGTTGGTTAAAAACCCAAAGCGGCATTCTTTTTTATCACAAAGGAAAAAAACGAGGACTCAAAGGACACAAAGTTAGACGTTGACAAGGTTTTAAATCCAAGATACAATCTACTTTTCAATTCAACCCTCGTCAAAATCTCGCCTTTGTGTCCTCTGTGTTTCTTTGGGTATTCTTTGTGAAAAAAATGTCGCTAATGCCAGGGCCCCTTGTGCGTAATCATGGCGATGAAGAACAGCAATGCAAAAAGTGAAACCCCTATTGCAGGTGCCCCTGCCAACCAAAGAGCCAGGTTAAAACGATAAAAACTCAAAACAATGGCCGCCACCGTTAGTCCAAGTAAAGCACTGAACCTTCTGCGGTACATTCGTCTTTTGTTGGATTTCACCACAAAGGCTTCGTGGCCCAACATCAGTAGAATGATGGCGTCAATACAGAGGAAGAGGGCGAATAAGATTTTCATGTTCCAGGTATTCAGGTGTTAATCAAAGGTGCCAAAAGCTTGCCTTACAACTCAACCACACTGTAATCCGCCACAGCGACATAATTGGGCTGCTTTTCCAATACCGCAGCTGCACTCGGATAAAAAGTACGGGCAATTTTTGGCACCAAACCCTTGGCATACTTTTGCTCATCGTGGGTGCTGATGATGTGTCGGGGATTCAGGATTTGTGCCAATTTTTGTAAAACACCCAAACCTAAATTGACCGTTCCACCCAGAAAAAAAGGCAAATGGTACTCCGAAACGGTAGTGATGAGCACATGAATCGGGTATTGTTTCAGTATTGCGATTTGTTTGGCGTTGGGTACAAAGCCATGTGGAGCATAAAAGATGTTTTCCCCGTCCGGGCTCAGGATCAATAGGGCATTGTGCACCTGGTCAAATAAAGAGGCAGTACGAAACTGCGCAAAGCGCAGCTCCCCCAAACTCCAAAAGCCATTTTTGTAATCAGGAATCGTTTGGAATGTCCAGCTTTGCCCAAAGGTTTTTTCCAGTCTTTTGCGCGCGGCGGGCACGGCAGCAATCGGGATTTCCGGAGAAAGTAAGGCTAGTGTTTTTTCGTGACAATGGTCCGAAAAGGGTTGAGAAATGATGATGTGATCAATGCTTCCCAATGCCTCAATGGCTACAGGTGGCGTGGCATGCCATTGCTCATTGAACCAGGAAAAGCCATCGATCTCGGTGCCGGTGAGCCAGGGATCGAGGAGGAGGTTTTGGTTAGCGATTGTAATTTTCCAGCTGGTGTCTTGGTTTAGGCGTTGGAGGCTGATCATGGCAAATGTTTGGCTTGTATCGGATAGATTATCAAATAATTAGTAGGGATATGCACTGTCTAAAACCCCGCCCCGAAAGTTTTAGACTTTCGGGGCGGTCGAGCAAAGCACTGGTTCGCTGCTTTACCTCCCCGAAGGTTTGGAACCTTCGGGGAGGGGTTCTAGATTTGCGGGCAAATCCTTGATTTTTAACCTGCCTCAAATCTATTAATTCGGCACCGTACTCGGCACCCTAACAATATTCTCCAGTACCAAACTATCCACCGCCTCCACCTGTGCAGTTTCTTCATTTTTTTTAGGCCAAAGGTGGAACCCTCCTGTCATACTTGGGGTGATTTCCCAGGTGCCCCAAATGCCATTTTCATCCACATTACCGTCGTAAAAAACGGTGTGGGTTGCGTAGTATTTGGTCATTTTGCACCAGAGTCCCTGAGTGTCGTAAATGCCCTTCCAAACAAATGGCCCGATATTGTCACTTCCACCACCACTGACTTCATTGTTGGCAAAATTGAGGGAAAAATACATCTTGAATTGCTCTGCACCTGGGCCTTGAGCGTAGGTGTAAAAACCTTCCCATTCCCCGCTGGGAAAAAGTGGATGGGTTTCGGAAGCATTGTTTAAATCCAAAGGGTCCATTGTTTATTGTTTTTTACCCGATTGATAGGTGCCGTTTTTGTCCTTGGCCTGATGATTTTCGGTTTCTTCGAAGGTAGCCAGATCTGCGCCCTCTACTACCCGATCTTCATAGTAGACCTGATTCTTGTCTTTGGCATATAACCTTTTTAGACCTACAAAAGTTGGCACATCAACTCCCGTCATCGGCACCCAAGCCGTTTCACGCCCGAGGGATAAGCACCAGGCCTTGTTTTTATCCTTAAAATGGAATTCGCTTACCGCTTTAAAAGTTTCACCATCGGCACCTTCCAAGGGCTGATCATGCCAAAAAACATGGTAACGATCCCTGGCTAGGTAATTCCCGTTGAACATGGGTACAAATTCAAAAGTGGCAGGATCAGCTCCAGCTACGGGAACATTATCTCTAAAAACTTTTTCCCGATCGCGGGCATATACAATCCCTTCGGCGGTCACATTACCCGGCTTTTCATTGGGATTGGGTACAATTTCAAAATGAGCCCCATCATGGCTAATGATTTCATCGCGGGTAAACCCATAGTTTTTGTCTTTGGAATAAGCCCCAGCCAGATGTTTGAAAGAAGCAGGGTCGGCTTGAGGGATGATTTTCCCGTAATAAAACACATGGTTTTTATCCTTGCCGTATTCGTCTTTTATCGATTTGAAACTTTTGGGGTCAGCCTGTCCGATCACTTGACGCGAAGCTGGAAATCCGTGGTAAAACACCACTTGATTGTCTTCAATCTGGTATCCACTTTTTAAGCCATCAGGAATACAGCTTTTCAGCGATAAGCCAAAGATAGCCAGCCCCAGCGCAGCGATTTTTTTGAGCATTGTGGTTTTATTTGTCTCTACTCAACTCATATGCCTTTGTCGTAACGTAGTACTTCGCCAGCATATTGGGTACTTCCCACTCGGGCAATTTGCCTTGAGTCAAATATTGCAAATATTTTTCGGTTACCTGAGCAAAATGTGCCTCATGGCCAACGCTATAAGACTCGGGAATGATGATTTTCCAACCTTTTCCGTTGGCCTCGTAGCCCAAACCTTTGAATTGACCGTTGTTCAGGGTATTGATAGCTGTTTTTAAAGCAGCCTCAGCAGCAGCACGATCTACATTGGGAAGTGGCTCAACATAGAGGATGGGCTTGTATTTTTCTGCCGCGCCTTGCCGGATTACGAGATTGGCTTTGGTGCCCCGCATGATGGAAAAGTGGGTATCACCGGCGCCTTCGGGGGCCTGGAAGTTCCAGATCACCGATACTTTGGCGTGGACACCTTTGACACTAAAATGGGTTTCACCATTGGCAAACACTTTTACGGTTGAGTCCTTGGTCAGGTCTTTTTTCAAAAAACCGGGGAAACCGGGTAGGGCGGTTACCTGTTTGAATTGATCCCTGCTCAGCTCCGTAGCACTGCGTTTGGCAGCCTGCAACTGAATGTCTTTGGTATAACTGATGCTTTGTTCGGGGAAACATTCCCAGAGCACCAAATCCACTAGGTGAGTCGATACGTCTACCACCCCTTCGCCTTGCTGCTCCACATCAAAAAACCAGGCTGGGCGGATCAGTGGCGCACCAGATACAAATTTGAAAAAATGGTGTACACTTTCCTTGGTAATGGCGGGGTTATCCGGCGTCCCTTTCTCAAGGGTTCCAAACAGGTCCGGCATTTGAGAAAGCTCCCGTTGCAGGATGGTACTGATCTCGTAGCGCTCGGTCATGATGTCGTAGAGCAACACGCCTTTTTTTTCTGCCAGGGGAAAAAGCTGTTTGAGGCGCTGAAAATCTGCGGGTTTGATGGCCATGGGTTTATCGGCCAGTACGTTTAACCCGGCGTCGATGCAGGATTGGATGTAATGGGTTTTCTGGGCATTGTTGCCGGAGATCACCACTACGTTTCCAGGCTTTTCACTGAGCATTTTAGCCAAGTAATCAGTGCCCTTGTAGACCTTGGAATTCCAATGAGTAGGATTTTCCGGGCGTTTGTTGTAACTGTCGATGCGCGCCAGGTGGGCTTTTAACTCGGGTCCATCCGGTGCGTACACATACACTGTTGAATCAACTTGGGTGTAATTGTTTTTTTGCACCAAGGCCGCATGGAAATGCCCGGGATCGAGGGTCATCAGCTTGATTTCGTTGGCGGCACCACTGAGTTTCATGCTACTGGTTTGCTCTTGGGTTTGAGAATTGGAACAGGCGCAAAGGCCAGCGAGGAGGAGGAAAAGGAGTGATTTGTGCATTTTTTTCATTTATCTAGTTCTTTAGCAAAGGCAACATTTTTTTGATTTGGCTGCGCCAAATATTTTGTAACCGCGACGACGCGACGGCGCGACGTTACATGTGCTTCGCACACTTTTGCAACGATCATTTGGCGCAGCCAAATGGATCGTCGCGCCGTCGCGTCGTCGCGGTTACAAAAAAGCAGCGAAGCTGCTAAATGCGTAACATGAGTTATTTCACATATTCCGTCCCAAATGGAAAACGCTGTGGCCGAGCCAACATCGCATTCGCCTCATCGTCATTTTTGAAGCGTTCATGAATTGGGTCCCAATGGAGGGTGCGTTTCAATTTCATGGCCGCGTGAATGAGCAAACAAGCCGAGGTGGAACGGTGGGCCACCTCCACCGGAGCAATGGTTTGTTGACCATTTTGAATACAATCCAACCAGTTGCCGTGCTGATCTGGGGAATTGTACAGGTGAATTTCCTCAGGTTTGATGATCGATTGCAAAATTTTGGCATCGCTGGCACTAAAGGCATCCGAGTTTTTGGCATTACCTGGATCACTGGCCGTTACGCCCACATTGCCCCTTGATACAAAAATCCAGCCTTCGCTGCCTTCAAAACGGACCCCGTTCGGGAATGCACCGCTGACTTGCATGTTTACCCCATTGGCATATTTTGCTTCGGCCAAAAAGTCGCCGTGTACATTCCAAAGCCCACTGGTTGGAAACTTCGCATCCGCCTTGATTTCGATTGGCCCCGTATGTTCCGTGCCCATCCCCCAGTGCGCGGTGTCGATGTGGTGCGCGCCCCAACCCGTGATCATTCCCGCTCCGAATTGTTCACAACGCAACCAGCCCGGACGGTCAAATCCCACTTGTGGGTGTACTCTTTTTTCGGTGTAATACACATAAGGCGTAGAGCCCAGCCACATGTCGTAGTTCAGGGTTTTCGGGATGGGCATTTCTGGCTCCACTTCACCCCCGGGGTCGCCCGGCAAGCCAATTTTTACGGTATGCAATTTCCCAATGCGGCCATTGCGCACCAGTTCACAGGCCCTTTTGAATTGCGGCCAGGGGTTCTGAGAGCGCTGCTGGCTACCAATTTGAAAAACCACGCCCGATTTGTGGACGGCATCACTCATGCTGCGCCCTTCGGCGATGGTCAATGCAGCTGGTTTTTGCAGGTAGATGTGTTTGCCAGCGTATGCAGCCTCAATCGCTGGTTGAGCATGCCAATGGTCGGGTGTACTGACGATCACTGCATCGATCTCTGGATCCATGAGCATTTGGCGGTAATCGTCGTACATTTTAACATTGACGCTGGTTTTTTTCTTATCGGTGTACCATTTTTCAATCCATTCTTTGCCAAATTCCTTGCGCTTGCTGTCCACATCACACACCGCCATTACCCTGGCCTGGTCAAAGCGCATGGTATCTGGCAGGTCGTGCCCCATAGCTATTCGTCCAAAACCAATCTGACCAATTTGAATTTTATTGCTGGGTGCATTTTTGCCCAAGACCGAAGCAGGTACAATGGTAGGCAACACCATCATGCCGAGCGAGCCAGTGATGGTGGTTTTGAGGTATTCGCGGCGGGACATGCCGCGTTTTTTGTGATTTTGCATGGTTGTAGGTTAAGGGGTTGAGGAACATGAGTCATCCCGAGTTTTTGAAAAGTCAAAATCGGGCATAAACCTAATCGCGGAGCGATTGAATTTTGAATAGCCCCGGTCGTCCGGGGTAACTAGTTGGGTCAAATTGGCGGCAACCACGGCAGTGGTTGAACTCAATTGAGCAAAAAATTCAACCGCATCCGCGGTTTGTTATCCCAAAAATTCGGAATGACTCATGTTTTCAACTTTTATTCCGTAATGAGTTTATCTGTCGCCTTGCTGTAGTCCAACTTATCACTGCCGTCCAGCACCCACAGAATGCCACCCAGCAAGTGAGTCGTAAAAGTTGGATCCGAGTAGTATTCTTTTTTGTGCCCAAGTGCAGTGTACCAGGTACGTCCCAGGCCCTGTTCTTCTGACCAGCAGAGTGGAAAGAGTTTCCCGAAAGTAATGCCCGGGTATTCCCCTTTTTTGTCATCAACAACGGTATTCATGTTCGCGGCAAGCAGTACATGTTTGCCCGGATACAGGTGTTCAAGGTAGTAACATTCATCTTCCCAGGCCCAGGTACTGGGTAAGTGCAAGGTAGACGGATGTTGAGGATCGATCACCTGAATTTCAAATTTTTGTAGCGGCGGATGGCGTTTGAATTTGCCACCGAGGGTGCGCCAAAACCAGGGCCATTGCCGCTCCGATCCCGAAGCAGAGTGAATGGCCACCATACCGCCACCTGCCTGGATGTAGCGCTGGAAAGCCAGTTTTTGCGCTTCCGTATCAAAAGTTTCGTTGTTGGTATTCGAAAGGATAATCGCGTGGTACTTGTTAAGGTTGGCCTCGGTAATGAGGGCGGGATTGCTGCTGGTATCCACACTAAAGCCGTTTTCGGCGCCCAATTTACGGATGGCTACTATCGAGCTGGCGATGTTGTCATGCACATAGCCCTTGCCGTTTTTGGTGTACAGCAGCACTTTTTTATTGGTGTCGAGTTGGCGCAGGATGATTTCGACCTGAGGAGGGTGCGCGTAATCTTGCCAGTATTTCTCCATTTGTTCCGGGCTGATTTCACCGTCGTAAACCAACATACGGTAGTTCAGAGTATAGGCTTTGCCGGGTTGGAGCACCCAGTCCTGTTCCTGGGCGGGGTTAAAATTGAGGAAAACATTCTCCTTACCCTGATTGGCTCCGGTTGCCCAAAGGCGCAGTTGTTCAGGGTAGTTGTGGTTCAAAGGGTGAGTCATGAATAGGATGCCCGATTTGCCGAAGCTCGATACTCCACGGGCATCGATCCAGCGGGCGCGGGTGCCATTGCCATCACCTTTTCCTTTGCCTTCGGAGGTCAACAAGCGGGCGGTTTTATCGTCCCACTTTTCGGTAGCCCGAAACCCAAAACCTTGGTAAGTATACGCTTTGATGGTAAAAACGCTGTCGCTGGCGCAATGGAGAATGGATTGAAAATCTACCACTTGGGGGCCATCATCCACACCGGCATTCCAAACCTTGATGTTCCATTCTTCCTCCAGAGCAGCCCTGGAACCAGTGGGACTTGGGGCAGTTAAATCAATGTGTTCATGGCGCGTGCTGAGGGTCCCCAACACAGGCCCTTGGGTAACTGCGGGCAAAGAGGGCACTTTTACGGTGCCTTCCCCCTTGTACAGGTTCCAAAAATCCAGTTTGCGGCCCTCAAAAACCGTACTGGTCCAGGGGTTCCAAATGCCGTAATGGTGGATGTGATCGGGAGGCTGAACGCGGGTCAAGACCTCTCCTTTCGGCGACCACAGTGGATGGATGAAGCCACCACGGCGAAAAAGCTCGGATTTACCTTCGGGCACATTGGCTTCGGCGTATTGGTAGCGCAAGAGGTTGCGTTGTTTGCGTTGAAAAACGACGGCTCCTTTTTCCCGAATGGCGACGATGGGTGCCGCCGCCGCATTGGCCGTGCCCGTGCGTAGTTCAAATACCCGCTTGGTTCCGGCCGGAGTCGCCCCCGTTAAAATCCAGCACAATTGTTTTGTTGGCCCTTGTTCCAACTGAAAAGGAACAGGCACTTTGCCTTTTGGGGTTAATTCCAGGAGTTGATAAGTACTGGCTGGGAGGGCAACACCATCCAGATTTAAACTGACGGGGCTATTCTGGCGCTCAAAATCACCACTTGCAACCGTAAAAGTCAACAGTGCCCGATCTTGAGCAAAAAGAGAAGAGTTGAGCATACTACTCCAAAGCAGTATCAGCAGTGCTAATGTTTGTTGTTTGTTCATCTATACTTGTTCTTTTGCCCGGTGTAGGTAGAGAAATAAAGGTAGAAAAATCAGCAGACCTATTATTGGGTTGACGAAAAATTTAATTTTCACCCTGAACAGGTTGTGGGTTTCTGTTTTTGCAGAAAAAAACAAAAGATTTTGGGCAAAAGACTGGGAGCATTAACTGGGTAGTTTTCGAAGCCGGTTGAACATTGAGGATAGAATCTAAAAAATCTAAATAACTCACATTAGGCATTTTATTTATCGCAGAGTTTCACAGAGTACACGCAGAGTTTCACAGAGTTTTTTAGGGCACCTGCGGTGCCAAGAGGCCTCAGAGGTCGCCTTTTACTAAGGCTGGGTTCCTTAGTCGTTATCAAATCCATTACGCTTGATCTTAAGCAAGATTTTCCCGGAGCCCTAACTCCAGCCACCGCAGGTCGCAAACTCCTTACAACTAAAAAACTCCGCGAAACTCTGCGTGTACTCCATTAACTCTGCGGTGAAAAATGCCTAATGTGAATAAATGAGTTTCTGGAAATACCTAGAATCTGGAAACAAACCCACACAACTCCCGCTTGAAGTCGGTGGTGCGGAACAAGTACTGCCCGAACAATTGCCGCCCCGCATTGATGCTGATGAAAATGTAGGTTTGTTTCGAAGGGATGTACAATACTTCGGTGGTTGCGCCCAGGTTATCCCCCTCGTGACCATAAGTGGGTACTCCTTTTTCATACTCGAAATACTCCAACCCCAGACCATATTCAGCCTCCGTGGATTGTTTGCCTTTGATCCAGTTTCGCATTTCCTGAAGCGATTCCTGGCTGACCACTTTTCCTTCTACCAATGCCTCCATAAAACGGATCACGTCGCGGCCATTAGCAGCAATCCCGCCGTATCCTACCAGATTGTAGGCAATGGCGTGGTTCCACTGGGTGCAATTTTCCAAAACACCGTTGTTGAAGCGTTCAAAGTAATAGTTTGGGAAACCCAGGGTTTGTACCTGTTGCTCCGTAACTGGATAATAAGTATCCTTCAATTCCAGGGGTTGAAGAATTTCAGCATGCAACAATTCCCCCCAGGTTTTTCCACTCACTTGTTCCAGCATCAAGGTCAAGAGCAGGTAATTGGCGTTGGAGTAATAAAAATCGGTACCCGGTTCAAAGATTGGCTTTTCGTCGTAGAGGTATTCCAATTGTTCAGCAATGCTAGGCTGGCGCAAGGGGCGGTTGAATTGCTCCAAAAAGAAGCCTGGCGAAGCGGTGAAATTTTTAAGCCCGGAAGTATGGTTGAGCAACATCCGCACCGTAATGTTTTTAGCCTGCGGCAAACGATTAGTAATGTAAGCAGGCAAATAGCGCTGGATGGAACTATCCAAACTCAGCTTGCCTCGTTCTTTCATTTTCATCACCAGTGCCGCCGTATAGGTCTTACTGATGCTGTATACCCAGGCCACCATGCGGTCTTGCATTGGTTTTTTGTCTTCAATTTTGGCGTAGCCAGCATTCACAACGTACCAGCCCGCCGGGCTTTTGACCATGATTTGTACACCAGGGATACCTTTGTTTACATTGCGTTGGGCAATTGCCTTGAGTGAATCAGCCAGTGGGTGCTGAGGATTGACGGGGATGGTTCCATTGACCTCCGCTACCTCCGTGCTGTAAATGTCTTTGTCACAACTCCAGGTGCTCAGGCCCAGCAGGAGCAAGCCCAGGATAACGATCGTTCTCATGTGTTTGAATTATTTGTGTTTGGGTGAAAATTTGAAACCGCCAACCAGGGCACCTACCGGAAATGGGCTGAGATCGGGGCTGTAACCAAAAAGCAGATTGGTTTGATAAGCCAGGTATGGGGTGAAATGGCCACTACCCGAAGCAATTCCTTTAAATCCCAGAGCTAAACGCAGCGGCACTTGTACTACGCCTTTGAATTTTTTTCCCTGCGCCCAGGATTCTCCATTCCATTCCAGGGAAGTTGAAGGGTAATACACCAATTGATACCCAATCCCGGTACCAATGCTGGGCTGAATACTTTTGCCAATGGTAGGCTCATAGCGGATTTGAGTTTGTGCAAAAAGCCCATTTCCCTGGTAGGGATTGTGCTGATACCCCAGGGTGACGCCCGCTTGCAGGTTTTGTTTTTCCCCCAGCCCTCGATAAAGCCCCAACATAACCATGGGTTTGGGTGCAGTAAACTTGGCCTTGAGCCCCGGCAAAAAGAACGCATGCACCCCCACACTCAGATCAAAGCTGGTTTTGGAGTTGCTTTGAGCCTTCAAAGTTCCACCCAGCATCAGCAAAAAAAGCATCCTGAGCAGGTGGTGATGAAAAAATAGATCCTTCATTTTGTCAACAGTTTTAAGTGTAATTGATTGCGAATACTGAGACAAAACTGCAGGGGGATCCATTGGCAGGAAAGGGCAAGCAGACTTAAACCGCCGATTTTTGGCCTCAAGTCGCCAAGCGAAATCCTGAAAGGGTTTTGGAGCGTTTTTTGGATCAAAAATTTTAAAAAGCAGCTTGAGAAAGGAAAAAAGCAGCTTGAGTAGGCATTCTTGCTTTTCCAGGTATGGTTTCGTTGTTGAGCCACCCGATCTGCTGTATTTTTGCAGCTCAATGCCTACTGATGAAAAAGCAATACCGTTGGTTTATCTTATTTGCAGTGGCTCTGGCCTTTATTGGTTCCAATACCTTTACCATTTTGCAGGATACCCAAACCAGTATTTCCTGGCGGTTGGTGTATATCCTGACCACCTCAGTAGCCATACTCACCCATTTTTCCGTTTTTTATGGCATTGCGGTGGTCATGCAACGGGTGGCGCCGGGATTAACTTTGACCCGCCAACGCATCCTGGCCAGCTTGTTTATTGCGGTACCCTTGGTGACTTTGCTGATGGTTTTTTCGGATGCAGGCCAAAGTTGGTTGCAAGGGCAAAAAATCGTCGCTTTTGTTCCTCTGGCACTGGTGGCTTCTTTTTTTCAGTCAATGGCCATTGGGATGTTTGTAATTGGCTTGAGCGAGGCGGTGTACCAGTATGAGCAATTGCAAAAAACCGAGAAGGAAAAGGAGGATTTGCTGCGGCTCAATCTTTTGGCGCAATACGATAGCCTGAAACAACAAGTCAATCCACATTTTTTATTCAACAGCTTGAATAGTCTCAGTTCCCTGATTGGGCAAGACCCGGAGAAAGCGGAGCTTTTTGTGCAGGAAATGAGTCAGGTATACCGCTATTTGTTGCACAACAGTCGGGATGAGTTGAGTACCCTACAACGTGAACTCAATTTTATCCACTCCTATTTGCATTTGTTGTTGACTCGTTTTGGCGCTGCCCTACAAGTTCAGATTGATGTAGCCCCGGAGTTTTGGGAATATCGTATCCCGCCGCTCACCCTCCAATTGCTGGTCGAAAACGCGGTAAAACACAATGAAGTGTCCAGTGAAAACCCGCTCCAATTGAGCATCAGCATCGAAAGGGGGCGTTTAAAGGTGAGCAACAACCTGCAAAAACGCATCATCACTACTTATTCTGAAAAAATCGGACTGGCCAACATCATGGCCCGTTACCGTCTTCTGGGTTATCCTGATGTAGAGGTGATTGATGATGGCGAGCATTTCACGGTATTGTTGCCTTTGATCAAAAGGGATTCACTCATTCCCCAATTGTAAACAGCATGAAACTGGAATCATCCCTGAAAATATTCATAGTGGAGGACGAACGTTTGGGGCTCGAACGTTTGATCAAACTACTCCACGAAATTGACGAGACCATCGAAATCCTGGGGCATGTCGAAACCGTGAAATCCGCGGTATGGTGGTTGCAAAACCATCCGGCACCCGATCTCTTGTTGCTGGATATTGAGTTGGCAGATGGGCAGTGTTTTGAAATTTTTAGGCAAATTGATGTACAAGTGCCCGTGATTTTCACCACCTCCTACGATGAATATGCCCTCAGTGCCTTTAAAGTGAATAGTGTGGATTATTTGCTGAAGCCGATTCGCAAAGAGGAATTGGAACAAAGCCTAGCCAAATTGAAGCGCCTCAGAACTACTTACGGGGAACCCCAAACCCAGGTGAACGTGGAAAAGCTCATTGCCAGTATCCATCAGTTTCAAGCACCCCAGGAATACCGCAAACGTTTTTTGGTCAAGCAGGGGCAAAAATTACAAGCCATCGAAGTGGAAGAAATTGCCTGGTTCCATACAGATAGTAAAATCAGTTTTTTGCGCACCTGGGACAATCAGCGCTTTGTAGTGGATTATACCCTGGAAGAACTGGGTACTATGCTGGACCCGCAGTGGTTTTTCAGAGCCAATCGAAGCTACATCGTCCACGCACGGGCCATTAAAATGATCAATCCCTATTTCAATGGCAAGTTACAATTGAAACTCCAACCGGCAGCCGAGCTAAATGATGTAATCATCAGCAAGGAAAAAGCGAGTGAGTTTAAACGTTGGTTGGGAAAATAAAAACAGTATCGCGAATGCACTATTTAGTTGGGCAAAAATGAACACTTATTTTTTCATCGCCCCTGTGCTCCCGCGATACTGTTTTGCTTGTAGCTAGATTAAGTTTTAATGTGTTCCTGCTTCTTTGGTTTCCTCACAGGCCAAAGCCTTTACAGTTACCGTATTGGATCGATAACTGCTCACTCTACGCAAGGTTGTTTTGTCAATAAAATGGATCATCACAAAAACCTGATACTCTCCTGACCAAGGCAGAGGTACCATCCGTGCAGAGACTGGCGTATCCCAGGTTTTGGGGCCATCCGGATGGATTGCATACCAGGTGTACACAACTCCAACGTTGAGAGGGGGGGCAAAATTCGGAAACTTGATCACGCCCACATTGGCTTGATTGGCTTTGGTGTAACCACAACAGAAGGTGTTGTTGTTGTTATACCCATTGGTACAGGCGATTTGGAACTCTTGTGCGGATCCTGCGACAACAATGGAACCTAAAAAAATGATCGCAAGAATTAGTTTTCTCATGTTTACGTGTTTAACTCTCTACACAGCACTTGTAATGATTACAATGCCAGTAGGTTTTGTTCATGGTTGTTTTCAGTTGCACCCTCGACTACAAATTCTGCTTCTTTGTAATCTTTTCTTTTGACGCAAAAAGTCATCAAAAGTAAAAGGCCTTCACATACTTATTCGGTTACTTGATCTTTCAACTGTTTTATAAACAACAGTCGTTCCGAGACTTGATTCGTTTGACACGTATTTGAGCAGACCTAAGGGGAATGGCCTGTATAGAACTTTTACAAAAATGTGACTTTTTTGTTTAGTATGCAAACCTCCCAGCAGTTTTTTTTAGAATTCGGTAGGAAAAATTAGGGTGAAAGGTGTTATAGTCAGCACGGGGACAATTGCCACTGCATAAATAAGTGTTCAAGGAAAGCTACTTATCATTTTTCCTGCTATATTCGTAAAAAAACACTTAAACCTTCAAGCCATGCCAGATTCTTTGTCTTTATTGGTAGACTCCTTACGTCAAAGCATAGCCGATTCTATTTCCCAAAGCATTACCGATTCTTTAGCCCGCATTCAGCCGCCTGTTGACAACTCCCCAGCGGCATCTTCCATGGATTGGCACTATGTCCTTACCCTGCTTGGCATCATGGCAATAACGGGTATATTGGGCGGCACCGCCAATTACCTCAACGCCCCTAAAGAAGAGCGCAATTTTATGCGCAGTTTGTTGATGGGTTTGGTCGCCACTATTGCCATCCCTTTGTTTTTAAAAGTGGTGGACAGCAATATCCTGAACGACACCAAAGGAGATACCCTCAATTATTTCATCTACGCCGGTTGTTGCGTTCTAGCCGCTTTTTATTCGGCGCGTTTCTTAGAGGGTTTATCCAGCCGAGTACTTCAAAACTTGCAGGAAAAAGTTGATCGCACCAGTGAAGCTGTGCAGGAGCAGGGAGAAAAAATCAATGAAACTGCCGACAAAACCGACATGATCATAGATACCCAGATTCCGGATCCGGCACAAGTCATCCCAGAGCCGGAAAACATTCCGGAATTGGCCCCCGAAGATTTAAAATCGCGTAATGTATTCGAAGATTTTCCTGCCGTAGACAACCGCAGCCCTCAAGAAAAAATAGCCGCTACCTTTGCAAAATACCCTATGCAAAAAATGGAATCCATTTGTAAAGCCCTTGGGGTGAGCC
Organism: Haliscomenobacter sp.; assembly: GCF_965225875.1. Taxonomy (GTDB): domain Bacteria; phylum Bacteroidota; class Bacteroidia; order Chitinophagales; family Saprospiraceae; genus Haliscomenobacter. Next base: position 1,648,585 of record NZ_CBDDBS010000002.1, on the reverse strand, counting down.
CCGAAACCATAAAGCCAATTTTAATCGGCATGGAGCAAGAGGGCAAACTTAAAAAAGTGTTGCACCGCGGAGAGGAAGTTTATGCCATACAGCGTTAGACCGTTTTTTATTTCATTCGAGTGCAAGACAAAATCGGGGCAACACAAAAAATATTGAATGATTGCGGGTTGTAGAGACGCACGGCCGTGCGTCTCTACGGTGCGCTGCCCCGACATATATTTACTTCATCCCTTCAACCAATTGGATGATGCCAAAAATGATGTATTGAACCCCCAAAGACATTACAATGAAGCCCATAATGCGGGACAACGCATTCAATCCTGCTTCGCCCAACAGTCGATACAGGTAGGGCGCTGAGCGCAAGATCAAATACACCAAAACGCCCAAAAAGACGATTACGGCTGCGACCACCAGGTGTGCTTCCCAGCTGGGGTTCTCATTGTATTGGGTAATGAGGTAAGAAATTGAACCCGGACCGGATAGTAAGGGCATGGCCAAGGGGGCAAAAGAAATATCCTGCCTTTGGAGCGCCTCTTCTTCCACCTCTTTATTCACTGCCCGGTTTTCGGCAAATTTACCACTGATCAAACCATAACCAGAACTCAAAATCATGACGCCCCCGGCAATGCGCATGGCACTGATGCGGATGCCAAAGAACTCAAGGATAAGCGTTCCGGCAAAAAAGAAACCCAATAAAATGATGGTGAAATAGATCCCCGTACTGCGCGCGGTTTGGTTGCGCTCCACGGGCGTGTAATTTGGGGTCATCGCCAAAAACACTGGCACTGCTCCCAAGGGATTGACCACTGAAAACAGGGCCCCCAATACGGCAAAAAACAATTCGATCATCATGTGGCAAGAGTTGAAAGCTGAAGAGCAAGTTTAAAATCGGCTGAGAAAATAAGCAAAAGAGTGGAAATAAAAAAGGGAAGCCGAGTGACTTCCCATAAAAACACCTAAAACCCATATTCATATCATGAAAACCTTGCAAAACAAATCACGGGAAAGGTATTCTAAACCCGTGAACGTGCATTATATCTTCGGTTTTGAGCGGTTTTTAAAGTAAGGGGAGTAAAAAACTCCCCCTCGAAAAACACCTAAAACCCATATTACAAATTCGTAGAGTTGTGATCAGAGTAGGAAAAAAAGGGGGAATTTCTCCCCCACTAAGCACTAAAAACCCTATCTCATGAAAAAACTCATTTTCTTATGCAATGTCAATTTGGATAGTCCGAAGTTTTCATCGCTCACTCTTCACTCGGGCAAGTTTAAAAAGAAGGGGAGAAATTAAAATCCTCCCCATCCATAACACCTAAACCCATAACCTATCATGAAAAACTTAAGTCTATCTCTAAGCTAATCAAGCCTTTGCTTTTTCGCTTATTTGTCTTTTTGACGAAGGCTTTTTTTAAAGTCACACTTTAGTGTAATTTTTTTTTGTTTCTTGCTAAAAAAATTTCTAAAGTTGACTTTTACTGCCGTCCATTGTGTCAAAAACACACATTCATCAATGTGTACGCTTTTTTTGACGTGCCTACCTCAAAAAGTCACGCGAAGGACGAAATTTTTTTCATTTTATGGAAGCTAAGGAAAAATATTTCGATAAACCGTAGTCAAACAATAGAAATACGCAGCAAAACGGGGTGTTTTGGTTGTTCATCGTTGATTTTCATGCTTTTAAGCCATTCGAGTGCTAAAAGAAGCTTTATTGCCACAATAAATCGTCTAAATGGAGGTAGTTGTCAATAAAGCGCAACACGTTGGGGAAACGTTCAAATTCTTCCTTGCTGTGGGTGGTGGTCACCACGACCACCTGACATCCGGCCCGATGCGCCGTTTCCACGCCAGTAGGTGAATCTTCAAAAATCAGGCATTCTTCAATAGGCACTCCCATGCCCTGAGCCACCATTTGAAAAACCTGGGGGTCGGGTTTGCCTTTGCTGACCATTCCTGCATGGACCACAGTTTGGAAATAATTGCGCAACCCGTAGATGTTATCCAGCACGAAATTGACATTTTCGGCAGGTGCCGCAGTACCTACCCCCATCGGGATACCTTTGGAATGGACTTTTTGTAAAAAATCGGGTAATCCGTCGATTAATTTTAATTCCGAAATGAACTGACGGCGGTAGGCATTTTCTTTTTCCCAGGAGATGCGTTTAAATTCTTCTGGGGTAAAGCGATCCCCGAAAAGTTTGGCCAAAATCTCCTCATTTTTGCCATGAATCGTTTGTCGAACTTCCTCCAATTCCATTTTTAGGCCCAATTCAGCCAGTTTTATTTGCCAGGCGCGGTGGTGTACCATCATGTTGTCCACCATCGTACCATCCATATCAAAGATAAATGCTGCCATTTTTTTTAATTTGAGGGCATAAATATCTGTATTTTGGAAAGAAGAACCGTTGTTAAGCCTGTGAATAATTTAATGATTCGAAGTGCTGGGATGCAATTGATCAAAATGCTATTGCTGATTTACTTTGTTCCCGTTCTAACATTAGCTTCCGGACAATCAACCCAAATACAGGTTATTCGAGGAAGTATTGCTGATGCCACGTTGAAGGCGCCATTGGAAGGGGCCAACATTGTTTTACTTTCATTGAGCCCAAACCTGGGCACCAGTTCCAATGCTGAGGGCCAATTCCGCATTGAAGCAGTACCCATTGGTCGTCATAATTTAAAAGTGAGTTTCGTGGGTTACAAAGACCTGTACCTCAACAACATTTCCGTAGAATCAGGCAAAGAAACCCTATTGAATATTGAGTTGGAAGAAGACATTCAACAAACCAATACCGTTACGATTCGTGCAAAATCAGACAAAACCAAGGCGCTCAACGAATTTGCTGCAGTCAGTGCCCGCCAATTCAGTGTGGAAGAAACCCGCCGTTTTGCCGCCAGCTTATACGACCCCGCCCGAATGGCCACTGCTTTTGCGGGTGTAAACAGCTCCGGCGGCGATGGCAACGCCCTTGTCATCAGGGGCAATGCGCCAAATGGGCTGTTGTGGCGCATGGAAGGAGTAGATGTACCCAATCCCAACCACTTCGCCCGGGTGGGCACCTCTGGTGGAGGAATCTCCATTCTAAGTGCCCAGTTGCTGAGTAATTCGGACTTTTTCACCGGGGCTTTCCCCGCTGAATACGGCAATGCACTGGCGGGTGTATTCGACATCAAACTGCGTAAAGGTAACAATGAAAAACGGGAGCACACCCTGGCAGCCAGCATTATTGGGGTAGATGTGGCAACTGAAGGCCCTTTTAAAAAAGGATACGCGGGATCTTATTTGATTAACTATCGTTATGGCTTTTTATCGCTCATTCAAAAACTAGGCTTAAATGTGGGCGACGCGCCTACTGAGTTTCAAGATCTGTCTTTCAACATCAGCCTGCCCACCAAAAAACTGGGGCAATTCAGCCTCTTTGGTTTTGGAGGGCTTAGTCAACAGGCTATTGCCGCTGTGCCCGACTCCAATTTGTGGAAAATAGATGGGGATCGGCGCTTTGGTCGACTGGATGCTTCCAACACCGGAGCCATCGGGCTGACCCACAACTTGTTGCTAGGTAAAAAAACAGCCATCAAAAGTATTGTTGCACTCAATGGCTACGCCTACCGGGAGGAAGACTCGCGTTATGAGCGCGCCACTCAGCCGCTTATTTTTACCCGGGATAACCGCTTTGCTGAACAAAACATCACTTTTTCAATTGTCGCAAACCACAAATTTAGCCCCTATTTTTCGCTTCGATTTGGCGCGTACAACAGTGTCAAAAGTTTTGCATTGCGCCAGCGTGAACTAGTGAGTGGCAAATTGACTGATCGGATCAAAAATCAGGGAAAAACCCACTTACTCAATGCTTTTGCACAAGGCAAGGTGCGTTTTTCCGAACGTTTATCGCTACTCTTGGGTGCACATGTCCAGCACCTTTACCTCAACCACAAAACAGCCCTGGATCCTCGGGCGGCCTGGACCTGGGCGCTGTCGTCCAAGCAAAGTTTGGCATTGGGATATGGGCTTCATTCACAAATACAACCGCTGGGCAACTACTTTGCCCGCGTCATTCGGGGCAAGGATACCGTTTTGGTCAATAAAAATATGGGATTTACGCGGGCGCACCACCTTGTTCTGGCGCACAATTGGCAATTCGTGCCCAATTGGAACCTCAAAACTGAGCTCTATTATCAATGGTTGTTTAAAGCCCCCATTACTGCCGGGCGGGCTACCAATTTCAGTCTGTTGAACATGGACGATGACTTCACCATTGATGCGTTGGAGAACGAGGGCAGGGGAAAAAACTACGGCCTGGAACTTACACTGGAACGCTACTGGACCGATCAATTTTACCTGCTGGCCAGTTTGAGCCTGTTTGAATCTACTTACCTGGCCTCAGATGGGCAGTGGCGCAATACCCGCTTCAATGCCAATACTGCAGCTACTTTTTTAATCGGTAAAGAATGGACTTTCAAAAAGCGCCGCAACCCCTCCGCTCTGGGGTTGGACCTACGCTATTCTCACGCAGGAGGCCAACGGGTCGTACCGATTGATTTGTTGAAATCTCGCCAACAAGGGCGTACCATCACCATCCCTACCCGTATTTATGACGAGAAACTACCTGCTTTTCACCGCCTGGATGTTCAAATGGAATGGCGGGTGCAATATCCACACCTTACGGGAAGTACCATCCTGGGCGTTCAAAATGCGACCAATCATCCTAACCCTGTTCGGCAAAGTTTCAACGCCGCAACTGGAAAAATCCAGTACAGCTACTTGGCCGGAATCATCCCCGTTTTAGGATATCGGGTTGAATTTTAGCCCTTTTCCAAAATCTCTTTATCTTCGATATTCACCAAAACCTAAAACCATGCTTGCCAAACTGCAAAAATGGGCCACTGGCCGCAATGTGATCGTCCTGGTCATTCTCGATCTCATTTTTATGCTGGGCGTCATGCCGTACATGCAACTCCTGATGGCTCTGGTGATGAATCAGCATCCTCAACCCATCGACTTGAGTATTCCTACCTGGACCCCTGATCAGGGTTTTGCCCTGATAGAGTCTTATGGTGAGGCTGGTCGCAAATTGTACCGCACCATTGAACTCACTGCGGATGTGGTTTATCCGCTTGTTTATGGTTTTGCTTTCGCGTTGTTGATCACTTTTTTGGTGCGCAAAATAGCACCAACCCATAGGTGGTTGCCTTATCTGGCATTTTTGCCCCTCCTCGCAATGGTCTTTGATTACGCTGAAAACCTGGTCATCGTGACTTTGTTGTGTACTTATCCTGAAAAATGGGTGGGCGTAGCGAAACTGGGTGGCATTTTTACCTTCTTTAAATGGATATTGGCATTTGCGGCCATCGGGGGAAGTGTGATAGGTTTAATTGTGTGGGGGATTAAGGGCCTCAGCAAACGTTAAACAAAGACTGGCATAGGAACAAACCTTTTTGTACTTTTATTATCAGCTAAAACAATGGATCAATGACTATTGATGCAAGGAAATTACATTTGATTAAACGTTTGATGGACATCGAGAATGAGGCTATTCTGGATAAATTAGAGGCCATCGTAGATGCCGATCCTATTGATTTGCTGTTAGCAGATGTTGAACGCATCAACAATGGTGATACTAATGATTTCCTTTCCTTTGCCAGCACCCATGAACTAGCTGATCATTTAGGTGTAAAATGGACTCCGACTATTTAGCTCATACACTAGACATTTAGCTAGAAGGACATCAATTGCCCCTGGCTTCAGCCTGGGGGCATCAGCCCTCTCGGATTTGGGCTTTAGCCCTAGCATGAAAATTAAGGCTGTGGCTAAAGCCAGATCAACAAAGAAACCTCGGATCCACGCGCTAATGAAGTTTTCTTTAAAAAGCGTTCTTTGACATATTGGAACTAACATCAGCGAAAGGGCGATAAAAAGGCGACTGTAAAGCCCTTAGGCCCACATATTGAAGCAAAGGCTGGTTTTGATGACCAGGTTGTGCAAACCATTGTTCGACTTTAATTTTCAATGCATCCCATTGATCGACCAGGCGATGATTGTGCAAAAGATCTTGCTTGAGCCATCGCCACATTTTTTCAATGGGATTGAGCCAAGAAGCATAAGTGGGCAAAAACAACAATTGAACGGGTAAATTTTTACCCTTGAACTTTGCTTTAGGCTTGAGATGTTGCCATGATTTGGGTAAAATTATGGGGAATGGAGATTGCTGAGGAGCTAAAGCAGCAAGGACGTCGGGGTGAAAATGAACCGGCCAATTATCCAGGATGACCCAAATGGTTTTTTGAGGATGCTTCAGGGTGAGTTCCTCAAAAAATTGAATGATGGTGGGTACCTTGATTTTATGACGAATCAAATAGTGGGTTTGGCCCGTTAGTCCATTTAAAGCGCCACAGATTCTGAACGTTTTATTGGAATAATGACCTAATCTACACAAGGGTTGCTTTTGCGAAGCTGGACTCCAGTCATAGCCAATCGTGGGCTGGAGATATACGGTGAGCTGATCCAAGAAATAAATTTCCTGCTCTCCAGGATTATGGCTTCGGATTTGCTGTAGCAGGTACTCTACTTTGGCCTGATAAGCTGGATCAGGGCTATGTACATATTGGCGTGCTCGTAAATGGCGAACCCCAATTTTTTTGAGTACTTGCCACACTCCACCCAGGGAGTAGTCCTTAAATGCCTCGATCTTTTCCCTCAATGCCTTTAGCGTCCACCGACTTTGATCTAAACCAAAGTTAGTTGGACTTTGACCTACCACCAACTCAACCTGGGTTTGTAGTTGTGGGGGGCTTAGAGGGGGAAAACCCAGGCTTACGACCGCGGCCTGCCTTTTGTTCTAAGCCTTTGATGCCTCCTGCTTTGTAGCGAACCACCCAGTCATAGACCGTGTTCTTGCGCCGACGTCGCAGTAAGCCTTTGTTTGCAACTTCGTTGCCAAAGGAACCAGACGCAATTTGTAAAATGGCACTCGCTCGCTCTCGAAGATAGGGCTTGGGTGAACGTTTCAAGAGGCCTTCCAAGGCTTCTTTTTCCCCTTCGCTCAAGGTTAGATAGATTCTCATCTCTCCTCTTTTTGATGCTAAGTTACCAATATTTCAAAGATCGTTTTTTACGAAAAACTTCATAAGCACGTGGCAATTGATCTCCTCCGAGCAAAACGTACAGTAATGTAGCCCTTATTATATGGTATTTTTCAGCTCTCCCCCTTTATGAGGATGTTTTTGTTCCCTCAAAGCCCCAGCTTTGTACCAACAAAAATAGCCAAGCCATGCGACCCATTTTCCTCTTCATCACACTGTTCTATTGCGCTGTCCAAAGTTTACAAGCCCAAAGCCAACCCATTCAATCACCCCGCTTGGCGGTTCAACCCAAAGTGCGGGCTGTTGATCTAAACCTCAAACCAGAGCTGAATTTCAATGGGGAACCCCAACAGATTTACCGCTCACCACAAGCCCGAGTGGTGCTGCTCACAGTGCGCAATACCGGCCCTATTGCTACGGGAAACTTTAGCATTGAAGTGACCTACAACTGGCGGGTGGATCATGAATCTTTCACCGCCCAAAGCCTCAAAAGGAGCCAGAACATTGGAGCCTTGGCAGCAGGCCAGCAAGTGCAGGTAGAATTTGTGGTGCCCGACAATTTGATTCACCGCAATGCGCCCTATGGCTCGAGCAACGTAACGCTCAGTTTTAAAGTAGATGCAACAGGTGTAGTTGCAGAAATGTCTGAGAGCAACAATACTGCCAGCCTCAGTCTGCCCATTGTCAATCAATAAACTCCAATAGCTTCTTATACCCGTACTGCGCTCATCCCCCCATCTGCGTGAATGACCTGCCCCGTGATCCACGCAGCATCAGCAGTCAACAGGAAGGTAGCCAGAGCCGCTAGTTCGCTGGCGGCTCCTACTCTTTTGAGGGGGTGCCGATTGGCCGCAGCTTCCCGTTTTTCATCACTGCTCAAAAGGCGTGCGGCCAGAGGGGTATCGGTCAAAGAAGGAGCAATACAGTTCACCCGGATACCCGGAGCAAGTTCGGCGGCCAAGGATCGAGTCAATCCTTCTACCGCACCCTTGGCTGCGGCGATGCTGCTGTGAAACGGCATGCCTTGACCAACCGCTACAGTACTGAACAAAAGAATACTGCTGCCTGGATTCTTTTTCAGCGCCTTGAGGCTAGCCTGAATACTTTTGATGGCACCTACTACATTGATCTCAAAATCTTCCCGAAAAGAAGCAAGTGGCAAACTGGCAAAAGCCCGCAGATTGATACTCCCGGGGCAATACACCAAACCTTGTAAATTTTCGGGAATTATGGCGGCGGGAATCTCCTCCGTACTCACATCCAGCACATGATGAGTCACACCTGGTAATTCACTCAACTCGCCCAGTGTACGCGAAATGACCGTGACCTCATTGCCTTGCTCGAGCAATTTTCGACAAATTTCCAATCCAATTCCGTGGCTTCCACCCACTACCAGGTAATGTTTTGACATGGCTCAATCCTTTTGATGTGGTGCTAAGAACAAAGTTCGTGGCGCTTTGTTTAGAACCAGCAACTCATCGAACCGTATCCAATGACTTACTATACTTTGAGGCTCATCCTTGGTGACCAACTCAATGCCAACCATTCCTGGTTACAGGATAAAGACCCCTCCGTTCTGTACGTATTGATGGAAATTTTACCCGAGACCCAGTACGTTCAACATCACGTCCAAAAGGTTTGTGCCTTTTTCCTCGCCATGCGGGCTTTTGCGAGCCAACTCCAGGCAGCAGGCCATCAGGTGAAGTACTTCCAGCTGGATGATCCTGACAATCAACAAGATTTTGCATCCAATTGTCAACAACTGATCGAGCTTTATTCCATCCAAAAAATGGAATACCAGTTACCCGATGAATGGCGAGTGGATCAATTGCTGCTATCTTTTTGCAAAGGCCTGGCTATTCCCCACCAGGTTTATGACACTGAGCATTTTCTGAGTACCCGCAACGAACTGGCTGATTTGTTCAAGGGCAAAAAGACCTACCTGATGGAGAGTTTTTACCGTAAAATGCGGGTAAAACACCAAATCCTGATGGAGCCAGATGGAAAAACGCCACTTAGTGGACGTTGGAATTACGACGCGGAAAACCGCAAAAAAATGCCTGCCAATCTTGGTGTTCCTCCAACGCTGGCACAATACCGCGATGTTGAGGATATCCTACTAATGCTGGAAAAGATGGGGGTGAAAACAATGGGCTCGATTCAAACAAAGCATTTTAATTGGCCAGTTACTCGCGCCGAAAGTTTGGCGTTACTGGAACACTTTGTACAGATTCGGCTGCGGGCTTTTGGTGATTACCAAGACGCCATGATCGATCGGGATTGGTTGTTGTTCCATTCCCGGCTGTCCTTTTCTATGAATGTGAAATTGATCGGTCCCCGAGAAGTAGTGGATGCCTGCATCAGTTATTGGCAAAATAACCAGCAAAATGTGCCCTTTTCAGCCTTGGAAGGTTTTGTGCGGCAAATCATCGGTTGGCGGGAATACATGCGGGGGATTTATTGGGCGGAAATGCCGGGCTTCGCACAGCTCAACTACTTTGATCATCAAGCCAAACTACCCAGCTGGTACTGGACGGGCCAAACCAAAATGCGCTGCTTGGCACAAGCAGTTGGCCAGTCCCTGGATCGAGCCTACGCCCACCACATTCAACGCTTGATGCTAACAGGTAATTTCGCCCTGCTTTTGGGGGTGCACCCCGATGAGGTAGACGCCTGGTATTTGGGCATTTACATTGATGCGCTGGAATGGGTTGAAATTACCAATACCCGGGGCATGAGTCAGTTTGCCGACGGCGGCATAGTTGGCACCAAGCCCTATGTTTCCAGTGCCAATTACATCCACAAAATGAGCGATCACTGTGGGAAATGCCATTATGATAAATCTTTGCGTTATGGCCACCAAGCTTGCCCCTTCAATGCTCTTTATTGGGATTTTTATGATCGGCACGCCGACAAACTGCGCGGCAATCCCCGCATTGGGATGGCTTATCAGGTTTGGGACAAAATAGATGCTGAAGAACGAGGCAAAATTTTAGCCCATGCAGACTGGATCAAAACCGCCGTTGATTCGCTTTAAAAACAATGGCGCAGCATTCCACCACCCGCGAATCACAAGAACAGCTGAAACGCGTACATTCCCGGGTTTTCCAAAATTCAATGTATATACAACTATTTTTTACCTCGTAGCGTTTTTACAAAAAACTTGCGCATGAAACGCAAAACATTCATCAAAACTGTATCAGGAGCTGCGCTTATGATGACGATGGGATCTTTCAAAAACTTCCGCGATGAGTTGGAAGAACAAGACGTAAAAATGCCTCTTTTGTTCCTGGGCCACGGTTCGCCCATGAACGGTATTGAAGACAACGCCTTTAGTCAGAGTTGGAAACAACTGGCGAAAGACATTCCCACGCCAAAGGCAGTTTTGGTGGTTTCGGCGCACTGGCTCACCCGAGGTACCCATGTTACCGCGATGACCGCGCCAAAAACCATTCACGATTTTGGTGGATTTCCTCAAGCCTTATTCGATGTGCAATACCCCGCTCCTGGCGACCCGGTACTTGCCGAAAACACGCGCAAACTGATCACCAAGACTGAAGTAGGTTTGGATCACGAGTGGGGCCTGGATCATGGCACCTGGACGATCATTCGCCACATGTATCCCGAAGCCAACATCCCGGTTTTACAACTGAGCATCGATTATTACAAATCACCCCAGTACCACTACGAACTAATCCAGGAATTGGCAGAGCTGCGCAAAAAAGGCGTGCTCATCGTGGGCAGTGGCAATATGGTGCACAACCTGCGGATGGTTGCCTGGGAGCACCTACAAAAAGAGTCTTACGGCTTCGATTGGGCCATTGAGATGAACGAGGTTTTTAAAAAACACATCAGCGATGGCAATCACCAACCGCTGATCAATTATGAAAACTTGAACAAATCGGCCAAGCTGGCCATTCCTACACCCGATCATTATTACCCATTGCTCTACATTTTGGGCCTACAAGACAAGAACGATCCAGTGCATTTTTTCAATGACAAAGCGGTAGGTGGGTCTTTGACTATGACTTCGGTGAAATTGGGATAATTTTTAAAAAACTCCGATATTGTGGGTATTTCATAACCCAATGACAATACCCATGGAAAACACACAAAACCCATCTCATCCTGCCGATGTGCAGTACAACAAGGTGGTAGAAATGGTACACTGCTACGCAGAGTCTGTTGGCCTGGATCGACACACCGTGTACAATTCGGAGAAGCTTTTTTGGAGCTGGACCAAAGGTAGTGCGACCATCCAGATCATGATCCACAAGCTCAATTACGACAATGGATCACGACGTGATTTTATCCGCATTTTTTGCCCGGTGATGGACGTGCCAGCAACCAACCAACTACTCACTTTTTACCGCCGACTGTTGGAGTTAAACGATGAGAAATTCGGCATTAAATTCAGCATTTTACCCAATGCCAACAAAGTTTGGGCCACCTTTGAGCGGGACATCAAAGGCATTGATTTTAATGAACTGTCTACTTTTATCAGTGATTTCGAACACTGGGCCGATACCCTGGACGATCAGTTGAAAGAGCAGTTTCCGAATTTGCTGAATTAAAAATCCACTTGCGTCCTTCCCGTTTTAAAATCGTAGACACAAGAGATACGACCATCAAAGTTCCCCATACAACTTCCGTTGGCTTTGGTGGTTTCACTCTGTTGGCAATAAGGAAAATAGTAGCGGATGGTTTCCATGTTGCGCAAATCCCATTCGGTATTGACCATGGCGATCATTTCAACATGAAAGTCCAGTTTTTTGGAGGTCCGCAAAAAATCCACTACATCGTCGTGGATCTTTTTGCGGACTTCCATTTCTCTTTTGCCACTCAAACTCAGGCTTCCAGGCAAGAACTCTGAGGATCCAGGATCAGCCAAATCAGCATTGGCCGCTGCGATTGTATTTTCATAAACCCAGGCATTCGCCCGATTGACGAAGCGGGTATCGAGTACTTCTGGGAATCTTTTCCCCCAGGCCTTAGGGTCCATTACTTTCAAATTTAAGCGACAAGGCACCATATTGCGCTGGGCAGCCCAGGCGGCACTAACTTTTTGAATTTGCTTCATGCGGGAGGTGAAAATGGAGTTGAAAGGCTCCTCATACAATTGGATCTCAACCGCATTCTGAGCCAGGTTGGTTCCTACTACCACATTTTTAAAGCCATTTTTTTGCAATGCCGCCAATAAATTACCCGCTGCTTCAGCGTTAACCTTGGCTGCTTCAAAAGCGCTTTGAATCGAATCTTTGATCATGCCCCCTTTTTCCTTTTTGGGCTGGTAATCGATCGTAAACTGAATTTTAGGATCAGCGACCGACTGAATGGGGATCAACACTAGGGAGTCTGCGGTATTGACTTCCGTACCGTCCACAACTTTGTACTGTTTGGGAAACCATTCATCCAGAGCAGTTTGTACTTCCGAACTACTTTGATCACTTGTACAAGAAAAAAGAGCATAGGCCAGAGCCAAAGTAAAATAAATATAGTTGCGCATGGCTGTTTTGAATTTGAACAGGCAAGAGTACAAAATCTCTGGAACTCCACCTAGGTAGTGGGGCAAAAATAAATGTTCATTTTTTTTGAGCTAAAGGATTAGATAAGACACTTGAAATGAAACGTTTATTTATCTAATCCTTTGGCAAAATGAACAATTTATTTTTTTATCGCCCCTGAAATTAGTCCCGCAATATTCTGGCACCAAATACCCGGCCCGCAGTTTTCCCATAATTGGCCTCTACTCGCACCACAATTTTATCCCCAGTTGTCAACATTTCGGCTGGTATCGGGTACTCTCGATCGTAAAAACGCCCCGTTTGTCCACCAGTCAAGGTTTCGGTGAGTAGCAATTGGCCATTTACCTTGATGTCAAATTTGCGGTCTTTGTCGTCGCCGATGTAGGTGAAAAGCAGGCGGTTTTTGGCACCTGGTTGTACTTTCATTTCAAAGGCAAAAAAGTGCCCGGTACGAGCTTCCCGGCCATTTACCCCCAGGGCATCGCTGACGTAAGAGCGCTCACTAGCTTCCAGCTTGTGGTCGCGCTCGGGTTGCATTTCGCCGATGCGGAAATTATCGAGGGTCTGAGCGTCGATTTTTTGTTGGCGTTGTTTTTCGGCTTCATATTCGGCCTGGCGGGCCGTCCATTGTTCAGGCGTGAAATAATCCCAGTACACGCTGTAATATTCCTTATTGCTTTGGAAAAAGGGAATCAACACTGGTGCCAGGGGTTTAGCTACTGCTGGGCTCAATTGAAACTTCAAAGCAGCAAGGTCTTGCGGCTGTACCAGTTGATCGGCTTTACGCTCGGCACTCAAAATGACGGGAGTGCCGTATAATGGATCGGGCATTTTGTTGCCCAATTGACCAGCTAAAACGATGGGTCCGTACAAAAAGGCAATCCGATTGGGATTGTCGGGCATACTTTCGGTGTAGAGCTGCATGGGCATGTCCAGTTCGAGCACATCCCCATTTTTCCACTTGCGATTGATGCTGTAATACCCATTGGACTGGGCGATGGCTTCGACGGGTTTGCCATTGATTTTTAGTTGCCAGTTGGTGCTCATCCACCAGGGGCGGCGTAGGTACAGGCTGAATTTTTGGGCTTTTTTGCCACTAAATTTGACGCTTACTTTCCCACTTTGTGGGTAGTTTGTCTCCTGGCGAACGGTCATTCCCCTGGCCTGCCAATTCAATTCGGATGGAATGAACAGGTTGAGGTAAAGCCCTTTTCCATCTGCACTGTGGTAATAGATGCTCTCGTTGTATTTGACATGGTTTTCCATACCGCTACCCACACAGCAGGTGAATGTGCGGAATTCGTCGCTGAACTCCTTCTTGCTGCCCATCCGTAGGGGGACAAAGTAGGTCATCATGCCCGTCTCCGGGTTTTGCGAAGCCAAAATATGGTTGTACAAAGCCCGCTCGTAATAATTGGCCAACTCGGCGGTGGGTTCCTGACAAAAGAGGTGCCGGGTCAGCTTGAGCATGTTGTAGGTATTGCAGGTTTCGCAGGTATTGTCGCTGAGTCGATCGTTGAGTTTGCCGGCTTCGCCACAGTATTCGTAGTTGCTGTTTCCACCAATGACATAGCTGTGCTTGTGCACCATCGTTTCCCAAAAAAAGGAGGCGATGGTTTGATCCCGGGTATTGCCTGTGAGCTGGTACTGACGGGCACTGCCGATGGCTTTGGGTACATTGGTATTGGAATGTTTGCCAGGCAGCGGATCAATTTTTTTGGAGAGGGGCTCCATCACAAAGTCATCAAAGAACTTGTAAGAGAGGTCGAGGTATTTTTTTTCACCCGTGAAGGCGTACACGTTGGCCAGGATTTCATTCATGCCGCCGTATTCGCATTTGAGCATTTTTTGGCGTTGGGCGTCATCGAGTTTGTTTACCACTGCTCCGGTCCAGTCGGACATACCTTTGAGCACCTGCAAGGCCTGGTCATTGTTGGTATACAGGTAGGCATCAGCCAAACCAGCCATCACCTTGTGGATGGTGTACCAGGGAGACCAGCCTCCATTGAGGTCGAAGCCAGAAGAGCGGATGTCGCCCCGGGCCACCTGAGCAAAAATGCTGTCTTCTTTGGGAATGGCCCCCACGTAACCCGTTTTGCGCGCCTCTTGACAACGTGCCAGTTCCTGAACCAGATAGGTTACTCGCTCCTTGTATTTTTCATTCTTGCTGCCCGCGTACATCAAAGCGCAAGCGGACAGGTAATGCCCGAGGGTATGCCCCGACAGGCCTTCACTTTCCCAACCGCCATACACTGGGGCTTTGGTGGGCAAGCCAGCGTTAGCATAAAAGCGGTGCAAAAGACGATCGGGCTCTATTTTGAGCAGATAGGCGGCGTCTTTTTCCATCGCAGTGTAAAATGGGCTGCCGGGTAACAAGCGTACATCTTCCAGGGGGAAGCCATAGGCTTGCAGGGCGATGGCGGGTTTGACCTTTATTTTAGATTCTTGGGCAATGGGCACGTAGGATTGGGCAGAGAGAAAAAACGCCTGAATGCAAAGGCAGATGGTCAGGCTAAAAATGAGGGTATTTTTCATACGTCCGGTTTTGTCCAGGCAAGTTAAAAAAAGAATAATTGTGGTGTGTACATTTACCCCCGCTCAAGCACAGCCATGGCCGCGTTGTGCCCCGGGATCCCGCTTACGCCGCCTCCACGGATGGCACCTGCTCCACAAATAAAAATGCGTGGATCGTCCGTTTCTACCCCCCAAGCAGGCGCTTCGTCCTCTTCATGGAAAGGGAAGGCCAAATCCCGATGGAAAATATTCCCACGAGGCAAGCCAACCTCCGCTTCTATGTCGAGTGGGGTTTTGGCTTCGATGGCCAATTCACCATTTGGGGACTGGGCAAGTACGGATTCTATCGGGTCGAGCAAATATTGATTGAGGGAGTCGATGGCGGATTGCAGGGCCAATTTTCGCTGGGCGTCGTGCTGGTCATCAAACAAGGCTGCAGGAGTATGTATTCCAAAAAGTGTGAGTGTATGGTATCCTTTCTGCTGCAATTCAGTGCTCAGGATACTCGTGTCGGTCAAGGTATGGCAATAAATCTCCAGGGGCATCGAGGCGGGTATATTGCCCGCTTTGGCTTCCTGGTAGGCAGACTCCAGTTGTGAAAAACTCTCGTTGATGTGAAAGGTGCCTGCGAAGGCATCGCGCGGGTCAGCTCCCGATTTGAGTCGGGGCAATTGTTTGACCAACATATTGATTTTCATTTGCGAACCTTCTAAACTGGCCGGAGGATTTTTTCCACGCAGTTTTGCCAACACTTGTGGCGCAGTATTGGAGAGCAGGTAGTTCGCTGAAAATTGATCCCCATTTTCCAGACTTACCAAGACTTCTTGTTCATCGGATTGCACACTCGTGACTTTACTATTGGTCAAAATGCAAACACCCGATGCCAGTGCTACACGCTCCAACTCGCGTACCAATGCGCCCATACCCCCCTGAGGCACTTTCCATTCACCCGTTCCATTGCCAATCAGGTGGTAGAGGAAACATTTGTTGGCCTGCAAATCGTAAGCAGAAGCGAAGGTGCCAATGAGCCCATCGGTAAGCACCACTCCTTGCACCACATCGTGCTTAAAATGATTGGTGATGGTCTGTCCTATCGGTTCCTCAATCAAATAGTCCCAGACCCGATCAAGTCCGATTTCTTTCTTGAGTTGCGAGCGGGATGGCAGTGGTTTTAGCATGGTGGGCGCTATGCGCTGGGCAAATTCTTCTATTTCGCCATAAAATTTCTGCCAGGCTTTCATCTCGGCTTCGCCCCCTTCCAAGGAGGCAAAGGAGGCAGCCGTTTGTTCATCCCAAACTCTGGAAACGTGCAGGCCGGAATGTTGCCCCAGCGCAGCATACGGGGTATAACTGGCCACTCGCCGGGATAAGCACTTAAAATTAAGGTTGAGGTCCTGAATGATTTTATCAGGCAACAGGGAAACCAGGTAAGCGTAACGCGACAGGCGCGCATCAAAATCGGGAAAAACCCGTACACTGGTCGTGGCACCACCGATTTCAGCGTTTGCTTCCAGCACCAGGACTTTTTTGCCTGCTTTTGCCAGGTAAGTTGCGGCAACCAGGCCATTGTGCCCGGCGCCAATGATTATGATGTCATATTTTTGTGTAGCCATCTCAAAAATAGAAGAAGTGTATTGAAATTTCAAACAAGCTCTAAACCCATTGGTGGGACTGTTGTAAAAGTACATCTATTTTTGAAAATGTTGTTGCGGGTCATTCTCCTTTCTTACCAAGAGTTTGTCCAATAATCTCATCCACACTATTTAAAGGGTTCGTAATTGGTAAGTTTGATATTGTCAAACCAGGCTTCAATATAACCTTTAGTGCTGACTGCGCTCGACCTTAATCCCACTTCAAAACATCGTCCGATATCGGTGTTTAAATCAAAATCAGCTTTAATTCTGCCCCAGTTTTCGTACTGTAAATCGGCAAATCGCACTTTATAAAACGTCCATTTTTTAGCAGTAACCGGGATCATTTTTGTTGATCCCCATTTGCTGCTATGCCCTTTACTCAGCACCAGATAGTGCAACATTAACGTGTCGCCTTCGCCTCCTTTACACCAAAAAGAAAGCCAGGTGTCCTGTTGGAAAGATTTCCATTTTGTTTCCATACCATCAGCGGCGAGTGAATCCGCTTTAAGGTCGGTAAACCAAGTAAATGGTTTGTTGGATGGTATGGAATCCCATCGTACGTAGAGACAGCTTTTGGACTGCTTATTAATCTGATCCTTTTTGATTTCATCATAAGAAAACTTTACCCGTTTATTATCCCGCCACCAGTTTTCGGTTGGCGGTTTGTTTTCAAAATCATTGATCACGATTTTTTGCTTTTGCTGGGCTAAAGCAATTTGCAAGGGAAGAATGACTAGGATAAAAAGTAGGTTTTTCATATTTGGCGTCCTTTATTTTACTGATTTCTTCAAAAGCCAGCAGGTGATCAGCGTGAAGCTTCTCCTCGTCTGGAAGTTTGAGAATGTTGGAAGGTGTAAACTCAACCAAATAACTATTGAGTTTAAGAAAATGTGCATTGGCAGAAGCTAATTCATTTACCCCGCTCGTCTAAGCCTTCAACGCTCAAGGCACAACGCCGGCGCAAAGTATAAGTTGAATGGCGTCCAACCTTACGCGTGCATCTTTAATAAGCGAAGTTAGGGTCAGCTGTTCATGGAGTGCTGTCTGAATTTCTGCTGGTCTGATGTTTTTATTTTTTTGCTGTAATATTTTTAGTCTATCTATTTCATGATTCAGTGTGAGGTTCATGCGTTGCAATCCATTTTTTATTTCTTTTGTACTTTGTTCTTCCACCATTTTCGTGGCTGCTGAAATCATATTGGGCAGAGTCGTTTCCATTAACGTTTGATTATCCAGCAAAGCGTCTATTTGTCCAGGAATCATTTTTTTGTCTAATGTTTCAACAGAATACCGATCTGTTACATCGTTGCCAAGATGATCAACTACAATTCTTAATAGTGTATTTGGAAGGAAACGGTCTACATATATGCTTCGGTCTCTCGATGTTTCAAGAACAAAAAGTAGTTCAAGCAGAATACCGCGGCTGTTGGTTCCTCTAAGAACGCCAAAACTAGCGCTCCCTGTCCCTGAACTTAACACCATGTCGATAGCACCAGTTGTGATGGGATGATCCCAACTAAGGAAACTAATATCTTCCCGACTAAGCGCGCGTTGTCTATCGAATGTAACACTTATACCTTCAGGCGGAATAGCGGGAAATACCTCAGTGATTGCAGAAGCAGGATGCAAAAAGTAGGTTCGGGGAGAAAGATCTTCCATTTCTATATCAAAATGGCTAAAGACTTTTGTAAAATAATTTTCAAGGCTCTTATCGCAGTCTTCTCTTTTAATTTGCTCCACTAGTTTTGCTGCTATCCTGGGGCGAAAAGAATTCATCTCCAACAATCGATCACGTCCTTCAGCGAGGCTTTTTTGAAGTTCTTTTTGAAAAATGGACGTTTTGGTAATCAATGCTTCTAATTCCGGGCTAAAATCTGAGAAGGAGGGAGAGTTGGATAAGGTTAGCAGTTGGTCACGAAATAGTTTCGATATTTCATTTCCACCCTCAAGATTCTCTTCAAAGGCATTTAACCCTTCGTGATACCACCTTACCAGCACATGCTGTGGGCTGTTGGCCAGGTAAGGGACATGAATATGTATATCTTCTGTTTGACCAATCCTGTCGAGGCGCCCGATGCGCTGCTCCAACAATTCGGGATGAAGCGGCAAGTCGAAGAGTATGAGGTGATGGGCGAATTGAAAATTTCGCCCCTCGCTGCCAATTTCAGAACAAAGGAGGATTTGAGCGCCATCTGATTCTGAGAACCATGCCGCATTTCTATCGCGTTGGACAAGGGTAAGGTCTTCGTGAAAAACACTCGCTTTGAGATTGGCACGCTTCACTAAAAATTTTTCCAATGCAAGCACCTTTTCTTTGCTCTTGCATATGAGCAGTATTTTTGCAGGATACAGTTTCTTCATTGTAGTTAAAAGCCAATGAACTCGAGGGTCTTCGGCAAACCAAAATTCCTGTTTATTTGCAATAGCTCCGGGCGCCATATCGTGGGCAAACTCATTCGCCAGGCGCTGAAGCCAAAGGGCCTTATCTTTGGTTGTGTTTAAGGGAATTAGATGCGCCTTTCGCTTTGGGAAACCGCTCATTGCAGATCGGGTATTTCGGAACAATACTCGGCCTGGGCCATGCTGGTCCAATAAATCTTCAATAAGATTATCCTTGGCAACATCTCCTCCTTTTGTTAAGGATAGTATTCTTTCCTTTGGGAAAAAGGATTCTAATATTTTTGTATCGTTAGGTTGCAATTTTTTTCCGGAGTACAGTTTTTCCACAATAGTGGCAATGTTTCTATGGTCAGAAGGCTCATTTATGAAATCATGATAATTCGAATACCTGTTTGGGTCTAGTAATCGAAGTCGTGCGAAATGGCTTTCTTCACCTAGTTGTTCCGGGGTTGCAGTGAGGAGCAGTAATCCTTTGGCTGCTTTACTCAATAGTTCCACCATCCCATACTCCGGGCTCACTTTGTCAACAGACCATTCCAAATGATGTGCTTCGTCTACAACGAGCATATCCCAACCAGCAGTCAGTGCTTGTCTGGTTCGTTTCGCTGAACCGGCCAAAAATGAAGTACTGCAAATAATCAGTTGATCGTCGAGAAAGGGGTTACCATCTGGGGCATTGCCATCGAGTGAGGCACAGCGATCTTCATCGAAAATGTTAAACCACAGGTTAAACCGACGTAGAACTTCTATAAACCATTGATGTACCAAAGACTCAGGAACGAGAATGATTACCCTCGAAATTCGTCCACTTAACAACAAGCGATGAAGGATTAAGCAAGCTTCAATGGTTTTTCCAAGACCAACCTGATCTGAAAGTAAGACACGAGGAGCATATCGTGAACTCACCTCATGAGCAATGTATAGTTGGTGAGGAATAAGATCGATTCTACCGCCCACAAATCCATTTACAGGAGATAATCTCCGGTTGTAATCGTGTTGTAGTGTCTCTCTGCGTAAGGCAAAGGTTTGTGGAGCATCTACATCACCCATAAAAAGTCTGTCATCGACACCATGTCTTGCTGACACATCGCCGAGTTCGGCCTCAGACAATTTTCTGTCTTTCCCGTAATACAGATACAACTCACCCTCTAGTTCAACCTGTTTAATCAGCAATGATTGTTTTTTTGTATCTACGATGATATCGCCGGATTTAAACACAACTCGACGTAAGGGAGCACTTTCCAATGCATATAGTCGTATTTCATTGGATCTGGGAAAATACAGCTTGACCTTTCCTTTGCTGGTTTCTGTTACAATACCAATACCTAGTTCAGGTTCACCTTTGCTGGTGTATCTTTGATTAGGAAAAAAGCGTTCCATATAACGTTTCAAATTAGATTAAGCCTGAATGAACCTTCACTTTATTTTTTTTCAAAGTTAATGGATAGTACTTCTTCTAAAGTTCTACTGCAATTGTGTTTGTGCTTACAACAATATTAAATTGAAAACCATTGCTCAATACAGCGGCGCATGCCCCTTCAGGGTTCACACGCCGCTACCTAGTATTGTGTCATTTTTTCGCTACAAAGAGCAAGCCCTCTTTAAAGCCTGGATAGGGCGATATGCCCCAATCATCAAAGGCTTGGTACTTACTGGCGATTTTATTGCCGGATTTGCTGGTCAATAGTTTAGCAAAGGCGGTCATGTTTTCGTTCACTTCGGGGATGTTGCTGTTACTGTATGCCCCGTTCAAGGAAGCCAGGAAGATTTTCCGGTCCTTGAATTTGTCAGGGGTTTGTAGTGCCTTGTTGGCCAGCCCCGTGAAAAAATCATTGTTTTCGTCATACCATTCCTTGCTCGCAGCGATGTAGCCATTGAATAAGGTCGGTTTGCTCAGCATGGCGTACAAGGTAAAAGAACCCGACAAGGATCTGCCATGCAATACCCTCTGTCCATTGCAGCGGTACTTTTTTTCGATGGAAGGGATCAGTTCTTGCTCCAGGTAGGACAGGTGTTTGTCGTATACGGCGTTTCCCATCTCCCTTTCCAATTTGTCTTCCACGTTGATGCCTACCACGATCATTTCGGGGGTACCGTTTTCTTTGTGCAGTTTTTGGGTTAACACCGCAATTTCTTCCAGCATTTCGTCGGTTACTTGGAGAAAGAACAAGACAGGGTACTTTTGTTGTGATTTAGCATAGCTGTCAGGTAAACGGACCATTTGTTTGACGGTTTTTTTCAGAATGGATGATGCGGGATTGCTGGCCACCACCTTGGGGGTTTGGGCCTGGAGAAATCCGATTGAGCATAGGCTCAAAATAAGGAGAAGCGCACGGTTTTTAGGCATTGTATTTAGTTTTTATTGGTTATCAATAACTCTTAAGGAGCAATCAAGCGAATAAACGTTGAACGTAGCCAGTTTTGATTGTATAACCTGCTAAATTCAGGTTTATTTAACAGTTGGGCAAGGTATAAAATTGAAGCTTGCCAAATCTTGGATTTTTATGGTGATTTGGAACCTCATGGTACAAAATCACCATCTATTTGCTTTTAAGCTCTTCCAATTTCTTTCTGGTGCTCTCCGTCTCCTTGAGGGCTAGCGCTTTTTCGAACTGAACCAGCGCATTGGCCTTATCACCGATGGCTACAAAATAATCGCCATATGAATCAAAAACATTGAAGCTTTCGGGGTAATTGTCCACATTGAGTTTGAAGAGGCTTTCCGCTTTTTTGTAGTGTTTTTGCTTCAAAATTTCATAAGCCAAAAAATTGATTTCCGCTTCATCGGGCTTGATCTGGTATCCCATTTTTTGGGACAATTGGGCGAAATGGTTTTTGTATTTAGCCGCTAGCAAACTGGTCGAATCGGTATAATCTTTTGAAGCGAGTTTTAGCGGAAAAAAGTCGAAAAAGAAACGCAAGGCATCGTACTCGGTAATGAGCGGCACCGAACCATGCGTATCATTAGGGTAATATTTGCTACCGTACTTCAGGCCATTTTGCTTGTTTTTTTGAAAAGCAGCATCCAAAATCAGGATGGAGCGGATGTGCTCCGAATCTCTGGTTGTATCTTTATGGACCGTTTTGATGTTCATGCCTTCTTCCATGGTATTGGCAATGCCCAGGTACAGCGATTTTCCGGCAAATTTCTTTTCTGCCAAAACCTTTTGCGTTTGTTTCAGCAGCTTTTGTTTGTCCCACCACATACTGGGGTCGATGCTGATGTAGGAGTTGAATAGGTTGTTGTGGTGAATAAAAGCCTGCATCACCATCAAACCGCCTAGTGAATGTCCGATGAACATTTTGTAGGGCGCAGTCGGGTATTTTGCTTCAACGTGTGGCATCAATTCTTTTTCCAAAAAGGCAAGGAAATTTTCGCCGCCGCCGGTTGTTTTAGCGGAGGTGCTGTCGATATAAGGCGGGTCGACGTCGATGTGGGTAGGGGTGAGATCGCGCATTCGGTCGGTATTGGGGATGGCCACTACGATCATTTTGGGGCAGAGGTTATTGCCTCCGGTGCTCAATTGTTCAATCATGCCGACAACGGATGAAAAATGCCCGTCGCCATCCAACAAATACACTACTGGGTAACGTTGAGGGCTAAAAATGCTGTTACTGCCCTGGTCGGGAACGTAGACCCAGATTTTCCGTTGTTCACCCAGAATGCTGGATTGGAGGCTATCGATGCTGCCTATGACGATTTTGTTGGTTTGGGCAGTGGCGGCAAAAGTGCTCACCACAAAGCAAAGCAAAAGAAAAGCTGTTTTTTTCATACTGAAAGGTTGATGGTAGTTCGATGGTACGAAAATACGACGCTTTTCGCACCAGCAAACCATCAGTTCGTTGCTGAGTTGATTGATTTTCAGTCCCTCCATAGAGGCCCCGAAGCTAGCTTCGTTAAACCCATAGGCTGAGCGACATTTTCTTTTAAAACAAAGCGTCCAGAACAATACGTTTAGGTGCTTAAAATTGATTGCAACATATTTTAATGCCCAATCAACTTTGTAGCAATTTTCAGCCAGTTATCATTAAAGTATAACCAACCAGCGGTGACATCTATGCTCAATGCCCAAAGCACGCCCAGCACATAAGCGGGGTGTAATCTTCTACGCGTAATCAAATCATAAATACCCACGAATAAAATTAAGGTGAACGGGCATGAAAGCTGACGAACTACAAATGGCCAATAACAAAAAAGCATCATTGATAAACCCCGAAAGCAATGCCAGCCAGGCAAAAATTATCATCAATAAAAAGAAGTTTCTATCCCAAGGATGCTGTGAAGGGAAGCTATTCGTTTCACTCATTGTACTATTGTTTTTTGATTGGAAAAGGATGTGCCTTTATCGCTCTACCGTGTAAAATCCACTTGGTGCAGTTCGGGGCATGGTTTCCTTATTGCCCGATTTTGAGGCAGCCGAGATATAATACTCAATGATTTTATGGGGCGCTTTTGCTGGAATGGTGGTGTGGAAATGGGTGTCATCGTCGGCGGATTTAAGCGATTCCGTTTTCCAGTTTTGTTCGCCTTTTATCCGCCAATACAATGTGGGTGAATTCGCCACCAATCCTTTTTTACTGTAATCGATGATAGTGGCATACACGGTCAGGGGGTCATTGATTGCCAGTTTTGAGGATAGGCGTTTGACACTGATGAACAGCATTTCATTGTCCCAAACCGCTCGGGTACGGCAATGCAAGGCATCGCCACTTTTCCAGCCATAGCCCGATGAATATTGCTCTTGCATGCCAGGGGCCAGGAAGGGCTCGTCTTTCAAGGCAAACTCAAAACCTTTTACGGTATAACCAGGCATTGCCTTTTGCCAGGTTTGTAGGGCTATATTATCGGCTTTAATTTGGAACAGCGGGACGTAAATGGTTTTATTGACAATGATGGAATTGGAATACGCCGCTAATTTCTCACCCTCGTATCGGTCTGTTTTGAGCCTCAAAATTTCGTAAGGGCGACCATATACGGTTTTTAGCTTTTTTAATTCATTTTGAACGATGTTTTCATAAACGGGATAGAGCTCATGGTCTACAGGCGGCTCGGCTACCAGTATTCGTTCTTCATCCAACAATTTCATGAAGCAGTCAATATGTTGAATGCCCATCTTTTCAAAATTGGAAACAATATGGTAACTATTGATTCCTTGCAACGCCTTGTTGAGCTTGAAATACTGGGCTTCAGGTATCTGGTGGAATTTGTTTTCGCTGGGTAAAATGCAAGTCGAAAAAGCCGTTCCCAAGCCATCGGTTATAAAGTTGCCGCCCGTATTGATGAATGGCAGGTTCAATACTTCCAAGTTCAATCCTTTGGCCAGTGGCACAATCGTGTTGTCATCTATTTCTGATTCCAAGGTTTCATGCTGTTTATCCGAAAACAAGGAATACAATGAGTCGGTGCATCCCCATTTGGCTCTGGGCGGAACATAAAGGCAGTTGGCATCAGCGAGTTTCATGGTACCCTCCGGTGTAAATATGGCACTTGGGCCCCAATCTCTTACCCACCAAAAATCGATCCCTCGGGGTACATAAATGAATGTATTTTGGGAAGCCTCTATGCCCCATTTGCCGTACCATTGTTGAGCCTCTTTTTTGATGGAATCGTTTTCAACCAAGGTGTAAAGGTGATTGTCTTTGGCGAGTTCTACCAGCAATTTGTGGGGCAATGCCAAAGGCCATGCGACCAATGTTCCTTTGGCAGGCTCCCATTCAGCGGCGCTGCGGTTGGTGTTGCCTTGGGTGTAGTAATTGCTTTCAAGCGTAGCTTCCTGAATCTGATTTTTACAGGCAGATAGCGCGAAAATCAGCACAAGGAAAAAGGTATTTCGTGTTGTTGATTTCATTTTAGATTCCTTATACAAACAAAGCATCCAGAACAATGCTATTGTCCACCAATCCGTCACTTAAAGACGATTAATTCCAGATTATTTGTCTTTAAGTGGATCGGAAAAAAACGTCCAGATATCCCGCGTGGGGTATAGCTTCACTTCCACCCAAACATCCCTTTATCCGCATATCGGGTCGCTTCTTTGAGCTGGTGTTCATATTCAAGTTTTTTTTGAGCGTCGCCACTTTTTGCGTAAACTGCCGTCAAGGCATGAAGCACATAGGCGCTTTTGGGGAATCTTTTGAGTAAATCCTGGTAAGTTTCAATGGCTTTATCCCATCTTTCTGCTTTTTCGTAAGCCTGGGCCAAGCTCATTGCCACAGGGCGGGAATACAAAGGAGGCTCACCGTAGCCCAATTCCAGTTCATTTTTCTCAGCCTTCTTCAACAATTCCAGCGCATGTACAAAGTTGCCTTGATAACTGGAAATGCGGCCCTGTAATTCTAAACTTGCTATGTTTAAGGTGTTTTGATACCCCCATGAAAAACGTGAAAAGGGTTGGTTCAATGAATTATCCTTTTCCGCTTGCTTTTCATTTCGCCAGAGGATTGCATCCAAACCATTTGAACATTGAATAGCATCGCTTAGGTTATTTTTATCAAGGGCATCCATACCCTTTGCAAAAAGGGTTAAGCATTGTTTGAATTCCATGCTGGCAACACTAAAAGCAGAGTCACTGGCCATCACTTTTTCAAGTTGGGTTACAACTTTATCCCATCTGCCAAAAGCCATTTCCATTTTGGCGGGAGCTAGAATACCCTGGTTGAAAAAATAACCATCATAGATTTTCTTTCTGGCTTTATCTGCTTTCATGCTTTTTAGCTTTTCAGCATAAAAAAGTGCCTCATTGTATCTGCCATCGTGGACACAGTTGTTGATTAAATAGTTGATATTGTGGATGTAATTCCAGTTGTCTACTTCCTGAATTCCCTCGTTTTTCATGTAAGCCGAGTCTACTTTTACGGAAGCGACAAAGGCATCGTGAGCCCGTTTGTAATCGCCGATTCGGTTGTAAATATGCCCGGGCATGTGAACGTTATGCCCCGACTTAGGCGCAAGCGAGGTCAGGATATCGGCACTGGCCAGGGCACGTTCGGGGCAGCAATGTTCCATGAGGTGTATCCAATAATGGTTAAAAGCATGGTTGTTGGGAGCCATCCGTTGCACGTCTTTGAGTAAAAATTCGCTGTAAAGCTGCCCTTCATTGGGATTCATTTTTGTATCAAAACCACTCATTTTATCCAGGGCTAAAAACAATTTGGCATCAATGTCTTCGGGAAATTTGTGCACAATTATCTCATATTTTTTATCCATTTCCGGATAGGCTTTTTCTTTGAGGGAATCGCCTAAAAGTCCAATCTCGGCATACAACTTTTCGTGTTCGTTGGCAGTTTTGAGCAGTTTTTTCAACTGTTTCGCAGCCACTTTTTTCTGATGTGCAAATGCACTATCCGATTCCGGACCAGGAGTTTGGAGCAGTCCCCAATAAGGCATGATGGCTGAAGAATCGTTCCGGATGGCTTCTTTGAAAGCACGAAAGGCTTCAAAATCCCAAAAGCCATGCAGCAAATTGAGGCCCTGATTGAAATACGCTTGGGTTTTTTCGGATTGGGTGTTGATTTTCATGCTTGAGTTGCCAATTCCGGTCATCAACTTGGGTGGCGGCAGGTTGTGGATGTAGAAATTTTGCGCCCGTGATGCCTGGATATGGGCGAGGTGGTTGTGGCTTGAGCCTTCTGTTGTGGCATCGCTCTTGGGATGGTCGTGCTGGGCATAGCCGATTGTTCTGGCTCCCAGGATGCAAACAAACGCAATGGAAACAAAGGGGAAATTTTTCATTTTAAGTGTTTTTGAATTAATGCACATGACCACCGCAGGCCTCAATTTGTATGTTGACCCGAATCGATTTTAACAGCGTCAAAGAGAACTGAACCGAACCTTTGTTAGCCTTTTATTGCAGTCAAAAGAACAGAAGTAAGTGAGGGAGGGAAGTTTTTCATCGTTCCTGCAAACCGAGCTTCAAGATCGATGCAATTGCGATTTCAATCTAAAAGAAGCTATAAGTCGCGGAATGTGTAAAATTTACATAGATTCCGCGACTTATAGCTGTTTTTTTGAAAAAATCACCAAAACAGCCCGGGCTTATTATTCAGTTTTTCTTTTGCCCTTACTAAACTGCACTTCTTTGTACTCCGACTCATCCGGCGGCCCGGCGGTGATTTGCAGCTTGGGGTTGCCGGTCAGGGTCATCACCACCGAGCCAAAGGTACCACCCCAGCCATTGAAGGTACGGCAAACGGGGTTGCCCGGGTCGTCCTTGGCCCGCAAGGCGGCTTTGATGTCGGCGTCTTTTGCGTTGGGAAGTGCGGCGATGTGCCCCTGCACTGAAGCAAGGCGGATGCTGCTGTTTCCTTTTTCCGGCTCCTTGTACCAGTCTTTCAGGTCGTCGTTGGCGATGGGGTGGTTGGTGTGGTACACCGTGCCGTTGGTATTTTTAGGGTCAAAACGCACGACTTTGTTGCAAGACGCTTCAAAGTCATAAACTTCGCCCTTGATACCGATGATGTAGTTTTGCCCCGACGCATGGGGGACACTTTGGATGAAGCGCAGTATCTCGTCTTTGTCGGTGCTGTTGAGGATGTGTCGCACGACGAAAGCGACAGGCAGGCCTGTGGCGTTGGCTTTGAGTTGCATCAGGGTGTTCATGCAGGCTCCGATACCGGCTTCGTTCAGCCCATTGAGGGCGATCAGGCCGGGATAGGTGAGGATGAGTTGTTCGGGCGTTTGTTTGGTTTTTGCCAAACGCATCAAGACCTGATAACCGTCGGTGTAGCCTTCCAGGTCCATGTTTTGGGCGATGTAGCCGGGGTTGCCGTCGCGGGCGGGCACACCCATGCCGCTGCAATGGTGCTTGTCGCGGGCATCCTGCCAGACCCAAAATTCGTCGAGCAGGTTGTGAACCATGATGTCGTTGAAGGCCTGCCCCGAACCGTCGGCGATGCCGCGCACTTCTTCATACAAATCGGGCGTCCATTTTTTGATGGCTGCATCGAAGTGGGCGTAGGCAAAAAATTCCACCACCACCTGATCGGCCGGTTTCTCTAACTGATTTTCCACGCTTTTTTTCCATTTTGCGACAATTTCGCCGATTTCTTTTTTCAGTTGTTGGCCGTGTTGCAGGCCGCGAGCGTAGCCCCTGCCGTGGAAGCTGACTTCGCGAAGGCGGCGCTGAGGCGGATTAGGGTTCGCTGCGGATTGTGCTCCTACATTTTGGAGAAAGGCTACGCAAAACAGGCAGCAGAGGATGAAGGTGGTGTTTTTCATGCTAAAATGGTTTGAGCTTTTGTAAAAGATTGGGCTTTACCATACGTTAAGCTCCGCCAGACCCATTCCAATGGGCCATAGTTAAAATAGCGCAGCCAAACGGTACTGATGAGTATTTGCAGGGTGAAAAGGGCAATGGCAAAAACGGTTAAATAGAAGGTGCCTAGTTTGCCACCATAGTTCAGACCTTGGGATAGGAAAACAAACTGACAGACGAGCGAATGCGATACATAATTGCTGAAAGCCATTTTGCCAACTGGGGCGATGACAAGCATGATTTTTTTACCAAAACCCGTTTGAAAACCCAGCATAAACGTACCGACATATACCAATGCCAAAGGTGCAACCCCAAAGGCATAAGCCATGGTTTGGTAAAGGCCATTTGTTTTCAATTGGTAATAATCGCCATCAAAATTGTGCACGTAGTAGGCCAAAACATAATTTGCAGGCAAACCAATGAGCAAGCCCAAGCCGATGATCCAATACACCGTCTTTTTGTGCTGGGCGATGTTTTTGTAAAAATTGGAACGCCCCAATACGAACCCGATTAAAAACATGCCCAAAACTTTGGGGGTTCTGCTTACCAAAAACAAATAGCCAAAACGATGAAAAATACCTGCAATATTGAGTTGGAGTATACCCCACCAATTTGCCTGTTTAAACCAGGCTTCATAGTCGCCTTCGGACTGTACACCGCTTAGTTGTTTAAATACATTTTCCCCGATTAAATGTAGGAAATTGGCAGGCGCGTTCACCATGGCCCACTGCATTTTTGCAGCATATAATGCTATTGGTGAGCAGATCAACACTGCACCCGTGATCAGAAGGGCTCTGTCCGAAAAGCGCCGGAGTGGCAGCAGCAGGAAACCAAGCATGGCATAAAACAGCACGATATCGCCTGGCCAAATCAGGATATGCCCAAATCCGAGCAGCAACATGAATAGCAAGCGCCTTCTGATGGTTGGGAGAGCATCACTCCCCTTGTCAAGGCCACGTTGTATTTGTAGCGCAATGCCCCAGCCAAACAACAAACTGAAAATGGAATAAAACTTCCCCTCGATGAACATCGCATACAGGAAGTTGAGTTGCTTGTCCAGTTCAGGGAGTAAAAAAGGGCTTGATTCGACCCGATTAGTCCCCCAACCCAATCCGCCAATCGTCAAGTTGGCGATGAGGATACCAAATATGGCAAAACCCCGGAGTACGTCCATGAAGACTTCGCGGTCTTTGCTTTGGATCGGGGCTATGGTATGCTTGTTCATAAACGAAAATTGATTTTAGGAAAAAGGGGGTGTCACTACCGTTTCATCGGCTTTTAATCCTTTATTACAGCCAAAAGAGAAGAAGTAAGTGAGGGAAGGGAATTTTTTTCATTAGTCACTTGTACAAGCAAAGCATCTACTCCTAAATCACGGGCAACTGAAGCTCAAAGATTGTTGATACTCAAATAAAGCAAATACCAAGAGACCCTTACCCGCCCGCCCGTTCCTGAACTTTCTTAAACCTCGGGTCACTCCGGATGCGTTTCCAGCGCGGGTCGAGCTTGAGCCAGCGGAGCCATTCATCCCCTTCGTCCGCTGCGATATTTAGCCAAAGAAAGGTATTGTCAAAATCGCCGAGCGCTTCGTAAGCCGTTGCTATCTCGTAGGGCATCCACTCATAATTTGGCTCCAAAACCGCAGCTAGTAACCCTTTGCCGATTGCAGTATCACCGGCCATAACGTAAGCGCGTGCCGAGCTGGTCAGGTTGAATCCATCCTTGCTCAAAAACGCATAGGACAAATTTGTTGCCTCCAAAGCCTGGTCATATTTTTCCTGTTCTGCCAGGGCCAGCCCTTTGTAATAATAGGCCGGCCAGCCATTGTTCCAGAAGTCTTCCTGGTCTGTTTTTTCAATGTGCTGATCACATTGGTTGATCACCCAGTCGTAGTTTTTGGCCATGTAGTGCATCCGCATTACCCTCCACTGATAGAGGTCTTTGCACGGCTGGTCGGCGAGGGCCATGGCTGTTTCGGCATACCGAAACGCTGCTTCAAATTTTCCCTGATAAGCCAATAATTCAGCGTAGTCGAAATAGATGATTGCGTTGGCTGGCTCAATTTTAAGGGCATGCAAATACAGGGCTTCGGCGCAGGCATAGTTGTGTCCGCCCCGGGCCGCGATCAGTGCGATGGAATGGAGCGCAGATACCAAATCCGGATTCAGTACCAAGGCCTGCTGCAAATCGGCCATAGCTTTTTCCAACTTATCTTGTGTAGGTATCCCGGCATAGCGGTGCAAGGAACCATGCACCGAGCCCAGCAGCTCAAAAAAAGCCCGCACCCTGGCAGAGTCTGCTTTTGTTGACTGCCGAGACCGGGAGTTAACCTTGGCAATTCGGGCTTCGGTTTCCATATCCAAGGGGATGAGTGCTTCCTTCGCCAGGGAATCGGCCATGGCGAGGGAACGCGTAGTGGGGGCCGTCGTGCTTTGGGGTAGGGGCGGGCAATGGAATGATAGTTTGTCCTGGGTTTGGGTTTGCCCCAATCCAGGGGTTATGAGGATGAGAAGGCAGATTAAGGGGAGTTTAGGAATAACTTTTTTCATTGCTTGGTTTGCTTTGGTGATTGAGTAGCGTACGATTACCCAGTTTTTAACCGCAGAGTTTCGCAGAGTACACGCAGAGTTTCTCTGAGTTTCTTTTAGTTTTAAGGAGTTTGCCACCTGCGGTGGCGAGCGTTCGAGCGCTACTGAAATTTGATTTCTTTGTACCAGGTACTGTTCAATGCGGCCTCTGAGCACTATTTGCCATCGTAGATGGCCTAACTAAAAAACTCCGAGAAACTCTGCGTGTACTCTGCGAAACTCTGCGGTAAAAAATGCTAATGTGAGTTAGTGTTCAATAATGAACCCCAACCCGATGGCTATTTCTTTGCCACATCGCCTTGCCCATACTGCACCGGATAACCCCGATTTGTCCACACAATAATGCCTTCGTCAATGATGGCGGTATTTTTATAACCCAATCGCCGCAAGGTACTCACCACCTTTTCGGAGGCCGCGTGAGGACAAGCACAATACACCACAATCCAGGTGCCATCTTTAGGCATGTCTTTGATAAAGGAATCGGGCTCCTCGTAATAAGGAACCGGAACCGCACCCGGGATATGGCTCTGGTGCCAGCCCGCTTTGGAGCGTGCATCAAGGATCACCATGCGGGATTTGTCTTGCAAGGCTTTGAGCACTTGTTCGGCAGGCACGTATTTTCCTTCCCGCAAGCTGAATTTGGGGGCCTTCTTTTTGGGGTTCAAGATGTAATCTTTAGGAAGTGGTTCTTTGATCACCACTGCACCAGGAGCGTTCCAGCCCGAAGCGCGACTGCGGATATAAGCCGTGAGGCCGTCTATTTCTTCCTTCTTGAGCTCGTTCTTGAATGCCCGCATAGGAGTGCTGTCTCGGCCTTCCGCAATGGCATAGCGCAAAAAGGCATCGCTTGCGGTGGCCAAAAACATGGGGTTCCCCAAAGCCGGGGCACTAACTCCTTCACCTTTCACGCCATGGCAAGTTGTACAGGTTTTGTTGTACAATTTTTTGCCAAGCGCTACATCTCCGGCTACCGGATCTGTGGATAGTTCAAGCGGTTTTTTGACGCCACTTTTTTCGCGCAGCCAAGTGATCAACAGGTCGATGTCTAAATATTCCAATGGGCCGCCCTGGTCTTTGGCATAAGCGGCCATGGCGGTACCTTGCCGGCCATAGGCAATGGTATAGCGGAGGAAATTGTAATTGGCTGCAGGAATTTTGGTGACGGACATCAAAGAATGAGAGCGTAAGGAAGGCGCGTTGTCGGCGGCATAACCTTCCCGGTTCTTGCCGTGGCACAAGGCACAATACTTTTGATACAGGGCCGAAGCATGTTTTTTTGCCACCCTATTCAGCTTTTTGCCCTCTTTAATCTCGTATTGCTGAGCTAGGAGTGCTTGCGCTTTGGGCTCCTCTACAAATTCAAGTTGCACACCGTGGGCATATTCTTTTAACACAATCAAACGTTCGGGTGATTTTCCCATGCGCAGGGCTTTGGCTGGCAGCTTCTTTCTGAAAAATGCCCGCGTGGCTTTCAGTTTTTTTACTTCAAAGCGCATGGCATATACGCCTGGGCCGCGGGCTGTCAAAAACCTGGAAAGGGAATCGCCAGGCGATTGGGGCCTGATCAACTGCAGTTCCTGATTGGCGGATACCTGGAATCGAACTACATCGGGAGACTTGGGCTGTTTCAATTCGCTCAATCCCATCTTTTTAAATTCCTTGCGGGCAGCTTTCAGGTTGTCCACTACAATGCGCAGCGCAGTCATGCCCACGACACCGTTGGGATGATTGGAATACGTGCGATTCATCGCATAGATGGATGTTTTTTCGTTTTGATAGTCCTGATAAGGCAGACCAATGTACTCCATAAAATCGGGGAGATGTGCTGGGGGATTTTTGGCATTCAAGCCCACGGTGCGCCATTGTGGACCACCATCATCCCAATCCCAACCCTTGGGCAATTCTTTAGCAACCCGACCTTCCTGAACCGAGTCAATGGCAAATCCCCGGGTGTTGAGCCAATCCAAAGTGGCCTTTGCCGATGAGGTGGAAAGGGAATACAAACGAACGCCTTCATGTTTTTTCAAAAAAGAGCGGATGAATGAGGGCTTGGACTTTACAGTGGAATCCTTCAGGGTGATTAATTCCAGTGCCGACATGTCCGGGAAGAATGCAGCAATGCCAATTGATCCGCTGTAAATTCCTGGATCGTATTTTTCAGGCTTGGGGATGTCAAAGCCAAGTTTTTCGGCGTAATGTTGTCGGGCGCTGTCCAGGTTGGATACCACTACGGTAACATCACTAATCCCCAGGCCTAAACCCAATAGGGCGTCGTGCTTGGATTTTTGGTTTTGACAAGCAGGCAATAAGGAACTGATTGCCAGAACAAGGACAATCAGGTGATGGTTTTTTGAAGTTTTAAGGCTGGTATGCATAGGTGATGCTTAGATGTGTTTGGTTAAATGTGGGACATTTTCTAGTCCTTAATTGCAACTCGTTGAAGAGAGGTAAGTGGCAAAGGGGAATCTATTTATTTTTTTAACAAAGGACACAAAGACGCGATTTTAACAAAGCAATACACCTGGACTTTATCTTATTTTGGATGTAATGCCTCGTCAACGTCTAACTTTGTGTCCTTTGTGCTGCCTTTGGGTTCTTTGTGCTACTATGTCGCTTTATGTTTTCCGAAAAATTCGGGATGACTCATCATTTCATCACCCGCTTATACACAACCACAATCTTTTCCCCTTTGTCGTTCGAGTAGGTTTCTCTCATTGTGATCTTGCCGTAATCACCTATTTCAAAAACAGCTGAGTATTCCTGCACAGTCGAACCTGGAAAGGTGAAGGTATTATCGCCCACAAATTCAAAGTTCATCCCAAAGGGCATCCCATTCGTTTTGTCGCCTTTTATCCAGAGTTGTTTGTCCTTTCTGAACAGCTCCATTTTATTGTTGGGGTCATTTTCCGCGATGTAGTTGCCCACTAGGAGGCCCATGGAAGCGGGCTCTATCGCCAGTTTTTTGGCCATACTGATGTTGTACTCCACTTTTTTGCTGCCACCCGTCAAATTCTGGACCTCCAGGATTCTCTTTTTTGCAGCAGGGGAGGATGAACTACTGTCTTTTTCCACCCAGGGGTCGCCGCTGAAATAGAGCTGGGTCACCAATGGCTGATACCCCGCTGCGGTGATCATCATATGGAAATGGGCAGGTCGGAAATTTCCACCACCTGCATCATAAGGCACGGGTAAGATGGTTTTGAAGGAATAATTGCCCTTGTCATCGCTGTAGGTAGTGCCCCGGTATTTGAAATCCTTGGATTCGTTGTCGTAAACCCCATTGCCGTCGCAGTGCCAGAGCTCGATCTTGGCATTTTTGTAGGGAGTACTGCAATCGTCGTGTAGCACCTTTCCCAGCAAGGTGATGGGGTCGCCTTTTTCACCCTTGATGGCGAGTAGGTTTCGCACCGGGCTATTCGGGCGGTAAAATGGCCCCAGAATGTCGGAGGTGGTTGCACAATCGCCTACGTAGCGTTGGCCGTCGAAATGGACGAAACCGGTGGTGCTGATGGCGATGGCGGATAAGGCGGTGGTTTTTAGAAATGTTCTTCTTTGCATGATTGAGGGATTTTGGATTAAAACACGCCTATTTCTACTTCGCATCGTCGTTGCTGATGTCCCGAATGGTTAGCCATTTTCCGTTGCGTTTTTCCCAGACAGCCATGTATTTGCCTGTATAGATCACCTTTCCGGTGCTGTCAGTTTGGGTGGTTTTTCCGACTTCCGTCACGCGGCTTTCGTCGCCGTACAAGTCCAAGGTTTCAAACACGGTCTTTGTGTTTTCCTTGCGTCTTGCCATCTCCACTTCCACGCCTTTTTGGATGGCGGCTTTGCCCACGAGCATAGGTAGGTCGTCGTTCATGCTGATCGCATCGTCGGCATAAAAGCCCACAATCGTGGCGACGTCTTTTGCATTGGAAGCGGCGGCCCAAGCATCTTCAATGGCTTTGATTTCGGCTTTGATTTTCGCCATGTCGGGTTGAGCAACTACCGTTTCGGCGGCTTTTGTAGCGGCATCATTTGTCGGTGTATTGCAAGCGACTGTAAAAATGGACAGGGCAATACATGTTGCTATGACTGAGAAAAAATTAGTTGATTGCATGGTAAAAATTTGTTTTGAGCAGTTGATCACATTAAATGATTGACTTAATCTGATCAACTGCTTATTGTTAAAAATTAGAAATAGTCATTCCACGTTTCAAACACGGAGGATAGCGGACCACCTCGTTTATAGTTTCTCCATCTTCTCTTTACTGGCCGTAAACTTCGGGTTCATCTGAAAAGCCTTTTGGTAATTAGCCTTGGCTTTTTCCTTGTCTCCTTTGGCCGCATAAGCGTCGGCCAGGCTGTCGTAGGTATTGGCAGAGTTGGGAAACATCGTGTTGTTGAGGGTGAGCAGCGCGATGGCTACGTCGACTTTTTTGGCTTCCAACGCTTTATAACCTGCTGCATTTATGTCCCATTCAAAAAAACTGTATCCCTTCGGATTGTTTTTTTGCAGGGCTTTGAACTCGGCCTCGGCGGCGGCAATGCCACTTTTTTCGGCGGTTTCTACAAACAAGTCGCAGGCAGCAGGCTTGGCGTCCATCACGTCGGTGATTTCGACGATGGAGACGATGTACCCCGATTTTTTACTTTCGGGCGCCTCGGCAGGTAGCAGGCTAAAGGGCAATTCTTCGCGGTATTTGCTGCCTTTTTTCATCTGGGTCATCAAGAGGTCCCGGGCTTTGGAAATGGGGTCGGTTTCTTTGCCCAATTGGAAATGCATGTTGTATCCCAGATCGCGACTGGAAAACTCTACTTTGCCCGTGCTGTCCAAGCCCTCCACCTGAATCATTACCTCCTGTCCCATTTTTGGGGCTGGGCCGTTACCGGCTTGGAGAACGGTGTATTTCAGGCCTTCGGCGGTGGTGCCGCTTTGGGCAGCAAGGGTCAGGGCGCCGATCAGGGTGATGGCGCAGGCGAAAAACAATTTTATGGACATGATTGTATGTTTTTAGGTTTGAAAATCAACGTCTTACTATGCAATTGGGGTAGGCTTCTATTATGCGCTTATAGTTGACAGGAAGCACCCAATTTTCTTTAGTCGCCTTGAGCTCAGTGACCATATTATTGGGGATAAGCATGACAGTGATATCATTTGCAGGCGTAGCCTTTTCGTTTATTCTGTACCAAGAATAGGTTTCACCATTAAATTTGTAGGACATTGGGGTTTGGTTTAGGACAAATTTGTGGAATTCATACCGCGTATAGCCACCAGGCACATCTTGTGCAACCTCCAAAGTCTCGGAAGTCGTTTGATTAACATTGCGCCCTTGAGATGTTTGGGTGCCGTTGGTATGATCTATGCCTACCTCTGTTGTTATTCCAAACTCTAAACTAGCAATGGCGAGGCTTACGGTTGCCTTAGCGGTGGTGGTCAATGACCAATGGGTTCGGTCTTCTTGATGGACGGTTCTATTAAAATCCATTCCTTCGGAAATGCTGGTGGTTCTGGTGGACTTTATGGAATTTGCAGTGGGACTTAAATTCCTGAAAATACTTACTTGGTACATTTCTGAGGACTCGGCCTGGCCTGGAGTCAGTTCGCCAATATCACTTCCAAAAACCTGTACTTCCGCTAAATTCAGGTAGTTGCGATCGTTTAGTTCCACTCGTACGTAACGGCCAACTTTTTTATTGGTGAAAATTTTACTCGGGCCATCAAATTTCTTTTCATTTTCTGCAAAGGCTCCAATTTTACTGGTTACATCTTCTTTGATATAAGGTGTCACCCAAATATTAAAATTGTTCAATCGGTCTTGACAGCAGTCGGTTCGGTTGAACAATTTTACCTGGTCAATCAGGTAGTTTTTTCCTAAATCTACCTCCCAATAGGTTTGGTTATCAGCCTCAGTGTGTGAAATAGAGCCCGCATCTGAGCGACCACTGATGTCCCCGTCATTGGCCCTATTGGCGAAACTGAAATCAAAAACACTTGATTGTCGTGCTGGCTTGCCCAAGGCAAGGTTATTGTCCAGCGGTGGATTCACTAATTTACCATTTACTACCACTTCTGCAAGACTCAGAATACCAGGTTGGTTGAGGTAAATGCGAATGTATTGGCCTCTTTTATTGCCTGTTATTGTTTTACTTCCTTTAAAAGTGGGTTGCTTGTCAGCAAAAACCTCTCCACTGGTATTGCTGGTAAATGGCACTGAAGAAACCCGGATGCTAAAGTTATTCAGCCGTTCTGTGACATCATTCCGATTGTGAATCGTGATGGAGGTAATATCGTAGGTACCCAATAAATTGACTTCCCACCATGGATTCGGGGTGTCATTGGTGTGAGATACAGTGCGTTTCCCCCAGTCGCCATCGGTATTGCCGTCTACCGCCCGATTGGCATGCCCAGCCTCAAAAGTGCTGCTTTGTTTGGTCGGTTTAAATTGGGCAATGTTGTTTTGGTCAAATGCTGGCCATTCTGTTTGCCCCATCACGGAGCCTGATACCAGAAGTGCAATCAAAACGACGAGCATTGCGCTGAAAGGTAATCGTTTTTGATAGACGCGAGCAGTGGTTTGGCCATGATTGCCAATTTTGGTAGCATGAGCTGCGGTGTCCTGCTGCTGAGGTGCACAGGAGAAAAAAATTGTCGTTGACATATTTTAAGAATTTTGGTGTTGTAAGTGAAAGATTTAAAGCAGTGTTTAGCGAACTTAGGATGCGGTCGAAACGAGGTTAGGTGCTGAAGCAGTTCTCCGCATTGGTTGTAATTTCCAATAGGTCAAACTCCGCCACAGCCACTCCAGCGGGCCAAACAGAAAGTACTTCAACCAGATTGGGCTAACGATCAACTGGATGGCCCAGATGACCAACACGACGAAATAGATTTGGTAATATTCCAGCTCGGCGAAGTAGTTCAGACCATAGCCAAAGAAGAATAAAGTGCAAATGAGCGAGTGTGAAATGTAGTTGCTCAAAGCCATGCGCCCCACCGCGGCCAAACGGCGGCACAAGCCCTGGGCTACGCCCGATTTCGCCAACAGAATCAATGCCGAAGCATGCCCCAAAACGATCAAAATGCGCTGGAAAGGATAAATCAAACCAATCCAGTTGATGGACACTTGCTCCATGCGGGCGAGGTTGGCTTCGAGGGTTGTGAAGTGAAGGAAGGCGTAATAACTGCTGTACATCACTAAGGGCAAACCCAAGCCGTAACCAATTTTTAGTACTGTCCAGTAGTCCTTGGTTGACCAGGCACCAGCAAGGAAACCCCATTTGAAAAGTGCCAAACCCAGGAGCATTAAGGCCAGCGAATCCCATACTTCAAATGGCAAGTACTTGGTTTGACCGTCCCAGGCCAGTGGGCGCAGGTAGCCTGCTACAGTAGCATAATCCGACTTCATTTTACGGGTGTTTTCTTTGGCATCTTCCCGGTTGGGGATCATGCTCTTTTCTATTGTTCGCCATTCTTTCAATGCCTTGGTTTGGCTTGCCGTGAGGGTTTGATTTTGGCTTTGGGCAGTACTTGCTGCTACATAGGCGATGCGTTTTGCCCGGATGTTTTGGTATTGAATGGTTCCGGCCACAAAACTCGCGATGGCAACGATGGGCACCGCCCACACCAGGTATTTGGCTGCCACATTGCGGAACAAGTACAGGATCATGCCACAAACGGCGTAGAGATACAGGATTTCACCAATCCAAAGAATGAGGTGAGCATGAACCAAACCGAAAAGTAAGAGCCAAAACATCCGCCGATAGTACAGCGCATGAACCGAAGCGCCTTTGGTACCTTTATTGGCAATGAACAGCAGTAAACCTGCCCCGAACACCATGCCGAACATGGCGCGCATCTTGCCTTCAAAGAAGACTCCGATGAATTTGTAGAGCCAGAAATTGAAGCTGCTGGGGTCGTTTTTGAAGGCTTCGAATGAATAATCTGCCATGGAAAAGCCGGGAATATTCATCAATAAGATGCCCAAAAGGGCAAATCCTCGGAGGATGTCGATGGTGTCGATGCGCTGGGTTTCCGCAACGGGGGCGGCAGTAGCCATTGCTTGAGTTGTTGATGACATGTTTTTTGATTTTAGGTACAATGGAGTTGTATACTTAGAGCCGAAAACAGATTGTTTGAGCGTGATTTCGACAGGCCTTTAATTCCGAGGATCAACCAAGCGTTGTCCACAAAACTTGCAGGTTGAAGTGCGCTGTGCTGGATACCCGATGCTTCGATAGATGTTGACAAAAGCAAGTGGCTCCTGATTGGCGTGGTGATGAGGGCACCCGCGTTGGATTTGCTCTTGTGCAAGGTCAGATGGCGTGGTTTGCATTTCTTGCGCTACGCCACAACTGCTGCAAAACATACCTGTACCAAGCACCAGTACGAGGAGGCTCAGAAAGGGATTGTGTTTAGCTTGGCGATTGCGATCCGATTGGGTGTATTCCCTGAATACATAACATACGAAGAGGAACCCTAGCAATAAAACCCCAGCCGTTAAAGCCAGGAGGGTATTTTGTTCAAGCAAATGAACGGTAGTGGATAGGTCCATTTTTGCCTGCTGTACATTGCCCGCTGAGGCCAAAGTTTGTGCAGAAAGTAGAGCAGGTGTGCTAAGTAAAAAGGCTGTGACGATTAGGATGTTTCTCATGTTGCTCGTTTTTGGTGTTAACAGATCAACCAATGTTTAATCCTTAATTGTGGCTAGTGGGGGAGAGGTAAGTGGGAGCGGTAAATTTTTTTGAAAAAATAATTTTAGCCCATTGAAAATAGCGCCTAACCATTACAACAAGCGCACTGCTACACCAATGGTGCAGCAGTGCGCTGAAAAAAAGAACCTATTGTACGTTTATTGCAGCAGCACTTTCCTCGCATAAACCCGCGCGCCCGAACGCACTTGCAATACGTACAAGCCTTTGGGCAAAGTGCTCAAATCCAGATCGACCTGTTGTAAGGCTATTTTCTGATTTGAATTGCGTAGAATCTTTCCGGTCAGGTCACTAAGTTGAAAGGATTCTACGGGGTCATTGCTCAGCAATTTAACTTGAAGCTGGCTACTGGTAGGGTTGGGGAAAACCGATAACAAACTGGCATCGCCGATGTCTTTTGTGCCTGTAGTGGCATTGCCAAAAAATACCGACGCCAATACGCTGGAGGTAATATCGGGATCGCAGGGCGAATACATAAATACCTCCAGGTTAGGGTAAGTAAGCGGACTGGCGTCGGAGAGCCGACGCACCTCCAGGATCAAGTCTTGTACGCAGCTATTGGCTGGAATGGTAAAGGTTTGCCCCAAATCATTGCCATTGAGCGCTACTCCCGCTGCCGCCACAACGGCACCGTTGAGGTTGGATTGTGGATTGAGCTTCAAATTATAGGTGCGCGATTCATTGGATTCGTTGCACAAATCCAGTTTGAAGGTCGCCGAAGTATTTATCGGGATACCTTGTTTGGTAAGGGTGTTCGCCGTTTGGCCATCGTGTTTGAGTTTGGGCTGGTCGCGTTGGTAACCACCTTCAAAAGGGCAGGAACTGATCGTCCCCTGTTTTACCCTAAACACTGGTGTACCGTACATGGGGTCGCGTACCACGTCCACATTGAATTTGTCGCCCGGGTCATCATCCTGGAAGGTGTAGCGGATGTTTCGGGCCGCTGTACCACTTTGTGAAGCCGTTTGGCCAAAGCGCTTTTGGGTCTTGTATTCATACCCACCCGAGAAGCCGGAACCGCCAATATTGACCACACCTTGTAAGCCAAAAGCCCCGTCGATGTAATTTTCAGTCGTAATGGTTTTGGTATCGGTAATTTCGATGGAAGATTCCCGCGAAATCGGCCCGGCGGCGCCACTGAATGAAATGTTTTCAAACAGAGCCGTAGCGCCAGAGCTATTTTTATTGGCTTCATTGAGTTGCAATACCTGTTTCCAGACATCGATTTGGTTTTGGGCGTCGTTGATGGCTTTCAACTTTGCACGATTGTTGGGTCGAACGCCTACGGAATCTGCCACGATGCGCTGTAAAGCGGCAATATCTGCTTCAATGCCTTCTTTGGTATACACAAACTGCCGAATCGATTCTGGAATCGCCGCATATACCAGGCCAGTGTCAAGCCGGCCTCGACAAAGTTTGGTATCTGCTACAATGCTGCGGAATAAGCCATAATTCATGTTCATCCCATAACCGATGAACACATCTGAGCCATCTGCCGCATTCGAGGTGGCAAAACCTTTGCTGATGGTGACACAGGTTTGTCGGGTGTTGCTTTGGATCTTGACATTGCCCGTAGCGCCACTGCCCCTGATTTCAGCGTAAACTTCATAATCAACGGTAGCAATCAACCCAATCGATCCTTTTACGCCTATTTTTACATTGGCATTGTAGGAGTTGGATTCGTCCGTAGCAACGTTGGTTTCCAGGCTGCGACAAGAAGTCTCGGTCGTTTGAAAATCGGTGAAACTGCCATCGCCGGGAGGATCGTGCAACACCAGATATGGTACCTGGGGCTCGGTAATCGTGCCGAGAATGGGGGCCTCCTCGGGGATGATGCCTTCTACTATAAAGGGGAGTACGAGATTGTTATTACGGCCAAAAACAGTGCAATTAAATCTGTTTGGGCCACAATAACTATATAAAGAAACTGGAGCGTATAGCCAAGCTTGCTCCGCTGGGCGCGTGAAAGTAAACGTGACTTGCCGGGTATATTTTCGAGCACCAGTGGTAGGATTATCTTGTATTACCTCTTGAATTATCCCTCTGGATCCATTTGCACGCTCGGCATAGGGATACAAGGTAAAACTTCCGTCCCGATATTCCCCTATGTCTAAAAAACTCGGAGTTGCAAAACCACCGTTTTCAATGATGGGATTATACAGACCCGTACTCGCAAAAGCCCCAAGGGTATCCTTCGAATCGGATTCAAAAGTGATGGTGATGGGTTCCCCTACTTTGGCTTTGAAATATTTGCTTCGTGGTATCTGGTCAAAGGCCCTCTTCAATAAACGCGCAACGCGCAAGTCATTGTCAAATAGTCCATTTGTTAGCCCGTCCTTGTTCTCCTCCAAATAAGCCAGGGGCACTTCACAAATCTTACCCCGGTTGCTCGAAACCGTGATTTTGACGCCATATGGTGCCTGGATTACGGGAGCTTGTGCGTAAGTTCCTGGTATGCACAGCAGCCAGGCGACGCTGAGCAGGAAGGCAATTCTGAAAAAGTAGTCGTTGAGTTTCATCATGCAGCATTTGGTGAAATGATGCCTTAAAAAAGCAGCAATACCACAGGACTTGCAAACACCTGAGGACGAAAGGATGGGTTTCTTGAGTGGAGCTGGGGAATTTGTGAGTAAAGCAAAAAACGAGTGAGGAACAACTCAAATCGTCTGAATTCGTTTCAACAATTCTTCCCGCAGCACTTTGCTGAGAGGAATGGCCTTGCGGGCAATGATGACGTGACTTTCGCTGACTTCATCGATCTGGGCAAGGTTGACGATGTACGAGCGGTGGGCACGGATGAAATGTTTGGTGGGAAGTTTTGCTTCCATGATTTTTAGGGTGATCGCCAGTAGGTATTCTTTGTTTTTGGTGAAAATGCGGCAGTAGTTGCTTTCGGCTTCGATGTATAAAATGTCTTCGAGAAAAATTTTGACCATCGAGTCCTTGTGCCGCACAAAAATACGGTCGCTCAAAATAAACGAAGCTTCCTCGAATTGTCCTGCATCGGGTTCGGGCGTTGGGTTATCCGCCATTCGACTGAGGGTGAGTTCAATGGCGCGTTGGAGGTCCAGTTTTTTGAAAGGTTTGGAGATGAAGGCGTAGGGTTTACTCGTTTTCGCCCGATTAAAGGTGGCGTCGTCGGTGTTGGCTGTCAAAAAAATAATGGGTAGTTCGCGCTCTTTATTCAGGGCCAGCGCCAATTCTACCCCATCCATTTTGCCTTTCAGGTGAATGTCGAGCAAGGCGATATCCGGTACATTGTCTTCTACCTGTACAAGTGCATCTTCGGCACGAGGGAGAATACCCGTTACCTCATATCCAAGCTCGGTGAGCAAGGTGGATATTTTGGCGGCGATGAGCATCTCATCTTCTACGATTAAAATTTTTACTTTGTTTGACTCCATAAGCTTTGCATCAAGCTGCCCGGTTTTTCTTGAATTCCAAACGCACCAGCGTGCCGCTTTGTGTTTCTTCCTGTAGGGTGCCGCCGAGTTGTTGGGTCAATAACGCGATCAATTGTGAACCGAATCCGGTACCCTTAGTTTGGGGCGTTTTGCCAACACCATTGTCGGCTACTTCCAGGCGCAGGGAGTCAGCGTCGGTAGTTTCCAGTTGGATTTTCACAACGCCGCTTTGCCCATTTGGGAAGGCGTATTTCAAGGCATTGGTCAGCAGTTCATTCACAATCAGCCCCAATGGCACGGCAGTATCAACATCCAATTCCAACTTGTCCATGATGCATTCAATCTGAATCCGCTCCTCAGCAGCAAAGGTATCCAAAATGCTTTCACTCAAATTGATAAAATAATCCTTCATGTCAATACACGATAAATTATCACCTTGATATAATTTTTGGTGCACGATGCCAATGGATTGTACGCGGTTTTGCCCTTCTTCCATCACTTCGCGCAGGTTGGGGTCATCCACTTGACGCGATTGCAGGAGCAACAAACTCGATACCATTTCCAGGTTGTTTTTTACCCGGTGGTGTATTTCCTTGAGCAGCAGTTCGTTTTCCCGGTTCCTTTTTTCCAGTTGTTGATTGGCGGCTCCCAGCAGGCGATTAGCCTTTTGACGGGAACGCAAACCAAGGTAGATCAACAACGAAGTAAGCAGGGATAAAACCACAAATCCCCAGAGGAGCAACTGAAATTTGTTCTGCCTTTCAATTTGTTCTTCCTGCACGGCAATGGTCGCGGCGCGTTGCCCCGCTTCGTATTTATCGGCCAGACCATCTTTCAAGGTATTGATTGTTTGTTCGATCTCGCGTTCTCTTTCATCCTGATAAATGCTCATGTAGCGATAGGCGTTTGTGTAATCGCC
Organism: Haliscomenobacter sp.; assembly: GCF_965225875.1. Lineage (GTDB taxonomy): Bacteria > Bacteroidota > Bacteroidia > Chitinophagales > Saprospiraceae > Haliscomenobacter. The sequence goes on along the minus strand of NZ_CBDDBS010000002.1, from coordinate 1,604,579 downwards.
CAGGCCCGCGTAGCTGTCGGCCGCGTGATGCAGGTTTTCCCGCAAATTGCGTTTTTCGCCAATTTCGTGCATCAGCTCAATGGCCCGTAAGGTGTGGGGCAATGCCTGATCGTAGCGTTTGTGCAGCAGCAGGGTATGGCCAGTATTGGCCTCGCTGGTCATTATTCCTCGCTTCAAGCCTAATTTTTCGCAAATGTTTTTTGAGCGTTCGTAGTCGCGAAGCGCTGCGGTGTAATTGCCCAGGAACTTATTGGCGTTTCCCCTCACGTTTAATGCTCGGGCAGCTTGTAGTCCATTAGGAGCTATCCGCTCCACAATGTCTATCCCTTGCGAGGCGTACTTTAACCCTTCGGCGGGTTCTCCTTTCAGCACATAGGTATAAGACGAATAGAGGAGTGCATCAACCAGTAGCTCTGGTTCATCCATTGTTTTTAATAGGTCAATAGCCTGTTGGGAATAGTTGATTGCTTTTTCATAATCATCTTGCATGGCATGCAGGTCCGCTAGTGCGGTGTAGGTGCGGACCAGTTCTTTGCGATATCCGCTTCGCTCCCAGATTGATACTGCTTTGAAATAGTGGTCCGCCGCTGGGGCGAACTCCCGCTGGTTGGCCTTTGCCTGGCCGATCCAGTAGTGTGCTTCTGCACTTTCTTTTGCTTGAGCCTTGGGACCAAACAGGGCCAAAGTACGATCGAGGAAAACCATAGCGGTATCGTAACTCGTTAAGCGTACATAGGCTTTACCCGCCAGTAGCAGCGCGCGGGCCTGCAACAATTTCGGCGCTTGGTCTCCTCCCCAGCGGAGTGCTTGACTGGCATATCCACGCAGGGCAGGCAAATTGGAGACAGCTGCAGAGTCGGCGAGAACGTCCAGCAATTGGATCGCTTCAGCAGGGTCTTTGGTACTAGCCAAGCGCGTTTTTAGAGCGGCAACAGATTCATGCGTTGGGGCGGAAGGCAATCGGGACTTTTGGGCAAAAGCCCCAGTAACAGCAAGCGATAAGGCAAATAGGAGCGCCCGCAGGCGATACAATTTGGGATTCATAGCAAGGAATTAAGTAACGCAGAAAAATTAACTTCCCAATTTGGGTTTTGAATAGGAAGTCGAACGGTTCATTTCAAGTGAGCTTCCTATTCAAAAGCCTCGAAAAAAATTGGGAAGTAATTTTTTGCGTCATACTAAATGCTTTAGCGCAGGCCTAAAATAAAAAAAAGCGCTTATTAATTCACCCAAAAATTACTCCACCAATACAAAGCCCGCCCATTTAAACGCCTCGCCACTGTACCTCCCCCGCAGTTCCGTCTGCGTAGCGCGAAACGCTTCGGGCACCGTCTTTTTGTCCTCCAACCAATGCTTGTAAAAAGCGGTCATAAACACCTGGGTCTGAAAATCGGGTACCTGCCACAGCGACATGATCAGGTAGCGGGCTCCGGCTATTTTGAAGGCGCGCTGCAAGCCGTATACCCCTTCATTGCCTACCAGGTCGCCAAGGCCTGTTTCACAGGCGGAGAGCACCACGAGCTCGGTATTGGCGAGGTTCATCTGGCTGATTTCGTAGGCGGTAAGGATGCCGTCTTCCAGGCCGGGACGTAAGGGTTTGCCAGTTTTCCAGGCGTGGTTGCCACCCGCCAGTACCAGGCCGGAGCGGATCATGGGGTTGTTGGATACTTTGAAGGTTTTTTCACCAATCGTCTTTACCTCACCCGACTTCGACTCTTTTGGATCGGGAAAGAAAAAGCCGTGGGTGGCCAGGTGGAGAACGCGCGGTGATGGGCTGCCCTGGCCCAAGGCTTTGAACGATTCTTCGGTAGCTTCGATGCCTTTTTTCAGGGTAGGGGTAATGCCTTTGCTCTTCATCACGTTGGCGGCAGCGCTGATTTCTACTTCGGTCCAGCGGAGGTAGTTCCAGTTTTCGCCGCGTAGAGTGGAGTCGTTTTGGGTAAAAACGAGGCCGCGTTGGGCTGCCAGGTCTTCGAGTTTTAGGGGCGTATTGGCGGCTACTGTAGGTATGGCGTCGTATTGGATGCCACCGTAGAGTTGGGCGGTAGCGCTTTGCTGGGTGGTGGGCACGGGTGGAACGACCAGTTGGCGGGTGCTACCCAAGGTACTCAGACGGTGTTTTTCAGCCAGGGTTTTGCCGTCGGGCGTGGGGATGGCGCCTAAATTGATGCGGTGCAACAAGCCGGAGGGTGAGCAATAGACGGTGGTACCTTGTGGCAAGGCTGCGGAGATGGATTTCCAGATTAAATTGTAGAGTTGGTCGCCTTTTTTTGCGGCAGCGTAAAGGTCGTTGTAAAAAGCAGGTTGGGGGTTGCCCTCGGTTTTGAGAAGTGTGGTGAGTTGTTTCTCTTCGAAGAGGGGGATGAATTTTGGCGCGTCTGTACCAGGCAAAAGAACAAGCGCAGCGTAAAGCATGCTGTCGGTTTGTTTTTTTCGATAAAAACGGTAACTCACGAACTCGATTGCTGCTTCACCGGGTTTTAATGACTTTTGAATTTCCTGCCATTTGACTTGTCGTAAGGCCTGGCCGAAACCTGCTACTGTTCGAGCGAGGTCTTTTTCGAGGTTGTTGGCTTTGGCTTCCAGGTCGGCGAGGCTTGTGCTATCGCGGTCGGCGACGGGTTGGGCATATTGTGCGGCGAGGCGGCGTTCGTAGGATTTAAGCAGGTTGAAATTTTCGGCTGCTGCTGGGTTGGAAAGCACGAGGGTTCGGCTTCGGTTGGCAGCGTTCAGAAGGAAGCCTTTGTAAAACAGCGCGTTGTCAAAGCAATCGGACACCCTTTTGGGACTGGCCGACCGCCGGACAAAAGCCAGTGCATTGTCCAGGCCGTCGGAAAATTCGTTGAGGAAACTGTTCATCTCGCGTTCGGAGAGATGGTGCATGGCTTTTTCTGCCAGGTGTCGGTTTATTTGCGAAAGTTCGAGGTATAGGGGCTCGGCCTTTTCCTGTTCGCCCATATCGAGGGAGTACAGGATTGCCAGGTTTTTGAGGTTTTCGGCATATTCGGGATTTTCCCTACCCAACACTTTTCCGTAGATGGCTTTGGCTTCTAGGTACAGGGCTTCGGCTTTTTCGTAGTTGCCCGTTTCGCCGTAAACAATGGCGAGGTTGCTCAAACTTTTGGCATAATCGGGATGCTCCTTGCCCAAGGCTTTTCCCCAGATGGTTTTGGCTTCGAGCAAGAGCGGTTCAGCTTTTTCGTATTGGCCCATTGCGCCGTACAGCCCCGCGAGGTTGTTCAGGCTTTCGGCATAATAGGGGTGCTCCTTGCCCAGTGCCTTTCCATAGATCTCTTTCGCTTCGAGGTACAACTGTTCGGCCTTATCGTAATTGCTTTTTTTCTTGTAAACAACGGCGAGGTTGTTCAGGCATCTGGCATAATCGGTATGCTCCTTACCCAAGGCTTTTCCCCAGATGGCTTTGGTTTCGAGGAATAGCTGTTCGGCTTTATCAAAATCGCCCATAGCAAGATAGAGGCTCGCAAGGTTGTTCAGGTTTGTGGCATAATCGGGATGCTCCTTGCCCAGCGATTTTCCAGCGATGTCCAGGGCTTCGAGGTACAGGAGTTCGGCTTGCTCGAATTTGCCCGTATTCTCGTAAAGGATAGCAAGGTTGTTCAGGCTTTTGGCATAATTGGGGTGCTTTTTGCCCAGGGATTTTCCCCAGATTGTTTTGGCGCGGAGGTACAACTGTTCGGCTTTTTCATATTGGCCCATATCCATATAAATGATGCCTAGGCTGTTTAGGCTTGTGGCATAATCGGGATGCTCCTTGCCCAGCGCTCTTTCCCGGATGGCCATGGCTTCCAGGTAAAAGGACTCGGCTTTTTGGATATTGCCCATGTCTTCATAGAGTACGCCGAGGTTGTGCAAAGAGGAAGCATAAACGGGGTTCTCTTTACCGAGGACTTTTTCACGTATTTCTCTGGCTTCGAGCCACCATTTTTCCGCTTCAGGCATGTCGCCTTTGAAATAAGAAATTCGTCCGTGGTTCAAGGCACAACGGCCAAAAGACGCCGACAGGCGGCCCAGTTTTTCGAGCGCGATTTTTTCAGCCAGGGCATTGACTTCAAGGGCTTGGTCGAAGTTACTACTGGCAGCGAGTGTTTGGGAAACCCGAATCAGACTATCCACCCGCCGCAGCGCCACCGAATCCACCGTCTGCGCGCTCAACAAACCCGTGATCAGGCAAAAAGCTAAGCATAAATAGTTTCTCATTGTAGGATTGATTAACAGGCTGTAGTAAATTACCTTTTGATGAATTTAAAGGTAAGTGTTTTTTTAAAAAATTGATGTGTCATTCCATCAGCCTGTTTAGGTTTTGCTCTTGCGTGCTGGTGCCTGAATCTTTATCATTACGTTGTTTTTAGCCAATTTGATTACATTTTTTTGGCTAAAATCAATTTATTTACCTATATTTGAGCCATAAATGAGGTTTTAAAATGGCTAAAATAACAGGAAGATTAGAAGAATTGGCAACATTGCAATCTATTCAAGCGGACGACAAGTCGGCTTTTGTTGCTGTATATGGCCGTAGGCGAGTAGGCAAAACCTTTTTAATCCGTTCCTTTTACGAAGGGCAATTTGCTTTTCATTTGACGGGTATTGCCAACGTTGAAACCGATCAACAGTTGACCAATTTTCATTCTGCCCTGATTCGGTATTTCCCGGAATTGGAAGACAACCTGCCCGCAAAAGATTGGTTTCAAGCATTTCAACAACTCATCAAGGCGATAGAGTCGCTGCCTTTGGCGGGAAAAAAAGTTTTATTTTTAGACGAACTGCCGTGGTTGGATACACCTAACTCGTTTTTTATATCGGCGTTAGAGCATTTTTGGAACAGTTGGGCCAGTGCGCGAACGGATATTGTATTGATTGTTTGCGGCTCGGCAGCATCCTGGATGATTAATCAACTCATCAACAATACCGGTGGTTTGTACAACCGAGTGACCCATCAGATTCAACTCGACCCCTTCACTCTGGCTGAATGTGAAACCTTTTTCAAAGCAAAATCAGTCGGCTTTGACCGTTATCAATTGCTGCAATTGTACATGGTGTTTGGTGGTATACCTTTCTATTTGGATATGATAGACCCTCGTAAAAGTGCCACCCAAAACATCAATGATTTGTGTTTTAAGCCAAAAGGAAAACTGAGGAATGAGTTTGATAAACTCTATGCGACCCTTTTTAAAAAAGCGGATAAGCACATTGCAGTCATTGAAGCCCTTGCCAAAAAAGGCATCGGACTTGAACGTGATGCCCTACTCAAAGCGACTAAATTGCCGAATGGGGGCAATACTTCTGCGGTTTTAAGAGAATTGGAAGAAAGCAATTTCATTCGTAAATACAATACTTTCGGGAAGCCAAAGAACAACGCCATTTATCAACTGACCGACTTTTATTCCCTCTTTTACCTGAAATTCATTAAGAACAACAGCCCATTTGATGACAACTACTGGATCAATGGCATCGATACGCCTGAAATACGTGCATGGAGTGGTTATGCCTTTGAGCAAGTGTGCCTCATGCACCTCTCTCAACTCAAAAACGCTTTGGGCATCAATAGCGTCCAAACCCAAACCTCGGCCTGGGTTGGAAGCAATGGAACGGACAAAGCGCAAATCGACCTCTTGATTGACCGCCGCGACCACGTGATCAATCTCTGTGAAATGAAATTTTCAATGAAAGCTTTTACCATTGAAAAAGAGTATGCTGACAACTTGCGAAAAAAAATGAGTCTTTTTGCTGAGTTGACCAAAACGAACAAAGCCCTTTGGCTAACCTTCATCACCACCTATGGACTGGTTCAAAATACTCATGCTCAATCTTTGGTGCATCAGTCCATCACTATGGATGCTTTGTTTTTGTAAAACTCACTCCACCAGCACAAAACCCGCCCACTTGAACGCCTCGCCACTATACCTCCCTCGCAATTCCGCCTGCGTAGCCCGAAACGCTTCTGGCACCGCCATTTTTCCCTCCAGCCAATGCTTGTAAAAAGCCGTCATAAACACCTGGGTCTGGAAATCGGGCACCTGCCACAGCGACATGATGAGGTACTTCGCGCCCGCAATTTTGAAGGCGCGTTGCAAGCCATAAACCCCTTCGTTGCCTACGAGGTCGCCGAGGCCCGTTTCGCAGGCGGAAAGCACCACGAGTTCGGTATTGGCGAGGTTCATCTGGCTGATTTCATAGGCGGTGAGGATGCCGTCTTCCAAGCCTGGGCTTAGGGGTTTGCCCGTTTTCCAGGCGTGGTTGCCACCCGCCAGTACCAGGCCGGAACGGATCATGGGATTGTCAGAAACTTTGAAGGTTTTTTCACCAATGGCCTGCCCCTTATTCGGCTTTGATTCTTTTGGATCGGGAAAGAAAAAACCGTGGGTTGCCAAGTGTAGAACGCGTGGGGAAGGGTTGCCCTGGCCCAGCGCTTTGAAGGATTCTTCGGTAGCTTCTGCGCCTTTATTCAAAGTAGGCATGATGCCTTTGCTTTTCATCACATTGGCGGCGGCGCTGATTTCCACTTCGGTCCAGCGGAGGTAATTCCAGTTTTCTCCGCGTAGGGTGGAGTCGTTTTGGGTGATGTCGGGGCCGCGGCGGGCAGCTAGGTCTTCGGGTTTTGCTGGTGTATTAGCGGCCACTGTAGGCGTTGCGTCGTATTGGATGCCGCCGTAGAGTTGGGCGGTAGCGCTTTGCTGGGTGGTGGGCACGGGTGGAACGACCAGCTGGCGGGTGCTACCCAAGGTACTCAGGCGGTGTTTTTCAGCCAGGGTTTTGCCATCGGGCGTGGGGATGGCGCCTAAATTGATGCGGTGCAACAAGCTGGAGGGCGAGCAATAGACGGTGGTTCCTTGCGGCAAGGCAGCGGAGATGGGTTCCCAGATTAAATGGTAGAGTTGGTCGCCTTTTTTGTCATTGGCATAAAGGTCGTTGTAAAAAGCGGGTTGGGGATTACCTTCGGTTTTGAGGAGGACGGAGAGATGTTTTTCTTCAAAAAGGGGGATGAACTTTGGCGCGTCTGTGCCGGGCAAGAGAACAAGCGCAGCGTAAAGCATGCTGTCGGTTTTCTTTTTTTGATAAAAACGGTAACTCACAAACTCAATAGCTGCTTCGCTAGGTTTCAATGCCGTTTGAATTTCCTGCCATTTGACTTGTCGTAAGGCTTGGCCGAAACCTGCTACTGTTCGGGCAAGGTCTTTTTCAATGTCATTGGCTTTGGCTTCCAGTTGGGCTATCAAGGGGCTATCCCGTTTGGCAATGGGTTGAGCATACTGAGTGGCTAGCCTGCGTTGGTAGCCTATCAGCCGGATGTATTTTTCCGCGGTGCCCTCATCCGAAAGGGCTAATTGTTTGATCCGGCCTGTGGATTGGAGCAGAAACCCCTTGTAGAAGAGGCTGTTGTCGTAGCAGATAGGGTTCATTTTTTTACTGCGGGCTATCTGGGTGAACGAAAGGGTTTGGTTCTGACTATTGGAAAACTTGTCCAAATAATTGTTCAATTCACTTTCGGAAAGGTGGTGTAGGGCTTGTTCAATAATGTGCATATTCACCGTGGACCATTCAAGCAAATGAAGTTCGGCTTTTTCGTATTGGCCCATGTCCTGGTACAACCCCGCCAGATTTTGCAGGCTTTCGGCATAACCGGGATTTTCTCTGCCTAAGGCTTTTTCCCGGATGGCTTTGGCTTCAAGGTTAAGCGGTTCGGCTTTTTCGTATTGCCCCATGTCCCGGTACAGAACCGCCAGGTTTTGCAAGCTTGCGGCATAATCGAGATGTTCCTTGCCTAAGGCTTTTTCCCGGATGGCTTTGGCTTCAAGGTTAAGCGGTTCGGCTTTTTCATATTGGCCCATGTTCTCGTACAGAATCGCCAGATTGCTCAGGCTTGCGGCATAATCGGGATGTTCCGTGCCTAAAGCTTTTTTCCTGATGGCTTTGGATTCAAGGTAAAGCGGTTCGGCTTTTTCGAACTGGCCCATGAGCTGGTACAACCCCGCCAGGTTGTTCAGACTTGCCGCATAATAAGGATGTTCCCTCCCTAAGGCTTTTTCCCGGATAGCTTTGGATTCAAGATAAAGTGGTTCGGCTTTTTCATATTGGCCCATGGTCCAGTACAGAATCCCCAGGTTGTTCAGGCTTGCGGCATAATCGGGATGTTCCTTGCCTAAGGCTTTTTCCCGGATGTCTTTGGATTCAAGGTATAGTGGTTCGGCTTTCTCATATTGGCCCATGTCCCGGTACAGCCCCGCCAGGTTGCTCAGGCTTGCGGCATAATCGGGATGTTCCGTGCCTAAAGCTTTTTCCCGGATGGCTTTGGATTCAACGTAAAGTGGTTCGGCTTTTTCGTATTGGCCCGAGTTCTCGTATAGAATCGCCAGGTTGTTCAGGCTTGCGGCATAATCGGGGTGTTCCCTGCCTAAGGCTTTTTCCCGGATGGCTTTAGATTCAAGGTAAAACGGTTCGGCTTTCTCATATTGGCCCGTGTTCTCGTACAGAATTCCCAAGTTGTTCAGGCTTGCGGCATAATCGGGATGTTCCCTGCCGAGGGCTTTTTCCCGGATGGCTTTGGCTTCAAGGTAAAGCGGTTCGGCTTTTTCGTACTGGCCCATGTTCTTGTACAGAATCGCCAGATTGTTCAGACTTGTGGCATAATCGGGATGTTCCCTGCCGAGGGCTTTTTCTCGGATGGCTTTGGCTTCGTTGTACCATTTTTCAGCACTTGTATAGTCTCTTTTGAGGAACAAAGTTCTACCGCGGTTAAAACAACAACTGCCATAGGCTGCCGATTGCTGCCCCAGCTTTTTCAATGCGATTTTTTCTGCTACGGCATTAACGTCGAGGGCTTGGTCAAAGTCTCTTTTGGCAGTAAGCGCACGGGAAACCTGAATCAAACTATCCACTCGCCGCAGTGCAACCGAATCCACCGTTTGCGCACCCAACCAACCCGTGATCAGGCAAAAAGCCCACAATAAGCAATTTCTCATATTGACATCGAATAGTGATATAAAGAGGTTGACCTACTCCACCAGCACGAAGCCCGCCCACTTGAACGCCTCGCCACTGTACCTCCCCCGCAGTTCCGCCTGCGTAGCGCGAAACGCCTCGGGCACGGCCATTTTTCCCTCCAGCCAATGCTTGTAAAAAGCCGTCATAAACACCTGGGTCTGAAAATCGGGCACCTGCCACAGCGACATGATGAGGTAGCGAGCACCCGCTATTTTGAAGGCACGCTGCAAACCGTATACCCCTTCGTTGCCTACGAGGTCGCCGAGGCCCGTTTCGCAGGCGGAAAGCACCACGAGTTCGGTATTGGCAAGGTTCATCTGGCTGATTTCGTAGGCAGTGAGGATGCCGTCTTCCAGGTCGGGGCGCAAGGGTTTGCCCGTTTTCCAGGCGTGGTTGCCACCCGCCAGTACCAGGCCGGAACGGATCATGGGGTTGTCGGATACTTTGAAGGTTTTTTCGCCAATGGCCTGCCCCTCACCCGGTTTTGACTCTTTTGGATCGGGAAAGAAAAAACCGTGGGTGGCTAGGTGCAGGATGCGCGGTGATGGACTGCCATGACCTAAAGCTTTGAAAGATTCCTCGGTAGCTTCGGCACCTTTTTTCAAAGTAGGCACAATGCTTTTACTTTTCATCACATTGGCGGCGGCGCTGATTTCTACTTCGGTCCAGCGGAGGTAGTTCCAGTTTTCGCCGCGCAGGGTGGAGTCGTTTTGGGTGATATCGGGGCCGCGACGGGCGGCTAGATCCTCGGGTTTGGCTGACGTATTGGCGGCCACAGTGGGTGTGGCGTCGTATTGGATGCCACCGTAGAGTTGGGCGGTAGCGCTTTGCTGGGTGGTGGGCACGGGTGGGATAACCAACTGCCGGGTACTGCCCAGTATGCTCAGGCGGGTTTTTTCGGCCAGGGTTTTGCCGTCGGGCGTGGGGATGGCCCCCAGGTTGAGGCGGTGCAGCAGGCCGGAGGGCGAGCAATATACGGTGGTGCCTTGCGGCAAGGCAGCCGAGATGGGTTTCCAGATTAGATCGTAGAGTTGGTCGCCTTTTTTGTCATTGGCATAAAGGTCGTTGTAAAAAGCGGGTTGGGGGTTGCCCTCGGTTTTGAGGAGCGTGGTGAGTTGTTTTTCTTCGAAGAGGGGGATGAATTCTGGCGCGTCTGTACCAGGCAAAAGAACAAGCGCAGCGTAAAGAACACTGTCAGTAGGAAATTGAATGCTTTTATTGTAATAATTGAAATGTACAAATTCAATCGCTGCGGCATTGGCATGCAAGCTTTTTTGTACTGCTTGCCAACTTACTTGTCGCTCTACTTCTGTATACCCATCAACCTCTCTGGCGAGTTGTTTCTGAAGCTCATTTTTTTTCATTTCAAAAGAAACGACTTCAGAACTATCACGTTTAGAAAAGGGCTTGGAGTAGGCGTCGCCCAGACGGCGTTCATAAGACTTTAACAAATTAAGCATCTCTTCGTGTGCAGGATTTTTTGTAGCTAATTGTCGGGCGCTGATAGCTGATTGTAGCAAAAAACCTTTCAGAAATAGAGTGTTGTTGTAGGAGATACCAGAAATTCCAGGAGGTATCTGTAGCTTTGGTGCTGCTGTATGTATGAGTGAAAAAACTGCGTCCTGCAAGCCTTCTTCTTTGCGAAAATATCGCTGCATTTCCTGTTCAGAAAGGTGGTGCAGTGCATTGCTCAGATTGAATTGAAGCACTTTGGTTAATTGATTAAACAAAGCTTCGGAAGCAACATATCGGCCAGTCATCTGATATAATGCCGCTAGCAGTCGGAGCGCTTCTAGGGTTTGTTCACTACCTTCTCCAACGGAATTGTGTGCAATGCGGAGTGCATTCTGCAAGAGCGACTCTGCGTGTTCCAATGCCCCAGTTTCGATATAAATAGCTGCATGACGACTAAGACAATATCCATAACCCGGGTGTTCGTAACCTTCCAATTTAGCTCTTACCCCACAAGCTTCATTCAACAAGGATTCTGCTTTTTCAAATTGTTTGAGCCTAGCATAGATTGTGGCTAAGCCCTCCAGTATTTCAGGGTAATTGCCCGATTCTTTGCCCACTGTTTTTTCAACGATAGATCGGGCTTCCAACATGTGTTCTTCAGCTTTTGGGATGTTGTTCACCCGAAGATAGGACATTGCCAAAGTTTTTAAACTAAAAGCAAAAGTGTAATGTTTTTCGCCTACTGCAAGGCGACGTCTTTCTGTTGACTTCAGTGCATATTGCAAGGATTTGGGGTAGTTGCCCATCATTTCGTTCAACGTAGCTAAATTGTTAAGAACGGTGGCGGCTTTTCTGTTGTTGGAACCTTCATGTGTTTCAATATAGGCTAACGCGCTTAAAAATGCTTCTTCACCCTGCTCGTATTGGCCTGTTCGGATGTAGCCGACACCAAGATTGACCAGGATGTTGGTATAGAAGGTATTGTTTTGATTGTGTGGCAGCTCCATCACCTGACGGCCTTCGAGCAAATAGGGCAACGCTTTTTCATGTTGCCCCCATGACATGTAACAATAAGCAATATGACTCAGACTTATCGCGTAAGAGGCATGTTGTTTGCCAAGTACTTTTTTTCTGATGCGCAGGGCTTCCGAGGCCCAATTAAACGCTTCCTGATCAGGTATCTCTAGTTGTCTAAGCATTAAACCGTAATGGCTGTGACAGCAACGGGCATACGCAGCGGATTCGCGGCCAATTTTTTCAAGGGCTATATTTTCGGCCAATGTGTTTAAGCGGAGTGCATCGGAAAAATTTTCAGTTGTGTCTACCCTGCGAAGCAAACTATCCACCCGCCGCAGCGCCACTGAATCCACCGTCTGCGCACTCAACAAACCCGTGATCAGGCACAAAGCCATCCATAAACAGTTTCTCATAGTAGTATTGATTAACAGGGTGAGGCGAATTATTGCAACAACTTCAGTGCTTTTCGAGCCTGTCTGCGGTAAGGATGTCCCGGGTTTGCTGCTATCGTGGTGAATTGGGCAAGCGCTTCCGACTTTTTGTCCGCCAACAATAGGGCCAGGCCTCGGTACCATTCCAGTTGGGGTTTCCAATCCAATTGACGACTCTGGATTTGGCCAAAATGAAGCAAGGCATCCGGGCCTTCGCCCGTTTGCAGCAGGCAATAAGCTCGTAGAGATTGCAGAGTGTCGTTCGCTGGCCGGGCGCTCCCCAATTGCTCCAGTTCGAGGTAAGCGGTGGTAAAGTCCCGTTTTTTTAGTTTTTCATCGATGCTGGGAAAGGCCTTACTTATGTCAAGCCCTAGTAGCGGATAATCCACGTACCACAACTGATCGAGCAGGGCTTGCAGGGCAATATTTGCTTGGCCCGCACCGCGCGTGGCAACCAAGTCGGGCGCAGGATTAAGCGGCTCAGGAATGAGTTCATCCTGGAGTGCAAAGGTTGGGAAAATGGGATCAGGAGGTACTGGAACTTCTTCCTTCGGTTTGATTTGGGCAATAGGGGGCTTTTCGCGAGGTTTTTCAGATTTATTCTGTTCAGGAGCTTGTTCTTTGCGTGGTGCAGGTGCGCTGGGAGCTGGCTTTTCGCTAGGTGGCGCAGCTGGCGTAGCCTCATTTTTGGTAAAAAACCAATAGGCCACGGCGGCCAAAAAAGCCAGCGCAGCCAGGGTGAACAATATCCGCCTCCAAAACGTTCGTCGGTGCTGGGCAGCCTGTTCTGCGGCTACTTCGCGCAACTTGGATTCCAGCCTCAAACCCGCCAAGCCCTCCATGACTTGTGCGGCTGCGCGGCGTTCGTCGTCTTCAGCGTTGTTACTCAGGTATTGTTCGTAATCTTCCATTGTCGCGCTATTTGGATCAATTTTTTCATACAATCGCTGCGTTTTATCTTCAGCGAATCGGTAGTGGTATAGCGGGTCCAGCCTTGGCGAACCACTTCTTCATCGGGATAACCTTCGATGTGGTGGAGCCGGATGACAGAGGTACAAGGTTCGCCCATTTGCCCCAAAAATTGCCGTACCAGCTCGGCTGATTCCCGTTGCCGGTTACTGGCTTCTATATCTGGGTCGTGCAAATCGTGGTGGTCTTCGATCGATTCATAGTTTGTTTGGCGTTTCCTGGTCATCGACAAGGCCACCCGCTTCATGATTTCGACGAGGTAACTAGAGGGGGCATGGCCTTGAAACTGGTACGAGCCGTCCTCTATTTTTCGCAAAAAGATGAGCGAACTTTGGTTGAGCAATTCATCGACGCTTTCTGGCGCCAATTTGTATTGCTCAACCAATTTCTTCGCCGAAGGCATCGCCTTGTTTTGCACACAACGTATTGCCGAGTTGTTCAAACTTTTCAGGGCTTGAAACAATTGCTCATTGTTTTCAAATTGTCGACAAGGGTTTGAAGGTGTCAGCCACTCGGTAATGCGCATCGAACTCAAGCTTATATTGTATTGATCAACTTAAAGGTAAGTGTTTTTTGAAAAAATTATTCGCATGGTATAGTTGACCTGACTATAAAGTCTATTGCTTTGGCAATTGATCGAAGTTGATCACCGGTTTTTTACCTCCCGGGGTCCGTTTGAACATGGAATCCGGGTTGGTGAAATTGTTGAAAAAGCCACAATTGCGGAGAAAGAACTGGTTGTTTTCCACCCCACCATTAAAGTCCATGCGCAGTTTTTTTCGCCCGGTATCATCATTGGTAAATCGAGCCTCCGTCATTTCGCTCCAGTTGCCCGAATCATCACAAACCCATTGGTTGTTGAACAACACTTTGCGGGTTATGGCGCCTCGTTCGGGTTGGAAATTCTCCAAAAACGAATGGGGCGACTTATACCAGGTTGAGATTTTGGGCCGCTTGAAAGAAGCAATGAGCCGCCAGGCCTGCATGTTGGGATCAAAAAAGTAGGAGGTATAGGTAGTGGTGTTGTCGCCATTGGGGCGAATGCGGGTCAGGAATTTATAGGTCTGGCCCGCTTTCCAGTTGTACAGCAAATAACTTTGGCCACCGGAGCCTTCGCCTCCAAAATCCTTGGCATTCACACCTGGTCCTTTGGCCAACAACCTCACCCGCTGATCGTCAGGGATGGAGGAGGGATCGTCGGTAGTGAAAGGGCTCCAGACCGAGAACAAAACCCGGCGCTCGGTAGCGCTATTCACCTGGATGCCACAATACCCTTCGGCAAAGCCGTTGACCATAAAGTAGGAGCCGATGGCATCGTTGCCAGTAGGCACAGTCACTTCGTTGTAAAACCATTCGATGTTTTTGCCAGCGGGGAGGGTGTAACTCATGTGTACCGAAGGGCCACGTCGCCCGAAGTAGTAACTGTCTTCCACGGCGCCCGTCAAACTGGCGTTTACAAATTTGATGTTGGCTGGGTCACTCTGGATTTCTATGGCCTGGATGTCGGCGAATTTGGCTCCGGTTTTTTGCAGGCCCTTGAGCACAATGGGAACGTAACCCGCTTCCAGGGTAAAGGTGCCCAGCGCATATTTTTGCCAATCGCTGCCGTTTACGTCTACTTTGATGGTACTGCCTTGCATGCCCACATTGAGGCTGCTGGCTTGAGCAGCTTTGGCGATCAGTTTCAGGGAGTAAGTCCCTTTCTCTTGGATGCGGAAATACACCGTGGGGATCACCGCCGCATCCGTCCAGTTTTGGATACCCATGGTTGAAAGACCAATGCCACTTGCTCCAAAATTATTGAAGAAGGTATTGCCACCCAAAGGGACTATGTTGAAGGGTTGATTGCTGGTAGTTGGGGGTGTAACCACGCCGCTACTGGCGGTGGTTTTCCAGCGGGCGCTTAGCCAGCCGGGTTGTATTGCACCCAGTTCAACGGCACCGCTTTCGGTGTGTAAATAGGTACTCCACCATTTGTTTTTGAGGCGCAGCTGATCAGTACCCGCAACCGGTTCCAGTATCCACATGGCGCTCCACCAGCCGGGTTCGATGGCTCCGATGGAGGGGGATTTCGCATCTTTTTCGGCATTGAGGTAGCCACCACTGGCCACATGTTTGAGGCGCACCTCAGTACTGTTGGCAATTTTTTCGATGATCCAGGCCGATTGGTTGCTCTGAACTCCGAGGCTGGGTTTCCCGGCTTCAAACTGGAGGTAAGTTTGTTTCCAAACGTTTTGAATGTTGACATTGCCTTGGGCAGAAAGCTGCTGGGTCAGGGCAATGCCCAGGGTGAAAGCGACTAGATTTCTCAAGTACATTGGTATTTGGTTTTGTATTGAACTCACAACTTCGGCACCTGGCTCAATTCCACCCCCAACACATGTTTACTGATCACATTCAAATCTGAAGCCTTCCCTTCAAAATGAAAGGTTTGCTGCACATGGCGATAAGTGCCACCTTTTTTGAGTACCAGGGCAGGGGAGGAGGTTTCCAGTTCATAAAAAGCGCCCATTTGTTCGCCTTTGTCGTTCGGGCCGTCGTTGTAGGTATTTACCACGTCGCCACGGTAGGGGTAGCGCTGGATTTCCCACATGGAATTGACATAAGCGGTATCGCCAGCGTAGCTGAAACGGACGATGGTCAAAGCACCTTTTTCGGCATCGTAACTGCCTGCGAGGGGCTTGACAATGGAGGGTGGAATGCCAATTTTGCCCCGCGACTTGGCGTCGCCTTTGAAGAAGAGTACACTGTCTTTTTTAATCAAACGATCGGCAGCAATTTTGCCAAAATAAGCATCGTTGACCTGGGCGCTACCGCCAGCTTTGTAGGGCAACATGACCACTTGTGCGGGGCTGGCCTTCAACATGCCCAAAAGCCAGATGGAGAGCACCCCTTTGGATTTGTCCCAATCTTCCTGGCCCGTATTGCTGAGCTGATTGTCACTTTCATAGCCTACCCATTTTACGGCATTCAGCGGTACTTGCAAGAGGTCGCTGGCTTCTTTTTCGCTCAACAAACGGATGCGGCGTTCCACCTTGAGGTCGAAACGGGTACCTGCATAGTTTTCGATGCTGAAACTTTTGGCAAAAAGGGCTTGCGTTTTATCTTTTTGCACGGCTGGATAGGTCATGGTATCGATGGCACCGGGTGTTTGCCAGTGGGGAAAATCAAAAGGGTCACCTTTTTTGAAATACAGGCCATATTGCCCGCCTTCCGGGCCCAGCCAAAATCGTTCTTCGCCACCAAAGGCATTCATGTGGGGCTGGTATTCCCCTTTGGAGATCAAATCGTGGTTGATCCAGCCGTAGCTGGTGCCTTCCATCCCCGCAGCACTACTGGTCATTACCCGACCCTGGTAGGCTTCGGCGAGCAGGACTTTGCGGTCGCCGTCTTCGAGCAGGATGAGGGGGATATGGGTTTTGAGTTGGGTGTAATCGTAGGCGAAAGTGCTGGTGTCGGTGGTGGATTCGGTGGAGTTGGTAGCTGGATTTTGGCAGGCCTGGAAAAGGCCAAGGGCCAAGATGAAAGGAAGTAATCTGTGCATAGGTGTTTTGTTGGTGGACTTAATGTCTTAAAAGTATCGAAAATGATTGATTAAAATAGAATTGGGCTGAGCTATTTTCAATTAGCCCAGCCCAACTAAATCATCCTTTAAAAACAACTATTTTTCGCCAACAAAAACATAGGGACTATTGCCAGCAGAACCCGTGCAAAGTGCGTCAGCATCCCATCGGCCAGCAGTTCTTTCCCACTTGCACGTACTGGTGTTGCACGTGAAGCTGAGGTTGTCCCACCAAACCCGGTTGCATTTTGGGAAAACGTATTTGTTGTGCGCACCAGCCGGGATGTTGATGGTTTGGCCACTGCTGCCACCCGGTAGTCGGAACTCCACCCAAGTGTGGTCGCTCACACTGCGAAAGGTTTGAGCGGCACAAGCGCAAGACGGATTGTTGATGGAGCTAGCTGATTTTTTCGACCATAAAATATTGTAAATAGGTGACTTAGTGCTCGATCCTATAGCCCCATACATTACTTTTGAGGTATATAAATCGATTTGAAGGGCGACATTGCGACCAGGGTCCTGGAGGTAGACCGACCAATCGTCGCGCCCAACTTCGTTAAAGCTAAAACGGGTGGTACCCAGCAAATCGCGTTCCAACCATTTGCCCGAAGCGTCTTTGGCTAAAGTGCCCCTGCCTTCAGCGCCGTTGTGAAATTCGATCATTTCTACGTTGCGGCCATTGGCACTTTGGCTGGCCTGACCACTGGTGAGCCTGAGGTAACGCAGGGGCGCCGGGCGATCGCCTCTAAAGGCCAAACAACTCACCGAATAAGTAGAATCCAGGATCATTTTTTTCTCTTCTTTGGCCAGTGGATACTCATACACGGTACCCAGTTTGCCCGTTTGTTGCATCAACAAATTGGGGAGTGTACCCATATCGATATTCAACTTAGTCATGCAATTTTTGGTGTCCAAGGAATGCATGAGGCCAAAAGCATGCCCCAGTTCATGAGACCAACCGGCCAGCTCGGTAGCCAACATATGGGGCCGATTGATGAAGATGTCGTAGGTGCTGTTCCAGAAACTCCCCGTCATTTTTAATACTCCACCCCAGCCGCCAGCGTCACCCGCCGTGCCTTCCAGAACGGAAACCACTATGTTGCGGTTGTTGAGGAATTCTTGTCCTAAATTGGCTTTAATGAAGTTGTAGTTGTTGTTCCAGTCAACGGCATCCTTAACACTGTAGTTTGAACGCAATACACTGACTTCCGGATCAAATTCAAAAGTAACTCCCAGCATCTTCAAATAATGGCTTTGCATGATGGCCAAAATTGCTGCGATGGCTTCTTTTGCCCTGGGTTTTTCCACTTGTCCAACTGGGACAATGTACAGGCCTTTCACCCGGAGGCTGGTCGCCACGATGGGACTGTGGAGCTGGTGCCCGGTGGGCGTTTCATCTGCCGCATAACTGCTGGAAGCATTGTTCATAAACAAACTGCTTTGCAGATCCTGTGGTTCGGTAATGGGTTGAAGAGACAAGTTTTGGGCATTCAAACTGGCAAAGCCCAAAATAGCCAGCACGGTTAATTGGAAATTTTTCATATTGGATTTTAACTGTTTTATGGTGAAAAGACCTTCAAAAAGCCATTTTTAGGCGCAGCTTCAGTTGTACTAAATGTTGTCGGGATCAATATGTTATTGGGATCAATTTTAGGTTATTGTCAATGGCATAACCAGCATTATCCGCATAAGCGACTGCGCTTAAAAAATAACCATTGGCTACGGATGTCCAGAATTTACCCGCATTTACTGTCGATTTTAGGTTCCCTTGATCGTCAATACCAATGCCCAGATCAAAACTTTTGGCACTGATGCTTTTCATTTTTCCAGGGACCTGGCTCCAATTGCTGCCCGCATTATTGGTACGCCACATATTGCCACTATTGAGGGCCCAGGCGGTATTCCCATTCACTGCCGAGATGCTTTGCGCCGCGCCACTCACTTTTGACCAGGTAAAGCCAGCGTCCAGGGTTCTATAAATTTCCAGTTTGTCATTGACGCCCCAGGCAATCTTGTCGTCCACCCCAGATATTTGTTTCAGCAGACCAGGGGTGGTTCTCCAGGTAGCGCCTCCATCCAGGGTCAGTTCAACTTTCCCCTCAAAATTGATGCCCCAGGCGGTCGTATTGTTTATTGCAGAAACGTACGCTAATTTTTTGTTTAGGTCATACCATGTATTGCCAGCATCCATGGATTTGAAAAGATACCCCGCAATATTAACCCTCCAGATGATTTGTTTCAATGGAGCGGAGATTTGATCTGGAAAGGTCCCACTGCCCATTGCCCCCAGCGTTGCGTCGGCTGTGTTCGATGGGCTGCTTGTGGAGGTTGAAGAGGCTCGATAAATCTGCCATTGGGCACTCAACCAACCAGGTTGAATTGAGCCCATTTCTAAGGCTCCGGTCTCCGTATGCAAATAAAGGCCCCGCCATCTGTTCTTGATGCGTACCAGTTCAGTTCCAGCTATGGGCTCCAGTACCCACATGGAGCTCCACCAACCGGGGCCTGCTGCACCTACTACTGGAAACTTCGCATCAGTCTCTGCGTGTAGATAGGCTCCACTGACCACATTTTTTAGGCGTACAACATTGTCGATGTCAGTTTTTTCGGCAATCCAAACTGCTTTTTCACCTTGTGGGCCCAATCCCGTTTTACCGGCATCCGCCTGGATATAGCTTTTTCGCCAGAAGTTCTGGATTTCGGCAGTTTCTTGCGCCGATAAATGTTGTGCTGTAAACAGGAGGCTACAAAGGAGCAACAATTTGGGGCACCTGGCGAAGAAGCTACGCCAGCTTTGTTTTATTGATTCGAGCGCAGGGTCTGCTGCACGTTTTTTGATTGGTTGTTTCACGTATATTGGTTTTGGTGGATGAATGAATTAGATGGTAGTGATGGGACAAAATTGATCAAAATGTGTAGGCCTCACAATCACCCTAAGCGGTGAAAAAGGGGGGGGCTTTACCACTGAAAACTCACCCGCCCGGGTGAGTTTTTAATTAACAAAAGCACTTAACTTTACAGGAATTTATACCACATGAAAAAGACCAAAATCAGCATCATTGAAGACAATAAAGTTGTGCGTGAAAATGTATCCAAGTTCGTCGGGTTCCATGAAGAGTTTGAACTGTGCCAGGTACATGGCTCCGTAGAATCTTTCTTGCATGCGTTGAACATCAATCCTTCGCTCCAATCGGACATCTTGATCCTTGACATCGGGCTTCCCGGTTTGTCCGGGCTGGAAGCCATCCCCCTGATTTTGGAAAGATTGCCGCAGCAAGACATCATCATGCTCACCACCTACGAAGAGGAAGACGTGATCCTCAAAGCCTTGTGCTCGGGAGCCTGTTCTTATATTTCCAAAAAAGCCAGTCTGGACGAAATTGTGGAGGCCTTGCGCATTGTGGCCAATGGTGGTTCGTACATGTCGCCATCGATTGCCCGTGAAATTGTCAATCACCTGATGGGCGGCAGGGTCAGCAAAGCCAGTATTCTTTCGGATCGACAAAAAGAGATTTTGGAAAAACTGGTGGATGGTAAGAGTTATGCCACGATTTCCACGGAGTTGTTCATTTCCATCGAGACCGTGCGTTCACACGTCAAGAAGTTGTACAAAGTCCTCCAAGTAAACAACAAAACCGAGGCGATTACGCAGTACATGAAGGGCTACATCAAATAGCTAAGGAACGGAAATAGAATAAAGTAAATGGGTTGACTTGGCTATTTTTTGATTTGGCAAGGCAGGACGAAGGCGCATAGCGGGCCTACGCAACTGAGGAGTAACGCAGCGAAATCGAAAAAGAGCTTGTCAAGCGTTTACATTATTCTGTTTCCGTTCCTAGGCCAAAATCATTATCTTGAGAGTTCGAAGCGTAATCATTTAAAGGCTGCTCTATGATTTCCCAAAATCGATGCCATCATCACCTGCCCAGGTGTGTAAGGTTGTTGTATGTTTATTTTTGCGTGAGCTCGATGTTTTCTTGCAATCAGAATCACCCCAACGAAAACTTGCCCCACTTTTTCCCCGAGTTTATTCCGGCCAGAGGGCGTCTTGTTTCTCAGGACAGCATCATTCTGCCACAAACCACCGCAGTTGGCTCCGTATTTGTTGGTCCCAATTGTACACCCTTTGAAGTAGCCGCCAACACCAACATCCAAGCTCTTGGTCGACCCGAAACTAGACCAGCTGGGTTACCTGCAAAAGCCATCCCTGGACAAAATGCCATAACCCTGCCCAACGTAACCCTTGCGGTAGATCATCCTGTGCCAATGGGCATTCCCGAAACAAGTGTAGTCAAAGATGCCCACATCAACGATCACAATCCCGACAACTTTAGTTCTTTCAGCGTTTTACATGGTTTAAAACACATTCAAGCCACTTGTTTGCTGCAGGATCAATTGGGCTGTTTGTGGATCGGTACTGATGGCGGCGGACTGAGCCGTTACGATGGCAAACATTTCATTACTTATACCGATCAAGCGGGGCTGGGCGGCAACAGCATCAGCAGCATTTTTCAGGATAAACAAGGCAACATCTGGATCGGTTTTTGGAGTGGGGGCATCTCCAAATTCGATGGAAAATATTTCACCAATTTCCGCCTCGCTGAAGGATTTTCCGATTTTCCCGTCATCAAAATCATTCAGGACAAAGCAGAGAATGTATGGTTTTGCAGTTCCGGAGGACTTTTCAAATACGATGGCAAAAACTTTGCTCACTATACCGAAAAACAGGGCTTGATCAACAATGATGTCATCTGCGCACTGGAAGATAAAAAAGGGAATCTTTGGTTTGGTTCAGCGGGTGGCTTGAGCAAATTTGATGGCCAAACTTTTTACAATTATACCAACAAAAACGGACTCAAAGCCAATTACATCTATGCCATTAGAGAAGACAAAAACGGACTACTTTGGCTGGGTTCCACCGGAGGGCTGGCGTCCACTTTTGACGGCACCACCTTTGCGCATTATCAACTCAACGCTGATTTTACCATCACTAGCATCATTCAGGACAAGAATGAAAACATCTGGTTTGCCTCTGATGGCGTGGGTTTGCTCCGCTTAAATACCCGCCTGAATACCCTGACCCGGTTCAGCGAAAAACAAGGTTTGAGCAATAATTTCATTTCGGACATGCTCGAAGACCGGACGGGGGCAATCTGGTGCAGTTCCCTGGGGGGAGGGGTAATCAAATATGCGGGCAATTTATTCTCACATTTTACCATAGCAGAAGGCATCAGCAGTGATATTGTGTTCGATGTATTAAATGACCGTAATGGCCACATGTGGCTGGGCACCCGAGGCGGTGGATTAGTTCAGCTGGATCGCCGCAAAAATATTTTTCGTCATTACTCAACCGATGATGGCTTGGGGCACAAACTGGATAACAACAGTATATTCAGTCTTTTAGAAGACAAAGAAGGTAACATCTGGTGCGGAACCTGGGGCGGGGGCGTTTCGAAATTCAACGGCAAAAATTTTGTCACCTATACCCAAGAATCTGGCTTATGCGGCAATGACATTCGTTGCATCTATCAAGATCGCAGTGGTGCCATTTGGTTTGGATCTTGGAACAACGGGATTTCCAGACTTGACCCTGTCGGTCAGTTTTTTACCAATTATACCACCAAAGAAGGACTGAGCCACAATGACATCAAAAGCATCATCGAAGATCAGCGCGGAAATATCTGGATTGGCACCAGAGGTGGAGGCCTCAATAAACTTGACCAACAGCGCAAAACAATCACCCATTTCACTACGCAGGAAGGATTTTTCAGCGATGATGTGTCAGGCCTTGTAGAAGATAAATCGGGTCAAATTTGGATCAGCAGTGTCGGCAATGGGCTGATTCGCTTGGATCAGGCTCAACGACAGTTCACCCGTTTTGGAGTAGAGGAAGGTCTGATCAACAACAATATTTTGAGCCTGACCCTGGACGAACAGGACAACCTTTGGCTGGGTACCCGCGGTGGCTTGAGTAGGTTGTCGCAGACTGCATTGAGGCAACTGGAAAAAGCGCAGCTTGTACAACCTGAAGCCTTGAACCAATCGCCAGTACTGTTCAAAAATTACGCCTACGAGGATGGCTTTTTAGGTGTATCCTGCTATTTGGGCGCCATTGGACAAGATACAGCAGGCAATATTTGGGTGGGTGCAAGTGATCGTCTTACCGTGTACCACCCAGGTGGCGACAATTTTGAAACTCAAGCCCCCCAGGTAGAACTCAGCACCGTCAACTTGTTCAACGAATCGATCCCCTGGGCGCTGTTGGCAGGGAAAAAGGATACTTCTTTCAATTTGAGTAATGGTGTAAAAGTGGGCCAATTCCGATTTGCTGATTTAATGCCCTGGAAAGGGGTTCCTAAACAATTGAGCCTGACCTATAACAACAATTTTCTTGCTTTTCATTTTATTGGCATTACCACCAAATCGCCGCAAAAAATGCGTTATCAGTACAAATTGGAAGGTGTTGATGCCAATTGGAGCGGTTTAAGTGCGCTTACTGAAGTGCCTTATGGCAATTTGCCTGCGGGAACTTATACATTTAAGGTTAGAGCCATGAATGGGGATGGTTATTGGAGCAAAACCTTGATGTACCCTTTCAGCATCCGTCCGCCCTGGTGGAAAACCTGGTGGGCTTATTTACTTTATGCGGGTCTTTTTGCAGCAGCTGTTTATGCTTTCATCCAATACCGCACTGCCCAGGCTATCCAAAAAGTAAAAGCATTGGAAGCCATCCGTACCAAAATTTCCAGTGACTTACACGATGACGTCGGTTCCATTTTATCGGGCCTGGCCATGCAATCCCAAGTGATGGCCTACACCGCGCCAACTGAAATCAAAACCGCCCTGAACGAACTGAGTGACATGAGTCGCGATGCCATGGAACGCATGCGCGATGTTGTTTGGGTCATTGACTCCCGGAAGGACAAATACGAAAACCTGATTGACCGGATGCGGGTTTTTGCTGAAAAAAATCTGGGAGTCAAAAACATTACTTACCACTTTGCAGTGAATAGCATTGATGGGAAAAAATTCATCGATCCAGAAAAACGCCAAAACATTTACTTGATTTTTAAGGAAGCGATTACCAATATTCTAAAACATTCAGATGCTTCAATGGTGAAGATCGTTTTTGAGCAGGAAAAAAATCAGCTCCGCTTATTTATCCACGATAATGGATCCGTAAAAGAACAAACGTTTTCAGATGGCTTGGGCTTGAGCAATATGGCTATGCGGGCAAAACAAATTGGCGGTAGTTTGCAAATCGCATTTGTAGATGGTTTTAGGGTGGAATTAAATCTGGATGAAAACAAAAAAGCTGCCTCCAAAAATTGATCCGGAGGCAGCCTGGGCATTGATGTGCTGAGGAAACCCCATTGCACAACATGAAATTACCAAATAAACCAAATGATTGATTTGTTTTTTCATGGTGAAGATTTTAAGAGGCAATAATTGAAGTGCAAGTGCGCCAAGAAACCTGCATCTTTTGCTGAAAATTGGCTTTTAAAGCACTAAATTAGAGTTTGAAACATAGCCGCCCAATTCCACAACCTTTGTGCTGGCCTTGCTAAACGTGCCGATCATCATGAAATACCAAGTTCTTTTCTGCTCTCTTTTTGCTTTTTGCCTGCTGTTTGGACAGTCGTCTTCATACGCTCAAACCAGTGTCACGATCCCCATCGAATCCAAAGATTATGCCCTGATACTCCAAACCGATGCGGATCAACGTCTTGGCATCACCCATTTTGGCAAACGTCTCAGCGATGCTGCCGAATACGCGGGCATCAAGGCCCTATACAAACACAATGACGGCAATGCCGGGATTTACAATAATGTCTACACTCCAAGTGGTTCCTGGAGCTTGGTGGAGCCAGCCCTGCAAATCATTCACGCCGATGGCAATACCTCGACTGAATTGAGGTATGTGAGCCATCGCAAGGAAATGTTGGCCAATCAGGTAAGCCAAACCAGTGTACTGCTGCGCGACCCGGTATACGCTACGGAAGTCACCTTGTACTTCAAAGTCTACCCCCAAAACAACGTATTCGAACAATGGAGTGAAATAAAAAATGCGGAAAAAGGCAACATCCGCCTGGGCAAATACGCCTCGGCGAACTTGTACTTCATGGGTTCCGACTACTACCTGCGGCATTACCACGGCACCTGGGCTGGGGAGATGAAACCCGAAGAAACCCGTTTACCTTTTGGCATCCACACCCTTGATTCCAAATTGGGTGCCCGTGCAAATCTGTATCAACCCCCAACTTTCATGTTGTCTTTCGATCAACCCGCTACCGAAAACAGTGGCAAAGTACTGCTGGCCAACCTGGCCTGGTCGGGCAATTTCAAGATCGACTTTGAAATGGACAGCTACCACAACCTGCGCTTGATTGCCGGCATCAATCCCCATGCTTCGGAATACCAGCTGGCGGCAGGGCAGAGCTTTAAAACCCCGGCGCTGATTTATGCTTATGGTGAAAATGGAATTGGTGAGGTCAGCCGGAATTTGCACAGTTGGGCGCGGAACTTCCGGGTGCTGGATGGGAAGGGCTCTCGCCTGACCTTGCTGAACAACTGGGAAGCGACCTATTTTGATTTTGATGAAAAAAAACTGGTGGGTTTGTTTGCCGGGGCCAAAAAACTGGGCGTTGATTTGTTCCTGCTGGACGACGGCTGGTTTGGCAACAAATATCCCCGCAATGGAGATGTAGCAGGTTTGGGTGATTGGCAGGAGAACGTCAAAAAATTACCGCATGGCATTGGATATCTGGTAGAGGAAGCCTCCAAAGCTGGTGTGAAATTTGGCATCTGGGTCGAACCCGAAATGGTCAACCCCAAAAGTGAACTCTACGAAAAACACCCCGACTGGGTCATTCGCCAGCCCGAGCGGCCCGAGCATTATTTTCGCAATCAACTCGTATTGGACTTGAGCAACCCGGAAGTGCAGGATTTCGTCTTCGGGATTCTGGATAAGCTATTTACCCAAAACCCGGACATCGCCTTCATCAAATGGGATTGTAATGCCGTGATTTACAATGCCCATTCGGCCTATTTGGAAAAGCAAAAAATGCCCCAAACCCACCTTTACGTCGATTATGTCAATGGTCTGTACAGCGTATTGGAACGCTTGCGCAAAAAGTACCCGGTGGTGCCCATGATGCTCTGCTCGGGTGGCGGTGGCCGGGTGGACTATGGAGCCCTCAAGTATTTCACCGAGTTTTGGGTTTCAGACAATACCGACCCTCTGGAGCGGATTTTCCAACAATGGGAATATTCCTATTATTACCCTGCCATTACCCATTGTGCCCACATCACCGATTGGAGCAAGGTGGGTATCAAATTCCGCACGGATGTGGCCATGATGGGCAAAATGGGTTACGACATTGTGGTGGATCACCTCAAGCCCGAGGAACTGGAATTCAGCCAGCAGGCCATAAAAAATTACCAATCGATCAGTGATTTGATTTGGCATGGAGATCTATATCGATTGGTGAGTCCCTGGCAAAACCCCATTGCCTCCAGCATGTTTGTCAGCCCTCAAAAAGACCGGGCGATTGTGTTCAATTATGTGGTGAGCAATCGCTACGAAAATACGTTTTCTACGGCACCGATTAAATTGCAAGGTCTGGACCCCGTGAAAAAATACCGTTTGACCGAACTCAACGTATTCCCGGGCACCAGGTCGAGCATCAATGCTACTACGGTTTATTCCGGGGATCTATTGATGACGGTTGGTTTTAATCCGAGTCTGAGTCTTCGTCGTACGAGTGTATTGGTGGAGGTGAAAGAGGTGCGTTGATGATTACTCAAGTAATGCTAAAACGAGGAAGAATGTCAAAATGGCTCTTGTTTGTTTGTTTGCTATTTGTGGGGTACGCTTCCCTGGCACAAGGCGTGTACATCCCCCACGGCTTCAAAGGTCCTCTTTTTTTTGACGTCAGTGGCCGCTTGCTGCCTAATAAAGATGGTGCACGGGTATACCGCATTTTCCAGGAAATTGGGGCTGGCGCTAAAAAAAAGGACAAAGTTGAAATAGATGAAACGGGCCGTATCGCTGTTTTTAAAACTCCTAACCTCTATTTTTACTTTGAAGACCACTTCATAACTGGCGAAATCAAAACGCAAGGCTACGTTTGGGTTACGGCTATCCACCAGGAGTCGGGACTGGGGCTGTTTTCCTGGAAACTGCACTTGAAAGGAGAATGCCGCTGGTATCATTTTAACGGGAAGCTGTCGATAGTTGGGGTTTATGAGGGGGAAGAATGGTATGGTGAACAAAAAGAATTCGACCAGAATGGATCGCTAACCCGCCTTACCCACGGAAAACCCTGGGCAGAATACGACTACTTCTTTGAGCGAGAGGTGCTTAAAAAAAAGGATTTCCGTTATGACGAATCCCTGGAAAAAAGCACTTTACCTGCCCCCCAACAGCGCAATGCCAAGGCAGATCAAAATCTGATCGATGCCAAACCCATCGATTTTGTGGCACTCATGAATGAGGCACCCCGTTTCGAAGTGAAAAATTACCGTCCTTTTCTGGGCTTGTACCAGGGCGAAACAATCAATGGAACCCTGAAAAAAAAGGCGAGTGCCAATCTTGAAATCGTAGAATTTATTGAAAAAAAGGGAACTTTTATTGCCGAGTTTTATGCCTTTGAGGGTTTTGAAGTACAGGCCAAGTTGACGGGCAGTGTAAACGATAATGTGCTTTTTGCCAGAGGAGACTGGATGATTGGCGGCGAAAAAATGGGCTACATCACCCTGGCCATTTTTTTACAGAAAGAAGAGGGGAAGATCGAAGGCTTTTTTAGTTTGAGGTCTTTTGACTTGGAAGCGAAGGCGCAATCTTGTTCTTTTAAGTTGATTCGGGAATCGAAGTAAGCACTTTTTTCCCCAGCCTTTGTGCCCACCACATCTGCCTCTCTTTCCAGGCCTGGATCATCCTTCCTTCGGATAAATTGTCGAGACAGAGGCGTAGGCTAAAGAAATACTTTCAACCTTGTAATGGCTTTCCTCGGCATTGAGCCCTGAAATTTCCCATTTGATTGGATAGGCACCTCCAAAAAACCAGGACATTTTAGGCGACTTGCTTTCGGCATCCAGCAAATGGACAATGATGTCTTTGGTAACGATTTTCGCATTGAGCCCTTGGGACAATTGCTCATTGCACCACTTGCCAAAGCTGGCTCCTGCCGTGGTGACTAGCCCTCTTTTTAGCACTAGCGTAGAATCGTTACTAAGCCGGACTGGAACTTTATGCACATACCGATTTTCTCCACCTTCGGAGATTTCTTCAGTGGACATTTCAGTAGTAATCCCCGAAACCTCCAAAAAACCAGCTTCCAGGTGGTCACTTCCAGTAGATTCACCAAGTATTTCCACGGAAAACAAAAAGCCCAATGGCGGAAAAAAAGATTCCATGTTTTATGTTTTTTTCTTTTGTGGCCAAGATCAGAATGGCCATTACCATAGCACAATCAATACAAGTAAAGCTCAGCGCTATCCCGAATTTTGGCAATCAACCACATATATACTAGGAGCAGCTCCTGCTAAAATTTGGGATAAACCTTCGCAAGGGCCAAATTTACTTGGCTTCCATTAACAGCCCTTCATGACCCCAAACGATTTCTTCGATGGCTGCTTCACTGGTTTGGGCGTTCAAACTCGCTCCAGTGACCTTTTTGGGGAAGGCGTTGGTCAAAGTCCAGATAAAAAGTGGGGTCTTTGAATCACTATCGATCAAAGAAATGGTAATGGTTTGTCTTTCTACCGTATTCATCTGAATTTCGGTAAAAAAATCATACAAAGCTTGGTCTCCCTTGAAAACCCCTTTTTTCATGGTGATGTCGGAATATTTTTTCAGGCCTGGCATTTTGACCACTGAAAAGGATGGATTGTTGCCATTGCGGTATTCAATGACATCAATTTCAGCGTCCAAACCAGATACCTCTTGACAAGAAATTTCGGTATTTCCAACCATCACCCGAAAGTGAAAACTTGGAATTGGCCACGGTGCTTCTTGCTTTCCTCCAGCCATGTTATTTAGATTAAAAGATGAGTTAAAAAATTTGACTTACACCTTATGAAGTCAATCATTTAACCTCAATCAGCTGCTCATACAATCCCTAAATTTACAAATTAGAATCACTTCCTCAATGCTAATTTCAGGACAGCACAGGAAAGTCTCCAATTCTTCAACATGTACTTTTATTTTGTCGCTGTTCCTAAATCGCTTTCAACCTACATCAAATGGTCAAATATCTTCTGCTTTGGGCACTTGCATGGATCTGCATTGTCCCGATTAATGGGCAAAAAGCACTTAAAATCGACCGCGAAAAACTGGTCAAACGCCACAACATCAGCCATACTGAGATCACCCCTTTTAGCCCACTCTCCGTAGGCAATGGCAAATTTGTTTTCACTGCTGACATCACGGGTTTACAAACATTCCCGGAACATTACGAACCTGGCATTCCACTAGGTACTCAATCCGACTGGGGTTGGCACTATCCTCTTAACCCCCGTGGCTACAAGCTAAGTGACATCTTAAAACCCTATCAAGTGGGCGACCGCGAGGTCAAATACGCTTGGCGCCACAGCATGGCTAGCGATACCTTCAAGGCAAATGCTTCTGATTGGCTGCGCGAAAGCCCCCACCGCATCCATTTGGGGATGATTGGCCTGGAAATGCAAAAAAAGGACCAAAGCCCGGTAAGCATTGAGGACTTGAAAAATCCCAAACAAGAACTGGACCTTTGGACGGGCCGGATGAGCAGTACCTTTGAAATAGAAGGCCAGCTGGTAAAAGTGGAAACCCTGGGCAATCCAAATCTGGATGGAATCTCGGTACAAATTACTTCCCCTTTGGTGGAGGAGGGCCGACTCAAAGTCAAAATCCGCTTCCCACTGGGCATTCCGCAGCGCCTGAGTTACAGCTTTACCCAGAATGACCAACACCGCAGTGTATTGCTGGACAAGAGAAACCAGCGGGTCCTGTTCTCCCACCAGCAGGACAACGACTTGTATTACATTGGCGTACGGCACAGTGCTGGCGAAATTCAGGCGGGGGGGGCACATACCTGGTTTTTGGTGCCTGACGCCAAGAAGCCAAAGTTTGAATGCAGTCTGGTTTTTAGCCAATTCGAGTTTCCCCTTAACCGCATTCCCCATCACGACAGCATCCGCATTGCCAATGCCCAATCCTGGTCGCGTTTTTGGAAAAGTGGGGGCGCCGTCGATTTTTCTCAATGCACCGATTCCCGCGCCAAAGAACTGGAACGCCGGGTGGTTTTATCCCAATACCTCACCCGCATCAATTGCGCCGGAACCCTTCCGCCTCAGGAAACCGGCCTGACTTACAATAGTTGGAATGGCAAATTCCATATGGAAATGCACTGGTGGCACGGCGTACATTTCCCGATGTGGCAACGCGCGGAGTACCTCCGCCCCCAAATGGCTTATTACAAGCGGATTCAGCAAAAAGCCAGAGCCACTGCTCAAATGCAGGGCTACGCAGGGGTGCGCTGGCCTAAAATGACTGGCCCTGAGGGTGACGAAAGCCCCAGCGGCATTGGTCCCTTCCTGATCTGGCAACAACCCCATTTCATTTATTTGGCTGAACTTTTGTACCAGGATAAACCCAATAGAGCTACGGTAACGCAATACCAGGAACAGGTTTTTGCCACAGCAGAATTCATGGCTTCTTATGCGCGCTGGGACGAAAAACGCCAGCAGTACGTACTGGGCCCAGCCTTGATTCCTGCGCAGGAAAACTTCCGCCCGGAAACCACGATGAATCCTCCCTTTGAATTGGCCTACTGGCGCTGGGCTTTGCGCACTGCGCAGGAATGGCGCAAAAGGGCTGACTTGGCTCCAAACCCGCAATGGCAAAAAGTCATTGATCAATTGGCACCATTGGCAACCCGGGATGGCTTGTACCTCTTTGCGGAAAATGCAACGGACAGTTACCTCGATTCTGCGTATTTGCACGATCACCCCATGATTGCAGGCACCTACGGGATGTTGCCTCCTTCGCCCGAAGTGGATCCAAAAATCCTCGAAAAATCCCTGGATGCCCTTTGGACCAAGTGGGACTGGCCCAGCACCTGGGGTTGGGACTATCCCATGCTGGCCATGAGCGCGGCCCGCATGAAACGGCCCGACTGGGTGGTGGACTACCTCAGCATGAAAACTGTCAAAAACACCTACCTCACCAATGGCCACAATTACCAGCGTTTCGACCTGAGCATTTATCTACCGGGGAATGGAGGTTTATTGGCGGCTATTGCCATGATTTGTACCCAGGGTGCCTGGCCAAAGGATGGGAACTGGAAGGTGAGATGGGAGAAACTAAGAAGCCTATAATTTTTTCTATCTTCATCCAATCAATCGCAAATCATTTTCAACCCATGCCCAATTCAGTCTCCTTACTCGACGGCCTTATCATTGTGGTTTATTTTCTGTTGATGGTCGGTGTCGGCCTGTATTTTTCAAGACGCAACAACAGTTCTGCTCAATTTACTACGGCCAGTGGGCGTATTCCGGGCTGGGCCTTGGGTCTGTCGTTTTATGCTACTTTTTTGAGTGCCATTACTTTTTTAGGGGACCCGGGCAAATCTTTTGGCAGCAATTGGAACCCTTTTGTGTTTAGCCTTTCTATGCCTTTTGCCGCCTATGTTTCCGCGCGCTTTTTTGTGCCCTTTTACCGCGAGCAAAAGGTGGTCAGCGCGTACAGCCATTTGGAGGAGCGGTTTGGAGCCTGGGCGAGGACATACGCCATGCTCTGTTTTATCATGACCCAGTTGGCGCGTATGGGTACCATTTTTTACGGCGTAGCCCTGATGTTGAACGCCCTGACTGGCTACGGAATGCACTGGATCATTTTAACCCTGGGCTGTTGCATTATTGTGTACACGGTTATGGGGGGCATGGAAGCGGTGATCTGGACGGAGGTGGTGCAGGCCATTATCAAAACCCTGGGTGCGCTGTTGATTTTGGGGATCGTGTTGTCACAAGTCAAATTTTCCACCATAGTGTCAACGGGTTGGCAAGAACACAAATTCAGCTTGGGCAGCTTTCGACCCGATTTTTTTCAAAGCAGTTTTTGGGTCGTGTTTTTGTACGGCTTTTTCATCAACCTGACCAATTTTGGCATCGATCAAAACTACATCCAACGCTACCACACCGCCCGGAATACCCAGGATGCTTCGCGCAGCATCTGGCTCTGTGTGGTGTATTACCTACCCGTTTCGATGCTTTTCTTTTTCATTGGAACGGCCTTGTATGTCTATTACCAGCAACAACCTGAATTGATCCTGGAACTCAAACAGCAGGTCACCCTTGAAAAAGGACTGGATTTCAACGCCTTGCAGCCTGCTGATTACGGAGATAAAGTATTGCCGTTTTTCATCAAAACACAAATCCCTACGGGCTTCCTGGGCTTATTGATGGCGGCTTTATTGTCGGCGGCAATGAGTACCATGAGCAGCGGCATGAACAGCTCCGCCACCGTTTTTTTACAAGACATTTATCAGCGCTACTTTAATCCACAAGCTAGTCCCGAACAGCAATTGCGGGTATTGCGGATTGCCACGATCGTCATGGGCTGTCTGGGTATGGCTTTTGGTTTGGGCATGATCGGGGTGAAAAGTTTGTTGGATGCCTGGTGGAAAATGGCCGGTTTGTTTGCCAGTGGGATGTTGGGATTGTTTTTGTTAGGCTTTTTGAATAGAAGGGTAGGGGAGCGGGCGGCAAAAATTGCAGCGATTTTGGGCCTGATGCTCATTTTTTGGTTGAGTTTCAGGGATTATTTTCCACTGCATTGGCAAAGCCCCTTTGATTCCAAATTGACGGTGGTATTGGGGACTTTGACGATTGTAGGCATCGGGGTATTGATGGAGCGGGTTTGGAGGAGAAATGCTAGCTAGTTTTAGCGGCCTCTCCAACCAAGGCAGTCTACTTAGGGCTGGAACAAAAACGGAAATTATACTGCACAAGTCAAACACTACAATGCTAAGGTGTTCCTCTTTTTTTCGTAGAAGCCTGAAAATATGCAGTATATTTCCTTAGAAATGGCGATTGTAAAAGTAGCCATCAGTGCTGGTTTTTTTTTATTTGACCAGTTGCGAATCAATTTGCAACCGAAAAGCAATTGCTGTGCAATTTTATTGTTTATCCCCACAAAATCCTTTATTTTAGCGCAAAAGGTATTTTCCAAACGCTAAAGCAAAGCACTTCAACATCATGGCTGAAATTCAACAATTCTGGAATGCTATCGCTGAAGCAATCCAGGAGAAATTTGGCAATGGTCACCCTGAAACCTGGAACAAGTACAAAATCACGATCTTTTTAACCGACTTTTCGACGAAGTTGGGACAACTCTGCAGCCAGGATGAGCGTAAGGCCATTCTCTGTGGGGCAAAAAAAAATAGAGCAGGAGAACTCACCCCTCCAACCATTACCTATCACTCTTTTCGCCGTATTTTCATTACTAAAGAAAGCTCCGGTAATCGATCTACCCGAGAGATGTTCGCCATTTACCTGGGCTACGATTCTGCACATGATTTTATGGTGCAAAAAGGCATTTGGACTGCCCTTGAGCCTGATGATATTGCCACTCCTTGGGCCCGAAAACGGGCTCGTCTTTGGTTGGCAATTGCGACACTGCTTGCTCTTATCGGATTTTCCGTTTATTGGAGCCGCCCCACTGAAACCAGGTATGCATTTGTAAGAAATGAATTGGGAATAGTCCTGGTCAATTTGTCCAAGGAACGCCGGGTGAAACTCACCCCTTACACTGAAGACATAGCTGGCCTTGAATTTGATCCTCAGACCAGAACCCTTTTTTGGGCTTGTCCCAATATAGATTATCAAAGTATTGGTTGTGTAAAGCTCAAACCGAATTTCAGCGGAGTTGAAATTGAATCCTTAAATAGGAATTTGACCCCAAAAATGGAAGGGCCAGTGGGGATTGCCCTGGATACCAGGCAACAGTTTATCTATTGTTCTGATTACAAAGACTCGCTTATTTTGAAATTCGATTACCATGGCAAGTTAGTTGATACGGTGCTTACGGAGAAACTGCCCGGGGCCCCATCATCGATAGTGCTGGATGCAAAAAACCAAATCTTGTATTGGACAGATATAGACAATAACCGTATTGGGAGATTGTTTCTGCTCGAAAAACGAGCCGAACCTTATTTCATTACCAATGCAGGGGAGTTTCCTGATGGCCTTTCTATCGACACTTTGAATAGACGGCTTTATTGGGCCAGCCACAAGTCATCCCAGATTGGATGGGTTCAACTTCCCAATTCAGTGCCTCATCTGGTAAGTGTAAGTGATCAACCAGCTGCGGTCGAGGTTGATGCGAAACAGGGAGTATTGTACTACGCTATTTGGAAAAGCCCTTTTGTGGGAAAAATATTGCTCAGTAAACTCCATTCAGCAAAAAAAATCAGCAAAGTGGATTCTTTTTTTGTAGAGGCAGCGCATCCTGGCGTGATTAAAGTACTCAATATCAAAAATTAAAGTCTCAAATGGCCCGGCTAGCCACCAGTCTACTCACGGTGGGTTCTTTACTCCCCCCCTTAGGCTCAATCGTCACATTTAAACTTGCTGCATTTTCTAAAAAAACCAAATCCTGGTATTTGGCCAAATCTTGCGCGATCAACCCGATGCTAATCATCTTCCCCGCTACATCTACCCAAATCTGATATTGCTGGTCTTCCGGTAACTTTGGTAAATTAAAAGGATTGAGCATGGCTTTTTTACTCACTTTGTTCCAATAAACCAAGGCCGCTGCTTCGGTATTTGTAGTCGTTTCAGTCAGTACCACAGGCTGGGTTTGGGGGTCTTTGAGGAAGGCAATTATTTCTTCTCGGCTTTCACAGGTACTCAACTGAGTCAATAAAGTTTTGTTTTCCTCCTGCAAATTGCGCATACGCAAAGCAGATAAAACACACAACAGTGCTAAGGACCCAAGCACCACCACGCTCAACCAATGGACTTGACCATAAGTTTTGGTAGCCGGAGCACTGAGCGTGCGCTGAGTTTCGCTCGTTCTTTGTGCCGGCGCTGGAATGTCTTGTTGCAGGGCGTATTGCTTGATGGCTTCCCGCATTGATGTTACTTCCTGAACGAGTTCGGGGTACAAATTTAGGTGTCGCTCTACTTCCTGTGTTTCGTCAGGGTCAGTAATGCCTAAAACGTATTGCTCCAATAATCCGCTTGCCAAAAAAGTCTGCTTATCCATAGTGTTGGTGTCAAAACAAAAGCAAAACAGCAAAATGAAGAAAAGGTTGAGAAGTTGAGGAGTTGAGAAGTTGAGTGTCGCTCGCGGTAGCCTCAACTTCTCAACCGCTCAACTCCTCAACTTTTTCCTTATCTTCGCTCCGCGTTCTTCATCCCCGCAACCTATGGACCAGGCACTATTTAAGATCAGAGAAAAAGGAAAATTCGGTTTTATCAACCAACAAGGTGAGGTAGTTATTGAGCCACAATATTATGAAGCTGAAGACTTTTTTAATGGTTACTCCCGTATTCGCCTCAACGACAAGTGGGTTCCAATGGACACTTTGGGCCGCTTGTTGATCAAGCATTTTTTCAATTTTGTGGGTTATTTTGAAGAGGGTTTGGCTCGGGCACAACTGGTTAACCGTTGGGGGTACATCGATCAAAAATGCAATATTGTCATCGATATTCAGTACGATCAGGCTGGTGATTTTAATGCAGGTCTGGCAGCAGTGAGCCGCCGCCGGCAGTATGGCTACATCGATCCGGAAGGGGATTGGGTGGTACAACCCCAGTACGAATGGGCGGGCCCCTTCAGCAAAGGACTGGCACCAGTAGCCTGGAACGAAGGATCGGGGTTCATTGAGCCAGATGGCTTTTTAGCCTTTAGCACCCCCTATGAAAAATGTATGCCCTATCAGGAGGATGTAGCCGTTTGTGTGCATCGCCGACTATGGGGCTTACTCAATCGACAAGGAAAAACCCTTTGTGAACCCCAATATTTGTACAAAGAAGGAATTTCCAACGGCGATTTTTTTGACGGCATGGCCATTATTTGCCGGGACAATCTTTTTGGCTTCATCAACCAGAAGGGAGAAGAAATTGTAGCCCCACAATATGGTGCAGTTGGTGATTTTAGCGATGGTTTGGCTCCTGTACAACAAGACAAATTGTATGGCTACATTGATCCCAGGGGAAAAGAGCAGATTTCCATCCAATTTCAGGATGCCAATGTGTTTTCAGAAGGTTTGGCTGCGGTGAACAGCAAAGGCTCCTGGGGCTATATTGATCGATCGGGAGAAATGGTAATTCCGCCGCTCTATCGGCAAGGGGGGAACTTTAAAAATGGATTAGCCTTGGTGATTGCGGCTGGGAAATGGGCCTATATTGATACCAAAGGGCAGCCAGTGTGGGTAGAAAATATAAGATAAAAAGGACTATCGTTCCCTGAAGTGATTCCTTTGGTGCCTTAGGTTTCTTAGGTGGTAAAAAAAGAATAAAGCCTGCGGAGCAGGGTCTTCTTTCACCACCTAAGAAACCTAAGGCACCAAAGGAATCACCTAAGATTAACACACTGCAATCACATCCACATTCCCCTTCACCTTTTGGCCAATTTTTACTTTTACTTCCGCATCGAGGGGCAAAAACAGATCTACCCGTGATCCAAACTTAATGAAGCCAAATTCTTCACCCTGCACCAGGGTTTGCCCGGGCTGGACGTAATACCGGATTCTCCGAGCCACTGCACCTGCAATTTGGCGCAACAAAATTTCTACTTTGGCATTTTTGATCACCACGGTAGTTCTTTCATTTTCAGTGGAAGACTTGGGATGCCAGGCTACCAGGTACTTTCCAGGATGGTATTTGGCATATTGTACGGTGCCTCCAATCGCTGCCCGGTTGACGTGCACATTCAGGGGCGACATAAAGATGGAAACCTGGAGTTTTTTTTCCTTGAAATACTCGTTTTCTTCTGCCTCTTCAATGACCACCACTTGCCCATCGGCGGGGGCATAGATGATGCCTTCTCCTAATGTTGAGATGGCCCGTTTGGGGTTGCGGAAAAACTGCACGATCAAAGCCCAGAAACCTAGGCTTAGTAGGCCCAACCAGGGCTGAATAATTGGCAAAAACAAGGCACCTAAAATATTGATCCCGACAAGCAAAAGGCTTGCTAGGATAATGATGAGGTAACCTTCGCGATGTATGCGTATCATTTTTAATTAATTAATGATCCAAAACAAATAGGCTGCCGAAAAAGGCAACTGAAACATAAATCCATCAAAACGATCTAAAAAACCCCCATGCCCTGGCAAAAGGCCACTGGAATCTTTGATGTTGATGCCTCTTTTAAAACTGGATTCAACCAGATCCCCAATTGACCCAAAAATGATCACAATGAAGCCCAATACCAACCAATGTATGAATGCTAATTCCGGGAACAATCTCCACAAACCCCAGGCGACAATCAGGGTGAAAAAAGCAGCACCAAGCGAACCTTCCCAGGTTTTTTTGGGCGATATTTTTGGAAACAGGGGCGTTTTACCCAATTTTGATCCAACCAGATAAGCACTGGTATCACTCGTCCAGGTCATCAGCATCAGGCCAAGGGGAATGTGGAACGAAAAATCTGAGCTAATGAAGGCAATCGCATTCAAAAGGGCAAAAGGCACACCTATATATAATATGGTCAAAAAAATGAATCCAACCGATTGAAAAGCCTGGGTATTGCCTTGGGACAATTCAAAGACAAAGGGCAAAAACAACAATGGGAAAAAACACATCAGCATTGGCAGCCAGCAATCATCCGGAATAATGCCCAAATTCAAAGCACTAAGCCAGGCATAAGGAAGCAATCCCAATGCCACTGCAATGGATCGACGGATCAAATCCTGGCGATTGTCTTCAGAAAACGTCAAACCCGTAAACTCCCATAAACACATGCCCGTAATGAAGCCAAAAAGTAGCACAAACGGAATCTTGCCCCCAAATACTCCCCCCAGCATAATCAATACAAAAAATACGGCGGTGATTACCCTCAATCGAAGACCTCCCATATTAGCTATTTTGCTGTTTATGTAAACGGCTCAAGTAGAATCCTACCACGACCAATATGGCCAAGCCCAGAGTGCCCCCCAGCCAATTTGGACTGTCGATGGCCTGATCGGGCGAAAATTGATCAGCTTTTTCACCCAAAAAATAATAAGCAATCACTTGTAAACTGTTGAACAAAAAATGGACCAGAATTGGCAACCACAAACTGCGCGACCAGTAAAACAAATAGCCCAAACCAGCACCTAAAATCATGCGGGGCAAAAAACCAACGAACTGCATATGGATGGCACTAAAAATGATGGCGGTGATCCAAATGCTGAGGATTGGGTTATTAACAAACTTATTCATTTGTTGCTGGACAATTCCCCGGAAAACCAATTCCTCCCCCAATGCTGCCACTACTCCAACGGTGAGCAAATTGAGCAACAACTCTGCCGGGCCATCCATGTGGAGCAATATTTTGACCAACTCGTTGGCACTTTTTTCCATGTCTTTCATCCACATGGGCAATGGCAATTGCTGATTGAGCCAATAACTGGTTTGTGCCACTGGGAAAATGGCCAGCACAAACAAAATTCCTCCGCCAATGAACAACCAGCTGGGCCATTGTTGTAAGCGTAATTTTTCGAGCCATTTGCCTCTGAAAAAAAGCAAGGCAACTGCAACTGCACCTCCGGTGAAAGCAAAGAGATGGGGAAAAAGGTTGGCCCAGCGCGCCAAATTGCGTTGTTGCAAACTGGCATCCTCTTTCATATTGCCTAAAAAAGCCAAGCCATCCAAACCTTGCGCAAACATCAAGGCATTGACGAGCATCGAACCAAGAATCAAACCGACCAACATGAATGCAACCAGGCAAAGTAAGATCATCCAGGGAGAGGCCTCTTTACGTTGAACAGGCATTTCTGAATCCGGGAGTGGGTAGTCCATGAATTTTTTTGGTAAAATTACGTAAAGTCCTTGATCAATCGGGGAAAAAATATCGAGCTTTGTGCCTCGGCTTCGCTCGGCAACGGGCGCTGAGGCACAAAACAATGAAATATGTCAACCGTACGTCTAAGTGTCAACATCAATAAAATTGCGCTAATCCGCAATTCCAGAGGCTCCAATTTACCCGATCTCACCCAAATTGCCAGAGACTGTGAAGCATTTGGTGCCCAGGGGATCACCGTACATCCCCGGCCGGATGAGCGCCATGTGCGTTTTGATGATTTACCTCTCCTGAAAAATATCGTGAGTACCGAATTCAACATCGAGGGGAACCCCGATGCACGGTTTATGCGGGAAGTCACCCAGGTACAACCCCACCAAGCCACCCTCGTCCCCGATGGCCCTCAGGCCCTCACCTCCGATCAGGGTTGGGATACCTTAAAATACCATGACTTTTTGGTGGACGTAGTCGGCGAATTGCAAGCAGCAGGGATTCGGGTATCTATTTTTGTAGACGCTGATGAGCGATTGGTTGAAGGCGCCAAAGCCGTTGGTGCCGATCGCATCGAATTTTATACCGGGCATTATGCCAAAGATTTTTTGAAAAACCCTGCGGAAGCGGTTAAAAAACACGCGCAGTGTGCGCAACTGGCCGTGAATCTAGGTTTGGGCATCAATGCCGGGCATGACTTGAACCTCCAAAACCTGAATTTTTACAAAAATGAAGTGTTGGGGCTACAAGAAGTATCAATTGGCCATGCCCTGGTTTGTGACGCATTATACTTCGGACTCCAAAATACCATCCAGATGTACTTGCGGCAATTGGTGTAATTGACTTATATGAAAAAAAATATCATTTTACGAAAATGGTTTGCTACATAA
Organism: Haliscomenobacter sp.; assembly: GCF_965225875.1. Classification (GTDB taxonomy): domain Bacteria; phylum Bacteroidota; class Bacteroidia; order Chitinophagales; family Saprospiraceae; genus Haliscomenobacter. The sequence continues at coordinate 1,565,273 of NZ_CBDDBS010000002.1, read as the reverse complement.
AAAATGAGAAATTCATAAAATGAATGGCCAAACTTGGCTAATTATTGACAAATTTTGAGTTATCCGACCTTAAATTATCAAAAATTCATGAGCAAGCTGTAATATTCCAACATCTTTTTGTCGCCGACTGATAAAAAGAAATTTTATTTTTTCAACGTAAAACAGCGATAGTATGAAAAAACACTTACTAGCACTTGTGCTGGTACTGTTCGCATTTGTAGCTACATGGGCACAACGAACAGTTACCGGTAAGGTGATCGACAAGCAAGGTGAAGCACTTATTGGTGCGAGTATTCTTGCAAAAGGTACCACCAGCGGTACCGTTACCGACATCGATGGGACATACAGCCTTTCCGTTCCCGCCAACGCCTCTATTCTTGTAGTTAGTTACACTGGGTACAACACCCAAGAAGTTACACTTGGCAGCTCTAATGTAGTGGATGTAACCCTTGAAGCAGGGATTACACTGGAAGAAACCGTGATCACCGGTTTGGGGATCAAACGTTCAGAAAAATCAGTGCCTTATGCCGTACAAACGGTAAAAGCCGAAGACCTGAACGTAATCCGTCAGACCAACCTCAACAACGCCCTAGCTGGTAAAGTAGCTGGTGTGCAGTTGCGTGGACAGTCTACGGTTAAATTGGATCAAAACTCCACCATTCGGATTCGTGGTGCTGGTTCTTTGAATGACAAAGCGCCACTTTACGTTATCGATGGTACTCCTGCAGATGCACTCGACTTCAATATGGACGATATTGAGACCTTGACTGTGTTGAAAGGACCAAACGCTACGGCCATCTACGGCCAGCGTGGTGACGCCGGGGTAATCGTAGTTACCACCAAAAAAGCTGCCAAGCGCCCCGGTATTGGTATCCAGTTCAACCAAAGTACTTTCCTGGACAAGGTGTACATCCTGCCCAAGTACCAGAATGCTTATGCAGGTGGTGGTTCTGCCGACCTCATCAAGTTCTCCTGGGAACAAGGCATGCCTGAAGAGTGGAAAACTTTCGAAGGCAAGTACTACCACGACTATTCTGACGACGCCAGCTGGGGTCCACGTATGGTTGGCCAAGAGTACATTCCATGGTATTCCTGGTATGTAGGTACACCAGATTTTGGCAAGACTGAAAAATTGGTCGCTCAGCCAAACAACATCCGCGACTTTTACAACACCGGGGTAAGTACCAACACCAACCTGAACTTCACAAAAGCTGGTGACGGATTCTCTTCCCGGGTATCTTTGACCAAGCAGAATACCAAAGGTTTGTTGCCTAACTCTGGATTGGACAAATACACTTTGTCTACCCAGAATACCCTCAACCTGAGCAAACACTTTGAAGTAGGCGCCAATATCAACTTTACCACGACCAAGGTAAATGGTGAATTTCAAGACGGTTACTCCAACAACAGTACTGGTTCCTTCAACTCCTGGTTCCACCGTAATCTGGACATGAGCAAGATCAAAGAGTTGAGCAATATGCGTTCACCTCAAGGCATCCTGGGCTCCTGGAACCACAACAACCCAGGCTCTTACCTGAGTTCTCCATTGGCATTTTATGGTGCCAACTACTGGTATAACTTCTTCGGCTATTTTGATCAACTGGATCAGCAGGCCAACCGCGAACGTTTATTTGGTGACATCAGCCTGACCTACAAACTCAATGACAAATTCCGGGTTACAGGCTTTGTACGCCGTAACCAGGCGAATACTTTCTTTGAGAACAAAGGCCCAGCAATTTTGCAAAACAGCGCAACACAGACTGGTTTTAAAGCCTTCTACGGTACTGGTCAAACCTTTAACCGTGAAGACAACTACGAATTGCTGGCCGTTTATTCTGACCGCATCAGCGACTTGCTTTCTGTGGAAATCAACGCAGGGGGGAACATTCGGAAAAACACGCGCAAGGACTTTACGGGTAACACCGTGGATGGTCTGAGTGTACCCGATTTGTTTACTTTGGGTAACTCCTTCAAGCAGCCATTTGCTTTTGGTAACTTCCGCTCGAACAAAGAAGTACGCAGCTTGTATGCACGTGGTTCTTTTGGTTTGAAAGACATGTTGTTTGTAGACTGGTCCGTACGCAACGACTGGAGCTCTGCGCTGCCAGTTGAAAACAACTCTTACCTCTATCCATCAATTGGTGGTAGCTTTGTATTCAGCGAATTGACCAAAAACTCCCTGCCTTTCCTGAGCTTCGGTAAACTCCGTGGTAGCTGGGCACAGGTAGGTTCCGATTTGGATCCATACCAATTGGCTTTGACTTATGGCCTTGGTGCTGACCAATACAATGGCAACATCCTGATGGGTACCCCCAACGAATTGGTAGATCCAAATATCCAACCTTCACTGTCATCTGCCATTGAATTTGGTTTGGATTTGCGTTTTGCCAAAAACCGCCTGGGCTTGAGTGTAACTTACTACGATGAATCCAAGACCAACGAAATCCTTTCTGTTTCTGTAGCTGGCGCCAGCGGGTTTACCTCCAAAAAAATCAACGCCGGTCAAATCGACCGTCATGGTGTGGAAATCCAATTGGAAGCAAAACCTGTTTCTACCAAGGACTTCAGCTGGGACATGAACCTGAACTTTGCAAAGAACACTACCGAGATTGTTGAATTGGCAGATGGCATCAACGCCTTCATCGCTGAAACAGGTACTTTTGGTACTTCTTCTGGTGCCCGTTTGGTACACGTAGTTGGCCAAAAGTGGGGTCAAATCCGCGGTGGTGGCATCCAAAAGCTCAATGGCAAAAACGTAGTAGACGCCAGTGGCCTCTTCGTTGCACAGCCTGATTCTTATTTTGGATCTGCTCTGCCTGATTTCACTGGTGGTTTCTTGAACACCATTGCGTACAAAGACTTCCAGCTGAACTTCAACATCGATTTCTCTAAGGGTGGCAAGTACTTCTCATTGTCTGACCACTGGGGAACTTTCTCTGGTCTGTTTGAGCGTACTGCTGAATTGAACGACAAAGGAAATCCTTCTCGCGACCCAGTTGCTGACGGTGGTGGTGTACACGTACAAGCGGTAAATGCCGATGGTACTCCATTTGATGGTTACATCGATGCACAGACTTACTGGCACCAGTTCCGCAGCCGCAACATCGCTGAAACGAACGTTTATGACCTGACATTTGTTAAACTACGTGAAGTGAGCCTGGGTTACAACTTGCCAGTGAAAAAAATGGGCTTGAGCAAATATGTTCAAAAAGCCACTATTTCATTGGTAGCGCGCAACCCATGGTTGATCTACTCCAAGAACCGCGACTTCGATCCATCTGAAATTTCTGACAGATATGGTGAAAACGGTCAGTTCCCAGGTACTCGTTCATTTGGTTTCAACATTTCTTTGGGCTTCTAAAAACAAATAATAATGAAGAGATTCATGTTCCATAAATCCGCTTTGGTAGTGCTCACTGCATTGTTCGTAGCAAGCAGCTGTGACATTACCGACTTCGGAGATACCAACGTCAGCCCCAACGCCACAACTATTCCAATTACCTCGGCGTTGCTGACCAACTCCATCATCGGTACTTTTAACGCCGGTACTTTGCGTGATGTTACTGCGGGTGCTTATGCCCAGTATGTTTCGGCTACTCAGTATACCGAAGCAACGCTGTACACCTTTTCCAACCCTGCTTGGGATGGCGTATATGCTGGTGCATTGTACGATTTGCAAAACATCATCAACAACAACACCGATCCGGCAACTGCCCCTGTGGTAGCTGTTAACGGTTCCAATGCCAACCAATTGGCGGTTGCCCGCATTGTGAAGGCATACCGTTACTGGTGCTTGACCGATGATTATGGCGATATTCCTTACTCTGGTGCCTTGAAGGGTGAAGCTCAGGTTCCATACGATAGCCAGGCAGACATCTACAAGGATTTGTTCAAGGAATTGAAGGAAGCAGTCGCTCAATTTGACGGCGGTTTGGCTGCCAAAGGTGATATCCTTTACAATGGAGACATTGCAAAATGGAAAAAATTCGCCAACTCGATTCGCCTGATCATGGCATTGCGCATTTCCAAGGTAGATGCTACTTTGGGTAAAGCGGAAGCAGCTAGCGCGATTGCCGCTGGTGTGATTGAATCAAATGCCGACAATGCCGTAATGAGCTGGCCAGGTGGCGCTTTCAAAAATACCTGGTTCCTGCTTTATGATGGTCGTAAAGACTGGGCGATCAGTGACATCGTGGTTAACGCCATGAGCCCGCTGAATGACCCACGTTTGAAAGCCTTTGCTACTCCAAACAACAAAGGTGAAATCGTGCCTATGCCTTATGGCCTGACTCGCGATGCAGCCATTGCTTACACCAACGTTCACCCTGATTTCTCATTTATTTTGGATGCTCCAATGCGCACACAAAGTGCTCCACAGGTAATCCTTTCTGCAGGTCAGGTATTTTTGGCTCGTGCTGAAGCTGCCCAACTAGGTTGGACCTCTGAAAGTGCTGCTACCATGTATGCTAATGGTATCAAAGCGAGCTGGCAAGAGTGGGGGGTATTCGACCAGGCCAAGTTTGACGCTTACCTGCAGGCAGATGGCGTTACCTTGTCTACTGGATCGGCACCTGCAAAAATTGGTTTGCAACGCTGGTTGTCCTTTTATCCTAACGGATCTCAAGGTTGGTACGAATGGCGCAGAACGGGTTATCCAGACCTGAAGCCTACTCCGTTTGCAACCAACTCCAGCAAACAAATTCCAGTGCGTTACGCGTATCCATCTACCGAACCAAACTTCAACGGCGCTGCTTATAACGCTGCTGTTGGTCGTTTGACTGGTGGAGATACCCAGGACGCCAAAGTTTGGTGGGATAAATAAAATAGGGTGTGAGTTTGGGTGTGGGTGTGCGTGTGATGCGCCCTGTGCCCAAACTTATATGGTTAGTCAAAAAGTGTTTTTAAACGCTTAAAAAGGATCAAGTATGAAAATTTTTAAATATATTCCTCTTATGCTTCTGGGTGGCGCATTGAGCTTCCTGGGCTGTGAGGATGAGGTTGTGAACCCTATTGAAGGAAAGGGAGACAACTTTGTACGCATTGCTGAAGGGGCCAATGACGTAACCATTGTAGGCTTCTCCGCAACACCGGGTGAAAAAACGGCACGTTTGCTGGATTTGCTCCGCGATGCCAATTCAGAAAGCTCATTGCAAAGCACTGTAGGCGTTAAGCTGAAAGTTGACAAAGCAGTTTTAGATGCATTCAATGCAGCTCACCCCGCAGATGCAATGGTAGAACTGCCCGCCAGCTTGTACACTACGGATCCATTGGAGTTTACGTTGGGTGCAGGCGAGTTTGCCCGTGGTGTCAACATCAAATTGGATCCAACCAAGTTGGACCTGACCAAGAAGTATGGCATTGCAGTTAGCCTCGTTGATGCAAGCGGACACAAAGTACGTGACGGACTCGGTTCTGCCGTGTTCAACATCGTAGCCAAAAACGATTGGGATGGCCGTTACCAGGCAACAGGGGTGTTCTCTCACCCTACGGCTGGCGACCGGGCCATCGATCGGGTGAAAGATTTTGTAACGGTTGGTCCACGTGCAGTAAGAGGCGAACTGGGCGATTTGGGTGGTTCAGGGTATTTCATGGTACTAACCGTGAACGCTGATAATTCAGTTACCATCGATCCATCTGGGGTAACTCCAGGCCTCAAGACCGATTACCAGCCGAACTATTACGATCCAGCTACGAAAACTTTCTTCCTGAAATATTCGTACAATACTGCTGCTCCTCGTATCGTGACAGAGCAAATCAAGCTGAAGTAATTTTTAAGCTTGCCTAATTTTATTCAGCGTACTCGAAGGCTGATCCAATTTTATTGGGTCAGCCTTTGTTTTTTTTGGGCATTTTTTGTTCTATGAACTGCTTTTTTTTTTACCGTTTATGCGAACAATTTTCAAAAACTTGAAAAAATGTTATTGCAATCTTAAACATTCATCTAAATTTGGCAACGGATTGGTTTAACAAAACAAGTAAAATCGAATTAGTATGAAAAAACACTTACTAGCACTTGTGCTGGTGGTCGCTGCTATTGTACCTGCATTAGCGCAACGAACCATCACAGGCAAAGTGACCGACACAAAAGGTGAAGCGCTCATCGGAGCCAATATTTTTGTGTTGAAGACGACAGTCGGAACAGTGTCCGACGTAAATGGGAGTTTCTCATTAGCCCTACCTGCCGGAGCAGAAGTCATCTCTGTGAGCTACACGGGTTTCACTACCAAAGAAATTGAAGTTGGTAACCTTTCAACCATTGATGTTCAATTGGAAGAAGGTTCGATCTTGAATGAAGTGGTCATCACTGCGTTGGGTATCCAAAAACAACCTAAAGAGTTAGGTTATTCGGTTGCACGCATTGCGGGCGACGATATTACCCAAGGTAAGGTAACCAACCTCCAAAACGGTTTGGTAGGTAAAGTATCAGGGCTTAACGTATCTACTGTCAACAATGGCGTGAATGCAGACACTCGGATTGTACTCCGTGGTATTCGCTCCTTGCTTGGTAACAACCAGGCCCTCTTGGTTGTAGACGGTACTCCAGTAGCACTGAGCTTCATCAACTCCATCAACCCCAATGACGTACAGAGTGTCAACGTACTGAAAGGTGCGAACGCAGCTGCATTGTACGGCCCAGAAGGGGTGAACGGGGTAATCGTAGTCAACACCAAAAAAGGTTCTTCAGGTGGTAAACCACAAATCACAGTGGGTAACACTACCTTGTTTGAAGACATCTCTGTCTTTATGAAAATGCAAGACCGCTTTGGTTCTGGTTCTGCATTTAACTCCTTTGGCGATGGTATTTATGATCCCATCGAAAACCAGTCTTGGGGTCCAGCGTTTGACGGTACCATCCGTGAAGTAGGCCAGGTTACTGAAGATGGACAGCTTCAGGAATTGCCTTATACTTATTTGCCTGACGAAAAAAGGAATTTTTTCAACACTGGTGTGAACATCCAAAATGATGTTTCGGTAAGTAGTGGTGATGATAAGTCGAATTTCTTTTTGTCTGTACAGAATGTTCAAATCAAAGGCATTATGCCTAGTGATGTTGGCGACCGTACCACCGTACGTTTGAATGCCGGGAAGACCTTAGGTATTTTCAACGCATCAATGAACTTTGGCTACACGCAGAAGAATTCGGATTTGACTCCACTGACAGCTACCATCTACGATCAGGTATTCCAGGCACCAGGGCAAATTCCAATTACCCGCTACAAGGATTTCCAAAATGATTATTGGTCTAACCGCAATAATTATTACAACGATTACTTTGCTAACCCTTACGAAACGATCTACAACAACCGCGTTGACAGCAGATCGGATGAGTTCTTCGGCAACGTAGCCTTGACTTTGAAGCCTACCAAGTGGATGAGTATTACTAACCGGATGGGGTATACCCTCACGTCGGCAGTAAACCACGCCATCAGCCGCAGAGTCAACTATACCGACTTTGCGATCAGCCACCGTTCTTTTGCTTCAGGTGGTGGCCGTACTGCTTCATTGTCTGACTTTCAGGGTTTCACCAATCGTTTGAACAACGAATTGATCTTGACTACAGACAATACTGTAGGTAAGTTGAACATCAAAGGTTTGTTGGGTAACTTGATCCGCCAGACTTCTCGCAAGGAGACCAGTGTTTCAGGTGGTAACTTGGTTATTCCTACTTTGTTCAACGTGGCCAACCGTACTGGTGAGCCTGGGGCAAGTTCATTTTTTGAAGAAAGCCGCTTGAATTCCGTATTCGGAAGTGTAGCATTTGGCTACGACGATTGGGCGTTTGTGGAAATCACTGGTCGCAACGACTGGGACAGCCGCTTGCCTGCTGAAAACCGCTCCTATTTTTATCCAGGGGTGAGTGCTTCGGTGATTTTGACGGACTTGTTTGAAGGCCTGGGCGATGGTCCAGTCATCAATTCCATCAAGCTGAAAGGCGCTTACGCGAAAACGGGTAACGTAAACTTAGGTGTCTATTCACTGGAATCAATTTTTTCTCAAGCTGGTGGATTCCCATTTGGTACCCTCGCTGGCTTTACAGCTGAGAATAGAATCAACAACCCAACCATTCGCCCTGAGGTAGTAAAATCTACCGAGATTGGTGCTGAATTCGGTTTGTTCAAAAACAAAGTATTGTTCGACATCGCTTACTACTTCCAAAACAACAACGATCAGGTTGTTCCGATCCAAATTTCCTCTTCAACTGGCTACACTTCAGCCTTGTTGAACGCGGCTGAATTTAACAACCGTGGTTTGGAAGTTGACCTGAAATTGCTGCCTTTGATTGAAGCTGGTGGTTTCCGTTGGGAAATGTCGGCCAACTATACCTACAATACCTCAGAAGTAATCTCTATTTATGAGGGTTTGAACGAATTGTTGGTGGGCAACACGTCTTATGTCATCAAAGGATACCCAGCTTACACCCATAAATTGGTGGACTGGGAGCGTACTCCAGAAGGCAAAGTCATCATCGATCCTGTTAGTGGTTATCCCAAGCAGGCTACGACTAGTAAAACCTTTGGCAACACCAACCCAAATCACATCTTTGGGGTTAATTCAGACTTGACTTACAAGGCGTTCAACTTGCGCATAGTAGCAGAATACCGTGGGGGTAACTACATCTTCAATGACATTGGCCGTAGTACAGACTTTACTGGCGTTACTGCATTGAGTGCAACCAATGGTCGTCAGCGCTTTGTATTCCCCAACTCTGTATACTCTACAGATGGTGGTAATACTTATGTTGAAAATACGGACATCGCGGTAAACAACGCACACTACGCCTTCTTGCAGGATGGTCGTTTCCGCAATACCCAAACCAACTACTACAGCTCGGCTGCATTCTGGAAGTTGCGTGAAGTAGCATTGACTTATTCCGTACCAAAGAAATTGTTGGGTGGCGGAAAATTCATCTCAAGAGCAACCGTATCATTGGTGGGAAGAAACTTGTTGATGCTGCGTCCAAAAACCAACCAGTGGACGGATCCTGAATTCGCCAACACGACAGGTAACGACATTGGAACGACTACCGTTGGTCAGACGCCTCCAACCAGAATCATGGGATTCAACGTAAACCTGACTTTCTAACCACAAATGCCGAAACTTATGCAACATTATATCAAAATTTTCATCTTGACCTTTTTTGTCACCGTTCTGGCCAGTTGCTCGGAAGACTACCTGGACATCAACAGTGACCCCAACCGCGCAGTGGAGAGCAACATGACCGCGGCGGTGATTCTTCCACAAGCCATGCTCAATACTGCCAACCGGGTAGGTACTGGTTTTGGCTTTTTGAACAACTGGTTGGGTTACTGGGCACCCGGTGCCAACTACTCACCCAACGGGGAAGAACAATCTTACAACATCACCACGAACTTCGGAGCTGGTTTGTTTACGGGGATCAATGACAATACCTACGATTACGTGTTTGCTGAATTGAGAGCACGTGCTGCCGGGGAAAACTTCTATGCGGCAGTTGCCAAAACTATGAAGGCACACAACTTCGTTCAATTGGTCGATATTTATGACAAAGTGCCTTACACTGAAGCCATGAAAGGGCTAGAGTTTGTGCGGCCTAAATACGACGATGGTAAATTGATTTATGATGAATCCATGAAACAATTGGACTCTGCCTCCATTTTGATGAAAAAGGCGATCGCCGCCAATGAAATTGGTGCAGATGCCCGTTTCCGCGACATCATCTTCAAAGGTGATGGTACCAAATGGCTCAAGTTTATCAATACCCTGAAGTTACGCCACCTCATCCACCAATCAGCAAGAACTGATCGTGCGGCGTACATCACTGCGGAAATTGCCAAAATTACGACTGAAGGTTCTGGCTTCTTGGGTACAGGTGAAGACGCTGCTGCAAAACCAGCGTATACGCAGGACAAAGCCAACGCTTATTATGCTTCATACGGATTCAATACCGCTGGAAACCAGGCCACTGACTTCTGGAGAGGCAACAAAATTGCCATTGGCTACCTGAAAGCAGATAGCGACCCTCGGATTGGTTACTTCTACAAAAAAACGACCAACGCATTCCCTGCCAACGGTGCTGAGCCTTTCAGAACTGAAGCTCCTGCTGAATACCGGGGTAATGAGTATGGCCGTCCGATCGACAACTCTACTTATCCTTACCAAATTGCCAACTTTGTATCTCAAGTAGGTGGAGTTGCTGCTGCTGGACCTGTTTCAGCCAGCTCTTTTGGTCTGGTGAAAGGGTTTGACCAGGCCGCCTGGATTCTTACTTCGGTAGAGTCTATGTTCCTACAGGCTGAAGCCATTCAAAGAGGTTGGTTGCCAGGTGACAAAGAAGCTGCATATAAGGCTGCGGTAAAGGAATCTTTCCGCTGGTTGAATGTAGATTTGAGCAGAGCTGCTGCTGATGCCAGTTTCGACAAGTGGTACCAGACTCAAGATGAGAATGGTAATAAAAACGTGAGCTATGCCAAAGCTGATGACAAGCTCAAGATTGTGTTGTATCAAAAATACCTGGCCATGAACGGCAGCAACCCACTGGAAGCTTGGACCGATTATCGCCGCAACGGTGCCTATCCTGCCATTCCACTTTCTGTGAATCCAGGACGTACCAGCCCTGTTTTGCCCGTTCGTTTGTTGTACCCACAAATAGAGTACAACCTGAACACTGCTAGTGTAACTGCGGTGGGAACGATCAGTCAATTCAACTCCAAAGTTTGGTGGATGAATTGATTTTGTTTAATTTTCAAATACAACACGAATGAAAACCATTTTTAAAATAGCTTTAATAGCCTTAGTTGGATTCAGTTTTAGCGGGTGCTTGAAAGATGAGCCGATTACTGATTACTCGGATACGTCCATCAAACCCGTTATACTCATTCCCAATGGCAATTTCCCTGCGGTGCAGTCCGTCAATCCGATTGCACTGGATTTCAAATCAACCGCACAAACCGTTGATTTGTATGCTCGGGTTTCCTGGAGCAAACCACTGGACAAGGACATCACCGTAACCTTTGCCAAGGATCCTAGCATCATTGCTGCTTACAACACCAAATTCGGTACTAAGTACGAAGAACTGCCAGCTGCAGCGTACAAACTTCCTGCTTTGTCTGTGGTAATTCCTGCAGGCCAACAGGAGGTCAAAGTGCCGATTGAATTGTTTGCCGATAAAATTGATCTGGCCAAAAGCAACATGATTGCTTTCCGCCTGACCGATGCATCTGGCCAAACTGTAGCCAGCAACTTCCGCCAGATCGTTTTCCCTGTATTGGTGAAAAACGTTTACGAAGGCAACTACAATGTGACCGGATATTTCTACCACCCAAGTGCACCTCGAAGCATTAGTGCAACGAAGTACCTGTCCACTGTGTCTGGTACACGTAGCGAAGGCCAGGTAGGTGACCTCGGTGGCTGGGGCTTCCGCTTCGATGTTGCGGCTAACGTTGGTGGCTGGGAAAGTGCGGGCTCTACGCCTGCTGCACCATCTGCTGGGTTCATGACCCTGGACAACCCATTTGGCAATGGTACTTATCCAGGCCCAGGTGGATTCACCAGTGCATTGTTCCCCAATACCTATGATGCTGCGACCAAAACCTTTAAGTTCCACTATGGCTATGCCGGTGGTTCTACAGGGCAGACGGGCTATTCTCGGGAAATTTTTGAGACTTGGAAAAAGCTTTAAGTTAACAAGCAAGTCATAAAAAAGTCCATTTGAGCCTTAGCGGGTTCAGATGGGCTTTTTTTTGTAACTTGTATAGTTTCTGTTATATTTATACGTTAAATCATAAAAAATCTTCCGACATGAAATCAAATCAATTCCTCAGCGTAATGCTGCTGTGCTGCGTTCCCATTCTGGGCTTTGGACAAGCGCGCTCTTTTCGTGACTTCATCGTAGCGGCCAGTTCACCGACCAACCCGAAGGCCAGCGAGACCAACTTTAAAAATGCAGGCGGAACCGATCGCTTCCTGCTCAGTGAATGGGGCAAAGGCTGGGCGCTGTCCCGGGGCAGCGAACTGGTCAAAGACGGTTACGCATTTAACTTCGATTTTGAAAAAAACGAACTCTACCTCCGTAAAGACGATGAAGACATGATGATTGTAGCCGACAACAATAGTGTGCGACGTTTTGTGATCGCCAATGGAACCGATTCGGTTCGTTTTGTCAAAAGTATTGCAATCGATAAAACCAATAAGGTGTTTTTTCAACTCATGGGAGGAAGTACTACCGGAAAAATAGCCTTATTGAAATTGCGCACTTCGAAAGCACTCCCAGTCAATAAAAATGACTATGCCCGCAATGTGAGTGGCGATTATTCCACCCAATATCGTAGTGAAAGTGTGTACTATTTTGTGGATTCGGAAATTGGAGTGAAGGGTTTTGAAAAAATAACCCGCGATGAATTGCTCAAATTATTTCCCCAGCACCAGGCCATCATCGTGAAATTGGTGACCTCGAAGAAAAACATTGACGAAAAAACCTTGATCGCCTTTACGAATGAGGTGAATGGATTGTAATTGATATATATTAAGCTGTACATTCAGCGCAAAATCATGCAAATGTTTTCCAACCCCCGACCCCTAAAGGGGAGTACATTGTACGTTAAATCAAAATGCTCCTTTTTTTTCAAACAGGAAGACGGCATTTTTTACCACCCGAAAATGTACTCCCCTTTAGGGGTCGGGGGTTCTGAGGCTATTTCGCCCCCAAGGGGGCTTGAAACCTTCTGGAGTACTGCATTATTTTTTTCCTTTTTCCTCCTCTTCCACTCCTGCAGCCCCAAACCCCAAAACTTCCAACTCCAGGTTTCCTTGCGCAACGCTCAACCCTGTACCTTCTATTTGTATCGACTTTCAGATAAAGATGGTCCCACTTTGATAGACTCCTTTCAAAATGCCCAACTCGATGCCCAATTTACCTTGAAGGATCCAGCACCATGGAGCGAGGCATTGTACCAACTCAGCATCCCCAATTTGCGCAGCAATTTGTATTTCATTGCGGACGCAGCAAGTATCCAAACCGATATCGATGGCGTTGCTCCACGAAATTATACGACCAGAGGCTCTCGGGGTTCCACTGCTTTACAAAACTTGCAACACATCCAGAATCCTTTGCAAGACAGCATGACCATTCTGAACAATAAAATCAACAACAAAATTGGAGATCAGGCTACCTTGCTCGCCGCATTTGGCATTTTGAGTCAACAAATGAAGGACAACTATTTCCACTTTGCCGATACCACCACTAGCCCCTTGGCTGCTTTGTTCATCACCCAGCAGCTGGATTTTGGCAATGACCGCGCGGGGCACAAGGCATTTATCACCCGCCTGGAAAAACGATTCAGGCAACACCCTCAGTTGGCTGCCTTTATCCAAAAAACGAAAGATTATTTGGCCCTTTTTGAAGTAGAATACGAAATTGGGGATAGCTTGCCCTCCGCCAGTTTTGTGGATCGCAGTGGTCAAATCCAAAGCCCGGCCCAATGGAAAGGGGCCTACTATTTGCTTGAATTTTGGTCAAGTTATTGCGCCCCCTGTCTGTTTAATCTGGAGCAAAAGAAATCGCTATACCAAAAATACCATCCTGATGGCTTCAATATGTTGGCCTTTTCGCTGGATGAAGACCAGGAGATGTTGAATGGTACCCTGCAAAATGGGCAGTATCCCTGGCCAGTGGTGGCTGATTTGAAAGGTTGGGCCAGTCAGGCGGTCAACACCTATAAAATTGACAGTATTCCCTATAATATTCTGGTGGGACCCAGTGGAAAGGTCATTGGTAAAAACATGGATGCAAAGGCCATCGAGGGCTTCCTGAGGCGGGCAAAATAGAGCTTGAAATTTCAAGTTTAAGGCAGATTTGACAAAATAGGCCCAGGAAATGTCGGCTATTTGTCATTTTTTCAACTAGTAACCCATTTTACTAAGCAGCGAATTTTCAAGTTGCTTCGTTAACTAAATGCAATAACATTCGGCGCTTAGCCCGTATTTCTTTTTTCAAACAAACAGCATTTCAACATTCCCAAATAATAGTCTGGAAAAAATACCTGCTCTATCAACACTGTTTTACGCATTTATTCTGCCATTGTTAAAAAATTTAGAAATAGTTATTGCTTTTTTAAACAATGGCTTAATTTTGAGTTAGGATTAGTTTCTTAAACAGATAAAATCGGATTAGTATGAAAAAACACTTACTAGCGCTTGCGCTGGTAGTCTTTGCTATGGCGTCAGCTGTAGCACAAAGGGCTATTACCGGCAAAGTGACAGACAAAAGTGGCGGCCCGCTCATCGGTGCCAGTATCCTTGTGAAAGGAACAAGCAGTGGTAGCGTGACGGATGTAGATGGGACCTACTCCTTAAACGCTCCTAATGGTGCAACTACCCTCGTGGTAAGTTATACCGGTTATGCTACCCAAGAAATCACTCTTGGAACTTCCAACATCATCGATGTAACACTGGAAGAAAGCGCATCTCAATTGGGTGAAGTGGTTGTAACTGCACAAGGTATCCGTCGGGAGAAAAAAGCCTTGGGTTATGCCGTATCCACCGTGGGCGAAGAATTGATTGCGGATCGCCCTCAGGCGGACGTAGGTCGTGTGCTTCAGGGCAAAGTACCTGGGGTAAACATCACTTCTACCTCTGGCGTATCTGGTACCGGTACCAACATTACCATCCGTGGTTATTCTTCGATTACTGGTTCGGTTCAACCTTTGTTTGTAGTGGATGGGGTTCCATTCAACTCCAATACCAACCAGCGGGGTGGTTTCACCCAGGGTGGCCAATCGGCTTCCAGCCGCTTCTTGGACCTGGATCCCAACAACATTGAGAGCATCAGTGTATTGAAGGGTTTGGCTGCAACCGTAACATATGGTGACCAAGGCCGGAACGGGGTAATCCTGATCACTACCAAGAGTGGTAGTAAAAAAGCCCGCAAAGCTGAATTCAGCCTGACTCAGTCTTACTTCACCAACACTGCTCACCTGCCTAAGTATCAAAACGATTACGTAGGTGGTTTCCAACAGAACCTGGGTTACTTCTTCAGCAACTGGGGCCCAACCTTGGATGAAGCAAGAACCTACCCTTCGCAGAACACCAATGCGGCACTGACCCAGCACCCTTACGCCTTTTTGTCCAACGCGGCACTGCGTGCAGCGATGGCCGATTATGTGGCTTCCGTACAGCCTTACAAAATGCAGGTATTCCCCAACAACGTGAAGGACTTCTTCCGTACCGGGAAAATTTACAACACCTCCTTGAATGTATCGGGTGGTAGCGAAAATGTGAGCTACAACGTTTCGGCAGGATACCTCAATGAAGAAGGTTACATTCCAGAAAACGGCTTGAAAAAGTTGAACCTGGGGGTTGGTTTGAATGCCAAGCTGAGCAAAAAACTCTCTGTAATCACCTCCTTTACCTTTGCCAATACCGACCAATTCTCTCCACCTTTGAGTGGCGGTACGGGTAACAACGCCCTGGACTTTCCTTCGGTATTGGGTAACGTAATGTACACCCCTCGTCAGGTTGACTTGATGGGCTGGCCATTCGAAAGCCCAGTTGACGGTAGCTCAGTGTATTTCCGTAGTGGTAACGACATTCCTAACCCACGTTGGGTGTTGAAAAACTACAAAACGACTGGTGTCGTAAACCGTATCTTCTCGGCGACTACCTTCAATTTTGAAATTGCGAAAGACGTTAACCTGCTGTACAAAGTGGGTTTGGATACCTACACCGAAGACCAAGAGTTCCGATTTAACAAAGGAGCAGGTTCATTCTTCCCTAATGGTGCTTACTTCACACGTAACATCAACAACACCATTTGGGACAACTCGGTGATCTTGTCGGCTACCAAACCGATCGGTGCAAAACTGAACGTTTCTGCCCGCGTGGGTGGCAACATGCGCAACGACGTATACAAAGAAGATGGTGCAACCAGCCAAAACCAATTGGCGCGTAACCTCTTCCGCCACAGTAACTTCATCGACAACGTAGCCAGTGATGGTATCTCTGAACAAACCCGGATGGGTATCTTTGGAGAAGTTACGGTTGATTACAGCAACTTCTTGTACTTGAACTTTGCTGGTCGCAACGACTGGACATCTACTGTAGAAAAAGAAAATCGTCGCATTTTCTATCCATCAACTAGTTTGTCCTTCATTCCGACTTCTGCATTCTCTGGATTGGATGGTGGATTCCTTAACTTCTTGAAAATTCGTGCGGGTGTAGGTACTTCGGCTGGTTTCCCCAACCCTTACCAAACGCGTAACACACTTGGCCAGTCCGCTAGAGCCT
This sequence comes from Haliscomenobacter sp., assembly GCF_965225875.1. Classification (GTDB taxonomy): domain Bacteria; phylum Bacteroidota; class Bacteroidia; order Chitinophagales; family Saprospiraceae; genus Haliscomenobacter. The sequence goes on along the minus strand of NZ_CBDDBS010000002.1, from coordinate 1,549,013 downwards.
GGTTGAATGCGGCTGGTGCTGCGGTACAAAGCCACGCGGTAAGTGACTTTTTGGGTAACCCCAACCTCAAGCCTGAGTTGCACACAGAATACGAAGGAGGCATCGAAGCCAAAATGTTCAACAACCGTTTGAGCTTCGACCTGACCGTATACCGTCGCGATACCCGTGACCTGATCACCAACTCTCCATTGGATCCAGCTACTGGTTATACTTCTACTACCATCAACATTGGTAAAATCCGTAACCAGGGTATTGAATTGAGCGCAACCATCACGCCAGTCAAAAATAAGGACTTCAATTGGGACATGACCTTGACTTTCAGCCGCAACACCCCAAAAGTACTTGACTTGGGAGGTACTTTGCAGGAAGTTCAAATCACTGGCTTTGGTGCAGCTTTGGGTAACTATGCCATCGTAGGCAAACCCTTCAACATCATCAAAGGTACAGGTTACCGCCGCAACGATGCCGGCCAGGTTTTGGTGGATGCATCTGGTAACTTGTTGACCACGGCTTCTCCGGTTGTTTTGGGAGACCCTAACGCTGCGTTCAACACCAGCTTGATCAATGGCATCAATTACAAAGGTTTCAGCTTCGACTTCATGATCAGCTACCGTCACGGTGGTGCAATGTATAGCTCTACCGCTGGCGCATTGATGGGTCGTGGTTTGACCGAAGATACTGGTTTGAGTGTTGGTTACGACCGTGCCCAGACTTTCCTCTTCCCAGGGGTTAAAGCGGATGGTACGCCTAACGATATCCAAAACACCGCTGCTGGTGTAGCCTTTAACAACCTCTACTTCTTCGGTGACGAAGGCCGTATCTACGATGGTTCTACCATTCGTTTGCAAGAGGTTTCTTTGACTTACAGCTTGCCACAAAAAATGTTGGCCAAAACGCCATTTAAGACATTGTCTCTGGCTGTTTCTGGTACCAACTTGTGGTACAAAGCACTGCACTTCCCTCCAGGATTGAACTTTGATACAGACAACCTGGGCTTGGGTGTAGGTAATGGTTTGGGCTTCGAATTCTTGACAGGTCCTAGCGCCAGAAGAATTGGTGGTACCTTGAAGTTGACCTTCTAAAACTGGGGTGTCAAAACCTCTATTTAGTCGTTCTAAAAAAACAAAATGATGATTCGTAATATCAAGATATTGTTTTTGGTATTGGCAGTGACCCTTATGGGTTCTTGTGAACTGGACTTGTTGGACAACCCCAACGCAGTAACGGTGAACAATGCCGATATCAATTTTATCCTCAACCGCATTGAGCTGGCTTACTCTGGAAACTTCAATGCTTTCAGTGACCCAGGCATGCGCCTGACCCGGATGTTGAACCAGGGTGCTGCCATTTACGACAACGCGGTTACTCCCGGTAACAACGGCCCATGGAACAGCTCTTATTCTGACATCATGGCTGACGTAAAAGCCTTGATTCCACTGGCTGAAGCTTCAGAATTATTCGTTCACGCAGGTATTGCCCGCACCGTTCGGGCTATGGTGTTGATGAACCTGGTAGACGCCTATGGCGATGTACCTTATTCTCAAGCCATCGACCCCAATAACTTCAACCCAGGGGTGGACAAAGGTGCAGATGTATACGCTGCTGCACTGGCGGACTTGAACAAGGCGGCTGAAAACTTTGCTGCTAAATCCAAGTCAGGTGCACCTGGTGATTTGTACTATGGAGGTAACACCGATAGCTGGATTCGTTTGGTGAATTCACTGAAATTGAAGTATCACCTTAACTTGCGTTTGGTGAACAAGGCTGGATCGACTTCGGCAATTGGTGCTTTGGTAACCGAAAACAAGTTGATCTCTACTGCTGCTCAGAACTTTCAGTTCAAGTACGGTACCAACCTGACCAACCCGGATACCCGTCACCCACGTTACGCTGGGCAGTATAGCCCAACTGGTGGTGGTGATTACCAATCGAACTCCTACATGGGGCAATTGTACAACTCCAAAGGTTTTCCTGACCCACGGGTGCGTTATTACTTCTACCGCCAAACCATCAAAAACCCAACTGACGTCAACCAGTTGCGTTGCATTACCAACCAAAAGCCCAGCCACTATGGTGCCAATGATGTGTATTGCTTGCCAACTACTGTCGGCTACTGGGGACGTGACCACCTGAACAACGAAGGTATTCCACCAGATGGTTTGTTGCGTACTGCCTGGGGGATCTATCCTGCCGGTGGTTTGTTCGACGATGACGCTGGTAGAGGTGTATCTCTTGGAGCTGGTGCAGGTGGTGCAGGTATTCACCCCATCATGATGCGCAGTTTCGTTGACTTCATGTTGGCAGAAGCAGCTGTGACACTAGGCACTGGTGGCGATGCAAAAGCACTGTTGAAATCGGCTGTTGAAAAATCAATGGCGGATGTACGCAGCCTGGCTCTTGGTACTACTGAAGCTAGCAAGATCAATACTTTTGAACAAAGCAAAGGTTTTGTTTGGGCCGATGAAGTGAAAAAGTATGTGGACAAAGTATTGGCAGACTATGATGCTGCAGGTAGTGATGATGCCAAATTGAACATCATCGCAACTGAGTACTGGGTGGCACTGTTTGGCAACGGTATTGAGGCTTATAACCTCTACCGCAGAACGGGCAAGCCTAGCGGTCAGCAACCAGCATTGGATCCTAACCCAGGCCCATTTGTGCGCTCCTACTATTACCCACAGGCGTATATCACCAGAAACAAGAATGCGGTTCAAAAAACCAATTCTACGGTTCAGGTATTTTGGGATAACAACCCTGCGAACAACTTTATTAAATAAATGAAAGGGGCGATAAAAAAATAAGTGATCATTTTGCCAGAGGATTAGATAAGTAAACGCTTCATTTCAAGTGGCTTATCTAATCCTCTGGCTCAGGAAAAATGATTACTTATTTTTGCCCCATTACAAAGGCCTTGCCTTTGCATTTATCAACCAGACAAAACGAGTGTTTATATGAAAAACATCATAAAATTCTTCTTTTTGGTTTCAGTAATGGCTTTTACGGCTTGTGAAACTGAAATAGTTGAACGTTTGGACGAATTCAGCTTCGAAACGGGAGGTTACATGCGTACCGTTGAATTCCCCATTCCAGCTTACAACGTCAGCAAAGCCAATATGGCGGGTACCAAAATGACGGTTACGCTGGAAGCAGTTACGGCAAATTTTGGTGCTGAATTTTCAGCCTATGATTTGGTTGTACGTTTCGTAGACAAAACCGCAGCAAATGGCACCAACAACAAAACTGATGTCGCGCTGAAATCACTAGCTGCAAGTTCATTTACTCCTGATGGAACCACCAAGTATCCACGTCTTAGTATGTCAATCACGGGCAAAGAGCTACAGGATGCTTTGAAGTTGACTGATGCCGAATTGGCCAAAGGAGATCAGTTTGAGGTTCGTGGAACCATGAAACTCACTACTGGTAGAAGCTTTAATGCAGCCAACTCAAGTCCCGATATTACGGGTGGTGCATTCTACAATTCACCATTTTTGTATCGGGTGAATGTCATCGATTAATAACTTTTGTTAAATAATTTGGGAATGGAGTGCTTTTTAAGCGCTCCATTTCTATTTTTGCAGAGTTTTAACATTTGTCTGCCAAATTGCAGATGTGTATCTGTAAGCATTTTTTGAGGCAGCCCTAAGTCAGATCCAAACGTTTATCAATTTCCAGCGCTTATCTTGCAACGCATTATATCCCTTGAACAATACTGCTCTAAACACAATGTCTATACCAGGTGTTAGCCTGACTGTATATTTTTTTGACATTCAATAAAATCAAATTCATTGGTATGAAACAACATTTACTGGCTTTACTGCTGATGCTCTGCGGAGCGACGGTTGCCTTCGGACAATTGACCATCAGCGGAAAAGTAACCGACCGGGATGGCGAACCACTGATTGGCGCCAGCGTAATGGTTAAAGGTACAACCAACGGTACTGTATCCGACATTGATGGAAAATTCAAGCTCAGTGCGCCTAGCGACGCCACTCTCGTTGTCTCTTACACGGGGTTCTCTACCCTGGATGTGGCCGTCAACAACCAAACTGATATCACTATTACCATGCAGCCGGGTATCGACCTTACCGAAGTGCTGGTAACGGGTTACGGTACGGCCATCAAGCGGGAACTGACGGGTAACATCGCAAAAATCCGTACAGAGGACATCAAAGACATGCCCGTTACCAGCTTTGACCAGGCTATGCAAGGCAAAGCCGCAGGGGTACAAATCACATCTGGCAATGGTAAATTAGGCCAGGCCGTACAAATTCGGGTACGTGGCCAGTCTTCGGTATCCGCTTCCAACGAGCCTTTGATTGTAATTGACGGCATTCCTGCTACAACAGCGGACCTGGGTTCATTTGGCGGAGCTACCAACCCACTTGCCGACCTGAACCCACAAGACATCGCATCTATTGAAATCCTGAAGGACGCTTCCGCTGCGGCCATCTATGGTGCCCGTGCTGCCAACGGTGTAGTGCTGGTAACCACCAAACGTGGTAAAACCGGCCGCACTAGCGTTAATTACGGCTTCCAGTATGGCGAGAGTAATCCTGCCCGCCAATTGGAATTCCTGAATACCGAGCAGTACCTGAAATTGTATCGTCAGGCTGCAGCTGCATCTGACCGCATTGAGGGGCTTGCTGCTTCTGATCCGGATTCCTATACTGCGTACATGGAAGATTTCTTCGTTACACAAAGTTTGGGAACTATAGGTACTGATAAAGCAGAAGATACCAACTGGGGGAAACTGGCCTACCAGGACGCACCGATGCAGCAGCATGACCTGAACATTTCAGGTGGTAACGATAAAACTACCTTTTATATGTCAGGCCAATGGTTTGACCAAAAAGGTATTTTGATCGGAAACGCCCTCAATCGCATCACTGGTCGGATCAACGTTGATCACCAGGCTTACAAGTGGCTGAAAGTAGGGTTCAATACCAGCTTGAGCCGTTCGTTCAACGAGCGTATCTCTGGCGACCGCCAGTTTGACAACCCTATGCAGATCGTGGCATTGCCTCCGATGACTCCGGCTAACGATCCAGATACTGGTTTGCCAGTAGGAACTCCTCCAGGTGACATCAGCATTCCAGTGTACTACAATCCGCTGATCAACCTTGGTAACGCTTATTACAACACCAACACGAACCGCAACCTGAGCAGTGTTTATGCCCAAATCAGCATTCTGGATGGACTGAGCTTCCGTTCAGAATTTGCACTGGACATGTTGGATCAACAGGAAGAACTGTACTACAACAGCAAAACCCAGCGCAACTTCGGCGCACCTCAGGGTATTGGTCAGAATCTGTTCACCCGGGTTGAAAACTACAACACGAACAATTACTTTACTTACAATACTGGATTTGGTAGCACCAAATTGGATCTGACCGCTGGTATGGCTTATCAGCAATCACAACAGAAGACTAACTTCATCGAAGGTCAGGATTTCCCATCCGACGCCTATCGCCAGATTGCCAGTGCTGCCCGTAAAACAGACGGTAACTCTACCGAAACCAACTTCCGCTTCTTGTCTTATTTCGCACGTGCCAACGTCAAATTGGCTGAGAAATACCTCGTGGGTGTAAGTGTACGTACGGATGGATCTTCCCGTTTTGGTAAAGAAAGCCGTTATGGTTTCTTCCCTGCCGCTTCTTTGGGCTGGATTGTGTCTGAAGAAGGTTTCTTGAACAGCATCAAAGCGATCAGCTTCCTGAAAGTTCGTGCCAGCTATGGCCGTACGGGTAACGCTGAAATTGGTAACTTCCCACAATTGGGTCTGTTCCAGGGCGACGCTGGTTACAATGGTGCTCCTGGTCAGCGTCCTTCGCAGTTGGGTAACCCTGATTTGAGCTGGGAAACTACCGATCAGTTTGATGCAGGTATTGACTTTGGTTTGTTCAAAGATCGTTTGACCGGGGAAATTGACTTCTATAGCAAAAACACCACTGGTCTGTTGCTGAATGTTAACGTTCCTGCGTCTACTGGTTTTGCCACTCAATTCCGTAACGTCGGTAAATTGACCAACCGCGGGGTAGAAATTGTATTGAACACCGATGTTGTAAGAGGTGCTTTCCGTTGGAGAACCAGCTTGAACTTTGCTGCCAACAAAAACGAAATTACCGACCTCCAAGGCCAAATCATCGAAGCTGGTTTGAACAACATGAGCCGCGCTGTAGAAGGTCAGCCATTGGGTACTTACTTCACTGCTGAGTACGCTGGAGTAGATCCTGCTAACGGTAATGCATTGTGGTACAAAAATGCAACTGAAGGCAACCGTGAGACCACCAGTACTTACAGCCAGGCACAGCGTGTAGTCGTAGGTAGCCCACTGCCCGATTGGATCGGTGGTGTAACCAACACCTTTAGCTACAAAGGCCTTGAGTTGTCCGTATTGTTCAGTGCGGTAATCGGCAACGAACTCAACTTCTACGGAGTAGGTCGTTTCTCTTCTGCTAACGCTCGTTTTGAAGACAACCAAACCGTGGACCAGCTGAATGCCTGGACACCTCAGAATACCAATACCAATATTCCAGAAGCCCGTTTGTTCTACAACAATGGTGCTCAGCCTTCCAGCCGCTTTATTCAGGATGGTTCTTTTGTACGTTTGCGCAACGCAACTTTGTCCTACAATTTCCCCAAATCGCTCACCAGCAAGGCCAAGATCCAAAGCCTGCGCGTATTTGTAACGGGACAAAACTTGCTTACCTGGACCAACTACATCGGTTGGGACCCTGAAGTTAACGCCGATGACATTGTAACCAACATTGCACAAGGTTATGACTTTTACACTGCTCCTCAGCCAAGAACAATCCTGGCTGGTTTCAACATCGGGTTCTAATTCTCGGAACAGCGCAAAATGTTTTTAACCTTTAAAAAAATGAAAATGCTTAAAATGCTCAAACATATAGCGCCGTTTGCCCTGATCCTTTTAGGGGCTTCGGCTTGCGACAGCAAATTGGATGTTGCGCCTACGCAGACCATTGACGAAAACCTGGCCCTGGCCACATCTCAGGATGTAAAAGTTACCCTGACGGGTGCTTACGACGGTTTGGGGGATGCAGACGTTTATGGAGGCGCTTTTCAATACACTGGTGAATTACTCGGTGATGACCGCGAATTTGTATTCGGTGGTACGTTCTCTACCCATGATGAAATCTGGCGGAAAACTGTTACACCAGGGAATACCCAGACCTATGCAACTTGGAGAGATGCTTATGCTGCCATCAACCGTGCCAATAACGTGTTGTCTGCGTTGAGCATCGTGGACGAAGCCGATCGTGGGCAGGTTGAAGCAGAAGCCCGCTTTATCCGTGGTGTTCTGTATTTCGAGCTGGTGAAACTCTGGGGTAAAACCTGGGGCGATGGTGACAACAATGCCAACCTTGGTGTGCCGCTGGTTACGACTCCTACCCGGGCAATTACTGATGAGGACTACCGCTCAAGAGCAAGTGTACAGGCCATTTACGCACAAGTTATCGAAGACTTGACCAAAGCAGAAAGTTTGTTGCCTGCCACTGATGCCGGTGACGATGCTACCCGCGCCACTCGTGATGCGGCTTCTGCAATGTTGTCTCGGGTATACTTGATGCAAGGTAATTACGCTTTGGCTCGTGACGCTGCCAACAAGGTGATCCAGTCTGGCGCTCGGGAGTTGGAAGCTACTTTCCCGGATGTATTTGCTACCGGAGGCGAGAGCAATGAAATGATCTTCCGTGTGGCGGTTTCAGATCAGGACGCGACCAATAGCATGAATACCTATTTTGCTCCTGCAACCTTCCAGGGTCGCGGGGACATTCGGGTTCAAACCAAGCATACCGACCTGTACGAAGCAGGTGATGTACGCAAAACCTTCTTTACTACAGCAAGCAACCGTTTGTTTACCCGCAAATTCATCGATCAATACGGTGATGTTTCAGTTGTACGTATGGCCGAGATGTACCTGACTCGTGCCGAGTGTAACCAACGTTTGGGCACCTCAGTTGGCGCTACTCCACTTGCTGACGTGAATAGAACGCGTACCAGAGCTGGTCTGACTGCCCTGGGTACCGTAAACCTGGCTGCGATCTTGAAAGAACGCCACTTGGAGTTGGCCTTCGAAGGGAACAACCTGGATGACATCAAACGTACCCGTGGCAGTGTAGGCACCAAACCTTTTGGTGACAACTTACTTGTATTGCCAATCCCTCAACGGGAAATTGACACCAATAAGAGCTTAGCACAGAATCCGGGCTATTAACCTGGCGACGGACTAAGGTAAGTTTGAATACTAAGTGAAAGGCCGCTCTTGCAAAAGAGTGGCCTTTCTGCATTTTAAGGCTTCAATTGAATACTATAATGGTAACCTTGGTTGGAATTTTCCGTGATTGGTGCGGGAGAGTCTGGTGCAGTTGTACTAATAATGGTATACTGAATCGATAATGGAGTGGGTAGGGGAGGTGCTTCAGTTGGCAATGGATTCGGCTGCAATTTGAAGTGAATATTCAAAGTCCGATGGTGCTGCACCTTTAATTTATAAGTTTTAGGCACTTCAAACTCCAGCAAATGCACCAGTCGGATAGCTTCTTCATCACAGCCGTGCCCCAAACTGGCAATAACCTGGCTTTTGAACACCTTGCCTGTATGATCTATGCTAAACCGAATTCTTATCGTTCCTTCCACTTTGGCAGCAATGGCTTCCGGGGGGTATTGCAGGTTGTTTTGGATAAACAGCAACATGGCTTTTTGCCCTCCCGGGTAAACTGCACCTTTAATGAAATGATTTTCGCTTTTTTGACGCGCCATAAAAATTTTCTAAAAAAAAATCGAAAGATCCTTGTGAAATTAAACGGCAATTTATCAGTGGATTAGCTGAAATTGCCAATTGTAATGTTAAGCCAAAGTTAAGTCGATCCTTGACTTTCTCCTCGTAATTTTTTAAATTTAAATCAGATCAGAATACTGTTCGATTCTACATTGAGCGAATCGATGACAACCCGAACGAATGACAATAGCAGGATTTTTGAAGTATTTGCAGTATGAAAAACGCTTTTCTATGCATACCATTGATGCCTACAAGGTTGATTTGGAGCAGTTTAGTGCTTTTTTGCAAAACCAATACGAGATCGTTGAACCTGCGATTATCCAACACATCCACATTCGGTCCTGGGCAGTATCCTTAATGGAGCAGAAGTACTCGGCTTCCTCCATCCGGCGGAAATTGTCAACCCTCAAGTCTTACTTCCGCTTTTTGCAGCGTGAGCAAGTGATCACTCGTTCACCAATGTTACAGGTGAGTTTGCCCAAGCTTGGCAAACGTTTGCCAAGTGTTGTACCTGAACAACACCTGGAACAATTGCTCAATTCAACAGACCCCGCCGACGATTATGAAAAACTCCGTAATCGAGTGGTGGTAGAGTTGTGCTACCTCACCGGCATGCGCCGTGCCGAGCTTTTGAACCTAAAGGTAAGCGACTTGAATTTCGGCAGCTTTACAATTAAGGTGCTGGGAAAAGGAAACAAGGAACGCCTGATTCCCATTTCGCATGCTATGGCCACCCTCCTGCGGCAATACCTGGATGTGCGGCAACAGACCTTTCCCAACACCCCTGAGTTGGGACTTTGGCTGACCAAAGATGGGAAAGCAGCATACGCCAAACTCATCTACCGGATTGTGAAGGAGGCTTTGAGTACCATTACCACCCAGGAAAAACGAAGTCCACACGTCTTGCGGCATTCTTTTGCTACTCACTTATCGGATCACGGTGCTGATCTGAATGCAATAAAAGAGTTGCTTGGCCATTCCAGTTTGGCAGCAACCCAAATCTACACCCACCATTCTATTGAGCGACTAAAAAAAATTTACCAGCAAGCTCATCCCAAATCTGGCGCGGAGTAAATCCCGCTATTTCGAAGGATGAAGAATTGATCTTTATGGTCTAACCCTTTAAATCTTGAATTATGGTTGTGTACACTGAAGCAGTACAGTTCAAAGTTGACAGCAAGTTGCTAGACTTTATCGAGAAAAAATTGAGCAAAGTAGACCAGTTTTTCGACCGCATCATCAATGCACGTGTGGTGCTTAAACTGGAAAATACCGGACAGGTAAGAGAAAAAATCGCAGAAGTGCGCATCAATGTGCCTGGCGAAACCCTCATCGCCAAGGTAGGCAGCAAAACCTTCGAAGCTGCCGTAGAACAAGCAGTGGATTCCCTCAAACGACAAATCATCAAATACAAAGAAAAACAATCGTCGTAGCGGTAACCCTACGTGGTTGCCGTTGTCTAGGGCAACCGCAAGGGATTGCCCCAACGAGGGTAATCCCTTAGAGCCGCCCCAACGAGTTTAACGGGTTTAATCAACACCGCAGGAACTAAATTCACCTGCTGTTGGTTAAACCCGTTAAACTTTTTAGCCAGAACCTTTGAAAATATCAACAACCTTACCCTATATTTGCGCCACGCTTCCAAAAAAAGAAAATCAAAGAAAAAAAATTGCGCAAAAATTTGATATTTCTTGGAGAGGCACTATCTTTGCAATCGCTTTCGGAAAAAGACGCCGAAATGCTTACAAAACTTGACATTTTCGACAAAAATATCTGATTTGAACAGGTTGAAAAACCTTATAAAATCTGGTTTTTGATCAAACTGATTACATTTTCTGATAAATCATCTACCAACTGATTTCTCAGGTATCATTTTGATCCAAAACCAAAGCTACGCCAGCATAGCTCAGTTGGTAGAGCAGCTGATTTGTAATCAGCTGGTCGGGGGTTCGAGTCCCTCTGCTGGCTCCAGGCCCATGAATTTATTCGTGGGTTAGTTCAAATCAACCTCAAAGTTTTTGCTTTGGGTCTCCAAGGGGGTGCGCCGCAGGTGGAGAGGCGGGCCAGACTGTAAATCTGGTGTCTTTGACTGAGTTGGTTCGAATCCATCCACCCCCACTATTTTTGTCATACAAGCGGAAGTAGCTCAGTTGGTAGAGCATCAGCCTTCCAAGCTGAGGGTCGCGGGTTCGAGTCTCGTCTTCCGCTCCATGTATACGTTTCCACCCCACGGTTTCAACCGTGGGAGAACATATACAAGACAACCCACGACTGTAGTTGTGGGAACGTACCAGAGAAAAGACATACAAGCCGATGTAGCTCAGGGGTAGAGCACTTCCATGGTAAGGAAGGGGTCAAGGGTTCAAATCCCTTCATTGGCTCCAGGTCATAGATGCTTTTTGTTTCATAATTTACATCCAAAAATTCTATACTGATGGCTAAGGGAACATTCGCTAGAACAAAGCCGCACGTAAACATCGGCACAATTGGTCACGTAGACCACGGGAAAACGACGCTTACAGCTGCAATTACTACTGTTCTCGCTTCTAAGGGTCTGGCAGAGAAAAAAGATTATGACTCAATCGATGCTGCTCCAGAAGAAAAAGAAAGAGGGATCACGATCAATACAGCGCACGTTGAATACGAAACTGAAAAGCGCCACTATGCTCACGTAGACTGTCCGGGTCACGCCGACTACGTTAAGAACATGGTAACTGGTGCTGCTCAGATGGACGGTGCAATCTTGGTTGTTGCTGCCACCGACGGTCCGATGCCCCAAACCCGCGAGCACATCCTTTTGGCTCGTCAGGTAGGCGTTCCAAAGATCGTTGTATTTATGAACAAGGTTGACATTGTTGACGACCCTGAAATGTTGGAACTGGTTGAAATGGAAGTCCGCGAATTGCTGGATACTTACCAATTCGACGGTGACAATTCTGCGGTTATTCAAGGTTCTGCTTTGAAGGCTCTGGAAGGCGATCCTACTTACGTTCAACGCATCATCGATTTGATGGATGCAGTAGATGAGCAGATTCCAGAACCAGTTCGTTTGACAGACAAGCCATTCTTGATGCCAATCGAAGACGTATTCTCTATCACTGGTCGTGGTACTGTTGCTACAGGTCGTATCGAGCGCGGTGTTATCAACGTTGGTGATGCTGTTGAGATTATCGGTATGCAGAAAGAAGGCGAAAAGCCATTGGTTTCTACCGTTACAGGTGTGGAAATGTTCCGCAAAATCCTCGACCGTGGTGAAGCTGGTGACAACGCTGGTATCCTGCTGCGCGGTATCGACAAAGAAGCCATCCGTCGTGGTATGGTTATTTGTGCTCCTAAATCAGTTAACCCACACGTTGAATTCAAGTGTGAGGTTTATGTACTGAGCAAAGAGGAAGGTGGCCGTCACACTCCATTCTTCAAAGGCTACCGCCCACAGTTCTACTTCCGTACCACGGACGTAACTGGTGACTGTACGCTTCCTGAGGGAGTAGAAATGGTAATGCCCGGTGATAACGTAACCCTGAACGTGAAATTGTTGAGCCCAATCGCTATGGAAAAGGGTCTTCGTTTTGCGATTCGTGAAGGTGGCCGTACCGTAGGTGCAGGTCAGGTTACTGAAATCATCAAGTAGTAGCAACATCCCTGCGTGGATGTTGAAGTAACATCAACATCTTTACGTGGATGGTCTTGACCTGACATCCCAGGATTGTTCTCTTGAAGGCAGTAATACATGTAACTGATGCGTAGAGAAAATTTTCTCTACAATCACGATATGATCATTGAAAAGTAAGCATCTCACCCCTGGTGGGATGCTTAACTTTTCGATACACACGGGCATAGCTCAGCTGGTAGAGCGACGGTCTCCAAAACCGTAGGCCGAGGGTTCAAATCCTTCTGCCCGTGCCATACTCCCAACTCATGGCTTTAGCCGTGGGCAGGGAATGCTTCAAACTAACCCAGGGCTTAGCCGTGGGAACGGAGGCATAACTTAACGGCAAACCACCCTACAAACGTATTCGTGGATTAGGGCAAGAGGCAAAGATTCACAGGTTGGGTAACCACAATACACATGGAAAAGATTCAACTTTACTTAAGAGAAAGCTACCAGGAACTGGTCAAAAACGTATCCTGGCCAACTTGGGCAAATTTACAGGCAAATGCAGTAGCCGTAGTGGTTGCAGTATTGCTCTTGGCAGCAATTGTGTTTCTGATGGATGTGGTTTCCAAATTTGCATTGGACCTCATTTACGGAATCTAGATAAAATGCAGTGCCGTAAGGCATTCGACAGTTCAGTGCGGTCGAGTGCCTTTTGGCGTTTGTTTAATGATTAAACCTGTTTCTCAGGTTTGTCGAATAAATTGGTAGAGACCGATGTCTGAAGATAAAAAATGGTACTCATTAAGGGTGATCAGCGGCAAGGAGCGCAAAATCAAAGAGCGCATTGATGCTGAAATTCTGCGCAATGAATGGAATTCATTTATCTCGTCGGTCGTCGTGCCAACCGAAAAGGTCTACAAGATCCGTAACGGTAAAAAAGTAATTTCCGAGCGCAACATTTTACCCGGCTACTTATTGGTTGAAGCCGTACCTGGTAAATTGAGCGCTGAAGTTGTACAAGTGATCGCTAATGTACCCAACGTCATTCATTTTTTGGGTAAAAATACGCCCGAACCCATGAAAGACGCCGAGGCCAACCGCCTTCTTGGTAAGGTGGATGAATCTCAAGCTGCAGGCGAATCCCTGATTGAACCGTTCATCGTAGGTGAAACCATCAAAATTGTGGATGGCCCATTCAGCGAATTCATTGGCGACATTCAGGAAGTGAACGAGGAGAAGAAAAAGCTGAAGGTGATTGTAAAAATCTTTGGCCGGGGCACCGAAGTCGAGTTGGGCTTCATGCAGGTGGAAAAAACATCGTAGGTTCAACCCTATGTGGTTGACCATTTGTGGTTGACCATTGCAAAATGGCGACCACGTGGGGCCGCCCTTACAGAATGCAGATTTTTTGATTTTCAATATATCGCGTAAAAAGTATCGTTGTTGTTGTTCCTCCGGAATGTGAGCCGGAATGAAACGCTTCCCATCCAACAGCTTTACTTAGCGGTAAAATTATTTACTAAAATGGCAAAGGAAGTAGAAGTTTTCATCAAACTTCAGGTCAAAGGCGGTCAAGCAAACCCAGCTCCCCCCATCGGTCCGGCACTCGGTTCCAAAGGGGTGAACATCATGGAGTTTTGCAAGCGCTTCAATGCCGCTACCCAGGATAAAATGGGTAAGATACTTCCGGTGGTGATCTCGGTTTATAAGGACAAGTCCTTTGAATTCGTGATCAAAACACCTCCGGCAGCTATCCAACTCATGGAAGCCTCCAAAATCCAGAAGGGTTCTGCTGAATCCAACCGGAAAAAGGTAGGTACCGTAACTTGGGATCAGGTAAAAGCGATCGCTGAAGACAAAATGCCCGACCTCAACTGCTTTACCATCGAATCTGCCATGAAAATGATCGCAGGTACGGCACGCAGTATGGGGCTTAACATCTCCGGTACTCCTCCTTGGGGCGCCGCAGAAGTGGAGGCATAATCTTATTTCTTCAAAAGGGAGTTGGCGGCTGAACGCAGCAACCGACGTTGACCTTAAATCTTTTTTGACATGGCAAAAGTTGGAAAGAAAAGAGCCGCTGTCAATGCCAAAGTAGACCGCAATAAGCTGTATACTCTGGAAGAAGGAACTGCTCTGATGAAAGACGTGAACTTGACCAAGTTTGATGCTTCGGTTGACATTCACGTACGCCTGGGCGTTGATCCACGTAAACCGGATCAAGCGCTTCGTGGCACCGTAGGCCTGCCACACGGTACGGGTAAAACCAAACGTGTAGCTGTATTTTGTACTCCGGATAAAGCCGAAGAAGCAAAAGCTGCAGGTGCAGATTACGTAGGTTTGGAAGACCTGATCCAAAAGGTTCAGGAAGGTTGGACGGATGTCGACGTTATCATCGCAATGCCACAAACCATGGCTGCGTTGGGTAAAGTTGCCCGTATCCTCGGCCCTCGTGGTTTGATGCCCAACCCTAAAACCGGTACGGTAACCACCAACATCGGGGAAGCAGTTTCCGAAGTAAAGAAGGGTAAGATTTCCTTCCGCGTTGACAAGACGGGTATCATTCACGCTTCGGTTGGTCGGGTCTCTTTTGCTCCTGCCCAATTGATCGAGAACATCAATGAATTGCTGCATACACTACAACGTATGAAGCCTTCAACGGCTAAGGGTACTTACATGAAAAGCATTACCCTTGCTACTACGATGAGTCCAGGCGTGAGAATTGATCCCAAAGTGATTCGCTAAGTTTTAAAACAGGAGTCAAATGAATAAGGCTGAAAAGACAGCAACTATCGAAGAATTGAAGGAGCAGTTTGGTGAAAATAACTATTTCTACCTCGCTGATGCTTCTACCATGTCGGTAGGTGATGTCAACAAATTCAGAAGGCTTTGCTTCGAAAAAGGTGTTTCAATGCAAGTCATTAAGAACACCTTGGTGAAGAAAGCACTGGAGGACACTCCTGCTGAGAAAAATTACGCTGGTATTTTTGAAGCACTCCATGGCCCTACTGCCATTTTGTTCTCCAAAGATCCTGATGCACCTGCCAACTCGGTTGCTAAAATGCTGAAAGACTATCGTCGTTCAGGTAGCGACCGGCCTTTGTTGAAAGCTGCATATGTGGATTCTGCGGTGTTCATCGGCGATGACCAATTGGATGCACTGACCAAACTCAAGTCGAAGCAAGATTTGCTGGGCGAATTGATTGGTCTGCTTCAATCACCTGCAAAAAACCTCGTCAGTGCCCTGCAATCTGGTGGTTCTACTATCGCTGGATTGGTCAAGGCTCTCGAAGAGCGCCAAGCGTAACCCCAACCCATGGTTCATCCATGGGAGGGAATGCGAGCTTCAGCCCACGAATTTATTCGTGGGAGATTAGATCACGAATTTATTCGTGGGATATTCAGAAAGTTCGTACCTCAGCAAACCCACAAACGATTTTGTGGGTTGCAAACGGTTAAGGCTTCCAAGCTAACCGCTCATTATATACCATTTTCAAACCACTTTTTTAAAAGACATAACAATGGCTGATTTGAAAGCTCTTGCGGAAACGCTTGTAAATTTGACGGTTAAAGATGTTCAGGAACTGGCTGGTATCCTGAAGGATGATTACGGCATTGAGCCTGCTGCTGCTGCTGTAGCAATGGTTGCTGGTCCTGCTGCTGGTGGTGATGCTCCTGCTGCTGTTGCTGAGCAAACCGAATTCGACGTTATCCTCCAGTCTGGTGGTGCCAACAAACTGAACGTGGTTAAAGAAGTGAAGAACCTCTTGGGTCTTGGCTTGAAAGAAGCAAAAGACTTGGTTGACGGTGCTCCACAACCACTGAAAACTGGTGTTTCTAAAGACGAAGCTGAGTCTTTGAAAGCTAAGT
This sequence comes from Haliscomenobacter sp., assembly GCF_965225875.1. Lineage (GTDB taxonomy): Bacteria > Bacteroidota > Bacteroidia > Chitinophagales > Saprospiraceae > Haliscomenobacter. The sequence goes on along the minus strand of NZ_CBDDBS010000002.1, from coordinate 1,532,742 downwards.
TGGAAGAAGCTGGCGCTCAGGTAGAAATTAAGTAATTTCTCCTCGCGCAAGCCAAAAGCAACTAGCTACACTGACTTTTACTAGTATAGCTTTTGGAATGGGCAGTGCTTCAAAAAATCATTTTTGAAGCACCAGGGCTTAGGAAATCGACGTTGGTTGCTTCCTAAGCCCATTGCCATATACTTTGTATTGTACATTTTGTGATTTTTATGCGGAAAAATGAAACTTTTTTTACATTGGTTTCATTTACTAGTCAGGAAAACCACTACATAGTTTGACTTGACTTTTTTGCACCCCTCGGCTATAATGGCCTGGGGCTTTTACCATCAACAACAAACTTGTTGCGCAGATGACATTCAATGGTAAAGCACAATCGGCTGAAGCGAAGCGTATTACCTTCAGCAAAACTAAATTCCCCACTCCTTATCCTGATTTCCTTGAAATTCAGCTAAAGTCCTTTCAAGAGTTTTTCCAACTGGAAACAACTCCTGAAAACCGGATGAACGAAGGATTGTACAAGGTGTTTCAGGAAAATTTCCCAATCACGGATGCGAGAAACATCTTCGTACTCGAGTTTCTGGATTATTTTATCGACCCTCCCCGTTACAGCATTGAAGAATGTATGCAACGTGGTTTGACTTACAGCGTTCCGCTCAAGGCTAAACTACGCTTGTCCTGTAACGATGAGGAACACGTCGACTTCCAAACCATTGTACAAGATGTGTTCCTGGGGAACATTCCGTACATGACGCCCAAAGGTACTTTTATGATCAATGGTGCTGAGCGTGTGATCGTTTCACAGCTCCACCGTTCACCAGGGGTATTTTTTGGTCAAAGTGTACACCCCAACGGTACCAAGATTTATTCGGCTCGGGTTATCCCCTTCAAGGGCGCCTGGATGGAATTTGCTACCGACATCAACACAGTGATGTATGCGTACATCGACCGGAAGAAGAAATTCCCGGTTACTACCTTGTTGCGTGCCATCGGTTACGATACCGACAAAGCTATCCTGGATATCTTTGACCTGGCCGATGAAGTAACTGCTACCCGTGAGGCGCTCGAAAAAAGCATTGGCCGCAAATTGGCTGCCCGTGTATTGCGCAGTTGGACCGAAGACTTTGTGGACGAAGACACGGGTGAGGTGGTGACCATCGAACGGAATGAGATCATTCTGGAACGTGACACCGTTTTGGACGAAGACAACATTGAAGCAATTCTGGAAGCATCGGTGACTACGGTCATCCTGCAAAAAGAGGACATCGACCAGGATTACTCCATTATTTATAATACCCTGCAAAAAGACCCGACCAGTTCCGAACTGGAAGCGGTACAATACATCTATCGCCAATTGCGCGGTACCGATCCCCCCGATGAGGAAACGGCTCGTGGCATCATCGAGAAGTTGTTCTTCTCTGATAAACGCTACAACCTGGGTGAAGTAGGGCGCTACAAGATCAACAAAAAACTGCAGTTGGATATCTCGGAAGAGGTATTGGTGTTGACGAAAGAAGACATCATTTCCATCGTTCAGTTCCTGGTGACCTTGATGAACCAAATGGCGGAAATCGACGACATCGATCACTTGGAAAACCGCCGGGTACGCACCGTAGGTGAGCAATTGTACGCTCAATTCGGGGTAGGTTTGGCACGTATGGCTCGTACCATCCGGGAACGGATGAACGTACGTGACAACGAGGTCTTTACCCCTGTTGATCTGATCAATGCTCGTACCTTGTCGTCGGTGATCAACTCCTTCTTCGGAACCAGTCAATTGTCGCAGTTCCTGGATCAAACCAACCCATTGTCGGAAATCACGCACAAGCGGCGTATTTCTGCACTCGGGCCAGGTGGTTTGTCCCGTGAGCGCGCTGGTTTTGAGGTTCGTGACGTACACTACTCCCACTATGGTCGTTTGTGTACCATCGAAACTCCGGAAGGACCAAACATCGGTTTGATCTCTACCTTGTGCGTACACGCCAAGATCAATAAAATGGGCTTCCTCGAAACACCATACCGGAAAGTAATCGAAGGGATGGTAGAAAAAGTGGAACAACCATTGTACTTGTCAGCAGAAGGGGAAGACAAAATGCGGATTGCCCAGGCCAACGCCTTGCTGAACAATGATGGCACCTTCGTCCAAGACCGCGTCAAATGCCGTGAGCATGGTGATTTCCCGGTTTTGACACCAGAAGAAATCGACTACATGGACGTAGCACCCAACCAAATCGTTGGGGTATCTGCTTCCATGATTCCTTTCTTGGAAAACGACGACGCCAACCGTGCCTTGATGGGCTCGAACATGCAACGTCAGGCGGTGCCACTGATTCGCCCACACTCTCCAGTAGTAGGTACTGGTTTGGAAGGCAAGGTTGCCCGTGACTCCCGCATGCTCATCAACGCCGAAGGTGAAGGGATAATTGAATACGTGGATGCTACCGAAATCCATGTACGTTACGACCGCACCTCTGAAGAGCAGCTGATCTCTTTCGAAGACAACTTGAAGAAATACAACCTCATCAAGTTTACCCGTACCAACCAGGGTACCTGTATCAACCTCCGCCCCATTGTACGCAAAGGCGACCGCGTTGAAAAAGGACAAATCCTCTGTGATGGTTACGCTACTGAAAAGGGTGAATTGGCCTTGGGCCAAAACATGAAGGTTGCCTTCATGCCCTGGAAAGGATACAACTTTGAGGACGCCATCGTAATTTCTGAGCGCGTGGTACGGGAGGACATCTTTACCTCTGTACACATCGAGCACTTCGAAATTGACGTACGCGACACCAAGTTAGGCGAGGAAGAACTCACCAACGATATCCCGAACGTGAGTGAAGAAGCCACCAAAGACCTGGACGAAAACGGGATCATCCGCATCGGTGCCTGGGTTAAGGAAGGCGACATTCTGATTGGGAAAATCACACCTAAAGGGGAATCCGATCCTACTCCGGAAGAAAAACTCTTGCGTGCCATCTTTGGTGACAAAGCCGGCGACGTGAAAGACGCTTCCTTGAAGGCGCCCCCCTCAACTACGGGTGTGATCATCGACAAGCAACTTTTCGCCCGTGCGAAAAAAGATAAAGTGCAGAAAAACCAGGAGAAAGACGTACTGTCCAAACTGGATGATCAGCACAAAGTCGCTACCAACGAGTTGTTGACCATTTTGGTGGATAAATTGATGCTTTTGTTGAAAGACAAAACTTCACAAGGTATCCGTACCATTTATGGCGACAACCTGCTGGCTAAAGGGGTGAAATTTACCCAGGACACTCTGCGTGAACTGGATTATACCTCGGTAGACTATACCAACTGGACCGACGAGCCTAAAACCAATGAATTGGTAGCCCGCTTGTTGCACAACTACAGCATCAAACTCAACGAAGAAATTGGCCGCTACAAGCGCGAGAAATTCAACGTGAGCATTGGTGACGAGCTTCCTGCCGGTGTACTCAAGCTGGCTAAGGTATACATGGCCAAAAAGCGCAAGCTGAAAGTAGGTGACAAACTTGCTGGACGCCACGGTAACAAAGGTATTGTATCCCGTATCGTTCGGGCCGAAGACATGCCTTTCCTTGAAGATGGAACACCAGTTGATATCGTGCTGAACCCACTTGGGGTACCTTCACGGATGAACCTGGGGCAAATCTTCGAAACCGTATTGGGCTGGGCTGGTGAAAAACTGGGTGTCAAATTCGCTACCCCAATCTTTGACGGGGCTACCCGCGACGAGATTGAAGAGTGGATCCAAAAAACGGGCTTGCCAAGTTTGGGTCAAACTTACCTCTCTGACGGTGAAACGGGCGACCGCTTCCACCAACAGGCTACGGTAGGGGTGATCTACATGCTTAAACTCAGCCACATGGTTGACGATAAGATGCACGCACGTTCCATCGGGCCATACTCCCTCATTACCCAACAACCATTGGGTGGTAAGGCGCAGTTTGGTGGTCAGCGCTTCGGGGAAATGGAAGTTTGGGCACTGGAAGCCTTCGGTGCTGCCAACATCCTCCAGGAATTGCTTACCATCAAGTCCGACGACATCAATGGCCGCGCCAAAGCGTACGAAGCAATCGTTAAAGGAGACAACTTGCCGGAACCAAACATTCCCGAGTCCTTCAACGTACTTGTACACGAATTGCGCGGTCTGGCGCTCGATGTGAAATTTGAATAAACCTAAAAGCTGAGGAAAGTTGAGAAGCTTGAGTTCTCGGTCGCTGAGCGTAGTCGAAGCGCCAAGAACTCAACCCTACTCAACCTCCCTCAACTTCATAAACCTTTAGGAGCATGCCATTCAAAAAGAAGGGTAATATTCAAAATCAGAATTTTGACAGCATCACCATCAGCTTGTCTTCTCCAGATGAAATTCTGGAGCGTTCTTATGGTGAGGTGCTCAAGCCAGAAACCATCAACTACCGCTCGTACAAACCCGAGCGCGATGGTCTTTTCTGCGAGCGCATCTTCGGGCCTGTCAAGGATTATGAATGCTATTGCGGTAAGTACAAGCGGATCCGCTACAAGGGGATCGTGTGCGACCGTTGTGGGGTTGAAGTAACGGAGAAAAAAGTTCGCCGGGAGCGGATGGGCCACATCAAACTGGTCGTACCCGTGGTGCACATTTGGTTCTTCAAATCACTGCCTAATAAAATTGGTTATTTGCTCGGATTGTCTTCCAAGAAATTGGAGTCAATTGTTTATTACGAGCGCTACGTAGTGATTCAGCCAGGGATCAAAGGCAACGAGGGCGTTGGCAACAACGACCTGTTGACCGAAGAAGAATACCTGGAACACCTGGAGTCACTACCAGCAGAAAACCAAATGCTGGAAGATTCCGACCCTAACAAATTCATCGCCCGCATGGGTGCTGAAGCGGTGCGCGACATGCTCAACCGCCTGGAGTTGGATCAACTGTCATATGACCTGCGCCACCAGGCCGCCAACGAAACTTCTCAACAACGTAAGTCAGAAGCGCTCAAGCGTCTGCGCGTAGTGGAAGCTTTCCGCGATGGACAAACCCGCATGGAAAACCGCCCCGAATGGGCTGTGATCCAATACCTGCCCGTTATTCCACCAGAATTGCGCCCCTTGGTGCCATTGGATGGTGGTCGTTTTGCCAGCTCCGATTTGAACGACTTGTACCGTCGGGTGATCATCCGCAACAACCGTTTGAAGCGTCTGTTGGAAATCAAAGCCCCAGAGGTCATCTTGCGCAACGAAAAGCGGATGTTGCAGGAAGCGGTCGACTCTTTGTTCGACAACTCCCGCAAATCCAATGCCGTAAAAGCAGAAGGTGGTCGTCCACTCAAATCCTTGAGTGACATCCTCAAAGGAAAGCAAGGTCGTTTCCGTCAAAACCTCTTGGGTAAGCGGGTAGACTACTCCGGTCGTTCAGTAATCGTGGTAGGCCCAACCCTGAAACTGCACGAGTGTGGTTTGCCAAAAGGTATGGCTGCCGAATTGTTCAAACCCTTCATCATCCGCAAACTCATCGAACGCGGTATCGTGAAGACGGTTAAATCGGCTAAAAAACTTGTAGACCGTAAGGATCCCGTGATCTGGGAAATCCTCGAAAATATCTTGAAGGGACACCCTGTGCTCCTCAACCGTGCTCCAACATTGCACCGTTTGTCCATCCAGGCTTTCCAGCCTCGTTTGGTAGAAGGTAAGGCGATCCAGTTGCACCCTTTGGTGTGTAGCTCGTTCAACGCCGACTTTGACGGTGACCAAATGGCGGTACACGTACCCCTGAGCCAGGCGGCGATTTTGGAAGCTCAAATGTTGATGCTTTCTTCGCACAACATGCTCAACCCTCAAAACGGTACTCCAATTACCCTTCCTTCTCAGGACATGGTATTGGGTCTGTACTACATTACCAAAGAACGTAAAACCGTTGGGAATGTAGTCGTGAAAGGGGAAGGTATGAAGTTCTACTCACCTGAGGAGGTCATCATTGCCCTCAACGAAGGCCAGGTAGACCTGCACGCCAAAATCAAAGTACGTGTTCCTGTAGAAGTGGATGGCAAGTTGGTCAAAAAACTGTCTGAAACTACGGTAGGACGGGTCTTGTTCAACGAGGTGATGCCTGCTGGCGTACCTTATCAGAACACCCTGATGACCAAGAAAAACCTCAAGGCGGTAATCGGAGAAGTAATCGAACGTACCGATTTTGCGGTGACTGCAGATTTCCTCGACGACATCAAGGACATGGGCTTTACCTGGGCCTTCCGTGGTGGTCTGTCCTTTAACCTCGGAGACTTGATCACTCCTTCCATCAAGCAGGATGCTCTGGAAGAAGCTCAAGGGGAAGTGGATGAAGTGTGGGACAACTACAACATGGGTCTGATCACCAACAACGAGCGTTACAACCAGATCATCGACCGTTGGACCTATGCGGACAACCGCATTACCGACACGCTGATGCGTGAGTTGGCCAGCCACAAGCAAGGCTTCAACTCGGTGTTCATGATGCTCGACTCTGGTGCACGTGGTTCCAAACAACAGATTAAGCAGTTGTGTGGTCTACGGGGCTTGATGGCCAAACCTCGGAAGTCTGGTGACACGGGTGGTGCGGTTATCGAAAACCCGATCTTGTCCAACTTTGTCGACGGCCTGTCCGTACTTGAGTACTTTATCTCTACGCACGGTGCGCGTAAAGGTCTTGCGGATACCGCCCTTAAAACGGCAGACGCAGGTTACCTGACCCGTCGTTTGGTGGACGTTGCTCAGGACGTGATCATTCTGGAAGAAGACTGTAGCACCTTGCGTGGTCTGGAAACCTCTGCACTCAAAGACAACGATAAAGTCATTGAACCATTGGTATCCCGTATCGAAGGGCGTTATACCTTGCACGATATTGTACACCCTGTTACGGAAGAACTCATCCTCACTGCAGGTGATTTCATCGATCCAAAGACGGCGGAATACATCGAAAAAATTGGTGTAGAAACGATCACCATTCGTTCTGTACTGACTTGTGAATCCAAGCGTGGGGTTTGTGCCAAATGTTACGGTAAAAACCTGGCGAATGGTCGGATTGCCGAAGAAGGTGACGCAGTGGGGATCATTGCAGCTCAATCCATCGGTGAACCGGGTACTCAGTTGACACTGCGTACCTTCCACACAGGGGGTACGGCATCTTTGTCCAAAACTGAATCCGAGATCGTTGCCAAATTCGCTGGTAAAATTGAATTTGACGGTGTCAAACTGACTGAAGCTCCTGATGAAAATGGCGCTCGGGTAGTTTTGTCTCGTACCGGTGAAATCCGGATTGTAGATGCAGATACGGGCAAGCAATACGTTGCCATGCACGTACCTTATGGCTCATCCTTGAGTGTACTGGAAGGCGATATCGTGAGCAAAGGCCAGATGCTTTGTAACTGGGACCCTTTCAACGCGGTAATCATCTCCGAATTCTCAGGTATTGCCAAATTCGACTCGATCGAAGACGGGGTTACCTTCCGGATTGAACGTGACGAACAAACGGGCTTCTCCGAAAAGGTCATCATTGAAAGTAAGAACAAGCGGAAAATTCCGGTGATCTTCATCATGAGCCCCGACGGAGTAGAACTGAAAACGTATACTTTGCCAGTAGGGTCTTACATCTCAATTGAAGATGGGGTAACCATTACTGCGGGTGATAAAATTGCGAAGATTCCACGGAAACTGGGTAAGATCCAGGATATCACGGGTGGTCTGCCTCGGGTAACGGAGCTTTTTGAAGCGCGTAACCCATCCAACCCCGCCATCGTTTCTGAAATCGACGGTGTGGTGAACTTCGGCAAGATCAAACGGGGTAACCGCGAAATCTCGGTAACCGCCAAGGACGGCCAAATTAGAAAGTACCTGATTGGTTTGAGCAAACACATCCTGGTACAAGATGGCGACTTCGTGCGCGCTGGTACACCGCTTTCTGACGGTACCATCGCTCCACGCGACATCCTGTCCATCAAAGGGCCATTCGCGGTACAACAGTACCTCGTAAATGGTGTTCAGGAAGTTTACCGCTCACAGGGTATCACCATCAACAACAAACACATCGAGGTGATTGTACGCCAGATGATGCGCCGCGTGTTGATCGAAGACCCAGGCGATACCAGCTTCCTTGAAGGTGAAACGGTGGACAAAATGGAATTCCTGGAGCAAAACGACTGGATTTTCGACAAGAAAATCGTTGTGGAATCTGGCGAATCCAACCGCTTGAAGCCAGGTCAATTGGTGACATTGCGCCAAATTCGGGAAGAAAACTCTTTCCTTAAGCGCAACGACCGCCAGTTGGTGGAATACCGCGATGCCGTAGCTTCTACTTCCAGCCCACAATTGTTGGGTATCACCAAGGCCTCCTTGGGTACCAACAGCTGGATTTCGGCTGCATCCTTCCAGGAAACCACCAAGGTGTTGAGTACGGCAGCCATCGGCGCCAAAACCGACAACCTGATGGGCTTGAAAGAGAACGTTATCGTCGGCAAACGTATCCCAGCGGGTACTGGCCAACGCAAGTTCGACAACATCATCGTAACGCACAAAGACCGTGCTGCTGAACTGGAGTCCCGCTACCACCAGTTCGACGACATGGAAGACGAAGACTAGTAGGGTTGGCCCTCTGTGGCCAACCTTCACCAACCCATGGATTTATCCGTGGGAGGCACATATCACGATAACCCATGGCTTTAGCCGTGGGAAGGTCCGTGGGGAAAGCACAGGATGGATCGGCACTACGCCAATTCATCCTGTTTCTTTTTAAACCTACCAATAATCAGAGCCATCCACTCCATCCAATCTTCCCAGCTCCAACCAGGCGGCTCGTTTTTCCAGCCCGAGTGAATAGACGTTCAATACGCGGGGAAGCCCTCGAAAAATCCCTCGTTTTAAGTAATTTCAACAACATTTATTTTTATTATCTTACACGGCGTAAGACCCATGGCATACACAAACTCCCCTAAAATCAACCTTTAAAACCCTAAAAATGCCTACCCTCCTCCTCGTCTCTGCCAACGACCCAGACAATCGACTCAACCAGTTGTCGAATGAGGCCAAGGAAATTCAGCGCACCCTCAACAAAACCCACGGCAAGGCCTTCGACGTAGTATTGACCCCCGATGCCAGCATCCAGGATCTTATCGAAGAACTCAGAATACCCGATCGGGAGATAGAAGTGCTGCACTATGCCGGGCATGCCGACAGCACCCTCATTCAACTGACCGATGGCGACGCCAATGCAGCCGCTTTGGCTGAGAAATTAAAAAACCTGACCAGTCTGAAACTTATTTTCCTTAATGGCTGTGCAACCCGTGGACAGGTTGATTTTTTCCATAGTGTTGGCATCCCCTTTGTGATCGCCACTAGTTGTAAAATTGGCGACGACAAAGCCTACCTCGTAGCTACCCAATTGTACCAATACCTTTGCCTCGGCCGTTCTTTGCGCGAGGCCTGTGCAGAAGTGGAAACGGATGTCAGCAAATTGCAAAAGAAAGCAGATTTTGTAGCCAATCGTGGCCTGGCTTTGCGGGCGGGTGACCCCAATGATGAAAACACCAATTTCCCCTGGGGGCTGTATTCCAAACCTGGCTCCGAACAGGAAGATTACCGCTTGCCTTTCTCCCAGCGCGAACCACTGGCCGACCTAAATTTGGACCATACTTCTTTTTTAAACAAACTCATTCTGGCTCTGGCCAAGCTGGATGGCTCAAACATGGCGGGAATCCGCAGTCTGGCCGCTACCCAGGCCAGGGGTAACGTACCCGACAACCGCAAGATTTCTGAATTGCTGAAGGTGCTGCCTCTACCCCTCGCCATCCGGTTACGCGACATTACTGCCCAAATCGAAGTGCAAAATGATGAATACTTCCGGGGGTTGTTGTACGATTATGCTATTTTTTTTGACAATCTTTTCCTCTATGCTACAGGCTTGATGATGGCGCAAATGTGGCAATCCAACCAGAAACCTGATCCGGCCTTATCACCTCTAATCAAGGATTTTTTGCACAGCAACCTGCTCCAGAACACTGCTTTATTTTACCGGGATTTGTTACCAGCCTTGAGTGTCAGCTCCAGTGCAAATTCGAATGCTGACTTTAACTTATTGCCGCAAGAAAGCCTGGATTACCTGGCTACTCCAGCCTTTGCTACAGCTGCCGACTTCTTCTGGGGACTCAAACGATACTACTGGCAACGCATTCGACTGCGTACTGAGGAAGCAGTTCAATGTTGCTACCAGGCCCAGGAAATGCTCAGTGAAGCCTTTCTGCACCTGCGTTTTCAATTGGGCCTGGTTATGGCTTCTGTGCGTGAAATCAAGGTGATCAATCAGCGTTACGTACCCCAGGAGTACGACAACATTGTTTCCAAATTGCTGCTCAACGACAAAGACCCATTGCCACAAACGGGGTCAAAAATGCTGGAAAACCGCTCGGTATTGTGTTTTGCCCAGCCCGATTTTGATTGCAACAGTCCTTCACTTAACCTGTTTCCTTTTATCATCGACCGCAATGTGTTTACAGATAAAAGCAATACAGAGGTGGATATTTACCTCTATGCGGGCTACTACGTCCCCGAGGCTTACCCGAATCGTTGTTTTCATTTTGTATCAGTGGATCGCCCTAGCGAAGTTTGGCGCTTTGACGAAAACCTGGATGAAATCAGTTTGCTAAACATTGGGGAAGTTACCTCTCTTGCCCATGAGGCCAACCACCTGATGACCAATACCTGGGAACTCAAGCACTACCTCTCTCAATTCAAAGCACAATTCCTAAACCCTTAGCCATGACCGATAGCCCTTTTAAACTCTTTGAACCTTATGGCCCGGGTGATAAGGAAATCTACTTCGGGAGAGACGCAGAAATTTTCGCCTTGTATCATCTGCTGCAACAGACCAGGTTGTTGTTGATCTACGGCGCATCGGGAACCGGGAAAACCAGTCTGATCAATGCGGGCTTACCCAAGGCCTATAAAATGACCTCCTGGTTTTGTATTTCAGTGCGGCGACGCGACGACATTAATGCCTCTTTTCGGCAGGAGTTGGCCCGACAGTTGGGCCTGGACGAACCCGTCAGTGATCTGAACACTGCACTCCAGGAGCTGTACGAAAGCCGCTGGATTCCGATCCACCTCGTATTTGACCAATTTGAAGAGGTATTCACACTTGGTAAAGACGATGAGCGGCGGATTTTTTTTCAGGACTTGCAAAGCCTCCTGGCTTCGAACTTGCCTTGCAAAATCCTGATCTCCATGCGCGAGGAGTACATCGGTTACCTTTATGACTATGAGCGAATAGTGCCCACAATCTTTGAAAAACGCTTTCGTGTAGAGCCCATAAAAGACAGTGCTGTAGAGGGCATCATAACCCAAATGTGCAAACTACATGGCATTGAAATGGAAGTAGAGGAAGTAGAGGAAAGCGCTACAAATATGCCCTCTACCGCCCAACAAATTATGCTTCAACTTAAAGAGGGCAAACAAGCTGTTCATCTCCCTTACCTGCAAGTTTACTTGCATTATCTGTATCGACACGCCATGGATACTTTGGGGAAGCCATTATTCAATGCCGAAGGTATAGCGGCAGTTGGGCAATTGGGCAACGTGTTGCGTGGCTTTATCCTCACCCGATTGGAGGAAACGCAACATTACTTGACCAAATTAAAAGCCCCGGATGGCCTGGCTCAACACCTGCTCGATGAGTTTGCTACCGACGAAGGAACCAAACGTTCGTGCAAACGCTCCGAATTGGTTCAAAGTCTGGAGGTGCCGGAAGCTATGGTGAACAGTGCCCTTTACTTCTTGAGTGATACAGCCAAGTTGCTCCGCGCCGATGAAGACGATGTAGAGCGTTATGAACCTGTACACGATACCATCGCTAAACAGATCAATGAGCTGCGCTCAGTTGAGCAGAAAGAATTTAAAATTTTTGCTCAGGAGCTACAAATCGGGTATGCCCGCTGGGAAAAAGAGAAAAAAAACAAAGACCGTCTTTTGCTGGAACAAGACCTCGAAAAGGTTGAACTCTACCTCAAACGTTTGAAAAAGCGTGAAGAATATGCCAAGTGGGTGCCTTATTTCAAGGTAAGTAAAGCGCGAGTCCAACGGAAAAGAAACCTCCGCCGATATTACAACATCGGGGTAAAAGTGGTTGCTGTAGTAGCGGTTATAGCAGCTGTATACTTTTCTAATAAGTACCTTGGCACTTCTCATGAGTACGATGATATTTCTGAAAAATATGAAATGGTTAGAAAAGAGAGAAAAATGTTACTCTATCAGATTAACCATAAAAAAAGTAGTACCGAAACGGTTGATTCTTTATTAGTTGAGGCTAAACAACTGATTCTAAACCTGGACTACAACAGCGCCTGGGACAAGATGATTATAGCAGCAAGCCTGGATACCTTAAATGAGAAGGTGGCCACCGCGATGCTCGAACCAGCACTATGGAACATAGAAATAGACAGTTTTTCCATTGCTGATTCCATGTTGGGTGAAATTAATAAGGTGTTGAAAAACAATACGGTAAAGGTTTTATTGCAAAGAGTGCCAGCTTTGGCCGATTCAAACGAAAAAAGAAAACAATTGCGCAGTTGCATCAGCGAACTGAATGACTCCACCTATAACCAGTTGATGCAGCGTTATTATCCCGCCATGGTGAGGATACCAGAGGATAAGAACTATAAAATGGGCCCCGATGACAATGGTTTGGTTCAGTGGGTTCAGCTTGATGAGTTTGAGATGGCAGCTACCGAAACCACGGTTTGGCAATGGGCTGTTTTTTGCAAAACCACCAAAAAAGACTTCAAACAATATCTTGAAGAAGCCTGGTCTGATCCTGGGGATAATCCTGTAGTAAATGTAACTTGGTATGAAGCGGTAGACTACGCTAATTGGCTGAATGAGCGGTATTGGTTGTCCGAAAAAGAACCTTTAAATACTGCAATACTGAAACGTAGTAGAAAAAAATACCAGCTTGATCCCAGTGCCAATGGTTTTCGCTTGCCCACCGAAGCTGAGTGGGAATATGCCGCGGCTGGAGGCGAGAAGCTGCGTTATGGCAACGGCAAAGCTATTGCGGATCCCAAGGAAATTTGTTTTGACGCTTCAAAAAAATCCAAGTATGCTATTGTGGGAGAAAGCCCTAGCCGAACCCTTGGTGTGACCAGCCTGAATAGCCCCAATGTATTCGGCCTTCATGGTATGAGCGGCAATGCCAATGAATGGTGTTGGGATTGGTACGGTGAATATCTTGTGAGTAAAACAGCCTTACGAAACCCTTTGGGCCCTCTTGCAGGAAAGTTCCGTATTTTTAGAGGCGGTTCCTGGTTTAGTCCTCCCGAACGGGCAACGGTGTCCTGGCGCAGCCGTTACCCTCCTAATTACAGGGTGAATAAGATTGGCTTTCGTTTGGCTAAATCCATTCATTAAATAAGGTGGAAAGCAAGAGCTTTCCACCTTATTTAATGAATTTTGCCTCTCCGCAGAAAAAGGGATTTTAATCCTAAAAGACTTTGATGGGCTTACTTTGCACGCTGCGTTTCCCCAAAATATGAATCACCCGCTTCAATTTGTACAGCAGAATCTGCGCTACTCCCAGCAAACAATGTCTGCGTGGGCCGGTAAATACAAAAGTTTGTTTTTGATTCCGGAAATCCTGGTGGATGAGTTCACATTTGGGTGATGCAGCGTACAAAGCGGCCAGGCGGACAGAATTGGTGCCAAAGATCAATTGTTGGTTGCCGTATACCCGCAGAGCGAAGGCCACACAAAACCAGACAAGGAAATTGAGCCAGGTTTTTTTGCGGGTACTCGGATCGATCCAAAAACAGCACATTTCAGTGTGGGGTACCGAAGTATTCACCCGCTGATACATACCCTCCCGGCTTTCGTCGCCTACAAAAACTTCCAAAGTGCGCAAAATACTGCCCGCGCCCAATACAAAGCCACCCACCATCCGCGATTTCCAGTGGATGGCAAAGACTTGATTGTTCTCGTAATAGCCGCGAGGTACATCGAAACCTGAACACAGGGTATACGTAGCAGCAAATACATCCAGCTCTTGAGCTGTACTGATTTTTTTGAATTTTGGCAGGTAGAACATAGCGATTTTTTTGTAAGGTTTTAAATGTTTTTGCCTTACAAAATTGCCGCAAAAGAGAAGGGGGGGATGTACTTGGAATGTAGGGTTTTTGACTACTTGGAATTGAGTAGAAATGGTAACCGGCAATAAAGAAATAAAAAGGTGTATTGAGTTCTTTTGAAAATTTTAGCCCTAAGTTAAGTTTAAGCAAAGCCTCAATTTTTATTCAAATCCCCACATAAGCCATGCTCCATCGCGTACTTGATCAACTCCCCTTTGGTCTTCGCCCCCAGTTTTTTTCGCGCATTTTGAAAATGGGTTTGTACCGTGAACTCGGCAATAAACATCCGTTCAGCAATTTCTTTATTGGACAAACCGGGGTCTTCCACGAGGAGGCAAATGACTTCTTTTTCCCGAATGGTCAATTGTATTTCTTCCTCCGAAGGCCGTGCGTTGAGCTGTGCCTCTTGCACCCGGGGCCAGAGGTCGGGCGGAAAAAAGGTAGCTCCGCGGTATACAGCATGAATGGCGCCAATCAGGGTATCCTTGCTGCGCTCTTTGATCACGTAGCCATCAATGCCCTGCTGCATGGCTTTGAGGATGTAGTTGCCATCACCGATCATGGTCAACAGGATGACTTTGGTTTTGGGGTATTGTTTGCGGATGATTCGAGCCAATTCCAGCCCATCCGGCTTGGGCATGTTGATGTCCAAAACAGCCACGTCTACCTGGTGTTCCTGCAACAATTGCAGGGTTTCTTCTCCGTTTAGGGCGGTACCCACAATGTCCAGTTCGGCCTCTTGTGCCAAAAAGGACTGGAGTCCATCCAAAATGATCTGGTGGTCGTCGGCGAGTAGGATATTGATTTTTTTCATGGTGCAACTCTTTTAAAAACTGCTTCTTACAAGGGAATATCAATCATTACAGTAGTGCCTCGACCTGGTTTTGAGTCAAAATGAATGTGGCCTGAGTGCTCGTTCACGCGCGATTGGATGGACAACATGCCCAATCCGGGGCTATCCTGGATCGATTGTACGTCAAAACCACGCCCATCGTCGTCGATCACCACGTTTACATTCTCCGGAAAGTAGCTCACCTGGATGGAAATGTGTGTGGCCTGGGCGTGTTTGATCACATTGTGTACCAATTCCTGGATGATCCGGTAGAGGTTGAGTTCCAGCTGGAAATCCTGGCGTTGGTTCAGCCCGTGGGTCACCAGTTCTACCTGTAGTTTGGAAGTGCCAATCGCCTCCAGCAGGGCTTCCAACTGGGCTTTAAGGCCAAATTGTTTGAGGAGGGCTTCGCCAAATTCATGGCTGAGTTTGCGCACTTTGTCACAAGCTTCGTCCAACAAACGATTGGCCTGGTTGTAGGTGATGATGCGTTCTTGGGGTAAACTGTCGAGCACTTC
Source organism: Haliscomenobacter sp. (assembly GCF_965225875.1). Lineage (GTDB taxonomy): Bacteria > Bacteroidota > Bacteroidia > Chitinophagales > Saprospiraceae > Haliscomenobacter. The sequence continues at coordinate 1,517,281 of NZ_CBDDBS010000002.1, read as the reverse complement.
CTCAACGGTCAGCAGGTTCATTTTGACGGTGGCCAACATGGAACCTACACCATCGTGCAATTCTTCGCCAATTTTTTGCTGGATGAGGTCCTGTGCTTCCAGTCGGGCATATTGCGTTTCCAATTCCTTTTGGCGCAGCAAGGCTAAATTCTGTTGAATCGCCACCTGTTCCTTTTTTCTGGCCAGTTCGGCTTCCTGTTGGGCGAGGTTTTTGTTGTTGAGCGCGATTTCTTCGTTTTGTTGGGCGATTTTTGCTTCCCGTACGGCCGCAATTTGCCTTTGGCGGAACAAATAAATACCCCCAATGGCGAGCAGCAATAAACCCAATAGCACCGCTCCCCAAGTCAAACTACGCTGATAAATGAGTTCTTTTTGGTTTTGCAAATATTGTTTGAGCAGGCTCTGTTTGTCCATTTGGTAGCGAAACAATTCCTGAAAGGCTAAATTCCCCTGCTCAGAATTTAAGTTGTTCAGCAAGCGGATGAGTTGGTCTTCATACCTTTTGGCTTGCTTGGGCAGTTTAAGTTCCTGGTAAGCATCGGAGAGAAAAAACAGGGTTCGGCCAACCAATAAAGTGTCTTTGGGCTGAAGTCGCAACACCTTGAGGTAATTGCGCGCCGCATCAGCAAATCGAGCCTGTTCGTAAAAAAAGTTGGCCCATTCAAATTGCAGCAAAGCGAGTTCTGCCTGGTTGTTTAAGGGTACTAAAATTTTGCGGCTTAGCTCCAAATTTTGCCGGGCTTGGGTGTATTTGCCTTGGTCGAGGTAGACCCGACCAAGGTTTTTGTAGGTCTTGGCTCGATCGAGCGGATTGAGGAGTAGACTGTCTGAAATTGATTTCAAATAATAAGTTTCAGACAATGGTAAATCTCGTTGGTAGTAGGCATTGTTGCCGAGCAACAAATGGCAGAGTGGGATATACTTTTTTGCATCCAAATTTTTGAAATCGCGTAGCGACCGCAGCAAGGAATCTTTGGCTGCTTGCCTTTGATTGAAATGATCTTGAATCAAAACAGCGTAATTCATCCGTAGGGTTGCACGACCAGATCGGATTTCCTCAAGTGTCTCAAGTTCGTTGGGCCGAAGCTGAGTATATAAAAGCATTCCACGTTGATAATAAACCCTGGCCAGACCAAAACGGTTACTATCCTTGTACAAGGTACCCAAGTCATTGTACATTTTAGCTAAAGCAAGCTCCTTTCGGTATTGGATGAATTCAATGGCTCTCCTGAGATAGTATTGTGCACTATCGTAGAGGTTTAAACGGGTATACAATTGCCCTAAGTTTTTATAACCTTTGGCAATATCAAGGCTATCCCCCAGTTTTTCACGTAAAATTAAACCTTGCTGATAGTACGTTTTTGCTTGCAACAAGTCGCCCATTTCCGACTTGGCCAGGCCAAGCCGGAAATGGGCATCGGCATACCCTTTAGCGCAATTGCCTTTTTGTGCTAATTTCAAAGCTTCTCGAGCAAATTCCTCAATCCGTTCGGCTTCGAGACTTTGAAAGGCTAACTCATTAAGAGAGTCTACTTGAGAGCAAATTGACGGTGGAATTCCTTGTGAAGCAACTCCTGTAGTGTTTTGTTGAGCATTACCGCATGGGAGCCAAAACCAAAGCAATCCCAATGCACCAATAAGCAGGATTCTCATCTTACAAAACCAAATAAAGTTGGATCATCGCCAGGGCGTTCACGGTCAGTAGCTGAACCTGTACTAACCGTCCCTGTACCACCGGTTTTAGTCGTTGTAGGGGTGTCGGCAGCTCTCGCATTCGAAGTAGGTTCCTGAAGTACATCGCCTATTACCGTCACTTCTATAGTGCTATCCACAATTGGAAAATTGATCGCACCCAGATCGATGCTGTGTACCACGGGAGTAATGAATTCGTAATTGGGCATGGCAGCAGCCTGCTTTACTTTGACGGTCACTTTTAATAAACCATTGTCTACATGCTCATTGTTGACACTGAAGCCGTCTGCCTGAAAATTGGAACGTGGGCAGAAAGTAACGACGTGTAGAAAATAATTGTCGGCAAGTTCTCCGCTTTCTTTTCCCAATTGGATGACTGGATGGAAAAATTTCATAATAAATGGTTTTAGTTGTGTTTTAAATACCGTACAAAGATCAAGGCAATTGACAGGTGGTATGCTACTTTTAAAACAGTATTTTACCCTACTTAGAATCAAGTAGAAAATGAGTGTAAGAGAATGGAAGTGTAAGAAATGTAATCAAATGTAATCGAAAAAGGCTTGAAAATCCAGTTTAATTTTGAATACTCGTTACATTGAGGTATAGTTTTGAATTGCATCACCTAACCTACAAATTATAACAATGCCCACAGTTTACGCCCTCCTCACAGCAATTGACAAATATCCAATTCCACGTCTTGAATTGCATGGCTGTGTAAATGATTTGCACAATTTCCAATCTTATCTGGAAGCACATTGTGAAAAAACGGGATTAAGCCTCAACCTACGTGTACTCACCGACGAACAAGTGACCCGCGACAACCTGATCAAAGGTTTTGACCATTTTCAGGCTGCTGAAGCTGGCGATCAATGCCTCTTCTTTTATGGCGGCCACGGCTCGATAAGCCCGGCGCCTGAAGCCTTCAAACGGCTGGATTCAGAAAACCTCGAATCGATTGTATGTTGGGACAGCCGGCAGGAAGGGGGCCGGGATTTGATGGATAAAGAATTGTCCTGGCTGATTTGGAAGGCGGTCAAAGATAAAGACCTGCTGTTTGTCAGCATTACCGATTGCTGCCATTCTGGTAGCCTCAGGGACACTGAGGCCGGGGTTGTACGGAGCCGATCCGTGGTTGAAGCAGGCCCCAAATCCACGCTGGAGGAGTATTTAGGTATTGCCGATTACCTCAAAAACAATGATGGTCAATTGAGTCCGCCCCTTGGTCGCCGAATTCACCTGGGGGCAGCCAGGGAAGAGGAAACCGCCAAAGAAACCCGTATTAATGGCATTCCAAGGGGGGCATTCACCTATTGTTTGGTAGAAATTTTGCGTCAATCGGGGGCGTTTTTTTCCTATGAAAGTTTGATGGGGCAAGTTAACCTGCGGGTACGCCGCCTGGTCGCCGAACAATCGCCACAATTGGAGAGCACCACAGCTGAGGATAAAAAATTGGGTTTCCTTTCCCTTGCGCCTGCCGCCGAAAGAACCCCTTACGCCATCATTCGGGACAAACAGAGTATCTGGTGGCTCAATGCCGGTGCAATTCATGGGATAAAGGCTGGTAGCCCGGATAATCCTACTACCCTGGCGCTTGTGGAAGATCAACACGTAGTAAGCGTAACAGAGGTAGAAGTGGAACGTTCAAAAGTATCCGGGATGGAGACTTACGACCCACTGCGCACCTATCCCGCCCAAATGCTGCGCCGGGCCATTCCAGCCTATCCATTGGGGATTGCTCCAGGAAGTGATCCTGAAGGTATTGCCGCAGTCGCCACCCAACTGGAAAAATTAAAAGCCAAATTGTTTACCCTTACCGAGGAGCAAACTGCTGATTTTCTGATTCATGCTAAAAACCATGAATTGTTTTTGAGCCGCAACAATGATCACGCCCCACTTTTTCAACGAATCAGTGGTTATGACGAAGCAGCAGCCATTTATTTTTTGCAAAAACTGGAAACCGTAGCAGCCTGGCAACAGGTACTCGATTTGCAAAACCCCGATACCCAAATCCGCGACGCTGAAATCACCCTGGACCTACAACGGGTAAGTGAAGCAGGGAATGAAAGCAACGATGCGCCCTCGGAACAAGTGGATTGGCGGGTAGCCCCAGTGCAATTTCCTTACCTGCAAAAGCCGGACGGTCAATGGGCTCGACCAGGGTTTAAACTCAAAATCATCAATTCAGGTTTGCGCCCACTATGGGTCAGCCTGCTTTACATGGGGAATGATTTTGGGATCAGCAATGTGCTTTTACCCAAAGAAGCCCTGAGCCCTGGCGAAGAAGCCAATGTGATGGAAGTGGTGAATGGGAATGCGTTTTTTGTGATTCCATTGCGTTTGGAGAAACACCACCTGGACAAGGGCATCCAAGCCATCGAAGAGTGTTTAAAATTGATCGTGAGTACCGAAGAATTCAATACGGATTTGTTCAACCAAAAAGGATTGCCGCCAGATGAGGCTAAACCTTTCCGTCCAAGCCTGCGGGCTGCGGGCAGGGAAATGGCAGAGGTTGTGACCAAAGACTGGCGAACATTCGAGGTTTGGCTGAGGATATCTAATAGACTTGAAGCGAGTTGATGATCAGGAAATTGATGATTTTCTTTTTAACTAGAAAGGGCTTTATCCCAAAATCACTAAACATTACTTTAATTACCTGATCATCAACTCACCTCAAGTCTAAGGTTTTACCAACAATCGGAGCCAGAACCCAGTGCTACCTGTTCCATTCCTCCCCAGTACAGGTAAAACAACACTCACTCAATGCAACGGACCACAACAGCTGCGTTTCAATCCCTGTAATTTGGGTATGGGGCAAAATTGAATTCGTGCTGCCCAAATTGACCCGGCCAAAACCACTGAGGTCAAATTGAGGAATGCAGGCACGATAAGGAGCCAAAGCGTTACTTGCCGTTGTCAAGTGGTTTTGAATCACATTCTGGACCGCAGCAGGCATGGGTGTAGGCAAACACTGGCGGCTGCTGGCCCAGGCTTGCGCTGCACCCAAATGGATGCCTCCAACGTACAGTGCGCTGATGTGTACATTGTTGTCTCCGCTCACCCGGAGGTTTTGCACGACGGTTTGTAAATCGCGGATCAGGGTTTCTGTTTCGACAATCAGTTGCCTGGTTCCGGTGCCAGCCAGGGTTCCCCTTAAGTTGCGGATTCGTCCCCGGTCAAAAGCAATGCACTGGATGGTACCCAGGGTGGCGTCCAGGGTGTTCAAGGCATCGGTGCAGGCGGTGATTGCATCGGGTGTCAACATAGGTGGCTCGGTGGACATACGCCCCCAAACCGTGCCCAGGGCTTGCGCTGCAAAGTAAAAGCTCGACAACTCTGCCCGACATAGTTTTTGGGTGACTGGCGGGGTGTTGATTGGAGGTGTTGTAGCTCCCGATTTTTTGATCCAAACCTGGTTGTTCCAGGTGATAGAGTTGCCATCTGGAGCTACACTGGCAATGGCATTGTTCCATTCTGGGATGGTGATGGTGTTGGCACTGGTAAAATAACCAGGCAGCTTTTTACCCTGATAAGTGAGGGTGAAAAAAGTGTTGTCTTGTTCAACCGGGTAAAGTTCTTGAGGGTAGGCCGCCAAGCCCCAACTTCCTGCTATGGACGGATACCCGGAAAAAGGGCTTCTTGTCCAAATCTGATTGTTCCAGAGTAGTCCCTGGCCACCGGTAGTCAGCGTAGCAGAGGCATTCCATTGGGTTGCAAATACGGTGGTAGAATTGCTGAAATACCCATTACTGCGACTGTTTCCAATGGTGAAAACCAGATTGTTGGCTTGTTGGGTAATGGTGCAAGGGATTTCCGCCCGACCATTGGAGTACCAGGTACCAGTGATTTGGCTTTGTGCCATCGACTGCAATGGTAACATTCCGAGAATACACATGGAAAAAAGAAGGGAAAAACGAGGTAGAAGTTTCATAGTGCTGTGGTTTTTACGTTCTTTAAGAATGGATAGTCTTTTAAAATTAAATAAAAAATAGATTATGTCAAAATTTTACCAATTATAACCAAGTGGTTAGCCCTTCAGTTCCCAAAGTTGAAATCCCCCATCCCGGGGGAACCCCATCTGCTCCCAATTTCCGACCTTAGCCCCAAAAAGAACATGTTACGCCATATTGTCCTTTTGTACGCCTTGTTTTTGCTGAAAACCACCCTGCTTGCCCAATCTTACGCCATTCGTGATGTCACCCTCATCCCTATGGATCGCAACATCAGCATCCCGCACCAAACTGTACTGATCGAAAACGGGATCATCAGCAAAATTGGGCACTTCAGCAAAATTAAAATCCCTAAATCCTTTACTACTATTGCGGGTACCGACAAATTCCTCCTGCCAGGTCTTATGGACATGCATGCCCACTTTTTTCAGGAGCAAGGCGAACACGTCAACACCACTGCCGAAGAATTGAAAATCATGCTGGCCAATGGCTTAACCACCGTGCGCATCATGGCTGGGCACCCTGATTATTTGGAAGCACGAGGCAAGGTGCGCAATGGGCAATGGATTGGTCCAGAACTGTACGTGGCCAGCCCCCAATTGGTGGGGTCCTGGCCCTGGCCGGAGGAGTTCAAAAATTATGAAGTAGTGGATAGCCACGAAAAAGCCGTAGCAGCTGTCAAACGATTTAAAGCAGAAGGCTACGATGCGATTAAGCTAACCTTCATGCTGAGTCGTGAAGTGTTCAACGCTGTGGTCCACACCGCCTATGAAATTGGCATGAAAGTCACTGGTCACATTGGCCCGCAGGTCAAATTGCCCCGCGCCCTGCAAACAGGTATGCAGATTGAACACATGGACGAGTTCATCGACCAGCTGCTCCCGGATACCACTTACAACCACGGCGAAAGTGTATCGGACATGAACCTTTGGTACCCCAAAGCCTGGGCTACCGTACCTTTTTTGGACGAGGACAAAATCCCAGGACTGGCCCGCAAAGTGCGCGACGCCAGGGTGTACGTTACCCCTACCAACCACTTTTTCTTCTCCTCCTTTGGCCGGGGAATGAGTGATGAGGAGATCAAATCGAGTCCGGATTTTCAGTACATCCCTGGCAGCATTCGTAGTGAGCGTTGGCGGGTACGCAAATATTACCAGGACGCCATCATGCCTGCCCCCGAACACCGGGAGAAATACGTGCGGGTTCGTGAGGCCCTGACCTACGCCTTGTGGAGAGCTGGCGTAAAATTGATGGCTGGGTCGGATAGTCCAGAATGGTTCCTGGTCCAGGGCTTTTCCTTACACAAAGAGCTGGAAGCCTTCACCCAGGCTGGGCTTTCGCCTTTTGCCGCCTTACAAACTGCTACAGTTAATCCCGCAGATTATTTGGGGATTGGTCAACGCAAGGGAACAGTGGAAATTGGCAAAGACGCCGATTTATTGCTATTGGACGCCAACCCCCTGGAACAAGTTGAATACACGCGGAGAATCGCCGGAGTGTTTAAGGGAGGGAAGTGGTATGAAAAAGCCAGTTTGGCGAAAATGTTGGAGGAGGCGAAAAGGGTAGGGGAGTGAAGGGGGTGTTTTTTGTAAAATATGGGCAAAAAACTAAACCAATACCTTGGCTAAAGCATTCATTGTAGGTAAATTGATCTACCTAAAATCACCACTATGAAACTCCTCGCCCGTATCCTCCTCGGCCTCGGCATTCTAATCCTTGGTTTCGTTGTGTACAATATGCAATCTGGGTTCCGTTCCTCCGACAAAAAGACCCAGGCTTATTTCAAAAAGCGAAACACCGCTGTCAAAATCAAAACCCTGCCCTATGTCGAAGGTCAGCTGCACTGGATCGAAACAGGACGGGATACCCTGCCCAAGGATGCACCGCTGGTTTTATTTGTGCATGGCGCGCCTGGATCTGCCCGCGATTTTTTCCAGTATCAAGCTGATTCGTTGCTCTTAAACCGCGCCATTTTGGTTTCCATGGATCGGCCGGGTTATGGCTATTCTTTGTATGGCAAAGCAATGACTTCCATTGCTGACCAAGCGAAGGCAGTCAAAGCGGTGATGGATCAATACCCGGGCCGTAGGATAGTTCTGGTAGGCCATTCTTACGGCGGCCCCATTGTAGCCAAAACGGCCATGGTTTATCCCGAAAGAATCCAGTCAGTCGTGATGTTGGCCCCAGTGAATGATCCCGACAACGAACCGATTTTTTGGTTTTCCTACATCGGCAAATGGGCGGCCACCCGCTGGATGCTTTCCGGAGCCTGGCGGGTATCTGGATCGGAAAAATTTTCACATGCTGCCGAATTGGATAAAATGCGGGGAGACTGGTTCAATCTACAAACGCCCATTATGCATTTGCACGGCCAAAAGGACATGCTGGCACCTGCCTCCAACATTGAATTCAGTGAAAAAAACATTCACCCGAAACAACTCAAAATGATGGTCAAACCCGAATGGGGGCATTTGATTCCTTTTATGAACCCGGATGATACGCGAAAGGCCATTTTGGAGGCACTAGGTATGCCGTAATCAATAAAAAAAAGGCCCTGGAGTTGAAGTGTAAATAATTGGTAGCCATTTTTTTGGGTAAAATCCATCAGGATTTAATTCAAAATCTGAGCGGGAACACCACCTTTGTTTCTGTCGTTCTTTCGCCCAAAATCCCCCCGTAGTTTCGCAGTATCAAAATATAGATGCCATGCGAAACCCTGTGTTGTATTACCTTGGATTGATCCTGCTGGTGAGTGCCTGCACTGCTGAACCAGCAGTTGATCTCAGTGCCGATCCCAGTATTCCGGCCTTGCTGCAAAACAAACTAAAACTCCAACACATCAAAACCCAGCAACGGGCTTCAGCTACCCTGGAACACCTGTTTATTGAAAAAGCTGAGGCACAATTTCCCCTTTTTGCCCAGGAGGCCGATTTCCACAACCTGACCATTCTCCACCACGACTGCTTTGACATTTACCTCAGCCCTCTGGATGAGCCGGGGGATTATTTGGCCTTGTTGCATTCTCCCGGACGCAGCACCCGACTGCTGTTTGTTGAATGGGGCTTACAAAATGGCCTTTACTACCAACAAGTGTTGGCTGCCAACGGAGAAGGGATCCGTTACTTTGAAGGAATGGGTTTTGAAGGTGAAGAAAATGCCGCTACCTATGCCTATGTTGGCTCCCTCTACAAATGTTGTTATGGCCTGGAGGCTGCTCCATTGAGTTGGCTAAACCGCTTTAAGCAGGATTGGACCGAGCTTTTGCAGAACGATGCCAAAGAATTGGCCGTTTGGGTCAAAGGGATACCCGTAGGTGGTATTTTGGCCCTTTATGGATATGCTGGGGTATACCTCGATTGAGCCCCATTACTCCTTTAACAGCAGCGTAGCGTACTTGATCCGTTGTCTTTTCCAGGTATAAGTGATGTGGATGCGGCCGTCGGAACCCTGAATCACTGCCGGGTAGGAAAACTCCTGCTTGGGTTCTTCTTCCAGGGCCATGAGTTGTTTCCAGTTTTTGCCATCCTTGGAAAGGGCGATATTCAAGGGTGAGCGATCCCCTCCCCATTGACGACTGCGTTTGGTTACGTGGTTGTATACGATGAGTTGGCGGCCGTCCTGCAGGGTCAAGGCATCAGTGCCGGAATTCGGATTGGGCAAACTGGTCTTTTTGAGCGGTGACCAACTTTTACCTTGATCCGTTGAAAAAGCTTCCAACACGTAGCCATTTTTGCTGCGACACAAAATTTGTAAACGCCCATCCGAGTGGAACAGCACACTGGGCTGAATCGCTGAAAATTCTTTGCCGTCGTTGATGGCGGGAGTTTTACTCCAGGTGCGCCCTGCGTCTTTGGTTGTTTCAAAGTGTACCCGCCAGCCGTCATGCTCGGAACTGCTGGGGCACAGCAGGGTGCCATCCTGGAGCAAAACGGGTTTATTTTTGATGGGGCCAAGGATGCCATCGGGGAGCTTTTCGGATTTCGACCAACTTTGGCCCCCGTCGGTGGAGCGCATCATCATGCCCCACCACTCGGCGGGGCTTGGCCCTACTTTGTAAAACAACAACAACTCGGCGCCGGGCATTTGGAACAAAACGGGATTCCAGCAGGGATAGCGGAGCGTTTCATTCTGTACCCCATTGGCAACTTCCACGGGGGTGGTCCATTTGCCATCCACTAGGCGACTGGTCCAGATGCCTACGTCCTTGTGCCGTTCGTGGGTACCGCCAAACCAGGCTGTGATCAGACCCTGCGGCGTTTCCGCAATGGTGGAAGCGTGGCAGGAGGGGAAAGGGGCGGTTTCGTAAATGAACTCGGATTTGAAGTTGGTGCTTTGGGCGGAGAGGTTGAGGCTGAACAGGAGCAGCGCGAAAAGCAGCTTGCGCATAGGTTTTATTTTTTGAGGCAAATCAAATTGTACACAAGGGTTTAACAGTAGGCTAGACCCGACGCTTTATATATTCTTCCGGATAATCCCGGACTTTCCAGGCCAAATGATCCAGATAACGTTCTCCCTCTGCCTCAAACCCCGCTCTTTCTGTTTCGTCCAGCTTGAAGGTAATTGTATAAATAGCCACCGTGCCACAGACCACTTCCAGAATGAAGTCTTCTTCGGATTGAGAGAGAATGTAGTCCCAGTTTTTATTGATGAGTTCCTGCATTGCAATTGCATTCGAGAGCGTCATCCTTTAGTGTGTCTTAAGTGCCTTGTGTTTCTTAGGTGGTAAAGAAATTTATGATCTGCTTTTCTTTTTTCACCACCTAAGAAACCTAAGAAACCTAAGGCACTTAAGCTACACCTAAGTACCGCACAACCTATGGATTGAGCGCTGCCAGAAAGGAAAATCTATTTTTTATTCTCCCCAAACAAATCATTGAGTATCGCCGCCAAACGGTAGCCGCTCAAAGTCAACTGTTTGCGCACTACTTCCTGCCCTTGTTCCAAATAAAAGGGAGTAGGTTCATCATTAGGCCGCAGGTATTGGTTGCGCCCCTGATCGTCTTTGCCTTTGACGCCGTAGACATATTTAGCCGCCAGCTTATTGCTTTCCAATGCCCAAAAATCAGGATCAAGCGTTTTTATATTGTCGAAACTTTTTTCAGGATATTGCTTCATTAGGTCTTTCGCCAGATCCCGGACACTTTCAATTTGGGCTTCAGTGAGAGGCACTTTGGGTTTGCCGAAAGGGCGAAGATCGTTGTATTTGCTCAGTGCACCACAGCCATCGTCCCACATGGCATGGAGGTTGCGCCAGGTACCTTTCAAGGGAAACAGGTTGCCCCCGGCGTCGCCACCAGGTATGTCATTGGTAAAGCGAGCTGTAGCGTGCAAGGGCTGATGTAAATCGCTGACAATGTGCACTAAAAAAGACAAAAAGCGGGCCTTCTCCATGGGCTTGGCCTGCGGGGCTTTCAAAATGCCGTTGCATTGATTGACCGCCCAAATGGCATTTACCTCTGGTACATCATGCACCACCAAACCATCATTATTGATTGGATAATCCGCATAGTGCCACGTGTCATAGGTATGGACGCCATCCGCTTTGAGGTCATCGGGCCAGGGACCGGTAACAATAAAGTGGTTGACCTGAGGGTAATCACGCGCCAGCACTGCGGTCAGTGAATCCACCTTGGCTTTGGCTTTTTTGTCCAGATTGAGGTACGCAATCATGGCGGTCACCATGTGGCCGTGATCCCACCAGGCCTTGGCCTGGATACCGCCCAAAAGCAAGATTATTACAAAACATATTTTTTTCATGGAAATCCCAGTAGTGGCGACCCTTTGTGGTCGCCCAATAATGAATAATATTTTTCAATCAAACCAACCCCAAATCCACCTGAATCGCCTTCACCTTCGCCTTCAGGCTTTCCAGTGTAGCATCATAATCAGCCGGATCATTCAGTGGCGCATTCACCGATACATAAAATTTAATCTTAGGCTCAGTGCCACTGGGGCGAGCCGATACCTTGGTGCCGTCTTCCAATATGAGTTGGATCACATTGGAAGCTTCAATCCCCATGCCTTGAGTGATGGGGGTTGTTTCTCCTGTACGCAGGTTTTTGCGGGTCAGGCTTTTGTAATCCAAGACCTCAATAGGAGCTGAACCTGCTACTGAGCTGGGCAGATTGCTGCGCATATCTGCCATCATTTTTTGGATTTCTTCCGCCCCGGCTTTGCCTTTTTTGGTCAAAGAGATCAAACCTTCGTAGTAGAAGCCATGCTTTTGGTACATCTGAGTCAGAAAGTCAATCAGACTCAAACCCTGGTCTTTGGCATAAGCAGTGAGTTCGGCGATCATGGCGCAAGAAGCCACCGCGTCTTTGTCCCGTACAGCATCTCCAATCAGGTAGCCGTAGCTTTCTTCACCACCTGCGATGAATTTAGATTGTCCTTCCAGTTCCCGAATCACCTGCGCGATGTATTTGAAACCCGTCAAGGTATTGTAGCATGGCACCCCATAAGCAGCACACATGGCATCGATGATATTGGTGGTTACGATGGTTTTGGCGACAAACTCCTTGCCTTGCAATTTACCTGCATCCTTCCATGCTTGCAAAAGGTAATAAATGATCAGGCTGGCCATTTGATTGCCATTGAGCAACTGCCATTCGCCTGCCTGGTTCTTTACGGCTGCCCCCACGCGGTCAGCATCGGGGTCCGTGGCGATAACCAGATCAGCATCCATCGCTTTGGCCTGCTGCATGGCGATAGACATGGCCTCTTGTTCTTCGGGATTGGGGTATACCACGGTTGGGAAATTCCCATCTGGAGTAGCTTGCTCCTGTACAATATGAACGTTGGTGAAGCCAATTAACTCCAAGGCCTTAGGTACTAGCGTAATACCGGTACCATGGATTGGAGTATACACGATTTTGAGGTCGTGTTGGCGTTTGATGACTGCTGGGTTGATGCTGTTGGCCTGGATGGTTTTCAGGAATTCCACATCCACTTCCTCTCCAATCATGGTGATCAGATCGGCATTGCCATTAAAGCGAATATCTGATAGGGATTGGATTTTGTTGACTTCAGCTACAATGTTGGCATCGTGGGGTGCAACTACCTGGGAGCCATCGGTCCAATACGCCTTGTAGCCATTGTATTCCCGAGGGTTGTGGGAAGCAGTGATCACAACACCACTGTGACAACCCAAATGCCGGATGGCAAAGGACAATTCAGGTGTAGGCCGCAGGGCTTTGAACAGAAAGACCTTGATGCCATTGGCTGAAAAAATATCGGCCACAATTTGTGCAAATTCCGGCGACATATTGCGGCTATCATGGGCGATGGCTACTTTGATTTCTGTCCCGGGGAAATTCTGGTTCAAGTAGTTGGCTAAGCCTTGAGTAGCTGCCCCTACCGTGTAGCGGTTCATCCGATTGGAGCCTACCCCAATGATGCCGCGTAATCCTCCGGTACCGAATTCCAGATCCTTGTAAAAAGAATCGATGAGTTCGGTTTCATTGTTGGCATCCAGCAAAGCCTGAATGGCCGCTTTGGTTTGGGCATCGTAATTGCCATCGAGCCAGCTTTGGATCCGCTGGCGGGTTGGTGTATCAATTGCGTTCGACATGGTTGGCGCTTTTCGGACTGTTTTCGATTGAAAAGTTAGACAGGTGTAAAACTAGGTTTTTTATCCATTTTTCAATGACCAAAAAAGAAAAAAGCGGAGCATTCGCCCCGCTTTTTCCAAAATAAAATCTTAAGCAGTAATTGGCTTTTAGAATTTACTCACCTTGGCATGCCAACGGGTATGCGCTGTTTCCAACACCAGGAGGTAAATGCCTTTAGTTTGGTCTTGTAGGTCGAGGCTGAGGGTATTTTGTCCAGTCCAGAGCTGATGTTTGCTGGTTGCGACAAGCTGCCCTTGGGTGTTGTACACTTTGAGCAAGGCAGAAGACTCGACCGAGGTTTCTACATTCAAGGTACTCACGCCATCGGTTGGGTTGGGGTAAACTTGGGCATTGAATTCGAAATGGCTGGGCAGCGCACCTGTACGCAATCCGTTTTCATTCAGTTTGGAAGGCATTGGAGCACCAGAAAGATTGGTGATGGTTCCGGTGTAACATGGATCAGGCACAGGCATGTACTTGACTGCGTGTGGAATCAGCACGGCAGCAGTACATGTGGGTATTTTCCCTTCCTCCCAGTTGCGGCAATCGTTCCAGTTGCTGGAGCCGCCGTTGCTGGTCCAGATCGACTTGGTAGTAGCGGACGGAGTGCTAGCTGCGGTGATGCTGGCTGGGGCCGAATAACTCACTTTTACATAACACTTCTGACCATTGTAGCCCGTATTGGTGTTGCGAATTTTGATGGTCAACCAGCGGTTGGAGGCATTGCTGAAGCTACCCGTCACACTGGCGGTGCTGCCACTTTTGCTATGGATTACATTGCCTGCCAAGTCGCAAAAATTGATGGTCAGGCTACTGCCAGGAGTGCCCAGGGTGATGGCATAACTTACCGTGCTGCTTGATTTGGCATAAATTTTACCCACTACCCGGTCGTTGGGCGAGTTGTCAGGAGTGCGCCCGCCCTGGCCCAGAGAGCTACAGTGGCTATCACCGAGGTCGTTGTCCATTTCCCATTCCTGATCGGTAACGGCGCTGCGTTGAGGGGTGTAGTTAAGGTGGGCAAACATGTTGGCAACGGTGGTGAAGGGGGTATTGCCAGGTACGGGGGCCCATACTGAATAGCCATGTCCATAAACACCGGAGGTAGTGTGACCAACTGCTTTGGTTTTGATGTAAACCCGCTTGTCGCCCTGCACGGTGGAAGTCATGGTGCCGTTAGCGCCGGAATAATCCATTAGGATGGTGCCTGGGGCAAAATCGGAATCGATCCACAATTCCTGATCCGTGCTGTACTGGTCATTCACACCGATGATAGCCTTGGCGCTGCGCTCAATCACGAGGTGGTTATTGGAGCTGGAACCACCTGGATACCAGGCGCCTGCTTCGGCACTGCGCACTTTGTAAGCCCCTTCTTTGAACTGCAATTTTTGGTGGCATTTAACCAGATTGTCTACGTCGTTCCAGTTGGGCAAGTCAGTAGTGCTGGTAGGAATGTGCGAGTAACGTTTACCCGTGGTCCCAATGTTGAACATGTCTTCAAAGAATACAATCGGGTTGCCGTCCATGGCCATAATTACAGCGTAAGCAGCCGCCATGCGAGGCTCGCGGGGGTCGATGTGTTTGCCATTGCCACCCAGTTCCTGGCCTTCATTCCAACCTGTGGCATCACCCAGTCCCTTCAGGAAATCCCCATTGGCAGTGAGATAAGGGCGATAGGTATCGTGGCTGTTTACAAAAGGAATGGTGCGGTGAACCCGGGCGGAAGGAGAGGCATAATCGTTGTACCGCTTGCTTTGCTGCAAACCTGGCAGGTTGGCCAGATTGTAGCTGCCACTCATGTTTTGGGTCACCATTTCGTACAAACTTCCGCCGGAGCCATAAGCGCGCAGGTTGAAGTCAAAAGTACCGGTATGCTCTTCATAGCCATAGCCTACGCTGGCCTGGGCCATGTTGGTCACATAGCCATCCAGGTCGCCTGTGCTCCCGATCCATTCGCCGATGTTGAGCATGGAGTACCCACCATTGGCCCAGCCGATGTCATATTTCACCCGGCGGCTACCATCGCGTTGGGGGTAAATGCTAAAGTGTTTGACCGCATCCCAGCGCAGACCATCTACACCACTTTGTTTTTTGAACCATTTCAACCAGTCAATGGCACCATTGTACATGTAATCGTAGCCTTGGGCAGGATTGTGGTAGGGGCGGGTAGCGGGATAACCTGCTGGTACTCCGGAGGTAGGTATGTTTGAGCTTTGGCCGTAGGAAGTGGCGGTATAATCGATGTCTGGCCCAAAATAGGCGGAACAGATGTCCCCGGTAGTACAATTGTTGTTGTCGTTGGGGTGGAAGTTGCGGTAGTTTTTAGCCCAGCGGCCGCTGCGCGTCCAGTAATCGTTTTGCGACTCGTCGATGGCAGGAGTGGCATAGCTGGCGTAGCGGAAGTTTTTGTAACCCGAGTTGCTCTGCATGGAGAAGGCATTGGGATCTTGTCCTCCGGCGCCGCTGGTGGTGCCTGCGCCGTCCACGTGGTTGAGCACGATGTCCTGGATGACTTCAATCCCGTTGGCGTGCATTACGGCGACCATGCGGAGGAATTCGTCTTTGGTGCCCAAGCCAGTAGCAGTTGTAGGGCTTCCCTTTTGGAACTTGTCACCCAGGTCGTAGTGATCCATGGGGCCATAGCCGACCCAGGTTGGCGACTGGTTTTTGTAAGAGGGTGGTACCCACACGGCATCCACGCCGATTTGTTTGAGGCGGGGTGCCAGTTCGGCCAGGTAGTTGGCCCAACCATTGGTATAGTTGTTGTTTTTGTAGTCCCACCAGAAACCCTGGAAAACTACTTTTTTGATTTTAGTGGTTTGGGCCTGGCTAAAGTTGAGCCCAACAAACAGCATCAACAGCAGTAGGGGGAATAAGCGTCTGATCATAAATCGGTTATTTAAAGCATGAAGCAATTGGAAAATTCCATGGTCATGCCGGGCTGATTTCGGGATGCAAAATATAACGAGTTAAAACGTGGAGCGTACCACTTTTTATAAAAGGAACCTGTAATAATTTCAGAATAAAAATTTGAAAATCAATTCTTTACTGATTTTGGACGCGAATTTTTTACAAAGTGGTACTTGTAAGCGAACGATTTTGGGGCTACAATTATTCTTTTTTCCATTTTCCAAATGACTGAGAATGTTCTTCGTAGATGGCTTTTCCCGAAGCCAGCAGCGCTTGAACGTATTGGGTTTGGGTGCTCAATTGCAATAAATGGTTGTTCAATTCCTCGGTTTTGGGGAATGACTTTAGGTCGAGTGCCGTGAGTTTTTGTAAGTCCTGGAGGTTTTCTTCCAGAATATTGAGGTTGTTTTGAATTTTTAAGGCTTCAAACTCATTGATTTTGGAAAGGCTATCCATTTTTTGTTGCCACAAGGGGATGAAGATGGCGCAGGAGTCGAGGGTAGCCTGGGCGAGTTGAAGTTCGGCAGGGGGATTGTTTTTAGAGGGCTGGGATGTGGAAGTTTGGCAGCCCCAACTAAGTGTGCCAAAAAGGATAATGATGATCAGGAGACGCAGAACAGACATGGTTTTGAATTTGTGGATAAAAACATGAGTTATCCCGAATTTTCAAAATAATTCCAAAGCGACATTACTTTATCACAAAGGAAAAAAAGAGGGCACAAAGGACACAAAGCAAAGCGTCGTCTACGTCTGACTCTGTGTCCTTTGTGCTTCTTTGTGTTTCCTCTGTGAAAATTATGTCGCTTTGGAATCAGATGTTCAATAAGAATTATTACTTCTTCCAAGGCAATTGCGTCACCCGCAATGCAGCCAAATAGCCCAAACGCAAACCTTCGTCACAATCCATACGAAAGTGTACACCCAATGGCAAGCGGCTGTAGGCATCTTCTACGCCCAATTCGGCAAAGTTGGTATAGGTTCTGGCTTTTGAGACGAACTCGGTGCGCCCTTTGTGGCTATCGTCGGTCATCTCATGTGTTCCAAATGCGTGAGTTAAGATGGCTGCACCAGCCCCACCAAAACCTGAGTGGCCAGAAGGATAAGCTGGAAATTCTGGAGTCATACCCGAGACACTCTTGAGCGGGTTGTTCAGCAAGGTTTTCCAGTTGGGATCCATCACGCGACGGATGTACGAGATGGGCCGCTCAACATTGTAAGTGTATTTGGAATTCCAGACGGCTACGGCTACATCACTCAGGGCCATGCCCATTTTGGCATAAAGCTCCACGGCTTCATCCAGTTTCATCTGCTCCTCTTCAACCATTTGATTGGCAATGGAAATGAGGCGAGCAGCTGGTTCAAAAGTCAATTCAAAAATGTCATCACTCCAATATTCGGCAATCCACTTGTCCTCGTCGGTGGCATTGTCTACCCACAGTTTTACCTCTTTGGCCTGGGTGTAGAATTTAGAATTGGGATCTTCACTCCAGGCAATTGGTGGTTTGGCCGTTTTTTCACTTTCTTTCAGTGCAAAAGTTCTCACTTTGCCCCAATAAGGGAACAATGCAGGCGTATAGTCAGGGAAGGTGGGCTGCCACAATTTTTCTCCTTTTGCGCCAGTAGTCGGTGGAGTGTAAGTGCTGGGGCGAGGATTTTTGAAGGCTTCGTGGCCCGCAGCATCGGTTTTGCTCCACTCGTAAACCGCTTCAGCCACTGCTTTGCCAAAGGCAATGGAGCGTGTGCTCACTTCACTGGAAACTTTGGCGGAAAACTCGGTGGTGATGGCTTTTTCCAGCACATTCATCTTGTCAAAATAGGATAAATTGACATGTGGGTAAAACAGTTTGTAACTGGTTGCGTATGCAGCATTGGCGGCAAGTGGCCAGCTGTATTCTTTGCCCGTCTCCACTGCAGGTAAGGACAGGGCAGTGAAATGTTTCGCCAGAGAATTGTTGTTGGGCATGCCGGGTACAATGGCTTCGTAAGCGGCCAGTTGGGTATAGGCCATCATCCGGGCTGCTGCTGGTGGGCGATAACCAGGAGCGTAGCGGTCAATGTCCAGCATCAGTTTGTTCCATTCCAGGGGAACTTTGGCGCTGTAAGTGCTGGCGTACTTGTCTGCTACATTGAAATCGTCGTCGTTGTCGGGATTACAACTGTTTAGCATCATGAAGCCGATGGCAACAAGTGCCCAAAGGAGTTTTTTTGATTGAAAAGTAAAATTCATGTTAGAGTACTTATAAGGTTAACAAATAAAAGATCAGGAGCTACCAACGCAACACGTTGATAAACTCTCGTTTAGAGTCAAAATGATTAGGAATGCTTAATTGGGTAAGGTTATACCAAAGACATGGGGGTGTCATGGTGTACCTCAGGGAATCTGCCTGCTGAAAGTTGCAGGCAATAGCTGTTTGCTGAGACAAACCTAGGCAGCATCAGAAGCCTTATAAAGTACAAATTTACGATTTTCTGGATATTATGGGTTTTAATTGAATATTTATAAAAAATTGAATATCATAAAAATAACATCAATGTTTTTACGGTTTACTGGTTTTTAAAATGGGGTGAAAGGGTAGGGGTGATAAAAATCACCATAGGCACAACCTAGCAATACTTCCGTTCCCTTATCTTGTTTGCACAAAACTCAAAAACAACTTATGCGCTTAATGAATTGCTTTCAAAAACAATTGACCCTCATGGGTTTGACTGTTTTTCTTGTGCTGCAGCTTGCCTTCCGTTTTGTGGAGATGGAAGATAACACTACCTTTTATGTACTGGCCCCCAGTGGCCTGAATCTGCGCAAGGACGCCGATCCCAATTCCGCCAAACTGGACCTGGTTCCATTGGGCGGAAAAGTAACGCTGGTCACTCCACCTGCTGCCAAAAACATGAACATCGACCAACTCAGTGGTGGGATGGCCCAAGTGAAGTACGGGACTAAAACGGGTTATATTTTTGATGGTTACCTGTCGAAATTTCCGCCGCCCAAAAAGGCCATCAACACGGAAGGCGAGTACAAGATTGAAACCTATGTGGAAAAACTCCGTGAAGTTCCCGACGCCACCGTGCTGCACGAAGAGCATACGATGGACTATGGGGGGATATACTCCTCAGAAAGTTCGATCCATTTATCGACTCAAAACTGGCAGGAGGCTTTTTTGATCGCCAAATTGCTGATGAACATCCCACCCAAATTGCTGTACCCCAAAGTTAACCGGGCGGTTGAAACCATCATTCCCAACCCCGACAAAAAGGAACAGGCCTGGTCGGATGAGTTGAAAGTGGAACGGGATAAAACCGGGCAATTGATCAGCATCAGCTATTATTATCGTTCGGAAGGCGGCGGCTGGGGAGCGGTGATTTCCAGGAGTACAGAGGAAGCCGGGGGACAGAAATTGTTGAAGATTGCTTATACGGGGATTGCGGATTAGGAGTCTTTTCATTTGGCCACGAAGGCACAAAGTCACTAAGGAAGCATTGGTCACTTTGAACATTGACAAAGCGACATTTTATTAGCACAAAGGAAAAAAGAGAGGACACAAAGAACACAAAGCGAAGCGTTGTCAACGTCTAACTTTGTGTCCTTTGTGTCCTCTCTTTTTTCCTTTGTGCTAATTTTCTTCATTTTGGTTTCACATTTAAACTTCGTGATGGTCTATGTCTCTCTTATGGGCTTTGAGGCTGGAAATCCTCTGTCTTACGAACAAGTTAAACACGATTTTTATGCAAAAGGCTCTATCTCTATTTATCGTGCTAACACTTTGTTGTTGTCAAGGCTCAAGAGAGTCTAAATCACAACCTAACGTAGCACAACTCACTGCTATTTACCAAAGACTTCCCTTGCAATACCAGAGCTTGGACTTTGCTCAATTGTTGTTGCTTAAACCAGTTGATCAACAGATCACACTCAAGCAGGCATTAGACGCAGTTAAACGCCGCCAGGCTTTTGATTCTTTGTATTTTAGTTTTTTAGGAAAACCTTTTTCGAGTTTTATTGGAAGCACTATTGTTCGAACAGACGTCCCAAGTGCAAATGGAGATTCAGTTGAAATTCTAATACGCCATTCACAGGCTTTGACGACAGTTGTTGAGACCTATTATATTGGCATTGCTGGTTTACAATTCAAGCGGTTCATCATTGATCAAAACTGTAATCCTCAAACAGGTTCAAAACCATTGACATCAGGGTGTTTTTCTGTTTTAGACCAAAAAGCCCTTCCTGCAAATCCTGATAACCTTGCTGAGATTAAGGATTATTTGAATAAATGTGACTTTTCTGGATTTCCCGTAAAGTTCAATAACTCTTGTTTTGATGGCGATTATGTAACCATCTACCTAAAGAATCATGGCCAATATCAGGTGGTTTACGCCCATTGCCCTGATGAATTACATCCACTTAGGATCATCCTCAATAAAATGAAGCATTTTCTGGAGCTTAAGTAATTATTTATGTTTTTATTTGATGAAAAATAAAACATAATTTTTAGTTTTGTCAACTAAACACCACCAGATGCTACCACAACTCGCTCAACTCTTCTACCGGGAACTCCAAAAAATCATCGAAAACGACCAACTTGACGCGGCAGCTCAAACCGAGGCCTGCTACCAATTGCTCGTGGTGATGCTGATGGAGGCGACTAAGGAAGAGCGACTGCGTTTTGTGAACCTGTTCTCGCGCATGGCTTTCGCGGGACAAAAATTTCAACTGGACAAAAAACTCCAGTTTTACCAGCATCATTTCCGCAAGGTGGCTCAAGAAGTGCGGCAAAAAGGAGACTTGCGTTCGGATCACCATTTTTTGCCGGGTTTTGCCTACAAAGTCGTTTTGGAAACCATCCAGGGCCTCAGCAAAATCCCTGCCCCGAATGCCCTGCTCAACCAAACGCCCCCCAACTGGCCCCAAACCTTCCGCCCGGTCGACATCAAGGAATACCGCCCGGTGGTGCGGGTGCTGGCGCTGGAGGATCGCCCCAAGGAGCAATGCCTGCTGGTCAAAGACGAAAGTAGACCCGACGAAAACATCCTGGTCAAATACAATCTTCCCGAGCGCAATGAGGGCTTTAATCCCACCATCAAAGCCTTGCGCCAAACCTTTGGTTTCCCCATCCTGCTCAATCTGTTGGAAGTAGAAGTAGATACCGAAGGCTACTACCGTCCCCAGGCTTTTGTGGTGGAGCCCGACCATTTGGTGGATGTAACCGGGGTGGCCGAGTGTTTTGACACCGACCATACCGTGCCAGAAACCTATTTGTTGAAGAAATTTCTGCCCTTTAGTTCCAGTTCGGCCTTGCTGCTGGGGCATATCGCCAACTTTTTCCTCGATGAATTGATGCACAAACCCCAGCAGGATTTTCGGGACGTGTTCGTAAAAGTATTCGCCCTCAATCCCCTGGCTTTTTGTTTGTTGGATAATCGGGAACTGGCCGACTTGCACCACCGTTCCCAGGCTCATTTTGTCAACTTGCAACGAGAAATTGTACAAAGTTTCCCCGCTCAGGGCATTCATCCCGAGCAATGTTACCTCGAACCCACCTTTTATTCCAACATTCACGGCCTCCAAGGGCGTTTGGATGCCCTGTACCGCCACGGCAACAAATCAGCGATTGTGGAACTCAAAAGTGGCAAACTCTTTAAACCCAACCAGTTCAAAATCAATACGGGGCATTACATCCAGACCTTGCTTTACGACCTGATTATCCGGGCCACCTATGGCAAAGAAATTGACCCAACCAGTTACATTTTGTATTCCGCGCTAGAGACCGACAACCTCAAGTTTGCCCCGGTCAATCGCAGCAACCAATGGGAGGCGCTGCAGGTACGCAACCACATCCTGGCGCTGGAGCACACCTTGCAAGGACTGGGCTTACCTGGCCAAGGCGAAGACAACCTCGAAGACCATACCCAGCGTCTGCAAAACCTGATGGCCGATTTTCGTTTTCAATCCGCCAGCAAGTTTGCCCAGCGCGATCAGGAGCATTTTCAGCGGGTGTACAGCGCCTTGAGTGAATTGGAAAGGGCCTACTTTACCGCCTTCACGGGCTTCATTGCCCGCGAGCACAAACTGGCCAAAACCGGTCTGGACGGCATCGAAAGCATCAATGGTCAGGCTGCCCTCTGGCTGAATCCCTTCCACGAAAAGCAGGAGCATTTTGAAATCCTGAGCCACCTGCAAATCACCGACAACCAGGCGCGGGCCGATGAAGCGATCATTCGTTTTGCCCGCAGCGAACATACCAATCCGCTGGCCAACTTCCGGGCTGGCGACATCGCGGTGTTGTACCCCTTTGTCAACGAGGAGCAATCGCCTTTGCGTAACCAGCTTTTCAAGTGCAGCATCATTGAATTGAGTGCCCAAACGGTGACGGTGAGTTTGCGATCTCGCCAATTCAACGACCAGATTTTTAAGGAATACGCCTGGTGGAACCTGGAGCACGACCTGCTCGACAACAGTTTTACCGCTCAATACCGAGGCTTGTTTGAGTGGGGGAGTAGCAGTAGTTCCAAACGGCAACTCTTGCTGGGCATCACTGCGCCCGCCGCGCCTCGGCAACTTGCCGCCAGCCCAGCACCCGCCGAAATGACCCTGGAACAACAGGAGATTTTCCAATCCATCCTGGCTTCGCAAGACTACTTCCTGCTTTGGGGGCCTCCCGGCACGGGCAAAACCAGTGTGATGCTCAAACACCTCGTGGGGCATTGGGCCGATCATACGCAGGACAACCTCTTGCTGCTGGCCTATACCAACCGGGCGGTGGACGAAATCTGCGAGGCCATCGAAGCCTATTCGCCCAGCATGCGCAGCCAGTACATCCGCATTGGCTCCCGCTATTCGACTGCGCCCGCCTACCAGGATCGACTGCTGAGTGTATTGTCGCAGCGCATCAACACGCGCAAAGACCTAAAAGAATTGGTGGAGGGGCACCGCATCATGGTGGCCACGGTGGCTTCCATCATCGGCAAGCCCGAGTTGTTTGCCCTGAAAAGCTTCCAGCGGGTGGTGATTGATGAGGCTTCGCAAATTTTGGAGCCAATGTTGGTGGGTTTGTTGCCGCGGTTCAAACACTTCTTGCTGATTGGCGACCACAAACAGTTGCCCGCCGTGGTGGCGCAGGATACCGAATTGTCCAAGGTGTACGATACCCGTTTGTACGACATCGGCTTGTACGACCTGCGCAATTCCTTCTTTGAGCGTCTGTACAAACGCGCCCAAACCCAGGGCTGGCATCATGCCTACGCCCAGCTAAGCCACCAGGGCCGCATGCACCAGGACATCATGGCCTTTCCGAGCCGCTATTTTTACGAGGAACGCCTGCGCATTTTGCCCCCCGATACCCCCGGGCACGAGGTGCAGGTCAAGGTACTGGAACACCCGCTGGAACTGGAAGCCCCCGTACTGGAACAGGCCCTGCGCCAACAACGCATGATTTTTTGCTCCACCCCTCTCGACAACGTGGGCGCTGCGCACAAAACCAACCGCTACGAAGCGGAATTGGTGGGGGAACTGGTGGAAAAAATCCAGGCTTTGTACCAGCAGCAAGGACGAAACTTCACCGCGCGCAGCGTGGGCATCATCACGCCTTACCGGGCGCAAATCGCCCAAATCCGCCAGGTGCTCTCCCAAAAAAACATTGACCTGGACCGCATCACCATTGATACGGTGGAGCGCTACCAAGGCGGGGCAAGGGACATCATCATCATCTCACTGAGTACCAACACGGTGAATCAGTTTCGCTCGCTGATTTCGCTGTCGGAGGAAGGGGTGGATCGGAAGTTGAACGTGGCGCTGACAAGAGCAAGGGAGCAGTTGATCATTTTGGGGAATGGGGATTTGTTGAGCGGGAATGAGGTGTATCGGGAATTGATGGGAGTGTGTTTTGGGGTGTAGGTAATTAGTGGAGTTTAAATTAACTTTGGGAAAAGAATAAAGCTCCGATGAAAGAAAATGAATTGTTACAACGAATCACCATTCTTCCTGAGGTGTGTCACGGGAAGCCGACTATAGGTGGGTTGAGGTATACGGTTGAGGGGATTTTGGACTATTTTGAGCTAATCAATTCCAGCAAAGAAGCCGAACTGGCCTATGCCAATTGGTACTACCATTTGCCCAATGAGCGCAAGGCGCAGATCATGAGCGACACCTTTGAATTTGGGGTGAATACCGTACTGTACAATTACCGCAAAGCCCATCCTTTTTGTGCAGAAGCAGAAGCGCTGTTGTTTTACATGGAGCAAAACCTCAAGTCCCATTTTTCGGAGAGCACCTGGGCGTTTGTTCGGAAAACCATGGAAGAGAAGGCGGAACAGGAATGGAAAAAGCGTTTCAAAGCGATGAAGGATGACCTGGATTGGTCTTACACCGACATGGCGAACATTATGGACAGCGACAGTGCAGATGCTGTAAAATCCTCGGTTTCGCGAAAACTTCCTGGCTTTGCAAAGTTGGCCATCGGGGTGTATGAGTCGATGCAGGGGAAAGTAAGTAAAAGCATCAACCCCTGATAATTCTCCTTCCCATTCCCTTCCAAACCTTCCTCAAATTTCCTATCTTTGCGGCACTTTTTTAAACCAAACGCTAAGCAGACCACATCATGGCTTTCCGCAAAGAAAAAGACAGTCTGGGCTACGTAGATGTACCCGCTGATAAGTACTGGGCCGCACAAACCCAACGCTCCAAGGAGAACTTCAAAATTGGTGGGCACTTGATGCCCCTGGAAATCATCCGTGCTTTCGCCATTTTGAAAAAAGCCGCCGCTTTTACCAACTTTGAAGCTGGCGTGTTGTCCAAGGAAAAAACCGATTTGATCGCCCAAGTGTGTGATGAAATTTCGGAAGGAAAACTCGATGACCAATTCCCCCTGGTGGTATGGCAAACCGGGTCGGGCACCCAATCCAACATGAACGTCAATGAGGTGATCGCCAACCGCGCCCACGTCCTCACGGGCGGGACTTTGGAGGATGCCAAAAAGGTACTGCACCCCAACGACGACGTCAACAAGTCCCAGTCTTCCAACGATACCTTCCCTACGGCGATGCACATTGCCGCCTACAAAATTTTGGTAGAAACCACCATCCCTGGCATCGAACTGCTGCGCGACACCCTCAAAGCCAAAGCGGCTGAGTACATGAAGGTGGTCAAAATTGGCCGCACCCACTTGATGGATGCAACGCCGCTGACCTTGGGCCAGGAGCTGTCTGGTTACGCAGCGCAATTGGACTACGGCATCCGCGCCATCAAAAATACCTTGCCACACGTAGCCGAATTGGCTTTGGGTGGTACTGCGGTAGGTACAGGCTTGAACACCCCTCCAGGATATTCTGAAAATGTAGCAAGCCACATCGCAAAATTGAGCGGCTTGCCTTTTGTAACGGCGCCCAACAAATTTGAAGCCCTGGCTACTCACGATGCCCTGGTTGAAGCCCACGGTGCGCTGAAAACGGTTGCGGTTGCCTTGATGAAAATTGCCAACGACATCCGTTTGTTGGCTTCCGGCCCACGTTCAGGGATTGGCGAAATCATCATCCCTTCCAATGAGCCAGGTTCTTCCATCATGCCTGGTAAAGTGAACCCTACCCAGTCCGAAGCCATGACCATGGCCATGGCGCAGGTAATGGGTAACGACGTGACCATCAACATCGGCGGTATGAACGGCCATTTTGAACTCAACGTGTTCAAACCGGTTATCATCTTCAACTTCCTGACTTCGGCGCGTTTGATTGGCGATGCTTGTGTTAGCTTCAACGAAAATTGCGCGGTGGGCATTGAACCGAACTACGCCCGCATTACGGATCAACTCAACAATTCCCTGATGTTGGTAACGGCGTTGAATACCAAAATTGGCTACGACAACGCGGCCAACATTGCCAAAAAAGCACACGCTGAAAATACCACGCTGAAACAAGCCGCCATCGATTTGGGCTTGTTGACCAGTGAACAATTTGATGAGTGGGTTCGGCCTGAAGAGATGATTTAGGACTGCCTTCCGCTGGTACAAGTCTGCCTACGCTGGTACAAGTCTCCAGACTTGTACCAGTATTTTCGCGTCTCTGACGCATAAGCAACGCCAAAAAACTGAGTTTTGTTGATATTGGTACAAGTCTGGAGACTTGTACCAGCAGATCCTTGTACCAGCGGATTGCGTAAAGTGTTCCATTCAGCCGAAAATCTTACGTTAAATAGCTTTCGGAAAGTCTGAAACTTTCCGAAAGGCGTTTTTGATTTGTCGATAGACATCCAATTGCCTGCATCCTAAACCCCACAACCAGTCCACCCATGCACCCGATAAAACAAACAGCCAGTGGCTACGTCTACGAACAAGGAAGCACCCGCGGTATTCCCGGCGTGATGGTCAGCAACCAACGCCAGGTCGTTTTGACCGATGAAAACGGTTACTATGAACTGCCGCTGGAAGAAGACTGTAGCATCATCGTTTCCAAACCTACCGCCTATAGCTTCCCGTTAAACGAACACCAACAGCCACAGTTTTATTACCTCTACCGCCCCAATGGCTCGCCTGAGCCAGAGCGTTTGATTCCTTATCCGGCCATTGAACCAACGGGGGAAGTGCCGAACCCGCTGAATTTTTATTTGATCAAAACCGAGCCCAAGGCCGATTTTACGGCCATTTTGATGGGCGACATCCAGCCCGAAACCAGCAAAGAAGTTGAGTATTTTCGTCGTTTGGCTGTTCCTGCTTTACAACAAGAACAGGCTGACTTTATGATCCCCCTGGGCGATTTAGCCTGGGATGAATTGGAAGTCCACCCCGAAGTGCAGGCCGCCATCGGCGAAATTGGCAAACCCTGGTACGTAGTTATGGGGAACCACGACATCAACATCCAGGCTACTCAAAATCGGTATGCTCGCGAAAGTTTCCAGTACTTTTTTGGTCCCACCTATTATTCCTTCGATTACGGGCAAGTGCATTTTGTGGTGCTGGATGATGTGGATTATAGTGGCTGGAACCTGAAACGCGACGAACAAGGCATCACCGAAGGGCGACTCGATGCCCGACAGTTGGAGTGGCTGGCCAATGATTTGGCCCTGGTTCCCAAAGACAAATTGGTTTTTATCCTCTCCCATATCCCCATTTATACCAAAACGGCATCTCATAATCCTTACCGGAACATCATGAACCGACGGGATTTGTATGCCTTGCTCAAAAAGCGACCCCACTTGTTTGCAGCTTCGGCGCATACCCATACCATCGAGCAGGTGGATCTGCGTGAAGGAGGCTGGGAGCAATGGAATGGCCCCTTTCCAGAACTGATTTCCGGAGCCATTTGTGGCGCCTGGTGGCAAGGGCCACTGGAAGAAGACGGCCTGCCCGTGCGCATGGCGATGGACGGGGCACCCAACGGGTACTTTGTTTTCCAGTTTTCCGGCACCACTGTGAGTTACAAATTCAAACCCTTGGGGGTACCTGAGAGCAAATCGCGTTATGTTCTGCGTTTTCCACGAAGCCTTGGTTCAAGTGCCAGCGAGTTGGTCGTCAACGCTTTTGCTACCCCGCCTGAAGCCTCGATTGAGGTGAGTTGGAATGGGGGCGAGTTTATTCCCCTCAAACAGTTTGAAGGAACGGATGCCTATGTGACAGATTTTTTGACCACTCACCGCGATAAATACGATATCTGGATGGGGGCCAAAGTGAACCTGCACTTGTGGAAAGGCGTGTTGCCCAAAGGCCTGGGGGATGGCAAACACCAGCTGGAAGTCAGGATTGTAGAAAAGAATGGGGAACAGTACGGCGGTGTGCATTTTTTGGAAGTCAATACACTGGCCAAAACGAAAATTAAGGGGTAGTCCGCACTACTGTACATTTTACTCGGAGGACATCAATTGCCCCTGGCTTCAGCCTGGGGGCTTGGGAACTCCCCGGATTTGGGCTTTAGCCCTGGCTTAAAAATTGAGGCTGGGGCTGAAGCCCATCAAGAAGGGCAATCTCGGTCCACGCGCTAAAGCACGTGGCAATTGATGTCCTCCGAGCAAAATGTACAGTAATATGGGGATAAGTTTAAACAAAGGTTTGTCTACCCAATTGCAAAACCATAACCTCTACTCCGTAATCACATCTATTTCTGCATAACCAGAAGCAGTATTTTGTACATTTTGAATTGCCCTTAGCTTGATGTAACGAGCTTTGATGGAGCCAAAAGATTTGGTCTGCCAAAAAGGATTGTTTTTGATGTTGGCAAATTCGCCTTCACTGACCAGTTTCCACTCCTGGTTGTCTTCCGAAACAAAAAACTGGTAATGGGTGATGATGCTCCCATCTGCCCACCAATTTTGATCTGGCAAATAGCGGAACCCCTTTAAATTTTCCAGCTTGCCCAAGTCAATCACCAGATCAACGGGCATCTTGGCATTTCTGCTTTGGTGCCAATTGGTATTTACGTTTCCATCCAGGATTCTGGACACATTTTTGTCTTCGATCCCGAGAACCTTCCAGTTGGCTCGGGCAACATCAAATTTTTCCTCGGTGAGGGCACTGCTTTTTCCCGTAACCGGATTGTAGGCGATGGCTTTGACCTCAATTTTGCCACCATTGGTTTTGATCAATCCAGTGTATTTGTTGGATTGTACAGTGGGCGTACTGCCATTCAAGGTATAATATATTTCAGACTCTGGATCGGCGGGCGTGATTTGGATGTCGCCCGATTGTTCGCGCACAATGGAGGGCGGGGTCAAAATTTGAGGTGCTTTGTATACCCCAATATTCGAAATAAGTGGGCAACTCTTCGAATCGGTGATGGTGAACCGCAATTGGGTAGCCTCAACGCTTGGAAAGCGAAGAATACGTTTGTATCCGATCGTGGTTTGTTTGGCTAGTTCCTTCCAAACTCCATTTACCAGGGCTTCCACCGTAAAAGCCTTCACCCTTTGCCCCAGGCGGATGTACTCCTGCACCAAAAAGCGGTTGAAGGTGGTTGGTTTCGCAAAGCGGATGGTCAAGGCCGCTTGATTGACCCCATCGTCAGTGGCCCAATAAGTCTCTTTATCTGAATCTATGGCTTTGCTGGCATTGTATTGAGCGCTTTTGCCCCGAATATTGGAGGCTTTTGCACGGGCTTTTTCCACCAGGTTGACAGCAAAAACCTCTTTGACGGCCTGGGCAAATTCCAGCGCGGCTTTTTCATCTTTTTCATGGATCAAGCCATTCGGCATAATCGGGAAATTGAGCAACAAGGTGCCATTTCGACCAACAGAGTGGTAGTAGGTATCCATGAGCTGAGGCAGGGTTTTGACCTTTTTGTCCTCACGTTCGTGATAAAACCATTCTGGGCGAATGGAAGTATTTACTTCGCCAGGCACCCAACTATCGCCATTTTCCACACCATGACGCAACATGTCTTCTGGCACGTCCCCTTTTGCATTCAATAAACTCCAGTTGGTTTCCCCCACATAACCAGCTTCGGTGCCCACCCATCTGAGATCCGCCCGATCGCCACCGTCGTTCCAGATGACGATGTTGGGTTGGAGTTGGCGAACCAGCTTGTAGGTGTTTGGCCAGTCATAATAGGTTTTTGCATCAATTTTGCGGGTCTCATTGGCCCCGCCATAATAGCCTGAGCCACCATTGGCCCCATCGTACCACACTTCAAAAATGTCGCCGTAGTTGCTCAAAAGCTCCTTTAATTGATTGCGGAAGTAGGTGATGTAGGCTGGCTTGCCGTATTCTGCGTGGTTGCGGTCCCAGGGGGAGAGGTAAACGCCAAATTTCAATCCGTACTCTTTACAAGCATCGGCCAATTCTTTCACAATATCCGCCTGGCCATTGCGCCAGGGTACGTTTTTTACAGAATAGTCGGTGTATTTGGATGGCCATAAACAAAAGCCACTATGGTGTTTTGCGGTAAAAATGATTCCTTTCATCCCGGCTTCCTTACAAATGCGTGCCCACTGCCGGCAATCCAAGTTGGTAGGGTTAAAGATTTTTGGATCTTCATCACCCTTGCCCCAGGCCATATCGGTATGAGTGTTGATGGAAAAATGGATGAAAGCGTAGTACTCCATTTCCTGCCAACGCAATTGATTTTCGTTTGGAACTGGCCCGAATGCGCTCGGCGCTTTTACTTGGCCAAGAACAGGAAGGATTAACCCCAGGCAAAAGAATGCCCCAATAACAAAGCCTTTAGTGTGCATGTTTGTTGTGTTTATAGTTCCATTTACTGGGGTAAGGGGCGATAAAAAATAAGTGCTTCATTTTGTCAAAGGAATAGATAAGTAAACGGTTCATTTTAAACGCCTTATCTAATCCTTTGGCTCAGGAAAAATGAACACTTATTTTTGCCCCACTACCAAGGCTGCAAAATAAAAAAACAAAATGGAAGTAGGGGTAAAAGCCCGTTCGAACAAGTCTCCCTATCAACAATTTTATACTCTACACTAGCACAATTTTATGAGGTATTGTACAACCTTCTTTCTGTTCGTAAAGGTAGCATTAGGTGGGCTCTTTTCCTTTTTCTGGTAAAGTTGCTCGTATCCATTTTTCTTGCCCACAATTGGAACATGGTTCAAAATGCTGGCCTTTGCGAAAATTATCCGTGTAAGCACAAGTGGTGCAGCTGTAAGGATGACTTTCTTCTGCCTTATCTTGAACCTGCTTGTAAACGTTGTCGTCAATGTGCTCTTCCGGAAGGATGCCTAGCCCTGGTTTGATCTCATCTTTGCTGAAGCACCAAACGGAAAGCATTCCTGATGTTTCGAAAAATGCACGTTTTACTTCTCCCAAATGCTCCACACCCTTTCCCCGGAGGAAACGATACAGGTCTTTATGGCTGAGGTTGTTTCGAGTCAAAGCATCTGGAAGGATCTGACCATTTTTCACCAAACAGTCTGCCTCGCCCTCCATTAAGGTCTCCAAATTTTTGTTCTGGTTGATCAGGTATTCTATCCCAATCTGCAAAAATGCGATGGTGGTAATCACTAACATACCATGTAAAATGGGAACCTCGACATTTAGCATCGGATCACCTACCGCCGAGCCAAAGCTGATGATAATGGCCAGCTCCAAGGTTGACAATTGTCCCATGCTGCGTTTGCCTAAAAATCGCAGCAATAGGATGGTGTAGAGGTACATGATGATGGTACGCACGACTACCTCTAACAAAAAGCCGTAGTGAAGGTCACCAAAAAACATCCGGTGAAAATCTAATATCTCCTTGGGTTCCATCTGGAATTGGGTTGTTCTGGGAAGTTAATGCACTAGGGTGTATGTTACAACAATAAGCCGGGCAGTAGTGATGCGACTGCCCGGCTTATGCAATATTGATACAACTGTGGTTATTGGAAAAAATGGGAATTAGCGTCCGCCTTCTTTATTGCCAACATCATCACTGATTGTTTCCTCGTCTCGCTCATAATCGACAGATGACTTATCCTGATCCCATTCATCCTGTTCAGGATTGCGATTTAGGTCATCTTTATTCCAATCAGTGTCACCTTGATTCTGGTTTACATCATCTTGGTTGTCATAATAGTTGCCGTAAATAGGTGATTTACCCTCTGGATTCCAATCGTCGGTGCGGGGATTGCGTTTCACGTCTTCTTCGTCCCAACCTTGGGTATTGGGAATGCGATTGACATCCTCGCGATCGACGGCCGTAGAAGGATCGGTACGGGGATTTTTTTGTGGATCTGGCATAACAATGCGTTTTATTAAAGTGAACTGATCATTAAGGTCATGATTGAAAGGAAAAAAATTATGCCAAGACTGTTTTACTAAAAATTAGTCCTTTTTGTAGGGCATCTTACCCAATTTGGGGTATTTAGGATGTTAAGTGGGCTTTATAAAAAATGACTAATGACTCCTTACTGAAATATCCCAATCCTTTCCAACAAAAAATCTATCTTGACTTGGAAAAATCCATAACAAGGGATATCCTTTATCCACAATTTTTGGTAATGAAACAGATTTTGATTGTTGTCACTTGTCTGCTCGGCTTACAGCTGAGCCTTTGGGCGCAGCATCGCCCTACCCTGCTCAATGAACCGCTCGACCTCAGCGGCGATTTTCGAGATTACACCAACACCTACTTTTTAGCCGACAGCCTCGCCGCCTTCGATCCCGCCACCGGCCAGGGCCAGCTCAAATGGCGGCGCAATGAATACTATCCAGCGCATGCCTTCAACAACACCCAGGCCGGGCTTCGCAGAGTGCGGGGCAATGAATTCCCGGGCATAGAGTACGCAGTGGACCCGGTGCTGCCCTTTAGTGTAGAGTTTGTCTCGCCACGTGCGGTGCGGATTCGGGCCAATACGGGGCAGGCTGCCCCTGCGGGGGAACCTTCGCTGATGTTGGTCAAGGAGCCGAACAAAGACAACTCCTGGCAGTACAGCAAAATCTCCAATGGGCACCAGTACAAAAGCGCCTTTGGTACCGTAATCATCACCCAAAACCCCTGGACCATTGAATTCCGGGATGCCAGTGGCAAATTATTGACCAAAACCTGGCACCAGAGCAACAGCCGTTCTTTTACGCCGATCCTGCCTTTTTCTTTTGTTCGTCGGGCGGGGGATTATTCCCGGAGTGTCAGTGCTGCATTTGCCCTGTCGCCCGATGAAAAAATCTACGGCTGTGGAGAGTCTTTCACCAGTTTGAACAAATATGGCCAAAAGGTCAACCTGTTTACTACTGATCCCAATGGTGTGGAGAATGCTGGGATGTACAAACCCATTCCTTTTTTCATGAGCAGCCGGGGTTATGGGATGTTTATGCATACCTCCTCACCAGTCACCTGTGATTTTGGCGCCACTTACGGCGCGGTAACCAACCTGATGATCGGGGACGAAAACCTGGACTTGTTTGTGTTTTTAGGCGAACCTAAAGACATCCTGGACGAATACACCAACCTTACGGGCAAGGCCAGTATGCCCCCTCTGTGGTCATTTGGGTTGTGGATGAGCCGAATCACCTACTTCTCCGAAGCGGATGGTCGGAATGTGGCCAATCTCCTGCGGAAAAACGGCATTCCTTCGGATGTGATTCACTTTGATACGGGCTGGTTCGGCACCGATTGGCGTTGTGACTACCAGTTTGCGAAGGATCGTTTTCCTGACCCACAAAAAATGATCAGCGACCTGAAAGCCCAGGGTTTCCGTACCTGTCTTTGGCAATTACCTTATTTTGTACCCAAAAATGACCTATTCCCGGAAATCATTGCCAAGGGATTGCATGTAAAAAATCCCAAGGGTGGAGTACCTTATGAGGATGCAGTACTCGATTTCACCAATCCCAACGCCGTACAATGGTATCAGGATAAAATTGGCAATTTGTTGAAACTCGGGGTCTCGGTCATCAAGGTTGACTTCGGTGAAGCCGCCCCATTAAATGGCATCTACGCCAATGGTCGCAGCGGCTTCTACGAGCACAACCTCTATCCATTGCGCTACAACAAAACCGTAGCCGACATCACCAAACAAATTACTGGCGATCACATCATCTGGGCACGGAGCACCTGGGCGGGCAGCCAGCGTTATCCGCTGCATTGGGGTGGCGACGCGGAATGCTCTGACATGGGCATGGAGGCTCAACTGCGCGGAGGTTTGTCACTCGGCTTGTCTGGTTTTACTTTTTGGAGTCACGATGCAGGGGGCTTTACGACCCGCACTCCGGAGGAGTTGTACCGCCGTTGGGCACCATTTAGTCTGTTTAGCTCCCATTCCCGCTGCCATGGCCAGGCACCCAAAGAGCCCTGGGAGTTCAGCGAAAGTTTTTTGAACCATTTCCGCAATGCTACCGAAACCCGCTACCGGCTGATGCCCTACATTTATGCTCAAGCCAAGGCTTCAAGTGAAAAAGGTCTGCCGATGTTGCGCGCTCTTTTTGTGGAATTTCCCCAGGACCCCGGTTCTTGGCTCATCGAAAATGAGTACCTACTGGGTTCGGATATGTTGGTTGCGCCCCTTTTTGAAACAGGTTCCACCCAACGCAACGTTTACCTGCCGCAGGGCAAATGGATCGACTACCAAACGGGCAAAGTGTACAACGGAGGCTGGCATGTGATTGATGGTGGCAATTTGTCTCTGGTGGTGATGATTCGCGATGGCGCGGTGATTCCCCATGCGGAATTGGCGCAAAGCACAGATCAAATTGATTGGTCAAAAATTACGCTGCAAGCCTATACCAGCACTGGTGCAGCCAAAGGCAAGGTTTGTTTACCTGCAGAAAATGTGTTGCAAGAAGTCAATGTGACGCTGAAAAATGGCAAGGGAACTTTGCTGAAAGATCCTTATGCGGGGAAAATCAAGTGGATGATTAAATGATTTGGGGATAGGATAAAATCGTGGCAACGCAAAAAAAGGAGATGCCCTGGATTGTAGAGACGCACGACTGTGCGTCTCCGGGTTTTGCGAGATTATGGAGACGCACGGCCGTGCGTCTCTACAGTGCGTTGCCTCGATTTTTCTCTTAATATCAAAACCTCCAATCCAGCCCTACCCACACACTCCTGCCCACGCCATCAATCCCCGATCCATGTGTACGATAAGCCTCGTTGAACAAGTTGTTGAGTCCTGCTTGTAACTCCACCTGCTTGAATTGATATGCACTACGTAGGTTCAGCACATTCCAGCCTGGTGTGCCTCCCTTTGGAATGCGGGGATCAGACTTGTCGCCACTTGCCAAACGATCTTGTTTACTAGCGTACAGCCACTCAATGCTGTTGAACCATTGCTTGAGTGGCTGATACCTCAAACCCAAGCGACCATTGAGCGGAGGAATGCGGCGCATCGGTTCATTGGCCGTCGTGTTTTGCCCAAAAGTGTAGGTCAGGCTGCCTTGCAGGTTCAAAACTTTGAGCAAGGCCCAAGCAAAATCAATTTCCGTACCTCGAATAAAAGACTCCGCCGCGTTTTCCTTTTTGTACACATCATTACCCTCGTAGGTGGGAGACCCTTCAAAAGTGCTGCGCACCCGCGTTACTAGATCGCTCAAAGCAGTATAAAACCCGGACACATTTGCCTGAAACTTGTTGGAGCTGTACTTGTAGTTCAACTCGTAGGTGGTGGTTTTTTCTGGTGAAAGATCGTAGCTCGGTACCTCAATCCCAAAATCAAAACGACCAAAACTGGTCATGTCGTTGATGTTGGGTGCGCGGAAACCAGAGTAGATGCCCCCGGAAATGGCGTGGTTTTGGCCAGCTTGATACCGCAAAAGCGCATGCGCCACCAGGGCATCGGGGGTGATCTCGGTATCGCCAAAAGTAGCGTCTTTTATGGCCAAACGCACCTGATTGTAGCGCAAGCCCAGGTTCAAAGTCCAAGCCTTCCAGCTCAATTGATGGGCGGTGAAAGCTGCTGTGTTGGTCGCATTGGTTCCTGCTGGATAGAGGCCCCGGCGTGGGGTGACGGCCCCCGTTTCGGTATTGGTATTGGTGCCACCACTGCTCACTTTGTCGTCGTAAAGCTCCAGTCCGGAAGTGATTTTCCAAAAAGACAGGGGCTGGGCGTGCCATTCCAGCACATAGCCGAGGGTGCGGATTTCATCCAGTTCATTGCTACGGGTGACGGTGTTGTTGCGCTGAAAAATGCGGCCTTCTTCGGCAAATTGCCAGGAAGCAGTAATGGTCAGGTTTTGTAGCCAGGGGGATTGCCCTTCCCAGGCCAGGCGAGCGTAGGCCATTTGACGGGTTTGGGGCTCAAACTGGGCCAGCTTTGCAACTGTCACATACTGATCGTAACGTTCTACTTCGGATTGAAAAAGACCATTGTAAGCCAGGGTGAATTTGGCGCGATTGCTGAGTTTAAAAACTGCTTTGGCATCGGCGGCCCGCTCACGGTAGCTGGAAGGGCCTTCTTTGCCCAAGCCTTTTCCGGCATAGTGGTCGCCAAAATTGCGCAGGCTGGTACCTGCCCGGAAGGCCACATTTTTATTGGCGGCTTTTAATTCAGCATGTATGGTTTGTTCCATGTCCCTATCCAGGTAGCGCCCCAACAGTCGGCCACCGAACTGCCATCCTTCTGCAGAAAATTGCGGCGTCGCCGTCAAGACCTGGATGGCACCACCCATTGCATCACTACCGTACAAGACCGAACCAGCCCCGCGCACCACCTCAATTTGTTCCACACTGAATACGTCAATGGTGTTGAAATACTGGTTGGGGCCAAAGCGGTAAATGGAGTTGTTGAGCCGCAGGCCATCCATGAGCAACAGCGTCTGGTTACCAGTTAGCCCCCGTACAAATGGGGAGCCGCCTCCGTGGTTGGTTTTTTGTACAAAAACTCCGGTCAGACCCATCAATGCTTCGGGCGTACTGCGGGCCCCATTGTGGATGATGTCGCTGGATTTCAATACACTGATGGCCTCCGAACTGCTGAAGCTTTGGTTCAAACTGCGTTGTGCGGTGATGACCAGGTTGTTTTGGATGAGGGTGGCTTCGGCATCGAGGTAAAGGGTATCGAGCAGCATATCGGCCCCGTTGAGGCTGATGCTTTGTTCTTTTTCAGCATACCCCAGCATGGATACGAGCAAGGTATAAGTGCCCTCTTGTGCTGGTGCGTAAAGGGTGAAGCTGCCTTGGGCATTGCTGGCGGTACCGCGTTGGGTGCCTTTGAGCCAGAGGTTGGTGCCGGAGAGTGGCGCTTTGGTTTTGGCGTCAAGCACTACGCCTTGGATGTTTTGGGCCCAAAGCGGAGCTTGCCATAAAAGGAAAAGGAGGACAAGAATCGGCTTATTCATACTGTTGATGTTATTCTTGTTTTTTCAAAAAATCTTCCACATTGTCCAACTTGGGCGACTCGATGACTGCCTTCCAGTCAAATTTGGCGTCCATCGGTGTCAAGGCTTTTTGTGGATCAAAAATTTTGGGATTGACTGGGAAGGCCTTGTACGGCGTGAAATCAGGTTGATTGGTGAATAAATCCGCCAAATCACTCGCCGCCGCATCGTACTGGTTCAGGTACGGAATGCCCAGGATGTTCCAGAAGGTTTTAAAAATACTACCAAAGCTGTAATGCTGGTGCCCCACGTAGTTGCGGCGAGCATAGGGTGAAATGACCATTAGGATACTGCGGTGCGCATCTACGTGATCCTGACCATCCTGCGCGTCGTCTTCGGTGACCACGATGGCCATGTTTTTCCAATAAGGGGTGTTGGATAAAAATTCCACAATGCGCCCCAGGGCCAGGTCATTGTCAGCCACATAACTCGACTTGAAAGGGTAACCCGCGTGGGGCCTTTCACCGGCGGTGTGGTCGTTGGGTAGGATGATGGTGAGCACTTCAGGCAGGGTTTTGCCGGGACCCAGATACCTTTCATTGAACTCGTCCATAAAGGTTTTGGCGCGAAACTGGTCAGGGATGGCCATGTTGTAAGTAGCATACCTGCGCGAAGAGCGATCGAACAAGGGGCCGGGAACGGGGTAGTTGACCAGGTATTTTAAGCCTACATATTTCATGGTAGAATCGTCGATGCCGCCAGCGAGTTCGACGCCGAAACCGAAATTGAAAAAATCTTTTTTGTTGCGTTCCAGGTGATCCCACATGGAGCCCGCTTCGTTGTAATCTTCGGGATAAATGGCTCCGGAAGAGCCGTAGAGCAAGAGATTACCTGGCGCTTTGCTGTTGCCGCGCATGCTGCGTTTGCCGCCGTAGGATGCAGTAACTCCTGTTTCTACCCATTCGTTGGGGTACGTGTTGACTAGCCAGCGGTGGCCGTCGGCAGAGTGATCGGAATCGACATAAAAATTGTCGCTGATGGCAAAACGTTCGGCCAAGGCGAGGTGGTTGACGGCGATGGTGGCATTCAAAACACTATCGGTATGGCGGCGGTTGACGACCTTTTGATTGGCACCAAAACGGGCCATAGTGGGGTCCCCCCGAACACCTTTGACTTGGGCAAAAACTTCGTCAAAAGTTCGATTCTCCTTGGAAATGAATACGATGTATTTAATTGGGCTTTCTTTTTGGCCCATAAAAAGGGGCACTGGGTTGTTTTTGCGCCAGCTAAACTGAGGGTCATTGGCGGGTGCAAAGGAGTAGTTTTGGCGAATCACCTCGGCGGTATGCGCTTTTAGTTGTTCGGCATTGGGCATGTCCACAACGCTAAACAAACCCTTCATCAAACCACCAACGTAATGGCCTTCGGGGCCATCTTTCCAATCTTTGCCTCCGTTGGGGCCACTGCCATATCCTTTGGCGGAGGTGACCAACAATTTTTTACCATCCGGTGTAACCGCCACTTTGGACGGAAACCAACCCGTAGGTATATGCCCCAGTACTTCCAATTTTTCGGCATCAATCACACCTACAGCATTGACACCTGATTCGGCCACAAAAAGCTGCTTGCGGTCGGGCGAAAGCGCCAAACCAAATGGAATAACGCCCCGGAAACCGCCCAGGCGCGTATCCGGTTTCAGGAAAATGTTTTTGACCACGGTATCTTTGACGAAGTCGATTACCGAAATACAATCGTTGTTGCCATTGGAAACAAAGACGTAACGATCGGAAGCCACCAGAGAGTTGGGGCTGGCACCACCCACTGCAGGGATACCTTCCACCAAATCGCCGACCAGGAATCCGGTTTTGATTTTTTTACTGACTTTGGGGCGTTCGCCCAAATTGTATTTCCAAACCGAAAACCCTTCGGGAGTATTGGGGTCGCCCAGTCCAGGTACGTCCAGTTTGCCTTTTTTGTAACCGTCCCGCATCTCAGGGGTATTGTAACCCGAGGTGACAAATTCAGCTCCGGTACCCTTGAGGTCTTTAGGGTCGAGGTTTTTCAGCGGTTTGTATTCAAAAATACCCACGTTGGCTATGTACAGATTGCGGCCATCAGGCGAGAGGGTGATGCCAAAGGGATAACGCCCGGTGGGGACGTTGTGCAGAAGCTTGAGGGTTTGGGCATCGATGACCAGTAGGCGGAAACCAATTTGATCGACTGCATACAGGCGGGTGCCGTCTTTGGAGAGGATTATGTCGCCAATGTAGCCGTGGGTATAGTCGCGCTCGCCGTCCACCACACCACATTTCAGAGAATCGACTTTTTTCCCGTTTTCCAGGTCAAACTTGAAAATTTTGTTGGATTGTCCACCGGCTACAAAAACGTGACGGTTGTCGGGCGTGATGGCGAGACCCATGAATACGGATTCCAGAATGCCGACCTGGTTGTTGGCGCCTTCAGGGATTTGGCGCACTGTGGGTTGGCCATTGCCATCAAAATTGCGGATGACGCTGATGGAAAATGGGGCATTGCCAGAGTTGGCGGTCACGGCTACTTTGCCATCGGGCGAAAGCACCAGGCCGTAAGGGTGAGGAGCAGTGAGTATACTTTTGCCCGCGGGCCGGATGATGCGACCATTGGGAATGATGCTTTCGCCAGCAGCATTGATCTGGCAATATTGGGCTCCTGCAGGTGCCTGGGCAATCCAGGGCGTTTTGGGCGCACAGGCTGTAATGATGAGCCCAAAGAACAGGTAGCTCAGGGTAGGTAAGTGTTTGAACATGACGCTGAATGGTTTTATTCAGCGTGAAGTTAAGGGTTTTGGGGTAGGGGAGGTGAGTGGAGGAAAAAATTGATATTGGGGTGATGTTGGGTTAACAAGAATGTTGGAGTATGTTCGTTTTTTAAAAAACATTCCCAACACCCGATGAAAAGAAGAATTTTCCTTAAAGGATTAGCCCGACTAACTGGCCTCGGTGCCCTCACTGGCTTGTATACCTGGCAGATTGAACCCTTTTGGTTGGAATTTGTCAAAAGAGATTTGCCCATTCAACATTTACCCACTGAGTTGGAAGGTTTGACCCTGATGCAAATCAGTGACATTCACGTTGGCAATCGTTTTGACTGGCATTTTATCATCAATTCCTTTGAAAAAGCGCGGCGCTTTGAGCCCGATTTTGTGGTGTATACGGGCGATTACATTAGCTACAAAGATGCGCAGCAGTTTGAACAACTGGAAGAGGTATTGCGCCATACTGTCAAGGGCAAACTGGGCACTATCGGTATTTTGGGTAACCACGATTATGGGATAGATTGGGCACAAAATGAGGTGGCGGCCAAAGTAGTACAGTTATTGGAACAAGCAGGAGTTCAAGTGCTTCGAAATGCACAAACTGCCATCAAAGGGCTCAATTTTATCGGTTTCGATGATTATTGGGCCACCAATTTTCAGCCAGAGAAAGTGATGCAGCATTACCAGCCCGACCAAGCTAATTTACTGCTGTGCCATAACCCTGATGTGTGCGACCTGAATGTTTGGAATGGATACCAGGGCTGGATTTTATCGGGCCATACGCATGGAGGGCAGTGCAAAGCTCCATTTTTAACTCCTCCGATGTTGCCGGTAAAGAACAAGCGATACACCTCGGGGGAAATTGATCTCGAAGATGGACGTCGGCTATACATCAACCGGGCATTGGGGCATTTGTGGCAGGTACGGTTTATGGTGAGGCCGGAGATTACGGTTTTTACCTTGAAGAGAGGGTAGTTGTCCAGGTCGAAAGGGCTGCACCCTTTCTTGATGTTATGCCGCCCTTTCAGGGCTTGTCTACGAAAAGCGAGGATCATTCTTCTTTTTTGTGCACCAATTGTTTGCCATCCCAGGTCCAGATCGTTGTAGTGATGGTTTCTACACTATTCCCTATTTCATCTTCTTGTCCTTTGATGACTTTTTTGACAACCCAGCCCTCTTCTTGTTTGCCTCCTTTTTCCTCAGGGAAAATAAAGTCAATTTCATCCCAGCTTTGACCGACATTTATTGTACCGCCTTCAAATCCAATATAAGCAAGGGTTTTGCCATCCCATAAAAAAACACTGAATCCCGTCCAGTGCAAACAAGCTGGCATGTAATTGTATACTCGGATAACGTTGCTGATGTTTGGTACACCTTTGTTTCCAAGCACCTCAAAACCGAATTCATGACCATCTTCAGCATTACTTTTGTACTCCTTTGTCGCCAGCAGTGCTCCCTGTTTTACAATGCGAACTTCCTGGTAGTATACTCCATTTTCAATCCGGGTCAGACCCAATAAAAACTCAAAACCATCTCTTGCTATCCGATCCAGTGCCAATAAACCCGACCAAATGTAGCCCTGCTGGCTTTTCCCGTTTTGTAAAAACTGCACCTTCACCCAAGGCACTTCGATGCCTTTTTGGGCTAGTTTATCCCCGGCTACATCCAGGATTTTCAAGGTTGTACCTGCCTTGATTTGAGTTAGCACTTTACCTGTAGTGTTGGGCGCATCCCGGACGTTGATGTTGTCGCCAAAAGCGTAGGCCGTTTTGTTGGTTTCGATTTGAAAATACGCGTGGGTTTCGATATCCTGCGCGGATAGGGTAGTGCCCAAACTAAAGATCAAGCTCAAAAGAGTAAGTGTTCTATACATGGATTGAGTTTTATTTTTACAAAAACGACTGTGTTCAAAAAATTGGTGCGTAGCCTGTTGAATCAAGATAAATAAAAAGAAATGACAATTGAAATTGGCAGTTTTTGTATTTTACCTTCATTCCTTAGAGATGCAATGTTAGCGTCTCGTAACCAAATAACCCTCAATTATGCGCAAAAGCACTGTATCTCAACTATTACTGCTTGGATTGTTGGCCTTCAATCTGGCTTGTTCCCAAAACACTCAAATCATACCCAGTGATGAAGTCGCGGGTGAAATTTCGGGAAAAGCGCCAAAAGTAGTGACTTACCTGACCGGAAATGCTGCCGACGTGACCCCTACACCTACCCCTGGTCTGGTACTGATGGGGGGAAGCACCGATGTAGACGCTGCCATTGCCTGGTTATTGAACCGCAGTGGTGGCGGAGATATAGTGGTTATTCGTTCATCTGGGGCGGACGGTTACAACCAGTACATGTTTGACATGGTACCGGTCAACTCTGTGGAAACCATCATCATCGATAGTCGGGCAAAAGCAGATTTGGCCAGTGTGACGGACAAAATCCGGGCTGCCGAGGCGCTCTTTATTGCTGGGGGCGATCAGTGGAACTATGTGAATTATTGGAAAAACTCAGCTACCGAAACGGCAATTAACTACCTGCTGAACACCAAGGGGGCACCTGTTGGCGGTACCAGCGCGGGTTTGGCCATTTTGGGTTCCGCCTATTACAGCGCCCAAACGGGCAGTATAACTACGGCTCAAGCTTTGGCCAATCCATACAACAGCCTTTTAACACTGGGGCAAAACGACTTCCTTGCTGCTACCCACTTGCAAAATACCATTACCGACTCCCATTATACCCAACGCGACCGCCAAGGACGGCACATTGCCTTTATGGCGCGTTTGATGAAGGATTTTGCCTATACCACGGTAAAAGGAATTGGGGTAGATGAACAAACCGCAGTGTGCATCGACCAAAATGGCATTGGCAAAGTATATGGACTCAACCATGCTTACTTTTTGAAAAATGTCAACCTCGGGCCGGAAACTTGTGTAAGTGGCAGCCCTTTGACCTGGAACCGTGCCGGGCAAGCGGTACAAGCTTATAAAATTCAGGGCAGTGCGACCGGGAATGGTTCTTTTAATGCTACCAATTGGACTTTCAGTGGTGGAAATTCCTATTTTTATTACGTGAATAACGGGGTCTTGTTTTAATTCGAGGCCACGGGCTATCCAACTTCATCCATGAAAGCAAAAAATACCTTCTTGCTGTTGTTGTGTTTGATTCCTTGCGGGATAATGGCACAAATTGATAAAAAAGCGACCCCATTAACCAAACAACTCTACACGAGTTTGCAACAATTACAAGGCCGAGGCATCTTATTTGGCCATCAGGATGGACTAGCTTACGGCCTCAATCCCGATGGAAGCCGCTGGACGGGTGAATCTGGCCGTTCGGACATCAAAACACTCACTGGTGAGCATCCGGCGGTGGCAGGTTGGGATTTGGGCCACCTTGAACTGGATAGTACCAGTAATCTTGACGGGGTTCCTTTTGAGTTAATGCGCCAGCGCATCATTGAACAGCACCAGCGAGGAGGTATTTCTACCTTGAGTTGGCATCTCAATAACCCTATCGACCCGAGTAAAACAACCTGGGATAAAGTAGAATCCACAATACCCCGTATCCTTTCCGATAAAACTGCACGCAGAAATTATCAAGCTTGGCTAAGCAAGGTTGCCCAGTTTGTACAATCCCTGCGCGACCCACAATCAGGAGAACTGGTTCCGCTGATCTTTCGCCCCTACCACGAGCATACGGGCTCCTGGTTTTGGTGGGGTGCCGATCATTGTAGCCCAGAGGAATACCAGCGGTTCTGGCGGATGACCATTAACTATTTGCGCAAAAAAGAAAAAGTGCACAACCTGATTTATGCCTACTCTACCGATCGATTCAACTCCCCCGAGCATTATCTTGAACGTTACCCTGGCGATCGATTCGCTGATTTAATTGGCTTTGACATCTATCATCGCAATGCCCCATCTAGCAATGAACAGTTTGTAAAAGATACCCGCCAAATGGTCACCTGGTTAAAAGAAATGGGTAAAGAGCACCGCAAAATCACGGCAATTACGGAAACAGGGTTGGAACAAGTAACTGTCGCCAACTGGTGGACGAATGTAGTGGCACCGATTATTCAAGGTTCGGATTTGACCTATGTATTGGTTTGGCGCAATGGACGCCCCGATCACTATTATGCACCTTACCCCAGTCAGCCCTCAGCCCAAGACTTTCTGGAATTTGTGGCTTCTTTTAACATCTTATTGGAGAATAAAACTGCAGCGTTGAATCTGTTTAAAAAATAGGAAGATGTGACAGTGGAGGACCCCATAGCTCACTTTCTTTTAGCACCAAACCCCATTTGCCTGTTTGTACCAAATTCCTGCTCTTCTGGCGAACTGCGGTCCTAAAAAAGCGTTGAACGAGTATTTCACCCCTTCAACCAAAAAACAACTATGGACTTTTTCGCCAGTATGGGCCAGCCTGAATTTTGGATCAGCTTGCTTACTTTGACCGCCCTGGAAATTGTATTGGGCATCGATAATGTGATCTTTATCTCAATCATTTCCAATAAACTCCCGATAGCTGAACGCCCCAAAGCCCGCAATTGGGGTTTGATATTGGCACTTATTTTTCGCCTGGGGCTCTTGTTCACCATTACCTGGATCATTACTTTGACCAAGCCAGTCTTTCACCTTGGGTTTATACAAGACAAGACTGGGCATGCGCTGGGCATCAGTGTAAAAGACCTGATTTTGATGCTGGGAGGTCTGTTTTTGATCGCCAAAAGCACCAATGAAATGTTCCACAAACTCGAGGTCGATACTAAAGAGCATGATATTAAAGGTCGGGCCACCTTGAGTGGGGTCATCGTTCAAATCATTTTGGTCGATATGGTTTTTTCTTTTGATTCCATTCTGACAGCAGTGGGTTTGGTTAAGGAAGTTTCGGTGATGGTCATTGCTGTAATCATTTCTATGGCAGTGATGCTGGCCTTTGCTGGGCGCATTAGTAATTTTGTCAACAAGCACCCTTCCTTACAAGTGTTGGCACTTGGTTTTTTGATCATGATCGGGACGCTGCTGGTCGCCGAAGGCTTCCATCAAAAATTTGACAAAGGCTATTTGTATTTCGCCATGGCTTTCTCTTTGGTCATTGAACTGATCAATATGCGGATGCGTAAAAAACGGGA
Organism: Haliscomenobacter sp.; assembly: GCF_965225875.1. GTDB lineage: Bacteria > Bacteroidota > Bacteroidia > Chitinophagales > Saprospiraceae > Haliscomenobacter. The sequence continues at coordinate 1,472,549 of NZ_CBDDBS010000002.1, read as the reverse complement.
AAAGCCAATTCAGTTGCATGGACTGGGGGAAGAGGCAGTAGGGGATGGTTTGATCAAAAAACTTTGAAAATAAAAAGGGGGTAGCCCCAATGCTACCCCCTAATATTACCTGAGTAAGTATGAAAAAACAGTGCACCTCAAATGCACTGACTCTTATTGCACCGTTACATTAAACGTAGCTTCAGCATCGGTCTCCCCGGTGCCACAAGCGTTGGCATTACTTTTATCCGCTTCGTGCTTGAGGGTAACTTTGAGTGTGCCTGCTCCGGACGCTCCCGTTTTAAAGGCACTTTCGAGGCCTAAGGTTTTCCCTGCTGCGTCTTTATCACTGCTTTGTGGGCTTACCATGGCACCCGTTGCGGCATAACAGATCAGGTGATCGTTGCTTTCCGCCTTGACCTCGGTAGTGATGTCCTCGCTAGGCGATTTGGATTCATCGAGGAAAGAGACGGATAGGGTGTAATCAGTATTGGCCTTCAAATTGATGTTTTGAATCACGGGGGCCGAACCGCCATCGCCATCTTTATCCACAGCAGTAAAAGTCACAGTCTGGCCACTACCCGTAAATTTCAAAGCAATGGTGGTGATCAATTCCTGTTCATTGTCGGGCCCATTGTCATCGTCTTTTTCACAGCTTAGGAATGGGAGTACCAGCATTGCCAGGAGTGGCAATTTTAAAGCATTGATTTTCATGGTTTTTAAGATTTTATCGTCAAGTGAAATTGAAAGGCACTTTTAGGCGTAAACTCAGGTTCCGACCTGGTTCAGCGGTAAAGTAACGGAAGCGGTTCAAATACTCCCGATACTCAGTATTGAGCAAGTTGGATACTGAAATACCGAGCTCCAACCTTTGCCTGCCCCACATCAAAGTGTGAAACAACTCTGCATCCAAGCGAACAAATCCTGCCGGGGGTGGCGCGTAGTCAGTAGCAGGGGCTTGTTTTTGTTGCAGCACCCATAGCGCAGCGATGCGCACAAATGAAGGGTGATCGGCCTGTTTTTTTTCATTAAAACCCCATTTCAAACCCTGTTCAAAACGCAGAGGGGGCATGTAAATGAGGTAGTCCTCCAGTTCCCGGTTCCAACCACTCAGTAGAGATGCTTTGGATTCCAGGTGAAAAGTTTTGTAAAGGGTGAAATCTCCTGTCCAATCAATGCCCATGATTCGCGCATCAGCCTGATTGTAATCGAAAGCCGGGAATGCACCTCGAATGGTCAGTTGGGCTTCACCCCGGGGTTGCAGGTAGATGAAATTGTTGATCAGGTTGTAATAGCTGGTCAGAGCCATCGTCCAACGATCATTGCGACTGCCTTCCAGGGTGAGACTGTTGTTGAAACCCCTTTCAGCTTGCAAATCGGGATTGCCTTCTTCATAACTGGCCGAGCCATGGTGCACGCCACTGCTGTACAATTCATTCACGAGGGGTGAACGCCAGGCAGAACCCGTATTGAAACGCAATTTCCAATCATCATTCAAGGCATAAACCAGTCCCAGCGATGCCGACCAGTTTTGAAAATTGCGGTCTTCATCCAGGTTGTTGGTGCCTTGTTCGGCCACGTGCAGGTGACGTAAATCGTAGCGCAGGCCAAACTCATATTCCCATGGGCTGCCACTTTTGAAGCGACGTTCGGTCCAGTACAAGCCCCAATCAAGGTTGTCAAAATTGGGAATCAAGGCGCCGCGGTCTACCGTATTGACTTGCGATTGCGCATTGGTACCCAAGGCACCCCGCCAATTGCGGCCCAGACGGTGATCCCAATTCAGTTCTGCGGCCCAGGTGGTGATTTCAAATTCTATGTTGGGGTCGTCCAGCGTTGCTGGCAAGGGATTGAAACGACGGTGCGCATCAAATTCCTGACGGCGATTGAACTGGCGACTTACCTGCAAAGAAAGTTTGTCGGTTTCCGAAAGCGCGTGCGCTAGCTTCACCCGAAAAGTTTCGTGCATGACCTTTTGCAGGGGGCGCCCCAGCTCGTAGCTGAATGCTCCATCTTGTAGCGGTCTGCCCCGTTCAATGGCATTGTTTAAGTCGGTTAAGTTGCCGATATGTGAGTCGCGCAAGATGCCCAATTGGGTGAAAAAGCGGGAATAGAAAGTTTCTACAACCCAATGTTCTGGCTGGAATTTGCCGCTCCAGGAAAAATTGGATTCACTGACTCCAGTATTGTTGAGGAAATAATTGGGCGTTTGCAGGTTGCCTGCACGTTTGAGGGTACCTTGGATGCGGCCGCTCAAGGGAAGTTTGGCCAATTTCCCTTCCAACATACCCGAAGCAATGCCCCCGCGGCCATTGCTGTAACCTTGCAGGTGAGCCTCGCCGCCAATTCCCGGAGTTTGGCGGCCAGGCTTGGGTTCAAGCAGGATGATGCCTCCCAAGGCATCTGCTCCGTAGCGCACACTGGCGGCCCCCTTTACTACAGTGATGCGCTCGGCGGTGAAAGGGTCAACTTCGGGAGCATGTTCGTTGCCCCATTGTTGGCCTTCCAGGCGGACGCCGTTGTTAAAAATCAGGATGCGGTTGCTGTGCAAACCTTGGATGACGGGTTTGCTGATGGTTGCGCCCGTGTTGAGGGTGCTGACCCCGCTGAGGCGTTTGAGGCTTTCGCCCAAACCCATGCCCCGGCCAGCGTCTAATTCCACTCCACTGAGCTCGGAACTGGTTTGGGTGCCCGCTTTTTTGCTACTGCTGCCCGTTACAACCAGGTTTTCCAGGGTAACCGCGTTTTCTTTCATGGCAATGTCGAGTACGGCATTGCGTTGGAGTGCGAGTTTTTGCTCGGCGTGGTCGCAGCCGATATGGCTACAAATAATGGTGTATTCTCCGGGGCAAATCCGGTCGATCAGGTAATGGCCATGCTCGTCACTTTGTACGCCTTGCTGGGTTTCTTTGATGATGATGCCCGCATAAGGCATGGGTAAACCGGTGTCAGCATTTAATACCTGGCCGCGTAGACTCAAATTACAGTCTTGGGCCAACAACTGGGTGGTTAAACCCAGGCCTAGCCATAGTACTGCCCAAAAGGATGTCCATCTTTTTTCCATACGTTTCTCTCAAAGCCAAAACAAAGATAAAATCTTTTTGCAACAATGTTTCATTTGTGGGTGTTTATTTTTTGTGTTGATTTTTTGAAACAATGGCAGATGGAGAGAAACGCTCAGATGGGAATGTAGAGACGCACGGCCGTGCGTCTCTTGGTTTGATACCAACCATAAAGATCCATAGACACAAAGACGCACGGCCGCGCGTTTCTACCTACACATGCATCCTGGCAAAAATCAAGCCAGCAATTGCCCCCTGAAAAAAGCCATACAGCAACCAGGTGCCAATCACCGTCAGGGATACGTCAATTGCACTGAACAACAAAACCATGATGGGCAGGGTGGAAATGATGAGGTACACAAACCCAAATTCCAGACCTCGAGCCAGCAGGTTGCCTACAAAAATGTCCTTAAAACGGTTCCAAAACCAGGCCAGGGCAAAAGCCAACACGATCGGGTGCAAAAAATAAAATGCATTGCGGAAAGGATCGTTGACAAATACCGGATTGAAATATTCAAAAGTGACCGAGAGCAGCAAAACTGGCATCAACTTCAGGCATAAAAAAGCAAATGCCAACAATACCAAACTGGCCACCAGGCCCGAGGTGAGGACTTTTTTCATGTAATGTTAATTTTGATGAGCAAATGAAATGTAGCCTGAAAGTAGTTGGCTTCTGTGGATCGAGCTATGATATTGATCAATCGAGCAGATCGTTTTAATCAGCCCGTAAGTAGAAGATTTTCAAACCAACAACACCAACAAAATTCCCCAGCCATTCAAAAACTACCGTAACTTTGCATCCAAATACAAATAAAGTGGCCAGCAACGCTCAACATTTGTTAAAATCTCATCAATTGCGCCTCACCGATATGCGCGTGAAGGTCTTGGATTTGTTTATGTCGCGGGCACAAGCACTCTCTCAAAACGACCTGGAGCAAGAATTGGGCAAGGTCGATCGCATTACGCTTTACCGCACTTTGCGCACTTTTGAAGAACAGGGCCTGATCCACAAGGCAATGGACGGTACCGACAAACAAAAATATGCCCTGTGTCAGCACGATTGCGGCCAAGGGACGCACCATGATCATCACGCTCACTTTCATTGTGATACTTGTGGTAAGACGGTTTGTGTGGAGGAAATAGCCGCACCGGTGATTACACCACCAGCAGGGTTTGCGGTGTCGGAGACCCATTTGGTGATTCGGGGGCGCTGTGATGGGTGCCAGTAAGCCTCTTTATTGAGTGCTTCTTAAGTGCCTTCGGTTACTTAGGTGGTGAAAAAATGACCTTGCTGCCAGGGCGTTTTTTACCACCTAAAGAACCAAAGACACTTAAGGAACAGTTCAGTTGATTTTATTCCAATTATTGTGATAACTGTGGCGTAGGTAAGTTTTGCAGAGAAGCTGTTCCAATCGTATACTCGCCCCATTGGGTTAACGCCACTGGATTTTTGCTCGACTCTATCACCTGGTATTTGATTTTCGATATCCTGGCCGGAAGGTTGAGGATAAAGCGGAGTTCTCCTTGTGGCCTTAGTTCAGCAATCAATTGATCGGTTCCTGCATCTTTGACCTGTAAAATCATTTCCCTCCGTTTAAATCCCGTCAAATTTTGCCCAATGCTGCCAAGTGGAAGCAGCAAAATTTTTCGCTTTTCAGCTTTGCTGATGGCTGGTAATGCCATGCTGTACAACTCAGATTCATCGTTTTTTGATAGTTCGATGGTGCTGAAAAAAGCCCGACTATTGTCCGGGGCAATACTCAGCCAGTGCTTTTCGTCGCCAAGGGTATTGACCTCCTTACCGAGGTTTTTCGGAACGGCCCAATTGGTGTAATCTGATTTGGGAAACTTGCTCGGGTCGAAGGAGATTCCAGATTTAGCCATCATTTCCACATCGCTGTTTCCATCGAGAGGTTTGCTGAAAAACAGATCCCCCTGGCCCAGGCTTGGCCAACGGTCGGCGATAAAATACAAATTGCTATCTGGTCCAAAACAGGGATTACGCTCCTCGCCACCCTCAACCATCAAAGTTGTTATGGCCTTTGGATTGCTCCAGCCAGAACGACTATCCCCTTTGAACATGCGGTAGAGGTGGATAAAAGGTGGCTCCAACTCGTGGGCTTGTTTTTTATTGCCAGAACCTTCAAAGACTAAACAACGCCCATCGGATGACAAGGTAGCTCGCCCCACCCAGGGAAATTCATTCACGGTAAGCGGCAAACCAAAAGGCTTTTGCCAATCGGTAGCACCAAAGGTACTCATCATTAGTTTTCCACCTTGGGCCAGCAAAAACTCGCGCCCATCGCGGGTGATGCTGTAAGGCAAGTCGTCGCGCTCACTGCTGAGCATGTCCACCTTTTGCGGAGCAGACCAGAGGCCCTTGAGCGAGTCGAAATGACAAATGAACACATCAAGGCCTGTGGGGCCATTTTCCAAAGCCATATAAAGACTCTGCCCATCTGGGGAAAATACCGGGGCCAATTCCTCGCGCCCCTGCTGGCTTAAACTCGGTAGTAATTCAATGCTAAATCCATCCGCCGGGCGTTGAAAAATCTCCAGCGCGGTTTTGAACCATTCATTTTTGGAAATGTAAAAAGAATAACGTTTGTCGCAGTCGGGAGGCGTGACATCGGGGTAAAGTTTCTGTGCAGTTTGTAAAAGTTGAATGGCTTTGTCCCACACGCCCCGCCGTTGATAAGAAGCCAGAGCGGTACGAAAAAGGTCATAACCCCGTTTGGAAGGGGCGGTCAGATTCAGGTAGCGCAATAGGTTGGCATCATAGGTAGGCAGGCGTTTGCCGGTACGCAATTGTTTGGTGAGTTCCCAGCCCAGGCGCAATTCGGCCAACTGAGCCCATTCCGTAGGTGCATAATCAAGGCTGTCAAGCAGCAAACCGCCATTGCTCAGGCGTTCGATGTGCAGGTCGATCCAATCGTCGAGGATGAAGTATGGGTAGGTACGCAGGTAATTGAGTGCAAGTTGGATGCTGTCTTGGCGCAAAACTTCAACGGCTTCCTTGGACCAGCAGGCTTCAGAAAACCAATGCCCGGGTTGCTCCTTGACAAAGGTGCTCAAATTGCGGTAGGTGTGTTCTTTGACAAAGGCGTCAAGAATAAAGGAATACACGTGATCGGGATAACGACTACCCCGTTGAGCCAGAAGGTCGTGATGATGGTTGTACAAGGCGTCCAAAAGGGCATAGTTGGCCGTCCGCAGGGAGCGGAGATGCCAAGTGACCATGCGTGCTCGTAAATCTTCGCGTTGTTGAAAAATGGCTACTGATGGGGTGTCTACAAAAACGGCCAGGTGTTTTTCAAAGTTAAGGATGCCACTACTATCGTGGTAGTGGGTGAGGGCTTTTTGCTCCAGTTCAATGCGCAAACTTTTGATGTTCAAGGTATCGAACTGGAATTTTTTGCGCAGTTTTTTGCGGGCTTTAAGGTTAAGTTGCTCCCAACGCCCAGCGTCTTCGTAAAGGGCTTCGGCCATTTTGTAGATGCTGGACAGTTCGGGTTCTTTTTCCTCAAATTCGGTTTTGATGAGGCCATAGTGGGCCAATGGCGCATATACCGGATGGGCGGCGTGTTTAGTGAAAGCCGTTCGGGCAGCAGCGTAATTGGATTTGGCCAAATACTTAAAGCCTTTTTTGACCTGAGCGAAGCCAAATTGAGTGAAACTCAGGAGTAATAGCATGCAATAGATGGTCGGGCGGAGCATGTTTTTTTCGTGGCAAGATAATAAAAATGTCAATTCAAAACGTGATTTTTAGTTGTTTGACTTAAAAATTAGTTAATGAGCAAATTCCCGACCATCCTGCAATTACGATTTAAAATATTTAAAAGTTTTCCCATCATAACGGCACACCCCAACTTCTGTACCGAACCAAATGTTTCCTTGCTGATCCTCTAAAATGCCAAAAATTTGCCCATCACCCACAATGATTTTATTAAAATAGGGCTCGCCTAAACGGGGCCCGGACCTGCCATCATAACGATACAATGCCATTTTACGAGGCTGCGGTGTGCCAGCACTGAACCAGATGCTCCCTTTTTTGTCTTCGTAAAGAAAACCTATAAAATCCTTGCTGAACTGGGTGAAGTTTTTGCCATCGTAGCGGTATAACCCATCCTGGCCTCCGACCCAAATGTTCCCGGTTTTGTCTTCAATGATCGAACGAACATTGTTGAATGGGACACCTGCTTGATTGTTTACAGCGGTAAAGGTTTTGCCACCAGCCTTGAGCGAAGCCGAAGGGTTGTAATAGCAAACTCCTCCACGAGTGCCAATCCAAATCTTACCGCTGCTATCTTCGATGATCGAATTGACATCGTTGTCGATCAGGCCTTCCTTGGTGGTGAAATTGTGGAAGGATTTGCCATCGAAATAACTTACCCCAGCAGCCGTGCCAAACCAGATGTTTCCCCGTTTGTCCTCCGCAATGCAAGTGACCATGTCATCAGCTAGTCCATCCTTGGTCGTAAAAAGAGTAAATGTTTTGCCATTGTAGCGGTACACACCAGTGCGAATGGTTCCAAACCAGAGGTTCCCCTTTTTGTCCTCCAAAGCCGAAAAAACATGGAAACGCCGCAAATTATCCTTGTTGGTAAAATTGGTGAAGGTTTTTCCATCGTAGCGAATGATGCCTTCCCAGGAGGCAAGCCACAAGTTCCCTTTTTTATCCTGCACCATATTGCGGGTGATGCTTTGGGGACCAAAAGGGGCGTTGATGGTTTTTGTTTCGACAAAATAGGGGTCAGCTATGAGTGTACTCTGGTCTTTTTGCCAGATTGAAACCGGGTTGGGTTCAGCACTGCTCTTCTTGGAAGGGCTACTTTTAGGTTGTCCATTGCAGGATGAGACCATTAGCGATAAAAACAGCAGGGGGATTTGTTTGAAAAAAAAAGATGGCTTCATGTGTCAGTGGTTTTATTTTTTAATTTGTCGTAAATGTATACTCTTCTTAAAAACACCAGCGTGAATGCCTGTAAAAGGATGTAACACAATTGTAAAACCATTGAAAATCAAGGAGTATTCCAGTGTTTTATTTGCACGAGGGTTTAAAAAAAGCATTATTTTTGAGGCATGTTTTCCATCCATCATTTCAAAAATCTGTGGGTAGTGCCCGTGTTGGCTTTGCCCCTGTTGGTTTGGCTGCTGTCGGCTGCCTCGGTAGAAGCCCCCAAAGGGCTGTCGCCTGAAAAGGTCAATCTGGCCTTGCGTCGCACTGCTGACCGCCTGCTGCGCCAATCTGGCGATCATACCAGCCGCATACCCGCTATCGAGCAGGTAGGTACAAATGTGTGGCGGGTAAGCCTGGAGCAGCCTTTTCGCTACGAAGAACTGCCAGCCACGCTTCAGGCCTCTCTCGACCTGTATGGCATCCGACAAACTTATGATGTAGCCCTGCGCCGCTGTGTGTCGGCCATCATCGATTTGGGTTATCACCAGAGTGATGTACGCAAAGATACCGTGCCCTGTATGGGAAGGGAGATGCCTACGGGTTGTCATTTTATTGAAATCAGTTTTTTGGAAAATGAGGACAAAGTATGGTGGGTGGATAAAGGTGCGTTGATTTTGCTGGCCCTGGGCGGACTGGCCAGTATTTGGTTTTTGGGGAGGCAAAAACCTGTACAAACTACACCAGACCCAGTTAATGCAAGTGAAGCACTACTTTTTGGAAACTCCAGACTAGATGTAGCTGCCCAGATTCTAAGTTGTGGCGATGTACGCCAGGACTTGACCTTCCGGGAAACAAAATTGCTCCGGCTTTTTGCCATTAGCCCCAATCAAGTGCTTGAACGGGATTTTATCCTTCAGGAGGTTTGGGCTGATGAGGGCGTTTTGGTTGGCCGGAGTATGGATATGTTTGTGTCGAGGTTGCGGAAAAAACTGGTGATTGATCCTTCGGTGGGGATTGTGGCGGTGCATGGATTGGGGTATCGGCTGGAAACGAGGAGGGATTACCCGGGGTAGTTTTTTTCTTTTTCACCACCTAAGAAACTTAAGGCACTGAAGAAGCACCTAAGTTAGAAGGAGCATCAAGGCTTCACCTCAAACCCAAGCTCATAATAAGACTTGTTTCTACTTTTTGATTTGGTAATGTCCCGATCAAAAACGCGGTTGAGGTTATTGCCGGCCAGGTCTTCCAGGCGGGCATCTACTTGCAGGCGGTAGCGTTGGGCTTTCCAGGGTTTCGCAGGAACAAAAAGCACTTGTTGGTCTCTTTTATCCAGACTTAATTTCCCTTTTACTAGGCTATTGTTTTGATCGACGATGCCTATCGATTCATTCAATAGATAATGGTCCAGGGTTTCTCTGGTTTTGATCTCGAGGGGGGCAGTAGTGCTTGCTACGGGGACTTGCAATTGCCATTGTTTAAGGTCCGGAGCGAGGTCATCGCGCTTTCCTGCTACGAAGGTTTTGCGGTAGGTTTGGGCCAGCTTGAGCCCGTTTTGTCCTTTCCAGGCAGATGAAATCACCAGGTGATAGGTTTCATTCATTTTTAGGGGGTTGCCCAGGGCACGGTTTAAGGTCAGGCCCCTTTTGATCCGGCCGGGATCGAGCCAAAGGGTGAGTACGCTGCTGCTGGTATCCCACAATTCGGGCTGTAGATTCAAAAAAACATTGCGGATTGTGTCCTGCTTTTTATCCAACAAATGAATGAATTGCAGGGATTCTCCACTGCGCATGGGTTTAGAAAAGTGGATATAAAACTTGAGCAAATTCTCAGGTAAAGTATCGAGCTGCGGGTAAATCGCCAGCAATTCGGGTGCTTTTTCGTTTTTGTTGAAAGGGACAAGTACTTGCCCAATGAGCTGATTGTTTTGCAGGATGTGATAGGTAAGTCCTGGCGTTAGTGGAATCAATGGTTCAAACAAAAGCGCGGAATTGTCGGTAGAGAATTTGCCCAATATGGCCCGCTTGTTGCCATTTGCCAGAACTACTTTGATCGAAGGGTCGGTTGTGGCAGCCGAAAAATTTTGGATGAGTTGCTTGGGAATGGAAATGCCAGTTGCCTGCTGGTCGTTCCATACCAGTTCTATGCTCCTTTCTTGCTTTTGGCAAGCACTCAAGGCAAGCAGGAAAAAAAAGGCCAGGCCGCAGATCAGCTGCAACCCGGCTTTTTTTATGGTAGTTCTCTTAGATGTTTTTGCCATCGGAAGTCCAAAGATCAATGTCGCCATTGGTTTTCTTTTGAATGACTACGGCTCTGTTTTCGTCCAATTTAGCCATTTGCATCACTTTTTCGTGTGGCAAAATGATAAAATTGGTACCGGCAGTACCTTCCACTTTTTCGGTCAGAGTGCCCTGGAATTTTGCAATCTCCTCGTGGCTTACCTTAACCGCTGGCCGGTTGTCGTTGGCCATGACCAGGAAAGACTGGTTGCCATCTTTCAACCAAATCATGTCAGAAGGCGTATTCCGGTTGCCCATTTCGGCAATGGTTCTGCCCTTAACGTGTGCGCCTGGCTTCAGCTCATCCATTGGGAAAAGCACCAGCGGCGTACAAGTATAACTGGCTACCACGTATTTTTTGCCCTCAATGGTGGTAGTGGAGAAGGTGCGTACGGGTGAAGTGGTTTCAAAGCGACCGTGGTTGGCGTGGTACAATTCCAGGGTAGCTTCTTCCTCGGCTTTGCCAGTAAATGGGAAATTGATGCTGCGGAAAGAAGAGCTGAATTCCTTGTTGCACAAGCCGCTGATCAACAGCTTACCTTCCTCAAAACCCATATCTGAAATGGACATCAGGCTCAATGGTTTTCCCTGACGGTCTTTTTTGGTTTCGTCGGGAGGATTGTTGACTGCGGTGGATGAGAAGTTTACATCGGTAAGGGAAACGGCTTTGAGCTCGTTGTTGGCGCCGAGGCTGAGCAACACTGGAGTGCCGTCTGCACTTTTCACTGCGATGTAGAGTTTTTTGGAAACCGGGTTGATGGCCATATCAATGATGGAAACATTCTCTTTGGTGGTTCCCAGCGCTTCGGCAATTTTTACATCGATGTTCTTGACCTCGTATTGGATGCTGGCTGCTTTTTTGGTGTCTTTGGTCTCTACCGCAAACACGGTTGAGCTCTGTGAATCACCAATGAACAAGACGCCTTCGGGGCCAAAAGCCAAAGCAGCAATTGACTTTACTGCGGGGGTGCCCTTGCTAAAATTGTATTTGTTTTCGGTCTTTTGGTAAGTACTGGAGATAAAGAGCATTCCCAGCACGCCTACGGCAACAAGAAGAGTGATTTTTTTCATTTCTGATGCGTTTAAAAAGTTAGGTATTGAATGGACGTTTGGTGTCAACTGAACAAGAACTGACTATCTAAGATACCATGAAATACTGAACTGAAAGTCAGGATTCTACAAGTAAGGGCGTTTGGACTGTGACTGGTAGGGAATATTCGATGCTTGGGTTGAGGCTTTATTTACCCAAACTCAACTTATACAAGCCACAGGCATGCGCCGCCAAGCTCTGCGCAAAAGCCCCCTCTTTAACCCCCATTTTCTCCCCACTCCACAAGTTGGTCACTTTGACCTTACCCAGTAAATCGAGATCTGCCAGTTCCACTTTGAGCTCCAGGCCTGGAGTTTCAGAAGTATTGAACAAAGCCAGGTACGTTTCGCCAGTTTTGCTGTTTTTGGAAGTAATCGCCGTTTTGCCATCTTGTTGGTACAGCAGGCGCACCTCGCTGCTCTCGCGGTGCATTTTTAGTACTTCCTTATTGGTCAGCAAAGAAAGGGTGAAGGCATCATTGCTGGGCAAATCGCCACCAAAAATCAGCGGTGAGCGGAAGATGCTGAAGAAGGTCATCAAGGTGTATTGTTCATCTTTAGTCAGTCTGGTAAGGCGGTCTTTGCCCACTTCACCCCGGATGGAGAGACGACCGAGGGGGATCATGTCACAATCGGGCCATGTCCCGGTTTTGATGTAAGGATACCATTGTTTGCTTACCTCCATGAGGTGGGTAATGTGCCGCCAGGTGTCCCATACGTCGTTGACCATGCGCCACATGTTGGCGTGGTTGCTCACGTGGGTGGCGGCGTTGAATGGGGTTTCGCCGGGGGAAGTGCTAAGCACAATTTTGCGGCCACAAGCATTGATGGCATTGCGGATCAGCTCAATCTCGTCCTGGTGGTAAATGGGAGCAGAGAGGTCGTCAATTTTGATAAAATCGACACCCCATTCGGCATAGAGTTTAAAAATGGAGTTGTAGTATTCCTGTGCACCTGGCTTCTTGGCGTCAACGGTGTAATTGTCGCTCAACCACTTGCAGAGGTTTTCCGTAGAGTAAATCTGATCGGCGGTGATGCCGTTGGTGCCCGCGATGGGTAGTTTTTTGTTGACGGCCACTTTGGGGATACCCCGCATGATGTGGATGCCAAATTTCAATCCTTTTTTGTGCACATAAGCCGCCAATTCCTTGAAGCCTTGCCCATTTTTGGCGGATGGAAAACGATTGACCGCGGGTTGATACCGGCCGTTTTCGTCTAGCACGTAGCGAGGGTCTTTTTGGTTGTAGCCACCAGCCTTGTCGTTTTCTACAAACCAACGAATGTCCACTACGATGTATTCCCAACCGTATTTTTTCAGGTTTTTGGCCATGTAATCGGCGTTGGCTTTTACCTCGTGTTCCTCTACGGTGGGGCCATAACAATCCCAGCTGTTCCAACCCAGGGGGGGAGTCAGGGCCCAGGTTTTGAATTCTCCAGGTTTAAAAGTCGTGTTTTGGGCATGAGCAGTAGATACAGCCAGGATGGCGATCAGGCATACAAAGGTGACGGATTTCAACATGGTCATTTTATCCAGATTAAAGAATGGACTTGCAGGTTTTGATCAAAGATAGGGCTTACTTCGGAAACTGCGGATTCGCTTTAATTCTTTTGATCTGGTTCAAATGTCTTTCGGTATGTGCAATCCAAAGTAGGGTGTACTGATGCAGGTCCCGGACATGCCAAACACCCCAATCTGGTGGCCTGAAGATGAAATGGAGCCTGAAATCAGCTTTGGTTTCTTGCACCAATTTGATGACTTCATTGCGAAAGCGGTTGAAAAAATCTAGGAGTTCTGCTTTGGTTTGAAACCGACCTAAGGGTTGTGCAGCCAGAGGAGATTGGCCCTTGTTGGGATCAGAAGCATAGGCAGTCATCACTGAATCTATCCCTTTTACCTTCGCAAGCAGGTCTGGCCGTTCATCGGTATATTGGTTGTTTAGGAGATCCCAATACAAAAGCTCATCATATACTCCAATGTGTTCAAGTACTTCAGCTACTGACCATTGGTCGCTTGCTGGTTTAAAATGTAGTTGTTTTTTATTTAAAGCCTCCACTTCTTTCTGAACTGCGGATTGGGTGTTTTTTAGCCCGTTCAACAACAGTTGGCGGTCTGCCATTGTCCAGATTGCCTGAGATTCCTGCGCCTTTGCGCCTAAAACCAAGCTCAGCATGAAGCATAAAAAAAGGAGTTTTTTGAGCATCACAACCAAAGATTTAATTATCAAGGTAAGGTAAAACATAAAAAGTGCAAGTACAATTAAACCCGTTCAAATAATGGAGGTAGGTAGATTGGAAGTATTCGTCGAAGTGGAAAGGTGGTTTTGTCTGATTTTTATCCTTTTTAGCTAAAAAATTATTGTTTATCAATAAATATTTACCGATATTTGCTTTGTCAAAAACAGTAAAGATGAAAATACGGACAGAACAAATTCTCACTTTTTTGAAAATTGTAGCCTGGTTAGCCTTCGTTGGGTATGCCATAAAAGCTGGGGCTCAGACAGTTGCGCTGGTCGTCGGGTTTATCAATCCGGAGTTAGGAGACAAACTCTACGAGGCTAACCCATTGCTGTTTAAACTGCTGAAGTACAATAGCTCTTACTTTGCCAATGCCATGTCGATGCTGGTGTTTTTATCCGCCTTTAAGGCTCATGTATGGTATCTGGTCATTCAATTGTTGTCAAAATTGAGACTCCAAACACCCTTTTCAAGGGACATAGCCAAAAGATTGGAAAAAATTGCCTTTGAGCTACTCGGCATCTGGCTCGTCAACATCGTGGGAATGGGCTATTTGAAATGGTTGGAAAAAACCACTGGAGAGCAATTGGGTGACCTTGGTGTTGGCGACGAGTTTTTGTTGTTTGCGGCCATTGTGTACATTGTCGCTCAAATTTTCAAACGGGGCATTGAACTCAAAGAGGAAAACGAACTAACCGTATAAACCATGCCGATCATTGTGAACCTGGATGTGATGTTGGCGCGCCGCAAAATGCAACTTCAGGAGTTGGCCGAAAAGGTAGACATTACCATCGCCAATCTCTCTATTTTAAAAACGGGCAAGGCCAAAGCGGTGCGTTTCAGTACTTTGGAGGCTATTTGTAAGGCGTTGAATTGCCAGCCGGGGGATATTTTGGAGTTTGTGGATGAGGAGCAGGGCATCACAAATAATAAATGAGCACAAAGGGCACAAAGAAAAGCACAAAGGGCACAAAGGTGGGATGTTGACAAAGCGATGCGCTCAAATTTTGGTTTCATTGCCGCTCATTTTTTATGATAACCCTTGTCAACGTCTCATCTTTGTGCCCTTTGTGCTTTTCTTGGTGTTCTTTGTGCTGAAAAATTGTGTCGCTTTATGTTTTTCTTAAAAACTCGTGGTAATTCATGTCATTTTAGTACCGCCGGCAAAATATACTCCGACAACATTTTTGCCACCTGCGGATGCGCATAAGGCATGCCATAAGCCGTGGCCGTAACGACAATCACCAGCGGTAAATCCTTAAAAACCAGGATGTAATTCCCCCCATTGCCCGCGCAATAAAAAGCCTCGTAAGTTTTGCCGTTCACCTGGAAACTTTTGTTCCAGAACAGATAGCCATAAAATTCACGGTCTCTTTCGGGTATTTGCTTCTGCTTGCTGAAGGACTTGTCTACCCATGCTTTGGGGATGATTTGTTGCTTGTTCCAGACCCCACCATTTTTATAAAGCAGCCCATACTTCGCAAAATCCAGGGCATTCATCTGAATCCCACCTGCAGTATTCGGCACCTGTTGAGGGGTATATTGCCATTGGTAATTGCTAATCCCGAGGGGTTTAAACAAACGTTCAGTGGCATAGGCTTCCAGCCCACCCTTAACTTGTTTGTTTAAAATATCGCCCAAAAGCACCACTCCAGCCGTAAAATAACTCCACTCGCCTTTGGGTTTGTTGAGGTCAAAAGGTAAATCCAGGGCAAATTTTACCCAATCCGAAGTGGGGTACATGTTTTCTTCATTCCCGGGTGATTGGTCGTCGTTGTCATTGCCAGCAAAGCCCGAGCTCATGGTGAGCAATTCCCGGATACTGGTTTTTTCTTTGGGCAAGCTGAAATTGGCAAATGATTTGAGTTGGTAAAAATCCTTCAAGGTTTGGTTTTCATCCTTCAAGTAGCCGTCGCGGATGGCAATTCCGCACATTGTGGAGGCAAAGGACTTCCCTACCGAGCGGGTATCGTGCAGGGAGTTGCGGTTTTTGCCATTGAAATACTCTTCGATCAACAATTTGCCATTTTTGATGACGACTACACTGCTAATTTTTTTAAAAACACCTTCATCAATGTTCCCTTTGAGCTCCTTGATTTTGTTTTGGTCAAAAAGTTCTTTTGAAACCGGAAGGCCATTGTAAGGCATCACTTTAGTCAAGCTGACGGTAGACACGTCAATTTTTGGATGCCTCAGCACTTCCAGTGCCAAATCGCCCGCCGCGATGATTTCTCCAACTTTTAACTCAGCGGAGTTTACATAAGGCCGAATTTCCATTCTGAGCAAATGTTTCCCGTCGCTCAGGGCAGCCTCTCCTCCGTTGTAAAGGAATCGGTTCCAGAAAGATTCACTCCATGAGCCACCGCCATTTTCATTGTCGACCAATGGCCGATTGAGGACCATTGCGGTGTCCTGCATCCTGGCTTGGGGTGCTCCGGGCCAAAGGTTGCTTTGGTAGATTTGTTTGCCGTCTATCAACAAGGTAAACTGGTAATTGCCAATTTTCACCAAAGAATCAGCAGTCAGATCAGGTTGTAAACGATGGAGGTAATTGGTCAAAGAATTGCCCAAAAATGCGGTAAAAAAGAGATTGCTTTTATTGGTGAGGGTATACGATTGCAGGAAATCGGATTCCTTTAACGCTGAGATAGGAATGTATTTTTGGGTGAAAAAGACCCGACCCAAATTGTTTTGGTGCAAGGTGGTTTTTATACCTTCGGGCTTTACCAGATCGGCGACTTGCCCACATAACCCCAAAGGCAGCAGAATACTGGCCAAAAAGAACAAACAAACAGCCTTCATTTTTTTAAGTTTGGTGATTTGACACCAAAGGTATTGGGAAGCTGATCAGGAAAATAGAATGAAATTAACGTCAAAAAAACAGCATTTTGCGGTAGGCTAGGGGACTGATGCCCATTACCTCTTTAAAACAGCGGATGAAATGGCTCTGATCGGCAAAGCCGCAGGTAAAAGCAATGTCTGTTAGCGTTTGCTGTTGGTTGGAGATGAGCGGCAAAGATTTTTCAACCTTTATTTTTCGGAGGTATTCTCCAAAGCTGCAATGAAAATACCGCGAAAAATCCCTGGAAAGATGCCCCGGATGGATGCCTGCTGCCTGGGCCAACTGAGCAAGGGATATACTTTCATTGAATTGATCGTGTAAAAACTCTTTTACCTTTTTTACCCAGGAAGGGTTGATCTTTAAAACATCTTCCTGATTGCGTTGGATGCCGGACAGGGTCTCTAGCAACAATCCTTGAATGGACAAATCGCTGGCATTGTCCTGGAGTTTTGACTCCACAAAAATTTTGTACAGCAGCAATTTGTGTTTCGGGTTGGATATTAGGATGTTCCCTTGAAAGCTTTGCAAATCAAAAGAAAAAGTATCTACCCATTTTTGCTCCAATTCGATGTGGAATCCCCTCGTGTAACCCTTTGGCTTTATGTTGTAATGCGGCTCCTGCCAGTTGTGAAACAAGATGGTTCCTGCAGGGCAGTGGTTCACTTCTTTTTTGTTGCCTTCAATCAGATTTCCTTGCAGAATAAAGGTGAAATAAGGGTTTTCGTGATAATGCCAATCCACTTTGTCATGGGTGTAGGCGGTGTCGGTCAGGGTGATGCCGTCCAGGTAGACTGTTTCGGTGGTCTGGCCGTAAAATTGTCCCTTGGGCAGATGGATCATGGATGGGAGTGTTGGTTGAAAAATAGGTTTATTCAATTGCCAAAACCATTTTGAATTTCCTCTAAAAAATAGGTTTCAATCAACCTGCAATAACTTTGTCTAGGATAAATTCTCTCTTTCAAATTATTGCTTAGGTATTCATAAATGTCAAACTCCTCGTTTTCTCTTTTTATCAAATCGATAACCCTATATCTTTGCCCATCTCTCATTTGAAGCTCGACTCTATCAAAAGTCATATGATCTACAGGAGTATGATATCGACCATATTCATAACAAAATATGAGGGTCACATGCATGTTCCTAAAAAGAATTTCCTCCGCACTACAACTAAGCAAGGTGAATTTTCCTGCCTCTAATGGAATTTTAAAATCTTCTAATAAGGTCTCAACTTCGATAGCCCATAGGCTTATTAATCTTTTGTTGTACTCTGAGTTCATGGTTTGTTGTTTTTGATTCAGTTTTCAAGTTGTTCAAACCCCACAACATAAACAGGATCTCTATAATGGTACCGATTAAAAATAGAACTGAAGGAATTCCATCGACGAGTATGCTTAACATTCGACCAGAGGCCAGCCCGCCCATAAAAACAATACTGCTTAGCGTGGCTCCACGCCAATGTTCCTCTTTAAAAATGCCAATGATCCAATACGTTGCAAAGCCCAAATAAAGCCCCATCATAGCTCTAAAAACATGACTCAAATCAACACTTTCAACCTTAAAGTCGAACAAAAAGGGTAGAACCTGGCTCGGGCAAAGACCATAACTCAGTCCAACCAAGATGATGGTAAGAGATGCTATTCCCAGGTGTAAATTCCTAATTTGTATGATTGGGTTTGGCATTTTTTATCCCTTCTCCACCAGTTTCAACCAATCCTGAATGATTTTTTGCAGCGCTCCTTGTTTTGCTTGCACATCCTCCAGATCTTTAAAAATGGCGATCCGCCTGCCATCTTTATAATCCCCTTCAAGTAACCCGGATTGGTCATTTACTTTGGCTCCACTTGGAAATACCAGCATGATTCGTCCTTTGTGCAGGTTCATCACGATCAGGTCTCTTTTGTATTCTTTGGGGTCAAATTCTACCATCTCGCCAGTATAGTAAAAACTGGGATTATTCCATTTTATCCTTTCACCAATTTCGGGATCGGTGCCCAAGATGATCTGGCGCAAAGTTTCAACCACCTGAGCCAGGGCTGGCTCCAGTTTTTGGATGTGTTCACAGACTTGTTCCTGGTCGTTGAGTTTGGCTTTCATGTTTGGCATTTTATTGAAAAAGTTGTTTGGGTAAAATTATTAAAAACTTTTCGTTTTGTAAATGTTGATTTTAAATCTTTACTGGCTTTAATTCTTCAGTTTAACCTATCCAAAGCAGGTTTTTATTTTTAGGGTCAGTTCCCTTAATTTTTCCTCATGTTCTGATCGGACTTTCTCCAGGTCCAAAGTTCCCCCCAGGATCAACATTTCTTTGTTTGTAAATCTTTTACCCAGCCTGTCCCCCAACATCACGGTTTGCATGCTTTGAGCAATGTTTATTTCTTCCAAAAACGCGTTGGGGTGACCGGCCGTGCAAATTACAGCGCCGAATGGAATGGTTTTCATGGGCTGCATTTGGGGGCGATGCCCATAAGCGTAACCTACGCTGTACACCCGGTCAAACCAACCTTTCAGCTTGGCCGGACAATCGCTCCACCACACCGGGTATACGAATAAAACGCAATCCGCCCATTCCAGTTTTTGGTGTTCTGCTTTGACATCAGGAGGGATGGGCAAGTCAACTTCTGCAAAGCCTTCACGTTTGTATTCCGCTTCGGACATATCGCTTTGAAAATCCAGGGCATACAAGTCGGATACTTCTATCTGCCAGTTTTCTTGAGCTAGCAGGGTTTGGATTTGTTGCAAAACAGCATGTGTATATGACTTTTTGCTAGGGTGGCAATAGACAATTAAGGCGTTCATTTTTAAGTGTGGTTAAATAAGAGATGTTTTCCTTTATCCTTTTGGCTTTCATTCGGCCCGTAAGCTCTCCACCGGATTGGCTATTGCGGCCTTCACCGATTGAAAACCAACCGTCAAAAATGCAACCAGCACTGCAGCAGCGCCCGCAAGGGCAAACATCCACCATTGCAGGTCAATCCGGTAGGCAAAACCAGTCAGCCATTGTTGCATGAAATAATAGGCAATGGGTGAGGCAATGATGATGGCAATGACAACCAATTTCAAAAAATCTTTGGTCAAAAGCGCCGTGATGCCTGCAACCGACGCGCCGAGGACTTTGCGGATGCCAATTTCTTTGGTGCGATTAATTGTCGAAAGGGCAGCCAAACCAAACAAACCCAAACAGGCCAAAAATACCGCAATACCACCTGCCCAACCAATGGTTTTGCTCATACGGGATTCGGCCACATAAACCTTCTGGAGGTTTTCATCCAGAAAGGTATAGCGGAAAGGCAAAACTGGCTCGGCCTTGCTCCAGGCTGCCTGAATCTGACTGAGCGCTTGCTGAGGGTCGCCAGGAGCGATGCGCACAAAAAACTGTTGGGGCAAACGGCCATGAGCCATAAACAACATCGGGTATAATTTCTCGTGGAGCGAACGGAAATGGTAATCTTGCACTACCCCAATCACCACGGGATTGCGGGTGGGGTCGGCCACATTGTAGCCAGTGAGTACCTGGCCGATGGCAGTTTCATTGGTCCAGCCGAAATTACGTACCGCAGCCTCGTTGAGGATAACCGAAGTCACCGTGTCCTGTATCCGCTTGGGGTCAAAATTTCGTCCGGATATCAAGGGGAGTTTCAGCACGCTGAGGTATTCTGCGTCGATAAAATGTTCAAAAATATCGGTGGTTTTTCCATGATATTCAAAGCGGGTATTGCCCGCGATGGCACCTGCTCCGAGCGAAAATTCCGCTCCGCTGATCCCTTCAATTTTCGGCTGATTGACCAGTGATTGACGTAATCGGGCCAGGGTTTTAGCAGGGTCGGTCGTACCGTTGGCACTGACCACCACAACGTTTTCTTGATCAAAACCCAGGTCTTTTGAGCGCAAGAAATTCATCTGCCACAACATGATGAACGTGCAAGCCATAAAACCAACTGAAAGCACAAACTGAAAAGTGACCAGGGATTTGGTGAACCAGTTTTCGCCACCAATCTTTAACTTGCTTTTTAAGGTTTCGAGTGGCGAAAAACCAGACAACACAAAGGCTGGATAAGTTCCCGCCAAAACACCAACCAGCAAGGCTAACCCGGGGATCAGCCCAAAAAGCTCGGGGAATTGCTGGAAATCAAAAGTCAATTGTTTGTCAGACAATTGATTGAAGACAGGTAAAAGCATCGCAGCTAAGGCTATGCCCAGGATGGTTGAAAAACAACTGAGCAAAATAGCCTCCACCAGGTACTGCCTGGAGAGTTGTCCCCGGCTCGCTCCCACGATTTTGCGCACCCCAATTTCCCGCGCCCGGCCTGCTGAACGCCCAATGGAAAGCGTCGTAAAATTGATACAAGCGATGAGCAAAATGATGCCGCCGATGGCTAGTAAAATCAGCGATAAGGAGGGATTTACACCTAAATTTGGGTCGTGGTGCAGCGACTGAATGGGCAAGAGCCCAAAGGTGACGGGTAGCTCCGGTTTGTTCCACAGCCCAGCAGTGCGGAGCGACTTTTCTACATCGGGGTAATATTTTCCAAAAAACTGATCCATACGAGCCTGGTTATTGGCCAAACCAGAACCAGGGCGCAATTCAACAAAGGTTTGCATCGACAATTGAGCCCAGTCCGTTGCGGCTGCCTTACCGCGTTCAGTGGTGGCGAATTTTTCAAAAGGCATTAAAATGCCAAACTGAAGGCTCGAATTGGAGGGTAAATCCTTTACAACGGAAGACACTGTAAATGGCTCAAATTGAGTACCTCCAGCCGCGTTGATTTCCAGGATTTTGCCCATTGGATTGGACTCGCCGAATAGTTTTTGCGCCATTTTTTCGCTCAAAACCACGTTGTTGGCTGAACTGAGCGCGGAGTTTGCATTCCCGTATAAAAAAGGAAAGTCAAACATTTGGAAAAACGCCGGGTCGACAAAGCTGGCCGGTTCTTCTACCACTCCGTTCGGGGTACGCAGCAAAAAACTTTCCCCTGCACCTTGCAATCGCGCGAAGCGTGCTACATCAGGTAAATCGGCTTTCAAGGCTGGCCCAAGCGGCATCGGCAAATTGCTCATTTTTTGAGCGGGCTGGCCACTGATTTCGCCAATGGCTTCATACACCGCAAATAAGCGATCTGCCTTGGCATGAAAACGGTCGAAACTATACTCGTTGATGACGTCCAGCAAAAACAGTGCGAAACAAGCCAAACCGACGGAAAGGCCTACAATGTTGATGACGGAGATGGCCTTATTTTTCCACAAGGAACGGAAGGCGATGGTGAGGTAATTTTGGATCATATCAATAGACTACCCAAGCAACGTGCCAAGTATTTAAGGCAATGATAGTTAATATTTTAAAATAATTCGATTTTTTAAAAACGTCCGAAATTGGACGCTCTCAGTTCAATTTCGAACGCGTTTGGTTTACTTGGCCTGCGACACCACCTGATAACTATACGCAATCCCCGTCGCCACACTATTGAAATTATCCCCGGATTTGATTTTTTCTGGGCCAAATAAGCGGCTGAAAATGTTGCTGAGCGGCCGGACGTAAGAAGTGCCGCCTGTCATAAAAACCGTATCGATGGCTGCAAATTCAATGTTTTGGCTATTTAAGAATGCATGTAGGTAGGCCTCAATTTTAGCCACATTTTTGTGGATGATCACACTTTCAAAGTCTTCAATGGTAATGGATTCATCGATTTGGATGTCCATTTCATGAAAAGTAAAGTTGGAGACATCCTGATCGGTTAAACCGAATTTTGCTTTTTCAATTTGTTTAAAGAGAATATAACCCAGGTTCTTTTCAATCAAAGTCAACAGGTTTTTTACCCGGTAATCGCGCCCTGCGGCAAAGTAGGATTTGTTGATGGTGTTGCGCCATTTGTAGGTGTCCAGGAAGTTCATTTTTTCCCAGGAACAAATGTTGGTAAAATAGGAGAGGGGCAGGTCAATCCATTTTCCTTCCCCCAGTTTTTCCTTCACCCCCCGACCAAAATGGGGGGTGCCCCGGTGCCACATGATGTCCGAATCAAAACTATCGCCGCCGATATAGATGCCGCCTTTGGCGATCATGTCGCCACTGCGGTCGGGATTGTGGATGGCCTCGGGCTTGAGTTTCATGATGGAAAAATCCGAGGTGCCGCCACCAAAGTCGGCTACAAGCACCAGCTCTTCTTTGGTAATTTGCCGTTCGTAAGTGAATGCCGCCCCGATGGGCTCCATTTGAAAATAAAAGGTTTCAAAGCCAGCAATCCGTACAGCCTTGGCCAGGCGCTCCTGGGCGAGTTGGTCTTTTTCGGGGTTTTCATCAAAAACCACGGGGCGGCCAATCACGGCTGTGGTGATATGGGTGCCCAAAAAATCATCGGCTTGTTTTTTTAAATGGAGCAAAATCAAAGCAACCAAATCCTCGGCTTTGTAGAGCTTGGTGAAAATCCGAGTGCCCAGGAAACTTTTATTCGGCAGCGCCCGCTTGATGGACTTCATAAAACGGCCTTGCATGCGGCTTTCCACGTAGGCTCCCACGGCTGTTTCTCCCACGGAATAAGTCAGTGGTGCAATGGGGATTTGAGCGTCTGGAAAAAACAGCAGGGAAGGGGTGGTGAAAATTTTCAACACGCTGTTCGTTCGGGTGTCCAGAATGGCTAAGGCCGAGTTGGTGGTGCCAAAGTCGATGCCGTAGATAAAATGATTCATGGGGCAAAGGTATTAAAAAATATCCTCAGCCTTTTTGCGACTTCAAGCCATTGGGAAATAGTATAGCGACCAACACCACAATCAGCAAAAAATTATACTCCCAGCCATTGCGCCCACCGCCAACTACATACCAGCCTTCTTTAAAATGCAGCATCACAATGCCAGTCAGCAGGACGGAAATGGTCACGATAGCCGCAGGTTTGATGAATTTGTCGAGCAAAAGGCAAATGGCCGCAGCGACGTGCGATAGTTTGATGGCCCAGGCCAATGGCACACCAATTGGTGCAAAACCAACCGTATTGAGGTACAAATTGCCAAAATTATTGACGTCTCCAGTGTAAATGCTGGGCAGGCTGTGGGTCAATAAAATGATGGCTACTGCAGTGCGGAGTAGGAAGGTGGAGTTGCTGAAATTCATGTTGATATCAGATTTTAAGGATGATTTTCCTCGCCTATTTTACTGGCTACGTACTCACGGAGGTACGCCTTGAGTTTTTCAACCGTTTGGTGGAGGCCTTCGCTGGATTTATGCTGAATCTCCACCAGTTCAAATAGCTCTTTGGTTTCATACAACTTGTACCAATCGAGCAGGGTCTGATCCTCGCGGCCTTCAAACTCGATGACAGCGATAAAATTAGGGTCAAAATGCTCGTGCACCAATTTTTTGTGCTTCACCACTTCCCTGAAAATGGTTTTGTTGGGGTATTCTTTCCCATCCGGCCCCTGCATCACAAAAAGCCACTCCCCCTCGGGCTTGACTTCCATTTTGGTAATGGTATTGCTAAAGCCATTGGGGCCCCACCAGTGCTGGATGTGTTCGGGTTTTGTCCATACCTCCCAAACCAGGTCTAAGGGGGCGTCTAATTGGATCGAATTTTTTTGTTCCCGGTCGGTGGTATTGCGTTTGTCGAGTTGCATGTTTTTTGTTTGGAGGGAAAATTTTGAGTGAAAGCAATTTTGAAATGTTGATAGTACTGGAGCGGTTCGGCCACAATTTCCTCCAAAGTAGGCATTTTTTTCCACTCTTTTGATTGTTGCTTATGTGCCAAGGGTACCTGTCTTAACTTCTCCAGCTCGTTGGTAGGTGGCAATAATCACTCCGGTTGGGGTGATCACACTCTCGGTTAAGGTAAATGCCGCCGGAACGCTGCCATCGGCAAACAATTTTTTCCCCTCACCAAGGATCAAGGGGTGGATTTTGAGCCGGAGCTCGTCCACCAGGTCATATTTGAGTAGCAGCTGAACCAACTCGCTGCTGCCCCAAACCTGGAGGTCTGCACCTGCAGTATTTTTAAGCGCTCTGATGGCTGCAGGGCTGTTGAGGAATACCGAGTTCTTCCAGTCTGACTTGGTCAGGGTGTTGGACATGACGTACTTGGTGCCTTCGTTGATCCCTGGCCAAAATTCGCCATGTTCTGGCCAGTAAGCGGCCCAAATGTCAAATGTTTTTCGGCCTAAAAGATAATCGGCAGGTTCCAGCTCTTTTTGCACCACCGCATCATAAACCTCATCGCCATAGGGGGCAACCCAACCACCGTATTGGAAACCGCCCGAGGTGTCTTCTTTTGGTCCACCCGGGCCTTGGATGATTCCATCCAGGGTAATCATGGATAAAACAGTTATTTTTCGCATGGTATTGGTGTTTGGTGAGGGTGCAAATTTCGGGAATAAATATGGAGCTTGGGATGGGGGATTGCGACAATTGGGGTGGGGGGATGCGGCTTTAATTGGCATCAGCAAGACTGCTCAAGCCAGCCAATACATCCACCCGCAAGGTGTGTTGTACTTTTTCGGGCTCTTCAAACATGGGGCTATGCGCCGATTTCCAAAAAGTATAAAATCCTTTTAATGGCGCTTTTAATTGATAAAAATACAGTTTTGCTTCATCGTAAGAGCAAGTGTAATCGTAAATGCCCTCGAAAAAATAAACGGGCAATTTCAGTTCTGGAATTGTCTGACTCAAATTGGTAGCGAGTATTTCATTCCAGACCACACTAACTCCAGCATTGGCTTTGGAACGCCACAAGTTTATTTTTTCCCTCAGGGTGTACTCCCGGAATTGTAGGGATGGAATAAAAATACCGTTTAGTACCGAGTGCATGTGATGCATGGTGCCGATGCCAAGGCTATGCATGGCTTTATCGCGCCAGAGGAGATACGCCTTGGGTACCCCATCTGCCAGTGTGACTGGGGCTCTTTCAAGTTTTCGGGTCATTTTTTTGTTTCCCTCCTCTTTGAAACGCTTCAGCATGTAGTCATAAGCGCGTATTTCGGACTGCAACTGGTTCGACATCTGGGCTATGCCAATGTAAGCATGGTACAGTTCCGGTGCTTTTGCTGCTGCCTGAATGGCAACAAAGGTCCCCCCGGAATGGCCCATTAGGTAAATCTTCTCTTTGTGGAATCGTTGTCGGAGGTAATTGGTCATTGCTATCACATCTGCTACCAATTGCTCAGTTGTTACGGTCTCTGTGGCGTTTTTAGGGTGGTAAGACAACCCAATGCCCCGCTGCTCCCACCAAACAACAACAAATTCGTCCTCAAACCCGGTGGGGTAGTTTTGGGTTAAAAAATAATCAGGAATTCCGCCATGCACATATAGCAACACAGGTTTTGTTACATCTTTGCCTTTAATGAACATACCCTGATGGGAGTGATTGATTTTTATAAAACTTTTCTCCGATATGCTACCGCTTAGGGGTTTTCCATTTGCATCGAGGAAGGGTTTGGGCTTTCCCGGGCTATACGACCACAATAGACCGAGAGCAATAACAGCACAGAATAGTATGGCGGAGAATAAAACCAACATAAACCACCTTGCTTTTTGAATAATAGAATCCCGCTTCGCCTTGCTCATTTTATGGCAGGAGTTGAAATTTGTCTTTTAAATAGTATGGCCAGCAACAGCATAAAAGCAGGCGCAGTAACGCCCCAAGGCGCACCTAAAAGCAAAAGTTTTTCAGAAAAAACGGGATAGAAGTAAACATAAGCAATGAAGGGGGTGGTGATGCTATGCACAATGAAGGCCAACCTGACCCATTTTTGAAACCCTTGTTTTTCAAAAACAGGGATTGCTGCCAAAGTTGCAAAGCCCATAAAAATGTAGCCTATGGCGTCAAAATCCCAAAACAGAGAATGGGGCGTTTGTTTTAACAATTCAATTTGATCACCCATACCACTGGAAACCATTGGGATAACCGTGGCCAACTGAACAATGTAGTTCGCGACAACAAAAGGGGCATACAAAACGGCAAAAATGAGCGCCGCGTGGCTCCAGAATTTTTTCTCGGCAGGAACCACGTAATGCAAGGCCAACATTTCCAATATAAACGGTACGGAGATACACAAAGACGAACCGTAAATGGATATTTCATCATAAGGATAGGGAAATACCCTGAAAAGTTGCAGGGTTTGAAATATGGTAAATGCTGCGGTTGAAATACCGGCTGCTAAGCCCGACAAGTAGCCGATTTTGTAGAGCCGATTGTCTGTACTCCAGGGGGGTAAATTATCTTCTTTCATTTCTTGCTATTTTTTGGATGCTGTAGGGAAAGGAAATATAGATGCCTGCGCCCGATACAAGCCAAGGAACTCAGGAGGGCGGCGGGAATCTATACAGGTACAAAATTACGGGCACACAAAAATTCAGGAAATGATTGATGTCATTGGGAAGAATGACTGATTTTTAGGGGAACGGGGATACAATTGCCATTGGTCCAAAATCGTAGGGATTAGCTCTCTTGATGATCGTGCAGAAGGTGGTCAAAGCAAAAGCGGATAATGAGGAACTGGTGATGAATTTTTTCCTGTCTATTGAGGTGGTGGTGTTTTAGAATTAGGTAAATATGGCCTAAACATTCCAAATTAGGGTGAAAGTAAAGCTGAAGTGGATCAATCGGGTTTTTGGCCCTATTCCAGTCTTTGTGGGTAACGAATTGGCTATTATTTCGTATAACACTAGAGTGACGAAGGTCCTTTTACTCGAATCAGCCGAATTAAATTCAAAACGTGTTCGTAAATTTGTAAACGACTGAACTAAAGGTATATGCATTCCATCGTCTTTTTCGATACCGAAACCGACCGCAACGGTAAAAAGCTCTACGACATCGGTGGATGTTTGGACGATGGCAGGCAGTTTCATGATGCTTCACTTGAGCGTTTTGCTTCCTTTCTCAAGGGGGCGGAATTTGTTTGTGGGCATAATATCCTTCAGCATGATGTAAAATTTGTCCGCCCTGCGCTTGCCACAGCGGGCGTCCCGTTCGAAAACGCCATTGATACCCTGCCTTGGTCGCCCCTGCTTTTTCCTCAGAAGCCCTATCATGCCCTGGTCAAGGACGACAAACTCCAAAGTGAAGCCGTTAATAACCCCCTCAACGATGCCCTAAAAGCACGCGACCTGTTTCACGATGAAGTGGCAGCCTTTTCGCGCCTGGAGTCTGAAATGAAAAGCATTTTTTACGGGCTGCTTCACGACCAAGGGCTGTTTGCTGCCTTTTTTAGGTATTTGAATTTTCGGCCTGAAAAGACGGACCTCGCCGCATTGATTTTTCAGAAATTTCATACCCATATTTGTGAAAAAGCAGATGTCGCTCGTTTTGTGGATGAGAATCCTATCGAATTGGCCTACGCACTGGCGATCATCAACAGCCAACATCGTTTTTCCCTTACTCCGCCCTGGGTGCTGAAAAATTACCCTAAGATTGAGCGTGTGACTGCACATTTGCGCAGTAAACCCTGTTTGGAAGGCTGCTCCTATTGCCGCCAGCACCTGGATATTTTTAAAGGGCTGAAACAGTTTTTTGGTTTTGATGGCTTCCGAACTTACGGAGGCGAACGTTTGCAAGAAAAAGCCGTTCGCGCTGCCATTCAGAACCGATCCCTATTGGCCATTTTTCCAACTGGGGGCGGCAAATCGATCACTTTCCAGGTACCTGCTTTGATGAACGGCCAAAGCATGAAAGCCCTCACGGTCGTTATTTCACCCCTGCAATCCTTAATGAAAGACCAGGTGGACAACCTCGAACGGGCGGGCATCACCGAGGCAGTCACCATCAATGGTTTGCTCGACCCCATCGAACGTGCGAAATCCTTCGAACGTGTTGAAGATGGCTCGGCTGCTCTGCTCTACATCTCGCCCGAATCCCTGCGGTCTAAAAGCATCGAACACTTGCTACTGGGGCGCAAAATCGCCCGTTTTGTCATTGATGAGGCACATTGTTTTTCTGCCTGGGGGCAGGATTTTCGGGTGGACTACCTGTATATTGCTGATTTCATCAAAAACCTGCGGGAAAAGAAAAACCTGACCGATCCCATCCCCGTTTCCTGCTTCACGGCTACGGCCAAACAAAAGGTGGTTGAAGACATCTGTGCTTATTTTAGAGAGAAATTGAACCTTGAGCTCGACATTTTTCAAGCCTCTGCAGCCCGCAGCAACCTGCACTACAGTGTTTTTGAAAGAGAAGGCGACGACGACAAATACAACGCCCTACGCAACCTTATTGACGACAAAAACTGCCCAAGCATCGTCTATGTGTCGCGCACCCGCAAAGCGACCGAACTTGCTGAACGCTTGAGTGCCGATGGATTCAACGCCCGCGCTTTTCATGGCAAAATGGAGGCCACTGAAAAAACCCAAAATCAAAACGCCTTCATCGAAGGGTCTGTACAGATTATGGTGGCCACTTCGGCTTTTGGGATGGGGGTGGACAAAAAAGATGTGGGCCTTGTCATCCATTTTGACATTTCCGATTCTTTGGAAAACTACGTACAGGAGGCTGGCCGAGCCGGGCGTGACGAAAAGATTGAGGCTGAATGTTATGTCTTGTACAATGAGGAAGATTTGAGCAAACATTTTATCCTATTGAACCAAACCAAACTCAACATCCAGGAAATCAAACAAATCTGGAATGCCATCAAGTTCATCACCAAATACCGGACAAGTGTTTCCAATTCCCCGCTTGAGATCGCGCGTAGAGCGGGCTGGGACGACAGCGTCTCTGAGATCGAGACCCGCGTAACCATTGCCATAGCTGCGCTCGAAGACGCTGGTTACCTGCGCCGCGGGCAGAATATGCCCCGCATTTACGCCAACAGTATCTTGAGCAAAACCGCGCAAGAGGCCATTGAAAAAATCGAAAAATCCAGTCGCTTTGAGCACGAGCGTCAGAAAACAAACGCCATCCGCATCGTCAAAAAACTGTTTTCCAGCAAGAGTAAGGCTCAAGCTCTTGACAGCGAAGCCGCCGAATCAAGGATTGATTACATCAGCGACCACCTGGGAATCGTCAAAGAAGAAGTCATTCAAATCATCAACCTGCTGCGGGAGGAAAAAATCCTCGCCGACGCCAAAGACCTGACGGCTTTCATCAAACGTGGTGAACAAAAGAACCGCTCACTTGCGATTGTTGAAACCTACCATCAAATCGAACAGTTTTTACTCACCCAGTTCGACGAAACTGAGCGCGACTACTCGCTCAAAGCCCTCAACGAAGCAGCCGAAGCGGCAGGCTGCACGAACGTTTCGCCGCAACGAATAAAAACGATGCTGAATTTTTGGGCCATCAAACACTGGATAAAACGTGCACCCCGCGATTTTGCGCATCAAATCGTCGTTGTGCAAACGATGGACTCGCCAAAAAATTTACGTGAAAAATTGGAAAAACGGCACGAACTGGCCTGGTCGATCATTGATTTTTTGTACGAAAAAAACAAAAAGGTCAATACCGAAAATGAGCAAGCTGATGAGGTACTGGTAGAGTTTTCAATATTGGAATTAAAAGAAAATTTCGAAAGACAATCCGGCCTGTTCCAGCAAAAAACTACCCCAGAGGCAGTTGAAGACGCGCTTTTTTACCTTTCCAGAATCGAAGCCCTGAAAATAGAAGGTGGTTTTCTGGTGGTGCACAACCGTTTGAACATTGTGCGCCTGGAAGAAAACAACAAAATCCAATACAAAAACGAGGACTACCAAAAACTCAATCAGTTTTATGAAAACAAGGTGCAACAAATCCACATTGTGGGCGAGTATGCCAAAAAAATGGTGCATGACTATGTAGGTGCTTTGCGTTTTGTAGACGATTATTTCCAGCTGAACTATTCTTCTTTCATAGGAAAATATTTCCCCGGTACGCGCGGCGCAGAAATCAAACGGAATATCACGCCCGCCAAATACCGCCAATTGTTCGAAACGCTTTCTGATGCCCAGCGCCAAATCATCGACGACAAAAACAGCCCTCATCTTGTGGTGGCTGCCGGACCAGGGAGTGGCAAAACCAAGGTGCTGACCCATAAACTCGCCGCGCTTCTGCTGATGGAAGATGTGAAGCACGAGCAATTGCTGATGCTCACCTTTTCGCGGTCGGCTGCAACGGAGTTCAAAAAACGCCTGACCACACTCATCGGCAACGCTGCCCATTTTATAGAAATCAAAACTTTTCATTCCTACTGTTTCGATCTTTTAGGCCGCGTAGGCAGCCTTGAAAAATCGGACAGTATCCTCCAGAATACGGTAGAAAAAATTCGCAACGGGGAAATCGAACCTAGTCGAATCACCAAAGCGGTGCTGGTCATTGATGAGGCGCAGGACATGAACGTTGATGAGTTTTCATTGGTCAATAGTTTAATGGAAAGAAATGAGGGTTTGCGCGTGATTGCGGTAGGTGACGACGACCAAAATATCTACGGCTTCCGAGGAGCTGATTCCCGCTATTTGCTGGAGCTCATCGAACGTTGGCAAGCTGTGAAGTACGAGCTTACGACCAATTTCCGCAGTTGCCCCCAAATCGTAGCTTTTGCCAACGCTTTTGTCAAAACCATAAGCAAGCGACTGAAATCCAGTGAAATCATTCCACATCAAAGTAAAGTGGGGCATTTGAAGTTGGTGACTTACCAAAGCAAGCATCTCATCGAACCCCTGGTGCAGGACTTACTTGCCACTGACCTGAGCGGAACCACCTGCGTGCTGACCAAAACCAACGAAGAGGCTGCCCAAATCACCGGATTATTGCTCCAGCAGGGCAGGCCTGCCAAACTCATCCAAAGCAACGACGGTTTTCCGTTGCAAAACCTGCTAGAGGTGCGCTATTTCATGGATGCATTGGCACCCCACTCGGTCAGCATCGCGCCGGAAGATTGGGAGAAGGCCAAACGCGCGGTGTATGAAAAATTCAAGTCCAGTCCGAAATTTGAGATCGTATTAAATTTGGTCAAAGATTTTCAGGAAATCAACCCGAAAGTTAAATATTGGTCTGATTTTCATGCATTTGTTCAGGAGTCAAAAATCGAGGATTTTTACCGCCAGGAAGGCGACACGATCTTCGTTTCGACGATCCACAAGGCCAAAGGCCACGAGTTTGACCAGGTTTTCCTCCTGCTCGACGACTTCAAGGCAGACTCCGACGAGGCCAAACGCCAGATTTACGTTGCCCTTACCCGCGCCAAAAATCGTCTAGCGATTCATACCAACGGGTATTTTTTTAATCACATCCAATTACCGGGGATTCAACTGATAGAGAATACGGAAACTTGGTTACCACCTTCCAAAATTGCCGTCCAACTTACGCTCAAAGATGTTTATCTCGGTCATTTTGCTTTTGTCCAAGCTCAGGTGCAGGCGCTGACAAGTGGGCAAAGCCTGAACATCCAGGCCGATGGGCTGGCTGATCCAAACGGGAATTTAATCGTGAAATTTTCGAAGAAGTTTCAGGAGCAAATTGCGGGTTATCGCGCATCGGGGTATGGGATGACGGAGGCACGGGTTAATTTTTTGGTGTATTGGACTGATCAGGAAAGGGGAAGGGAGTTGAGGGTTGTGTTGCCGGAAGTGGGGTTAAAGAAGGAATGAACCTGAATGCCAGTCCCTCGCTTCTAAGGCTGAACAAGAGTGAAATGCCAACTACCTTACCAAACCAAACATATATCCAAAATAAATTTACAATCGATTTCATGAAGTCGGAGCATTGTTGTAACATTGCTTTGATCACAACATTTTTAGACCAATTAAGGAAAAAATTCATGAAACAATTGACCAAAAACCATTGGTTAGCGACATGCCTTTGTCTGCTAACCAGCTATGCTGTTGTAGCTCAAAATCTTATTCCCAACCCAGGCTTTGAAGCCGGAACCGGCAAAACTTTCACCAACTGGAACATTTTTAACGAAATCAGCGGCACCTTTTCAGAAGCTGTTGCCAATGGAGAATACCGAAGCGGCAGTAGAGCCTTGAAAGGGCAAGTGACGCAAGCTGGGCAAGCCTGGCAATTGCAGTTGGCCAGCGATTTGATTCCTACCCAGGCGGGCGAGGAATACACCTTTTCTATTTGGGTGAAGGGGGCGAATGCAGGTACGCAAATTCGTTTTTCCACCCAGCCCAATGCATTGTATTCGGCAGATTACGCGGTGAGTAAGGAATGGGCACAATTGACCTGGAAGTTCACAGCGAATGAGGCGATGACGAGAATTGTACTGGACCTTGGCGCACAAGTGAACACGTATTACCTGGACGACATGTCTTTGCAGGGCCCTGCGGGAGGTGCAGCCAATTGCCAATTATTGGACAATGGCGATTTTGAAACGTACAACTCAACTGCCAACACCTTCAGTGGCTGGACATTTTACAACCAAAACGGTGGAAGCAGTTTTGGCCTAGCCACAGGCACCAACGCCTATGCCGGCACCAACGCTTTGCAGGCGACCAATGCGGGGGGGATTGCTCGCTGGGGATTACAAATTGGCACCCCCGCTTTTCCTACGGTGAATGGACAATCCTACACACTGAACCTATGGATCAAAGCAAAGACACCCAATGCGAATTTCATTCAGTTTTCCACCAGGGATGGAAACGGGGGAAATGAAACACAATACACCAACTCTGCAACGA
Organism: Haliscomenobacter sp.; assembly: GCF_965225875.1. Classification (GTDB taxonomy): domain Bacteria; phylum Bacteroidota; class Bacteroidia; order Chitinophagales; family Saprospiraceae; genus Haliscomenobacter. The sequence goes on along the minus strand of NZ_CBDDBS010000002.1, from coordinate 1,439,608 downwards.
GGATAAGTGGTGATTGGACCCAGATTTCTTATTCGTTTACGGCAATTAGTAATGCGACGGTAATTACCTTAAACCTTGGCGACGAAACCGCCAATACCTATTACATCGACAACATTTGTGTGGTCTATCCAAAACCAACGGACAACTGTTTGCCACTTACCAACAATGGTTTTGAGACCCATGATGCCGGGAGCAATACCTTCAACGGATGGACTTACTACAATCGTGCAAACGGTAGTTCTTTTGGCGTGACGATGGATACCGCGAAGGTATACAGCGGGTCGAATGCGCTGGTCGCACGCAACCCTGCCAACACGCTAAGTTTCCAGCTGCAAATGGCCAGTCCTTCTTTTTATACCTTATCTGGAGGCACTTACCGCTTCAAGATCTGGATTAAAGCAGACAGCGCGGATGTCAACACCATTCAATTTTCCCTCAGAAACGCGGCCAGTCCCTTCAATTCTGAAACGCAATACACTACTTCCGCCAACCGAATCGGCAAGGAATGGATGCAGGTAACTTACGAGTTCAAAGCATTTAGCCCTCGCTCGCTGGTGACCCTCAACCTGGGCGGCGCTGTGGCCAATACCTTTTACATCGATGAGGTCTGTCTGGAAGTGGTCTGTGGCACCAGCTACAGCGCGCCAGCAACTCAAGTGCCGATTGCGACGGGCAAGTCGAAGTTTTTGGGGAACGTCTACGCTGGTCATGCTTTGCCGGATTTTGAAAAATATTTCAATCAAGTGACCCCGGAAAACTCCGGTAAGTGGGCTTCAGTAGAAGTACAGAGAGATTCGTTCAACTGGGCCGCTTTGGATCAAGCCCGGCAGTTTGCGAAAACCAATAATTTCCCCTTCCGTTTCCACGTGATGGTTTGGGGCGCCCAGCAACCCACCTGGTTAGAGAATTTGCCACAAGCGGAACAAGTGGCAGAAATCAAGGAATGGTTTGCCGCCGTGTCCACGCGTTACAGCGGTGAGAACGCCCCAGCCTATGTGGAGGTGGTGAATGAACCTTTGAACCAGCCGCCTTTTTACAAAGCTGCTTTGAGCTCCTTAAATGCGGAATTAAACACTGAAGCAGGCGAATACGACTGGATTGTGAATGCGTTTAAATTAGGCAGACAATATTTCCCTACCCAAACAAAATTGATGATCAACGAGTACGGGATTGAAAATACCCCTAGCCTCAATCGCCGCTATGCCGATATCATCCGATTGCTGAAAGCTGCCAATTTGGTGGATGTAGTGGGGATGCAAGGCCACACCTTCAGTACCAAAAAATACGGCGGCACTTATGCAGCATTGAACAGCAACCTAAAAAGCAACCTGGACAATTTGGCGCAGTTGGGACTGCCCATTCAGATTACGGAATTGGATATTGAAGGCGACCTGTACTTTGATGCCAACGGCGAACCACAAGATGGGGGTACCACCGCTCAAAAAGACAGCTTCCAACTTGCGGAATACCAGCGGATTTTTAGTCTCTATTGGAACCATCCATCGGTCATTGGCATCACGCTTTGGGGCTGGCGACCAGGCCTGTGGCAAAACGACGCTGCGGCTTATCTGATTGATCCTTGTACCGGACAGGAGCGCCCTGCTTTGCAGTGGCTCAATTCCACGATCAGGGCTTCCGCTCCTCCCGTCAACATTCCCACCAGCTTGAAGGAGATCGAATCATCCATTCCGTTAAGGGTTTATCCTACCGTGGTTCAAAACGAATTGACCATCGAGGGGCTGGCTCAAAACAGAGGGCTTGTTCAGATTTTTGACCTACAGGGGCGTTTGGTCAAATCGTTTACTCATCCCTTGAAAGACGATCGAATCACGGTCAATCTTGCTGCAATACCCCGCGGCCTGTACATCATTCGAGCGGGTAGAGCGGTTCAAAAAATCATCAAGGAATAGTAGGGTGTTACTTTAAACAGTTGGACATCCGGAATTTTTGAGAAAACATAAAACGGCATTTTTTAGCACAAAGGACTCTGTGTCCTTTGTGCTTATTTTTTCATCATGATATTTGTAAATTCAGGGTGACTCATTTTTAGTCATAAAATGTATACCTATTTAAATCCCCCCGCTTCTCACAATTGGAACCTGAAAATGGCACAGGCGATTTTCCAGCTTATCGAATTCACGACCATCCACGTGTTTGTTGGCCATTCAAAGCATATTCTCTAAAATACGCAAATCTACGTAGCCGATTTACGCAAACCTGCGCATAACTGCCGCCCGGCAGCCCCTTAGCTTTGTACCATCAAATCACAACCAATCAAACTATGAAAAAGACACTTTTAAACCTTCTCGCTTGCTGCGCTTTTGCGTTTTTTTTCCAAACGCTGCAAGCCCAAAGCATCTCCGACGCGGATCAAAAAGGCATCATGGCAAACTACAATGGTTTTTCAGCGGCCTTTGGAAAAATGGATATGTCGGGTATTGAAGCCCTGCTTACCGAAAATGTAGATCAAATCACCCCAGATGGGAACATTACCCGGGGCCGTGCCACTGTGGTCGCCAACATGAAGGGCTATATGGAATTCCTGAAAGGTTTGCCTAAGCCCGACAAGGTTGACGTCAAACTCATTGGCATGCAAAGCCGCTATCTGGCACCTGGTCTGATATTGGCCACTTACACTGAGGAAAAGAGCATCAGTTTTGGCAGCCAAACGAAAGTAGAAAAAACAACTACGGCAGTGGTGCTCAAAAAAATGGGCGACAAGTGGCTGCTTGATCTCATCGCACTCACCCCGGTGGTAAGTGGCCCTGAAATGGGAAAATAAGCGAGCGGTTGAGCAACGCATTGTACTTAGACAAGCCTTTCTAAGGAATGAAAGGGAAGCTGCCCCAAAACGGTAGCTTCCTTTTTATGCGTAGTGGTGTCGGCTCAAAATCTCCCATCAAAGCCATCCCGTATCGCCGCTTCAAGTACATCCAGTTTGATGTCTTTTAGCGCTTTGAACTTAATGCAATACCCGGTCACGCTGGCTTTGCCAATGCTTTCTCCGTAGGTTCTGGACAGATAGGTCTTGTCTTTGAGGCCCATAATGTAGACCGAGATCCCGGTTGTGTTGGCACTCAACCCAATTTGATAAAACTCCCTGCTGCTTCCATCGGCATATTTGATGGTATAAAAGCCATAGCCGATATTGGGGTTGGCAATGGTTTTGCCTTCGCTGTTTTTACCATCGATGAACCATACTCTACATCCAGGTGATACTTGAAGAGCGAGCTGGTGCAAGGTTTGCAGGTCAATTCGTTTGGGCTCAGGCTGGCTGGCTATGTAGGAGTCGATTTGATCTTGGACGTTCATTTAAAGTTGCAGCTTGATTCTTCACAAAATAGAAACTGAACTTCTCTTTTACAAAGAATCAAGCTGTTGAATTTTTAGGGATGGTTAGGGATTTTGATTGAATTTTTATCTTTACCCATTGTCCACCGCGCAAACCGGGCCAACCACTGGCGTCTGAGCGGGCTTGGCTATTCCGTAGATGACCAAAACACCTGATCCACCACCCCAGGTCGAAAAGGCGGGATCGGGTTGCGCTTGCATCACCGTTTGAGGTAAATTCCAGTTATTGGCACACCAGAGATTGCCCGCCTGGTCAACAACCACATCGGTCAACATCTGAATGCTGCCAGAATGGATGGTGTGAATCACATCGCCGGTATTAAAAGATTCAGTGCGGCCACTGGGCGAAGCGCCAGCCATAAAAGATACCCCTCTGCCCATAAAGTTGGCCACCCAGACATCATCGTTGCCATCTACGGATACCCCCCAGGGGGCATTCAAGTCCCCATCGCCATAAGGTGTCAAAGGAGTGGTGCCATCCATTGTATCGATCGGTTTGGCATCGAAAGGAATCATAAAAACAGAACCCGTTTTATGCTTGCGCCCAAGTGTTTGTTGGAGATGCGGATAACCAAGTGCAAATCCCTCAAGGATTGAAATACCATCGGTCGGAGTGGTGGAAGGGAATTCGGGACTTAAATTGCAAGATACCCAACAATTCCCTTTTGAGTCAAGCGCCACACCGCGTCCACCACCGGCTACAATAAAGCGTTCCACCGGATTTTTTTCTGCCGATGGCGTATACCGCACCAACGATTTACCATTTGTATTGCTAATCCAGACCCGGTTGGATTGATCGATCGAAACCGCAAAGGGGGCAGAGAGAAGATGGTCTGCGCTAAGGTCCGGCACCTTCCGGCCTTTGGAGAGGTCTCCGCCCGGAAAATAAAGCACATTATTGGACGAAGTTCCAGCAATCCAGATGTCGCCATTTGCGGCTACTCCAATGCCTTGCAAACCTCCATTGTCCCTTAACATTTCAGCCAGGTAGGCTGGCACTTCGTCCATTACCGGAGCACCATCCGCTAAATTATATACGCCAATAGCGCCATTAAAACTTGTCACCCAACAGGTGCCAGCTTGGGTAATTGCGGTGCCCCAGCCTGCCCCATCTACGCCCATTCCCGTATAACCCGTAACCGGCGGCGACAACAGTCGCCCCGTAGAATCCAGCTGAACAAGTCCACCGCCTATACCTTGATACACGCCGTTTTGTGCGCCCGGCATCCAGTTCAAACCAGTCCACAAGTTTCCTTCCGCATCCAAAGCCAACTTCCCGGGTGCGCAGATGCCACCTTGGCCAAAAGCCAGGATCATTGAAAAATCCTCTGGAGCAAAACTCAAATAGGGTACAAAAGGAGCACTTCGCCGACTGACTGGAACCTTGCTGTTGGGTTTAGCCGGGAAGCCATCGGTCGGCTGAGGATAGGCTTGATCAAAAAGGGCATACAAAGCTGCCGGGTTTGCCCAAGGCGACTGGGCAATGCCAATCATTGCTTCAGCGGTATTCTCCGGCTGTTTGCCACCCAAGGGCGTTGTATATTTCAAAAAATTATCCTGCCAGCCAGTTATATCAACTGTGCCGTAGGCAGTGATCAGTGCCCCCAATGTATTCAGGCGCGCCAGTGTCTCATTCTGGGTGATGTTGAAGGGGTCCGTTAACACATCGCCCCAGGATCCGCTTACTGGATTGACCAGATTGGGCATATTTTTAGCGGCAATCGTCACTCCTTTTAGGTTACCAGACAGTTGTAGCCCCTTGAAAAATTGAGCGCAAGTAAACGCCGCAGCCACGGTAGTTAACTCATTCACAACTATCCCCTGCTTGGCAATATCTGCTTGCAAATTCGGCGACAAAACAGACAGCAAAACAACTCCAGAGGCTTGTAAATCAGCCGTAACGTAAAGAATGGCGTCCGCTGATCCGGGAGTAACGTCAATGGTGAATTGACCGTCGTTCACCGCAGCCCCACCAATCGACTCAGCATTATTGGCCTCCCAAACGCTTACAGTGGCAGTGACATCACTGGATTGGTTAAAGGATACCCTGCCGTTAAGGGTAATTTGATTAGACATAACTTTAATTTTAGCGTTTTGTGATGATAAAACTAGTTCAAGTAGGAAAAGATAAGTCGGTACTAAAGATGGGGTTTACGGGCAATGCATTGCGCCCCAAACTAATTCAGTGAAAGTTTGGATAAGCTATTGAGGAGTCCAAACAAAGATAATTATCTGGGAGCTGAAAAGCAAGTTGTATTAATGTTTTGAATCATTGATTTGTGTTTTTAATTTGATTTTTATCTTTATACAGAACGTTTTAAATATCAGTATCCTTATACCGAACACCTACATCCAGATTCACATCCACTACGTATTTGCACCCAAATACCGGACTTTGTGGAGATAGCTCCCGAGGCAAAACGGGCTTTGGTTCCTTTGCAATATCGCTGGTTTGTTCTACTTTCGCTTCTATATAGAAACCAAAAATTATTCCAACAATATGAAAAAATTGATCCTTGTCTTCGCCTGTCTATGCGCTCTGCATGCCACTGCCTTTTCTCAGAAGGTATTTGTCGAAGATTTCCTTTTTGGACCAATAGGAAATCTTGACAACAATAATGATTGGTTTAAATCTGGCATTGATTTTCCTTACAATATAAAGGTGGTCGCTCCCGGGCTTACTTACAAAGATTATGTCGGTTCGGCCAAGGGTAACGCCTGCCAAATAGCCAATGCAGGCAATGGAGATGTGGTTATAAAAAATCTGGATTCCGCAATTACCACAGGGGCCGCTTATATGTCTTTGATGATTCAAGTAGATAGTTTGCCGTCGACTGTGACCGAAGGATATTGTATTTCGTTCAACCCCAATACGGGTGGAACGAACCTCAACACAAGCCTGTATATTAAGCGATTGTCGGATTCAACTTTCAACCTGGGGGTACAAAAGGAAATCGAAAATACCATTGCATACGCGAGCAATACGTTTGAGCGCGGGAAAACATATCTCGTCGTACTGAAATATTCGATTGTCGATGGCGCCGGCAATGATGCCAGCAGCTTGTATGTGTTTACGCAAGGCGTACCTGCGACTGAACCTGCAACGCCCGCTGCGGGTACGAATGACGGAGGTGATTATACAGGGCAGGCTTCGGTGGTGTTGAACAACAATTATGCCCAAACAGGCATAACCGGATGCAATATTAAACTTGATGGTATCCGGGTTGGCACTTCTTGGGCTACCAGCGTTTTGGACGTTTTGTCGTCGGTATCAGGCAAACAAACCAGGGAATCGGTCGCCCATTCCAACTCTCCTAACCCTTTCTCTCAAAAAACTGCCATCCACTACCAACTACCAGCAAAGGGCTTGGTTCAAATCGACGTGCTGGATGCCAGCGGCCGGCTGGTTGCAGGATTATTACATGAAAAACAGGAGACTGGAGCACATACCCTGCATTGGGATGCCTCCTCCTTGCCGCCGGGATTGTATGTCTACCGAATTTATTTCATTGGGGGAGTGTTCAGCGGGCAAATGTTCCGGCAATGAGTGTGGAGTGGCTTCTGGTCGGTACTCTTCTGGCCTCATGCTGCTTCCGATTTCTGCTTAATGCATGGTAAAATGCTTCTGTTCTCAATATAAAAACAGTACGCTGATTTTTCAAATGAGTATTGCATTGAATCTGGAAATCGTGGGGACGAAAGGTGGGTGCCGTGGTAAAATAGAGGGGTTTTGCGGAGTCAAGGGATTTAGGCTGAATCCTGCGAGTTTCTGAATGATTAGAGAAACAAGCAACTTAATTTTTTGAAATGTTGCTTACAAAGTTGATCAGTTTAAGTGATTACTCTCTTACTGTTCTATTTATTTGGTTTAATGTTGTCCTGAAATAAATCTTGTAGATTAAATAGAAAGCAGTTAGTCCAAAAAAAGAAAATAGGATGTCCCAATAATCGAAAACTTGAGAATTGGCAAAAGTTGGTATGTATTCTTCATATATAAATAAAAGAAAGAAAATCCCAAGCCCCCATAAAATATATTTGTCATACTTTTTTAGAATGTTTTCTTCTTTCTTATGCAGGTTCCATAGTGAAAACATTGGCATCCCAATAGCAGAAAAAAAGTTGGGAGAAACCCCTAACAGAAATATTGCTAAACCATTATTTAGATTTAAAGTTCTTAGATAAAATTTACAAAAAATAAAAAGAATTACAAGGAAAATGGTTAATGCTCTAATGTAAAAAACATTATTTTTCATCGTTTATGATTTAACTACCTTTTTATTGAGTGCCGTCGGTTTTTGCATGTCGCCCAACAAGTCCCTGACGCAACAACCGTCAAAGTGAAACCCGCATTGTACCTTTTACTTTGACAGCTGTTGCGTGTGAGCTGGGACTGTCTTCATCCCATTTTACTCCGTCTATAGTCAAATATCCATGATACAAAGACTCAAATCAAAGTTAATCTTATAGCCTATAAGTTTTCAAGAAGAGCACATTAAATTTTCAAATCATCAATCAGGCTTTTGATTCTATTCCGACCCCGATGAGTGATTTATAATAATTTTCAGTGATTTTGCCCCGCTCAATCCCCCGAAATTCCCTATTTTCCCCTCCAAAAAAACCAAAAATCCATGCGCCACCACCTCCTCCTTCTCCTCCTCCTTTTTACCACCCTTTCCTCCGCACAAACCTTCAATAACTTAAATTTCCGCTTCCTCGGCGTCGACGGCAACCGCGCCTCCGCCGTAGTCGGAGAACCCGGCAATCCCATGGTCGCCTACGTCGGTGCGGCCTCAGGCGGTATCTTCAAAACCGAAGACGGCGGCCTCAACTGGCGACCCATTTTTGACGATCAAGACGTTGCCGCCATTGGCTCTCTGGCCATTGCCCCCAGCAACCCCAACCAGATCTGGTGCGGCACCGGCGAAACCTTCGTCATTCGGCCCGCACACCCGCTGGGCAATGGCGTGTACAAGTCATCTGATGCGGGCAAAACCTGGAAGCACCTGGGGCTGGAAAAAACCGGGCGCATTGGGCGCATTGTGGTGCACCCCAGCGATACCAACACCATTTACGTCGCCGCCCTGGGCAACACCCACGCGCCCCAGCAAGAGCGTGGCGTGTATAAAACCAGCGATGGCGGCAAAACCTGGGCTCGCGTCTTTTTCCTGAACGAGTCCACTGGGTGCAACGAGATCGAGATCGACACCAACAACCCCAATATCCTCTTTGCCGCCATGTGGCAGGTCGACATCAAAACCTGGGGCCTCAACTCTGGCGGCCCTTCCAGCGGCATTTACCGCTCGACCGACGCGGGCAAAACCTGGGAGCCCATGAACACTCGGGGTATCCAATTTGGCGAAAAGCACCCGGTCGGCAAAACCTCCGTGTGCATCGCCCCCAGCAATTCCAACGTGGTGTACGCCCTGATCGAAGACAAGGAGCCCTGCCTCTACCGCTCCGACAATGGTGGCAACAGCTGGACCCTGGTCAAAAAAGACCATTCCATGGCCCAACGCGCGCCCTACTACACCCGGGTGCGGGTCTCCACGGGCAATGCGGACGAGGTGTACACCATCTGCGTGAGCGTTTCCAAGTCCAAAGACGGCGGTAAGTCCTGGGTAATGGGTGAGGGCAGCCCCTGGGCCATGGGCGGCGATTGCCACGACATGTGGTTTGACCCAAAAAATCCCAACCGCCAGATGGTGGCCCACGACGGCTGCATGAACATGACCCTGAACGGCGGCAAAACCTGGAAAAACGTCAACCTACCCATCGCCCAGCTTTACCACGTGGCGGTCGACAGCATGATCCCCTATCACGTACTCGGCAATCGCCAGGATGGTTATTCCTACTACGGCCCCAGCAACAGCCGCAGCGGGGGCATCCCCATCAGTGACTGGAAATTTGTAGGCGGCTGCGAGTCGGGTTTTGCCCAGGTTGATCCCTTCAATCCGAACATCGTCTGGTCGGGTTGTTACGATGGCGGCCTGGATGTGACCGACCTGCGCACAGGCATCGCGCGCGACGTACGCCCCTGGCCCGAAACCCAATACGGCTGGAACCCCCAAAACGTGAAATACCGCTGGCACTGGAACTTCCCCATGGTGCTCTCGCGTCACCGCCCGAACACGGTGTGGGTGGGCAGCCAGTACATCCACCAGACGACCAATGGCGGCCAATCCTGGCAAGTGATCAGCCCGGATTTGACCACCGCTGATCCCAAAAAAATGGACAATTCCGGCGGCATTGCCTACGACAACCTCTACACCTGGGATGGCTGCACCACGCTGAATATGGCTGAATCGCCGTCAAAGAAGGCATCCTTTGGGTGGGTACCAACGATGGCCTTCTGCACATTACCCGCGACGGTGGCAAAAACTGGGAAAATTTGACCAAAAATATACCTGGCTTACCCGCTGGCGGCAGCGTTTCCTGCATCGAACCCTCCAATTTTGAGGCCGGAACCTGTTACGTATCCTACCGCTTTTTGTACGTGGGCAACACCCAATCTTACATCTTCAAAACCAGCGATTACGGCAAAAGCTGGACGAAAATCATCGGCGACTTACCCCAAAATCAATCCAGTACGGTGTTTCAAATCCGTGAAGACCCTGCAATGAGAGGCCTCTTGTACTGCGGCACCGACAATGCGCTTTACTTTTCGCCCAACGACGGCAAGACCTGGCAACGCCTGCGCAACAACCTGCCTCCTGTGGCGGTCTACGGCATCGCCATCCAGAAACACTTTGGCGATTTGGTGCTCGGCACCTACGGTCGAGGTTTTTACATCCTGGACGACCTGACACCCATCCGCCAGTTCAGTGCCGAGGTGCAAAAGGCTGAAAGCCACTTGTTCAGTTTGCGGCCAGCCTATCGCTTTCAACGCGTACAGGGCACCCACGCGGACGGCGACTCTTTTTCGGGACAAAACCCTACCTACGGCGCATTGATCAATTATTACCAAAAAGATACTTTGCAAAAAACGGCTGAGCTGCTGGTGCTCTCCATGCAGGGCGATACACTGCGCAAGTTGCGTACGGTCAACAAAGCGGGTATCCAGCGGACCAGTTGGGACTTGCGCCCGGAACCCGCCCGTTTGCCCAAGTTGCGCACCAAACCCCGCGACAAGGACTGGGTAGAACTGGACAAAAACGGCGAGCGCAGCATTTATCCCTGGGATTTGGACATGCAGCCGGGCATAAACGCACCGCTGGTGCCTGCGGGCAAATACCGCGTGGTGTACAATGCCAATGGCAAAAAACAGGAGCAAATCTTGGAACTGCGCAATGACCCAAATGTAAAGGGCAATGACGCCGACATCCAAAAACAATTCAGCTTTGGCCTGCAACTGAACCGCGACCTCAAAGCTACGGTCAAATTGATTGAAGACATTGAAAAACAACGCGCTGATCTGCAAAAGGCCAGCAGCCGGGAGAAATCGGCGGAAGTGAAAAAAGACCTGCTCGACCTGGAGGAGCAATTGTACCAAATTGAAAGTGGTTTGCTCGACTTGAAACAAACGGGGGCTCGGCAGGACAATTTCCGGAATCCGGTGGGTGTGCTGGAACGTTTCTTGGCGATCGGGAAAGAGCTACTGGTTTCCAGTGGTGATCACCCGCCGACGGATCAGCAGGTGGAGGTGCATCAATTGACCAAGGGGAAATTGGAGGCTGCGCAGGCGGCGTATCAGGGGGTGCTGAACTCGGCTTTGTGGAAAAAGGCGACCTGGAAGAAGCCTTGAATACTGAGCGCGCTTAGGTGCCTCTTATTTGCCTGTGGTTTCTAAGGTGGTGAATGAATACCTGCTTCGCAGGTTGGGGGTCTCACCACCTAAGAAACTGAAGGCACATAAGGGACACCTAAGGGGAGCGTCGGCTTTTAAATAGTACTTAATTTTTTGGGATAAATGGCACGGATAACCTTTGGGATAGATCATTTTTTGCAAACGCAGCAAGACAAAAACAAACGTTGGGGCTTGGTCACCAATGACGCTGTTTTTACCCGTGATTTTATCCCCGTCCGTCAAGCACTACTGAATAATGGCTTTCAGCTCGCCCGCCTCTTTTCACCTGAGCATGGCCTGCAAGTCATCGGCGCAGATGGCGCTCTGATGGCCCATCAAACCGACGCATTAACCGGCTTACACGTGTTCAGTCTTTACGGCGATAACCTGCGCCCACCTACCGAGGTTTTGCAAGACCTGGATGGCATTTTATTCGATTTACCCGACATTGGGGTACGTTTTTACACCTACATCTGGACCCTTTCCTACGTGATGGAGGCTTGCCACGCAGCCAGAGTGCCCTTGGTCGTTTTGGATCGACCGAATCCTCTCAGCGGAAAGCTCGACCTTGCGGAAGGCCCGATGCTGGATGAATCCACGGCTGCCTCTTTTATTGGCCGTTGGCGCATTCCCATTCGGCATAGCCTGACGATTGGGGAATTGGCTTTGTTTTGGCACAAAGAACGTTTTGATGAGGGGCTGGATTTGAAAGTGTATACCGCTCAAAACTGGAAACGGGAGCAATTTTTCCAGGATTTGAACTTGCCCTTTGTACCCAGTTCGCCCGCCATTTCGAGTATGGAAACCTTGCTGACCTACCCAGCTTTGTGCTTTTTGGAAGGGTTGAATGTGAGCGAAGGCAGAGGAACTGCCTTTCCCTTTCGGGTATGTGGGGCACCCTGGATCGATGGCTTGGAGTTGGCTAAGGCTTTCAATGACAGTGGCTTGGAGGGGGTGAGGGCCCGACCTTTTTCGTTTACGCCAAGTGAAGGTTTGTACAAAAATCAAGCTTGCCAGGGCATCATGTTGCATGTGCTGGATGAGCTTGTTTTTCGACCCATTTTTGTGGGTTTATACCTGGTAGGACTGTTGAAAAAGCTGTATCCCGAACAAGTCCAATGGGCGAATTACCCGACTCATGTGAATAAAACCGGAGCACGGCATTTTGATTTGTTGACGGGTACGCCCGCTGTACGCGAGGCCTTGGAGGAAGATGTGGATCAGTTTTTTAGTCAAATTGGGGATTTGACGGTTGTGGGCGATTGGAGAGAGAGGACGGAAGCATTTTTACTTTATTAATAACTCACATTGCGCATTTTATTTACCGCAGAGTTTCACAGAGTACACGCAGAGTTTCACAGCGTTTTTTTAGGGCACCTGCGGTGCCAAGAGGCCTCAGAGGTCGCCTTTGCTGAAGGCTGGCCGTTACTCGTTATCAAATATTACACTTTATCTTAAGCAAGATTTTCCTGGAGCCCTAACTCCAGCCACCGCAGGTGGCAAACTCCTTAAAACTAAAAAACTCCGCGAAACTCTGCGTGTACTCCGCGAAACTCTGCGGTAAATAAAATGCTTAAAGTGAGTTAATAATTCAAACCTACTGTTGCTGAAAAATCGCCCACGCCTTCCTCGCCAATTCCTCCGTCAATTTTTCCACATAATAACTTCCCGCCGCCGGGTCTTGCACCTTATCCAGGTAACTTTCCTGGCGCAGCAGGTGTTGCACATTGCGCGCAATCCGCCGGGTGAATGGGGTAGGGGACTCGCCTGCGCCCACATTGGAGGGCAAGACGTACAATTCCTGGGCGCCACCAATGATGGCCGACATGGCCTGCGTGGCCGCCCGAATCATATTGGTATTGGTATTTTCATCCTGTGAATCAGGGGCGAAATGAGCGGAGATGGATACGCCCGACTTTTGCACCCCATACGCCTTCAACACATTGAACCAGAGGATGTGCAAAGCCCTCAATTTGGCGATTTCCACAAAATAACTTTTGCCAAGGGCTACTTTGAAGAGGATGCTTTGCGCTACCGTTTCCAACTCCGTACTTGAAGCTGCTGCGAGGTAAACTTCTCCCGCCTGTAACAGACCAGCCAACTCTTGCGCACTTGCTGTATGCCCCTGATGCAAGCCTAAGCCATCAACCACACCAAGTTTGAAACCTGGCAAGTATTTTTGAAGGGTAGCAATTGGAACAGGTTTTTTACCAAAATCGATCGAGCCGTGCAGTTTTTCAGGTTCAAATCCTTGTTTGATAATGTAGTCCTGTAGGCCCTCCAGAAAAACGCCCGGCTCCTGATTTATCTCCCTCAAAACCAGATTCAGCGCAATGTACTCCAGTTGCACATTTTCCAACAAAACTGCCCAATCTTCAGTACCCATCGGGCTGCTGAGGTGCAACTCCAACGCCTCTGTGCCACCCTCCAACGCCGCCAATATCTCCTGATTGCCCAACTTGAAGTCAGCAATTTCCAATGACTCACCAATTGCCCATTGGGCTTTTGACTGCCCGGCCAGCAAGGGCAAACGTTGGGGGAAATACTGATCCGGGTGGTAAAAGGGATCAACTACAATATCATCACCCAGGTGCCATTGTAGGTCGGTCCAGGGTTTGCCTTTGAGGTCTTTTTCAAGTTGTTGGAGCCAATCGGCGTAGGGGGTTTCTGGAAAAGAGAACATACTCTTTGGAGTTATGAGTGATGAGTGATGAGTGATGAATTGGCTGCAGCAGCGACCTTGTCAAAGTTGCTGCGGCAGCCAATTCATCACTCATCACTCATCGCTCATCATTAATAACTGCCTGTTGCAAAATCATTTTTCTTCTTCATCCAACGCCCCCGTGTAAAGTCGGGGAAAGCTTGGGCGGAACTACCCGTAGCGATACTTGCTTCCGACAGCGGGGTGATGGCCAGCCAGCTCGCTGCATCGTACACATCGATTTGGGCCGGAGCATTTTGTTTAACACACTCGATGAAAGAGTTGAGCACAAAAAAGTCCATGCCGCCGTGCCCGGCGCCCTGGGCGTCGTTTTCGTAACGCTTCCAAAGGGGGTGATCGTACTTTGTGAGGTAATCATCCGCTTTTTCCCAGGCGTGGGCCTTAGGACTGGTGCCTTCGATGTAGAGCGACTTGTTGACGTCCATCCAAATCCCCTTGGTGCCTTGCACCCGGAAACCGAGCGAGTAGGGCCGTGGGGAGTTGGTATCGTGACTCAAAATTATGGTTTCACCGTTATTACATTTGATGACACTTGTCACTATATCGCCTAATTTCCATTCGAGATTGGCGTTCGGGTGATTGGGGCCACCTTTGGGATGCTTGGCCACGTATTCGTTCAGGGAACGGGGTTTGGAAGCGGTGGAAGTCAGGTGTACAAAACGATTGCCCCGGTTGATGTCGACCATCATGGCTACCGGGCCAACGCCATGGGTAGGGTAGAGGTCGCCGTTGCGGTGCAGGGAGTGGGTAGTGCGCCATTTGGCTTCACTGAAACCTTTGTCGCCAAATTCTACTCCGCCGCCATAGGGATTCACTCCGTCGTTGAACTTGACCTCGCGCAGGTCGTGCTGATAGCCCCCTTCCAGGTGCAGGATTTCACCAAACATATCTTGCCGTACCATGTTCATGACGGCCATGATGTCGCGGCGGTAACAGACGTTTTCGAGGAAAAACAGGTGTGTCCCGGTTTCTTCGTGGGCATTTACCAATTCCCAACACTCGTCGAGAGAAAAACCGCCGCAGACCTCACTACCGACATAAATGCCCCGCTTCATACAAGCTATCGACTGCTCAGTATGCCATTCCCAGGGGGTCGCGATGATGACTGCATCCAGTTTTTGTTTGTCCAACATGCGCAGGAAATCGCGCTCCCCTTTTTCACCATAAGCCGCAGCAGCTGGTTTTCCAGCTTTGCTGATCATTTTTTGCGTCTCAGCAATAGCTTTTGGATCGATGTCACAAATGGCCACTACTTCACAATCTTTGCGGAGCAGAGCAAGTTCTACGTGGTTGCGGCCACGCATACCCGTGCCGATGAAACCGATGCGTACTTTATCGACCAGTGGGCCTTTGCGGAGATTTGGCGCACCGATGATTTCAGTATTGGGCAGGAATCCTGCACCAGCTGCCAGCGAAGACATTTTGAGGAACTTGCGGCGCGATGTTGTTGATGACATGGTCAGAGCGTATTTTTTGTCAAAAAATAAATAAAGTCTGGTAAATCCCGGGTAAAAATAAACGCAACGCCGCAATAATAGACCTTTATAGTGGGCAAAAATAAGCATTCATTTTCTCTGAGTCAAAGGATTAGATAAAACACTTAAAGTGAATCGTTTATTTATCTGATCCTTCGGCAAAATGAAACACTTATTTTTTTACCGCCCAATTGAATCCCAAAAGCTTTATCGCCCTATAAAGAAAAGTTTTCCACCAGCAATGATTTTTTAATTGTTTAGAACTTTTTTTCCCACCAATCGTTATCTTTGTGTCAGTTTTCAATAAGATTAGATTCAATCTAAATAAACTTAGGTTATGACCAAGGATACACGCCGCGTGTACGTGGACAACAACGCTACAACTCCCACCGATCCACGGGTAGTGGAAGCGATGTTGCCCTATTTTTATCAGATGCCGGGGAATGCGGCGAGTCGCAACCACCCTTTTGGTTGGGAAGCAGAAGAAGCTGTTGATTATGCTCGCGAACAACTCGCTTCACTGATCAATGTTGATCCTAAAGAAATCATCTTTACCTCAGGAGCAACCGAGTCCGACAACCTGGCCATCAAAGGGGTGTTCGAGATGTATGCCAGCAAAGGCAACCACATCATCACCGTTACAACCGAGCACAAAGCGGTGTTGGATACTTGTAAAAAACTGGAGAAAGAGGGTGCTGAAGTGACCTATCTCCAGGTTAATGCCGAAGGTTTGATCGACCTGGCCGAGTTGGAAGCTGCAATCAAACCGAGTACCATCCTGGTATCGGTGATGTGGGCCAACAACGAAACCGGGGTAATTCAGCCGATGAAAGAAATTGGCGAAATTTGCGCCCGCAAAGGTGTTTTGTTCTTCAGTGATGCAGTACAGGCAGTGGGTAAAATTCCGGTGAATCCAAAAGAAACCGGAGTACACCTGATGGCTTTTACTTCACATAAAATGTACGGTCCTAAAGGGGTAGGTGCCTTGTATGTGAGCCGCAAAAACCCACGCGTAAAGGTAACTGCTCAAATGGACGGCGGTGGCCACGAACGTGGCATGCGCTCCGGCACCTTGAACGTACCTGGTATCGTTGGTTTTGGCAAGGCAGCTGAAATTGCCAAGGCAGAAATGCATCAGGATGCCGCACGCCTGAGTAAAATGCGCGACCGTCTGGAAAAAGCATTCCAGGACAATCTGGAAGAAGTATATGTGAATGGTAGCCGCCAAAGCCGGATGCCCCACGTGACCAATATCTCCTTCAAACATGTTGAAGGTGAAGGTTTGATGATGACATTTAACCAAAACATTGCCCTTTCTTCAGGTTCTGCCTGTACCTCGGCCTCATTGGAGCCGTCTTATGTACTGGTAGCACTGGGTTTGGGAGATGATTTGGCACACTCTTCACTGCGTTTCAGTCTTGGCCGTTTCACTACGGAAGAAGACATTGACTATGTGATTGAAAAAGTGAGCGAAGGGGTAAACCACATGCGAGACCTGAGTCCAATCTGGGAAATGTACAAAGAAGGTATCGATCTGAATTCCGTTCAGTGGAGCGAACATTAAGAGCGATAAACGACTAGTGTTCATTTTGCCCACTATTTAAAAAATAAAAAAACGCTAAAATCATGGCATACTCCGATAAAGTCCTCGAACACTTCCAACACCCACGCAATGTAGGAACCTTGGACAAAAGTAAAGCAACCGTAGGTACTGGTTTGGTTGGTGCACCCGAATGTGGTGACGTAATGCGTCTGCAAATTGAAGTAGACCCTGCTACCAGCACCATTGTGGATGCCAAATTCAAAACCTTTGGTTGTGGTTCTGCTATCGCTTCTTCTTCACTGGCCACTGAGTGGTTGAAGGGAAAAACCATCGATCAGGCTTTGACCATCGACAACATGACCATCGTAGAAGAACTGGCTTTGCCACCGGTTAAAATTCACTGTTCAGTATTGGCTGAAGATGCCATCCGCAGTGCGATTGCTGATTACCAGCAAAAAAACGGCATTGAAGTAGCAGTTGCTGAAAAAACACACTAAGAATATGCTTTTTGTAGCAGATAGTGCCAAAGAAAGGATTTCAGAAATTCGCTCACAAGGTAAGTTGGGCGAAGATTTCTTTGTGCGGGTATCGGTTACCAGCGGCGGTTGTTCCGGCTTGAGTTACAACATGGACTTTGATAATGAATCCAAGCCCAATGATCAGGTCTTTGAAGACAACGGCATCAAAGTGGTAACTGATCTGAAGAGCTTTTTGTACCTCTTCAATTCCACCCTCGAGTTTTCGGGCGGCCTGGATGGAAAGGGCTTTTCCTTCAACAATCCCAACGCTGCGCGCACCTGCGGGTGTGGAGAGAGCTTTGCGGTTTAGTCGAAGTTTAGGAGTTGAGGGGTTGAGAAGTTGAGGCTACCGCGAGCGATCTGGACAAAGGACATTGTCAAAATCGCTCGCGGTAGCCTCAACTTCTCAACTTTCTAAACTCCTCAACTACTTCAGTACTTTATTCACCACATACACCATTCCCTCCGGCGTTTCAAAGCTGGAAATTACTTTGGCTTCGCCAAAAGACAGCACATTTGATTCCATTTTGACTGGAATAGCATTGCCCTCCAAGGTGGTCACACTTCCCATACTTTGTAATTTTTTAGGACTCAACGGCAGGTTTAGCACATGGCGCTTGAGCATGGATAGTTGGGCAGAAGTTTGTTTGGCATCCATCAGTTCCATCAGTGCCTGACCACCCAATTGGTTGTAGGCTTCATCGGTAGGTACAATCAAGGTACCCTTCTGTTTAAAACCCAGCAACTGGGTGCTTCCACCCGCGTTCAACAACAACATTTGATAAGTCGTCGTATTGCCTACTTTTTTGAGTACGGCAGTAAAGTCCTCCATTTGGGGCAAACCTGCACTGCTGCCACAAGCGGTGCAAAATAGCAGGAGAGCTCCCAAGGTGAGGGTGGAAAAAATGCGCATAAATCGATCAATTTAAAATAGTTCTTTCATCCAAAACCGCAATGGCTTTGGGCTTTCTTCTTCTTCAGTCAAGTCTTTCCAGCTCATGTAGCAGACCATGTCGGTCTCCTGAAAGCCGCGCCGCCGCCAAAAATGATTGAGGGGAACGTAATCAGCTGGGCGCAAAGGATGATCTTGAGGCCGTTCTACGCCACAAAAACAAACCCATTGGAAGCGTTGCAAACTCCGGGCTTTGCGCTCGCGGTGCTCAAAAAAGCCTACCCCAATGCCTTTTCGCCGGTACTCAGACTGCAAAACCGATTCACCGTAGTAGTAGATTTTTTTGACATCCAGCCCTTTTTCTAAAAACGGCTTTTGAACGGATTCGGGCTCGTTTTCCAACGGAATACAAGTTGAAGCGCCGATGACCTTGCCTTCATCTCTGGCGATAACAATGGCTGCCTCAGGCGCATTTAGGTAGCTGCGCAGGTATTCGCGTTCGTATTCCATGTGGCCTTCGTACAAGTAGGGATAAGCTCGAAATACTTCGATGCGCAAACGGGCAACATCTTCCAGGTAAGGCTCCAAGTCAGCTCCAGAATAGGTATGGAGGGTGATTGATGTGTCGATCATTTGGGAAAATATGGTTGAAAAAGTTGAGGAGTTGAGGAGTTGAGGAGTTGAGGAGTTGAGGCTACCGCGAGCGACTTTGACAATGTCATTGTCCAAGTCGCTCGCGGTAGCCTCAACTCCTCAACCTCTCAACTTTCTCAACTGTTTATTCACGAATTACTCAAAGGATCATCCAGATCCAGCTCCACCTCCAGAGGCATTTTCAACTTTTCTGTTGCCTCCATATGGTAGAGGTCTTTGCGGCGATCTTGCAAGTTGCGTACACTACCCCGGTGGTGCAAGTTGTGCAACAGTTCCAGGTTGACATCGGTCACGATAATGGATTCCACATTGGCGGGCAATTGTGACTTGACTGCACCTTGCGGGAAGGCATAATCGGATGGAGTAAAAATAGCCGACTCTCCGTACTGAAACTCGATGGCGCTCACTTCTGGTAGGTAACCTACGCAGCCGGAAATGGCCACATAACACTCGTTTTCGATGGCCCGAGCCTGTGCACAATGGCGCACCCGAAAAAAACCTTCTTGCGAATCCGTGGAAAAAGGCACGAAGAGGACTTGTACCCCGGCATCGGCGTACAAACGCCCTAACTCGGGGAATTCCACGTCGTAGCAGGTTTGGATACCAATACGTCCGCAGTCGCTGTCAAATACCCCCAACTTATTGCCGGGAACCATGTGCCAGGCGTGTTTCTCATAAGGGGTAAGATGGATCTTGAGGTATTTTTCCACACTACCGTCTCTGCGGCACAGGTAAGTTGCATTGCGCAGCTCGCCAGCAGGCGAAAGCTCCGGAATACTTCCTGTGATCACATTGACCTGATAGGTACTGGCCATGCGGGAGATTTCCTCCATGAGGTGGTTGGTAATACCCGTCATGGCCACCAAACGCTCTCGCTCTTTGGGGCCTGGAAACAGGGACAACAATGGCATGGAGAAGTACTCCGGATAGAGCACAAAATCTACACCATAATTAGCAAAAGACTGGATTTGGTGTTCGATCTTGTCAAGGAAAATTTCCACTGACGCAAAATTCCTTACCAGCCATTGGACGACCCCCAGACGAATTTCGCCGGGTTTCAGTTCAGTAGCGTTTCTCATTCCGGATGAAAAAGACGGTTAATTGTGACGTGCAAAAATACTGGAATTTAAGGGGATATGCAAATGCAAAATTTGAGATCACAAAATCGGATACTTAAACGTCGAAGTCAACTTCACCCTTTTCCCCGTACTCGCCGACTTTCGCGCCGCTTCAATCACTTCCAACACATGCAAAGCATGCTCCGCCTGAATGCGCGGCTCGCCACTCGCTCCGGCCATGTACTCAGAAATGACAGTGGCACCCATTTGCCAGACATAGGCACCCGGATCGGGCACATGACGCACCGTTTTTTCATTTTCCAGTGTAGCCATGTCTACACCAAAGGGGGCCCAATCGTAGCCGATAAGGTTCATGTTGCCGCCGCTGCCCCAAATGGAGATGGTCGGTTTTTCCTGACCTTTCCCTTCGTGCCCATAGGGGTCAAAATAGTTGAAGCCACACTGTACGCTGGAAATGATGCCTTTGCCGTGATCCATGAGGACAACGGCATTGTCTTCGGCAATTACGTCGATTTCCCCTTTGTTGTCGGTCTTGCGTTTGGGAGTTACGATGCTGGTCATAGCTGTGATGTATTTGGCCGGGCCCAACAAACCCGTCAAAGTAGCCAGGTTGTATACGCCCAAATCTGGCAAACTGCCCCCTCCCTTTTCATAAAAAAATGCCGACCAGTGCGGCCCCAAATGCCCGTAATGGGCGTGGGCTGCGGCAATTCGACCCAGTTTTCCGGCCTGGATTTGTTGGGCCATGAAGGCAAATTGAGGACTATTAACTACAGCTGGGGCGCCCCAAATGCGCAGTCCTTTGGATTTGGCCAGATCTAGCAACGCTTTGCCTTCGGCATAGGTATTGGCCATGGGTTTTTCACTCCAAACATTGCGGCCGGCCAGCAGGGCTTGTTTGTTGAGCCGACCGTGTTCCTGCATGTCGGTGAGGTTGAGCAGCAGGTCGAAGGGCTCGCCAGCCAGCAATTGATCGATGTGGGGGTACCAATGTTTGATGCCGTATTGTTCGGCGGCTTTTTGCGCCCGCTCTGGAATGATGTCGCAGGTGCTGACCAATTCTACGTAGGGCGACTTGGAGATGTGGGGCAGGTATTGGGTCGAGACACTTCCACAGCCAATCACACTGACGCGCACTTTTTTGACGGGCATCGGGCTACTGGCTTGCAAAAGGCCGGGTGCAACTACAGTGGCCGCACCCACTATCGCCGTTTGTTCGATGAACTGGCGACGGGATAATTTTTTAGGCTTGCTCATGATGCAGGTATTGAGTTGAGATGAGGCTAGAGACGCAAGATCTTGCGTCTCTACGTCATGTTGTAATGATGTTGTACTGAACGCTCATCATTCCACGATAATACCATATTTTCCTAAAAGTCCGATGATGTTTTGGCGAGAAAATTTTGCTTTTTTGATGCGGTTAAAACTGGGGTCGATGGAAAAATTGTGCGCAGTACGCAGGTCAGCCCCTTCCAAAATGCTGTCTTCAAAAACCGCAGCATTCAATTCGCAATTGTCAAATACGGCATTGCTTAAATCAGCCTCCACAAAATCCACCCCTTCCAGTTGGCAATTCTTAAAAATTGTGCCAGGAATTTTCAACTGATAAAAAGCGCTGTAATTCAAGGTGCAATCGGTAAAAGTGAAGGACAATAAAAAAGGATTGCAATAGTCAAAGTGTAGGCCCAGTAGTTTACAGGCCTTGAATTCCACTTCCCGAAAAGTACATTGGTTCAATTTGGCCATGCTGAAATCACAATCAGTAAAGGTGCATTGCACAAAGGTGAACTTGGACAAATCCACTTTAGCAAAAACACATTGGGAGAAAGTGCAGGCTTCGTATTCACCTAGTAGCAAAGTTGTTTCGCTGAAATTTTCACCAGTAAATTCGATTCCGTGTTGGTACGTTTCATCCATGAGTAGTTAGTCTAAGCCTAAAAGTTCGGTATACAAATCCATCATTTCTTCGGTCACTACTTCCCCTTTGAAGTTTTGAGCGTATTCAAGCCCGGTTTTGATCATGTTGTGTCGAAAAGCATCGTCGCTCAGGATGCGCTCAATGCCTGCGGCGATTTCGGCGGGTTCTTCGGGGTCAACCAACCAAGAAGCTGGCCCCGCCGCCTCAGGCAAGGAGGATACTTTAGAGCTGATCACCGGAGTGCGACTGAACAAGGCCTCGATTACCGGAATGCCAAAACCTTCCCAACGCGAAGGATACAGGAAAATCCGTGCCTTTTGGAAAATGGCGGGCAAGTCATCGTTGTTGACCTGGGTAAAGATGACCCACTCGCTCAAACCTGCTTTTTGCAGAAATTCCAGCACCTGAGCTTTGTATTCTTTACCCTGGCCAATGACGACGAGGGGAATGCGCATGCTTTGTGGCAATTGAGCCATGGCTTGAACAATCCCGAGCAGGTTTTTACGCTCAGATATGGTACCCACGTAAAGCATAAACTCGGCGGGAAGTTGGTATCTGGCCAAAATAGGCTCAATCAATTTAGGCGACTTTTCCTGCATGAAACGTTCGTCGCAAGACTGGTAAATTACCTTGATTTTTTCGGGTGGAATGTCGTAAAAATGAACGATGTCGGCCTTGGTGCTTTCGCTGATGGCTACAATGGCGTCGGCTTTTTGACAAGCGTAATTGAATTTGAAGTCGTAGACCTGGCGGTCAAAAAAGGGATAATAATCCGGGCGGTGCTTGAATACCAAATCGTGAATGGTCACTACCGATTTGATGCGGGTGCTTTTGATGCCCAAGGGGAGTTCATTACTCAGGCCATGGTACAACTGGATTTTGTGGCGCTTCAGCGCATAACGGATGCTGTAACTCCGCCACAACATGCGCTGGTATTGCGAAGGGCTATAGGGCGTAAAAGAGGCACTGCTGGTGAAAAATCGGGTATCCGGCTTGCGCTCAATGCGGGGAGAAAAGAGGAAATAAGCGTGGTCGGGGTAATAATAGGACAGGTTTTTCAACAAGGTACGGCTGTAATTGCCTAAACCGGTGAAATTGTTAAAAAGCCGTTTGGCATCGTAGCCGAAGCGCAACATGTAATGGGTTATTGGTTATGACCCATGAAGATAGGGGGTTTGGTGCTGAGTTTTGAGAAATCGTGGGAAATTATTTATAGTCGCTCCATCAACCCGATGGTAATGACCCCAAAAAATGTGCGCTACGAACTCTTTTTGCTTTATCTTTCACCTAATCCTCCCCGTACTTTTCCCTTCCAACCAGCCCTCCTGCCCATTGGCCAAACGCACCTTGTCCCAAGTCCCGATTTTGTCCAAATAAGCCACTTTGGTACCCTCGTGCAGAGTGCGAATGGCCGGACTGGCTTGTTCTGGTCCGATACGCAGGGTCGCTTCTTTGCTCAAAATTACTCCGCTGGGGTTTTGATGATCGTGCCAATAACTCAAACCAGCAGCCAGCATAACAAAAAAAGCCAGTGCCAGTAAACCACGCGCGGCCCAGGGCATCCAGGGTGCAGCAGGTTTGCGGCGGATGTACCAAAACAAACCCATACCCAGCCAGATCAACACGGCGAAGGTAACAGCCCAGGCATTGGGTCGCATGATCCATTGGGGTTGCAGGAACCAGTCCCACCACTCGGGGGCGGCGCTGTGGTCGATTTGATCGGTGAGTTCGCTGCGCACCTGTTCGAGGTTGGCGAGGGTGGCTTCGTCGGTGGGCCTTAGGCTGAGGGCTTTTTCGTAGTAGAGTACGGCTTTACCGAGTTTCCCGGCCCGAAAACAGGCGTTGCCCAGGTTGTAGCACAAATCGGCGTCGTGGTAGCCGCCCTGGATCAGCTTTTCGTAGGCGCTGATGGCGTCGGCATAGCGGCTTTGTTGGTAGGCCTGTTGGGCTTGTTGAGCAATTTGGATGGGCGTTTGGGCAAAATTAAAACCTTTAAAACCCAATATAAAGAGAATCAAAAGGATCCGTTTGTTATTTTTCTTCATCGCTGTTGAGCTTGATGCGGTTAGCGGGGGCGATACGGCTTTGAGGAGTAAGCACCACAAATATATCTTCACGTTTGCGGGGGCGGGAATCCACTTCCCAGCGGAAGCCTTTCAAGCGCAAGGTCCGGTGGTTGGTGGTCCCCATCGGGCTGAGTACGGATTTGGGATCGGTGATAAAAGTGATTTTTTCCACCGCATTTTGAGCTCCAAACCTGATCACCATTTCACTACACTCCGTTTTGTTGACTCCTACATAGGCACCCGAATCGTCTTTGGCGTAATAGACGACCTCGGCATTGCCGAAGGCGTCCATTCGTTTGAGGTTGCTTTCCACAAAGTAGGAGACCACGTTTCGGGCCTTGATTTGATTAAAATAAGTCCCATCCGAGATCACCACTATGAAGGAGTTACTCCGCATGATGATTTTATCAATCTTTTTGTTCTTCAAAGTGATGTAAATCGTATCGGCGGTAAACTGGCTGGTGTCCGACCAAACAATCGGGTTGCCGTAAAGGGTAAACAAAGAATCGCGGGTGGAATACACCATCGAGTCACACACCGCCTGAAAATCCCTTTTGTAAATCCGGGCATTGTGGTAAGCGTGCAAAATGCGGCTGGTGTCGCTTGGCATGGTATCTTTTTGCACCACAGCCAGAGAATCATTTTTTCCAACAGACAGGCTATCCTTCCCTTTGCCGGGCAAACTATCGGCTTTCACCGCCAGAAGGGTGTCGGCAGATAAAAACAAGGAATCTCCCTCCACAATCGTGATGAGTTCCGGTCGCCCTCGCGACCCACCTGAGGCTTTGAGGTAACCGTTTTTTTTGCCATAATCTGCTCGATTGGCATTGATGGAAAGGTCGGCTGCGGTGTCGCGCCACATCACATTACCTGTTGCCACCCCAAGGCCTGTCGCATCGTCAAAACCCATTTGGTCGGCTTCCATGAGGTTGGGTGGGTCGCTGACGTAGGTGCGCCCCAGGGTTTTAAAAGTGCCTTTTTTGCGGTTGTAACTGATGACTTCAGAATTGATGTCCTGTTCTTTTTCGCGGTAGCGGGCATTGCCTTGCAGGAAGGTGGTATCCTGGAGTTCGTCGTATCGAATCAGGTTACCGATGGCCAAACGGGTTGAATCTTCCACCCGGGCGTTGCCGCGCAGGGAGTAAATTTTGAGGTTGTCGTCGTAGGTGATGGTATCAGCCTCGGCTTGTTGGTCTTTTTTGACGTACTGGGCATTGCCCGAAAATTCGGCGCGGTTGTTGAAGGTGTCGTAAAAACCATCTTCGCAATAGACTTTACTGCTGTCGTTGGTGATGACAGTTGGCCCGAGAAAGTCGACGACTTTGGTTTCGGTATTGTAGTTGAGCGAATCGGCTTTGAGGCTGAAGCGAGGGCCTACGGCGGTTACATTCTCCCGAAACTGGGCTTGTTTGGTGGCCACATAGTAAAACCCAACCTTACTTTTTAGGGATAGGGAGTCGCTGACCATTGTGGCATTGTTGGTGTAATAGGCTACTCGGGTATCGGTGCGGTAGTCCAGACGGCGGGTGTAGAGTTTACGGTTGCCATTGACCAGAATGACCCGGCCCAGAAGGTTGGCGATTTTGGACTCGCCATCGTATTGAGCTTCATCGGCAAATATTTTCAGGGAATCGCCTTGCTGGATGACCACATTCCCGTAGGCGTAAACCTGGGTCTCGTTTTCTACAATTGCCGAGTCGCAGTACATGTACACACTATCCTGCTTCAGCTCTACTTTTCCTTTCAGGCGATTGATGGTCGTTTCACCTCTGGTTTCATACACGGATTTGTCGGAGTAAAGGATTTTTACCCGACTACCTTCTCTGCTTGCGCCGGGGGTCTGTGCTTGTAGTTGGGCTATTCCGATCAGCATCCACATCACTCCAAAAAGCCAAAGCTGCCTATACATTTTTTTCTCTTAATGATTAATCAATCAGCAATTCTGCTGCCTCTTCCCCCACCAAAGAACCAATAACTTAGTTGATTGATCTTTTGTTGTAAGTACATAAGCCTTTAAAGTTGTTGTGATCGCAACAACTCTTTATCTTCCGCCGCAAATATCACTATTAAACTACAATATCCTTTAATCTACAGCTATGATTCAGCGAATTCAGAGCGTTTTCTTTCTGCTGGCCGGGGGCTTATACCTCGGATTGTTTGGGGTTCCTTTCGCCGAAACCAAACAAGCAGTGGCTCAATCGGCCTTTTTAAGTGATGCTGCTTATGGCGTCCAGGATCATGTGGCACTGATGGCGGCCTTTGCCGTAGCGGGTGCACTGTCTATCGCGGCGATTTTTTTGTTCAAAAACCGGGCACTACAAATGCGGCTGGCACTGTTTTCAACAATTGCCGCTATTGTGGGTAGCATCCTCACGGTGGTATTGTTTATGCAGGAGGGACTGAATAAAAGCAAAGAAGCCATCAACGATGGGCTGGGTTTGTACATGACGATCGCGGCGCTGGTGTTTACAGTGCTGGCGTATCGTTTTGTGAATAAGGATGAGAAGTTGGTAAGGTCGGCGGATCGGTTGCGGTGATACCAAAGAAGGTAGAGACGCAAAACCTTGCGTCTCTACCTTAGTAGTGTGGTAAATATTACCCATTAAGGTTTTTCTTTAGTTAGGCGTTTCGCAGAAAGGTGCGGAGCCGACATTGGCCCAATTGGTACCCGTAATGTCATCTGTGGCTATATTGCTTACACTGGCACTCATTGAAGCATCCCATAATTCTGCACTACTTGCTATGTAAGCTCTCACCAGGTAATTTTTGGCCTTAAAAAATGGGATGGTTGTGGTCCAGGTGTCGATATCACGGCTGTAAATGTGAAAATTAAAGACCACAAAATTGCCAGTTACGGGTGGAGTAATGTGTTTGTCGCTATCACTTTCATCCTGATCCGAAAAACAAAGCCTTTGAGTGATGTTGTCATTGGCATAGTAAGATTTCCACTCCACCGTTCCGCTGAGGCAAAAAAGGAATTGATTGCGCATCGCACTTAGGGTAGGGAACCCGGTTTGAATCACATTTGCAGCGAGTGATAGAGCAGGGTTGGGCATTACCATGCTAGGGGTAAAAATGAGTGAGCTATCAAAATAAGTGCTCAGATAACCGTCAATTTCACCAGGGAAATTACTGAGTGGGTCTTTTTTTGTATCAGAGCTTTTGATATCCAGGGTGATAAAAACGGGGTCGTGATTGGGATTTGCCTGATGCCAGGTCATAATATCTGACAAGTATATGCTGAGTGGTGGTCCATCATTGGTGACATGCCCAACTGTAAAAAGGTAGGGCGTCCCTATTTTATCCGAATTCCTCCAAATGTCCAACTCTAAGCCTCGACAGCCATAATTGGATGGGTTGCTGGGATCAAAAGTGAGCTGGACACTCATTGAAGCAGGTTGTTCATAGGAATTATGTGAACCTTTAAAAGAAACGTGTTGATAGTTCAGATCCAGGTAACTCATGGTTGATATTTTTTTTGAAGTGCTATTGTTTTGCTGCCTTTCGGCATTTGTCGAGACAAAATTCAGCTCATTCTGCTTTTAAAATAAGCGTAGATGAACCCCTTTGCCAAAACACGGAGTTCTACGCATATGTATAGGTATTTATACCTGTTTTATCTATGTAAGTTTGCTCGGCACTCAAATAAAAAATATCTTTGATGGAAGAATGATCGAAAACACCTCAAATTCATCCACAATGCGCTATTTTATTTTCTTTGGATTGCTTTTTAGTTTTGCTTTATTTGAGATGGGCTGCAACAATGGAGCACCTGAGCAAGCGTCGAATGAATCAGATTTTGTAGAAACTCCCTGCGATACCCCTTCCAGGGAAGTTGATCCGACCAGGGCTCAGCTAGACTCTGCCCAATACGCAATCTTCATCAATGGGGTGAAGCTGCCCAAAAAGGTCAAGATCACCAACCCTACGGTCACTTACTTTGTAGTACCCATTCGACACATCAACACGTTAATAAAATGGCAGAACGAGGGCAAAATTATGCCCAATCAAAGTGAAGACAATCTCACCTGGACTATGTTGGCACTGGAAAAAGATAGTGACTCCGATTCTTCAACCATTGTTCCCTACTTCGTATGTTATTCTACCATAGACAGCAATAAGCAAGGCCCGATTGTGTATTTCAAGTTGCCAGAGCGCGGCGAAATCGATACCATCCCGACAGAGGTAGCACAGGCCAATACAAAAGCCATGGAAAATTATATTGATAAATACTTGAATAGTGAAAAAGTGTTTTATCCCCATGGATTCCAATTCCCTTGGAGTGATATGGTCGGGCTGTCTTGTAGCTTGCAGGGAGAGGATCCCAATAATAGTTTACATGGAATCTTAGTGCTCAAAGACAGAGAAGATGACAAGGACAAGGACAAGCAAAAGAATAAAAACAAGAAAGGCAAAGAAGTAGACTATTATCTACATGCTTTTTACAATTCTAAAGTTGCAAAGTCTCGCAAAGGGCGGCCAGGTGATGGTGGTGATTATTTTGATTTTACGAGCCCTTGTCCAAATTCTTGCCCTTAACGATTAACTTAACCTATTAAATTTTATAGTATTGCCTATGTCGAACTGGCAATTTTGGATTACGGGCTGTTCGGAAGTACTGTTACTAATCAATACAGTTTTAAGTGTATTGTATTTGTGGAGAAGCTTCGGTGGGTTTAAATATTTTGTTTTTTTTCAGGTCTTTACATTAATAATTTTGGTCGCGGCAAAATTATTATGGCTAGAGCATGAGCACAATAAGGCAGTTAACAATTTGCCTTTGTTGCATTTTTATACCCTTGGTGAGTTCATTATATTGACAATGTATTATCACCAAATTTTTAAGTTAATCCCAATTTGGCGAAAGTACATCCTCAGTTTTGTCGTGGTTGTAATCGGATTAATCCTCGCAAACTCTATTTTTTTACAACCTATTACAACCTTTAACGCCAATGCAAAAACCCTAACCCAGGTTATTTTCATTGGGTATTCAGTGTTTTTCTTTTCAAAGGAAATATATAACAGAACTGACTTTCTTTTTTCCATTTTAAAGACTATCAACTCTGCTATCTTGTTGTATTACGCTGGAAGTTTATTTATCTTTATGTTCGGTAATGTGTTAATCAATCTAGAGCAATTACATAGTCTCTTCTGGGTTGCGAACGCTGTACTTTACCTGATTTTTCAACTTCTGGTGTTCTACGCAATATGGCAATTTCGGCAAACGAAATCTACTTACTCATGACGATTGGCATACTTATTATGCTCAGTCTGGCTTTAGCTTTTATCGTTTTTTTTAACCGGTCTCAACGCAAAATACTAGCAGAACAAATGCGGATGCAGCAGCTCAAGCTGGAGCATCAGGAAGCACTGCTGTACAACAACATCAAGACCCAGGAAGAAGAACGAAAGCGCATCGCAAAGGACCTACACGACGAGGTAGGCTCCAAGCTCAATGTCATTCACCTGAATTTGCACCGGCTGAAAAAAAATGCGGCGGCTTCGCCACTTTTGGAAGAGACGGTTAGCGACATTTTTGGGGCTATTAATGATACCATCAATACTACCCGGCGCATTTCGCACGATCTGCTACCCCCTACGCTGGAGAATTTTGGGCTGGCGGATGCCATCAAAGAATTGTGCGACAGCTACCAGCGTACTTCGGCCCTGAATTTACAGTTCGACCACCTACAAAACGAAGGACGGCCCATTGAAAAAATGGTTGAAGTCAACCTGTTTCGCATCATTCAGGAACTGATCAGCAATTCGATCAAACACGGTCATGCGTCCCAAATCAACATCCGCTTGTTGGCCAACAACAAGGAATTGCGCCTGGAGTATCAGGACAATGGCCAGGGTTTTGACCCCGCTCAATTGAAGAAAAAAACGGGTCTGGGTATGCAAAACGTCGAAAGTCGATTGCAAATGATCCAGGCCCAACACAGTATAGACAGCCAGCCGGGTGCTGGTTTTTCGCTCAGCATCAAATATCCATACCCCGATGATTCACCTAGCCTTAGCCGATGATGAAGCCTTGTTCCGCAAGGGCATGAAACTGTTGCTGGAAGATTATGAAGGCATCAGCGTTGTGCTCGAAGCGCAGGATGGTGAGCAGCTTTTGCAACAATTGCGCCAGGCCACTACCTTGCCAGATGTGCTCTTGTTGGACATGAAAATGCCCAACCTCAACGGGGTAGAAACGGCTAAGGTTTTGCAAGAAAATTTTCCTAGTGTCAAAATTATTGTGCTTTCCACGTATTTCAGCAAAGCCTTCATCGTCAACATGATCGAGTTGGGTGCCGGGGCTTATTTGCCCAAAAATGCTACACCGGACGAAGTAGTGGCCACCATCCGGGAGGTGTACAACAATGGTTTTAGTTACAATCAGGCGGTATTGGAAGTCATCCGGGACAACATGTTGCAAAAGAGTAAACCCAAAATGCCCCTGTCTTTTGGGGTGGAGATTACCAGTCGGGAAAAAGAAATCCTGCAACTCATTTGTGAAGAATACACCACGGGTGAAATTGCCGAAAAACTCTTCATCAGCCCCCGCACCGTGGATGGGCACCGCAATAATTTATTGGAAAAATTGGGTTGTAAAAATGTGGCGGGGCTGGTAGTCTACGCCATTCAGCACCAGTTGGTGAAGATTAATCCGGAGACGTTTTGGTTTAAGAAGCGTTGAATAGCGCAATCATTGCTTCGACAGGTCATCGTTTTTTATGTTGCGTTTGCTGCGACTCACCTCTCCTTTAGACTGCCCAAATCTGTAGTTAAGGCTAAAATTGAATGACCTAAAATATTCACGCACCAAGCCCTTTTCCTCAAATCCAGCCCCTACAATCTCAGTGATATTGTCCCGGAATTTGTTGACTGGGTTGCTTACCGTACCGGAGAGCACCAGTTTCCTTTTAGCCAGTTCTTTGTTCAAGCCAAAAGATGAGCTTACAAAACCATTGGTCGTTCCTTGTAGTGAATTGGGGTTTTGGCTGTTGATGTTCAAATCAATATTTGCCCTCCATCCTTTATTCAAATTAAAAGTAAGCGAAGGCGCTGCAAAAAAAGTAAGCCACTTGTTGTCAAATAAAGTACGATCCGTTTCTCCTTGTAGGGAGAATTGGGCAATGTTGCCGTTGAGGTTGAAGTTGATGTTATCGGAAATGGGGCAGTTGATGTTCAAATCCAGGCCAATTCGACTTCCTTCCCCCACATTAGCAAAGGTTATGCTTGTAACATTGGTTGTGGGATTGAAACTGTAAATACGCAGATCAAGTTTATTGAAAAACGAATACCCCAACCCTACATTGATGCTTACTTTTTTTGAATAACTATAGCCCAACTGGATGTCGTTTAACAAGACGGGGACCAAAGTGGAATTTCCGGTGGTTTGCAAGTTGGGGTTGGAACGATCTACATAAGGGTTTATCCTCACAATATTGGGGCGGCGGATTCGCTGAACAAAACCAACGTTGAGGCTATTGCCCTCGGAAAGCGTATAGTTCAGCATGATCGAGGGTATAACATTAAAAAAATCCTGTTTCACTTTGGTACTGGTAGAGCTGAAATTGGCGCGGGTATTGGTTTGTTCTACTCGAAAACCACCCAACAAAGCCCATTTTTCGCCCATGAGGGTATAACTATTGTAAAAAGCGTACACATCCTGGAGGTAGTCATAAGCATTGCTAAAGCTTGGTACCTTTTCGAATGTATTGGAGGAGGAGTTAAAAGCAGCATACTGAAAGTCGCTGGCATTATCCCTCCAAATGGCTTTGGCGCCCATTTCAACTTTTATGGTTTTAGAGGGATGGACAAAATCAATCTGAGTAGTATTTTCGACAAAACCTTCTTGATTAGATTGCCTGAAATCAGGCTGATCAAAGTTCAAGCGCTTTGCAAAACCCAGGTTGTTTCTGTTGTTGTTTTTGAATTGAAAAAAACGGTAAGAAAACGTGAGAAGATTGGCCTTGTTTTTGCGAAAACCATGTTGAAAATTTAGGGCGGCGTCCATACCATTCCCCAAATAATTGATCGCGTTTTGAACATCGTAACGCTCAAGGGATCCTGTTCCAGCATTTAAAGCTGAACTTTGAGTAAAAAACGTTTCTGAACCACTTCCATTAAAATTGATCTGGCCCGAAATGAGGTTGATGCTGTCTAAATCCCAGCTTAACTCCGCACCTACATACCCAGATTTGTTGTCAATATTGCGCGTTCCTGATTGTACCAATGTGTTAGGATTGCTGAGCAGTGTTTCACGATTTAAGGTATTGCTGTAACTTGGCGTATTGTAAAAGTTTCCTCCAGCGTACCCGGAAAAACCAAATTTACCCTCTTTAAAAGCAAAAGAAGTACCCACTCCTGGGCCTCCTACGGGAAAACGCTCATAAACATTAACTGTGCCATTGTACCCATTGCTGGCACGTTTAGTTGTGACTATATTGATCAGTCCCGCTAAACCTTCTGCTTCATACTTTGGTGGTGGGCTGGTAATCACTTCCACGCGGACAATGGTGGATGCTGGAATGCTGCGCAAAACCTCTGTGGGGTTACGTTCCATCATACTACTGGGTTTTCCGTTGATCAATATACGGAATGAATTATTCCCTTTCAGTAAGATGTTGCCTTCTGCATCGGCGGATAAATAGGGAATTTTCCGCATGATTTCAAGCAGATTACTGGCCTTGCTTTCAGGATCTGCCTGCATGTCATAGCTGATGCCCCCCAATTTTTGTTTCACCAACACCCGCTTAGCTATAATTTCTGCTTCTTTTAGGTTAATAATAGTAGTCAACGCTGGTGGTTCCCCTGAAACGGAATCAACAACTAAGCCCTTCAAACGGTAATTGACCGTATCCTGAGCTTGTATGTTTTGGGCAAAGCCAATCAGGGTGAAAAAATGAATAAACAGGAGTTGCCTGTGTAGCGTATATTTCATGATACTATTGTTTTAATTCGAAAATTAGATAGCCAGGGTAAAGCCCTCTCTCAAGTGCTTACCAGCATAAGAATGCTGTTTTGTATGGATGGATAAGTCAGGTCAAAATTTACGCGGTATGCGTTTTTTTAATCCTAAATCAAGGTTTTTTACTATTCAAAATCAAATAATAGATGAAAAAGCCGATTGCTAAAAAAACGGCTTCTATGCCATAAGGTATCAAAGACTCGGAGGCATTGAATGGGAGCATTTCAATGGTGATCAAGCCTACTCCACCCATAAAAAAGACAATTGCCCACTTCAACACCTGTACAGCTGAGAGCTGCTCCATCAGTTTTATCGCATTTTCGTCCAAAGGCCCTGCGTCAAGAATGCGTTTTTTTAAATTGTGATTCAGCAGCTGAACGATGGTCATACTGATCATTCCGATAATCAAAATCATTGCAAAAAAAGGGAGTAATTGTTTCATCCTGAGTCTGTTTTTGTGGGGTGTGATGGGGTTTTTATGAGTTGACAAAGTGTAATTCAAAAATGTTGCAGCTAAAATGGGTTAGGGTGTAACATTTTTGCAACATGGATTGTCTCATGGTCATAATTGTGGGCAATGATCGCGAATGCTTATGCTTGACGAAAAAGAGCTGGTCAACAAAGTTTTAAAGGGGGATTTAACTGCTTTTAAAACTTTAGTTGAACAGTATCAGAATCTGGTTTTTTGTGTAATCCGCAGGCTTTTCCGCGAAGATGAAGATGTCGAGGATGTATGCCAGGAGGTGTTCATTAAGGTTCATCAACATCTTACCCGTTTTAAGTTTCAATCAAAATTATCAACCTGGATTGCACAAATCGCTTACCGCACTGCCCTCAACCACTTGAAAAAGTACAAACGAAGCTTGATCAGCGTACCGATAAAACCGATTGAAGACGTCTACCTCAGTGCAGAAAATATAGAGCAAAAACTAAATGACCTGGATGTTGCTGCGTATCTGGATAAACTGATCGCTCAACTTCCTGAACAATACCAGCTTGTGCTCACTTTGTACCACTTGAAAGAGTTCTCCTATCAAGAAATAGAAGCCATTACTGGCATGCCGGAAGGAACGGTAAAAAGTTACCTTTTCCGAGCCAGAAAAATGCTCAAGGACAAACTGGACAAGTACTTAAAAAACGAACAAGTATGAAAAAATTCAGCGACGAGGAAATCCAAAACGCTCTGGATGCAGGTGAAAACCTGACATCTGAAGATGCTGATATAAAGCAGTATAAACTTTTGTTTACAGCTTTGGAAAAAACGCCGCGGGCTACCCTGCCTTTGGCTTTTTCTGCTTCGCTTGTCCGCAAAATAAAGGCAAAACAACTCCGCCGACAGGATCTGAAATTAAACCTTTTGGTTGGTTTTCTGCTTACTTCGGGCCTTGGTGCCGGTTACCTCTGTCTGATTTGGTTTAGCCCTAATATGGTCAAGCAGTTCATGCAAATATTGAGTCTTTACAAAGGTATTGGACTGCTGATTTTGTTTACGCTACTACTGTTTTATTGGGGCGAACGCAAATTATTGTCTCCTGCAAAACCGAGTTAAAATTTATGGAAGCTCAAGAAAACCAGGGTCTGCATTGTCTTTCAAGGCCACTCCAGATAATTGCAAACGGAGTGACTCTTGAATCAAATAAAGGATTTTTTGTTTGGCCATTTCGTAAGGAAGCCCCTCTGGGCGAATGTTGGAAATACAGTTCCTGCGTTCGTCGGTAAGACCTGGAGTAGGTGCATAGGTCATATATGCCCCCATACTATAAGGCGAACTCAGTCCTGGCCTTTCTCCAATGAATACGACCACCAGTTTGGCCCTAAGTAAGCACGCAATCTCATCACCAATGGCCACTCTGGCCTGTTCTGCCACAGTTATCGGAGCAATCCGATAACTGTTTTTTTGCAAATCAGGAATCAGCCGTTGCAACAAAGGCATGGCATGCTGATTAATCGCAGTAGCCGACAATCCATCGGCCAATACAATTGCAATATCATGGTCAATCTTGGGCATTTCTTTCAAGCTCGCCACCGAAGCTTCATTCAAACTCCGCCCCCAATCAGGTCGTTGCAAATAAACTGAGCGGGAGCTCGCCCGGCTATGCAATTTTAAATGAGGTACAGCAAGCTGCTTCAGCCTTTGCTCCAATTTGAGCCAATCGAGTTCAGAATACACCGCATCCTTGGCGTGGGCGAAAGCCAGTTTGAACTGCAATACTTCTTTTAAAGGGATGGCACCGCCGGTGTGCCCCAGCGCAATGCGGGCATCGGTGTAGGTCTTGAGTGATTGCCAGGGATCTGGCTCCACGGATTTTGAGTATTGCTTTTTTTTCAACTGATGCCATTTAACCCAACAACAAATGATTCGGCTTTAAAGGCAGCTTCTGGCCTTGTTCATTCAGAATTCCTTGCGCCAAAAGCCATTGTTCAAACTCCGGTGCGGGCTTTTTACCCAGCACCTTGCGCAAATATAAGGCATCGTGAAAAGAAGTAGACTGGTAATTGAGCATGATGTCGTCGGCACCGGGAATGCCCATGATGAAATTGCAGCCAGCCACACCCAATAAGGTCAGCAAGGTATCCATATCATCCTGGTCGGCTTCAGCGTGGTTGGTGTAACAAATGTCGGCCCCCATGGGTAAACCCAGCAATTTGCCACAAAAATGGTCTTCCAATCCCGCTCGGATGATTTGTTTACCATCATAAAGGTATTCCGGACCAATAAATCCAACCACGGTATTGACCAGGAAAGGGTCATATTTTCGCGCTACCGCGTAAGCTCTGGCTTCGATGGTTTGTTGGTCTACCCCATGATGGGCATTGGCGGAGAGGGCCGAGCCTTGCCCGGTTTCAAAATACATGACCTGCTGGCCAATGGTCCCACGATTTAAGGCCAAAGCAGCTTCGTGAGCTTCTTGTAAAATGCTTAGGGTAATGCCAAAACTTTGGTTCGTTTTTTCCGTGCCACCTATCGATTGAAAAACCAAGTCTATGGGTGCGTCCTGGATGATTTGTAAGGCGGTCGTGACGTGGCACAACACACAACTTTGGGTGGGTATCTGGTATTTTTCCCGTAAATCATCGATCATATGCAGCAAAGTGCCCACCGCTGCCGGGCTATCTGAAGCTGGGTTGATGCCAATCACCGCGTCGCCACTGGCGTATAAAAGGCCGTCGATGATGCTGGCGGCTATACCTTTGGGGGCGTCGGTAGGGTGATTGGGTTGTAAGCGGGTTGACAAGCAGCCGCTGAGACCAACAGTAGTGCGAAAACGGGTAACTACACTACATTTTTGAGCTACTGCGATCAAATCCTGGTTGCGCATCAACTTGCTCACGGCGGCCACCATTTCGGGCGTCAAACCTGCGGCTAAAACTTGAAGTGTATCGCTATCCGCCTGCTCACTCAACAACCAATCCCGCAATTGCCCCACCGTAAAATGGCTGATGGGAGCAAAAGCCTCTTTATCATGTCCATCAATGATCAGGCGAGTCACGTCATCCATTTCGTAAGGGATGACAGTTTCGTTCAGAAAAGTTTTCAGGGGTAAATCGGCCAGGGCCAATTGCGCGGCAATCCGCTCTTCAAATCCGTCTGCGGCCAGGCCAGCTAATGCATCGCCGCTCCGCAGAGGGCTTGCTTTCGCCAATAAGGTCTTTAAGTCTTCAAAGAGATATACTCGATTGGCGATGGTGTAGCGGTAGGGCATGGCAGCCAGGTTTTATTGAATGCTAAAACTCTCCCGCACCTTCCCCTGGATAAAGCGCATACTTCCCTTCTTTTGTGGAAAAGTGAAATTCACCAGGTTGCTCTGGTCATCGTACAGGTCCATCAAAAAGGAATCGGTCAAATCCACCGATTTTGGTTTGGGTACATTGAGGATTTCGACGTACAACCAACAGGCCACATCCTCGTATTCCTTGCCTAAAAAGTTGGCTTTGTAGGCTTTGCCGTTGATGAGGAGTTTGAAATGAGCGGCCAGGTATTCAGCCAAATAGCGGTCGGTATCGGGGTGCTCCTGGGAAGTACCCAGTTTCAGGTTCACTTCTTTCCCCTTGGCTTTTAGTGATTCTTCGACGTGCCGTTCCAGGTCATCCATAAAAATTTTGTGGGTGACTTGAATCGTTTTGCTTTTTTCCTCATAAACGACCTCGGAAAGCGTTAAATGGATAGGATGAAGATTCCAGGCCCCAATGCACAACCACAATCCGATCAAGATACTTTTCATCTGACTATTCTTTTTTAAACTGTAACGCAGTTTGTGATGACAAAGATACAAACGCCGAACGTCTCCATGATAGGTTCTATCGTCGATAATCGCCAGGCGCAGCAAGATAATTTTTACCTTTGACTACTTTTTTAGCACCCTGGTCACATTTTCCCGCCAATGGGGGGAGAAGCACACCCGACTTAAGGTGTATCTTACGAGTTTAAATTGTTCATTTACCACCCTCAACTACAAATGAGACGGATAAACCAAATTGGAACTTTGGTTTTGTTGCTGGTAGCCACGCTTACCTATGCACAACAAAACACCGATCAAAGCAAATTCCGCCAGCTTGGCACGGAATTACCTACGCCCAATACCTACCGCACTGCCTCTGGCGCACCTGGCGAGTCGTATTGGCAACAACGTGTAGATTACGACATCAAAGTGGAGCTTGATGATGAGAAGCAAAAGATCAGAGGCACGGAGATGATCACCTATTACAACAACTCTCCACATCCGCTGACTTATCTCTGGCTGCAGTTGGATCAGAATGTGGTACACCCTGAATCGGATACCTACAAAACAGCAACCAATGAACTGGGCGCGCGCGTCAGTGCTGGTCAGTTGAACAGCATGCTGGACAATTCTTTTGACGGTGGTCACAAGATTGAGTATGTAAAAGACGCCACTGGCAAAGCCCTGAAATTCACCATCGTCAAAACGATGATGCGGGTTGATTTGCCTACTCCGCTGATCGCCAAAACGGGTAAAATCCAATTGCAGATCGGTTGGAACTACAACATCAACGACCGTCAAAACCCGGCTTTGGCAGCCGATTCTCGTGGTGGTTACGAGCTCTTCCCCGAAGATGGCAACTACCTGTACACCATCACCCAGTGGTTCCCACGTTTGGCTGTTTACGACGATTACAATGGCTGGCAGCACAAACAATTCCTGGGGCAAGGTGAGTTTACCCTGCCTTTTGGAAACTACACCGTAGCGATCACCGTTCCTTCTGACCACATCATTGCCGCTACTGGTCAGCTACAAAACGCCAAAGATGTATTGACTGCTGAGCAGCAGAAGCGTTTTGAAGAAGCCAAAACTGCTACCAAACCTGTGGTAATTGTTTCCCAGGAAGAAGCTACACAAAAGGAAAAAACCAAAGCCAAGGACAAAAAGACCTGGATTTACAAGGCTGAAAACGTACGCGACTTTGCGTTTGGTAGCTCCCGCAAGTTCATCTGGGATGCCATGGGTGTCAAAATTGAAGGCAGCCCGGTTCCTACCGTAATGGCGATGTCTTATTATCCAAAAGAGGCCAACCCGCTGTACGGTCACTTGTCTACCGAAGCGGTGGCGCATACCCTGCGTGTATATTCCAAGCACACCATTCCGTATCCATACCCCGTAGCGATTTCCGTAGAAGCTTCCAACGGGATGGAATACCCAATGATTTGCTTCAACTATGGCCGTCCTGAAAAAGACGGAACCTATTCCGACCGCATCAAATACGGCATGTTGGGAGTAATCATCCACGAAGTAGGGCACAACTTCTTCCCGATGATTGTCAACTCCGACGAGCGCCAGTGGACCTGGATGGACGAAGGTTTGAACACATTCTGCCAATTCCTTGCTGAACAAGAATGGCAGCGCGACTTCCCTTCTGGCCGTGGGCCAGCCCGCAACATCGTTGGGTACATGAAGGCGGACAAATCGGTACAAAATCCAATCATGACCAACTCGGAATCCGTCATCCAGTTTGGAAATAATGCCTATGCAAAGCCCGCTACTGCACTCAACATTCTCCGTGAAACGGTGATGGGGCGTGAACTTTTCGACTTCGCTTTCCGGGAATACGCCCGCCGCTGGGCATTTAAACACCCAACGCCCTACGACTTGTTCCGCACCATGGAAGATGCTTCGGGGATTGATTTGGATTGGTACTGGCGCGGTTGGTTCTTCACTACCGATAACGTAG
The DNA here is from genome assembly GCF_965225875.1 of Haliscomenobacter sp. Classification (GTDB taxonomy): domain Bacteria; phylum Bacteroidota; class Bacteroidia; order Chitinophagales; family Saprospiraceae; genus Haliscomenobacter. The sequence continues at coordinate 1,400,459 of NZ_CBDDBS010000002.1, read as the reverse complement.
ACATTTCTCTGGATGCGGTTACGGAATTCCGCCTGGACACCAAAAATCCGGAGATCGAAAAGCCGCTCGCTTCCAAAAAATCGAAAGAACAACTGGAGCGTGACGTGACTTACCAAAACAACAAACGCGACCTGGCCACTACTGCGGTAGAACGCAATGAAGCCTTGAAAGACTTTTACAACAGCTACGATCCGAATGCCCCAGCGCCAAGCGATCGGGAGCGTTACGAAAAATACCTGGCTAGTTTGAGTCCAAAAGAAAAGGCCATCATCGAAGCCCGCAAAAACTACTACCAACTGGATCTCTCCAACCAGGGTGGTTTGGTGATGCCTCTGATCATCAAGTTTGAGTTTGAAGATGGAACCAGTGAAACCCAGCGTATTCCTGCGGAAATCTGGCGTATGGACGATAAAAAAATCAGCAAGGTATTTGCTTTCGCCAAACCCCTAAAGCAGGTCATCCTCGATCCACAGGAAGAAACGGCTGATGTGAATACCGAGAACAATTACTATCCACGTCGCCCGATTCCTTCCCGTTTTGAAGTGTTCAAACAAGAAGGATTTGCTCGTGGAGCCAGCATGGGTTCCAACCCGATGCAGCAGGCACAACAGCAAAAGAAAACAGGCAGTAATTAGCCTAAATAAAGCTTGAATCATGAAGCCTGGCAAATGCGTGATCATTTGCCAGGCTTTTTTGTTGTATAAATTGTACCCATCAAATTTTCCAGCAATCCAAAAAAACGCCTCGGGTCGTATAAAAACACATGAACGTTTCCATTATCATACCAACCCTCAACGAGGCGAGCAATATTGCCAGATTGCTGGAGTACATTCGGCAAAACGCCGGGCCTCAATTGCTGGAAGTCCTTTTGGTGGACGGTGGCAGCACCGATGATACCGTAGCCATTGCACAAATTAAAGGGGCCCAGGTAATCCATTGCCCAACCCGGAGCAGGGCGGCCCAGATGAATTTGGGGGCAAAGCATGCCCGTGGGGAAGTCCTTTACTTTATCCACGCTGATACCCTCCCGCCACAAAATTTTCTCGAAGCCATTCACACAGCTCTTGCAAATGGCTTGTGTATGGGTTGTTTTCGCTACCGATTTGACTCTTCCAGTTGGTTGTTGAAATGTAATGCCTGGTTCACCCGCTTCAATTTCCTTTGGTGTCAGGGGGGAGACAAAACCTTTTTCATCCTTACCGATACCTTTACCGAACTTGGTGGCTATGATGAAAAATACGTCATCATGGAAGAATACGACTTCATCCGCCGGGCGCGCAAAAAGTACCTCATGCCGACCTTACCCCATACCGCTATTGTTTCAGCGCGAAAATACCAACAGAATTCCTGGCTGCGAGTGCAATTGGCCAATCTGTTGGTATTCAATCTTTTTAGAGTTGGGCTGGAGCCCATTCGCCTGAAAAAGATCTACAAACAAATTTTAAACTAGCCCGTTCTATTCCCGAACTGGTCAATTTTTACTTTTTTTATGAAAAAACAAGTGTTTCTAATCACCCGACTGATGGTACTGGCTATGGTTTGGTTGAGCGCGTCCAACTGTGCTGCCATTCGCCGCAATACCAATTCCAGCCCAATCAATCACGAGCGCTGGGATCAATTGGTCAAAAAACACGTCAAGGACGATGGTTTTGTTGACTACAAAGGGTTCATCCGCGATTCGCTGGAATTGAATCGCTACCTGGATCAACTTTCAGCAGTTCATCCCGACGACAAAAGTTGGTCCCGCAACGAACAAATGGCTTATTGGATCAATGCCTACAATGCCTTTACGATTAGACTGATTGTCAGAAATTATCCGGTGGAAAGCATCAAGGACATCAAAAAAGGCATTGCTTTTGTCAACTCGGTCTGGGACATCAAGTTCATCAAGATTCAAGGATTCACCTACGATCTCAACAACATCGAGCACAATATCCTGCGCCCGGTGTTTAAAGATGCAAGGGTGCATGCAGCCATCAATTGTGCGTCCTATTCTTGCCCAAGGTTGCGGCCAGAAGCCTATACCCCTGAAAAACTGGACAGCCAATTGGAAGATGGCATGAAAAAATTCCTGGCCGATCCGCTGCGCAATAAAATAACGGCTGAAAAAGCCGAGATTTCCGAAATCTTCAAGTGGTTCAAAGGTGATTTTGACCGCGATGCAGGCTCTTTGATTGCCTACATCAATAAATTTTCGACCCAAAAGATCACAGACAAAACTGAACTCAAGTACCTCAATTACAACTGGACCCTTAATGAAGCTAAGTAAACTAGCACACTACTGACATTTTGCTCGAAGGACATCAATTGCCCCAGGCTTCAGCCTGGGGGTATCGGAACCCCTCGGATTTGGGCTTTAGCCCTGACTTGAAAATTGAAGCTTGGGCTAAAGCCCGATCAAAAGAGGAAACCCTATCCACGAGCTAAAGCACGCGGCAATTGATGTCCTCCGAGCAGAATGTCGATTAGTATGGTAAATAAACAACCATTCATCTAAATACAACAACTAACCATGGCTCAAAAGCATTATTTCGATCCAGCCGACCTGGCCAAGTTCGGCGACATTACCAAGTGGCAAAAAGCAATGGGTGATAAATATTTCGCCTGGTATGGAGAAACCATGAAGGAAGGAGCGCTTACCGAACGGGAAAAAGCACTGATTGCTCTCGCGGTAGCTCATGCCATTCAATGCCCTTATTGCATCGATGCCTACACCTCTACTTCGTTGGAAAAAGGTGCTGATGAGGAACAAATGATGGAAGCGGTGCATGTAGCAGCTGTGATTCGGGCTGGTTCGAGCCTCGTTTATGGCGTGCAGATGATGAACCACGCTGAAGAAATAACCATGTAAACTTTAAGGATCGAAGTTTATGAACGGTCGCCGAGCGTAGCCGAGGTGCCGTTCATAAACCTCGATCCTTACAACTCTCGCTATGGCCATTCACCAAAAAGGAAAGTCCCTTGCTGCACGCGGCAATGCCCTGTCGGATACTTTTTTCCAGCTAGAAGTCCTAAATGGGCGCGAGCGCAGTGCTGCTCAATTCAAACCCTTCGAGGAATCCATCAAAATTGCTGGGTTTGATCAGGGAAAACTGTTGCCCTCCCGCATCGAAATATTCCAAATCAATGTAGGCAAGTTGTGCAATCAAACCTGCGCTCATTGCCATGTGGATGCAGGACCTGACCGCAAGGCCGAAAACATGGACAAGGCAACCTTCGATCGTTGTTTGGAAATACTGGCCAAATACGACATCCCTACCGTGGACATTACCGGTGGTGCCCCCGAAATGAATCCACACTTTCGCTGGTTTGTTGAAGAATGCCACAAGTTGGGCAAACACGTGATGAATCGTTGCAACCTTACCATCATTGTGTCCAATCCCAAATACCAGGATTTGCCTCATTTTTTTGCCGAAAACAAAGTTGAAGTCGTTTCCTCTTTGCCCCATTATTCTGCGCTGCGCACGGATAGCCAGAGGGGCGACGGGGTATTTGAAGATTCGATCAAAGCCTTGCAACTGCTCAATGCGGTGGGCTATGCTCAACCCGATTCAGGATTAAACCTCAATCTGGTCTACAATCCTTCCGGTGCTTTTTTGCCCGGTGGCCAAGCTTCCCTGGAAAATGAATTTAAGCGCCAGCTGAAGCGCAAGTACAACGTGGATTTCAACAATCTCTACGTCATCACCAATATGCCGATCAGCCGCTTCCTGGATTATTTGCTGGAAAGTGGGAATTACGAAAAGTACATGAATGCACTGATCGATGTGTTTAACCCCGCCGCAGTGGCCGGGGTGATGTGCCGAAATACCATTTCAGTCAGCTGGGATGGCTGGATGTACGATTGTGATTTCAATCAGATGCTGGATCTTAAAGTTAGTACCCCGGGCAAATCGGTACATGATTTTGATTTCGCAGCGCTTGAAAAACGGGATATTGTTCTCAATCAGCACTGTTATGGCTGTACTGCGGGTGCTGGATCGAGCTGTGGTGGGCAGGTGGTAGAATAAGATCTTGTTAAAAAATTCCTAATCCCCCATTCACCCAATAATTTTTATCTTGCTTAGGTCATTCTTTTGCTATCACAAAAAACCAAAACATGAAACAATTGAGATACCTAAGCTGTGCGCTGGCACTGTTGCTGAGTGGAAATTTTTTGCTGGCCCAGGTACGCGTGGGTGGTGGTTTTACCTACGGAACCAAATTTGAAAAACCTGGATTGTTCGCCCGTGGGGAGTTTCAAATCCCCAACAAAGACCTGGGCATTGTAGCCTCGGGGAATTTCTATTTCCCCAAAGAAGACAAAAACCTGGGGGTAAGTGATAGCCGCGTGGCCTTCAACCTGGATGGAATGTACACCTTCGCAGGCAACGACTTTTTGGATATTTATGGCCTGGGCGGTTTGAACGTGATGCGTTCCAGCCGCAAGATCACTGGCTTTGACGATAAGGCTACAGATACCAAATTTGGTTTCGGCGTAGGTGGCGGCATTCGTTACAAATTGGAAAGTAAACTGGTCCCCATGGCCGAGATGAAATACATCAATGGCGGGCAGGACGAGTTCGTGATCAATATTGGGGTGTTGTTTCAACTGTAGGGGCAACCCTCGCGCTTGCTCGTGTGAAATATAAGGGGGGAAAATCCCAATTTTCCCCCCTTAAAAAAAATAGTCATTTCTTCCTTTGCGCAAATCTCCACAAAATCCCTACCTTTGCGCATGGATACGCAAAATACCAACCTGGACAAATTTCTGGGCGAGGCACTGACCTTCGACGACGTGCTGCTCGCTCCGGCATACTCTGAAGTATTGCCTCGTGAAGTGGACATCACTTCCCAACTTACTCGCGAACTAAGATTGAATGCTCCCGTTGTTTCGGCCGCTATGGATACGGTAACCGAAGCAAAACTAGCTATTGCCATTGCTCGGCAGGGTGGCATCGGGATCATCCACAAGAACATGACCATTGCTGAACAAGCCGAACAGGTTCGCCTGGTCAAACGTTCGGAAAGTGGCATGATCATCGATCCCGTCACGCTGAAACCGGACGCAACCATTCGCGACGCCAAAAACCATATGGAGCGCTTCAAGATTGGCGGGATTCCGGTAGTCGATGCTGGCAACCACCTGGTGGGCATTCTGACCAACCGCGATCTGCGTTTTGAAACCAGTCTGGACCGCTCGGTTCAAGAACTGATGACTTCCAAAAACTTGGTCACCGCCCCGGCAGGCACCACTCTGCATCAAGCCCGCGAAATTCTGCAACGCAACAAGATTGAAAAACTGCCAGTGGTGGACGACCACAACAAACTGGTCGGTTTGATCACCTACAAAGACATCATGAAGGTGATCAACTATCCGCTTTCGTGCAAGGACACCTTTGGGCGTTTGGTAGTAGGTGCTGCTTTGGGCGTTACTCGCGACATGATGGAGCGGGTGGAGGCCCTGGTTCACGTAGGTGTTGACGTCGTTGCGATCGATACGGCTCATGGGCACTCCCAAGGAGTACTCAACGCGGTGAGAGAGGTCAAGAAAAAATATCGGGATCTGCAAGTCATCGGAGGAAACGTAGCTACAGGTGCCGCTGCCTTAGCTTTGGTTGAAGCCGGAGTTGATGCAGTAAAGGTGGGCGTAGGCCCTGGCTCGATTTGTACCACCCGCATCGTAGCAGGGGTAGGAGTGCCTCAGTTGACAGCGATCAGTTGGGCAGCTCAGGCTTTGAAAGGCACTGGGGTTCCCATTATTGGTGACGGAGGGATTCGCTATACGGGTGATATCGTTAAAGCCCTGGCCGCCGGGGCAAGTACCATCATGGCGGGCGGCTTGTTTGCCGGAGTAGAAGAAGCTCCCGGTGAAACCATTCTTTTTGAAGGCCGGAAATTCAAAGTATACCGCGGCATGGGCTCTCTGGGGGCCATGCAAGAAGGCTCCAAAGACCGTTACTTCCAGGATGTAGAAGACGACATTAAAAAACTGGTACCAGAGGGTATCGAAGGCCGGGTACCTTTCAAAGGAACCCTGGCGGAAGTGATGGTTCAATACATCGGAGGCCTACGCGCCGGGATGGGTTACTGTGGCGCCAACACGGTAGAAGAGTTACAACAGAAAGGTCGTTTTGTAAAAATCACGGCGGCAGGGGTGAAAGAAAGCCACCCGCACAACGTGAACATTACGAAGGAAGCACCGAACTATAGTACACGATAATTTCAGATTTCGGGATTTGGGATTTCGGTGGAAGTTTGCTTCTAAGGTTGAATAAACCTTCAAACGATTGCTCCACCGAAATCCACATTCCGAAATCCGAAATCCGCTTACATTCCCTTCTCCACCTCCACAATCATATCCATGTGGATGCGAATCAGGTCGTTGACCCGGATAGTGCCCATGAGCGCTCTTGGTGGAGTGAGCCCAAAATCGGTCATGAGAATGTTTTTATCACTGACAAATCGAAATCTTCCTGCTTCGGTTTGCTGAGTACGTACGCTCAGGTCTATCGTTTTTCTTACCCCGGCAATGGTCAGCCCAGCCTCGACAACCTGAGTGGCCCAAGTTCCAGGTTCTTTCAGTTTCTCATCGTCCAGTTGTTTGACCTGAACCAACTCGATGCGGATTCGGGGGTATTCGTCCCCTTTCAAGGTTCGTTGCAAATCCTTGTTCATCATTTTGTTGCCACAATCCAGGGTAGCCACTCCAAGGTCAAGTATTGCATTGGAAAAAGTAGCTGAGGTTCCACTTTTTCCCTTGTTGAATTTCACGGTTGAGCGTGGAAACTGATCCGTACAATCACACTTGAATTTGTTGACGTTGCTCGAACCGTAAAGCGTCAGTTCACTTGCTGGATCAATGGAAACAACAGCATCATTGGAAATACCTAGCACCAAAACCCCAAACAAAAGAACTAAAGCAAAATACTTTCTCATGGCTTTGAATTGTGGTGTGACTTAAAAGGGGAATAAAAGCGGGGCACCAAATCTTGATGCCCCAGTTGTTTTAGAGGAAAATCACAGTATTCTATTCAACTTATAGGCCAATAACGGCTTCTACCATCATCCCTTTGAAATTGCCACCGTAGCGGTAGTCAGTAGTTGGGAAGTTTTTGTAGTTCTGGTTTACATATTCCAGTTTCAGCAAGAGGTTTTGAGTTGGGAACCAGCCTGCAGATACAGCGCTGCGTTCGATGGTTACGTCGCCCAAACCGCGAGCTTCACCAGTTACGGTATTGTATCGTGCACCGATGTAGGCTTGCTCATTAGGCAAGAAGCGGTACAAACCTTCTACTGCAACTTGAGTCCAGCTCCGTTTCATCCATTCGCCATCAGATACGTCTGCGTATACACTACCTTTGATGAAATCAAGAGAGCCAAAAACTTCAGCACCTTTGTACTTGATGAATGGGTTGATCACGATTGCAGTTACCCGGTTGGCTACACCTGGGTCAAAACGGCCAGAGGTAAAGTTTGGACCGGCTTGGGTTGCAGGGTTAGATGGAGAAGTACCAATCGAGATTGGTAAACCACCGATGGTAGCAGGTTCCATGATGCCGAAGTAGTGAGAACCAGTCCGGTCACCTGCAAACAAGGTATTGCGTTGGCTGTTGCTGTTGTGGTATACAGATGCTGATACCCTTACTCTCAAATCCTCATTCACATTGTTGTCGTATGCCACTTTGGCAAAAATGGAAGGCGTACGTTTGGTAGGAACCACTCCATTAGAGTTAATGGCATCTGCTGGTTTAATGATGTTGCCATTGATGAAACCAGAGCTCATACCACCCATCAGCATGATGTTTTTTGCAGGGAACAAGTACACTTCGCCACCAATCTCAGTGGTAAATGCATCAATGATGAAGTTTTCAGCAAATGGGTTGAAGAGAGCATTACCACCATCGGAACGACGGAACTGTTGGTCGCCGAAGTTAGGTTGGAAGTGACCAATTTTCACCCGTACCAAATCGGTAAACCATTGTGGGTTACCAAACATGGGCAGTTTGTCGATTTGGATGTAGCCGCCTTTTACCCAAAATTCGTTGTGGTGACGAGCGGACATGTAGTTTTCCAAACAAACCCGGATCCCGTCGTCAACCTGGAAGTCAAGGTTCAAGTTCGCCATTGCCAGGTTGAAACCTGCCAATCTTGCGGAAGTAGTGTCTTCTGCTTTGATGTACCCATACAAGTAGTTTTTATTCAACTTGTTGGTAGCAGAGGAGGGCGCATAAACGGCTTTGTTGGAGTGGGTCAGGTTTTGATAATCCTGAGTAAAGCTACCACCAATCCGTACGCTCATGCCTTTGAATTCAGGTTGTTCAGCCGTTTTGGAAGGTTCAAAAACGTTGATCCCTTTTTTGTTCCAAGGGCGGAAGTATTGCAAATCAGCTTGTTGAGCTACCAATGGTAAGGAGAAAGCGAGGGCCAGCAAACCTGCCAGCAGGTTCGACAAAGATATATTTTTCATCTTGTTGAATTTTAGTCGTTAGTGAAAGAGCTTGAGAAGAAGGAGGTGTTTATTCACCCAACACAATATCAAAACTTACAGTGATGTCGTTGCCCGTTTTGAGGGTACCCATGAGTGCAGTCGGTGGATCGATTTTAAAATCGGTCATTTTCAAGGCTTTCGATCCTTTAAAGGAAAGGCTGCCGTTACTCAAAATTTTACCTTTTACGTTCATGCTGATCGGAACTTTTACACCTGCGATGCTGAGGTTGCCGAGCGCTTTAATGTCGTATTCTCCGGCAGCAGGGTTAATCGATTCGATCTTGGTCAATTGGTACGTGATTTTGGGATACTGTGTTGTTTTCAGTGCTTCCCAGGTCTTTTTGTCCATAATCGAGCCCTTGGTACTCTTGATGGAAGTGGCGTCTACTTCGAGGTACAAACTGTTGATGGCTTCTAGGCCACCTTCGTTAATGACGATGTCACTTTTAACTGTGGCGACTCCTACACTCGACTCCCACTTGTGAAGGGAAGAAGTGCCTGCAACAGTCATTTTAAAACTTTTGAGTGTTTGAGGGCGCACTGGTATCCAGAGTAAAAAAGGAAGAATCAGTGCGGTAGTTAGAATAAGAGATGCCTTGTTTTTCATGGCTTTTCGCTTTGTTTCGATACAAATGTAAGCCGAGGGCGAGGTGCCAGACCATGAGCTTTGAGACTGCTTTTAGGTGATTAATATCACGGTAGGGAAAAATTTGAGTGTTTTAGTATGACGCAAAAAATTACTTCCCGATTTTTTTAAGGCTTTTGAATAGAAAGCTCACTTGAAATGAAGCGTTCGACTGCCTATTCAAAACCCAAATCGGGAAGTTAATTTTTCTGCGTACTTAGGACTTCAGCGTTGGCTTCAACCCTTCAAAATGTGCTGTTGTTTATTAATCCACAACCAATACGGCAATGACACAATCCAACACCACCCTCTTACAAAAAGTATATGATCCAGGCAGTTTTCGCCAACAAGGTCACGCCCTCATCGATCAATTGGCCGATTATTTAGAATCCGTGCAAAGCCAAAGTGATGAAGTGGTTTTTCCTCAGCACGGCCCCGAAGACCATTATCGTTTTTGGCAAAATGAACTCAATGGCCCTTTGTCAGAAAATCCCGCTTCTTTTTTCGAAACTGTAATCCAACATTCGGTTAAAACCCATCATCCCCGCTATATGGGCCATCAGGTGGCGGTAACAGCACCCGCGGCAGCATTGGCAGGCTTGCTGAGTAATGTACTCAATCAGGGGATGGCCTTGTACGAAATGGGCATGAGTTCGACACCGATGGAACGCCTGGTGATCGAGCTGCTGGCCAAAAAAATTGGCTACGATACTTCCAGCAGCGGTATCCTGACTTCGGGCGGTACTCTGGCCAACCTCACCGCCTTATTGGCTGCCCGTGCTTGCAAGGCCCCCTCGAATGTTTGGTCCGAAGGCCATCAGGAACGCTTGGCCATTATGGTGAGCGAGGAGGCGCATTATTGTGTGGACCGGGCGGCGCGCATCATGGGGCTGGGCAATGCTGGTATCATCAAGTTGCCCACCGATGCGCAGTATAAAATGCGTTGTGAGTTGTTGGAGGAATCCCTGGCCAAAGCTCAGCGGGAAGGATTGTATGTATTTGCGATCATTGGCAGCGCTTGTTCCACCTCTACTGGCTCTCATGATGACCTGGAAGCGATTGCCGATTTTGCGGAACGGCACAACATCTGGTTCCATGCCGATGGAGCGCATGGCGGAGGGGCGGTTTTTTCCACAAAATACCAATCCCTGCTCAAAGGAATCGATCGAGCGGATTCGGTAGTGGTAGACTTTCACAAAGTGCTCATGGTTCCAGCTCTGGCTACCGCTCTGGTGTTTAAGCGAGAACAGGACAGCTTCAGCACTTTTCAGCAAAGGGCACAGTACCTCTGGAACTCTGCCGAAGCGGATTGGTACAACCTCGGCAAACGCACTTTTGAATGCACCAAATACATGATGTCCCTAAAAATTTTTACGCTTTTGAAATTATACGGTGAAGAAGTTTTTACAGCTGTTGTGGATCAGGTGTATGATTTGGGGCAAAAATTTGCAAAAATGATTGCAAAAAGGCCAAATTTTGAGCTTGCAATGGAACCCGAGTGCAATATAGTGTGTTTTAGAATCGTGAAAAATGGAGTCAGTGACCTTAACGCATACAACCAGGCGCTTCGCGAACGCATCCTGGAAAAAGGGCATTTTTACATTGTACAAACCACCCTGCGCGATAAACTCTACCTCCGCACTTCCCTAATGAACCCACTCACTACCGAACAGGATCTTACGATTTTGCTGGATGAACTGGAAAGTTTGGCCAATCGGCTACTTTTTAAGTTCTCCTGAAAAGAGTTTTTGCATAATTTGGAGCCTCCCTTTGTGCGTTGTTACGCCGGGGGAGGTTTTTTGTTAGTTTAGAAGTTGAGGAGTTAAGAGGTTGAGGCTACCGCGAGCGATGTTGACAAAGCCATTGTCTAAGTCGCTCGCGGTAGCCTCAACTTCTCAACCTCTCAACTCCTCAACCGATTAATCCATCGCTATGAATCCCGAAGAAACTTTCTCTTTCACCTCTTACCTGGAAGAATCCAACAACCGCTTGTGGGGGCAACACTTTATTGTGCCAGCTCCCGTTGTAGGCGCCATCAGCGAAGGCAGCGAAGACAAACGAGTGGTATGCAACATCAATGGAGCCGTCGAATACCAATGTGCGCTGATTCCTCGGGGAGAAGGCATTTACGTGATCCATGTCAATAAAGCACGGGTGAAGCAGCTCAAGCTCAAGATTGGCGATCAGGTGCAAGTCAGCCTACGCAAAGATGATAGTGAATATGGCTTACCCGTACCCGAAGAATTTACCGAAGTACTGGAACAAGACCCCGAGGCCAAGGCCTTTTGGGAAAAACTCACCCCGGGCAAAAAACGCACCCTGCTGTACATCATTGCTCAACCCAAAAGTTCAGATTTGCGCATTACCCGCGCCCTGGCGATCTGCGAACACCTTAAAGCATATGTAGGCAAAATCAACTTCCGCGCTTTGAATGATACCTTGCGGGGGTAGTACTATTAATCTGCAGAATAAAATCCCACAATCACCTTGTCCCCTTTGTCTTCAAACTCCATCCACTCATAAGGGTTGGCCGTATCGTTCACTTTGATTTTTTTGGTCTTGGCGTTGCGTACGATTTTCAGATTTTTAGCATTGCTGAAATAAAAGGAACGCAGGGTAACCAAAGCCTGAGAAAAGGACAAGGTGCTGCTGGGGATGCGCAAAAACTGCGTGACGCCGCCATTGTACAAAATCAATTCAAACTCGCCGCCATCGGCAAATGCCTGCTTGTAGCCTTCCAAGATGCCTTCTTTTTCATTGGGCGCCGTTACCTCCCGCTCGCCCTTGGGTTTCGACAGGTTCATGTAAAACCATTCTGGCAAGGCCATGTCCTCTTCAGGCTCTTCTTCGATGGTTGGGAATTTGGCCAAATAGCCATCAAACACATAAGCTTCCTTTTGGTCGGCATTTTTGATTTTTACCCAGTGCCCTTTTAATTGGAATTCGTCGATGGTTTCGGCGACATAGGTTTGGTCGGCTTCAGGGAGGGCAAGGATTTCCAAGGCTTCACCGTATTGGGCTGCGCCTACTTTTTCAGCTTTGGCATCAGGGCCTTTGCGCAGGCTGAGCCCCAGGAGGGCGTGGACGTACATGGTTTGGCCTACCTCGTACGCGGCCGTGGATTTGGGCGCTTCCGGAGCGGTGTTTTCCTGTTCCTGATTTTTTTTGTTGCGGCAGGAAAGGGCAAGGGTGGCGAGGAGGGTAAAGAGCAGGAGTTTTTTCATGGATGGATGGCTTGAGTGAATGCTAAAGATAGGCAATCCATGTAAATGCGTGCAAGATTTACGGCACATCATTTATCGGACCAACAGTAAGAAACATTTGCCAGGATTTTAATAAATCAATAAAGTCTTCATAACTGATTTCTATGGTTTCAGCTCCTGGATCATTTCCATAAGTTTCAAACACCACAAGCTTTTTTGTAATCAATAGAGAGCCCGCATTGTATCCAGTAAACCGCTCAATCTCTTCCCCTTCGGATAAATGCTCTGCATTTTGAATGATGGATTCACAAGAAATTGGGTTTGCGAGATCCATTAAAAAATAGCCAATCATCAAATATTTTTCAGAATAATTAGGCCGAGGTGAACCGCCATAACCCCAATGGAATTTATGCAAGTCACTAATCATGTTTAGGTATTAATTGATAAAGTGGAAAAAAATCTCTGATTAAGTCAAATATACTCATGGTTAGGTATTTACATTGAGCACTACGTTACTGATGGTCTGTTACACTTTAAGCTGAGTTATACCTCACTGCAAGTACAACTCAGCTTAAAGAGGATAAATTTACTCCACCACCAATTTTTCAACCTGCATCCAATCACCCTGTTGTAAACTCAAGGTATATACTCCCGCTGGCAAGTTTCCTAGTTGAATCGAGCGACTTTCCAGCGCGCGCAGCGGTTGTTGCAAGATCAATTGTCCAAATAAATTGTGGATGCGCAAGGTTCCATCTCCCAAGTCGGCGTTTAGGCTATGTATTTGGAGTTGATCTTGGGCAGGGTTGGGAGAAAAGGACAATAAATCCCGTGCACTACGGATTTCTTGGGTGGGTGTAAGTTTTGATTTTGGTGTATACACCCATAATTCTCTACCAGTTTGTGGGTCATTGATGGTTAGGAACAATTTGTCTTTAACTACTAAAAAATTTCCAGGATCAGCCTCAGTTGGTCCTTTTTTCCATTCAACTGGTACCGTACCGGCGGTAGTACCATTGGTTCTCCAAAGCTCCCAGCCCGTCTCGTCACGGTAAGCATTCAAGTAAATGCTATCACCAAAGACGGCGTATTGCCCGCCACTAAAACTCAACCCCCCGCCTAACTTTGACAGATCCAATGGTCGGGTAGTACCCTTTGGTGTGCCATCAGTTACAAAGAGATCAGAAATATAGGAGGGAGAAAAGGCATGAAAGTACAGTTTGTCTTTCAAAATTCGGGGTGATGATGGCTCCTGGTATGCTTTTTCCCCTTCTAGTTTAAAAGTACCTGCACTGGTGCCGTCCGATACATAATAACGTTCTGTATTGCTGAACCCTCCCAGATCCACGGCAGGGAAATAGAACTTATTATTCCAAACGACCAGGGATTTGAGTTTTTTAAAATCGTTATTGTTGTCATCAACCTTGGCTACCTGCTTCGTCCCTGCAGCTGTACCATCACTTACATACCAATAAGCTGGATCAAAAAAGCTTGTACTCAAATAAAAAAACACCTTATTGCCCATTGCGGTAAGTTGAAACGGGTTGGACAAGCTGAAATCGGTACCAATTTCATATACTCGCTTGGTATTGGCAGCACTTCCATCGCTCGACATCAGCCACAGGGAACTTACTCCGCTAGGGTTTGCAATCATCATGAGTTTATTTCCAGCCACGACAATATCCTTCAGTCCGTAGAATCCCAATTCAAAAACCTTAGTTACCTTACGACTGCCCAAATTCAGGCGGAAGAAGGAAGCATAAAAACTACCAGACTCCTCTGCTGCAAAGTACATCACGCTATCCAGTAAAACTGGCCCAACCAAATAACTATAAGCAGAGGTAATGGCTAATGTACCAGCTTTTGTACCATCACTCAACCAAAAACGGCCAGAACCTGATTCGTTGATGGTTACGATGGCTTTTTTGCCTTTCCATGTAAAAATATCCTTCACCCTTTCCCCATTGGCTAAAGTTACCAGGGGTAGTGTACCTGCGTCGGTCCCATCGGATACCCAGATGTTGTTTAGCTTTTGAGCATCGACTAGAGAGAAGAGGGCTTTATTTCCCATACTATCCATCATTGTACTGCCTTCACGCCAGCCACCAGTTGTGCCAGGTGCAAAATCTTTGACCAAACGATAGCTTTGAGCATTAAGATTTAGCATCAGTGCTAAGAACAAAAGGGTTGTTGTAAAAAGTTGTCTCATTATTTTTAAAATTAAAAAGTGATAAATTTCTTTAGGATCTGATGAATAATTGTGAGTTGTAACCACCAACCGTTTTAGGATAAACTAGTTGATGTGTACAGCATACTCTGTCCTGATTGCTCTGCTGAACAACAGGAAATTTAAGAGGCAGTTGAATTGTAAAGCAAGCTCGGTATGGTGACTAATAATGCGTAACTGGAACAAACCTGGACGTATCAGGAATTGATTTCCTTTACATTCGTTTCAGGTTGTATACATTGTTGTATTTAGAGTGCAAACATGAAGAGAAAAAAAACATTTTGCAACTTTATGGTTGGATTTAAGCAAATTTTAGACAGGCTCGTAGTTAATCAAAAAAAAGATGTCGCACCAAAGGACTCAGCGCGACATCTTCATCAACAGTTAACACCAAAAATATTGGTCGGCACCAAAATTATTCGCCTTGAGGAGAGAGAGTCAATACGCCGACCAAAATTTGAACACCCAATTGACCATGTGTAACAGAAAAAAAATTAAAAACTCCTTGTACTGCTTGTTGAGTCAAAGATAAAGTGGATAGGCGCGGAATTGGGTGACTTTTGGGTGATGGGGAGGGTGATTTTTATCAGCTTGCAAAAAACGATGGCACCGCTCCCCTGCAGTGCCATCTTCATTTGCTGAAGGAAAACGGAGCGTACCCCGTTTTTAGCAAACTTAACCCTATCTTATATGTCTTAATAAATTGAAGATCAATATTAAATGATCTCAATCACAATCCTCCTGCTCCGCATCCGGCGAAAATGTCCACAAATCATCAAAGCGCCCACTGCCCGCGGTACCCGTAGTGACATAGGCTAAACTCCCAAAACTAAAGGTGATCGTAGTCGCACGAGCCGCCCCACAATCGTCGCTGAGGGGAGTGTGTTCCGTCCAGGTATCCAGTGCCGGATCATAGGCCCAGATGTCGCCGAGATAATACCCACCAGTAGAGCCACCAAAGAAAAAAATGCGCTGATCCAGCACAAAAGCACTGGCCGAAATGCGCGATTCCAGGTTAACCTGATCGTCATCATCGTCATCATCCCGCAGACTTGTGACCTCCGTCCAGGTATTTTGCTGTGGGTCAAAGGTGTAGAGGTTTTTCTGCGCCACCCCATTGCTGTTGCCAAAACCAACGTAGGCTTTGCCGTTCAAAACAACCGCCGTAGCCCCCTCCCGTTTGGAACCCCCAAAATCGCGGATGGGCGACCAAGAATCGGAACTGCTGTCATAACTCCACATGTCGACCAGGTAATTGCCATCGTAACCAGTGCCCACATAAGCTTTGTTCCCAATCACAAAAGCGATCGCTCCCCGCCGGGCTCCGCCCGGAAAATCAGCAATTTTGCGCCAGCTGCGGGTAGCCGGAGTATATTCATAAAAATCGGCGAGATAGTCTTGGTCATTATCCCCCAGCCCTACATACCCTTTGCCATTGAGGGCAAAGGCTACCGCTCCATTGCGTGCCGATCCCGGAAAACGCGCCTGAGTATCGGTATTGAGGCGCCCCAGGTTGTCCCAATATCCCTGGCTTGGATTGTAGGCCCAAAAATCACTCAAACGTTCACCGTCTTCATCAAAGCCCAAGCCAACGTAAGTGATGTCATCAATGGTGAAACTTACGGCGGCATTGCGCCCAACGCCGGGAAAACCGGAATTGATCTGCTCCCAATCACCAAGGAGCTCTTCATCATCGTCACCGCCCAGGTCACAACTCAAGGTGCCTAGTCCTAGTGAGAGCAGCAGGAGCATCAGCGTGCCCCAGGAAAAACGAGTTAAAGTCGGTTGATAAAACATGGTTGTTTATTTAATTACGGTGAAAATTACATGCAGTTTGATGGCGTCACGAGAGAGCCTTTGACTGGGCAGTACTAGACGGCCAAGCTCATTAAGCCCCGTACTAAAAACCGGAGCATAGAGCATAATCCCGTCGTAGTCATCACCATCCTGATGCAGAATGTCGTGGACGTAATCGGTGAGGTAAATGCGGAAATTGGAATTGCCGGTTAGCGGGTCTATGGTTCGGCGGACGCTGACGGGGTTATAATCCCTGCTGCTCCAGTAGGTTTCCGCCAGGGTGTTTTTATGGGTAGGGGAGTACACGTAGATGTTTTCCAAAGGAGAAAAATCACTGCCCTGGTAACTGGTCTTGAGGGGTTGAATGTCCAGATAAGCCAGATTGACGCTGATGTTGCGGTTTTGGCGGATGCTGCGCAAAGTGGGAAAATCCAGTTTGGTACAGATGCCCACCCCTGCCTGGATAAAGGTTTGATGCCCACTTTGTGAGGAAGAAAGGGGGACACCTTGCTGAGTCAGTTTACTGATTACGGTATTTCCCCGATCACTGGTGATACGATTGAAACGCCGCCCCGGTTTTAGCCTTAATTTTACTTCGCCGGCTGCGTCGGTTTTTTGATCGTGGTAATACAGTCGAATTTGTACACTGTCGCTGGGGAAACCCATTACTGATTGGCCTTCATTATCGCCTTCATGCACGAGGGCAAGGCCCTTCAACACATTTTCCAGCAAAAGGTCATCCTGTCCTTTAGCTACTTTTAACAGAGTTTGTCCCAATACATCGGGCAGGCGGATGTTGAAACGTTTGCTGCGCGTTGTTCGGGTGTTGAAACTGGCAGTGGCAATTTTATTGAGGGTTCCCGGGGCTGGTGAATCATTAAAATAGAAGGTCTCATCGTCTAGTGTACTTTCCAGGGTATAAACGGTAAGCCTTTGCAGGTGATCCGTAGCCGGGTATTCATAATCCTGCCTTAAGGATAGACTCAGGGAGTCAAAGCGAAAATTGTCGTCGTCATCCAGGGAAAAAATATCAAAGGTATCGGCATTGAAAAAGCACTGCGCACTGATGTTGCCGAGGTAAGGGTCGGGGTAGGAACCTACCAATAAACGCGTGCCATCGGTGGTGTACATGGAATCGAGCAACAGGCTGGCTGATTCAACACTCAGGCTATCAATTTCCTGTACCTGGGTGTTGTCTTCATCAATCAAGTCCTCCCCGATGATGGTGCCATGTTGGCAAGCAGCCAGCCAAATGGCCATGACAAAAAAGAGCAGTAAGTCGGTTAAATTTCTCACATTCAATTATTTTTAAGTTCAATAATGAGCAAAGAATCTCCATGCTGAGCAGCGGTTTAAAGCTGTCAGTTCGTAATGGACATGACAATCCCAGGTGCAGAAAGGTCAATACCTAGGCACCAGGCATGGCAATACCAAAATGAAATTAGGAGTGGGTTAGCGGATCAAAATGAGATCGCCGTATATTGAGCTTGTGAGAGTCTGGAGCGTTTGGGGTAAAGATGGAGGAAAAGGGGGCTCTGGTTGTATGGAAATTTGTCAGATGCGTTACATTTTTTTGTGGCTTTAAACCAGGAATATGAAAATAGCCTATTTGTTGCTGATTTGCAATGCTTTATTACTGTTGTCTGTGCAGCCAGACCTAGCTGATTCACCCGCAATAATTGTTTTGGGCACCATCCAGGATGCAGGTTCGCCCCATGCGGGCTGTACCAAAGACTGTTGCAAAAGTCTTTTTTCGAAACCTGATCCCACCCGGATGGTGGTCTCTCTTGGCTTGATCGACCCGCTTAACAAACTGAATTTTTTGTTTGAAGCCACCCCGGATTTACCCCGTCAAATGAAATTGCTCAAAACCTATAGCCCTTTTCGGCAGGAAGAAACGCCCAACGGGATTTTTTTGACCCACGCCCACATTGGTCACTACAGCGGACTGATGTACCTGGGCCGGGAAAGTATGAACGCCAAGTCTACTCCCGTATACGCCATGCCCAAAATGCAAGAATTTTTGGAAAAAAATGGCCCCTGGAGCCAACTGCTTGCTTTGAAAAACATTGCGATTCAAGGACTAAAAAACCTGGAACCCCAGCGTTTGTCGGACCATCTTCAGGTTACCCCGCTGCAAGTACCCCATCGCGATGAGTTTTCTGAAACGGTAGGCTATCGCTTCGAAGGTCCTAATAAATCGGCCTTGTTTATCCCGGATATCGACAAATGGGAGCGTTGGTCTATGGACATTGTGGCTGAGATCAAAAAGGTGGACTACGCTTTTTTGGACGCTACTTTTTACGACAACGCCGAACTCAATTACCGCAATATGTCCGAAATTCCCCATCCTTTTGTGGTCGAAAGTATGCAGCGCTTTAAAGAACTGCCAGCCTCAGAAAAGAAAAAAATCTATTTCATTCACCTCAATCATACTAATCCCTTGCTGAACCCGAAGAGCCCCCAACTGAAGGAGCTTCAAAAAAATGGTTTCCAGGTTGCCCACTTTCGGCAAATTGTTCATCTTTAGCTCCTTAAAAGAATCAAAAAACAGTTGTTCATCATGTCACAACAAGCAATCAAGTATTTTTCTACACTCTGCCTTTTGGTGTTGGCTCAAGTCTCCTGGGCGGTATCCCTACCAGCCGTATTTTCCGACAATATGGTTTTGCAACAAAACAGCGAACTGATCATCTGGGGTTGGGGAAAACCACTGGAAAAAATCAGCATCAATACCCCCTGGGATGGCAACATCCTCAATACCGAAGCCACCAATCAAGGTGTCTGGTCCGTATTTGTCAAAACGCCCAAGGGCAGCATGACTCCTTATAACCTTACCATCAAGGGCTACAATGAAATTGTGCTCAAAAACGTATTGGTCGGCGAGATTTGGCTTTGTTCCGGGCAGTCCAATATGGAATGGTCGGCCAATATGGGCATCAACAGCGCCCAGGATGAAGTCAAACAGGCGAAATATCCCAATATCCGTTTTTTCTCAGTGGTTCACCGTACTGCAACTGCGCCCCAAATCGACCTGGAAGGGGCATGGGCAGAATGTAGTCCGGAGAGCATGCAAAATTTCAGTGCTGTGGGCTACTTTTTTGCCCGCAAGCTTCAAGCAGAGCTAAAAGTACCCATTGGCATAATCAATTCCAGTTGGGGTGGCACTCCCGCCGAATGCTGGATGCCCTCAGAAGCTTTTGAAGGCAACGAACTGATCAGTACTGCGGCCGCAAAACTGGAACCAGTGCGTTGGGGCCCCACCGAAATTGCCCGCATCTACAACGCCATGATTGAACCCCTTACCAAATTCAAAATTGCCGGAGCCCTGTGGTATCAGGGCGAATCCAACGTAAGCACCGCCTATGCCTACAAAGAAACCATGACGGCATTGATTACCAGCTGGCGCAAAAAATGGGGGCTGGAATTTCCCTTTTATTATTGCCAAATCGCCCCTTACAAATACGAGAACCCTGCCGAGGGTGCCGCACTACGTGACGCGCAACGCCGTACCCTTAGTGTCCCCAATACTGGCATGGTGGTGACCAGCGACATTGGCGACACCAGCGACATTCACCCACGCAACAAGCAAGATGTGGGTTTGCGCCTGGCCAACCTTGCTTTGGTGAAACATTACAAAGCCAGCAATGCCGTAGTCGCGGGGCCACTTTACCTCAATAGTCGAGCCCGGGCTGGTCAAATGTTGGTTTATTTTGCCAATGCAGAAGGGTTGAATTTTAAAGGGGATAAAATCACCCACTTCGAACTGGCCGGTGAAGACGGTGTTTTTTACCCCGCCGAAGCCACAATCAACAAAGATAACCTCGTAATCGTACAATCTGAAAAAGTGCCTCAACCTACCATGGTGCGTTATGCCTGGGGCAATACAGCTACGCCGAACTTGTTCAATGGGGCGGGATTGCCAGCTTCGTGTTTCAGCTCGAAATAAAGTTGAGAAGGTTGAGATGGTTGAGGGAGGTTGAGGCTACCGCGAGCGACTTGAACACAGATCTTGTCAAAGTCGCTCGCGGTAGCCTCAACTTCTCAACTCCTCAACCCACTCAACTATGTTAAACTTTCCCCCTCCACTAAACTTCACCCCTTTTTCCTCGTCTTATTCCTAAAGCCCATCATTATGCAGCAGAAATTACTATTATCGCTATTATTGGTTCTGTTCGGTTTGAGCGTAAGTTCCGCCCACAATCCAGTCTGGACCCTGGATATCGCACCGATCCTTTACAAACATTGTACCCCTTGTCACCACGATGGTGGATTGGCGCCCTTTCCCCTGGTGACTTATGATGATGCCTACTTCAATCGATTTTCAATTGAATATTCGGTTAAGACTGGCAAAATGCCGCCTTGGCCGCCCGATCCCACTTACAGCCGTTTCGCGCATGAGCGCCTGATAAGCGCGGAGGAAATCCACCTGATTCAGGAATGGGTTGCCGGAGCTGCCTCTTATGGCAATCCCAAGGATGCTCCCAAAGTCCCGGAATACAACAACGCGCCCCTGATCAGTACGCCGGAATTGAGTTTGCAAATTCCTGAGTACACCATTTCAGGTGAAAAAGACGTATACCGTTGCTTCCCCATTGCGAGTGGGGTCAATGTGGACAAATACATCACTGCTTTTGAATGTGTACCTGGGAACGGGCAAATCGTGCACCACGTACTGGTGTACGCCGATACTGCCAAAACCGTACTGACCCTGGATGCCCGCGATCCGGGGCCGGGGTACACCAGCTTTGGCGGCGTCGGCTCCCAGTCAGCAGTACAAATTGGGGCTTGGGTACCGGGTAGCCGACCAATTATTTATCCCAAAGGGATGGGGCAACTGTTGCCAAAAAATGCCACCATCATTCTGCAAGTTCACTACGCACCAGGATCAAAAGGAAAAACCGATCGAACCCGTTTTTTGGCACGCCTGGAATCGGGTCCGATGCGTCGCCTGGAAACTCAACCATTGCTCAACCACTTTTTATCCCTGACCAATGGGCCACTCGTTTTACCGGCCAATCAGGTAAAAACCATCAAGTCCCAATTCCGGGTACCTATTCAGGGCACGGTGATTGCGGTGGCACCACACATGCACCTGTTGGGAAAATCCGTCAAGGTTTGGGGCATTACCCCCAAAAAAGATACCTTGAAAGTTATCCGCATCAACAACTGGGATTTTCATTGGCAAGGATTTTACTTGTTCCGCAAAGCAATGGTAATTCCAACCGGGACTACCGTGTATGGCGAAACGGTATACGACAATACCGTCAACAATTTTGACAATCCCAATTCACCACCTAAAGAAGTGCGGGTAGGGGAGGGTACTACCGATGAAATGATGTTGGTGTACTTCACCTTCACGGCCTATCAACCGGGGGATGAAAACCTGATCCTGGCGCCCGAAGAAGTGACCAACAGCCGCGAGATTAAACTGGAAGATTTGGAGCTCAAAGTGACCCCCAATCCAGTTCAATCTCAGGCCCTGATCTCTTTTAAACTCAAAGAGGCCGAACCCATTTGGTTGGATGTCTTTGATGTGCAAGGGCGTTGGGTGCGGAGTTTGGCGGCCAATCAAGGTATGGCTGCTGGAGAGAATCAAGAGGAATTGGATTTGAGTGGGTTGCAGAGTGGGGCGTATTACTTGCGTTTGCGGACGATTAAGGGGTATGCTTCGAGTCAATTGGTCAAGTTGTAACCTTTCGCGAAGGTTTTACCCCAAGTTTTCAATATTACCAAAGCGACACTTTTTAGCACAAAGGACACCAAGGAGAGCACAAAGAGCACAAAGAGCACAAAGTTAGATGTAGACGATCTTTGTGCCCTTTGTGCTCTCCTTGGTGTCCTTTGTGCTAATTTTTATGTTGATAATGAAACTTGGAGATGATCCTTGATTTCCCTGAAAACCCCTATTTTGCCCCTTCAACCTACACGCATCATGACCATCAACCTGAACACCGTTGAACTGCCGAACTTTGGCATGCCCTCCGCTGAACCAAGCCTGAGCCAGGCCATTTACGAAGGGCGCATCGACCGTTTGCGGCAAAAAATGCAAGCCGAAGCCCTGGATTTTGTGATTGTTTACGGCGACCGTGAACACAACGCCAACACCACTTACCTCTGTGGCTACGATCCACGTTTTGAAGAAAGTTTATTGATCATTGGCAAAACGGGTTTGCCCCATTTGTTGCTGGGCAACGAAGGCTGGGGCTACGCCGAACTGGCACCATTGCCAGTAAAAAGAGTATTGTTCCAATCCCTGAGCTTGATGGGGCAAGACCGCCTTTCGGGCGTATCCCTGAGCCAGGCTTTGAGTGACGCCGGGATTGATGTAGAAAGTACCATTGGAGTAGCAGGCTGGAAATACTTTTCCGCAGCCGAATTCGCCGATCCAGACCATTGTTTTGAAACACCTTCTTACCTGATTGATACCCTGCGCAAAATCAGCGGCAACCACCAGCAGGTGCGCAATGCCAATGCCCTCCTGATGAACCCGGACGACGGCCTGCGCATTTTGAACGAAGCCGAACAGTTGGCCCTATTTGAATTCGCCGCCTGCCATACCTCCACTGGCCTCAAAAATGTACTCTTCAACATGCAGCCGGGCATGACCGAAATGCAGGCTACTACGCTGATGCAACTCAATGGTTTTCCCCTGGGTGCGCATACCATGCTGACCAATGGCCCTCGGGCGGCTTACGGCTTGCCCAGCCCATCGATGAACACACTCAAGGTAGGCGAACCCTTCACCATGGCCATGTGCCTTTGGGGTGGTTTGAATGCCCGTGCGGGTTGGTTGGTACACGATGAGACCGAGTTGCCGGATGGGGTAGGGGATTATCTGCAAAAGCTGGCCATTCCCTATTTCCGGGCCATCGTAAAATGGTACGAGCACATTGGCATTGGGGTGCCTGCCGGTGAATTGTACGACATCATTCACGGCGAAATCGGCGATCCTTTTTATGGGGTAAAACTCAATCCCGGGCACTACATCCACATCGATGAGTGGGTGCATTCCCCAGTATTCAAGGGCTCGGAATTAAAATTTAAATCAGGGATGGCCTTGCAAGTGGATGTAATTCCCGGAACTGGTACTGCCTACCATACCAGCAACATTGAAGATGGGATTGCGCTGGCCGATGAGGCGCTACGCGCTGAATTGGCTCAAAAATTTCCGGAAATGTGGCAACGGATTCAAGCCCGCCGGAAGTTTATGGCTGAAGTGATTGGCATAAAATTGAAGCCGGAGGTGCTGCCCTTTAGCAATATTCCGGCGTATTTGCCGCCGTACATGTTGAGCCCAAGGAGGGTGTTGACAGTGCAGCAATAAAAAAAGGGCGCATTCTCATCATGGAATGCGCCCTTTTTTTGATCAGTTGAGAACTTTACCGATTCCCCGCCGACATAAAGATCCTCCGCCAGTTGATCCCCTTGGCCAGGCTTCCTTCTTTCAGCGAGAACCAAATCAACAGCGGTTTGCCCACTACATGGTCTTCAGGAACGAAGCCCCAGTAGCGTGAATCTTCCGAATTGTGGCGGTTGTCCCCCATCATCCAGTAATAATTCTGCTTGAAGGTATAGGTCTTGGCTTCTTTGCCATTGACATAAAATTTGCCATTGCGCTCCGCAAAATCGTTGCCTTCGTATTTGCTGATTACCCGGCGGTACAAGGCAATCGATTCGGGGTTGAGAGCAATGGTTGCACCTTTTTTCGGAATGTAAATCGGGCCGTAATTGTCCAAATCCCATCTGCCAAAATGGGCGGTATCGTAAGGGAACAAACGACTTTGGGTCCGACTCATATCGATGTTTTCAATCACGATGTTTTTGTCCATCGCTTTGAGCTTGGCCTTTTGTTCGTTGTTCAGAATCAGCATCATGTTGGAACTACCACCGTTCACCCCTTGCAATTGATCCTCGGTTGAAATGCCCCAATCACTGAATTGTTGGGTGTTGATACCCGCTCCAGAAGGATTGTACACTTGATACATGTACTGCAGGTACTTGGGGTTGGCACCGGGTTTCCCGTTGATGTACACCTGGCGGTTGCGGATTTGCAAAGAATCACCGGGCAAACCAATACAACGTTTGATGTAGTGGTCCATTTTGTCCATCGGACGGGTAATCAAGGGGGCTTGCCCAATTCCGATCATGGAACTGGCCTCCGGAGAAACACTCCCTCGCCTATAGTCGTAAATACTCCAAGTACGATTGGGGAAAATATATACACTATCGCCTTCAGGGTAGTTGAAAACCACTGGATCATTGTGATCGATGCTTTCAAAAGCCTTTAGTCGATTGTATTTGAGTTTGGGTTTTTCCAGGTAAGACTCGGTATTGAGGATGGGAATGCGGTTGTGCAACAATGGCACCATCGCCACAGTTTGAGGCATCCGCAGGCCATAACTAGGTTTGCTCACAAACAAAAAGTCGCCCACCAACATCGAACCTTCCATCGAAGAAGTTGGGATCACATAGGCTTCAATCAAAAACATCCGAATAAAAGCAGCGGCGAAAACCGCAAAAATGATGGCCTCAGCCCATTCCCGAATTCCTGATTTTTTGTAAGGATTTTCGGACAACAATTTTTTGTGCTGCCGCTCATTGGTACGAGATTCGTGCAATTTATTGCGGTAATCCCGCTCCTTAGGCAAGATTGGGCCTTCGTACTTATCCGTTTTATTGGTGCCTAGGTACAGGAAATAAAAAGGGGCAAACAATACCGCCAGAGCACTGTGGTAAAATTTGAGTTTACCAAAAGAGCGTGCCATATCTACTGCCAAACCAGCGTAGATGAAGATGTTGACTATTGGAAACAAAAGAAAGATGGCGTGGGTGGCTTTGCGCCCCACCAGTTTACACCAAACGATAAAATTGTATCCAGGAACCAGGCCTTTCCAGGCGGCTTCTCCACATTTTTGAAAAATGAAGTATAAACTTACACTCAACAATACGTAACTCAGTACAAAAAACAGGATCATGCTCTGCGTAATTTGTGTGATGGATTGTACGAAAGCCCAAATATAAGGCTTTCAGGGTTAGTTGGGTAACCTTAAATAAAATTACAGCCTTGGGGCAAATTTTAAGCGGGTTGTAAATCAATTAGCGTTACCTCAGGCAAAATGCCCACCCGGCCAGGATACCCCAAAAAGCCCAGGCCACGATTGACATACAAGAACTGCTCGCCCTGTTGGTACAGTCCCGCCCATTGTTTGTACATAAATTGGGCAGGGCTCCATTTGATCCAGCCGGGAATTTCTACCCCAAACTGGAACCCATGAGTATGTCCTGAAAAAGTAACATGAATGTCCTTAAATTCGGGGACAATCTGAACATCCCAATGCGAGGGGTCGTGTGAAAGCAGGAGCCGAACATTGGCTCCATCCGATCCCTGGTGTGCATCCGCCAGACGGCCCATTTTGGGAAACTGCGGCAAGGCCGAATAATTCTCAACCCCAATCACTGCTACTTTTTCGTCGTTGATATCAAGGATGCGGTGCTCGTTCATCAACAGATTCCAACCCAATTTTTTGTGGATCCCTTTAAGGTTTTCCAAATTCGCCTCCTTTTCTTCCGCGTTTTTCCAACGGTGGTAGTCGCCGTAATCGTGGTTGCCTAAAACGGAATACACCCCATACTTGGCTTCAATTTTATCAAAAACATCCATATAATCAGCCATCTCATCGGCATGATCGTTGACCAAATCTCCGGTGAAGAAGACCAGATCGGGTTTTTGCGCATTGATGAGGTCGATGGCGTTTTTCACCGGATCTTTAAAGGTGAAACTCCCGGAGTGGATGTCTGAAATTTGCACAATTTTTAGTCCAGCCAGTTTGGGAGACAAACCTTTGATGCCAATGGTTTGCTGGAACAACTTGTAGCGATATGGATTGCGTAGAATGCCGTAAGACAGGGTGAAGAAAGGGATAGCGCCAAAAAACACGCCCATTTTGCTCAAAAACTTGGAGCGGCTGATGTCAAAATTGGGATCCCCGTTCACGCGTTGAGCCACCCACATGGTCAGGCGGCGCAAATCGTCGATGAGCAGCATGGGTACAATCAGGAACTTGGAAATGTAGATGATAAAAACAACCGTCCGGGAGTAGGTCTCCATATTTTTGCTCCAGCCATCCGCCCAACCCCAGTTATGGGCCAGTAGGTAAAAAACGCTGAATGCGGTCAGGCCCCAAAAAAAGCCGTAAGCAATATTTTTTGCCAACATCGACCAGTCTTGCACAATCAGCTTAACCGCTTGAAAACTATAAAAGTCGATGACCAATAAAACAAGGATGAAGATGGTGAATCGCATTTTGATTGGATTGATAAACACTCGTTTAACACTAGAATAGGACAAAGGGATTAATTTTGCGTGTAAATTTGCGTTTTCTTAGACCATAATTCAAATATGCTGGACAAAATACCCAATCTCAAGCATCTCGATAGTGGAAATTTTTTCCTCATCGCGGGCCCTTGTGCCATCGAGGGCGAAGACATCGCCTTTGAAATTGCTGAAAAAGTACACCATTTGTGCACCCAATTTCAAATCCCCTACATTTTTAAAGGCTCTTACCGCAAAGCCAATCGTTCACGCCTGGATTCCTTCACCGGGATTGGCGATGAACAGGCTCTAGAGGTACTAAAAAAAGTAGGCCAGCACTACAACATTCCCACTACTACGGATATTCACACCGATGAAGAAGCGGTCTTGGCTGCACAGTACGTTGATGTGTTGCAAATCCCGGCTTTTTTGTGCCGCCAAACCAGCCTTTTGGTTGCCGCTGCTGATACAGGAAAGGTAGTCAACGTCAAAAAAGGGCAGTTTATGAGCGCCGAAGCCATGAAGTACGCGGTGGATAAAATTCGGCAATCGGGCAACGAAAAAATCATCCTGACTGAGCGCGGGGTGACCTTCGGATACCAGGATTTGGTGATCGATTATCGTGGGCTGCCGGTGATGCAATCTTTTGGGGTGCCTGTCGTTTTGGATTGTACTCACTCACTCCAACAACCCAACCAAGCCAGCGGCGTAACGGGTGGCCGACCCGCCCTCATTGAAACGGTAGCCAAAGCGGCCATTGCTGTTGGGGTAGATGGTTTGTTTCTCGAAACCCATCCACGTCCCGCTGAAGCCAAATCCGATGCGGCAAATATGTTACCTTTGGAACGTTTGGAAGCGATGTTGGAAAAATTGGTGAAAATCCGCAAATCAATACAGTAAGAACTTATGAAAAAATTGCTGCTAGCCTGTTGTCTTTTTGCGTTGCCGCTGCTGATCCATGCCCAGATCAAGCGCACCATTCACGAAGTGATCGAAGTTTCGGATAGCATCCAAACCATCACTTTTGAATTTTATGATTCGCTCAAAGTGCAAACCTGGCCCAGCAATTCGATCATGTTGGAAATTTTTGTGGTACACAAAGAAAACAGCACCGATAGTATCCTAAAGGGTTTGATCGAACAAGGGCGATACCGTTTGGACCCCGTAAAATCGGTAGATCGTTTGCACGTCAAATTTGACTTGCGCAACCGGGGCATTTTAAACACCCTCACCAGTGGCGATATACCCGAAGACATTAGTGTCAATATATTTGTGCCCGAAGATTTTGTTGAGGGCCAAAAAGGGGAATGGATCCGAAAAAAAACACCGTAGGGGCAACCCTACGTGGTTGCCCTTTAAGGATATCGTAGCCCGAATAGGGCAACCACGCAGGGTTGCCCCGACGGTTGCCCCAACCACCATCACATGTTACACGAAATCGACATAAAACTGCTGCCCGCCGAAGCCAAAGACGAAACCGCCATCCGGCGTAAAGCAGCCAGTAAATTACAATTGCGGGAAGATCAAATCCAGGACTTAAGGGTACTGCGCCGCTCGGTGGATGCCCGGAGCAGCCAGCCCATTTTTTTGCTGCGGGTGGCTGTATATGTTGGCGAATCCTACCAGGCTGAACCCGCCATTTTATCCCAACTCAAATCGGTCGCCGATCGTCCCTCTGTGCTCATCGTAGGGGCAGGCCCTGCGGGATATTTTGCGGCGATGGAATTGATTGAACAAGGGTTGAAACCGATCGTGTTGGACCGGGGTACCGATGTGCAGACCCGCCGCCGGGATTTAAGGGCCATCCAGCAATTTGGGCAGGTCAATCCCCACTCCAATTATTGTTTTGGGGAGGGAGGCGCTGGAACTTACTCCGACGGTAAACTCTACACCCGTTCCCACAAACGCGGCACCATCGATAAGGCCATGCAATTGCTGGTTGAACACGGGGCTTCTTCTGAAATCCTGATCGATGCCCACCCGCACATTGGTTCCAATAAACTACCCAACATTGTGGCGAACATCCGGGCTACCATTGAACATTATGGCGGAGAAGTCCATTTCGACAGCTACGTTACCGATTTTATCCTGCACCAGGGGCGGATGCTGGGGGTAGTGGTCAATGAAAACCAGGAACACCGGGGCGAGGCGGTTATTTTGGCCACCGGCCACTCTGCCCGCGACATTTATTACCTCCTCCATCGCCATCAAATTGCCATCGAGGCTAAACCTTTTGCCTTGGGCGTTCGCATCGAACATTCCCAACAGCTCATCGACCGCATCCAATACCACTTACCGGAGCGGGGTGAACATTTGCCAGCAGCCAGTTACAAGCTGGTGACTCAGGTGGCTGGACGTGGTGTATTTTCCTTTTGTATGTGTCCAGGTGGCCTGGTGGTGCCTGCGGCAACCGCGCCTGGGGAAATTGTGGTGAATGGCATGTCCTTATCGCGCCGGGACTCACCCTACGCCAATTCAGGCACCGTTGTGGCCATTGAAGTTGAGGACCTGTTGCCCTTTGCCCAGCACGGCGTTTTTGCTGGCCTGGAATTCCAGCGCAGTGTGGAACAAGCCATGTTCAACTTTGGAGATGGCAGCCAAAAAGCGCCAACCCAACGTTTGACCGATTTTGTCAAAGGAAAAATATCCAGTACCCTACCGGACTCCTCTTACATCCCAGGCTTGGTGCCCGCGCCCTTACACGAATTGCTCCCTGCGGCCATCTATAGCCGGCTGAAACAAGGGGTGGCCGATTTTGGCCGCAAAATGAAGGGCTATTACACCGAAGAAGCCAATGTGATTGGCACCGAAAGCCGTACCAGCTCTCCAATTCGCATTCCGCGCAACGCGGAAACTTATATGCACGATGGGGTGCAGGGCTTGTTTCCTTGCGGCGAAGGCGCAGGTTATGCTGGTGGGATCATTTCAGCGGCGATGGATGGGCAGAATGTGGCGAAGGGAGTGAAGGGGTTTGTGGGAAATAGGTGAGAATCGGGATGAGGCGATCAGGGATATTGGCATCGTAGAAATAGACGAGGTTATCGATTAGGGCAAAGGTCAAAGGTTTCGGGGTAGTCAGCGGTTTGGTAGATCATGCGCATGCTGAAGGCGTCGGCGAGTTAGTCGTCAAAAATAATCTTATTCGGCTTATAGCCATTGTAGTTTTCTCTATAAATAAATTGTATTAAAAATGATTTGTAATTTTTTTGAGGATCTTGCCCCAAATAGACTTTATAAATATTTTTTGGATCAACACTAAATGCTGTATCGATTTCATTGATAGAAACTTTAAGGCTCACTAAATTTTTATTATTGCAAAAATTATTAAATAGAATTCCTCGTGTTTTTGAAAGCCAGAAGTAGTGAGGAGTGATAAACTCTTTCTTGTACATCTCATCTATCCATAGTGTCAATTTTGCCCCCATTTTCAAATTGCCTACTGCAATATTTACAGGATATTGACATCGACTCCTCCGTTCACAATTCAGAAGGAGTAAAACAGTAAAAAAACAACACATAATTTTAAGCATAAT
This sequence comes from Haliscomenobacter sp., assembly GCF_965225875.1. GTDB lineage: Bacteria > Bacteroidota > Bacteroidia > Chitinophagales > Saprospiraceae > Haliscomenobacter. The sequence goes on along the minus strand of NZ_CBDDBS010000002.1, from coordinate 1,370,292 downwards.
CTGTTATTTAGAATACTCAAAATGAAATCAAGCAACTTTACTTTTGTTCTATTCTGGAAGACTTGGACTAGCGGCTAGGAAAAATCACACCTCAAATCTACTAAAAAACCCACCCAAAGGTTCCAAACCTTCGGGTGGGTCAGTCAATCCCCACTGCTAAGCCCATCCGGACTTAAGCATTGCAGGTTTACCCCACAGCTTCCAATTCCGGTTTCTGCTTCAGTTCCACCTTTTTTGGAGCATCCTTAATGGCTGCCTGTGTCGCCGCCAGCCGTGCGATTGGCACCCGGAAAGGAGAGCAACTCACATAATCCAGACCACTCCGGTGGAAGAACTCAACCGAAGCCGGGTCACCGCCGTGTTCGCCACAAACACCCAATTCCAGATCTGGCCGAACCGAACGACCTTTTTGTACGGCCATTTGTACCAGCATGCCTACTCCTTTTTGATCTATAGACTGAAATGGGTCTTTTTCGTAAATACCATTTTTTAGGTAGTGAGGCAGGAATTTGCCTGCGTCGTCACGCGAGAAGCCCAAAGTCAATTGAGTAAGGTCGTTTGTACCGAACGAGAAGTATTCAGCCTGGCTGCCTACGCTATCCGCGATCAGGGCCGCACGAGGGGTTTCGATCATGGTGCCAACCAGGTAGTGGACCCTATCTTTACGCTCTGCAAAAACCATTTCCGCGGTGCGGCGAATGACTGCGGCCTGCGCATTGTATTCTCGTACGGTACCAATCAATGGAACCATAATTTCCGGTTTGACCACAATCCCTTTGGCCTGTATATTGAGTGCGGCTTCGATGATGGCGCGGGTTTGCATTTCCGTAATTTCGGGATAGGTAATCCCTAAACGGCAACCCCGGTGGCCCATCATTGGGTTGAATTCTTCCAATTCTTCTACCCGCATCTTGATTTTGCCCAAAGAAACCCGCATTTCCTGCGCCATCACTTGCTGACTGGCTTCATCATGCGGTACAAACTCGTGCAATGGAGGATCGAGTAGACGGATGGTTACGGGCAGGTCGTGCATTTCGCGGAAAATGCCTTCGAAGTCACTGCGCTGCATCGGCAACAATTTAGCCAGGGCTTTGCGGCGACCAAATTCATCGTCGGCCAGGATCATTTCCCGGACTGCGCGAATACGATCTCCTTCAAAGAACATGTGCTCGGTACGGCAGAGTCCAATACCCGTAGCGCCGAATTCGCGAGCGACCACGGCTTCCTCGGGCGTATCGGCATTGGCCCTTACCTCCATGCGGCGGTATTTATCGGCCAGGGCCATCAGGGTACCAAAGTCGCCACTTAGTTCTGCGTTTTTGGTGGTGATTTGGCCATCGTATACTTCACCAGTAGAGCCATTGAGGGAAATCCAGTCTCCTTGGTGCCAGGTTTGCCCATCAATAGTCATGGTGCGGTTTTTGTAATCCACGTGGATGGCACCAGCCCCAGATACGCAACATTTACCCATTCCACGGGCCACTACCGCGGCGTGAGAGGTCATACCACCACGAGCGGTGAGGATCCCTTTGGCCACACTCATGCCCCGCAGGTCTTCGGGCGAGGTTTCGAGACGCACCAAAATCACGGCGTGACCATGTTTGGCCCATTCTTCGGCATCTTCGGCAAAAAAGACGATTTGCCCGGTGGAAGCGCCAGGTGAGGCAGGGAGGCCACGTGCCAATACCAGTGCATTGCTCATGGCCTCGGAGTCAAAGATGGGGTGCAACAATTCATCCAATCGGTGGGGGTCTACCCGCAGCAAGGCCGTTTTTTCATCAATCATCTCTTGCTCCAGCATCTCCATGGCAATGCGGACCATTGCGGCTCCGGTGCGTTTGCCATTGCGGGTTTGCAACATCCAGAGCTTTCCTTCCTGAATGGTGAATTCTACGTCCTGCATGTCCTTGTAGTGGTTTTCGAGCTTGGTTTCTGCTTCAACCAACTGATGGTATACATCGGGCATAATTTCTTCCAGAGAAGGATAGCTTTTACGCCGTTCTTCTTCGCTGACACAAGCCAGTTGAGCCCAGCGGCGTGAGCCTTCCAGGGTGATTTGTTGAGGGGTACGAATCCCTGCAACGACGTCTTCTCCCTGGGCATTGACCAGGAATTCACCATTAAAAAGGTCTTCGCCAGTGCCCGCGTCGCGGGTGAAAGCTACACCGGTTGCACTGGAATCGCCCAGGTTGCCAAAAACCATGGCCTGTACGTTGACTGCTGTGCCCCAGGATTCGGGAATGTCGTTCAATTCGCGGTAAACCCTGGCCCGGTTGTTGTTCCAACTTTCGAATACAGCGACTACTGCACCCCAGAGTTGTTCCCAGGGATCAGTTGGGAAGTCGCGGCCCAAACGCGCGCGGATCAAGGATTTGAAGCGTTGAACAAGCTCGCGCAAATCATTGGCATCCAAATCCGTATCTAGTGTGACGCCGCGCTCATCTTTGAGCATATCAATGATGACTTCGAAGGGATCGTGGTCTTCTTTGGAGACTGGTTTTAAGCCCATGACCACATCGCCATACATTTGGACAAAGCGACGGTAGGAGTCCCAGGCAAAACGTTCGTTGCCGGTCTTGCGAGCCAGGCCTTCCACGGCGCGGTCGTTGATGCCCAGGTTCAGGATGGTGTCCATCATGCCAGGCATGGAGGCGCGTGCTCCAGAGCGTACGGATAAGAGTAGCGGATCGTCGTCGTTACCAAAAGTTTTTCCCATCTCTCTTTCCAGCAAGGTGACTCCCGCTTCAACCTCAGCTTTGATGAGGTTCAATACGTAATCTTTGCCTTTTTTGGTGTATTCGGTACAGGCTTCGGTCGTAATGGTAAATCCGGGGGGAACCACAATTCCCAAACGGCACATTTCGGCTAGGTTAGCGCCTTTTCCACCGAGTAAATTCTTCATGGAGGCTTCGCCCTCCGTCCTGGAGGCGCTGAAGACGTAGACATACTTCTGTTGCATAGCTTGACAAATGATGTAGTCTGATTAATGATATCGAAGCTCAAGCTATCCTGTTTACAAATCTTAAAAAAGGAGGGATGTCATGCGAAAAATTGAATAAAGTCAGTACATTGTCCAGGCAATTTAATGACCAAATCCTCGACATGAAAGCCATCATGGACCTCATCGGTCGAATGTGTATTTCGCTGATTTTTTTTTATGAAGCCTACGATTCCATTGTGTATGCCAAGGCAACCAAGGAAATGATGACCGATTATGGCTTATTGTGGCGGCAAGATCTGCTCTTTTATGGAGCAGTGGTGGCTTTGGTACTGGGCAGTATTTTAGTGTTGATTGGGTATCGGGCCAGTTTGGGCGCTTTTTTGTTGCTGGCCTATTGGATTCCCGTAACCCTGATTGTACATTCGTTTTGGAATGATGCCCCAGAGTTGCGCCGAATGGAATCTATTCAATTTATGAAAAACATCGCCATTGCCGGGGGCCTGCTTTCAGTGCTGGTCAATGGGAGTGGCAAAATTAGCATCCGGCGCTTGTTTGCTACTTTTCGGGTACGCAATGCCTGAACGCTTGTCTCAAGCCAAGGGATTTATTTTTTTTATATATAAAACCCTTTTCTCTGTTTTTTTGTATCTTTACGAGTACCCGATTTATTTTTAATCGTTCATTCAGGATATTTACTTCTAAAAAAGTGACAAACGTGATTAAGGCAATAATCGTTGAAGACGAGATTAAAGGAAGGAATAATCTCAAGAACTTGCTCAAACAACACTGTGAGCAGGTTGAAATCATTGGGGAAGCCGGAACCAACTCCGAGGCTTTGGTCTTGTTGTCAGATGAGTCAATAGAGCCCGATGTTGCCTTTTTAGACATAAGCCTTCCCGACGGACTGATATTTCAAATGCTCAGTCAGTTGGAAAATTTAGATTTTGAGATTATCTTTGTCACAGCTTACGAAGAGTACGCCATCAAAGCCTGTGAATACAGCTCGATTGGCTACATTCTGAAGCCGATTGACCCCGACGCGCTAAAAGAAGCCGTCAGCCGGATTCGTATCCGGACGAAAAACCAAATGGATAAGCGCCTGGAAATTTTCAGCGCTTACTACAACAACCCCAATGCTTTTTCAAAAATGAGCATATCTGCTGTAGACGGCATCTACTTTGTCAACATTAAAGACATTGTACGCTTCGAAGCAGAAGACAATTATACCCACATCTACCTCAACAGCAGTGAAAGAATCACTGCATCCCGCACAATCAAATCATACGAAGATTTGTTAGCTCCCTTCAATTTTTACAGGGTTCACAAACGCCATGTGATCAATTTGAACTACATGCGCAAGTTTGTGAAAGGAGAAGGAGGCTTCGTGATTATGGATGACAACATCAAGATCGAAGTTTCCCGTCGGCGTCGACCTGCATTTATGGAACAACTCCGCAGATTACAGGAAGGACCGGTGCAGTAGGCACAAAAGTTGAATTTTTTCATTTTTTTTGCCTCAAAAATCTCCTGAAAACTTAGCTTTGGCAGGGTTTGTAGCTTGCATACAAGGTTGCGTCTTGTCGTTGTATGTACAACTTCAGGACAAATTGACGTTTATTACTTGGTACTTTGGGGTAGTGTTCTTAACTTTCGCAATAGGAACCGATTTAAGCAATTTTTTATCCCATAAAACGCACTCATATGGGAAAACCAAAAGATGAAAAAAAGAACCTGGACGACCTGAAAAAAGACCTTAAAACCGTCAAGAAAGAGGATATGAAAAAGATCACTGGCGGTAAAAAGGATGGGAAGAACTGGAACAATGGCTGTGGGGGAATTATCCCGCAATAGCCTGTGTTTCAAATGTCCGAATGCTGTTCTTACCAAAGGAAAAACCTCCTGTAGGCATTTGCCACAGGAGGTTTTTCTATTTTATTGGCTACCGCCCCTTAAAATTTGACAAAGGATGCGCGTTGTCCATCCTGAGTAATGAGCCAATACCGGCCGGTACCAAGGTTTTGCACGTTCAGTTCGCTACGCGTGCTACTTTCTTGCACCATTCGCCCCACAGCATCATAGATGCGGATGCGGGTCGATTCGCTCAAACCCATCAGATAAAGCTTTTCTCGTACCGGGTTGGGGAAAAACTGCAATTCGCGGTAATTGATGTCTCGCATTGCAGTCGTGGTACTTACGGTGAGGTTGATCACCTTACTTTCTTTCACCTCGTCGACATCATCCCAGGTTTTTGCTTTCAATTTGTGCACACCCAGGGGTAGGTTGTTGAGGGTGATGGCATAGGGAGCCTGCCCGTCTTCACCCACTTTTATGTCGTTTAGGTAGAGCTCCACCCTGATGATTTCTCCATCGGGGTCATTTGCATTCAAGCGGACTGTCAGTGGAGTACTCTGTAGAATCGTGGTATCCTTGGTCGGGTTTTGAAAGCTGAGATTGGGCGGTGCATTGACAATGACCGCAACCGGTGAAGAGGTGCTGGATGCCCCAAAATTGTCAAAGGCCTTGGCTGCATAAATGTAGGGTCCAGAGCTTAAATTATTGACGATGAAGGTGAAAGGAGAGTCTAGGTCTTCGCCCAATTTTTCACCATTTTGCCAAAACTCCACTCGACCTACAACACCATCCACATCACTGGTATTTACTTGCAAGGTCAAAACGCTTCCCGGTGTATATTTTGCACCAGTGACAGGGTTGGCAATGCTCACAATAGGTGGTGCATTGACGATAAAACTAAGGGAGCTTGAAGCAGCAATACCCCCCAAGTTATCTGTTGCCCGGGCAAAAAAGCTGTAATTGCCATAAGTGTTGGCACTGTACTCGTATTCATAAGGCGCAATACTGTCCTCCGCTACTTTGGCATTGTTCAGGTAGAATTCCACCTTTTTTACAGTTCCATCGGGATCTGTGGCGCTTACCTCAAAATTCAAGGTAGAAAACTGAGGGTAAATATTACCATTGCGGGCTCCTCCGATTTGAACCACGGGCACTGCATTTACCAATACTGCTGCAGGTGTAGAGACTCCTGAGCCTCCTCTCGAATCAAAGGCTTGAACGGCAAAAAAATAAGGACCTGGAGTCAAGTTGCTCAAAGACAAAGAATAAGGCGCGATCGAGTCTTCGCCTACCTTGATCCCATTCTGTAAAAAGGCTACTTTGCGGACGGCATCGTCGGTATCGCCTACTCTGGCTAGTAAAATCAGGTTGCCGGTACCATGAAAAATACTGTTGTTGGCGGGAGAGCTCAAAAAAGCAAAGGGCTGAGCATTAACGGTAACCGAGACGGCACTCGAGATTTTGGAAGCTCCTTTGTTGTCGATGGCTTTGGCGGTAAAGCTGTAAACACCCGGAGGTGTAAACCCTAGCTGATAATCAAAGGGCGCATCACTCGCCTCTCCGATTAGTTGCCCATCCTGGTAAAACTCCACTTTGTCGATGCTACCATCTGGATCACTGGCATTGGCGGTTAAGCTGATGGTTTGACCCTGTTGAAAGATGGTGCCGTTGGCAGGAGCGGCTAGGTTTACACTTGGCGCTAGGTTTTGGGCATGACATAAATAGACGCATAATAGTGCTGGGAACAGTGCACTAAAGTTCTTGATGTGCATAAAATTTGTTTTTGGTTTGAGGTCAGGGAATAAAAGCTCCTGCCTCTTTGTCATAAATCTATGACGCAATTTACAACAGAAAATTATAACCTTAAATAGCTGAATATTTTGTATAAGAGAAAGTATAAAATTATAATTGATAAGTACAAGACTACTAAGGGAAGAGAGAAAATATTGAGAAAAAAAGAATGTGTTTAGGTCAAATGCGAAGTGTGCCCTATATTTGCAAGCAGCAAAAAGGGTTTTGTATCCGTTTTCAGGATACTGACTTTGTAAAGACCAATGTGCTTGCTTGCGGACAACCCAAAATGACTAATTATGCTCGCTTATTTATCAAAAATGGTACCTATGTTGTGCCTCTTGCTGGTGATGCAAGCGTGCAATACCGACAAAACCGAAACCCCGGTTTTGGATACTGAAATTGAGAAGGAATACGAATTAGATTTATGGGAAAACCTGAGTAACCAAACCCGCGCCTTCCAGATCCGCGCCAACACCATCAAAAGTCAGGATTGCCTGAATTACTTCATCGAGAGTTCAATCACCCGTAAAGGGAACAACATAGAAATCAACTTAGGCAAACCTCAGATTCCCAGTGTTTGTGAACGCGGCATTGGTACCGCAAAATCCAGCCTGGATTTAGGTGCTATTTCAAATGGGGTGTATCCCTGTACCATTAAACTTGGGCAAATTGTACCCAGTACCGGACGTTTAGTGGTCAGTAATGGCAGCTTTTTTTTGTCCATGCCCACGCCCATTGGTTTTAGGGTCCTTCACAATACCCTACTGCGCATTCCCGACAATACCATTTGGGGGTACATCGGTTATGATGCAGTTGCTCAACCAGCAGTGGTGCAGTTTTTTAATGACCTGGCAAACATTAGCCAAACCAACGACTTGCCTAAAGGATATTACGGCTATTTTAATTTATTGGAAAATGGTTCCATTGAGTTGGGCAATGCCCAAGGTTCTACCGACCGACCCATTCAACCCATCGTACGTCGATTTACAGCCAACGAAAATGACCTGGAAAAACTGATCCAAACGTATCGCGATAAATATGGGCAGTCTATTTTGATTCGCTTGCGGAATACGGCGGGTAAGGAGTATTAATTGCTTAGCTCGGCGGTTTTCATTTTTTTGGTAGGCGTTTCCTTCAACTCAAAATTGAAGCCCTGTTCCACCAACTTATTGTAGCGCTTACGGTCGAATTTGTACAGTTTGGCGGGGCGGTGGGCAACACCTTCCTGCGTCTCATCACAGTCCACCAACAAATTCATCGACAGGATCTTTTTGCGAAAGTTACGTTTGTCCAGTGGGCAACGCAGGATGGCTTCATAAAGGTGTTGCAACTCGGTCAAGGTAAATTTAGGGGGCAATAATTCAAAACCAACCGGTCGGGTTTTGACCAACCATTTTAAGCGTTGCAAGCATGATCCCAGGATAGCGTCGTGGTCAAAAGCAAGGTGTTGCAGCCCATTTACCGTATGCCACTGCGCTTGTAAGGCAATGGAGGAGGGTTGAATGGTATAATTGTCGATTTTGATCAATGAAAAGTAAGAAATGGTAATGACGCGCCCAAAAGCGTGGCGATTGACCGAGCCAAAGGTGTGTACTTGCTCCAGGTACACGTTGGTGAGCCCCGTCAATTCTGACAAAACCCGTTTTGCAGCAGCATCGAGGTCCTCATCGGTTTTTACAAAATAGCCTGGCAAGGCCCATTCTCCGATGTGTGGTTCCTCTCCCCGTTTGATTAGCAAAACCTTTAAATCACCTTCGTCAAAACCAAAAATAACGTTGTCTACTGTGAAGGCCGATTTGAAGTAATTGTCAAAATTTGTCCCCATTTCTTTGGTGAAATTGTTGCAGTACAGTTTGGCCAAACAAATTATAAAACCTCCACAGGAAAACCAAATAAAGAGAGGGTAATTAGTGTGAAAAATGCACTAACTAATTGCATACGTTTTTTTAGCCCTTGCTCAGGTTGCAAATTTGTAACCAACCCCACGAATGGAATGAAAATGGCGGGGGTTTTTGGAGTCACCTTCAAAGTTGCGCCGAAATTTAAGGATAAAGTTATCGATGGTCCGGGTGCTGGGATAAACGTCGTAACCCCATACCGATTGAAGAATTTGCTGACGGGAAACCACCTCATTGCGGCGATCAATCAACAACTTTAAAAGCATGGCTTCCTTTTTGGTCAAAACAAAACGGCCCAGAATGCCATCGGCTTCAAAGGTTATAAAATTGATGCGATTGGATCCAAATTCAAAAATTTCGGGAGTGTTTTCTGGCGATTTACTGGTCCGTTTGATCAGGTTATTGATGCGCAGCAGCAATTCTTCCAGTACAAAGGGTTTGGTCAGGTAATCGTCGGCGCCTTTTTTTAAACCAGAAATGCGGTCACCTACTGCATCCTTAGCTGTGAGGAAGATGACTGGAACCTCCATGTCGGTAAGCCGAATTTGTTCGCAAATTTGGAAACCGTCAATTTCGGGCAGCATCACATCCAGAATGATGAGATCAAAATGCTGTTCTTGAAAATAACGGATGGCATCTTTGCCATTGCCAGTCGCCACTACCTCGAAGTTTTCCAACTCAAGGTTCAGTTTGACTACCTCGCGGATGTTTTCTTCGTCTTCAACAAGGAGGATACGCATCATGGTGTAAAAGTTTAAGCTAAGAATTGAAAATGGCTGCCCAAGACTACAAAAAATCCCGGGATATATAGATTTTTTATTACTGTTAATTTCAACCTGTGGGCAAGAGTATTTCAAAAACGCTACCTCTGGGCAGGTTATCGTGAACACTGATTCGCCCGGAATGTGCGCGAATAATTTGATCAACGATGTACAAGCCCAGGCCAGTACCCTTGGCGGTACGGGTGTCTTCGTTGCCCACCCGATAAAATTTCTGGAAAATCTGTTTCTTTTCCTTTTCGGGAATGCCCACGCCCTGGTCTTTTATTTCAAGTTTGATTTGTCCATCTTCTTGCATGCTCAAGTGAGCTTCGATATTGGCCTTGCCTCCATTGCCTGAGTACTTTACGGCATTTTCCAAGAGGTTGAGCGCTACTGAAATCATTCCCATTTTGTCTCCCTGGAAATAAGGCATTTCTCCCTCCTGTTTAAATGTGAAGGAAGCATCGGGGTATTTGTCACTTAGTTTGCTGATGATTTCTTCCAACAACTCATGTAAATCGAGAGGCTCTTTGTTCGCTTGATAAGTTGATTCCAATTTTGCAGAAAACAGTAGGTTGTTGACCAAAGTATTGAGGCGTTCGGTTTCCTTGAGGGCATTGCCTTGCAATTGGGTCGTTTTTTCCCGGGGCAATTCCCGCTTCAACAGGGTTTCCAGCACCAAACGGATCGAAGCAATGGGTGATTTCAGCTCGTGGGTGATGGACAACAAAAAATTCCGACTTTGCTGGGAAGCAATCATTTCTTTGTTGTAGCCCCGATTGATCAGGTAGACCCCAAATACCAGACTGATCACAAACACCACCGCCTCACCCACGATCATCCACTCCTGTCGGGTATAGTGTTTGGACAAACTTTCATATTGAGCACTGGCTACAAACTGAGCATCGTTTTTGATGACTCCTTCCGCAATCATGCCGATCTTCATCAATTGGCTTTTGGCTTCAAAAGCATCGCGGTTTTTGGTAAACAGCAATACCGTCCACCAGGTGAAGGCCATCATCATGTAGGCGATCACCAGGTAAGAGAGGAAACGGAGGCGGATGTTTTGTTTTTCCATGTATTTACAGTTGAGAAGTTAAGAAGTTGAGAGGTTGAGGAGTTGAGGCTCCGCGAGCGACTTAAGCATGTTCTTGTCCAAGTCGCTCGCGGTAGCCTCAACTCCTCAATTCCTCAACTTCTCAACCAAAAACGATATCCAAAGCAGCCTTGAACTGCTCTGCTGCCTCAGCCAGGTCCGCATCGGTATGGGCCGAGGACACGAAGCCTACTTCATAACCCGAAGGCCCCATATACACTCCCCGTTTGAGCAATTCCAGGTGCAATACTTTGAAATGACTCATGCTGGCTGGATCAATTTGTTCGGCGGCAATGATGCGTTCAGTGGCAAAAGCTACCCAAAAAATGGATCCAATGTGTGGGAAAGTAACCGGATATCCCTTGCTGTTGGCATAATCCTGGATGGATCCGACAAACGCAGCGGTTTTAGCAGCTAGTGTTTCGTAAAAGCCGGGCTCCAACAATTGCTTTAAGGCGGCATAACCTGCGGCCATAGCCACTGGATTCCCGGATAAGGTTCCGGCCTGGTACACGGGTCCATCTGGCGCGATATTGCTCATGAGTTCAGCACTGGCACCATAGGCACCAACGGGCATTCCTCCACCAATAATTTTACCAAAAGTAAGGATGTCGGGTTGGATGCCGTAATAGCCAGCGGCCCCTTCAAATCCTACCCGGAAACCAGAGATGACTTCGTCAAAAATCAGCAGCACATTGTGCTTATAGGCCTTTAAACGTAGACATTCCAAAAAAGAAGGGTCTTGCAGCAATAGGCCATTGTTCGCGGGGATAGGCTCCACAATGATACAAGCTATATTGTGCCCTTCTAGTTGGAGGGTTTCTTCCAGTTTTTCCCGGTCGTTGAGTGGCAACACGATGGTTTCCTGCGCAAAAGCCTCGGGGATACCCGCTGAGGTGCTTTCTCCAAAGGTGATCAAACCCGAGCCTGCCTTCACCAGCAAAGAATCAACGTGCCCGTGGTAACAGCCTTCAAATTTGATGACCTTGCTCTTCCCTGTAACGCCACGGGCCAGGCGCAAAGCGGACATTACCGCCTCGGTGCCTGAACTGACAAAACGCAATTTTTCGATGTAGCGATGATTGTCGACAATCAAGCGCCCCAGTTCAATCTCCAGTCGGGTAGGGGCCCCAAAGGAAGTGCCCTCGGCCACTGCCGCATAAATGTGCTCGCGGATTTGAGCATTGTTATGCCCCAGAATCAGTGGCCCCCAGGAGCAACAAAAATCGATGTATTGCTGGTCATCTTCATCCCAGATGTGACAACCATCTCCTTTTTTGATAAAAATGGGGGTACCAAAAACCGACTTGAAGGCCCGTACTGGCGAATTGACGCCACCCGGGAATAATTTTTTAGCCTCAGTAAAAAGTGCTGCCGAAACAGTACGCTTGTGATCGAGGAGAGTTTCCATTCTTTATTTTTATTAACTTGCTACAAATGTAACAAAAGCGGACGCAAATGTTCAAACACCTGCACAGCTGTGACGGAGAAATGAAAATGGGTTAGTGTGTGAAATGTGATGTTGTGGGTGTTGGGGCAGCCCTATGTGGCTGCCCTGTGCTGAAAGTGTGGGTGAGTTGGCCTTCCATTCTCGCGATTACCCCGCCAACCCACGGCTTATGAAGTTTTCTTTAAAAAGCGTTCTTTGACATATTGGAACTAACATCAGCGAAAGGGCGATAAAAAGGCGACTGTAAAGCCCTTAGGCCCACATATTGAAGCAAAGGCTGGTTTTGATGACCAGGTTGTGCAAACCATTGTTCGACTTTAATTTTCAATGCATCCCATTGATCGACCAGGCGATGATTGTGCAAAAGATCTTGCTTGAGCCATCGCCACATTTTTTCAATGGGATTGAGCCAAGAAGCATAAGTGGGCAAAAACAACAATTGAACGGGTAAATTTTTACCCTTGAACTTTGCTTTAGGCTTGAGATGTTGCCATGATTTGGGTAAAATTATGGGGAATGGAGATTGCTGAGGAGCTAAAGCAGCAAGGACGTCGGGGTGAAAATGAACCGGCCAATTATCCAGGATGACCCAAATGGTTTTTTGAGGATGCTTCAGGGTGAGTTCCTCAAAAAATTGAATGATGGTGGGTACCTTGATTTTATGACGAATCAAATAGTGGGTTTGGCCCGTTAGTCCATTTAAAGCGCCACAGATTCTGAACGTTTTATTGGAATAATGACCTAATCTACACAAGGGTTGCTTTTGCGAAGCTGGACTCCAGTCATAGCCAATCGTGGGCTGGAGATATACGGTGAGCTGATCCAAGAAATAAATTTCCTGCTCTCCAGGATTATGGCTTCGGATTTGCTGTAGCAGGTACTCTACTTTGGCCTGATAAGCTGGATCAGGGCTATGTACATATTGGCGTGCTCGTAAATGGCGAACCCCAATTTTTTTGAGTACTTGCCACACTCCACCCAGGGAGTAGTCCTTAAATGCCTCGATCTTTTCCCTCAATGCCTTTAGCGTCCACCGACTTTGATCTAAACCAAAGTTAGTTGGACTTTGACCTACCACCAACTCAACCTGGGTTTGTAGTTGTGGGGGGCTTAGAGGGGGAAAACCCAGGCTTACGACCGCGGCCTGCCTTTTGTTCTAAGCCTTTGATGCCTCCTGCTTTGTAGCGAACCACCCAGTCATAGACCGTGTTCTTGCGCCGACGTCGCAGTAAGCCTTTGTTTGCAACTTCGTTGCCAAAGGAACCAGACGCAATTTGTAAAATGGCACTCGCTCGCTCTCGAAGATAGGGCTTGGGTGAACGTTTCAAGAGGCCTTCCAAGGCTTCTTTTTCCCCTTCGCTCAAGGTTAGATAGATTCTCATCTCTCCTCTTTTTGATGCTAAGTTACCAATATTTCAAAGATCGTTTTTTACGAAAAACTTCATTATCCGTGGGAGGCTACCCAAGGTCTCAACCCACGAATTTATTCGTGGGAAAAACCCGTGGGATACCATCTGTGGAGTCCCACGTGATCCACATCACCAAAAACAAACCCCCAAAACGCAATCTTTGGCACAATAAATAAATCCCTCATGGCAACATCTCGCACAACTAAATTTTGGACCTTCGCAAGCAGCACCTTCCTACTCTTGCTCAGCACCTGCACAACCACCCAAACAACCTCTGAGCTCAGTGAAAAAGAACAAAAAGACTACCTCCAAAAGGGACAAACCCTGGCTCAACAATCCTTCGCTGCCCTCAGCAGCCGATTGATGAGTGCCATTGAAGCCGGTGGTGTTCCCCATGCGATTGAATATTGCCACGCGGCTGCGCTTCCACTCGTAGACAGCCTTTCCAAGGTTTACCAGGCCAACATCCGTCGAACCAGCCTCAAAGTGCGTAACCCCAAGGACACCCCCCAAGATTGGGAAAAAACCATTTTGCAAAGTTTTCAGCAGGAATTAGCCGCAGGAAAACGCCCAACTCCGGTGGTAAAAGCGCTGGACAAAAAGCACATTGCCTTTGCTACACCTATATATATGGCGCAACCCTGCCTGAAATGCCATGGCAAATTGGGAGAAACGATCACTGAACAGCACTACAGCACCATAAAAAAACGATACCCAGCGGACCAGGCGATTGGCTATGTAGAAGGCGACTTGCGTGGAATGTGGAGCATTACTTTTTTCAGAAAATAAAAGTCATCAGGATATGAAATCATTTTGGGACGAGCGGTATGCAGCTTCGGAATACGTTTACGGTGAAACGCCCAACACTTTTTTTAAAGCACAATTGGAAAAACTCAAACCTGGTCGTTTGCTGTTGCCCTGCGAAGGGGAAGGCCGGAATGCGGTCTATGCAGCCCAAATGGGTTGGGAAGTAGAGGCTTTTGACCAAAGTGAGATGGGGCGAGACAAAGCATTGCGCTTGGCCGAGCGAAAGGGAGTCCATTTTAATTACCAAATTTGTGATTGGAGTGATGCCATTTACCCGGAAGCATCCTTCGACGCCATTGCACTCATCTTCGCCCACCTTCCTGCGGCTATACGTGCTACCGCCCACCAACAATTGATTCCTTACCTCAAACCTGCAGGAACGCTCATCTTAGAGGGATTTAACCCCCGTCAACTGCAATACCAAACGGGTGGCCCAAAAGACCCAAGCATGTTGTTCACGGAGGCCATCCTGCGGCAGGATTTTGCTGAACTGGAACTGTTGGAGTTGTACGAGACTGAGGAGGAATTGGATGAGGGGCCTTACCACAGCGGCAGGGCAGCAGTGATAAGGCTGGTGGGGCGGAAGGGGTGACACATTGACTCTCCCTTGTCATTGATTATCCCTTACTCAGTCTTGCTTTGCGCTTTTTTATTCATTTCAATAATCTTGTCCATCACCAGTTCTAATTGGTCTGCTGGAACCTGCTTGGACAAAATTTCTTTCTTTTGGTCCAAAATGTAGACCTGTGGGGTGGTTTCGAGGTTGTACAAGCCAAAGTATTTGCCACTTGGATCAGTGGCATTAAACCACTCAGGCATCTGGTTTTCTTGCAGGTATTTGGCGCAGTTTGGCTGTTCCAGGGTCGGGTTTACACAAATGGCCACCAAGGTGATGCCCTGTGCGGCGTATTTTTCATAAAATTTCTTCACCGCTGGCAGAGACTCGGTGCAATGGCTACAATCGTAACGCCAAAAGAAAAGTACGGTGTAAGGAGACTGGATTTGATGCAACTGAGTGCGCTGCCCCTTGCATTCAAGGCTGATGTCTGGTGCGATTTTGCCAATCAGTAAGGGTTTTAGCTTTTTTGCATTGATGCTCAATTTTGCGAGTTGATCCGCAGATGCCCAGGGAGCTTTTCCCGTATTGTAATATTTTTCAACCAAATGGACGTAAACAGCATCCATTCCTACAAAATTTGAAGCAGCAAAACTGTTGAGGAAGTGGATGAGGTAAAATTGAAAAGTTTCGGGAGCTTGGCCCATTTGGTGTAGGACAGTATCGATTGCCCGGCAGATGGAATCGGGATGCTGCGGCGTCAATGTGCGGATGAAGTAGTCGACTTTTTCAAAGAGAAAGGGCGTTCGCAGTAGGTTAGAGTCACCCAGGGGCAAGTAATCAAAGTAATGCTGACGGGTCCACATCCAAAGTTGGTGCGACTTTTCGAGACTATCCAATTTGGCAAAGGATTCAAGTGGAGGTGTTGGATGCAAATTCGCGCCGATGATGGTAGCGGCATAAGTGCCTTTATTTTTTTGCACCCATTTTTTTTGAGCCTGCGCTACGTTTGTATTTAACTGCTGCCGCTTTAGTTCGGCCTGAGTTAGGGACGTTTTTTTTGTTTTCGACTGTTTGATGATTTCAGAGATCGCTTCTGCTTTCGCTTGCTGTTTTCGCAGGTAACGGAGATAGGCATAAAAACGCCCATTTTCTTGACTTCCTTCAATTTTGACAACTTCATTCAATTTTTCTTGGGTTGTTTGAATCGAAAAAAATTGCTCTTGGGGCGTAATCAGGATTTGGAAAAAATCATTTTTGGGAGGTAAGGCAACAAAATAAATTCCGGTTTCCAGGGGCTGAGCACCACTAAACACAAAAGTATTGGGAGCAATGGCATCGGCGGTATCCAGAACGTATTGTTTGTCGCCTAGGTAGTAGCCAAGGTAAAGCTTCGGGCCTGAAAACCCGACAATGGTCACTTCAATGCGGTAAGCAGGGGTCATAGCTCCGCCCTCTGTATGCAGCATGAGCAACATACAAGTCCAAAAAATTAATGCTTTCATTAGTTTGTTGTCTTTAGTTTGATGACATGATGAGGGAAATTGGTGGAATCCATAGTGGGGCGAAGCAAGTCAAAAGATTGCTCCTTAACCCATTGGGCATCGATACTTGCACCGTCTTGGTTCGCATCGGTATAAATTCCTTGATCCCATAAAAAAGCGAAAATTATCGTGTTGGAATCGGGGGTTGAAATCGCGGGAAGCCCCGGTTCAAATGCATTGATGACCAAGGACTCCTCAATGCATTTGATTGTAATTGGGTTTTGCTTGTTCAACTGTTTTTCCAGTTTATGTTTCAGGGCAGGTTCAATTGCGATAAAATGAACCCGGCCTTTTGCATCTGCAATGGGCTGCCGATCAAGTTGCCTTTTCTCAGGGCTGCTATTTTTAGCGTTTTTGGGTGAAGTTTGATCAGTAGGAAATCCTGTAAAAAGCAATATCAGCACCACCATCAAGCAAACCAACGGGCGAACCGAACCTCGGGGTGGATTCATTCTTTCATTGACCTTCTCCCACATCCTTTCTTCCTCCCAGGCTGGATAAAGATTACCAGCCTCTGAGGCTTCTAGCCGCTTTGCGAGCGGTTCTGAAAACTCATTTTTGGAAATCATGCCAGTATAATTTTTTGATTTTGCATTGTAAAAGAGCCTTGGCTTTGCTGAGTTGTGATTTGGAAGTCCCTTCTGAAATCTCCAACAACTTCGCAATTTCTGGGTGGCTGTATCCCTCAATTACGGCCAGATTGAATACAGTGCGGTATCCAGGCGGCAAGGCTGCAATGAGCTTGAGTATTTCAGCCGCACTCAAGTCGTCCAACTGCTCTTCCATACCCGTAGAGTATTGAGGCAATTCACTTAACTCCGCCCAAGTCCATTTGTAACGCTCGCGCAAAATGCCCAAAGCTTCATTGACTACAATGCGACGGAGCCAGGCTTCCAGCTTGGCAACGGAATCGAACTTGCATTTGGCCATTTCTTGAAAAGCCTTGGCAAATCCCTGGGCTACTGCATCTTCAGCCGCCATACGTTCTTGTAAGTAACGCCAGGCCACTTTGAACAAAACCCCGCCATAGGCCGCAAAGACCTTACGTTGGGCCGAAGTTTCACCGCGTTGGCATTGTTCAATGATGATCTGGGTAATCAAGTGGTGGTTTTACAGGGATAATGGGATTTGGAGGCAAAGGGTTGCCTGGGGAGGAAAAAATGATTTCTTTTCTTATCCCTATTTGTTTTCTCCGAGTTCAAATGCCCAATTCATGTTTTGGCAACATTCACGCATCGCATCGATAGCTGAATTAATGAATTCTGATTCTGAGAAATAGTTGATGTTGAATATCCCTGATCCACCTGCGCCGCCAATTGCATCAACCAGAATGGTCGATCCTTCTTTTTTAGCGACGACCATATTGAGCTGGCTGGAATTGTTGAAAATATAATATTCTTCAGCTGCTAAAATGTACATGTCGGTACTGTGGTTCTCATATTGAAAACTGAGGTGCTGCTTGAGTTGAACAATGAATTCATCAAGCAGCGGGGTTCCGATTTTTACTGTTGCGATTTCCATGGATGAAGTTTGGGGCTAATATACCAAACAGTGAATGGAATCACCCAAAATTCCCACTCAAATAATTCGCCGTCAACTCCACCTTCGGATCCCTAAACAACTCCTCCGTCGGCGCATATTCAATCACTTCTCCGAAGTACATAAACGCAGTCAAATCCGCCACCCTTTGCGCCTGTTGCATATTGTGAGTCACGATGACAATGGTGTACTCTTTTTTTAATTCCAGCATTAAGCCCTCAATTTTAGCCGTACTGATTGGATCCAGCGCAGAACAAGGTTCGTCCATAAGCAGTACTTCGGGCTCGACAGCTACCGCGCGGGCAATACACAAGCGTTGCTGTTGGCCGCCAGAGAGGGAGAGTGCCGATTTGTCCAAATCATCCTTTACTTCTTCCCAAAGGTAGCTACTCCGCAAGGTGCGCTCTAGGATGGTATGTAATTTTTTTTTATCGTTTTCACCAGCTAGCTTTAGTCCATAGGCAATGTTGTCAAAAATGGATTTGGGGAAAGGGTTCGGCTTTTGAAACACCATGCCGATTTTACGCCGAACAGCCACCACGTCTTTGCCTGGAGCATAAATGTCGTCGTCATCCAACAAGATTTGTCCTTTTACCTTTGTCTCAGGATTCAGATCATGCATACGGTTCATGGCGCGCAACAGGGTCGACTTGCCACAACCCGAAGGCCCAATCAAGGCTACGATGTTGTTTTCAGGTACATCTAGGTTGATCCCCTTCAACACTTCTTTGGCACCATAGTGCAAATGCAAGTTGCGCACTGCCAATTTCGTTTTCATATCCGGGCTTTATTGAAATTTCGGTAACGGTACCGAATGATAAAGGCAATGATGTTCAGCACAAAAACCAAACTCAGCAGTACCAGCGCGGTACCGTAGGCCAGGGGGCGTACTTCCTCAATGGCGTGGTGCTGAGTGGACAAAATGTACAAGTGATAAGGCATGGCCATAAAGGAATCGTAGACGCTGGCCGGCAGGTAGCGCAGGTAAAAAGCCACACCAGTAAACAGAATTGGAGCCGTTTCCCCCGCCGCTCTGGACAAACCCAGAATCGACCCCGTGACAATACCCGACACCGCACTGGGCAACACATTGGTCCAGATGGCCTCCCATTTGGTCGCCCCCAAGGCCAGTGCACCCTCGCGGTAGGAATGAGGTACATTTTTGAGCGCCTCTTCCGTAGTCGTAATGATGTAAGGCAAGGTGAGCAAACCCAGGGTGAGCCCCGACGACAACACCGAAGACCCCAATCCTAAACCTTGCACAAACACGGCCACCCCAAACAAGCCATAAATGATCGATGGCACCCCCGCCAGGTTGCGGATCGAAGCTCGGATCAATTGATTGGCCCAATTGTTGCTGGCATATTCGCTCAAATAAATGGCTGTAGCAATGCCCATCGGCAAGGCAAAAATGGTGGTGACCATCGTGACAAAGATGGTACCCATAATGGTGGGGAAAATTCCTCCTAAGGTCATGCCCTTGCGCGGATAATCAAAGAGGAAGTCAGCATCAATTGCCCCTCCACCTTTGGAAAATACCTCCCAGAGGATGATGCCCAAAAACAACAAAACCAGGCCCACAAACAAACGGAGGATATTTAGCCCCAAAAACTGTTGCAAAGCTTGTTGTTTCATACCTACATTTTATATCGATACCGTTTGGCAAGCCGCTCTGCAAGCAGATTGATGCCCAGGCTGATGAGGAAAAGGACGGCGCCAACCGCAAACAAACTGTAATAATGGGTAGTGCCGTAAGGTACTTCACCCAACTCAATGGCAATGGTGGCCGTCATGGTCCGCACCGGGTCGAAAAATCCCCGAGGCATGGCCAGCGCATTACCTGTAGCCATCAGCACCGTCATGGTTTCGCCAATTGCGCGACCCATGCCCAGAATAACGGCGGCGATAATGCCCGAGTAAGCCGCAGGCAAAACCACTTTTATCAAAGTTGTCCATTGGTTGGCGCCAAGGGAATACGAAGCCTCTTTAAAACTATTGGGAACCGCACGAATGGCGTCCTCTGCCACGGTAATGATGGTAGGCAAGGACATGATCGCCAATAAAATGGCTCCATTCAGGGCGTTCAACCCATTGCTTAAGCCAAAAACTTTGGCGATGAATGGCCCCAGCATCACGATGCCAATGAAACCCACGACCACGGAAGGCACTGCGGCCAAAAGTTCGATCACGGGTTTGAGTACCAGCCGGGTTCTTTCATGAGCTACTTGAGCCAGGTAGGTGGCAGCACCAACCCCCAGTGGAACGGCCAAAATCATGGCTCCTAGGGTTACAAGTAGCGTACTGCTCAGCATGGCCAAAATCCCATAACTCGGTTTGCCGTAGGCGGAAGGATTCCAATTGTTGCTCAGGAAAAATTCGCCCAGACTGATTTCGCTAAAAGCTTTCAGCCCATTGGCTAGCAACATCCCAAAAATGCCCAGCAACACCAGCACCGAACTAGCCGCTGCGCCAAAAAATAGCCATTTGATGGCTAGATCAACGAAGTGTCGATTTCGCATATTGATAGTTTAGGGCTTGTTCATTTTGCAATTGGTATTGCGCACTGACTGGGAAATAACCACTGGCTTTGACCAAAGCCTGACCTGCTGGGCTCAGGCAGTATTGCAGGTACTGATGCAATCTACCCTTGGGCTGGCCATTGGTGTATTGGTACAAAGGGCGAATGATGGGGTAATCACCAGATTCAATGTTTTGTACTTCAGTGGGTAGGAAGGCAGGTTGATGATCGCTGCGGCCGATGGGCAAAACCTTGATGCCAGCGCGTGCTCCACTTTTTTCCAAAATGTATCCTACGCCTACATACCCAATGCCGTGTACATCGTTTTTGATGGCCTCTACAATCTGGGCCGTACCGTTCATTTGTTTGACTTCTTGAGCATATTCTGCCCGTACGATGCTGTCGCGGAAATACACAAAGGTCCCAGAATTGCTTTGGCGACCGTACAGGGATATTTCAGCATCGGGGCCACCTAGGGTTTTCCAGTTTTGAATGTCGCCGCGATAAATGGCACCCAATTGTTGCAAGGATAGATTTTGCACCGGGCATTGCGGGTGCACCACTATTGCGATGGCATCCATGCCCAACACACTGGCCAGGGGTTGCACTTTTCGTTCGTTGGCCAACGCGATCTCTTCCCACTTCATCGGTCGAGAGGCATTGGCAATACTGGTTTTGCCATTGATCAGGGCGGCGATACCTGCTCCAGAGCCGCCGCCAGTAACGGCAATGGATACGTCGGGATCGGTACTCATGTAGGTTTCGGCCAGGGCGAGAGCCAGGTTGACTTCGGTGTCCGAACCTTTGATGAGGATGTTTTCGACTTTGTGGTGATTAGGGTTGCAGGCAAAGGCAAAAAGAGCCCCGCCGATCAAGATAGTATGGATGTATTTAGACATGGTGTTGATTCACATTTGCTGTAAATTACTAACAGCGTGTCAACTCCAGGTTAAGGGCGCGTTATCTTCTGGTAAATTGATGAAAGTCATGTTGGGCTTTGATGGATGTTGCTTTTTGTAGAAGTCAAGGGCTGACGATTGTCATCAAAGCAATTAGGAGGTTTTTTCTAGGCAAGCTTTTTTCCAGGCTGATAAACAGTGCATTCCTTTACACCTAGAGGAAGGATTTAATCCAAAGGTCAAGTTCGCTTAACGAGCAGGATACTTCTCAGACTTACCTTCGCCAAAAGATCGTAGGCGCGGCCACGCCTACAATCAGGTGTTATTAATCAAAATGCTCAATCAACAACCTTACAAAGGTATGAAACGAAGTCTACAAAAGGTAGTCCTATCGATGGGACTTGTCATGTATTTGACGCTAAGTCTGTTTGCCCAATCGGGGGTAATCGCAGGGAAAGTGTCTTCAGAAAATGGAGAAGCTCTGCCTGGCGTCAACATTCAAATAAAAGGAACTACTACAGGTACCATTACGGATGTGGATGGGAAATTCCAATTGGAGCAAGCAGCCGATAATCCCGTACTCATCTTTTCCGCTATTGGTTTTGTCACCAAGGAATTAAGTGTGAGTGGGCAAATTTTCATTGAAGTGAAATTGGCAGAAGATACGCAACTGCTCAGTGAAGTGGTAGTCGCCGCTTTGGGTATCAAACGGGAAGAAAAATCCTTGGGCTATGCTGCCCAAACCATCAATGCCAGTGCGGTATTAGATGCCAAAACCAACAACTGGGTGAGTTCCTTGAGCGGAAAGGTTGCAGGTTTGAATATTCAGGGGGTAGGCGCAGGTCCATTGGGGTCGGCACGGATCACCTTACGTGGAGAATCATCTCTGAACCTCGATAACAATCAAGCCCTGATCGTTATTGATGGTATACCCGTGAGCAGCAGAATTTCGGGTACAGGATTCAACTCTCACCTGGCTACGGATAGTCCGGTAGATTATGGCTCCACACTCTCGGATTTGAACCCGGACGACATCGAAAAAGTCACGGTGCTTAAGGGCCCGGGGGCAACCGCATTATATGGTAGCCGGGCAGCGGGTGGTGCCATCATCATTACCACCAAGTCTGGTGCCAGAAAAGACAAGGGCATTGGCATTACGTTCAACAGCAACTTTAGTGTAGAGCAAATCAATCGCTGGCCCGACTATCAGTTCGAATACGGCGAAGGGCGTACCGATGCCTATTATTCTTACCTCGATAGCCCGGATGGCATCAATACCAGCACCACTGTAGCTGCAGGCCGTGCCTGGGGACCAAAATTCAATGGTCAACAGTATTTCCAATACAATCCCAATGACCCCATCGGAAAGTCTACCGAACGTACACCTTGGGTTGCTTATGATGACTACATCTCTGGCTTTTTTCAACTGGGAAAAAATTACTCCAATAGCCTCTCTTTTGAAGGCGGAAACGAAAATGGCTCGGCGCGTTTGTCTTTGACCCAACTCAAAAACGAGTGGATCATTCCGAACACGGGTTTTGAGCGACTGAATGCCGCCTTATCGGTCAATCAGAAAGTTTCAAAGCGCCTGAAAATCTCCGGCAAAGCCAACTACACCAACAAGAAGAGTGACAACCTACCGCTAGCGGGGTACAACAACCAGACGCTGATGTACTTCCTGATCATTGGTACAACTCCAAACGTTCGTCCGGAGTGGTTCAAACCTTATTGGCAGGAGGGATTAGAGGATGTGCGTCAGCGCAGCCCATTTAATCCCGGCCCGGATAACCCCTACCTGGGCATGTACGAAATGCTGAACAAACTAAATAAAAATGGGATGATCGGTAACGTAACCGCCAATTATGAGTTTTCACCAAAACTCGAATTGCAAATTCGTACCGGGGTAGACATGTCCTATGAGTTTCATTCTCAGCAGCGCCCGTTCAGCATGACCCGTTACCCTCGTGGAATGTACCGCGAGCAAAACATTTTTAGCCTGGAATCCAACTCCGACTTCTTGTTCACATACAAAGATACCTACTCCTCTTTGTTCAACGTTACCGCCTCCATCGGAGGCAACGCGATGCGCCAGACCTATGATTTCGCCGGGATGTATGCTGATCAGTTGGCTCAACCAGGCGTGTATCAAATCTCGAATAGCCTCGATCCTGCCGTAGCTGATCCACTCAAGACTAAAAAGGCCATCAACAGTTTGTACGGAAGCGCGCAGTTTTCTTATGCTGAAAAAGTCTTTGTTGACGTAACTGGCCGCAATGACTGGTCGAGTACCCTGCCTTTTGAAAACAATTCTTTCTTTTACCCTTCGGTGAGCGCAAGTTTTTTGCTCAGTGAGATGCTCCATTTGCCCAAAATGGTATCCTTTGCCAAACTGCGGGCATCCTGGGCACAGGTGGGCAACGATACCCGGCCTTATCAAACAGCACGGTATTATGATCGGATTTACGGCAACAGCTTTACCAACCCAAGCCAATTGTTCAACGCTGATTTAAAACCAGAGATCACTTCCAGTTATGAGTTCGGTTTGGACCTGCGCTTGTTCCGCAACCGCATTGGTTTGGATATTGCTTACTACAACAACGAGAGCCGCAACCAAATTTTGTCAATCCCGCTTGATCCCGTGTCTGGTTTTTCCAATGCCTTGATCAACGCTGGTTTGATCAACAGTGTAGGCGGCGAAGTGAAGTTGATACTTAAGCCTATGGTCAAGCCAGGTTTCAGTTGGACTACTACCTTACTGTGGGCCAGCAACCGCAGTTACGTTCGTGAATTGGCACCGGGCATTTCCAACCAAATCATTTATGCTCACAACACCAACGTGACCATTGAAGCACGGGTAGGCGGTCGTATGGGGGATTTGTATGGGCGCGGCTTTCAACGCTCGCCTGATGGACAAATCGTATATTCCAGCAATGGTCTTCCCGCACCGCTCGACCCAGTGGCCAAACTTTGGGGCAATGCTTTTGCCGATTGGAAAGGCAGCATCATGAATGAATTCACGATCAAAAATGTACGCCTCAGCATCTTGCTGGATGGCCAAATGGGCGGTGAAATGTACTCTCAGACTAGCCACAAAAACAACACACTGGGTAAAACCCGAGTAACTCTGCCTGGTCGTGATGGCGGTTTGGTCGGTGATGGCGTGGTCAAACAAACTGATGGGACTTACGTGCCCAATACGACCAAGGTTGCAGCTAGTGCTTATTACGATAACTACTACCAGATCAGCAATGCCGAAACCAATATTTTTGATGCCACCTTTTTGAAAATCCGCGAAGTACGCCTCGAATTCAATCTGCCACAACGTTGGCTGGACGGGGTCGGTATTCAAAAAACCTCCGTCGCTATTTATGGGCGCGACCTGTTCAACTTCACCCAGTTCCCTGGCTTCGATCCTGAGAGTGGAAACCTCAATGGCAGTACCTTGACACCAGGAGTGGAATTGACCCAGTTCCCTTCCACCCGCACTATGGGCGTCAACCTCACCTTTAAATTCTAAAATCGACAATCATGAAATTTCTTAGCAAAATAGCCATCGTTTTTTTGGCACTGTGCATCGTTCTCAGTGCCTGTACCGAGGGGTTTGAAGACTTGAATCTCGACCCCAATCGCCCTAAAGACGTCACCCCTGGCGTGTTGCTGGGCCAAATGCAATATCGCTTTGTCAATGCCAGTATGCAGGCTTCCCGCAACTTCACGCACGAGCTGATGCAAGTAGATGCACCTCGAGCAAGTACCAGCGGCCAAGGGCTTCATCGCTACGTGGTGAGTCCTGGAGCCGGGGTATGGACTTCTTTTTACACCCTGATGCGCGATGTGGAAGACATCATTTCTATCTCCGATCGTTTGAAAGAAAACAACTACAAAGCCATTGCGCTGGTCTACAAAAGCTGGGGCTACTCCATTTTGACCGATTTGTACGGGGATGTGCCCTATTCTCAAGCCGTTAAGGCGGAGGAAGGTATTTTTGAAGCAGCTTTTGATGCTCAAAAGGACATTTATCTGCAAATTCTGAAAGACCTGGAAACGGCCAATAACCTGTTTGATGATACCAAAATCCTGACTTTTGGTGGTGATCAGGTTTACAATACGAACGTTTTGACCAGCGGCAAAAACATTGGTATTCAGCGGTGGAAAAAGTTTGCCAACTCCCTGCGCTTGCGCCTTTTGTTGCGCATTTCCAAGCGGGATGGCGAAGTCAGTGTCAATGAGCAGATTAAGGCGATTTTAGCCGACCCCACCAAAAATCCAGTGTTTGTAGCCAATGCGGATGAAGCCATTTTTCGTTACCCTGGTACTTTTCCTTATTTTAACCCTTATTACAATGCCCGTACCCTGGACTGGCGGGATGGCACCTATTTCACCGAATTTTTCCTCAATAAACTCAATGCCGACAAAGACCCACGCAGAGCGGTATGGGCTACAACGGTTGCTGTGAATGGGGTGCAAGTTTATCAAGGCATCAAAAGTGGTTACCCAACTACTACCGAATATGTGGTTGGCCGCAACTCCAGCTATCAGGATGCGCTTAGGACTTCGCCGCTACTAGGGGTAATGATGACTTATGCAGAGCTGGAATTCATCAAGGCTGAACTTGCGCTGAAGGGATTCAATACCGGCAAAACGGCCAAAGTTCATTACAATACTGCTATTGGGGCTTCGATGGTACAATGGGGCACCACGCTGCCAGCCGATTTTTTGACCCAGCCTGGAGTACTGTACGACGATGCACTAAGTGTAGACAAACAGTTGGAACAGATCATGCTGCAAAAATACATTGCCTATTTCTTTGTAGACTATCAGGCATGGTTTGAGAAACGGCGAACTGGTTATCCCATTTTGCCTCGCGGTACGGGTATTCCTGCTGAGAATAAGTTCCCTTCCCGGGTACCTTACCCCACCTACTTGCAGTCCCAAAATGCGGCCAACCTCAATGCTGCGGTAGCCAAAATGGGTGGCGACAACAGTGATACCAAGGTTTGGTGGGAGCAATAAAGTTGATTTTTTTCATAACGCCGACAAATCATCCCTTTTTGCCGGCGTTGCAATTTTAATGATCATGAAAAAACTGTTCGTCTTCGTACTGTTTTTAAGTATTGGTGGCCTTTTTGCCCAAAACACCATCTCAACTGTCACCCTACCCAATGGTTGGTCGCTCAGCCCAGCCGGGCGTTCGTTGGAAGTGGGCGACTTGCCTTTAAATATTGCCGTATCGGGCAATCAGCAACGCATCGCCGTCACCAACAATGGCCAGGGCAAGCAGAGTTTGCAACTCATTGACCCAGTCGGGGAAAAAGTTTTGTCGAATATTGAAATCCCCAAGTCATTTTATGGGCTAAAATTCAGCAAAGATGGCAAGTACCTGTACGCCTCTGGGGGCAACGACAACTGCATCCGCAAATACGCCATCGAAAATGATCAATTGCTGCAAAAGGATAGCCTAGTACTGGGCAAACCCTGGCCAGAGAAAATCTCCCCGGTGGGCATCGATATAGATGATCAGCGTGGCTTGCTTTATCTGGTGACCAAAGAAAACAACTCCTTGTACATCCTCGATTTGAAGACAAAAGCTACCGTCCAAAAGCTCGATCTGAGGCATGAGGGCTACACCTGTGTCTTGTCTCCTGATGCCAAAATGCTCTACATCTCGCTTTGGGGCGGCAAAAAGGTAGCCTATTTTGATACCTATAGTCGGAAAATTGTAGCCGAAGTGCCCGTGTCATATAATCCCAATGAGCTGATTTTGAATAAAAAAGGAAATTTGATTTTCGTCGCCAATGCTGGCGATAACAGTGTTTCGGTGCTTGACGTAGCCCAACGCAAAGTAATAGAAGTACTCGACGCCGCTTTGTATGCCAATTCACCAGTGGGGTCTACGACTAACGGTGTGGCCTTGTCCAAAAATGAAAAGACGCTTTATATTGCCAATGCTGACAACAATTGCCTGGCCGTATTTGATGTAAGCCATCCGGGCCGCAGTGAATCCAAGGGTTTCATTCCAGTAGGATGGTATCCGACGAGTGTACGGGTAGTCGGCAAAAAGATTTACGTGGCCAATGGCAAAGGCTTCAGTTCTTTTGCCAATCCACTTGGCCCTCAGCCCGTTCAGCGCAATGTTCGCTCCGAATCGCACCAAGGAGAATTTCCTCAGCCCAACAACCGACTGCAATACATCGGCGCCCTGATGAAAGGTACGCTGAGCATCATCGACCTGCCTGATGCGGCCACAATGAGTGCTTATTCGGCCCAGGTCTACAAAAACACACCTTATAAAAAGGAAAAAGAATTGCAAACCGATGGCGAAGTAGGCAACCCAATCCCGATGAAGGTAGGTGCAGCCTCGCCAATTAAGTACGTATTTTATGTGCTGAAAGAAAACCGCACCTATGATCAGGTTTTGGGCGATATGCCCGGCGGCAATGGCGACACTAGCCTCTGTTTATTTGGTGAAAAATACACACCCAATCAACACAAGCTGGCCCGGGAGTTTGTGCTGCTGGATAATTTTTACGTGGATGCTGAGGTCAGTGCGGATGGCCATAATTGGTCGATGGGTGCCCTGGCCAACGATTACCTCGAAAAAACCTGGCCCACGGGCTATGGCCGCCGGGGAGGTGTAACCGAAGGAATGGGGCGTCGCCAAATTGCCAACAACAAAGACGGGTTCATTTGGGATTTTTGTAAACGTGCAGGGGTGAGTTACCGAACCTACGGTGTGTTTGCCGATGACAAAAAAGGCAATATTCCAGCCTTGGACGATGCGCACGTATGCTCGAAATTCACCGGGTACTACAACCAAAAAGTGCGGGATACCACTCGATTCGCCCAATGGAAGCACGACTTTGATTCACTGTTGGCCATCAATGCTGTACCTAGCCTAAGTACCATCCGTTTGGGTGCCGATCACACCCAGGGTTTGGCCGTAGGCCGACCAACGCCTTATGCCTGCGTAGCAGACAATGACTTGGCCGTAGGAATGCTGGTGGAGCACATCAGCAAAAGTGCCATCTGGGCCCAATCAGCCATTTTTGTTCTGGAAGACGATGCCCAAAATGGCCCTGATCATGTGGACGCCCACCGCTCGATTGCTTTTGTGGTGAGCCCTTACACCAAGCGCAATTACGTAGACCACACCATGTATTCTACTTCGGGGATGCTACGTACGATGGAACTGATCCTGGGATTGCCGCCGATGAGCCAATACGATGCTGCGGCCATGCCCATGTTCCGCAGCTTTACCTCAACGCCTAATTTGGCACCATTCAAGTCCATGCCACTGTCCGTGAGCCTCGATGATGTGAATACCCTGGCCAGCCGCTGGGCAAAAATTTCCGAAGGCTTCAACTTCGCGGAAGTAGACCTCAATGATGACCGCCTGTTCAACGAGGTATTGTGGAAGGGGCTGAAAGGGGATCAAGCCGAATTGCCTGCGCCGAGAAGGAGCGCCTTTGTACGGATGGAAGAAGGGGAGAGGGAGTAGATTTCACAAACATGAGTCATCCCGAATTTTCAAATAATTCACAAACGACATAATTTTCACAAAGAAAACACAAAGAGGCACAGAGGACACAAAGTTAGACGTAGACGACGCTTCGCTTTGTGTCCTTTGTGTCCTCTTTTTTTCCTTTGTGATAAAAAAATGTCGCTTTGGTAGTCTTTCTGAAAAAATTCGGGATGTTTTTTGATGTACTACGCAAGGCTGGCACCCCCCCGCTCCTTCCGCCAAAAATACCCAATCGCTAATCCCGACAGCACCACCGTCACACTCCCCATCACAATCGCCGTAGTGATAAAAAAATTCAACCAACTGATCTCTTGCGCCCCAAAATTTTTGTACAACAAAACCCCCATACTGCCCAAATACCCAAAAGCATCGCTGATATACATAAGGTAGCCAATGTTACTCTGGTAGCGAAACAAGGCGATCCAGCGCTCAAACAGCAGGGTGTGAAACCCAATGTAAGGCAAATACATCCCAAAGCCCATCACGATCATCCACAAGGCTGGATCAACTGCTTTTTGTACAAAAAGATAAGTCATCACCAGTACAATCAACCCACCGCTCAGGATGGCTATTTGATTGGCAAAAAAAGCAACTTTGTTGTTGCGGATAAAAACCATGGACCCAATGATGATCAAAACCGCAATGGCCACAGGAATTTCGGACAGTACCAAAATGGCAGGAGCATCAGCATAGCCTAGATCCGCCCACAGCTCCACCGCAAAATTGTCGCGGATGTCTCTAAAAATGGTCAATCCAATGTAAATCAATACAGAAAGGACAATGCCCGGTGCAAAAGCGAGGAAAAATGCCCGCCGCTGCGCGCTCGTCATTGGTACCCGGCGGGTGCGTTGTTGCTCGTCTTCAGCACTTGGGGGAGGAATCTGTTGCAACATCCAGATGCCCAACAAAAGTAAGGGCACAAAAAGCAGCCCGGTCAAAAAAGGCATCCAAAAATCGCCCACGCCGTAATTGTCGATCAAAGTTTTTCCGCCTGCTTTTACAAAACCCGACGAAACAATAAAACTCGAAGCCATCGCAGCCCCTAGCAACTCCGTAAAGCGTCGCCCCTCCAAAAAACTAAACACCACCCCCCAAATCATCCCCAGGGGTAAGCCATTAAAAAACATCCAGACGAAATTGTAAGGATAAGGGGTAATGGCAAATAAGAGGAGGGTCAGCCAGGCGAAACCCATCAGCAAAATGAGGATTTTCACCCGTCGGGAGGCGGTGAGCTCAGACACCAGCTTGATGCCCATAAACTTGGACAAAGTGTAACCAATGGCTTGCGCAATGATCAAAACAATTTTGTAATCTATTCCCCAGAGGTTTAATCCCTCAAAAGTGGCCGCAGTGAAGGGTTTGCGAAAAGCGTACATGCTGCAGTAGGTGATGAATGCAGCAGCACCGCTGAAAAGAATAAACACTAGTCCATCGTTGCGCATCAACCATTGCTGAACGCGGCTGGGACTGGCCAATTGGGTAGGTTGGAGGCTCATAGGGGTTTATTTGTGGAATTCTCTAGTGATGAGCTCGGGCAGTTCACGTACACTGGGCAAAATATGGGTGTGGGGGTATTTTTGCAGGGTTTCCAGGCTGTTGGCCCCACTCAGTACGCCAATGTTGCCTTTGCAACCTGCATTGTATCCCGATAGCAAATCAGCTGGGGTATCGCCAATTTTGATCACTTCGTGGATGCTTTGAATCCCCAAGTCCATCATGGCTTTGTAGATCAAATAGGGGGAAGGGCGACCAATGCCTCCGGTGCTTTCCACATCCAGGGTCAAATCTACCAGACCCCGCTCCACCCATTTTAGCCCATCCGTAATCGCAGTATTGACATCCCGGTGAAAGCCCGTATCGGTCACTACTTTAATGCCTTGCTCGTGGCACCAGGCAAAAACCTCTTCGGCCCCCGGCATGGCTTGTACTTGCTGACGGTAGTAGTTGACCATGACGACGGAGTAGCGTTCAAAAATCTCCATCGCCTGGTTCAGATGCTCAGGGAAATGGTATTTTTCGAGGTTCTCAATCAGTACGGGTTCGCCCTGGCTTTTGGCGATCATGAATTGGTACAGGTGGATTTTATTGGTGCCAATGGTTTTTTCAAAGTCTTCGAGGTCGACATTGAGGCCAAATTCCAGGGCTGCTTCGTACAAACTTTTGGCTACGGCATTGTCGTCGCTTACGGTGGTGCCCGACAAGTCAAATACTACAAGGCTGATCTTATTCATAAATTTTAGGTGTTTTTTTATAAAGTGATTCCGACTCGGAAAGGATTGTTTTCGATGGCATACTGAAAAGCCGCGTCCACCTGATCCAGGGTAAAGCCGCCTTGCACCAATTGCTCGAAGGGGTATATGTTATGGTGTTTTTGGATGAAGTCCACAGCGGTGATTAAATCCTGGCTATTGTAATTGTGCAAGCCTTTAATGGTCAGTATTTTTCTCACGACTTTCTCGGCATTGATCTGTACATTGCGTTGTGGATAAGTAGAGCCGATCCAGATTGCGGTGCCGGCAATAGCCAGTAGTTCGAGTCCATTTTCTATCGCGTCAGGTGCTCCACTGAAATCAATCATGGTATGGATGGGCAGTTGGCCCAATTGCTCCGCTGCTACTGCACCCAAATGTTGAGGTTCTCCTGGAATAACTAGCGTGTAATCTGCCCCAAACTGCCGGGCCAATTCCAGGCGTTGGGGATTAATGTCCAGGGCAATGACTTTGGCTGCCCCCTTCGCTTTGGCCATGGCACAGGCAATGATGCCCAACATGCCCGTGCCTGAGATGAGCACGTTTCTACCAGGCAAATCTTCCGCCAAGCGCAGCGCACCAGCTACGGTTGCCACTGCACAATTGATGATGGTAACAATTGGAAGTGGAATGGATTCATCAAGTTTGATGATGGGGGTATACTTGCGCAAAATAATGTACTCGCTCAACCCTCCGTGCAAATGGCTTTCAGGCGTGATGGCTTCGTGGCCGTATTTAAAAAGGTCATCCGCTTTTTGGGGCAGGCCCGCTTGGGCCAAAGGGGAGTTGGGATCGCTGGCAAATATAGCCCAAGTAACCCGATCTCCTACTTGGAGTGTTTGACCTAGGAGGTCACTTTTTGGTGCATCTCCAGCCATTGCCGCTATTCGCCCTACAATTTCATGCCCAAGTAAGGTAGGCGTCTTTTCTTTGCGCTTGCCCAAATAGGTTAACAAATCACTGCGGCAGAGGGTGGCGTATTCATTGCGTACCAGGATTTCCTGAGGCTGAAGTACAGGTATGCTTACTATGTCAAGTTGGAAAGATTCTAAAGGGGCATTAAAGATGGCAACTGAAGCGGTTAATGGCATCGTCTTTTTGCACGAAAGTAAATTGAATTTTATGGTAAGTAACTTGGCTGCCGTTTTTTGACAATAATTTAAAAATCAGTTTACAAGGTGCGGGCTTAGTAGTGGGGCAAAAACAAGTGCTCATTTTTTTCTTAAAAGTAAAACTATCTTTCGCAACAGTTACATCCTTCAAAAATGAAAGAAAAAAGCTAATTTTTTTCCATTAAGACTTGACATTAATTTTTTTTCATGTATTTTTGTGCTGTACTAAATGTCCTAGCGACGACAAGTACAATTTCATTTTGATCTGAGTTTTGTACTATCATCATTTGAGGTACATTTTATATAGGCTAATCTACATACTTCACCACAAGCTATGATTTATCCATAGCTTACTCACATTCTGCCGTTTTGAACTAGTTGTCAGCTCAGTTTACTGTTCTGATTAATTCATTTGTAATCTACATCCATGTTGATGTGGTTAAAACGAATCACCCAGTATGATGACTTATTAACTGTTTTATTTTTGTCCATTCGGTTGATCTGAGAAATCTACACACCAAAATTTATTACGCTAAGCTAATCAGCACTTTGCTTTGGTTGTACTGCTTGTAGTAAAAACCAATTAAGGCATTATGTGCTTCAATTTACCCAATTTGGAACATGTTCCAGATTAGGCCAGGAGAACTCTATCTAATTTTAAATTTATAACATCATTAACACCACAAATTTTTTTAACCATGGGTATTCTTTCTACTCTAAAAAAAATGTTACCCGCCCTGCTTTTGATGGGCGTGTTGTTCACTGCCTGTGACAATGACGACGACGACAAAGTCCTGGTACTGGATGAAAAAACGGTAGCGGACTACGACTACGAAGTAGCTTTCAAATGGAATGAAGTATTCCTCGAAATTGAGCGTTACGCTGCGGGTTACCGGCCCGGCCCGGCACCTCGTGCCTTGGCTTACATGGGTTTAGCTTCTTATGAGGCCTGTGCACCAGGTATGGAAGACCACAAATCCATTGCTTCTCAGTATCCTGGCTTGACCTTACCAGTAGCAGATGCCAATGAAGAGTACCACTGGCCAGCTGTGGTAAATACGCTGCGTGCCAACCTGACTCGCCGCTTCTTCCGCAACGCCAGCCAGCCTTTGTTTGAAAAAATCACTACGCTGGAAAATGCCTTGGGAAGCAAGTACCGCACTCAGACTTCTGAAGCAGTGTACAAGCGTTCAGTAGCACATGGTCAGGCGGTAGCGGATGCTATGTGGGCATGGTCGGCTACGGATGCAACTGGTCACGAAGCTTATCTGGATCCATTCAAAGGGTACAACTGGGCAGATTACCAAAACAAACCTGGTCACTGGCGCCCAACTGTTCCCGGACCAACTCAACCGATGTTCCCATTCTGGGGCCGTGCTCGTGCTTTTGCGATCACTGAAGCAGACAAATTGTGTCCTCCACCATTGGCTTACAATGAGTCTCCTAACTCTGCATTTTTCAACCAGGCCATGGAGGTTTATGCACAAACGGTGAATGCTCCTTATGAAAACATCTGGATTGGTGAATTCTGGAGTGACGATTTGTTGAACCTGACTTTCAGCCCTGGCCCACGCTGGATGGCTATTGCGAATCAGGTGTACGAAGCAGAAGATGTTGACCTGGAAACTGCCCTGTTGTGCGATGCAAAAGTAGGATTGGCACTGAATGATGCTGCTGTAGCTTGCTGGCACTCCAAATACTATTACAACGTAGAACGCCCAGAATCTTACATCAAGCGGGTGATTGACAGCAAATGGGAGCCACCATTGGACAACCCAACCAACGGCGACAAAGGCTTTAGCCCTCCATTCCCAGCATATCCTTCTGGTCACTCTACCATGGGTGCAGCTGGTGCCGAGGCATTGTCCAGTGTTTTTGGCTACAATTATGCCATGACCGACCGTTGCCACGAAAACCGCAGCGACTTTGAAGGCCGCCCACGTAGCTTTGGCTCTTTCTACGAAATGGCTGAAGAGAATGCCTGGTCTCGGGTTCCACTTGGTGTACACTTCCGCATGGACTGCGAGCAAGGCGTTAACCTGGGCTACCGTGTAGCACGCAAGGTGAACAAATTGCCTTGGAACAAATAATCGCCAGCAAATAGAATTGTAATAACACTGGGCTCTTGGCGTTGACCATTGGTTGGAAGCAACTGGGGTCTTCACCAAGAGCCTTTTTTATCCTATAAAGGTTTTATCACATGAAGTTCCACAGAAACACGATACTCGCTTTGCTAGGCTTTGTTTTGCTTTTGGCCACCGTTGCCTGCAAAAACACCAATAATGCCGAAGAGCATATCCTTAAACACCTGGATGGGAGTATCAAGCGCCGTTATACCATGGTAGAAGGCAAAATTGAAGGAGAAATGCTCGAATATTACCCTAAGACCGGTGCTGTTCAGGTCAAACGCCAATTTGTAAAGGGCATTCAAGTAGGGCGTACTGAGCTGTTTTATCCGGATGGAAAACTCAAAGAAGTACAATACTACGAAGGGGGTAAAAAGCAAAGAGGGGACACTATTTTTTATCCCAATGGCCAACCCCAGTTTTTGATCACCTTCAAAGACGGAAAAATGGATGGCCCAATGCGCCGTTGGGAAGAGGATGGGACCTTATTCTTTGAAGCCCACTATGTACAGGACTCTTTGAAAGAAGTGACGAAGAAAATGGAAACGATCAAATAGCGATCAGCAGTCAGCTATGAGCGATCAGCTAGGCGACAACTACTGGCTGACAGCTGATTGCTCGTTGCTGATTGTTATCGCGTATGCACATCAATAATCGGAATTTTTATCTCTACCCTGGTACCCAAGGCCTCACCGGTTTCTTCATCCCGTAAGTCGATGGTGTGCACATAGACCTTCTTCTCGCGTGAGTTGTACAAAAGTTGCAAACGCTGCTCGGTGATGGCCGTGCCTCTGGAGCGGTGGTTCTTGTAGCGCCCGTCGTTGAGGTGCATTTGCCGGGCTTTATCGCGGCCAATGCCGTCGTCTTCCACTACACAAAGGATGGTATCTTCATTGTACAGTGAAAAATCCACCCGGATGTTGCCCGATTCCTTGTTGCGCAGGCCATGCTCGATGGCATTTTCCACGTAAGGTTGTACAATCATCGTAGGTACCCCGGTGATGTCTTCTTCTATTTCATCATCCACGATGATTTTGTAGCTGAGCCGATCTTCAAAGCGCAGTTTTTCATTGATGTACAGGTAATCGCTCAAAAAAGCGATCTCTTTTTCCAGGGATACCACTTCCAGATCGGAATATTCCAAACTTTGCCGCATCAGCTTGGCAAAACGGGCCAGGTATTTGGCGGCGTTGGTGACCTCATTGGAGGTGATGTAGTTTTGGATTGAATTGAGGGCATTGAACAAAAAGTGGGGGTTCATCTGGGCACGCAAGGCCTTCAGTTGTAGCTTGGCCGCTTGCAGGCGAAGTAACTCTGCTTCTTTGTGCTGTTTTTCCGCTTCATATTTTACCTCCAGTTCCATCCGCTTGCGCTCATTGACATCCTGCTGGTACAGTTCCGCATTTTTACTGTGTTCCAGGAGGTGTTCATAAGCTTTTTCGTACTGCCCTAAGAGCGCGAAAAAACCCGCCATATCTTTGTAAATGCTAGACAATCGTTTGAAATCATTGGCTTCATCGGCCAAAATAAGCGCCTTGGAGAAATGTTTTTCAGCTTGGCTGGCTTTGCCAAGAGCACCATAAGCTAGGCCTCGCCAGGATTCGATCAGGGCAAAATTTTCAAGAGATTCCGCTGACATGCCCTTGAACTGACTTTCCGCTTTTTTGAACAACTTCAGGGCGCTCTCATAGTCCTTGTGCTGCAATTTGCAGTACCCTACATTGGCAGTGGCACTGGCTTTTGCGTAAGGATTGACATCTTCGTGGGTTTCGATGGCTTTTTGAAAATAATACTCAGCACTTTCGAGGTTGTTAAGGGCCATAAAGCCATTGCCCACATTGAGGTAATTCCAGGAAAGGCGGCTGCGCATTTCGGTGGCCTCGGCAATTTCTACGGCTTTAAGGTAGGCTTCTACACTTTTTTCCTGATCGTCGTTGCGCTCATAAATGGTCCCTAAACCCGTATGGATCAAAATGAGAAAATGGTAGTCTTTGAGGTTGATGTAGCTACCAAACTCAGTGATTTTTTTATCGGACTCCATGAGTAACTCGATGGCCCGGGAATAGTTGGCGAAATGCAATTGTACAAAACCTTCGCGGGCTGTATGCCGGGCACGGAGCCGCTCGTCGGGGAAGGCCCGCAAGAGTTTGCCCGCCTTGTCCAAATAGGAGAGGGCCTGATCCATGTTCTGCATGTTGATGCAGGTTCCTGCAAAATCGATGTATACTTCAGCCTGTTGTTTGACGTCGCCGCATTCTTCTACCAGATCGAGTAATTGGGTGAAATGAGCGTGAGAACTGCTGTAGTTGTACAATTGGTTCTCAACAATGGCCGAATAGAGGTGAAAATTTAATTCAACATCGGGGTTCGGGTACGATTTGATCAGTGCCCCTTGTTCTGCCAGGTAGGTTTTGGCGCGTTGTGGGTTGGTATAGGTATAATAGGCCAATAACCGATCCAGCAAAATCAAGCGCTGGTGCGGCGCTTTTTGTTGCTGTAGTTTATTCTCCAAACTACGGATGTCGTCAATTTGTGGGAGAAGGTCGGTCATAACATTTTGCGTTTTGGCGAGAAGGTCATTTAGAACAATTTTACATTCTTATTCACAACCTACAACCCAAAACGCAAAATGTCAAACTTTGTGCGGATTTAACTACAAATCCGTAATCAACTTATACTTTGGCACCAAACTCTTCATCACGGTCCAGGCAATCACATAAGCTATTGCACAAAAACCAAACATGATGGAGTACCCGGTTTGAATGTGGCCTAATTCTTTGTAATGGTCAAACAAAGCACCAGCTACTTTAGAGACAAAAACGCCTCCCAAACCACCGGCCATACCCCCAATACCCACTACTGAAGCCACCGCCTTTTTGGGGAACATGTCCGAAACGGTGGTGAAAATATTGGCACTCCAGGCCTGGTGCGCGGAAGCACCAACGCCAATCAGCAGAACTGGGATCCAGAAACTGATCCCGCCCAGAGGTTGCGCCAACAAGACTACCAATGGAATCAAAGCGATTAAAAACATCGCCCGCATCCGCCCATCGTAGGGAGCATAACCCTTGTTGATGAAATACATCGGAAATGCACCGCCACCAATGCTACCAAACATGGTCATGCTGTATAAGACCGTTAGAGGAAGAGCGATTTCCGTTTTTTCCATGTCGTATTGCGCTTTCAAATAAGCGGGTAACCAGAAGAGGAAGAACCACCAAACGCCATCGGTCATAAATTTACCAAAGGCAAAAGCCCAGGTTTGGCGATAGCCCAAGAGTTTCATCCAGGCCACTTTTTCCTGCGCGCCTACCGATTCTTGTTCTTTATCGCTATGGATGTATTCGAATTCTTCTTTGGAAAGGCGTTTTTGGTCTTCTGGTTTTTCGTAGTACATCCACCAGAAAATCAACCACAAAAAGCCTACCGCACCAATCAGGACAAAGGCCGTTTGCCAGCCCCATGCTTCAGCGATATAGGGTACGGACAAGGGCGCCAAAATAGCACCAACGTTGGTACCAGAGTTGAAAATTCCCGTTGCGAATGCGCGTTCCTTTTTGGGGAAATACTCCGCTGTCGCTTTGAT
Organism: Haliscomenobacter sp.; assembly: GCF_965225875.1. Classification (GTDB taxonomy): domain Bacteria; phylum Bacteroidota; class Bacteroidia; order Chitinophagales; family Saprospiraceae; genus Haliscomenobacter. The sequence continues at coordinate 1,332,634 of NZ_CBDDBS010000002.1, read as the reverse complement.
CGCTGCTGGAAAGTTGCCCGCTTCTCCAAAGCCCAAAACCGCTCTGGAAACCATAAAACCGGCAATTGAAACCGAAACCGCTCCGATCCCGAACAGGCCCAATACGGCAGCCGTTGCTTCACCCAATGGAATCGCCAAAGCATGCAAAATGGCTCCAAGTGACCAAATGATGATGGCCCAGGTGTAACCACTTTTGGTCCCCAAGCGATCGATGATTCGGCCCGCAAACAACATCGAGATGGCGTATACAAATTGAAAAACCGAGGTGATGTTGGCGTAATCAACGTTGGTCCATCCGTAGGTTTCCGCCAGTGTAGGTTGCAACAAACTGAGGACTTGCCGATCAAGATAATTGACCGTGGTGGCAAAAAAAAGCAGTGCACAGATCGTCCACCGGTATTTTCCAATTGTATTTGTACTCATGATGTAGGTTTTTTAAGTTGAGGATGTTAAGGGAGGTTGAGAAGGTTGAGAAGTTGAGAAGTTGAGGCTACCGCGAGCGACTTAGACAAGGACATTGTCAATATCGCTCGCGGTAGCCTCAACTCCTCAACCTCTCAACTACGCAACTTCGTAACTATCTGCACCAGTTCCGCAATATGTTTTGTGAATCCCTCGATGCCGAGCTCGTCTGCTTTTTTGATCAGTTGTGATCCAATCCCCACAAAGTTGACGCCCGCACCAAACCATTCCCGCAAGTTGGCCTCATTCGGCTGTACCCCGCCGGTAACCATTAATTTTACCTTGGGCATCGGACCCCTCAAAGCTTTGATGTAACCTGGTCCTACGGCATCGCCAGGGAATATTTTTACCACCGTAGCGCCCAGGCTTTCCGCCTGGTAGACTTCGTTGGGTGTAAGGGCGCCGGGCATCCAGGCTACGTTGCGTTCCTGGCATACCTCACCTACGGCTGGCGTGATGATGGGTTGAATGATAAAATCGGCACCGAGGTCCAAAAACTGTTCGGCTTCCTCGGGGCGGTAGATGGTACCAATTCCCAGGGCCAGATCGGGCAAGTTTGCCTCTACATGTTTGCTCAATTGAGCAAAGGTAGCAGGGGCGCTGGCCCCCCGATTGGTGAACTCAAAAGCACGTAAACCACCCGCGTAGCAGGCATCCAACAGCTTTTGGGCATGGCTGGCATCGGCATGAAAAAAGAGGGGTACCACGGGGGAATCCTCTAGTTTGGATAGTATTTGTTGAGGTGTAAATCTTGGCATTTTATTTTGTTGAGGAGTTGAGGGAGTTGAGGAGTTGAGGAGTTGAGAAGGTTGAGGCTACCGCGAGCGATTTTGACAATGTCCTTGTCTAAGTCGCTCGCGGTAGCCTCAACTTCTCAACCCCTCAACTTCTCAACCCTCTCAACCATTATCTTAACAATCTTCCCGAAACATCCCCAGCCAGAATCTGCTCCACCTCCGCCACCGAATGTTGGGCAAAATCGCCTTCCACCAGATGTTTGAGTGCAGAAGCCGCAGTGCCAAAGCTGAGGGCATCGAGTTCGTTGGACAAATTTAAACGACCATAAATGTAACCAGCCAGGAAGGAGTCACCTCCACCGATGCGGTCCACAATGGGATTGATGTCGTAAGTTTCGGTTTCTTGGTAGCCTGCTTTATGGGAAAAACCAATTCCTGTCAAGCGGTTGTGGCTGGCACTCAGTGTATCGCGGCGGGTAGCAATGATGCTTTGAGCATTGGGAAAACGCGCCAGCATTTGTTCAGCCATGTCTTGGAAGCCATTGGTATCCATCCCAAAAATGTCCTTGGCATCCCCTTCGGTGCATACCATCACGTCGCAGTGCTCGACCAGGGCGGGCATCACTTCTTGCACGGTTTTGCCGTATTGCCAGAGGTTGCGACGATAATTCACGTCGGCGCTGACCGGGATGCCCAGGCGGCTTGCGGTCTCCAATGCTTGTAGGCAAGCTTTTGCGGCATTGTCCGAAATAGCAGGTGTGATCCCCGTCCAGTGAAACCAACAGGCGTCAGCCAACAAGTCTTCCCAATCAAAAGCAGCTGGATCCATATTGGCAAAAGCGCTGTCGTACCGATCGTAAATGATGCGCGAAGGGCGCATTCCTGCGCCCACCTCCAAAAAGTACAATCCCAGACGTTGGTCTTTTTGGTATACTGTGCGGTCAAAATCGACACCGTGTTGGCGAAAAAAAGCGCTGGCAGCGCGCCCTAAATCATTGTCGGGAAAACAGGTGACGTGGCGGCTCGGCACCCCCAATTGGGCCAGGGCTACCGCTACGTTGGCTTCCCCTCCGCCATAAGTGACTTCCAGGCTACGGGCCTGTAAAAAACGTTGATGGCCTGGCGTATGCAGGCGCATCATGATCTCTCCAAAGGTGACGACTCGTTTCATTAGAATCCAAAGTAATTTTTCGCGTTGTTGTAGCTGATGTCCTGGATCACTTTGCCAATCCACTCGTAATCGCGGGGCAGTTCACCATTTTCGATGTCCTGGCCGAATAGATTACACAAAATGCGGCGGAAGTACTCGTGGCGAGGGTAGGAGAGGAAGCTGCGTGAATCTGTCAACATCCCCACAAATTTGCTGAGAAGCCCCATGTTGGAAAGTGCATTCATTTGCCGCTCCATCCCGTCTTTTTGATCCATAAACCACCAACCTGATCCAAACTGGACTTTGCCCGCAATTGAACCGTCGTTGAAGTTGCCCGTCATGGTGGCCATCAGTTCATTGTCGTTGGGATTGAGGTTGTACAAAATGGTTTTGGCCAATTGGTTGTTGCTGTCCAGTCGGTCCAAAAACTTGGACAAGGCGCGGGCTTGCGGGAAATCGCCGATGGAATCCCAGCCGGTATCCGGGCCCAATTGACGCAGCATGCGCGAGTTGTTGTTGCGCAGAGCGCCCAGGTGGTATTGTTGTGTCCAGTTTTTCTCCCAGTCCCAAATGCCAAAATACACCAGCATCGCCGATTTGAACTTCAGTATTTCACTTTGCTCTAACGAATGGCCATCGCGAATTTTGGTGAAAATCGTTTTGATCTCGGCTTCGGTGTAATCCTCGGCATAAATCTGCTCCAGGCCATGATCGGATACCTGTGCACCCATGCTGGCGAAAAAGTCGTGCCGCTTTTTCAGGGCATCCAGAAAATGGTTAAAATTATCGATAGAGGTATCGGCGGCTTTTTCCAGACGCGCTACGTATTGGTTAAAAGTCTCAGGATTGTCTACTGCCATCGCCTTATCGGGGCGGAAGGCGGGCAATACCCGTACATCGAAACCACTTTGGGCAATCTGGCCGTGAAACTCCAGGCTGTCCACCGGATCATCGGTCGTGCAGAGCACCTTGACGTTCATTTTGCTCAATAGCTTGCGCACGGAGTATTCCGGCGTACGCAACTTGGCGCTACATTCTTCGTAAATGGCTCGCGCAGTGTTAGGTGAAAGCAAGTCGTCTACGTCGAAGTAACGCTTGAGTTCGAGGTGGGTCCAGTGATAAAGCGGATTGCGTAAGGTATAGGGTACAGTAGCAGCCCACTGCTCAAATTTTTCGTAATCGGATTTATCGCCCGTGCAATACCCTTCAGCTACGCCGTTGGTGCGCATGGCCCGCCACTTGTAGTGATCGCCGTACAACCAGGCCTGGCTGAGGTTGTCAAAAATTTTGTCTTCGGCTATTTCCTGTGGTGGCAAATGGTTGTGGTAGTCGATAATGGGCATCTCCCGAGCGTACTCATGGTAGAGTAGCCGTGCTGACTCACTTTGCAGCAGGAAATCCTCGGTGAGGAAGGTTTGGGTAGTAGTTAAGGTGCTCATGTGTTTGAATATAGTTTAGGAGTTGAGAAGTTGAGAAGTTGAGGCTGCCGCAGCGACTTAAGTACTAGCAATGCTAAACTTCTCAACTCCTCAACTCCTCAACCTTTACAAAGAGACTCCCCGTTTCCAGGGAATAAAATCATCTTGTCCGTGCCGAACGGCAGCAACTTCAATTTCGCCGCTGGCCACAGCTATGACGTATTCCAGGAGTCGTTCCCCTGACTCCTCGATCGTTTCTTCTCCTTCTATGATGGTTCCTGTGTTGAAATCGATGATATCGGGCATCCGTTTTGCCAGCGCTGTATTGGTCGCAATTTTGATGACTGGAGCAATCGGATTGCCAGTCGGGGTTCCCAGGCCAGTAGTGAAGACCACTACATTGGCACCTGAACCAACTTCAGCGGTGGTTGATTCTACATCATTGCCGGGTGTGCAAAGCAAGTTGAGCCCCGGTTTGGTGACCATTTCCGGGTAGTCCAATACCGCAGTCACCGGGGAGGTTCCACCTTTTTTAGCCGCACCGGCCGATTTGATGGCGTCGGTGATCAGGCCGTCCTTGATGTTGCCAGGGGAAGGATTCATGTCAAAACCAGAGCCTACGGCCTTGGCGCGGTCATTGTAAGTCGACATGAGGGTGGAAAAACGTTCAGCGGTTGGCGCATCTACGCAGCGGTCGCAGAGTTCTTGCTCTACGCCACACAATTCCGGGAACTCAGAAAGAATAACCGAGCCACCCAGGGTGACCAACAAATCAGAAGTATAGCCCACCGTAGGATTGGCGGAAATGCCCGAAAACCCATCCGATCCGCCACACTCCAGGCCCAGACAAATTTTGCTCAAAGGCGCAGGTTGCCGGGTCAGCGTATTGGCTTGCATCAAGCCTGCAAAGGTTTTTTTGAGCGCAGCACTGATCAGCGCTGATTCAGTACCCATGGTTTGTTGTTCAAAAACGTAGACTGGCTTTTGCAGGTTTGGATCCCGCTTGGCCAGCTCTTCTTTGAGCATGGAAACCTGTGCATTTTGGCAGCCCAGACTCAATACCGTTGCGCCCGCCACATTGGGATGTACAATGTAACCCGCCAGCAGACCACAGAGCGCCTGCGCATCTTGCCGGGTGCCACCACAACCGCCATCGTGAATCAGGAACTTGACCCCATCCACATTGGAGAAAAGGCGTTGGTTTTTTTCCAGCGTAGCTGTTTCAACATCGATATCGGCTTGCAAAATTTCTTCCACCGTTTTACCCGCCCGCATCAAACTCACCAACTCGCGGGTTTGGCGCTGGTAGGTATGGGAGCGGCCGTAACCGAGGTCGTCTACCAAGGCTTCGCGCAAGACTTCGAGGTTGCGGTTCTCACAAAAGACCAGTGGAATTACCACCCAGTAGTTGGCTGTACCCACTTTGCCATCGGCACGGTGGTAGCCCTGGAAGGTCCGGCCACTAAAGCCGTTCACGTTGGGTACAGGCCAGTCTTTCCTTTGTTCGCCCAGTTGGTAAGTCCCAGCGGCGTGTTTCAGGTTAGCCGTGCTGATCAACCCTCCACGAAAGATGGGCTTTTGGGCTTTGCCCACCAATACCCCATACATGGTGACTTCGTCGCCTTCTCCCAGGTCGGCGGTGGCAAATTTGTGCTTGGCAGCAACGTCTTCCAAAATGGTGAAAGTCTCGCCGCCCAATTGTACGGTTTCACCCGCCTTCAGATCACTGAGGGCAACAATCACATTGTCATTGGGATGAACCTTGAGTATCCGGTTTTTCATGATTGTACTACTTGTAAAAAGGCCTCCAAGGGGCGATAAAAAAATAAATGTTCATTTTGCCACAGGATTAAATAAGTAAACGATTCATTTCAAGTGTCTTATTTAATCCTGTGGCTCAATAAAAATGAACATTTGTTTTTGCCCCCACTACTAAGGTACTGCAAAGTCCCTGATCTTGCATGGATTCGAGCTGAAAAGCTACTTTTTCTTCAAAACCGGCCAGTTGACTCAAATCGCATCCCCAGAGGTCTTCGTTCTTCAAAACTGCACTAACCAATGCTCGGGGAGCAAAATTTTGCCACATGGTATAAAAATAGGCAGCTTGATCATCCTGAATCAGGTAATCTTCATTTTCGCGGCGACCATAAAAGCGACCATCTTCGGTTTTGGTGGCGCGCATGAACAAGAGGTAAGCTGCAAACCCCAACGCCATGTGTTCAGGAACCGTACCTACGACATCATAATAACGCAGTAAAGTGGGCACATTGCGCATTTGCATCTTGGAGCTGTATTGCATGGTGATGCTCAACCATTTGTGCTCGATGAAGGGATTGCGAAAGCGGTCGAGTACTTTTTTGGCAAAATCACGCGCTTCAGCCAGGGTAAGCGGTGCCGGGATGCTGTGGGCGATTTCGTCCAGCAACAAATGCTCGATGAAGTGAGTGAACATTTCTTGATTCATGGCTTCTACCACCGTGTTGAATCCACAAAGGTAGGCCAGGCCGCAGGAAAAGGTATGTCCGCCGTTGAGGATGCGTAGTTTGAGTTCCCGATAAGGATTGATATCTGGGGCGATGATTACCCCTTCGTGGGCCAAGTGTAAGGGGAATTTGGCCTTGACCGCTTCATCGCCCTCGATGGCCCAAAGGGCGTATACTTCCGACATGATCAGCAGATCGTCCTGGTACCCCAATTGGGCCTCAATGTTTGCCTTTGCCGCAGGAGCAGGTGTGCCGGGTACAATGCGATCTACAAGGGTATTGCAACAATGGTTGTGCTGTTCCATCCAATCGATGAACTCGGCTTCCAGGTTGTTGAGGTGAGCCAGTTCCAGCAGAATTCGCTCCAGTTTGTCCCCATTGTCGGGAATCAATTCGGTAGGGGCGATGATCAATCCTTTTTCAGGATCTCCTGCAAATGCTTGATAACGTGCATACAAAAAAGCCAACAATTTGGCTGGGAAGGAGCTGGGCGGACTTTGGTGAATGTCTTCCTTGACCAATTTGATTCCGACCTCAGTGGTATTGGAAATCACCACACTGAGCTCAGGATTATGGGCACAAGCCAAGACTTCATCCCATTGAGTGCTGGCGGTCAATACCCGGCTGATGGAGCTACACACCAGATTTTGTTCTACTTGTTGGGCATCCTGGATCCCCCGGATACAAACGGTATACAGATTGTCCTGTTGATCAAAGGCTGCGGTATCGCCCGAACTGGTTGATTTTACCACGACAATCCGTCCCTGAAAGATTCCCTGGCGATTGGCCATTTCGATCAAAAAGTCTGGTAAGCCGCGCAACAACACCCCGGTGCCAAATTGCAACACCTTTTCAGGCAAAGCTGCCCTTTCTTGATGGGCAATACTTTGGCCATTTTGAGCAGACATCAATTGGTGGGATAAGTATTCCATGCTTGTGGTTTTCATTTGTCCTGAATAAAATCTTCCCGAATTGGTGAAAAAACATCCACTAAAATGCCTGCTTCCAAACAAAGGGCACCGTGAATTTCATTGGGTGGAATGTAGTAACCGTCACCCTGGCGCAAGATTTTTTTCTCCGCCCCGATGCTGATTTCGAATACCCCTTCCGCAACATAGCTGATTTGAGTATGGTGGTGATGGTGCAAGGCACCAACTCCTCCGGCATCAAATGCTACTTTAACCATCATAATCCGTTCATCAAAAGAAAGGACCTTACGCTTTACTCCAGGTTCCACTTGTTCCCAGGGAATGTTTTCGTCCAGCATGTATTGTAGCCCAAAAGTGGGAAGATGGTTCATTTTAATTGAGTTTTATTTGACTGTAGAGACGCACGGCCGTGCGTCTTTACAAGTGTGCCCGGAGGCGTCCATTTTCCTTCAAAAGTCCAATCTATGGTGATGGCCTTGGCTTTCACGCCTGCCTTTAAATTGTCCTTGTGCCAGGCATAATCCCCACCATTGCGTTTGCAGCGATAGTAGTACACCCGGCGGCCCCAAAGGGGAGTGCCCGGGCCAGATTGCGCCCAGTAAATGTCGGCATCGGCCATTTCCCTGGCGAATCGACAATTGAGCAAATAAAACTGCGATTCACGGTGAAAACGTCCTAGCTTGAAGCCAGGGTCGCCTTGAAAATTGCAGTTTTTGAGCACCGTTTTTGAACTTTCGTGTAAGGATCCATCGTGCCAAATAGCGGCACTAAGGTTATGGCAAATAAACTGACAATTTTCGGCATATGCCCAACCTCGGGGGCAATAAAAATCTACACCACCTTCCATCACACAATCCCGGAAATAATACATACCCTGATCAACATCCCAGGGACTCACCGTATCTCCGCCAAATGCGCGGAATACGCAGCCAATCACCGAGAGCCGGGTACAACCGGGCATGGTGCGTAGTGCAAACTGATGCCCATCTTTGTGCACTACTTTGGGCTTGTTGCCTTCATTGGGGCAATTGATCGTGCTGTCGCCTTTGGCATTGAAGCCGTACGTGTTGATTACACTCAGGTTTTGGAGGGTAATGTCCTGCGCCCTAATGTTAAGTGTGGCTGCCCCCCAGTCGTCGGGGTGTTCGCAGCGCCAGCAGTCGCGTGGAAGAGAAATGCTGATGACTACACCTGTAGCAGATTCGCCGCTGAGGCGAATCTTGTTTTTGTCGATGAAAATTTTTTCTGGGTACTGGCCATTTTTGACAAAAATTTCACGCCAGTTAGTTGATTCGGAGGGTAAACTATTGACAGCAGCCTGGATAGAACGGAAATCCCCCGATCCATCAGTAGCAACCACTAGCCGGGTTTGCGCTTGCAAGGTAAGGCTGCTGACCCAGTAGAGTAGAAAAAAAAGGCAAAAGCTGGACGCTATACCTGCATCCAGCCGGGCCTTGTGGTGTGATGGATTGGTTTTCACCAGTGCTTGTTTTTGTTTGTTTACAGGAAAAATCCTGATTCAGTGCCATTAATTATGATCAGGCACTCATTGGGATTGCTCCAGTAGCCACTTCGCCAATAAGCGAGCAGCTTGAAAATTTTCGTATTGCGCCGGGAGCCGTTTCCCGTTGACATATTCGTTGTAAATCCAGGGATCACCTACCACAAAGACCGTGCCTTTACCGTATTTCACCGTAGCCATGATGACATCTCCACCTTCACTAATGCTGGCTTTGGCCGTACCACTGAGCTGAAGGGTCACCAATTCTTTGATAAAAAGGGTGGACAAACCTTTAAAGATTGGATGCCCGGCGGGGACGGCTACTTTCCCTTGCTCATAGACATCATTTTTGACCATGTTGCGGTTTTTGCTCGTAAGGCCAATCCCAAAAGTTTGAGTCAACTGGCCGAAGTGTTTTTGCTCACAGTTGCTGGTGTCATTGCCCATCAGCATCAGTACCCCACCTTTTTTTACCCAATCTTTGATGACTTTGATGTGCTCGGGGCCAATAAAATTGGGGGTAGCGGTTTCTTTTTTGGTGTCGGGGTCAACGATGATGTAGACCTTGGCATCCTTGAGGTTGGCAGCAGTGGGCGCCGTTTGCAAGGGTAGGGTAGTGGCACCGTATTCGCGAAACAGGTTGCCCCACATCGAAAAGCCGGAGTCCATGCGGTCTTCCCATGTGTAGTGAAACCGCTCCGTTTGGCCATTTAGCCCCTTACGGTATTCGTTGTTGAAGTAATAGTCGAGTACCACATTTTTGCCTTTGGCCAGGGTATTGGTGGCAGCGATTTCGATTTCCAGGGCGGCTTTGATGAAGGGGCCGATGCCTTTGAGGTCGTCTTTGCGCAGGGGCTCGCTCAGGTAATACTCGTAACTGCCATCGCGGTAGGGAGTGCCTCCGAGGCCACCTACACTCACCGTTTTTTCCAAATGGATTTTGCCATTGGGCTCGGTGCTGATGAAATTACTGAGGATACCCTGGAAGCCTTTTTGGGCCGCTGGCAAAAAACTGGCGTTGAGGTAGCCCATCCGTACCCCTTTGGCTAAAGTGTAAGTGAACATGCAAGAGGCCGAGGCTTCGAGGTAATTGCCTTTATCATTGGCTCGGTCCAGAATTTGCCACCAACAGCCTGAAGGGTCCTGGTATTTGACCAATACAGGTGCCAATCGTTGCAGATACGTGATGAACTTGTCGCGTTCAGGGTGATCCACGGGGAAATTGTCGAGTACATCCACCAGAGCCATTGCGTACCAACCCAGGGCGCGACCCCAGAAATTGGGAGAATTGCCCGTGGCTTTATTGGCCCAGGGCTGCTCCCGACTTTCGTCGTAACCGTGGTACAACAAACCCGTTTTGGGGTCGATCATGTGTTTTTCAACCAGGGCAAATTGTAGCGCAATGTCATTAAAATTGGCGGGTTCGTTGAACTGGACACTAAATTCAGTGTAAAAAGGATGACCCATGTACAGGCCATCCAACCACATCTGGTTGGGGTACCGTTTTTTGTGCCAAAAGCCATTTTCTTTATTGCGGGGGTGGCTACTGAGCTGGCTGCGCAGCAGGTATGCGGCTTTTTTGTACTTCTCCTTTTTGGTCTCCTGGTACAACAACAACAGCGAACGGCCGGTAGGCATGTTGTCGATGTTGTAATCCCCCAGTTTATAAGTGCGGATGCTGCCATCTTCCTGCACAAAATGGTCGATGTCCTTTTTGATGTAATTGAAATACCGTACATCGCCGGTATGCTGCCAGAGGCGTTTAAAGCCTTCAAGTACAAGGCCTTGCTCGTAATCCCAGCGGGAGAATTTGTTGGCACCTACGAGGATGGAGTCTTTGTGGGTGTCCATAAAAGATTCGGCCATCCGCACCGACCAGGGTTTGTCCTGAGCAGTTCCGATTCCGAAGAAAAATACGGAAAAAAGAAAGAGGAAAAGTTGTTTTGTTTTCATGGCACGCGGTCTGTTCGGGGCGATAAAAGAAAAATGAACACTTATTTTGCTCCACTACTGCTGATAGGCGATTGGTCTTTTCCAAAACGAACGGTGCCAAAATTATGCATTAATGTATGAAACGTTAGAGTGAAAAAAGACCTATATCTGGTGATAAAAAATGCTACGAGCGCTTCCCAGCGCCTTGTCTGGCGCGCCCGCAGCGTTCCTACTACTACTACTACTACTACTCTTGTTGTCAGAACGGGATTGTAGTTTTACAGCAACTGCAATGAAGTTTAAAATAAAATTTTGCATTCACTGTCAATCGCAACACGAATCTATGTCATTGCAAGGAGAGGTTTTTTTTTGTTTGGATTTTTTTTTACGCAATCGTTATCGGGAACGATTGCAGAGGAGGAAAATGAATCACGGGTATTTCAAAATTCGGCGCGCCGCAAAAACCGAGGATTTATATCAAAAACGGCTTCTAATGGCAAAGCTTGGATTACGTAAATTTTTGTAAATTTTCATAAAATGCTTGTAATCAAATACTTATAGTGGTTTTTTCTTGACAGGTACTAGATCATCGCATATCTTTGTCCCATGCTTCGGCAGAAAAGGGTGATCACAAAATCGCCCGCTTCTTGCTGAGCACTTCCCAACAAATGTACAAAAAAAGTAAGCTGTACACTTAGGTCAGGCCCATGTCTGACCCTGGGAATGCTTTGCCTTCGGGTATGTTTTGCCGGACAAGATATCTGCAGTACCACTTTCCGGGTCAGCATACGATTCACATGATTTTTTCATCTCAAAATCGATTATCATGACGATGCTTGATCTGTTTATCCTTTGGATGCAAGGGGTAGGAGCTACGGACCTTATCATCTAGTGCCAGTTCCAACAAAAAAATTACTTATCTGGAGGCCCGGGCTCCAGGTATGTAATCGAAAAACATGGTGTTTTCTGGCATAAAAATCATGATAAGCGGGTTTTAAACCGCTTTGCCATAACAATGCATTTTTGATTGCTTTTAGCAATTTTCTATCTTTTCTTTTAACCATTTTTTGCAGACGATTGGGCTATACTTTTCCAATTTTCGCTGCAATTTGTTGCGCTTTTCAGCTAAGTTGGTATTTGGGTCAAGTTTTGCGCTGACGAGGGCCTGCACCATTTTGACAAAATTACCGTACGACTCACGATGCTGAGGACTAAAGCGATCCTCACTTCTGCTCAATGCCTTGGCGAAACTCTCGCAAAAAGAATCGAGGAGAATGTATTCTTCCATCTCAAAATAACTTTGCACCGTACTGGTGCGTGCAACAAGTTCCATAAAGTGATTGGAAAAGCGTTTGACGGTGGAGAATTGTGCAGCGGATTCCTTGTATTTTTTGGAAAAAAACTGAATCCGACTTTTTGAAGCCATGATGGCTTCTTCTTTTAAACTAGGGGCAAGATGTGGCCCCCACCTTTCCAATAATGCTTCAGCTTCAGCCAACTGTTGCGCTTCACAAGTTATGTTGAGAACACTGAGCAGCAATTCGGGAGTGATTTTTTCGTCCTGGAGCAGTAAACCAGTTTCCAGCCCATAGTGATGTAACAAACTGGCTTCGGCATAAAATTGTTCCTGCCCCTTGCGGATAGCGACTGATGCATAATTGATTAAGGGGGTCAATAAGTTGCCTTGCTCATCTCTGCTCAACTGTTTGCCCAACCTTAGCAGTTTAGCCTTGAAATCATAAAATTTTTGATCATCCGGATTGGCGAGCAAATCATAGGCATGGCAATAAAGGTAGAGAAAGGTCTCTTTTTCCGTAAGTTTTGTTTTAAGTGCTGCAAGTTCTTCGTTTGAGAAGGTCAAAAGCGGCTCTTTGCCATTGATCAATTTTAAGGTGGCCATTTCCAGGGCAATCCGTAGCCTGGCCGCTAAGTTGGCCTGTTCCAATTGCTCCAAACTCAGGTCCAAGTTGGTTTCGCCAGAAGCAGCTTTAATGGTATCACGAGAATAATAGCGCAGATGGTACATCCGGTATAAGTTCCAATGGTACCAGACATTGATGCTTCCTCGATCTGAGTCTTTTTTTTTCTCCTGGTCCAATTTATTGCCTTCCAACTCTTCTTCATCAGTTTCCTCTTTAATGGTAAGTTTTTCAGGCGCATTTAAATAGCTGTCAATTTTCCGATCCAATAAATCCGGGAGCCCCAGCCGACTGTATTCAAATGCCAATAAGAACTCATATTCTTCCCAGTTCTTTTTCAGGGCTTGTTCTACCAAAAAATCGTCAATGATCTTGGTCAAGTTATTTCCAATGTTGCTCAATCTTTTGGCCGGGTTAGCCCAGTTGCTGTCTTTAAAGATTGAGAGGATTTTGTCCTGATCCAAATCTTTTGCCTTGAACTCGGGATGACAGTTGTATAGGTAATTGAATAAACTATTCTCCTGTTTTTTTTGTGCCTCTCTTTGTTTGATAAAAGCTTTTAAGGCCTTTAATTCAGCCTTGTCCATTTTTTGTAAAATCTGCACACAAGCGTTATTAAACATAGCCCAAAGTTTTGAAAAAGTGAGTCAGGGTTCCTGGGATTCCAAAAATAGTGAAATGATAGAGTATAGCTCATTTATGGGTTAATGAAAAACAAAGAAATGGCGGAGATTTTGCAGCAATTAATTTTTGTGAGAAAAATAGGATGGGAGCATTTTGAAAAGTGAGCGGGAAAGCTGAAAGAAAAGGGTTGCTTAAATTTTGTGCATAAATAATAGATTTTCAAATATTTATAGTTTGTTTTTTGAATTTCAATGAAAGGAAATTTCACAAATTTGAGCAGGATATTGAAGAATTCTGTCCAAGATTTTGGGGGAGTAGTTGCTTTATATTTGTTTCAGCGATGAAGCGCAAGCGAATTGCTGAAACATAAAACTAAACCCCAATTCAAGCTCATTGAAAGTTTTGTCATTTTGAAATTTGGTGGAGAGCTGAGTTCCAAATCTTATGAGAAACTACCAATTATTTCTCTAGGATAAGCAAGCTAGAGTTTAAAATCCATATTATTCCCGGAACCCCTGACTAAATTAGGTATAACAATTATAGCAGCTCTTCCACTTTTTTGCTTGTGCTAAACCAATAAACGTTCATACACAAATAGAATACTAAATTATGGGAAATGAATTAAACCGCAAACAAATCCTCGATTTATTTGAAGATCAACTTTTTATAAGTTATGAGGACTACTGTAACAAACACGAATTACCACCTGATTACAAAGGTTTGATCACCTACATCATCGATCAGGAGTTAATTCACCCGAGTGTGATTCAAAAATATACGGTGTTGAAAGAATTCAATGCTCGATGTCTAGGGGACCGTGGTCAAAAAACACAAACAGTGGAAGCTTTGGCAGATCGGTTCAACCTCAGTTCAAGAACGATCTGGAGCATTTTAAAAAGTCATGTTAAAAAATGAAGTGGGCTGACGGGAGACCTAGTTAAAATGGACAATAAATTAAGGGGTGCCTTTGGGCTTTTTTACCACGTTGCCATTTCTATTTGTGGTTTAAGAGCTCGGGGTGCCCTGATTTGAAAAGGATAATTGAATTATAAGGTTTCCTGTGGTCTTTTTTGAACGCCCCCAATGGAACACTGTAAAAAGCTAAACCCCAGTTATGTAACACTTATTTTGCCTCACTACTAAGTTGTCAAGGGTACATTCAACGTGATCCTCGTCCCTTCCCCAATTTCCGAATGAATAAACATTCTACCTTCAATGAATTGCATCCGTTCCCGCATGAAGGACAATCCCATCCCGCTGCCATCCTGTTTATCCGATACCTCTTCTGGATCAAATCCCACCCCGTCATCATCGATCACAATGCTCAGCATTTTTTCAGAATGGGAAATGCGGATCAAAATAAAATTGGACTGTGCGTATTTAATCGCATTGTTGACTGCTTCCTGGGTAATGCGGTAGAGGTTGGTTTCCACTACGGTGTCCAATCGTTCATTAAAATTGCTGCTGTTTTCAAAAAGAATATTGCGGTTGGTGAGTTTGCTCAGTTCGGCGGCCATACGTGCCAGGCCAGTGGCGATGCCGTAGTCGCTTAGCTCGGGTGGAGTGAGGTTGAAGGTGACCATCCGTACTCCCTGGATGAGTTTGGCGGTGAGCCCCTGGAGTTTTTCGAGCTTGGCCTGGACTTTGTCGGGCTGCTGGGGGTCTAGTGAGTCGAGGTTGAATTTGAGGGCCGTGAGCATTTGGCCGATTCCGTCGTGTATATCGCGGGCGATGCGTTTGCGTTCTTCCTCCTGCGCCTCTACAATTTGCGCTGAGCGCAATACTTGCTGCCGCATTTGTTCATCAAAACGCTCCTGGTTGAGGCGTTCAATTTCCAATTGGGCTTCCTTGCGGTAGGTGATGTCGGCACACAAAATGAGCAAATCCTGCGCCAAGCCACCGCCACTGACGGGGATTACCGACATTTCCAGCCACAATTTCCGCCCATCCGGGGTGCTGATCTGGATTTCATTGGTGCTGATGCGCGACCTTGCTTTTTGCATGGTCTCTTCGATGCTGCGTTGGCCAGGTTCATCCGCGCAGATGATTTCGGCCAGTCGCCCCCGCAGTGGTTTGTTGTCGTAGCCTAGTAGTTCGCGGAACTTTTCACTCAGGTAACGCAGCTGCCCATTGGTGGTACAATTGGCGAACAAAGCCGCCTGATCCACCGCAAAGGTGAGCGCTTTTAACTCCTGTAAAGAACTTTCTTTAGCACGGTAAAGCTGCTCCATTTCTTTGGCCATTCGTTTGGCTTCTTGCTCCGAATGCATGAGGCGTTGAAGGGTGTTGCGCACATGAATGGCGGCGGGGCGAAAAATGAACCAAAATTCAATCAGCAAAATAGTCAGTGCGATGACGAGCAAAACCCATTCGATGCGCTTGATTTCGTTGACCTTGGCTTTGGATTCGGCGTCGTATTGAAAAACGATTTGGTCCATCTCGGCCACAAAACGTTTTTCGTTGCGCATGATTTGGGTCAACAATTGTGAATCGGGCTGAACGACTCCATTCGCCGAGGCGTTGGCAATTTGTAAGGCGGCGCGATAAATGGCTTCGAAATGGGGATTTACCCGCTGAAACATGTCCCTGATGGCCGGGCTATTTTGACCCGGCAAGCCCAACTTGCTGCTGCCTCCTTGCAGGCCCAAATGTGCTTGCTGCCATACCCAGAGGTCTTTTCTTAACTGTTGGCGCAAACTTCGGAGGGAATCGGGAGTAGCATTGGTATTGAGCAACAACACCTGTTTGGTAATGCGCTGGCTGAGCATACGTTGCCGCCCCGCTACATTCACCACCCGCGAGTCATCGGTTTGTTTGCGCAAATGATCCTGAATCAACAACTGCCCACTGACAATGGCCAGGGCAATGGCCCCCAGGGCCAACACGTACAAACGACGCAGGCGCGAAAAGGTGGCCGAATCGAGTTGTTCGGCGTTGGGCTGGGCGAAGAGCGGTGACATGGGGTAAAGGTACGGAAAAGTTGAGGAGTTGGGGTTTTCTCCAGCTTATGCAAAAATAAGTCAAAAAAAGTTTGTTGAAAATTTGGGAAATTCTGTGTGTGTGCCTTTATATTTGTGCCATTAGAATTACAACAGCGTATTGAAAAAAGTAAGTGCCTTATTCTAATTTAATTGCAAGAACACTGGCTTGTTTTCTCCACAGAAAAACAATCCCTCATAGCTACCAAAAATAGAGTATGCTTTACAATCAATGACTTAGGTACAGTGTGTCTGCCCTGATGTGCCACTGCTTAAGCTTAAGTGCTATTGTCTTAATTGACCTACACCATGATGAGTGGTGCCGAAATTGCAAGATTATTGCTGGAATGCCAAATCGGAAAAGCACATATTTTATAGAGCTTAAATTCGAAATCGAGGCAAGTGATAATGCATTAAAAACGCAGAAAAGGAACTTAGTAAAAGTTTTTGATGTTTTGAAATAAAAAATTTAATAAAATGAAATATCGATTTTTTATAAGCTTATTTGTTTTAATGTTGACTCAGATGAGTTGTGAAAGTGACAGCCCCGACTTCGAGCTCGGCCGCTACACCTATGCCGGGATCGACAACAAAACCTTCCGTTTTTTCCGGGTAGAAAACGGCGGAGTTTTCCGGGAGGTCAATGCCAAGCGTACCGGTATTGGGTTTTTGCAAACCATCCCTTTTTGTGATGAAGACTTTTTGGGCAAAACTTTTTACGATTGTGGTTTTTTCCCCAATCTGGCCAAACCTTACTTCGAGTTTCGGCAAAACGAAGTGGAGTTGGCTCTTTTTTATGCACCTGATGAAGACCTGCTCACCCAAACGATTCCCTATACTCTGGAAGGTGATAGTTTAGTGATTGGGGAACTACCCGATGTGCTCAAAATAGCTCGCCCTACGGGCAATAAAAACCGGGAAATTTTGTGGCCTTGGCGGATTTATCAAACGACCAAATTTGGGGTATCTTCGGTAGACCTAGTCTTGGAGGCCCTTAGCGAAAAAGAGCATTTACAAGCCATCCAAAAATCGGAACAATTGAGTATAGGGGATACGATAGCGCTGTGCTTGCTAAAAGAAAAATTCGTGAAACAATAAAAACAACCATGAATAAACCTCTAATTGGCAGTTTAGTGCTGCTGCTGGCCTTAAACTGGATACAAGCCCAATCCCCCAACTACCATTGGGCTACAAAATGGGATGCTGATCGTAACGATGATTTTGGGTTTGACAGTGACGACCAATTTGTAGTAGATGCCCAGGGCAGCAGCTACATCTTGCAGCGCATTGTGGATCAAATCCAATACGCTGACACCTCCCTATTTGCTGAACCCGAAGCAGGAGCTTACGCTCTAGCCAAGTATGACGCCGCCGGGCAATTCCAGTGGGCCCGTACCCTGGTGGGATTGGACGAAAACGGAGTGGAAAGCAGCTTAGGTTATCTCAACAGCCTCATTATCGACCCCGCTGGAAATATTTTAATCTCCGGAGAATACGATACACCACAGTTTTTTGCTGGAATGGGTGATCCCCTGCAGAACCCTTGCCCCGAGGAGTATTGCAATGCCCTTTTCGTCCTTACTTATAGTCCTGGAGGGCAATTGTTGAAAGTAGAGCAACACTACGCTTTTGGCGCCCCACCCGATGCTGAATATTATGGGGGCGCAGATAGCCCGGTATTGAACATTGATGCCTCCGGGCAGCGGCACCTGGTGTGCAATCTTTATGGGGACACCCTAGTATGGAATGGCCAAAAGCGGTACTATGGCAGCCAAAATTACCAATTGCTCCTGACGCGCAGCCTGAGTACAGGCAAACTGGAGCAAATTGGGGCCATCCACTACGAAAATGGAGGATTTTATCCTCTAAAATTAATCCCCCAAGCGGATGGGTCGGTGTTGTTGTTTGGGGAAGCAGATGAAGAAACAACCTTGAGCGATGCTCATGGATTTAGCTTCACCACTGGCCCACTGATCGAAGGCTCCAGTCTGGAAGACATTTACCTGGTGATCAAATACAATGCCCAAGGACAAGTGTTGTGGATCAGGGAGCTTCACGGCGAATATGCTGAAGCGCAACTGGTGGCCGATCCACAAGGGCATACCTACCTCATGGGTTATTTTGAAACTTTTTTGAGATGGAAACAGCAAACCCTACGCGAAGGAGAGGATGAATATGGCGGCTTTTTGTTCCGACTGGATGAACAAGGGGAAATCGTATGGCAAAAAATCTATGCGAATGCGGCAATTGACGTGACCCTCGCGGCACAAGTGGCGAGTGTTTCGCCGGATGGTGGCTTATTGGCACCTTTGGTTATTCTTGCGCCCGAAGGGGAGCCTTCCACTACTTTTGAAGGGCGAACTGTTCAGTCAGTTTGGGAGGATTATACTTCTGCCATAGGCCATTACAACCTTCACGGCACGCTGGATACTTTGGTACCTTTACCTGCCGCTGGCGAGGGCGTTTTTTTTGTGACCAATTTGAGCTACGATCCCAATGGCCGCATTTATGGTCTTTTTCAAACCGCAGAGGTGGATACCCTGCGGATTGGCGCCTACACGTTTCCCGTTGTCGAATACACCTCTGAAATACTAGCTTGTTTCACCCTTTCCAACCTCCCTCCAGGCTTCACTGCCCCCAAAGCAGCTACCAAGGTGGAAAAAACGACCGAAAACCTCCGCATCATCCGCACTTACCCCAATCCTACCGACAACCAATTGACGGTGGAATGGGTGCCACAAGCTACTGAGGTGGAACTGCTGTGGAGCGATGCCCAAAGCAAAGTGTTACAAAGATTTGAACTTGAGCCTTACGCGCAGCAGCATACTTTTAATGTGGCTCAATGGCCTGCGGGTTGGTATACTTTGGAATGGCGAGGAGGAGGAAAAAGGCAGAGTGTGAGGGTGGTGAAGAAATGACGAATTTTTCGAATGACGAATGACGAATGGGGTGGTAGCACCTAAGATTTTTGGGAAGTGCTAGACTTTGATTCCATTTATTTGAACTTACGAACAAATCTTGAGGGCAAGGCCCCAAATTCGTCATTCGTCATTCGGGCTATTCCTCATTCGAAAAATTCCTCATTCGAAAAATCTCCCCCAAAAACCTTTTCTTTGCAGCTCAAACCAAGTCCACCATCCAATGATCGGCCAAAACATTGCCCAGGCTGCTGCTTTATTGAAACAAGGAGAGGTGATCGCCATTCCGACCGAAACTGTTTATGGCCTGGCTGGTAATGCCTTGGATGAAAAAGCTGTGGCGAGAATTTTTGCCATCAAACAACGCCCATCATTTGATCCACTGATTGTACATGTGCCCGATTTGCGGCAACTGGAAAACTGGGTAAAGGAGATTCCCCCCTTGGCCCGCAAACTGGCCGAGCAGTTTATGCCCGGAGCTTTGACTTTATTGTTGGAAAAAAAGGACCAGATTTCCGATTTGGTCACCGCTGGTTCGCCGCTGGTAGCTATGCGGATACCCGCACACCCTTTGGCACAGCAACTCCTACAAAGTTTACCTTTCCCCTTGGCAGCCCCTAGCGCAAATCCCTTTGGCTACATCAGCCCCACCCGCGCTGAACATGTGGCGCATCAACTGGGTGATCAAATCCCTTACATTTTGGACGGCGGTCCTTGTAGCATTGGACTGGAAAGTACCATTGTTGGTTTTCCAGAGGGTCATGCTACCGTTTTCCGCAAAGGAGGTATCTCCGTAGAAGCGATCGAGGCACTGATCGGACCGGTACAGGTAAAAGCCCATTCTAGTTCCAATCCCCAGGCGCCAGGTATGCTCAAAAGCCACTATGCACCACGGGTGCCCCTGGTGCTAGGCAACTTATCCGAATTGATACCTGTCTATCAGGGAAAGGCGGTTGGAGTGCTCAGTTTTCGAGAAAGATTTCCTGAGATACCCTCCGAACGGCAGTTTGCATTATCTTCGTCAGGTGATTTTACCGAGGCAGCAAGGAATCTTTTTTCGGCCATGCGGTATTTGGATCGTTTGCCTATTGATTTCATTCTGACGGAATTATTGCCGGAAGAACACCTGGGGCGCGCCATTAACGACCGACTAAGACGAGCTGCTGCCGTGGAATAATCAACCAAGTATCGGCATGTTCTGTTACTAAAGTCTAATTTCAGGAGTCTAATATCTATTCACAGGACTGTTTAAAAAAACAAATCAGTATGCGTTTCAACCAAATCACAATGGCCCTAACTATGGTGTTGGCCATTTTTGCATCCACCGCGCTACAGGCTCAAGACCAAAAAGCCCAACGGCCTAGCCCTCCTAAAACTGTCAATCGGATGCTGGATTCGCTCAGTATCAACATTGTGTACAATGCACCTTCGGTGAAGGGACGTACCATCTGGGGCGCACTGGTACCTTATGGAAAAGTTTGGCGTACTGGCGCCAATGAGGCTACCACTTTTGAGGTGAATAAACCAGTTTTGATTGAAGGCCAAAAATTGGCAGCAGGCAAATATTCTTTGTTTACCATCCCAGG
Organism: Haliscomenobacter sp.; assembly: GCF_965225875.1. Taxonomy (GTDB): domain Bacteria; phylum Bacteroidota; class Bacteroidia; order Chitinophagales; family Saprospiraceae; genus Haliscomenobacter. The sequence goes on along the minus strand of NZ_CBDDBS010000002.1, from coordinate 1,311,997 downwards.
TGAAAAGGAATGGGTAGTTGTTTTTAACAAAGAAGCTGAACAATGGGGTGCCTATAGCTATAAAAAAGATACAGACGCTTTGCGGGTTACGGTAAAACCCGGCAAAACCAAACTTCTGGTAGAACAATTGGCTATTGATGTATCGGAAAAAGGAGAGGTCAGTATTGCCTGGGAAAATGTCCAAATTGCTTTTGCGGTAAAAGAAGCCAAGTAATTTCGGGTTTGGGATTTCGGCCCGGCTCCAGCGCTTCGGCTTACTTCGACTTCGCTCAGTAACCGACGCTCAGCGACAGGAGCCAGGACCGAAATCCGACATCCCAAATCCGACATCCAAAATCGTATATTCTTCGTATTTTTGCCCCAGTTTATTTAATACACACTCCATGAAACGATTGATAGCATCTACATTATTTCTCTCTTTGGTTTCTATTGGCATTCACGCTTGTAAAAATGAACCCAAAATAGAGCAAGCCGATTTGTTGGGCCGGTGGGAGCTAAGGGAAGGCTTTCGGAACGAACAGAGATCAGAAGATCTGGCCGGTTTGTTCTTCGAATTTTTTGGCGATGGGAAAATGATCACCAACATGTCGGGATCTACCACTGAGGCACAATATGAGTTGAAAAAACAAATGTTGTTGCAGCGCGGTGGCGAGATGGATGCTGATTATCAAATTGAAATCTTAAATGATACCAGTCTGACCCTTGTCGCCACCTTGCGCGAGATTAATTTCCGTTTTGTTTTGGGCAAAAGCATCCAGGTCAACTAGAAGTGCCAATTGAGCCCAAAACGTAAGGATAGTGGCGATTTTGATGAGAGTGGACTCGGGTTAACATTGTACAGCAACAGGATCTCGCTCCGCATTGCTCCTCCTCCCCCTTGCAACAAGCCTAAACCAAGGTGCAAATTGTTGGCGTTATACCGTTGGACCTCAAATCCGTTAGAGGTATAATAAGGTACAGCCTCATTGGCGTATTCGTATTCCGCGTGCACAAAAAAGCGATCCACAAACTTGTATCGGCTGAATAGTCCAGCTGACCAGGAAAGTGGTTGCACCCGCTCAACCTGCCCATTTATCAAACGTTGGCTGTAGTAACTGTATAAAAAACCTACCCGTGGCCCCACCGAAAAATCTGGTGTTAATTTATAGCCTAACATTGGACTGATGCCAAACTGAATCAGGGTAGAAGAACCAAACCCCAAACCCAAGGGTACGTTTCCTCCGTACCAGATGCGGCTATTGCTGCTGCTGACTTTCTTTTCTTTGTCGGTACTTCTGGTCAGGCTTTGGGCTTGTATGTCCAGGCTCATGAACCCCAAACAACAAAGGACAATAATGATGTTACGCATGGCTGAAAACATTGGTGATGGTTTGATTTTTACGATAATGCTCCGCAAAGATACATGCTCTGCCATCACTTGATAGAGATATTAAAAAATTTGGCAGCGCCCTTACTGAATTATGCTAACTTTGAGTCCTTAAATACCGCAACACTGTAAAGCTTCGTTCAATGTGTTGATGTTGTTTCCCTCTATTGGCAACGAAAGAATTTTCTTCCAAGTAGTGGGGCAAAAATAAATGTTCATTTTTTTTTTAAGCCATAGGATTAGATAAGGCACTTAAATTGAAGCGTTTACTTATCTAATCCTATGGCAAAATGAACATTTATTTTTTTTCGCCCCCGAGACCCTTTACGCTACCTTATTTCCGTGGACTAACTGTGTGCTACAATGAAGCATTGCCTTACTCTATTTATGATTCTGCTTAACGGCTGGCTGTGGGGTCAAAACTGCCCGATTGAAGCGCCTTTTCGTATTCCTGCCAACGATTCGATGGAATATTTCTTTGAAGTTTTTGATGTTATCAATAACAATTTAGCGGCAGCGGGCCAAGGTGTTTGTGGGGTGAAAATGCGCTTCAGCCACAATTCGATTACCGATTTTGAAGTGTGGCTTACCTCGCCTGCGGGTACCACTGTACAACTGATTGGCCCCAATGCCACGGTATCGCCAGCCACCTTGGGCGGGACTTGGGATGTAACATTCGTGCGCTGTTTGGCTACCCCTATGCCCCAAGTACCCTTTCAATCAAGATGGAATAACAGTAGTAATCCCTTTAATGCCAGCGGCATTACGGGGTCGTATTGGCCCTATCAGGGCTGTTTGGAAGAATTCAATACCGGACCAGTGAATGGCACCTGGACATTGAAACTTAAAACTCTGACGAGTACACAGATACCAAGTAGGCTTTTTGCCTTGGACATTCAATTTTGTGACAAAAGGGGGCAACGCTGTTGCTTCGCAGATGCAGGTGTTTTGAACAACCTCAACCCCGTCTCCGCCTGCCAATACGATAACGACCTGAACCTGGCCCTCGCCCCAACTTACAGCGGGGTGAAACCTGACTCTAGCAAATTCGGCTACACCTTTGCAATCGGGCGAGATATGATCCTGCAACGCTACGACTCAATTCCAGATTTGCGCCGATTAACCCCAGGAAATTACCAGGTTTGTGGGATTTCTTATGCACGCAAAGACTCTAGTTTATTCCCTGCACCTGATAATGTCCTGCGTTTGGACACCTTGCGCAATCGATTATTAGGGAATGCTGCGCCATTTTGTGGGGAAATGACCAGCAATTGTGTCAACGTAACCATTGCCCCACGCAATGATTCGTTAGTATTGCCCCTCAAGGTTATTTGTGAAGGAGATTCGGTGGTCGTCAATGGCCAAAGTTTTAAAACAACTGGCCGATATTATATCAACTTTAACCAGCCGGGCCGTTGTGATAGTTTAGTGATCGTTCCCGTGCAAGTTCAAAAGGTATTGAGGGTAAACCTGGACAGTACCATCTGTGCAGGTGATTCAGTCCGAATAGGAACTTCTTTGTATAAAACGACCGGCAATTATGTAGATACCCTCCAGTCGCGCAGTAGCTGTGACAGCATCGTTGCATTAAATTTACGCGTACTGCCTGCGATTCCAGTTCGGGATACGGCCATTGAAACCTGTTCTGGCCGTTCGGTGGTGGTAGCTGGTCAGCGTTTTAGCACTTCTGGAGTCTATATCATTCCTTTGGTGTCCAGTCAGGGTTGCGATAGTTTGATCCGTTTGACGATAAATTTCATTAGCCCTACGTCAATCATTACAACTCCCGATACCGTTCTTACCTGTACACGCAAACAAATCGTATTGGATGGCACGCGTTCGATTCCTGTAGGACAGGTCATGTACCGCTGGGAAGACAACATGGGTAACCCACTCAGCGATAGCAGCCATTATGTAGTGACTACGGCCAATACGTATTATTTGCAGGTAATTACCAATAGGAGTTTGTGTGTCAAACGTCAAAGAATCATCATTTACGCAGATACACTCAAACCTGCCATCAACATCCGCGGGCTGGACACACTGGACTGTCGTACCCCGCGGATTACTCTTCATGCACCAGATACAAGTAAAGCCAAAGTCAACTTCATTTACCGCTGGACAACTGGTGGCACTGGGCGCATCGAAGGCGCTACTGATCGAGATTCAGCCATAGTTAGCGGCCCTGGTTTTTACAACCTGCAAATTGACAATACCCGCAATGGCTGCTCAAACAACGCCAACACCCAGGTCATCCAAAATACCAACCCACCCATCGCCATCGCCGGGGGAGGGGGGACCATCACCTGTACCAATACCAATATTACTTTGAGTGGAGCTGGGTCGAGCCAGGGGGCTAATTTTCAATACAACTGGAGGGGCTTGAGTGGCCAAGCGGTGACCAGCCCCGGAGCCTTATCGACCCAGGTGCGTCGTGCCGGAGCCTATGAACTAGCAGTAACCAATCGGGTCAACCACTGTGTTAGTTTGGATACCATCACGGTGGCCGCGGATACTACCCCGGTTCGCTTATCGATCGATATTCCGCGTGAACTAAACTGTATCAATCGATCGGTAACCCTCAATTCCCGGGTTACGCCCTCCAATCGTACCCTGCTGTACAATTGGACGACGTTGAATGGTGGAAACATCACTGGTTCAGCTACAAGCCCCAATATTACCGTCAACCGGGCTGGATCTTATGCACTCGAAGTTACCGACCAGGGCAACGGCTGTACCAGTGGCGCGGTTGTTACGGTTAAAGACAGCAGTGCCACTGTGCGGGCAGTCATTGCCGCACCCGCTCCACTTTCCTGCACCCAGCCTGGAGCAGAGTTGGATGGCACAGGATCTTTGGGAGGTAGTACACTGGTTTTTAAATGGAGCACCAGCAATGGTAAAATCGTGGGGGCGGCCAATCGGAATCGGCTCAGCATTTTGGGCCCGGGAACGTATAAACTTGTCGTGCGGGACAGCATCACCCAATGCCAGGATTCCGCAGAGGTAATCGTACGAAATGATAGCGCAGTACCCGTGGCTGATGCAGGTATCGCCGTCGATTTATTGACCTGTCAAAATCCCCGCTTGCGCTTGAATGGCTTAAATTCCTCGGGTGGGGCCGACTTTGAATACAAATGGTCGGGCACTTGTATCATTGGCAGTGAACGGCAGCCACTGGTTACGGTGAGTTGTGCAGGAATTTACAAAATTACTGTACGCAACAAAATCAACGGCTGTACTGCCGAAGATAGTGTTGAGGTATTTAGCAATCAGGTGAAGCCAAAGGCTAAGCCTATCAAGGATCAAGTACTGACCTGTGACAGTCCATCTTTAGTGATTCCGGCAGAATTGGATTCTCTTGGAGCTGCGTCGATTAGGCTTAAATGGACAACCCCTGTTGGGGGTGGAATCGTTTCCGCAGATACCATCTTAAAAATCACCGTAAATAAACCCGGCCAATACATCCTTCACGCCACCAATCGCCAAAATGGTTGTATGTCTGAAGCACCGGCCAATGTCTTTATTGATACCATGACTTTGCGGGCGGATGCAGGTGCAGCCTTTGCCCTGGACTGTAAAACTCCACAAGGAACCTTACGAGCATTAAACGTTACTACCGGCCCCCGGATGAGCTACACCTGGTCGACTCGCAATGGGGTGATTGGCACCCGGGTGGATGACCTTACCGCAACTGCCTTGGAACCGGGCGTCTACTCATTTACAGTTCGAGACACTTTTAATGGTTGTTTTGCCACGGATAGTGTGCTTGTGAACAATGACCGGGTTCCCCCGGTTGCTCAAGCTGGGGCCGATCAGGAATTAACCTGTAGCAGACCCAGTGTAACCCTTAGTGCAGTTGGCTCCGCAACGGGTAGTGGCATCCAATACACCTGGAGAGGCCCTTGCACTATTCCTGATTCTACATCTGCATCTATCAACATCAATTGTGAAGGCCAATATGTGTTGCGGGTTTCGAATTCAACCAACGGCTGTGTCGCTACGGATACCGTGCTGGTCAACCGCAATCCACTGATTCCTAACGCCCGAGTTGAATCTGCTACCACCAACATCAATTGTACTGCGGGGGAAGCTATTTTATCCGCACGGGGTTCTTCTGGCGGGCAAATCCACTGGTTTTTCCAAAACAATGAAATTGGGCGCGACACCCAGTTGTTGGTTCGTGCCCCAGGGACTTATTCATTGGTGATCGAAAATGCAACTTTGCGTTGCTCCGATAGTGCTACGGTGATTGTTAGCAAAGACTGTCGCCCTACCGCCATTATTGCTCCCCCGGCTACACTGACCTGCCGACAGGCGGTGGTCACCCTGGATGGTACGGGCTCGTCCTTCAATGCCTCCATCCGGTATCGCTGGATTGGTCCCAGCGGAAGATGTATCGTCAGTGATTCTACCTTGCGCCGGGTGGACGTCATTTGTCCAGGAACTTATCAATTGATCATTGAAAATGTGGCCGTCAATGAGCGAGATACGGCGACGGTGCTGGTCACTGCGGATCAGGTCTTGCCGGTAGCAGTGGTAGCAAAACCAGACACCATCACCTGTACTGTACCCAATGTTACACTGGATGGCAGGGGTTCTACCCAGGGCGCCAATATCCAGTACACCTGGCTAAACAACCAGGGCCAAGTGGTAAGTCGAACCAGCCAAGCTCAGGTCAGTACATCCGGACTTTATGCTCTGGAGGTATTGAATACCACGAATGGATGTTTTGGACAAACCGAAATCCTGGTACCCAAAGACACCAACTTCCCCCAAATCATTCTTAATTCTGCCTTGTTCCCCTGTAATCGAGATACCTTTAGTTATCGTGGAGCTACGGTGCTGCCACAAGAGCGCAACTATCAATTCCGTTGGACTGGACCAAATATTGTTGGTAAAAATGATACACTCCTGCTCAACATCACCCAGGGGGGCCAATACATCCTGTCGGCTACCGATCTTGGTAGCAATTGCGTCGTCACGGATACCATTACCATTCAGAATCAGGAAAACTGTGCCCCTTGTGTGCGGGCAACGGATACAGACCCACTCTTGACCTGTACCCAAACTGAATTGGCTCTGCCTGCTGCATTTTGCCGTCCCTGTGTAGGTTGCAGGGTGACCTGGACGAGTAGCGATGGCAACTTCGTTTCCCGAGCTGATACCATTGCTCCCCGAGTGAACCGCGCCGGTACTTACAATCTTACGGTAATCGACTCCAACAATCGTAGCGTTAACTTAAGTATTATCGTTCGAGCTGATCAACAGCTGCCCATTTTACCGGCGGGATTTGATGCGAATTTGACCTGTGGCATTCAACAGATTGCTTTGCCCAATCCTGATTCAACCGCCAATAACCCGATCACCTGGACTTGGACAACAACGGATGGTTTGTTGGTACCCGATACCATCCCCGGAGCATTCCTGGCGGCCAGGATGGGTACTTACCGCCTGGCAGGCCGCAACGTCCTGACTAGTTGTGAAAATTTCAGCTTGGTGCGCCTAGGTCTGGACACTTTGGCCCCACGTGCTACTGCGGGTGCTGATGCAGTTTTGGATTGTGCCAATCAACGCCTGACCCTCAATGGCAGCAATTCATCGGTAGGCCCTGGCATCAGCTACCTTTGGACTGCTCTGGACAATGGGCGAATTCTGGCGGGTGAGAATTCTTTAAACCCCATTGTAGATGCTCCAGGCCGTTACCTCATTCGAGTGGAAGATGGCCGAAATCAGTGTGCGGATACGGATACCCTGCGCGTTACCCCCGATGCTTCTTTACCACCCATCACCCCAATCGCTGATCAGCTGCTCAATTGCCGGGATACCGTACTGACCTTGGCAGGAAGTATGCCTGCGGGAGGCAATTACACGGGCAATTGGTGCGCTTTGGGCCCCAATCGAGATACCCTGGATTGTTTTGCGCAAGCGAATTTGCGGGTCACCCAAGCCGGTTTGTACAGCTACGAACTCACGGATACCCGCAACAATTGCCGCAACCGTATTTTTGTAAATGTCAGCCAAAACAATCAAGGGCCCGTCATTGATGCAGGCAATACAGACACCCTGCGTTGCAATGAGTTGAGTTTGCGCCTGAAAGGGGATGTACAAAACCCCAGCAACCGCCTCAGCTATTCCTGGTCGGGCCGCAACAATCCTTCGATACAATCAGATACTACCCTCACGCCAACGATCATCAGTGGCGGCTGGTATCGCTTGCAAGTGCTAAACCGCGACAATTTCTGCTCCAGTTTGGACAGTGTTTTCATTGCCAGTGACCTGGGCCGGCCTCAGGTGTCGGCAGGGCAGGATACTTTTTTGAACTGTGTACCCCTGCAAATCAACTTGCAAGGGCGCTTTAGTTCCAGTAGTGCCGGAACGCTGGAAGCCCGTTGGACCGCCAATGGTGGTCGCATCATCAGTGGGCAAAACACCGCCAACGCCCAGGTCGACCAGCCCGGCATATACCGGCTTACGGTGCGCAATACTGCCAACAGTTGTGTGGCCGCCGATGAGGTGCAGGTGAGCAACCAGGCCTTAAAACCGAATGCCCAAATCAACGGGCCTACCTTGATTTCCTGTAATGTAGCACAAGTCATTTTATCGGGTGCTGCTTCGACCAATCCATTCAACCGAGTCCTGCGTTACTTTTGGACACCAGTAGGGACAGGCCGTATCATTGGCAGCCCTGCCGATGACAGCATGCGCACTGCCCAGGCTGGTCTGTATCGCCTGATCGTCACAGATGGTTTGAGCGGCTGCCAGGATTCTACTGACTTTGCGCTGGAAGCTGATACCAATCGGCCTCGTATTGATATTGCCCCGCCTGCGACGCTGAGCTGCTCGCGGAGCCAGGTGCGGATCGACGCTAGTGGCAGTGCTACTGGAGTGATTTACCGTTATTCCTGGCGCGGGCCAAATGGACAGGCCTTGGCTGATTCCAGTAAAACCCCACAGGTCAACCTGCCAGGTGTTTATCGACTGACGATTCGCAATACCCAAAGTGGTTGCATCGCGGTGGATTCTGCCGCGGTGACCGAAGATTATGTAGCGCCTCGCATCCGCATGCGGGCACTAGACGTTTTGGATTGTGTTACTTCGGTGATCGAGCTGGAAGCAGGGACTTCGCAAGGGCGCAATTTGAGTTTCCGCTGGTCGGCTCCACAAGCAGGTATCGTCAGCAATCCCAATACCGCCCTGATTCGGGTCAATGCTCCGGGTATATACCGTCTGGTGTTGACCGATGGATTGAATGGCTGTAGCAGCCGGGATAGTTTGGTGGTACAGGAAGCTGCCAGTGCGATCGATTCTGTTGCATTCAATGTCCGTCAACCAGGTTGTGGCAGCAATCAGGCTGGGCAAATTGTGGTGACAAACATCACAGGTGGCACGGCCCCTTATCTGGTTTTGTTGAACAATTCCCTTCCCGAAGCCAACAATACTTTCCGCAACCTACGCCCTGGTACTTATAACCTCAATGTAAAAGACGCGGGAGGCTGCCTTTGGACCAGTTCGGTGGTATTGCAAGCACCGAGCGCTCCTTCAGTGGAACTGGGTCCCGATCGGGAAATCAAACTGGGGGATAGTGTGAACATCGTGCCGATCATTAGTACGGATAGCATTTTATCCATTACTTGGTCCACCGGGACTACCCTCAGCAACCCGAATGCCCGGAATCAATTGTTGAAACCAAGCACGAGCACCACCGCTCAAATCACCATCCAGGCGGCCAATGGCTGTACCGCTACGGATTTGCTCAACATTCTGGTGATTCGCAATTTGCCACTGTTTGTCCCCAACGTCTTTTCGCCCAATGGGGATGGGATCAACGACTTATTGAACATTTATTCCGGCTCGCAGGTCAACAAAATCAATTTCTTCCGCATCTATGACCGTTGGGGTAGCCAGGTGTATGGCTTACAAGAGTTCCGCCCGAATGATGTGTTATTGGGTTGGGATGGTAAATTTGCTGGCAAAACCTTGAATAGCGCCGTGTTCACCTGGTACGCGGAGGTGGAAATGGCGGATGGGAAGTTGGAAAAATTGAAGGGGAGTGTGACACTGGTGAGGTAAGTGCTCAGCTGCATATTTATTTGGTTACCATTGCATATTCAGATGGGAAGCAAAACTCCCGAACGCCCCATCGAAAGTTTCAGACTTCCGATGGGTTTTTGCTTGCACTATTTTGCGCTAAAGAACTTTTCAAAAGGCTGAACCTTTTGAAAAGGCATACTAATTTTGCACCTGCTCTAAAGCTGGTTTGACAGGTATAAAAAATGTCACTCCGCACAAACACGCTAATCATGCAGACCATCGTTCTTTGTCTCGCCGCCTTTTTCGCCAGTATGTTGAATGCGGGTGCCGGAGGAGGAAGTTTCATTACCTTTCCAGCCTTGGTGTACAGTGGTTATTCCCTTACGGCTGCCAATGCCATTAGTACGGTTGCTTTGTTTCCAGGGGCGCTTTCCAGCGCCTGGGGTTTTCGCAATAGTTTGAATGAAACAGTGAGCAAGTTGATCATTTTTGCCATTTTGAGTTGCCTGGGCAGTATTGCCGGAACTTATTTGTTCTTGTGGACCGACGAAGCACAATTGAAAAAACTGATCCCGGGGCTCATCCTTTTTGCAACCGTTTTGATCTATTTTAAAGACCGGATCAAGGGTCTGCAAGCCAAACCTAATCCTTACATCGTCTACCCCTTGCAGTTTTTAGTGGGCATCTATGGCGGGTATTTTGGGGGTGGAATGGGCATCATGATGATTGCGGTGTTCAGCTTGTACGGCATGAAAGATTTTTTGCAAATCAATGCATTGAAGTCTATTCTTGGTTTCTCGATCAACCTGGTGGCAGCCACGATTTTCATCATCCAGGTAGACCTGCCCTGGCCAACGGTGCTGTCGATGATTGGCGCAAGCGTATTGGGCGGATACGCCGGGGCAAGGGTGATGTACCGCTTGTCGGAAAAAACGGTGCGGACCTTTATTGTGGTAGTGGGGGTGGTATCGGCGGTGTTGACTTGGGTGGGGATGTGAGGATGTTTCTAAACCATTGGATCAAATAAATTGTATGCCACAATCGAAGCCAGCTTACCGAATGTCGGTTGCTACAGTTTTGCTGTTTATTTTAAGCGGTCTGTTGCTTAATCAATGCAAGAAAAACTGTAGTGAACAGCAAATGTTGACCAAGTTAAAAAGGCAGAGTGTTCAATTCTATCCTTTCATTGATTCGTTAAAACTGGAAGAACAGCCTCAAAAATACAACCCTAATTATGAGTGTTTGTCATTGGTAAAATTAAACGATCATGCCCCATCAGTTGTGAATGGATTTTGGTACTGTTGGAAAACCCATACGATAGATTCCATTGGGTATGTAAACTTTCATGATTTTTTTGAACTAGAGGGTGTTGATAAATCGAAGGCAATCATCGTAACTTATGCCAATCGGGAAAGGGTTTATTTCAAATTGCTGACTTTTGAAAATGAGGGAATTAAAATCTGGCCATCTTTTTTGGTCTTGGAAAATGAATTGGAGGGCACTTTTTGCCATGAAATAGATTATGACTCCATTCAATTTAAAGGTGACCTGGTGAAGGGGGTATTGGCCTTAGGTGTCAGTTATACTTATCATTCCATTTGTGAAAATGTAGAGGATATAAAAACTGAAAAAACGTTTAAACTACCGTTAGCCAACTTCAACTAATGCCATGGTAAAGCTATTTTTTCTATTTTTTCTCATTTTCCTTACGGCTTGTGGGAGACCCAAACAGCAGAACCCTACCGCCAATTTATTTGTGCCTGAGCTTGTTTTTACCAGTCACAAATCACTTGAAAAGTTTCTCGATAGCCTAGTTGAAACTCCCGGCATTACCTATGCGAAAACGGAACCACAGTGCAGTGCGGATACATTTCCGCTAGGTAACAACAATTTTCGCATTGTCAAAACACTCGGGAGCATCGTGCAGTCCTATCATTATTTTGATTGGGAAAAAAGGAGCCCTTTTGAAAACACAGCGGATAGTTGCAATAGTGTTTTACAATTTGGCAGCCATAAATGGACCGGACATTGCCAGCTTCATATGGAGTGCCCGCAAAAAGCTGAATTCACTTTTCATCAAAGCAAGTTTATCTACCGATTGGGTGTACACATGAATAATTGTTCAGGTAGGATGTGCCGGGTGATTTATTATCCCGTATTTGCAATCAATGGGCAAGACACCAGTTTGCAGGTATTTACCAATGCTGAAGATGTAACTGGTCTCAGATATGGTGATTTCAACCAGGATAAATGCCTGGATTTTTTGGTGGTTGGAAACGGTTTTTCGAGGGAAGATTTAAAAAAATTAACCCACAGATGGGAAATGCAGGCAGGGTTAGATTGCTCAGATGATCAATGTTATAAAATCACCGCACTTACCTTTAAAAATGGCAAATGGACAGCGTTAAAAGACCGCAATGGAAAGCTGTTCTATTTTTTACTCCGGTTAAATAAAGCTTTAAACCCAGATGCTGGTTTTGAACTGCTGGATGCGTATTGGGTGGAATAAAAAAAGTAGTGATATTTTCAGGATTCGCTTATAGCCACCGCAAGAAGGCAGATATGCCTCAAGAAAGTTTTAAGTAGTGCGTTTAACGGCATTGCTGATCATTCTACCTCAGTAATAACTTGCACACCTTTCCAAAAAGCAACACGATTTTTAATTTCTTTTGCCGCTTCCGATGGTTCGGCGTAATACCAAACTGCATTTTCATTTGTTTTGCCATCGACTTCTAACGAGTAATAATTAGCAAGCCCCTTCCAATGGCAACGTGATTGATGACTACTCTCTTTTAAAAATTCTTGTCTGACGGATTCCATTGGAAAATAATGGTTCCCTTCGACTACTACTGTTTTATCACTTTGTGCGATGATTTGATTATTCCAAATTGCTTTGTGCATAGATAGGAATTTAAAGCTTTAAGTACTGTTTTTTAAATTCTGGTAAATGTGGCCCCTCAAACCTCAGCCATGAATTTATGGTAAATTTCGTTCTTTCAATTCTTTTTTCAGCGCTTCATATTGCTTCGGTTTTTTCAAAAAAAGATAAATCAAAAATAAAGGAATCAATGTGAAAAACCCCCAAGCGTTCGCAGCGATACTATAAACTATTATCCCAGCTAAAAATCCAATAAAAAATGCATCGATCAGGGGGGATGGCTTGTTTGCTTTTGCTGCTTCTAGTAGTTCTTTGTCGGTTAATTGAGATAGTTCTTCTTGGTTCATTTGTGTTTGTTTTTTGGCGTTCAATTACTGGTAATGTTCATTACAATAGCAGCCAATGACCAAATCTTGGGCGCTGTTTCGATAGCAATATACGTAAAAACGTCTGTTCCAGGCAAGGCATCCTCGAAGGAAGTTGGCGGCTTGTGGGATAGGATTTACGCCAGGGTGGAGGTGATACTTGCGGGAAATGGTTTAGTTTTTCACCCAAACCGCTCCGGAGCAAACATCTCCAAATCCACACTCACCTTTTCCTCTTCCGCCAATTCCGCCACCAACTTACCCGTACCCGCCCCAGACTTAAGCCGAGCATCAAATGCCCTGCCACAAAGTTTGCGTCAAAATAGCTTTGAATATCGTTTTGATGGAGGTCGTCGATTTGCTCTTTCAACTAAAGTTTTAGCATTTAATCTAGTTTTAGCTAAAACTCAATTTTGAGTTTTAGCTAAAATGACTATATTTGCTTAAACTTTAGTCAGAAATGAACCAGATCATTGGGAGAAAAGCAGAATTAGAAATCCTGCAATCAACTATTGAGTCCACTCAATCGGAGTTCATCGCCGTCACTGGTCGGCGACGGATCGGCAAAACATATCTGGTCAATACTTTTTTCAAAGACGATATTTGTTTTTACCTCACCGGCGTGCAAAACCAGCCGATAAAAGTCCAATTGCAAGCTTTTGCCAGCGAGTTGAGCCGCCGAAAACAATCTTTCGTAAGTGCACCCGCCGATTGGATGGAAGCTTTTGCCGTGTTGAGAGATTATGTGGAAACGGTAAAAACCAAGCGAAAAAAAGTCATTTTTTTTGACGAACTCTCCTGGATTGAAACCCAAAGATCGGGTTTCCTGCAAATCTTTGCCCACTTTTGGAATTCTTGGGCTGCATGGGAAAAAAACATTGTTTTGGTTGTAGCGGGGTCTTCCACTTCCTGGATCATCAAAAAAGTCTACAATGATACGGGCGGACTGCACAATCGAGTGACCAAGCGGATTTGGCTTGAACCGTTTAAATTAGCAGAAACGGAAGCTTTTCTCAAGCAAAGAAATATCGCGCTTAACCGCTATGACATTGCCTTGCTTTACATGACCTTCGGGGGAGTGCCATTTTATCTGAACGAGTTGAAAGCGGGTGAAAGTGCAGCGCAAAACATCGAGCGACTTTGCTTTTCTGATGCTGCACTACTGCAAAACGAATTTGAAAATCTGTACGCTTCCATTTTTCGCCAGGCCGAATTGCATCTTCGGATTGTTCGAACGCTGGCCCGCTCTCCTTATGGCATGGAAAGGGCTGAATTGTTGAAAATGGCCAAAATCGACAATTCAGGTACTGCTACCAAAGTTTTAGAGGAGTTGATCGCGACTGGCTATGTCCACTATTTGCTGCCTTTGGGAAAAAAATCGAACGGCGGCAAATACATTTTGGCAGATTTTTTCTCTCGGTTTTATGTGAATTTTATGGCCAATCGTCAGTCTGCAGATTGGATGAGTCAGATAGAAAGCCATGCTTACAAATCCTGGTGTGGTATTGCTTTCGAATGGCTTTGTCATTTTCATAAAAAGGAAATCCTCAAGGCATTGGGCATTAGTGGCATTCGGACTTCGATAAGTTACCTGACACTTAAAGACGAATCGGGTAAAATGGCCGCACAGATTGATATGCTAATCGACCGTGCGGACAATGTGGTCAATTTGTGCGAAATCAAATTTGCCAATGATGTATACGCCCTTACGAAATCCGAGGCCAACAATATTCGCAATAAAATGACCCAACTACGGGCACAATTGAAAAAACGCAAATCCATTTTTCCGGTGATGATAACGACTTTTGGTTGTGAGAAAAATATGCATTACCTAGGATTGATTCACAATCAAGTTGAGTTGGATGACTTGTTTTGAGGGGTGGATTGCTTGGGTGGATCTAAATTTTCTAGATGTAAAGTTGCCAACGGTTGGCTTACTGCCGTGCCACCGTGCTTGTTGCGGGTTGGCTGTTCGGCGGCATGGATAGCAAGCGGTTGTTATGAGCTGGCTTCTTTTATTATTTCATCAATTACCCCTTTTCTTCCTGACCCGACAACTCCTTCTATGCATGTTTCTCCGAATTGTGCAAAATCTATTGCAGCTTGTTTTTTCCCATTGTTTAAATTAAAAACTGAGCATATTAATGCTTGTGTCATATCTGTCCCTAATAATATTTCTTTCAATTCTCCAGCTTTTAACCTATCAACAGTTGTTCCTAATATTTTATCTTCCCAATTTTCATATTTATCGAAAAACAACTCTAAATTACTATTGAATGCATCTTTCACATCTTGTATCAGTTCATCATAATTAGAGCCTTTTACGGGATAATTCCACCATTCATCCCCTACATGTTTATGCTTCATCAATCTTGTATTAAAGTTCCACTTGTTTAGTTCCTGAATTAATTTACCATACTCTAATGGCTCAAATACAAAATGTACAAGGAGATTGATGCAAAATTTTTCTCCACCACTTGAACCTTGAAATTTTATACTATTACCAATATTAAATTTAGTTCTTGTATAATCGTATCCGCTACCTTTCCATCCCAATTTTCTCAAATAGGGTGCAATTTCTTTGGTAACTATTTTCTTGAAATCTGAGGATTTGATATACCTTGGCGCGTCCATGATTGACTATGTTTATTTTTTTCTAGTTGCCCAATATGTCTCTACCGCAATAGACGACTAAGCAAAACCCGCATTGCATCTTTTACTTAGTCGTCTATTGCGGGTAAGTTCGCTTTGTCCGCATATCATTTTCTCTTGTCTAAGTGGTTTATCTACGCAGTACTATAATTCCCTCACCAGCGAATATAGTAATCAATTATTTACCCAACAAGC
The DNA here is from genome assembly GCF_965225875.1 of Haliscomenobacter sp. Classification (GTDB taxonomy): domain Bacteria; phylum Bacteroidota; class Bacteroidia; order Chitinophagales; family Saprospiraceae; genus Haliscomenobacter. Next base: position 1,296,510 of record NZ_CBDDBS010000002.1, on the reverse strand, counting down.
AATCATACATTAAATTTCCAAACCATCAATTGCACTTTATAACCCTACCCAAACCGCTCCGGCGAAAACACACCCAAATCCACACTCACCACTTCCTCCTCCGCCAATTCCGCCACCAACTTACCCGTACCAGCTCCCAGGCTCAAGCCCAGCATCGAATGCCCCGTGGCCACAATCACATTCGGCGTTTTTTGGAGCCGCCCGATGTAAGGCAGCCCATCCGCTGAACAAGGGCGGTAGCCGTACCAGATATCCTCCGCTTTGGGTTGGTCCAATTTCAATTGTGGGAAAAAATCACGGGCAGATTGTACAATGCCTTCCACCCGTTTGTAACGCGGCGGGGTGTTGATGGGCGTAATTTCCATAGTGCCGCCAAAACGAATCTGCTCTTCAAAAGGGCTCACGGCCACCCGACCTTCGGTGAGGATCACCGGGCGACGTAGCGGGAAATCGGAAGCATTGGCCAAAAAGGAATAGCCCCGGCCAGCGACCAGTGGCAAGCTCAAATCCAGTTTAGCCGCCATTTCCCGACTCCAGGAGCCAGTGGCCAGCACCACTAAATCAGCGTTATAGGTACCTTTATCGGTTTGCACCTGGGTAATGGCCCCGTTTTGTTTGCTAAAGCCAGTCACCTCAGTATCTACTTGCAGCACGGCTCCATTTTTCAACAAGTATTGCTCCAGGTTTTGCACCAATTGTTCGGGATTGCAGTGTGCATCGCAGCGGAACCAGGTGGCGCCCCGGATGTTCATTTCCACATCGGGTTCGATGGCTTTTACACCATCCTTATCCAGCCATTCCGCGTCAAGGCCGAGATCACGGGCAATCTTGGCGGTTTCCTGAGCATGGTGGGCATTTTCAGCCGTTTGCACCGCTTCCAACATGCCATCGTGGGCATAAAAAAAGTCGAATCCAGGCTCTTTTTTCAATTCCTCATAACAGGCCATGCTGAACATGGCAATGTCTCGCAAGGGGCGCGCCGAAGCCTGCACGTGTTGGGCCGTGGCGCTGCGCATGAACTGGATGCCCCATTGAATCAGCGGCCAACTCAGGCGTGGTTGCACATAAAAAGGACTGCGTGAATTGAGCATCCATTTCAGGCCCTGTGATACGATTCCCGGCGTAGCCAATGGTACGAAGTGGCTGGGACAAATGTAGCCAGCGTTGCCGGTGGAGCAATTGTTGCGGCGGTTCCCTTTGTCGATCACGGTCACTTGCCAGCCTGCACGGCTCAGGTAATAAGCGGAACTAAGGCCAATGATGCCGCCGCCGATGACTATTGCTGTTTTCATGGATAGCTTGAAAGAGTTGAGGAGTTGAGAAGTTGAGGAGTTGAGGGCTGCCGCAGCGATTTTGACAATGTCCTTGTCTAAGTCGCTGCGGCAGCCCTCAACTCCTCAACTTCTCAACTCCTCAACCATTATATTACTTGAAACCCATGCGCATACGGATCATCTTCCGGATCGATGCTGATGGTATTGTAGCCATAAATTCTTGCCCAACCTTCGATGCTGGGGCGAATAGCGGGTTTGCCCGCCAGACTGGTTTCTTCTTCAATGCGCCCGATGAATTGGGAACCGATGATGCTTTCGTGGACGAATTCATCACCCTTCTGCAATTTACCTTGCGTGTACCACTGCGCCATACGCGCCGAAGTACCCGTCCCGCAAGGGGAACGGTCGATCGCTTTGTCGCCATAAAAAACCGCATTGCGGGCGGTGGCATTGGGGTGAATCGTTTTGCCGGTCCACTGGATATGGCTACAGCCGTTGATGGTGGGATCTTCAGGGTGTACAAAACTGTATTGGGCATTGATGCGTTTGCGCAACTCCCGGGCCCAGGCCACCAATTGTTCGGCAGGGTAATGCTCCAAACCTGGGAAATTTTCCTGCACGTCCACAATGGCGTAGTAATTGCCTCCGTAAGCCACATCTACAGTAATTGGCCCCAAACCAGGGCATTCTACTGGAAGTTTTTCGGCAGCCAGGAAGGATTTTACATTGGTCAAACGAACACTTTTGACTTTTTTGCCCTCCTGCACATAGGTGATTTCTACCAAGCCAGCCGGGGCCTCCATGCGGATTTTTCCCGGGGTTTTGGGATTGATCAAGCCATGTTCCAACGCGGCAGTAATGGTACCAATGGTGCCGTGACCACACATGGGCAAACAACCACTGGTTTCGATGAAGAGCACCGCCACATCGTTTTTGGGATCATGGGGTGGATACAAAATGCTGCCACTCATCATGTCGTGTCCCCGTGGCTCAAACATCAGCCCCTTGCGAATCCAGTCGTATTCGGCAAGGAAGTGCTGGCGTTTTTCACTCATGTCTTTGCCCTCCAGTTGGGGGCCACCGCCAGCCACCAGGCGAACCGGGTTGCCGCAGGTGTGGGCGTCAATGCAGAAAAAAGTCCTCATTAGAAATGAAAGATGAGAGATGAGAGATGAAAGATGAGAGATGCTACCGCAGCGTTTTTGACAATGACCTTGTCTACGTCTCTGCGGTAGCATCTTTCATCTCTATTTAGTAAAAACTCCGTCCACCCATCTCCAAATCCCCAACGGATTATTGTCTTGCAATTCCATAGGCAATAAGGCAGCTGGATAATTTTGATAACAAATTGGGCGAGCCCAACGCTTGATGGCGTCGGAGCCTACCGAGGTGAAGCGGCTATCGGTGGTAGCCGGATAAGGGCCGCCGTGTTGCATAGAGGCGACGACCTCAACTCCCGTAGGAACACCATTAAAGATGACACGGCCAGCTCTGGATTGGCCCAACTCAACCAGATCGGCGTTCGCCAGTGCATCAGCATCGGTGGCCATGAAGGTTAGGGTGAGTTGTCCTTCTAAATGCTCGAGAATCTGGGCAATTTGTTGTTTTGATTGGCACTTCACTACGAGGGCGTAAGGGCCAAAAACTTCTTCGTGCAGTTTAGGGTTGGCCAAAAAGGTATCTCCATCCACCAGGGCAACAGCTGCCGTTGGTTCGATGCCGCTAACTTCTTTTGCCGTTTTGCCCAAAACACCGAGGCCTGGCTGTTCCAGGGCAGTATGCAGGTTTTTCTCGTAGGCTGCATGAATACCTCCGTGCAACATCGGCATGGTCGGCAAGCCAGGCACTTCATGGCCAATGGTGCGGAGAAAAACGTCAAGGGCTTCACAATCCTGAGCCAGGATCAAACCAGGTTTGGTACAAAACTGCCCCATTCCCAGGGTAAAAGAAGCCGCCAGTTGTTTGGCCAATGCTTCGGGTTGCGCGGAAAGAATTTCTGGCAACAAAATCACCGGGTTGATGCTGCTCATTTCGGCAAAAACCGGGATGGGTTGTTTGCGCTCGCGGGCGTATTCAACGAGGGCGGTGCCGCCAGCCAGGGAGCCGGTGAAACCAACCGCTTGGGTGAGAGGGTCCTGCACCAGAGCTTTGCCGGTGGCAAAATCGGTGCTATCCACATGCTGTATCGTATGTTCAGGCATGCCACAAGCCGCAATTGCTGCCTGCATCGCGCCAAAGACCAAAGCCGAAGTTTTGGGGTGCCCAGGATGCCCTTTGATTACCACCGTACAACCAGCAGCCAAAGCCGAAGCGGTATCGCCACCAGCAGTAGAAAAGGCCAAAGGGAAATTGCTGGCACCAAAAACGACCACTGGACCCAGTGGGTTGAGCATTTTGCGCAAATCGGGGCGAGGTGGAATCCTTTCGGGTTGAGCAGTGTCGATCACGGCTTCTACCCAGGATCCTTCGCGCACCAGATTGGCGAATAGTCGTAGCTGATTGGCGGTCCGGCCACGTTCGCCCAACAAACGGGCTTCGGGCAGGTTGGATTCAGCCATGGCGGTTTGAATCAGGGTGTCGCCTAATGCCTCAATTTCGCTGGCTATGCGCTCCAAAAATTCAGCGCGCTCAGCATTGCTTTTTTTGCGGTAAACAGGGAAAGCCGTGGCGGCTTGTTGCATGGTTTGTTTGTTCATAGTGGTATGGTTGTAGAGACGCAAGATCTTGCGTCTCAAATATCCAAAATCTTGCGTCTCAAATATCCAAGATTTTACGCATTGGAGACGCAAGATCTTGCGTCTCTACCTAGGGTCTTGCTGCGATTCCATCCCGGATCACCTTCAAAATGCGGTCTCTTTCTGCACCTTCAAGGGTCAAACGGGGGGCGCGTACATATTCGGAACCAATCCCCACTTCTTGTTCAGCCAGTTTGATGTACTGTACCAGTTTGGGGTGGAGGTCCAACTCCAACAAAGGTAAGAACCAGCGGTAAATGGTCAAGGCTTCAGCCAACTTTCCTTCTTTCACCAAGCGATAAATGGTACAGGTTTCGGCTGGGAAGGCACAAACCAATCCAGCTACCCAACCATCGGCACCCAGTACCAATTCTTCAAGTGCCAGGGTGTCTACTCCGCACAGGATTTTTAGGCGATCGCCAAAACGATTGACCAAACGGGTCACATTAGAAACATCACGAGTCGACTCTTTGACGGCGGTAATGTTTTTTTCTTCAATTAAAGCAGCAAACATGTCCAGGGTGATTTCAATTTTGTAATCAACCGGATTGTTGTACAGCATGATGGGGAGATCGGTAGACTGGGCTACGGCGCGGAAAAACGCGGTGGTTTCGCGATCATCGGCTTTGTAGCGCATTGGAGGGAGCAACATGAGGCCATCGGCACCCCATTTTTCGGCCAACTGAGCCTGGCGCACTGCCTCACGGGTAGAACCTTCAGCAATGTTGAGCACAACTGGGGTTTTGCCTTCCAGTTTTTCCTGTGAGAATTTGACCAAGGTTTCTTTTTCGGCCTCGGTGATGGTGCTGGCTTCACCCAGGGAGCCGCCCAAAATGATTCCGTTTACCCCACCATCAACCTGTGCTTGCAGGTTTTTGGCAAAGAGCGGCAAATCCAATTCATCCTGACTATTGAATTTGGTGGTAAGCGCCGGAAATACGCCCTTCCATTCAAATGCGTTCATGTGCTAATTTTTGACAAAGATAGGCCGCTGAACAAAGCTAAGCTTGACGGGATTTGGCCAAAAACTAACTTTTTTTAACCATTATCGCTCTATTTGCTTTATTTTGCTGGTAAAAAACGTTTTAATTTGAAAGTTATTCCTTTTACCATTCCGGTTAGCGGGGAGCAGTCCATCATCATTCAGGAAGATCGGGAGCCGCATTTTTATCCCCATTTGCACCAGCACCCTGAAATTCAACTCACCTGGGTACGCGAGGGGAATGGCAACTTACTGGTAGGGGAGCAGGTGCATCGTTTTCAGACAGATGATGTTTTTTTGATTGGCGCCAATCAAGCCCATTTGTTCAATAGCGACCCAGCTTATTTTGACCCGGATTCGCACTTATCCATTCACGCGCTTACCCTGTTTTTTGATCCACTTCAGGTAGGCAAAACCTTGGCGTTGATTCCTGAGTTAAGTGGGATGAAGGCATTGTTAAATGGTTTTGATCGTGGGATCAAAGTGGGATCAAGTACAAAAGGCAGGGTCATCGAATTGATGTTGCGGATTCAGGCTGCTCATGCACTTAAACGGGTAGCTTTTTTCCTGGAGTTGTTAGAGTGTTTGACTACCGAGCAGCCCGCTTTTTATTTGAGTCAACAAACCCCATTTGCCATTTCGGAGAGTGAAGGCCAACGGATGAGCACGGTATTTCAATATTTGCTCAAACATTATGCCGATGAACTGGATTTGGAAAAAGTAGCGGCCCTGGTCCACCTTACCCCACCCGCCTTTTGCCGGTATTTTAAAAAACATACCCGCAAAACTTTCACTGTTTTTCTCAATGAAATCCGCATCAACGCAGCTTGTCGAATCCTGAAAGAGGAACAACTGTTATCCGTTGCAGCTATCGCATATTCAACGGGTTTTAACAATATTCCTCATTTTAACCGCACTTTCAAACGGGTTACAGGCCAAAGGCCCAACGATTGGCGAAGAGAGAAGTTTCGATGATTTTGTAAAAATTGTTACAATAGATAGATACTTTTCCTACAAATGACGACGTTAACATTTCATTCAATCCAGCCTGCCTGACACTTTATCTGTTTTTTCCAGCCAAAAAGTTTCCACGAAGAATAAGCAAGAATTAGCACAAACATGCTATGCACTATTGTCATTGGCATAGCCCCCATAACCTTGCAAAAAACCATTGAAATATGCGAAAAGTTCTATTTTTCCTGCTATCCAGCTTGCTCTGCTGGCAGTTATCTGCCCTGGATGGCCCCAAAAACCAAATTGTAAAGCCACCAACCTACTTGAGCTTGTTTATGCCCTTGTACGACAGTACGGCTTTTCCGGTTTGTATCGCAAATGTCAAAGCCCGCTTAAAGGACACACTCGTTTGTGTGAATGTGGTAGCGGTAAATTTTGACACCATTGCTGCTCTACAGTACACTGTGAAATTCGACACTTCCTTTTTACAATTGAAGCAAATTAAGGTAGACACCAACAGCGCGTTGAAAAAACTCACGCGTGATGATTTTAGTGTGAAGCCGGGAGGTTTGATTTCGCTGGTCTATTCCAAAGCTGAAAGTGCAGCGGGGTTAACAATTCGGGACAGCACCAAACTTTACCAACTTTGTTTTAAACCACTGAAAGAAGGTAAATCTGCAATCAGCTTTACCGATAGTGTCAATACGGAAGTTCTGGGGCCAAAGCGCTCCAAACGTGCATTTAAAGGTGAGGCTGGATCGGTTGAAGTAACTACGGATACCATCGTACTACCTCCACCACCTCCCTGTAGAGATACGGTTATCAACCGTACTATCGCCGTTTGTATTGGCCCGATTGGTACTGACACCACCAAGCTGGTGGCTGCAGGCGGATGTGATAGCACCATTATCGTAACCAGAGTAAGAGCTACTTCCACTGCTCCACGCGATACTGTGATCTATACTACCATTTGTGAAGGACAGAGCTATACTGTGGGTGAAAACGTATTCCGTCAAGCCGGGACTTATGTTGTCAATCTGCTTACTGAAGGAGGTTGTGACAGTTTGGTACAACTGGCACTGGCGGTGAAGCCAATGCTGGGCGTCACCATTATCGGCGGTGATACAAGTATTTGTGATGGAGACTCTACTTTAGTGAGGGTTTCAGGTGGTGTTGGGTACAAGTGGAGCACAGGGGCAACTACCGATTCGGTATGGCTTGGCCCAGGCACTTACACCGTGATGGTCAATGATACAACGAGCAGTTGTGAAGGCATTCTTAGCGTTGTGATCGGTTCGGCTTCCCCTAAGCCACAAATTGAAGCTGATCTCATCAAAGCTTGCTCGGTAAGTACCCTGCCAGTAATTAAAGTGAAAGCGGACTCTGCCTTTACCGTCAACTGGTATGATGTGCCTACCGGAGGTACCCCTCTAGCTAAGGATACCCTGAGCTTTAAACCGACCAAAGCTGATACCTTATATGTAGAAGCCATTGATTCTTCGGGTAAGAAGTGTGCCAGCAAAGAACGAACTGCCATTGTGGTACTCATCGACAGCACTCAGACAGCTGGCTTTACGGAGTGCCCTAAGGATGTCATAACTGTTGCTCCTGCAGGCAAAACCAAGGCTCCAGTAAGCTGGAAAGCGCCTACTTTCACCAGTGGATGTGACAGTACGGTTGCAGTGCTGAGCAGCAACCATAAACCTGGCGATACCTTGGCAGTGGGTACTACCCGTGTCAGGTATATCCTTACAGATACTACCTCTAAAAAGGTGATCGACTCCTGCGTCTTTAAGGTCATCTTGGGCACGGATACGATCCTGCCTCCACCACCTCCAGTTCAGGTCGATTCGCTCACGTTCTTTGTTGATACCAGTGGCGTAACGCTTACGGATAGCACCATGAGTGTACCTGTAAAAGTGCTCCATTTTGACAAAGTACAGGGATTCCAGTTCACCCTCGCCATACCTGATAGTTTGGCCACTTTTGTCGGCTTCACTGCTGACACCGCAGCGCTCAAAGGAGTAGAGAATTTTGCTTTCTCGCCTTTTGTTCGAACGGTCAACTGGTTTGACGCACAGTCCAATGGGGTAACACTGAAGGATAGTACGACCATCTTTACCTTACGAATCAGCAGAGACTCGGCTAGTAAAGAATGTATACCAGTTCAGTTCAAAAATGCACCATCGAAGATCATTGCCACCAAGTCTTCACTGACTGAAATTATTCCTACCACCATTGATGGCGTAGTTTGTCCAGATACCACCACAGTTCCACCAGTAGATACCACTGGACCGGTTAGAATAGCTGGGAAAATTTTCCGGGAAGACAGTACTCCGGTGAAATTTGTAACGGTGGACATCAGTCCGGATAGCCTTGCTTCCGTGGTAACAGGCGTTACTGGGGAATATGCATTCGATTCTTTGGCTTACAATAAGAACCATACCATTCGCCCATCTTTGGATTCTAACTATTCTGGTGGGGTGAACATTTTGGATGTGGTACTGATTCAACGGCATATTCTGGCCAAGGATACCCTGGACAGTCCTTACAAATGGATTGCTGCCGACGTGAACAAGTCTGGTACAGTTACGGTAGCGGACATTTTGGATATCCGTCGGTTGATCTTGGGTGCAATTGATTCATTCCCGAATAATACATCCTGGCGCTTTGTACCAGTGAGCTTCAAGTTCCCGGACAGTGTGGCCAACCCACTGACCTTAAAATTCCCGGATACCATCGGGTTTACGGGGTTGAAAAAAGACACCTTGAACAATGACTTCATTGGCATCAAAGTGGGTGACGTCAACCTGAGCAAGGATGCACAACTGCGTGGCGAAGCGCCAATGGAAATCACCATGGCTAACCGCGCATTTGAGTACGGTGAAAAACTGGTGGTTGATGTACGTGCCAGCGACCTGGGTAAATATGCAGGGTACCAGTTCGATCTGGGCTTTGACCGCGAAACCCTTGAATTTGTCAGTGTAGAAGCGGGCGATGTACCTGGAGTAGACCGCAATGCCTTCAATCTGAATGCTGTGGCAGAGGGTCGAATCCCAACGCTTTGGTACCAAACCGGTGCAACCTTGCGCAGTGCTGAAAACCCAGTATTGTTCAGACTTACCTTCAATACCCGCAGAGCAGGTGAAGTAGCTGAAGCAATTTGGCTCAATCAGCAAGGCTTGGCAGGTATGGCCGTCAATCAGGCTGGTCAGGTTAAACAACTGAAGGCTCGTTTCACGGATGCTGCACTCAAAGTGGATCTGGGCAAACGCAATGCCATCAAAGCATTGGGCGTACAACCCAACCCATTCAGTGATCAGGCTTTGATTCGCTTCAAACTGCCTACAGATTCCCGCACCACCTTGTCGATTATCGATGCTGCTGGTCGTGAAGTTTACCGCGAAGCCCGTAATTTGTCAGCAGGTGTTCAGGAATGGACAATCAATGGCAACACCCTGGGCCAAAATGGCGTTTACCATTATCGAATCCTGACCGCTTATGGCGTATTGACGGATAAGGTAATTTTGACGAAATAGTATTGATTTCGGAATTCGGATTTTGGATTTCGGTTGGAGCTTTAGTCTAAAATTGATGTGGCACTACCATTGAATTTTCTAGACCTGGAAAATCAAATTTGGTGCATACTTCAATTTGAGACTAAAGCGCCAGTCGAAATCCGAAATCCGATACCCGAAGTTTGAAACATCATTCAGGTGGGAAAATTATACATTTTGGCACTGCTGGTACTGGCAACACTACTGAACCACAGTACCAGCTACGCTCAAGGAGCGCTTGATTCTACAACCTTCATACTGACTTCCCGCAAAGTCTGTGTGGGAGATACCATCGACATACCCGTTCGCGCTGTTCATTTCAGACGCGTGGCGGGTTTTCAATTTGCTGTCAGTTGGGCCCGAGGGCAGTTCCGTTTTTTGAGTGTCAACAATAGTATATTTCCCGGAAACGAATTCGATTTTGAAGCTCCGCCATCCGGTACGCGGGTGAATTTCGCCTGGTTTAAAGCGGATGGCACTTCTTCTACCTTGCCAGATTCTACCCGAATTTTTGTGCTGCGCTTGGTCGCCTTACAACCTGGAAACCCAGCCACCTTGGGCTTTGTGACCAACCCTCGCGACCAAACCGCCCCTGTTGTAGCTCAATACAATCAGCGCGGCAACAACATCCGGGAATTCCCTCCGGCGCTGATTGGGAATACCATCCAGATCATTGCCATTCCCAGCGTTCAGGCAACACCAGATACGATTACTTGTCGAGATCCTTTTGTTTTTTTGGATGCAAAATCTTCCGACTCATTGGCTACTTTTGCCTGGAGTGGGCCCAATGGCTACAGTTCAAACCTGGCCAGAGACACTGCTTTTATCCCCGGGCGTTATCAGGTGATTGCCACTACGGATTCTTTATGTGCCTCGGTACCACTGGATATTGTGATCGGTTTCGACCAAACCCAGCCAGTAGCACCTACCTTACAAGGGGATAGCCTCAATTGTTTGCGCCGACAAGTCCAGCTCCAATTTTCCCCCGTCAACAACACCCTGGAATATTATTGGATTACTCCCCAGAACGATACAGTACCTCATCCATTGCCACCAATTAGTGTTGGTGGCACCTATCGCTTGTTGGTCGTACAACCCAGCAATGGCTGCCAGAACACTGCCAATACTACAGTCCAGTTAGATACCTTGGCACCAAGCATTCGACTGAGCGGGCAAGGGCAATTGGATTGCCGCTCCCAATCGGTACTCTTGAATGCGAGCAGCAATAGCAAAAACCTGAGTTACACCTGGCGCAATGGTACGGGTGGAACGGTTAGCCAGGATTCGTTCCTGCGCATCAATGCAGCTGGCTTGTACCAACTCATTGTACGCAATACCCGTAATGCCTGTCAGGCCAGCAAAGACACCAGTATCACTGCCGATACCTTGCGGCCTTCGGCAACACTGGATACCACGGGAAAAATTACCTGTATCAATCGCAGCACAACATTACGAGCAACGGTTAATTCCAACCGGGTGGCAACCTATTGGATTTCTCCTTCTTTGACTGATACCATTTCACGCAGGACCAGCACAACTGCATTTAGTGGTGGGCGCTACACCTTTTTGGTGGTGGATACGATCAACGGTTGTAACCTGAGATTGAGCACTACCGTGGAATCGGATACGATTCGGCCTTTCAGCTTGATTCAGGTGCAAACGCCCTTTTCCTGCGCCAATCCAACGGCGACCTTAGCTGTAGATGTATTACCGAATGTAACCTATGCCTGGACTGGACAAGGCATAAGCGGCACCAATACGGCTGCTACCGTGCAGGTTAATGCTTCCGGGCGCTATAGCGTAGTACTCAGCAACGCCAATAATGGTTGCAGTTTCCGAGATTCACTACAGTTGGGTGGCAACACCGATGGTCCCAAATTTGACCGCATCAATTTGAAACAACCACCTTGTGCCACCGATGGCCGGGGTAGCATTGGCATCGAATTGGTGAGTGGGGGAGTGGCGCCTTATACTTTTGCGCTAAAGGATAGCACTTTTGCCAGCCAACGCAATTTCAACAACCTTGCTCCGGGCACTTACCACATCCGGGTTCAGGATGCAGCTGGTTGTGAAGGCGATACGAGTTTGACCATTTTGGCTTCTATCCCAATTGAGGTGAGCATCACTGCGCCTACCAATGAAATCGCTCCAGGCGACTCGCTACAATTGACGGCGGTACTTGGCGACTCTACTGGTCTGGCTTCGCTTCAATGGGTTGGCACTGATCTCGCACCCTGTAATGGCTGCAACAGCATTCAGGTGAATCCACCCCGCAGTACAGTTTATCAGGTTCAGGTGCTAAGCACCAATGGTTGTCGATCTCAGGCAGTATTTAATGTTTTTGTGGTCAAAAAAGACCAGGTTTATGCTCCAACCGCTTTTTCTCCCAATGGCGACAGCAAAAATGACCGCTTTTATTTGCAGGGTAAGAAGAACCTGAAAATCGTGCAGTTCCGCATTTTTGACCGTTGGGGAAATCTCGTTTATGAAGCCAGCAATGGAACCCTCAACGATGAAGCAATGGGTTGGGATGGTACTTATGGTGGAAAAGTAGTGCCGCCGGGTACTTTTGTGTGGATTGCTGAGTTGGAAACTGCGGATCAGGTGTTCCAATCCTGCAAAGGAGAGGCAATACTTCTGAAGTAGAGCTAGATCATTCAGAAAAAGGGCGCTGCCCATTCTTAAGGTATATCGCCCTTTCAGGGCTTGGGAATAATTGACCGACAGGATATGAACTTTTTCCCTAAAACTGGTATTTGCTAGTTTATGGGTAAAAAGAAACAGAATAAAACGGTACAACTGATCATTGCTTGCTCATTGGGGGCTGTGGTGGGCTATCTGCTTAGTTATGCTTTTGTAAAATTAGTGCCCCTCAGTGTTTTTCAAGCCTTAATGGAAAACGGCGGTATTTGGTGGGAAAATCCACTAAAATTGGTCTTGGCTTTTGTGGCCATTTGGGCCGCACTGGCAGCACACGAACTGGGCCATTTGTTGACGGGGCTGTTCCAAGGTTTCAAATTTCATTTGTATGTAGCCGGTTTTTTGGGCGTTCGCCGCAATCCTGTGGATGATCAGATTGAATGGTATTTCAATCGAGACCCCAACCTTTTTGGTGGAGTAGCGGCTACTTTACCAACCCAAAAATCTCCCGATTTGGTCAAAAAACTGGCAGCGGTCGTGGCAGCAGGGCCCTTGACGAGTATCGGTGGAGCGCTATTGGTGGGGCTGCCTGCGTTTTGGGTGACCATGAATTTGACAGCAGGTGAATCCAGCGCTGCCTTGAGGTCTTTGCTCGTTTTTTCGTTCATTTTCGCCCTTACTTCTTTCTTTCTGTTTTTGGCGACCACTATCCCCGGCCGTACCGGTGCTTTTTTCACGGATCGGGCGCGTTTCTTTCGTTTGATTGGTGGGGGTAAAACTGCTGCCATCGAACAGGCGGTATTGGAGGTATTGGCGCATAACTATTCCAATCAACCTTATTCTACCATTGATCCTACCCAAATCGAGTTGATCCAATCGGATGAGTCGGATTTGATGAAAGCTTTTGCCTATTCATTGAACTATTATTACCACCTGGACCGGGATGAAAAAGATTTGGCACTGAAAGCAGCTAAAGAAATGGAACCGCTGCTAGAGGAACAACCGCTGACCTTTCGGGTAGAATTGCAAAAAGACCTGGTTTTTGCCTATGCCTTTTTGGCGAACGACCCGGTTCAGGCCCACAATATTTGGGGAAAAATGGGAAAATTGGGGCAAACGGGGAAAGATGCCCACACCCTGCTGGCGAAAGCGGCTTTGTTGTATGCTGAGGGGAATTTGGATGAGGCCAAAATGGTGATAGCAGCTGGAATGGCGACATTGCCAGGGAATTCGGTTAAGTATAGTGATCGGTTTTATCGAGGGTGGTTTGAGGTGTTGGAGGAGCGGCTTTAGCTGTTCCAATAGTGCCAACTTATACCTTCATGCTGATCGATAAAGGCCCTTAATAAATCACAATCTCATCGGTAAACATAAATCCTCCGCGTACATTGGGTGCAACGATACGAATGTACCGGGCCTTAGTTTGTTCCAGTGCGTAGGCGAAAGTTTTAAACAATAACTCCGGATTTTCTGGCGAAACGTCATGCTCCAGCTTTTTCAGGGGCACAAAATTACTCCCGTCTTCAGAACCCAATATTTCCACATAAGCCGGAAGAAAAACGCCCGGCCCCTTTTGCTGCATAAACGTAATGGATACTTCTTGAATGGGCTGTACTGATCCCATATCTACCGTCACATCAAAATTCTTGAGGTAACCAAGCCACTGTTTGTCGCTGTATGTGAATGACCCCCGCACGCCATTGGTGAGGGTGTTTTCTTGCTGAGCAGGATAGGAGTCACTCCATCTGGTGTTGAAAATCGTTTTTTTGCCAATCGCGCGGTGATGATTGGCCTGATAACTGGTGACCTTGCCCAATGGCATTCCATCTTTAAAAACGGCGGCTTGAATGTGGGCTTTTCCCTGTATTACAAACGGCTTTACGTACCGTTCCGAACTACTTGAAGGTGTACTGCCGTCGGTGGTGTAACGAATTTCTGGCTGGTAAATCTCGCTGATCAAGGTGATTGTATTGCCGCTATTGTCGGGAGCGGGGGCTTCTTTTACTTCCAGAAAAGCCGAAGGCCGGTAATAATTGACATTCATCCGTTGCAGGAGCAAATAATGCGCTTGCAGGCGTTGCTGAAAGTCGGGATAATTTTTTGCTTCCTTTTGAGTCCAGGCATTTTCCGCGATTGCAATGGCGCGGGGAAAGGCCATGTACTCCACCTGATCCGTACTGGGCATAAACTCTGTCCACAAATTGCCCTGCGTGCCCAGGATGTGTTTCTTCTCGTTCTCCTTGAGCACTGCGGGAATGGGCTCGTAGGCGTACACCCGTTGAATCGGCAAAAAGCCGCCTATGGCCAGAGGTTGGGTGCTTGGATTGCTTTGGTAGGCGTCCAGATAAGTTTCACCCGGCGTCATGACCACATCATGGCCTTGTTGTGCGGCGGTGATGGCACCGGCTTCGCCCCGCCAGCTCATGACGGTTGCATCGGGAGGAAGGCCGCCATTGATGATTTCATCCCAACCAATCAATTTTCGACCTTTTGATTTGAGAAAAGCTTCCAGCTGTTTGATCAGATAGGCTTGTAGTTCGTGTTCATCTGCCAGGTTTTTTTCTTTTTTCAGGGCCTGACATTTTGGACAATTTTTCCAGGAGGAAGTCCCCGCTTCATCGCCACCAATGTGGATGTATTCAGAGGGGAAAATGGCTAAAACTTCGCTTAAAATATCGGTTAAAAAAGGCAAAGTATTGGGGTTGCCAATACAAAATTCATGGTGCTGGTAAGGCTTGCCCGTACAGCTAAGCTCGGGATAAGCAGCCAAAACTTCATAGGAATGCCCCGGTATTTCAATTTCAGGGATGACGGTGATGCCTCGTTGCGCGGCATACCGCACGATCTCTTTGGCATCGGCTTTGCTGTAATACCCTCCGTATGCTTCGGCATTCCCTTCTTGCGAGAATCGGCTGCCGTTTTTGCTCCACTCCGTCCAGCTGCCATGGGTGCGGAACGCAGCTTGTTTACTCAGCAGTGGATATTTATCGATTTGTAAACGCCAGCCGGGCGAATCGGTGAGGTGCCAATGAAAGGTGTTGAATTTGTACAAAGCCATCAGGTCGATGTACTTTTTGATGAAACTCAGTGGGAAAAAGTTGCGGGACACATCCAGGTGCATGCCCCGGTAGCTGAATCGGGGATAATCTTTGATGCTGGCACAAGGGATTTGAACGGGATTGGTTTGTAGTGCCCTCAATTGGAGCAAGGTGAAAAGCCCGTGGATGCTTCCCGCTTCATCGGAGGCAAGAATGGTAATGCCTTGAGAGGTAATGTTCAACGCATAACCCGCAGCAGGTAGCTCAGGGGATTTGAGTAATAAAATGCCAGCTTTTTCCTTGCTTTTGGATACACTCAGCTTCATCTCCTGGGCCAGTAACTGTGCACTTTCCTGCCATTCTTTTTCCGCAAAAACCTGGACGGAAGAATGGATTTTAAATGCCCCTTTTTGCTCCTGACAATATACTGGTTTGGGGATAAGTAGCGTGGCCCCAGTTTGAGCTTTCAAAGCGCAAACAAGTGTTAAGTTTACGAGGAAAATAAAGCTTAGGTGATGCTGCATGTCAATGGTTTCAAATCAAGTTAAAGCGGGCACTAAGCTATCCAATAAATCCAATTGTTCGACCAATTTTGAGAATCGAAAAAACCCAGCAATTGTTTTTTCCCCCATTCCCGCTTATATTCACCCGGGATTAGGGTTGCCCTAAAAAGTCTACTTCATTACCTTACTTACAATCTCTTTCATTCATGAAATTTACTTACCTACTCGTTTGCATCGCCTGCTTGCCACTATTGGCTACTGCACAAAAAAAAGTATCCCTTTTCAACGGCAAAGACCTCAGTGGCTGGAACATCCACGGCACTGAAAAATGGTACGTCGAAAAAGGTGAACTGATCTGCGAAAGCGGTCCTGACAAAGCTTACGGCTATTTATCCACTGCGGGCAAGTACAAAAACTTCGTCCTCACCCTGCAATTCAAGCAAGAAGCCAACGGCAACAGCGGGGTCTTTTTCCGTTCCAGTATTGAAGGCGTGAAGATCAGCGGCTGGCAAGTCGAAGTGGCGCCTTTGAATAGCCACAGCGGTGGGATTTATGAATCTTATGGCCGTGGCTGGCTCATTCAGCCCAGCGCTGAAGCCGAAAAAGCCCTCAAAACTGGCGAATGGAATCAAATGAAAATCCAGGTCATCGGTGATGAAGTTACCACCTGGCTGAACGGTCAACAGATGATCTACCTCAAAGATGAAAAAATTGGCAAAGGTGAAGGCTTCATCGCCCTGCAAATCCACGATGGTGGCGGTATTAAAGTGCGGTGGAAAAAATTCCGTTTGACCCAGTTACCTTAAATAAAACACGTACTTAAACACAGTGGAAACCTATCAGCCAGGCACTCGACTCAACGAAGCCTTTTACCTGCGGGAAGACGTTGTACAAATCAGCAAGGAACTCCTCGGTAAACACCTCGTGACTTGCTTCGATGGGCAACTCACCGTAGGTCGCATCGTAGAAACCGAAGCTTACCGAGACTCCGACGACAAGGCTTGCCATGCATACGGTCAACGGCTGACGCCGCGTACCCAAATCATGTTTGGACCCGGAGGGCATGCTTATGTCTATTTGTGCTACGGCATTCACCACTTGTTTAATGTAGTGACCGCACCAGCAGGGCAGGCACATGCAGTGCTGGTGCGGGCCATTGAGCCCATCTATGGCGTTGAAACCATGCTTCAGCGCCGGAAAATGAGCCAACTTAAAACCACCCTGGGTGCAGGTCCTGGCAGTTTGAGCCAGGCAATGGGTTTACGCACCCACCATACCGGCCTCGCTTTCACCGATGAATCTTCCCCCGTCTGGATTGAAGAACCCCAGGAAACACCCAGCTTCCAAGTCAAAACAGGAACCCGGGTCGGCATCGCTTTCGCCGAGGAATGCGCCTTTTGGCCCTGGCGCTTTAGCATAGTTGGAAATCCGTGGGTAAGTAAGGCGAAGGGGATTGACGAATGATTCGAATGACGAGTGACGAATGTTCGCCATGTGCTGGCCATTATTCGTCACTCGTCATTCGAATCATTCGTCATTTTTTACTGTCTTTCCCAAATCTCATGCACCGGATTCCCCGTCGAACTTTTGCCCGTGTGCGTCCACTTGTTGCCTTCTACCAGCGCGTCAAAGCCAAGTGATGCACCTACTCGGGTGCTGTCGCGGGAGAAGAACTCGATATTTTCGGTGTATTTGCCGTCTTTGAGGGTGTAGGTGCCGCCGCCAGTGCCAGAGAAGTCGCCCGTTTGGGTATTGATGGCGGCCCATTGGAAGCGGGTTTTGCTAAAAATTTTGATGGTTTTGCGTGCGGCCAAAGGCATAGCGTTCAGTTGCCCGTTGTTCATACGCCCAGTGATGCGCCAGAGGCCGGCGAGGGCAACGGGTCCATCTTCGGGGATAGCTTTCCAGCTTTGTTCGGTTTTAGTGGAGGGGTCTTTGAGGGTCAACTCTTTTTTCAATTTGGCCAAAAATACCTTGTCTTTACCTACGGAAGCCTTGTCGTAGGTTGAAAATTCCAGATGTACTTTTAGACTGTCCTTGACCCAGGTGTAGGTACCGCCCCAACTGCCCTTGAATTTTTTGTTGGGCACCGAAAAATCGGTACAAGCCAGGTAATTGTGGGTACAAATTACCACTCCTTGCCCGGTATCCCAGGCACCTTCCAGGCTTTGATTGCTAGGAGACTTAGGGCTAAACCAGGAAAATATGCTCAGCCCCAGGGCGATGCAGAGAGAAAACATCAATTTCATTCGAGTATATTTTGGGTGAAACCATTTGGCTGTACAAATCGTAGTGTAAAATAGTTGCTTAGTGTAACATTTTTTAAGCAAAACTGAACTTACGCTGTTTCTACACAAAATAACCATTATGAAACTGATGAAATGGATGCTGGTCATCTTGGCCCTGTTCTTTACCTGTATGCCTCAATTGGGGCGACGAGACCTTTCGGCTAAAGCCAGTGTTGTCAAAAAAGAAGGAAAAATTGGTTTGGGGCCTTACTGGTTCGAGGGTAAGGCTGAAATCAACCATTATACCCTGTCCCAAAACCGTTATCGCGATCTTCACCCAGGCGAGGCGGTTCTGGTATTTGTAACCGAACCCTTTTTGACCGATAAACAGGTTAAAAATGATCAGGGACAAAAAAAGAACTCTGCCACAGTTCTGAAACTCAACAATATTCAACGTTTCGCCACCGGGATTTACGACTATTCAGTGATGACTTCAGTGTTTACTCCTGAGGAATTGAAACGTTTTCCGCATTCCCTCAAAGTGACCAGCAGTAGCCAGGACTGGTGTGGTCAGACCTTCATGCAAATCAATCAGGACAAAGAAAATTACAAGGTAGAAATGCGGTCTTACTTTGAAAATGAGGGAGACCAAAACCAGAGCTTGCCACAAGCTTTGCTGGAAGACGAAGTCTGGACACGCCTGCGGATGGGGCCAGATGCCTTGCCCCTCGGTGCAGTGCAGGTTTACCCCAGTGCCATGTACACTCGCCTGATGCACAAGCCTTTTAAAGCATATACCGCCGAAGCAAAGTTGGAAAAATATGAAGGCAATGAGATTAAGGGCAACAACTTAAAAGTATACCAACTCAATTTTCCGGAACTGGAACGCAAGTTGGAGATCGTTTTTCAGGACAAAGAGCCTTACTTGATTGAGGGTTGGATGGACAGTCATCCGGCTTTGTTGGACAAACAAATGCGCCAAACCATTGCCAAAAGAACCCATACCTTATTAGAGGCTTATTGGCAAAAAAACAATCTGAAGGATCTCCCTTTACGCAAGGATTTGGGAATGGATTAATGGAAAGAAATTAGCGTATAAATGGAAAGGCCGCGTTCTCAGTTGGAGAACGCGGCCTTTTGAGTCTTTGAATGGTGTGTGTTAGGTTCTTTCCAATAATTTCGAACCAAAAATAAGCACTAAAATCAGGCAAAAAGCTGCGATGATCATGGGAAACGGTTTTGGGTAAAAAATAAACGGTTTAAGCTGGAACGTACAGTAGGTAAACGTCAGTGTTCGCGGTAATCAAATCAAAATAGCAATGGTGTAAGGTGCCAATATGTACACCTGAATGGACACGCTATTGAAACAAGCGTATAAAGGGAGAAACGAGACGAAAAAAAAAATTAGTATATGAGGGAGGGAAAAAAGTTGGAGGAGGCTGAAAGAAAGTTGAGCAGTTGAGAAGTTGAGGCTACTGCGAGAGACTTAGACAAAGTCCTTGTCAGTGACGCAAGCGGTAGTCTCAACTTCTCAACTTCTCAACCTCTCAACTTTTTTTATTTAGCGGCAAGGTAGCGACGATTCACTTCCTCCCAATTGATCACATTGTAGAAAGACTCGATGTAATCAGGGCGACGGTTCTGATAGTTCAGGTAATAAGCATGTTCCCAAACGTCCAAACCGAGAATTGGTGTACCTTTTTTCTCAGCGACATCCATTAGCGGGTTGTCCTGATTGGGACTAGAACTAACGAACAACTTGCCATCGGCACCCACACTCAACCAAGCCCAACCAGAGCCAAAGCGGGTAGCGCCAGCTGCGGAGAAGTCTTTTTTGAAGTTGTCAAAACCACCCAAATCCGCAGTAATGGCCGCATGAATCGCAGTGCCTTCCGCAGGAGTAGGGCTACCATTGGGTGACATGATGGTCCAGAACAGGTTGTGGTTGAAATAACCGCCTCCATTGTTGCGTACAGCAGGAGAGAACTGGGAGATATTGGCCAGGATGGATTCAATTGATTTGCCTTCGTGCTCAGTACCTGCCAGTGCGGCGTTCAGGTTATTGGTATAGGCAGCATGGTGCTTACCGTGGTGGATTTCCATGGTGCGTGCATCAATATTGGGTTCGAGTGCGTCAAACGCATAGGGCAACGCTGGAAGTTCAAAAGCCATGTTTGCTTGATTTTTTGATGGGTTAAAAATTGCGACCGAAAGGTACTTTAAAAACGCTTTAACAGGTAAAGAGTTTTTAAGGAAAGCATAAACTACTTGACAAAATTGATTCACTTATGGCTACTCTCGGAGATCCTCGATATGGTACCCAGGGTAGTTGGCTTTGTTGAACCCAAAATTGCTGTCTTCCAAAGGTTTGTTGGGAATGACGTTGTTCATCACCAGGGTGTAACGTGAGCCATCCTTGCCAAAAGCCTTTAATTCAATGAATTCCAGGGTCTTTTTATCCAGGCTCAAGCGGAGTTTAGAGTATTCGGAATATTTGTCGGTAGGTTTGAATTCAATTTCCTGGATTACCCGTTTGTCCTTGGCATATTCGTTGGTGATGGAATAGAGGAAATCCTTGCGCAGGTAAATGCGAAACAAGGCCTGTGGAGATAAGATACTCTCATCGTCATTGGGGTCAGGCATGTTGTTGATTTGCACCTCTTTGTTTTTGGGCAAGATGATCCAAACGGCTTTTCCATCTGAAATCACAGTTTGTTGGTTGAAGCTCACCCGGTATTTGCTGCCTTTTTGCAGCAATTTCCCTTTCTGAATTTCCTTGGGCTGTTCTGGCATTTCGAGGATTAGTGAAAAATCGGCTTCCAGGGTTTTGTAGCCTTCATATTTGGCCCGCATTTTATCCAGTACCACCTTGGTTGCTGGATCCGAAGTTTCTTTAGGAGGAGTGACCACCTTGGTTTTGGTTTGGGCACTCAACAAACTTACGTTTATGGCCAAAAGGCTGAACAAGATTATTTTTTTCATTTTTTTAGATTGAAACGTGAATCCGTGGATGGTAAAGACGCACCGCCGTGCAGCTTTACGGCCAAATAACGCCATTTAGACGTGCAAAATTGATCATAGGAACGATTTTGTCCAGTTAAAGTTTTAATAAACTGAGTACAAAACCTTCAGCACAGGCTTGTTTCAATAAAGAATCTTCTATTCGAACTACAGTCGTCTTTTTTTCCTGTTTTTAGTTTTTGCATTTTATAACAGTCGGGTTTTTTAGGTGGCCAGGGGCATGCTCCTGGCTTTTTATTTGATCTGATTTTTCAGAATAAATAGCATCAAAATTTTTTATTTGCCTGCAAATGCATGAAAATATGCACATTAAAGCAACTATTTGAGGCATCCAGCTTAAACTTTACATTCAGTTAACATAGCTTTGGAAAATTAGCCTTACCTTCGTTTTGGATTTAAACTTACTCCATGAGTAGTCTCCATATACAACACTCCAATTTGCTGAAAAATCAGATTCAGGAGGCCTTGAAAAAACGGCTGGCTGAAAGAGATTTTTTCTTTATGCCCCAGCTTAACCAATTCCGACGGGTAACGCCAACTGGTTTTCAGTGCGTTATATTGAATTGGATTCCAGGGGATAATGTACAAATACTGGAAGTGTACCTGGGGGTCAGGCACGATGCGGTGGAGGATTTGGCCCAGCCTTTTACCCAAGGCTTGCCTGAGTTACAGTCCAACAATTTTACCTTGTTTACCCCCCTGGGCAAATTGTTTGAGCAGCCTTTTGAGCGTTTTTCCATTTGTTGTGAGGACGATATCCAGCCTGCGGTGAATGCCATTCAAAAAGGGATTTTATCGCGGGGAATCAGCTTCCTGGAGCGCTATACCCGCCTCGAAAACGTAGACAACCTCTACAATACCGATCCGGAAATGCCCGCCATTTACCTGCACAATCACCTACACCGCTGCATGCGCGCCATCGCCATTGCTCGCTTGAGTTTGCGCCCTGATTTTGAACGATTGGCGAATGCCTACTGCGAACAGCTCAAAAAATCAGGGGTAACGGAATTGGTGCTCGACCGTTACGATCGACTCTGGCGCTTTTTGCGCACCTATTCCATGAATTGAGTAACGCAGAAAAATTAACTTCCCGATTTTTTGCGTTATAAGTTTTGTCAGCGAATCTTTTCTGCTTCTTTTTTCAAAATTTTTCCAAATTTGTGGGTTCATTTTTTTTCGTTTGTTAGGACAGACAAACGAATAACGGATTTTCCCATGCAACTGAAAAAAATTCAAGAAGCACTAGATCAATTCAAAACACACTTGGGCTCGGAAGCCAAAGAGGAACACCTCTATATTTACGAGTCCCAAAAAATCTTTCAAGAAAACTGGAATCTGGAATCCAGCGACCTGGCGTCGATGTACAACCGCAGCCTCAATAATACCCAAACCCGTCGATTGTGGAACCGCGAGCACTACGAACCCAAACGGATGATGTTGGAATTTTGGCGCATGCAGCCCGATTTTGTCAAACAGATGTTTCAGGACCTTTTTGATGAAAATAAAAAAGTTGATGGTAGGGTAGGGCGCTTTGTTTTTTATTGCGATGAGTTGTTGACCGAATTTTTGGAAAAACACCCGCGTAGCCGGGAAGGCAAACATTTTCACCAGGACGGCTATCAAATCGTGTCACTTTACCTGGCTTTTCGTTATCCAGACCAATACAGCTTGTATCATTTTGATCGTTTCAAGCGCCTGCTCGCTGCCTTGGGAACCCCGGATATGCCAGCCACCCACGATTTTGAAAGATTTTGCAAGGTGGTGAAAACACTTTGGGGTTTTATGCAAAAAGACGAAGAATTGATAGCCGCTCATCGTGAGCGACTAGAGGAAGGCAAGCACTACCAAGGAGAAAGTTTATTGCCAGTTTACGAATTGATGCAGATCATTTAAGTTGATTTGGGTGCTTATTTTTTGTCGCCCTCTATAAAATCACACACCGTGCCCTTAAAAATTCTGATTATCCGTTTTTCATCGATTGGGGATATCGTGCTGACTACACCGGTGGTGCGTTGCGTGAAACAGCAGTTGCAGGCAGAAGTGCATTTTTTGACCAAAAAACCATTTAGAAGCATCCTGGATGCCAACCCATATGTTGATAAGGTTTATGCGATTAAGTCAAAAATTGGGGAAATCAGCGAGGAATTAAAACAAGAGCAATACGATTGGGTCATCGATTTGCACCACAACCTGCGCAGCTTGCAGGTCAAACGTTTATTGCGCGTTGCCAGCCGTTCTTTTGATAAAATCAATTTCCAAAAATGGTTGATGGTGCGGTTTAAGTGGAATGTATTGCCCCACACCCATATCGTAAACCGCTACCTGGAGACCGTCAAAAAATTGGGCGTTCAATACGATGGGCAAGGCCTGGATTATTTCATCCCGGAAGCACAGGAGTTACCCTTACGCAACCTGGCTGGCGACCAAAACCTTTCGCCCGAACTGCGCAATGATTTGCAGCAAGGCCATTACATCGCCCTGGTCATTGGAGCGGCGCATGCCACCAAACGTTTGCCTGTCAACAAACTGATTGAAATTTGTCAAGGTATCCGCCAGCCAGTTCTATTGTTAGGTGGGCCAGACGATCGCTCCGCGGCAGAACAAATCGCCCAGGCGGCTGGCTCCCACGTAGTCAATACCTGTGGGCAGTATAGTTTGCACCAATCGGCATCTTTGGTCCGCCAGGCTCAACTGGTCATTACCCATGATACCGGACTGATGCACATTGCAGCAGCTTTGCGCAAACCGATTATTTCAGTGTGGGGCAATACCATTCCCGAGTTTGGCATGACTCCCTTTTATCCTGACGGGATGGAGAAAAATACCACCATAGAGGTGAAAAAACTGAGCTGCCGACCTTGCTCCAAAATTGGTTTTGATGCCTGCCCCAAGGGACATTTTAACTGCATGGAACAAATTGATCCTGAAAATTTATTCATAGCGATGGAACCCAACACTCCTTCCAAGATTAGCTGATGGGTGACAATAAATAAAAAAAAACGCTAAAAGGGCTTTACACAATCCATAATTCCAATGAATCTGCGTTAATTTGTTTGTGCGGTCGATAGATAACCGCTAACTTACCGTTTAAAAAACAGCGTATGAGAATTTTCTACCGGCTGAGCTGCTTTTTTTTGCTTTGCACTACGGTCCACCTGGGAGCCCAAGACATTCACTTTTCCCAGTACAACATGTCGCCCCTTACCCTAAACCCCGCCCAGGCCGGAGCTTTTTTTGGCACTGCCCGGATTGGGGGCATTTACCGGGATCAGTGGTTGTTTCTTCCCAAAGATTATTCCACACGTTCCTTTTTTGTAGATGCACCTATAGTCAAAGGTTTTCGTAAAAAACGAAACGACTGGGTCGGAGTTGGTTTATCAATGTACAGTGACCGGTCAGGTACTTCTCGTTTGGGGTCATCGCAGCAAAGTGGCAATGCATCTTACCATTTTGCCCTGAATAAAAAAGGAAATCAGCACCTAAGCCTGGGGATTTCGGCGGGAACCACCAACTATTCAATTCTGGTTGATACCAACCTCGTTTTCGAAGAGGACATTATTGGCAGAGTGCCCGGCCAAATTGCCACGGATCGGGATAATATTACACCTTCAACTGATCCAAATAAGAAATTCTCGGAGTCAGCACTTAATCCTCCTCTTGCGTTCTCCATTGGCTTGATGTACAAAGCGACCAACAAAGATGGGGACTTGCTGGAACTTGGACTTTCAGCAGCTCAGGTCAACCAACCAGAATACGGTTTTCAATTGGGCTTTAACCCCAGCGACACTACCGCCAATGGCAAACAAAGCAGCAAGGTTAAACGCCCCATGCGTATGGTCCTTCATGGTTTATACACTACGAACTTAACGGATGTAATTAGTATTTCGCCATCCCTATTGGTTCAATCCTTGACTACTTCTACCGAAATTGTGCCAGAAGTAATGGCAGGTTACAAGTGGAATCCAGACACTCGCTTCAATGCTGGTTTGGGTTACCGCGTGGGGGATGCAGCGATCCTGCTGTTGGGGGTTGACCACAAGGATTTGCGCATTGGTGCTTCCTGGGACATGCGTTTGGGCCAACTGTCCAGCGATCGGGGGATCAAGGGTGGTTTTGAACTAGCGGCCAACTACATCATCAAGTTGTACAAAAAGCCCGATGTGCCACCTTCAATCTTGTGTCCAAGACTTTAGACTCTAATTGTACGCCAAATATCCTTAGTTGATATGAAAAGTTATTTTTCAATTTTGTTGTTGCTTCTTTTTGCTGGGCTTAGTTTGCAGGCTCAGCCCTTGCGCAAGTCTTCCCGGCAAGCAAACCTGGAAGCTGCCGAGGCCGCTATGACGGACAAGAATTACTATCAGGCAGTCACCCTGCTGGAAAAGGCTTACGAGGAAGTAGAAGATGAATCTTTGCTGCCACAACTGGCGGAAATGAACTACCAACTGCGGGATTATACCAAAGCAGCGCGTTATTACCGGGCTTTGTTGCGCAAAGACAAACAAAACAACTTTGTGGAGTTGCGTTACAAATTTGGTCGTTCGCTCAAGATGAACGGGGATTGTGAAGAAGCATTGGAAGAATTCCAGAAATTCATCGGGGCTACCAAAGACGAAAAACTCAAGGAACTGGCCCAATACGAAGTGACAGGCTGTGAAATGGCCATGTCCAAAACCAAGGCTAAGGTAACACCCAAGGCTTTGGACAAAAATGTGAGCAACGCTTTTTCGGAGTATTCTCCTTCCTTATACCGCGATGGCAGCCTGTATTATGTTAGTTTTGAGACAGATGAGGTGGTGATCGCTTCCGATTCCGCAGAGGAGAAAGGAGCTAAAATTTACAAAACGACCAGAACCGATAAGGGCTGGGGCAAACCCGAAGTACTGGATCAAAAAATCAACCGCGAAGGTTACCAAACCTCTTTTGTATCCTTCTCTCCCGATGGCAGCCGCATGTACTTTACCCGTGCACTCATGCAGGGCAACGAAGTATCCGAGAGTAAAATATTTTACAGCCAGGGTGGTGGTGATTCTTGGGGAGCTGCGCAGGAATGTACTGGAATCAATGGTGAATATTTGTCCCTCCACCCGGTTGTTGGCGAATTGTTTGGCAAAGAAGTCATCTTTTTTACCTCCAACATGGATGGTGGACAAGGAGGACTGGATCTTTATTACGCCACCTACAAAGGGGAAGGTGTATACGGCGACCCGATCAATTTAGGGCCAAAAATCAATACGCCTGGAGATGAAGTGACGCCATTTTATTTTGATGGAACCCTTTACTTCAGCTCCAATGGCCACCCCGGGTATGGTGGGCAGGATATTTTCTTCACCGTATGGAATGGACAGGTGTGGAGTGAACCCCGCAACCTGGGCAATGGTTACAACTCTTCCACCGACGACCAATATTTTTCATTGGATCGGGAAGGTTACAAAGGCTTTTTTACCTCCAATCGTCCCGGCACCAACCGCTCCGTACGTGCCAAAACCTGTTGCGACGACATTTACGAATTTGAAGTGCCACGCATCAAAGCTGATTTGGTGGTAGGTGTTTTTGACATTGCCAAAAAGCCACTTAAAGGGGGGACCACTAACCTTGGAATGGTAGCAACTACCGAAATCACTCCGGTAGATCAAAAGCTGAACGCAGATGGCAACCGCTTTGATTTCCCTTTGACCTTGGACAAGGCCTACAAAATCAAAGTGACCGTGCCTGGTTATTTCCCGGATAGTGCGCAGGTTTCCACCATTGGTTTGAAAGAAAGTAAGGTTCTGGAAAAAAGATTCTTCCTGAAAGCCCGGCCTGAAACCAAGGTGAAAGAAGAACCTGAGTACGATACGGTAACTACTGAACAACCGATCCTTTTGGACAACATCGTGTATGGCTACGACGACGATAAAATCACTCCTGAATCCGAACCCGACCTCAATCTGGTTTTGGAACTGATGAAAAAATATCCCGATATGGTCATCGAGTTGAGCTCGCACACGGATTACCGTGGTCGGGATACCTATAACCAGGACCTGTCTCAACGTCGGGCCGAATCTGCGCGTAAATGGTTGTTGGCAAAAGGTATCTCTTCTACCCGGATTCAAGCCAAAGGTTACGGAGAATCACAACCCAAACCTGTGAATGAAAAAATGGCGTCGGAATATCTGTTCATGACAGTAAAAGATACCCTGACCCAAGCCTTCATCGATAACCTGGAAACCAAGGAACAGCAGGAAGCCGCACACCAGCTGAACCGCCGTACCGAGTTCAAAATCATCAAAGGGCCAACTAAGATCGTGATCAAACGGGCGGAATTGCGCAAAAAACCAACCACTACCAAACCTGCGCCCAACCGCAATAAGTTGATTGACACGGTTCCTGCTCCTGCTCCGGTAAAAGATACCATTCACCGTTTCTCCACGCTGTATTATGCGAAGGACCTCAAAGGGGTGCCAGTAATGCAGTTTAAAATCCGCGAAGTGGATTTTGGTAAGGTGAAAAAAGGGGAAAAAAGGGAATACACCTTTGAGTTCACCAACAAAGGGGATGCCGAGCTCAAAATCGCCATCATCACGGCTTGTGATTGCACCACAACCGATTATTCTACCGATCCAGTAAAACCCGGTGAATCTGGCAAAATCAAAGTGACTTTCGACAGCACCGATAAAACCGAAAGTGAAACCATCGATGTGGACATCATCCTGGAAAATACCATGCCCGGAAAGGATAGTCCGATCATTGAAAGGTTGCAGTATAAGTTTGAATTGATCAAGTAGTTTTGATCAAAAAAAGCTAAGAGTGGTATTTATTGGATTCGTTCCAGTAAATACCATTCTTGTTTTAGGGCTTACTTCCCCAACTCCTCAAACGGAATATCCGTAATGTCAAAGCGCTCAAACCCGATAAAATCATAATGCCACCATTCGTATTTGTAAATGGCAAAACCATGTTTGGTCATCACCTCGCGCAATATCGCCCGGTTTTTGCGTTCTTCTTCCGTACCTCCTGTATAGTCGTGGAATGCCCGTTCGGTAGTTTCATCATAGCCGGAGGGCATGGGGAGTTCTTTACCCGTTTTGAGATTGATCAGGGTTAAATCCAGTGCACAACCCCGATTGTGCCTGGAACCACGCCAGGGCGCAGCCACAAAGGTGGTATCCCGGATAGCAGCATAGAACAGGCAAGTAACGGCGTAAGGGCGATACCCGTCAAAGACTTTGATGCCCAAACCCTGGGTATTGAGCTCGGCCTGGATTTTTTGCAAGGCTTCAACTACCGGCTTCCGTGCGAACGATCGAGCCTGTTTGTACACCCGCTGGTGCACGAGGTTATCCTTGGTGGCGTATTTGATGTCGAGTTTGATGGAGGGGATGGCCTTGATGATTTCGACCAATTCATTCTCAGGATTCTCTACTACTTTTTGGCGATAGCCCTCCAGGGTATTGACTACTTTTAGCCCACAAGATTGCCCCTGAAGCCCCACAAAACTTGTCCATACTAAAATCAACAGTAATAGCTTTTGCATGATGGTGGTGTTTGAGTAAATGTTGGTTAAAAATAACATTCCATGAAACGATTATTAAAGTTCGGGGCAATTTTTGCCATTTTTTTGCCCCTTTGCCTGGGGGCTCAACCTTTCAAATTTGCCCACATCAGTGATACCCACATCGGCAGTGGCGCAAGCGCAGCCGAAGATCTGGAGCGTACGGTGCGCGACATCAATGCTCAGGCCGATATCGCTTTTGTCATTCATTCTGGTGATGTCACCGAATTCGGGTCGGATGCTGAGTTGAAACAGGCGAAAAACATCCTGAGCCAACTCAACAAACCCTTGTACATCGTACCTGGAAACCACGATACCAAGTGGTCGGAGAGTGGTTGCAACAGTTTTCGAGCCATTTTTGGCGCTGATCGTTTTGTTTTTGACCATGCCGGATACCGCTTCATTGGATGCAGCAGTGGTCCCAATATGCGTATGGCGCCAGGTTTAGTGCCTCGGGAAGACCTGGTTTGGTTGGATTCCATCCTTAGTGCGACCCCTGCGACTCGGCCCATCGTTTTTGTCAACCATTATCCCCTCGATTCAGGTTTGGCCAATTGGTATCAAGTGTTGGAGAAATTGAAAAAACGCAATACCCAGGTAGCCCTTTGTGGGCATGGGCATCGCAACAAATTCCTGGACGCAGCCGGGATTCCCAACGTGATGGGGCGCTCCAATTTGCGCGCCAAGGATCCCGTGGGCGGGTACAACCTGGTCAATATCCAGTTTGATACCCTGTATTACGCTGAACGTCGCCCACTGCGCGCTCAGGCACCCGAAGGCATTCATGTGGTGGAAGCAGAAGGCGAAACCTTGCCCGTCTGGCACAAAGTATTCCTCTACAAACACCGCTACGAAAATACCGACCAGCCTCAGCCCGATTTTTCCATCAATGAAAAATTCTCCCAGGTCAAAACCATCTGGAAGTTTCAGGACAAAAGTGATGTGGGTGCAGGTATTGTAGCCAATGCTGAACTAGCCGTTTACCCCAACAGTGCTGGCCAAATAGTGGCGCTGGATGTAAAAACGGGCAAAAAACTCTGGCACTACACTACCCGTGGAAAAATCTTCTCCACTCCAGCCCTGGCTACTGATCGGGTGGTGGTGGCCTCTACCGATAGCACTGTGTATTGTTTGAACCTCAAAACAGGTAAGCTCCTTTGGAAAACTAAAACCGGGAAATCGATCGTTGCCTCACCTTTAATCGATGGAGACCTGGTGTATTTAGGGAGTTCTGAAGGCAAGTTTCGGGCATTAAACCTTAAAGACGGCAGTATCCGCTGGGCTTTTAACGGTGTCGTTGGTTTTGTGGAAAGCACTCCTTGTGTAGACGCAGAACGCGTGTACTTCGGCGACTGGGGTACCTTCTTTTATGCTTTGGATAAAAAAACGGGCAAATTCCTCTGGCGTTGGAGCAATGGGCAAAGTTCTCGCTTGTATTCACCTGCTGCCTGTACACCTGTTGTAGCGGATGGCAAGGTGTTCATCGCCGCACCTGATCGCTATTTTACGGCCCTGGATGCAGCTACCGGGAAAGAAATATGGCGGAGCAATTACGCCAAAGGCCGCGAGTCGATCGGCATTTCCAGCGACCAACAGGAGCTATACAGCAAAACCATGCAAGACTCACTGGTTGTTTTTGACTTAAAAGGAGAAAAAATCTGGAGCCTCAACCTGAAATTTGGTTACGAAATTGGCCCTTCACCCACCGTGGAAAAGGATGGTAAAATTTACATCGCCAGCGATAAGGGTGTGGTTTATGTAGTGGATCGGGAAAAACGACAACTGCTCTGGGCGCATAAATTGTCGAATGCCTTGGTCAATAACATCGTTCCCCTGGGCAATGGCGAAATTTTAACCACCACAATGGACGGTTGGGTAGCAAGATTGAAAGAATAATGAGCCAGGGGCAACAATTCCAAGGCATAAGTTCTATTTGCTGAGGTGCCTCTTCAGTGCCTTTGGTTTCTTAGGTGGTGAAAAAGAGAATCGTTTCTTCGTAGAAGGGACTTATTTTCACCACCTAAGAAACCGAAGGCACCGAAGAGGCACCTTAGGTTAAAACTTTACGGTGCGGGATCCGGTATCGCTGCATGTACCGCCTCAATCTCCCTCAACACCTCCGCCGACAAATTCACCTCAATGCTGTCGATATTCTCCTTCAACTGTTCCATGGTGGTTGCCCCAATGATATTGCTGGTCAAAAAAGGTCGGCTGTTGACAAAACCCAATGCCAACTGGGTCAGGCTGAGCCCATGGTTCTCAGCAATCTGCAAGTACTTTTCCACCGCCTCCAAGCACTGCGGACTATTGTAACGGGTATACTGCTTGAAGAGGTTGATCCGAGCTTTGCTTAAATCCTCGTCGGGGCGATTGAACTTGCCCGATAAACGACCAAATCCAAGTGGAGAATAGGCCAATAAACCCACTTTTTCCCGAATCGCCATCTCAGCCAAACCTACTTCAAACAGCCGATTCAGCAAATTATACGGATTTTGAATACTTGCTACCCGTGGCAGATTGTGCCGTTCTGATTCCTGCAAAAAGCGCATCAGGCCCCAGGGTGCTTCGTTGGAAAGCCCGACATGGCGGATTTTTCCAGCTTTGACCAATTCATCCAATGCATGCAATACTTCGTTGAAATTGTCAACCCAGGGATCGGTAGGGTCGTAGGCAAAGCCCCGTTTGCCAAACATATTCATTTTGCGCTCCGGCCAGTGCAGTTGGTACAAGTCGATGTAATCCGTTTGCAGGCGCTGCAAACTGCCCTCCAGAGCGGCATTGATTTGTTCCTTTGAAAAATTAAAAGGGCCGCGCTCCAATTGATACAGGCCAAAAGGGCCAGTTACTTTTGAGGCAAGGATAATTTTGTCCCGATTGCCGGTTTTTTTGAACCAGGTACCAATGATACGTTCGGTACTACCCTGGGTTTCTTTGCGGGCAGGAACGGAGTACATTTCGGCGGTGTCAAAAAAATTGATGCCGCGTTCCAGCGCGTAATCCATTTGTGCGTGGCCTTCGGCTTCGGTGTTTTGTTCTCCAAAAGTCATGGTGCCCAGGCAGATGGCACTTACCTGGAGTTCGGTTTTTCCCAGTTGTCGGTATTGCATAGTAGCTGTAGTGAATGGTTTTGTCGTAAAATTAGGCTTGAAAAGCCCTTATCAAACGCATCAATAAGAAAAAAGGATTAATTTAGTAGTGGGGCAAAAATAAGTGTTCATTTTTTTTGAGCCAAAGGATTAGATAAGGCACTTTAAATGAATCGTTTACTTATCTAATCCTTTGGCAAAATGAACACTTATTTTTTTATCGCCCCGAACATCTTTTTTAGTCCAGACACCTATATATAGTCCGATTCACTTGATCAACACCAAAGCCTATGTCCAACCAATTGAACTGTGTTACTTGCGGGCAACTCATTCTTGCTGAGGATGTCAATTTGCAAAACATGGTGGCCAAATGTCGCAATTGCAATGCTGTTTTTTCCTTTGCTCCTGCCAATGCAGATGCCTCTAGGTCGAGTATTTTAGAAACGGTTCAGGAATTGGTGAAGGAAGCCAATCGAGAGCAAAGCAGTACTCTGGGAAGACCCACCGATGGCCGAAAAATAGAAATGCCCAAAGGGGTAATTGCCGAGCACGATTTTGGAGAATTGCGCTTTATTATCCCCTGGCGGAATACGCGGCGTTGGGGCTTTTTTTTATTGTTTACGATTGTTTGGAATGCCATTCTCACGCCTTTCATTATAGTGGGCGTTGCTACCGGCGAATGGCGCATCTTGTTGTTTGCCAGTTTACACATCATTGTTGGTGTGTCTTTTTTACTTTATACACTGGGTTTGATGTTCAATAAAACCAGCATTGTGGTAACCAGCCAGGGGGTTGAGATCAAAAACGGGCCAATTCCTATCCCTTTTAACCCCAACCGCTTCATGGCTGTTCGGGATATCGAGCAGTTGTTTGTAGAGGAATACGTCCCTAGTAAAACCAATGGTCGGCCCGATTACACCTATGCGGTCACCGCATTGACCACCAGTGCCGAACGTCAGCGTTTGGTTGGGGGCTTTTCACAACCTGGGCATGCCTTGTATCTGGAGCAGGAGATGGAGACTTTTTTGAACATAAAAGACAAACCTGTTTATTGAACCCACAACTTTCGGTCGATCACCGTACTGCAATTGTCGATGCAATTTTTGGAATACCCTTGCTTTTCCACTATATTTAGCCTGTCTTTCCCAAAAATTTAACCAACTCAAAAATCCAAATTGCTATGGGATTTTTTAATGAAATCAAAAAAGTGTTGTTTGGCGCACAATCTTTAGGCAAATCAGCAGCCAACAAAGCTGTCGAAACTGCCAAAGAGGCTGGACAAGAAATAAAAGACCGCTCGGGAGAATTCGTCCATAAAGCAGAAGACTTCTTCAATGATGCCCTGGATAAAGTAGAAGACCTGGGCGCCAAAGTGATCGACAAAGCACAGGATGTGATGGGCACCAAAAAGGAACCAGAAACACCTCCAGTAGCTTCCACTCCTCCACCAACAAGTCCGCCTGTAGAAAGCATCAATGACTTGTTTGAAGAAACGCAAAAACAAACGACGCCTCCACCACCACCTCCAGTGACCAATCCAATTGTGGAGGATCGGCCCCTCAATTTCGATACCCTCGACAGCGCCGACCCTGCGGCTCCTCGGGAAAAAACTACTGCTGAAAAAATTGGTGCCAAAGTATTGGATACCACTCTGGAAGCGGGTAAAAAGGTAGAAGAAGTAGCTGCCAAGGCTGGTGAAAAAATACTGGACGTAGGTAGCTCCGTTTTTGAAACCATGAAAGAAGTGGCCGGAACGGTAGGGGAGAAGGTGATGGAAAAAGGCGGTGAAGTATGGGAAAAGGTGAAAGAAATGCAAGGCGAGGTCATCACCAGAACCGATGAGCTCTACGAAAAAGCCAAAAAAGAAGCCTCCTCGGAAAAACACCAAAACAGCATGGACGACCTCATCCAAAAAGCCAAAGAAATGGGCGACAAAATTGAGGAAAAGGCCAAAGACAAAGACCGCACTTTTATGGACGTAATGGACGACGCCAAAAAGAACGACCTCGGCAAACACGATGACTTTTTTGATAAAGCCAAACGTTGGGCCGATGGTGACAGTGCCGCTTTTTCAAACGAAACCAAAATCAGCAAAGACCCAGACTTTCAATCTACCAAAGGGAATAAAACCCATGGATTTGATGATGGGGACAATGATGGCAACGATCTGATCGATGATGCCATTATTGATGACGCAAAATAGTAAGGGCGCCCCCTTGTGGGCACCCCTGTCTGCAAAGAGCCCCCTGTGTGGGCGCCCATATCTGCAAAAGGGCGCCCACACAGGGGCGCCCCAACAACCATACCCATGCCTTCCAATCCTACTTCCTGGCAACTCCAACACTCCGAACCAGGCCCCGATCTCAAACTCTTCCAGGCGCGCTTCGATCACCTGACCAACCCGCGCAATGGCATCACCGAACGGATGATCATCCTCAACTCGCCCGATGCTGCCAATGTGGTTGCCATTACGCCCAATCAGGAATTGATACTGGTCCGCCAGTACCGGGTGGGCATCCGTTTTGAAACCCTGGAATTACCCGGAGGAATAGTTGACCCCGGTGAAGAACACCATTTTTCGGCCCAGCGTGAATTGCGCGAAGAAACGGGTTATGCCAGTGAAAATTGGACCTTTTTGGGCAGTATCCCTTCCAATCCCGTCTTTATGGATTCCTACATCCACCATTGGTTGGCCACCGATTGTGAGCCCAAGCATGCCATCGACTTGGATACCGGTGAAGCCGTCGACCTCGAACTCATGCCACTCGAAGAAGCCTTTCAGCGCTGGAAATCAGGCTTTTTTCAACATCCTCATACCGTAAACGGACTATTGTTGTATTTTCGTGACAGGTTTTAGGCAGCGAATCAGACCGCTGTCGGCTCTATTCAATCAGACCTGTTAAACTTGTGACTGAAAAAGAAATCATCGAAGGTTGTTTGCGGCAAAAACGAGAATGCCAACAGGAACTTTTTAAGCGTTACGCTGGAAAGATGTTGTCGGTATGTATGCGTTATGCCCGCCATCAGATGGAAGCGGAAGATGTTTTGCAAGACGCTTTCATCAAAATCTTCGATCATTTGCATCAATTTCAGAATAAAGGTTCCTTTGAGGGCTGGATTCGTCGGGTAGTGGTGAATACGGCACTAAAGACCTTTGACCGCAAAAGTTTTACACATGAGCAATATGGCCTGGACATTCGGGAGGATTTTTCCGCTGCCGAGCCCAGTGTTTTTTCCCAGCTCAGTGAAGAAGAGCTTCTGGGGCTGATTGCCCGCCTACCCGAAGGGTACCGCATCGTGTTCAATCTGTATGCCATCGAAGGTTACAGTCACGCCGAAATAGCGGACACCTTGGGGGTTCAAGAGAGTACTTCCCGGTCACAATTGGTGAAAGCCCGCAAGATGCTGCAGGCAATGGTCATGGAATTAGAGCATGTACAAAAAGTTACGGTATGAGTGAGCACAATCCACTGGATGATCTTTTTCGGGACAAGTTGTACCACCACAGCATGGAAACGCCTATGCACTTGTGGGTTGCACTGGACGCCCGAAAAACTGCTCAAGCGAAAGAATCCCGCCGCCGTTTGTTGGTCTGGTACCTGACTGCAGCTGTGCTGCTGCTCAGTTTGACCGGGGCCATTTGGATGTGGGCCGAGCAAATGGACAAGCAGCCAGAACGGTCCAAACCGCTGAAGCAGACCAATTCGAATGAGCCAATTGCTGCCATAAACCCCGCGTTGGAAACCCCGCAAGCGGAGATTCAACTTCAACCTGGTTCAGAAAAACAGCAACTGGAAGAAAAACTGTTGGAACAAAGTTTTGGCAATTATAAAACGGCGGTATTGATGCCCAACCTGGATAACCGGGCTGCTGCACAACTCAATAAGGCATCTAAGGAGCATGAGCATACCCCTTCAACTGCACCTGCTTTGAATCAGGATTTGAAAAACCAGGTTCCGGGAGAAAATCCTTCTACAATTTCGGTTACACCAAATTTGAATACCACTGCTTCAGCAGAACTTCCTGGGGAGCTTCAGGCAAAAAACACAGCCTCATTCGCAACTGAAGCAACAGAAAATATAGAAAATTTCAATCTCCTGGATTCACGCAACGCCATTGTAGCCTACCAGCCTGAACTTGGCCTGGATGGGGGCAAACCCTTGTACATGCCTAAAACCCGCGGCTGGCGAGTATACGGGGAGTTAATGGCAGGTATGGATGTGCCTACCAGAACTTTGGAGGCACGCGAACCAGAATTTGAATTGTACCGCCAGGCTCGTGAGCAAAGTGAGGCGGTCCAGAATGGCTATCGAGCCGCACTGCGCTTTTCCATGATTTCCATCGATGGCATCGCGGTGCGCAGTGGTTTGAGCTACAGCAAGCACCAGGAAACTTTTACCTACCAGCAACAAGCACAGCAGAATAATTTTCAAACCATTGATATTCCAGTTGTGCTTGGTTACGAGCGTAACAATGTGGGCAAGTTTACCCTTTCTGCCAATGCTGGAGTTTATCTGAATATGGCCTTCAATCAAAAGGGTAACTTTTTGTCGCCTGATCTGAACAAGGTGCTGGATTTTTCAAGCAGGACACCCGATGCTTATCCGGCTTTTCGCAATAATTTAGGCGTAGCCCTGTATGGAAGCATTGCGGCAAGTTATCCCATTACCCCCCGCTTGCGATTGGTGCTGGAACCTTATGTATTGCACCACACTGGTTCGTTTACGGCCAATGATTACGCCATTGATCAACGCTACCAAAACTGGGGCATCCAGGTAGGTTTGCGCAAAAAGATCAACAAGTACATTTATTTTGCTAAACCTTAAAAAAAGATTGGATCGGCGGGCAGCACATTTAAAGCATGCCGGGTCTTATTGTTGAAATGACCAGAAATCCACGTTCTTCGTGGTCTCATGAATCTGCTCATGGGTTTGTATTGATCTGACACCGAGATTTTTCTTCAACATGCAGCGGGCCGCCGATTCAGGGAACTGGATCGGCGGCCTTTTTTGTTGGAAAAAGACGGCAATGATTTTGACTTCCACTGAGAAAAGGAAACCAAAAGGACTTTTTTTTGTATATTTAGAGCATAAAATGTCCAACAATGCAACAAATAGTGCTGAATATCAAAGACAACTCTAAGCGGGAGTTTTTTAGGGAGTTGCTCAAGCAATTGGACTTCGTCGAAGTGGTAAGTGTCAAGGAGGAACCTTTTGAAAGTAGCAATCTGCTTGAAGGGATTAAAGCTTCATTGGTAGAAGTCGATGCTCATCTCAAAGGCGAAATTAAGTTGCAAACCGCAAAAGAGTTTTTGGATGAATTATGAAATTATTGTCACTGAAAATTTCAGAAAGCTGGCAAAATCTTTATCCAAAAAGCATCATTCTCTGAAGGTTGATTTAAGCAGGCTGATT
This sequence comes from Haliscomenobacter sp., assembly GCF_965225875.1. GTDB lineage: Bacteria > Bacteroidota > Bacteroidia > Chitinophagales > Saprospiraceae > Haliscomenobacter. The sequence continues at coordinate 1,259,544 of NZ_CBDDBS010000002.1, read as the reverse complement.
GAAAGTTTAGAAAAGGAACCAAGTCAAGGTGTTTATCTTGGTAAAGATTGTTATAAAATTCGGATGGCTATTTCTTCAAAAGGAAAAGGGAAAAGCGGAGGAGCCCGGATAATTACCTGTGTAAAAATAGTATCGAATTCTGTCTTTCTGCTTACCATCTATGACAAATCTGCAACAGACAGTGTAACTGAGAAAGAAATTGACGATTTGTTAGCAGAAGAAGGCCTTACAGATGAAGCCTAACCAGATATAACTTGCCTATTATGCTAAAGCCTTTGATTACCATCTTTTCGATTTGGCTAGTATATATGTTGTATTCCATCTTGACTATTCCATTTTTAGTCAGGTTTGGAGGAGAAAGAACCATACGCGAGAAAATCACAATTTTTCTAATTAATGCACCATTGGAAACTTCTGATTCTAAATGGGTTTTCCCATTTTTAGCCATCAATGGCTTGTTTTGGGCACTTATCTCCTGGGCTGGCTTTATGCTGATTAAATGGATTATTGGCAATAAAAAGTGACCTAAATACCAACCTAAACCATTGTATTCGACTCTGATTTAGGTTGATATTCAAAGTTATACCTCCTCCCAAAACATCTCAATCTGTCGTCTCTGCAAATTCGTGCTCACGATTCGCACCTGAATCTCCTGACCCATCGTGAACTCCTTCTTGCTGTACACCCCGCGAATCCGCAAGCGGCCAGGGTCAATTTCAAAGGGTTCGTTCATCGTTTCAAAGCTCACCATACCTTCACAGCGGTTACCGCGTAGTTCCACGAAGATGCCCCGGTCGCCAATGCCGGAGATGAAGCCAGGGAAAACCTCGCCCAGGTGTTTGGACATGAATTCCACCTGTTTGTATTTGATAGATTCCCGTTCAGCGTCGGCGGCGCGGCGTTCTTGTTTGGATACATGTTGGCACATTTCCTCCAATTTCTCCTTGTTGACGCGGTGGGTGGCTTTCAAGTTTTGGAACAAAATGCGGTGCGCCAGTACATCCGAGTAGCGGCGAATCGGCGAAGTGAAATGGCTGTAAAAATCAAAGGCCAGACCGTAGTGCCCGATGTTGTCGCTCGAATATTCAGCTTTGGCCATGGTCCGGATGGCGATAGGCCCGAGGATACTCAAGGCTTCGTTTTCTTCGGCTAGCTGTGCCAGTTTGTTGAAGGAGCGGGCGATGTCTTTGGGCGTAGCCACGTTCATCTCGACACCCATTTGGCGAGCAAAACGAGCCAGTTCCTCCACCTTGTCGAGGTTGGGTTCGTCGTGTACGCGGTAGACGAAGGGGATTTCAGCGCCTTCTTTGGTTCCTTTTTCGGAAACATAAGTGGCCACCTCGCGGTTAGCCAGCAACATGAAGTCTTCGATCAACATGTGTGCATCCTTGCGCTCTTTGGTGAACACCTCGATGGGCACACCCGCATCGTCTAGGCGGAAGCGGACTTCTTCGGATTCAAAATTGATGGCGCCTTTTTTGAAGCGCTCTTTGCGGAGTTTGTGCGCAATTTTATTGAGCACTTTTAACTCATTGGCAAAGTCGCCTTCCACAGTGTCCAACACCTCTTGTGCTTCTTCGTAAGAAAAGCGGCGGTTGGAGTGGATCACCGTTTTGCCAAACCAACGCTCCACAATTTTTTCATCCTTGTCAAATGTAAACACGGCGGAGAAGGTCAACTTATCCTCGTGCGGGCGCAAGGAGCAAAGCTCGTTGGACAATTTTTCGGGCAACATCGGACAAACACGATCGACCAGGTACACCGAGGTGGAACGGGCCAACGCTTCTTTGTCCAGTGCCGTATTTTCATGCACGTAATGCGTCACATCGGCAATATGTACACCTACTTCCAGGTTGCCGTTGGGCAGGTAGAGGAAGGAGAGTGCGTCGTCAAAGTCGCGGGCATTTTCCGGGTCAATGGTGAAAGTGGGCGTTTGGCGCATGTCGCGGCGAATGGCGATTTCCACTTCCGGAATTTCTGTGCCCAGTTCCTCAGATTCTTTGATGACTTCGGGTGGAAACTCCAGGTTAAAGCCATTGTTGATCAGGATGCCCTTCATCTCGATGTCGTGCGATCCAGCCTTACCCAGCACGTAGGTCAATACGCCGATGGGTTGGCGGTATTGCCCGCCAGTCCAACTTTCGATTTTGACCACTACGCGGTCTTCGTCTACAGCATTCATGATTTTGGCGGGATCGACAAGAATCTCCAAGGAAGATGGTGGATCGGTGACCACTACGGCGTAACGGGGATGAATCCAGATGGTGCCCACAAAATGTTCGCGGGCGCGCTCCAAAACTTCCAAAACCTCTCCCTCTGGGCGGTTGCGCCCCCGGGGTACCCAGGCTTTGATTTTAACTTTGTCGCCGTGCAGGGCGGTATTCATGTTTTTGGCGGCCACAAAAATGTCGTCTTTTTGGCCTTCTACAGTCACGTAACCAGCACCCGAGCGGGTCATGTCCATGATGCCATTCAGCACTTTGCGGTCTTGCCCCAATAGTGCACCGCTGCTGCCGCGCAATTTGTATTTGAAGTCTTCTAACTCAATGATGTAGCCGAGCTTGACCAATTCCTGACAAGCATGAAGAACGGAATCCTTATTGTTGTCGATGTTGAGTTTTTTGGCAATTTGCTTGGGGTTCAAGCGTCTTTTTGGGTCTTTTTGAAAGAGAAGCAATACGTTTTTTTGCAAGTCTTTAGCGCTTAGTTTACGGGTGTCTTCTTTCCCTCTTTTAGGGTGTCTTTTTCTCATTTGGTTAAAGGGTTATAATCTGCCCTTCCGGCAGCAATTCTAGTTTTTGAGTGCGGGTACCGGAAGCGTCATAGTTGGTGTCACTTGTAGATTGTCCAGACACCATTAAAATCGTCCAATCTTCATCAATTGTAGCTACGGTGGTAGTCAACGCTTTTCCGTCGTAGAAAGTTCCAGCGATGACTTTTTTGTCAATGAGCTGAGCATCTTTACCCACAGTCAGTAATATGAATTGGTAGTTCATCAAGTGGGCAACCCAGTACACCACCGCATGAAAATCGTAGGTTTCCGGGATGCGAAAACAAGGAACGAATTCGGTGAACTCATCCACTTCATCTTCTTCAAGCGGGATCAGGTACTGCTCGATCATGCGTTGCGGGAAAGGCTCATTGCTTTGACTGAAAATGCGACTACTTTCATCGGTCAAAGTGATGGGCAATTTTACTTCCGGAAACTGTTCCAGAAAACCTGCAAGCGATATGTTTATTTCTTCTGCCATGTTAAAAATCGCGAGTTGATGCGACAAAAGTCAAAAAAAACAATTAAACATTTTGAATGCGTGTCTATTATTTAGACTCGTTCAAAATTAAAGTCAATGGGGTAACTTGCGTCACTCACTTTTGTGCATCTTGCCTCAAATATATAGCTTTGTAGATGTTTTAGGGGCGATAAAAAAATAAGTGTTCATTTTGCCAAAGGATTAGATGAGCAAACGGTTCATTTCAAGTGCTTCGTCTAATCCTTTGGCTCAAAAAAAATGAACGCTTATTTTCGCCCACTATTACGGCACAACACTTGAAAATCTTCATTGGTTGTTGCCGCCGCAAAAATACACAAAACACAAAACGAAAACACATGAGTTGGCTGACAAACACGCTTTCGCCAGTAGGACTGGGCTGGTTTGGCGGGTTCCTGACTTCTTCCATTGGTAAAAAAGTACTAATGGCGCTGACGGGGCTTTTCCTGATTTCTTTTTTACCCATTCACCTATTAGGCAATTTGTACTTGATGAGCAATGATGGTGGACGTGATTTTAATCTTTATGCGGAATTCATGACGCACAATAAAATCATTAAAACGGTTTCTTACACCCTTTACCTGTCCATTGTATTGCATGCCATTCAAGGTCTGCTCCTGTGGAGACAAAACGCCAGCGCACGTGGGCAAAATTACGCAGTAAAAGTTACCCGTGCTGTAGGTACCAATGCCCGTGCTGCTACGAGGATGGGCTGGTTAGGAACCATTCTGCTGGTATTTATCCTCTTGCACATGTACCAATTTTGGCTGCAGATGAAATTGGGCAACGTACCGATGGCTTCTTATGGTGGTGAAGTAGTAAAAGACCTCTACACGCCGGTGATGGTCGCTTTTGCTGACCCGATTTTTGTGGCCATCTATGTGGTTTCCATGGTTGTCATTGCTTTTCACCTATGGCATGGTTTCCAAAGTGCTTTCCAGACATTGGGTCTGAACCACAGCAAATACACACCTTTCATCAAGGCATTGGGACAAGTCTATTCGATTTTGATTCCGGCAGGTTTTGCGATCATTCCCATTTATGTATACGGAGACACCATGGGATGGTGGTAAAAACGGGTTTGAATGTGATGGTGTGAATGTGTGGGACTTTACGGAACTCAAAATTTCATCATCACCTGGAATGTTTTTGAACTGAATTTTTCCAATATAAATTAATACATCATGGCTCTTAATGGTAAAGTTCCAGCGGGAAATTTAACGGAAAAGTGGACAAAGTACCGCGCTTCCATGCCACTGGTAGCTCCCAACAATAAAAGACGCCTTGACATCATCGTAGTTGGTTCAGGTTTGGCGGGTGCTGCGGCTGCGGCTTCGCTGGGCGAACTGGGTTACAACGTCAAGTGCTTCACCTTTCACGATAGTCCACGCCGGGCGCACTCCATTGCGGCGCAAGGGGGGATCAACGCGGCAAAAAACTACCGCAACGACGGCGATAGTACCTACCGCCTCTTTTACGATACCATCAAAGGAGGAGATTACCGGGCACGCGAAGCCAACGTTTACCGTTTGGCCGAAGTGAGTGCCAGTATCATCGACCAGGCTGTTGCACAGGGTGTTCCTTTTGCCCGTGAATACGGTGGTTTGTTGGACAACCGTTCTTTCGGTGGGGTTCAAGTAAGCCGTACCTTTTACGCCCGTGGCCAAACTGGACAGCAGCTGTTGATTGGTGCTTACCAGTCATTGTCGCGCCAGATTTCCCTGGGCTCTGTGGAAATGTACAACCGCCACGAAATGCTTGACGTAGTATTGGTTGATGGCAAAGCCCGCGGCATCATTGCCCGTAACCTGCTCACAGGTGAGTTGGAGCGCCACGCTGCCCATGCGGTGGTTTTGGCAACGGGTGGTTACGGCAACGTATTCTACTTGTCTACCAACGCCATGATGTGTAACGTGACAGCCGCCTGGCGTTCGGTGCGTCGGGGTGCGCTGATGGCGAACCCTTGTTTTACTCAAATTCACCCTACTTGTATTCCGGTAAGTGGTGATTATCAATCCAAGTTGACCCTGATGTCAGAGTCGTTGCGGAACGATGGTCGGGTTTGGGTACCCAAAAAGCAGGAAGATGCGGCAGCGATCCGCTCTGGCCATAAAAACGCCCTGGACATCCCTGAAGAAGACCGCGATTACTTCCTCGAACGCCGCTATCCAGCTTTTGGAAACCTCGTACCTCGGGACGTAGCTTCCCGCGCAGCCAAAGTTGCTTGCGACGAAGGTTTGGGGGTTGCACCTACTGGCTTGGCCGTTTACCTGGATTTCTCCGCTGCCATCGAACGTTACGGTCGCTCCAAGGCCAACGTGATGGGTCTCCACAATGCTGATCACAAAACCGTGATCGAATTGGGTGAAAATGTGGTGGAAGAAAAATACGGCAACCTCTTCGCCATGTATGAAAAGATTACTGGCGAGAATCCGTACAAAATGCCGATGAAAATTTACCCCGCAGTGCACTACACCATGGGTGGCTTGTGGGTAGATTATAACCTGGAAACCAATATCCCGGGCTTGTTTGCAGCGGGCGAGTGCAACTTCTCCGATCACGGTGCGAACCGCCTTGGTGCCTCCGCCTTGATGCAAGGCTTGGCTGACGGCTACTTTGTATTGCCTTATACCATTGGTAACTTCCTGTCCAACGACATTCGTACGCCAAGGTTTGATCCTAATTCATCAGAATTTTTGCAGGCTGAAGCAGACGTAAAAGGCCGCATCGACAAATTGATGGACGTACAAGGCAAACAATCGGTAGAAAGTTTCCACCGCCGCCTGGGCAAAATCATGTGGGAAAAGTGTGGAATGGCGCGCAATGCCGAAGGCCTGACCGCTGCCCGTCGCCAAATCCAGGAGCTGCGCGAAGAGTTCTACAAAGACGTTTTTGTGCCAGGTAGCGCTACCGGGGATTACAATCCAGAACTGGAAAAAGCCCTGCGGGTAGCCGACTTCTTCGAAATGGGTGAACTGATGGTCATCGATGCTCTCAACCGCGAGGAATCCTGCGGCGGCCACTTCCGCGAGGAACACCAAACCGAGGAAGGGGAAGCCCTGCGCGACGATGCCAACTTCGCTTACGTTGCTGCCTGGGCCTACAATGGCTGGGATTCCGATCCCGTGCTGCACAAAGAAGAATTGGTCTTTGAAAATGTAGAGCTCAAGAGCAGAAGCTACAAGTAAAGTTGAGAAGGTTGAGGAGTTGAGAGGTTTAGAATGATATAACTCAATATCCTCCTTTTGTCTTTAACCTAAGCCAACCCACGGATTTATCCGTGGGAGGCCACCACCTCGCCCCACCCCACGAATTTATTCGTGGGACATGCGGGAGGGCGACAAAAAGATATTCCAATGGAAAACATGCATTTAAAACTTAAAATATGGCGCCAGGGCGGCAAATTCTCTAAAAAAGGAGAATTCGTCACTTATGAACTGGACAACGTCAGCGAGCACATGTCCTTTTTGGAAATGTTGGACGTGCTCAATGAAAAACTCATTGCCCAGCGCGAAGAACCCGTAGCATTTGAACACGACTGCCGTGAAGGCATTTGTGGTACCTGTTCAATGGTCATCAACGGCCATCCTCACGGACCTAACTCAGGAACGACCACCTGCCAACTGCACATGCGTTTCTTCCGCGACGGAGACACTGTAACCGTGGAGCCTTTCCGTGCGAAGTCTTTCCCGGTCATCAAAGACCTGGTCGTTGATCGCGCCGCTTTTGACCGCATCATCCAGGCAGGCGGCTTTGTATCGGTCAATACTGGCCAGGCTCAAGATGCCAACGCCATTCCGGTCTCCAAAGAATCTGCAACGGCTTCATTTGATGCAGCGGCCTGTATCGGTTGTGGTGCTTGTGTAGCTGCTTGTCCGAATGCCTCGGCCATGTTGTTTGTGAGTGCTAAGGTATCCCACCTGGCCTTGTTGCCACAAGGTAAGGTAGAGGCCAAACGCCGTGCCCTGGCCATGGTGAAACAAATGGACTTGGAAGGCTTTGGCAACTGCTCCAACGTAACAGCTTGTGAAGCAGAGTGCCCAAAGGAAATTTCGGTAGAAAACATCGCCCGCCTCAACCGCGAATACATCTCAGCAGCTTTTGCTTATGATGAAAAAGAGGAAAAAGGCGGCGGTGCAGGATAGCAAAATCTAAGCAAAGGTAGTTTTTTGACCGTAGATTGACAGAATTGCACCGTTTACCGAAAAAAAACTACCGTTCCTTTTGAAAAAGGGATTGCATTTAAAAAAATAAGGGTGTACATTTGTACTTTACAGTTGCCCTTCAGATATACGAATATCTGGTGATGCCCGGAGTTATCCCCTCCGGGTATTTTTATTTTACGGGTATTTTCAACACGATTGGCATTATTTTTTCCTTTACTTCCATACTGGAAAATTAGTCGGTCAGCTCCCAAATAGCTTCAACTTTTTATAGCCTTAAAGGAGCACTACCACTTCTTGGGATTTTCATTGACCGGCCTTGACATCTGGAACAACTGTTCCGGGTTTTACATCTACATTGTGATACACTGTGATTTTCCAGCCGTCTTTGTTTTTTACCATCACTTGCAAGAGCCGGGTACACAGTCGGCCTTTAGTGTCCAGATGGGTTCCTGGCGGCGCACCCTCCTTCGAAAATCCGGTGATCCACGTAAGCGTCTCCACTATGGCAACATCCGGACGCACAAACCGCAGCGACACTATGTTTTGACTCAATGTTGTTTTGTGAAATTTCCCTTTGAAAATTTCTACGTGTCTGTCCAGAAATGCTTGGTGTCCGGTGAAGAACATGCCCAGAATGTTGGTGAACGTGCCGTTCTCGGCAAACCGTTGCGAGTAAGTGACGGCATCTCCGTTGTTCCACGAAAAGACTTCTTCACGTAGAATTTCCTTGATAGCCGTTGTGTCTTCGTTATTTTGTGCCTTTGCCGCTGCTGAAAGCAAAGCCAGAAAAATGAAAATATATTTCTTGCAAAAAGTTAGTTGCATAAACCTGTTACATTAGATGGATAATGGAAAAAAAGTACGCTCACTCAATAACTTTTTACTGCCCCGGCAACGGCGGTATAATTTCGGTATTCTGAGACGCAATAATCAACCATTTACCGTTTTGTTTCTCCAGCACCCAGGTGAAGATGCCAAATCGTGGTGTACCATGTTTTATATGCCGGACTTTGTCGCCCGTTGTTTCCCATTCCACCCGTGCAGTGGCCAGATCGGGCCGGATAAACTTTACGTGTGTTGCTCTGGTTGTCCACACGCTTTCGGTGAACAAACTCTTATGCATCGCGGTATGCGCTTCCTTGAAGATGGCTTTTCCTTTCAGCCAGCCTCTGGGTCCTAAAACTGTAACGAAATCGACGTCTTCGGCCAACAGATCGGTCAGTGCGTCCATATCGTGCCGGTTCCAGGCATCCTGCCAGGCAGTTCCAAGGGCTTTAATGGCTTGTTCGTCGCCGGTCTGGCCAATTGCGTTTAGCACGCTGGTTGCCATAAAGAAAGAAATTAGTAAGTATTTCATAAGTTGAGAAGTTGTCAAATTTAAAATCCTTAAAAGAAATAGCAATCTATTTTTCGCATACGGTGTTGGCGTGCCGCCCAATCAGGAGCCACTTGTCGTTTTTTTTCATCCATACATTGGTAAACCGACGCTGAATCGTCTTTCCTGCATCGGGCGAATTACCTTTAGGTACCACCGATTCCGTTCCCATGACGAGAACCGTGTTGCCATGGATGATGACTTTTTGTACATCGCGGACAAACGAGGAATAGGTAAGCAAGCCTTGCCGAATAGTACCTTCGCTGGCTTTCACGATCTGATTGAATGGATTGTTGACCGTATGGTCAGCATCCCAGTTTTTTTCCATCGCGTCCAGATCACCGCGTAGCAGGTAATCCACCTGATCCTGCTCGAGTTTGCGGATTTCTTTTTCAATGGTTTCGTTGTTGGACGAAGTTGTATTTTGTGCAACAACCGTATTTGTCTGGCCGATTGTGTTGAGGGCGCTGGTTGCTACAAAGAAGGAAATGAGTAAGTATTTCATAAGTTGATTGGTTTTTGTAATTAATTGGTATTCAATAGAAAAAATAAAAAACCTTGCCGATCATCGAGTTAAAGCGATTGCTTTGTTTCACTAAAGCTATTGAACTTGGAAAGCCCCAAAAAGCTATATTGAGCCGTTGGGCCTGTCGGGCTACCAAGTGGGTGGGTTTGTTGAGCAAACGAGGAGAAAGTACACGAATCTGTAAATGAAGTTGGCTGTATTGCCTGGGTATCGCCAGCAAAAGGATTTAATCGTGTCCGAACAAACCCTTAAGTGCCAAATTATTGCCAGCGCAAGCGTCTAGAAAACTTTTTTACAAAAGTATCATGCTCAGTCTGGTTCGGCAATACTGATTTTTCATTAAATTGCTTCTGTAAGTTCAGGCAATCAACTCTCTTTGCAAAACAACTAAATACCAATTACAAAGCTAAAGCTATGGAAACCAACAATATGCCTGACGTGCCTCAACGCTGGTGGGACTATTGGCAGAGTCGTGCTGAATTGGCAAAAGATGAGGAATTAGCCGGGGTGTTAAAAAGATATTTCAACCCCGATATAATTTTTTGTACTGGGCAGTACTTTTTCGCGGTTATAGAAGGAACCCCTACGCTTAAAATAAAGCATCTCCAAGGCAATTTGGAGCAAATGACCGGCCAAGCGAAAGAACAATTCATAGGAAAATCCCTTATGGAAATACACCGGGTGTTGATTCCATCTGAAGATAGCCCGATTCTGTTGAGTTTCTCCCAATTTTGCATCAACTTTTTAAGTACTATACCCTCCGAAAGGCACAATCAAGTCAAGTTCAGTTTTTACTTCAATATTTTGCACAAAACTGGAAAATTGGTCCCGGTTATTCAACAGGATAGCATCTATACCAATGCCGAGGGTATACCCGAATATTGTTTTTCGTTTATCACGGACGTTTCGCATCTCAAAGCAAGGAACGACCTCGTGTTCACCATTTTGATCATTGATGAGCAAGGCAATCAGCAGTTCAAATGTTTTTCACCCAAGCAACTGGGTTTACAACTAGAAGTAAACGGATCGCTTACCGTCCGTGAACGCCAAATCATCAGTGGACTAGCCGAAGGCTTGACTAGCAAACAAATTGCAGTTAATTTGGGCATTTCTTTTCACACCGTCAATACCCACCGCCAGAATATGTTAGCCAAAACTGGTTGCAAAAGTTCGGCTGAATTGATCAAGTATGCCCTAGAGCATATGTTGATATAACCGTTCATTAGCTTATTCAAAGCCTTTTTATTTTATTGCGAATCAACGATTTTTTAACGGATGTTAAATGTTTTAATACTGCGTATTGCAATTGAAATTCGACGTTATTAGTACAAACCTTCACAAAAAAATCTCAATATGTCGAATCGAATTGCACTTACGAGTTTATGCTTGTTCATTGTCCTGACTGTTTTTGCTCAAAATGGCTCAAAATGGAAAATTGGGGTAAAGGCGGGATGGAACTACAGCGACCAACTGATGAGTGGCTCTCCTGAGGGAAATGATGAAACATTTAACAAATCAACGGATTGGTTATCGGGAATTCATGCTGGCTTAAGAAGCGAGTTGTTGCTTAAAGAATCCATTGCGTTGAATGCTGATCTGTTGTACAATCAAAGAGGATTAAAGACAATAATAAAGTACCCAACTGGGGGGACTTCATCCTTTAGCTCTAGCTCACATTATCTGAGTTTACCCCTTACCGCAGGTTTTAAGTTGATTGATCAATTATGGGTCGAAGCAGGTGGAGAAATAAGTGCCTGGTTGGATCAAACAGCACTTCTTGATGGGGAAAAAATTAATTTTTTTGATGATTCCGGGTATGCTGCAACCGATGTGGGCCTGATCGGAGGTCTTTCCTACCAATTTGGAAAGTGGATCAAACTCAGTAGCAGATATTACCGCGGATTGGGCAATGTGCAGGACATTACTTTTACCGATGCAAATGGCCAACCCATTGAAGATAAGGCCAAGTTAAATTACCACGGTGTTCAATTGTCGCTTACGGTTTTTCCTTTTTAATAAACCCTTTGGGAAACGCTCTCTCATTTTTGAATCAGGGGGGAATTTTTCTCCCCTGAATTAAACCATACAACAAACGGCCACAGCAATCAAACCGAAGTTTGATCACTTGGCCGTAAGTCGTGTGCATGGAATATATGACTGAAAATCCTCCCGGGTTACTCCTGCACAATGTGGAGTAAGCGGGCTATATTTTTGCAAGGTTTTCGTTTAACGGTACAAACTGCCACTATTTAGCGGTTTTGCTGGCTGGGCTGCCGCTGTTGGCCGAACGCCACCAAAATAGTAACGAATCCCTACCGAAAAATCCAAAGCATTGGTCCAGGTAACAGAAGTCCTGCTGATTTCCCCCACATTAATCTGGCTGTCACTTTTGGCGAAATTGTATTTTACCAGCGCTTCGAGCGCAATCCCGTCGCTGGCAAAAATGGTGAAGCCAGGTCCTACCCCAATCGACAACAAACTATTGTCGATGATTTGTGCCTCGTTGTTTTCTACAAATTGATTTCTCGAATTGCCAAAACCAACCGTGGCATCCAAGAAGTACGCCTTGTTTTCACCAGAAGGGATGTAATAGCGCATAAACGGGCCAAAAAGCAGATTGTCGTTTTCAGAGCGCACGGGAGCGGCGGCTACATCTCCTCCCAGATCCACGCCTGCCGTGCTGGTGGTTCTGAGCCAATCCATGCCAATACCCATTACAAAGTTTTGCCCCAGAAAATAACCAATACTGGGGGAAAGGTTGAATTGGGAAGCCCTGCCACCATCTCCCTGAACGGAGCCAGTGTTGGATTGAATATCAATGGATGATTTGGAGATAGAAAATCCCATGCTTGAACCAATCATAAAATTGCCCCGTTGAGTAGGATAAAAGTTTGATTGTTGTGCCAATAAGCCTCCAAATGCGATCAAGATCATAAAGAGGATGGCTGCGATAGTTTTCATTGTAAAATTTTTCATAGTATGAAATAGGAAGTTTGATTGCCCTTAAGGGGATTGATCTTAGCTGTAAAGGGCAAATACAATTTTAAGTTAGTTGCATTGTCCAAGTACCACCCAGATGATGATGAACACAACAATGGTCCCTAAGCAACCTCCGCCTAGTTTCATGGCACCATAGCCTGCGATGAGGCCTTTGAAAAGATTGTTCATAATTTGTATTTTTTGGGATTGTGAAACAGGCCTGCCCAATTCCTGAAACTTCACCATTCTGATGGGTTACAAGAAGAGGAAAAAGAGGGAGAGAAATCCCCTCCCTCTCTTTGGTACGTATTAACCTTTGGATTAGTCTTCTTCCGCACGTGTTGGTGCGATCAAGAAAAGTTTAGGCTACCGCGTTTTTGAGGCAGAGGGCAATGCCCATTCTTCTCTCTCTTCTTTTTTAGGGGTATGCACGTTTTTGTTTTCGAGATTCAGGGTATGGCCTGTTTCTTCTTTACTTCCAGAAGCACCATAGAGGCTCCCTACAATTCCAGTGATGGCGCTGCCCACTTCGCCAGCGTGCTGGCTACTAAAGTCAGCGATTTTTTTGCGCAGTTCAGCTCCTTTTTTGGTGCCATACAAAGCTGCTACTGCAGAGCCAACAGCTACACCGGCTGCTACGCGCCATGCGATTTTTCTTGCATTCATGTCATTCGTTTTTAAGGTGATGAGATAGTAAAATAGGCGTTAGCGCATGTTCAAGTTTTTGCGGAGGGAGGATGAACTCAAGAAGCTTAAACATGCGCTTGGGGCTAAATAAGCTTTCAGATGCAGTAAGATTTTAACCATTGCTATTGGCCGTGCTTTTGCTGCTTACCAGCACAACCACTCCGCCGATTAGTAGCACCAAACCTACTACGGGTGACCAGCGCACGGGATTGTTTTCTTTCTTTTCAATCTCCAGCGGACCAATGTCCACTACTTTTTCGCGCGTCACAAAATTGAATCCGGTGTACGCCATCATCACTATGCCAAGGATGACGAGGATAATTCCTAAGGGTCTTGATCTCATATGCTTTTGGTTTTTCGTTGGTGGTAAAAAAAGTTGGTTTTTTGGAGTTGGGGGTTTTCTCATAGTATGTTGCATCTATAGGATTAAAAAAACCTTGCCATAGGGTTTGGGGGAAAAACGGGAACTCTTTTCCCCAACTGAGGGACTATTTGTCCTTATTCGAGGTTTGAGCCTGGGACTTTGGGCCTTTTTCTATTTTAACTTCATCGCGATTCTTTTCTGCAAGGCTAACCGTCTGATCCTGGGTTTGAATTTCTTTTTTCTCAACAAAAACAGCATACTGATTGGGGCGAATCCGGCTTCCGTGTTTGTTGGCGTATACTTTGGTGAATTCTGCGCCGAAATAAAGGATGGCTGCCGAATAATATACCCACAAGATGATCAGGACCATAGCACCGGCTGCACCATATACCGATAGGGTAGAAGAGCGACTCAGGTAATAGTTGATCAACCATTTGCCCAACAAAAACAGCAGGGCAGTTAATACAGCTCCTACCATCACATCACGCCAATGAATAGTAGCGTCGGGAAGCACTTTAAAAATGATGGCAAAAAGCAAGACGACGGCTGCCATGTTGATGACATTGGAGATGATCCAACTCAACCAGGCAACGTCACCAAAATGCTGATTGACAAAATTATAGACTACTGACAACAAAGCGCTGAGCACTAAAGACACCAACAACAAAAAGCCAATGCCAATGATCAAGGAAAAAGAAAGCAAACGATTTTGGATGAATTTCAACCAGCTGCGTTTGGGCTTGGCTCGAATGCTCCAAATGGAATTGATGGAGTCCTGAATTTCCAAAAAGACACCTGTGGCACCAATTACCAGCGTGGCAATTCCGATGATGGTAGCCAGTGGAGTATTGCCCGAGAAATGGGCGTTGCTGATCATTTCCTGGAGTTGGATTGCTCCTGTAGTGCCCAGAAGGTCCTCAAATTGTGTGTACAAATACCCTTCAGCAGCCTCCTTGCCAAACCATAGGCTGCTGACTGCGATGACAATGATCAGCATGGGTGCCAGTGAAAACAAGGTATAGTACGCCAGTGAAGCGCTTAACTTCAGCGCATTGTCATTGCTGAATTCATAAAAAGACTGGTAGAGCAAATGAAAAAAATCCCGCAGGTTGAGCCAGAATCTCCGGATGACTTTGCTCAGGTATGAAGTAAGGCTGTTCATGTTGCTTGGTTAAATAAAAAACGCCCGAACGAGGGCATATACCGCGTATGGTTTATGTCCTCGTTTGAGCATTTTACAGTGGGGATTGAGCGGTTTATTTGTCCACTACCTCCTGCAGGCGGGCTGCTTCCTGAATGGCACGGTGAGCTGAGGTTAACGTTTGTTTGTGCTCCGCAATGCTTACCCGAATGTTGTCGGGCAGGTGGGCTTCCGTCTGCAATGCTTCATCGTAAGCTTTCAGCGCGGCTTCTTCACCATACGCACAGGAATCCAGAACAGATTTACGGTCTTTTCCCATTAACGTGGATTTGAAATCCATCCACACGCGAAACAGTTTGCCGCGCGTGGTCGAATCCGTTACAGGTTCGCCGCCCAAACCACGGATGGTCTGCTGCAGATCGCTGACGTACTTGCGGCTTTGACTGGCGTTTCGGTTAAACAGGGTACGCAAATCAATATCGTTGCCGCCTACTTCCTCGCTGGCTTTTTCATAACCAAAGACGCGGTCGTAGTTGATACTCACTAGTTCGTTAAGGGCCTGAACCAATTTTTCATTGTTTTGCATGATGGTTGATTTTAAATTGATCAATTGCGAAATACAATCACTCATTTAAATAGTCATGCACAAAAAGTAAGCCACCGGGTTGTGCGTAGTTTATGGGCAAAAAGCAGGTGCTTTTTCTACGCTATGGGCAAAAGTGGGTAAGCTGGATTCAAAAAAGAGAGGCTGTCCCCTTCCTTTCGTATGGAGACAGCCTCTTGCATCAAAAAAAATCCTGATTAAGCCTGTTCTTCTTTTTTCTCACTTTTGAGCATATCCAGCAATCTCAAGCCCAGCATGCCGCCGATGGCACCGTTGGCACCACCACCTTCGCCAGTGATGAGTACATCCGGGATGATTTTGACTTTTTCTTGCCCAATCGTTTCCATCACTTTCATTTTGGTAAAGTTGTCACCACCCATCGCTTCTACGGCGAGGCGGTAAGCTTCGGCACTGGACTGACCCACTGCCAGGGTCTTTTCAGCTTCCGCTTTACCCGTGATTTCAATTTTTTCGGCTTCGGCCTGGGCCATCAGCCTTACCTTTTCAGATTCGGCGGCGGCACTCATTTTGGTGCGCTCAGCATCGGCCGAGGCGATCATCTTGGTGCGTTCCGCTTCAGCCGAGGCGGCAATTTTTACTCCATTCGCTTCACCCGTCGACTTTTTTACGGCGGCGTCGGCGATGCGTTCGGCGATCAATACACCCTGATCGGCTTGTACGATCTGCTTTTGGATGTCGGCGATGGCGGTCTCTTTTTCGAGCGCCTGCCGCGTTTCCTGGGCCATTTTCTGGGTGTCGTAGGTCACCTTTTGTTCTTCGGCCAACTTACGGTCGGTCAGCGTTTTCATCAGCGAATCGGGCGGTACGATGTCACCAATCAGGGTATCTACCCCGTGTACGTTGTATTCCGAAAGCACCTGACCAATGTGCCTTTTGGCCGAATCCTGCCGCTCTTTACGCGAGGTCAGGAACGAAATCACATCAGCATCTTGCGCCGAGTTACGGAAGTAGTTACCAATGGTTGGCTCCAAAACCTGGCTGACCAGGTTGTGCATGCTACCAAAGCGGGCGATTACCTTGGGTGCCTCGGTGGCCGGGATGTGGATGATCTGCGACACGTCGAGGTTGAAGGGGAAACCGTCCTTCGAACGTACAGTGATGGTAGACAGGTGCTTGTCCAACATGTGTGACTCGGTGCGGGCGCTGGCCCAGTTGAGCACAAGGTTGGTGGTAGGCACCAATTCCACTTTATACAAATACTTATTAACGGGGTATTTACCAGGGCCGAAGGGTTCTGCCCAAACGCCTTTCTGGCCTCTGGACACAATGTTACCGTGACGGAATTCGTCGCCACTGAGGTCGACACCTTCTTTACCGTAGAAAGAGATGACTACCCCCACGTGACCGATCGGAATTTGCGTCATTTCATGTTCTTCAATTTGTGCAAACCAGGGGTTGAGGTTGTACGAACCGGCCAGGAGCACCTGCGGTTGTAAACCTTTGTTGCCACCGCCGCGCAAAAAGGCATCGGCGTCCTGGAAGTTGTTGTGGTCAGCCACTTCACGACCAGCGATTTGCCCAACCTCAATCGGCGCACCATCCAGGGTTGTGATGATGCCCAACATGTTTTCCTTGATTTGAGTCATCGGCGCGAGCACGATGTCAAACAGGAAGGTGTTGATCCGGTACACCCCGGTGGTGATGTAGGCAGTTTGACGGCCTTTTTGTCCACCGTTGCGGATGAAGGCGGCAGCATCCTGGTAGGCGTCGCAGTCGACGCGTTTACCCAAAATCGAGTTGGTCGGCAACTCATCACCGTCCTTGGCAATCAGCAAGCCGATCTGGCCGGGAGGAATGATTGTCAAAGGCTGCAATTCGATGTGGTATTGCCAAATCCAGTACCAGAAGTGAATCCCCGGGGCCAGGGTTTGAGCCTGGAAACCCGCTTCGCCATCCACCGCGATGATCCGGTTGGGCGGTAGTTCTTTCTTTTCGCCAAAAAGCGAAAACTTCAGGGTTACGAGTCCGATTTTGTCTTCCGGCACCAGAATAATCCCCAGTAGCCTGAACCAAAAACGGTAAGTGAGCAAAAAAATCAGTATGGCGAGGAAGATACTACCCCACCATAGTGCAACGATACCAATAGGGTTCATGTTAAAAATTTGAGTTTGTTGATTTTTGGTTTTGATGTCGTTGTAATTAGCAACGATCACAGGGCAAGTATGGGGGTGGAAAGGGTGGATTTGCTATTTTATTCGATGACGCGGGATTGGAAAGCGATGAAGGTGGGGGAAATGGGGGCTAGGGGATTTGGGTTTGTATATAGATTTGAAAGGATCGATTTATGATAGGCTGAAATTCTTGTTCTATTAATGGCAAAAGAATAGAATCAAAATTGGATATGATGTTGATGTATACGAATGAGTATTCAACACTAGGCTTTCTTCCTGCAAATAACTTTTTAAAAACAAGGTTCATTTGGCGTTGAAATTGATCAGGCGTAAGCGGTTCCAGAGGATTAAAAAGCTCAATCAATTGGTTGTTGAGTGCACGGAAAAATTGATTGATGATTGTTTGCCGCCGAGTTCTCAGTCCCTCACGGTTTAAATTGTAAACTTCAATGCTTATGTCACCACAATCACTTTTTCCATGCATGAATCCATCCTGATCCAGATATAGATGGTCTAAAGGATCTACTAATTCTGGATTCAATAAGAGAGGCATCTCGGCAAGCATGGCCTCGTGTAAAATCGAATAATGAGCGACATCGTTTGGATGGTTCAAAAGTCGAACTCCTGCAATTGGAAAGCGATTCCCTTTGGCACCTTTCCCATTACAATTTTGACAAGCTAAAAGGAGATTTGACCATTCATTTCCCAACCAATAGTAACCCTTGTGGATTTCGCCGATCTGCAAATCTTTTTTGTCCACATCCGCTTTAGGGCGATAATGTTCTACTTGTAATGGGGCGCTGTGGGTAATGGTTGATTCACAATAGGCGCATTTATGGTGATAAATCTCGGATAAGGCTGTTTTGACCGAGCTGTGTTTGTAATTCCTAACGTACATATTTCCGTCTTGTGCTGCAATGGCGGCAAGTGTTTGCTTTTTAGCACTCTTTTGGTTTAGATGACGTGGGATTGCTTCGAAATCCTTATGTACTTTGATCATTTCAATGCTTGCGCGAGCTTTTTTAAACGATTTTTGATTTTTTCATTTGCCATCGCTTCTTCGAAAGAGTCTTCAGTGAGTAAATCTTTCGGGCCAGCATTTGCCGTGGGGATAATCTCCTCAAAATCAAAAATTGGTGAAGTGAGCAAACTATTTGGAAGCAGTCTGGTTAAGTCAATATCTAATTTTTCAACCGTAATACCTGCCTCACTACTTTGATGTACCTTCAAAACCACACTCTCTTTGGGCGCACCTAAAAGTGGGATTGGGCTATGAGTGCTGGCGATGAACTGGATTTTTGGGAAGATTTCGGATAAAAGATTGGGCAGAGCTTTTTGCCAGGTGGGGTGTAGGTGGACGTCAAGTTCGTCGATGAGGGCAATGCCTTCGAGGTCGGATGGGTCTGATATTTCCAGTTGGCCTTCTAACAAACGAATCACCATGTCTCCTATCATGGCAATGATACTACGATTACCGGAAGCAAGTTGATTGAATGACTTAGGCGTTTCTATTTTATCTCCATTATCATCCTTTTCCCAATAGATAACCCTGTCTTTGACAACATCAATTTCGATTTCAAAAAGATTAGGCATTAAATTCAAAAGCAATTTCTTTAGGCTATGGACTATGGTTTTAAGCCGCTCAGCTAAATCTTTGTCTTTGGCAATTAATTCTTGTGAATTTGCACGATACGACCAGTTTTTGAATTCCGCTTCAATATTTAAAAGAGTAGCATCTGTTCCAAAAATGCTTTTTGAACGATAATACTTTTGTTCTATATTATCACCTGATTGCAAATTTTGAATAAGAGTTCGATTAGCACCATAAGCAACTACAGGTCTAAGTATTACTTGATAACCTGCAGAGGTTTCTGATACTGTTAGGTCGGGCAAAAATGATCTCACAAAGCCCCCTTGAATGAAAGAAAATTTATTATGTCCTGGAGCTATTTTTCCATTCTCTATAGGAAGTGTTTGTCCATCTTTAGTTTTAAGGCTAATACTTGACTTGAATTTACTCGCTTCCAAAATTGTATTTCCTTCTTTTTCACTCATTAACCCCACAAACAAAGCCTGCAACACGCTCGTCTTACCTCCTCCATTTTTCCCAGTCAAAAAAATCCATTTGGTATCAGCAGGAATACCTTCCACGGAAGCATTTTTGATGCCTCGAAAGCCTTCGATGTTGAAAGAGGTGATGCCAAAGCTGGGCCCGCTGTTCATACTGGTCAAATTTTCCACCAAAATACAGGCTTTTCTGGAAAAAGGAAATGGGTTAGGGTAGGGATGAGGAAAGTTGAGTTCCAAAATGAACTTATTCGGCCGAGCACTTCGGTTAATTTCTACCGAGGAATAGCTATTTTTTCCTCATCCATACATCATACTCCCCATCCAATTCATACCAAGGAATATCATCCGGGCCGCTCACATTTTTTAATTTCCACAAGCTGAGGGTATTGCCCTTTTTTTGCCAGACCAGGGGCATTTCTCCTTGATCCGAAATAAAATAAACCATATTGCCCTGGTCGGTTGCGTTGAGATTGCCACCTACGGCGGTTTCAAATTTGGTGTATTTGCCAAGGCCACTTACTTCGCCATTCCCCTTCAGGGCGATGGGGGTGGCAGGGTCCGACTTGCTGCGGTAAGTCCCCGCCAGGTATTCTGCGAGATAACGTACAGAAAGCCCCCGTGGATCGCGGCTGGGGTGCTTTATGGGTTTGAAACGAACTTTTTGATTGTCGAAAATACCCGATAATTCAATCTCATCCTTCCCAACTAAACGAATACTCAGTCGGGCATCGTCCCCAAATCCGCTGGTGATTTCGATGGTTTTGTCGTCAACGATTTGGTAGGCACAAAGCATGGCATCACTTTCACAATTGACAATCAACACAGAGTCTTTGAAGCGAAAGTGCAACTCCATACATTGTGCCCGCCCAATGGAGTCGCTGTCGCTGGCAACCGCATTGAGGAAGGCATTGGATAGCCAGTAGGTCTGTTGTAGGAAGGCTGGAGAGGCCGTTTTGTCTCCAGGCTTAGCACTTGGTTGACAAGCCGAGAAGAGCACCAAGCTAAGCAGGCTCAGCAAAAGGTACCATTTTGTTTTGACCATCATTAAAAGCTTAAAGGGTTAATACTTCCTCCTCTTCCGCCACTCCTCCAGAATATTCAAATCCTGTTCGTTTTTGATTAGACTATGCAAATGAGGAGGAAGTTGCTCTTTAAGGTCAGTTTCTGCCAAAGCACTGGCGGGCAATTGTTCAAACAGCAAAAGACTGATCCAGTCCAATAACTCGCTGGTGGAAGGCCGCTTTTTTAACCCTGTCACTTCGCGGAGGGCATAAAATAGTTGCAGGGCATTGTTGAGCAGTTCCTCGCGGATATTGGGAAAATGGACATGGACGATGTCCTGCATGGTGGCCTTATCGGGAAATCGGATGTAGTGAAAAAGGCAACGCCGCAGGAAGGCATCGGGTAATTCCTTTTCATTGTTGGATGTGATGATGACGATGGGGCGGTTGACGGCTTTGATGGTTTTTTGCAACTCGTACACATAAAACTCCATCCGATCCAGCTCCAGCAACAAGTCATTGGGGAATTCGATGTCCGCTTTGTCAATTTCGTCGATGAGCAACACCACGGATTCCTCGGCGGTAAACGCTTCCCAGAGTTTGCCTTTTTTGATGTAATGGCTGATGTCGTCTACCCCTTCCTTGCCCAATTGGGAGTCGCGCAGGCGTGATACTGCGTCGTACTCGTACAAACCCTGTTGAGCCAAGGTAGTCGATTTGATGTGCCAGGTGAGCAATTTTTTGCCCAGGGCATTGGCGATCTCGTGCGCCAGGAGGGTTTTACCCGTGCCCGGCTCCCCCTTTACCAACAAAGGCCGCTGGAGGTAAATGGCTGCATTGACCGCAATTTGTAATTCGGAGGTGGCGACGTAAGTGGATGTTCCTTGAAAAGACATAGCAGTTTGTTTGAGGTTCCCAGTTTCCATGGTTTCTGACTTTCAGGGTTTTGGACACCCTTAGAATGCAGGAGACTAGGAACCCTAAAAATAAGTGCAGTTGGTGACTTACACGAAAATATTTTATGTGCACTAGGAAAGAATATTTTTTTTACATTTGGAATGAATTGAGATTTTTCATTTGTTTTGTTGCACTGCGCAAAATGCTAACCGAAAGACCAAATAGCACATGGAAAGTAGAATAGCAGAAGCTCCAACTGCAGTCAGTCCTGAAGGAGAGCCACTTGTTGTGAAGCTGAGACGCGGCTTCGATGTTCACTTGTATGGGGAGGCCCCCAAAAAAGTCCATGCTGAGGTATCCGTAAATCGATTTGCTGTACAGGCACCCAACTACCTGGGCTTGGCACCTATGCCCAAGTTGATGGTAGAAGTGGGGCAGCATGTTTTGGCGGGTGAAGCTTTGTTTTTTGACAAAAATCGACCGAATGTGCTTTTTGTCGCGCCAGTAAGTGGCGAATTGATTGCCGTCAACCGAGGCGAGCGACGAGCGATTCAAGAACTGGTGATTCTGGCGGATAAAGCCATCCAATACCACACTTACGACAAGATTCCGAGCCTGGACGCTTCACGCGAGGAGCTCTTTGCTTTTTTGCAGGAAAGTGGGGCATGGCCCCTATTTCGCCAGCGACCGTACAACCTTCTGGCCGACCCTGATGCGGTACCTAGAGATATTTTTATCTCCACTTTTGATACTGCTCCTCTGGCACCTGACCTCAATTTGGTGGTGAGTGGCCGTGAAGCTGCTTTTCAAAAAGGCCTGGACGTATTGGGCAAACTGACCACTGGCAAAGTTTACCTGGGTTTGGATGCACGTGGCAACGCGGTGTCCAGCGCTTTTAGCCAGGCAAGAGGGGTGCAAAAGGTGGGTTTCAAAGGCAAACACCCCGCTGGAAATGTAGGGGTTCAAATCCACCACATCCGCCCAATTCGCTCCAAAGAAAAGGTTTGGACTTTGGGCGTACAGGAAGTGATCACCCTGGGAACCCTGTTCCTGGAAGGCAAATACGACGCCTCCCGGATTGTCGCTCTGACGGGCTCTGCGCTCGAAAAACCCACTTACGTATCCACCTATGCGGGGGCAAATATTGGCGATCTGCTCAAAAACCAGGGTGTAGCTGAAAATTCCCGCATCATTTCGGGAGATGTGCTTTCGGGCAAAACCAAAACTGTTGAGCAGTTCCTGGATGTTTACGACGATCAAGTCAGTGTCATTCCGGAAGGCAATGAATATGAAATGTTTGGCTGGCTGGCACCACAAAGTGCAAGACCCTCTACTTCCCGCACCTTTTTTAGTGGTATTTTTCCCTTCGGCTGGATTTACAATGCCACCACCAATACCCGTGGCGAAAAGCGCGCCTTTGTCGTTACCGGGCAGTATGAAGAGGTATTGCCGATGGACATTTATCCTCAACACTTACTGAAGGCCATCATTACCAACGATATTGAGAAGATCGAAGGCTTGGGCATTCACGAAGTAGTAGAAGAGGATTTGGCACTCTGCGAGTTTGCTTGTACCTCCAAACAACCCTTGCAAAAGATTCTGCGCGAGGGTATTGACATGATGATTAAAGAAGGGCTATAGTCATGAAAGAAAAAATAATCAGTCTTTTCAAACGTATGGAGCCGGACAAGGAGAAATCTCCCCTGTTGCACACGGCTTACGACGCATTTTTTACCTTTGCTTTCACCCCGAACCACGTCACCAAAGATGGAGTACACATCCGCGATGGGATGGACCTCAAGCGGACGATGGTTACAGTGGTGATTGCTTTGCAACTCTGCTACCTCTGGGGAACCTTGAACATTGGTCACCAGCATTTCGCCGCATTGGGCATGTACCAAAACCTGATCCTGGAAGGTTTTCACCTGAAGTTGTTCTACGGTTTGGTACAATTGTTGCCGATCTGGATCGTATCACACGTGGTGGGTCTGGGGATTGAATTTTATTTTGCGGCACGCAAAAAACATGCGGTGGAAGAAGGTTTCCTGGTGACAGGTGCCTTGATCCCATTGATCATGCCTCCCGATATTCCTCTGTGGATTCTGGCTTTTTCCATTGCCTTCGCCGTCATCATCGGCAAAGAAGCCTTTGGCGGAACGGGAATGAACGTGGTCAACATTGCTTTGCTGGCGCGGGTTTTTGTGTTTTTTGCCTACCCTGGTACCATTTCTGGCGACGAAGTATGGGTGTCTGGCCTGACCAAGGCTGGCCCTGGTGGAGTGGCCGATTATGGCTGGTTCCACCTTAGTGTACTCAATCCCATTTTTGAATCCTTTGGTTGGGACACCTTTCAACAAGGATATGCCGTTATAGATGGGTATTCCGGGGCTACCCCGATGGCTCTGGCTGCCAAAGGTGGCTGGGCTGCGGTGATGGAACATTACACGCCTGGACAAATGTTTTGGGGCTTGATTCCCGGATCAATTGGTGAAACCAGCAAACCCTTTATCATTATCGGTGCCTTAATGTTGATTGGTGCAGGTATTGCCAGCTGGCGCATTATGGTATCCATGGTTTTGGGGATGGTGACAATGGCTCTGGTTTTCAATATGTGGGGATTCAATGCCTACATGGAAATTCCCTGGTATTACCATTTCTCAATGGGCAGCTTTTTGTTTGCCATGGCTTTTATGGCGACAGATCCCGTTACTGCTGCTTCGACCAATCGAGGTAAGTGGATTTACGGGTTTATGATCGGCGTCATTGGCTTGATCGTGAGGGTGATGAACCCGGCTTATCCCGAAGGCTGGATGTTGGCCATCCTGTTGCTCAACGTATTTGCACCGCTGATCGATCATTTTGTATTGCAGTCCAACATCAATAAACGAATGAAGCATGTACAGTAACCGCTATATCACGATCTATACCCTGATCATGACTCTGGTCGTATCGGTGGTACTCGCTTTTACCGTTACGGGGTTAAAACCTTTTCACGATGAAGCTGAGGCCATCTTTAAAAAACGCGATATCCTTGGTGCAATTGAAGGGCAATTGCCTAAAAAACTCGCGGACATGAGCGACGAAGAGGTGTTGAGCTTGTTTGACTCTAAAGTGGAACAAGTGGTGATCGATGCCAAAGGAAAGAAGCAAGAAGGTGTTAAAGCTGAGTCGGTGGATATGGCCGCTGAGGAAAAAAAACCTGAAGCAGCGCGTCAATACCCATTGTTTATATTCAATGGCGAACAAGGGAAAATTTACCTGACTTCGGTACGAGGGAACGGACTTTGGGATAAAATCTGGGCATACGTGGCCATCAAAGACGATTTGAACACCATCGTGGGTGCCGCCTTTGGACACGTAGGCGAGACGCCGGGTTTGGGTGCTGAAATCAAGGACAATCCCAATTTTCCGAAACAGTTTGAAGGAAAACAATTACTGAATGACCAAGGAGATTACGTTTCAGTCAAAGTGGTAAAAGGTGGTGCCAAAGATCCATTGCATGAAGTGGACGGTATTTCAGGTGCAACCATTACTTCTGTAGGCGTATCCGAAATGATGGTACGCGGCCTGGAAGTATATCTCCCTTATTTGCAAGCGCAAAAAAAATAAAGACCTATGGCTGAGACGATGACCAAAGAGGTCAAAGAAAAAGAAGAGCTGGAATGGTTTGGGCCCAAGGAGCGCAAGCTGATCACCGACCCGCTCAACGATGACAACCCGGTAACCGTACAAATCCTGGGCGTTTGCTCGGCATTGGCGGTAACCACCATGGTCAAACCTGCTTTGATCATGGCTGTATCGGTAACCTTGGTGACGGGTTTTTCCAATCTCGTTATCTCGCTGATGCGCAATGGCATTCCCAAACAAATCCGCATGATTGTCCAATTGGTAGTCATTGCATTTTTGGTAACGGTGGTTGAACAGGTACTCAAAGCCTACAGCTATCCAGTATGGAAACAATTATCGGTTTTCATCGGCCTGATCATCACCAACTGTATTGTGATGGGGCGTTTGGAGGCCTATGCCATGGCGAATCCACCCTGGCGTTCCTTTCTGGATGGCATCGGCAATGGAGCAGGGTATGGCTTTATCCTGATCGTCATTTCAGTGATTCGGGAGTTTTTTGGACGTGGTGCCATTCTAGGCTTTAAAATCCTGGGTGCAACGGACGAATTTTTACTCAATACCACCAAACATTGGTGGCTGAGTTGGTACCAGCCAAATGGCTTGATGGTACTGCCAGCTTCTGCTATCTTTTTGGTGGGCATCATTATTTGGATTCAACGTGCGCGCAATCCAAAACTGGTTGATGTATCTTGATCAATTAGTTGAGAAGTTGAGAAGTTGAGAAATTTAGGCTACCGCAGCGACTGATGCACTGGCCATCCCTCAACTCCTCAACTCCTCAACCCCTCAACTTTTTCGATATGGACAATCTATTAAATGTCTTCATCAAGTCCGCCTTCATTGAAAATATGGTTTTGGCCTATTTCATTGGGATGTGTTCCTTTTTGGCGGTTTCTAAGTCGGTAAAAACGGCGATAGGTTTGGGTGCAGCGGTAATCTTTGTACTGGCGCTCACCGTGCCCATTAACTGGGTGATCAGCGAATTGATCCTAGGCCCCAACGGAATTTTTAAAACCGACCTGACCTTTTTGCGCTTTATCCTGTTCATTGCCAGTATTGCTGCTTCGGTTCAATTGGTGGAAATGGCGGTGGAAAAGTATTCACCTTCCTTGTACAATGCTTTGGGGATCTTCTTGCCACTCATTACGGTGAACTGTGCAATTTTGGGCGCAGCCTTGTTTATGGTGGCCCGGTCTTATAACTTTTCTGAATCGGTGGTGTATGGCATCGGTTCGGGGGTTGGTTGGGCCTTGGCGATTGTGGCTATGGCGGCCATTCGGGAAAAAATCCGTTACTCCAATGTTCCTGCACCACTTCGGGGCTTGGGGATTGCCTTCATCCTGACTGGATTAATGGGGATGGCCTTTATGGCGCTGATGGGGATTAACCCGGCAACGTATATGCAATAGGTAATCAGCTGTCAGCTATGAGCTATCAGCATGTAACCTTCAAATTTTTACTAAAATGATCCTACTTTTCAACATACTACCGATCGTTTACGGTGCCATTGCGTTCACTGCCGTGATCATGTTGCTGACTTTTGGGTTGATTTATGCTCAAATGAAGTTGGTGCCACAGGGGAATGTCAAAATCATCATCAATGGGGATGACGAAAATCCGGTATTGGTTTCACCGGGTTCTTCCTTGTTGTCCACTTTGTCGAACCAAAACCTGTTTTTGCCTTCCGCATGTGGAGGCGGGGGCACTTGCGCCATGTGCAAATGCTGGGTAGACGATGGCGGTGGCGACGTTTTGGCGACGGAATTGAACCACCTCTCCCGGCGTGATGTAGCGGAACACAAACGCCTGGCCTGCCAGGTGAAAGTGCGCCAGGATATGAAAATCCGGGTGCCAGAAGAGGTGTTTGGCATCAAAAAATGGGAATGTGAGGTGATTTCCAATTACAATGTGGCCACTTTTATCAAGGAGTTTGTGGTGAAATTGCCAGAGGGAGAACACATGGAGTTCGAATCAGGTGGTTACATCCAAATTGATGTGCCAGAGATCGAGTGTGATTTCAAAGACATGGAAATCACTGCCCATCCACGTTTGACCGACCGCGCTCCGGATTGTTACCAACCGGATTGGGATAAGTTCAAATTGTGGGACTTGAAAATGAAAAACCGTGAGGAACAATTCCGGGCTTATTCGATGGCCAATCACCCGGCGGAAGGCAACATCATCATGCTCAATATCCGGATTGCAACGCCACCTTGGGATCGGGCAGCAAACAACTGGATGAAAGTGAATCCAGGGGTTTGTTCTTCCTACATCTTTACCCGCAAACCGGGCGATAAGGTAATGGTTTCTGGCCCTTACGGCGAATTCCACATCAAACCGACCAAAAAGGAAATGGTATACATCGGCGGCGGGGCAGGTATGGCTCCGCTGCGCTCGCATATTTTCCACATGTTCCACACCGAAAAAATGCGGGATCGGAAGGTGTCGTATTGGTACGGTGGTCGTTCGGGAAAGGAATTGTTCTATCAGGATGATTTTGAAGCGATTGAGAAGGAATTTGACAATTTTAAATTCCATATCGCTTTGTCTGAGCCGCTTCCCGATGAAAACTGGACGGGCTACAAGGGCTTCATCCACCAGGTATTGTATGAAAACTACCTGAAGAGCCACCCCGAACCTGAAGAAATTGAATACTACATCTGCGGCCCTCCCATGATGCTTTCGGCAGTGCAAAAAATGCTGGGGGATTTGGGGGTTCCAGATGAGAATATTGCTTATGATGATTTTGGGGGGTAGGAGTTGCAGAAGCGACCTATTTTCACAAAGAACACAAAGGACACAAAGGCGGCACAAGGGCACAAAGTTGGACGTTGACGACGTTTCACTGAGTGTACTTGGTGCTGCCTTTTTTTGGGCTAACTAAGGTTAAAAAGAGTTGGCTTTTTGAAATATTATTGTTTTTTTTGTAAGACAAACAACCCACTGTAATGATAAAATTTAAAACTCCACAGCCTATCCAGGCCATTTTTTTTTACGCTCTTCTTTCCTTTTTAGGCTCTTGCTCAAATGACAAAACACCAATTACAGCGTCAACTGATCCCACGATCAATTCTGCTCAACTTTGGCTAACAAATCAAATTGAGCAAAACGACCAGATGAAGAGTTGGCATCGTACTTTTTCTCCCCAATTTGAATGGGGTAAGGCGCAGCTGGTGGTTTCTCCAACCCAAGACAGTATCATTGAAATCCCCTATCAAACCCAGCAAAAATACAAATATGGGGTTGGCCCGGCGGGCAACAAAGGGGAATATGGTATTTCCAAATACATTGAAGCACATGCTACCAGAATGGCCATTTCAGTGCATCACAATAAGTATTCGGCGCGTTTGATGCATTTGTTTGCGGATACGATGATGCTTGGAGACCAGAAAACTTTTTACCCAGTTGATTCTTTGCAAAAAATCAATTTTGCCAATTCCTTTCAAGCTAATCCAAATTTTGCGGTTTTGATTGGCTACGCAAACTTTAAAGCAGCGCTTAAAACTTTGAAATATTTTGAGTTAGGGGAATTAAAGCTGCGAGGTAGAACAATGTCCAAATACATTGCAGAAGAATACCCACAGCGGACGGAATGTACACAGATTGAAATAATGGTGGTTGAAACGCCTCAATGGAGTGCGAAAGGATGGGGGAATGGGGTAGATTGGGACTTACCGCCTGTACACGAATTTATGGTTTCTTTTGGAAAGTGTGAGATAGATTATTCAGATTGTAAACCATCCAAGGAATCAGTTGAGACGCATAAATATTACCAGCGTTTAGCAAAAAAAACGCCAAAGGGCTGTGATTTTGTGCCGAATTGCTGCGACAAATTACTAGCTGAAGTCCTATTTCAAAAGCCTGATGAATTGTTTCCCACTCAGGTAATGCTTAGTGTTGATCTATGTATCAATGAGGTGGGTGCAAAAAAGAGGGAACCTATAGTGATGATAGCCTATGCTAAAGGGAACATTAGTATTGAGAATCAACGTATAGAACTCATTGAACAGAAAAAAATAGGTGCTTGTGGTGTTGAGTTCACCTATCGAATTGCTGTAATGGTAGTCCGTAAAATCAAGGGTTTAAGTGAAGAGCGAAAAGAAGTGGTCAAAGAGGTTTCTTTTTTATTTGAAGCTGAATAAAATATCTAATAAATATTCCCAAATATGCTGAAAGAGATTGGTATTCTTTTTGTGGCTTCTTTCTACCTTATTGCTTGCCAGCACAAAGAGGCAGTACCTAAGTTTCCATCAGATGACAGGGCCTTTTTTTTTGACTATTCAGCACTTAGTCATTTGAATTCCAGTATAGTGCAAGTTTATTCAAAACGAACAATGACGGCGAATAAATATGTCCAACCAGGCCTAATCTTTACCAAGGTTCAGCAAGATACCATCAAAAAAATCATCAGGCTTTCCCGTCAAAAACTTCCTGAAACTTACATTGACACCATAATGCATAGCTATGGTTTTCCAGCATGGGACAAGGGCTGTTTATTGGCTTCTATTGACTCGGGTAGTTGGTTGTATTATGTCCCCCTGATCAGAAAGAATGGCCGCCGAATGAATGGTTTTTTGGGTCTTCGTTTTGAAAACTACCGTCTTTTATCCTCTAGAGTATGCGATAGAGACCTGCTAGAACAGTTCAACTTTTCTGATACCGATGAAGAGGAAGCTAGATTTAGCGTACTGTTGCATGTTTTGACCAATGCGCTAAACTTTAAAGCCTTTGAAAGCCCAGTATTTCGATGGGAAGAGCATTTTTCAGAGCAAGAACTACCGAGAATGAAAAATAGCCTATTGAGAGATGGATTTGACCTGAGTAGGCCTATGTTTGTATTTATTCATGTTACAAATGCATGTTATGCCATGCACTTTTTTCAAGGCAAGCTCAATGGGGGCTTAAACCTGAGTTGCGTGAATTATGAAGATTGGCAGCAAATTATTTCTGCGGATGGCTCAAGTGCTCCGTTTCTAGTCTTGCCTCTTTCTGACTATGAAATGTTACAATAAATTAACACTACGATGCCCTATTTCTAATGTCGCCAATCAGGTAAACCGTCGAAAAAAAATAGTAAATCTATGATTTATGCAAGCTAGATTGCATATTTGTGTCGCATTTTTGAAACCGGCTAAAAATCAAGTCCAACCTACACTGCCATCAGGCTGCCCCAAATGGAGGAAAGCGGTAAACACATTCTGTAAACTTGTTTTGTCCCAAAACCTAAAATGGTCTGTAACAACACAGACTAATTCTACGACTGTTATTTTATCAACCAAATAAATCATTTATGAAGCTTTTGCATTTTACACTCACAGGAATGCTGTTGTTCGTAGGGCTTTGCCTTGGGGCGCAGACCACAGTCCGAGGGGTCATTACCTCGGCTAAAGGCGGTGAGCCATTGATTGGCGCAACCGTGGTAGTCAAAGGCACTACAGTAGGTACCACTACTGATGTTGATGGAAAGTTTGAGTTGCAAGCTGACCCATCCAAGGATGTGCTTTCGTTGAGTTATACGGGCTTCACTTCGCAGGAGGTTGTGCTGAATGGTCGCACCACTGTTAACCTTCAGATGGAAGAATCCATTGCGCTATTGGGCGAAGTCATCGTAACTGCTTTTGGTGAATCGACTCGTGAGAAATTTACGGGATCAGCAACGACCGTAGGTGCTGAGCAAATTGCCAAACGCCCGATCACAAACATTAGTCAGGCGATAGCAGGGGCTGGTTCCGGAATTCAAACTACCGTTGGTGGTGGTCAACCAGGTTCTACTCCGGCCATTCGTATCCGCGGTTTTGGATCAATTTCCGCATCCAACGCCCCATTGTACGTAGTAGATGGTATCCCTTATGATGGAGCGATTGCCAACATCAACCCAGATGACATTGAAAACATTTCTATCCTGAAGGATGCAGCCTCTACGTCTTTGTACGGCTCCAGAGCGGCCAACGGGGTGGTGATGATTACGACTAAAAAAGGAACTGCAGGGAAATCACAAATCAATGTGAAGTATACCCGTGGTACTTCCGAGCGTGGTTTGCCGGAATACGACCGCTTGAATGCTGCACAGTACTATCCCTACATGTGGGAATCTTACCGCAACAGTTTGATGTCGCGTACGGCAAGTCCATTGACATTGGAAGCAGCCAGTGCGGACGCTAGTGCTAAGATTGTAGGATTGTTAGGTTACAATGCTTACAATGTACCTGCTGCTGATTTGGTGAGCACTGCTGGGGTGTTGAACCCTAGCGCACAACTGATCTTCAAAGAAGAAGACCTGAACTGGGAAACGCCAATTATCCGGGAAGGTGTACGTAATGAATTGAATGTCAACCTCAGTGGCGGGGATGCGAACTCTAATTATTATGCCTCTTTTGGCTACCTGGACGACAAAGGCTTTTTGATTCGTTCGGATTATAAGCGCTACAATGCACGTTTGCAATACAACAACCGTTTGAAATCCTGGGTTTCATTTGGGGTGAATTTAGCCTATAACAATACCACTTCTAACCAGGATGATGCCGGCGGAAATACCTCGTTCGTGAACCCCTTCTTCTTTTCCAGAGGGATGGGACCCATTTATCCAGTTTATGCCTATGACCCGAAAAATCCAGGTCAGTATTTGCTGGATGCCAATGGCAAGCGCCAGTACGATTTTGGGAACTTGACTGCTTTGGGTTTGCCCAGCCGCCCGCAATACGGTGGCCGCCATGCTCCTGCTGAAACGGAGTTGAACCAGAATTTTTTCCGCCGCAACTTTTTCAGCGGACGTACCAATGCTGAAATTTCCTTCCTGAAGGATTTCAAATTCAAGGTTAATTTCGGTGCTGACTACAGCAACACCAACGGTAATACTTATGGTAACCCAATCATTGGTGATGGTGCTCCAGCAGGACGTGCAACCATTGACTTTACCAATCAGTTGACCCTTAACCTGAATGAGCAGCTGACGTACAAAAAAACGATTGGAGTACACAGCATCGATGTTTTGGTGGGTCATGAGAACTATGACTACCGCGACAACTTCCTGACTGGTTCCAGATCACAGCAAATCCTGGACGGAAACATTCAATTGGTCAACTTCACCACCACGACCGACCTGAATTCAGGTGCAGACTTCAACCGCCAGGAAGGATACTTTGCCCGCATCAACTACGACTTCAACAACAAATACTTCTTCACCCTTTCTGGACGCAGAGATGCGAGCAGTAAATTTGAAAAAGAAGTACGCTGGGGAACCTTCTTTGGGGCCAGTGCGGCTTGGCAAATCCACAATGAAGCGTTTTTAGATGGATTAAACTTCATCAGTAAACTTAAATTGCGGGCTTCCTACGGTCAAACGGGTAACAATGGTGGCATCAGCTTTTATGCCTGGCAACCCTTGTACAACCTGGGCTGGAACAATGCGACTGAAGCGGGTATCCTGCAAGGTAGTTTAGGAAACCGTGTATTAAGCTGGGAGTCAAACAATCAAACGGATGTCGCTTTGGAGTTTGGATTCTTCAAAAACCGTATTTCAGGTACGGTGGAGTACTTCAACCGTGAGTCGGATGACTTGTTGTTTGCTGTACCTCTACCCCTCTCTTCCGGTACTGCTTCACAGACCCGTAACATTGGTGCCATGTTCAACCGTGGATACGAATTGGAGCTCAACATTGTTCCAGTTGAAACGAAAGATTTTTCTTGGGAAATCAGTTTCAACTCTACTACTTACAAGAACCAAATTACCCGGATGCCAGAGAGCACCAAAGAAATCATTTCTGGCACCAAAAAATTGAAAGTTGGGACATCCATTTATGATTACTGGTTGCGCGAATGGGTTGGTGTCAACCCAGCCAATGGTAACGCTGAGTACCGGGCCATCAACTTTGTCGCGACTAACTCACGGATCACCGAAACTGGCGATACCCTTACGACCAGTATCAACAATGCTCGTTTCCGTTACAATGGTTCTGCAATTCCTGATTTTACAGGCGGTTTGACCAATACGATTGAGTACAAAGGTTTTTCTTTGTCGGTATTGTTCATCTACCAGATTGGTGGTTTGATTTATGATGCTGCTTATGCGGGTTTGATGTCCTCCTCTGGTTATGGTGCTTCCAAACACGTAGACGTATTGAAGCGCTGGCAAAAACCTGGCGACATCACCGATGTACCACGTGCGGATTTGGGTCGTTCGGTTGATTTTGACGGTGGATCAGACCGTTGGTTGACTGATGCTACTTCACTGAACTTGCGGAATATCTCTCTGACCTACTCCATCCCTTCTAGCCTTGCCAAAAAGGTTAAAATTCAAGGCGCACAAATTTTTGCGAGTGCCGAAAACCTGGCCTTGTGGAACAAGCGCAAAGGCATGAATGGTTTGGATAGCTTTGATGGTGTTACGGCCAATACCTATTCTTTCTACCGCAACTTTGTAGGCGGTATTAACTTAACTTTCTAAAACCAGCTAAATATGAAAAACTATAAATTTCTCTTCATATCGGCATTGTTCCTGAGCATCGCTTTGAATTCCTGCAAGGAGGATTATTTGGACACAAAACCTACGGGTAGTGTTGATGCGGGCTCAGCTTATGCGACTACCAAAAACGCCAAGGCTGCCATCAATGGCATTTATCGCGCCATGATGGTGCGTTACCAGGGCTCTCAGGGGCATTCCGGTTACCCTGCGCTCATGATCATCAATGATGTAATGGGTGAAGATTTGGTATTCCCCAATGCTTCAAACAACTGGCACTTTGCGGAGCAACGCTGGTTGTCGCACCGCAGTGAGACCGGAACGATGGCGATTTTTCCATACGAAATGTACTACCGCCTGATTGGCAATGCCAACGTGGCAATTGCCAATATCGACAATGCCGTAGGTACTCCTGCTGAACGTGATCAGATCAAAGGTGAGGCACTCGCGATTCGTGGGTTTTCCTATTTCCATTTGATTCAGTACTATGGCAAACGTTACGATGCGACTGCCAAACCAAATAGCACACTGGGCGTTCCATTGGTATTGGAGCCAACTCAGGAAGGTTTGCCTCGCTCAACGGTAGAAGAAGTATATGCACAAATCAACAAGGATTTGGCCGATGCTTATGCCCTGTTGACTACTGCTCGTGCGGCAAAATCACACTTCAACAAAAACGTGGTACGTGGTGTACAGGCTCGGGTGGCTTTGGTACAACAAAACTGGGCTACTGCTGCTACTTATGCTGCCGAAGCACGCCAAGGCTTTGCATTGATGTCTATCGCGCAGTACCAGGAAGGTTTCCAAGATGTATCAAATCCAGAATGGATGTGGGGTTTTGACCACTTGGAGGACCAATCCGAGTTTTTTGGTGGCTACCACTCTTACATCTCTTGTAACTACAACTCTACCAACATTCGTGCGACACCTAAGACGATCAATAAGTTAATTTATGATCTAATTCCAGCTACTGATGTACGCTCCAAAATGTGGGTAAAAGCGCCAACTGCTACCAACTCTATCGCACCTCCTGGAGGCATTAGAGTGCCATACATGACGCAAAAATTCCGTTTGCCGGGTACACCAAGTACGAGTGTGATGGGTGATGTACCATTCATGCGTTCTGGGGAAATGTACCTGATCGAAGCAGAGGCCAAAGCGCGTGGTGGCGATGATGCTGGCGCGGCAAAGGCATTGTTCGAAATGGTAAGCAAGCGGGATCCATCTTATGTATTGTCTACCAAAACGGGTGCCGAACTGATCGACGAAATCATGTTCCAACGTCGGATTGAGTTGTGGGGCGAAGGTCACCGCTGGCTAGATTTGAAGCGTCTGAACTTGCCATTGAACAGAAATGGAATCGGTCACCTGCCTGCTGTAGCTATTTTGTTTGAGGTTCCTGCTGGCGATGTACAGTGGCAGTTTCTGCTGCCACGTCGGGAGTTGGATTCAAATCCGGCTGCGGTGCAGAACCCATTGTAAGTTTAACTATTCTCCTGGTATTCCTGGATTAGCCAATCACGGTTGATCCGGGAATACCACCACGAAAAAAGCCAGGTTGAACATTCAGCCTGGCTTTTTTCGTTTATATAAACTGAGATTAACTCCAGTTGAATATCAACTCGACTTCCGCCGTTCAATCTCATCCCGAATCTGGGCGGCCTTCTCATAATTTTCTTCATCCAGCACTTCATCCAACATCCGCGTCAGTGCCTCGGTGGAGTAGGAGGCTAGTGGGTTGTCGGACATTCCGGTGGAAGGAGCGGCAGCAAACAATTCTTCATCCTCGTCACTGCCTTCAGTATCTTCTAGGACTACCCCGGCAGCATCCAAAATAAACTCGTAAGTATAGATTGGGCAGTTGAACCGAACGGCCATGGCCAGGGCATCGGAAGTGCGAGAGTCGACCTCGGTTACATCTCCATCGCGCTCACACACCAGACGAGCATAAAAAATGCCATCGAGCAAGTTGTTGATGATGATTTCTTTGAGGTTGATGTTGAACGTCTCCAGGGCATTTTTGAACAGGTCGTGGGTGAGTGGGCGGTTGGGGGTCATTCTCTCCATGGCCACAGCGATGGCCTGCGCCTCAAAACTGCCAATGACAATCGGTAAACGGCGGGCACCTTTTTTTTCTCCCAGCACTACTGCGTAATTGTGGGACTGGGTAACGCTATGGGAAAGTGCAACTATGTCCAACTCAATTTTTCTCATCGTTTGGGCTTAAATACAAGATACCTGTTCAACAATGTAACCTAGCCTAAAGTTGATTTTAAGGCTAAAGCGGCGCGAAGATAGGAAATCGATGGGAAAAATCCAAATGGGTTTTTGGGGGTCACAATTGTTGGAACAAAAAAGGGATCCAATTGTAGCGAAAACAAAATCAATGAAAAAACCGCTACATTTGAACCCCTTTGTGAATAATACAACACTAAAAGCACAGTGCCATATTGTGAACAAAATCAGATGGAATAATGCGTACTATCATTGTGCAAAATCAATAAACTTGGGAAAAAGTGCAGCCCGGAGGCTGCACTTCGGATTTACGGCAACAAGTATTAAGATGGAACTTAC
The DNA here is from genome assembly GCF_965225875.1 of Haliscomenobacter sp. Classification (GTDB taxonomy): domain Bacteria; phylum Bacteroidota; class Bacteroidia; order Chitinophagales; family Saprospiraceae; genus Haliscomenobacter. The sequence continues at coordinate 1,223,674 of NZ_CBDDBS010000002.1, read as the reverse complement.
ATGGAAGGATCTTCTTCCTTTTCTGTTTGTTCTTATGACAAAGTAAGGGGAAAAAATAGGCGCAATAGATGTCATTTTGTAAACAAAAAATACATATTAGAATCTGAGGTTTAATTGGATGTAAAAATAGCAAACAATTGATTTGTAGGTTTTTGGAAGGACAATGGCTGTCTCTTAAAATACTTTTCCTCATTGCCTCATAAGCAAGACTCTTTTTATCACTATCCCATCCAAAAACTCAATTTTAACAAAATAAATTCCAGCGCCCACTTCTTGGAGCGTCGTTTGGATGTTACCCTTCAACATTTGCTGAGCTGGCATTTTTTGGATAAGCGCTCCATACGCATTAAGGATTTCAGGGAATACCTCCATACTTTGGGGAAGGTCAAAAGTAATGTTAATCACCCCATTCGTCGGATTGGGGGACACCCTAATCTGTGCTGCCAAAGGATGTTCACTAATCGAACTCAAAACCACCTTTGGAACAGCAACAACCGAACTAAGCCTTACACATTGATTTTGATCCGTTACTTCCAATTGGTAATTGCCACTTCCAGCCTTGACCAAATTTTGAGCGGTACTCAACGCTTGCCCTTCCCGTATCCACTTATAGCGGTAGGGGGGAGTACCGCCATTTACGGTAACTTCTATGGCACCGGTATTTTTTGAACTGGTGTCGGCTTTGATGCTTTTTACCTCAATTTTAATGGAATCGGGTTCTGTCAAGAGGGCGGAAAACTCCTGAGCACAGCCTGATCCTGAATTCAGCGTGACTTTGTAAGACCCTGCCTTCAGGTCTGTTCTGCGGCTGCCTGTTCCGCCGTCTGACCAGCGATAGCTGAGGTTGCTGTAACCCGTTTCGATGATTTGGATGTTTACAATGCCATCACTTCCTCCTTTGCAGGAAACATTTTTTTCCACCGGATTAGCAGCCAGACTGAATGCCGGGTATACAGACAAAGTGATGGGCGTACGATTTTCGCTGACACATCCAGCACTGCTTTGTGCTTCCACATAATAAGTGTACACCCCAGGCTGGCTTACTTTGGGTAAAAACCGGGTTGCATCAACGGCGGACAACAATTCATTGGCACTATTGTACCAATTGGTCGTTACGCCTGCTTGAGGCAGCACCGATAGGAGCGGTGCCAATTGACCAAAACAAACCCCCACTTCGGATTTGACAGGAACTGGTGCGCTGGGCCGAGCGAGAACTGTGATGGTTTGAGTCAGTGGTTTTACTTCACAAACGCTTTCATTTTTGGGCGTAACCGTAAGGGTATACTGGCTTGAACCCGTTTTTAACTCTTTCACCTCGATTGCCGAAGCCGATGAACCATTGCTCCAAGAATAAATGTAGTCGGATAAACTCCCGTTGTTGACGCTGGCACTCAGGGTAATGGAGCTACCTGGACACAAAGTGGTGGCTTGACTGGCCACAATGCTGGCTGCAAATGGAACACATTGTTTCTCCTGCAGGAGGACTTCGCTGCGGTATTCTGGAGTGCCGACGGAGGTTAAAATCAATTTCACCGGATCGCGAGGTTTTCCACTGCTGTTTTTGGTGATGGATAGTTTAAGCTCGCTTGCTTCAGCCGGGTAGCTACTTTTGGGGTCAATGATCTTGATGTAATCTACGGCTGGTTCTACTTTGACCCTGAATCGAACATTGGTCTTTATTGAGATCGATTGGGTGATGTTTTCATTGGGGTTGATGATCAATTGGCGGATATTCGGCGAAAAATGCCGGGGCCGAATAAAGCGGAATGCCTGGATCAGGCTTGCTCCGCCAGGTTTGTAAAGCCCTTTGGCGTTGACTGCGTTACTGGGCGATGGAGCTGCATAATCTGGCAGGACCTCCTGGATGAATTGTTGGTCTTTGTCATTGGTTTCAAGCACGATAAAGATGGAGTCCCGGTCTCTGAAGCCACATTTTTGGGCGTCGCCCAAAGAATCCATTTTTAGCTCATCCATTTTCATTTTTTCCTCAACAGAGTTGGGATCCCAATTCTTTTCAACCGCGCGGGCCTGTGGACTCAATTGTTCAGGAAAAATGTAGAAGCGATCACTTGCCGTTAGCAGATTGGCGGTGGCTTTTTTAACGATTTCCAGGCTATGCCCTTTCCTTTTGCTGGGTACACAATTGGAATTGAGCAGATCGTAGGCCAGGAAAAAAGGCGGAACGCTTGCCTGGCGGGTATTGATGCTGAGGCTGAATTCAGCGTTTTCGGCGGCAAGGTCGTTTTTGTCCACAATCAAAAAATAGGTGCCGGGGCTGAGCGGAAAATCTTTAATTTCTCCACTTCCGCCCTCAATTGAGGTTTGGGTGTAGTCCAGGCAGCCTTTTCCACACCTATAGCCATAGAGGAATAGCCCCATCGCCGCTTTGGAACTAAAGGATATGTTGACTAAAACATTGGATGACACCGTAAATTGGAATTCCACATCCTCACCCTGATAGGTACGTGCACCGCTGTAACAGTTGCTATACCCATTGAAACCATTGCCCCCGATGCTGAAATCGTTCTTTTTGCCGCTTACTGAGCGGGTAATGTTCGTGTTCAGTGGAATAGATTCAGGGTTGGATTCGCACACGCCCCTGGGCGTAATGCTGAAGGTATAAGGCGTGTTTTGGGCATCCAGGATGACGACATAATAAAACCCTGCGGCACTTGGGCCTAAGTCCAGGGAGCCATTTTGGGTAAAACCCAGACAACTTGTCTTTGCGGTAGAATCACAACGCAGGATAAAGCCACGAATGCTTGAGGTGCCGTTGCTGGCGTTCAAGGTCAACACAATTGGGCTTTGCTCCTCTTCATTGTTGAATAAAAAAACATCGGCATACAGTCTCTTTCCCCCCGATGTAAAATTGTTAAACGCCTCTTTTACACATGGATCCTCATAGAGCAAAATGGGCGCGACCTCTGAACGCGACAATTCATTGGAAAAAGTAGTCCCCCTAGAGATAAAAGCCCCACCGTAATCACAAATATGGGTGCAAGCCTGGGTAAATTGAATGTCCAACGAAAACTTATAGGCATCGGCCCCCAAAAACTGATCCACCACGGCGTAATAAGTGCCGGGATTGAGGAAAACGCTGAGTGCTTCACTGCCACTTCCTCTGGTCACACTTGCTCCAACCGCGTCTAAGTTGTCACAATTGTTGAGCACAAACAGGCTCAGGTCTTTGGGCCTGAGTTCACCGGGTTGACTTACGCTTAAGGTAACATTTTGGGATTCAAAGACTTCGAAGGAATAAATTTTCTCAGGCCCCGAGTGCCCTGGGTAAAACTTTTCAGGGGCGTTTTCTTGCCGAACCCGGTAAAGACCCACTTTGCTGCGATCTTTGGCGGTAGTGGTGGTGGTGCCTACCGTTGGAACAGTACAGTTTAACGCTGTCAATCCGTTGCAGGGCAGGTCCCCACAAGAAACATCCAGGGAAAACTCCCCCGAAGTATAAAACTCCTGGGAGTCCACAATCAGGTAATAGGTGCCGCTTCCAAGCTGCTTGCTGAACAAATATTTGCTGCCCTTGATGGCGGAATTGGAGGCTTGGGCAAGGCAGGTGATCTCGTAACAGGTTTCGTCTACTTGCACCAAAAACAAATCAAATTCTTTTTTGCTGCTGGTGTCTACATGTAAACCTACCTGGATGTTGGCCCCAGGACTAAGCTCAAGTGCGTAAATCTTTTCTCGCCCGGAATAGACTTTATTCAAGCAATTGGGGTATTCGTCAATCAGGTTGAGTGCATTATCCAGGTTTTCTTTGACTTTGTATTCCCCACAGCTGATGGAAGAAATAGAGCGTTGACAAATATTGTCGGTACAAGTCAGTTTGAGTCGATAGCTCCCGACTGCATCGGCTAGTTTTGCATCCACTACGATGTAATAAGTGCCTGCTTCGAGTGATTGTACGATCTGCTCTTTTCTGGTACCTGAGCTACTGTAGGCCAGGCAAGCATCGGCGCTCAAGACGCAGGAACCCAGCAAAAACAAATCCAGATCGACCCCCGCCTCGGCAATTTGTAGAGAAATGAAGACGTTTCGTGGTTGAATCAAAGTGAATTTGTAAACCCGCTCTCTTGCTGCAAAAGTACCCCCTTCGCTGCACTGATAATTGCTGCTGAGGCTGGTTTCAAAATCGGTGCTGTCCCTGTAGGTGATGTCGCAGGCAATGGTTCTCGCTTTGGTGCAAATAGCGGTTTGTTGACCACGCAGGGAGCTAGCAGCAACAAAACAGCAGAGGATAGCCAGTAAGTGTAGTCTCATAGTGTGGTGGCGTAAGTAGGCTTGATTAAAAAACGCGGGAAGGGAGGATTTGTGTTGGAGAGGAGGGAGGATTTTTTGTTTTTGAAGGGCAACACAAAAAAGGGATCCATTTGCAGCGGGAACAAAATCAATAAAAACCGCTACATCTGGATCCCTTTGCGAATAATACAACACTAAATTTGTAGTGTCGTATTGTGAACAAAATCAGATAAAATAAGGAGTTCTATCACTGTACATGGTTAATAGACTTGGGAAAAAGTGCAGCCCGGAGACTGCACTTCGGATTATCGGCAAGAGGTATTAAGTTGGAACTTACATGAAGGATGTGCTTCCTTTTCTGTTTGTTCGTAAGGCAAAGTAAGGGGGAAAAGATATTGATATAGATGTCGTTTTGTGAGAAAAAAAGATAGAGAAGATTTAATGTTTTTGACTGAATTTTTTGAAATAAAAATTTGATTTTAAAAAAATTAGATATTGAAAGAGTGCCCAAAAATAAATAAGAGAATCTGACTACATTTCATCCTTGGCAAAAAGAAAATGGGCGGAACCCTAAAAAGGAGCGGTCAATGGGAGGAGGGTATTGCCCGTCGAGCCGACGGGCAATACCTTGCGGACTTGGGAAAACCCAAAGCACTAAAATCTAAACCGTGCCCCCAGCATCACATTCCTTCCCGCCATCGGATACAGCCCCTGATCCACTGCCCCTTGCCCGGCATAAATGTACCGATACGACCAGGCATTGGAAGAATACATTGCATTGAACAAATTATTCACCCACAAACTCAACTCCAACTGCCGTAGCAATTGCCCTTTATGCTGGTATACAACCCGCAAGTCGCTGAATGAATAAGCCTTCAGCGTATTGTTTACATCGCCTGAATTGTCGATGAATTGCTGGCCGACGTAGCGGGTTAGCAAAGACAGGGTCAAACTTTGTTTCTCCGTCCAAGTACCTTTCTGGAACGGCGAAAAAGCCAATTCTGCACCCGCGATCAAATTGGGTGAAAGCGCTAAATCCGCCTGCTTACGTACAAACTGCTGCTGACCCAGCCAGTTGAAGTCGGCGTCGTAGTCGTCGAGGAATTCGGTGAAGCTGACAATCTTGTTGCGGCTAAAGGCAGCATTACCCTGGACACGCAACATTGCATTCAATTGATAGCCACCACTCAGTTCAAGTCCCAGGCGGTAACTTTTGGGGATGTTGATTTTGATAGGGGCTCCCACATCGTTGATCTGCCCGGTGATGGCCAGTTGGTCACGGTAGTACATGTGGAAGAAGGCCAATTCCAGCGCGCCTTTTTTGCCCGCGTATTTGTAACCCAATTCGGTGTCGTACAAACGTTCTGGCCGGGGTGTATTGGGCAAGGCGCTCAAGTAATCGTCCCGATTGGGCTCCCGATTGGCCACTGCAAAGGAGCCATACCAGGTGCTACGGCTGTTGGGCAGGTAGCTCAAACCAAACTTGGGGTTAAAAAAGCTCAGGTTATCCTCCAGGCTGATGTCGCGTTTTTGGCGATCATTGCCTTCCAGTGTATAATTGATCGTCCGTACTTGCAGGTCAGCGTAGGCATACAAACTGCGCGCCAATTGGTAATTGAGCTTGGCGTATACGTTGAAATCTTTTTTCAAAGAAGTGCTTTGGTAAAACTTGTCCCCCGGCACATAATCGCCAGAAAATTGCAACCAGGGCAGTTTGCCGTAGTGCCGTCCGTCGTAAATGTTGTAGCCGCCCCCGAGGCTGAAATCAACCTTGCCTTTGTTGTAGGTTAAAGCATATACGCCGCCGTAAAAGTCGTTGTCGAGCCAGAGTTGCCGCACCAAATCGGTTGTTTCGATAGAGTCATTGGGGGCTTGAAGGTTGTAGTCGGCGAAAGACTCCCCGGCCTTGTACTGCTCGTAAAAGCCCAGCCCACGGGTGTAGTGCAGGGCCAAATTCAGGTTCCAGGCCGGAGCGATGCCCCGGTTAAAAATGAGTTGGTAATGGGTTTGGCGGTAATTGTCTACTTCGTTGTGGTAAGGCTCGCCGGGTTTTTCGGTACCAGCCGAGTTGTAGGTGCGGGTAGCCGGATCATTGATCAGGTTGGCGGGTACGCCATTCCAGGCCTGGTAAGTGATTTCGTGGCCAGAAAATACATTCAAGCGCAAGAGTTGCTTTTGGCCGGTCCAGGCAGCTGACACAAAATAGGAGTTCAGATCAGAACTCGCCCGATCGATGTAGCCATCAGAACTGATTTTGGACAAACGCCCATCTACACTGAAACCACTCTTGAGCAAACCCGTCCCGAACTGCACATTGCTGCGCAAGGTATTGAAGGAACCCACTGTCCCATTTACCTCCGCATAGGCATCCTGATTGACTTTGGCGGTATTGAGGTTAATACTTGCCCCAAAGGCTGCCGCGCCATTGGTAGAAGTACCTACTCCGCGCTGAATTTGCACATCGTTAGTAGAACTGGCGAAATCCGGCATATTGACCCAAAAGGTTCCCTGCGATTCGGCGTCATTCAGCGGGATTCCGTTGATGGTCACGTTGATGCGGGTAGCGTCGGTGCCCCGGATGCGAATGCCGGTGTAGCCAATGCCCGTGCCAGCGTCGGAAGTGACCACAGCGGAAGGGGTCCATTGCAAGATAAAGGGTATATCTTGCCCCTGGTTGTTTTTGCCAATTTGTTCGGCGTTCAAATTGCTGTAAGTCATCGGCGTTTTGCGGTCAGAGCGGGTACTTTTGACCACCAAGGCATCCATGGAGTAGGTTTTTTCGCTCAGCACAAAAGTCATTTCCTGGGTGCTGCTCAAGTCCACCGTTTCCACCAAATCCTGATAGCCTACGTAACTGATGACCAGTTGATACGTTCCGGCAGTAAGATTGGGTAAACTAAATCCGCCAAAACGATCAGTGGTGGTGCCCCTTTTCAGGCCTTCCAACCAAACATTGGCCCCAGCCAAACCCTGACCAGCAGCATCGGTAATTTTTCCGCGCAAACTCACTTGCGCCCAGGCACTACTGCTCAACAGGCAGAGCAATGCCAGCATCAAAACATTGGATTTCATAAAAAAACGTTGGCCCATAATGTTTGTCCAATCGACCCACGAATTTATTCGTGGGAGATTTAGTTATGGGGAGTTAGCCCATGAATTTATTCGTGGGGAGTGACCCATGAATTTATTCGTGGGAAATCACCAGCCGAGGGGTTCGACGGTGTAATACCTTCGTGCACCTGGGGCTTGCCGCTAAGCAAGTTTGTCGAAGGTGCTCATTTTCCTCTCCAGAATTACCTGGCAGGTTCAATGGGTATGATCTCAGCCCGTTTGGTTGGGCACCCCAAATGAGAATAAAAATGGGTGTGGGTGTGAAGTGTGATCGTGTGGGTGTGATCGGGCAACCCTATGTGACTACCCTATGCCTGAGGTTTCAGAGCGCCAACCCACGGATTTATCCGTGGGAGGCCACCTCTCGCCCCAACCCACGAATTTATTCGTGGGTAAGACGTGGGTAGCGACCTGAAAGCCAACGATCGGCCGCAAAGCTAAGACTTTCCTCCTAACCTGCAAATCCTAAAAACCGATCTACACTAGAAACCGCCAAAGCCAGCCGTTGTTCGAACTCCAACCCACTTATTTCAAAAAAGTTGGCATTCATGTCCTCCAATGCCTTCAAATACCGCTGGTACAACTCATCCCGATTATTCGGGTTTTCGCGCAGTGGATCTGGTTCCCAGGGCAAATCAGGTTTGCACAACAAAAACAAATCGTAGGGATGCAAGTGCAATTGCCGTTCAATCCAGGGGTGGCATTCCTGAAAACGCACCTCCGACCAGATTTTGATCACCAACAAGTCCGTATCACAAATCAACAAACGTTTGGCATCACGCGCATAGGCGAGCTCCCAGCTGTACTGACCCTTGGCGATTTCGAGTAGGTCGGCTTCATCGTACCCAGGGCCATGTTTTTCAAGGTAAAGGCGTGAAAATTCAGGCACGTAGGCCGTTTTGTAATGGGCAGCAAGCGCTTTGGCCAAGGTGGTTTTGCCAGCTGATTCGGGACCAGTGATGCCTATTTTTAACATCGGTTTCGATTGTGAGAGACCAAGTTAAGAAGAAAAGTTGAGGAAGGTTGAGGGAAGTTGAGGGAGGTTTAGGCTACCACAGCGATTTTGACAATGTCCTTGTCTAAGCCACTGCGTTAGCCTAAACCTCCCTCAACTTTTTTCCCTCCTTATTCGTTTTGATCGTACATTTCAAAAAAAAATTACGACTGTGCAAGACATCGAACCATACTTCCGCTGGCGGGATGACTACGTGGCTGCTGAAGACGTCAATTCGCCCTTTTACGGACGCGAGTATAGTGAGTTTTATTACACCAATAAAATTTACAACTATTACATTCACCCTCAATGGGACACCATTGGCTCACTGACCCTGTACCTGAAAGTCTTGTACGCAGACTACGATGAGGGCTACGCCATCATCGAAATGATTGGTGAATGGAACGACTGCCTTTACGACGACAGCATCTACCTCAAACGGGAACTGGTGGATTACATGATCGAAAAAGGCATTTACCGCTACATTTTGATCTGCGAAAACGTGCTCAATTACCACAGTGGTGACAACGACTACTACGAAGAATGGTACGAAGACATCAAGGACGAAGACGGCTGGATTGTGGTCATCAACTCCCTTCAGCACGTTTATGAAGAAATGAAGGACAACAAACTCCAATATTACCTTAACTTTGGCCCCGAATTCAACAACATCAACTGGCGGCCTTACAAGCCCGGCGACATTTATTACATCCTGGATAAATTGGTCAACGGACGAATCAAGCAGCTGCCACAAGGGTGGGACCTTTTAGAATAGAAACAAATTTATGCACCGTTCCGGTTTTATCAATATCATTGGCCATCCCAATGTGGGCAAATCCACTTTGATGAACGCATTGGTGGGCGAACGTATGTCCATCATCACCAACAAGCCCCAAACGACACGCCATCGCATCATCGGTATTTTGAGTGGCGAGGATTTCCAAATGGTGCTTTCCGACACTCCTGGCGTAGTCGAAAAACCCGCCTACAAGATGCACCAGGCCATGAACTCCTTTGTGCAGTCTACCTTCGAGGATGCTGACCTCATGCTCTTGGTGACCGACGTGCTGGAAGAGTACAAGGCAGGTGATCAACTCCTGGAACAATTGCGCCGCCAGACCAGCATCCCTATGTTCGTCGTGCTCAACAAAATTGACCTGGTTGACGAAGAGAAACTGGAGCAGTTGAAAACATTTTGGGCCGAACAATTGCCGCAAGCCCAGGTGATTCCCATTTCGGCTTTGAAAAAAATCAGCACTGATTTGTTGCTGAGCACCTTAAAAGAAAACCTCCCCGAAGGCCCGGAATATTACCCCAAAGATCAACTGACCGACCGCCCAGAGCGCTTTTTTATGAGCGAAATCGTCCGGGAAAAAATCATGACCCTGTACCATCAGGAAATCCCTTATGCTACGCAGGTGATCATCGAGGAGTTTAAAGAAGACCAAACTGTGGGGGGCAAAGCGATAGCCCGGATTTCTGCCACCATCTTTGTAGAACGGGACACCCAAAAATCTATCTTGATTGGCAAAAATGGGGTGTCGATCAAAAAACTGGGCATGGAAGCCCGCCTGGATATGGAGAAGTTTTTGGAAAAAAAGGTCTTCCTGGAGCTCTTCGTCAAAGTGAAAGACAACTGGCGGAATGATGATTTTTTTCTGAAGCAGTTTGGGTATAAGTAAGCAAAATATGCTGAATGCTCAGGCGTTATAAACAAGACATTCAAACTCATAACTACTAACAACCATAATCCTATGTACAAGTTTCTATTCCTGGCGCTTGCCTTAAGCCTGAGTTTTGCTTGCGATAAAGCCAGCAGCGATGATGATGTCACACCCGGTGATACGGATGTAGTATTGTTTTCCGGTGCTTTTAAAAATGGTGCCCACGCCACTTCCGGCACGGCCAAACTAATCAAAGACAAAGACGGTAAGAAATTCCTGCTGCTCGAAAATTTCAAATCTGATCCAGGCCCAGATGTTCGCCTTTACCTCTCCAATGACTTGAAAGCTAGCGATTACACTGAAATCATCAAAACACCAGCCAATGGCAATTTACGCCTCGCAGTACCCAATACGACTAAGGATAGTCAGAAGTTCGTTTTGGTGTGGTGTGAGAAATTTACGGTGTTGTTTGGGTCGGCTGAGTTGAAGTGACTTCCTGAAAGTTTAGTACGTATGGTTTGTCTTTACCAAGCGGGCAGAATAAGTACGCATATTTCCGTTTTGGCAGTCAGGCTGTTACAACACAGTTAACGATAATTAAATCACAAAACAAGATGGCATATGTGGATTATTTTAGCTGTAATTATTTTAGTAGTCCTACTCCTAAGTAGAACAAGTTTTGAAATTCGTGATGAAATTGAAATCAACGCATCAGCCGACAAGGTTTGGGCGACAATTGTTGATTTTGAAAATTATAAAAATTGGAACTCACAATTAACATTTTTGGGTGGTACAGTACAACCCAACGGAAAACTTCATTTAAAACTCGCAGCGGCAGGCGCAGAACCATACGAGTTTAAACCTGACATTTCCTACTGGCAAGAGAAGAAACGATTTGCTTGGATTGCAAAAACTGGACTTCCCAGAATTTTTGATGGAGAACATTTCTTTGAACTAAAAGACATGGGAAACGGAAAAACATTACTTACGAATAGAGAAGAATATAGGGGGATTTTATCACAATTATTTAAACAACTTCCCATGATGAAAACAGCACCTGACGGATTCAAAAAGATGAACTTGGAACTCAAAAATTATATAGAAAGGCAGTAAAAATTACAGTTAATACACCGACAACAATGAGAAAGATAATTGCTTTATTTTTTGCCCTATTGAGCATAATGAGTTGTTCTTCTGTACAAGACGACGAAAAGCAAGAACACATTGACACCATATTCGACGAAATGGAACTTCAAGGAGTAGACATTAAAAAACCGCTGCTTTATGGTTACTACTTTTACGACATACTTTAAGGCTTGCTTCAATATTGACGCAACTTGTTACGACATTGAGGAGTATCAAAAGTCAATTGACCTACCAAAAAGCAGCAAAACTTGACCCCAAGGACCAACACTAGAAGCTATCCTAATATCCGTTTATAGAGTGGCAAGGTTTTGGAAAATCAACAAAGAACAAAATTGTAAAGATGGAATCAAGCAAAGAAACAATCAACATGGACAAATTGGAAATAGACAATGTTTCAAAGAGGTTCTTTGGATTATTCACCAACACCAACCAAACACAACCAGATCTGTCCGCAATCTATACAACGTGTATACCCGAATGTATCATTATTAAAAAAATGGAAGCTACAGAAATAATTTACACACTGGAAAGCTTTATTGCACCAAGGAAAACAATACTTTCTGATGGTACGCTTACCGAATTTGAAGAACATGAGATTGCCGGAGAAACCACAATAATTGGAAATATTGCCCAACGCTATTCTCGTTACCAAAAAAGTGGCTATTTAAACGGCAACTACTTTAAGGAATACGGCCATAAGTTTTTTCAATTTGTAAAAACCCAAAATGGTTGGAAAATAAATTCATTGATTTGGGAAGATGATAGACCTTGACGCGTAAAAAAGGCGACCAAGGGGGAAAATAGAATGAGTTAAATCGAAACTATTTGGAACACTCGTGTTCGTAGTATATCTTTATCAAGTAAGCCTAAAAAGTGCGCATATTCTCGTGTTAGCCATCATTGTAAACAGAACGCATAAAATGGAAATAGGAAGACGAAAAATGAAAGTTCATAAATCACTATATGAGCTATTTGGACGCGAAACAACTAGCCTTGACCTTCTTCTCATTCTATTTGGCTCAATTACCTTGACAATTGCCGCACAAATACTTTGTTTGGGCATTGAGCTGCCTTTAACAAAAAAAGTCCTGCTTGCGTTTTTAACTTTAGACATAGGTGGAGGAATTATTGCGAATTTTACAGATGGCACCAATAATTACTACGCAGAAAGTGTAAAAAGGCGATACCTGTTCATTGCCATTCATATTCTACAACCTTTGATTTTGAGTTGGATTTTTCCGAATGACTTTTACAGTATTTTCTCTTTGGCGATTTATGCTTTAGCTAGTTCATTTATCATAACTAGTATTAAGAAAACCGGAAATCAAAAAACTATAGCTGCAACTATGTTGTTAATTGGTGTTGTATTGATATTTTTATTTAATTTTTCGAGCCAAGCACTTCAATTGATTTTGCTTATTTATTCGGTAAAATTGATTTTAGCGTTTTCAGTAAATTGGACCAATTAAAATTAATACAATGGAAGTTGTTTTAAAACCGATAGCGACGGTGAAAAACTCAAGAAAAGAACCAATAGATGATTATTGGGAAACAATCATAGCTGATATTGAACTTGCAGACCATATCCCTACAGAAGCCTTCGCCAGTATTTCCGATTTCTCACATCTTGAAATTATTTACTATTTTGACAAAGTAAAGGAAGACGACATTGTTTTTTCAGGGCGGCCAAGAGGCAACCCAAACTATCCATTAGTTGGTATTTTTGGGCAACGCAAAAAAGATAGACCAAACCAAATTGGGCTTACAACAGTTGAACTATTAGAACATGACGGCAGAACATTAAAAGTGAAATTTCTTGACGCTATTGATGGAACTCCAATCTTAGACATCAAACCAGTTTTCAAAGAGTTTCAACCGAAAACAGAAATAAGGCAGCCTATTTGGGTAGCTGACTTAATGAAAAAATATTGGAAATAAAAATAACATTTCAGTCACATATGGGTAGTGGCTTTTCGGTAAGGGAGTTGGAGCGATACCGTCAGTTTTACCGAATCTTTCCAAATACGTCCGCACTGCGGACGCAATTCAGTTGGAATTGCTATCGGGTGTAAGAGAAACACGAACCTCAAGCATGTGATGGTGTGATATTAGCTGTTTTCGGTGCTGTTTGGGCGGCTGAGTTGAAGTAATTTAGTGATAAATATTTTGTTTTGTCATTGTTTTTTCTTGATTTAGAAATAAATTTGTTGAAAAAAATTGGCAAAGGACATTTATCATGATGTGGTACGGGAAGCCCTGGAAAAGGATGGTTGGATGATCACCCATGATAGCTTCCCATTTAAAGTGGGGGAGGTAGGTTTTTTTATTGACTTAGGCGCAGAAAAACTACTTGTCGCAGAAAAGGGCTATGAAAAGATTGCGGTAGAAGTCAAATCTTTCATTAAATCTTCTCCTTTAAATGCTTTTCATGAAGCCTTGGGGCAATTTGCAAGAATATGCGGCAACACCTTATGCCAATGCCCCTGGACTGGAGAAAATGCTGATTGTAGATCGGGAAAATGGTCATTTTCAATTGGTCAGCACCGGTTGGCAAAAAGGAGCTTTTTCTTTTGATGTACTCATGCACTTCGATGTTCGCAATGGGAAAATATGGGTGATGCAAAACTGGACAGAGGAGGAAGTGGCTGAAGAATTCGTAAGAAGAGGGGTGCCTGCACAGGATATTGTTTTGGGGTTTGTGCCGGAGGAGGGAAGGGTGTATTCGGGATTTGGAACAAATTAACCTACACGAAATATTGAAATGGAAACAATCATCATCTTATCCATTTTTGCATTATTTCTGTACCTCGGATATAAAGATGACTTTAAGCGCAATCCTGCTGGATTTTCAAGAGGGCTGTTTGGAACTATTCTAGCAATAACGTGCATGTTATTGGTCTTTTTTATTTTAATGCCTATTTTGAACCAGAAAAAAATGAGTGCCTTATTGGGGCTCCTTATCTTAATTCCTGCTTTGATAAAATGGTTAATGAAGAGAAAAGTGCTAACCGAAAAAAGCGACAAAACTGAAGAAGAATAACTCTTAAGAAAGCGCCCACTATGAATTAAACCCAGGAGTTGATTGAGTTTAAAGAAACTGTTATTATGTGTAATGATGCTCAGAATGGCTAACTTGACCATTCTGAGCATCATTACTTCTACTTCACCAACTGAATATACCCCTCCAGCGGCTTCTCCACTGGCACCACGCCATTCACCCGTTGTTCAAACACCTTGCACTTGTAGTAGTACACCCCGGCGGGGAGCGCATCACCTTGCAAGTTGGTACCATCCCAATTCAGGTTCGGATCGGCAGTTTTGAACACCAGTTGCCCCCAGCGGTTGAACACCTGGAAGTCGACTGAGGCAACAAAACAGAAGGGGAAGGGTGTGAACAAGTCGTTTTGATTGTCCCCATTTGGCGTGAAGGTATTCGGTAGGATGTAGCGAGGACAGTTGTCCACACAAATCAGGTTGCTGCGTGCACTTTCATTGCCCAACTGATCCACCGAGGTAACCGCGTAACAACCCGCAATGCCCAGTTCGGGGCGATGCGTGAATATCAAGGTATTCGGCGAAGTGACGGTACCCACCAAAGTATACGTACCTACAGTATCTCCATTGTTGAAATACACCTTGTAACCCGCTAGGTCGGTTGCTTCGGGGCAAGTCGTAGTCGGGCGATTCCAGGTGATGGTATTGACTTGTAGCTCACGATCAGCACAATCAGTCGGTTTGTCGCATATTGTAGCGACTTTGATTGTTGGTGGGCAGGGGGGTACATTGTCTTGTGGTCGGCCACATTGCTCTTGTGAATGATTGACCAGCGGGCTGACAATATCCACAATGCCGTAGGTACCCAAAGCCCGGATTTTGTAGCAATATTCGGTGCCATTGACCAGGTTGCGGTCGGTATACCGATTGGTAGTCACGGTCGCAATTGAATCAAAGGTGCCTGTGGCATTCTTTTTGAACACCACATAAGCATAATTGTCCCAGGGGGTATTTTCTTGCCAGCTCAAATTCAAGAGCTTATCTGAAGGACTGATTTGCAAGAATACTGTAGAGGCCAATGGGGTTACTCCCAATGGTTCCGTCGCGGATCGACCTGTATAAAAACGGATGCGGTAGCTGTAGGCTGTTGTGGCCGTACGCAAGTTTCGATCCAGGAAGCAAGTGTCGTTGGCACCTTTAAAGGTCGTGCTGGTGAAACGAGCTACGGATTGGAAGGCCGCATCCGCCGGGGTCAAACCTTCGGCGCGCATCACTTCATAACTATAGGGCCCTCGATTCACGAGGGTATCCAGATCATTGGGCTTAGGCTTGGTCCAGCAGACTTGTACACTACCCGTGGTTGCACTGGTGCTGACCACATCCGCTTTGATGATGATTGGCAGATTGCGGTTGAGCTGTACACAAGCCTCCTTGGAAGGCAAACTTTCCAAAAGGTTGTAGGCGTAACGTCCTCCCGGGGTCGTTTTGGCAAATTCGGCCAAAATCCGGTAACAGTAGGTCCGACCCGGTTCCACGTCATTGTCGCGGAAATGGTAACGCTTATTGAGGCTATCCACAATGGAAAATTCAGTTAGTTTTTCATACCCTCTGCCCTGCAAACCAGGCTGACAGGTATCGGGCTCAAAAGAGTTGCTGCCGATCCTTCGCCAGACTGTAAAGCCCTGGAAGTAATTTTCCGCTGCTTTGTCGCACACGTAGGGTTTTTGCCAACTCACATCAATAAATCCATTGCCCGGTGCCGCTCGCACATCCTCCGGAGGCGGCCCGACGACTTTTATTCGTACCGTTTTTAGGATAGACAAACCCGTGGAGTCTCGCGGGTAAAAGTCATCTACCGCTCGGAACACGACCGTGTAGAATTGGTCTGAAATGTGTTCGCAGCGCGTTTCCCAACGGAAGGTTTTTACCAATGGGTCATTTTGATAAGAATTGATGTTGGGCGTAAAGGTTGCGGGACTGATTTTTACTTCAAAAGGTCCCCCAAGCGCGCCCAATTTTACCTTTTGCCGGGTTTCTTCGATTGGGGCAGTTGCGGTTACTTTAAACTCAACGACCTGCCCCGCAATGACACAAATTTCATCAGGGGCTACAATTTTGGGAGGTTGGTTGTCACAACTCTGGATCAAAATCTGGATATCGCGCACAATGGTATCCAAGGGGTTACCGTCCCGGTACTCGATGATGATCATGGCCAGGTTGTATTCCCCCGCTCGTTGCGGCGCATCCCACACAATTTCCCCCGTTCGTTCATTGATGCTCAGGTTGTTTTTAGGCCCCGGACTGACCATATTGGGGAAGAGGTAATTGGGCACCTGTACTCCTCGATCCGAAAATGGGATGATCAGCTTGTACGCCAGACTATCCCCATCTGAGTCGTAGGCATTGGGGTTGTGGATAAAGGGTTTTCCTACACAACCAATGTCGATTGGAGGTTGCAGCAAAACCGGAGTATTGTTGCAGCCATCTACCTGTGGGTTGGGGAAAGTATAGGTGGTTTGGATGTGGAATTTGATTTGTTCCGAGTTCGGAAAATTGAGGTTGATGATGCCCCCGTTGCGGTTGGGGTCATTCATCGAAATGACATAAGTGCCCCGCGAAGGGTAGGTGTGAAAAGCGACGTAAACGTTTTTACGGGTATCGTTTTCCAGCAATTCCCCCTTCCCAATACCATTCACCCCGATCGGGCCATTGACCCGCAATACCTGTTGGCCACGAGCCCCAGGAGATTCATCCCCCCAAAAAATAGTTAAGGAGTCGCGATCTACCATAAAGCTACTCGCCTTGGTGTACGTAACGATGGTTGCTTTGACGGTCAAACTGGTTACGCAGTTGCCCACTTGTTCTATCGTGATTTCACCAGCCCGGTTGTGTGTAGCCATGGCCATTGGCAAAGCCAGAATGCCAAAAAGCAAGCTGAGGAAAGTCGTTTTCTCTGTAAAAATCTTGGTAAAAACCTTCATGTCTTGGTTGTTTAATCCCCGAGTAGTTGAGTGTGAATTCCCCCGTTTATTTACGTTCAACTACTTTAGTGCTAATGTAACAAAATTTAGAGAAAAGGGATTGTCTGGAAAGTTACAAAGTTCTAATCGGTCGCTGAGCGACGGTTACTGAGCGAAGTCGAAGTAAGTCGAAGCGAGCGATCCGAACCTTGTTAAACTCTCTTAACCCTCGTTAAACTTTTCATAATCCACTTTTACACATAGGTGACTTCCTGTAATTTCCGCATCACAAATCAAAAACACGTGATGATGAGAAATACCCTTATTGTGTTGCTGCTGTGGGCAGCGTTCAGCAGTTGTAGTCCAAGCCTGTCTTATTTTACCCAGGATTTGTACGACCGCAACCGTTGGACTGAATCAGAACTGAAAAAAATTCAATTTTATTTGTCCGACGATGTGTATTTGCGGCGGAAATTGGGCGAAAACTCTTCCGAAATTGTTGAAGGGAAAGTACGGATGATCAATGGGGAAAAAGTAGAAGAAATTTTTATCCCCCGCAGTACGCCCGGGGTGTTTACATTTAGCCCCAAAGCCAATCGTTTCGCCATTGCCTTTGAAAACGGCTCTGATCAACGTTTCCTCATGTTTGGCCCCAACCCCAAAGCCGGCGAACGTTATGTGTTGTTGGCCAAGGATTGGGAAAGAGCCTCAGGTAAGGTCACCTATGACGGCAAGGAATACGAAGTCAACTACGGTGCCGCTTTTGCCGGGCTAATGGTGGACCTGCGCCGCATCGATCGGCAGGATCGGAATAGCCGCACGGCGGAAGGGGTGCGGGTGAATTAAGTTGAGGGGTTGAGAAGTTGAGGAGTTGAGAAGTTGAGGAGTTGAGAAGTTGAGGCTACCGCGAGTGGCTTAGACAAGGACATTGTCAAAATCGCTCGCGGTAGCCTCAACTTCTCAACTCCTCAACTTCTCAACCCCTCAACGCTATTTCAGTTTTTTTCTCCGTTCCATCAACTCCCGCCACGTCGTCAAAACAATCCCTTCTTTTTGCAAATAAGCCTTCAATTCGGGAGATTGCATCGCCAGCAGATCGCTTTTGCGCACGTCACCTGAACCAGAAATGTGTTTAAAAATAGGGGAGGGGGCCGTACAATGCACGATTAGCATAGTCACCCCTGGTTTAAGCCGTTGGAAAGATTCGATGATCAATTTGGTTTTTAACTTTTGCATGGCTTGATCGCTCAATCCAGCTGGTATTTTCATGCCATAGGTTTCATTGTGCAAATCATCTAGTACGGGAAGCCCGTTGCTCCAGAGGTTTTTACCCGCATTGCGCAACAAACCCAGGGTAAAAGGATCCAGTTTATTCGTTTCGGCGATCATGCTACAGTGCCCGGCGGGCATCATTACCGGGATTCGTTCCTGAATGCCAACCTTGATGTAGCGCTGCAAAAAGGCAGGAGAGGCAAACAGCGTACCCATGTGTGAATCCATGTGGGTGGGTTCAAAACCCATTTGACGGGCCCGGGCGATTTGCGCTAAAATTTCCTTTTCAACTTCATCTGCTGAAGCATTTTTGACTACATCTTCCACTTCTGGCCAAAGGGCCCCCTCCGGATCAACCAAACCTGGCACGGTTGGTTTGCCACTCAAGGGCCCCCAGCGGTAATCATCCCATTCTGATGTCAGGGTGAGGTGCAGGCCAGCGTCAATTGTGGGATTTTTTTTGAGTTGGTGCACAAACCCCGGAACCCAGCCACATGGCATCATCACACTTACGGACGTAGCAACCCCTTTGGTCAGGGCCTGGAAAGCACCTTCGTTGGAGTCCCAGGACATCCCGGCATCGTCGACGTGCATGATGAGTACTTTGGAACCTTTGGGCCAGCCCAGACGCTCGGCGTAGGTGGTATCAATTTGAGCTGAGATTTTTTGATGGCTCAAAATAATCAGGCAGAGTAGGAAAAGAATGGATCTCATGTAGTGGAAGATTTTGATGCTCAAAAATATCAATTATAGGGTATATTTGGCCATAATCTCTACCATGCGCTTACTCTATTTTACCAATCGGGATCTGGCCAGTAATGTGATGCTCAATCACTTGTTGCCTTTGCTCCACCCCTACATTCAGCACATATTCATCTCGGATAAGGTTGGGAAAGCCAATCCGGATGCTCCCCAGGCACTCCAGGACCTGAAATTTTTTGAACAAATTTTGCCCAATGAATTTTTATTTCCCCAACTGGATGCCCAGGCCAGAGCGCATAAACCCCAATATCAGACTTTTGAAGCCTTGTCAGAACAATACGCTATCCCCATCACCTCTTTGAACGACATCAAATCGGAAGAAAGCCTGAACTTGATTCGTTCTTTACAGCCCGATTTGGTGCTGTCCATTCGGTATGGCCGCATTTTTGGAGATGCATTTGTCCAGATTCCCAAGCTTGGGGTAGTGAATTTTCATTCCGGGCGTTTGCCCAATTATCGAGGTGTACTGGCCGTTTTTCGGGCTTTGAAAAATGGCGACAAAACCATCAACGGCACTTTGCATTACATTGATGACAAAACCATTGATACGGGCGGCATAATCGGTTTCTCCCATTTGCCCGTCAACCCGGATCGTTCCCTGTTGTGGCATATTTTGCATTTGTATCCAGCGAGCGCAGCTTTTGTAGCCGATCAGGTAGTCTCTATTTTGCAAGGTGAAAAACCGAGTATCCTCGCTCAGGACGAAGCGGAATCGGCCTATTTCAGCTTTCCGAGTACCGAAGAAATTGCTGAATTTGAGGCAGCGGGGTGGAAAGTTGTGGATGCTACTGAGTACTCGGCCTTCATCCAGCATTATTTATAGGCATTACCAATTCTGTTCAAACCCTCGTTTTTCAGGAATACCATTCGCCAGGTCAAGCACCAGTGCGGCAGTGGCAGCGGAATTCCCTTGGCCTATTCCAATGTTGTCATAAGGATGCATCAAGGCTTGATACAAATTGTAAAAACCATAATTGCCAACCATTTGTAAACTGCTCTTACGCAGGTAACTGGCATTTTCTTTAAAACCATAACGCAGCAACCCTGCATAAATCATTCGATTCAAGAGCAAAGAGACCGTCTCCCCTGAACTGTCTTTAGTAGGTAATTGTATGGGCAATGCCCAATAAGTATCCTGAAAATATCTTTTAATCAAATTCCCGCACATTTCCTCCGCCAGTTCCTGATCGGGCACCCCAGCCCAGAGGGGAAGGTAATTGGCAAGGTTTGGAATGTTCAATTTCTGACCAGAAAGGAGATCAAAACCACAATAACTTTTTGATGCACCATCCCAAAGGTCTTCATTCAAACCAAATACAGTAAGCTCATGCCATTGGATTAAATCACTCAGATCACGCTGTAGTTGTTCGCCCATTTCGATCAAACACTCGTTGGCCCGGCAAAGTAAACCCAGAAAAGCAGGGTCCTGAATTTGAAAAGGAGCATCATGATTTTCAAAAAACTCAGGCATTACCGCCTCTTCCGCAAAGTGAATACAAGGTAGCCCCAGCTCTTGAGGATCGCGGTGCAAGTACCAATAATGGTGCGACTGCAGCAAAGCATCAAATAAGCCCTCAATACTGACCGTGGAAGGGTCTTTTTTCCAACAAGTCCAGGCCAAAATACTGTGAAAAGGTGGAGTGCAGCTTCGTGTAGCTTGCAACTGGGGGATGCAGCCCTGTTCCGTTTGTCGGCTCAATTCCTGCTCCAGCCAATGCCAGACTTTTCCTACATCGCTATGGGCATAACCCAAACCCAGGGCCAGTTGCTCCATCGTTGAAGCAGTATGTTGAAAGGCATCATCAGTTGAATGCAGAATGTGCAAGGCTGTTTGTGCCAAAGATGTTTTAGCTATCAATGTACTAGTGTTTCCAGTAGTGTTCAATTTTGGGCTGTAGATTCCCGGGAGGAGGGAATACAAAATTATACATTCTATACGGTTTTAGGGGTGTTTGAGTTTCAGTTTTTTAAAATCTATTTTTCATCTTTAGATTACCTATTCTTATCATACTCCTTTTGTATCTTTAGCACCAACTCATCTCTGCTGTTATGCATCGTCAAGAAATTATTGAATTACTGCGCCGTACGTTTGATGGTGCCGCCTGGCATGGGCCATCAGTTATGGAAATTCTGCGCAAAGTAACGAGCGATCAATTGGGTAACCAGATTGGCGATAGTCATACCCTGATAGAGCTGGTAGAACACATGACCGCCTGGCGTCGTTTTGCCATCGAAAAACTGCGGGGCAATACTACTTACGATGTAGATGACGCAGCCAATTTCCCCGTGGTTAGCCCCAATGAAGAAAGTTGGCTCATCACCCTCCAGCAATTTGAAGACAGCCAGTTGCAATTGCTCGAACAGTTGGAACAACTGGATGAATCCCGCCTGGAGCAAATCGTTGAAGGCCGAAGTTACTCCTATTCGGTATTGTTACATGGCTTGATCCACCACGATGTGTACCACTTGGGGCAGATTGTTTTGTTGCGAAAACAATAATCAATTCTTGATCGATTTTACTTGGTTTTAAAAAACTTCGCCCACTCTACAACCTTCCCTGTCTTCGCCGAATGTTTCGCTGCCTCCAAAATTTGCACGACAATCTGGTTGTTGTCCAATGCCGATAAATCAAAATTTTGCACTTTGATTCGCCCGCGTACTACACCTTCGAGGTAAGTAAAAGGGTCATTGACTGGCAATGGATCAGCAACAAAGGGTGTTCCCCGGTCCTCCAGTTTCGGCCCTACCAGCATGTCTTTGCCATTTATACATTCGATGGTGCCGTTTTGCCCATAAATTTCCACGTCTTTGCGGCCATAGGGCCAATTCCAGGAAGCCTGGATGATCACCTCGGTATTGGCGTATTCCAGGATGATGGTGGCTTCGTCGTCTACTTTGGGGTAGATGTTGGGTTTGATGTGGCGCAGGTTACAAAACACGGTTTTGGGTGTTTCGCCCTTCAGCAACCAAGTGGCGAGGTTAGCGCCGTAACAACCAAAATCAGTCAATGCACCTCCACCATTGAGTACAGGGTCGGTGAGAAAAGCCAAAAATTCCGGGCTACAACCAATTTCTACCGGGCCGGGATGGCCGTGGTGAAAAACCATTTTGCGGATTGGCCCTATTTTGTTTTCCTTGTTGATCAATTCATAAGCTTTGGCATTGCTGCCGTACCAGGTCGTTTCGTAGTTGGTAAGCAGCTGAATCTGGTGTTTTTGCGCCAGCTCAATCATTCGTTGGGCGTGTTTCCAGTTGGCCGCCAGGGGTTTTTCTACCATCACGTGGATGCCTTTGGGCGCGCAAAACTCTACCGTACTCAGGTGGTCGTAGATGGAATTAAAGGCGGTCACCGCTTCGGGCTTGGTTTTTTCCACCATTTCTTCGATGGTATTGTACACCAAACTCATATCAAAACCCCGCCTTTTGGCATGGCGTTCGGCCAGGGCACGATTGGGTTCAACGATGCCGACGATCTCGATGTCATTGGCTTTGGCCCGCCCCAAAATCCAGTTGACGTGGTCGTGGTTTAAGCCGACTACACCGATGCGGAGGGGTTGCTGAGCCTGTACACTACCCAGGATTTGACAAAAAAGCAAGGTCAAGAAGAGTTGAAAATTTTTCATATTGAAACGTGGGTTTTGAGTATTTCGATGTAAATTTCAACTAGTTGGTTGTCTTTTATTAATGCATTGTCTTTATAATTAATTTTTCAACCACAGAGTTTCGCAGAGTGCACGCAGAGTTTCACGGAGTAGCCACCTTCGGTGGTGAAGAGTATGCAGAGGCTACATTGAATTAGCACTAGAATAAAACCATCAAATTTTAATGGCCTATGAACTCCAGCCACCGCAGGTGGCAAAACTCCTTAAAACTAGCAAAACTCTGTGAAACTCTGTGTGTACTCCGCGAAACTCTGCGGTAAAAATGATGCCAATTCAGAACTCATGTTACTGAAAGGGTTTTTGGTGCTAAAAATAGAGCTACCTGTTCAGCACCAATTTGCAAAGTAGCTTGTACCAACAGTTCCAAATCAGCCTTTTTCGTGCGTTGATTGACAATACAAACCCGAATGGCATACCGCCCCTGCAAAAGAGTAGAAGATGGTGAAGCAATGCCCCGTTCCTGCAATTGAATCAATATCTCGCGGTTCAAGGAGTTGAGTTCGCTTTCTGTAAGATCAGGATGGATGTACCGGTAGCAAACAATACTTAGCGAAACCGGGGCCAACAACTCCAATTCCGGCGTGTTCTCCACCATTTGACCCAAATACGCCGCTTGCAAGTTGTTTTGCCGAATCATGGCTGCGTATTTGGCCAAGCCATGCTCCTTAAGCGACATCCAGATTTTAAGGGCTTTGAAACCCCGCGACAACTCAAAACCGTAATTGTTGATGGATTCCAGTCCACCCGCCAAGCCTCGCTTTTCTTGCAAAAGATAGTTGGGCGTAATGGCAAAAGCATTGCGGTGCGCCTCCGCATTTTTAATTAAAGTACAGCCTACTTCGTAGGGAATGTAGAGCCATTTGTGCAAGTCAAAGGCTACACTATCGGCTTTTTCAATCGCCGTTAGTGAAAGAGCATATTCAGGATCAAGTTTGGCCAACGCTCCATACGCTCCATCTACGTGGAACCACAATTGGTAGCGTTGACAAATTTGCCAAAGTTCTTCAAGGGGGTCGATTGCCCCGGTATTGACCGTACCCGCAGTGCCAACCACACAAAATGGACGATGCCCGGCAGCGAGATCGGCTTCGATGCATTCAATCAGTTCGACGGTATTGATTTCGTATTGGGCATTCACTGAAATTTTGCGCACCGCTTCAGCACCCAAACCCAGAATTTCCACCGCTTTTTGAATACAACTATGGGTTTCAGCCGAGCAATACAGGGTCATTTGACTACCAATATTGAACAAACCTTCCTGGCGCACACTGGCCTGATGATTGCGGGCAACAGTAAGAGCCGTAATATTGGCCATCGAGCCGCCGCTGAGCAAAATCCCGGAGGCTTCGTCGGGATAGTTGAGCATTTGTTTGCACCAATTGACCACCTGCTGATCGACATAGAGGGAAGCGTGTTCACCAATCGTAACATTGGGATTCATGGTAGCCGCTAACAAGTCGGCCAATACACCCAGTGGGGTGCCAGTGCCTTGCACCCAGGCGAAAAAGCGAGGGTGGATATTGCCCTTGGTGTAGGGAAAGATGTATTGTTTGAACTCTTGATAAATGCTGTCGATGTCTTGTGGCTCCTGAGGGATATCCGCAGCGAGAAAGTTTTTGACTTCGGAGGGAATGGGCTTCCAAACGGGTTGTTTGCCGATGTTTTCCAGATAATCCATCACATCGTCAATCATTTGGTGCCCCAGCTGGCGCATTTGTGTCCAGTCTTGGGGGTCTAGAGTCAGGTTTTGGGCCACCTGTTCGGCTAGTTGGTCTTGGTTTGTTCCTTGCATAATATTGAGTTGAGTAGTTGAGGAGTTTAGAAGTTGAGGCTGCCGCAGGAATTTTGAAAAGGGCTGTTGTTAGTGCCGGTCGCGGTAGCCTCAACTCCTCAACTTCTAAACTCCTCAACTTCTAATTCACAGTTTCGCCCCCTCAATGACCTGCCCTTGCACTTCCAACTTCACCTTGATGACTTTTTTCTGTTCGTCCCGGATAAAAGTTGCGGTGCCTTCAAAACCAACGATACTCAATACATCGGGAGTAGCGGTTGGTTTCAGTTCAGCGCTGCCCTGGCCTTCCAAAGCGCCAATCACTTTACCTTGTTCCCAACTCACGACGATATTGCCCATACCACCAGTATCGTATTTCCCTAAAAAGTCTTTTGCGCCTAAGGAGTCCAAGGCGGGTGTGGGAGGAGGAGTTGCTGGTGCCTGAGCCGTGGCTGTACCCAGCGCCAAAAAGAGTCCTAAAATAAAAGTGCAGAGTAGTGATTTCATAAAAACAATGCGATTTGATGATGAATTGTGTTTTGGTAATTACATGAAGCAAAGTAAGGTTTTTTGTGGCAGCTTCAAATAAATTTGCAGGAGCGTAGTGTTAAGTTTTTGGAACCAAACACCTACCCTACGACGTTCTGCACGCCAAACCTCAACAACAAAGCAAAATGGGTGGTAATTTGTTCAAATTGGGGCGTTTGCCCAAAGCGGAGTACCTGAAAGTCGAAAGTGAATTGAGACATTACCTGGATCAAAAACTGGGCGACTTGTACCGCATTCCCCGGTATTACCGCGATAAACCCGACTTTGGTGATGTTGACATCATCGTGTCCGATGCAGTCATTCAAAGCACCTGGCAGGATTTGCGCATGGAACTGATCAGGGATTTAGGGATCCAGCAACACAAGTCCTTGGGTCCAGTTTTTAGCACAGTCTATCAAATTTTCCAGGTCGATTTTTTCTACCGGGAGCACCGCTATTTTGACAGCACGTACAATTACCTCTCCTTCAATGATGTGGGCAATATTCTGGGTAAAATTTTCAAACGATTTAACCTGAAATACGGCGAACAGGGTTTGTTGTATGTATTCCGAAGGGCCGATGGTCATTTCAAGAAAGACCTGGAGGTTTCTCAGGATTTTGAACGCATTTTTGCTTTTTTACAACTGGATTATGCCCACTGGTTGCGCGGCTTCGATACCCTGGATGAGCTGTTCCGCTGGGCAACAGCGAGCCCCTATTTTTCCATTCATCCCTATCAAGAGCAAGATGCCACAACCACCGAAAGGGTAAAAGAACGGACAACCATGAGGCGGTTCGTGGGGTGGTTGGAGGAACAAGGTATTTCGCAACAATTTGAATTTGAGGCAGATCGAGATGCTTACTTGCCGATGATTGCTGCGTTTTTTCCAGAAGGAAATTTGTTGGAAAAAATTGAACTGGAGCGCCAACGAGAGGCATATGTGTTACGCTTGCGGGAAAAATATTCCGGCCAGGTGATTATGCGCCTTTTTCCTGATTTGCAAGGCAAAGCTTTAGGGGATTTTATGCGAAGTTTTGAGGCCCAATGGGAAGATCATGAGGCGGTTTTAGCGGGGATGGACGCAGGGGAAATTGTCGACCAATTGCACCGCTTTAAAGTAAGTTATTAAATTAAGCAGCGAAGCCAAATCAAAAAAATCGTTGCCTTGCGAAAGGGCGACACTTGATAACGGAACTGCCTGGTGAGTTGCTAATGTGCGCTCCTCCAATACCCCCACAATATCCGTAAATCTTCACCCATCCGATAATCCCGGGCATACTGTTGATCCAATTTGTACATCGTAGAACTAGGGAGTGGAGTTGCATGGGTGATGTCCGCTGGCGTCAAAATCCCAGGTTTAAGTTTCGGTAAGGTTGTTTCCGCCTGGCAGTACCCAACCCAGGTTTTTTGACCAACCAGCACTGGCCAGGCATTGGCCCAGAGCCGTTGTTTGTGTTTGGCCAAAAAGATACTTATCGGGAAACTGGGCAACAACACTATGGCCAGGACCAGATCCAATAAACGTTTGTTCCGGCGATTTTCTGCATGGGCGATGTTGTACGAAGCATCTACCCGGTACAATTCCCCGTTGAGGTCTTTGTGGCTGCTACCGATGATGCTGTCGCTGTTTTCGGGCAAAATTTTGTAGTTGAGTTGTTTACCCAGACTTTCCATCGTGGCGATAATTCGGGCATGAGCCAGGTCTTTGCTGCAAAAAACGACCTCGTCCAGGTGGAACATTTCAGTCAATGCAGCCAAGCTTTGCAGATCCCCCAGATAAAGGTGTGCTTCGGCAGGATTTGCTTCTGGAGCAATGAGGCCAATCGTTTTTTTGCGGGAGCCAATGGCCCGTAAAATGGCTTCAGCCCGGCGGGTTTCTTCAATGGAGCCGATCAGGGCCAGGCGTTTTTCGGCTTGTTCTTCCAGACTGAAATTTCCCCGACCCAGCGCACTAATCAAGGCGCGCAGGAGCGGAACAGCCACGAGCGCCCAAATGGTACCCAATACAATCAAAGCCCGCGAACTGCGGTACACCAGATCCAAAAAACCATAGATCGCAGCGATAGCCACCGTGCCAATCAAGATGCCGCGCACCACTTGCCAAAGATTGGTGCGTCGATCGTAAGCACCACTAAAAAACAAGGCCAGTAACCAAATCCCCGTGTACAAAGGGGCATTGAAATAGAGGAAAGAACTTTCAAAATGTTCCGCATTGTGAAAATGGTAAATGGCCCAGAATTTTTTTAAAAAACTCAAACCGCCATACAAGGCCAATCCGTCGAGCAATGGCCACCAGGCGCGGCGAAAAAAGTTGGATATTAAGGTCAACGTGGCACGTAAATAAATCGCCATTTGCAGCATCAAAACAAAGCCCTGGGCATTCCCCCCTTGAAAATGTTTGCGGGCAAAGAGGATCATGGCCTGGTAAAAAATGCGGACGTAGTTGACACTACCTTTTTTAGTGCTTTCCCCTTTATAATGGATGATGCTGGTATCGGCCCGATAATGGTTACTAAACCCGCCTTGTTGAATGCGGTAGGAAAGGTCGATGTCTTCACCGTACATAAAAAACTGCTCATCCAGCAAGCCTACTTTGTCCAGGGCTGCTTTGCGAATGAACATGAAGGCACCGGAAAGGACATCAACTTCATGATTTTTATCTTTAGCTAGAAACCCCAGGTGGTAACGATTAAACAGGCGGGATTTTGGAAAAAAACGCGACAAGCCGAAGGTTTTACAAAAGGCGACAAAAGGAGAGGGGAAGCCCCGTTTGGACTCAGGCAAAAAGGACCCCGAGCCATCGATCATTTTGACCCCCAGCGCTCCAGCTTGTGGGTGTTTTTCCATAAAATCTACACAAACTTGTAAGGTGTTTTCCGCAATGACTGTATCGGGATTGAGGAGCAGGATGTATTCGCCTGTAGCCTGGCGAATGGCCTGATTGTTGGCTTGTGAAAAGCCTACATTGCGCTCATTGGCAATCAAATGGACCTCTGGGAACTTCTCTTGCACCATTTGCACCGAGCCATCTTGGGAGGCATTGTCGACCACCCAAATCTCTACCTCCAAACCCCGGGCTGCTCTGCGCACCGCCAGCAAGGCTTGTTCCAGAAAAAATTTGACGTTGTAGTTGACAATGATGATGGTCATGGTAGAGGGTTCAGTCAGCCATCAGCTTTGAGCTGTCGGCTGTTGGACTGCAAAGTAAAATTTAACTACTCCTGCCGCTGATACGGCACCCGTGCCACAATCGACCGCCCGAGGGTCAATTCATCAGCATATTCCAATTCTCCCCCAAAGGAAACCCCACGAGCAATGGTGCTGATTTTCAGGTCCAGGTCTTTTAATCGTTTGGAGATGTAAAAAATGGTGGTTTCGCCCTCAATCGTCGGGCTGATGGCCATCACGACTTCTTTGACTTCTCCGCTCGCCAGGCGTTGCTCCAGTGAATCTATTGTCAATTCTCCTGGGCCAACCCCTTCCAGAGGTGAAATCACCCCTCCCAAAACGTGGTACATTCCCCGGTATTGCCCGGTATCTTCAATCGCCATCACATCGCGAATGCTTTCGACCACACAAATAACCTGCTGGTCGCGGCGTTGATCGCGACAAATGTTGCACAGTTCCTCGTCCGAGAGGTTGTGGCACACTTTGCAGGATTTGATCTCGCGGCGCATTTTTACAATGGCGTCGCCAAATTGGTCAACCGTTTCGACTTCCCGGGTGACCAGGTGCAAAACCAAACGCAATGCCGTTTTTTTGCCGATTCCCGGCAGGCTGGCAAAGGCGTTAACAGCCTCTTCTAGTAGCTTGGATGAAAAGTTCATTGGGTAAAGATAAGCACTGGATAAATTTTTCTTTGAACAAATTGGTGTACTTTGGGTATTACTGTAAATTTGGTCGCGAATTTACTAATTCACTTAAACGACAAAAAGCAAAACCTATGGCTGAAGTCATCCGGATGCCCCGTATGAGCGATACGATGGAAGAGGGCAATATCATTGGTTGGTTGAAAAAAGAGGGAGACCACGTTGAACCAGGCCAAACCCTGGCAGAAGTGGAGACGGATAAAGCCACTATGGAATTGGATGCTTTTGTAGAAGGCGTTATCCTGCATATAGCGGTTAAAGAAGGCCCTGTGCCTATCGATGGTGTTATCGCTGTCATCGGACAAGCTGGCGAAGACTGGCAAGCTGCATTGGCCGCTGCCAATGGTGGCGCTGCCGCTCCGGCTGCTGCCAATGGTCAGCCAAGCACCCCAGTAGCTACACCTGCGGCCGAGGCACCTGCTGCTGCTGCGAGCTCAGAAGACAGCCGCGTCAAAGCTTCACCCCTGGCGAAAAGCATCGCCAAAGAAACGGGTGTAAGCCTGGAACAAGTGACCGGCTCTGGTGACCAGGGCCGCATTGTCAAAAAAGATGTAGAAGCATTCCTGGAAGGTAAGGGTGCTGCCCCAGCGGTAGTTACGCCTACTCCAGCCGCCACTCCTACTCCAACGCCTGCTCCTACGGCTAAGGCGGAAGCACCGGCCAGCGCGCCATTTGCTTTCAATTCGGGTGGCAACAACTACGAAGAAGTTGGCGTGTCTCAAATGCGCAAGGTGATTGCCCGCCGCTTGGGTGAGAGCTTGTTCACCGCGCCGCATTTTTACCTGACCATTGAAATCAACATGGATCGGGCCATCGAAATGCGCAAACAACTGAACGAGGTGTCTCCAGTGAAGTTGTCTTTCAACGACCTCGTGGTTAAAGCGGTAGCTGCTTCTTTGACCAAACACCCTGCGATCAACTCTTCCTGGTTGGGCGATAAAATCCGCTACAACAAGGACATCAATATTGGCGTAGCCGTAGCGGTTGAAGATGGCCTGCTGGTTCCCGTGATTCGTTATGCGAACATGAAAACCATGTCCCAAATCAATACCGAGGTGAAAGCCCTGGCGGGTAAAGCGAAAGAACGCAAACTGCAACCGGATGAAATGCAAGGCAATACCTTCACCATTTCTAACCTGGGTATGTTTGGCATCGACGAATTTACGGCCATCATCAATCCACCCGATGCCTGTATCCTGGCGGTAGGCGGGATTTTTGAAAAACCAATCGTGAAAAATGGCGAAATCGTGGTGGGCAACATCATGAAAGTGACCCTTTCCTGCGATCACCGGGTAGTGGATGGTGCTACTGGCGCACAATTCCTGCAAACCTTTAAGGAAATTATGGAGGAGCCGATCAAGCTGCTGGTGTAAATTTTCTTTTGGATAAAAAGCGACCAGACTACTGGACTTTTGCTCGGAGGACATCAATTGCCCCAGGCTTCAGCCTGGGGGCAGAGGAGCCTCTCGGATTTGGGCTTTAGCCCTAGCTCGAAAATTAAGGTTGGGCTAAAGCCCGATCAAAAAGGCAAACCCGAACCACGCGCTAAAGCACGTGGCAATTGATGTCCTCCGAGCAAAATGCCCAGTTGCGTGAAAAGCTACAACCAATATCTGGACTCAAACGTTTGGATATTGGTTGTTTTATTTTGGCAATTGACCATAGGAAAATGAAAAAAACTCTTGTTCTAGGCGCTTCTGAAAACCCCGCCCGGGTCTCTTATGACGCCATTCGTAGATTGACAAGCAAAGGACACGAAGTGGTGGCGGTAGGTTTGCGCGAAGCCACTATTTTTGGTGTAGACATTCAAAAAGGCCAGCCTCAGGCCGAGGAGATCGATACCATCACCCTCTATCTGAATCCAGAAAGGCAAAAAGAATATTACGACTACATATTAGGCTTGCAGCCGAAACGGATCATTTTTAATCCTGGGACGGAGAATTTTGAATTGGTACGATTGGCTAAAGAGAAGGGGATTGAGACGGAATTTGCGTGTACGCTGGTAATGTTGTCGGTGGGGCAGTATTAAATTTACTTCACCTCCGGCATCCCACATGCCTCATCCGGCTTTCGGCCACACATCGAACACACCTGCCCTTCCCCTTTCCCTGCATTAAAATTACTGGCGCAAGTACCCCTGAATTCCTTGCCTGTAAACCAATACCGAATATTGAGCAGCACAAAAGCCAATCCAAAAACCGTGAAGGCTGCCAAAAAAGTTTTCAATAGTTCCATGCTCTGAAATTTACCTCAATTAAACTTCTCTTCTGCAAATTAGGTTTAATTTTGCGCACACTTCCCATTTTTTTTCAAAAAACACTCCATGCAACACAAACTCGATGCTTTTGCCCGACTGCTCACCATCATGGATGAATTGCGCGAGCAATGCCCCTGGGACCGCAAACAAACCTTCCAAACCCTTCGCAACCTCACCATTGAGGAAACCTACGAATTGGCCGATGCCATCCTGGAAGAAGACATCGATGGCATCAAGGAAGAAATTGGTGACTTGATGTTGCACATGGTCTTTTACGCCAAAATTGGAGACGAGCAACAAAGTTTCGATATCGCCGATGCCCTCAACGCCGTTTGTGACAAACTCATCAAACGCCACCCCCACATCTACGGCGATGTAAAGGTTCAGGACGAGGAAGATGTCAAAAGGAATTGGGAGCAACTCAAATTGCAGGAAGGCAAAAAATCGGTTTTGGCGGGAGTACCTAAATCCTTGCCCGCCATGGTCAAAGCCTACCGCATGCAGGAAAAAACCAAACAGGTAGGTTTTGAATGGGAAAATGCCGGCCAGGTGTGGGACAAAGTCGAGGAAGAAATCCAGGAGTTTAAAGAAACCCTGGAGCAAGACATGTCCCAGGAAAGACGCGAGGAAGAATTTGGCGACATCCTCTTCTCCCTCATCAATTATGCCCGCTTCGTCAAAATTGACCCCGAAACTGCCCTCGAACGGGTCAATAGCAAATTCAAAAAACGTTTCGAATACATTGAAGCCCACGCCCCCAAAGACCTCAACGATATGACCCTGGCCGAAATGGACCTCCTCTGGGAAGCTGCGAAACGGGTTTAACTCCGCCAACCCACGGATTTATCCGCAAGAATGGGTGTGGGTGTGAAGTGTGAAAGTGTGAGTGTGTTGGCCTTCCACCGCCCAAGAGATATCGCCAACCCACGGATTTATCCGTGGGAGGCTACTATAAAACCCAACCCATGGATTTATCCGTGGGTTTTTTGGCCCCGACAAAAAAAGAGCCTGTATGAAAATCGACATCCTTGCCATCGGCGTTCACCCCGATGACGTAGAACTTTCCAGCAGTGGCACCATACTCCGCCACATCGCCCAAGGCAAAACCGTAGGCCTGCTCGACCTTACCCGTGGCGAACTCGGCACCCGAGGCAACGCCGAAATCCGGACCCGCGAAGCCAACGAATCTGCCCAACTCATGGGCGCAGCCTTCCGCATCAACCTGGACATGGCCGACGGCTTTTTCCAATACAACCCTGAAAACATCCAAAAGATCATCCAGGTCATCCGCAGTTGCCAACCAGAAATCGTATTGGCCAATGCCCTGGACGATCGCCATCCCGACCATGGCCGCGCTGCTAAACTCACCGCCGATGCCTGTTTTTATGCGGGCTTAGCCAAGGTGGAGACTTTTGACGAAAAGGGGAATCCCCAGGAACGCTGGCGCCCCAAAGCTGTTTACCACTATATTCAGGATCGCAACATGCAGCCTGATTTTATCGTGGACATCAGTGATTATTTTGAAAAAAAGATGGAGCTGATCCTGACTTTCCGTTCGCAATTTTTCTTGCCCAGTGCTACCGAATATACGCAGGAGTTGAGCACGCCGATTTCCGGGGAAGACTTTATGGCTTTTATGCGGGCGAAGGGAAGGTCCTTTGGTCGCGATGCTGGCTTTGAGTATGCTGAGGGATTCAATGTGGCTCGGACACCGGGGGTTTTGGACTTGTTTGATTTAGTGTGACGAGGTCAATCAGTTTCTAGGCTTGGAAGTAGGCTCTGGTGCTGTAGAGACGCACGGCCGTGCGTCTCACAATGTTGACGCAAGGTGTGAGACGCACAGCCGTGCGTCTCTACGATATTTTACGTAGCCTAAAACTGCACATACGGCCTCAACTTCTCCAACTTCCCTGGCTCCAGGGCCACCAGCGCCTCCAAATCCTCCATTTTCCCAAAAGGCCCATGTTGATCCTTCCAATTCATAATTGCCTTAGCGGCCTTAAAACCCAGATAAGGGTGGCTAGCCAATTCATTAAAACTCGCTTGGTTGATCAACAGTGGCTTCAGTGTAGGAGTATTGAGTTGCAGGCAGGGGCGGATCTTTTGAAACACCGAATCGGCCAAGCCAAAGGTCTCTTTCACCTGATCAACTTGATAAAACCCGCCCAATTTTTCCCTGAATTTGATGATGCGATTGGCGAGCACTTTTCCGATGCCCCGCAGTGATTGCCAGGCGGCGGTATCGGCTGTATTGACATCAATGGGTATACAAGGCTGAGCGCCTTTTTTGCTGAATTTTTTATCTTCAAAAGAGCTGTAACTGGCTTTTTCAGGCGTTCCCGCCTCCAGATCAGACTTTGCCTGGATTTGGATGTAAGATTTTGCTTGGGCAAACCAACCTTCTGGCAAGCCATAAATTTTCAGTACATCCTCCACTTTTTTAAAATGACCACCTTTGGAGGTGTACTTGACCCAGATGCTGGCACTGCGTTTGTTTAACCCCATTTTAAGGAGCTCATCCAAAGACACTGTATTGGGGTCAAAAATGGAGAAAGAAGCCACTACTTTGGCCTCTTTTTTGGGGTAGCGAGTGCCGTACTTGTACTTGCTTTTGGTATAACTCCCATATCGAGGCTTCTTCCATTCTACTTTTGCTTGTACTGGCCTGGGGGCGTTTGCCAGGGTGGTCAGATCGTAGTGTTGGGAAAAATCCAGTTGTCCAGGCAATACAAAAGCTGCGACACATAAAATGAGCAGCAAAACGCAGGCTTTGCGTTCGGTTTTGGTGTAATAAAAGAAGTCGAGAAAATTTTTCATAGCTGTAGTTTTTACAATTTATAGATTCAAAATCCAGGCACCTTGCTCAGCCGTATCGTGTACGGGGATATCCAATTCAGTGGCCAGTTTTTTGACCCAGCGCCGGGTCCCGAAACGATTGCTGCCATCGAGGATGATGAGTTTGGTTTCCCTGCGAATATCTTCTGGATAAATTCTCGGATTGTTGTGGATCAATAAGTAGTCATAGGGTAGGAGAGGAGGGCTTTCGTTTTCCCCAACCAGGCCAATTGTATACTTGCCAAAAACCAAACAGCCAGATTGAAGCACCACTGGCCCCCAACGAAAGCTGCTTTGCCAACCCAATTGATGCTCCTTTTGGAGTTGCAAGTGAAAGCGGTGGTTTTGTGCGGCCATTAATGCTGGGATGCTGTCGGCAGTGGAAAGAGTAAGCACCTCGCGCCCCTGAATCAAGTCCAGCATTGAAGCCTTAGGCATATGGTAGCAAACCAGTTGCCGCTGAGCTTGTGCTCTAAAAATAACCGGCCAATGCGCCAGAGCCCAAAGCAGCAATGATCCCAAAGCCAGATTCAACCAGCGCAATTTCCGGCGATACAATGCCACACAAACCAAGGCCAATACCCCGTACATACCCAGCGTAGCCAAGGCATTCCACCAAAAACCACTGATTACTGCCTGCGGCAATTCATGAATAGCCACGATCAAACCATTGAGCAATTGAATCGACCAGGCCAAGATTTGGCCGATCCACTCAGCTGGAATGTGCAGCGCCTCCAGCAAAAAAAGCAATAAACCTAGCATCAGTACCAGCCCTGAAAGAGGCACCGCCACCAAGCCCGATAACCAAAAGAACAAGGGAAATTGGTGGAAATAATAGATACTCAAAGGTCCAGTACTGAGTTGGGCAGCAATGCCTACACTGGTCAGTTTCCAGATGTAATCCAACACAATATTAGGTGCAGACCAACGGTCATAAACCCAGGGCTGGAAAGCCACAATGCCTGCAATGGCCAGATAAGACAACTGAAATCCAATGTCCCACAACAAATTGGGTTGCCAACACAAGAGTGCAAAAGCCGAGGCTGCCAAAATATTCCAGATGTTGTATTGCCTTACCACCGCTCTGGCACCAATGATCATGGAAAACATTACCGCTGCGCGCAAAGTGGCCGGGGCAGCCCCGGTTAACAAAGTGAAAAGCCAGATGCTGCCCAATTCCAGTAACAAGCCTAACTTTTGAGCCCTTTTATGATGGGCGAACCACCCAAATAAAAAACGCAACACAATCGCCAGAACCCCCACGTGCAAGCCCGAAACCGACAACACATGCACCGCACCGCTGTTGCTGTAAGCTTGTTTGATCTCTTGCGAAAGTTGGCTGCGTTCACCCATGATTAGTGCAGCACCAACGGCATAGGTGTCGCCGCTCGGTAGATGTTTTTCCAATGCCTGCAAGCAAAATTCCTGCAAAATCAAGGTAAAGGGAAGGTGTTGATGTGCACTGTCGATTCGCCAGGAATCCGCTGGGGCAAAAACCTGGTGATATACGCCTTGTCTGGCGAGGTAGGCCCTGAAATCAAAAGCATCAGGATTGAGCGGTGCTTTGACTGTGTCGATCAGGCCGCTAAGGTAGAGGTGTTGGCCGTTTTGGGGGGAAACTTGGTTTGTATCAACTTTTAAATAAACCAGCAGTTTGCCCTTGGCCGCTTGCCATTTTTTTACTCCCAACCTTGCTTTGGCCTTTACTTGCAACAGCACCCGTAAACTGTTCGCTGCGGGGCGTGCTTCGAGCACTTTTCCCCAGATACCACAAGAATCGCCCACTGCTTGCCAGGAAAAATGAGGAGCTCGATTCCATTGTTGGGTTTGTTCAATTCTAAAAAGGCCCAGGCACGATAGAACCAGGAAAATCAGGCCCCCGAACCAGGCTCTGGCCCTGAAGTTGGGCCGGAAAGCCATGGCCAAAAACAATAAAGTAATCCCACCAAAACCCAAGAAATACCATTGCTGAAACTCTTGCCAGGAAAGCTGCCAGCAATCCCCAATCACGATTCCCAATACCAAGGGCACTAGCAACCTGGGCATGGGCAAGGTACGCCAATTCATAGCATAAATACTTTACAGGGTGCTCAGCAAGAACAATCAGAGGAAGACAAAAAGAAAGTTGGTGTAAAATCATTCAAAAGGCAAGCAATTCAAAAGTAATCCAATTGCGGGAAAAATCATAACTTGCTTTTATTTTTTTACATTTACCACTTTAAGTATGATGCAAAAAATTACTTCCCGATTTTTTAGAGGCTTTTGAATAGGAAGCTCACTTGAAATGAACCGTTCGACTGCCTATTCAAAACCCAAATCGAGAAGTTAATTTTTCTGCGTTACTAAAGTCAAAAGCGATTATGGAAATTGATATTAGCAAACACATCGTGGAGTTATTGTACGAACACGATGTCGTCTCCCTGCCCGGCCTGGGTTCTTTTGTTGGCGCTTACAAATCTGCGGTAGTGGATCAGGTGTCGGGTACAGTGGCACCGCCAGCTAAAACCATTACTTTTGACGATAATTTGAGAATGGACGATGGTCTGTTGATCGACACCATTGGCAAATCTTATGGGGTCACTTTTGACACGGCCACTGATTTGGTTCAAAATTACGTCAGTCAAATCCGGGAAGTATTGGATCGGCGTGAAATTGTGTCTTTTCCCAACTTGGGGCGCCTTTATCGGGACTTCGAGCAAAACCTGCAATTTTTACCCGATGTCACCAATTTCAATACCGAATCTCACGGCTTACCCGATGTTAAAGTTTACCCAATCGCTGCTCCTGAGCCTGAACCAATACTGCCTGCAGTGGAGGAACCTTTGGTTGTAGAGAACCAACGCAGTAGTGGGCCCTTACCTTCTGCCGTTTCACTAGGGCGAATGATCAATCATTGGTTGAGGGACAATGTCCTTCTGGTGGGTGTTTTAGCCACGGTCGTGGTAGTACTTCTGTTGTTTAGCATCTTACGCAAACCCCTGGACGAAGCAACCAGCTCCAACGAAACCCAGGTCAACGTACCCCCTCCCATTTCGGAAGAAGATTACAAAAATGACTTCCCTGCGGAAGAAGTGCCCAAAGAACAAAAGCAACCATTGACCAGCGATAAACAAGGTGCGATTGTAGACAAAGGAGATGAAGAGGAAGAAGTTAAACCCAGCACAACAACGCCTAAAAACACAACTACAACACCTTCCAAGGTAATAGAAAAACCAGCAGTTACAACTCCTGCTCCAGCCCCTGTTGGCGACAAAACGGGCATCATTGCTATCGGTTCCTTTAAAGACCAGGCCAATGTAGCCAAGTTGGTGGAAAAAATCACAGCCGCTGGTTTGACCCCATTCAAAACAGCCAATGGAGACCTCACCCGGGTGGGCGTTCAATTCACCTACAGCACCCCCGCTGAACTCAATGCCATGCTCAGCACGGTGCGCAGGAAGTTTGATTCGGGGGCGATTATTATAAAAAGATAAAAGTTGAGAAAGTTGAGGAGTTGAGAAGTTTAGACTGCCGCGAGCGACTTAGACACGACCTTGTCTAGGTCGCTCGCGGCAGCCTAAACCTTCTCAACCTTCTCAACCTCCCTCAACTTCCCTCAACCTTACTTTCCATGATCAACCTTATCTCAGATACAGTAACCAAACCAACTCCCGGAATGCTGCAAGCCATGTTGCAAGCCGAAGTGGGAGACGATGTATTTGGTCAAGACCCTACCGTAAATGCCCTTGAGGCCAAAGCTGCAACTATGTTTGGCAAAGAAGCCGCGCTTTTTTGCCCATCAGGGACCATGACCAACCAAATTGCCATCAAAGTACACACCCAACCCCTGGATGAGGTCATCTTCGATGAGTACTCGCACATTTATCAATACGAGGTAGGAGGTTACGCCTTTAATTCCGGTATTGGCGTCAATTTGATCAAAGGAACCAATGGCAAAATTACTGCTGAGCAGGTAGCCGCGGCCATCAAACCCGTTTACGATTGGTTGCCCATTAGCAAGCTGGTGGTCTTGGAAAATACTTGCAATAAGGGTGGAGGCAGTTTTTATACGCTGGATGAAATTCGCCCCATTCAGCAGGTTTGCCAGGAACGGGGTTTGGCCTTGCACCTGGATGGAGCGCGTATCTTCAATGCCTTGGTAGAAACGGGTGAAAGTACGCTGGCAGTGGGCGCAGCTTTTGACAGCATTTCTGTTTGTTTGTCCAAAGGGCTGGGAGCTCCGGTTGGCTCATTGCTGATTGGCTCACAAGCTTTTATCCGTCAGGCCCGGCGGGTGCGGAAGGCCATGGGAGGTGGAATGCGCCAGGCGGGTTTTTTGGCTGCCGCAGGCATTTATGCACTAGATCATCAGGTGTTGCGTTTGAAGGAAGACAACGACCGGGCGAAACGTTTAGGTGAAGTTCTGTCCAAACAAGCTTACGTCGATTCTGTTCGCCCTGTCCAAAGCAATATCGTCATTTTTGACCTCAAGGCACCCTGGACCGCGGAAAGTTACCTGGCTCATTTGGCTGAACGAGGCATCAGTGCTTCTGCCTTTGGGCCACAAACCGTACGTTTTGTAACCCATCTGGATGTTACAGCGTCCATGATTGATCAGGTGCTGGAGGAAGTTACCAAAGTTTAAAGGTTGAGGAGTTGAGGGGTTGAGAAGTTGGGGCTACCGCAGGAACTTAGACAAAAACCTTGTCAAAATCGCTGCGGTAGCCTTAACTCCTCAACCTCTCAACTCCTCAACTCTACATAAACCCATACCCATGCTTTTTGAAAACCCACAGATCGCAATCAATGAATTACCTAGCGTAGAGGACGTTAACTTTCAACGTTTGCCGCCTCAAGCCCTCAAATTGCGCACCATTGGCTGGTGCATTACGCAAGGGATTATGTTGTTGATTTTGATTGGAGTCTTCCTATTTGGAGGCGTATTCAAAAAGCAGTGGCCCTGGATTTTTATTTTTAGTGCCTGGATTTTACAGGCCCTGTACTTTTTCTGGATGGCACGTAAACGATTTTACCGCGAAGGATACGCCGTGCGGGAAAAAGACATCATCCACACCAAAGGGTACTGGCTACGTACCCAACTCACCGTGCCTTACAACCGGGTGCAACACGTCGAAATCGAGCAGGGGCCTTTGGCACGAGCTTTTGGCCTTGGGGGGATCAGCGTGTATACTGCCGGAGATAGTGGTGGCGATTTAAGCATTTCAGGTATTGACTACAAGGAGGCAGAGCGCATCAAGCAATTCATCACACAAAAAGTAGGGAGTGATGAGTGAAAGCGGCACCCCTTTTTATCTCCAGCCGAGCCGGCAATCCCCAGTAGCCATTTTGCTGATTTTGGCCCGCCTGATCCGTTCGTTGATTGGCCAGTTTTGGCCATTACTCTTGCTGTTGTTGTTGCGGAGGCGCTCAGCCAATAGCAGCCAGTTTTGGGTTTGGGTCGGTATTGGCATTACTATTCTTTCGGTGATTCGGTCTCTGCTGACTTATTTTCGCACGCGGTTTTACATCCATGAGGACGAGTTTATTTTGGAAAAAGGAGGTTTTACCCGTCGCCGACTGAGTGTGCCGCTGGACAAAATTCAGACCATCACTTTTCAACAGACTTTTTTGCACCGCTTATTCAATGTGGTGAGTGTAGAGATGGATACCACGGGGGCAAAAGGCTCAGAGATTAGCCTCACCGCCTTGGACCGCGATAAGGCGACAATCTTGCGCGACTATCTCTTGCGCTGGAAAAAAGAAAATGTCAAAGTTTCACCGGATCAGGAAACGGAGGAAACTCAAGAGCCCGAAATCGAATTGCTTAGGCTTGATTTGGGCGCACTTTTACGGATTGGCTTTAGCCAAAATCACCTGCGTTCTGCGGGTATTCTTTTTGGCTTGCTAGCGAGTTTTGCTCGGGAAATTCAACCCATTTTGGGTAAATCCGCCTACAAATACCTGGAAGAGGAATGGGGTTTGACCTTTAACTTCTTTTGGACTTTTGCCCTCTGGATCATTGTGTTCTTTTTGCTCGTTTCAGTGATCGCCACCCTGGCTTTGACGATCGTTCGGTTTTACAACCTGCGGTTTGTCCAAACGGGCGAAGGTTTTCGCCTGGAAGCAGGTTTGTTTACCCGCAGGGAACAGGCCGCTTATTTGCCCAAAATCCAGTTCCTGCGCTGGAGCTCCAATCCTCTGCAGCGCCTTTGGGGCATGTACAATTTGCGCTTTTACCAGGCCGCCGGGCACCAATTGAGGGGCAAACAAACCTTACAAGTGCCGGGTTGTTATCCCCATCAAATTGCTACAGTACAAGCGGCCTATTATCCAGAATACGATCAGGTGCAGTGGAGCTGGTATCCTCCACATCGCTTGTATTTCCGCCAACGTTTGTTCATTCTGGGGCTTTTACCTCTGGCAGGCTTGGTTGTAAAAACCATCTCTGATTTCAACTGGTTTTGGTTGACTATTGCCCTGTTGTGGCTACCTGTTACGGCCTGGTGGCAATGGAATTTGTTGCTGCGGAAAAAATACGGGCTGAGTGAGGAAGGCCTGTGGGTGAAATCTGGTTTTTTTACCCAATCCCAAATATTACTGTTATGGTCCAATGTTCAAGGACTTGAAATACAGCAATCCCTGGTAGAAAAACGTTACGAGATAGCCGACCTAACTTTTTATACGGCTTCCGGCGAGGTTGAAATCGAAAGTCTACCCTTGTCAATGGTCAATTCCTTACGGGATTATGTGTTGGCTAAAATAGAGGTAGGGGTTGAGGAGGTTGAGAAAGTTGAGGAGTTGAGAAGTTGAGAAGTTGAGGCTACCGCAG
Organism: Haliscomenobacter sp.; assembly: GCF_965225875.1. Lineage (GTDB taxonomy): Bacteria > Bacteroidota > Bacteroidia > Chitinophagales > Saprospiraceae > Haliscomenobacter. The sequence goes on along the minus strand of NZ_CBDDBS010000002.1, from coordinate 1,182,792 downwards.
CGATTTTGACGCGACCTAGTCTAAGTCGCTGCGGTAGCCTCAACTTCTCAACTCCTCAACTTATGAGTATTTTTTATTTCCTGTTTGGTTCTTTCCAGCCTTTTTTCTACCTTTAACAAGTTTTTTTGATACAACTATTACCCATACTTCTCATTGAAAATCAAAGCTCAACACTGGAGAGCGCCCTTCACATCCTCACGACGAACAGCCCGGGTTTGAGCCTGGAGCTGAAAAAATTACTCGTTAAGTACCGACTTGTTGAGCAAAACAAGAATAGCATTGCATTTTTTCAGCGGTAGCATACCGCACTATTTATAAATGTACTACTATGAGAAAATTTACATCCCATGACTATGCCTCTTCACGCATGAGTCGCCTCTGCTTTTTATGGTTAACGGTGTCTGTATTTGGTTTGGCCCCTTTGCTGGCTCAACGCAATTTAGCACTGTACAACCTGCCCGGCGTGCCGCAATCCCAAACGATGAATGTTGGACGGATGCCTGACTACAATTTTCACCTCAGTTTGCCTGTGATTAGCAACATCAACCTGGGGGCAAGTAGCAGTGGCTTTTCCGCCAATGACATCAAAAACATCAATTTTGAAGACCAGGGTGAAAACCCAGATGGCTCTTTTTTTGAGACGGATTTTTCCGATTTCATCAATCAAATCGGACCTTACAACACCCTTGGTTTCGATTTTCATACCACCATTCTGGATGCAGGATTCCGATTGGGGAAGGGCTACATCGGCATCCAGGGCACCGAACATGTGCAGTCTTTTTTGGGATATGCTAAATCCTTGTTTACCACTTTTGATGAAATTCAAGGGCTTACGCCCGAAGATTTTGAAAACGGCCCCCGCCGTTACACGGTGAACGGTACTTTTTTAAATTTTAACCACCATCGGACTTTAGGAGCCAGCTACACCCATGAAATTATCCCCGGTAAACTTAGCGCCGGGCTGCGGGCGAAAATGGCAATTGGTGTTGGTCGTACCTGGACCCGCAACGAGAATTTTAGCATTGTTGGTGATTATCAACAGGGCATTCTCGGCTTGGAAGGCAATGTAGGGGTACTTTTGGCCGGATTACCTGCTGCCTTTGATTCGACCCAGGGTATTGGGACTTACCTTAAAGGAACAGGCAATCAGGGACTTGCAGTTGATTTAGGCGCCCAGTACCGGGTCAACGATAAAATTGAAGTTTTTGCAAGCCTGGTCAATTTGGGCCAAATCGTCTGGAAAAACAACCTCACCGAATACGGCTACAGCACCAAATACCTCGATTTTTACGCCAATCAGCCAGAACAAGCTGAAGAAGCACTAGGTAAGGTCATTGACTTTGTAACCACTCCGGAAAAGACCAAATACCTCGGGAAAATCAAGTCCCCTTTGCCCATGTATGTCTATGCTGGGGGGAATTACCATTTTAATAAAACCTTCACCGCCGGAGCAATGGTCAACCTGGAGCGGATGGATGGCCTCAATTATTGGAACTTTACCCTCAATGGTCGGGCTAATGTAGGCCGGGTGCTACAAGTGGGGGCAACCCTCGCGCAAGTGCAGGGAATCGGCTTTCAAGTGGGTGCAGGTGCTGCCATCAACCTTGGTCCCTTACAAATTTATGCTGCGTCAGATAACGTTGCTTCCGTTGTCAACCTGGGCAATGCCCGCAACGCTCAGCTCAATGTAGGCATCAACCTGGTTTTTGGACGAGGCAAAACCAAAACCGATGTGGCTATGCAGGACAGCACCCTGGCAGACAGTACCTCGATCGCTTCAGTAGATTCAAGCGAACAAAAAAAGGTAAAGGTAAGGCCAGAAAAAGTGAAAAAGGAAAAAACGACGGTGGCCAAAACCAAAGAACGGCCTGAACCAGTCGCTAAACCGGTGAAAACCACTCCTGCGCCAGTTAGCACCCCTGTCGTTGTTGCTGCACCAACCCTGCGCCCTTGGGTGAACCTGCGTGGCACCACTTACAATGCAAGCAGCAAAGAAATAATGACCGGGGTAACCGTAGAACTGTACCAAAAACAATCCGACCGGGAAATATTGGCCTATGTGCGGGGCAACCCAGGCATCGACATCCTGGCGCCGATGGAACGCAACCGGGAGTACCGTGTAGTGGTGAAGAAAAATGGCTTTAAACCTACTGAAACCAATATATCTTTGGATGAATTGGCGGGTGTAGCAGAGCTGAAAAAAGATTTTTACCTCGAAGTTGCACCAGTAGAGCCGCCTACTGTGGTGAGTAAACCAGCAGAAAAGCCAGCTGAAAAACCAGCGGCATCTGCTGACACTACTGCCAACAACCAGCCCGAGACCAAAGTTGCAACGGATCCTAAAAACAATGTCGTTGCTCCCCAACCCAATAGCAATAAACTACTCGTCTATATGGTGGTAACCAATGCTGAGTTGAAACCAACTGCTTCGGCTGATGGCGCTACAGTGATTAAAGTTGGTGCCGGGTACCGGGTACAGATTTTAGAAAAAACCAATGCAGATTGGTGGTTGGTGAGCTTCCGGGGTTACAATGGGTATTTGCCTGCAAAGGCTTTGCGGGAAGAGAAATAAGGTGAAAGACGAGTTTTCGAATGACGAATCATTCGAATGACGAATGACGAATTTTGGGAAAGCCCGGTATTCGTCATTCATCATTCGAAAAATTCGTTATTAGTTCTGCGGTTTCACCGTCGCATTAAAATTGTGCATAAAGCTAAATCCCTGATGAGAAACCGACAAGGTAATCGTCGTATTCTGAGCCGTTTCCGCATCAATCCTGAAACGTACGCGGAAGCCATCCTCCAATACAGAGGGAACGGTAACTCCTTTAGTCACATTGTTACTCCCTAAAGTTAGCGTAGCAGATACATCCAGATTATTCAGTGCCAAAGGTGCCGTTTGTGGAGTCAAGGCTGGAGCAACGGGGAAAAACGAAAGTGGCGACCCATTCCACCAACTACGGAATGCCGCAAAACGAGCAACATAGGTACCCACTAAAGCCGAGCCAGCATCGGTGTCGCGGATGTTGCGGTAACTCAACTTGACCGGAATGGTATCGGTGATGTTGTGAGTGAACACATCATTAGCTGGAATCTTTGAAAAATCAGCCTCTACAATCCAGGTACGGTTGTTGGCTTTATTGCCTAAATCACCCACAATCATGGCTTTGGGCAATACATTGGTAAATTGCAATAAACCAGCTACCAAAGCTGGATTGGAAGTAAGCCGCAAACGGTATTCACCAGCAGTATTGATGTAGAAGAAAGAGCCGTTCAATGCTCTGGCGAAAGCTACCAACAATCGCCCATGCGCTTCCAGGCTGCTGTAGGCCAACCCCAATGTCTCAAACAAACAAGGATAATAAGTTTTGTAATCCGTGCCAGTACAAACCGCAGAAGGTCCTACTGTGTTGACGGGCACCGAGCGCAAATTGCGCAATGCAGTATTGAAGTCTTTGAAGAAATTTTTATTGGCCAAAAGGGTAATGGCTACACTGCGCTTTTGATCGGCGTTCAGAGTGTTGAACAAAAACTGGGTGGTGTCCCTGATTTTAGCCAACTGTGCCGCGAGGGTCGGCGTAGCCGGATTGAAATAATTGACATTGGGCGTTACTTCGTCGCGCAGATAGTTGGAAATGATGGCGTCAGCCGTTTGGCTACCCAAACCAGTCAAGGTGTCAATTTTGATGCTCAACAAGGTCCGTAATGCATTGATGCGTACCTGGTGGGTACCGACAGGCAAAGTGCTTGGTGCAATAAAATAATATGTGAGCCCGTCGACACCTTTCACAAACCGAATGGTATCGCCGTTGCCACTGATGCCCACTACGATATCTGCCAGGTAAACCGAATCCAATTTGAATTTGTCAAACTTGCCATTGGTGGTGGTCACCGTTAGGGAGTCGTACTCAGCAGGATCAGGATAAATGTCATCAAAACTCTCTAACTCGCAAGAGGGCAATGAAAGGGCAATAACGCCCAGTAGAAGTCCCAGACTAAAGCAGATGCTGGCGGTCCTTGAGCGAAGCAGAAAGGAGCGAAGCCGAAAGATGTTAGTAGTTTTCATTCTCAAAGTATGTTTAACGATAAAAGTAGAAAAATACACACTAGTCTTTTACGAGGAGAGTATCAAATAGCTTAGCCTTAAGCTTTTTATAGATGTTACATTTGTGAAGGATGGTTGTAAAAATAGCAATTTTTTTTAAGATTGGCCTATAAGACTCCTTTTTCCACCAAAAATCCCCGCAACTGCTCCGGAGATTCAAAATGAATGGCTGGTAGCCCAACTGCCCAGGCGCCCACTACATTTTTGTGGTTGTCGTCGATGAACAAAGCGGTACTGCGCTCAATGTTGTAACGATCCAAAATCAACTCGTAAATCGCCGGGTCGGGTTTGATCAATTTTTCATCACCTGAAACCAAAACCCCTTCAAACCAATGCATAAAAGGGAAGATTTCCAGCGCATAGGGCCAGGTTTCATTCGACCAATTGGTGAGCGCATACACCCGGTGACGGCCATTTTTCAGGATTTCCTCCAAGATTGCTACCGTGCCTTCCAAGGCGCCATTGAGCATTTCGGTCCAGCGGCCGTAAAAGGCCCGGATTTCGCTTTCGTAATGAGGATGTTCGGCAATGAGCGTCTCCGTGGCTTCGGCCAGGGTACGCCCGGCATCTTGTTGTTCGTTCCAATGGCCCGTGGTGACTTCAGCTAAAAAACGTTCCATTTCGGCCTCATCGGCAAAAATACTGCGGTAGAGGTAACGAGGATTCCAGTCGACCAGCACGCCGCCGAGGTCGAAGATGATGGTTTCAAACGTAGATGGGTATTGCATTGGGTGAACTTTATTTTAAGCGGGCTTTTTGAACAATGGAATTTTCAGCGCGCAGCGTACCATCACCGCGAGTAGTATAGGGATGATTGCCGGGTGAAAAAGTTGTGGCGAAAATGGGAAAAAAACCAAGGTAAAGGCGCACAAGCCCCCGATTATCCATAGCCAAACTTTGCGCTTGTTGCTCAAAGACCCTAGTGCAAAAAAATACAATGGGTTGGCCCAGAGTACATTCAGGTTGTATTTGGTTGCCAGGTGATCAGTGCCCAACCACAAAAACAGCATCAAAGTCCCCGCAAAACCAATCAACACAAAAAACAACCGATCCAGGATGTTGACGGGTAATTTGTAGTTCAAAAAGCCAGCCCCTACCCAAAGCAACATGATGATGGAAATGAGCAATAGGGGTTTTGGGGCAGTAGAAGGTGGTAGAGGGGCAGCGGGTAAAAGTTTGACCTCAGGCCCAGTAATAGCTTTCCCCTGGTAGCGGGCATGCGGCAGGTTTTTGCCCAAATAATCGGGTAAAAACATCTCGTAACGAAAAGTCCCCATTTGATCGGCTGGAAGCCCCAAAATCAAATCAATGCCAAAGTCGGACCAGGGCATTTCCACCAGGTATTCATCCAACAGGCGGCGCAGCGGTTTGATCGTACGACTTGTATCGGCGTAGGTGATCGGCAGCGCGCGCTCCACTACATCCCGAATGCGGGTGGCGCAATTGTCGAAGAAAAAATCGTATTTGTATTTCTGATTTTCAGGGAGATAATTGGTCTCGATGGTTCTGAGCAACTTGCGTTTGGCGTCCAAGGGTAGCAGTACAGGTGTTTCCACCACGCTGCGTTGCAGGTATTGGTATTCGGAGTAAAAGTCAATGAAGCGTTGCCCACCCATTCGGTACAACAATTTCCCCCGCATGAATTTCCAATAAAAATTAGGGGTGTCAAAATCAAAAATCCCCCAATTGAACACCGCGTCCATGCCACTCAAGGGATCGTATACCCGCACTGCACTGTGCCCAAAAGTACTGTACAGCGCATCTCCTGGCGAACAGGTCAACAAACTGACCCGGGTACTGTCGGAAAAATTGAATTGGGTTTGGGCTGAAAGGGGCAAAGTAAAGGTTCCCATCAGCAAACAAAGGGGTACGATCAGGCGAAAATACATGTATATGAGGGTTGTGGATGAATCGTGAAGCAAGGTAAGGAGAAAAGTTGAGAGAAGGTTTAGGGAGGTTGAGAAAGGTTGAGTTTACCACAGCGACATTGCCTCTGTCCAAGTCGCTGCGGTATCCTCAACCTCCCTCAACCATTTTATCGACGAAACTATGTCCAAAACAATGACCTAAAAATTGCTGTAATGCACTTTAGTTGTAAATTGCCCCGCTGTAGGAGGCCCTCCAACAGTTCAGTATAATTCCATTGAATATTCCAAGTAAGCAACAATGAAAATAGGCATCCTTTCCACAGCGCAGGAGGTTTACTCCACTCAGTCGCTGTTGCGCTGCGGCCTAGCTCGCGGCCACCAAATCGAGCTCATCGACTACAAACAATGCAGTTTGGTGATGGAACAAGGGCGGGCCGAGATGTATTATAAAGACTTTCCCCTCAGTCATTTAGATGCAGTCATTCCGCGTATTTCCACTTCTTTTACCCTCATGGGCGCTTCGGTGCTCACCCAACTGCGCTTAATGAAGGTTTTTTCAACCCTCAAGCCAGAAGGTTTGTTGCTGGTGCGCGACAAACTCCGCTGTTTGCAGCGTTTGCAAGAAATGGAAATCGACGTTCCACAAACTGCATACGTAGGTGATGGCCAAGCGATTGGCCCACTGATTTCCATGGTCGGCGGACTTCCCGTAGTCATCAAACTGCTGGAAAGTACCCATGGATTGGGGGTCATTTTATCCGAATCCTACCGCAATGCGGAATCCACCATAGAGGCTTTTCAACGCCTCAACGAAAGAGTGATCATCCAGGAGTTTATCCGCGAAGCCAAAGGTGCTGACATCCGTGCCTTCGTGGTCAATGGTAAAGTAGTCGCCTCGATGAAGCGCCAGGCCCGCGATGGTGAATTTCGCTCCAACTTACACCGTGGGGCCAGCGCCCAGCAGGAACCACTGACCATGCAAGAGGATTTTGTAGCCCGTACTGCGGCAAAAGCGGTCGGGTTGGACATTGCCGGGGTAGACATCCTCCGTTCCGAACGTGGCCCACTGATCATGGAAGTGAATGCTTCTCCTGGCCTGGAAGGAATTGAAACCTATACGCAAGTGGACGTGGCAGGCAAAATTTTTGATTTTGTGGAGAAAAAAGTCCTTGCATTGCGCAATGGGAAAGTGCGCAAAAAGGTAGCCGTCTAAGCATTTCGGATTTGGGATTGTGGATTTCGGTGCTGCTTCGGTATTGAAGGTATAGGTATTTCAGTTTTTGTACCTTACTTTTGAAGCATTCAGATTCGCTTAGACCTGAAAAACCACCGAAACCCGCAATCCGCAATCCGAGACATCAATGAACACAGGTTATTCCCGCAGCAAAGCCACCCAAAGCAAACCAATCAAAATTTACAATACGCTCATCGAAGCGGGGCAGTATGCTGTGATCAAAATTCCGGTGGGGCGGATTCCATCTGGCAACATTATTTCCATCAAGGCGCATGTGTATCGAGGCCCGCGGGTAGGGCCATGCATGTTGGTATTGGGCGGGGTGCATGGCGATGAGGTGAATGGCGTAGAAATTGTCCGCCGCTCGGTTGAACAAGGTGTTTTTAATCACCTTCATGCCGGAACTGTCATCGCTATCCCATTGTTGAATGTATACGGATTCATCAATTTCTCGCGGGATGTACCTGACGGGAAAGATGTGAACCGCAATTTTCCAGGCAATGCCAACGGTTCTTTGGCTTCCCGTGTAGCTAGAGTTTTTACCCGGGAAATTTTGCCGGTTATTGATTTTGGCATTGATTTTCATACGGGAGGCCGTGGACATTACAATTACCCACAAGTGCGTTATACTACTGAACACGGACCGAGTTTTGAACTGGCTCAAGCTTTTGCAGCACCCATTACCATTGCAGGCAAGTCCATCAAATCATCCTTGCGACGTACAGCAGTGGAGCTCAACAAACCCATTGTGGTTTTTGAAGGAGGAGAAAATCTGCGCTTTGATGAATTTTCGATCCAACAAGGGATGTTGGGCATGCGCCGGGTGATGATGCACAAGGGAATACTCAGTGACGCTCCTGCGGCTGAAGCAAGTAAGCATTTTGCGGACGCCACCTGGTTGCGTTCTCCCCGTGCCGGGATGTTTCATTGGGTTAAATGCTCGGGTGAACAAGTGAAAAAAGATGAAGTCATCGCGTACATCACCGATCCATTCGGCGAAGAACGGACCCAGGTCAAAACCAAAAAAAGTGGCTTCATCATTGGCCACAATAATACCCCGGTGGTGAATCAGGGTGATGCTCTGTTTCACATTGCTTTCAACCCCAACAAACCAAGAACGAAGAAGAAAATTTAATCCCCACACTTTAAATCCACAATTGTCATGCCTTTTGTATTGCTGGCTTTTTCCAACAAACAAGACAACTACCTGGAATTCCTCAAAAAAGAAACCTCCGAGTTGCGCAAGATTTTGTTGGGATTAAAAGATAAAATAGACTACGAGATCATCAGCAATGCGACCACTGATGACCTCTTTGATGCCATGACTGTTTTCCACGACCAGGTTACCGTTTTTCATTACGGTGGGCATGCCGATAGTTTGCACCTGGAGTTGGAAAACCGCAATCAGGGCATCGAGCAATTCATCCAGTTGTTGAAAGGCATGTCTAATCTGCAAATCATCTTCCTCAACGGCTGTTCAACCCAAGGGATGGTAAGCAAAATCATGGATGGTATTGACCGAGACATAGCCGTGATCGCCACCGCAACCAAAGTGGATGATCAACGCGCCTTTACCTTTGCCAAAGCCTTTTACTCTGCATTCACTCAGGAAAATCAAACTTTGGAAGGGGCCTTTGAAATGGCCAAATCCTTATTGGATGCCGCCGATATTCAACAGGCGACTTTTAGCCGGGCGATCATCAGCAGACCAGGGGATAAGCCCGAATCCCCCATGCCCTGGGGCGTGTATGGGAATGTTGATTTTACCAAAAAAATCCAGCTCATCAAAGCTGGAGTGGTTGCCCCAGTGAAGCTTTTGCCTGGTTCTTTGGCTGAATTCAAAGAAAAACTTAAAAAACAGATAACCCTAGGGGAGATTGATGAAGCCTTGGAACTTGCAGAATTAAAGATTGGGCTAGATAATGATATTTTGGTAAATATTATGGGCCGTTGGAGCCGCCATAAAAAAGACATTCAGAGGGGTAACATCATCGCAGGTTCAGAATCAGCCAGATTGGAGGAAAACCGCATCGGCAATAGTATTACTGGCTGGTTAGATGGCCTGGATGAAGACGACTGGAAATAAAAGCACCTTCGTGATCATCGTATCACGAAGGCGCTCCAAGAAAAACTATTATAAATACACTCACTAGTTATTTAAAGCACCCTGCCGAATCCAGTTGCGGATTTTGCGAATGTCACAATCCGGTAGTTTGCCGTTTTTAGGCATGGCACTGTAACCTGGAGATTGCACCAGACTGCCCAAAAACTTGCCATTATCCACGTATTTTTTGATCTCCGCAAAAGTACTCAACAGGATTCCACCGCCCGAAGCAGCCGTACCGCTGTGGCAACCTTTGCATTGCAAAGTAACAATGGGCAAAATATTGTTCTTAAAACTGGTTTGGGTAGAATCACAGACCCCATCACAAGTCAGGTTTTTGGCGCCCTGCTGAATCCATTTCAAAATACTCGCTTTATCTGCATCGCTCAAGGCTGCCATGGGCGGTGGTGGCATCCGTTCGCGGGTGCTGTTGAGCGAGGAGTATATTTTGCTACTGGCAGGGCTATTGACTCGAATGCCACCTGTTTTGATGGTATTGGCGTAGGAGTCGAGGATGATGCCTTCTTCGCGGGAAACGGCATCATGGCAACCCGACAAGGCGCAATTGGAGCGCAGAATCGGCAATACTGACAGTTCGAAGTAGATTGAATCCGGGGAGCAGGGTTTGCCTGTTGTTACCGTACCTCCTCCGGTTCCTCCAGTGCCTCCGGTGCTGGTCGTATCCTGGGACCCAGGATTTACTTCACCGATGTAGATGTATTCCTGTTTGCAGGCAAAAATCAGCAAACTCAGCACCAGGCTGATGGCTGATGCTTTAATGAAAAAGTGTTTGGAGACCATAGTAGTTTTGTGTTTTTCCATAAAAAGCTTGTTCAAGCTGAACAAGCCTGAATTTAAGCAATTGTACTCAAACAGCTTCTAATTTCTTTGGCAAAAAACACTGCCATTGGCCTGAAACATCACCCTTACATCGGAACCACCACCGCCGCTACTTTTGCGTAAGCGTACATAATACCGCTTGCTGCCATCGGCATATTGGAGTTCTTCTACGTCGTTGTCGTCCTTTACTTCATAACCTGCAAACAGTTTGCTCATATTGCTGGATACGGCGGCTGGCAGTTGCCCTTCGGCTATACGGATCGCTTTAAACACAAATTTTTCATTGAGGTCAAATATCAGATGGAGTTCCTGACTGCCTTTTTGGATGCCCACCTTGATGGTGTACTGATCCTTGCACCAGTCTTCTTTTTCTACTTCGTAGATGCTGTAACCGGCGTAGTTTTGGGAAACGTAGGACTTGATGCCAGCGGATACATTGGTAGTACTGGTATTGCTGTCGTCTCCGGATGGGCTTGTGTCATCTTTGCTGCAAGATGCAAAAATCAAAACCAGAGAAAACAAGGTTGGAATGATTTGAACAAATAACTTTTTCATATTGACGATTTGAAAGAACCTGTGCGCCGTTGCTCTAATCGCACAGGTTCCTATTGATTAATTAGGAAAACTTATTACTTCTTCTGACAGAACACAGTACCATTGGCGTTGAACATCACCCGTACATCGGAGCCGCCGCCACCGCTGCTTTTGCGTAGGCGCACGTAGTAGCGCTTGCTGCCATCGGCATAAGTGAGTTCTTCTACGTCGTTGTCGTCTTTCACTTTGTAACCTGAGAATTGGGTCTTAATGGCGTTGGCCACAGCACTGGGCAGCGCTGCTTCTCCAATCCGTTTGGCTTCAAAAAGGAATTTTTCGTTCAGGTCAAATACCAGGTGGACTTCTTTGCTGCCGTTTTTGATGCCCACTTCAATCAAGTATTGATCGTCGCACCAGTCTTCTTTTTCTACCTCGTAAATGGTGTATCCCGCGTATTTGCTGCTTACAAAATTCTTGATGGTCGTCGATACATTTACGGTTGAGTTGTTGTTGTCGTCGCTTCCACCAGAGTTGCCACTGCTATTGCTACCTGAGCCGCCGTTGTTGCTGTTGTCGTCAGTGCCACTACCTGATCCAGAGCCACTGCCGCCAGTGTTGTCGTCGCTGCTGCTGGAACTGGTTTTTTGGCAAACCAGGCTACCATCAGCTCCCAACATCAGGCGCAAATCCTTACCTGCACTGGAACGCAAGCGTACATAGTAACGTTTGCTGCCATCAGGGTAACGCAGTTGTTCGATGGATTTGTCGTCTTTGAAGGTGTAAGTAGGGTATTTGGTTTTCAAGACATTGCTTACAGCTGCGGGAAGACTAGTTGCACTAATCCGAATCGCGTCGAAGAGGAATTTGCCCTTGAGGTCAAACATCAGGTGTAGTTCGTCGCTGCCTTTTTTGACCCCAATTTTTAATACATACATGCCATCGCAGAGGTCTTCTTTTTCAGCCTCATAAGCTACATAGCCAGGATATTTGCTGGTGATGAACTGCTTGAGGGAGTCGGGAATGGTGGTCAGGCTGATGCTGCTAGAACTGTTGCTGTTGTCGTCAGTGCCCCCAGAATTTCCGCTGCCATTTCCATGGCCGTTGTTGTTGTCGTCATTGCCTGAGCTGTTGTCATCGCCACTCGAGTTGTCATCACTGCCTTTGCCCTGACACCACATTTCGCCGGCCTTGGAAAAAGTGATCTTGACGTCGTTGCTCAATTCAATTTTGAAGGCTACTAAGCCGTATTCGTGCTTTAATTCCACCTCTTTGATGCTCACATTGGGGAATTTTTCCTGTAGGTAAGCCTTGATGTTGGCTGGAATTTTGTCCGCCAGGTAGTACTCGCTGCGCTCGTTGTCGTCGCCAATGCTGATCAATTCTCCTTTGGCGTTGAAGAGGATTTTTTTCTCAACACCCACTTTTTTTAGCTCCACCCCATAAAACAAGGAGCTATCCTGCGTAAAGACATAAACCTCATCGTCTATGGTAAAGTCACTGTAGTTTTTTTGCAAGTATTCCTGCGCTGCGATTGGGAGTTTAGAGATTGAGGCACTTGTTTTTCCAGAACAAAAAACGTTGACACTGCCATCCAGTTTGAACAGCTCTTCGGCTGATACAGTTAAGGATTCTTTGGTACAAGAAGACATGCCTACGGCAAGCGCGGTGATGAACCACGCGAAAAAGAACTTTTTCATTGTTTTGATTTTTTTTTGGATGTTTGACCGATGTAAAAAAGGTGCCTGGCTCACGGATGAGCCAAGCTAACCCACTACATAATCAGTCAATATGAATGCGTTAGAATAAGCGATTTGTTGACAAAACCTGTTTCACCACTGCCCTTCAGCAGGTATACACCCGGCGGATTATTGCCCGCATCGATGCTCCATTGTCCGGGACGATGCTGTTGGAGGCGGATGGGAATGCCCCGCCCTAGCTGATCGTACAAGGCCCAGTGTTGGATGTCTAGGGGTGTTTCCACCCAGAATTTTCCACGACTAGGGTTGGGACTGATTTTTACCAGCTCCGGATCTTGCTGTAGGTTTTTGACCCCTACCAGTTTGGGGTTATTGGTTACAAAAATGATCAGGGTATCGTGGGCAATGGCCGTCGATTTAAAATTTTGATCAACCATCAGTACACTATCAATGGTGATGCGTAAGGTATCCACTGGACGACCAACGATGATGTCTTCGATGACCAGCTTGATTTTGCCCATACGCCCAAAACCTGTGACGACTTTTTGGTTAGTGCGGGTGATGGCGAGTTCTGCCTGGCCGGTATTGCCCGGGTCTACGTAGAGGTCTTTGCTGTCTTCTCCGGTACCTTCGAACCAGGGTGTTGCTTCGTCTTCAAAATTAGTTTGGCGGACCAGGCGGTTGGTATACCCCATTTGGAGGGCCAGGCCATAAAAATCAACGGGCTTACTGGCGTCGCCAAGATTGACATCAACCAGGATGGTTGAACCGGGGGCGATGATGTTTTGGGCCGTACTGAGCTTGAGTTGGGGGGCCTGGCTTTTGATGCCCTTGGCAAAACCATCACCGCGTACAACTCCGTGGGTCAGGCCAAAATTGGGTTCAATGGCATCCTTGCTGTCTTTTTCATCAATCTCACCATCTCCGTTGCCGTCGGCGTAGGCGTAGTTCAAACCATTGGAAAAAAATTGGGACCAGGCCGTAAAGTTTTGTGCTTGCCAACTTGTGCTGGCATTGTTGCGGACTGGCCCCTTGGCGTTGTAGGCCAAACCTACATAAAGCAAATCAACGGCGTTTACTTTACCGCTGTTGTTAGCATCACCGGGCCACATAATTTGTGCCTGGGCACTGAACCCGAGCGTGAGGCTGATGAAGATGCTAAGAATGTATTTCATAGAGTGCTGGTTTTTTCGTCTCGTTCAAATCATAGCGTAAAGGTAGGGGCAAATAGTATACATTGTCAAGCTTCCTTAGATTACATTTTTGATGCTTTGTCGGTGATTTAAATCAATGTTTTTGGACAGGGTCAATTATTTTATAGCTATATTTACTGAGTGTTTTGGTTTTAATTTATATTTTTATTTAACTTGAAATTAAAATTTGTCAATTTTTGGAAAAGAAAAAACTCTACCTGAACCTACAAATATTGAGCGCAGAGGAAGTAAAAAAACTGCGCAGCCTCATTCAATCGGGCTATTTCCGACAAAATGAAGCCTGTGAAAAGCTTTTGCTACACCTGCTGAGTTTTTGGCCCAACTACCAACAGGCGGAGTTGGAAAAGGAGCGGGTTTGGGCACAGCTTTTTCCTGGACAAACTTTTATTGACAAACAATGGCGCTATTGGTGCAGCGATGCAGTGGGTTTGATCGAGTCATTCTGGACCCTGGAAAAGCTATTCCAATCGGGCGCTTTGGCCGATTTGCTTTTACACGAAGTATTGTCTGAAAAAAAACTGGATAAAAACTTCCAGGAACTCAACCGTCGGCTGGAGGCGCGTTTTGCCAAAGCCCAAACCCACGATGTACCCTACCTCAAAGAACGCCTGCATTGGCTGAACACCAACGAACTAGCTTTCCAGCGCAGCCGCCAACGCCGCTTCGACCTTACCCTGCAACATTCTTCTGATGGGCTGGATGCTTATTATTTTTTACAAAAACTACAATATGCCTGTGTGATGCTGGATCGGCAGGCCATTTTGCAAGGGGAATACGACACCGGGATTTCAGAAGCCTGGGTGGAGCATTTGTTGTCTCGCAATTTTTTTGGCGAGCCACTCATTCAATTGCACTACGTGATTTTGAAAGCCCTCCAGGAAGAGGACAAGGAAGAGCATTTTGCTACCCTGCGGGAAAGTATCCTGGCCGAAAGGGGGGAAGGGAGTACCCTACGCGATGTGTATTTGTTTGCCATCAATTACTGCGCCCGAAAAATTCGCCAGGGCAAAGGGCAGTTCGTACAGGAAGCCTTGAACCTGTACCACCATGGACTAGAGCGGGGACTACTGTTGGATGGCAAGGAGATTTCGCCCTGGACCTTTACCAATGTAGTGAAACTTTCGCTGCGTTTGCAACAGTTCGCCGAGATTGAACTGTTCATCGAACGGTATGCCGAGCGCCTGCCCAGCGAACTCCGCGCCGATGCCCTTGCCTTCAATCGCGCCGAATTGTACTACTATACCGGGCGGATTGACGAGGCACAAACCTTATTGAATCAGGTGAGCTACTCGGATTTGAATTATTACCTGGGGGCCAGGGTGCTCCTGGCAAAACTTTACTACGAATCTGGTGCGAGCAAATCATTGCTCTCCCTCCTGGCGGCCTTTACCATTTTTTTGAAGCGCAATCGCCAAATTTCCAGTGCGCTCAAACAAACCTACCTCAATTTTTGTGAACTGTTGTTTCAGCTCATCCGCCGCAAACCCGAACAAATGGAAGCACTGCGGGAAAAGGTGCAGGGGGTGCAGTTGTTGACGGATCGGGGCTGGTTGTTGGAGATGCTGGGGAAGAAAGTTTGTTCTCCTCCCCATTCACCTCCTCAAAACTGATCGTTCCTCGCCGGTTCTGCTGCATTAATGCCGTTACTAAACCTTCACGTTCACAAGTATGAGTTTAGAACTCGCCTACGGCGGATTTTTTTTGCCACGAAGGCACAAAGACGCTAAGACGCAAGGGAAAAAGACTAAAAAGAATTAGTTGCGGAATCGCCTGATGCCATTTTTGATAAAAGCGACATTAAAATTG
This sequence comes from Haliscomenobacter sp., assembly GCF_965225875.1. Lineage (GTDB taxonomy): Bacteria > Bacteroidota > Bacteroidia > Chitinophagales > Saprospiraceae > Haliscomenobacter. The sequence goes on along the minus strand of NZ_CBDDBS010000002.1, from coordinate 1,167,390 downwards.
ATCAAATAGCCCAGGTTTAGGTCGGTTAATCTAAGCTGACTGATGATTTGGGCTTCCCAAACCGGGTGAATCGTATCAACAGCCTTGAGTTCAATTACAACTGCGCCATTGACCAAGAGGTCCAATCTTAGTCCTTCTTCAAAAACGATATTATCATATACTATTGGCACATTTACCTGCCTTTCAACGACTAAACCAGCTTTGGTTAATTCATGAGTGAGGCAGGTTTCATAAATTTTTTCAAGTAATCCTGGCCCGAGAGTAGAATGTACCAAATATGCGGAATGGACAATTGCTTTGCCAATGTATTCTTCTTCGTCTGATAATTTTTGATCGTTCATGTTCAATGTGAAAATTGAATGTAAAAATAATGAAAGTGAAGCGCATAGCGCTGAAGTGTCGCTTTCTTTGTGTCTTTGTGTCTTCGTGCCTTTGTGGTAAAAACCGCCGAAGGCGGCTAAGTTTTTGAAGTGGACATAAGCACTTGATTGAAGCAGCAAGGTAGGAGAGGAGCGCGGGTTGATCAAGGCACTTTTGACGGGGTTTGACTAGGGCAAATTTGGGCGATTGGATTGAGTAATTCCTTGGAAACTTGGGATATTATTTTTTAATATAAATTTTACAACCGGAAGATGAAAGCATTTAAATCGTTATTCGTATTTGCCCCAGCCTCTTTAACCTTTCCCAACTTTTTTCTTAGCTTGCATCAAAAAATATCGCCAAGTGGAAAAAACCATCTACCAAGGCAGTTTTACCTGGTTGGACGTTACACAGCCCACCAAAGAGCAACTTTTGGACATTGCTTCCCGGTTCCATTTGCATCCCTACACGGTGCAGGATTGTTTGGAGCCGGATCATTTGCCCAAGTTTGAGATAGATGGGGAAGCGCGTTTCATTATTGTGCGCTCCTACAACCCCAAGGAACTGGAAACTCCCCACTCAGTACAAGACCTAACCAGCAAAATCGCGCTGTTTTACACCAATGACTGCATCATCACCATTCACCGTTTGCCCCAACCTTACATTGAGGAGATTGTGACTCGTTACCTGGTAAAAGGACACCATTTAAAACCTTGCGATGTAGTGACCCGGGTGATTTGGTACGCGGTATCCACCTACTCAGGCCCGGCGCAATACCTGGATGACGAGGTGGACAAAATTGAAACGGCTATTTTTGCCCGGCACTCGCGGGGCAAGTTTGAGGAAAAACTGTACCACCTGCGGCGCATGGTGAGTGTGAACAAAAAACTGCTGACTTTGACTGAAAAAGTCATTGCGGAAGTGCACCACGATACCCACTCCAATCCCTTTATTCAGGACTTGAAAGACCTGACCCTGAAGTTGCACAGCAACTACGAACAAATTCACGAAGACGTCTCCAACCTCCTGAACATTTACATCTCCATCTCGGCCCACAAGACCAATGAGGTGATGAAGGTACTCACCATCTTTTCGGTCTTTTTTATGCCCTTGACCTTTATCGCGGGCATTTATGGGATGAACTTTAAGCACATGCCGGAATTGGATCTGGTATGGGGTTATCCGGCGAGCCTAGGACTGATGCTGGTGATTATTGTAGTGATTTATGTGTGGTTTAAAAGAAAGAAGTGGATGTAAAAAGTGAATGATAAGTGATGAATTGTCCGTGAATTCATCACTTATCATTCATCACTTATTACGTTTAATACCCCGGATTCTGCCTCAACCCCCTTCTCCGATTCAACTCATCCTGCGGAATCGGCCAAAGCTCGTGTTTGTTGGCAGTGTATTTGACCCCCTTATCCTGTTTTTCTCTTTTATTGCTGGTTTCGTAAAAATCGGTACCGCCCTGGTTGTGTCGTACGAAAGCTCCGTTGAGGCCGAAGACCTGGTCAAGCCGCTTGGTGCGCCGCAAATCAAAAAGGCGATGCCCCTCAAAGGCCAATTCGGAGCGGCGTTCTTTGTAGATTGCATTGAGTAATTCGGTTCCACTAAGCCCAGTGTTTAGGTTAAGTTTGGCCCGTTGGCGCACCTGGCCCAGGTACTCTACGGCAATCCCAGTGTTGTTGGTATGGTATGCGGCTTCGGCAGCTATCAACAGCAGGTCGGCGTAGCGCATAAAGATCAGGTTATTGGGCAATTTGGTGCCTGATCCGCCAAAACGTTGCTGAGAAGGCGTATACAGTTTTCGACTAAAACGGGCCGATTTACTCACGTCTGGGCGGGCGTTGAAACGTTTGGTGGTATCGCCAGGAACGGGTTGTTGGTGTTTGATGATGGTCCATTTGAGGCGTACACTGTCCTGATCAAGGAGATAATGTTGTTCCAAATTGGAGGTTGGACACAAGTAGCCCCATCCTTTTTCGGCGCGGGTGCCACACATGAGTGGGATGGGATTGCCAAAAGCATTGAAGGCCCACACTCCGGTTCCGATGCTGAAGATAAACTCCCGGCTATTGACATTGCTGGGGTCCCATAGCTCACCAAAGTTGGGCTCCAGAGCATAGTCGCCAGCTTCAATGACCTTTTTGGCGGCAGCCAATGCTGCTGCCCAGTTTCCATCGTACAACTCTGCTTTGGCTAAAAAAGCGAGGGCTGCGCCTTGGGTCGCACGGCCACGGTCTTTGGCGTTTTGTTCGGTCAAAGTAGGCAGCACTGCCGCCGCTTCGGTCATATCCTGCTTGATCTGGCGGTACACTTTGGAAACGGAGGCTCTGGTCATGGTATCCAGGTACTCGGTGGTGACCACGGAGGTGATGACGGGCACGCCACCAAAGTTTTTGACCAGTTCAAAATAATAAAAGCCCCGCAGGAATTTTGCTTCAGCCGTCAACCTGTTTTTTACATTTTCAGCAATTTTCGAAGTGCTCAGCCCCGAAATGGCACTATTGCAGAGGAAAATACCTTTGAAATTGGACTGGTAAAAATCGCGCAAACGCTCGCCACGGGTGTCCAGGGTGTAATGGCCAGCTTGCATGATTTCAACACGGCGTTTGAAAGGGGGGGCTGCAATGGTATCGTTGCGGGCTTTATTGGAATCCAGCGGATTGTTGGAAATACGCGGAGGGTTGATGTCGTAATTTTTGACGGTATCGCCTACCCAGGCGTCGTCGGTAGCTGCATCATTGCAGAGGCGCCAGAAGTGTACTTGCCACCAATCGTCGAAGGCAAGGGCGTTGTAGCACAATCGGACTGCACCATCGCAGTCATTTTCAGTGAGGAAACGTTGTTCTTGAGTGGAGAGTTCGATGGGGCCTTCGAGCAGGTTCTCTTCCAGTTTTTCACAGGTTACCAAACCAATCACCACCAAAAGGAAGAGCAATACGCGTAATACTAGTTTCATTCCAGTCCTTCTTTTAATCTGCAAATCTAACGTTTATTGCTCATTTTAATTTCCTGCAACTTAAGTTTAAATGAAGCGCTTGTCTTTGGCCATCTTGATGGCATCGGCTTTGGAGTGTACATCCAACTTCAGGTAAATATTTTTAATGTGCGACTTCACAGTTTCCATGTCGATGTACATTTCTTCTGCAATCCGTTTGCGGCTTTTGCCGAGGGAAATTTGTTCCAGGATTTCAGTTTCGCGCCGGGTGAGGGGCGAGTTTTGGTTGCGGTGAAAGGATTTGATGACCAAACGGGCTACGTTGGCGCTCATGGCACCGCCACCTTCCATCACTTCTTTGATGGCGTCGACCATCTTTTGGGGACTCGCATCTTTGGTGAGGTAACCATTGGCACCATTGACCAGGGCCTCAAAAATGGTGTGCTCGTTTTCGTAAACCGTGAGCATGATCACCGGGGTGTTGGGCAGAATTTTTTTGATTTTGAGAAGGGCATCAATGCCATTGAGCCCGGGTAGTTCGATGTCGAGCAAAATGACATCGGGAGCGTCAGTGTGGAGCTTTTTCGCTGCGTCTTCGTAGGAGGCGTAGGTACTGATCACGGCGTAACCTTCCATGCCACCGATGAGATAGGCATAGCTGTCGCGGATGGTTTCGTCGTCTTCGATGAGGGTTACGTTTATGGTGTATTGCATTGGTAGTATGTTTAGCGTCGTATGGATAAAGTTATGGATGGCCTCCTTCTCATGATTCCCACGACTAAAGTCATGGGGTGAGGCTATATTGTGGCCTCCCACGGATAAATCCATGGGTTGGCGGTATTTAATGGGAATGGAAGGCCGACACACCCACACCCACACTCTCACACTTCACACCCATTCTTGCGGATAAACCCATGGGTTGGCGGGGTTATGCACGATATTTATTTTTTATGATAGGGTAATGGGAAATTGGAGGGTATTTAATCCCTTTTCAAACAGGGGCGCTCTTTTTTTCTTTTAGTCCAAAGCGGAGCTCAAGCCGGGTGCCGCCGAGGGGAAGCAGAGCAAAATCCAATTGAGCATTGATGCGTTTGGCGCGAACCTGCATGTTGTCGATGCCGTGGCCTTTTTTGATGTTTTCCAGATGAAAGCCTTTGCCATTGTCGCGGAGGATGATCCGCCAGGACTGGTACCCGATGGGCATGACCTCAAAGGTTACAGCTTGGGCCTGGGAGTGTTTCAGGCAATTGTTCAGCGCTTCCTTAAAAATCATGATCAGGTTGCGGCTGTAGTCAATCGGGACATGAACATCGTGGTAGCTGTCCAGAATGCCTTCACAGGAAAACTCAATTCCTGTATCGGCAAAAAGATCGACACCTAAATCGCGGATGCGGGTCAGGATTTCGAAAAGATTGTCGCTGGAAGGGTTGAGCGACCAAATGATGTCGCGTGCTCCACCATACAACTGCACTGCATTTTCCTTGATTTGCTGGACGATGCCTTTCACATCGGGCTGTTGAGGGCCAAGTTTGTTTTGCAGGATTTCAGTCAGCAAAGCGATGCGGGTCAACTTGTTGCCCAATTCATCGTGAAAATCTTCGGCAGTACGGCGGCGTACTTTTTCCTGTTCTTCCTGTCGCAAACGATCGATTTGGCGTTTGCGCTGCAAACGCAAGCGCACCCGAATGGACTGGATCGCTACCCCCAAGAGTACCAAAAAACCAATGGTTCCACCCCGAAACCAGGGCATTTGGTAAAAAGGGGTAATGATTTCAAAGTGATAATTGAGCACTTTAGGGGTCCATTGACCGGCTTTGTTGCGGGCTCGAGCCTGAAAAACAAACTTACCGGCGGGCAAATTTGGGTATTCTACTTTATGGTTGTTGGAGAGCACCGACCAATTCGAATCCAATCCTTGAATGCGATACTGGTACTGCATGCCTTGAGGGTCTCGTAAGGAAACGGTGGCAAACTCAAATCCAAGGTGGTTTTTACGGGGGGGTAAACGCAAGTTTTGGGGTACGTTGTACCAGGGACTCAGGCCTTTATTCCATTGCCCCGCCTGCAGCGGTTTGGAAAACAGTTTGACCGACTGTAAAATGACCTCAGTCGGCGGAGCTGTTGCCTTGTGGGTATAAGCATGGTAGCGGAACAGCCCTTTGGTGGTGCCAAACCACACCGAACCATCCCGATCAATCAAGGTTGCGTGTTGATTACTTTCCCAGTTCGGAATGCCAGCCATGGCACTAAAATTGTCGATTTGGTAGGTTTGTGTTTTAGCATCGTGCACCAAACGTGCAAACCCCTGCCCGGTGCCAGCATAAACAATGCCTTTTTTACTCACGCTGAGGTTGTAAACAATATTGGATGGCAATCCTGATTTTTGGCTAAAATGTTTGAATGAATTGCTGGGTAAATCCCACAAAAACAGACCGTTGTCCGAACCAATCCATACTTTTGAGCCCTGTTTTGCCGCACAGATGACGGTTGATTTTCGCAGCAAATCCGGTTGTTTGCGCAGAATATTTTGGTCGCTTTGCAACAACAAAATACCCCTGGTACTGCCAACCAACAATGAATCCTGGCCAAGGTCCAAAAAGCAGGAACTAAAAAAATTATAGGCTTTGAGTTGTTCGAAATGGCCACTGGCGTAGCGCATGATGCCAGTAGGTGTGCCGATCCAGATGCGTTGCGCCCGATCCTCGTACAAGTTCAGCACCACTCCTTGGGGTAAGCCATCTTTGCTGTTGAGCAATTGGGTGAATTTTCCTTGTTGATATCGCCAGAGCCCGAGTCCTTCGGTACCAACCCACAAGTGTCCACTGTGGTCTGCAATGAGGGAGTTGATGCGTTGCGCTCCGGCTGGAGGCAGCCGAACGGCTTCAAATCCCTGTTTGCCCAAGCGGGCCAAACCACCGCCGTAGGTGCCGACCCAAATCTGCTGTGCAGAATCGCGGCAGATGCTCATTACTGAAGCGGCGGGCAACCCGGTGGACTCATCGTATTGCTCAAAAGTATCCCCTGCGTACCTAAAAACGCCATCCCCACCCGCCATCGCCAACCAAAGCTGCTGCTCGCGGTCGATGAATAGATCGGTGACAACATTATGGGAAAATCCATTGCTGCGGTCAAAACGCCGGATGCCTTCTGGCTTCATTTGGTACAAGCCATCTTGAGTGCCCAGCCATAGGTTTTTGTTTTGGTCAAATGCCAAACGCCGGATTCTTCCTTTGACCGTTTCCGCAAAACCTGGCGGATTGAATTGTTCATACACGCCACGTCTGCGGCGGAACACCCCGCCACGGGTAAGCAGCCAAAGGTTGTGATCCGGATCGGAATAGAGCCGGTATGGCGCGTGGAGCGATTTGTCGCCCGCAGGCAGCTCAATTTCTTGCCATTGGCCTTGGTGTAAGGTGTATAGTGGAGCCTCAGGGCCACAAACCCAGATTTGCCCCTGGTGGTCGGCAAAAACCTGCCGAAAATGATGATCCTCAGGCAAATCTGCTTTAATGATTTTGCCTTGATCAATGCCGTATACTTTGTCTTTGACGATGCACCAGATGCGTCCCTGTTGGTCTTCCGCCAGGGAGCTGACTTCGCTTTGCTCGGGTGCTTTTAAAAAATGATAGTTCTTGAACCGGGATCCATCATAACGGGAAAGCCCATTCTGGGTGCCTATCCAAATCCGCCCCTTTCGATCGGCTAAAACCGTCATGCAGATGTTGTTGGCCAAACCATCGTTCATGGAAAATCCGGTGAAATGTTGGCCATCGTAGCGTGAAATGCCCCCCATTGTGGCGATCCACAGGTGCCCCTGTTGATCCTGGCACAGTGCATTGGCTTGCGACTGGATGAGGCCATGTTCTACATTCAGATTGACGAAGTTGTACTTCTGCGCCCATACTCCCGTCAATAGTACCCAACTTATGGCCCAACATATGCTTCTTTTCATCCGGTAGACAATATGCTAGCAAGTTACAACATAGACTATAAAAATGAAACCCCTACCAAATGGGCAGGGGATCATGAGAAACTGCTCTATCGTCGGGTGAAAAAATGTCTTTACCAGCAAACCAGTTGGTTGGTGGATAAGACAAAATTACGATGGAATGGTGGAATGGAAATCCCCCGGTTGGGGGGAAAAATAGTGTGTGGGTGGGTTGGGGCAGCCCTGCGTGGCTGCCCACTACCGGAAACGACTCAATCCCCCCAATTTGCCCTGGTCAAAACCCACCAAAAGTGACTTGCCCTCCCCGTCGCTGCCTCCTACCTTGTGTTCAAATCACGCCGTATGCCCACCAAACCCTCCAAGCCCCACGATGAATTTTTTAAGGCCACTTTCGGTAGGCTGGACATTGCCCTGGATTACTTGCAGAACATGCTGCCAGCTACCCTACAACAAGACTTGGACCTCAGTAAACTGGAGCGGGTCAATGGATCTTTTGTTTCGCCAGCGTTACAGGAGTATTTTTCAGATGTAGTCTACCAAAGTCCATTAAAAATTGGCAAGCAATCTGTGGTGCTGTCTTTTATTTTTGAACACAAAAGCAAACCCGAACCTCGTCCGCATTTACAGTTATTGCGTTACATGCTGGATGCCTGGACGGAGCAACTGCACCAAAACAACAAAAAACTGAATCCCATTATCCCGATCCTGGTTTATCACGGCAAACAAGGGTGGAAAAAGCGGGATTTTGACAGTTATTTTGGGAATAAACTGCCAGCAAGCATCTTGCCATTTTTACCTCGTTTTGACTACATCTTTACCCACGTCACGGATATGAGTGATGAACAAATTTTGGAATTGGGAACAGGTTTGTTGATCAACACTTTCCTGATGCTCAAACACATCCACGATCCCGACTTCATCATGCAAAACGCAGAACTCATTTTTATCAACTTAACCGAACCCAATAGCCAGCAGGATTTCATTGTGTTGGTGCTTGCCTATTTTTACAAAAATTCGCAACTTGCAAAAGAAAAAATCCACAGGTTCATTCAAAAACTACCAAAAACGCTAAACAAAACCGCCATGAGTACGTATGACATGATTTTAGCAGAAGGAATAAAGATCGGCATTGAAGAAGAACGTCAGCGGATTGAGGAAGAAATGCGACAACTTGAAGAGGAGTCCCGTCAACGTGTCAACAAGGCCATTCTCTACCTCTATCAAATTGACCAAAAAACTCTCGAGGAAATAGCTTTGATTTTAAGCAAAGACTTAGCTTACGTCGAAACCGTAATCAGCAAGTCAGAGGAAGAAAACATCGCTGATAATTAGCCAACCCACGGATTCATCCGTGGGAGGCAACCATACCGCCCCACCCCATGACTTTAGTCGTGGGAAAATGCCGGAAGGCCTTCGAAGCTCATAACTCCCTCAATTCAACACATACTCCAGCCCCAATCGCCCCAACTCCCGGATAAAATCGTTATCCGCATTCACTTTCCGGTCCAGCGACACCATATTTACCCGCATCTTCGCCGCGGGATCCAGGATTTCCACCTTGAACTTATGCGGCCCGGTGTGGGTACGGCACAAACCATCCAGTTCAGCGATGATCGTTTCGGTGATCCGTTCCAGGGGGAGCTTGAGGGTGATCGATTCCGTCATACTCAAGGCGATGCCTTCCAGCAGGCGGACTTCCAGTACTTTAAAGTCCATTTCGCCGTCGTCTTTCCAACCCTTTTGGAAGCGGCCTTTCACGAAGATGGCGATGCCATCGGTGAGCAGGTGGCGATGTTTTTGGTAATCCTCGCCGAAGAGTTTGATTTCGTAGGAACCTGTGTAGTCGCTGATTTCGAAGATACCCCAACCATTGCCATTTTTGCTGACCCGGTGGATGGTCTTGGTCACCATACCTCCCACTTGAACGGTAGGTTTATTCTGCTGGTTTGGGAGCTGATCGATGGTACAGGTCATGAAGTGTTCGATCTCCACGCGGTAATCGTCCAGCGGGTGGCCGGAGATGAAGATGCCCGTTACCTCTTTTTCCCGATTCAATTTTTCCAAGAGCGACCATTGCTCCACTTGTGGCAGAGGTGGCTCGGGCAACATCACGGAATCGCTCATGTCGCCAAAGAGAGAATTGGCCGATTGAGAGTGGGTGGCCCGTACCGCACTGGCAAACTTGATGGCGTGTTCGAGCAAGGTCTCGTATTTGTCCGAAGGCGCGAAGTATTGTGCCCGGTGGGTACCTTCAAAACAATCAAAAGCGCCACCCAGGGCCAAACTTTCCAGGGCTTTTTTGTTGACGGCCTTCATGGGCAGGCGCCGCAGCATTTCAAATAGACTTTTGAACGGCCCGTTTTTGCGCTCCTCCACAATTTCATCTACGGGGCCTTCACCCACACCTTTGAGGGCCGACATGCCAAAACGAATCGCCCCAGCCTTGTTGACCGAGAAGTCCATTTCGGATTCATTGATGTCGGGACCCAATACGGGGATTCCTCCCCGGCGGCATTCCTCCAGGAAGAAGGTGATTTTGCCGATGTCGTTTTTGTTGTGGGTCAAAACCGAGGCCATAAATTCAGCCGGGTAATGCGCCTTGAGGTAGGCCGTTTGAAAAGCGACAAAGGCATAACAAGTCGAGTGCGACTTATTAAAAGCGTAGGAGGCGAATGCTTCCCAGTCTTTCCAGATTTTTTCCAGTCTGTCTTTCGGATGACCACGTTTTTCCCCACCTTCAAGGAATTTAGGGTACATGGCATCCAGGTCAGCTTTGAGTTTTTTACCCATTGCTTTCCGCAACTTATCCGCCTGACCTTTGGTGAAACCCGCCAGTTTTTGCGACAGCAACATTACTTGCTCCTGGTACACGGTGATGCCGTAGGTATCTTTCAGGTATTCTTCGCAGTCGGGCACATCGTAGGTGATGGGTTCCCGACCGTGTTTACGCGCAATGAAGTTGGGGATGTATTCCAGCGGGCCCGGGCGGTAGAGGGCATTCATCGCAATCAAGTCCTCGAAGGTGGTGGGCACCAATTCCTTCATGTACTTTTGCATCCCCGTACTTTCATACTGGAAGATACCGACCGTTTCACCGCGTTGGAACAACTTGTAGGTTTCTTCGTCCTCTAGGGGCACCTCGTCTACGTCCAGTTTGACGCCGTGGTTTTTTTCAATCATCGCCACGGCATCCTTGATGATGCTCAGGGTTTTGAGGCCCAAAAAGTCCATCTTGAGCAAGCCCGCCGATTCGGCCACCGAGTTGTCAAACTGGGTGATGTACATGTCGGAATCCTTGTCCACTTTTACGGGCACGTATTTGGTGATGTCGTCAGGAGTGATCACCACCCCGCAGGCGTGGATACCCGTGTTGCGCACGGAGCCCTCCAGTTTGCGGGCGGTTTGGATCATTTGTCCGATCTGATCCTGGCCTTCGGCCAACTGGCGGAATTGGTTGGCTTTTTCTACGTCTTCGGAGTTGAGTTCGGATTTGAGTTTGGGGTCGATGCCTTCTTTGCCCAAAATTTTACCCAGGGTAGCTTTAAGGTGGACGGGAAAGGTTTTGGCCACTCTGTCCACTTCCGAAAGGGGAATGTTCATTACCCGACCTACATCGCGCAGCGAAGACTTGGCCGCCATGGTGCCGTAAGTTACAATTTGAGCCACCTGATTGCGCCCGTATTTGTCAATCACGTAGTCGATGACCTGTTGCCGACCGTGGTCGTCAAAGTCAATATCAATATCGGGCATGGACACCCGTTCTGGATTCAAAAAACGCTCAAAAAGCAAGTCGTACTTGATGGGGTCCACGTTGGTGATCCCGATGCAATAGGCGACCGCCGAACCCGCAGCGGAGCCCCGACCCGGGCCTACCGATACACCCATTTGGCGAGCGGTGGTCGTAAAGTCTTGAACGATGAGGAAGTAGCCGGGGTAACCAGAATTTTGGATAACCTGCAACTCAAAATCCAAACGTTCCTTTATTTCTGGGGTGATGTCCCGATAGCGTCGCCGTGCGCCCTCATAGGTCAGGTGGCGCAGGTAGGCATCCTGAGTATCAAAACCAGGGGGTAGGGGGAAGGCGGGTAGCAATACCTCGCGTGCCAGGTCCAGAAAATCCACCTTGTCGGCGATTTCGATGGTGTTGTCCAGCGCTTGGGGCACATCGGCAAAAAGCTGGCCCATTTCCGCTTTGGTCTTAAAAAAGAAGTCGGAACTGGGGAATTTGAAGCGCCCTTCTTCCTCCAGATACGTACCTGTGTTGACACAAAGCAGGATATCGTGGGGCAACCAATCCTCCTCGTTCACGTAATGGGAGTCGTTGGTGGCGATGACTTTCAGGTTGTATTTTTTGGCGAAGCCCAGCAGGGTTTGGTTGATGTCTTCCTGGCTGATGCCCATGCCATCGATGTTTTCCAGACCGCGGTGGCGCTGGATTTCGATGTAGTAGTCCTCGCCGAACAGGTCGATCCACCAACGCAATTGTTTTTCGGCTTCTTCCAGCTTGCCGTGCATGATCAACTGCGGAACTTCCGCTCCAATGCAACAACTGCTGGCGATTAGACCCTCGTGGTATTGTACCAATAACTCCTTGTCGATGCGGGGGTATTTGCCGTACAAACCTTCGATGAAGCCCAGGGAACAAAGTTTGGACAAGTTTTCATAGCCCTTGGCATTTTTGGCCAGGAGCAACTGGTGGTAGCGTTCGTCGGATTCCCCTTTAGCCCGGGAAAAGGCTTTTTGGTGCCGGTCTTTGACCAGGTAAAACTCACAACCGATGATGGGTTTGAGGTTGCGTTTTTTAGCCTCCGCTACAAATTTAAATGCCCCGAACATGTTGCCGTGGTCGGTCAGCGCAACGGCCCTTTGTTCGTCCTTTACGGCTTTGTCCATCATCTGGGTAATGGAGGAAGCACCGTCCAAAAGCGAGAACTGGGTATGACAATGGAGGTGGAGAAAATCGGGCATTTTTGTTTTTTATTTGTTGGTCAGAAGCTTAGCATTTTTTTGTGTACCTGCTAATAAATTGGCTAATAATGAGTGGAAAGATACGTTCTTTCAGGCATTTTTTGACCCGGAAAACACAAAAAAATAAGCTGCATGCTAAAAAACAAATTGAATATTATTTTTTGAACTTATTCATTCTCTTGATTATTATTGTAAAAGATTTTGTAAGTTTAGTCGCCGTTTCGTCATAATCACTAATTGTGTCTTTCATTTTTTTTTGACTGAATATACCTTACTAGTATGAAAGGGATTGTTTTTGTTCATTTATTAGAAATGGTTGAAAAAGAGTTTGGCGAACTCCTTCTTGAATCTGTAATAGACCATGCGAATACGTCAACTCAAGGGGTATTTACCTCTGCAGGCACCTATCCATCAGAAGACATGCAAAAACTGGTGGGGGCACTTTCTGAACTCACTCAACTTCCGCCATCAGCCCTGTACCAACATTATGGCAGGTATCTTTTTAGTAAGCTGTTTGAATCTTACCCTCTTTTTTCATCTGAAGTTCTCAACAATGCATTTTCATTTCTAGCGTCAATTGACGATGTAATCCATGCAGAAGTGCACAAGCTATATCCTGACGCTGAGTTACCTCGTTTCATTACTCATCACCACGATGAGGTGAAAATGATTTTGGAGTATAGTTCCAGTCGCCGCATGAGTGATTTGGCTTTGGGATTGATTCAAGGATGTTTGGATCATTTTAATGAAGATGTAGCAATTCAAGTAGTGCCATTGCAAGCAGATGGAACAACTGTACAGTTTACGTTGATCCGAAAATCGTAAATGCACAGCAGAAGGATGGATGAGGTAAAGATGTTGCGAAAGAAGTTGGAAAGGGAGCGGCTTTCCCGGAAAGAGGCGGAACGACTTTTGGAAGAGAAAGCGCTTCAACTCTATTTTAGCAATGAAAAACTTCGGCAGTTGAATGCAGACCTGGAAAAACAAGTCGAGTACCAATCCAGTGAGCTAAGGGTAGAACAGGAGCGTTACCGTAGTTTGATAGAAAGCGCCGAAGACTTAATGTTCTGGATGACTCCTGCGGGCATTTTCACCCAAGTCAATCCGGTGGTGTTGCGTATTCTTCAGAAGGAGCCCTCTCAACTAATTGGCACACACTATCTTGAAATAGTAACCGAAGAGTTTAAGTCAAAAGTCAATCGATTGCACCAGCGGCAATTTGAGCGAAAAATTCATACTACTTATCAGGAATTTCCGGTGCTTAGTTCCAGTGGGCAGCAAATTTGGTTAGGCTTGCGAGTCAGTCTGGTTATCAAAAATGGCGAAATCGTTGAACTGACCGGCCTCGCCCGTAATATCACTCATCGTGTTGCTGCAGAGCAAAAACTATCTTTATTGAATACCCGCTTTATTGCGCTATTGGAAAATTTGCAGGCCGCTATTCTGGTTGAAGATGAGCATCAAAATGTAGTTTTGGTCAACCGAAAATTTAATTACTTTTTTGAGGCATCCCTATTTCAAAAACAAGTTCATTCCAAGCAGACCAGGGAGTTTATGGAAATCATTGACGCCTGTTACCTCTCCAATCCAATATTGACTGGTTATACTCAACTCAACTCGTTTTCAACCAAAGTACTTCAGCATGAATTGCCTCTAAATGATGGCCGGATTTTATCGCTCAATCTTATTCCAATTCAGCAACAAGAAAAAAGCCTGGGTCGCCTTTGGTTCTTTGAAGACGTAACAGATCGCAAATACAGCGAGCTTAAAATCAGGAGAAGTGAAGAGAAGTACCGAGGAATCATGGAAAACATGGAATTCGGTTTGTTGGAAGTGAACCAATATGGCATAATCACTCGTGCTTATGATCGTTTTTGCACCATGACTGGCTATAAGGAAGCGGAGTTGTTGAATCAGGATGCCACGAAAATGTTACTTCCTGTGGAATACCATGGCTTGATGAACAATCAGAACAGCAATCGAATTAAGGGAGAACCAGGCGTTTACGAAGTTGAATTGATTCAAAAATCTGGTGAAAGAAAATGGATGTTGATCAGTGGTGCACCCTTCTACGATGAAAAGGGCAATGTGATAGGCTCCATTGGTATTCACTATGATTTATCTGACATTAAGCGGCTACAAAGAGAGTTGGAAGAAGCCCGTCAAGAAGCAGAGAAGGCCAGAGATGCCGAAAAAGACTTTTTGGCCAATATGAGCCATGAAATTCGCAATCCCATTAACACCATCGTTGGGATGACTTACCTGATGATGGATACGGAGTTGAATGATGAACAGAGAGGCTTTCTAAACAACATCAAACATACCTCAGATATTTTGATGGCCTTGGTAAGTGATATTCTGGACATCACCAAAATCACCCAAGGCAAGATGGATTTAGCCTTGCGTGAAATCAACCTCTCCGAGTTGATCAATGTGAATGCTCAGGCAATGGCCTTTAGAATTACGGAAAAGGGAGTGCATTTTGACCACTACATAGATTCTGCGCTCAATGAAAATCTATATGCTGATCCAACCATTTTAAACCAAATTCTCCTGAATTTGCTAGGGAATGCCTACAAATTTACGGACAAGGGCAGCATCACCCTGAGTGCAGTTTGCCGGAAAAAAGACGAACGAACACTACAGGTCAACATTAAGGTGTCGGATACAGGCATTGGTATACCTAAGGATCAAGTACCTCACATCTTTGAGCGATTCAATCAAGCTGGAAAAGCGACCAAGTACAAGTATGGGGGGACCGGCCTGGGGTTGAGTATTGCCAAACAACTGGTTGAAATTCACGGAGGAAGCATAACGGTAGAATCAGAAGAGCATAAAGGCACCACTTTCTGGGTTGATATCACCTTCGAGAAAGTTGGGTTAAAGGCCAAAAATGACCAGCCTGAACCAAACATTGACTTTAATGCCAAAAGAGGGCAAATACAGCTATTGATTGTGGAAGACAACACTTTGAATCAGCAATACATCGCTGGGGTTTTGCAACGGAAAGGTTTTCGGTTTCAGATCGCCAATAATGGCCGAGAAGCGCTGGATATACTAGAAAAAGATTGCTTTGATCTCATCTTAATGGACATTCGAATGCCCGAGATGGACGGTTATGAAACCACGATTCGGTTGCGCAATATGCTGCATAACCCCAATCATAAGATCCCAATTGTAGCCCTAACCGCTTCGGCATTGCTGGATGAAAAAGAAAAAGCACTACAAACAGGAATGAATTATCACCTGACCAAACCTTTTACACCAGACCAGATTGAAGGGGTGATCATTCAAGCCATGCAAGATCGGACACCCAACAATAGCCAGCTTGCAGAAAAAACGGAATCTGGTATTCATCTCGGATTGAATCAGGATGAAATCAACGATTATTACCTGGGGGATTTGGAGCATTTTCAAATAATGATTGGAATTTTTAATCGCCAAACTCCTCCTCAGCTTGAAGAAATGAGAACTGCTCTCGCGCAACAGGACTGGAAGCAACTCAAGGCTCAGGCCCATAAGATCAAACCAAATTTTCAAATGGTAGGTTTAGGGCATATTTTTTCGATAATCGATGAATTTGAAAAAGCCCTCGAAACCCCTGAGCAACCATCTACTATTGAGCGACTGTTCGAATTACTAAGCAACCAAATTGAGAATGGTTTACAACTAACGATAGCCCAAGAGTCTATTTTGCGTCAAAACATTTAAATCTATTGTGATGGAATTACGCTGTATCATTGTGGACGATGATGAAATGTCAAGAGTAAGTCTGCAGAAATTTTGTGAAAAAATTGAAGAGCTCGAGGTAATTGCTGTTTGTAAAAGTGCCGCTCAGGTAATCGAGGTATTGGAGCAGGAATGGGCGGATTTTATCCTTTTGGATATTGAAATGCCAGGTTTGAGTGGCATGGACCTAGTCAAAACGGTCACTCATCTTCCTTACATCATTTTTACTACTTCACGTACCGAGTACGCCTCACAGGCATTTGAATTTCAAGAACGGATTGTTGACTTTTTAGGCAAACCAGTATCCTTTCCCCGCTTGATGAAAGCAATTGACCGAGTGAAAGAAAAGGTAGAGCAAAACCATCAGCAAAAAATCACCAATGACATCTTCATCAAAACCGATGGCAGAATTGTGCGCATTCCAGTTGATGACCTGTTGTATATTGAAACCGTGGGGGACTATGTCATGTTTTTTACCCATGATGCCAAACATATGGTTCATTCCACTTTGAAACGCATCGATGAAAAACTCAACCACCCACAATTGCTAAAAGTCCATCGTTCTTACATCATCAATTTGAGCAAAGTAGTCGACATAGAAGACAACACCATCGTGATCAACAAAAAGGTTATCCCGGTATCCAGGCAATACAAACCGCTGTTGCTGCGCAAGATCGATCCTTTATAATCCACTTAGGTGGGGCAAAATAATCACTTATTTTTTTGTCGCCCCTAAGGTTTGATACCCAAGATTGCCATGGAACCAGTCGAACAGGGCTTTTTGAAAAGCGCTGAGGTGATTGTTCTGCTTGGAGCGCCACAAGGTATAAACCCGCACAGGCACTACCAGCAAGAAGAAATAGCTGATGAATAACCATCGTTGTACCGCAGGTCTAAAGCGTTGCATGAACACCAAACGATTACGAGTCAAGTAGTACAGTTTGAGGGGGGAATCCTGACCTGTACTCAAGGAAGCTTTGTGGTAAATACGGGCTTGAGGAACCACCAGGATTTCATATCCCGCAGCTCTAATGGCTTCGGACCATGCTAGCTCCTCATAGTATAAAAAAAAATCTTCGGACATGCCCCCCACTTTTTCCCAGACCGATCTGCGGATGATCATTGCTGCTCCGTGAACATAAGGTGTGGAGGTCGTTTCCTGGAACTGTCCTGTTTCAATTTGATGCTGGCCAATCAATTCGTTGCGCCCTCTCCAATTTAGAGGAGTGAATCCCGCAAACTGAATGCGCTCTCCTGATTCATAATAACAAATCAGAGGGGATATAGCCCCGATTTTAGGGTTGTTGAAATTATCTAAACAAGTTTCAAAGAAGCCTTCCGTCACAATGGTATCGTTGTTCAGCAAAAAGAAAAAATCTCCTTCTGCGATACTCATCCCCTGGTTATTGGCGGCGGCAAAACCGATATTGTCAGGATTTATGATCAATTTTAAATTAGGGCATGCTGCTGAAAAATCGGCAGAATGATCAACCAGTGGAGCATTGTCAATTAAAACAACTTCGTAATTTTGGAATGACTGTTCCTGAAGCGATTCCAAAAATGCAATCGTAGCTTCTGGCTGACGGTAGTTTACAGTGATGATGCTGATGTGTTCCATTGTTATTCAATTGTTTGGGAGAACGTATCGTGATTCGTTAAAAGTCAATCGGCTTTCTGCCCAATACATGAATGGCATTTCCCTTCCCTTTGCGCTGAAAAAGAGGGTCAAGCGCAATCAACAGCTTTGCCAAGACCATCGTAGGCAATTGTAAAACAACGCCACCTTTTTTTCCCAACCAGGCCAACTCCCAGGCAAAACGGGAAAGGAGTCCATCGGTGTTTTCCGCTGCAACAACCTCAAAACCTTCTGTCTCAAAACGTTTTACCAAGCCCTGCAAATCGTAAACCTGCCCAACGTGCTCTTCTTCCAGCCAGTGGTGGTGTTCTTCGAACCAGGCTTCGGGCAGCAAAGTGCGTTGGTCGCGGTTGGGGATTTTTACCAGAAAATACCCGCCAGCTTTCAGCCGATCCAATACCGCCGCAAAAGGCATCTCTGCTTCTGGGATATGCTCAAAAACGTCTACGGAGAATACAAAATCGTATTGTGGCCAGGATACTGTCTCTTCGATTTTGCGGTTGACGACTTGAATCTGATTCGACAAATTCGCCTGATTCAGCACCTTTTCAAAAGTCTGGCAACGCTCCGGATCCACATCCAGGGCAGTAATATTTGCCTTTGGCAAAAGATCCGCCATCAGGACGCTGTATTCGCCATAGCCACAACCCAAATCCAGCACTTTTTGCCAGAACTCAAAGGGCAAATCTTTTAAAACCCGTTTGAAAACCTTTGAACGCGCATAATTGCCCACGTTGGTGTATCCAAGTACCCCTTGAAACAACTTGGCCAGGAAGGGCGAAGCTTGCATCCGGGTGCTGGTCAAGTATTGCAATCTACCGAAAACTAAAGACATTGTGAAAAGATTTTTGAAGGTTTTGAAACAACAATTGATAATAATGCCCGGCGCTTTTGATCGCTGGACCCAATAATGGCCCTCCGCTTTGCGCCAACATGCGTTTACTGAGGAAGATCGTAAGCCCAGTGGCCAATAAGGTGGCAAACGTAGCTCCGGCGATTCCCCAATAGGGTATGAATAGGAGGTTGAATACAAGATTGACTCCAACACTGATCCACATGATGCGGAAATTGAGCTGAGGTCGGCCACTGGCTTCCAATTGTAAGCCCATGATTCTGCCAAAGGGTTTGATGATCGCCATTAAGGCAAAAATCCGCAGGCAACTGCTTGCTGCCAGGTAATTGGATCCAGCTAGAATCCAGATCATCAAAGGTGCCGTAATCAGTACTCCAATGGCAAGTGGGAGTCCGCTCGCAACCATCAGCCCAAGGCTCTTGTTGAGGTTTTCCTGAGTGAAAGATTTATCACTCATCTCCGGGAAACTAGCCTGTGCAATGGCATTCAGCGGGATTTCAAGGTAATAGCTGATTCTTGAAGCAACACTGTACAAGCCTACCGCTGTAGGCCCCAACCAATACCCGATCAACAAGGCATCTGTCTTTTGGTACAACAATGAGCCCAAACTGGTTCCTGCTGAATATTTGCCAAAACGGTACAACGCGATGACTTGCTCCCAATGTGGCCGTGTTGCGGGCAAGCGCAGCCTAGCTGCCCAGGCTCCCAATAGGTAGCTTAAGGATTGAATCAGCAATAAAGTAATCAGGCCAAAGTCCATTTTTAAAGCATACAGTCCCACATACATCAGCAAGAGACTAAGGCTCATGGCTAAAGCCCCCTGACCTGCGCGCTTGAATCGAAGCTCATTGATTGCCTCACTTTGGGTCAGTTGGTACAAACCAGCAGTAATGGCCAATACCGGATACCAGGCACACAGGACACTCAACATTGGCATGTCCAAAAAATTCTGCACCTGCCAACCCAATACCCCGATCAGGGGGATCAGAACCAAGGTAATTCCTCCCAGGAGCGTCCAGGCGGCGGCCTTCCATTTTTCGGCTGGAACATCGGGGCTTTGCCGAGACAAATAAATCCAGGCATTGTGCACAAATGTGGCCCTCAATCCTTCTGCCAATGAAAAAAACAGGAGAAAATAAGACCAAGAACCCATGTCCTCTAAGCTCAATACCCGATTGAGCAGGATGAAAGCAAATACTTGTGCTGCCATGGGCAGTAGTTGGGTCAAAAAGGCAGCTTTTACGTTATTCAGGTTCATACCCCTAGGATTTGATGGTAAAACTGCTCAGTTTGTGCGACTACACTTGACCAGCTAAAGTGCTTTTGTACATATTCTCGGCCATTGCGCCCCATTTGGTCAGCCCAAGCTGGATCCGCATAGAGTTTATTGACTGCTTCGGCCAAGGCTTTTGAGTCTCCCATTGGAAAACGCAAACCATTGTAACCGTCTATAATTACCCCTTTTGTTCCGCTCAAATCACTGGTTATTGCGGGGCGACCATTGGCCGATGCCTCCAGCAGTACCAAGCCCTGTGCCTCCATGAAGGAAGGCAACACCAAGCCCAATGTCGTTTGCATGGCTTCCAATACGTACGCATTGTTTCTTTCCCCCAACAACTCAACTCGATTATCCAAGCCTCTGGCTTTAATCAGCGCTTCAATTTTGGGAAGCTCTGGGCCATCGCCGATTATTTTGAGCTTTATAGCGGGTGAAAAATGAGGGAAGGCGTCCATCAGTACTCCAATTCCTTTGACCGGGTCTAACCTTCCTACAAACAACAACTCGTCCCGATTCACCATCTTATTTCCCTCCAGGCCTTCGTTTACGCCATTGGGAATAATCTTTACGGGCGAAGAAACTTGCGGGAAAGCTATTTTTAGCTTGGTCAACAAGCCTTCACTAACTACAATCAGCCCGCGTGCAAACCTAGAGGGCCTTTTTTCCAGCAACTCGGCCAGTAAGCCATGCAACCATTGGTCCCAGGTACTTTTGCCCATATGCTCTGCTGCAGTGAGTCCGTGATAAGTCACTACACTGTTGTTGAGTACAGCTTTGGGCGACAGGCCACCGCTGCGCCCTTGCAAATGAATCAAATCGTAGTTGTGAGCATTGTTTTTTAACCAACGGCGTACAGCCAGGTTAAAAAACAATTCTTCTAAAGTCAATTTGAACACCGGCAACTTTCGCCCGGGTACAAATGGAAGTTTGATCAATTTCCGTCCTTCTACTGTTTCTCGCTGAAGTTTCTGCCGAAAAGACCCTGCAGTAAGGATGCTGACGGAGTGCCCTGCCTTAAGCAAGGCCCCACTGAGCAACCAGGTGTGGGTTTGAATCCCGCCCGAAAAGGTATCGGGCAGAGATTTACAAACCATTAAAATGTTTAGATTTCTCACTGCGCTTTGGCTCTTTGTCGTTAAAAACTCCCCAAATAAAACCAATCATTGCAATCAGCAATAAAAGGCTCCAAGGCATTCCTTCTCCTAGCATAGTATGTTTAATTATGATGTGTGGTATGGATAAACGTTCGATTGGCGTGCCGTATCCGCAGCGTTGCTTTTAGGGTTTGCCAAATGATGCTGGGCAGCTTGAGTAAGCTCAAGTATTGCTTACTCTTCCAAAATTTGGGTGGGATCGCCAGCAACATTCCACCTACATTGAGGCCAAATAAGGTCAGCCAAAATCCAGGATAAAAGCCCAAAGCCAGTGCAATGGCACTCATTGTGAATAAAAAGACCGGAAGCAAAAGCCGGGGTGGCAAGGCCAATTGGAGTACCCGGTGAAAACAATCCAGGTTGCCTAGGGTCAGCGCTTTTAATCCCGTGGGAAAAAAGCGCTGCAGATTGGCGTATTGTGCGGCAATCCAGCGCCGTCTTTGATTGTGGAAATTTTGTTGACCACGCACTTTTTCATCCCACACTACGGCTTCGGGGCAATAGTAGATGTACTCGCCATTAGCGGTGTATCTGATTTCGAGCTCCTTGTCAAATCCACCTACCGCTGTGTTTTGAGCCATTATTGTTTTAAATAGCGGATAGTCAAAAGCCATTCCAGAGCCGGACAAACGAGAGGACAAACCAAGCGCGTTGTGCCCCAAACAGTAAATATGGTTGTTCACGTCCTCACTTAATCCATCCAAAATGGCAGTGGGGGTGTCCGCATTTTTTCCAATGCGTTGCCCCTGCACTGCTTTCCAGCCTTGGGCCAGGCTGGCATTCATGAAGTTCAAAAAATCTGGAGCCATGATGTTGTCGGCATCCAGCACCACCACGGCATCGTAATTTGAGGGTAGCGTCACCAGAGCGACGTTGATGGCTTGCACTTTGGTGGATTTTTCAAAATAAACTGGCAACACACGAATCGCTAATTGATTCAGGCGCTCCAGAGTAGTCGTTTGTAGTTGGTCGGCGATCACACAGACTTCGTATTGCGCACTAGGGTAATTTTGCCGTAGTGCAGCCCGAGCGGTTTGTTCGATGACCAAATCTTCTTTGTAAGCTGGGATCAGCACCAAAAAACGACGCTTTATGTCCTGTTCATTCCAGGTAATTGTCTTGCGCTTCACCAAGCTGGCTGCTGCCGAAAACAAGGCCACAAATCCAGCACTATATGCAAAATAAAGCGCGACAACAAGGCCGATAAGGGTCAGTATAACATTCATAGTGAAATGGATTTATCAGTTTGTTCCAGCTCTTTTTCGTACAGAGGTGAAAGAAAAACAAATGGAATCAATACATTCATAATCATTCCAGTAGGCATTTGGCCAAAGACCTGATTGCCATAACTGGACAGCAATACACCGCCGATAGAGGCGTACATCGCCATCGCTTTGTAACGGATTAGTGGGTTTTTTAGCCGCCAGACTATACTGCCGCCTTTGCCCATAATAAACCCTAGTATGAACAAGTGTAGTGCAACACCCACTGTGCCAGTTTCTGCCCAGATTTTGACATACCAGCTATCGGTTGCTGTTTTTGCCAATAAAGTGTTTGGACTAAATCTTGCACCCCAAAAACCTGCGGTTCCAATCCCTCCACCCATCGGCCGGCTGCTCAAGTAGCGGCCAAAAGTCTTTTGGTTGTTCAAGCGTACCATCAGTGATGGATTGTTGGGGTCGAGTGCAGTTCGCATGCGTTGGATCTGTTCAACCCCTTGAAAAGCAAAGGTGAATTTGAGGATGTAAAAGGCGGTGCCCACCACAATCAGGCCAGCAGCCAGGATTTTAAAGTTTTTGGAGGCAATCAAAAAAATCAATATACCAGCTGCAGGAACGGCCAATGCACCTCTGGTACCCGAAATGGCGAAGCCTAAAAAGGTGATGAGTGCAGCTATGGCAAACCAAATCCGTTTGCGCAAAGGGAAGGGCCCTAGAGCCAAAATGCCACACATTAAAGCTACCATGGCCTGAGATGCACCAAACTGGCCAGCATCGCTGTAGTAAGAAAACACCCGCAGTTTGCCGTGCAAAATATGCTCCTCGTGGTGGTTTTCTGCGTACAACCAATGGTGCTCAGCGGCATCGACCCCCATCAACAATTGGCGAAAACCCCACGCTGTACCCAACAAAGAAAGCCAAATGATGAACCGAATGATCCGATCTTGATCGGCATTTTTGCGGAAATACGTAAACACCAGCACAAAGGACATCAACTGGTAAAAACCAATTCCGCGCATTGCGTAAAACCAGGCTACTGCACTATGTGCTTCAGGGTTAACCAGTTCCAAAACAATGTACAACATCCAGATCGATGCCAGCATCATAATGTCATTGCGTACTGCAGTCCAGTTTTTCAGCCGGTATTGTTTAAAAACCCAGCCCAGCGTACTCAAAAAAAGCAAAACATCCAGGGTCAATCCCCAGGGCGCATCCATGTACCGGGCCAAACCTGAGGATAAAAAACCCATGATCAGGGACCAGTATATTCCCTGCTGAGGGTCAATGATCAACCAAGCGGCAAAAAACAGGAGAAAAGGCAATAAGAGCATTACTGAACTCATCAATAAATCGCCGCTTCCAAAAAACAGACTCAAACCCACACAAAACACACTCACTCCAGCTCCGATCAGGAACTTTCTTTGTTGTAAGAGTGAAATGTGTTGAGCGATGGTCATTTTAAATTGCTTTTGCTTGATTTGATGAATCAAAATTAAGGCAGATCTGCCCTCTGATCAGAACTCTTAGGTTTTTGGAAAAAAAGGGGGGGATTGTTGCGAAATGAAGCGTTTTTTGGAAATCGCCCTATTTTAATCAGATTTGGGCCTCAATGGGGAGTAAAAATCTACAGCTTTTCAATCAGTTCATTGAGCTGCATGGCACGGGCTTGCCAGGTTTGTTGGGCAGCAAATGCGCGCCTTTGGCGCTGTTTATCTGGATGGTCATTGGATAGTTCTGTACGCAGGGCATGGACAAATGCATCGGCCTGATCGGCCACTATAGCCCAAGGCTGAAGTTGATGCATATCCCCAAAGCCGGTGCTGACCACGGGTAAGCCCAAGGCCAGGTATTCATTCACTTTCATGGGGTAAATCCCGGCAGTGAGGTTGTTGCGTAAAAAAGGAATAATACCCACTGAAAAATCCTTCATCCGCTCTGGCAATGCACGATAGGCTAGGGGAGGGTGGAATTGAACATTTGGATGTGCAGCAAGCCGCTGTTGGATGTGAGGCTGTTGGAGGCGGCCAGTAAATGAAAAATCGTACTCCGGCAAAGCCCGAATTACTGTTTCCAACAAATCCAGATCAATCCGTTCGTCGAGGCTACCCACGTAACCAACAATTGGCCTGGCTTGGGGCTGATCCGTTCTTTGGGTTTGCAAAAACAGAGGGTCAACCCCATTGGGAATTTGCAGGGCAGGCTGGCCATTTTGCCGTTTTTGCGCCAGCAATTGGCTGCCCGAACAAACCAGGGCATCAGCCCCTTGAATGGCTTCTTTTTCGTAGCGGGCAGCATGGCGATCCGTCCATTGGGCTGCGGCGATTTCATCGTAGCAGTAATAAATGTTTTTGTTGGCGGGTAAGTTTTGGAGTGCGCGGTTGTACAGCGCCTGGCAAGCATTGATGGCTACAAAATCGGCACCATTCCAGATTCGAATCGCCTTGGTAATACTGGACTGGACCAAAAAGCTATTGATGCGGTGAACTACCTGGAATGCAAGCCCTGGTGGCAGTCCGTTGATGGGCAACAAGGGCGGCAAACTCCAAACGTGCAGCTGGGCACTTACCTCACGGACCCGGGATTTTAACCCAAGTACCCGCCATAGGGGCAACCCTGGCTTTTTGCCCAGAAACCCCATCAGCACATCTTTCCAGGTGTACGTATAGTCGATGTACAATACCGACCGGTGTTCCGACATGGCTTTCATCAACTCTACGGTCGACTTGGTGTAGTTGCCAGCCCAAGCGGGCAGGGCCAAGCAGAGTAGCGGTTTTGAGCTTGTAGTTTCGTTCATGACTTGGCGTAGTGGTGGGGCAAAATGAGTACTTGTTTTTTTAGGAATATTGCAGGGTTACCATTCTTTTCAACCAACGGCGAGGCATGTTTCTGCGTTTGGGCACTTCACCAATGACGTCTTCCATGTGATCCAAATCCAGCGCATTCAAAAACAAATGTGCGGGCTTATCTGCACAATCCTTGATGCGATTCAAAGCGCGTTCATCTGCTTTTGACCAAACTTTGCGGGCATACGCGATGTACACTGAGCTGTGCATTTCATTCAAGTAAGGCAAGTGTTCCGATTGCTCCAGCAAGGCGGGGAATTCAACCAAAACCCAGGCGGGCTGTTCCTGCAGGCCTTGCTGAATTTGCTCTCTTTTAGTGACCCAATCACTAGCTTTGATCAGGTGTACTTTCTGCCCTTTCTGTTCCAGATAAGCAGCCAGGCGGGTGATGAGCCAACTCTTTCCTTCCCCGCTGCGATTGGATAAAAAGGCAACAATTGGGCTTTGTTGGCCTTGGTTGCTCATTTTTAGCGTGTGGATCAATTGTTGCATTGCCTTGTCGTTGATGGCCTGAAAGTCGACCCTTGCCTTAGGGCCAATTTTAAACTTGTCAACAAAAGGAAGCGCTGAGGCCAGTTGTAAGCCAGTTTTTTCTTCCGCCCTCACCACCGAGTTGAGGGATTGATCGAGCAGGAACATGGCAATAAATAGCCCCAATGGGATAAACAAACCGGCTAAAAAGGCCATGACCACAAACATCATTTTTTTGCTAGGTTCTGGTTTTTTGGGAAACACAGGTTCGTCGATCACCTTGAGGTTGGAGCTCATCATCATGTTGATCTGGTGCAAACGAGCTTGGTTGAAGCTATGTAAATTTTCGAGATAGGCGCGTTCATTGACATCAATTTGCCGTTCCATCCGGCGAATGGTAGACCCCCAGGGGGCGTATTGATCGTAAATGTGGACAAACTCGGCTTGACGCTGACGAATGACCTGCATCCGTGCCGTGGATTCTTCTTGCTTGAGTACACTGTTCAACCATTGATTCAACACGTCTCGGACGGGTAAA
Source organism: Haliscomenobacter sp. (assembly GCF_965225875.1). Classification (GTDB taxonomy): domain Bacteria; phylum Bacteroidota; class Bacteroidia; order Chitinophagales; family Saprospiraceae; genus Haliscomenobacter. Next base: position 1,141,449 of record NZ_CBDDBS010000002.1, on the reverse strand, counting down.
CCCTCTGGCATATGGGTATTCATCCAGGTTTCATCTACGGTGTTGCGGATGTTTTCTCTTACTTTTTCAGCTTGCCGTTTGAGCTTGCGCAGGTCATTGGTTGAAAAATCTTCCAGGCTATCGGGCATGATCTCCATCGTACTGATCTTGGTGCTCAACTCGGTTAAAGTCTTGCGCTGATCCATAATGGTTTGGTTCAAGCGGGGCAGGTTCACCCTTTGCCGCAGCTGTCCTTCCAACTTTTGGATGGTCGAATCCGCTGAGGCTAGGTTCATCATTTCCTTGTAATACATCTCGTCAAAGTCTTCTTTTTTGCCAGAGATGAAGCGGGTTTGCTCGTAATAATTGATGACTTTATTGCGGACCTTGAACCCTAATAACTCATCTTCTGCTGCACGAAGTTCTGCTGCGGATTTTCGAGTAGCTTCGTCAAAAAAAGCCAGTACATCTCCAGACTGCCCTTTTTTCAGGGAGAGCTGTGTTTCCATGATGATTTCTGCCAGCAATTTTAGCGTGAGCTGACAAATCCCAGGGTCGGATGTTCGGTAGCTGATTTTCAACATGTCGCTATTGCCATACCGTTCCACCATGATGGTTTGAAGTTGCTCAATCCCAAACAAAGGATGGTCGGAGTAAAGCAATTGATATACGCGACCGTGGCGGCTGCGATCGCGGAGGTGTGTCAGGCTAAGTTGGAGCAGTTCGGGATCCTTGCTACGAAGTTTTGCCAACACTTTTGCTCCCAGCTTTTCCTCCAGGTCTTGGCGGTTTTCGGGCAACAACATCCCTTTTCCACTGCGCTTATCCAACACTTTGGCCAACAAACGCAGGCCTAATTCTTCCATCGTTTGATACGAAGTTGCGACGTTGATGATGTTTTGCAATTCGTTATTGGTAAATGCATAGTCGATGCTAGCTCCCTCATTGCTTTCGATGGTATAGTTGGACACCAAACCTGTATTGATGATGCTATGAGAGGAGTATTGAGGCGCTTGCTTTTTGAGGCTGCTCCAGGTCAAAACGGCCAGGGCCAGCGCTGAAAGCAACAACCAATACCAATTGCGCGAGACGATTCTTAAAAAATCTAGTAAGCTCATAGTAGGTCATATATTGAGGTTCCAACAATGTTTTCCAACAGCAGCAACGCATTTTCAACCGTTGACTTCTTTCTTTCCAGTTCCATTTTGTTTTGAAAATGCAGTTCCATCGCTTGGCTAAAATCCTCTACACTCAATTGAGCCTCTTTGAAGTATTTTTCAGCTGCGGTAAGTTTGATCGAGCTGGCTTCATTGACGCCTGCTTGCAAATCGAGCAATTGGACGGCTTCCTTGAACCGGGTATACCTGTTGATGACTTCCGCCCGAATCATTTGGCCTTGTTCCGCTTTTAACAGCAGTTCCTTCTCCATCATCAGGCTACGTTTTTGTATTTCTGCTTTTCGGTTGCTCACCGAACTCAACGGCAATTGAACATTTACCCCTACTGCAAACTGGACGGCCTTGCGGTTTAAAGAACTATTGATGGCGGTAAATGCTTCGGTATTCGTGCTAACGTAGTTGCCGTTGCCAGCGTCTACTCCTGCCACCACCGAAACATGTTGCATCCACTGGCGCTTGGTAATGTCACGATCTAAAGCCAGGATTTCGACCTCGCGATCATTGGCTTTTAAAGCATTGGAATTTTGTTGGGCCCTTTCGATCAAAACTGAAAGAGGAGCAAGCGCCTTCCCCTTCCACCGAATGGTGTCGGCTTGTGCGCTTGCTTGAATCCCCGAAAAAAAAGTTCCCCCTATAAACACTGTAATACTTGTCCTAATCATCAATTGCCGCGATTGCTGCAGCCAGTTCTTCAGCTGCGAAGGCCATTCGCGCCCCATAAAGGGCTTTTCAAGCAGCAAATAGGCCAACACGCTGAACAAAAAAATGGGTACCAACCACAACACTCCGTGCACTAGCATGGATACACCATAACTATGGATCGATAACCAACCTTTACTCCAATTGCTTAACCCTTCCAAGGCTGCCAAGTGGATCAGATAAATGCTGTAACACATGCCTCCAATGCCCGCTATCCAGGGGCGGCGCAATAGGCGCTGAAAGGATGAGGGCTGAAACGCCAAGGCAAAAAAGGCGCTTAAAGCCAATAAAAAAATCAAAGTGAGTCCCAGGTCTTCTGACCAACTGTACATCATGACCAACCAGCCTAAGGCCACCCAAAGGAGAGTCCTATCGCCAACTGAAAATTTGAGCTTCCCTTGTTGATAAAGGTCTGCCATCCAAATCCCTACCATAAAATAAGGCAATTGCCCGAGTAAGGTAAATTTCAGCAAGCCCTGCTGCCAACCCATCACCTGCATCAGCAAGGTGTACAACACAATGAGTAAAGGCAAGAGTAAGGAGCGGAACCTGGCGGGAAAGTATTTTTTCAACAACAAAACAATCCAGGGTGCCAGCAAGTAGAATTGGATTTCAATCTCCAAAGACCAGGCAACTGGATTGATGATGGAAAATTCGCTATAACTCAGCGTGTGGACATAAGCGATACTGGCCAGCCAATGTTGGCCCAGGCCATCCGTGATCCGGCCACTCAACCATAGTAACAACGCAAATAAGCTCATCCAGATCAAATAGGGTGGCTCGATGCGCAACAAGCGATTTTTGAGGTAAGTGGTATAACTGATTGATTTACCATTCCAAAAAGGTAGGCTTAAAATAAAACCACTGATCGCAAAAAACAACAGCACCCCGATGCTGCCCCGAGAGACTGCATAATGTAAGGTAGAATGCATCCACTCCGCTTGGACATCGCTGCTCTGGATACGGGTAAGCCTTTCGCTCAAATGCTGCACGACTACAGCGAGTATGGCGATGAATCTCAAACCGTCTAATTCCGCGATATAGGCCCCATTGCTTAGGGGGCGCCTAAGTAAAGGGAGTATATTTAGATTGAATGCGGTACTATAATTACCCTGAGGGCGGAGAAACAATTTCATAATGTACTGATTTACGCTGCAAATGTATAGGCAGTGTGCATTCCAACTCCTCGCTCTTCGGTTAAGCTATTTTTTTAGTCGGTCAATGGCTTTTTTTGGCGGTTTTTGGTAAAGCAGGCTGAGCTTAGTCTTTCCATTGGCTTAAATGCCATTCATCGAACAAATTCACCAAGAACCGTCGAAACCAGCCGCTTGCCCTATTTTAAATACCGTTTCCTGTCGGCTCACTCTACTTTTGCAGTCTCAAAACTTTATTTATGGAATCGAACATACTATTGGTAGAAGACAATGAAATGATGCGCACGTTCTTAGGCCGCATCTTGAGTGCAGAATTTAGGGTGTTTACAGCGGAAACTGCTGAGGAGGCCCAGATCCGTATGGAAGCAGGGCTCCAACCTGATGTGATTATCATGGACTTAAAACTTCCGGGCCTAAGCGGCTTAGAATGGTTGAGTCAACTGAAATCAACCCCGAATTTTGCGCACATCCCTTGTATTGTACTTTCCGCTTCTGAATCCGTAGAGGATCGCATCAAATGTCTGGAAGCAGGCGCTGCGGATTTTGTACTTAAACCTTTTCACCCAAGGGAATTAAGCCTGCGCATTGCGCGCCAAGTACCTATTCACGTTTAATAAATTTTCATTTATCCAGCCATGCAATTTTCACTCAATTACTTAATCGGCCACCCCAGCTATGCCATTCCTTTTTGGAAACGTTGCATAGATGTCCTGGCGGCCAGTATCCTGATCCTCCTCTTGTCGCCCTTGTTTTTGATCATTGCAATCTTGATCAAACTAGAATCGCCAGGCCCGATTATCTATCGCGCCAAAAGGGTTGGCCAAGGCTATCGCGCCTTTGATTTTTACAAATTTCGTTCCATGCGCCCTAATGCTGATCAATTGTTGAAAGGATTAAAACACTTGAATCAGTATGAGCAGCCACAACCAGCTAAAAAAACGGCTGAGGTGAACTACGAAGACCACATCCTGCTGCTTCAGGATGATGGCTTTATAGGCGAAGAGGCCTTTTTGCACCAAAAGGCACAGAAAGAAGGCAATACTTTTGTCAAAATAGAGAATGATCCGCGCATTACCCGCATTGGGCATTTCATCCGCAATACCAGCATTGACGAGCTGCCTCAATTGTTTAATGTTTTGCTTGGAGACATGTCTTTGGTTGGCAATCGCCCTTTACCCTTGTATGAAGCTGAGAAATTGACCCAGGATGATTGGGTAGCTCGTTTTGCTGCGCCTGCCGGAATCACTGGCCTGTGGCAGGTAACCGAACGTGGAAAAGCTGGGGTAAGCGAAGATGGGCGTAAAAAGCTGGATATCGAATACGCAAATCGCTATAGCCTTTGGATGGACTTGTGGATCCTTTGGCGCACTTTACCTGCCGCTATTCAAAAAGTACAGGTCTAAGTAGTGGTGAAACTTATGCGCACTAGCCCCTACTTAAACCATTCATCTCTTGAACAATAAATTTTCGACACAATGTCAACTCCATATACCCGTTTTTTGCGCCCAAGTTGGTGCCTTACCCTTTTTCTTCTTGCCCAATCGGCCTTTGCACAAGAATCGGTTGCATTCTACATCGTAGCACATCAGGATGATTGGCAGTTGTTTATGGTGAAAAACGCCTTTGCTGATGTCACGAATGCCAAGCAAAAAACGGTTTTTATTACCCTTACTGCAGGTGATGCGGGACTGGGTAAAGGAGGAACTGGGACTATTCCATATTATCAAGCCCGAGACAATGGCTCCCGGCTTTCGATAAAATTTCTGGCCGACATCGCCTCGGCACCAGATCGTAGTGAATCTGCCAAATATGTATACGCCAATGCGCACCAGATTTTTCAGGTGCAGTACAAGCATACCAAAAGTTATTACCTGCGTTTACCCGAAGGCAATGGCGATGGCAATGGGTATACAGGCACTGGGAATCAATCCCTCAAACGTTTGCGGGATGGGGATATTTCCAAAATTACTGCGGTGGACAGTTCTGCTACGTATCAAGGTTGGACTGATTTGGTAAAGACGATTCAACGCATCATAATTGCTGAAACATCGGGGTATAGCTACGCCACCCTGAATATTCCCGAAACCAATAGTGTGTACAATCCCGGGGACCACAATGATCACCTTTTGGTAGGTGATCTGGCCGAGCAGGCCAGTAAAGATTTGACCTGCTTGAAGCAATATTCCTGGTTGGGCTATTTCAGCGTTTCCAAGGCAATGAATTTGAGCAACGATGACTTATTCAATTACAGTTCGGTTTTTGCATGCAATGTAGCGGGCAATATTCAGGGTGGTTATAAAGGCAATTGGGACGCAGCACACAAACAATGGATTGGCAAAGGTGTAGCCAGGATGACTTCTATCCAGCTGAATGCCTGTGCCGGGGTAACTACCAACTTATTTCAAATTCCAGATAAGGCTAGTTACATCCGCAACAAAGCGACCGGGAGGGTTTTGGAGATCACTGGCGGAGCCTTGGGTGCTGGTGTTTTTTTGCAACAAAACGCCAATAAGGAAGCCCCCCACCAGACCTTTTATTTCAAAAAAACACCCGAAAATTTATGGAACATTCTGGCCAAACACAGCAATTTGGCCCTTGACGCCTTTGGTGGAGGAATCATTCCGGGTACAAAAATTTGGCAATTCAGGGTGAATGGTACCTCAGCTCAAAATTGGGTAATCGAACAAGCTGGAGACAGCACATTTTATTTCAAAAACCACAAAAGCAATTTATACCTGGAGGGTAACCTGAATGGAACGGATGTCAGTTTGCAGACCTATATCGGCAACGATGCACAACGCTGGTACATCATCCCCGGTAGCGATCCATTGGGCCCCCCTCAGGATACCAGTAGCACGCTGGTAGCGGTAAAGGAAATCGTGGAACAACCAAACATTTGGAAGGTGTTTCCCAACCCCTTACAGTACGCCAATAAAGTAAATTTCAGCTTGACCGAGGGGCATTCTGGCAGTGTAAATGTAAAACTGTACACCTTAGGTGGGCAATTGTTGAGTCAGGAAAAGTATCCTCAGGTAAAGGCCCAAAGTACCTTCCAATTTTCCTTTCCGCCGCTTACACATGGGGTTTATTTATTGGAACTTCAATGTTTTGATCAGGGGGAGATTTATCAAAAGGTCATGCGAATGGTTCGATAAGTATTCAGGTATTGATTCGGAATGAAAGGAGGTTCAGCAAACTCTTTTGAGCAAGGTGTGGTTAATTAAGAAAAGTGCCCGGCCATAATGACCGGGCACTTAGTATGGGTTGTATAGCAGTTTTGTCCATACAACCCATTTGCTGCATAATGTAGCGCTTATTTTCAACCAGCCATACAACCTATTCTATGTGTGATACCTTCGTCAAAATAACTTCCAACAAACTCATTTTTGGCAAAAACTCCGACCGTGAACCGAATGAAGCCCAAGCCATAGTTCGTTTTCCCCGCCGAGAACCTACCGAAAAAACACTCCAATGCACTTACATTGAAATCCCTCAGGCTGCCCTCACCCATGAGGTCATTTTGTCCAAACCTTTCCAGATGTGGGGTGCAGAAATGGGTGCCAACGAACACGGCCTGGTCATTGGCAATGAAGCCGTATTCACAAAGATCAGTTTCCAAAAGAAAAATCAGGGATTGACCGGAATGGACATGCTGCGACTAGCGCTCGAACGTTGTACTTCTGCCGATGCAGCCCTGGAATTGATGATTCAACTGCTGGCCGACTACGGCCAAGATGCCTGTGGGGGCTACCGCAATCGCCGGTTTTTTTACCACAATAGTTTTCTGATCGCCGATCGCCACACTGCCTGGGTATTTGAAACCGCTGGGTCCCATTGGGTAGCCAAAAAAATTCAAGGCCACTATGCCATTTCCAATGGGCTTACTCTGGATGGAGGCTATGACCGCATCAGCCCACAGGCGGAAGATTACGCGAAAGCACGGGGCTGGAGCAAAAAAGGAGCACCCTTTTCTTTTGCCAAGGCTTATTCCGATTGGTTTTATACCCGCATGAGCAAATGTAAGCTGCGGAGGAACTATTCCACCCAGGCCATCCAAAACAATCCAGGCCTGGACTCACTTAGCGCCATGCAAATCCTTCGTCAACACGGCGACGAGCCCGAAAACGAATACGACCCCTCCCACGGAGGTACCGGCAATGTCTGTATGCATTCCACCGGACCGACCAATCCCAGCCAAACCACCGGATCGATGGTTTTTGAATTGCCATTGGATGGTAGCACCCCAATTGTATGGCTAACTGGCACCTCGATGCCCTGCCTTTCGGTCTATCTGCCCTTCTTTTTTGGCGGGAAAACGCTGCTTGCACCCGATTGGCCCCAACCGGGTAGCAAACCCGATGAATCCCTATGGTGGCAAGCCGAACGTTTGCACCGAAAAATTGCCCTCAATTATGCTAGAGGCCGTCAATTGATCGTTACTGATTTACAAGGAATGCAAGCGGAATGGGTACAAAATGTGGCTGGCAAGTTAAGCCATCAAGCTACGCAAGATCTGGATGATTACTCAGCACAGGCCTTGCAGCAGTACCAGAATTGGCTGAATGACACTTGGCAGAAATCAGAACTACAACAGCTCCCAGTCCGTTCTCGAGCCTCCTTGTACGCCTTGTTTCAATACATCAATGATCGTAAGGTGGATTTACGGTAAAATTTTTATTTTGCGGAGTAGATCAGACTACTAGACATTTTGCTCGGAGGACATCAATGGCCACGTGCTTTAGCGCGTGGATTGGGTTCCCCGCTCTGATTGGGCTTTAGCCACGGCCTTAATTTTCAAGTGGGGCTAAAGCCCAAATCCAAGGAAGGTGCAAGGCCCCCAGGCTGAAGCCTGGGGCAATTGATGTCCTCCGAGCAAAATGTCCAGCAGTGTGGTAGTAGATACACCAAGTGCCTGACCAACTCAGGTGCACAACCCAGGCTATGAGAGTTATTCAAATTACCGATCTGCACATCGGACAGGAAGGAGAAGACACTTACTTTGTAGATGTAAGGGAAAATTTTCGACGCATCATTGCCGCCGTGCAAGAGCGCCGACCGGATTATCTGGTATTGTCAGGAGACCTGTGCTACGACCAGGGAGACCTGGCAATTTATACCTGGGTCAAAGAATGGGTGGATCAGCTGCACATCCCTTATGAAGTCATTGGGGGCAATCACGATGACGCTCAATTGTTAACCCAGGCTTTTCAGCGACAAGCAGATTACCACACAGATGGCTTGTACTTCAGTCGCAACTGGGGCGATCGACCAATCCTCTTTATGGATACCTCAACCTCTAAAGTGGAAACACCACAATTGGAGTGGTTGCAACAGCAACTTCAACAATTTCAAGGAGATATCATTTTGTTTATCCATCATCCACCTTTATTGGCGGGCACTCCTTTTATGGACAACAACCATCCTTTGGATGACCTAGAGCCGCTGCAAAATATCCTTTGTGCTTATCCGGGCAATATCGACATATTTTGTGGGCATTACCATGTGGAACGTACCGTGCGTTGGAAAAACCTCCTGGTGCACCTTACCCCCTCTTGTTTTTTTCAGATCGATTCCAATGCCGAAGATTTTAAAGTGGACCATTACCGCATTGCTTTTCGGGAGATCTCCATTCAGCCGGATTTAACCATCAGCTCGGTACATTACCTTTAGCCACAACAGTTATGGACGATTTACAATTTTTGGATAGGTTGGCCGATTTTTTGGACAACCGCTTTCGGATTCCTTTCACCCGCATTCGTTTTGGAATGGATGCTGTGATTGGCTTGGTTCCTTATGTTGGTGATTTGTTCACCTTTTTGGTTTCGGGCGTTCTGGTGGTCGTTTTGGTGCGCAAAGGGGCTAGCGGGATGCTGGGGGTAAAAATGGTGGGCAATATTCTGCTCGATGGGGTAGTAGGTTCAGTACCTTTGCTGGGTGACCTTTTTGACATTCGGTACAAAGCGAACTACCGCAATGTACAATTGATGAAAGAGCACTACGCACAAGGCAAACACGGTGGCAGCGCCTGGTGGGTCATCTTTTTGATCCTGGGAGCTTTGCTGTTGATGCTTTTTTTGTCCATTTATGTGGTTGGTAAGCTGCTGTGGTGGATTTTTTCATAAAAGGAAAAGAATGTACCAAACACCCACGCGAGAAAGGACAATCATTAAATATCGTCACAATTTTTTTGCCACCCAAAATGACCATTTGGCTAGCGAAGAACCCCTTGAAATCAAGCTGGCCTATGGCCCCCTTGGCCAACGCCAGCAAATGAGTTTAGCTGTAACGATGCGAACACCCGGGGCAGATTTCGATTTGGTGTACGGTTTTTTATTCACCGAAGGATTGATTCAAGGTAGGAAGGATGTCCTGCAAATGCGTTACCCAGGGGCACAACTCAGTCCTGAGGCACAAGAAAACAGCATTTTGGTAGAGCTCCACCCCGCAGCACAATTTGACGTAGCCCGATTGCAACGTCATTTTTACACCAGCTCCAGTTGTGGCATATGCGGCAAAGCCAGTTTGGAGATGGTCCAAAATCAGTCGGCTTTTTTACTACCCGCCCATCAACCCATCATATATCCGGAAACCTTGTTGCGTTTACCTGAAGCATTAATACCACAACAATCGCTATTCAATCAGACTGGAGGAATTCACGCTGCTGGATTGTTTTCCAGCAATGGTGATTTGTTGTACCTGCGTGAAGATGTGGGTCGACACAACGCGCTGGATAAGGTAATTGGAGCAGCGCTGCAAAAAAAAGAATTCCCGCTTAACGATAATGTATTGCTAGTCAGCGGTCGGGCTGGCTTTGAGCTGGTGCAAAAAGCCATCATGGCGGGCATCCCGATCATGGCGGGAGTAGGTGCCCCCTCCAGTTTAGCTGTCGAATTAGCCGAAGCGCACGACCTGACTTTAGTCGGCTTTTTGCGCGATGGCGGCTTCAACATATACACTGGAGGGGAGCGTATCCAACTTAAAAATTGAGTAAATAATTCTGCTGTTTGGCCTGTTCCTGAGTATAGGCCACCCCATCCATTTTTTGATTCAACTGGTCTTGCAGGGTAATCGTCCCACCACTGTTGCCCAATTGGGCACCTTTTCCAGACAAACGAATGGTCAGTACACTATGCGCAGCCAGCACCAAGCTGTCAGCCAGCACCTCTTTTTTTCCCAACTTGTCAATGATTGACCAGCCTTTTAAAGGAATGGCATTGGGCGAAAGATTGATGATGTACACGGCCTCTTTACCCGCATCATCCCCTGCTGGATTGACCATTGCGGCAACGATTCTTACAGCGGTAGTGCTGGGGGGAGGCGGAGTGCCCGTGCCAGGCCCAGTGCCACCAACGATGGCATAGCCATTGTCGTCGGTTTGGAAGGATTGAGATTGGAATGCAGTAAAAAAGGCCAACCACTTATCCGTCGCAGGGAAATAGATCAACATCCCACCGTCCTGCCAAATCCCGTTGGTGGGCGCAAAGTCACCTTCACTGCCCTGGTTCATGTGGATGTCGTGGATACCTCGGCCGGGGAGAAATCCAAATACCTTGTCCTTCGCTGTTTCAGGCCCCCAGGGCTCGCCAAATGCATAGATGATGGCTTGGTCATCCTCTTTGGCTTTGGTGACAAAAAAATCGAGGTGATCGTTTAGGTCATTGTTCGGTCCATCTACTTCAAAAGGTAGGGGCACCAAATCTTCCAGGCGGAAGAGGTTGTAACGGATGTAGTCCAGCGCTAAACCATTGGGCGCTTTGGTCAATTTATGAAAGCCTGGTTGTAGATTGGCTAATTTGATCTTCTGGACCAATTCGTGTTGGAAATTGTCCTGTAAAAAGTATTTCACTTCCGAAGGGGCTACTTTTGATTTGACATTTACGGCGATGCGGTAAAACACCCCGTTTTCCCCTTCTACTTTGATCTGGAAGTGTGGATTGCTGCTTACAGCTTTGCGTTTGCCGACAATTTTGCCAACCAATACGCCGTACGCTTTTAAAGGCATTTGTGTTGAGTTTAGTTTAAAAAATAACGTTTTTTATGGTAACGCTGAGTTGTCAGCATACCATATAAGCAAATCATTTTTTATTGTTTTTTCATCCACAAATTGAGTACCCGACCATTGGAAACCCGCAAACCCTGGATCGTCCCATTGGTATCCCGCTCAAAACGCAGGGTACTCATAAAAGACGGCCCACTAAAGCGATCCTCATCCACGTGTTGAATGGGAAATTTGCCATTGTAGCGATGCACTCCAACCAGGCTATCTCCTTCAATTTGAAAAGTATACGTAGTAGCTAGCTCCGGACAATAATACTGCCCGGCATAGTCCTGCAATGGGCCAGGAGGGCTAGGTAAACCTTTGGATGCCGAACGATTCAGCAGGGCCAAACTGGGTGCAGGCTCGGTAAAACTCTCGGCCAAAAGGATATCGGCGATGCGTTCACAGGTAAGCTGGCTATTGAAGTTGGCAAAGTTACTTTTGACAAAAATGGCTAAATCCTGTTGAGGAAAATACAACAAAGCGGCGCGGTAACCTGCACTCGCGCCGGTGTGTTGGATGCGGCGCAAGCCACGGTAGGGCAGGGTTTCCAGTCCAAAGGCATAGTTCAGGCTATCTCCATTGCTGAGTACCCCGCGTTGGAACATTTGTTGAATCGCTTGTCTGCCACCTACTTTGCCATCGCGGTAATTGTTGCACCAACGGGCCAGATCGGGTAGGGTAGTGTAGATACCTCCTGCTCCAACGACGGTACTGTTGTCGTACAGTTTGATCCATACATTTTGATCACTCATCATGTAAGAATCGGCGGTATGGGGAAACAACTCTCCCTGCACGTCCATGACGTAGGTATCGTTCATACCCAATGGGCGAAAAATTTCTTCCCGCATCCAGTCTTCAAATTTTTTTCCGCTGGCTTTTTGGATGATTTCCGCCAGTAACATATAGGCCGTATTGCAATAACTGTACCGACTGCCAGGTGGGAAATTGAGTTCCTGGCTGTGTTGCACCAAATTGAGCGCCTCTTCCTGGCGTACTGCATCGCCTTGTCTCCAGCCTACCAATTCCAGCATGCCATAAATTTCGCGCAGGCCGCTGGTATGGTGCACCAAGTGCCGAATGGTGATGGGCTGGCCAAAATCGGGCACTTCGGGTAGGTATTTCTGGATGTTGTCATCCAGGTTTAATTGTTGGCGTTGCGCCAAAAGTACGATCGCAAAACAGGTGATTTGTTTGGCCAGGGAGCCGATGTCGGATATGGTGTTGGGGGTAAAAGGTAGTCCGTGTTCCAAGTTGGCCAAGCCATAGCCTTTGGAAAACATCAACTGGCCTCCTTTTAACACGCCGACGGCCAGGCCAGGGTTGCTGCCTTGTTGGTAAGTGGTAAACAGGGAATCGATTTGAGGGACGTAGGGGGCGATCCAGCGGTGATGCTGGGCTGAGGCTGGGCTGCCCAAAAAAATCAGTACCGATAATAAACAGATGTAATGTTTCATGGTTACCTGGTTACATAGGACGAATCCTTAGTGCGCACTATGTAAAGGTAGTATTTTAAGTTTATTCTCAAATCGGCGCCCATAAATCAGCAATGGCTGGCTGCAATGCGTTATTGCAGCAGTAGTCAATGATTTCTACCGGGGGGTGATGCTTTTCATGCTTTGATACTTGAAGTTCTGCGCACAAAATTTCATTCAGGCGGGCCTCCAATACTTCAGCAAAGACCTGGTCGTTGGGCGACACAAAAATGTGATTGTGATCCCCGGGAACCACATGTGCATTTATTCCATTTTTAAGGTAGGGATCCCAACCGTAATGCTTCCGATCGCGGATGTAGAAACTTGCTTTTTGGGCTTTAAACAAGTCAATTCGGGTTTCAATGGGTTCAAGTTTGTATTGCTCGAGTGCTCTGGTCATCGCGATGGTGGATGCGCTCACGGTGTAAGATCCTCTTTCCTGATTGCTATTGGTCTCCTCGGAAGGAAGTTTTACCAATTTAAATTTTGACAAAGTTGAATAAAGGTTCACCAGTAGATTGTTTTTTTTCTGTATTAGGAACCGCTGGCGTTCAAGCCGTTCTTCCTTTAAAAAAGCTCTTACGGCAAAAGTCAACTTGGAAATAGGCGTAAGCACTGCTTCAACCATACGTTGAGACCATTTTTTTGATGCCTGGGCAAAAGCGGCTGCCGAGTCAACCAAACCTGCGAAAGCTACCTTCTCCTGATTGGCTTCCAGTTGCTTGGTCATTTCAAAAACAATAAAACCACCAATAGAATACCCCAACAAATGATAAGGCCCATTGGGTTGAATTTTTTTGATTTCCTGTAGGTAATCGGCAGCGATGTCGGGGATGGTACAATTGTAGCTCTGGTTCGTTCCAATTTTCCTGGCCTGTAAGGCATAAATAGGGCGATCAGGATTGAGGTAGCGCGCCAATGATTGAAACATCAATACATTCAAACCAGCCCCATGAATCAAAAAAATGGGGTCTAAACTGCCCTTCGTTCTAATTGGAACCATCACATTCCACAAGTGCTCTACTGTTCTGCTGTTCACCAATTCTGCTAATTTTCGGATGGTAGGGTGAGTGATCAGCGAAGCAAGGGGAAATTCAATGTTGAATTCTTTTTTGAGGTTGGCCACGAGTTGCACCGCCAATAGCGAATGCCCACCCAATTCAAAAAAATCATCTTCTACACTAATGTTGTCTATTTTGAACAATTTGCACCAAAGCTCATGCAAATAGCATTCAACCGGACCCTCTGGCAATTGAAGCACCTCCACCCGGTTTGTTCTGGTTTGCGCCAGTAAACTTTCCAATTTTCGGCCATCTACTTTACCATTTGAGGTCAGTGGAATTTCGGCGATCATCAGGATGGTTTCAGGCACCATATAGTCAGGTACTTGAGTACTCAGTTTTTCCCGAATTGTACTTGAATTGCATTCAGCGTCTTCAGCCAAAACGAAGGCAGCCAGGCTGGGCGTCCCGTTGGAAGCATGCACAACTTGTACTACTGCGTCGGATACGCCTTCAATACATTTGATCTGACTACTGATTTCATCCAGTCCAATCCGGAACCCACGAATTTTCACCTGGCGGTCAAAGCGACCGAGGTAATAGACTGTACCATCAGTTGCCGCTACTACAGTGTCACCTGTAGAATGGCTTCTAATGGTACGTCCTTGGTGATCAATGTGATTCATAAACGAGGCATGGGCTTTGTCGGTAGGGTCTGCCCCCACATATCCAAAAGACACCGCATCTCCCATAATGTGTAAAATTCCCGCCAATCCTTGCGGGAGAGTTGATCCCCACTGATCAACAATTCGAATCGAATATCCTGGCAATGGTTTTCCAATGGCAACTCGGTCGGCAGGTTTTTTTGAGGCTTTGATCTCCTCAGCCAAAGCAATTACGGTACATTCCGTTGGCCCGTAGCTGTTGATCAAGCGATGCCCCGGATTGGAGTGGCTCCAGGCAGCCCAATCTTCTTTGTACATGGCTTCTCCACCAATAATCGTCAGGCGCAATGATTGAGAAACATTGGCCAGAGGGTAGGCATCGCTCATGAGCCATTGCCGCCAATAAGCGGTTGGTAAGTCCAATACGGTGATGCCTTCCTCAACAATTACTTTCGCCAACTGATCCGGCAACAACCAGGACTCCTCACGCAGGTACAAAGCTGCACCAGAACACAAGGCCATAAATGTTTCCTCGATAGAGGCATCAAAAGCCAGATGAGCGAATTGAATGACCTTGTCCTGAGCGCTCATGTTGTATAGCCCCAGAGCGGCATCTACAAAAGTTGTCAGCGACTTGCGATTGATACCCACTCCTTTGGGTAAGCCGCTAGAACCACTGGTGAACAGAATATAAGCACCGGCATCAGGGTATGGTTTCAACGCTGGGGTCTGCTCAATATTTTTTATATTTTGAGTACGCAATACCTTCAAATCTTCAAACGGGAAGTCGCGCTCAGTAATGAAGACGATGGCATTGGGATTGGCTCTGCCACAGATCAGCTTGATCCGCTCTTCTGGCAATTTAAAATCCAGCGGCACAATGGTAGCACCGACAAAAAGGCCCGCCAAAAAAGTTTTGAAATAGTCATAAGTACGTGCTACTTCGACCATCAAAACATGGCCTTCACCAATGCCATTTGTATTCAACCAGGCTGCCGTAGTTTTTACATCCCGGCTCAGTTGTTGGTAAGAAATTTTTTGGCCTTGATCAACTATGGCCGTATGCTGCGGGTACATTTCAGCCACTTCAAAAATTCGGAAAAGTGGATCCAAAGAAGTTTGAGGCAGGGAATGAGTTGGCTGATTGAGTACTTCGAGCCAGGCTTGCTCGTTTTTAGCAGACATCAAAGGCAATGTTGTCCATATTTCACCCTTGTTTTTTGTTGCCGATTGGATGAAGTATTCCAAGGCGTGGAAGGCCCCCGCACTCAGCCCTGTTACAGAAACTCCAGTGGGAGCCAACTGTACAACTAGTGAAGAATCGGGTAAAAACGATACATCTGCACCCGCCTCCACAATGTATATCTGTGGTTGCTTTCCACACAAAATGGCCAAAGTTGGATACCGCAACATCAGATCTGAACGATAAGTAATTGCGTTTTGTACTCTTTTGATTTTTTGGGCAATGCCGCCAAGGGCATTTTCGATGCTGTCGTTGGCCTCCAACTCCGTGGTGAGCGGCACCCACTTTGAAAACAAATGTTGATCCGCAGGTATTCCTGCAGGAACGTAGGCGAAAGTCGTTTTTAATTTTCCAGTAATGCGCTGGAGGAAAGTAACAATATGGGGCAACAACTCAGCACCGCCCTCAATAAGCCCCGCATAGTCGGACAAGTTAGCGCCCAGTTGATGGTTGGTCCATTCCGCTAGCTCTGCATTTTGCAGTTCATTTTTCCAGAAATTCTCGTATTTGGCTGTTTTTTGAAAAATCCCATTGGCTGTCTCAAACCATGGTGTAGCGGGCAATACCAGTTGCTCGCCACGTTTCAGCACCTCTTGAACGGAAGGTTCGTGGCCGTCAGCAGCAATAATTTTTTCGATAACCAGAAATCCGCCATCAAGGTCAACAGTGGTATAGTTTCCCATTTGCCGGACCAAACCTGGCATTGTACTGGAAGTAGCTGGTGCGGTATAAGCTTCTTTGATGTAATAAACTTGTTCGTCTTTGACAAAAGAAGCCAGCAAAAAGGGGTTTTCCAAATGCGATTCCATCGCACAAGCGTGGATCAATTGCTGTGCAGTAGTTGGGGATTCAGCCCAATTAATCACGCCCAAATGAAAAGGGCGATCAGCTTGACCATAATAAGACCCTCCCTGATCAGCTTGGGGTAGCTTCTCAAACGTATTGCTCAACCACCCGGGCAGTGCCTCCCGGAATGCCTCCATGGCCGCTTCATAACATTTGATGTTGAGTGCATATGCGGTATCATTAGGTCCTACTTCTACAGTTTTTGAGGCCAAAATAGCTCCTCCATCAATGGTGGTAGTCAATTCGTGCCAACTGATGCCATGTGAGGTTTCTCCATGCAAAATCGCTTGATTGGTAGCGTACAATCCGGCATACTTTGGCAATGGAGAATCATGGTAATTGATGGCCATTCGCGTAGCCCTTTGGATGAATTCAGGCTTGAGAATATAGGGATTGTTGATGCTAAAGATAAATTCTACTTCAAGATTTGGAACCAAGCCTGGCGCAGCAAAACAAGGAATTTGGTGCTGAGCCGCAGCTTGTAATATTTGTTTTTCGGTTGAAACTATAGCCTTGATGACACAACCTCGTTCTTGGAGCAATTGCATGCAGTATACAGGCAAAGATCCTTCTCCCAGTAGGATACACGAATTGAGTTGTTGCTTGTTTTCGGGGGAGGTATTAGTAGCTTCCATACAGGTATTTATTCTGCTGCAAAGCTAAGCTGTAAAAAGAGGTCGCACGGCCCAGAATAGGTAAGTGGTAGAATCGGGTAGGTTTTTGGTTGAATTTGGCCGGAAAATGAATTTGATCAGATACACGTAGCTGAATCTCCCATTACTTAAAGGCTGTCTAGCTCCCCACCTTATCGAATTCCTTAAGGTTAAAAGTGAAGCCGGGACAAATCGCTTTATTTTATCGGGATACCCTGTTATAAGTACAAAAATAATTGCGTGCGGAATGTGGGTAAATACACATAGATTCCGCACGCAATAAATTAAATTTAATCAATCTTCGCCCACTTCACCAGTTTCCTTGCCCCATTCAACTCCACTTCCAACAAATACCATCCCACTGGCATTTCCTGCACATTCAATGAAGTTTGATTTTTGCCAGGAACGGCGTCCAAAGTCAGTTGGCGGATTACCGCGCCAGTTGGATGCAAAATCCGCACTGCCGCACGAGAAGCGCTTGTACTGCTGTTTTCAAACTGAATATTCAAGTCAAGCTGACTTGGGTTGGGGTAAAGGTATACCTGCAACTCAGGCTGAGCCACAGCCCGCTTCAAAGGCTCATTTGCCTGCAATTCAGGATCTGTCGGTGCACCCAATGCATTGCTGAGGGTAAGCCGAACAAAATTGTCAGACAAATCAAAGCAGTTGTCCGCCAGGGCTACTGAATCCAGGTTGTCACCAGCTTTGGCCAGTAAAAGACCACTGTGTGAAAGTCCCCATACCCGGAATGTACCCGCGGGTAAAGTGTCAAAGTTGAGGCTATCCGCTGGTAAAATACTGCGGATGATGTTTTGAGCATTCGTTACAATGAAGCGGTATGGTGGCAATGGAGCGGCGTCTTTGCGTACAAAACGAACCACATCAGCCTTGTTGTCGCCACGGGTAATGCTCAATTCGGTCGCCCCGTTCGAAGTGCTGATGGTTCCACCCTTAGGCACTTGAACCACAACGGTAATAAAGTTTTCCGACAAGTCGTAACAATCGGTACTGAGCGCAGAGTTGAGCAGATCTTGCCCAAACTGCACCCTGAAATCACCCGTATGTGCAACTCCCCAAACGCGATAAGTACCCGCTGGAGAACGTTCGAAATCAATCAGAATG
This sequence comes from Haliscomenobacter sp., assembly GCF_965225875.1. Classification (GTDB taxonomy): domain Bacteria; phylum Bacteroidota; class Bacteroidia; order Chitinophagales; family Saprospiraceae; genus Haliscomenobacter. The sequence continues at coordinate 1,123,396 of NZ_CBDDBS010000002.1, read as the reverse complement.
GACTCAATATCCGGGAATAAAACCCGGTTGCGATCATCCGTAATGACAATCCGGTAATCATCACCCACCAGTACATCCGGTGGGAAAACTGGAATTGCATCTGGCAATCCATCCCCTGGGCATACGTAATAGGTGCTGGCGCCATCCAGTGTGCTGATCCTGCCCCCGTCTACTTCTCCGCCTCGGTAGACTCGGACGACATTGTCGGCCAAATCGTAACAGCTGGTGGAGAGAGAGTCTTTCAAATTCAGCTTTTGCCCCAACTTGAACTTGGTCTGGCCCGTGTAGGAAAGGCCAAAAACCAGGTAATTCCCAATGGGTTCACTGGTCAAGTCGATGCGGTCCGCACGAACAATCTGACGAATCAGGGTATCGGGACTGGTCAGGATGTAGACAAACCCAGCCCTGGAGCGACTGGTAGTTTTCATCCGCAGGGTCATCCCATCTTTACCCGGGCAGAAGCGCAGATTGGTGGAATCGTTGGTAGCGCTGATGCGGCCCCCATCGGGAGTATCCAAGAAAACAGAAAGGAAGTTGTCAGAAATATTGTAACAGCCGTCCGAAATAGGCGTGTTTTGTAAAACGCGGTTGGTTGTCAGAGTAAAGTTCCCCGAGAAAGAAACCCCGTAAACCCTGAAATCGCGCAATCCTCGAATGTCCAGATTAAGGCTATTTCCATTGATGATGCTCAGCACCAAATTGCTGGAGTTGGTGATGACGTAACGATAACCCACCTCCGTAGCGCTGGAATTGTTGCTAAAGGTATATGGGTCTGCTATCCCGTCATTTGAACAAATGTAAATGGAGTCTCCCTGGGCAGTAGTAGAAACCCGGGCACCATCCACAAAGGATTTTTGTACGGCCACAAAATTGTCACTCAAGTCATAACAATCGTCGGTGATGGCGGAATCGCGCACAGAAGAGCCCGTTTTAATGACAATATTACCAGTATAAGCCAGGCCATAAACCCGGATTTTAGAACCACTCAGTTTTTCAAAGTCAATTTTGTTGGTATCGGGCAAAATGGAGATGAGGCGATCCTGGTCGTCGGTTACCAAAAGCAGTTTTGGTGCATTGTTGGTGCCAATGCGGGTGATCGTAGCTACATCGGCAGTGCCGTCGCCAGAGCAGATGTTGGTCCCCACACCACTGGCTTCGATGCGACCTCCTTCGGGGGTGATTTTAGCAATTTCCAAATAGTTACTCGACATGGAAAAGCAGGAAGATGCCAGTTCTACCTGATCCGCTTTTTGACCAATCTCTGCCAACAAATTACCGTTGTATACCAAAGCCCAAATGCGGTAATTCCCAATGGGCAAGGAATCCAGGGCAGTGGCACTTTCTCTGGTAATGGCTCGAATGGTATTGGCGGTATCGGTAATCAAATAAGCGATGGCCCCTTCCTGGTTGCCCTGAAGGCGCCACTCGATGGTGTCTTTTTGGCGATTGCTCGAGCAAACGTAGGCTTTGCTTCCACCACTCAAGAGGCTGAGTTGCCCACCCAGGGGGATTTGGCGATTGACCGTGATGGAATTGAAGGACAGCCCCGAACAATCGTCAGCTAAAACGTCGTTAAAGATGTCCTGACCTGCTTTGGCCAACAATTGCCCGCCATAAGCCAAGCCCCAGACCCGGTAAGTGCCACCCGGAAGGTTGCCAAAATTGAAACTGTCCTGGGAAGTTGCTGCAATGATTTTATTGGCATCATTGGTGACGAGGTATACAAATTTGTCTCCCAAACTACCCACCCGCTGAAAGCGCAAGGTAGAGGTGGAGCCAGTTGAGGGGCATTGTAGGTTTTCGGTTCGCCCATTGCTCAGGCGTACCAAACCACCCTGTAGATTGGTTTTGATGGCTGTAATCGCATTGGACAAGTTGAAGCAGGCATCAGAAAGGGAGCTTCGGGTAATGTTTTGACCTATTGCCGCGGTCAGTGTACCCGTATAAGCCATGCTGTAAATGCGAGCAGTATCCCGGGGTATTTCGTCAAAAATCAAACTGGTTTGATTGGTAACGCGCAAGATGTTGCCCAAGGCGTCGGTGACCAGATACACCAGTTGACTGCCTAATGCATCCCTGCGCGTCCAGCGTAAGGTGTCGGGTTTGCCCGCCCGGCAAACAAACTTGGGTGAACTGCCTGAACTGAAGGCTACCACACCACCTTTGACTTGTTCTTTGGTGATGGAGATAAAATTGTCTGACAAATCAAAACAGGCGTCTGAAGCACTAAGCCCAGTGATGACATCACCTGCTTTGAGCAATAAACTACCGGAGTAAGAAAGGCCCCAGATGCGGCATTTACCCGGCTGACCCGCGTTGAGGTCGATGCTGTTGCCCAACAATACCAACAAAAGGCGATTTTGATCGTCGGTCAACAGATAGCGGTAGGTAGAAGAAGCGGCAGTACCAGTAGTGCGGAAGGACATCTGATCGGCTGTTGCATCGATACAAACCAGGCGGGAAGTTGCCCCTGTACTCAGGGAAACCTGCCCTCCATCGACCTCATTCCAGCGGAAACGTACGAAATTATCGCTGAGGTCAAAACACTCGTTACTGCTGATGCTGGCGATGTTGCTGCCAATCGTTGCGCTGAGTCGGCCAGTATATGCCACGCCGTACACCCGGAAATTCATCGGGAAACTCTTCGAAGGGCGGAAACTTTGCCCGTCACTAATGGCTACAATGCGCTGCAAAGTATCGGTAATTATCAGCGCAAAACGATCTCCTTTAAATGCAGGAGCGATTTGTAGGCCAATACTTTCGGGGGCGTTTTGACCAAAACAAATCAATGCGTTGCTTGGATTGTTGAGGCTTAAGGCACCAGCTGCTACCGTACGTTTGATCACTTGTACAAAAGTATCGGACAAATCCCAGCATTGACTGCTGAGTTCAGCTGAGGATAAACGATCGCCTTCCTTGGCCAACAGTTCACCAGAAAAACCAAGCCCCCAGATGCGGAAATACCCTTCAAGTTCACCCAACATACGCACCTGATTGCTGGTGGAAATGGAGATGATGCGATTGAGGGTATCGGTAAGCAAATAAACGTAGTTTTGAACCAGTAGGGTAGAGGTAGTGATCATCAAAGTGCTATCCTTGCTCACCCCACACAACACTTTACGCGTACCCCCATCAGCAAATTGAATCCGTCCACCATCGTTGATGAACTTGGTAAACGTGATGAAGTTTTGTGAAAAATCAAAACACTGGTCCGAAAACCGCCCTGTGCGAATATTGGCACCCGCCGAGAAAGAGATTTTACCGGTATAGGACAAACCATATACGCGGTACTCGCCCGCTGGCAGGTCAGCTAAATTGTATTGCCCATTGTTGGGAAAAAGGCTGATTACATTGTTTTGACGGTCAGTGATGAGGTAAACGTAGTTGTCACCGCCAGCACCGGTACTGGAGATGATTTTGGTTTGTGGTACACCCGAGGTGAAGCACAACAATTGAGCAGTACTGCCGTCACTAAACTGCAATAGGCCTCCGTCGGGATTGCGCTTGCGAATTTCAACGGGCTTTGTCGTGATGGAATAACAGCTATCCGCAAAGGGAACTGCAAAAAGGGCATCCCCAATTTTAGCTTGAATGGTACCAATGTAGGTAGCTCCCCAAACCCGATTGTACTCTCCACTGATGTTGCGGAAATTGATGCTTTGGTTAGCGGAAAGTGCTAGGATGCGGTTGTTCAGGTCTGTAACGATAAAATGTTGCTTTTCTGAACCATTGCTCGTCAAGCCAAAAGTGCGGAAAGTAGCGGCAGGATCGTTGATACAAATGGTACTGGTGGTATCATTGCCAATCAGGCTGATTTTCCCCGCGTCCAGGAGATAAACGGTTGCCCGGATAAAATTTTCAGACAAATCCGAACATGCCGTACTGAGTTTACCCGTAGCGGGTTTGCCAACTTCTGCAGTCAATTTGCCAATATAGCTCAAACCCCAGATGCGGTACTCCCCAGTGGGCAGTCCTTTAAAGTCCACCTTGGGGTTGGGCAATACCTGTAAGATGATATTTTGAGCGTCGGTCAGCAGATAGGCATACAAGGCTGGCGATTCCGTGGTCGTTTTTAGGTCTCGGCTGGATACATCGGGTAAATTGCCACACACAAAGGTACGGGTTGCACCATCAGACAGGGTTACCCGGGCACCATCAGGGTTGGTTTTGATTACGGATAAATAATTGTCAGACAAATCAAAACAACTATTGGAAAATACAAAACTGAGCACATCTTCGCCAACGGAAGGATTTAAACTGCCACCATAAGACAAACCAAAAACACGGAAAACACCCAGCGGCAAACTTTTGAGGGAAATGCTGGGCTCTTTAAATACCTCGATGACCTTGTTCTTGGCATCGGCAAGAATATAACGGTACACCGGGCTATCGCTGCCTGGTTTCAAGCGCAATACCTCATCGGTGTTTTCATTGGCACAAATGTAATGGGGTGATTCGCTGTTGCTGAAAGAGAGCACTCCTCCATCCGGAATAAAATGCACTACTCGCACAAAATCATCAGTGAGGCCAAAACAGTAATTGGCCAAACTATCGGTTTTTGCATTCATACCTGGACGAGCCAGGAGTTGCCCCTTGTAGTACAGCGCCCAAACCCGGTAATTGCCGGGGCCATATTTTTCAAAGTCGATGTTGGGCACCGGGGAAATGTCGATAATCTTGTCCTGCTCATCGGTTACCAACAGGACATAGGGCAAATAAAAAGTGCCCGTTTTAAAAACAAGCCGGTCAGGCTTGCCGTCACTAGCGCAAGTAAAGGCTTCAGTACCACCACCAGCCAAAGCGATTTTGGTACCATCACCACAGTTTTCGGGAGATTGTGCTGCCAGCCTGCTGGAAATGAAAGAAAGGCAAAACAGCACCCATAAGTAAAAATAATGCTTCATTGGATAGCAATTGTGTATTTTCCTTAGTGTAAATCAATGATAGTCAGAGCACTACGCGGAGTATTCTGTTAGCAATAGCCGAAGGGGGCATAGATGGGTGTAGATAGCCTCTTAAAGATAGTAAAAAAACATATAAGCGTTGGAGAAACGCAGCGTAAATATAGTCTTTTTGTCATAGATGTGTAAGTGAATCAGGGTAAAGTTCAAAAGATACCTTGTAAAGGTTAGTATGGGAATAAAAAGCGGTGAGGGACAAAAAGCTTTTATGTTAACACTGCAATTTTAATAACGGTAAAAACGTACCTTTATTGGGGACTAAGAGCATGTCTAAATATTTTTATTTTCAGCCCAAATTGGGTCATTTGTAGCAAAACAAAAAACATTTAGACATGCTCTAAATCATAATTCCAAAGACCGATTCACAGCATTATGTGGAACATTGCCTCTGTTGCCTTTGTATTGATCGAAATGTTCGGACAAAATCCTGGGCCAAAGCACCCTCCAACTTTGGCCGGTATCGACGCCAGTCACCGTTACACGGTAGAACGACTGGTTCAGGATGTATTTGTAGGGGGCGCATGTCGCAACACCTTCAACATCAAAGGTATTGGCAACAGTGGAGGCGTTGGTTATTTTGAAAATGGCCAATCCATTATCGGCATCAACCGGGGTGTGCTTTTGTCGACTGGCCCGATTGAAAACAGTGAAGGCCCCAACGATTCCCGGCGGGTCAGTGGAGATTTTAAAGACCTTACTGGCGATCCCGACCTGAAACAATTGTCTCAGCTAAACATTCAGGATGCGGTGGGTATTGAATTTGATTTTGTGCCACTCGATTCGGTTGTCACTTTCCGCTACGTTTTTGCATCTGAAGAATACTGCGAGTTTGTTGGTTCCAACTTCAACGATGTTTTTGGTTTTTTTGTAAGTGGCCCAGGGATCAATGGCCCTTTTAGCAATCAGGCCATCAATGTAGCCCTGGTGCCAGGAAGCAAGGACTATGTTTCGATCAACACCATCAACCACAATACCAATCAAAATTACTTCGTCCACAACGAACTCAAGGATGATGCCGACCGCTGCGGCATTCCCTGGACGAATTCCCCCAACCTGGGCAACATCCAGTATGATGGTTACACCCAAGTGATGACTGCTACCCTCAAACTCAAACCCTGCGAGACCTACCACCTGCGCCTGGTCATTTCTGATGTCAACGATGGCCAATTTGACTCTGCTGTTTTTTTGGAAGCGGAAAGTTTCAACATTGGCGGAAGCATCAATCTGGCAGTAGGAGATGGGGTACAACAGGATACCATTGTTGAGGGCTGTGGAGAAGGGCAATTTATGGTTAGCCGCAAGGACCCTACTCAAACTACTTTACCACTGACCATTGGGATTCGGGTAGCCAATGCCAGTCAGGCCAAATCCGGTGCCGATTTTAAACCCTTACCTTCTTCAGTCACCATCCCGAGCGGAAAAGTTTTTACCACCATTAAAATTGAATCCATTCTGGATCAGGCCAATGAAGGACTGGAAGACATCATCCTCGAACTGGATTTTCCCTGTTCTTGTATTAGTGACACCGCTCGATTGTACATTGAAGATCCACCTCCTTTGAATACTGGCTTAAAAACGGTGGAATCTTGCATCGGCGACACCGTATTGTTGCAGATGAAGCCAAGTGGCGGGGTAGGCCCCTACCGTATTCGTTGGAGCAATGGAGATACTTTGACCCAATTCAAGGCTATTGCCAAAATAGACACTACTTACAGGGTCAATATGAAAGATGCCTGTGGCCGCGTCATTGATGATCAGGTGATCGTGCGCCGCCGCAAACCGCCCGAGGCTCGCCTCAACAGCTTGCGCGAAGTTTGTTCCAATGATACCGTTTCAATCCCCATTTATTTCTCGGGTTTTCCGCCCTATACCTTTACTTACGCGATAAATGGGGTAGCTCAGCAAAAAATAGAAACCTTCGACAATCCTTACACCATCAATACCAACCTCGAAGGGCGGATTGAGTTACTGAATTTTCAGGATGCCCTTTGTGAAGGCAAAGTGAGTGGCAGGGCCGAAATCCGCAACTATCAAATCAAAACCCTTGCTACCTCTCGTCAGGTAAGTTGTTACCAGGCCAATGACGGCTCCATCCGCGTCGAAGTGGCGGGGGGAACCGCACCCTATCAGTTCAAATGGAACGCCAGTGCTGACAATAGCCCAACGATCCAAAACCTTGCTGCGGGTAAATACGCAGCAACCATCACCGATGCCAAAAACTGCTTTACCAATGTAGAGGTAGAGGTTCGTCAACCTCCAGCTCTGGATTCCATCACCTTTGATTGTCAGGAATTCAGTGGCCCCTTTATTTCTTTTGCCGCTTCTGGAGGTACTCCACCTTATTTGTACAGCATCAACGGTGATCCTTTTCAAAACGAACAGGTTTTTAGTCAGCTCAATTCTGGTGATCGTTACGACTTGCGCATCCAGGATGCGGCAGGGTGTATCGTGAACCAAAATTTCATCATGCCCTCTCGGTTTGACAAAATGGTGGAACTGGATCCTACGGTGTTGTTGGAGTTGGGGCAAGATTACACCTTCAGTCCCAATTTGAATATTCCCGAGAGTTTGATCAAAAGCATCAAATGGCAGCCCGCCCGAGGCCTGAGTTGTACCGATTGCCTCAAACCTCAGTTGCAGGCGCTCAAAAACGATACCTACACCATAATAATGGAAGATATTTTTGGTTGCCTGGGCTCAGCGTTTATCAATGTTAAACTGAATCAACAAATTGACCTATACGTCCCGAATGCTTTTTCCCCGAATGGAGATGGTCTCAATGACTTACTGGTGGTTCACGCCAATCGGGACCAAATCCATAGGGTGGTGCGCATCCAGATTTTCAACCGCTGGGGATTGCTTATCCATCAAGACCAGGACTTCTTGCCCAACGAAGGCCGCCGCGGCTGGGACGGGCGTTACAAAGGTGTGGACTTGCTCCCCGGTGTGTATACCTACGTGGTGAGTGTGGAACTGGCTGATGGGCAATTGCAAATGCGCAAGGGCGAAGTGACGCTGATGCGCTGATCTAAGGTGCTTCTAAGGTGTCTGTGGTTTCTTAGGTGGTTCAAATAAAACCTCTTGCGCGCAAGCGCGAAGAGCATATTTTTTCACCACCTAAGAAACCACAGACACCTTAGAGGCACCTTAGAAGAGTTATGTTGATGCTTAAAAAATAAGAGAATCCATGTTGAAGACTTTCTTTGTTGCCACTACATTGTGCTTATTATCTTGGGCTTGCCAGTCCCAAACGCCTGCCAGTGATTCCCTGCGCTACCTCGCCCTCGGCGATTCCTATACCATTGGCACCAGTGTCGAGGTTGCCGAACGTTTTCCCATGCAGCTGGTCAAAGCCCTTCAGCAAAAGGGTATCAAAGTTCAAAAGCCCAAAATCATCGCCCGCGTCGGTTGGTCCACCGATCAGCTCAGCCTGGCTATGGATCGGGAAAACCTGAGCGGGACCACCTGGGACCTGGTAACGCTGTTGATTGGGGTCAACAACCAGTACCGGGGCGGATCTTTGGAACAGTACAAACTTGAATTTGAAAACCTGCTAAAACGGGCGATCGATTTAGCCGGAAAAGATAAAAAGAAAGTGATTGTCCTTTCTATCCCCGACTATGGGGTTACGCCCTTTGGGCAACGCATTCAGGCTGGGCGCATCAGCCGGGAAATTGATGAATTTAATGCGGCTAATAAAGAGATTAGCGAAAGTTATGGAGTAGCCTATTGTGACATTACGCCGATATCGAAGGAGGCCTTAAAAGATAAAGATTTGATCGCAAAAGATTTATTGCATCCATCTGGTAAAATGTACGGACGGTGGGTGGAGTCGTTGGTAGGGATGGTGAGTCGCTAATCTACTGTATTTTTTGCCCAATAACCGACCCAAATGCGTATTCATTTGGCTATTAAAAGTATAGCAACTATTTTACAAGCTGCATTGATCACAACAAGCTACATGAATCGCAAAATATTTCCCTCCCTTTGGCCGGGTTTGAGTGTACTGGTATTCGGGTTGTTTGCCTGTACCAAACCGGTGGATATAGAACTACCTACGCTGGATGAAGGGATCACTATTTCCGCCTACCTGAATACAACTAAGGGCAAGCAGGAGGTAAGGATACAACGCCTGGCACCCTATACAACCCGGGGGCTCAATTATCCTATCCTGGACGCTCAGGTATGGATCGTCGATAATCTGGGACTTAGGCAAAATTTCAAACCCGACCCCACTCGGATAGGTTACTATATTCCTTTGGATAAAGATTTTGTTGGAGAACTAGGAAAAACCTATGTGCTCCACGTTTTGACTCCCGATCAACGCAAGATAGAATCCCTACCCCAAACCCTGAGGGAAGCCCCCCCCATCAAAAAAGTGTACAGGGAAGAAATCATTGTGAATGATTCACGCCTTGGAGCGGTGGTGAATGGATTTAAAGTGCTGCTAGATGTGGATGACCCGGATACAAAGGGCGATTTTTACCGTTGGGATTGGGTGCATTTTGAGCAAATTTCGTATTGTGCTCAATTTGATGGAATCCCGTTGGGAGGTTTACCTTATGCTACTTTGGTTGGCTTACCTTGTTGTGAAACCTGCTGGGATATTGTGCGCTGCTATGTTAATTGCACAAATGTTTATTCCGATGTACTGAGCAATGGTAAGACGATCACCCGTCATCCTATCACCAGAATTCCCTATTGTCCAAGAGATTATTACATCGAAATCCAACAACGCTCTATTTCCAAAGAAGCCTACAATTATTGGCGAACTGTAGATCAATTGACCAGCAACAATGGGAGTCTTTTTGATACGGCTCCAGCGGCGGTACGAGGCAATTTGACCTGTGTGAGTGATTCAAGTCAGGCGGTATATGGATTATTTGAAGTATCAGATCTGGAAGAAGGGGGCTATTTTATTTCCCGCATCAATACGTCTAAACCTGGCTATTTTACTTGCGATCCAATTCCTCTTCCCACTGCCTCAACACTTTGTGTGCCTTGTGTGGAAAGTGTTTATCGGACGAAGGTGAAGCCGAGGTTTTGGGATAGGTGAAGGACTTGATGCAAAGTGTGGGCTTGCATTTCCCGGAGAAATAGCCTTAAGTTATATTTCGATTTATCCCGAACTAAAAATGAAAATAGCAAAGCAAATATTCAACACGGCATTACATCTTACCTTTCCTCAACAAGGCTTATTCGCTTGCTTGATTGTTGACAAAATGAAGGCAAATTTTGATTATTTTTTTTCACAAGACAAAGAAAAGATCAAAGCTGCCACTGCAATTTTAAATGCTTGTTTCGATTATATCACAGCCTTTCCGGATACCAAAAAATTTTCATTGAGCAGTTTTTCAGAACAAATCGAAGCGCTCACTCCGGACCTGGATGAAGAAGAAGGAGTAGCAGCTTATGCTTTTGATTTTTGTATCGCTTGTCATTCACTTCTCCGCTTGTTACATGATTTCGACTTGCAAGAACTGGAAACAGTGATAGAACAAGCGATTGCAACTGTGGATATGTTTATTCAAGAGTATTTGGACCTCGATCCTTCCGATGCAGATTTGGAATATAAAATTGCGGATAGCCCTTTTATGCTGAATGAGCTGGAAAGACAACAAGCGCTATTAAGCTCAGTTCAAACCGTGAAAATTATCAATGAAGAGCAAGTGTTTAAATTGAGGGATATGAATCGTCGGTTTCCGGAAATGGTCAATTTAAGGGCTATTTACCCTGGGTGAAACCTCAACACTTACCTGCTGCTTTTCTCCTCAACCAAATCGCCGACCACCACCGCTCTTCAACCAATTCCAAAAACAAATCACTCACCCCCAAATTCCCCCCACCAACCTCAATCCCTTGATTTCCCTCCCCCCACTTTTAAAAACAATGCTGGGAACGTTCCCGATAACGTTTGCGTAAAAAAAAAATCTACTCTTGAGACACAAAGAAGGATAAAAACCTAATATCGTACTGAAAAACTGCCTACCACTACTCTTTTTTTTTGTCAAGGCCCATTTGACAGTTTATTTATTTCAAAACCGGATCAATTTTTTTGATCAGGCATTCTATGTTTTTGATGTGGAAAAAAGCTATTGCTGTGCCTGGCTTCTGTGGAAGCCCAGCCAGAGGTATGCTGTATTCAGCATGCACCTTAGCTTAATTTTTGCGCTCGAAATTTCACAAATTTTCATTGGTATAGATTTAAATTCTACAAAAATGCCTACAAAGCAAGGACTATTATTGCTTTCTCTCCTGCTATTTTGCGGCTTCCTCAATGCGCAAATAGTAGTAAAAGGAAAAGTAACAGATGCTTCAGGTGCAGGGTTACCGGGTACCAGCGTCATCCAACAAGGAACATCCAATGGTACCGCCACAAATGTTGACGGCACCTATTCCCTTACCGTTCCGAACAATGCCATTCTGGAATTCTCTTTTACGGGTTTTAAAACCCAGCAAGTTTCCGTGGAAGGGAAAACGACCGTCGATGTAGTCATGCTGGAAGACGCTTCCGTTTTGGATGAAGTGGTCATAGTGAACTATGGTTATGGAGCGATTAAAAAAAGCGACATGACCGGCTCGGTAGCTTCATTAGGGGCTAAAGAGCTCTCCAAAATTCCCGTTGCTGACGTAGCCCAAGCCATGGCGGGCCGCCTCCCCGGGGTGAACGTCACCTCCACCGATGGTTCGCCCGATGCCGATGTGGTGATTCGGGTGCGCGGCGGGGGCTCCATTACGCAAGACAACTCACCATTATATGTGGTAGATGGGTTCATTGTAAGCTCAATCCGGGGTATTGCACCCTCCGATATTGAAAGCATCAACGTATTGAAGGATGCTGCTGCTACGGCCATTTATGGCGCACAAGCTGCTAACGGGGTTGTAGTCATCACGACCAAAACGCCTAAAGCAGGTAAAGTATCGATAAGTTACAACGCTTTTTATCAGGCTAAAACACTGCCTTACGACCGCAAATACGAGGTGCTCGACCCCTACGAATTTGTATTGGCCAACTACGAGTACGCCAAACTTTCCTCCACCGCAGCCCTAAACTCCTTTGAACGCTTTTTTGGGGTTTACGACGATTTGGAATTGTACAAACAAAAGAAACCTACCGATTGGCAGCAAGAGCTTTTTGGTGCGCCGCGGCCTTCCCAATCGCACAACCTCAGCATCAGTGGGGGCACCAAAACCACCAAAATGGCATTGAGTTTTACGAACAACCAGGATGAAGGTTTGTTGCTCAACAACAATTACCGCCGCAATGTGATCAACTTTAAAATTGATCAAGAGCTGGGCAAAAAGTTAACATTCACCGGTACTGCGCGCCTCACCAATACGGTAACGAATGGTGCAGGTACTTCTGGTAACGCCCAGTTAAACGTCAAGGACGCTGTGCAAACCCGCCCCGTCAATGGTTTGGCTGATGAACTGGAATTGAACCTGAACGAACTCGATCCCAACGACGATTTTGCCACCTTCATCTCCAGTCTGGTTAGCCCGGTAAAACTGGCCGAACAAGACTGGCGCAGAAGAACCAACAACGAGTACATCCTCAACGGGGCGCTCAAATACGACATTACGCCTAATTTGAACATCAAATCGACCATCACTACCTCCAAAGGATTCAATGAAAATCTGCGCTTCTACGGGCCACTCACCGGGGAATCCTTCAACAACGGGGGCAACCTGCCTCTGGGTGAAAAAGGGACTTCCATTGTTGACTCTTACCGCTGGCTGAATACGCTCAACTACAAATTCAACCTGGCCTCCAAACACAATTTCGACATTTTGCTCGGTCACGAGGTGTATTCCAATGGCGGCAAATCCGACTTTATCCGCTCTGAAGACTTCCGCTTGTCGATTACGCCTGAAGAATTGTTTGCCAACATGACCTTTGGTCGTACCGACCGCTTGGAGACCCAAATTTTCACCGATGAAAACCGGGTGTCTGGGTTTGGTCGCCTCGATTACAGCTTCAACAACAAGTACCTGGCCACGATTACGGTGAGAGCTGATGCTTCCAGCAAATTTGCTGCCGAAAACCGCCTGGGGATTTTCCCCGCTTTTGCCTTGGGTTGGAAGATTTCAGAGGAGGATTTTCTCAAAAACTCTGACGCTGTCTCTGAATTGAAACTGCGGCTCAGCTACGGCGAAACGGGTAACGACCGCATCAACTCTACCGCTACCCAGCTTTTGTTCGTAGGTTCTACCCTGCGCGGACCTGGCTTTGGCAATTTTGACAATCCGTACTACACGCCTTCCGGCTCCACTTTGTACAACCCCAATCTGGTTTGGGAAACGACCATCAACCGCAACGCTGGTCTTGATTTCAGCTTTTACAAATCAAGAATCACCGGTAGCCTCGACTTCTATTACAATACCACCAAAGACTTGTTGTTGCAATCTGCCATTCCATCCAATACCGGGTTCACCACCCAATGGAACAACATCGGTAGCACTTCCAACAAAGGGGTGGAACTGGGACTCAATGTCAATGTTCTGGAACACCGCGATTATGTGCTGACTGCCAACTTCACCGTAGGCCACAACGTAGCCAAAATTGATGCACTTGACGGAACGAACTCTCGTTTCTTCCAATCCAACTGGGCGAGTACCGACTTGAAAGACCGCGACGATTACTACATCGTAGTGGGCGGCAAAGTGGGTGACATTTATGGTTATGTAACCGACGGCTTTTACCAGACCTCCGATTTTGCAGGGTATAATGCAACTACAGGTACCTACACCTTGAAAGAAGGGATTCCAAACGCTGGTGGAACGGTGGGCAACACCCGCCTCAGACCTGGCTTTTTGAAATTGAAAGACCTGGATGGCGACGGACAAATCACCAGCAAAGACCGTAAAGTGATTGGCAATGCACTGCCCGTAGCACAAGGCGGATTTGGCCTGAGTGGTGTGTTTAAAGGGTTTGATGCAGCCATTTTCTTCAACTGGTCGCTGGGCAACGACGTGTACAACACCGGAAAAATCCAGTACAACCAATTCAGACGGGTTACTTATGGCAACCTCCTGAGCACCATGAGTTCCGACAAACGTTTTACCTACATTGACTTTGATGGGGCGGTAACGGGAACGCCAGGCCAGGTAGTCACCGACCTGAACCAGCTGGCTCAAATGAATGCCGGCAAGGAAATCTGGTCACACGCCAGCTACGGTGTAGCACAAGCCGTGATTCACTCCTGGGCAGTAGAAGACGGTTCTTTTATTCGTTTGAACAACCTGAATATTGGTTACACCCTTCCCAAGGCTTTGACTTCAAAACTGAAGATCGGTCAAGTTCGCGTGTACCTCGCCGGCAGCAACCTGAAGCTCTGGACCAAGTACAGTGGCTATGACCCCGAGGTGAGCACAGGCCGCAGTGGCTACAACCAACTTACTCCTGGTGTCGATTATTCTTCCTTCCCAAGAAGCAGAGCTTATACTGCCGGGGTTAACGTCAACTTTTAATCACCTGTAAAGTAGAAAACGATGAAAAGGAATATATTCATTTTTGCCTTGCTTCTTTCTCTGGCTTCCTGTGCTGATTTTCTGGAGCCAGATTCACTGTCGACCTTTGACAGTAACTATGTATTTTCAAATGTGGACGATGCCCGCAAAGGGGTAAACGCCGCCTATGTACAGTTTGGAACCGATGGCTTCAGGTCTCGCTTGTCCAACAACATGACGGGCAATACCGACATCGAGCGCCAAAGTGGTTGGTCCAGCTCCAGCGACCGTTACCAAATCTGGAATTTGGACGCATTGTCCACCAATGGTGACCTCCGCCAATTCTGGAATTCGGCCTATACTTCCATCCGCGATGCAAACATTGCCATTGAAGGAATCGAAAGCAGCGGCGCTCTAGAGTCGCCAGACGCACAAACCAAGCGTCTGATGTACAACATGTTGGGCGAGGTGTATACCATACGTGCCTACTGGTACAGCATGTTGATTTACTATTTTGGCGATGTGCCGAACGTTCGTCAAGCCCCCAAAGCTGGGGTTGATTTTTACCTGCCTCGCGAAAATCGCAACGTCATTTTGACCCAGTTGATCGATGACCTCAAAGCCATCGAAGATAAAATGCTCTGGGCGGATCAGTGCCAGTATGGTACAGAACAGGTCAATCGGGAGTTTACCCTGGGCATGATTGCCCGTTTGGCTCTGCAAAGAGGTGGCTACTACCTCAAGCCCGATATGACCATGACTAGAGATGGGGATTACAAAACCTATTATCAAATCGCCAAGGATTACACAGCCAAGTTGATTTCGCTTAAAGATCGCCCACTGCCTAAGGATTATCGTCAGGTTTTCCTGAACCAAAGCAAGTTCATTACCACCGTAAATTCGGATGTTCTTTTTGAAGTACCTTTTGCACTAGGCAATGGTGACGTGGGTTGGAATATCGGGATTACGGTTCAGGGTGGGGCCACTGCTTCTCATGCTTTGGGTTCTGGTAACAATTACATGGCCGTTCCGATCAGTTACTATTGTTCTTTTGATACAACGGATATTCGGAGAGATGTAACCTGCGGATTGTATCAGGTAAATACCAAGTTTCAAGAGGAGTTTGCTGGTGCAACCAACATCGCACAGGGCAAATGGAGTCGTTATTTCCTGACTACACCACAAGGGCAAAACTCTGCCAAAGGAACCGGGATCAACTGGCCGATGATGCGTTATGCCGACATCCTGTTGATGTACGCTGAAGCCGAAAACGAACTGAACGGGCCAACTGCTGCTGCAAAAGATGCCTTCAAGAGGGTTCGTCAAAGAGCTTTCCCTTCCAACCTTTGGGCAGAAAAAGTTGATGCTTACACTGATTCCAGATCGGCCAACAAAACCGACTTTTTCAACGCCATCGTAGATGAAAGAGGCTGGGAATTTGGCGGCGAAATGATCAGAAAATACGAGTTGATCCGCTGGGGGATTTATTCCCAAAAAATGAAAGAAATTGTCAATATTCAAAAGCAGATGGTTGATGATGCGCTGGCGGGTACGGGTAAATACGCCAACTTGCCTGATTACATGTACTGGAAGCGCAATGATGCCGGGAAGTTTATCGTCCTGAATCCAAATTCCAAGATAAACACCACCCCCGACGCTTCCTGGACCAGGGTTCCTTTTACCAGAGCCATGTATGACGCGACCAAGGCCACCTATTCCGATTTTGTCCTCAAAGATTGGGAGCCTTACTACAACGGACCTGTTCCGGGAGTAGCGCGCTACATTTTCCCGATTCCGGAAGAAGCGGTTGCCGCCAGCCAGGGCAAGATCAACAACAGCGGCTATCAATTTAAATAACCTTGAGAGCTTATTTAAGTTTGTAGCCCGAACAAAAAACTTAAACAAGCTCTGATGTCAAAATTCAACCATGAAAAATATTGCTAAGTATACGGTCTTCCCCATCGCTTTTTGTACTGCGCTGATCTTTTTGTTGGGCAGTTGCAAAAAAGAGGAACAGGTATACGAAGAAACCAGATTGTTCAGGCCAGCCTTGAACAGCGCACTGTCGGCCAAACTCAATACCATCATTATTGAATTGGCTAAAATGAAGGAGGCGGTTTCCTACAAATTCGAAATCAGCCAGGATTCATTCAAAACCACTCCACTGTATACTTTTACAACGGATACCACCTACCTGGTTGTAAACAAAAGCCTGGTTGGAGAGGATCTGGATTACAATTCCCTGTATCAAGTGAGGGTGACGGCTATTGCTGCTGATCCGCAGTTTAATAGTAGGCCAGCTCTATTGGGGTCTATTCGTACGGAACCGCTGCCTTCCATCCAGTTGGCAGCCAGAGCATTTGACGTAACCGATGTACTGGCAAGGGTGCGTTGGACCCCCTCTGGTCTTCCCATCGATCAGGTGAAGGTATTCAATGCTACGGATAAGAAGCTGAAAAACGCTTTGGGTACCTATGCGGTAAGTTCTGGTCAGAACACTGCGGGTGAAGTGATCATCGACAAATTGACGCCAGCTACGAGTTATTTGGTAGCCATTTACAGCACGGGCAGCTTGCGGGGTTTTGTAGATTATAAGACTTTGGAAAAAGGCGTTTATCCCGGCGATCCCAATGTAATTGACCTTACTACCAACGAAGCGCCCAATGCACTTGATGCAGCATTGACTACAGCTGCGGAAGGAAGCATTATCTTGTTGAAGAAAGGAGTACGTTATAATTTTCCGGCTGCAACTAACCTGTTGAGCCAATCCGTAACCATCAAAGGTGCGTATGAGCTCACGGAAGCAAAAGCACAACTCTATACTACTGGAGATTGGCGGGTAAAAGCAGGTGTAACCATTGAAAACGTCATTTTTGAGGACCTCGATATCATTGGATCCGACCCTGGTGCAGTTTACGTTTTTAACATCAACAACTCCGGCGCTCCTACTATTATTACTAATCTACTCTTTAAAAACTGTACCCTGACCAGTATGCGGGGGATTGCCCGTTTGCGCAGTGATTCGTTCATTAAAAATTACACCATCAGCAATAGTGTCGTTTACAACATCGGCAGCTACGGGATTTTTACAACGGATACTGACGGTGCGGACAAAGCTGCAGTTGACCACATCAAGCTGCTCAATTCCACTTTTTACCAGATCTCATTCATCGCTACTTCTCGCACCAACTCACAAAGCTTCTTGATTGATGCATGTACATTTAATGAATTCACCGAAGCAGGGCAAAAAACCATCAGATACAGAGGTGGTGCTGGTCGGAGCGATATTTTAAAAGGCTTGACCATTTCAAACTCCGTGTGGGGAACTGGCTGGGACAAAGCAGCTAGTGGCAGCAAAACCGTAACCTTTAAGGAAGGCCTTGCGGGTACAACTGTATCCGTTTTGAACACCTGGGCAACTTCCGATTTTGCGGCTGTAGCAGGATCTGAATTACCAGGATTCCCTGCCTTGAACTACTCAGGTACAGCTACTAAGCTGTGGAGAGACCCAAGTAAAGGGAACTTCGCAATTGCTGACGCAGGTTTTGCGGGGAAAACCTCTAGTGGGGATCCACGTTGGCGGGTGAAGTTGTAACCTTATTTTTAATCATTAGTCATCCCGAATTTTCGAATTCGGGATGATTAATGCCTCTCAGTTTTCATTCAATTCAAATGTAATGGCCTCTAAAATAACAGGTATCGCAGTGATGCTTTGCCTAGTTCAGGGAATCGTTTTTTCGCAAGCAACTATCGCCCAACCCCTAGCTTTTCCCGGCGCAATGGGCGGTGGCAAATACACCACTGGCGGTCGCGGCGGCGAAGTGTACGAAGTGACCAACCTGAACGATTCAGGAGCAGGCAGCTTACGCGATGCAGTCAGCAAACCCAACCGCACCATTGTGTTCCGGGTTTCAGGAATCATTGAGTTGAAATCGCGGCTGGTGTTAAGACAGCCCAATATCACCATTGCCGGGCAAACCGCCCCCGGGCAAGGCGTCTGCCTCGCCAACTATGCCACAAACATCTCGGCCAATAACATCATCATCCGCTACCTCCGCTTCCGGCACGGCGATGCTCAAGCCTCTGAAGACGACGCCCTGAATTGTTTTTCAGGAGCCTACCGCAACATCATCATCGACCACTGCTCTATGAGTTGGTCGGTGGATGAGACCACCAGTTTTTACGATGTAAAAAACGTGACCTTACAGTGGAACATCATCAGCGAAAGTCTGTACAAGTCTATTCACGCCAAGGGCAATCACGGCTATGCCGGTATTTTTGGTGGTGCAAATTCCTCCTATCTATTCAACCTCATTGCGCACCACACCAGCCGCACCCCCCGCTTCAATGGTACCCGTTACGATAGTCAGACCTTTGGCGATAGCCTGGAATTCTGCAACAACGTGATTTACAACTGGGGTAGTACCAATAGCGCGTATGGTGGTGAGGGAGGCAAATACAACATGATCAACAATTACTACAAAGCAGGTCCCGCCACCCCCGGTAATTTGACCACCAGCAGTGCCTCCAACAAGCGCAACCGCATCCTGAACTATTCCAACTTCTACCTGGAAGGCACCGATACCATCTGGGGTGGCGATTTTTACATTCACGGCAATTACGTGCACGGCTACCCCGATGTGACCGCCGACAACTGGACCAAAGGGGTACAAAAAAGCAGCAACCACCCTGATGCCGACCGTTTGATCCGGGAAGCCAAACAACTTATCCCTTATAATATTTCTGATTTTGTGCCCATTGCGGCCACCAGTGCCTACGATTCTGTAGCCCGTTACGCTGGTGCCATTTTACCCGAAAGAGACCCCATCGATGCCCGCATCATCCGGGAAATGCTGGAAGGAAAAGCGACTTACGAAGGTGCAACCTACAAAACGATTACATCTACAGGGGTTACCCATCCATCTGGTATCATCGATAAACCCAGTGATGTTGGTGGTTTTCCAAGTTACAAGTCCGCAACTGCACCCCTCGATAGTGATAAAGACGGCATGCCCGACGCCTGGGAGTTATCCCTCGGCTTGAATCCCGAAAACGCCAACGATCGCAACACGACCAATGCCGAGGGGTATACCATGCTGGAAGTTTACCTGAATAGCCTCCAGACCAATGTTGTAAGCAGCATTCCGGTGATCAATGCCGATGCTGCCAGGATCAATATTTATCCAAATCCAACCAAGGGGCTACTCAACATCCAGAATTTATCGGATACCGAAATTGAACAGATATTTCTGTATGATTTTAGTGGTCGGCAGGTAGATAGTACGGCACGAGGGATTGCAAAAGAGCAGTTACTGGAAATGAACTTATCTCGGTACCCCAAGGGAAACTACTTGCTGAAACTCATCAGCAAGGGGGCGATTTATACACAAAACATCATTAAGCAATAGAATCGTTTTAATACTTCCGAGATGGTTAGAAGATTATTTACACAGACGAGGCCCTCACCACCAATTCCGTTGGCAACTTAATCAAATACGAGCCGCCCATGTGTCGCTTCTTTTTTTCAATCAAATCAATCAACAACTCCACCGCAGCTTGGCCAATTTCAAAGGCGGGCTGTGTGACCGTGGTCAGGGCAGGAGACAGGAGATGTGCCACTTTGAGGTTGGTGAAACCGATCAATGCCAGATCTTCGGGGCAGCGAATACCCCGCCGCGATAAAACTTCAAAACAAGCCAATGCCAAACGGTCGCTGGCGGTAAAAATGGCATCAGGCCGGGGATGTTTTGACAACATGTTTTCGATGATGCCATCCATTTCTTGGGAGTCAAAATTGCGGCAATAGTGTACTAAGTCAGGGTCATAAGGGATGCCATGTTTTTCCAACGCTGACTTGTAACCCGATAATCGCTCCTTGGTAATGTACAAACCCGCTGCACTGGTGATGTGTGCAATGTATCTTTTGCCGGTGCTCAGCAAGTGATCGGTGGCCATAAAGGCCCCCGAAAAATTGTCTGCTACGACTTTGTAGGTATCGATCTCGTCCGAAACCCGATCAAAAAAAACCAGGGGAAAGCCTCTCTCGTGCAAGTCACTCAGGTGGGACACATCCTTGGTTTGGTTGGAAATGGAAATCAGCAAGCCATCTACCCGCCTGGCTACTACGTTACGCACATTCGCGACTTCTTTTTCGTAAGACTCGTGGCTTTGAAAAATCACTACATCATAGCCAAGGTTATTGGCAACATCTTCAATCCCGGTGATGGCTTCTGAAAAAAAATTGTTGGCAATTTCGGGTACAATTACGGCAATTGCACGACTGCGGTTTTCCTTCAACCCTTGTGCGATGGGATTGGGGCGGTAGTTCATTTTGGTGGCGTACTCCTGCACGATACGTTTGGTCTCAGCATTGATCTCATAACTATCCCGCAGGGCTCGGGAGACCGTCGAGGTAGACAACTTGAGTGCCTTGGCAATGTCTTTAATCGTTACTGGTTCCAAAGAGTTTTTTTTAGTCGACTAAGTAATAGACAATATAAGCCATAAAGACGCAAGGACTCAAGATTTACCCTAAACTATTTTAAAAAAAGTTGCCCATGCAAACGTTCCCGATAACGTTTGCGTAGAAAATTAGCCAAATGAACTAAAACATAGCCAATATTCGGCCTAGCTTCGTATGGTTATCCTTAGTTTTGTCAAAATAAAATTTCAATTTTTAATTTATTGTATGATGAACATGGAGCATGGATTCAGGCTGGATAATCAGGTTGCCTTAGTTACCGGGTGCAACCGAGGCATTGGCCGGGGCATGGCCGAAGGGCTTGCCGAAGCCGGAGCAGACATCATTGGGGTATCCTCCAGCCTGGAATTGAATGGCAGCGAAATTGGCGATTATGTGCAATCTCTAGGGCGTAAGTTTTACCCTTACCAGGCCGATTTTAGCCAAAGAGACAAACTGTATGCCTTCATCAACAAAGTAAAGCAGGATTTTCCAGTCATCGACATCCTGATCAACAACGCGGGTACCATCTTGCGCAAACCCGCCGCCGAACACCCGGATGAATATTGGGACCGCGTCATCGAAATCAACCTCAATTCCCAATTTGTACTTGCCCGCGAAATTGGAAAAGAAATGGTAGCCCGGGGCAGTGGGAAAATTATCTTCACGGCCTCACTGTTGTCCTTTCAAGGGGGAATTACCGTACCCGGTTATGCAGCTAGCAAAGGTGCCATTGCCAGTTTGATCAAAGCCCTTGCCAATGAATGGGCAGGCAAAGGGGTCAACGTCAACGGCATCGCCCCTGGCTACATTGCTACTGACAACACCGAAGCCCTACGCAACGACCCTGTACGCAGCAAAACCATCCTGGACCGCATCCCGGCTGGCCGTTGGGGTGAACCCGCAGACTTCAAAGGCCCCGTCGTCTTTTTGGCTTCCGAGGCTTCCAGTTATGTAAATGGCACCATTTTAACCGTCGATGGCGGTTGGATGGGGAGATAATAGGTGTGGGTGTGGGTGTGATAGTGTGGGTGTGGCTACCGCAGCGACTTAGACAAGATCGCATCCAAGTAGCTCGCGGCAGCCTCAACTTCTCAACCCCTCAACCTTCCTCAACTTTCCTCAACTTCTCAACTTAAAAAATATGCAAATCCGTAACGCAATCGGCCCCAAAGAAACTGCAAACCTGAACAGTCAGGCTTTGCGCGAGCATTTTTTGATTGAAAAAGTCTGCGTACCTGGCGAAATCAATTTGGTGTATTCGCATTACGATCGGGTCATCATCGGCGGTGCCACACCTACGACTAGCGGTTTGGCACTCCCCACTTATCCCATTTTGCGCAGCAATTATTTTTTGGAGAGAAGAGAATTGGGCATCATCAACGTAGGTGGAGATGGCCGGGTCAAAGTGGGCGCCGAGGTATACGATTTGCCATTCATGGCCTGCCTCTATGTGGGAAAAGGCAATGAACAAGTTGTATTGGAAAGTGTAGACGCCAACTCTCCTGCCCATTATTACCTCTTGTCTTCGCCAGCCCACCAAAATTATCCCACCCGGCGTTTGCTTAAGGAAGAAGCTTCTCCGGTGGAGATGGGAGCAATGGAAACGGCCAACAAACGCACCATTTACAAGTACATATACCTGGAAGGCATCCGCAGTTGCCAATTGGTGATGGGCCTGACGGTATTGGCTCCTGGTAGTGTTTGGAATACCATGCCTCCGCATGTACACGATCGCCGCATGGAGGCTTATTTCTATTTCAATGTCCCCGACAACCAAAGGGTTCTGCACCTGATGGGTAAGCCGCAAGAAACCCGGCACATGTGGGTAGCCAATCACCAGGCCATCATTTCACCGC
Organism: Haliscomenobacter sp.; assembly: GCF_965225875.1. Taxonomy (GTDB): domain Bacteria; phylum Bacteroidota; class Bacteroidia; order Chitinophagales; family Saprospiraceae; genus Haliscomenobacter. The sequence continues at coordinate 1,100,666 of NZ_CBDDBS010000002.1, read as the reverse complement.
CCTGGTCTATCCACGCGGGTTCGGGCACCAGCAGCTATTCCTTCATTTGGGGAATGGCTGGCGAAAATCAGGAATACACGGATATGGATCCACAACCCGTTGACGTATTGCGTTGATTTATTTGAGTGCACAGTACAACCGGGGTAGCGCACCGTAGAGACGCACGGCCGTGCGTCTCCTCATCCGATCTTACCCACTCAATTCATTTTTCCACTACCACACAATTATGGGCATAAAAAAAATAAGCTTCCTGATTGCCTTGCTGGGGTCGCCATTCGTTGTGTTGACGAGTGGCTGCCACGTGCAGCAGCAAGTCCCTTCTGCGCCCAATCCGGTAGCCGTAGTCCAGGATTCCATTGCCGAAAAAATGTTGCTCATTCAGCGTAGCAATGGTGGCTGGCCCCAACCCGGCGGCAATGCCATTAACTACAACAAAGCCCTCAGCGAAAGCGAAAAAAACAAGTACCTCAGCGAAAAGAACAAACTCGATGCAACCATCGATGATCAAGCTACAACGCGTGAGATCAAATACCTGATGGGAATGCACGATAAAACGAAAAACCCGGCTTACCTGAAAGCCGCCGAAAATGGGGTGCGCTACCTGCTCCAGGCGCAAAATAAGGCCGGTGGCTGGCCGCAATTTTACCCCGATTCCAGTGGCTACCACAAACACATCACCTACAACGATCAAGCCATGATCGATGTGCTTTGGGTGATGAAATACACGGCTACGGGTCAGCAACACTTTGAACCTTTGCAAAAAACATTGGGCACCGAGGCACAAAAAGCGGTGGAAAAAGGCATTGAGTGTATCCTGAAAACTCAATTTTATCAGGGAACTACCTTGACGGTTTGGTGTGCCCAGCACGACAGCAAAACCCTGCAACCTGCCAAAGCTCGTGCGTTTGAATTGCCCTCCCTCAGTGGAAATGAAAGTGTCGGCATCCTGCGCTTTTTGATGACCATTGAACAACCTTCGGATGCGGTAAAAAAAGCCATTCACGCTGGAGTGGCTTGGCTGGATGCAGTCAGAATCAAAGGCATTAAGTTACAAGATATCGCCGATCCCAATCAGCCAAAAGGCAAAGACCGGGTGGTGGTTGCCGATCCCAATTCGGTGCTCTGGGCGCGTTTTTATGACCTGAATACCAATCAGCCCTTCTTCGTAGGCCGCGATAGCCAAGCCAAGGCCACTTTGGCGGAGATTGAAAATGAGCGCCGTACGGGTTATGCATACTATGGCAGCTGGCCTGCGAAGTTGATTGAAGTGGACTACCCGAAGTGGAAAATGAAACATGAACGATAACCTGAATCATCACGAATTTTCAAAATAATTCCAAAGCGACACAATTTTCACAAAGAAAGCACCAAGAAACACAGAGGACACAAAGTTAGACGTAGACGACGCTTTGCTTTGTGCCGTTAGGCAGGGTCGATTGGTTCTAATGTTAGGCGCTGGCGCTGGTACAAGTCTCCAGACTTGTACCAATATTGATACGTCTCTGACGTGTGTTTATTCAATGTTTTCGCGTTGCTCATGCGTCAGAGACGCGAAAATGTTGGTACAAGTCTGGAGACTTGTACCAGCTAAAACAAAACCTAAGCCATAAAACCAGGAATGCTTCAATTCACACTCAAAATACCGCACTATGAAAAATATCTTCCTCCTCTGCCTCTGCCTCTCCTTCCTCGCCTTCCATTCCGGCGAAGACAAAATCCGCATCTTCCTCATCGGCGACTCCACCATGGCGAATAAACTCCCCGCTGATGCACCCGAAACGGGCTGGGGCATGGTGCTGCCCCAATATTTTTCGGCAGCCGTAGAAGTACAAAACCACGCCGTAAACGGCCGCAGCACCAAAAGCTTCCGCAGCGAGGGGCGTTGGGGAAAAGTGCTGGAGCAAATGCGCCCTGGCGACTGGGTGTTGATTCAATTTGGACACAACGACCAAAAAAATACCGATACCACCCGTTATGCTGCGCCCCAAACCGATTACCGGAAAAACCTGACTCGCTACATAGAAGAAGCCAGGGCCAAAGGAGGCAAACCCATTTTGCTAACCCCGGTCATGCGCCGCAAATTTGACGAAAAAGGCCAATTCGTGGACACCCATGGTGAATACCCCCAAGTGGTACGAGAAGTAGCTAAAGCCTTAGGGGTTCCACTGATTGACATGCATGCGCAAAGCCGCGTGGTGATTGAAAAAATGGGGGTCGAAGGGTCCAAAAGTTTGTTTATGCACCTGCCCGGGAAGATGTATTCCAAGTTCCCGGAGGGTAAAATTGACGATACCCATTTTTCCCAATATGGCGCCAGTGTAATGGCCAGCCTGGCCGCTGGGGGCATCAAGGAGATTGGCAATCCACTATTAGGTTTGCTCAAAACCACCCGTTTTGCCGACAAATTTGAATATGAACTGCCCAAAATAGCTCCAGCCGTTTTCCGCAAGGACACTTTCAATATCCTGCGCTATGGCGCAAAATCTGATGGCATCACCCTGAATACGACCGCCATCAATCAGGCGATTACTAAGGCCAATGAAGCCGGGGGTGGGGTAGTGCTGATCCCTAACGGATTTTGGCTCACTGGCCCCATTGTGCTCAAAAGCAATGTGAACCTGCACATCGCCAAGGGGGCTTTATTACAATTCAGCAACAAAAGAGAAGATTATCCCTTGGTAAAAACCACCTGGGAAGGCCAGGACGCCATTCGTTGCCAGGCGCCGATTTCGGCGGTGGATGCCCAAAATATAGCCATTACTGGCCAGGGCATGGTGGACGGCGCTGGACAAGTATGGCGCCAAGTCAAAAAAGAAAAACTTACCGAAGCTCAATGGAAAAAACTCGTGGCTTCCGGCGGGGTCTTGGATGAAGAAAAACGTACCTGGTACCCATCGCAGAATTCCCTCAATGGGGTGAAAATCCAAAAGCCGGGTATCCTTTCCGCCGGATTCAACCTGAACAATTGCAATGAGTTCAAGGATTTCCTGCGCCCCAACATGGTTTCCCTTTCCCGTTGTACGCAAGTATTGCTGGAAGGCATCACTTTCCAAAACTCACCTGCCTGGACGATTCACCCCTTGCTTTGTGAGCACATCACTTTGCGCAACGTGACCGTACGCAACCCCTGGTACGGCCAAAACAACGACGCACTCGACCTGGAATCTTGCCGCAATGGCCTGGTGGAAGGCTGCTCTTTTGACACTGGTGACGATGGCATCTGTATCAAATCGGGTCGCGATGCCGAAGGCCGCAAACGTGGTGTTCCCACCGAAAACATCATCGTACGCAACTGTACCGTTTTTCACGGACATGGCGGATTTGTCATCGGCTCCGAAATGTCGGGTGGGGTGCGCAATCTTTTTGTGTCGGATTGTAATTTCCTCGGCACGGATGTAGGGCTACGTTTCAAAACTGCTCGGGGTCGGGGTGGTATCGTGGAAAACATCTACGTGAGCGACATCAACATGACCAATATCCCTGGCGAAGCCATCTTGTTTGATATGTACTACATGGCCAAAGATCCGGTAGCACTAAACGGCGAAAAAAATGTGCTGCCCGAAATGAAGGCAGAACCACTGGGTGAAGGCACCCCTCAATTCCGCAATTTTTACATCAAAAACATTGTTTGCCAAGGCGCTGCAACGGGTATCCTCATCCGCGGCCTGCCCGAAATGCCCATCCGCAACATCAGCATTGAAAATGCCAACCTGAGCTGCACCGAGGGTCTGGTCTGTGTAGAAGCGGAAAACATTCAGCTCAAAAACATTGGTCTGTTCACCGAGGAAAAACGCCTGATGCAGGTGCAAAACAGCAAACAGGTAACCTTGGATGGCATCCGTTACCAAGGGCCGATGGATTTGTTGCTGCACATCAGTGGGCAGCGCTCGGCGGATGTGCGTTTGTTGAATACGGATGTGAAGCAGGCGAAGAAAGAGGTGGAATTGGCTACGGAGGTATCAGCCAAAGTGTACAACCGCAAGTAAAACTATTGCTAAGGTGATTTCTAAGGTGTCTTTGGTTTCTAAGGTGGTGAAGAAAAAATGTGCTCTTCGCGCTTGCGCGCAAGAGTTTTATTTGAACCACCTTAGAAACCAAAGACACCTTAGAAATCACCTTAGGGATCATGTTGACAAGTCTAATGATTAACTTAGTTATATGCAAAAAATAGCCTACACCTTATTTATCGCCTTCAGTTTTCTGTTCATTCTTGAAGGTTTGGCGCAAAGTGGCACCCAATATCAAGATGTCTCCTTTGAGTATCCCCAATTTCCCTTGCCCAGTTCCGCCAAAGCCTGGGAAAAAGGCCGCAAAGCCGTGCGCCAAACCATCCAATCCTGTTTCGGCCCCTTACCCGCACGCCCGAGCATTCAGGCCAAAACCTTGCGCACTGAAAAACGCGCAGGCTACACCATCGAATACTTCGAATTTTTCAATGGCATTGACGCTACTGTACCGGGCATCCTGCTGATCCCCGATCAACGTGCGCCCAAAGCCCCCGGCATCCTTTACCACCACTACCACGGCGGCGATTACGCTCACGGCAAAGACGAACTTTTCAAGCTAAATTGGGTCAACGACAGCGGACCTGGTGAAGACTTGGTGAAACAGGGCTATGTCGTACTGGCGATCGACTCCTATGCATTCGGCGAACGCTCGGGCAAAGGCCCCAATGGCCCCGATGAAAAAGGCAAAAATGAAGAACTCACCTGGGCCCGGATAAACCTGCTCAAAGGTCGTAGCTTTTGGGGCAGTATGGTGCGCGACGACCAGATGGCGCTGGACTACCTCTGTGCTCGTCCCGAAGTAGACCCAGCCCGGATTGGCGCAGTGGGCATGAGTATGGGTTGCCTGCGTTCCTACTGGTTGGCTGCAGTGGATGACCGGGTGAAGGCAACCGTAGCCGTAGCTTGTATTGTGCGCAATCAGGAGCTGATCAAGTTGGGGCGGATGGGCTCTCACGGCATTTATTATTATGTCCAGGATTTGCTGCGGCACTTCGACAACGAGGCAGTTTTGGCTTGTATTGCGCCACGTGCCTTGCTCACCATGTCGGGCAAAGCTGACCGCATGGCACCACTGGAAGGAGTCAATTACATCAATGGTTTTTTGGAAAAGGTGTATGGCTTGTACGATAAAGCTGGTCAGTTCAAACACCAGGAATACGAAGGGGTAGGGCATGAGTATACGCGGGAGATGTGGAAGGAGACGCTGGCGTTTTTTTCGACAAAATTATGATGTCTGATTAAATTTTAACACTTTCTATACGTAAGAACAATTAACTTTAGGGAAAATCAAACCTTTCCCCATGAAATACCTATTCCTTTGGTCAATACTGTGCTGTTGTATTTTCCTTAAAGCTCAGCCACAGCACTGCCTGAGTATTATTTTTTCCCAAAAAGGCCCTGTCAGAGGAGACACGGTGGATGTTCAAGTAAGTGTAAAAGGCTTTGTTAAAATTTATGCCCTCGACTATGTAGCAGAATGGGATCCTAAAGTGTTGCAATTAATCAATGTTTTGGAATTGGACCCACTGCTTCGCGTCTATAATATTGAATCTCCAAACAGTGGGGTTCCAACAGAAGGTAGTTCGCGTTTTGCCTGGAATGACGAACTTGGCTTTAATCTTGGCGAAACCTTACTAGACAACAGCTCTTTTTATACCCTCCGATTTTTGATCAAGGATAAAAATAAAAGTCGCACCAAAATCGGGCTTAGCTCAAATAGGTCTGCCGAGTATGTTTACAGTTTGGACGGCAGTTCTGAAGCCCTTACTGCAAATTTTCTTTCTGCTGGGATTGGAGCCAATTTAGTACTCAAATCCAATGTACTTGTCTCTTCTTTGAAGTTTCAAGATATCTGTACCAGCAAAGAAAACTGTAAACTTGGTAATATCTTGCTTCAGGTAACTGGAGGAACAGCTCCATATCAATACTTCAGCCGTGCCAGCAATGGCACCCTGTACCGCTTAAGGTTGACTAATCTTGCTCCTGGAAAGTATCCTTTGTTGGTGATTGATGCCAAAAATGACACCATTGAGGCACAGGTGAACATTACTGAACCACCAAGTGGCACTGGCCCGGTTTTACAAGCTTCAGTAAATTGCTTTCCCACCAAACCTGATTCAGCTACCATTCGATTAGAAGCTTCGGGTGGTAAACCCCAATACGTATTCGAGTGGAGTGAAGGTAGTTATGCCATTGATCGGAGCAGAAGCCAGATTAAGGTTGCTAGCAATTTTGTTTATTCGGTGACTGTAAGCGATGCCAATGGTTGTGAAACCAGGTTAGAAAATTTAAGTGGAAGTGAATGTATCGCCTCAGATACGCTCCCTGCCTTGCGGGCAAGCAGTTCAACAGTGATATCTGGTGGTATTTTTTGCTCTGAAGTAGCCATTACAAACACCAAATCATTGCTCGGTTTACAGTTCGCCTTACGCTGGAACCCTGAACAATTAAAATTTTTGACATTAAAGCTGGTCGATTCCGAGCTAGCAATTAATAATTTCAACCTGACCGATACCAAACTGGGTTCTATACGGTTTTCAAAAAATTATAATTCAGCCATACCTTTGGTTACTGAAAAAACTTTATTTGAACTTTGTTTTCAGGCTCAACTTTTTGAAGATACCAGTTATATTACTTTTGATAATCCTACTTTTCCTATTGAGATCATCAGTGGAGATGACATTTTGGGGGCAAAAATCTATCCTGCTGAAATTAGCATTAAACCAGCTTTGTGGCCAGGAGACGGTGACCGAAGTGGTAGGGTAAATCATTTTGACCTCTTGCCGATAGGCTTGGCTTTTGGTAACCGTGGACCTGCTCGGCAATCAGCATCCTTGAATTGGGAAGCCCAAGCCTTAGATCCTTGGGGCAAAAAATTGCCCGGCGGAAATACTGACCTGGCTTTTATCGACGCCAATGGAGATGGGTATATTGAGTATCTGGACACGTTGGCTATTCAGCAAAACTGGCAGCGTTTTTACCAGGATTACAAACCACCATTGGTTCCTGTCGAAATCAGAGCTGCTGGAATCCCCTTGTTCGTGCGTGCTGATACGCTCAAAAAGAGCGCTGGACAATTGCTATCCATTGAATTAGGTAGTGCCGATATAGCGGCTACTCAGGTATACGGCGTCGCCTTCAGTATTGTCTATAACCCCAAAGAAGTAGCTGAGCAAAGGATACGATTCTATCCTCGGTCATCTTGGCTAGGCACTTTAGGCATCGATTTAATGGCTATGCAGCGCAACGATGCCAGTATTGGGCGAATAGATGTTGCAATGGTGCGAACCAATCAGCAGACCAGTAGTGGCCGTGGAAAAATCGGTGAACTTTATTTAGCCCTTGAACCTACTGAAATCCAACGTTTGGGTAAAACTTTAAATTTGGAAATCCAAAACGTGCGTCTGATCAACCAGTTGAATCAAACCATTCCTCATGATGCACGAAATGCCGTTTTGCCACTTGGGAGAATCGTAAATACCCTTGAAACCGCTGCAATCCTAAATCAATTTATCCAGGTTTATCCACAACCAGTAGATCAAAATTTATGGGTCAACACTGGGGGGTTACACCTCAAGTATTGGCAACTATTGGGAGCGAATGGCCAACAAGTAGCCGCTGGGCTCAAACTGGATCAAGCCATTGCGGTAAATCATTTGCCAGGTGGCATGTACACCCTACGAGTTGTGTGTACAGAAGGAGTTGCCCTAAAAAAATGCCTCGTCACACCTTAAAATTTGAACCATGAAAAAAACTACCCTCCTGTTTTTCCTGAGTTTTTATTGCATTGTTCAAGTTGGCGCACAATGGCGTAGCATTCACCGAGGTGATGATAAGGTAAATACTTTTCTGAATGCTTCCTTTTTCTCCCGATCCGAAGGTTTTGTATTGAGCACTAATTGGGTCGGTTTTACAGTTGACTCAGGCCGCACTTTTCAAAAAAAATTCATCACAGACAATAATGTAGACTACGGATCGAATCCGGTCAATCTGACTTTTGGGTTTTACCACTCCGACATTAAAGCATTTGGCAACAACCGCTTATTGGTTGCTGGTGAATATGGCGATGAGCCGTCCATATTGTTGAGTACCAATAATGGAAACAGTTGGAAAGTTGTCTTTCATAAGCCATTTTCTTTTGACGGGAGCCTTGAAAATTATTTCTCTCGCATGGAGTTTCCTTCAAATAATGAAATAGGTTTTGCCGTGTTTAGCGACGGGATAGTGCGTACGACCAATGGGGGCAACACTTGGACGGAGGTTTTTAGCACCCGAGGAAATGAACTGAGTCACCTGGATTTCGTAAACAATCAGGTGGGATATGTAGCGGGCCCGGATATTTTATTAAAAACTGTAGACGGTGGTGTTAGTTGGACCTTTCAACGCTACTTCCCTTTTTCAATTAAGGCTATTTCTGCCGTTTCGTTAAACCTGATTTATGCTCTAAGCACAAACGAAGACATTTATTATTCTACCAATGCTGGAGTAAGTTGGACCCGTGTCAATGCTCCCATTGCTCGACTTTCAACAGATAACATCTATTTTGTTAATGACAGTGTAGGATATAGCGCAGCTGGGTACGTGTATCAAACCCGGAATCGAGGGAAAAGTTGGGAACGTTTACCCTCCGACCAAGACCCCGAAGTAGGTCAACTAGTGCCCTTCAACTCAGATGTCATGTGGGCTTGTGGAGAAGGTGAGCGCCTTGCACTGACTAGCAACCGCGGTGGAGTAGCGCATCCATTGGCCTACTTCGAATTTGATATCAGCACAATCTGTACTTCAGCTGGAGTACTCCAACTTCAAAACGAAAGTAATCGCAACTATAAGTTTCAATGGTACCGTAACAATCGCCCTTTAGCCAATACTTACCAAGCCTCATTTAATGTCGGTACCAACATCTCTGACACCATCAAATTGGTTATCAGTGATGGCTTCCAACTCGATTCTATGGTAAGAGTGCTGGATTATACTGGTTATTCATTGATTAAATTGCAGAGCGTTTCTTTACAGGATACACTTTGTGGAAGAAACTACGCTCAATTCTTGATTCTAAATAGCCAACCTGGAGTTACCTATTCGGTCGGTCGGCTTTGTTGTGGGTATTCTGCCGGTGACGCTGGTACTGGTAAAGATTTGATTATTAAAGGCTATCCGGGAGGGAATGAAGATTCGACCAGCACTTTTTTCGTTTTTGCTACCATTCAAAATAATTGCGGGAACCAATTAGTCAGCCAAGCTCATAAAATTCATCTGTTCAACTCGACGCCCGGAATTGAAGTTGTAGATCAGGATACAGTTTGTTTACAAAAGCTTTTTTATATCCGTATTCGCAATACTCAAAAACGTTATGAATATTGGGCCGACTCAGGTCTACCCAAAGTGAAAGGAAATGGGGGAACAGTTCTGGTTCCAGCTCGGCTTACCCATTTGACACAATTGCGAAGGGCTTTTGTTGGATCTCTATTTGAAGAGTTAAGTTTCCAGGTATTCGTTCAGCATGAGCGATTTAGTTGTGGAGCGGCCGAATCGCATGTGATTCATCTTTATGCTCGTCGACCAGATGCTCAGTTCGAACCATTAGGAGCAGAAACTTTTACTGGTGATACCCTCCGTTTTTTGAATCTTAGCGAAAAAGCCAGCAGTTATTATTGGCGTTTTGGTCGAGGTGCTGTTTATACGCGCAATGACACCAGGGAACCTCAGGGTTTACGCTTTACCCGACCTGGTATCCGACAAGTTACCCTGTACGCCTATTCCAAAGAGGGCTGTGTAGATAGCCTTTCGCGTAGCATTGAAGTGTTTAATAAGTTGGGAGAAGTGGGTACTGGTGGAATCTGTCCAACCCCAAAAAGCCAAAACCATGTAGATAGTATTTATAACATATTTCATTATGATAGCCATGCCATTGCCGAAGACAGACAAGGGAGCAGGGTTATTGCGGGTTCGGTTCGGTTGCCAGGGCGTTTGTTTCGATATTTGAGTGAGCCTTCTGGTTGGTTTGCCAAAAAATATGCTAAAGATGGTCGCTTATTGTGGCAACTGGAAAATGGGCCTTATGATGCTAGCGAACAATACGCCATTGAACAAGTGCAATGTGATCAAGATGAAAATACTTACCTCTTGGGATATGGATATAGCGGCTTTGGCTTTAATAGTCCATTTTATCCTCGTTTGGATTACATTCGTCCAGGACAAGGTGCATTTATCATCAAGGTTTCACCAAAGGGTGAAATTTTGTGGATTCGCTTTTTTTACAACCAAAATGGCAACAATTTTAAATCTCCCAATTGGTGTAGGGGAACTTTGTTGGTGGGGCAAAACAATGAACTTTACTACGTTACTCAAAGGCGAGCTGGGGAGGCATTTATGATGGATCAAACCATGTTGGTTGACGACCAAAACCCCGCTGAGGGCCTTGTTTTACGCTTAAATGGAGCAGGACAGGTGATGCAACAACGTAGTTTTCCTAGTTTGTACAAGAGTTTTGAACTATACGCTATTTACCTTCCGGGGCAACCCGACTATAAATTTAACTTAACAGCACAATGGGCACCAGATGGGCAAATGGTGCTTTACAACGAAATGCCACCTCAAACCCGCTCAGCTGAATTGGATGGAATTACGCTTCCTGCTAACCTTAGTCAAATCAATCAAGGTCTTTTGTATTTGGATACAAGCGCTTTAAAATTCACTAAAATCAGGCCTGTTTACAAATGGATAGGGCAAACCCAAACCAAGGTCTATCCCGATGCTTACACAATAGACGAGGTAGGCAATTATTATCTCACTTATACTCAACTAAATTATTACCACAACATTAAACCTATTTATAATGGAGACACCCTTAAGCCCAAAACCTATCTCATTGCCTTTACCCCAGAAGGAAACACCAGATGGATCAAGAAAATTGAAGGTTTGCAAGCACAGACCATCATTGCAACAAAAGATCAGTTGAAGTTGGGTGGCTTGAATTATTACTTGTACAATGGTGCATTTTTTATCAATCACACTGGTCACAGCCCCGCACGTGAGGGTAGCCCTAAAATGACGATTGTGGGAGATACGTCATCAAACTTTGCGGGCAAAGGTAGACAAGGTTTAGGATCCATGGACGTAGTTGTAGCAAGTTTTAATGCCCATAATGGGGCCTTATTAGACTTGACTCAACTCGGTAGCCCTTTAATGGATGCTTCCATGACCATGTCCAAAGGTCAAGGTCCCCATCTTTGGGTAGCCAGCACGGTTGGGGCTCATTACACAAATAGCTTATTAAATACCTTCTCAGTGATGAAAACTTTTAAACTGCCGCTAAATGATGAAGGGTGTAATTTAATCTATCCAACCCCAGGTTTTTATTTGTCAAAAATAGCTACAGGTCAAGAGCTTAACTATACAAAGGGGCGATTGAACGTTTTCCCGAATCCGTTTTTTCATGAATTTTCTATACATAGCGACAACCCTGGGAACAACATCCAATCTGTTCTGATTCGAGATGGCATAGGCCGGGTATTATGGCAAAATTCAAACATTAATATGCCTTACCTTCAGGTCAATGGCTCAAACCTGAGCAAAGGCCAATGGTATTTTATAACTGTTCAAACCCGTTCGGGCCTGTTTAACACCAAAATCATCAAACACTAAAACGAGGATCGTGGGTGATCTAAGCAAAACACATGTTTAAGGGAGAAGCTTGGTTTGGTAAGTCTTACACCCTCCAAAATAGCTTCACGAAGTCCCATTGGAATAATTGAATTGGTGATGATCATTAAATCTTGTTATTGGTACAAGTGAAATTTTCCACTCTACCAATCATCATCCCCCCCCACTTTTTCATTTTTCACCTCCGTCTGATCCGCTTTGATCGGCGCACTTTCCTCTTTCACCTCTACTCTTTCCTCCCTCACCTTCTTGCTCCCTGCATATAACTCATACTTCAAAAACTTGCACTCCAACTTCCCATTAAATAGCGGAATCCGCCGGGAAGGCCGTAAGCCTACCGTTTTTACCGCGTCCATATTGGAGGTGATGATCCAGGCGGAGTGGCCGGCCCAGTTTTTTTTGAGGGTATCGCCGATGCCTTTGTAAAAGTCTTGTACACTATCCAGTTCCATCCGCTCGTCGTAGGGTGGGTTCATCATCAGGATGCCACTTTCGGAGCGAGGTAGTACATTTTCAAAACGTTCACGAATGACCTCGACTTTGCCTTCCATGCCCGCTTTTTCGAGGTTGTAACCCACGCTGTTGACTGCTTTAAAATCGACATCGGAGGCGTAGATCTTGTGCTGGAAAACGACCTGGCTGAGGATGGCTTCCTCGCGCACTTTATCCCACAATTTTTTATCAAAATTCTCCCAACGCATGAAGCCAAAATTCTGGCGATTGATCTGGGGCGCAATGTTGTAAGCCAGCATCGCCGCCTCGATGGGCAAGGTGCCCGAGCCACACATCGGGTCGGTAAAATCACTGTCGCACTGCCAACCGCTGAGTAGGATCATTCCGGCGGCCAGTACCTCGTTGATGGGCGCTTCTACGCTGTCGACCCGGTAGCCGCGTTTGTGCAAGGATTCGCCACTGCTGTCCAGGGCGAGGGTTACATCCTGGTCTCCAACGTGGAGGTTGAGGCGCAAAGTGGGGAATTCGGTGTTGACGTCAGGTCGTTTGCCGAATTTTTTGCGAAACTGATCTACGATCGCATCCTTTACCCGCAGCGCTGCAAACTTGGAGTGCCGGATCACCTCTGAAGTAGTCACTGCATCCACGGCCAAGGTATCGTCCACGCTCATGTATTCCGACCAGTCGATCTTCCCGATTTTATGGTAAAGGTCATCCTCATTGCGCACCTTGAACTCACTGATGGGCACCAAAATGCGCAGGGCCGTGCGCAACTCCAGGTTGGCGCGGTACAGGATTTCCATATCTCCTTCAAAAAAAACGGCACGTTTGCCCGGGTGAGCGTTTTCAGCCCCCAGGCTTTTGAGTTCTTCTACCAGCACGGGTTCGAGACCGGCGAGTGTTTTGGCGATGAATTTCATTGGTATATGTTGAGAAGTTGAGGAAGGTTGAGGGAGGTTGAGAAGGTTGAGGCTGCCGCAGCGACTTGGACAAGAACATTGTCAAAATTACTGCGGTAGCCTCAACCTCCCTAAATCTTCTCAACCTCCCTAAACCTAACTTTGTATCACGCCCACATTAAATTTCTCCACTTGCGCATTGTTCGCCGCCTCAATGCCCATTGAAATGACCTTACGGGTTTCGAGCGGGTTGATGATGGCGTCCACCCACAGGCGGGCGGCAGCGTAGTAGGGTGAAGTTTGTTGGTCGTATTTGTCTTTGATCTCGTTGAACAATTTTTCTTCCGTTTCTGCGTCCAGTTCTTCCCCTTTTGATTTCATGGAAGCGACCTGGATTTGCATCAAGGTTTTTGCTGCCTGCGAACCACCCATCACCGCAATTTTGGCCGTAGGCCAGGCCACAATGATGCGGGGGTCGTAAGCTTTGCCACACATGGCGTAGTTGCCTGCTCCGTAGGAGTTGCCCATCACCACACTGAACTTGGGCACGGTGGAATTGGCCACTGCATTCACCATTTTAGCCCCATCCTTGATGATGCCGCCATGCTCGGAGCGCGAACCTACCATGAAGCCCGTCACGTCGTGCAGGAAGACCAAAGGTATCTTTTTCTGGTTGCAATTGAGGATAAAGCGGGTGGCTTTGTCGGCAGAGTCAGAGTAAATCACCCCGCCAAATTGCATTTCCCCCTTGGCATTGCGCACCACCTCGCGGTGATTCGCCACTATGCCCACCGCCCAGCCATCGATGCGCGCATAAGCACAGATGATGGTTTTGCCGTAGTGCTCCTTGTATTGGGTGAGTTTTGAATCGTCGACCAGGCATTTGAGCAGGTCCACCGTAGAGTAAGGTTTGGAAGAATCGTTGGGCATAATGCGCAACAATTCCGACTCCTCAACTGCGGGTGGGGCGGATTCTATCCGATCAAAACCGGCCTTGGGGAAATGCCCTAATTTATCCACCAAATCCTTGATCGTATCCAGACAAACCTGATCGTTGGGCACTTTGTAATCGGTCACCCCTGAAATTTCACTGTGCGTACTTGCCCCACCGAGGGTTTCTTTGTCCACATCTTCTCCAATGGCGGCTTTGACTAGATAAGGCCCCGCCAAAAAGATGGACCCGGTGCCTTCCACAATCAGCGCCTCGTCCGACATGATGGGCAAATACGCACCACCAGCTACACAACTGCCCATGATGGCCGCGATTTGGGGAATGCCCATGCTTGACATCTTGGCGTTGTTGCGGAAGATGCGGCCAAAATGTTCTTTATCGGGAAAAATCTCATCTTGCATGGGCAGAAAAACCCCGGCACTATCCACCAAATAAATGATCGGCAAACGGTTTTCCATGGCGATTTCCTGGGCACGCAGGTTCTTTTTGCCCGTGATCGGGAACCAGGCACCCGCTTTCACCGTGGCATCGTTGGCCACAATCATACACTGGCGGCCGCGTACATAACCTATACCGACTACCACGCCACCCGCTGGGCAGCCACCTTCGTCGGGGTACATCTCATAACCCGCAAAAGCGCCAATTTCCAGAAAAGGGGAACCTTCGTCGATGAGGTAGTTGACCCGTTCACGTACGCTCATTTTGCCCTGGGCATGCTGCTGGGCGATGCGTTTTTCTCCTCCTCCAAGTTTGATTTTCTCCAAGCGATGCTGCAAACGGGCAATTTGCAGCTTCATGTTATCCTCGTTCAGGTTTTGGTCGATCTCTTTTTTGGTCATACCTAGTAGGTTGTGGCGCAAAGGTAATTTTTATTCCTTAAATCCTGGAATGAGCAGATTGTTCACAATAGTTAGGATGTTCATGGATAATTGGGTTAAAAGTTCAATATTGTGTATATTAGTGGCAATAAGAAAACACCCAAAACTGCACTAATTCCATCTTCCCTCACCCTAAAAACGGGATAGGATGAATAAAATACCGTTGACCCTATTATTGGCTCTTTCCTGGATGATTGGAATTGCTCAAAGCCCTTTAGCGGATAGCCTGCGTCGAGAATACCAGAAATCCAAAGCCTCCCTTCAACAAATTGAATTGTATTATGCTTTGGCGCGAGAAGTGCAAATGCAAGACCTGGATCTTTCTTTTGCATACGCCGATACCTTGGAAAAAATGGCCAAAGCGGCAAAATCCCTATTGGGGGAAGCCTATGCCTTGCACATTCGGGGCAATACTTATCAGGATAAAAAAGAGGAGGCTGCGGCCATCCGCACGTTTAAAAAACAGCTTGAAATTGGTAAAAAAATAAAAGACCAAAAGGTTCAGGCGGATGCTTACAACGGGCTGGGGGGAACTTACCAGGATTTTACTCAAAATGATTCCGCCCAATACTACTTGCTACTAGGTGCCAAATTGCGGGAAAAAATGGGCGATTTGGAAAACGCAGCTTCGGCGTACAGCAACCTGGGTAACGTGTATTCAGATGCTGAATTACACGATAAAGCCATTGAATACCTGGAAAAAGCATTGGAAATCCGCCTCAAAACCGGTGACGAACGCCGTACCATTTTTACCTACAATAACCTGGCCGCTGCTTATGGAGGCAAAGGGGATTATGAAAAATCGCTTGATTATTCCCATAAAGGCATAGCCATGGCGCTTAAAAACGACAACAAGTTTGTAGCGGGAGTTATGCTGGGCGGAGTTTGCCATTTGCTCCATGAAACCGGTAAAGATCTGGATGCCATTCCCAAGTGTGAACAATCTATTCAGTATTTAACGGAAACCAAACGGGAGGCGAACCTGGTATTTCCCTATGTCAACCTCGCTGCCGTGTACAACGCTCTTGGGCAAGCTTCAAAAGGGCTGGAAAATGCACTCAAAGGTTATGCCATTATGCAGCAACACCAACTGATGGATCCGCTCACTATTTATTACCAGGAAATCGCCCATTCTTATGAATTATTAGGCCAACCACAAAAGGCGCTTTTTTGGTACAAAAAATTCCAGGCCCTGGATGATTCTTTATTTACGGTTGAAAACACCAAAGTACTTGCCGACATGGAAACCAAGTACCAAACCCAAAAAAAGGAGACTGAAATAGCCCAACAACAACTGAAATTGGAAAAACAGGAAGGTCAATTGTTCCAGCAACAAACCTGGATTTGGGGACTGGGTTTTGGTTTTTTGGCCTTTGTTTTATTGGGTTGGTTGTTTTGGAACCGCTTCCGCTTGCGCAAAAAGGCGGAACTGGATGCAGCCATCATTCAGGAGCAAAAATTGGGCCTCAATGCCGTGATCGAAGCCCAGGAATCCGAACGCAAACGCATCGCCAAAGATTTGCACGATGGCATTGCCCAGGAAATGGTAGCCCTAAAGCTGGGCTTTTCAGCCCTGCAACATAAAATTGCCAACGTTGCTCCTTTGGAGGCCCAACAAGTTGGTCATTTGGCTGAGCAATTGGATCAATCTTGTACGGAAGTGCGCAATATTTCCCATACCATGTTGCCTCCTATGCTGGAGCGACACGGCCTGGCACCCAGCTTGGAAATGTTGTTGCGCAATACGTTGCAAGGTACTGCCCTGCAATACGAGTTTGAAAGCAGCCTGGTGCCGGACCATTTGGATGAAAAAGTTGAAATCGGGGTTTATCGGGTTGCTCAGGAGTTACTGAACAATGTGATCAAACACGCCAAAGCAGGCAAAATTATGGTCATCCTGTATGTGGCCGGTGGTAGTTTGATTTTGAGGATGGAAGATGATGGCCGTGGCTTTGATTTTGAACAGGCCAGATCTAAGGGTAGTATGGGAATTCTCAACATCCTGAGCCGCGTAAATACCCTGGGAGGTGTTTTTCAAACGGAATCAGCCCACCCAAACGGCACCATTTCGGTGATTCGTATCCCACTTAATGATCCAGAAACCAACAAACATGGAGCCGAAAATTAAAGTAGTTATTGCCGATGACCATCAATTGGTGCGCAAGGGTTTTGTCGCCATATTGGAACAAATTCCAGAAATTCAGATCATGGCGGAAGCGGGAAATGGCCGGGAAGTGTTGGATGCACTACGCCGTCTTGGTCGCGCTGATGTGGCTTTACTGGACTACGAAATGCCCTTGATGAATGGCCTGGAAACCCTGATCCAACTCAAGCAGGAGTACTTTGGCATTAAAGTCATTGTACTCACCATGCTCAACGAACGCAGCATCATTCAGGGGGCACTTGAGCAAGGTGCGGATGGTTTTTTGTTCAAAAACACCTCGGTTGAAGAGCTCTCTTCGGCAATATCCAAGGTTTATAGAGGCGAAAAATATTACGCCGGAGAAGTGGCACTAAGCCTGGCAAAGGCGCCCACTGCGGGCAATGACGCTGGGCTAGCCAGCCTGAGCGAACGAGAATTGGATGTATTGAAGTTGGTCGCCCAGGGTTTTTCCAGTACTGAAATTGGAGCCCAACTCTTCATCAGTCCTCGCACCGTGGATACCCACCGGAATAACCTGATTCAAAAACTGGAAGTTAAAGGGATCGCTGGATTGGTGCAGTTTGCCATTCGGCATAAACTCCTCTAAGCATGAAAATACGGTAACTATTTAGCACCCATCCACCTGCGGTGGATTTTATATTCAATTTTTTTTACCACAAAGGCATAAAGGCACAAAGACACAACATTTTAGAGCTTAATGTCTTTGTGTCTTTGTGTCTTTGTGGTAAAAAAGTCCGCCGCAGGCGGCTGCTAAATAGTTACAAAATACGTAGATTCGCGTAGCAGGTTTACACAAATCTACGCTGTATTTATGGCCAGATTCATAGGCATTTTTGTACTGTTCTTCGGAACAAAACATGGATTGTTAACGCCTAGAATCTTTCGCCATGAAAAAAATATTTAAATGGATCGGCATCGTCCTGGGAGGACTTATTTTGGTATTGACCTGTACAGTTTTCCTCATGAATGCCACCTACAACCAGCGCCTCAATAGAACCTACAACATTCAACCTGCCAGCCTCAAAATCCCCAATGACTCAGCAAATGTTGCCGAGGGCAAAAAATGGGTCAGCAACCTTTGCACCCATTGCCACGGTGAACAACTGGAGGGTACCAAATTCTTCAATGACCCTGCTTTAGGCATTTTGATCGCGCCAAATTTGACTCCGGCCGGGGTGACCAGCAATTATGTTGATGCCGATTGGATTCGAGCCATCCGGCATGGGGCTGGTAAAAATGGACGCCCCCTGATGATCATGCCATCAAACGAATTTCACGCTTTGAGTGAAGAACACCTTGGTCAAATTATTGCTTACTTGAAAACGATTCCAGTGGTGGAAAAAGAGTGGGAGCCATCCCGTTTTACCACTTTCGCCAAAGTGTTGATACAGTTGGGCGCTTTGGGTAAAGCTTTTCCAGTGGAATACCTGGATCACACCGCCAAATTCAAAAGCACCCCTCAAAGAAAGGACTCCCGGGTATATGGTGCCTACCTGGTGCAGGTCAGTGGGTGTAGGGCTTGTCATGGCGAGCAACTGAATGGAGCACCCAATCACGACCCCAATGGCCCAATGGCCCCGAATTTGACCCAGGTCGGGAATTTACCCAAATGGGGCGAGGCTGGGTTTATCAAGACAATTCGCACGGGCACTCGGCCCGATGGCACTGTGATGGATCAAAAATTTATGCCCTGGAAAAATATCGCCGTCCAGGATGACGAGGCACTCAAAGCGATTTATGCTTATTTGATGGCACAGCCAAAAGTAGAAACGCCGAAAAAATAGCAACTAAACCCTGAATGGTTGATAGGGTAGTGGAGTTTATAACCCTGCTACCCGCATCACCTGTTCCGCCACAAACTCCAAATTCTCCGCCGTACTTGCCAGCGCATCGTCAAAAATTTGCACTTTCCGCCCAATCGCAAAGGCCGCTTTTAAACCAATCAAGTCCAGAAAAGCCTGATCCGCATCGATGGCACCACAAAGCGCGATGGTGGGTATTCCAAACTGTGTTGCACGGCCACAAATCCCCCGTACCAGTTTTCCACTCAAGGTTTGACTATCCAGACGGCCTTCACCTGTGAATACCAGATTGGCACCTTTTAAAGCGGCATCAAAATTGGTCATATTCATCACAGCATCAATCCCTGGCTGCAACTCACCTTTAAGGAAGGCCAAACAGGCTGCGCCCATTCCGCCAGCTGCTCCAGAACCAGGAGTTGTGGAATAATCCTGCCCAAAAGTTTTTTCCAATAATGCACCAAACTGTTGTAACCCCAAATCCAATCGCTCCACCATGGCCGCATTGGCCCCTTTTTGAGGCCCGAACACATAAGCCGCACCCATGGGACCATGCAGTGGATTTTTGACGTCGCACAAAACCTCAAAACGGGTTTCGGCGAGCGCAGGATGTACTTTATTCACCTCAATCCGTTCGATGGCCGCCAACGATTCACCTCTTGGTAGCAATTCCTTCCCTTGAGCGGTATGAAATTCGTAGCCCAAGGCAGCAGCCATGCCCATTCCGGCATCATTGGTCGCACTGCCGCCAAGACCTAGCAGGATATGACGCACCCCACTATTCAGCGCGTGGGCGATCATTTGCCCGGTACCATATGTGCTTGTGAGCATTGGGTTGCGCTCTTCCTCACTCAGGCGTTGCAAGCCCGAGGCCTGGGCCATTTCAATGAAGGCTTTTTCACCATTGGCCGAAAGGATGTATTGGCAGGCCACGTCTCGCCCCAGAGGGTCATAAGCGGTCATTTGTACAACACTCCCGCCCAGGTGATGGGCAAATACATCCGCCAGCCCTTCTCCACCATCGGTGAGCGGAAAAATGACCAGTTCGGCATTGGGTTGTACTTTTCTGATCCCGTCGGCAATGGCGTTGCAGACTTGTTGGGCGGGCAGGGCGTCTTTAAAGGAATCGGCAGCGATGACTATCTTCATAAAAGTTGAAATGTTGAAATGTTGAAGGGTTGAAAAGAAATGGGCAGTACAAAATTGTACGTTTTTATTCACAATTCGTAAAGCGCAAAAGGCGAAATGCAGAAATGTAAGTGCGCAATTGGGTTACCTAACTTCTCAACTTCTCAACCCTAAACTTTTCAACTTTTTCACAAGATATGCCGCTCCACAATCTTCTCCAAATCTTCCCCGTATTCATTGTCCCAGATGGGCTGGTGGAAGGCGATGAGTTTGCGCAATTTATGGAGTACCATTTCTTTTTCTTTTACCGTCAGGTTTCCGGCTACCACCCGATGCACGTTTTGCATGTTTTGCAAGGCTTGTTCAAACACGGCCATACCCGCCGGGGTGATGGACACCCGGCGTGAACGCCCATCTTCGGGGTTGTCGTAGTCCTGGATAAAACCATTGCGCAACAAACGCCGAATCACTTCCATCCCCGGAGAAAACTCCATCATGTTTTTGGCAATGATGTCCGTTTTGCGCAAATCGCCGTGGCTGACCAGGGCCGCCAGGAAAGTAAAATCCTGGATTCCTTTCAACTCAGTATCCTTTAGAGCAGTTTTGATGTAGTGTTTGGCATGAGAGTTCAGCACCCCGATGTTCATGGCAATGTGGGCATCTACGTCGGAGGCATAATCGTCCCAACGGGTATGGGGCAGTTCATCCTCTGCTTCGCCAACCCGGCTTTGCAGCCATTCAGCGAAGGCTGGCAAATCACTTTTCCCCCTTTCCTGCTCGAATTCCTCCAGCAGTCCAATCACTTGTTTAAGCAGCTCGTACGACATGGTGACAAAAATCTTGACTAAAACTAGAACAATTTTTCGAGTTGCTAGTTTAGTGTTTGTTTTGAAAACATAGCAAAAAACTGTGAAAAAATCATAAAATGAAGATTTTACCCGCAACGCGACTGCTTAACAACTGGTTAGTACTGCTTTTGTTGACACCTTTTGGTCTTTTTGCCCAAAATGGCATCATCAAAGGTAAAATCAGCGACAAAATCAGCAACGAAGCCATCCCTTTTGCCAACGTTTTGGTAATAGGTACCGACTTTGGGGCCACTACGGATGAAAATGGATTGTATGAAATCACTGGACTTACTCCAGGCTTGTACAACATTCGGGCTTCTTTTGTAGGCTATGAGGATGCCACTGCTTTTGAAATCCAGGTCACCAACAACAAACCTGCCGTTGCTGATTTCGAGCTGTCCAGCAGCTCCCAAAAACTGGACGAAGTAGTGATCAAAGCGCCTCCTTTCAAAAAAACCGAAGAAAGCCCGGTATCCCTGCGCACCATTGGGGTAGCGGAAATCCAGCGCAACCCGGGGGGCAATCGCGATATTTCCAAAGTGGTACAAACCCTGCCAGGGGTCACCATTACCCCAGCTTTCCGCAATGACCTGATCATTCGTGGCGGTGCACCCAACGAAAACCGCTTTTTTCTGGATGATGTGGAAGTGCCGAACATCAACCACTTTGCGACTCAGGGTGCTTCGGGTGGCCCGGTGGGTTTGATCAATGTCAACTTCATCAATGAGGTAGACTTTTTCAGTGGGGCTTTTCCAGCCAATCGGGGCAACGCGGTTAGTTCAGTATTCAACTTTCGGCAGCGCGATGGCCGCGACGATCGCATCGGAGGTACTTTTATGGTGAGTGCCAGCGACATTGGTTTGACCTTAGAAGGGCCCATTGGCGACAAAACGACCTTCCTGCTTTCGGCTCGCCGCTCTTATTTGCAGTTTTTGTTCAAAATTTTTGAACTGCCCTTTCTGCCCATTTACAACGACTTTCAAGCCAAAGTCAAAGTTAAACTGGATAAAAAGAACGAATTGACTTTCATCGGTTTGGGGGCTTACGACCAGTTTGAGCTCAACCTGGAGGCAAACGATACCGAAGAACAACAATCCATCCTGGATCGCTTGCCCGAAAACCCCCAGTGGAGCTACACCAATGGCCTGGTGTACAAACACTACCGTACAAATGGTTATTATACGGTGGTGCTCAGCCGCAGCATGTTGGACAACAAGGCCATCAAGTATTACCAAAACGATAAAAGCAATCCAAATAACCTGATTTTGAACTATCAATCTCAGGAAATCGAAAACAAGTTGCGCCTGGAAAACACCGTACGTGCCGGGGATTTTCGCCTGAATTACGGTGTAGGGTATGAATTCGCCCGCTACAACAACAGCACCTTCAACCGGATTTTCACCTCCGCAGGCGCCCAAACCATCGATTACAGTAGCGCTTTCAACTTCAGCAAATACAACGTGTTTGGCCAAATCAGCCGCAAGTTTGTGGACAATCGCCTGAGCCTGTCCGCAGGGATTCGTGCCGATGCCAATACCTATTCGGAGGAAATGTCGAATTTGTTGGAGCAGTTGTCGCCAAGGTTTTCGGCATCCTACAGTTTGAGCAAGAACCTCGCCCTCAATTTCAACGCGGGTATTTTTTACCAACTCCCCCCTTACACTATTCTGGGTTACCAGCAAGGGGGCGAGTTCATCAACAAAAACAACGGCATCAAATACATCCGCAACAATCAATTGGTGGCCGGCTTGGAATTCAACACCAACAACAATGCCCGGATCACCGTGGAAGGCTTTTACAAAGGCTACGCGAATTATCCTTTTTTGCTGCGGGATAGTTTGACCCTGGCCAACCTGGGTGGCGACTTTGGGGTGGTGGGTAATGAACCGGCAATTCCCCGCTCCAAAGGGCGGAGTTACGGTATGGAGTTTTTGTTCCAGCAACGCTTGTTCAAAGGGTTTTATGGCATTGCGGCTTATACCTTGGGCTGGAGTGAATTTGAGGATAAAAATGGCGAGTTATTGCCTTCCTCCTGGGATGCCCGCCACATCGTTAACCTGACTTTGGGTAAAAAACTGAAGAAAAACTGGGAAATCGGCCTCAATTGGCGCTTCCAAACGGGGTTGCCACGCACGCCATTTTCCAATAATTCATCCCTGGTTGCCAACTGGGACGTCAATGGTCGAGGCATTCCTGACTACAACCAGTTGAATACGGAGCGGAGTGAAGCCATCAATTTCCTGGATTTCCGGGTAGATAAAAAGTGGTTCTTCCCCAAATGGAGCCTCAACCTGTATTTCGACATCGAAAACATGTTCAGCGCATCGGTATCCAGTCCTGAGCTTTTTCTGGATCGCCCCTTGGATGCAGATGGTCGGCCTATTGGCTCGGGAGTCATCTTGAATCCTGATGCTTCAGTAGGAGAGCAACGCTACAAAACCAAAGTTTTGGACAATGGAACCGGCCAGGCATTGCCGAGTATTGGGCTGATGATTGAATGGTGAGAAAGTTGAGGAAGGTTGAGGGAGGTTGAGAAGGTTTAGGCTACCGCAGCGACTTAGACGGGACATGCACTCTTAGGCTCTGGCGCTTGTTTGGCGCTGGTACAAGTCTGGAGACTTGTACCAGCGCCAGACTTGTACCAGCTAAGCTACCGCAGTGACTTTAACGAGGACTTTTTCTAAGTCGCTGCGGCAGCCTAAACCTTCCTCAACCATCTCAACCTCCCTCAACCATTTTGGTTCTCTTGGCCCAATTCAAGAAAGTGGCACCCCAAACCCAATTTTGCAAAACCCTGACATTCAAGTAGAAGAGAAGTTAAATTTTAAGAATTCAAAGTAGAGGTTCCCATCCCATAAAGTGGAACGCTTTTCAAACTTTCCTTCGGTACTTTCGCCACCAAGTCTATAAAAATTTTACAGACCCTTCTTTTTGTTTACAAAACTTCTATTTGATAAACCTATGTCTTATGACCAACTTAGACACACACTCCACTAGTCGGGTCGCAAGCAATGAACGATTTTATTTCATGCTTCGCCCCATGCTGTTTGTGGCCGCGTTTGTGCTGATGCTGAGTTCAGCTTTTGCCCAAATCACCGTAAATGGCACCATTACTTCCGAAGACCAACAGCCGCTCATCGGTGCAACCGTACTCGTAAAAGGCACCACCACCGGGGCTGTGACTGATCTCGATGGCAAATTTACACTGCAAGTACCTGATCAGAATGCTGTTCTGGTGATTGGTTACACTGGATTTGCGGAACAACAAATTACCGTAGGTACGCAAACCCAACTCAACATTGTACTCAAGGTTGACATTCAACGTTTGAACGAATTGGTGGTCGTAGGTTACGGTTCGCAGAAAAAACGCGACGTAACAGGATCGGTGACCAATATTTCCGAAAAAGACTTCATCAAAGGCAACATTGCCACTCCCGAACAATTGGTCAACGGCAAAATCGCCGGGGTACAAATCACCTCCAATGGTGGTGCTCCGGGTGCAGGTAGCCGGATCCGCATTCGTGGGGGTTCTTCCTTGAACGCCAACAACGATCCGCTGATCGTGATCGACGGGGTGCCACTCGACAACACCGGGGTATCTGGCGCTGCCAACCCCCTGAGCTTCATCAACCCCAACGACATTGAAAATTTTACCATTCTGAAAGACGCCTCTGCGGCTGCCATTTATGGCTCCAGAGCTTCCAATGGGGTTATCCTGATTACCACCAAAAAAGGTAAGGCGGGCGATAAAATGCGCATCAACTTCAGCTCAGTATTGTCTTCTTCCGCCAAATCCGGGGTAATTGACGTATTGAGCGCCGATGAATTCCGCGCCATTGTGAATGAAAGAGGTACTGCTGCGCAAAAAGCCTTATTGGGCGAATCCAGCACCAACTGGCAGGATCAGATATACCAAACTGCATTCAGCCACGACAACAACCTGAGTTTGACCGGCTCACTGAAGGATTTGCCTTATCGCGCCTCCGTAGGTTTTATGGACCAAAATGGTATCCTCAAAACCAGCAACATGAACCGTTTGTCGGGATCGATTGGCATTAACCCTTCTTTTTTTGACAAGCACCTCAAAGTAGATGTGAACCTGAAAGGGACTTCCATCAACAACCGTT
Source organism: Haliscomenobacter sp. (assembly GCF_965225875.1). GTDB lineage: Bacteria > Bacteroidota > Bacteroidia > Chitinophagales > Saprospiraceae > Haliscomenobacter. The sequence goes on along the minus strand of NZ_CBDDBS010000002.1, from coordinate 1,075,749 downwards.
TTGCCAACCAGGGCGCAATTGGCTCTGCGGTAGTTTTTGATCCTACTCAACCCATCCAAAGTGGCAGCAATACCCTGGGAGGTTATTTTGAATTTTTGGACCCAGCTACCAAAAATCCAAACACCCTTGCTCCACGCAACCCCTTGGCATTGCTCAACCAACGCAGCGACGAGAGCACCGTGGGTCGGATCATTGGCAACGTGGTATTGGATTACAAATTCCACTTCCTGCCTGAATTGCGCGCCAACCTGAACGTGGGTCTCGACCGCTCCAACAGCGAAGGCAACATCAACGTACCCGCAGGTGTGGGACAGTTCTTTTCCCGTGGCGGTCAGGTGGCCAATTACACCCAGAACAAGAACAACAAAACGTTCGAGTTTTACCTGAACTACGTGCGTGAATTTGGTGCCAACCGCGTCGACCTGATGGGTGGGTACTCTTACCAGGACTTTATCCGGGAAAGTACTGATTTGGATAAAAACCAGCAAGGGGAAGTATTCAACGACGTGTTTTTCAAAACCCAAAACACGTTGGTGTCCTTTTACACTCGTTTGAATTATGCCTTGAAAGAACGTTATTTGTTGACCTTCACTTTGCGTCGTGACGGTTCCAGCCGCTTCAGCCCGGACACCCGCTGGGGTACTTTCCCATCGGCTGCCTTTGCCTGGAAAATCAACGAAGAAGGATTTATGAAAGGCAACGAGTGGTTCTCCAACCTGAAATTGCGCCTGGGTTACGGGGTTACTGGTCAGCAGGACGTGGGTAGTGATTACCCTTACCTCTCTCGTTATACGCCTAGTGAGCCTACCGCACAGTACCAGTTTGGCAACGACTTCTACGCAACGCTACGCCCCGAAGGTTATGACGCCAACATCAAATGGGAACAAACCGAAACCTTGAACGCCGGGATCGATTGGGCCATCCGCAATGGCCGGGTATCTGGTGCGATTGATGTGTATTCCCGCAAAACCAAGGACTTGTTGAGTGTGATCCCCGTACCTGCGGGCTCCAACCTCACCAACCAAATCCTGACCAACGTCGGTAACATCGAAAACAGCGGGGTGGAATTCACTTTGAATACCCGTTTGATTGAAAAAGAAAACCTGAGCTGGGATTTTGGTTTTAACCTGACCTTCAACCAAAACGAAGTAACCAACCTGACCAAAGTGCCTAATCCGAACTACCAAGGGGTACAAGTCGGTGGTATTTCCGGTGGGGTAGGGAACACTGTTCAGATTCACACGGTTGGCTATCCAACTTTCTCTTACTTCCTGAACCAACAGGTGTACAATGAAGAAGGCAAACCAGTTGAAGGGCTTTACGCAGACCTGAACGGCGATGGCCTGGTCAACCTTGACGACCGCTACCGCTTCAAACAAGCCGATCCACGTTTGTTCCTGGGGATCAACTCTCAAGTGAACTACAAGGATTTCAGCCTGAGCTTTGTCCTGCGCGGTAACTTTGACAACTACGTCTACAACAACGTTTTGTCAAATAACGCGACCTTCCGTGGCTTGACGGGCACCAACAACTTCCTGTTGAACCTGTCACCCAACGTATTGCAAACGGGTTTTGCGAACAACCAGTACTTCTCCGATTATTACGTAGAAAATGGTTCTTTCCTGCGCCTGGACAACCTGACTTTGGGCTACAACCTGAAAGGCTTGCTCGGTGGCACCAGCAACACCCAGATTTCCTTGATTGGGCAAAACCTGTTTACAATCACCAAGTATTCTGGTCTTGATCCTGAAGTTGCGGGCGGTATCGACAACAACATCTATCCTCGCCCACGCATTTTGTCCTTCGGATTGAATGTCAGCTTCTAAACGGTTTTTGACCAAAACAAAAATGAATCCAATGAAAAAGCAATTTTTCAAAAACAGCATAAAATTGGGAATCCTGGCGTTTTTTGTGGCCTTGAGTTCCTGCACCAAAGACCTGGATCGCACCCCCTTCGTGGAGGTGACTTCGGCTACGGTCTACAAAGATTTTAGCAATTACAAACAAATCCTCGCCAAGGTGTACGCGGGTTTGGCGGTGAGTGGCCAACAAGGCCCGGCCGGACGCCCCGACATCAGTGGCATCGACGAGGGTTTCAGTACCTACCTGCGCCAGTACTGGAAAGCGCAGCAACTGCCAACCGATGAAGCCGTGATTGGCTGGAACGACGGTAGTTTGCCCGATTACCACGACATGGATTGGACTTCCGGCAACGAGTTCATCACCGCGATGTACAACCGGATTTTTTACCAAATCACCTTGTGCAACGAGTTCATCCGCGAAACCACCGATGCTAAACTCAGCGAACGTGGCATCAGCGGCGAAAACCTGAACCAGGCCAAAATTTTCCGTGCCGAAGCACGTTTCCTGCGGGCTTTGAGCTACTACCATGCTCTGGATATGTACGGGAGTGTTCCTTTTGTGACTGAGGCGGATGCAGTAGGTTCTTTCCTGCCCCGTCAGGCGAGCCGCACCGAGTTATTCAGCTACGTGGAGTCGGAATTGAAAGCGATTGAAAATGAATTGCTGGATGCCCGCAAAAACGAATATGGTCGTGCCGATAAGGGTGCTGCCTGGGCGTTGCTGGCCAAATTGTACCTGAACGCTGAAACTTACATTGGTGCAGCCAAATACACCGAATGTATCACTTATTGCAACAAGGTAACGGCTGCCAGCTACGCTTTGGAAAGTGATTACAATAAGTTGTTCCTGACCGACAACAACAAGTCGGCCGAAATCATTTTCCCGATCACTTTTGATGGTACCCGCACCAAAACCTGGGGCGGTATGACCTTCCTGGTACACGCTGGGGTAGGGGGCAACATGAACCCTGCCGACTTTGGCATCAATGGCGGCTGGAGTGGTTTGCGTACCACCAAAGCATTGGTAGAAAAATTCAGCGACATCAGTGGTACCACCGATCGCCGGGCCATGTTCCACACCAATGGCCAAAAACTGGACATCAGCGACATCTTTACCTTCAATGATGGTTATGCCATCACCAAATACCGCAACGTCAGCTCAACGGGGGCAAAAGGTACCGATACCGAAGGCAACTTCCCGGATACTGACTTCCCACTTTTCCGCCTCGCCGATGTGTACCTGATGTACGCAGAAGCAACGCTGCGTGGGGGCCAGGGTGGCAGTCAGGCTACGGCGCTAATACATCAATGCATTGCGCCAACGCGCCTACAAAGGCACTACGGGCAACGTAACTTCCATCAATCTGGACTTCATCCTCGACGAACGCGCCCGGGAATTGTACTGGGAGGCTCACCGCCGGACGGATTTGATCCGCTTCAAAAAATTCACGGGCAGTGCTTATCTCTGGCCCTGGAAAGGTGGAGTGAAGGATGGACGTTCGGTACCAGATCACCTGGTCTTGTTTCCCATTCCGGCTTCCGATTTGGTGGCCAATCCGAATTTGGATCAAAACGCGGGTTACTAAATCAGTTGAGAAGTTGAGAAGTTTGGCTACCGCCAGCGACACTCTCCCCTCAACTTCTCAACCCCTCAACTTCTCAACTAAAAAAACAAACGACCATGAAAAACTGGTTTTCAAAAATATTTCCCATCATACTCATCATGGCCATTGTGGGCTGTGAAAAAGATGAGCAACGTTTGGTGGTTATTCCGGGAGCTGCGCCAGTATTGAGCGCTTCCACGGCTACTCCTGCACTGAAGCTGGAAGACGCCAGCAAAGAGGCTGTTAAATTCACCTGGACTGCGGCAGATTTCAACTACCCAGCTGGAGTGACTTACACTTTGCAGTTGGCTAAAAAAGGCACCGACTTCAAAGAAACCGTAGACTTCAACGCCGGTCCATCGCTCAGCAAAACCTACACCGTAGCCGACCTCAACACCGCCTTGTTGCGCCTGGGGATCGGTGCAGGTAGCCTGGGGCAATTGGATGTGCGGGTAAAAGCAGCGGTAAGTGCCAATGTTGCGACCTTGGTTTCCGGAGCTACTTCCGTTTCGGCAACGCCCTATTTGGTGATCATTCAATATCCTTCCTTGTATGTACCCGGCGGGTACCAAGGCTGGGCACCCGACAAAGCGCCCAAACTCGCTTCGGTGAAAGACAACAAGATATATGAGGGTTACGTGAACTTTGGGGATGCTTCTGAGTTTAAGTTTACGGACGCGCCAAACTGGAACAACGGCATCTTTGGTGACCAGGGCGATGGCACGACCAAAAAGATCGCGTCTCCTGGCAACAACTTCAAAGTGCCTAGCGGCGGTTATTACCTGGTCAAGGCTGACCTGAATGACAAAAGCTGGGATGCGGTCAAAACTTCCTGGGGCTTGATTGGCTCGGGTACTCCTGGCGGCTGGGGCGCAGATACTGATATGGTGTATGACGCGGCCACCGGAACCTGGTCATTGACCGTGAACCTCACTGCCGACGAGATCAAATTCCGCGCCAACGACGACTGGGCCATCAACTTCGGCGATACCAAAGCGGATGGACTCCTGGACTACGGAGGCGACAACATCAAAGTGCCTGCTGCTGGTAATTACACGGTTACACTTAACCTGAGTATCGGCGGGAACTATAGCTATACGCTGAAGAAGAATTAATTGTTTATTGTTTAAGATTGGTAAGTAAGAATGCGGGGTTCTCGAACAGTGTTCGGGAACCCTTTTTTGATTGAAAATTATTCAACAATCTTCAATCTAAAAAGGAAGGCAATTGTCCTTGGCCCTTGATGCTTCAAACAGTCAATGTCTTTAACAACAAATAGCCTTTTTGGACATCACCGCTGATGCCGTCGGCCATGTTTTGCGCGAGACTATCGCGGAAGATATTGTCCCGGTCGTTGCTGGTATCTGCTTTGCCCAGGTACTTCGGCGTGGCATACACCGTCGAGTTCACGTCCTCCGGGAAGGCGATTTGGCTCACCACCAGAGCGTTTTCATTTTTGTCCAATACCTCCACATGGATGTGCGGCGCACGGCCGCGGTACCAACCAGGGTAGATGCTTTCGAAGCTTACTTTGCCGTCTTTGTCGGTGATCTGACGGCCCCGGCAAAAGTGCTCGTGGCGGTGGTCCTCCGCCTGCATCCTCATGCCACCGTACTCGGAGTAGGCACCGTGGGCATCGCAATGCCACACGTCCACAAAAACACCGGGCAGTGGTTTGCAGCCATTTTTTTGAGAAAGGACGGTGAGGGTCATGGTCATGGCCACGCCCTGCCTGTCCACTGCAATGTTGCGTTTAAGCAAAGAGTTTGAGTCATGGTTGGGAAAAGGGCCAACCGTTTCTTTTGGAGAAGGTTCGCAATCCGCACCAATGGTCAACTGCTTGGGCTCGTTTACACTTTCTGAAATGCTCAGGATAGCTGGCAGCCCGGCGGCAGTACCAAGTCCAAGGGCTGCTTTTTTTAGGAATTGCTTGCGATTCATGGTGATGAGGGTTTTTGACTGGTGATGAGAAATATTGATGAATCAGGATGACGATGACTTTGGGAACAACAGAACCAACATAATGGTCTGCTTACAAGTTATTGAACGACATATATTTCTTCAAATATCGGCTTTTATTTTTGAAGGAGTGAGGGTGGAAAAGGGCGAACGCGTGAAGCCACCCCGATTCAGGAGCTAAACGAACGTGGTTTGGGAACCTCTTTTTTGTTGAGCGTGTTTTGTCAATTGAATTTTACGAGGATGGCATTGAATGCACTAAAACAATGAAATTAAATGGGACTTGACTTATTTTTGGTTAAAATTGAAGACAAGTAAATAAAGGAAAATGACTGGCTTATTGCAAGTGAGAACCCCGAAGTTGAAGGCAAATTTTCGGCTTTTAATATAAAAAGGCACTCTCAACATAGCGATCATGAGTACTATGAGGAGGTTTATTTCTATAGTGAGATATCCTATCAACGAAAGGGAGTGACCAAGGAATTCTTCGAAAAAATTCAAAATGATAAATGTCTTGTAAACAAGAAGGATGTTGAAAACCTTATTGGCCTAATTGACAAAAATTTGAGAGATGGCTTTAAACAAGACTTCTTAGATAAATTTGTTGATGGACAAACAGTTTTAATAGTAAGTTGGTGAAGGCATGGCTCACTATGTTCTCAGCCTTTACAGACTTCGGGTAAATTAGATTTGTGCTGGCACAGATTTTATTTGAGTAGATCCCCTAAAAAGCAAACAACCTCTCCATTGGAATCTCATTATCCACATCCTCCAAATAATACTTGTTTTTAATCGCAGGATAAGTCGTCAAAAGGGTAGTAGTAAAGCTCCAAAATCTGCTTAATTTGAAGAAATCGTCCTTTTTTGAGCACATTTCTTCAATTATCCCTCTCTATTTTTGAAGAAATGTGCCCAAAAAAGATCGATTTCTTCAAAAAAGAGCCCCGCCAAATTCTTCCTTTATTTTGAGCCCCTTCTTTATCACCACTCAAATATTCCGTTTAACTTCACCCTACCAAAAAAACGCACTGGTTTATGACGACGACAACACCTACCACCCAGCGGCTCTACTCGCTGGACGCCCTACGCGGCTTTGACATGTTCTGGATCATGGGGGCTGAAGCCATTTTTCACAGCATGGCCGAGGCTAGTCCCACACCCTTTTGGCAGGCCATTGCCGGGCAATTGACTCACCCAGACTGGCATGGATACACCCTTTATGATAACATTTTCCCCCTCTTTTTATTCCTGGCTGGAGTAGCGACCCCTTATTCGGTGGGGCGGGATCTGGAAAAGGGGACCCCTCGACAGCAGTTGTTGCTGCGCGTGATTCGGCGGGGGCTGCTGCTGGTGTTGCTGGGCGTGATTTACAACAATGGGTTGGTGTTGAAGCCCCTGGCAGAAATTCGTTTCCCCAGTGTATTGGGGCGGATCGGTTTGGCTTACATGTTTGCCAACATCATTTACCTATATACCAAACAAATGGGGCAAATCATCTGGTTTGTGGCTTTGCTGATCGGGTATTGGCTGCTCTTGGCGCTGAATGCGGCGCCTGGCTTCCCGATGGGGGATATGACCATGGAAGGCAATTTTGCCTCGTACCTCGATCGCCTGATCGTGCCCGGGCATTTGTACAAAGACATTCACGACCCAGAAGGATTGGTAAGTTGTATTCCGGCCATTGGTACGGCCCTATTGGGCATTTATTGCGGTAACCTGTTGAAGCATGGTACCATGAGTGGTTCGCGCAAGGCCTTGCAAATGCTGATCATGGGGGTGGTGTCCTTGATTTTGGCACAGGCTTGGAATCTGGTCTTTCCTATCAATAAAAACCTCTGGACGAGCTCCTTTGTGCTGCAAGCGGGAGGGGTGAGCTTATTGCTTTTGTCCTTGTTTTATTACGTGATCGATGTGCTGGGTTATCGGCGCTGGGCTTTCTTTTTTGTAATCATTGGGATGAACTCCATTTTGATTTACATGTCGGATGGCTTTATCGACTGGACTTTTACAGCGCAGGCTTTGTTTACGTGGTTGTTGCAGTTGTTTAGTGAGCCTTATGCCGCGGTCGTATTGGCAACGATGGTCTTGCTGGTGAAGTGGGGCTTTTTGTACTTTATGTATTTGAAGAAGGTGTTTTTGCGGGTTTGATAAAAAGAAAAAGGGTGCATGACAAAATTAGGGCAATGCAAAAATGCCGAATTGTAGAGACGCACGGCCGTGCGTCTCTACGGCGCGTTGCCCCAATTTTGCCATGTACTCAAATGAAAAAGGGTTGACGAAAATACATCGCCAACCCTTTTTACTGTAGTTCTGAGTTTATTTACAGCCCAAAAGCCGCTTTCACTTTATCTACGTGATCCAGTTTCTCCCAGGTGAAGGTTTCCACTTCGTGCTCTACGAATTGGCCCGCACCATCGCGCAACTGGATTTTTTTGATTTCAGGCGTACGACCCATGTGGCCATAAGCTGCTGTTTCGGAGTAAATTGGCGTGCGCAGTTTCAACCGCTTTTCAATGGCGTAAGGACGCATGTCAAAAATATCCGCCACTTTTGCCGCAATCGCGCCATCGCTCAATTGTACTTTGGCAGTACCGTTGGTGTTGACGTAGATGTTGGTTGGTTTGGCTACACCGATGGCGTAAGAAACCTGTACCAATACTTCGTCACAAACCCCAGCAGCAACCAGGTTTTTGGCGATGTGGCGGGTAGCGTAAGCCGCAGAACGGTCTACTTTTGAGGGGTCTTTGCCAGAGAAGGCACCACCACCGTGTGCTCCACGACCACCGTACGTATCTACGATGATTTTGCGGCCAGTCAAGCCAGTATCCCCGTGAGGACCACCAATTACAAACTTACCGGTTGGGTTGATGTGGTAGGTGATTTGGTCGTTGAACAAGCCATGCAGACGCTCTGGCAATTGAGCTTTCACCCGAGGAATCAAGATGTGAATGATGTCCTGGCGGATGCGGTTGAGCATGGTTGCGTCGTCCGCAAAATCATCGTGCTGCGTTGAAACAACGATAGAGTCGATGCGGATTGGCTGATGATCGTCAGAGTATTCAATGGTTACCTGGCTTTTGGCATCTGGGCGCAGGTAAGGCATCAGGTCAGCATGCGTTTTGCGGATAGCGGACAACTCCAACAGAATGCGGTGGGAGAGGTCCAAAGGCAAAGGCATGTAATTGTCGGTTTCGTTGGTCGCATAACCGAACATCATACCCTGGTCGCCAGCACCCTGATCTTCAGGATTTTCGCGTTCTACCCCTTGGTTGATGTCGGGTGATTGTTCGTGGATGGCCGAAAGAATTCCACAGGAATTGGCCTCAAACATGTATTCCGACTTGGTATAACCAATGCGACGGATTACATCTCGAGCGATCTGCTGTACATCGAGGTATACTTTGGATTTGACTTCACCTGCAAGTACGACCTGCCCCGTGGTTACCAGCGTTTCGCAAGCAACTTTGGAACTGGAGTCAAACGCCAGGAAATGATCAATCAATGCATCGGAAATTTGATCGGCGATCTTGTCCGGATGCCCTTCAGATACAGATTCAGATGTGAATAAATAAGGCATGGTCTGAATGATTATAGTAGATAATGCTGGCGGAAAAATCCCTCACTTGAACAAGCTCATAGGCCCCTTTCCACTAAAACGGTGCAAAAATAGGAATTGTCTGGATAAAAAGAAAATAAGTACATTCGTCATGGCAAATCAAAGATAAGATTCTGATAAAAGACCTTGACTATGCTACATTTTCGCGGAGATGAATACTTTATGCGTGAAGCGCTCAGAGAAGCCCAACTGGCTTTTGATGAAGGCGAAATCCCGGTTGGCGCAGTAATCGCCTGTGAAAACCGCATCATCGCCCGCGGACACAATACCACCGAAAAATTATTGGATGTAACGGCACACGCCGAAATTTTGTCTATCACTGCCGCTTCGAATTACCTCAACAGCAAGTATCTGCCAGATTGTACGCTGTACGTTACGCTGGAGCCTTGTAACATGTGCGCTGGGGCGATTTTTTGGGCTCAAATGGGGCGTCTGGTGTATGGCGCTGGTGACGACAAACGGGGATTTATGCGGATTGGGAAAGAATTGCTGCACCCCAAAACCACGCTGGAATATGGGGTCTTACACGAGGAATGCAGTGCGTTGCTGAAGACATTTTTTCAGAAAATAAGGTAAGGTTACGTTATTTTGAATTGTGTTGTAAAAAGATGTTGCTGGTCATTCGACAAAAAAACAGGCGCTCCAAATGAATGCAGCGCCTGTTAAATCAGTTGTTGATTGCTTGTGAACTATCGATTCAAAAGCACCATTTTTTTGGTATCGACGAAGTCACTTGTTTCCAGAGTATAGTACAAAACCCCGCTAGCCCGCAATTGCTCCTGTTTGAGGATCAATTGGTTGTTGCCCTTGGCGTAGTTTCCTTCTACCCTATAGATCAAAGCTCCTTTCACATCACGAATGCTCAATACTGCCTTGCATGCCTTTGGCAAATAGAACCCTACCACAGTTTCCTCCGAGAATGGGTTGGGGACGTTTTGGCGCAGCGCAGCACGCTCGGCGACTGCTTCAGCTCCAAAGGCCAGTTGGACACCCATTACTTCTTCGGATTGGTTGTAAGCCTCCACCGATGTTAGTCGATTGCTCAGTGCCAAAACCTCGCTGAGGGCGGTATTGGATTCGGCTTTCAGTTTCAAAGTAAAAATGATGGTCTCGCCTTCGGCGCTCCCCGCTGGGGCACCCGCGAGGGGTGCCCGTACGAAGGAGGTAGTAATCATCCCGTTTTTGGCGAATATTCCAAAATTCTCGGCTTTCATTACGCCAGTGTAATCAATGCCTTCGATGGTGGCCAGGCTAGGGTCAACGCTCAGCGTGAACTGATACCCCTGGATTTTGGCCAGGTCTTTGGCTTTGAATACCACCGTGTAGCTTTGTCCATTTTGCAGTTGTTGCTCCTCCGTGGTGATGATCATGGCCTTGTCACTGCGGGTTTCTGTTGCAACAGCTCCGCTGGCACTGGCATTGCCATTCACATCCCCCATTTTGATGGCGATGAAGTCGGCCTTCACCTTACCTTCCAGGTCGTTCACATTCACCACTTCGGGGAACTGCGCTGACCATGGGTTGGAAGGATCCGGGAACTTGTACGTTGCATCGATAAACTTCCAGCTTGGCACATTCGTGAACTTCGTGTCGATGCTCAGGATCAACTTCCGGATTTGGATCATGTCCAAGGTAGAGATCGACTTGGAGTTGTTCACGTCGGCTGCAATCAAGCGGTAAGGATTGTCGATCGCCTTGACGCCCAGGATGTGTTTCTGGATGTGTACAAGGTCTAGCGTCGATACCCCATTGATGTGGTCTTTGTCCAGTTGTGGGCTCACCGTGTAGTCACTGCCCTTAGTCAGGTTGCCGAAGAGGTAGACCCCGTTTGAACCTGTATTCTGGTTCATTTGAGCACCACCACTCAGGTCGACGTTCACTCCCAGGACAGGTTCCAGATCATCGGTAGTAATCAAACCGCTGACTTCTCCCAGGGTAGCGCTGCCTGCGCAGACTTTGCGGTTGTCCTGCACTTCGACGTAGGTCACGCAGAAGTCGTGATTGCCTGCTTCGTCCCAGGCATGCAGCTCAATCAGGATGTTTTTGCCTGCATCCGCACAGCTCAACAAGAGGCTGGTTTGGTTTGGATTTGGGCGCTCACCGACCCGGTTGATCGAGTATTTGGTGATCACCTTGAGGCCATCCACAGTTTCAGGACCCTGACCATTGCAATCATAGATTGGAGAGGCCACAAAATCCTTGGCCCATACGGTCATCATGCCGCTTCCACGTCCGTCGGGCATCAGTTCGGTACTCAAACCATTGATACAGATCGGTGCTGGTGCCTTGCAATCTTTGACCAGGAATGGAATCCGGGTAGCTACACTCAAGTTGCCACATTCGTCGCGGCCTACCACAATCAGGTCGTGAAGTCCTTCCGGTAAGTTGGCCACCTTGATTTCAAACTGGCCATTGCCCAAGTCTTTCACACTCCAGCGTGGGGTACTGTAGGTGATCATCAGTCCTGCATCCAGGGTTTGTAGCGGTGCAATCATCAACATGCCACGTTCCAACTCTACGTTATCCGTACAGTTGTCTTTGATCGTTACCACTTTGGTGATGCTCGCTGCACAAGCTGCCGGATCCGTACAGAAGGTATCGCGAATGCCCGTTACCACTGGCCGCTCCGAGTCGTATACCTTGATGATTTGGGTGTACATGAAGGAGTGGTAGTACTCACCCACTGGCAAGCCATAAGGATTACCACTGAAGGCATCTGGGCAGTAAGATGGTGTAAATTGGATGTCACCAGTATTGTTTGGAATCAGGTCTTTGGACAAATAGAATTCCTCATCCCCATTCCGATCCTTATCCCGTACCAGTACGTAGATCGGAGCTTTGCCGTAGTTTCCAAAGTTAGCCCGATCCACCACATACACCTGACCTTCCGCCATAGGGTCGCCACACTCATCCGAGTACGCACACCAGTTGATCACGGTGTAGGTACGGAAGATTTTGTAGCACTCATCGTCAGAGGCGTCGTAACGTTTGTCGGTGACATTCACCGCCAGGATATCACAGCCCAATTCATCTGTCAGAACCGTATCGATGATTGGTGTTTTGCAATCAGAGCTGGCATCTTTAGGGAAACAAATGTTGTACTCCCGCAGTGGCAATACCTTGATCACTTGCTTACAAGTGGTGACTACATCACCTTTGTCGCTGTGTTTGGTCAAGGTCCAGATGCGCTCAATTGTTCCGGCACCACACTTCAGGCGTTTGATCACCGTGTAGTTGGTATCCAGTTTGCTGCAATTGCCGCCACTGTTGATGATCAGGTCGCCGAAGGCTTTCGCCGAGGCCACTTTGTCGTCAATTTGCGCCAGGCGTTTGTCGTCGCAGTGGATGGTGATGTCCCATGGTGCACTACAAGTAGCGGCCACTTTGTCTTCGATGCTGATCGTTTTCCAGCAGTAGTTGCGGTTGCCAGCTTTGTCGGCACCCCAGAGTTCAACCATCACCGAACCCCGATCACAGCAGAAGAATGGAATGGAATCCATCAGCGGCGTCATCAAGAGTTTCGATTTAGGATCGATCACAAAGTATTCTTCAGGATCGGCCTTGCGGTTGCGGTTCACGTCCACGTAATCCTGTGGTGTGGTAGCAGTTGGATCGTAAGGATCAATTTTGCCGTTGTTGTTGGCGTCCACCACTCCTTTGACCCCAATAAAGTTGGCGTTGCACTCTTCCGCAATCGGACGGCGTACCCGCATCCATTCTACTTTGCCACAGTTGTCGTTGGAGCCTTCGTCAACCTGGGCGGCACTCACGTGTCCAAAGCCCGTGTTATCGAGGGTCAGCACCAATTTGTCGTCGCATACCATCGTTGGAGCAATCTTGTCTACCGCCCGGATGGGGTAGTAGATCACAGTATCGCCGTAACAAACGTCGTACACCCGCAGGCGCAAGAACCAATTGCCAACCATTGGTACACCAGTGATTTGGTAGCCCTTGTCACAATCGCCTTTTACGATCACCTGTGGATCTTTCTTCCATTCGTAGCGTCCGGTGGGGCGCTCAAACAGGTCTAGGATGGCTTTGCGTTCAACCACTTCCAGGTCGAAGCACCACTTGCTTTGTTCGATTACTTCCAGGTTGGCCCGAGTGAACAAGTAGCTGCCGCGGCAGTCCATTGGACTAGTAGAAAACTCGAGTACGTCACCCGCGTCGTAAGCAGGCAGTTTGTCAACTGCAGGGTTATCACGCTCTCCACCGGTGTAGCCGCTGCCTTGCACACCATCACGGTCAAAGTCAGGTACTTTCACAATTGGATCGCCGTTGTCACCCACAATGATCACCTGTTCCCAAGTCAACATGTTTGCGCCTTCGTTCCAGGTCAGATCTGCGTAGCAATCGGCGTCAGCACCCGGAATGATGTGGTACACAGGGTAAGCCGTTTGATTGCCTTTTTGGCCATAACACCAGTCGAGCAAAGTCCAGCGGCGTACAATCTTGCGACCACACTGACCGATGGTGAAGACCGTTTCATCGGTGTAGTTTACGGCCAGGTTGCAATAGTCACGGCCCGTTAGGTAAATCCGCTTGCCTGCTCCATTGATGAAGTAAGGTACAGATTCAGCCAGGTTAAATGGTGCCTTGATCAAATCAGCGGGCAACAGATTGGCCGAAGCATTGGCCAGGTTGTTTGGTACTTCTACCTTACATTCGGGCAGTACAATGCGGGGGCGACGGAAGTTGATGATCTGCACACAAGTCGTCTGGTTGCCTTTTTCATCCGTGAAGATGAAGCTGCGTTTGATGCGGGCGTAGACGAAGCCTGCATTGGCAGATTGGTCACAATCAGCCAGCACTTCCAGTACGTCACTCACATTGTCCAACCAGGTATTGCCACAAGAGTCATTGGCTACTGCCACTCCGGTGTAGTAAGCATAATTCGTATTCGTCCAAGACTTCTTCACATTCAGGATGCTGTCGATGTCCGTACATACGAAGGTATAAGTGCCACTTGGCGTACTGCCCACCACTTTGCGGTCCGTTTCAGGAGCACATTTCACCACTGGAGCAATCTTGTCTTCCAGAATGAATTCACCCCAGATTGGGTAACAATGATTGGCTACACTCTTCACCTTGTAGATGAGGTTGCGGCCCCAGTAATTGCGGGCATCAAATGGACGAGGATCGTCGGAAGTCCATACGGTTTCCAAAGTCCACTTGTCCTGAATGATCACTGCGTAGTAGCTGCCTTCGGTGTACTTGTCAAAACCACAAGCTGGATCGAAGTTCGGTACAAAAATCTCGGCATTGATGATGGCTTCACACTTGCTGTTGAGGGCCACCTTCACATCGTGCTGACCAGATACCCACTGGGTTTTGATCCAGCACTCGTCGTTTTGTACCGTTTTGTTGTTTTCGTCCAGGTACTTGTCGGTATCAGTCGAGCTGTAATCACGGTCAGCTACCGTACCTTCAAAGGCGATCCTATCTCCTTCAAGTGTTGGGTCGTCGATTTCATCCGTCAGATCGCTCACTACAATGTGCTTGCCAAAACGAGGGCTCTTCACAAAGTAGTCGGTCAGTGGCCGTTTGGTTCCAGTAGGAGTGAGTCCTACTGCACGAGTCGTCACGCTGCCCTGCGACATCCAAGGGTATTTGGTCGTTTTGTTTGGATCAATCTCAAACTCAACGCGGATACAAACTACTGAGTCACCCTTGAGTACGAAGTTCGCGTCCTCGCTAGTTGGAACCAGCAATCGGGTATCGGTCACCCCATCGTAGTTCGGGTTGGGCACCAGTTGTGCTTTGGCTCCCACTTGCGACTTGCGGAATTTGCCATAAGCCGGACCTTTGACATAGGCACTATCGGCAATGCTCACCACTGGCTTGGTAGCCGTGTACAAGGCATCTCCGTAGGCATCCTTCAGGTTCAGGAAGGCTTGTAAGCTATCGAGTGGTACTTCTTGTGGGTTTTTCACACACATGTGCAAGATCACATTGAAGTTGCCACAAATCTGGCTGGTTGGGAAATAAACCCCTACGATGTCCAGGTTGGCTTCGATGTTCGGTTCATCCACCCAGCCGAAGTCGATGGTCTGGTTGTACAAACTATCGGGGAATGGGCGACCCGACATCAACTTCATGTTCTCGGCATCCAGTGAATCCAGTTTGCCACGCTCACCCTTAGGTTGGGGGCTCACACAAACTTCTGGTTCACGGCCATTGCCGTCATTGATGCGGATCAGTGCTCCTGGCATGCCGTCGCTGTCGTTTTGATCATCCGATCCCAGGTTGTCCTTCAGGGTCAAGACCCGGTGCTTGGGATAAGCATTCACAAAGCTGGCTGAATCAGGCTGCAAGTATTTCAAAGGCACCAGGTAGTAGTTTCCAGGAATCAAACCCTGGAAGGAGTACAAGCCCTGAGCGTTGGTTTTTACAACCTGACCGGGTGTGTCGTTGCTGGCTGGGGGCATGGTGGCTGTACCGTTTGGAACGATCGACAAGTTGTATAGTACATCTGTCACGCTACCGGCTGAGCCCATAGTGCTTTGGTAACCCACTGTATCGAATTGACCAGAAGTTTCATCGATACCGCCCCAAACTAACACCAGTTGCAGATCTTTCACAAAGTCATTTTCGTTCTGATCACCTTTCGCATCGTGGTCGAACCAGGAGAGGTTACCCACTTTGGCTACCGGTACTGCGTAGTCTTCCACTTCACCCCGTGGGTAGGCCAAAGCCGTATTCACAAATGGGGAAGTTGCGGTGTGGAAGGCATTGTTGTCTGGTCCCAGATTCGCTTCCCAGCTCAGGCGGTGGCGGATAAAGGCCGTGCCGTCGCGGTAAGTAGCGGTAAGTGGTACCCGGAAGGCCAGTACCCGCATTTGGTTTACTCCACCGGGCAGGATTGGGTTATCCGTTGCGGTGATGTTGGCCAAAGTACTCATATTGGTACCCATGGCAGTAAAGCTCAGCACATCCTCAGCGTCATTGAGGTCGCCATCACCATTGAAGTCGATGAAGGAGCGCAAGTACGGATCTTTGTTGGCATAGCCTCCTGCAATAACCGTATCCTGTGAGGTGTAGGTCACTTTGAGGTAAGCCAGTTCACCGGGGATCATTGGGCTGAGCAGGCGTACACCGGTTTCATCATCCGCAAATGATCCTTTGCCAAATAAGCCCTGGCCATCGTCGTCACCTCCGTTTTTGCTGCCCGCATCGGCATCGGGCTGGCCATTCAGTTCACCATCGACACCTTCACCCAGGTAGAGTTTGGGTTGGATGGCGTGGCGTGGGCCAAATTTGCCACTAAAGGCCACCGAGAGGGAGTCGCGCAGGGTCAGGTAGTTGGTGCCTGCAACGGGTAAGTCACCATAGTCGAAGCCCACATAAGCAAAGTCATGCGTTTCGTCTACCTGCATATCCGGGAAGGTACCCACGGTGCCCTGGTCGTTGATGCCCACGGGGTGCAGTTCATTTTTGCACAAGCCCATTGGGTTGTCAATGGCGAACACCTCGCTGGTCACTTTATCATCAATGTTTGTATCGTTGCCATTGGCATCGGTCTTCTCACAAGCAGCTGCACTGTTCAGGTCCATGGTGGGGGTCATTCCCGCAGGGTCTTGTGCCGTCAGTTTGTACACTGCCGTGTCAACCCCGGATGGATCGTAGTCATTGTCCCCAATCAAGCCACAGAAGTAGTAGCGGCCACTGGCATCGGTGGTATCCAGGTAGGTGTATTCCAGGTCAGTGGCTTTGTTGGCAGAGCCAAACACGCCATCCAGACCCGCGTATTCCAATTTCATCGGTACACCTTTGATCGGTGGCTCACCAGCATCCTGAAGGCCATTGTAGTTGCGGTCTTCCCATACCAGGTTGCCCACTTTGGAGAGCTTCATGAAGTAGTCTTCCACTTCACCACAAGGGATCTTCCCGTTGGGGTAACCCGATTCTGCGGGCAGGATGCCATCAGGGCTCAGGCGTGGGTTTTCGCTCAAACGGAAGCGGCTGAAGATGTTGCCATCAAAGTAGGCTGCATCGGCAGGTACTTTGAAGCAAACGATCACTTTACCTCCACCGTTGATCATGTAGATTTTATCCAACTCCAGCGCTCCGGTGGTCGGTTCAATCGGCGCGATAGCTCCATTGATTTTCGTCCAGGCCAGTTTTTCACCAGCGTCCAGAGTACCGTTGCCGTTGTAGTCAATCCAGGCATTCAAGTAGCCGTCAGGGCCATTGAAGTTGTCGGGAAGGACGTATTTCAACTCAATACAAGCCTCGTAGCCAGGGATCAGCGGGGTCAGGAATTTGATGCCGTCTTCGTCATCGTTGCCTACTCCGTATTTCCAGGCGTTTGGATCAGTATTCGCTGCATCATCCCCTTCACTTGGGCCGTAAGCACCTGATCCAGCTTGATCATCCGGTTGGCCATCGGTTTCTGCATCGATGGATGCACCCAGATAGAAGTCTGGTTTCACCAAGTGACGAGGGCCGTTTTCGGCATTCGTGGTATTGTAGTGCGCAGTAGCCAGTTCAGTCTCCTGTGGTAAATCTCCATAATCCAGGAAGATGTAACCCTGATCGTAGCGCTGATCTACCCGATTGTCGGGATAACCCAGTACATCGTTGGTATTTGGAGCTTTGGACAAGTCTTGGTCCCCAATGCCTGCTTCTGTTTTTACCAGGTCGCCACTCAGCATAAACAAGCCTGTGTGGCTGCGTTTTGGTGTATTGGCGGGAACGGTAATACCTAAGCCATCACTGTCCTTGTCTTCATCCACCGATTGGGAGATGTTGTTGGGCAGGGTAGCCGTACCTGATTTTGGATCGAAGAAGACAATGTCGTATTTGCCTTCAATCAAGCCACAGAAGTAGTAGATGCCTTTGGTCACTACACCGTCGCCGAAGGTCACACTCGCCGTGGTGGTGTACAAGACATAGTCATCGCCTGCACCTATTCCGCCGGAAGAAGGTAGTGTACTCAAGTCCGTTTCAATGGTACCATTTGCTCCAGCATACACCAGGGCTACGGGCACTCCATTGATACCCAGGTCTTTTTCAGCATTGTCCTGAAGGCCGTTGTTGTTGCGGTCTTCCCATACCAGGTTACCTACTTTGTACAAACTAACTTTATAATCTTCCACTTCACCATTCATTGCAAGTCCCGTCGGAACGTTGACTTCATTGGCATTCGTGCCCAAACGGAAGCGGAAGAAGGCCATAGCCCCACTCGTTGAATTATCGCTGGGTACTGTGAAGCAATAACGGAAGTTGTTTAAGCCGCCCGCAGGTACAGGAATGTTGAACAGTGGTGCCAAAACGCAGTCACCATCGTAATCCATGTACGCATACAGGTAGGTAGTTTGGCCAGTGTTGTTAACCGCATCGATCTCGATACAAGCCTGTTGGCCGGGGAGCAGCGGAGTCAGGAAGGTAATGCCATCCTCATCATCTGATCCATCGGCTTTGTCATCACCATCGGCAAAAGTCGATGGGGTGCCATCAAGATCAGCATCCAGGTTGCTGCCCAGTGTCAGCGCAGGGGCAGTTGGGTCAAATACATGGTGCGGACCATTGTCGGCCAAGGTGGTTGGGAACAGGGCAGTACCAGGCTTGGTCGGCAAGTCGCCGAAGTCAAGGCCTTTGAGCACTTCTACGTAATCTTCTACTTCCCCGTCCATGGCAAAGCCAGTGTAGCTCAATCCTGGAGTTGTACTCAAGCGGAAACGCAAGAAGGTACGAGGCGTCACTTTGGCATCACAAGGCACCTTGAACGTCAAATAGTAGGTGCCATTCGCGCTAGTCAAGGCGATATCCTTGGCTACCTGCTCACCCGCATCCGCCCAATCGCCATCGTCATTGAAGTCGATCCAGCCTTGCAGGTAGGCAGTTTGCCCGACCGGAATTACAGTATTGATGCGCATGGTCGTTTCCAAACAGGTGATCAGCATGCTTGGGTTGCCGTTGGCATCCAGCATACTTACGCCATCTTCATCATCTCCGTTGCCATCGTCACCACCACCAGTTTCACCAGCGTCGTCGTCGGGCTGGCCGTCCAGTTCTACATCCACCGTAGTCCCAAAGTACAAGCTTGCAGGATCGGTAACGCCATGACGAGCGCCATCCTGCGCATCGGTGGTCGGGAAGGTCTCACCAGCGTCACCGAAGTCGAGTCCTTTCACCTGGATCAGGTAGTCTTCTACTTCCCCGTCCATCGCAAAACCAGTGGCTTGATCCACTTGATCCTGCACGGTACCAATCCGGAATCTGACACCCAGGTCGGTATTGATCACGGCATTTTGAGGAACCTGGTAAACCAGTTCAATCATGCCCGATCCAGCCAGTGTAGCACTGGCTACTTCAGCAGGACCATCAAATTTATCATCGTTATTCCAGTCAATGTAGCCATAAATAAAGGCTGTTTGACCACTCGTATTCCTTACATTTATTTTGAAACGAGCCTCTTCGCCACGGAAGAGCATCGCTGGCTCTACAATGCCATCTTCATCCACACCGTCACCGTTTCCAGTTTCGCCAGCATTTGGATCGGGCTGTCCATCGAGTTCCACATCTGGCTTACCGCCAAAATAGAGTTGTGGGTTCTCGGATTGGGCATGCCGTGGGCCGTCGTTGTTATCGGTTGTTGCGTAACTAGGAGGTAAATCCCCAAAATCCAGGCCTTTGACCCGTACCAGGTAGTCTTCCACTTCCCCGTTCATGGCAAAGCCGGTGGCTTGATCCACTTCATCCTGGACGGTACCTACCCGGAAACGAGCACCCAAATCTCTGTTGATTACTGCGTTCAGAGGCACATTGAAAGTCAGGTTGACGCTTGTGTTGCTGTTGGCAGCAACGGTCGCAAATTGTACTTCATCGGCATCCGCAAAGTCACCATCCTTGTTCCAGTCGATGTAGCCGTATACATAAGCTGTGTTTGCGCTATTGTTCACCGCTGCTACCCGGAAGGTGGCGGTCTCTCCGCGGAACAACATTGCGGGTTCAATCACTCCATCTTCATCATCACCGCCCGTTGCGTCGCCATCATCACCACCGTCGAGTTCGCCAGCGTCTGCATCGGGTTGGCCGTCATCGTCGATGTCGACGGTGCTACCCAGGTAAACTTGAGGGGTTTCGCTGACTGCATGGCGTGGGCCATCTTGGCTGTCAAGTGTGGCGTAAGGCAGTGGCAAGTCACCAAAGTCCAGGCCTTTGACTCGTACCAGGTAGTCTTCCACTTCACCGTCCATCGCAAAGCCGTTGGGTACATTTACCTGACTTTCTACACTACCTACCCGGAAGCGGGCACCCAGATTGCTGTTGGCTACTGCGCCCAGCGGTACATCGAAGATCAGGGTAATCGGGCCGCTTGCGGCACTAGAGCCACTTGCTATTTCCGCAGGAGTATCACCCAAAATACCGTTGCCATTCCAGTCGATGTAGCCATAAACATAGCCGGTAGTGCCCGTCAGGTTCGTCAGGTTCAAGGTAACTGCAAAGCTGGCTTCTTCTCCACGGAAAATCATCGGTGGGCCAACTACGCCATCTTCATCATCACTTGCATCACCATCATTGTCGTCACCGCCTGTACCATCTTCACCAGCCCCGAGGTCGGGTTGACCATCGGCATCGACGTCAACCACTGTACCTAAGAACAGTTTTGGGGTGGCGGGCACAGCGTGGCGGGGGCCGTTATTTGCATAATTTGTTTGATAGTCTCCGGTGCTTACGTTGGCAAAGAAGTCAGGTAAGTCGCCGTAATCCAGGCCTTTCACCTGTACGAGGTAGTCTTCCACTTCGCCGTCCATCGCAAAGCCAGTGGCTTGATCCACCTGATCCTGGACGGTACCTACGCGGAAGCGAGCACCCAGATCGGTATTGATCACTGCGTTCAGCGGCACATTGAAAGTCAATGTTACTGGACCCGTGCTGGTAGCTGTAGTCCACTGGGCTTCGTTTGCGTCGTTGAAATCTTTATCGCCATTCCAGTCGATGTAGCCGTACACATAAGCGGTGGTGTTGGTGGTTACGTTCACTGTGAAGCTAGCCTTCTCGCCCTGGAAGATCATCGCAGGTTCGATAACGCCGTTTTCATCGGCACCATCGCCGCCATTGATTTCACCTGCATCTGCATCTGGTTGTCCATTTGCTTCCACATCTACTCCAGCGCCCAGGTAGGTCGTTGGTGTTTCGGCGATGCCGTGACGTGGGCCATCGTTGGCTTCAAGCGTCGCATATGGATTCGGCAAGTCACCATAATCAAGGCCTTTCACCCGCACCAGGTAATCTTCTACTTCTCCATCCATCGCAAAACCTGTCGCCTGATCCACCTGATCCTGTACCGTTCCCAAGCGGAAACGTGCACCCAGGTCGCTGTTGATCACTGCACCAAGTGGTACATTGAACGTCAAGGTGACTGGCCCAGTGGCTGCTACTGTTGCAAACTGAACTTCGTCTGCATCCCCAAAGTCTCCATCTTTATTCCAGTCGATGTACCCATACAGGTACGCGGTTGTATTTGTCGTTACGTTAACCGTGAAGCTCGCAGTCTCACCTTGGAACAACATCGCTGGGGGCGTTACCCCATCTTCGTCTGCTCCATCACCTGTTGCTGTACCATTCGGTTGGCCGTCTGGTTCAACATCAGGCTTGGTGCCAATGTATACCTTCGGATCTTCACTCACCCCGTGGCGTGGACCGTCGTTGGTTTCCGTCGTTGCGTACAATGGGCTAGGTAAGTCACCATAGTCCAGGCCTTTCACCCGCACCAGGTAGTCTTCCACCTCGCCGTTCATGGCAAATCCGGTGGCTTGATCCACTTCATCCTGGACGGTACCGACGCGGAAGCGGGCACCCAGGTCAGTGTTGATGGTGGCGTTGAGTGGTACGTTGAAGGTCAAAGTCACTGTCGCGCTGGTGTTGGCAGCTACCGTCGTGGTTTGCACCTCTTCGGCATCGGCAAAATCACCATCCTTGTTCCAGTCGATGTAGCCGTAAACATAGGCCAGGCTCGCTGTTTTGTTCACCACTGCAACCTGGAAGGCCGCAGTTTCCCCCTGGAAGAGCATCGCAGGTTCAATCACCCCGTCTTCGTCGTCGCCGCCCGTGGAGTCACCGTCGTCACCGCCGTCGGTCTCGCCAGCGTCAGCGTCGGGTTGGCCGTCGGGATCGATGTCCACTACGGTACCCAGGTAGAGTTCAGGAGTTGGAGCTACCGCGTGGCGAGGGCCATTGGCAGCTTCCAAAGTCAGGTATGGGCTTGGTAAGTCGCCATAATCCAGGGCTTTTACGGTCACGAGGTAGTCTTCGACTTCCCCGTCCATGGCAAAACCAAGGGGAGTGTTTACCTGAGCCTCGATGCTACCTACGCGGAAGCGGGCGCCGAGTGGGGTTCCAGCTACAGCGTTAATCGGTACTGCAAAGGTCAATGTTACCGGACCAGTTGCTGCGGTGCTTGTTGATTGTACTTCGCCTGGGCCATCAAACTTGCCGTCGTTGTTCCAGTCGATGTAGCCGTAGACGAACACATTGGTGTTTGTGGTCACGTTCACCGTGAAGGCAGCGTTTTCGCCCTGGAAGATCATCACTGGTTTGGTCACGCCGTTTTCATCGTTACCATCAGTGTCGTTGTCATCACCATTGGTGCCGTCTTCGCCAGCACCGAGATCGGGTTGACCATCGCTGTCTACATCTACGCTGGCACCCAGGTAGATTGCAGGGGTTTCTGCTACTGCATGGCGTGGGCCGTTGTTGGCCTCAAGGGTCTGGTAGTCACCGGTGCTTACACCTGGTTGGGTGTCTGCCAAGTCACCATAATCCAAACCTTTGACCCGAACGAGGTAGTCTTCCACTTCCCCGTCCATCGCAAAGCCAGTCGCCTGATCCACTTGATCCTGGACGGTACCAACGCGGAAACGGGCACCCAGGTCGGTGTTGATTACGGCGTTCAAAGGTACATCAAAGGTCAAAGTTACTGGACCCGTGCTGGTAGCTGTAGTCCACTGTACTTCGCCAGCGTCGTTGAAGTCATCGTCGTTGTTCCAGTCGATGTAACCGTACACATATGCGGTGGTGTTGGTGGTCACGTTCACGGTGAAACTGGCCTGTTCGCCCTGGAAGATCATCGCAGGTTCAACTACGCCATTTTCATCGCCACTGTCGCCACCGTTGATTTCACCGGCATCTGCATCCGGTTGGCCATCGGCTTCCACATCCACACCAGCGCCCAGGTAGGTCGTTGGTGTTTCGGCAATGCCGTGGCGAGGGCCGTCGTTGGCTTCAAGTGTCGCATAGCTCGCGGGCAAGTCGCCGTAATCCAGGCTTTTCACCCGTACTTCATAGTCTTCCACCTCTCCGTCCATCGCAAAGCCGATCGGACTATCCACCTGATCTTGAACGGTACCGATGCGGAAGCGGGCACCCAGGTCGCTGTTGATTACCGCGTTCAGAGGTACATTGAAGGTCAGCACTACTGCGCCACTCGCCGTTACACTGTTCCACTGAATTTCTTCAGCGTCATTAAAGTCTTTATCGTTGTTCCAGTCAATGTAGCCGTACACATACGCGGTGGTATTGGTCACTACATTTACCGTGAATTTTGCTTCTTCACCCTGGAAGATCATTGCGGGTTCTACAACTCCGTTTTCATCTGCACCATCGCCATTACCAGTCTCACCAGCGTCAGCATCTGGCTGGCCGTCTGCTTCTACATCGGGAGCTGTACCCAGGTAAACGCTTGGGTTTTCACTCACCCCATGGCGAGGACCGTCATTGGTTTCTAGTGTCACATAGGTTGGAGGTAAGTCGCCGTAGTCCAGGCCTTTGACCCGAACGAGGTAATCTTCCACTTCCCCATTCATGGCAAATCCAGTGGCTTGATCCACTTCGTCCTGGACGGTACCTACCCGGAAGCGGGCACCTAGGTCAGTGTTGATGGTCGCGTTGAGTGGTACGTTGAAAGTCAAAGTCACCGTCGCGCTGGTGTTGGCAGCTACCGTCGTGGTTTGCACCTCTTCGGCATCGGCAAAATCACCGTCCTTGTTCCAGTCGATGTAGCCGTAAACATAAGCCAGGCTCGCTGTTTTGTTCACCACTGCAACCTGGAAGGCCGCAGTTTCACCCTGGAAGAGCATCGCGGGTTCAATTACCCCGTCTTCGTCGTCGCCACCGGTGGAGTCACCGTCATCACCACCGTCGGTTTCGCCAGCGTCTGCATCAGGTTGGCCGTCGGGATCGATGTCCACTACGGTACCCAGGTAGAGTTCAGGAGTTGGAGCTACCGCATGGCGAGGGCCATCAGCGGCTTCCAAAGTCAAATATGGAGCAGGTAAGTCGCCATAATCCAGGGCTTTTACCGTCACGAGGTAGTCCTCCACTTCCCCGTCCATGGCAAAACCAAGGGGTGTGTTTACCTGAGCCTCGATGCTACCTACGCGGAAGCGGGCACCCAAGTTCACTCCGGCCACAGCATTAATCGGTACTGCAAAGGTCAATGTTACCGGACCAGTTGCTGCGGTGCTTGTTGATTGTACTTCGCCTGGGCCATCAAACTTGCCGTCGTTGTTCCAGTCGATGTAGCCGTAGACGAACACATTGGTGTTTGTGGTCACGTTCACCGTGAAGGCAGCGTTTTCGCCCTGGAAGATCATCACTGGTTTGGTCACGCCGTTTTCATCGTTACCATCAGTGTCGTTGTCATCACCATTGGTGCCGTCTTCGCCAGCACCGAGATCGGGTTGACCATCGCTGTCTACATCTACGCTGGCACCCAGGTAGATTGCAGGGGTTTCTGCTACTGCATGGCGTGGGCCGTTGTTGGCCTCAAGGGTCTGGTAGTCACCGGTGCTTACACCTGGTTGGGTGTCTGCCAAGTCACCATAATCCAAACCTTTGACCCTAACGAGGTAGTCTTCCACTTCCCCGTCCATCGCAAAGCCAGTCGCCTGATCCACTTGATCCTGTACCGTACCTACGCGGAAACGGGCACCCAGGTCGCTGTTGATTACGGCGTTCAGTGGTACATCAAAGGTCAAAGTTACTGGGCCCGTTGCCGCAGCAGTTGTCCACTGTACTTCGCCAGCGTCATTGAAGTCATCGTCGTTGTTCCAGTCGATGTAGCCGTACACATATGCGGTGGTGTTAGTGGTCACATTCACGGTGAAACTGGCCTGTTCGCCTTGGAAGATCATGGCAGGTTCGATTACGCCATTTTCATCGGCACCATCGCCACCGTTGATTTCACCTGCGTCTGCATCCGGTTGTCCGTCTGCTTCCACATCTACTCCGGCGCCCAGGTAGGTCGTTGGTGTTTCGGCGATGCCGTGACGTGGGCCGTCGTTGGCTTCAAGTGTCGCATAGCTCGCGGGCAAGTCGCCGTAATCCAGGCCTTTGACCCGTACTTCGTAGTCTTCCACTTCACCGTCCATGGCAAAACCAATCGGGCTATCCACTTGATCTTGTACGGTACCGATGCGGAAGCGGGCACCCAGGTCGCTGTTGATTACCGCGTTGAGGGGTACATTGAAGGTCAGTACTACTGGACCAGTCGCAGCAACAGTCGCGAATTGCACTTCGTCTGCATCGCTAAAGTCGCCATCTTTGTTCCAGTCAATGTAACCATATACATAAGCCGTAGTATTGGTCACTACGTTTACTATGAATTTTGCTTCTTCACCCTGGAAGATCATCGCAGGTTCTACAATTCCGTTTTCATCAGCACCATCACCATTGCCGGTCTCACCAGCGTCAGCATCGGGCTGGCCGTCAGCTTCTACGTCTGGTTGAGTGCCCAGGTAAACGCCTGGGTTTTCACTCACACCGTGGCGAGGGCCATCGTTGGTTTCTAGTGTTACATAGGTTGGAGGTAAGTCGCCATAATCCAGGCCTTTGACCCGCACCAGGTAGTCTTCCACTTCGCCGTTCATGGCAAAACCAGTGGCTTGATCTACTTCGTCCTGGATGGTACCTACGCGGAAGCGAGCACCTAAGTCAGTGTTGATGGTGGCGTTCAAAGGCACATTGAAGGTAAGGGTCACCGTCGCGCTGGTGTTCGCAGCCACCGAGGTGCTTTGCACCTCATCGGCATCGGCAAAATCACCATCCTTGTTCCAGTCGATGTAGCCGTAAACATAGGCCAGGCTCGCTGTCTTGTTCACTACTGCAACCTGGAAGGCCGCAGTTTCACCCTGGAAGAGCATCGCAGGTTCAATCACCCCGTCTTCGTCGTCGCCGCCCGTGGAGTCACCGTCGTCACCGCCGTCACCGCCGTCTACTTCCCCTGCATCTGC
Organism: Haliscomenobacter sp.; assembly: GCF_965225875.1. Classification (GTDB taxonomy): domain Bacteria; phylum Bacteroidota; class Bacteroidia; order Chitinophagales; family Saprospiraceae; genus Haliscomenobacter. The sequence continues at coordinate 1,049,471 of NZ_CBDDBS010000002.1, read as the reverse complement.
ATCGGGTTGACCGTCGGGATCGATGTCCACTACGGTACCCAGGTAGAGTTCAGGAGTTGGAGCTACTGCGTGGCGGGGGCCATCAGCGGCTTCCAAAGTCAGGTATGGGCTTGGTAAATCGCCATAATCCAGTGCTTTTACCGTCACCAGGTAGTCTTCGACTTCCCCGTCCATGGCAAAACCAAGAGGGGTGTTTACCTGAGCTTCAACGCTACCTACGCGGAAGCGGGCGCCGAGGTTTACTCCGGCCACTGCGTTGAGCGGTACGTTGAAGGTCAGGGTTACTGGGCCGGTTGTTGCAGTGCTTGTTGATTGTACTTCGCCAGCGTCGTTGAAGTCGCCGTCGTTGTTCCAGTCGATGTAGCCGTAGACGAACACATTGGTGTTGGTGGTCACGTTCACCGTGAAGGCGGCGTTCTCACCCTGGAAGATCATGACTGGTTTGGCCACGCCGTTTTCATCGTCACCGTCAGTGTCGTTGTCGTCACCATTGGTGCCGTCTTCGCCAGCACCCAAGTCGGGTTGACCATCGGTGTCTACATCTACACTGGCACCCAGGTAGATCGTTGGGGTTTCAGCTACTGCGTGGCGAGGGCCATTGTTGGCCTCAATGGTCTGGTAGTCACCCGTGCTCACACCCGGTTGAGTGTCTGCCAAGTCACCATAATCCAAACCTTTGACCCGAACGAGGTAGTCTTCTACTTCCCCGTCCATTGCAAAGCCAGTCGCCTGATCCACCTGATCCTGGACGGTACCTACGCGGAAGCGGGCTCCCAGGTCGCTGTTGATTACGGCGTTCAGGGGTACATCAAAGGTCAAAGTTACTGGGCCAGTTGCCGCAGCAGTTGTCCACTGTACTTCACCTGCATCATTGAAGTCATCGTCGTTGTTCCAGTCGATGTAACCGTAGACATATGCAGTAGTGTTGGTGGTCACGTTTACGGTGAAGCTGGCCTGTTCGCCCTGGAAGATCATGGCAGGTTCGATAACGCCATTTTCATCGGCACCATCGCCGCCGTTGATTTCACCAGCATCTGCATCCGGTTGTCCGTCTGCTTCGACATCAACACCAGCGCCCAAATAGGTCGTTGGCGTTTCAGCAATGCCGTGGCGTGGGCCGTCATTGGCTTCAAGTGTCGCATAGCTCGCGGGCAAGTCGCCGTAATCCAGGCCTTTGACCCGTACTTCGTAGTCTTCCACTTCACCGTCCATGGCGAAGCCAATTGGGCTATCCACTTGATCTTGAACAGTACCGATGCGGAAGCGGGCACCCAGGTCGCTGTTGATTACCGCGTTCAGAGGTACATTGAAGGTCAGCACTACTGCGCCACTCGCCGTTACACTGGTCCACTGAATTTCTTCAGCGTCATTAAAGTCTTTATCGTTGTTCCAGTCGATGTAGCCGTAAACATACGCAGTGGTATTGGTGACTACATTTACCGTGAATTTTGCTTCTTCACCTTGGAAGATCATTGCGGGTTCTACAACTCCGTTTTCATCTGCTCCGTCGCCATTGCCGGTCTCGCCAGCGTCAGCATCGGGCTGGCCGTCAGCTTCTACGTCTGGTTGAGTGCCCAGGTAAACGCTTGGGTTTTCACTCACACCGTGACGAGGGCCATCATTGGTCTCTAGTGTTACATAGGTTGGAGGTAAGTCGCCGTAGTCCAGGCCTTTGACCCGAACCAGGTAGTCTTCCACTTCGCCGTTCATGGCAAAACCTGTGGCTTGATCTACTTCGTCCTGGATGGTACCTACGCGGAAGCGGGCACCGAGGTCAGTGTTGATGGTCGCGTTGAGTGGTACGTTGAAAGTCAAGGTTACTGTCGTGCTGGTGTTGGCAGCCACCGTGGTGCTTTGCACCTCATCGGCATCCACAAAGTCACCGTCCTTGTTCCAGTCGATGTAGCCGTAAACATAAGCCAGGCTCGCTGTCTTGTTCACCACTGCAACCTGGAAGGCGGCAGTTTCACCCTGGAAGAGCATTGCGGGTTCAATCACTCCGTCTTCGTCGTCGCCACCGGTAGAGTCGCCGTCGTCACCGCCGTCTACTTCCCCAGCATCTGCATCGGGTTGGCCGTCGGGATCGATGTCCACTACGGTACCTAGGTAGAGTTCAGGTGTTGGAGCTATTGCGTGGCGGGGGCCATCAGCGGCTTCCAAAGTCAAATATGGAGCAGGTAAATCGCCATAATCCAGTGCTTTTACCGTCACCAGGTAGTCTTCGACTTCCCCGTCCATGGCAAAACCAAGAGGGGTGTTTACCTGAGCCTCGACGCTACCTACGCGGAAGCGGGCGCCGAGGTTTACTCCGGCTACTGCATTGAGTGGTACGGCAAAGGTCAGGGTTACTGGACCCGTTGTTGCGGTGCTCGTCGACTGTACTTCGCCAGCGTCGTTGAAGTCGCCGTCGTTGTTCCAGTCGATGTAGCCGTAGACGAACACATTGGTGTTGGTTGTCACGTTCACCGTGAAGGCGGCGTTTTCGCCCTGGAAAATCATGATTGGTTTGGTCACGCCGTTTTCGTCGTCACCATCAGTGTCGTTGTCATCACCGTTGGTGCCGTCTTCGCCAGCACCCAAGTCGGGTTGACCATCGGTGTCTACATCTACACTCGCACCCAGGTAGATGGCAGGTGTTTCTGCGATTGCGTGGCGAGGGCCGTTGTTGGCCTCAATGGTCTGGTAGTCACCCGTGCTCACACCCGGTTGAGTGTCTGCCAAGTCACCATAATCCAAACCTTTGACCCGAACGAGGTAGTCTTCCACTTCCCCGTCCATGGCAAAGCCGGTGGCCTGATCCACCTGATCCTGGACGGTACCTACGCGGAAACGGGCACCCAGGTCGCTGTTGATTACGGCGTTCAAAGGTACATCAAAGGTCAAAGTTACTGGGCCAGTTGCCGCAGCAGTTGTCCACTGTACTTCACCTGCGTCGTTGAAGTCATCGTCATTGTTCCAGTCGATGTAACCGTACACATATGCGGTGGTGTTGGTGGTTACGTTCACGGTGAAGCTGGCCTGTTCGCCTTGGAAGATCATCGTAGGTTCGATTACGCCGTTTTCATCGGCACCGTCGCCGCCGTCTACTTCGCCAGCATCACTGTCGGGTTGGCCATTGGGTTCTACATCCACACCAGCGCCCAGGTAGGTTGTTGGTGTTTCGGCGATGCCGTGGCGAGGGCCGTCGTTGGCTTCAAGTGTCGCATAGCTCGCAGGCAAGTCGCCGTAATCCAGGCCTTTCACCCGTACTTCATAGTCTTCCACCTCCCCGTCCATGGCAAAGCCGATCGGGCTATCCACCTGATCTTGAACGGTACCGATGCGGAAGCGGGCACCCAGGTCGCTATTGATTACAGCGTTCAGGGGTACATTGAAGGTCAGTACTACTGGTCCAGAAGCCGTTACACTGGTCCACTGAACTTCTTCAGCGTCATTAAAGTCTTTATCATTGTTCCAGTCGATGTAGCCGTAGACATACGCGGTGGTATTGGTCACTACATTGACGGTGAATTTTGCTTCTTCACCCTGGAAGATCATTGCAGGTTCTACAATTCCGTTTTCATCAGCACCATCGCCATTGCCAGTCTCACCAGCGTCGGCATCGGGCTGGCCGTCAGCTTCTACATCGGGAGCAGTGCCCAGGTAAACGCTTGGGTTTTCACTCACACCGTGACGAGGGCCATCATTGGTCTCTAGTGTTACATAGGTTGGAGGTAAGTCGCCGTAGTCCAGGCCTTTGACCCGAACCAGGTAGTCTTCCACTTCGCCGTTCATGGCAAAACCTGTGGCTTGATCTACTTCGTCCTGGATGGTACCTACGCGGAAGCGGGCACCGAGGTCAGTGTTGATGGTCGCGTTGAGTGGTACGTTGAAAGTCAAGGTTACTGTCGTGCTGGTGTTGGCAGCCACCGTGGTGCTTTGCACCTCATCGGCATCCACAAAGTCACCGTCCTTGTTCCAGTCGATGTAGCCGTAAACATAAGCCAGGCTCGCTGTCTTGTTCACCACTGCAACCTGGAAGGCGGCAGTTTCACCCTGGAAGAGCATTGCGGGTTCAATCACTCCGTCTTCGTCGTCGCCACCGGTAGAGTCGCCGTCGTCACCGCCGTCTACTTCCCCAGCATCTGCATCGGGTTGGCCGTCGGGATCGATGTCCACTACGGTACCTAGGTAGAGTTCAGGTGTTGGAGCTATTGCGTGGCGGGGGCCATCAGCGGCTTCCAAAGTCAAATATGGAGCAGGTAAATCGCCATAATCCAGTGCTTTTACCGTCACCAGGTAGTCTTCGACTTCCCCGTCCATGGCAAAACCAAGAGGGGTGTTTACCTGAGCCTCGATGCTACCTACGCGGAAGCGGGCACCCAAGTTCACTCCGGCCACAGCATTAATCGGTACTGCAAAGGTCAATGTTACCGGACCAGTTGCTGCAGTGCTTGTTGATTGCACTTCGCCAGCGTCATTGAAGTCGCCGTCGTTGTTCCAGTCGATGTAGCCGTAGACGAACACATTGGTGTTGGTTGTCACATTCACCGTAAATGCGGCGTTTTCGCCCTGGAAGATCATGACTGGTTTGGTCACGCCGTTTTCGTCGTCACCATCAGTGTCATTGTCGTCACCATTGGTGCCGTCTTCGCCAGCACCCAGGTCGGGTTGGCCATCGGTGTCTACATCTACGCTGGCACCCAGGTAGATGACAGGGGTTTCGGCTACTGCGTGGCGTGGGCCATTGTTAGTATAGAGTGTTTGATAATCGCCAGTGCTGACTCCCGGTTGGGTGTCTGCCAAGTCACCATAATCCAAACCTTTCACCCGAATCAGGTAGTCTTCCACTTCCCCGTCCATCGCAAAGCCAGTCGCCTGATCCACTTGATCCTGGACGGTACCTACCCGGAAACGGGCTCCCAGATCGGTGTTGATTACAGCGTTCAGTGGCACATTAAAGGTCAAAGCCACTGGACCCGTGCTGGTAGCTGTGGTCCACTGTACTTCACCTGCATCATTGAAGTCATCGTCGTTGTTCCAGTCGATGTAACCATAGACATAGGCAGTAGTGTTGGTCGTCACATTCACGGTGAAGCTGGCTTGTTCGCCCTGGAAGATCATCGCAGGTTTAATCACCCCATTTTCATCGTCGCTTTCATCACCATCGTCACCACCGTTGACTTCCCCGGCATCACTGTCGGGTTGGCCATCGGCATCTGTATCCACACTAGCTCCAAGATAAACGGTTGGTGTTTCACTCACCCCATGGCGAGGACCATCCTGAGTGTCGATCGTCGCATAAGATGGAGGTAGATCCCCCCAGTCAAGGCCTTTCACTTTTACAAGATAGTCTTCAACCTCGCCGTCCATGGCAAAACCAGTCGCTTGATCTACTTGATCCTGTACCGTGCCGATGCGGAAACGAGCACCCAAGTCAGTATTGATCACGGCGTTCAGCGGTACATTAAAATTCAAGGTTACTACTCCCGAAGAGCCAGTACTAGCCCACTGAATCTCTTCCGCATCATTAAAGTCTTTATCGTTGTTCCAGTCGATGTAGCCATAGACATACGCCGTCGTATTGGTCGTTACATTCACCGAGAAACGGGCAGTTTCGCCCTGGAAGATCATGGCAGGTTCGGTGATGCCATCTTCATCAGCACCGTCACCACCGTTTATTTCGCCGGCATCGGCGTCGGGCTGGCCATTGGCCTCAACATCGGGTTGAGTACCCAGGTATACGGTAGGGGTTTCACTCACGCCATGGCGAGGGCCATCGTTGGTTTCTAGCGTCACGTAGGTTGGAGGTAAGTCGCCATAGTCCAGGCCTTTGACCCGCACGAGGTAGTCTTCCACTTCACCATCAGTGGCCAGGCCCGTGGCTTGATCAATTTGATCCTGGACGGTGCCAATCCGGAAACGAGCACCAAGGTCTGTATTGATGGTGGCATTAATTGGAACATTAAAAGTCAGGTTCAGCAGCGTGTTGGTATTTGCTGCTACTGTGCCAAACTGGACTTCTTCTGCATCATTAAAATCATCATCATTGTTCCAATCGATGTAGCCGTATACGTAAGCAATACTTGCACTTTTGTTCACGACACTAAGTTGGAATACAGCAGTTTCGCCCTGAAAAATCATTGCAGGTTCGATGACCCCATCTTCGTCATCGTCTTCACTGGAATCGTCTCCACCGTCTAGTTCTCCGGCATCCGCATCCGGTTGCCCGTCTGATTCAAGGTCTACAGTTGCACCTAAATAAACCGGTGGATTGGGCACAACCACATGACGTGGGCCATTGTCGGCAAGCAGGGTAGGATAATTTGGGGGCAAGTCGCCGTAATCCAGTCCACTGATTCTAACCATATAATCTTCGACCTCACCAGATTGTGCCTGACCATAGGGTGACATTGGTTCATCCGCATCGGCGAGGCGCATTCTCAAACCCAAATCCTGACCCAATACTGCACTTAGCGGTACAACGATAGCGACCGTTGCAGTAGTGGAACCATTAGGAACTAGGGTAGAGAACATTTCTCCAGCATCAAAATCGCCATTTTTATCAAAATCAAGGTATACGCTGAGTTTGGCATCCTCCCCAGTTAGGTTCATCACTGGAACGACCAGATTGGTTGTTTGGGAAATGATCAAGGAAGGAGCGTTGCCAGCGGTAATGCCGTCTTCATCATCAGCGCCGCCAGGAGCGGGGGCACTGTTGTCGTCACCACCGGTAAGCCCGGCGGTCAAAGAAGGCTGCCCGTCCAATTCATCGTCTGCCAAAGCCCCGATTTTCAATATCACCTGATCTCCGGTGGCATTGGTACGCAATTTATGGCTAGGACCATTGTCATTGCTCAGGGTACGGTGATCGGCAGGAACGGCAACGTTGGGGTCGCCAGCAGTGCTGCTAAGGGCATCGTTGAGGTCGCCAAAATCAAAAGCCATGACGCTGGCTACATAATCTTCTACTTCACCGTCGGGAAGTGGGCCATCGGGGGACATGTTGATGGCAAATGTGGCGTCGGTACTGATGCGGAAACGGATGCCAATTGGGCGGTTCAACACTGCTGTTGCTGGAGGCGTGACGTCATCAAGGGTGGCACTAACCGCTCCGGTAGCCACTGCTACTGCATACATTTCATTGGTGTCATTAAAATCGCCGTCGCCATTCCAATCAAAATAGCCCACTAATTTTGCCGGGCTTCCGGTTTCGTTCATGACTGCGATAACCAGGTCTGCGGCTTTATTGCGAATAAACATGGGTAAGTTTACACCATTTTCGTCATCACCATTGTCATCATCGCTTACTTCTGTATCATCGCCCGTTGCATTGGCGCTGGGGACTCCATTGTTGTCATAGTCTACCGTTGCACCCAATTTTAACACAGACCCCAATAAGTGAGATGGGCCATTGTCTGCAATGGCAGTGTGGTATGGAGCGGGCAAATCACCATAATCAACGGGGACAAACCCAAAGTCAAAAGAATGGTCATTTTCACCATAATCAGCAGTGGTGGCCGTGATTTGGGCCAGGCCTGCATTCAAGGCAGCGTCATTGTCGCTCAAATTGACCAGACCAGCACCACTGGCTTTAAAATCGGTCAACAACATTCTTTGCAATGGAGAACCTGTCACGCCACCGTTATTGTACTGCGTTGCTGGAATTCGGATGGCATAAGTCGTGTTAGGCCTTAACCCGCTTTCACCAGCAAGTGTGACATTGCTGTCGTTGAAATAAAAATTCCCACTGGCATTTGTGGTGGTTTGGGCTACCAGGGTATTGCCGAGGTACAACTCGATCATGACCCCGGCAATTCCTTTTTCCTCTCCATCCTGGATGCCGTCCCCATCTTTGTCCGCCCAGACCCGGTTCCCGATTTCCAGAGGAGCAACTTCGCCACTCAACTCCACGTCGCCCAAACCATTGGCTTTACTTGGGGTGGCATCAAGATCGATACCCGCATCCGTAGTGAAGCGATCGTCGGTGACTTCGTAGGCGGAATTGGGAACACGCTGGCCGGTAGTGTTGTCGAGCCTGATGGTACCACCCGAACGAATCCGGATGGGGTCCAACCACACTGCGATTGCATCGCCACCACCGGGCAATACGGCTAGTGGGCCTTGAACCGATTCGTCGTGAACCAGGTTGTCGTTGTAATAATCAGCAGTGCCGAAGCGGGTCACGATGGAGTAGGTACAGCCCTGTGGCGTTTCGCTTACCTGAGCACGCAGCAATTCCCCAGCGGTAGCGTACTCATAGTCAATTAAATTTCCGTTGTAGTCATTGTTGTTGATGGCGTATTGGTGGCCTTTGCGGTCCAAAACCCCAATCAACATACTGCCTTGATCATCAAATTCGATGTCGGCAATGATGGGTTCAGCTATTTCACGTTGGTTACCGGTGAAATAGCGAGAGGGGTGTGCCGGGTTGGTACTATAACCCCAGGGAATCCAGGGGCGTTCCCGTCCGTAATCGAAGCTAAAATCGAGGAGTGGCGTTGTATTAAATGTACCAGCACCAGCGGGGCTAAACTCGTACACATAACCACGCACTTGAGCTCCGTCTCCGTCGGAAGTGATTTCACTGACCACATTCCCGTTGATATCCTGCCCACTCAAAACCAAACCTACATACAACTTGCCACGGTAAAATTTCAAGCCCCAGGGACGTTGTTCGCCGCTCCTGGGGTCGGTGCCGGGGTCAGGAATGGACCAGCTTCTGACGCGGGTGGCCACGTTGGCCAAAGTAGGCGCAGTGGGATTTAACGCGTCGCCCAGATCAATTTCATAAAGTTTCCGATCCAACAAATTGACGACATACAAGTAGCGACCGTCATCAGAAATATCAATGTCGCCAATTGAAACTTTGCCGACCTGATCACCAGCCGCGTAATCGGTGCTGGGTGTGAAGGGGGTGAGGTTTAAACCACGTTCAACATTGGTGCCGATGACCGTGCTGACCGGGCTGGTGTTGTTCCCTGGATTGGGAGGATATGCACCAGTACCACGGGTAGCGATTCCGATGGCATCCAGATCCAAAAAATTATAAGTTGGAGAGCCTGCGGCGTAGGGATCGACCATGTAAATCCCTCCTGATCCCAGTGGACCAAAAGCAGTATGGCGCCGCATCACTGCCGAGCTGAAGATTTTTTTTGCTTGACGAGAAAAAGCCACCCCATACAACGCCCCTACTTCAGCATAGGTAGACAGCATGGTAGGGTTGGGGGCTCCGGTGCTGTTGCTATGTGAGATGGGAATACCATTGTCGAGAAATTTGTAGGTCACCAGGCCCGCAGCATTTTTTACATCGTTGTCTCCGTTCACGTTGTCCCCAAAAAAATAGCAAGGTAGAAAAACATCAGGGTTGTTGCTTTCGACCCATTGGCCAGGGTAGTTTAGGGCCAGGTTGACGTTGCTCTGTTGCCCGGTGATGAACTGAACACTGGTGCCATAAATTTCCCCTGCAACACTGGCGAAATCTACCTGATTGGCCAATCCGCACTTGAAAGAGGGGGGAATTTCAAACTCTATACGCAGACGTTCGCCAGGGTTGGCGGCACGGCCTGATGCAAGCGAAGTCGCAAAATTATAGGAACCATCGGCTGTTGTTGTGGTTGAACCGATCAGCTGATCAGTCAAAGGAGGGGTCGCGTTGCCATATAGCTTGACGATGATACCTTCTACTCCGGGTTCTGCTCCGGTTTGCAGGCCATCGCCGTTAAAGTCCCGGAAGGCCTTACCCGACTGGGCTTGGAGCTGGTGGCTTAGGCCCGATAGCGCAAAAACAAATAATGCACAAGTGATGTGGTTCATCCATTTGTTGAGTGCAGGATTAAAAACCTTAGTAGAATTTTTCATGGATTATTCTTTGTGCCCAAGTGTAACATCAGTGTTTTTACACGATTGGGTGTTGCAAAAAAAAATGAGCTATGGCAGCGTATGTTTTTAGAAGGGAGGGAGTTACAAGACGAGTGGGAAGGAAGCTTGATAATCGGTACAAACCTAAACTCGACTGTGGTAAGCGATAAATTGCTTATTTGAAAAAATGCTGAAAGGGTACAAACCGATCATATTCATTTGGATTTTGGATTAAGTAGTATTAGCACAGCACAAAAATGGTGGATCAAAATGGGAAGCTGGTTAAGCGGAATGTCGCTTTTATTACCTAAGGAAAGTGACCGGAAATCCAGATTTATATGTACAAGTAATTGATAATTAATATTTTGATTGATGGTTTTTCTTTGACTTTGTTACTTTGTACTTTTTCGGCGCAGGGTTTTTTATGGTGAGGGGACGAGTAAAAAAATTGTTTTTTGAATGCAAAAAAGTCGATTTATTGGCACACAATGGATTAATGGCCAGGTGGCTTTCTTTTTTTAATATTTAACAATTGTATTACAGGAGGCATCTACAATGAATACCTTCCTGGCAAAATGTCTCCTAATACAGCTTTAAACCTGATGCATCAAACAGCACACCATCGCCGCAACCGGGCATTTTATCCGCTCAAAACCTAGTTGAAAAACTGGAATTAATAACCATAAATGCTGTTTGGATCCTGCAAGTAGGATCGTTTTGTTTCTCCTGAGTTACCTAGATATGGCAATGGCAGATACATTGATTTGTACCTGCCATTTTTTATAACCACAAAGTATTATTCCTCTACTTTATCTCACAAGTCAAAAACTGCTTATCCCCAGTTTTTAACTCAATAAACCCTTCCAAAGTATCCCCAACTTTCACTGGCCCAACGCCGGCAGGAGTACCCGTATAAATGATGTCTCCCATTTGCAGTTTGAAGAATTTGGACACATAAACAATGATGTCTTCAAAGGAAAAAATCACATCGGCGGTGTCGCCTTTTTGAACGGTTTCCCCATTTTTCTTCAATTCAAAATGGATGGATTTAGGGTCTGCAATTTGATCCATTGGTACAAAGTCGCTCAACACTGCGGAGCCATCAAAACCCTTGGCAATCTCCCAGGGCAGTCCTTTGGCTTTACATTTGGCCTGGATGTCCCGGGCGGTGAAGTCGATGCCGAAGGCAATTTCATTGTAGTACTCGTGGGCAAATTCCGGCTGTACATGGCGGCCATTTTTGCACACTTTCAGTACAATTTCCCCTTCGTAATGCAAATCCTGGGTGAACTCGGGATAATAAAAAGGTTTGTCTCCTACCAACAGTGCTGAAGGAGGTTTCATGAAGACCACTGGATCTTCAGGTACCGCGTTGTTGAGCTCTTTGGCGTGTTCGGCGTAGTTGCGTCCGATGCAGATGATTTTCATATACCTTAATATTTGACGTTCATCAAACCTGATAGTTCCTTTACTTCCCGCAGGGTTTGTTGAGCCCGGCGACGGATTTGCTCTGAAGAAGACTTGATTTCTTCTTTCACTTCCTTTTTGCGGGTATTGAGTTCGGCGCGTTTGTTGCGTGCGGCTTCAGATACTTCTACCAATGCTTCAGCAACGGCTTCTTTGAGTGGAGCGTACTTCAAAACTCCCGCATCGTAGTCCGCTTTGAGGGTCTGGAAGGTTTCCATTTTGCCACAGGCTTTGAGCAACTCAAAGAGGTTTTTCACGCCAGGGCTCATTTCACCCCCGGTGTTTTCACCCGTATCGGTTACTGCCGAGCGCACCTGTTTGCGGATTTTGTCACTGTCGGCAAACAAACTGATGTAGTGCTTTTCACCGGCACTTTTGCTCATTTTGCGGCTAGGGTCAGCAGTCGAAGTGATTTTGGTAAACTCGGTGTACAAGGGCTCCGGCATGATCAGGTACTCTTTACCCACCTGGTTGTTGAAACGTTGGACGATGTTGCGGGCCAATTCCAGGTGTTGTTCCTGGTCTTTGCCAACCGGGACATAATCCGCACGGTAAATGCAAATGTCCGCAGCTTGAAGCACCGGATAATCCAACAAACCAGCAGAGATAAAACCGTCTTCACCCTCTGAAGATGTTGCACTTTTGTCCTTGAACTGGGTCATGCGCGACAATTGACCGTAAGAGGCAAAGCAGTTGAAAATCCAGCACAACTCGGTATGTTCAGGAACCAGCGACTGAATGAACAGATTATTGGGTGCAATGCCTACTGCCATGAGGTTGAAGATCAGCTCCCAGGTGTTTTCCCGCAATTTGATCGGATTGTAGGGCATGGTCATGGCGTGGTAATCCACTACGCCGTACACACATTCGTAGGTTTCCTGGAGATCGACCCAGTTTTTTACGGCCCCAAAATAGTTGCCAAAATGCATGTCACCCGTAGGCTGGATGCAGGAGAGTACACGTTTTTTATCACTCATGATGCAGAAGTATAAAGCTTAGGAAACGAAATAAAGGTGCATTTCAGTTCCCTAATCGAATGCAGCAATAACGGAAATTTCTACATTGCCCCCTCTGGGTAATGCGCTCACCTGCACCAACTCCCGGGCCGGGGCAGTAGCTTCATCAAAATAGGTGGCATATACCGCATTGATGCGGGCAAAATTATTGATGTCGGTTACAAAAACCGATGCTTTGACGATGTCCTTGAACGAAAGCCCTGCTTCTTCCAGAATGGCCTGGATGTTCAGCATTACCCGGGTGGTTTCTGCCTCAATACTATCAGTGATGAGGACACCCGTAGCTGGATCCAGGGCGATTTGGCCAGAGGCGTACAAGGTGTCATTGTGGATGATGGCCTGGCTGTAAGGGCCAACCGGATCGGGAGCCTTGTCGGTTTTGATGATTTTTTTCATGGACGTTAGTACTTCCACGGGCACATCCGTGAGGCCCACGGCTAAAGCCATGGGTTGGGTTATGTGATGGCCTCCCACGGATGTAACCCACGATTTAAATCGTGGGATTCCCGTGGGGTGGCGGGGATCGCGTGCGCTGCCGTACGCAACCCATGGATTTATCCGTGGGGGCGCACACATGGGATAGCCCATGGATTCATCCATGGGGATACAAGAAAAGCCCCACATCAAATCAACTGATGGGAGCTATTTTCTTATGGTCTCCATGGACGCGTCAGGTTGTTGAGCGACTTATTGTTGCTCTTCTTCCTGTTCTTGTTCTTTTGACTGGATAAACATCTTGCCGCGGTAGAACATGTTACCTTCCGCGTCGAAATAAGCGCGGTGCATCAGGTGCTTCTCACCAGTGGTTTTACAAGTAGCTACGGTTGGCGCAACCGTTTTAAAGTGCGTTCTACGCTTATGCTTTCTCTGCTTCGATCCTCTACTCTTGGGATGTGCCATCGTTCCAAAATTTATCGGGAATCAATCCCGTTCGTTAGTGTTATTAATATTCAAATCTTTGAGGGCGCTCCAAATCGGATTTTCACCGGCTTCTGGATTGTCCTGGGCATCGGTACTGTCGACCAGGTTTTTGCTCAACAAGTCGAGCATTTCCCGGTTGCATTGCCGGTAATTATCCGCTCCACAATCGTACGTTCGGGTCATGGGGATTGCCAGAATGATGAATTCGTAGGCAAACGTTCCAATGTTCAACTCCGAAGATTCAGGGTGGATATAAACCACTTCATCGTCTTCTACTTCGTTTTCTTCACTGAGTTTGACGATCAATTGTTGGTGATCGGCAATCGGAAGATCAATTTCGGCCAGGCAACGGTCACAATCCGTACGGACGGTTCCAGCGAAGTCAAAATCGAGCACAAAGAGCGTTGGTTGTTTATCCAGTATAACTTTTAAAGAAAGTTTTCCATCTTGCACCGGCGATTCCGGAAACTCGGCAAAAAACTCAGCCCCTACCTCATACTGGAACTCGTGTACCCCATTACGCAAACCCTTGATTGGTAAGGAAAAAGGTATGAGCCCGTTCATTGTTAAAGAACTTTTGTCAAAAGTGTCCGCAAAGATAAGTGTTTTTAGGAAAAAAAAAACTGAAAATAAACTTAATCTAAGCTTAACACTTTGAAAGTCGAGTTCAACGTTGGAAAGGGAGCCTGAGCGCATGCCTAAAATATTTTGTTTTGCTACAAATGGCCCGATTTAGGGTGAATTTCGTTCTGAAAATGCTCATGTAGCGCTGCTACACTCCGCTTTTCGTGCCTCATTCACCCTAAATCAGCCTCATTTTCGCTTAAAACAAAAATACTTAGACCTGCGCTAAAACTTCCAGTCTCCCAAATCCTATAAACTATTTTGTTCCATGAAACCATTAGCCGTACGGCCACTCCTAGTCACTGCACTATTTTGTATACAAGTGTTTTGGATCAAAGCACAAACCCGTCTGGAACCAGGCGACCTGGCCATTATAGAGGTCAACGCCAACAACGCTGCTTGCAGTGGAACTCCGGTTGATCGCATTAGTTTTATTTGTTTCAAAGACATAACTGCCGGTACCAGTATCGACATTACGGACAATGGCTGGGAGCGTTTAACCACAGGCCGCTGGGGAAATTCGGAAGGTTTTGTTCGAGCAACCCGCAGCGGGAACACCATTCCGGCAGGTACTGTGATCACTTTTGAATTCCCTCCGGTAGGTAGTACAACTTACCGCGCAATTCTACCGGATGACACCTGGAATTTTAGTGCTCAGGGGAGTACGAATGCGGCCAATCTCAATTCGGGCGGTGACCAGTTTTACTTTATGCAAGGGGGAATCTGGAACCAGGGAACCGGGACAGCGGGTAATTTTAACCACGACGCAACGTATACTGGTGGGCGGATTCTGTTTGGCTTCAACACCAAAACACAATGGCTCAACACCAACACCTCGCAAGATTCCAAATTACACCCCGATGTAGCCAGCTGCTTCAATATGGCTCCAACGGGCAATGGGACCGACTTCATCGCCTACAATGGCCTTACTACGGCAACTACTCAGTTGGAATGGATTTCGCGGATTGCCAATCCTGCCAATTGGCAGACGGCAAGCTCCTGCACAAATTTGCCCCCCATTCCCCTGCGTTTTGCGATTGCCAATAGCGGCATTGAGTTAAAATGTACCACTTGCCAGGGTTGTGACACCATTGATGAAGTGCTGCGGTTGACCCTGCCAAGTACAGGGGGCCCTTTCATCCTGGAATACAGTGATGGTTTGGATACCTTTCAGGTTGCACAAGCTCAAAACAATGATTCGATCTCCATCAGGGTAGGGGAGACCACCACCTTTTTTATTGTTTCGGTCACCGATGCCAATGCTTGTCCAATTTATTCCAATTTTGGCCGACCTACTACCGTAACCGTTACTCCAGGGGTAAGCATTCAACCCATTGTTGATCCAGTGGTGGCTTGTACCAATGGCAATGCCCAGGCCACCTTCGCGCTGAGCGCCCTGGATGGCCAGATTCGGGGCAATACGGGATTGGTGGTGCAATGGTACCAAGATCAAAATCTGCGCGATACCATCGTCGACCCCGATCAATTCAGCTCTGGTGCTACAACTGTTTATGCGATTACTACCGATGGGGTATGCCGCAGCCGGGCCATACCAGTAGTGCTGCAATTGGCCAACCCGCCTAGCCTGGTGGTGCCAGCAGGGGATACCCTCTGTGGCGGGACTTGTACTCGCTTGCCGCTTTCTTTTCAGGGCAAAGCACCATTTATTTTGGGTTTTATTGTCAATGAGGGGGGGAACATTCAACCGGATGGTCTCGTAGCCAATACCAACCAGGATTCGCTGGTGTTTTGCCCTTCACGTACCGGGACAGCAAGTATCCTTTTTTCTTCCATCATCGATGGCAATGGCTGCCCGGCACTCATTGATGAAATGGTCAATATTTTGAATCAGGAAAGTGATACTACTCTGATTCGCCGAGACCTGTGCCAGGGAGAACAACTCGTCATCAATGGCCAAGTGTACAATGAAAGCCGCCCACGTGGGATCGAATTTTTATCCACTACCGCGGGTTGCGATAGCATCATCTCAGTGGATTTGCGCTTTTCTCCCCGACCAAATGGTACATTGAGTGGCGATACGACCATTTGTGGCGGAGGAGCTGGCAATTTGCGCTTTCAATTGAGCGGAGGCAGCCTTTTTAATCTGATCATTACCAATGGGAGGGATACCATTCCTTTTAACAATGTAAGAAATGGGACGGTACTGCCCGTTATTTTGTCTAAAACTTCAACTTTTACCCTACTGTCTGTAAAAACAAGCACAGGTTCTTGCGAGGCGACCCCCAACAGTTCAGCAACCATTACCATCAGCGAACCCATCGCTACGGCACGCGCTACCACTAACTTTGGCCGGTACAACATCAGTTGTTTTGGCGCGGCTGACGGCGCGGCAATTGCAGAAGTAAAGGGCGGTAAAGCACCTTATCAGTATACCTGGAACAACAACCAGAATACCCAGAGCATCAGCAACCTTGGGCCGGGAACCTATCAGGTGGTGGCCAGAGATAGTGCTGGTTGTGAGGCGCTACCCGTAAGTGTTACCCTAATCGAACCCGATTCATTGCGCTTTCAATTTGCTTTGGATACAGCAGTTTGTCCCGGGCAAAAAAATCAATTGCGGATTCTGAACATCACAGGAGCAGGTGGGCCATATGCGTATTCTTTGGATGGGGCTGCTTTTGCTCCTTTTAGAGGGCCGCTCACCATTTCTGACCTGGCTTCGGGCAATCGGACCTTGCGAGTCAGTGATGGCAACAATTGTATTGCTACCAGAAATGTCCGGGTGCCCAATTCTTCGGAATTGAGCCTGGATCTTGGCCCCGATCGCAGTATTTTTGCGGGGGATAGTGTTTTGATCAAACCTCAAATCAATTTTATACCCAGTTCGATCACCTGGCAACCTGGCACCGGATTTCAAAGTCTGGATTCAGCTGGCATCATCGCTCGACCGACTGCTACGACTGTTTTTCAGTTGACGGTAAGGAGTGCCAATGGCTGTGTGCTGCGCGATAACTTATTGGTTTTGGTGGAAAAGCGCCTGCGCATTTATGCCCCCAATGCCTTCAGTCCCAATGGTGACAACCAAAATGATTACTTCACCTTGTACTACGCTCAGGAAGTTGAAAAAATCAATGTGTTGAGGATTTTTGACCGCTGGGGCAATCAGGTATTTGCTGCCGAGAATTTGAGCAACACCCCCGAGAGCGGTTGGGACGGAATGGTCAATGGCGAAAAAGCTTCGGTCGGCGTGTATGTTTTTGTAGCCGAAGCACTGTTGCGTACTGGGAAAACGGAAATTGTTCGAGGTTCCTTGACCTTGCTGCGTTGAGATGTACTATTTTTACCCTATCAAGCAGAGTAGTGATTATGGCCAAATCAATTTTCCCTACACTTCAATCCTATTACGAGGGTACCCGCTGGGACTACCGCTGGGTATGGGGCGTTCGCAGTACTTATGCGCTGCATTTTGGATATTACGATGAGCAGGCCACCCACCACAAGGCGGCGGTAGCCAACATGAATAAGGTGATGGCCGATTTGGCGGCCATTAAAGCAGGCGAAAAAGTGCTGGATGCGGGTTGTGGGGTAGGGGGCTCAAGTATTTGGTTGGCCCAAAACCGCAATTGTACCACAGTGGGCGTTACGCCCATTGAAAGCCAGGTGAAAGATGCCGTGCGCAATGCCCGTAGGCAAAGCGTTTCCGCACGAACCTCATTTTTGCTGGCTGATTACCGCAAGATCCCTTTTGAAGATGGCAGTTTTGACGTGGTCTGGGCCCTGGAAAGTGTTTGTCACGCAGAGCGAAAATTGGATTTTTATCGGGAAGCAGCCCGTTTGTTGCGCCCCGGTGGTCGCTTGGTTATCGCCGAGTATGTCCGAAAGCAGCGGCCTTATTCTGAAGAAAATGAATTTCAGTTGCGGCGTTGGCTAAACAATTGGGCTATTCCCGATTTAGATACGGTATCCGAACATGCAGCGCATGCCCAAAAAACTGGGTTGGTCGACTTTACTTTTCGCGACATTACGCAGCATACGATGCGTTCGATCCTCAACATCAAAGAGCATGGGTACAAATGGTTGCCAATGGCTCTGTCCCTGAATAAATGGGGTATTGTGTCGGATGTACAAATCAGTAATGTCTGGGGCTCCATTCATCAATACCACGCTTTGGAGAAAAAATTGTGGGGCTATGGTTTGTTGAGTGCGCGCAAACCCAATTAAGGTTGAAGGACTGCATTTTCCCCAAAACCTGCCCTGTTTTCTTCCTTATCCGCCAATCCTTCTTGCAGCTGCCGAGAGGTTTTGGTACTTCCATCATGGCTCCAACCTGGAGGACCAAATACATATCCGAGGCGTAAGCGCCAGGGCAAGTCGCGGTGTTTGACAAAAACATCATTCCAAATGGCGATGTACTCGTGGAAAATAACTTTAAACCAACCACTGTTGTCAGGGGGGGTAACCAGACCATAATGGATAGGCTCGTCGGTTCTTTCGGCTTCATAAGTGCCAAACATTTTATCCCAAATGATCAGTAACATCCCAATGTTTTTGTCCAGATAACGCACATTGGAAGCATGATGGACCCGATGATGGGAAGGGGTCACAAACAACCATTCATATATAGGAATACTTTTCACCGCATGGGTGTGTACCAAAATGCCATAAATCTGGGTAATGGAGAAAGCCAAAAACAAATCTTTGGCTTCAAAACCCAACAAGGGCAGCGGCAAATAAAAAACAAAGCGGTAAATGGGTTCCAGTACCGAAGAACGAAAACCTACCGAAAAATTGAATTGCTCCGAGGAATGGTGGGTCACATGTACTGCCCAGAAAAAACGACAGGTATGCTCGATTCGATGTATCCAGTAAAAGCAAAAATCCTGCCCGATCATCAACCAAATCCAGTACCAAACCGGGTTCTGAATTTGGAATACCTGGTGCTGGTACACATAGTCCAGCGCAAAATAGGTAGGGATTCTCCGGGTCAGGGCATCCACGCCCATTTGACAAATCGTGAGGTAAACATTGGTGAAAGTGTCGCGCCAGGTGTAGACAGGCCTTTCCTGACGATTGCTCAGGTACATTTCGAGCAAGATCAAAAAAGCACATACCGGGGCCGTGAGGGCCACCAGGCCCAATTCCTTAAAGCTACTGCTTAGCTGCTCCATAACAACAACGGGTAATAATCGAGTAATAAAGAGGGACAAAGGTAAAGGTTCCGATTTTGTTGTGCAAATGCGTAGAATGGATAGGCCAATATTAGCGATGTTTTCGTTGAAACATCTGATTATCAGTTATTAGAAAAAAAAATATTGAAATAAAACATTCGATGCCCTTATCTTTAAGGATCGAAAAGTTCCTTCTGAAACATAGTTCCACCTCTATTCTTGAAAGTACCCTTCATACTGGTTTCGCTCAAATCATATTGACCTTATTGAACCATAAGCGATTGTGGTTAATTAGTTAATTGCTGCATACGATGAGAAAACTACTAACAACATCCCTGGGTGGCCTATGGGCTTCTGTGTCATTGGCCTTATTTTGTTGTGGAATCACCCAACTGCACGCCCAACAGAACCACACGATCAATCCTGTACTTCTGGATTTTTTTAGCATCAATGATGATCGAGTTTGTGAAAAAGTGAGACCAAGTGAGGCCACGCATGCTTTATTTCAACAAGCTTACCTATTGAATGCCCAAGGCGGAGCAAACACTCATTTTAATGTAGTCAAAAAACTGATCGTTCCATTTGGTGAAAACCTGATCTTGGAAGAGGACTATGTCGTTTATTCCGAAGGAGACGTACGCATTGATGGCAATATCTTTGGAAAATCCATTGTACAAAGCAATAGATCAGGGCAAAACCTGATCATTTGTGCAGCAGGAACCATTGAAATCAATGGCAACATTCAGTTGAGTGATGGCGGTCCTGGCTATTTATCGGATAAAAACTTCGTTGCCCAAATCGCTCCGTTACGTGGTCAGCTGGCTCAAATTGGGGCAGTTACCTTGGGGTTTTCTGTGACCAATCAAGTGGCTCAATCCATCAATGGAGGCCGCGGGGGAAGCCTATTTTTACAAGCCCCACGAATCATTATCAATGGCCAGGTTAAAGTGGGTAAAGGAGGTAATGGAATTGCTGGTGGCCGGGGCGGCGAGGGAGGATCAATGATCATTTTATACAAACAATTCCAGGCGGGCAGGAAAACTAACCGCTTTGTTGCTGGGAACGGCGGCCAGGGCGGCAACGGTGAAGCCTGGTTCAATATCGATGGTGGTGCAGGTGGGAAAGGTGGTGAAACTTACTTTTTTGCTTGCTCCAATGGCAGTAATGGCAGCAATGGTGCTGGTTCCCCTACCACAGTTGGCGAAAATGGTGGAAATGGTGGCCAGGGGGGCAACAGTAGCGATGGCATAGCTTGCGGTGGCGGCAATGGCGGCAATGGTGGTAGTGGTGGCGTGAATTTGACGACTGGCAACGGTCGTCGAGGTGGTAGTGGTGGCAATGGTGGTGACGGTGGAGTTGCTTTTAATACGGTTCCGGGAGGCTCTGCATTTGCTGGCAATGGTGGTCAGGGTGGCAACGGAGCACAAGGCGGCAACGGCTTTGGTGCGGATAAAAATGGCGGCAATGGCGGCCAGGGCGGAGATGGTGGTGCAGGTGGTTTTGCCATTGGTGCAGATGGATCCACAGGTGGAAGCTGTGCAACAACCACGGGCGGTGACGCTACTGGTGGCAATGGTGGTGATGGAGGACCTGGCGGTGCTGGGGGCTTCGGAACGGGTGCTGGCATCGGTGGAAATGGTGGCCGTGGCGGTGCACGAGGCGCAGGGGGAGATGGAACGGGCGGTAGTGCAGGTTCTTGTACCGCAGTTGCTTGCTCTACCCCACAAGGTGGTACTGGTATTGGTGGCACCAGAGGTGCACGTGGAGCAGGTGGCCCGGGCGGAACGAGTGGGGTAGGTGGGACGACTGGCGCCAATGGGAACCAAGGCTCTAATGTGCCCACCAATGGAACCGGCACCGACGGCAACGATGGCGTATGTATCCTGCCCATCGAACTAACCCAATTCGAGGCCAAACTTCAGGATCAAGGCATTATGGTGACCTGGACAACCGCTACTGAACTCAACAACGACTACATGGCGCTGGAGCGCAGCGCCAATGGCCAAAACTTCCTGGAAATCACCCGCGTCAAAGGCAAAGGAACGACTCAGGAAACCCAGCATTACCAATATTTTGATCCCAATCCGCTAGCTGGCATCAACTACTACCGCTTGAGGCAAGTGGATTTTAATGGCACTACGGATCATTCCAAAGTAGTGGCGGTAACGCTGGATAAAGGTGAATTGATGTCCATATTCCCCAACCCAGCTAAAGACCGCATCAACATCCAAACTTCTTTGACCTTGCTGGCGGAGGAAGTCTTTTTGTTGGATGCCCTGGGCCGGAAGATAAGCCTGAACCTGCAGGGCAGCCCCGGGTGGTACGAGATCAAACTGCCAGCAGAACTACCAGCCGGAAATTATTGGTTGCGGCTACAAGATCGGGCGCAAATCCATCGTATGGTAGTGGTTAGAGAATAAACCCGGTTTTTTCGGGGGGGTAATCTTAAAAAAACGTCAAAGCTTAAGATAAGTGAACTATAACTTATCTTAAGCTTCGTTTTTTAGGGTAAAGGCATATTAAAACATCGATTATGCAACACTCGCGGAGAAAATTCATACAGCAGACTGGTCAATTTGCCCTCGCGGCAGGATTATTCGGCACTTTGCCATTAGAACTCATTGCTGCCCAACGTAACTATATTAGCCCAAATGATCGCATCGGAGTAGGCCTGATCGGCTGCAACGGAATGGGTTTTGTCGATTTGCAATCTTTCCTGAAAAATGACCAATGCTTTTGTGCTGCCCTCTGCGATGTGGACAATAATGTACTTACCCGCCGCAAGGCTGATTTGGAAAAAGCAGGTTTGCCAGCACCAAAATTGTACAAAGCCTATCAGGATTTGTTGGCCGATCCTGCTGTCGACCTCGTAATCATTGGCACGCCCGATCATTGGCATTGTTTGATGTTTTTGGATGCTTTATCTGCAGGCAAGGACGTGTACGTGGAAAAACCCATTGGCAACTCCATCGTTGAAGCCCAAACCATGGAACTGGCCGCAGCGCGCTCGGGACGGGTGATTCAGGTAGGTCAATGGCAGCGCAGTCAACCCCACCTGGAAGAGGCACAACAATTCCTGAGTTCCGGCAAATTGGGTCGTGTGCGCAGTACCAAAGCTTGGGCTTATGTAGGCTGGAAATCCAGTATACCCAAGGCCCCTGACGGCCCTGTACCTGCCGGGGTAGATTACGAACTGTGGCTAGGCCCTGCGCCTAAACGGCCTTTTAATCCCAACCGCTTTCATGGCAATTTTCGTTGGTATTGGGACTATGCCGGAGGGGTGATGACCGATTGGGGCGTGCACATGATCGATACCGTTTTGCAATTTATGGAGCCTGAGATGCCCCATACCATCATGGCTACAGGGGGAAAACTGGGTTATCCCGACGATGCTCAGGAAACCCCCGATACGCTAACCACTGTTTACAATTTTCGCGATTTTACCCTGACCTGGGAACACATGATGGGCATCGGCCTGGGCAACTACAATCGAGGGCAAGGAGCTGCATTCATCGGGGAAAATGGCACTTTGGTGATCAGCCGGGAGGACTGGGAGGTCATTCCGCACAACAAGGCCATTGAAGCAGTACCTTCCCAAAAAGCAAAAAATTCTTTCGGTCTTGACTTACACGTTCAAAATTTCCTGGAGGCGGTAAAAGTGAAAGAGCCCGAGGCCGCAAAAGCCACCATTGGCATTGGTTCCAGGGCCTGTATCGTCAGCCAAATGGGCAATATTGCTTATCGTAGTGGACAAGCCCTGCACTGGATTGCTGAAAAAGGAAAATTTGAGGAGAAAGAAGCGAATGGATATTTGAAGAAGAAGTATGAGAATGGGTATAAATTAATAAGTGAAAAGTGAAAAGTGAAAAGTGAAAAGTGAAAAATTGGCTAGGTGATCATGCTTTTCACTTTCCACTATTCACTTTTCACTCTCAAGCTGCATTTTGCTGCAGGAAAAAACTAGCATCTCGTACCGTATCAATTTTTGCGGCTTGTTCTTGGTTGAGAAAAACGCCAAATTGAGATTCTAATTTTGCAATCAATAAGTCTTTGTCAACCGAGTCTAGGTACAAATCGTCAACGAGGTCAGTGTGGGGGTTAATGCGCGAGGAGGGGATGTTGAGTTCCCATGCTATCAATTCAATGATACGGTCCTCGGCGGTCCATTTACTCTTTTTAGCCATTACCACAGTTTCACAGTTTAGGTGATGAAATATTTGGGTTAACAGGATCTTTAGTAGTTGGGCAAAAACAAGTGATCATTTTTTCTGAGCCAGAGGATTAGATAAGACACTTGAAATGAAACGTTTCCTTATCTAATCCTCTTGCAAAATGATCACTTATTTTTTTTGTCGCCCCTTAGTAAGACAACAGTCTGTAGAATTTGGTTTCTTTATTCATCCAAAATCGAATAAAGAACGAATCCAGATAGCGATAGGTTGCCTGGAAGTGACAATATTTTTGACAAAACCCAACGAAGTGACGCTAAAGCGCGCTGAAATGGCGATTTTCTGCTCTGAATTGTAAACCTAATTTTCAAAAATTGCGGTACGGTTCGTCTGGTAAACGGATGAGTTGTTTTTTACCTTGTTCCAATTCCAACCAATGACAAAGCAGGATGCCAATACCCGCAGCGCCCTGCATGTATCCTGTTTGGGCAGCCAATGCTTCAGGCTCTGTACGGTTTTCGGCCTGTATCCAGCGTAGGCCCTGAGCATCGGAGGTAGCGCGTTTGAGTAAGTCCTGGGTGTGGAGCCAGGCGTAATTGCGGTATTTCTTTTTGCCTTCCATGCGGTACAAAGTCAAAAAGAATTCGGCGACCCCGGCATTGCCACAACACTGGCTTACATTGTTCCAAAAACCTGGCGTGCGCTCTTGTGGGATGGGCGATTTTAAGAGGGTTGTTATCGCAGCCTCCCAAGGTTTTTCCCAGGTTTTGCGCTCCTTTTTATAGGAGTTGTACAACACGTAGTACAAGCGCGCCGTACCCACCGGCCCGTGGCAATACCCATAATAAAACAGTTGTTTGCCATCGCCCTCCTCGTGGTGGGGAATCAGGCCTTCGGCGTTTTTTAAGGTTTGCAAGTACCGGGCGCCGTTCAGTGCCACCCGCAAATACCGACCCTCCTCCAAAATAGCAAACACCTCCGCTGCAAAATAGGCAACCCCGGCGGTACCGTGGGAGAAATTGGGCATGGTTACTTCCGCTCCAGGCCACATGCGCCATTTCCATTGCTCGGTACTGATGCGTTGGGCGGCATTGATGAGCCAGTTGCAGGTATTGGCAGCCAGTTCGAGGTAGGTGAAGTTTTTGGTTTCGCGGTAAGCGTAAAGCAGGAACAGACCAATGCCGGAATTACCCGCAATGATATCGGTGACGTAGCCCCAGTGGGTCGTTTCACCCCGGGTATCGGCGGCATTGAGCAGCAATTTGAGCACCCGTTGGAAACCTTCGTTGTATTTTTTGTCCTTCGTTGCTTTGTAAACCTCCTGCAAAGTAAATCCTACCCCACATATCCCGGAGAAAAGCCCGGTTTTGCCTTGTGTATCCATCTCACTCAGCTGCTCAGGCAAGCGGGCGAGCAAAAAATTGGCTCCGTTTTTGGCTTCCTCCAGGTATTCCGGCCGATTGGTGGCGTGATGGGCTTCCAGGTAAAACAACACAATACCCGGGATACCACTGTACAAATCCAAACCGATCCGCCCACCACTATCGCCGGGAATTACGGGCCAATTGCTTCCTTCAGCACTGGTTTTGACGTGTTGGTGCAACCACAAATGGATGCGTTGGATGCTATCGGCCAGGCCACTTTGGGCCTGAAGCTGAACGACAAAAAAAAGCAAAGACAGGCCGATGATACTGCTGCGAAGGCGCATTGGCAATTGGTTTTTAGAAATACAATCAAGAGGCTAAACTTTCCCCCGCTTATAACAGCTCAAAGTTCGGCTTTAGTTTATTGGTATGCCCATAAAAGTCATTGATGATTTTGATGACCTCTTCGGGATCGTCGGTGAGGGGCAACAAATCCAGATCGCCGGGCGAGATGTTGTGCTCCTGTTCCTGCATCACTTCGAACATCCATTCTTTTAATCCCGACCAATACTTGGTGCCCACCAGGATCACCGGCACTTTGTTGATTTTTTTGGTTTGAATCAAAGTGAGCACCTCAAATACCTCATCGATGGTGCCAAAACCACCCGGTAGAGCTACAAAAGCCTGGGCGTACTTGACAAACATGACCTTGCGAATGAAAAAATAGCGGAAGTGCAGGTTTTTATCGTTGTCGATGTAGGGATTGTTGTTTTGTTCAAAAGGCAGGCTGATGTTCAAACCCACCGATTTGCCACCATACAAGGTTGCACCCTTGTTGCCTGCTTCCATGATCCCCGGGCCGCCGCCAGTGATGACACCGTAGCCTTCGATGGTCAAACGCCGGGCAATGTCTATGGCGAGTTTGTAATAATTATTGTCGGGTTTGGTCCGCGCAGATCCGAAGATGGACACGCAGGGGCCAATGACGTTCAAGGTCTCGAAGCCCTCCACAAATTCTGATATCACCTTGAACATGGTCCAGGAATTCTGGCCCTTCAGTTCCTGCGACCACTCCTTCATGTGGGGGTGCGCTTGGGTTGTTGGTTTGTTTTCCGACATACGTTTCTGGTCGTTTTTGAAAAGAAAAAGGACGGAAATATAGTTTTTTTTGGGAAATGTAGGTGGGGAAAAGTGGGGAAAGTTTGTATTGAATGTTAAATACCTAGCATTGTCGGCTAGTGGCTTTTAAAGCTTTGCTTCGCTCTTGCACTTACGCGGAATAGTGTTCATTTTGCATTTTAATTGTTATTTAGTTTCACTAATCAACAGCCGGGATCATTTAAAATGAGTTGCTATGCGAAAAATGATTCAACTATTATGCTGTATGGTAGGTGGCTGTTTATTGCTCTTAGCTGAGTTGTCAGCCCAAAATTACTTGCCTTTTCCCACTAAGAATGCGGAATGGAGTAGAGTAGTTACGGTAGTCGGTGACTATGATCCAGTTTATATCACTTCTCACTATGCTCCCAAAGGAGACACTACTATACAAAACAAGATTTTTACAAAGCTATATGTCAGCATAGGTAAAGCATTTAGGATTGACTCTGCACAATATATTGGTGCTTACATCAATGAATCAAACCGCGTATTTTTTATAGACAAAGGTGAGTTCAGCCCAAGGTTATTGTATGACTTCAATCTCCCTGTTGGTTGGGTTGGTGAATCATCACCGAATTGTAACCCCAACGCTCTGAGATGTGTGCTTTTTCGGCTTGCTTCCATAGACACGGTTGTGTATGATGATCAGGTCAGGCGAGCAAGATTTAATTTTGAAATAGGTAGAAAGCCAGACAACGGTGTTTTTATGGGGAGGTACGCCTATTCCTGGGTAGAAGGCATTGGAAGTACGCTCGGCTTTTTTCCTGATATAAGCAATACTATGTTTGTGCCAGTTACCCCTCAAGTCTTTCTAGACTTACTTTGTTTCAAGCAGAATGACACTTTACTTTATACACATCCTCGTTTGTACAAAGGCAACTGTTTTGTGGATATTGTCGATGACGTGAAGACCATAGAAGATCCCAGAGCGATAAACATTTACCCCAATCCTGCCATTGACCAAATTTTTATTCAACATGATTTAAATGTGAGTAAAAGTACTGCAAGTATTCTGCTGATGGATATGATGGGGCGGGTGGTTTTGAAAAGAACGCTGGATGCTTCTCTAGTTCAATTGGATGTTTCGACTATATCTCCTGGTATTTATTTTGTTCAAATTCTTTCAAAAGAAGGGGAGGGGAGCGTTTGCAAAAAGATTATCAAGGTACATTGAGCGTTGCCTTTAGTTAAGCACTCTTCAGCAACTCCTTGTAGACATCAGTTCCATTATCAAATTTCAAGTATGAAAATTGGAATACTTTTATTACTGGTTGATTTGTCAATGAGCAATTTTATATTGGCTCAGTCCGACTCAACATGTGAGGTGACAATAGAGCAGCAGTTCTATTCAGCACAAGATTCTATAGTTGGAACAGAGCTTGGAATTACCAAGATAGGGGAGAATTTCTTCAATTGGGATGGCGTTGCTGCTGTAGTTTCTTTAGATAGTACGCATAAAAAAATCTATTGTATGATGATGGATTTTGTCCTGAATGCTGCGGATACGATTGAATTTCGCGAGATTTGTATAGCCAACATCTACATGAATATGCATACTTGCGAGATCAAAAAAGAGATATTCGCCCAAAATTTTTTGACTAAACCAGTACAAAAATTGATAGCAGAATACCCAGATTATAAAAGAAAGATACGTGGCTTTAGCCATAAAAGAAAGCACCCGTATGAAAATCATTTGCGTCGATATGCTTATGATTTGACCCATGTAGCCCTATCGGGAGACTCATTAGGCATAGAACTACTTTTGTCGCTTAATAAAGACTTTAAACTTTTTCGAACAGGTTTGGATTTGGAAGATTTGATGTGGAACAGAAATATTGTTTATGAACTGGTCATAAGAGAAAAGCCTAAAGACTATGCTAAGCGGTATTGGATATTGAGTCGTATGTGGTATTAGATCACTAAGCAAACTTGCTTTTGTATCGGTCCAAAACAGCGAGTGCTTCTACTTCATTCAAACCCTCAGTTTTTAATAAGCTCACAATTACCTCAGTCACTTTTTCCACCGGACTCTTGACCATCATGGCCATTTTTTCCAATGAAAATTCCTGGAGAGACCAAAGCGTTTGAATGAACTCTTGCTTTTCAAGCTCAATTCCTTCCTCAAGCCCTTGCAAGTAAAGTCCATCTGTTTCGATGTCATAATGAATAGTCATGGCTTCAACTTGAGTTTTTACAATGAGTTCCATCTTTCTTAAACGTGATAAAATTAACAATTGTTTTCCTTAAAAATCCGATCGTAGTTGTTTGCCATAATTCACATTGAGGGCTATTTCAATGCAAATTAGATCATCTCGATTTCCGAGTCACGTCACTTTTTACAACTTTTGACCAGGGCAAATTTCCGCAATTGACCCTACTGATCCATCACTGCAAGCCCACAATCATTTCAAACTCCTCCTCTAACTTCCCACTCAATCGTTCAAAAACCTCAAAATACCGCATGTACAAGTCGTGATTTTGGGCATCAGGAGTATACGCCCCCGTAAAATGAGTACTGGCCGAAGCCTCCTCCAAACCACTAAAATAGCCCATCTGGGTAAAGGCAATCAAAGCTGTGCCTTGCGCAATGCTGTCCACCTGGGTATTCACCTGCACTGGCAAACCATAAATATCGGTCAGGATTTGTGCAAACAACGGCACACTGGCATAAGACCCCGTCATGCTGATGCTGTCGAAAGAACGCTGCGTACTCAGCAGTTTGCCAATGCTGTACATTTCTAACAAAATCCCTTCAACACAGGCCCGCAACAGGTGTTTGGGTTCGTGGGTGATGTTGAGGCCAAAAAATACACCCCGGGCATTGGCATTCCAAATCGGGGCCCGTTCGCCCAATAAATAAGGCAAAAACAACAGCCCCTTGGCCCCGGCGGGTACATACACCGCATCCCGAATCAACTCTTCCCGCACCTGTTCAAATTCCTGCCCCTGATGAAAATTGCCAAATTGCTGGGTGAACCAGTCAAAAGCAACCCCAACGTTGTTGCTGGGCCCGCCTGAAATAAAGTAGTCGTCGGCAAGCAGGTAGTTGAAAAAGCGCTGTTGCTCGTCTACCAAAAACTCTTTGCCCGCTACCCGCACGGCACCACTGGAAGCAATAGTAACGGTTGCCCTTTTGTGGCGGATGTCTCCCGAACCCAAAGTAGCCGAACAGCCATCACTGGAGCCCAAAATTACTTTGGTTGTACTCGCCAGGTGCAAGGATTTGCAGTACTCTTTTTTTAAGCCAACTTCATCAAAATAGATCGAAACGGGGGTGGATAAACGCTCCTTGTCGATACCCGCAAAATTCAGGGATTGTTCATTCCACTTCAATTGATGGATGTCAAAAAGCCCGGTAGAAGAAGCGATGCTGTGATCCACGAGGTATTCCCCCGTCAATTGCAGGATGATGTATTCTTTGAGGGAGATGAACTTATATGCTTGATTGAATCTTTCTGGGTCTTGTTGCTGCATCCAGGCAATTTTGGCCAGCGGCGACATGGGGTGGATCGGCGTTCCAGTAGCGTTGTAAATGCTGTGGCATTCGGGGCTACTTTTTACCATTTTGGACTGCTTGATAGCTCGGTTGTCGGCCCAAATGACGGCGTTCCCCAAAGGGCGGCCATTTTTATCCACCGCCAACACACTATGCATGGCTGCACAAAAGCAGATGGCTTGGACCTTGTATTTTTGCGGGTGAATCTGCTCGTTCAGGAAGTTTTTCAATACGTACAAGGTCGTGATGAATACCTGTTCAGGGTCTTGCTCGCTGTAATCTGCTTGGGGGTGAAAAGTGGGATACGAACCTTTACGCATGCCCAATACTTTTCCACTGAGGTCAAATGCATGGATTCGAACTGCCGAAGTATTGATGTCAATGGTAAGAATACAATCCATGATCGTCGGTTATAACATTAGGCAAAATAGTTCACTGGCTCTTCCGGTACGCACGCGGCGTATAACCCGTCAGTTTTTTAAAAGTTGAAGAAAAGTGCTGTGAGGAGTAAAACCCCGTTTCGAGCGCAATCCGCGTCAAACTGTGGTTGCTCTGCCGCAATAACTTGATGGCTTCTGCAATCCGCAGATTGATGAGGTAATGCAAGGGGGAGAATCCTGTAAACACTTTTACTTTTTCCGTAAATGCGGTAGTGCCCAAACCCACCAGGCCCGCCATTTCTTCCACGGTCCAGGGATGAGCGAGGTTACTGCGCAAGGTTTGCTCCAGCTTCATGAAAATTTGCGGGAAATCTCGCCTGAAATTTTCGGCCTTGCTCAGGTGTCGCACCATTTCGATCAACAACTCATCCAGCAAATGATTGACCCTTGTACGAAAGCCCATTTCTTGCTGCATGATTTCGTATTCAATGCTTTGCAATATCGTAGCGCCTGCCCCAAAGCGGGTCAACACTGGCGTTTTGTTCATGGCCAGGATTTTTCCCATAACCCCTTGCTCCGATTCAGAAATACCACTCCAAGCACCCAATTGTAACTTTCCCTGGGCGTCAAAATATTCAGGTTGAATGCCGATCCAGGTCAGTGCGCCAATATCCATGACCCCTTTAGTGCTGCCAATTGCTTGCCAGGGGCAGGCCAATGCAGTATCTCCAGGGAAAAGGGTGTAACCTTGTCCTGCAATGTTCCAATCGAATTTTCCTTCGGTAATCAAACCCACCCTGAGCTCGGAATGGGTTTTGATGTTAAATGAATTTAATTGTATGTTCTGGACTTTAAGTTTTACTAAATCAGTGATGTAAGGAAAATTTCGAAGTTGTTCCGCCTCGCCTTGTTGCAACAACAATAAGTAATTCATAGTCGGCTTCAAAAAGATCTTGTGCACTGCAAGCAAGCTTGAGTACATAAAATCCAGCTAGCTTATCAAAGCTAATTTCCAACAAAAATAAGTCAAACTTTGGGCAAAAAAGTACAAAATTCGCCGCCACGCATATATGGAAGTTAGATTGTTTCGAATCCAAGACATTTGTAACGAATTAATACGCACTTTTAAAACCTAATCATCGGATCATGGAACAAAATCAACTCATTGGTCAGCTCTGGGCTAGTAGTTTCCCCAGAGGCGCGTTACTTGCCGGCTTATTTTTATTTTTTGCAAATTTTCTCGTCGCTCAAACAATTACTGGAACCGTTAATGACAATTCGGGGGTTGGTATTCCCGGGGTCTTGATTCTGGTAAAAGGTACCACTCGCGGCACAGTTACCGAGGTGAATGGCACCTTTAGTATTGCTGCCAGTAGCAATGATACCCTTGCTTTCAGTTCAACGGGCTTCGCTACCGTTTATGAAAGGGTAGGCAATCGGACCCAAATTGTAGTAACCATGCAAGAATCCATTCTGCAATTGGATGAAATGGTTGTTACAGCATTGGGTATCCGCAAAGAGTCCAAAAAGTTGGGCTATGCCACCACTACAGTTGGAGCGGAAGCCCTTACCGAGAACCGTTCGTCCAACTTTATGAACACCCTGCAAGGTAAAGTTGCCGGGGTGAACATCTCTGGATTGGGTACCGGACCTGCGGGAACCTCCAAAATTCGGATTCGGGGCCAGTCTTCTATTTCTGGCCAAAACAACCCGCTGATCGTAGTCAACGGGGTGCCGATTGACAACACCAACTTTGGTACCAACCCTGGTAATGCTGCTGCCGACAACTCCATTGGGGTACGCGGAGGTGGAAATACCTCGGATGGTGGCGATGGTTTGTCCAGTATCAACCCGGATGACATTGAAAGTATGACCATCCTGAAAGGTGCTACTGCTGCGGCACTTTATGGCTCTCGGGCAAAGGATGGGGTCATCATGATCACCACCAAATCAAAGGGGACTGGTAAAGGTATCGGGGTCACTTTTAACTCCAACTATACCAATGAAACGCCACTGGATTTTACGGATTATCAGTACGAGTATGGCCAGGGCGAAAATGGTGCCCGCCCTACTGCACCCAACCCTACCTCAGGCCAGTGGTCATTTGGAGAAAAGTTTCAACCCGGTATGACCCAGGTTTTGTTCGATGGGGTAACAGTGCCTTATGTACCTGTTCGGGATCGGATCAGAAAGTTTTTCGTAAATGGTTCTAACCTGACCAATACCTTGTCTCTGGCCACTGGCGGCGATAAAGGAGGATTTAATCTTTCTTTTTCCAACATGGACAACCAGGGGATTGTATCCAACAACAAATTCAACCGCAAAACCATCAACATGGGTTTTGGCTACGATTTGTCCAGCAAAATCAGCTTCTCGGGTAACATCAACTACTCCAACGAGTACAACCGGAACCCACCGAATATTGCCAACCAGGACAACTCTATTCCTACGGCAGTATACAACATGGCTAACTCCATGCCATTTGATTTATTGGATGAAAAAAAATACGACGCTGCTGGAAATGAATTTGTGTATTCTCGTTTCCGCAACCGGACCAACCCTTATTGGACGATTGCGGAACAGTTCCAGAACATTCGTCGCGATCGCCTCTTTGGCAACCTGGCCGTTAAGTACAACCTAACCCCCTGGTTATTCGTTCAAGGCCGGGTAGGCCAGGATTACTGGTCTCGGGATCAGGATTTCAACAACTTCCCAACTGGCCATGCTTCCTTGGCAGCTGCCCCCGCAGGCTTTGTGAATGGGGTGTACACCCAGGAGTCTCGCCGTTTCCGGGAAACCAACATGGATATCCTCCTTTCGGGTACCCGTACCTTTGGCAAATTTGGTCTTGACTTCAATGTCGGAGGTAACCAGATGTACCGCCGTTCCGATTTGAACTCAGTGCAAGTAACTGACTTTGTAGTGCGTGACTTGTACACCGTAATGAATGGCCGGGTAAAAGATCCGATTTATGGCCTTTCTGAGCGGGCAGTTAACTCTGTGTATGGCTCTGCTGAGTTTTCGTACAACCGGATATTGTATGTGAATGTAACCATGCGGAATGACTGGTTCTCTACCCTTTCTGCCGATAATCGTAGCATTAGTTATCCATCGGTATCGGGTAGTTTCATCTTCTCCGAAGCATTTGGACAAGCGCCAAAATGGTTGAAGTTTGGTAAACTTCGTGCAGCCTATGCTGAAGTAGGTAGTGACACCGACGTTTCTCCTTATGCCAACAACCTATTTTACGGCATCAACGCGAACTTGTACCCGAACCCATCCGGAGCAGGTCAACCAGTTGGTGGCTCACAAGGCCTCACTTTGCCCAATGCCGGGTTACGCCCAATGCGCGCTACGGAGGCTGAAATCGGGCTTGAGTTGAAAATGTTCGACAACCGGGTTTCTCTGGACGCAGCAGTGTACCAAAAAATCACCAATGACCAGATCGTATCTGCTCAGGTTTCCGACGCTTCCGGCTTTACGAACACCTTGATCAACTCTGGAAAAAGCCGCAACAACGGGGTGGAAATGTTGCTGAACCTGGTACCCGTACGCACTTCCAATTTCCGTTGGGATCTGAGCTTTAACGGATCGTACAACATTACCAAAGTATTGAGCTTGTTGACTGATAAACCAGGGGAACGCATCACCGTAGGTACTCACGTGTTCAATGGTGAACTTCGCCAGGTGGTCGGTCAGGAAATGGGACAAATTTATGGTTTCGGTTTCCGTCGTGATGCCCAAGGGCGTATCGTATATGGTGGCAACGGAATTCCATTGCGTACCACCGACCTGATTTCTTTTGGTTCTGCCTTGCCTAAATGGGTTGGCGGTATCAACAATGGATTTACCTACAAAAACTTTAACTTTTCTTTCCTGGTGGACTTCAAACTGGGCAACATGATGCTGTCTGGGACCAACTTCAACGCAGTACGCCATGGTTTACATAAAATGACCTTACCTGGACGTGATCAAGGTGGTATTGTAGGGGCTGGAGTAAACGAAAAGGGCGAAACCAATACCGTGAAAGCCAACGTGCAGGATTATTGGTCGGTAGTACGTTCTCTGGCTTTGATTGAACCCATCGTATACAATGGTGGCTACTGGAAGTTGCGCCAAATCACTGCAGGGTACGACTTTGGCAAACATCTGCCTGCTAATTCCGTCATCAAAGGTTTAAAACTCAGCTTTGTAGCCAACAACGTTTTGATGCTCAAAAAATGGGTAGACAACATCGACCCAGAAACCTTTGGTTACAGCTCTGACAACCTGGTTGGTATGGAATCCACCGGCTTGCCTTCTACCCGGAGCATTGGCTTCAACCTCAATGTTAAATTCTAAAAGAACCAGCACATGAAAAAGAACTTTCGCTATACTCTTCTCTTATTGTCGATGCTGGCTATGGCTGCTTGTGATGAAGGTTTTGACGACCTCAACATCAACAAAACAGCGGCCACCAGTGTCAATCCGGTCTTCTCTTTGAACAATTCCGTGATCAATGCATCATTTGTGGCAACTACCGTACAATATGAGATCGGGATCGTTCAGCAGATGATCTCTCCCAACTCGGGGGTACTTACTGGTGCCAATTTTAACCAGGACAACCGCGATGCGACCCAGGCTTCCTGGCAGCGTTATTACCGTTCTACCATCCGCTTTGCAGTAGACGTTATCCTGGCAACCAAAGACCAGCCTACGCGCAGCAACTTGTACAACATGGCTCGAATTTGGAAAGCGCATGCCATGATGGTGATGACGGATACTTACGGAGATGTTCCATATACCGAAGCGGGCAAGGGTTATACCGACCAGGTACTTTTGCCTAAATATGACTCTCAACAGTCTATTTATACGGACATCATTAAGGAGTTGACCGAGGCAACTGCGGCTTTGGATGCAGGCAAAACCATCGAAACAGCCGATGTACTTTATGGTGGCAATATTACCCAATGGAAAAAATTGGGCAACTCCCTGCTCCTGCGGGCCGGAATGCGCCTGGTGAAGGTAGACGCTGCCTTGGCCCAATCAACGGTGGCAAAAGCGGTACAAGGGGCCTTGATTGACGCCAACGCCGACAACTGCGTCATCCGCCACGATCCCAACTACGTAAACGGGATCGGACAAATGTTGAATTCAACTGAAGCCAATAACTTTTACTTGGCCAAACCTTTTGCAGATCATCTGAAAAACACCAGTGACCCTCGTTTGGGTGCAATTGCAGTGCGTTATGTAGGGGTCAAATCGGGGTCCGAACAAACCCCAGCCAAGGCCAACATCGATCCAGCTGTACAGGTGGGCATGCCGCTTGGTTTAGATAACAGTACCGCTGTAGCTCAAGCTACCAAAGATGGTTTGGCCAGTTTCTACGATTATTCGCAGGTCGACCGCACCCGGATGGTTAAAAACACCGCTCCGATGTTTTTGGTTACTGCTGCTCAAACTCAATTGTTGCTAGCGGAAGCCATCCAAAGAGGCTGGGCAACCGGTAACGTTGGGCAAACATTCCAAAAAGCTGTTCGTTTGCACATGGAGCAGTGTGCTTTGTATGACGCCAAGTCGGCTATTGCCAGCAGTGCTATCGATGCCTACCTGACCGCCAATCCGTTTGATGCCAGCAAAGCTCTGGAGCAAATCAATACGCAGTACTGGATTGCTTCCTTCCTGAACGGACCTGAGGCCTTTGCCAATTTCCGTAGAAGTGGATTCCCTGTACTCACTCCGAACCCTTTCCCTGGCAAAGCCATTAAGGGTGCCTTTATCCGCCGATTGACTTATCCTAACTCCGAAATTTCGGTTAACAAAGCCAATGTCGATCAGGCAGTTGGCCGCCAGGGCGCCGATGACCTGGATAGCCGCGTTTGGTGGGATAAGTAAGATAGGGTGTGAGTGTGGGTGTGAATGTGTGGGTGGTTTGGGGTAACCCAATGTGGCCGCACAACATCCAATGTAGGGGCAACCGCAAGGGTTGCCCCCATATTTCGCAATTCAATTGAATCAAATAGTGTTTTGTCCGAGGAGGCTGTTCGGTTAAAAAATCGCAGATGGTATTTTTTTACACCGAATGGCCTCTACTTTCCCTAACTCTAATAACTTTACCGCCTTTAGATTTTTCGGAGCAAGTTCAACTGTAAAAATGGTTCATTCATACATCGGCATTGACATTGGTACTACTGCGACCAAAGCGGTGGTTTTTTCTCCAGTGGGGCAGGTTTTGTACCAAACGAGTCGGGAATACCCCATGTATCACCCCCAACCCACCTGGAGTATTCAAAAACCAGAGGACTTGCTTCATGCAGTAACGGACTGTTTGCAGGAAGTAAATCAACGTTTTCCAGAAGCCAGTTTTATTAGTTTTAGTGCAGCGATGCACAGTTTGTTGTTGTTGGATGAAAAAGGCAAGCCCCTGACGGATTGTTTGTTGTGGGCAGATAACCGCGCTGCAAACCAGGCCGAAAGATTAAGGGACTCCGAAGAAGGACCATACATTTACCAAAGAACAGGTATTCCATTACATACCTTTAGTCCCTTGACCAAATTGTGGTGGTTCAAAGAGGAAGCACCGGAAGTCTTTCAAAAAGCGCACAAGTTCATCAGCGCCAAAGAATACGTTTGGCAACACTTGACCGGAGTTTATCAAGTTGATACTTCGATGGCCTCAGGCACCGGGATGCTGAACCTGGAAAGTCTGGATTGGGACGAGGGAATTTTGAAAGACCTGGAAATTAGACCTGATCAACTTTCAGCTGTTGTCCCCTCCACTTATTTCACCAAAAGTTTAGATGGGCAATATACCCTGGTCATTGGTGCCGGGGATGGGCCTTTGGCCAGTTTGGGCACCGGTGCTATTGGCGCTGGTAAAATGGCCTTGACCATTGGTACCAGTGGCGCCATCCGCCTCCCCGTTCGTGGACCTAAAATGGACCCGGAAATGCGTACCCAGTGCTACCACCTGATCGACGATCAATACCTGAGTCTGGGTGCAGTCAACAATGGCGCAGTGATTTTGCAATGGCTGAAAGAGAATGTCTTGCGCAGCGAAGCCAGCTATGAAACTCTGTTTGAACAGGCTGCTACGGTACCTGCGGGGTCAGATGGTTTGTTGTTTGTACCCTATTTGTTGGGGGAAAGAGCGCCCATTTGGGATGCCAATGCCCGGGGCTGCATGTTGGGTTTGAGCATTCAGCATCGCCAGGAACACTTTGTACGCGCAGCGTTGGAAGGCATTGTGCTAGGGTTGCGGCATATCGCCGAAGTGTTGCTTCCCACTGAAGCGGATCGGGCAAATGTGGAACTCTGCGCCAGTGGTGGTTTTGCCAAAAGTGAATTGTGGGTACAAATTGTAGCTGACATATTTCAGATGCGGGTCATCCTTGCCGAAACGGTGGAAGGTTCTGCCTGGGGAGCCGTGTTGTTGGGCTGTAAAGCACTGGGCCTGGATTGCAAGGAGCAAGCAGGGGAGGAGCAGGTTTTTGAACCCAATCCAGCGAATGCAGAGGTTTATGCTGCGGCGTTTGAACGATTTCGGGAGGTGTATCCGATGTTGAACAATCTAAAAAAGGTAGGTAGTTGGGAACTTACCCCTCAATAGGCTAAATTCCCAACAAAATTACCATCAAGACTTACTTACACGTCTTCGCATATTCAAACACGTGCTGCTCAATATCCGCCCATTTCGGATCTTTGCCGTATTTGTTGAACAAATCAGCACAATCTTCAAACAGGGGCTTGAATTCATCATCATAATCGGCTTTTTTCAAGCGGTAAGCAGGTGCATTACCTTTGGCAACATAATAAGACTTTTCGTCGCCACCGGTTACCTGAATGCCACCTACGGCCATACCACCCGTTTCAGCAGCCAATGGATCAAAATACACTTTCAATTTTCCACTGAAGGAGGGATTGACCAATTGCAGCAGTAAATTACTCGTCTTTTTACCTATTCTCACCGGAGCTTGTTCAAAAAAGACGTAGCCTTTGCCAATGATGTCTTTGTCCAGATCAACATTGTCCCATTGGGTTGCATCATTCAAAAAGTCGAGGGTTTTGCCCAGTTTGTCCCAGCCAGAGGGGGGGAGGTACATGTGTTTGATTTCCGCGGGCTTCAGTTTGCGTTTTTTGCTGGAGCCGTCTACATTTTCCAACACCACTTCTTCGATCAGGCCTTTTTTGCGATCCAGGTCTTTGATGTTGCCCTGCAATTGGGTCCCGTCCTGTAAAGTTACATAGGCGGTTTTTTTGCCAGAAAAACTGAAGGTTCCGGGTTGGAATTTCTGGGCTTGTAATACGCCAAGGGTGGTGCTGAAGGTCAAGACGACCAGCACAAGTTGAATAGTTAACTTCATGTTTAGTAAAGATTTGTATGTAAACTGGTTAATGAAATAAATTAAATGATAATCGGTTGAAAATGAATCATTTGCACACTGAATCAGTTAATTGTAAAACGATCTGTAAAGCAAGTCTCAAAATTAATATCCTTAAGCGTAAAGCTTTTTTGATACGGCAAAGCTCTACTATTTTTTTGATTTAACAAACTATTTTTACTCAAAAAACATCCCTCGCAATTTTGTACCTACTTTTATGCTGCATCATCCACTGACGGGCTTTCTGAAGGTCACCATCTCTCCATGACCTAACATCTTTTTGTGTTTTTATAGGGAAAGCTTCCAACGACTGAGCGAGGTAGTACAGCCCAAAACTGGCATAGGCCTCAGCTCCAGTGCAAGGATCATCGGGGAGGCTTTTCGTTGAAAACAATAAATCAGAAAAGACTTTGATGGTCTCGGGCTGGCGAATATAAGCCAGGACTTCGAGTAGCCTTAAATTGTCCAACAAAACGTTCGGACTGAGCTGTTTAATAAAGTATTGAATAGATGCCTTATCCCCCATACGCGCCAAAGCCATTCTTGGTGCTTTGGAAAAATCGGGATTTTCGTTAGATACCAAGGATTTAAATTTTGGAACAAGCTCTTTTAAATCCAGCATACCTGCAATCAAAATGAGGTCAGAATCAAAATTGGAAACCAATAATTTATCGACAATTGCTTTTCTAACAGAAGGGTCAAAGTATTTCACCTCAAATTTTTGCAGACCACTTACGGCATTGTAACATCCATAATTCAAGCGCATCGAATCGTGGCAAAAACTCAATAATTGGTGAATGACCTGGGTTTTGACAATCGAATCCTGAGTATACATCCCCAAATCGGCATACAAATCTGCAAGCTCTCTTTGCAAATCCCTATGATCAATCTGACGATAGACTTTTGTTATTTCCTGCACATTTTTTAACTCAAAAGATTTGTCCTTAATTGGCTCAAAAAGGGAGTAAACCCTACCGCCATCAAGGAGCTTATTGAGGTCTCTACCTAACCTATTCAAGGTTGTATCGGTTTGGGCAGGAAGAAAAGAACAAAGAACGACCATTAAACAAAGGAGTATGGGCTTTTTCACAGGGATACATTTAGCGTGTTCCATTTGTAGATGCAAAGCGGTCTATATTTGGTGTTTGTATAAAAGGATTTAAGCCTTTATTTCTTTTGCCACTCCTGCAACCAAACTCCCCATTTGCGGGTTTCCAACTTATTGTGCATCTTTGTACACTCGAACACCCGCATCCTGATTCAACATGAAGCAATTAGCTTACCTGAACAAGTATTTTTGGAGATACCGTCGGCATTTTTTTCTCGGCTTTTTGTTTGTCTCCCTGTCCAATTACTTCCGGGTTCTACAGCCCCAGACCATCCGTGAGGCACTGGATTTGGTCGTAGAAAACCTGTACCTGTACCGCGTTTACCAGGGGACAGCACTTGAGGGTGAGTTCTTTGCGATGCTCGGGCAACAACTGTTTTACTTTGGCCTCCTGGTTTTGGTGCTGGCTGTAGTGATGGGTTTGTTCATGTACTGGATGCGGCAAACCATCATTGTAATGTCCCGTTTGATGGAGTACGACATGCGCAAGGAAGTGTTTGCCCACTACGAAAAACTCGACCTGGCCTTTTACAAGCGCAACAACACGGGCGACCTCATGGCTCGTATTACCGAAGACGTGAACAAGGTGCGGATGTACCTGGGGCCGGCCATTTTATATGGTGTCAACCTCGTTTCTCTGTTCATTTTGGTCATTTCTTCCATGCTGGTGGTCAGCCCGGAGTTGACCTTGTATTGTTTGATTCCATTGCCTTTTTTATCCTTGTCGATTTATTATGTGAGCACGCTCATCAACCGGCAGAGTGAAAAGATTCAAAAACAATTGGCGGTACTCAACAGTACGGCTCAGGAGGTTTATTCGGGGATTCGGGTGGTCAAGTCTTATGTGCAAGAAGCACCAACAGTCAAACATTTTGCCGACCAAAGTGATCGGTTCAAGCGTCAGTCCTTACGCCTGGCGTTGACCAACTCCTTGTTTTTCCCGCTTATGTTGTTGCTCCTTGGGATCAGTACGCTGTTGGTGGTTTATTTTGGCGGTATGCAGGTGGTCAAAGGCACCATCACTCCGGGCAACATTGCCGAGTTTATCATTTATGTCAACATGTTGACCTGGCCCGTAACCGCCATCGGCTGGATTGCCTCGATCGTACAACAGGCGGCGGCCTCTCAAAAGCGCATCAACGAGTTTTTGAAAACTCAGCCCAGCATCACCAATATCGGCCACAATACCGAAAATCTGAAGGGGGAAATCGAATTCCAAAATG
This sequence comes from Haliscomenobacter sp., assembly GCF_965225875.1. Taxonomy (GTDB): domain Bacteria; phylum Bacteroidota; class Bacteroidia; order Chitinophagales; family Saprospiraceae; genus Haliscomenobacter. The sequence goes on along the minus strand of NZ_CBDDBS010000002.1, from coordinate 1,009,216 downwards.
TAACTTTTACCTATCCAGATACGGGCATTACCGCTTTGCAAAACATCAACTTTAAACTGGCCCCCGGTCAAAAAATGGCCATCATTGGGCGTACTGGGGCGGGAAAAACCACCATTGCCGACTTGCTCCTGCGCATGTACGACGTAACTGAGGGCCAAATTCTGCTGGATGGGCAGGCTCTAGCAACCCACGACCTGGCCAAAATTCGCCAACGCATTGGTTATGTGCCCCAGGATGTGTTCCTCTTTTCAGATACCATTTCGGCCAATATTGCCTTTGGGAAAAGGGATGCGCCGCAGCCTGAAATCGAAAACTTTGCCCGCTACGCCTCCGTGTACAACGATATTATGGAGCTGCCTCAAGGTTTCGACACCATGGTGGGCGAACGTGGGGTGACGCTCTCTGGTGGGCAAAAACAACGGGTATCCATTGCCCGCGCCCTCATCAAACAGCCGGATATTGTGATCCTCGACGACTGCCTCAGCGCGGTGGATACCAATACCGAAAAACAGGTGCTGGAATATTTTACCACCGCCCTGGCCAACAAAACGGCCATCATCATTACGCACCGGATTTATTCCCTTTTGCAATTTGATCAGATCATCGTGATGGACGGTTCCAGAATTGTAGAAGCTGGAACCCACGAAACCTTACTCCAAAACAAGGGCTATTACGCCGATCTTTTTGAAAAACAAACCGAAGAGGTTCCTGCGTCGACCTTGGAATAGCGCGTGTTAATTTTCTGTAAACTCATTTTTTGTTGGCATGGCTAACCCCTTCACCCTTGGGGTTTTATTCGATGTTACTGAACTGCTTCCAGGCTTCGGTAGGGAACTTTTTTTGCGAATTCTTTGATTATTCAGGCAATTACTTACTTTTGTACAGTGGTAATCTTATTTATCCGGTAAATTAAAACATCCAAAGCAGTGGATCACGAGAGAAACCAACGGAGATTTGAGAGCGTGTATTCGAGGAAAATCCGCGCGGGTAAGAGAAGAACGTACTTTTTTGACGTTCGCAAAACGAAGGGTGAAGATTTCTATTTGACACTTACCGAAAGCACTCGTAAATTCAATGGTGATGGCTATGAGCGCCACAAAATTTTCTTGTACAAAGAAGATTTCAACCGTTTTATGGATTCCCTACAAGAGGTAGTTGAATACATCAAAACGGAGCTGATGCCAGAATACGATTACGACGAATTTACTCGTCGGCACGAAGAATACGATGCACAAGATTTTGATGAGCGTGACGATCGCGGCGATGAGGAGTTCGATGATGAGCCGGTCAAAGAACAACGGCCAACTACGCCCCCTCAACCTAGTGCAAAAAAACTGGAACCATCAGGTACTCCTTTTAAGGAAGACGATATGGCTTGGTAATAAACACAATTGATGTGTTTGGATAAAAAAAAGGAGAGCATTTGCTGGTTGGCGAATGCTCTCCTTTTTTTGTACGAAAATCTCAAGCTACAACCTCTAATCTCTAAGATGTTCTAAGGTGCCTAAGGTGGTTCAAATAAAAACTCTTTCGCGCAAGCGCGAAAAGTATGTTTTTTTCTAACCACCTTAGGCACCTTAGAACACCTTAGTAGAAGACTTAATAAGATCCCAAATACCTCCGCAAAAACCACTCCGTAGCAATCAGCAACAACAATATGGCAAACAACCACTTGATATTGATCAAGGATTTGGTGGTAGCATTTTCATAAATAATCGGTTTGACCGTACCCACCGCTTTGATCATGGACGGAATGTCATTCATTTCCGCGGGGCTAACCATTTTACCCCCGTATTCTTCACTCAACAAGCGCAGGAGGCGGTGATCGGCAGTGGTTTCGTACTGTTCGAGTTGGATCGGCTGTACGCTAAACTGGCCATTGTAGCTCAATTGTTCGCCGCCACTATTGACCTTGCCCTCAAATTTGTAATTGCCCACCGGAAGTGTGCCCGCATTGAGGCTATAGGCTTTGCCCGACTTATTAAAGGTATAAGTGTAGTCCTTGCCCTTTTCGCTGGTGATGACCAGGCGTACATCCGGCTCATTGATCAACTCGTAACTTTTGTTGTACAGTTCCGCATCAAAAAACACCTGCTCATTTTCGCGGTAGATGTTTTTGGACACGTTGACCCGGAATTTGCGCTTGTCCTCTTTTACCCCCAGGTATTGGGTCACTTTGCTCACCCAATCGTCGAACAACTCGTGGTTGTCCACATTGAGGAAGTTAAACAAACGCCAGCGCCAGATGCCTTCCGCCAGAAGAGCCCCGGTACGTGCACCATTCTGTTCGCCAAAAACAAACAAGGGGTATTGCGTATCAATCTTGCGAATGCGTTGGTACATCATCACCTGTGCAGAACCACCTACCTTAAATTCCCCGAAAGGAGCCTGAATAGGGGGGTAATTGGCGAACTCGGTTTTGAGTTTGTCTTCCAACAAAAACAAAGCGAAGTTTCCAGCGAAACGCCCTTGTACATCATTGGTATTGCGCCCATCGGTTTGTACCGTGACCAGGTTTTGCACCCGGTTGAACTGGCCATAATCCGTTTGAGCACCGGTGATGAACAAGCGGGGAATTCTTTCCCGATCCAAAGCGGCCAAAACCCCCGAAGCATCCACCCCTCTGCCAGGCAGTTGATGCAAGACTACGTAGTCATAACTGGCAACATTGCCTTTAAAATCCCGGAAGTCAGCCACTTCAACCTGATAGTTTTTATTGGCAGAAATACTCTGGCGAATGGCAGAGATATCGGGGTGGGGCGAATGAGCCAGCAGCAAGATTTTTTGGCGCGCGTCCAAAACATCCACAAAGATGTCCTGACTGTTGTTGTTGCTGGAAGCCTCACCCAAAACTTTGTTGACAACTATTCGGTAGCGCTGCACTCCCGCCTTATCGGCATTGAGGATGATCTCCTTGGTAGAAAAATAATCCTTTCGATCGATATTCAAAGGTTGGGAAGACATCAACTGAGTTTTGCCTCCATCCACTTTGTATACCGAAAGTGAAGTGGTATTTCCTGCACAATTGACGGCTGAAATGTCGACCAAAACGCTGAACTGGTCCCCGAGGTAAACTATTTTATTGTGAAAAACCCGCTTTAATACCAGGTCTTTTTTAGGGGTTGTATCTCCCAAAGCTACTGTAAATACAGGCACAGCCGATTTTTCACCCAAATACAAAGGATTGTTGCCTTCGTTGTAAATACCATCGGAGGCCAGGACAATGGCACCCAGGTTGTCGCCACCATATAAGTCGTAGGTATTGGAAAACAAATCTGCCAGGTTGCTGATTTTGTCCTCGTATTTATCGGGCAGTCCTTCTCGTACCGAGCTCCCAAAAGCAAAGGATTTTACCTCATAGTCATTGCCTAGGTCGCGTTGGAGTCGTTCCAATTTTTGCTGGTATTCGGCTTTATCTTTGCCAATTGCATTCCCTACCGATTCCGAAGCATCCTGTGCCAGGACTACAATGGGTTTGCGGGTGTCGATCTGTTTGTAACGCAACAGGGGCGACAACAAAAAGAAGGCCAGGAAACTTGCCCCTAAAAAACGCAATCCGCTCATCAACCACCGCAACCAGGGGGCCTGGTCTTTGAAACTATTGTCGCGATAATACAAAAGCAGTGCGTAGCCCAGTCCAAGCAACAAGCAAAACAATAAAAACCAGGCAGGGTAAGAAAATGTCAAACGATCCATAATTGTACCTAAATTGTCGGGTTGTCCCCCATGTGGGGTATTTCGAGCGAGAAGTCAGCAAATATAAACGATTTTGCGCTCTCTATAGTTGCAAGAGAAAATTTATTGTTCCTAAGCAACCCAAAGTACCGTAAATTCGTTTTTTAATACGAACTTAAATAAATCTGGCAATGATCAAAAAATGCTTGCTTGTTTTGGGGCTGATTGGAGCAACCCTTGGTCCCCTTAGAGCTGCCTACATGCTACTGCCCATGGAGCCTGACAAGCAGAAGGACCACTTGAAGGCGTATGGCATCACTTTTTGGGTGCTGAACAATGGGGTGGAGGCTTGGTGGCTCCTGAATTACCGGGGAGGAAGTTTTGCCTTTCAGCACAGTAAAGCTTTTGAAAAAGAATGCCTCACCCGAGGCGTTTCTTTTGAGATCGTCCCCGATGCCCAGTTCAATGGGATTCTCAATCAAATTGCCGATCCTGAGGCCAATATGGAGGCCATGAAATTGGAAAAAGCCCCCAAAATTGCCGTCTATACACCTGATATGGATTCCAAGGGCCAGCGCATCCAACCCTGGGACGACGCGGTAACACTGGTACTCACTTATGCTGAAATCCCCTACGATGTCATTTACGACCGGGAGGTAATGGCGGATAAATTGGCCCAGTACGACTGGCTCCACTTACACCACGAAGATTTTACGGGGCAATACGGGCGTTTTTATCGCTCCTTTAGCTCTTATGCCTGGTACCGGGAAAACCAAAGGCGGTCAGAAGAATTGGCCCGCAGTTTGGGCTTCAACAAAGTATCCGAGTCAAAACTAGCGGTGGTCAAAAAAATTCGCGACTTTGTGGGTGGTGGTGGCTTTATGTTTGCCATGTGTTCGGCCACGGATACCTACGATATCGCCCTTGCTGCGGATGGCATTGACATCTGTGCCGATATCTATGACGGAGATGCCGCCGACCCCAATGCCCAATCCAAGTTGAACTTTGGCAATACCTTTGCCTTCAAAAATTTCACGCTGGTGCGAAACCCACTGGAGTATGAATTTTCCAATATTGATGTCGGCCAGGCTCCCGGTCGGGACGTACCCACAGAGCAGGACTATTTTAGCCTTTTTGATTTTTCGGCAAAATGGGACCCTGTACCCACCATGTTGACCCAATGCCATACCCGCACAGTCAAAGGTTTTATGGGCCAAACCACTGCCTTTAGAAAGCAATACCTGAAAACGAATGTGCTCATCTTGGGCGAGAACAAAGCGCATGGTGAAGCCCGTTACATCCACGGCATTTTTGGCAAAGGGTTTTGGACCTTCTACGGTGGCCACGATCCCGAGGATTATCGCCACCTGGTCAACGACCCCGAAACTGACTTGAGCTTACATCCAAACTCTCCGGGATACCGCCTGATTTTGAACAATATTTTGTTCCCGGCGGCGAAGAAAAAAGAAAGAAAAACCTAATATAGTTGAGAAAGTTGAGGAGTTGAGGCTACCGCAGCGACTTAGACCGAGGCCGTGTCTAAGTCGCTGCGGTAGCCTCAACTCCTCAACTCCTCAACTTTCCCCCCATTATTGTTCTCTATTTGTATACACCCTCCAAAATAGAGTAGACATGATTAAAAAATATATCCTTTTCCTGGTGTTGATAGGTGTGAGCCTGGGCCCCCTCAAAGCTGCTTACATCCTGCTCCCGATGGAGCACGACAAACAGAAAGACCACCTAAAGGCATACGGAATCACCTATTGGGTGCTGAATAAGGGTGTCGAAGCCTGGTGGTTGCTCAATTACCGGGGCGGAAGTTTTGCTTTTGAACACAATAAGGCTTTTGAAAAAGAATGCCTCACCCGGGGCGTAAGTTTCGAAATTGTTCCCGACGCCCAATTCAATCTTATCCTGGATAAAATTGCGGATCCAGCGGCCAATATGGACGCCATGAAACTGGAGAAAGCCCCCAAAATTGCCGTCTATTCCCCGGAAGTGGACGCTGCCACGGGCAAAAGTATTCAGCCCTGGGATGACGCCGTAACCCTGGTACTGACCTATGCAGAAATTCCTTTTGATATGTTGTATGACCGGGAAGTGGTAGGGGACAAACTGGCCCAGTACGACTGGTTGCACTTGCATCACGAAGACTTTACCGGACAGCATGGCCGCAACCACCGGGGCTATCGATCCAATGCCTGGTACGAGGAAAGTAAGCTGAGATCAGAAGAATTGGCGCGTAGTTTGGGCTTCAACAAAGTATCCGAATGCAAATTGGCGGTGGTTAAAAAAATCCGCGATTTTGTAGCTGGTGGTGGCTTTATGTTTGCCATGTGCTCGGCTACAGATACTTACGACATCGCACTTGCCGCCGATGGGGTGGACATTTGTGCCGAAATTTATGATGGAGACCCCGAAGATCCCCAGGCACAGTCAAAAATAGATTTTTCAAAAACCTTTGCTTTCAAAAACTTCACCTTGTCAAACAGTCCTTTCGAGCGGGCATTTTCCAATATCGACGTGGGTCGCATGCGCGATGTTTCCCCCGATCAGGACTACTTCAGCCTTTTTGATTTTTCCGCAAAATGGGATCCCGTGCCCAGTATTCTTACCCAATGCCACACCCGTACGGTTAAAGGTTTTATGGGCCAAACCACAGCGTTTAGAAAACCTTACCTGAAGAACAATGTTCTCATCCTTGGAGAAAATAAAGTCCTCAACGAAGCGCGTTACATACATGGTATTTTTGGCAAAGGGTTTTGGACCTTTTATGGTGGCCACGACCCCGAAGATTACCGACACCGGATCGAAGACCCGGAAACTGACCTGAGTTTGCACCCTAACTCCCCAGGATACCGCCTGATTTTGAACAATATCTTGTTCCCGGCGGCGAAAAAAAAGGAACGAAAAACATGACGAAGTTGAGAAGTTGAGAATGTTGAGGAGTTGAGGCTACCGCAGCGAATTTGACACAGGTTTGGTCAAATTCGCTGCGGTAGCCTCAACTCCTCAACTCCTCAACTCCTCAACACTTAACAACTTCTCAACTACAAAACAATGACATCTGGCTTTATGCGCATTTCACTTGCACTCCTCCTCCTGGTCGGTGCCTTTTTTGCCGGCGCAGCTTGGAGAAACAAAGACAACAACGACGAATCCGGCACTGAAGTAGTGGCCAGGGACAAAAAGGGACACAGTTCCTTACCTACCCGGGTCGCGACAGTGCGGGAAGGCATGACCCCGGAAGAATCACATACCATTGATTTGTTCGAAAAAGCTGCGCCCAGCGTATGCTATATCACTACCTCGGTGGTGCGTCGCGATTTCTGGACCCGTAACGTAATGGAAATCCCACAAGGATCCGGTTCTGGCTTTGTCTGGGACCGCAATGGGCACGTCATCACCAACTATCATGTGATTCAGGGAGCCTCCAAAGCTCAGGTTACCCTTGGTGACCGCAGCACCTGGGATGCAGAACTGGTGGGTTCAGCACCTGAAAAAGACCTTGCGGTATTAAAAATCAAAGTCCCCAACAGCAAATTGGTACCTATTCCGGTGGGAACTTCTGAAGATTTGCGGGTTGGGCAATCGGTATATGCGATCGGCAACCCCTTTGGTTTGGACCAAACCCTAACCACCGGCATCGTCAGTGCCTTGGGGCGGGAAATTCAAACGGAAAGTGGCTTCCCTGTGCGTGATGCCATTCAAACCGATGCCGCCATCAACCCGGGCAACTCTGGAGGGCCCTTGTTGGATTCTTCAGGCCGCCTCATTGGGGTGAATACCGCCATTTACAGCCCATCTGGAGCCTCCGCTGGGATTGGCTTTTCAATTCCTGTCGCGGTAGTGCGTTGGGCGGTGCCTGAATTGATCAAGTACGGCAAAATCATGCGCCCCACGATAGGGGTAGAGCTGCTGGAAACTTCCGATATCAAGCGCAACCAATTGGAAGGCCCTCTGGTCATGGATGTGGTGAAAGGTGGCCCGGCCGCCAATGCTGGACTGCGCCCCACCCGCCGCGACGAATACGGTCGTATCGTTTTGGGCGACATCATCATGGCCATGAACAACAAACGGATTGCTACCAAAGAGGAGCTAATCTTGGAGTTGGAGAACTATCAGGCTGGGGATGAAGTTACGCTTACTTTACTGCGGGATCAGCGGGAAGTGAAGGTGAAGGTGCGTTTGGCGGCTTCGAAGTAATTTTTTTTTGCCACAAAGACACAAAGGCACAAAGGCACTAAGGCGATGGCTTCTTAGTGCCTTTGTGTCTTTGTGGCAAAAATAATCAAGGTGAAACCTTCCCATTAACCCAACCCTCATAAATCGCCTGCTGCAATTTCCCCGGGTTGAGCTGTGGACTCATCTGGAAGGAGCGCTCCTTTTTTTTACCCATAATAAAACGCAAATACCGCTTTTCGCCTCCCTGCAGCACAATCAGCTCGATCTCATCTCCGGCAAACTGATCCTTTATCATGTTGGCAAAAGGGAAAGATTTAGCGGGCTCATTGTACACTTCGAGGATGAAATTGCGGCGACGCAATCCGGCTTTCCAGGCCGGAGAATCATATTCCACTGCGGTAACTACGGTACTATCCTTGGCCAATCGGGTAGTCAGCCCCAGCCAGGCACCGGGGACAGCTTTGGGTTCAAGATCGATATTTAGCCCCGCGTAATCGAGGTACTTGGAGTAGTTCAATTCTGCAACAGAATTGACGTATTGAAACTCGGCTTCGAGCGAGGCCCCGGCAATGTTTTCACACACCTGCCGAAATTCTGCTTCGGTGAACCCCCTTTGCTGTTTTAGGTAATACTCCTGGTACAGCGTACGCATCACATCGTCCAGCGATTTTTTGTTTTGGGTCAAATACCGGATGCGCAAGTCAAACAACCAACCTACCACCGGGCCTTTGTCGTAATAAGATATGGTTTTGTTGACCTCGTCATCCCTGCGACCAAAGGGCCCATCACTCCAGGTTTCATAACTGGCCTGTACCAGGTTTTGATACAAACGCCCCGGTTTGTCTTCAAACGCCCGGATGTTGTTGCGAAAAGCCTCCAACAATTCTTCATCGCTGCACAAGCCGGCTCGGCGCAGCAGCAAATATTCGTAATACACGGTTAATCCTTCTGAAATCCAGAGTTGATTGGTTCTGCTGCCTTCATCGTAGTTGAATGGCCCTAATTCAATGGGGCGGATCCGTTTGACATTGTAATGGTGAAAATATTCATGAGCTAAAAAAAACAAGGTACGCAGGCGGTTTTGGGGGCTGTTCAGGCTTTCGCCAGTAAATGAAAAAGTGGTAGAATTGAGGTGCTCAATACCTCCGGCTCCGGGGCCAATGGCAATAAAAGTATAATCCTTGTAGGGAACATCTCCAACTAAATCAGCCGCAGCCTGGACAATTTTTTGCAAGTCGGACATGAATTTGACCTTGTCAAACTGCCCGAGTTTAAGCCCGATAAAGCGGTGCTTTTTTCCGGCCACCTCAAATGCTGGAAGCTCTTCCAAATTGCCGACCAGCAAGGGACTATCGTACAAAACATCAAAATTTGGAGCCATAAAAGTATATGCCTCTTTCGGTACCGCTTCCAGTCCAGTAGCCACCTGTTTCCAGGCAGAATGGGGGTGTACCTGTATTTTTGAGGGATGATTTAAATGCCCATTGGGATACATAAATACACCTCCGGGTAAAATATAGCCCCGTTCTTCATCCAGGTAAGGAGTAGCAACAAAGGAGCGTTGTGTTTTTACGGCATAGCTCAATACGATGCCTCGTTTCGGGTGAGGGATCACCCGCCAGGTATTGTCATTGGTTTTTTCCCATTTTAAAACTTTACCCTTGCTGTCCAAAGCCTGAAATTGATCTACATACTGGGCAAAATCCAGCCGTTGGTAGTACCCTGGGGTCCAAACTGGCATTTTGAAATCAATGCTGGTTTCGCTGAAATTTTTGCATTCCATTTTTACCTGAAAAGTATGGGTGGCAGGTTGATCCATCGAAATATGGAAATGGATCGAACTTGGACCAGCCCAAGCACCGGTACAAGCGCACAAAAGCAGGGCATAAAAACTGCAAATAGTAGATTTCATTGGTATAAATTGTAGTGTTTGTGGGTACAAATAAAAACCCAGGTGCTTATAAGGAGACAAGCCATTTAGACCAAACTAGATCTCGGTAGTAATTCCTACGACCAAATTTAACATTCCTGAACATCAGTTTACCCATTTCCCAATTATTCTGCTATCTTAAATGCTTGTTTGGACAAGCCCTAAAATGGTCAATATGTGTAACCTAAATTAACAGAGTGAAAACCGATTGTGCACCTATTGCACATTCATGACCAACTGCCTATGAGACTGCTTTTCCTTGCCCTTGGATTGACCCTTTTGACAATCGGGTCTTTGTCGGCACAAAATGCCCGGACTGAAATTTGCAACAATGCTATTGATGATGATGGCGATGGGTTTATCGATCTCAATGACACCACTGATTGCAAATGTAAGGTGATCGAACCTGTTTCGCTGATTCCCAACCCTTCATTTGAAGATTACAATTGCTGTCCAACCGATCGCTCCCAACTCAATTGTGCGGTTACCTGGATTCAGGCCTCAGAAGCGACCACCGACTACATGAACAACTGTGGCTGGACTGGACGCTCCAATCTTCCTGCGCCTACTCCTTTCCCCGACGGAGAGGCCATTGTTGGTTTTCGCAATGGAACCTTTGGGCCACAAAACTCAAACCCACAGTGGAAAGAATACACCGGAGCTTGTCTGTTGGGGCCACTCAAGGCCAATACTGCCTATCGCTTCAAATTTTGGATCGGTTTTACCCATGCCATCAACTCACCACCGATGGATGTGGTGTTTTATGGTACACCGGATTGCAAATACCTGCCTTTTGGCAAAGGGAATGAGCGTTATGGTTGCCCGATGAATGGTCCCGGTTGGGTAGAATTAGGTCGAGTATCGGTGGGTGGGGTCAATGAATGGAAACAATACGAAATAAATATTACTCCAAAAGAAGACATTAAAGCCATTGCCATTGGGCCTGATTGTACAGAAATCAGTTGGACAACGGATACTTATTATTTTTTTGACAACCTCATTCTGGATGAGCGGATCAATTTTGAATACGTCATTTCACCCAAAAATCACCCTTGCAATGACAAACACATTCTTAATGTACCCACCATCAATGGTTATACTTACCAATGGTACAAGGAAGGGATCGCACTGCTTGGAGAAACTGGACCAGAGCTGCTGGTAACCAAAGGGGAAGGGGCTTATCAAGTGCGGATTGAATCCTCTAATGATTGTCGGATTACCTCGGTTTACCACCACGAAATTCCCGTGGACGAAACGGCCGTAACCCACAAGATTTGCCCGGGAGCATCTTTTCGGTTCAAAAACAGCACAATCAACAGGCAAGGTGTTTACGTGGAAACCTTTAAATCCATTTACAATTGCGATAGCATTGTTACACTAACCCTTAATCTGGAAGACGATTTGATCGATTCGGTGGAAACCCGGATTCTCGAAGGTGATTTTGTATCTATTGGGGGCATCCACCAAATTCGCACCCCCGGGCGCTATGCCCTCAAAGTTACTTCTACGCTGGGTTGCGATAGCACCGTTTACCTCGATGTTGATTACCTTAAAGTATATATGCCTACCGCTTTCTCACCCAACGACGATGGCGTGAATGATACGTTTGGGCTTTTTGCCAATTCCTCCGAGCTCACCATCGTTTCGCTTCGAGTTTTCGACCGCTGGGGTGAACAAGTGTTCAGCGCCAAGGATTTATCTTCTGAAGCACCCACAACCCACTGGGATGGCACCTCCCGAGGCAAACCTGTTCCTGAAGGCTTGTACGTCTATGTTGTCAACGTCGTGTTAAAAAACGGACGTGAACAAACCCGTTATGGGGAAGTACATTTGGTGCGATAAAAAAAAGTTTAAAATAGTTTCTTAAATCTAAAAATAGTTTATTTTTGTATTGAAAAATACGAAGTACATTCCTATTGTACACCTTATGGGCCAAAATGAATCCAAATCGCATTTTTGTGCCCACTTTTTCCCACAGTAGATCACCCCTGTTTTGTTTGATTTTGTAATCAAAAAAGGTATTTATGTAATTATAGTAGTGACATTGTGGTTTTCGAAACAGGAGAGTGGGAAAAAAGTTGGAAAATTTGGTTAAAAAAGTGGGTAAAAGTGGAAATTTGTGGAAAATGTCCGTAGTTTTGGACACACAAACCTTCTAAAGGTGTATCCATGCGTAAACTATTGGGCGAATTCGAATGCAAGATCGACGAAAAAGGTCGAATGCGTTTGCCCAGCGGGTTGATCAGTCAACTCGGTGAGCGCGAAGCCTACACCTTTGTGATGAACCGGGGCTTTGAGAAATGTCTCATGCTGTATCCCCGAGAAGTATGGGACAAAATCACCGAAGAAATTGACCAGCTGAACTATTACGATCAAGAAAGTCGAGCCTTCCAACGCTATTTCTACCGCGGTGCTCAAGAATTGACCATGGATGACAATCTGCGCATCCTGCTCAACAAGCGCCTCCTCGAATACGCGGGTATCGAAAAGGAAGTCATTCTGATGGCTTACAACGATAGGGTAGAGGTGTGGTCAAAAGAACGTTACGATGAGATGTTGGACGAAGAACCTGCCGATTTCTCAGGCCTTGCCCAACGCGTAATGAGCCCAAGATAGGGTGTGAAGGTGTGAGTGTGTGAAAGTGTGGGTGTGAGGGAGCCCTGATTTGAAAAACTTACGCACCCCATGGATTTACCCGTGGGAGCGCATATACAGCCTCAACCCATGAATTTATTCGTGGGCATGGGCTGGGAGACGAAACATATGGAATACCACAATCCAGTCCTAGCTACCGAAGCCATCGAGGCCCTAAACCTTCAAACATCCGGCACTTACGTCGATGCAACTTTTGGAGGAGGCGGGCATGCTCGCCTGATTTTGCAAGCACTCGGGGATCAAGGCCGCTTGATTGGATTCGACCAAGATGAAGATGCACAACGCAATACTCTGGATGACCCAAGATTTACGTTTGTGCCCCACAATTTCCGCTTCTTGCGCCGCTTTTTGCGTTTACACGGAGCAGAACAAGTGGATGGAATCCTGGCCGATTTGGGGGTTTCCTCGCATCAACTGAACGAAGCCGAACGAGGCTTCTCTTTTCGTTTTGACACCCAATTGGACATGCGTATGAACCAACAAGGGGAGCGCAGCGCCGCCGATGTGTTGGCTACTTATACCGAAGCCGAACTGCAAAACATGTTTGGCACTTTGGGGGAAGTGCGCAATGCTCGAACCCTTGCCCAAGCCATCGTACGCGAACGCCAGGTGCGCCCGCTACGCAGCATTGGCGATTTGTTGGCGTTGTTGGATCCCCTGGTACGCGGGCAACGCAATCGTTACCTGGCTCAGGTGTTTCAAGCCCTACGCATGGAAGTGAACGACGAAGTAGGTGCCTTGCGCGATTTTTTAGAACAATCGCTCCAGGTACTGAAACCAGGAGGACGATTGGTAGTCATCGCCTATCACTCCATTGAAGACCGGATGGTGAAAAATTGCATCAAAACGGGCAATGTTGATGGGCAAATGGAACAAGACTTTTATGGCAACATTGCCCGGCCTTTTGAGGTGCTGAGCAAAAAAGCCATTTTGCCCTCCGAGGCAGAAATAAAAGAAAACCCGCGCTCACGCAGCGCAAAAATGCGGGTAGCCGCAAAATCGTAAGGGCAACCCTGTGTGGTTGCCCCTGCAAGGGCGACCACACAGGGTCGCCCCAACAAAACGAATAAAATGGCAAAAAAATCAGGCATCGGACAATACTTTGAGCTTGGCTTCCTTACCTCGGAACTCATCCTCAAGAACCTGTCTTTTGTCCTGTTTTTGGGCTTTTTGGCGGTGATCTACATTGCCAATTCCCGCTTTGCTGAAAAAAACGTACGCCACATCCAACAGTTGCAACGTGAATTGCGCGAACTGCGTTGGCAATACATGACCCTGGAATCAGAAAACATGTACAACAGCCGCCAGTCTGAGTTAGCAGAGCAATTGAAGGATGAAAACTTTGAAGCGTTTGGGACGCAGCCAAAACGCATAGTAGTGCAAGACAAAAACGATTATTAATCTTTGATTGTTGGGCGTCGCTTCCCACAATCGACAAAACAAAATGATGGAAATCAAGAACGAAATTCTTTATCGGATTTACTTCTTGTTGTTCGGTATTTTCATACCGGCCGCCGTCATTATGGTATACCGCACCATCGTTATCAGTGCAGTACAGGGCGAAGCATGGCGTCAACAGGGTAAGGACAATTATGTGCGTTTTAAAGCCATCGAAGCCGATCGGGGAAACATCCTGGCTTTGGATGGCAGTGTGTTGTCTACCTCCATCCCTTATTTCGATTTGTACTTCGACCCGGTAGCGCCACAGATCAAGGATTTTAATGAAAATATTGATTCTTTGTCTTACTGCCTGGCTAGCTACGTTGATGATACTTACACTCCCGGAGGCTTGCGAGATTATCTCATCCGGGCACGTGCCGATTCCAGCAACCGCCACATCTTGATCAAAAAAGGGGCCACCTTTATTGAAAAAGCCAAAATAGAGCAGTATCCCTTGTTCAATAAAGGTCGTTTTCGGGGAGGTTTGATCGTTGAACAACGCAATGAGCGCCGCCGCCCATTTGGCTTATTGGCCCAACGTACCATTGGTTATGTACGGGAAAATGCCAAACCTGTTGGTATTGAAGGTGCCATGGATTCAATCCTGCGTGGCCAACCCGGTGGACAAATGATGATTCGGGTGGATGCCAGAAAAGACATCTGGTTGCCTTTGGAAGACCTTACCGCCATGGACCCCAAAAGTGGAGACGATGTGCTCACCACCATCGATGTCAATATTCAGGACATCGTGGAAAACGCTTTGCTGCGTGGGATGAATGCGCACGACGCTGAATGGGGAACGGCGGTAGTAATGGATGTAAAAACCGGCGCGATCCGCGCCATTGCCAATTTGGGACGTGGGGAAACAGGTTGGTGGGAATCCTTCAACTACGCCATTGGGTCGTCGGTTGAACCGGGCTCTACCTTTAAAACAGCCACCATGTTGGCACTTCTGGAGGACAACGTGATCAAACTTCAGGATTCGATCAACATCAATCATGGTAAAGCACAGTTTTTTGAACAACTAATGGTAGACGCTTCGACCGAAAGTATCGATTTGGATACCATTTCAATCCAAAAAGCTTTTGAAATATCTTCCAACGTAGGGATTGCCGGCTTGGCTCAGCGTTTTTATGGCTCCGGAAATGGACCTGATCGTTTTATCCGTCGACTCAAACAATTCAATTTGCACTTGCCTTCAGGGGTAGAAATTGAAGGCGAAGCCAATCCTTACTTGAAAGAAGCATTTAGTGAAACCTGGAGTGGTATTTCTTTGCCCTGGATTTCCCATGGCTATGAATTGCGGATCACTCCACTGCAATTGTTGACTTTTTACAACTCCATCGCCAACAACGGGACGATGATGAAACCCTATTTGGTTGCGGGTACTCAACGGTATGGTGAGATTCTGGAAGAGTTTCCACCAACGGTTGTAAAAAGACAGATTGCATCTGCGAACTCGATTCAACGCATCCGCCAACTGTTGGAAGGAGTAGTCAATGATGGTACGGCCAAAAAGCTAAAAACGGATGCCTACAATTTTGCGGGTAAAACAGGTACAGCGCAAATCAACTACAAACGCAGTGGTAAAAACATCCAGATTGGTGGTTACCGGGCTTCATTTGTAGGGTATTTTCCCGCTGAAAATCCTCGATATTCCTGTATTGTGGTGATTCATCGCCCACGTAAAGCCGGATTTTATGGCTCTGATGTTGCGGGCCCAATCTTCCGGGAAGTGGCCGATAAAATCATGGCTACGGGCACCAACCACCAAACCCCAGTCAATCTGGCTGAGCGGCCTCCGATGAAAAGCGAAGCCCTCCCAGGTTTGGATGCGGGTGCCGCCGGGGATTTACGTACGGCTATGAAATACCTGGACCTCCCATTTTACGGGCGTCCCGGAACCGAAATGGCAGTAATCCGCACTCATGCCGATTCTATCCTTTTTCAGGATCGGGTATTGACGGAGCGCGTTGTGCCGAATGTATTGGGAATGACTTTAAGAGACGCGCTGTACGCCCTGGAAAATGCCGGGCTTAAGGTAAGGCTCAATGGGGTAGGGAAGGTGATCAGTCAATCGATACCGCCCAATTCCAAAATACGTGGACAGACGATATCAATAACCTTGCGATGAAAGAAGACATGGATCAAACTGGCAAAACCTTAAAATCATTGCTGCAAGGACTAAAAACTTTGCAGATTTTGGGTTCGACAGACATCGCGATTGAGGAAGTTATTTTTGATTCCCGCAAGGCGGGCCCGAATAAATTGTTTGTAGCCGTAAAAGGAGTGCAGGTGGATGGCCACCAATTTATACCTCAGGTTTTACAAGCAAATACCCGCGCCCTGATTGTGGAAACGATACCGGAAAACGTTCCGGATCAGGTAACCATTGTTCAAGTTGCCAATTCAGCTCAAGCCTTGGGCTTTTTAGCCTCCGCTTTTTACGAGCACCCCTCTCACCAACTCAATCTGGTTGGGGTAACGGGTACGAATGGCAAAACAACTACGGTTACTTTACTCTATGACCTATTTAGTGGTTTAGGCTTCAAATGTGGTTTGCTATCAACAGTAGAAAATCGCATTGCCGGCCAGGTGGTCGCTTCTACCCACACAACGCCCGATGCCGTAGCCATCAACGCATTGTTGGCCCAGATGGTGGAAGCTGGTTGTGAATATGCCTTTATGGAAGTGAGTTCTCATGCGGTCGACCAAGGCCGGATTGCTGGACTGGACTTCAAAGGGGCCATTTTCACAAACATCACCCATGATCACCTGGATTACCATAAAACCTTTGACAACTACATTCGCGCCAAAAAAGGCTTCTTTGACCAATTGTCGAAAAAAGCTTTTGCCTTGGTCAATGTTGATGACAAACGGGGGATGGTGATGACCCAAAACACCGCAGCGACAGTTTACCGCTACAGCTTGCGGCAAATGGCCGAATTTCGGGCCCGCATCATCGAGAACAGCCTAACGGGGCTGCATCTGGACATTGACAATCAGGATTTTTATGGCCGCCTGATCGGTGAGTTCAACGCCTACAACCTCCTCGCAGTGTATGCCACGGCAATTTTGCTGGAACAGGACAAAGTAGACACACTCACCCAACTGAGCCAGCTCAAAGCTGCCGAAGGCCGCTTCGACTATGTACTCGACGCCAAGCGCAAGGTCACCGCAATCGTTGACTACGCCCATACGCCGGATGCTTTGGAAAAAGTGCTGGAAACCATCCAGGCCCTGCGCAAAGCAGACTCCAAAGTGCTGACCGTAGTAGGTTGTGGTGGTGATCGGGATCGTACCAAACGACCCACCATGGCGAAAGTGGCTTGCCAATACAGCGATCAGGTGATTCTGACCAGCGACAACCCACGCTCGGAAGAACCCGAAGCCATCATCCGCGAGATGGAGGCTGGAGTTCCTGCCGAGTCACGCCGCCAGGTGCTGAGTATCACCGACCGCAAAGAAGCCATTCGAACGGCTTGCCGTTTGGCGCAAAGTGGTGATGTTGTATTGGTTGCGGGCAAAGGCCATGAAAAATACCAGGAAATTAAAGGGGTGAAACATCCCTTTGACGATAAGGAAATTCTGAACGAAGAATTTTCGCTTTAGTTTGTTTAAAGGACAAGCTAAAATTGAGGCTTTGTGGATAACTCTTGCGCCACCAAAAGTGGAAAGCAGGGGAGAATTGCTATTTTTGCGGCTTTAAAAGTAAAATAGGGTGTTTGCCAGTTGCTTCAAAACCAACTGGATCCTTACAATCATCAAGACTTATGCTGATTAACTTAGTCGATTGGCTAAAAGCCAATTTTGGGCACTTTCTAGGCTCTGGTTTGTTTCAGTACATTACTTTCCGGGCCGGGGTAGCAATCATTCTTTCCCTGATCATTTCAATGGTGTTGGGCGGACGCATCATCAAGTATTTGCAAAAGCAACAAATTGGTGAAACGATCCGCGAACTCGGCTTGGAAGGGCAGACCTCTAAAAAAGGCACGCCTACCATGGGCGGCGTGATCATCATTTTGGCCATATTGATCCCTTGTCTGTTGATGTCCAAACTCGACAACATCTACATCATCATTATGGTGGTCACAACCTCCTGGATGGCGATTATTGGTTTTGTCGACGACTACATCAAGGTCTTTATGAAAAATAAAGAAGGCTTGAGTGGGCGCTACAAAATCATCGGCCAGGTGGTACTGGGCATCATCATTGCTACGGCGATGATGTTCAACCCCGACATCAAGGTGCGGATGGAAACCAATGCGGCGCAAGAAGCCGGTTTGGCAGAGTCGGATCGAGTCAGCAGTTTCATCTATTCTGAAGAGCCAGATGGAACTGCCGTCCAAAAAGCGGACTACAAAACCAACGTCACCAACGTGCCCTTTTTGAAAAACAACCACCTGGATTATGCCTGGCTCATGCCGGGGGGCCCAGAATCAGACAAAAAATGGCTGTGGTTGTTGTACATCCCTTTCATCATCATCGTGGTAACAGCGGTATCCAATGCTGCTAACCTGACGGATGGAATTGATGGCCTGGCAACGGGGGTTTCGGGAATCATTGGTGCTACGCTGGGCATTTTTGCCTACGTTTCTTCCAACGCGATTGCCGCCAACTACCTCAACATCCTGCACTTGCCAGGAACCGAGGAATTGGTAGTCTTTTCAGCTTGTTTGGTGGGCGCTTGTATCGGCTTTTTGTGGTACAATGCCTTTCCGGCGCAGGTATTCATGGGAGATACGGGCAGTTTGACCCTCGGCGGCATCATCGCTGCTTTGGCTATTTTGCTCCGCAAAGAGTTGTTGATCCCTATGCTCTGCGGGATTTTTGTAGTAGAAAACTTGTCAGTCGTCCTGCAAGTAGCCTATTTCAAATACACTAAGCGGAAGTACGGCGAAGGCCGTAGGATTTTCCTGATGTCACCCCTGCACCACCACTATCAGAAGAAGGGAATGCACGAGGTGAAAATTGTGACCCGCTTTTGGATCGTCGGTATTTTATTGGCTGTGATGACCATCATAACCCTTAAAACCCGCTAGAACCATGAGCCTCGATCAAAAATTGAATATCGCCATTCTGGGCGCTGGCGAAAGCGGCGTCGGAGCAGCAATATTGGCTTTGCAAAAAGGCCATGAAGTATTTGTATCTGACAAAGGTCAGATCAAAGAACAGTACAAAACGGAGTTGAACCAGCAAGGCATTGCTTTTGAAGAAGGCACTCACGACCATGAACGCATTCTGGCCGCCGACCTGATCATCAAAAGCCCGGGCATCCCGGATAAGGCCCCCCTTTTACAGGAAATTTTCCAAAAAGGATTGCCGGTCATCTCCGAAATTGAATTTGCAGCGCGGTATACCCAGCATTTTACCATCGGCATTACCGGAAGCAATGGTAAAACGACCACGACCAACCTGATCTACCATCTACTCGCCAAAGCGGGCCTCGATGTAGCGATGGGCGGGAATGTAGGCAAAAGCTTCGCCCGAATTGTGGCCGAACGCGATTATGTCTACTACGTGTTGGAACTGAGTAGTTTCCAGTTGGAAGGCATTCAGGAATACCGCCCGGACATTTCGATGATTTTGAACATTACGCCCGACCATTTGGATCGCTACAACTATCAATTGGAGAATTACGCGGCGGCAAAGTTCAACATCGTACGGGCACAAGAGACCCGGGATACTTTTTTGTACAATGCCGACGACCCCAATGTGGGCGGGCAGTTACAAAAGTACCCCACCCAGGCTAAACCGCTAGCCATTTCCTCCAGCATGACGGAGGGGACTCGCCTTAAAGTTGGCGGGTTTACATTTGAAATGAGTACAACTCCATTGATGGGGCAGCACAATTACATGAATGCATTGTTTGCTGTGCAAACCGCGCTTCAACTGGGCATTGCGCCTGCTGTAATTCAGGAAGGTTTGAACACCTTCGTAAATGCTCCCCACCGACTCGAAAAAGTGGCTACTGTAAATGGTGTGGAATACATCAACGACAGCAAAGCGACCAACGTCGATTCGGTGTACTACGCCCTGCAAGCCATGACCAAACCCACTGTTTGGATCGTAGGTGGCCAGGACAAAGGCAACGACTACGGGCCTCTGCTCGATTTTGTCAAAGCCAAAGTCAAAGCCATTGTGTGCATGGGACTGGACAATAGTAAAATTGTCCAAAGTTTCAATGGAGTCATCGATACAATTGTGGAAACCGGATCGGCGGTGGAAGCGGTACAACAAGCAACGCGATTAGCGAGCGCTGGGGATACCGTTTTACTTTCGCCCGCTTGTGCCAGTTTCGACTTATTCAAAAACTACGAAGACCGTGGCGAGCAATTTAAAGCCGCAGTCTTTGGAGTGATGAGTGATGAATGATAAGTAATGAGTGATGGGTTGCCCCTTACTCGGAGCGGATTCATCACTCATTACTTATCATTCATCATTACTATGAGCGTTTTTGCGAGAATCAGTTCAGAATTACAGGGGGATCGTTCCATTTGGGCGGTGCTGTCCATTTTGGCAGTATTCTCGCTGTTGGTGGTGTACAGCTCTACAGGTACACTGGCTTATGCGAAAGGTGGTGGCAATACTGAGGCATTCCTCGTCCGGCAAACCGTATTCGTGATGGGTGGGTTGTTGATCACCTATTTCTGCCACACCTTTAATTACATGCGCTTTCACCGCGCGGCTCCTTATTTGTTTTTCATTGCCTTACTCTTACTTTTTTATACCCTGTTTTTTGGGGCCAACATCAACGACGCCCGGCGCTGGGTTGCCATTCCCTTTACTGGGTTGACTTTCCAAACTTCGGATTTTGCCAAAATTGCATTGGTGATTTACGTGGCCCGCTCTATTTCAGCCAAACAGGATTACATCAAAGACTGGAAATCGGCTTTTATCCCGATCATCGTACCCGTACTCATCATTTGTGGCTTGATCGCCCCGGCGGACCTTTCCACGGGCGTTTTGTTGTTTTTTACCTGCCTGATGATGATGTTCGTAGGGCGGGTTGATGTACGTTTTATCATCGCCCTCTTGGTGTTAGGGCTGATGGTTTTTGCACTCTTGATCTTTTCAGCAGATGCTTTTCCCGGATTTATTCGGGTAGATACCTGGTCTTCCCGGATTCGGGATTTTGTGACCAATCCGGATGGAGGTTATCAGGTGCAGCAAGCCAAAATCGCCATCGCCAATGGCGAGTGGTTTGGTGTAGGGCCTGGCAACAGCATTCAACGCAACTACTTGCCTTCTCCCTATTCCGATTTTATCTATGCTATTCTTTGCGAAGAGTATGGTGTGATCGGTGGGGTGATTGTGATTTCAATGTACATCGTTCTCTTTTTCCGCATTACTCGCCTGGTAACCAAGAGTTCCAAAGCATTTGGAGCGATGGTAGCCTTGGGTTTGGGAATATTACTGATCACACAGGCTTTTGTCAATATTGCTACGGCACTACACTTGATTCCTGTGGCCGGGGTTACCCTGCCTATGGTGAGTCGAGGGGGTACCTCCACATTGTTCACCTGTATTGCTTTTGGTATCATTCTGAGTGTGAGCCGATTTGTAGAACTAAACGAAGCAGACTAAATGAAAAGAGATAGTGCACCAAGAATCATCATCAGCGGCGGCGGTACCGGGGGCCATGTGTTTCCGGCGATTGCCATTGCTGACGCGATCGTGGCAAAAGTGCCCGGCGCGCAGATTCTTTTTGTGGGTGCACAAGGAAAAATCGAAATGGAGAAAGTACCCAAAGCCGGGTACTCGATCGAAGGTTTGTGGATCAGTGGATTCCAACGCTCCTTGTCGCTCCGCAATTTGCTTTTTCCGGTAAAACTGGTGTACAGTTTGCTCAAAGCCCGCTCCATTGTGCGCAAGTTCAAGCCACAAGCTGCAGTAGGTGTTGGCGGATACGCTAGTGGGCCACTGTTGGATATTGCCACCCGCAAGGGAGTCCCTGCCCTGATCCAGGAGCAAAACTCGTATGCTGGAGTGACCAATAAATTGTTGAGCCAGAGGGTACAAAAAGTATGTGTGGCTTACGAAGGGATGGAGCGCTTTTTTCCGGCGGACAAAATTGTCCTCACCGGGAATCCGGTACGTCGCTCGGTGGCCCAGGCTACTGATGCTGGTGCTGCGCGCAACCATTTCGGCCTCGAAGCAAACAAACCAACCCTCCTGATTTTTGGCGGAAGTTTGGGCGCTTTGTCCATCAATGAAGCCATGGCGCAAAACACCAGTTTTTGGCAAAACAACCCTGATGTACAAGTGCTTTGGCAATGTGGTGGAAGCCACCATGAGAAATACCAAAACTGTGCAACGGCGCAGTTGCCCAACGTAAAACTAATGGCCTTTATCGATCGGATGGATTTGGCTTATGCAGCAGCAGACGTAGTTTGCTCGCGGGCAGGCGCTTTGACCATCTCCGAATTGTGCCTGGTGGGGAAACCTGCCATTTTGGTGCCCTCGCCCTTTGTGGCGGAAGACCACCAAACGAAAAACGCCCAGGCTTTGGTAGATAAAAATGCCGCGATTATGGTCCGCAATGCGGATACAGTCTCTGCACTTTTACCCGCAGCCCTGGAACTATTGCAAAACGAAACCAAACGCAACACCCTTGCCCAAAATATCCTCGCGCTGGCGAAACCCAATGCTGCTGAGGAGATTGCGGAGCAAGTACTGAGCTTAGTGAAATAATACAACGTTATGCTTGACCTTCAAGACATTAAAAAGCTTTATTTCATCGGAATCGGCGGCATCGGCATGAGCGCCATCGCCCGCTATTTCCTCCAACGTGGGGTAGAAGTACACGGTTACGATCGCACTTCCACTGAGCTGACCCGCGCGTTGGAAGCTGAAGGCATGCATGTACATTATGAAGAAGATTTGACTAAAATTCCAGCAGGTGTTGATCTGGTGGTGTATACGCCAGCAGTTCCGACTAGCCATGCAGAATACCAGCATTTTTTGCAAAATGGCACACCCATCAAAAAACGGGCGGAAGTATTGGGCATCATCAGTCGGGGTATGAAAACCGTAGCCATTGCGGGGACGCATGGTAAAACGACTACTTCCTCGCTTACTGCTCACTTGTTGCGCAGCACCGGGGTAGATTGTACCGCCTTTTTGGGCGGTATTGCCCGCAATTTTGAATCCAATTACGTGCTGGGTAGCAGCGATTGGGTAGTGGTTGAAGCCGATGAGTTTGACCGTTCCTTTTTGCACCTCTATCCCGATATCGCGTCCATCATGTCGATGGATGCCGATCATTTGGACATTTATGGGGACGAAGAAACGCTGCTGAATACCGGCTTCAAGGCTTTTGCCAAACAAATTAAACCAGGTGGTACCTTGTGGTTGCAGCACCGTTTGCAGCATCACTTTGATGGAAATACCGCATATCGGAGCTTTGGTGTGGAAGGTGGCGATTATCAGGCGCACAACATCCGGGTAGAAAAGGGCTATTTCGTGTTTGATTATACCAGTCCCCAAGGGACTATCGAAGGATTGCGCATGCCACTACCAGGGCGGCACAACGTGGAAAATGCCACTGTTGCCTTGTCCATCGCCTTGCAATTGGGGGCTAAAGAGGAGGATGTGCGCAGCGGACTGGCTGCTTTCCGGGGCGTAAAACGCCGTTTTGAAATCATCTACCGCGATGAGGAAACGGCATTTTTTGATGACTATGCGCATCACCCCACTGAGTTGAATGCAGCCATTGGGGCGGCGCGGGAATTGTTCCCCAACTCCAAAATTACTGGCGCGTTTCAACCCCATTTGTTCAGTCGTACCCGCGATTTTGCCGATGGTTTTGCGGAGGCCCTGGACCAACTGGACGAAATATACTTGTTGGATATTTACCCGGCCCGGGAACTACCGATCCCCGGAGTGAGTTCTGAAATGTTGGTACAACTGATGAAGAACCCCAATGTACACCAGATCAGCAAAGCGGACTTGTTGCCAGCCCTGCAAAACAACAAACCTGAAGTATTGCTGACCCTGGGTGCAGGAGACATTGATACCCTGGTGGAACCAATCGGAAATTGGTTGAATAGTACAAAGAAACAAAACAACCCGTAAGATGGCCGAATCGACAAATAAAAACAAGATCACGCGGCAACAGCTCAAAGCATTGGCCTGGATGGCCACCCTGCTGGTGGGAGCGATGGTCGTGCTGTCGGCCGTAAACCACCGCAAAAGTGCAGCAGTAAAGGGGGTAGAAGTGGAAATCAAACCCTTGCCCAATGGCGATTTGCTGATGCAGCCTGTGGACGTAACCGAACTGATCCACAAAGCCTTCGGGTATGAATTCCAATCCCGCTCAGTACGCACCGTGGAAATTGAACGGCTGGAACAGGTTTTGGAAAAAGACCCACTGGTGCAAGACGCCGAAGTATTCCTGGATGCCCGCGATTTTGTGCGGGTGACCGTGACTCAAAGAGAACCCGTAATTCGCATCATCGACAAAGATGGCTGGAATTACTACCTGGATAAAAATGGCATTCGGATGCCTCTGTCCAAACACTTCACTGCCCGGGTGGTAGTGGCTACAGGGAGCATCCCCGTGTATGTGCCTGACTTTTTGGAACGTGAAAAACACTTATTGCGACAATTGTTTTTGCTCAGCACTGAGCTCCGTAAAGACGCATTTTTAAATGCCATGATCGGACAAATCTTTGTGAGCAGCAACGGCGACTTCATTTTGGCCCCCCTGATCGGCGACCAAAAGATTGTATTTGGAAAGTACGAAGATGCACAGGATAAGATCCAGAATCTGAAGATATTTTACCGTGAAGCTATGCCCTACGAAGGCTGGCGAAAATACCGCAGTATTGATGTTCGCTTTCGTGGACAGGTGATTTGTAAGTAGTTGAAAAGTTGAGGAGTTGAGAAGTTTAGGCTGCCGCAGTAACATGGGCGAAATTAACCTAAACTTCTAAACTTCTCAACCTCTCAACTTCTAAACTAACAATATTGAATCCCATTTTACGGAGACAGGATTGCGCTAACTTACTGATAAACGCTTACACAACCCGCTCCGAACTAACCGCCTACATTCCCATTTTGGTGAAAAGGCCAAATTGAACATTCATGATGGAAACAAATGCTCGCAAATCAGACGTGGTGGTAGCCGTAGACATCGGCACGACCAAAGTATGTGCCATCGCGGGACGTAAGAATCAGCATGGAAAACTAGAAATTTTAGGTGTTGGAAAAGTCAACTCTGAAGGCGTATTGCGCGGAGTGGTCTCCAATATCGAAAAAACCGTTAATGCTATTTCTGAAGCAGTCATCGCCGCACGTAGAGGGGTGAACGCCAATTTCGATTGGGTTCACGTAGGTATTGCTGGCCAGCACATCAAGAGCTTGCAACACCGGGGCATCCTCATGCGCGACAACAATATCGTAGAGATCAGCCAGGAGGACATCGATCGGTTGATCGGGGATATGTACAAACTGGTACTACCCCCAGGAGACAAGATCATCCACGTCATTCCACAGGAATACGCGGTGGACAACGAACAGGGCATCCTCGATCCGATCGGGATGTCGGGTGTTCGTTTGGAAGCCAATTTTCACATCATCACCGGGCAAATTGCTGCCTCCAACAACCTGTACCGCTGTGTTGAAAAATCCGGCTTGCGGGTTGCCAACATGACATTGGAGCCCATTGCTTCAGCCATGTCGGTACTCAACGAAGAGGAGCGGGAAGCAGGTGTAGCCCTGGTGGACATCGGTGGCGGAACCACCGACATCACCATCTTCCAGGATGGCATCATTCGCCATACGGCAGTGATTCCATTTGGTGGCAATGTAATCACCAAAGACATTAAGGAAGGCTGCACGGTGATGCCCCAACAGGCTGAAAAACTAAAGGTAAAATTTGGTTCAGCCCTTGCTGACGAAGTATACGACAACCGCATCATCACCATTCCCGGGGTGCGTGGTCGTGACCATAAAGAGATTTCGGAGAAAAACCTGGCCCGGATCATCCAGGCGCGGGTGGAAGAAATCCTCGACTATGTGGTTTGGGAAATCCGCCGTTCCGGCTATGAGCGCAAACTCATCGCGGGGATCGTCCTGACGGGTGGTGGAGCACTGCTCAGCCACATCGAAAAACTCTCCGAATACCACACCGGAATGCCTACCCGCATTGGTCTCCCGATCGAGCCACTGGCGCACGGCTATACCGAGCAACTGAGCAGCCCGATTTACGCTACGGCAATTGGCTTGCTGATGCGAGGCATTGAAGACCGTGAAAAAGGTCGCTTCAATGAACCTGCTACCGAGGCTCCAATAGCGGTGGAAACACCCAAGGAAAACCTGAGCACGCCCAAAGTGGCCAGCGTGGAGGAAGAAGAAGAATCCCGAACAGCACCCGGCGGGCGTTGGATCGATAGCTTATTCAAAAAAACCAAGGAATGGTTCGAAGCGGAACCGGACGCGGATTTATAAACCCAAGAGCATAACTATTAAAGCTCGAAAAATATGCAAGGTATGCTTTTCGATATGCCAAAAAATAAAGGCTCCATCATCAAGGTGTTGGGCGTCGGTGGAGGCGGTAGCAATGCCGTCACACACATGTTTAAGCAAGGCATCGTTGGTGTAGATTTTGCCATCTGCAACACCGATGTGCAGGCCATGGAAGCCAGCTCCGTTCCGATTCAAATTCCCTTGGGTACCGAAGGTTTGGGCGCAGGCTCTCATCCTTCTCGAGGCAAAGAAGCTTGTGAAAGCTCCATTGACGAGGTGCGCAAATACCTGGGTGAAGGCTGCAAAATGTTGTTCGTGACCGCAGGTATGGGTGGTGGAACCGGTACCGGTGCTGCGCCAATCATTGCCAAAACGGCCCGCGAAATGGGTATCCTCACGGTAGGTATCGTGACTTTGCCCTTCAACTTTGAAGGCCGCCGTCGGGTCATGCAAGGTGTGGAAGGATTGTCGGAGCTGCGCAAAAACGTAGACACGATCATCATCATTTCCAACGATAAACTGCGGCAGATTTACGGTAACTTGTCGGTTTCGGATGCTTTCGCCAAAGCGGACAACATCCTGACCACTGCTGCCAAAGGGATCGCCGAAATCATCACGGTTCCAGGTTACGTCAACGTGGACTTCGAAGACGTTCGCACCGTAATGTGCAACTCTGGCATGGCCATCATGGGCACCGCCAGCGCTGAAGGTGATGACCGTGCTCGCCGGGCTGTGGATGAGGCACTGCACTCTCCACTGCTGGAAGAAAACGACATCCGGGGCGCGCGCCACATCCTGCTGAACATCACCTCGGGCCGCAAAGAAGTGACCATGGACGAAATCTTTGAGATCACTGAATTTGTCCAAGAGGAAGCGGGTTATGGTACTGACTTGATCTGGGGTAACTGCTTCGATGAGCGCCTGGGCGACAAACTCAGCGTGACCATCATTGCAACCGGCTTCAATGCACCTTCGGTTGATGAAGCAATTCCGGCCAAGGGCGACCAAAAGATCAAGGTATCTTTGGATGACGACGATGTGCGCCAAAAAAAAGACCTGGGGACTTCTCGCTATGGTCTGAAGGAAATCACTGAATCTGATCCAGATACCCGCAAGGGCCAAAATACCGTGGAGTTCGACAACATCCGCTCCACCATCGAAAAATACCAGCGCAGTAACAAACATGGGTACGATGAGCCTTTTGTAAAAGAGGACCACGATCGCATGGAAGAGGAACGCCGCCGCCGCCAGGAAATGGAACAGCGCCGCAAGGAACGTTTGCGCAGCGAGATCAATCCACAGAAGTTGAACAATCCACAGATGGTCAACAACATGGAGGGTGAACCTGCCTACATGCGCCGAGGCATCCACCTCGATGACGTACCCGCTGCCAACGAACAGGCCTTCTCCCGCTGGACCATCAGCGACGATGAAGAACTCGACATCTCCGAACGCAATGCTTTTTTAGACGATAATGTTGACTAGCGTTATTGTGACGTACTAGTCCTTTTCATTTTTTTCTTTTTTGTTTTCCATCATGTAAGCGACACTTTTAAAATGCCTGGCAAGGGGAACCTTGCTGGGCATTTTGTTTGACGGTGTAACTAGCACCGCTGATAGTTCTCAAAGCTTATGGTGTTTATTCGGAATTGTTTGGCGTTTTTAGCTATTTTTGATTACAATTAAAATCCCGTGAATCACCCACTCCACCTCGACCAAATCACCACCCTCAACGCCCTCGCTCCCGGCTACGCCACCGCCATGCTCGAAGCCGCCGTGGTCTGTATGGATGACCAAAACCACTTATCCGGCACAATCCTCCCCGTCACCATCAACGACCGTGGCGACAAAAACAACATCCAACTCCACTGGACTTTAGAAATTTCGGAAAACATCCGCAAGTCCTACCAAGAACCCAGCCGCACCACCGACTATGGCACCATGTGCATTGCGGTCTTGCTCAGCACTGTTTTGGTAAAAAATTGCAGTGCCGTGGAACCAACCATGGG
This sequence comes from Haliscomenobacter sp., assembly GCF_965225875.1. Taxonomy (GTDB): domain Bacteria; phylum Bacteroidota; class Bacteroidia; order Chitinophagales; family Saprospiraceae; genus Haliscomenobacter. The sequence continues at coordinate 980,851 of NZ_CBDDBS010000002.1, read as the reverse complement.
CAACAATGGTTTTGACTTCTACCTCTGTGATGAAGAGGACGAATACAATTTTTACCTGGCGCGATTGGAAGTGTCGGGTATTCGCAAGGAGAGCAAAACCAATACCGTAGAAAAAAGAGTGGCGATCAAAAAACAACAGACCAAGCGATCGGATAATTCCGGTTTGCCTGCGTATATTTGTGTAACCGAGTTTGGAACTCCAAAAGCTTCCTACGTAAAAAAATGACACAAACAGCACGTCAATTGCGCAGCACCCACCGTCAGGCCAACCTCCTGGCTCAGGAAGCTTGGATGGCCAAGGAGAAAGGACAGTTTGATCGTTCTTTGGATTTGTACCAAAAAGCTTACCAACTGGAAAAAGAGGTTGCTCAAGGTTACCTGGAATTGTTGGATGCAGAACCCACTCGTTCCATCATTCTTAGAAGTGCCGCCGTTTTGGCCAAGGAATGCGGCGAGTTGCGCGAAGCCGAAAAGTGGTTGAGCCATGCCCTTAGTGGGAATCCTTCGGAAGAAATTGCGGCAGAATTGCGCGTTTTGTTCAAAGAAATCAATAAAAAGCACCGCAAAGCCACTGGAACTGTCAAGGTAGAAAAAGGCATCTTGCGTGTGGTAGAAGGAATTTTGGGCATGGTCGATTCCACCAAACACCGCATTGGTGTAGATGCTGCCGATGGCCGGGTTAGAATCCAAGTGCCACAGGAAGCCAACGACATGGTGTTGAAATTCATTGACAACCCGGTGAAGGTAACCTATCAGGTGGAAGGGCGTAGGAAGTGGTTGAAGCAGATTCAAAAGGCAGGTTGAAAGTGAAAAGTGAATAGCGAAAAGTGAAAAGCAAAAATTAAACACCACCATATGATCTCTTCTATCCTTTTTCCCATCATCCTGTTCTTTTACGCCAATCCAGCACAAAAAACGCCCCTAGGCCCTGACCCCGAATTCCTCACCGTTACCATTGACGGAGTAACCTGGACTGCCGAAGATGTCCACGTACCCATTCCCGGCAGTAAATGCCTGGATAGCACCTGCCAACAAGTGCTTTATTCCTGGAAAGAAGCCAAACAACTGGACGAACAGCTAACTGGCTGGTGCTTGCCGACCTGGAAAGATTGGCGCAAAGTGGAACGCCACTTTGGGTCTGGCCTGATGGAAGAATATGGCTTGGTAACGGTAGGTAAAGAGGTCAAAGCAGGCTTGAACATCAACTCATTCCCTGGCGTGTATTCAAAAGGACAGCGCGGTCAGGTGGGCGAGGAGAATGTATACTGGGTTAGACCCGCTAATGAGGTAGTGCAAGCAGATGGAAGCGTGCAAATCTTTCTAAAGCATTTTTATGGCCCGAAATCAGAAAAGAAGGATCAAATTTGGCCCTTTATTTCTGATGCGGAAAGTGGCCTTAAATGCTCGGTTCGGCTAATTAAAGTAGAATAGACTTGAGATGGGGTGATTTTCAAGTAATTGTGTAACCTTAGGCATGACGACCAGCGGCAGCGCCCCCAAAACGTCTGTAGTTCAAGGAATGAAGATAGATTTTGAGGTACGTAGTACCGGAACTATTGCTCTTGTTCCGGTGCTACGCACCTTAACCGTCCTACTTGGTCTAAATACTACAGACGTTTTGGCGGCGCTGCCGCTGGTCGATGATCATAAGTTTGATAATTTGTTGATTATCAATTTACCTCAGATTTAAGAATAATCACCCCTCCACCTCCTTCATCAACCCCAACCCATATTCCCTAATCCGCGTAATCAACTCAATACTCCCCTTGCCTTTTTCCGTCAGGCTGTATTCCGTTTTTGGTGGCACCACGGCGTACACTTTCCGATCGATGTAGCCATCTTCCTCCAGTTCCCGCAGTTGGGAGGTCAACATTTTATCCGAAATATGGGGAATGTCACGACGCAGTTCACTGTAGCGGAGGGTGTTGAATTGTAGGCGCCAGAGGATGGGCATTTTCCACACGCCACCCAACTGCTCCATCACCAATTGTACCGGGTTGTAATAAACTTTTCCTTTGTAGATGAAATCTGGCATGCTGCAAGGGTTGATTTGTCCATACTTACCAAAAAGTGTGTATCGCACTTTTGGGTTAAACACTTTACAAAAGTAGGTATAAGCCGGAATTTTGTGGAGACTTTTTAACCCACTAGACAAATTCCGAACCAATGAAAAAGATCATCCTTGTTGTTTATGCACTCCTTTTCCTGATTCCAACATTCGCCCAGCACAATGCCGGAAACAACGGCAAAGTGTTGATGATTGCCTCCAACCCCTCGGTGAGCAAACAAACCGGCTGGCCCATCGGCGTGTGGTACGCGGAGCTGGCGCATCCTTATTGGGTATTCAGCGAAGCCGGATATACTGTAGACATAGCCTCTCCCGAAGGTGGTGAAATCAAATTTGACGGATTCAGCGACCCCGAAGACCCCAGCCAATACGCAGCCTTTGACTACGTGTCGCTGGGATTTAAAAAAGACCCTGCTAAAATGGCTTTGACCAAAAACACGCTCAAACTATCTACAGTCAATCCACAGGATTACAAAGCGATCTTTGTTTGTGGTGGGCAGGGGCCGATGTACACCTTCTACGAAAACACCGAGCTACACCAGTTTTTTGTCAATTTTTACCAAACAGGTAAACCCACTGCGGCCATTTGCCACGGCACCTGTATTTTGCTAAAGGCCAAATTGCCCAACGGCAAGTATTTGGTGGAAGCCAAACGTTGGACGGGATTTGCCTCCAGCGAAGAACAATACGCAGACAACTACGTAGGCCAGCAAATCCAGCCCTTCCGCATTGAAGACCTGGCGCGCAAAATGCCCAACAGCAAATACGAATGTGGCGCTCCCTTTTCCGCCTACGCAGTTAAGGACGGGAACCTGATCACCGGCCAGCAACAAAACAGCGGTGAAGCTGCGGCCAAATTGGTGCTCAAAGCCCTGGAGGAAGACAAAAAACGCTACCCTACCTACGTCCTGATCCACGGGGCTTGGGCCGATGAAAGCGCCTGGGGTTTTGTCCGCAACGACCTGGCCAAACGGGCAAATGTGGTGGTGGTCAATTTGCCCGCCCACGGCATTGACCTGACTCCTGCCAACCAGGTTTCCTTGGCCGCTTATGTCAAAACCGTCAGCAATGCCATCAACGCCCAATCGGGTAAGGTGATTTTGGTGGCCCACAGCATGGCTGGAATAGTGGCTTCGCAGGTGGCTGAATATTTGCCCACTAAAATTGACAAGATCGTCTACGTCAGCGCTTACCTGCCCCGCAATGGTGAAGATTTGTTGACTTTGTCCAAAAAGGACGGGGAAAGCAAAGTAGGAGGCGCATTGGAATTCAGCGCTGATTATTCGGCGGCGAGCATCAAAAAAGACCTGATTGCGCCCGCGGTATGTGCCGATTGTCCCGATTTTATGAAAGAGGCACTTGTCAAATACCACAAGGCAGAACCCGCCAAACCACTGGGTGAAAAGGTGGTATTGACAGCCAAAAACTTTGGCGCAGTACCCAAATACTACATCCACACCAGCAAGGACGCCGCGGTAGGCTACGAACTGCAACAACAAATGGTGAAAGCCAACGGAAGCATCAAAAAGACCTTCACCATGGCCACCTCACATTTGCCTTTTGTGGTCAATCCAGCTGAATTTTTGGGCATCCTTACGAGCATTAAATAAGCTCAAAATGAAATACCTGAAATCTTTAACTTTGGCATTGGTGTTGTTCCTCATCGGGAGCAATGCCATTGCTCAAATCCCGGTGGAAATTTTACTCGGGCACGAAAAGACCAGCTTCGACTTGATGTTTTTTAAATACCTCAAGAAGCATGATGGCAACAACTCCCGGGTTTTGTTTTTCAACCGCAACCGCGCCAGCATCGATTACCGCCAAACTTCCAGCACCTACCTGCCCCAGTTTGGGTTTACCGAAGCCCTTTCTTACAATCACCCTGCCTGGAAGGGTTTTGCTCCGGTATTGGTGGCGCAGTTACTCAATCGGGGAATTTATCCCAAAGCAGGCCTGCAATACGCTAAACTGGCCAAGGATTTTACCTTCTTTAGTTGGGTAGTGGCCGAATTGCAGAAGGAGCCGAATGTTGACTTTTTTGTGCTGACCCGGTATACACCGCCACTTTCGGAACGCCTCCACTTATATACCCAGCTGGAATTGGTCAATGCTTTTCCTACAGTGGAAAACAAAACTTTTAGTCTGATTCAACGGTTTAGACTAGGGTTAAAGGTAAGGGATTGGCAGTACGGCCTGGGGGCTGATTTTAGCCAAAATGGTCGGAATACCTGGACCAATACTGATAACTTAGGCCTCTTTTTACGCCATGAGTTTTAATCATTCGGTTTAAAAGACTTAGCATATGACCCTCGCATTCATCGGCATCGGCAACGTAGGTTTTGCCCTCGCCAATCGACTACAACACCTCGGTCACCAAATCATCATCGCCCATCCCGATGGAAACTCGGATAGCGTCCGTGAAGCACTGGCCCAGAACCCCCATTGGCTGGTTCAGCCCCTGCAAATGGCAATTGACTCAGCAGATATAGTTTTTGTGGCTACCCCTTTCAAGGTGGTCTCGGAACTACTGAGTGGATTGCAATTCAAGGGGAAAACCCTGGTGGATTGCACCAACCCGGTTGGCCCTGGCGTTTCGCACGGCCTCAAAAGTGAACGTTCAGGTGCGGAAGTCGTTCAGGAATTGGCACCGGATGCCCATGTCGTCAAAGCCTATACGATCTACGGCTATGAGAACCTGGAGAACAGCAACTTTCCTGAGTACAATGTAAAACCCGCCATGTTTATTTGTGGGAATGATGCCAACGCGAAAGCCCAAGTTACCCAGCTTAATACTGATTTAGGCTTCGAAACCCTCGACACGGGTGCATTAAGTCAGGCCCTGCACTTGGAGCACATGACCCTGTTGTGGGTAAAAATGGTGAGAATGGGCGGGAGGTCGCCGAGGATGGTGTGGGGCGTTTTAAATAGTGATAAATGATGAGTGATGAATGATGAGTTGTCCGTCAATTCATCATTCATCACTTATCATTCATCATTTATTCCGCTGCTTTAAACTTCTTAAACGCCTCCGTCAACTTTGGCACCACCTCAAAAAGGTCGCCTACCACACCGTAGTCTGCAGCCTTGAAGAATGGAGCTTCGGGGTCTTTGTTGATGACTACGATGGTTTTGGAGTTGTTGACCCCGGCGAGGTGCTGGATGGCACCGGAAATGCCGATGGCGATATAGAGGTTGGGACGAATGGCGATTCCAGTTTGGCCCACGTGTTCGTGGTGAGGACGCCAGTGTACGTCAGCAACCGGGCGAGAGCAAGCGGTGGTAGCGCCCAGCACATTGGCCAGGTCTTCCACGATGCCCCAGTTTTCCGGGCCTTTCATACCCCGACCTGCGGATACCACCAGTTCAGCTTCGGGCAATGGCACAATACCTTCGATCCGGCTCACCGATTTCACCTTTACGCGGCTGGCCGGTACGGCAATTGCCAGGGCTTCAACCGGAGCCGCACTACCTACTACCGCAGGTTGCAGGGAGTTGCCCATTACCGACAACACCTTCACATCCGATTTGATTTCATATTCGGCAATGGCTTTGCCAGAGAAAACGCCTTTTTTAACTTTGAAACCACCATCCACAGTTGGAATGCTGTTGACGCCAGCTACCGAACCAGCGCTCAAACGTGCCGCCAAACGACCGTGGATCGACTTTCCGGTGGAGGAGTGGCTTAGCACAATTACCTTGGCACCCACCTGTTGGCTTGCTTCGGCGATAACCTTGGCGTAAACCTGGCTATCAAATTGATCGAGTGCCGCATCGGCAACGTGCAATACCTTGCTTGCGCCGTACAATCCTAGATCAGCCGCATTGTGTGCCGTGCCCAGGGCCAGCGCCACACATTCAGTGCCAAGCACCTGAGCGGTTTTATATCCGTAAGTCACCGCTTCGAAGGCGGTTTTTTTGAAATTTCCTTTTTGGCTTTCAGCAAATACGAGAACCATAGTTGTTATTTTATAGGGTTGAGAAGTTGAGAAGTTGAGAAGTTTAGGCTACCGCAGTTACTTAGACCACTGCGACTCTCAACTTCTCAACTCCTCAACTTCTCAACTGGAAATTAAATTACTTTCGCTTCCTCATGCAGGAGTTTCACCAACTCTTCCATGTTTTCGGGGGCAATCATTTTTACTGCCGACTTGGCTGGCGGCAAGGTGTATTGTACCGTCACTGCCTTGTCTTCAAACGCAGCAGGAGTCACTACTTTCAGCGCCTTGGATTTGGCCATCATGATGCCTTTCATGTTGGGGATGCGCTGTTCGGCCAGGCCTTTGGCAGCACTCACCACAAAAGGAGTATCTACTTCAACCTCTTCTACACCACCTTCGATGTCGCGCTGGATCGTTGCCGTTTTTCCATCGCTGGTATCTAACTTGGTCGCATAAGAAACGAAAGGCAAGTCCAGGTATTCCGCGATCATGGCACCAATTTCGGAGCCATTGTAATCGATGGTTTCTTTGCCCAAGAGAATCAGGTCGTAACTTTCGGCACGGGCATGTTCTGCAATTTGGAAGGCCACATTCAGGGCACTGGGCGGGTTCATGTCGATGCGTACGGCATCGTCGGCACCAATGGCCAAACCTTTGCGGATGACCTGGTCGTTGTCGGCAGGGCCAACATTGATCAGGGTAACGGTTCCGCCCAGGGCTTCCTTTAGTTCAAGTGCGCGTACCAGGGCATACCACTCATCGTAGGGGTTCATGATGTACTGTACCCCATTGCCGTCCAGCTCGGTGTTGCTGGCGTTAAAAGCGATTTTGGTGGTGGTGTCGGGCGTTTTGCTCACGCAGACCAGTATTTTCATCGAATACGTATTTTTGGCAAAAATGAAGTTTTATTTTAGCTTTATTTTAGCTTTGGCAAAGATATGGATTTCGCTAGCAAAGCTGAAACTAATTTAGCGAATTTTCGCTAGATTCTCTTTTGTAACTTTTTTAAGGGGCAAAAAGTTCACCCTAATAACAAATCAGTGTTTATGTCCAGTAATCGTTTACTTCAACTGTTGGAAATGCAGGAGTCCGATCCGGCAGATACTTTTGTACTGTTTGCGTTGGCCAAAGAGTACGAAGGACAAGCGGATGACTCCGAGGCATTGCATTACTACCAGCAAGTGCTGGAAAAAGACCCACATTACGTTGGTGTTTTTTACCACCTCGCCAAATTGTACGAGCGTCAGGAAGCCTTGTTGGAAGCGGTTTCGACCTATGAAAAAGGCATTGAGGTGGCCAAAGCTACCAGTGATCAACATGCCTTGGCGGAATTGCAGTCGGCGAAATTGAATTTGGAATTGGAACTATGAGGAAGTTTAGGAGTTGAGGGGTTGAGAAGTTGAGGCTACCGCAAGCGACTTAGACGTGACCTTGTCAGAATCGCTCGCGGTAGCCTCAACTTCTCAACCCCTCAACTCCTCAACTTTTATCAATCCCAACAACTCCTCGTGAATCTCCCGCCAGTGCGCATTCAGATTCACACTGCGAATCAAAATATCGTGGGTTCCAAAACGGTAATCTAGCCTGATGGGCTGATCTGTTTGTGGGTAAACGAGCATTCCAGTTGCCACCCGCGAGCGTTCGTCGCGTTGCTCCTGATTGAGTAAGTAGCTGTACAATTGGTAGAGGTTGGTGGAAAACAGTTTATCCACCTCAAAACGACTCCCACCTAGTGGCTGCCGATAATATTTGGCGTCGATAATGATTTTTCGGTTTGTACTTTCCAAGGTAACATCCGTTTCCATAATGGGCAGGTAATTCAAATGCTGGGGATCCTGCGTGGCTTCCCACTGCCAGCGAATTTGCTCGCGGCGTACCCAATACTCCTGCTGTTCTTTTTGGTAAAAACGAAAGAGGAAAGATTCAAAGACGCGGTTCATTTTGCGGTCATCGCGGCGGAAATCGACAAATTTGAACTGGCCAACACTTTCGGTGGGCAGCAAATTCTCCGCCACAATGCGGCATATGTGTAGCAGGAAATGATACAAGCGTTGATCACGCCGCAGTTGCACTTGTTGAAAAGCACGAGGTGTCAGGGCGATTCGCTTCATGGGCGGAAACATCCGCTGCAATTGTTGCAACTCGGCTTTGAGGCTTTTATCCACGGCCGGCGTTTGCAACAAATGTTGGACCGTAGCTGCCAGAATTTGATTGCCGGGCGTATCCGCGCTGTATTCGTCAAACTGGCAGATGCTGCGCCGATGCCAGAGTTGATGAGTTTTTAGGGTGGCGCTCAAATTTAGTTTCCCTTTGATGCCTTCTACCACCTGCTCATGTTCCTCATAATCATGATCCAAACCACGCTTGAACAATACCCGTAGGCCATTGATCAACACTTTAGCAAACAAATCCGGCAGGTTTTTGAATTGTTCGATTTGGATGTTGACCCGCTCAGCCTCGTCCAGGGTATTCCATGCGTAACACAGGAGGTAGTAGAGGTTTTGTATCGGGATCATGGCCGGGCAATTTCCAGATTATGGAAAATTTTATCCACCCGCTCCGGCTGGTCAAACCACATTTCTTCCAGCATGGGCCGGATCTCGTAGCGCAACAAATCCTGGTACCATTGCCATTCGTCCAATGCCGGATTGTAGGTGCAAAAATAGCTGTGCCCCAGCCGAAAATCCTTGCCAAGGTTGGGGTCTCGGGCGATTTCCTCATTTAATTTGGGGATTTGTTGGGCAATAAACTGGGCCAGAGTCGCCGAAATCCCTTGCTTCTGCAAATGCTCAACAAAACTTTGATCATAACAAGGTTCAATGTCGATGAAAGCAAAACGCCGCCGCAAGGCGTAATCGATGATGGCCAGTGAACGGTCGGCAGTATTCATGGTGCCGATCAGGTACAAATTGGGAGGGACAAAAAAATCGGGATCAGTGGCCCTACTGTAGGTGAGGCGCACGGCGTAGGTTTCGCTGCGTTTATCGGCTTCGATCAGTTGGAGTAATTCGCCCAAAATTTTACTCAGGTTGCCGCGGTTGATTTCATCGATGATCAAAAAATAAGCCTTGTCTGGATGTTCATGGGCCACTTGACACAATTGGTAAAAGACCCCATTGCGCAACTCAAACCCACCGTTTGGGGCAGGTCGCAAACCTTGTACAAAATCCTCGTAGCTGTAGGATTGGTGAAATTGAAGCCGCTGAATTTGAGCACTGTTTTTAAATCCCATCAAGCCATAGGCCAGTTTGGTGGCTAAAAAGGTTTTGCCCACTCCCGGTGGCCCTTGCAAAATGACGTTGCGTTTGCGCTTCAACAAATGCATCAGGCGCACAAATTGCTCGGTAGGGATGAAGGGGCGATCGGGGTCGTCCTCGTAGCGATAGCGGGGTACAAAAGCAGGTTCTTCAGGTTCACGCACTACCGCCGAACCTAAATCTTCGGTATTGGGATAAGTTACACTGCTTTTACCCTTTGCTTGATCAGGCACCAGGTTCAATATCTTATCATTGAACTCAAGGACTTCGGCTTTTATTTTTTCAAAAATGGTCTTGGTTTCGGCATAGGATTGCACCACCCAAAGCTGGTTTTCCACCATTTTATCCGGGTTCAGTTTTGCAGGAGCCATTTTGCCCGCAGTGCTGATTTGGCCAATTTTTAACAAAAATTGATTGGATTTTAAGTGCCCCTGGGGAATATCCAGGTGGATACTCACACTCGCCGTACTGCTTCCAAAGGGGGAACTGGAGCGAAAATCGCTAATTTTCACCGCGTATTTTTTCAAATGCAAATCAGCAATGAGTTGTTGGCCAAGCTTTTCTAGAAAGGCCCGGGTTTGCTTTTGAACCTCACCTTCAAAAAGCAAGGGTAAAAAGATGCTGAACGGCTTTTGGTAACCTTGAAAAGGGTCGCGATTGCCCAAAGGGTACACGTCGAGTTGATCCAGGGTGTCCGTATCCAGATGAGCAAAGTAGCTGCGGTTTTTTTGCCGAATGCGTTGTTTGATCTCTTCAACTTTTGCTGCATCAATTTTTTGCTGTTCCGCCAGTTGCCGCAGGCATTCCATGCGTAAAAGCTGGATGGGCTGGAAGGGGAGCTGCTGGTATTTCACGAGCAAATTTTGCACCCTTAGCTGATCCAGTTGCCCCAGGTGGGCATACAATTGCGCTGGGTCTTCGGAGAATTGGTGGTATTGTTGAGCGAGTTGTTGAAGGTATTCAAATTCGGCTTGCATGGTTCTTCTGTGTGCAAGGAAAGGTAAATAAAAATGGGCTAAGTAGTGGGGCAAAAATAAGTGTTCATTTTTTTTGAGCCAAAGGATTAGATAAGAAACTTAAAATGAACCGTTTACTTATCTAATCCTTTGGCAAAATGAAACACTTATTTTTTTATTGCCCCTAAAATAAAAAAGAGCCACCGAAATAGCTTCGGCGGCCCATATACATTCAAGCTCAATATGTGTCAAATTGGATAAACTGGGGATCTTGTTTTACAATTGGTTTTTGGGATTATTTACAATTGGCCAAAAGCTTGCGCAAGTCTTCTTTGTCGTTTAGCACCACCGTTCTGCCATTTTTGGTTTTCACCCGATAAGGGAATACCAACTCTGGTCGATCAGTAGACAATGGGTTGTTTTTCACCCAACGTTCGATCAAATCGCGGAAAGCATCAGCACTGCGGATTTCTACCACCACACCACTAGGCAGTTTTACTTTGGCTGGGAAAATCACATCAAAGCATGGAGTGGGATCAATGCCACATTTTGCATTGGCTTTACGCAGGTCTTCCGCAGAGGCGATCACTGCCGTGGTACTGTCGCGATACACTATACCAAAAGGTATTTTTACAATCGTTGCACCATTAGCCGCAGGGTGTGCTCTACGCCAGGCCAGTGCTTGTTTGGCAAAATCCTCGGCATCCTGTGCTATTGCAGTACTACCATCAGGGTGCTGAATGGTGTCTGGGAAAACGATGCGGAAACAAGGGCGGGGATCATGGCCTAAACTAGGGCGATCGGGGCCTGGCTTACATTCCGCCAGAATTTTCCGCAAATCGTCAGCTCCGCTTATCCGCACAATGGTTCCATCCGCTTTTTCTACCTGATAAGGGATGACAATTTGTGGGTGTCTGTCCGCATTGGGGTGTTTGTCACGCCATCTTTTCAACAGTGCCGCAAATGCATCGGCGCTATTTATCGTAATGGTGCTGTCGTTGGGCAATTTTACTTGCACAGGGAAGATTACCTTGTAGCAAGGCTTTAGACTAGGACGATCTGGTAAACAAGATTCAATCAGTTTTTTCAACTCTTCAGGGCTGTTAAGCGTAGTGTTTGAACCATCAGCAAGGGTTACTTCAATTGGGAAAATGATTTTAGGGCGGCCATTGAGGCTCGAGTTTTTCCAACGTTCGATGAAGTTTTTGTGTTGGCGTTCACCATCAATCACCAGCGTATCCCCATTGGGCAATTCTACACTGATCGGGAAAACAAACTCAAAACAACAACGAGTAGTGTCACGTGGACCGCGTGGTCCCTGGCCCAGCAAAGGGTCGCCAAGGGTGAAGTTATCTTCACTTACGACAAGGTCTTCTTTCTGGCAAGCTGTGAATAACACTGTGGCAAACAGCGCAAACACCGCTCCGATTTGTAAAATGGACTTTAACATGGTTTTTGAAATTTTTGGGTTAAGAATGCTTAGATTGTACTAGTAAGCCGAGGTTTTTTATCTTGTACTCACTTTTTTGAAAAAAAAATTAAAAAATTGTGGGCTAGATAAAAGCACAGGGGCGATAAAAAAATAAGTTTTCATTTTGCCAAAGGATTAGTGCAAGCAAACGGTTCATTTCAAGTGGCTCAGCTAATCCTTTGGCTCAGAGAAAATGAAAACTTATTTTTGCCCCACTATTAAGATTTTCAAATGCGTTTGTTTTTCAATTTTCACCAGGATTCGTCCTGTTCAATTTTTTTCTAGATGTCGGATTTAGAGCGTTGGCAAGCATTAAAAGATGGTGACAAACAGGCCCTGGAGCATATTTACCGCGACCATGCCGCGGTACTGTTTAAATATGGCCGCAAGTTTATGCCGGATGCTCAGTTGGTAGAAGACTGCATTCAGGATTTGTTTATTGAACTGTGGGATGCTCGTCAACGGATTTCAGCTACCGATTCTATTCGCAAGTATTTATTCGTTTCCCTCCGCCGTAAAATTGTCAAAACACTGGATCGGCAAGTGAAAAAAATCGCCTCCGAAGAACCCGAAGAGCGCCATTTTCAGGCTGATTTTGGGATCGATCAACTCTTGATTCAAAACGAAATGGATGCAGAGCGCGAGTCCAAACTGAAAGTAGCAATGGCTGCCCTCAGCGAACGCCAACGAGAAGTTTTGTACCTGAAATATTTTGCCGAGATGGATTACAACCAGATTGGCGAGATCATGGAATTGAACTATCAATCCGCCCGGAATTTGTCGCATCGTGCGCTTGAATCTTTACGGCAAATCCTTTTGGTGATTTTTATTGTCTGGTTGTGTAATTTTTTCGGTTTGATCTGAGTACAAAACAAAACCCGCTGGCTTATCCCAGTAAAAGCAGGAATCAATGCACAAGCTCATTATAGTGTCATTATTGTTAATCACGAGTTTTTCTTGTACCAAAGACGAAATCGCTACGGTAGATACTGCATTACAACCCTTGTTTGACAGTTTTGCCGTTGAAGCCCAAACACGAGGACTAAACCTGGACATGACCCAATACAGTGGGATTTTTATGGAACTGGAAGAAGCCAATGTTGCGGCCAAATGTCAAACGATCTCCAACGGCACCAAAAGAGTGGTCGTGGATCAAAGCTTTTGGAATTCGGCCAGTGCCCTACAACGAGAAATGGTGGTTTTTCACGAATTGGGACATTGCGTGCTCAATCGCGCCCACCTGGATGACGCCCGTACCGATGGCGCTTGTGTCAGTATGATGCAGAGTGGACTCGGTCTTTGCAAAATGAGCTATACGAACCAGACGAGAAGCGCTTATTTAGATGAGTTGTTCAAATAATGTTTTTAACTCAATCCTGCACTTCGGCTTCGCTCAGTGACCGAATTGAGTTAAAAACCCAAACCCTGAATATGTGAAATCAGAAACCTTTACATCTTACACTTCCCTGGACTTTGCCCAGGAACCTTCCTTCATCCGCTGGGTCAGGGCCGGAGATGAAGAAGCTGCCGTTTTTTGGCAAAACTGGCTGCAAGAGCACCCGGAAAAAGCCACTGAGGTAGCGGAGGGCCGCCTGCTTGCCGCTGCTTTGCGTGTACAGGAGGAGGAACCTAGCGCCCTGCAGTTGCAAAACCTGTGGAACCGGATTGATGCTGCTACTGCCGAAAAAGCAACAGTTGCTGAAGATACCCCCATTGTACCAATCAGTGGCGGCGCCAAAATTCGGCCCATGCGCCGTTGGCTCAGTTATGCCGCTGCGGCCTGTGTGACCCTGTTGCTGGTAGCCTTTTTTTACAACCCTACCCGCAGCATCAGCGCTGGCATCGCCGAACAAAAAACGCATCAACTGCCCGATGGCTCCAGCGTGGTGCTCAATGCGGCTAGCAAGGTGAGTTACCATCCCTTGCGTTGGGGCTTGGCGCGCAAAATCGAATTGGAAGGTGAAGCCTTTTTTAAAGTCACCAAAGGCCGCCGGTTTGTAGTCAATACAGCAAAAGGTGCCGTGGAAGTGCTGGGTACCAGCTTCAACGTACGGGTACGGGGCAACTCTTTTGCGGTAGCTTGTGTTACGGGTAAAGTGAGGGTGTCCAATCCAAGAGGGGAGCAAATTTTAACTCCAGGATTAAATACCCAAACCAACGAAAATGGGGATTTGGTAGCTCCTTATACCCTGAATACCCAGGCTACTGCAGCCTGGCGAGAAGGCAAGTTTTATTTCAACGATGCTCCGCTGCAAGAAGTATTCGAAGAAATCCAACGGCAATTCGAGGTGAGGGTACAAACCTCACCCGAGATCGCCAATCGTAAAGTGACGACTTATTTTGAGGGCAATAACCTCGATTCTGCTTTATACAACGTGTGCTGGCCATTGAGATTGGAAACGAGCGTACGTGGAAACCTGATTATTGTAAAATGAGTTGAGAAAGTTGAAGCATTCCACTCTTGGCACTTCGACTCCGCTCAGTGACCGAGAGTGGAATGCTTCAACTTTCTCAACCTTAACTAAAAACAACCATGCCCATCAAAACGCTGGTCGTATGGCTTGTCTTTTCCTTTTTCTCCTGCACCTTGGTGGGCCAGTCGCCCTATGCCTTTGTTGAAAAATTTCAAAATACCCCACTTGAACAAGCATTCGATATTTTAGCCAAAAAGCACAACCTCAAATTCTCCTACGAAAACCTGACAGTAGCCAATATCCGCGTTTCCAAAAGGATCAATGCCAAAGATTTATCAACGGCGTTAAGCCAGTTGTTGGCAGGGCTGGAATTGGAATATCACATCACCGGAACCGGACAAATTTTGGTGCGCAAAGCCTTAAGTGAATCCGAACTCAGCGTGAGTGAAGTGAAAATAAAAGTACCACGTAAAGTCAACGGCGTCCTTATCGATGCCTGGACGCAGCAGCCACTGGCTTATGGCCACGTGCTTTGTGGTCAAGGCGATGGGGTGATCAGTGATGAAAATGGGCGTTTTGAACTTACCCTGGAGGACGGAACTGCCACTACTGAAGTAGCCGTCCAGTACCTGGGCTATCAAACCCGAAAAACGTGGATCAACCCAGGTACCGAGCCACTCGACCTCAAAATAAGACTCACCCCGAAGATAGAACAACTTCAGGGAATGACGGTGACCGCACGTTTGCCCGCCATATCCAACAAGTTGCTGGATGACGCGACGGTGTTGCACGGCCCAGCCTTGCAACGTTTGCCGTCTTTTGTCAACGGTGCCGATGTCATGCGTAGCCTGCAATACTTGCCCGGGGTAAGTGCCCACGATGACCTTTCAGCAGATCTGAACATCCGTGGAGGTAGTGGAGATGAAAACCTGATCATCCTGGATGGCATCACCTTGTACAATGTGACCCACTATTTTGGCATTTTCAGTATCGTCAACCCGCACATGGTCGACGAGGTGAAGGTGTACAAAAATGCCTTCCCCGCAGAATATGGAGGCCGCACTTCTTCGGTGGTAGACATCCGCTCGGCTCAACGCAACCAGGGGGATACGAAAGCACTAGCCATCGCTGATGTAAATCTCATGACCAGCAGCGTCTTACTGGATGTACCGCTGGGAAAACAATTTCGGGTAATGGCGGCTGGGCGGATCACCAACCAAAATCTGGCCAACAGCAAGTTGTTCAATTTGCTCAATTCTGAGGTAAAAGACACCCGTATTTTTGATGCAAGGTCTAGTTTGGCAAGCATAAGGGAAGTGGTATCCCAAAAGCCAGAATTGCGTTTTTTTGACGCCAACCTCAAGGCAAGCTGGCGCCCTTCCGCTCGTTTTAGTGCTGATTTTAATTATTTCAGCGGAGCGGATAAATATGCTTATGCCTATACCCGCACAAGCACTCAACTCATCAACAACCGCAGAGAAACCTTGAACGAATCCTACGATGAAGAAGCCGATTGGTTCAATCAGGGTTTTGGTTTGCAACTGAATCAAAGGTGGAGCACCCGCTTCAATTCCAACCTAAACATTGCCTTTTCAGAATACGGCATCAGCCGGGATTTTTCCCAAAAATCGATCTTCCAAGTTGGCAATCGACTGCGGCCCAATTTTATATTTACCAACAACCACGACAACCACATCAGTGGCCTGGACATCAACTGGAAAAATGAATTGCAGTTGCGGGCAAATCAAAAACTGGTGTTTGGTTTTGAAAGCATCGACAACAAGTCTACCCTCTATCTTAAGGATGGGAAACTGGCTTCATTGGACCTGGATGACCGTGGCACACAACAATCGCTATATGGGGAATACCAGGCTAATCTGGCGGATTCAACCTTGAATTTCAGCTTTGGATTGCGCGGCACCCGCTACAATGAGAACAATTACCTCTCGCCGCGGCTTGGCGTGTTTGTAAAAGTATCGGACGAGTTTCGTTTAAAGGTTTCCTGGAGTATTTACCAGCAGTTTTTATATCAGTTTTTCCACGAGGATATTTACGGCCGTTCTTATCCTTATTGGGTTTTGGCCAAAGGGGACCCACGTTTTCCAGTGACTACCGCGCACAATACCATGCTGGGTGCCAATTTCCGGAAAGGTAGCTTTGAACTGGATGCGGAGTTTTATGTCAAAAATACCAACAACATGGTGGAGCACGCCCGTACCCTGGTGGCACTGCCCGATTCTTTTGAGTACAAATTCACCACCTTTCAGGGTACTGGAAAAACAATAGGCTTAGACCTTTTACTTAAAAAATCCTTCCCCCATTTTGATACCTGGATCGCTTATACCTTGAGCAAAAGCAGCCAAAGTTTTCCCAATATTGCGAATGGCAGGTGGTTTGCATCACCCAACGACCGCCGCCACCAACTGAAATGGATCAACCAATACAACTGGAAAAAATTTGATTTTTCCTTGGCTTATGTTTTTGCTTCGGGTCGCCCGTACACCGACTTGTCCAAATTGAGCGAAACACCACCGACCGATCGGGGTACAATCACTCCCGAAAGCCGTCTTTCCTACCTCGATGACTACCACCGTGTCGACCTGGCAACGACTTATTCTTTCCACATCGGCAAAACCAATGTGCAGGCCAATCTCAGCTTCTTTAATTTGCTCAACCACCAAAACGTGAAGTACCGCCAGTACATCTATTCCTTTGTACCTGCCGATCCGCGTACTGGGCAGACCAAGCCGCAGAATACGGTGCAGGGATTGGAGTTGCAGTCTTTGGATTTTACGACCTCGATGGGGGTGGTGGTGCGGTTTTGAAGCGAAGCAACAATTTTTTAAATCAGTTCCATTTCTTTTAAAAAGCGCGTATCTTGTTGTCTCGTACAATCCACTAGCTGCAATTTTTTTGTGCCAGGTATCTAGCCTTTAGCTACCATGACACCTCATTTATTCAACCCAAATCCATGCGCAGCTTCCTGTCTCTAATTGTTTTTTTCGCTAGCCTTTCCCTTTGGGCAGGCCCGGTCAAAACCACCGAATTCATCAAAGTGGACCAATTCGGCTACTTCTGCCAATCCAAAAAAATGGCCGTCATCGCTGACCCCCAGGCGGGTTTCAATGCCAGCGAAACGTTTTCTCCCGGACTTGGCAACAACCAATACCAGGTTCGCCGCTGGGACAATGATCAGATCGTGTTCAGTGGCACCCTGCAGGTCTGGAACAATGGCAATACCCATAGCCAATCCGGCGACCGGGGCTGGTGGTTTGACTTCAGCACCGTCACCACGCCCGGCAGCTACTACATCTACGATTTGGCCAATCAGGTCGGTTCCTTTCGCTTTGAAATCGGCGATCAGGTGTACGATGAAGTACTGCGCCAGGCGGTGCGGATGTTTTTTTACCAAAGAATCAACTTCGCCAAAAACACGCCCTATGTGGATGCCAAATGGGTGGATGGCGCCTGTTACGGCGGCCCCAATCAGGACAAGGCCGCCCGGAGCCGTTACGACAAAAGCAACCCCGCCACCGCCCGCGACGTGAGTGGCGGTTGGTTTGATGCAGGTGACCCCAACAAGTACACCACCTTTACTTTTGACCCCTTGCTCAACATGTTGGAGGCTTATCGACTCAATCCGAAGGTATTTAAAGACAATTACAACATCCCAGAGTCGGGCAACGGGATCCCAGATTTACTAGATGAAATCAAATGGGAACTGGATTGGCTCAAACGCATGCAAGACGCCACAGGTACCAATGGTTTGATGATCAAGGTGGGCGTTGACAATTTTAATGAAGTGCCCGCGCTGCCCAGTCTGGATACCCGCCCACGCTACTGGGTAGGGGAATGCACTTCGGCTACAATTACCGGAGCGGCCATCTTCGCCTGCGCCGGGCAGGTGTACAAATCCTTATCCGATCCCGCCCTGCAAGCTTACGGCCAAGACCTGATCGACCGTGCCGTCAAAGCCTGGGCCAGAGCCCTGGTGACTACCCAAAACCTGAGCACTTTTGAAACCGCCTGCGACGACCAAAACATCACCTCCGGCGATGCCGATCGGGATGCAGGTAGCCAATTGGGCAATGCGGTAGCTGCTGCGATTTACCTGTTCGAAGCTACGGGAAACGCGGCTTACAAAACCCACATCGATGCCCACTTTGACAAAATTCGGCCAGTAAATGAAAATTATTGGCACCCGTATAACATGGGCGTTTGTTTTGCCTTGCTCAAATACGCCGGAATGCCCAACGCTTCTTTGGCCGCGATCAGCAAAATCCGCAGCCAGAAGGCCGGCATGAATTACGCTTTTTCGATCAACAACTATCAAAACAGAAGTGACCTTTACAGGGCATACATGGAGGATTGGGCGCACCACTGGGGCAGCAACAACATCCGCTCCAATTCCGGGCTGCTCAACCTGGATTTTATCCATTTTGGCATCAATACCCCCCAGCATGCCCTTTATCAGGAGGTAGCCGAGCAATACCTCCATTGGCTGCACGGGGTGAACCCATTGACGATGATCATGCTCAGCAACATGTATGGGTATGGAGGTGAAAAATGTGTGAACGAACTGTATCACCATTGGTACAAAGACAAGTCGGATTGGGACAATGCCCTGACCTCGCCCAAAGGCCCACCACCGGGCTATCTGACTGGCGGACCAAACAAGGATTTTTCGGTGAAAACCATTTCTCCACCTGCTTCCCAGCCACCACAAAAGAGTTACAAAGACTGGAACTTCAGCTGGCCTGAAAACTCCTGGGAAATCAGCGAGCCCGCCATTTATTATCAGGGGGCTTACATCGCGCTGTTGAGTCGGATCATTGGTGCGGGATCGGGGTGTAGCCCGGCTACTGGTTTGGAAGATGTAACCAGGTTGGATATGCGGATGCAGATAGTGCCCCAGCCCAACCAGGGCGTATTTACTTTGGTGTATGAGGCGGAAGAGGCTGGCGCTAGTATCCTTCGCTTTCGCGATGTACAAGGACGTTTATTGTGGGAAAAAAAGGTGGATGTGCTGTCTGGAGAGAACCGGCTTCAAGTGACGGTAAACAAAGTTCCAGCGGGAATGTACCTATTGGAGCTGCGTACGGAGAGTGGGGTAGGGGTGAAAAAGGTGTTGGTGGAATAAAGTAGGGGCAGCCCTAAGTGGCTGCCCCTACTTTATGTTTTGGCAGGCCGATCGTTTTTATCTTTAGGCACGATGCGGAGCCCCGCTAGGGGCGTAATATGGGTAGTGGTGGTTTCCGGGTTTTCCCGAGTCCCGTAGGGACGAAATGTGGGTATTATGCCCCTTTTGATACCCACATCACGTCCCTACGGGACTCGGAAAACATCGGGGCGTTTTTTGCTACCCATATTGCGCCCCTAGCGGGGCTCGGAGTGCACGAAAAAATCGGATCACCTCAGGGCTGCACACTCACCGCCGTCCAACCCCCATCCACTACCAAGGTCTGCCCGGTAATGTGCCGAGCTTGTGGCGACACCAAAAACAAAGCCGCTTCTGCAATGTCCAATGGACTGGCAGGCCGCCCCATTGGGGTGATATTAGACCAAACCTGATCGTATTCCGGATCGTTGAGGGTGCGTTCGGTAGCAGTTGCTCCCGGAGCTACGGCATTGCAGGTGATGCCATAAGGTGAAAGTTCCACGACCAGGTTTTTGGCCAAAATCTGGATTCCGCCCTTGGTCATGGCATAGGCACCCAGGTTTTTGTGCGCCTGGACTCCGACCACTGAGGACATCAGCAACAGACTTCCACCCTCGCCCTGGGCGCGCATTTGTTTGGCGGCAATTTGTGCCAGAAAGAAGGTTCCCCGCATATTGAGGTTCATCACTTCTTCAAATTGGGTGGGCTGGAAGGTCCAAAAATCCCCGAAATGGGTAATGCCTGCATTGGCAATGGCGATGTCCAGGCGGCCAAATTCTTTTACGCAGGTTTGCACCATACTTTCAATAAAGGCAATCTGGCTTGCATCTCCGGCGCAGGCCAAACAATTGCCTCCTTCCCAACGGATTTCTTCCGCGGCGCATTCGGCCAGTTCGGGGTCGCGATCATTGAGCAAAACTGCCGCCCCCCGCAGCGCCAGCTGTCGGCAGATTTCGTAGCCGATGCCTTGCCCGGCACCGGTAACCAAAGCAACTTTTCCTGTGAATGGCATGGGTAGGGTTGAAAAGGGTTTTAGGAGATACAGGATTCAGTCGACACTTCGACTGAATCCCGGAAATTTGTTTACTAGGCTTGAGGCGAGTTAATTATCAAGTAATTGGGTAATCTTAGGCATAAGGACCAGCGGCAGAGCCGCCAAAACGTCTGTAGCTTAAGGAATGAAGATAGATTTTAAGGTACGTAGTACCGCAACTGTTGCCATTTGTTTCGGTACTACGTACCTTAAAAGCATTGTACGGTCTAAATGCTACAGACGTTTTGGCGGCTCTGCCGCTGGTCGTTGCTTCTAAGTTTGTAACTTATCGATAACCAAATCGCCTCAAGTTTAATGCGAGTCTCTCGTCACAGAATCGCCCGATCCACCTTTGAGGAAGTCCAGATCCGCTCCCAGGTGAGATTGGGTGACGTGTTGCTGGTACAAATGCACGTACCCTCTGGCTTCAAATGCAGGTGACTTCCAGGCTGCTCTGCGTTTTTGTAATTCTTCCTCGCTTACTTCCAGGTGCAGGCTGCGGGCATCGACATCCAACTCAATGAAGTCTCCGTTTTGTACCAAAGCCAGAGTACCCCCTGCCGCCGATTCCGGCGAAACGTGCAGTACCACGGTGCCAAAGCCCGTTCCACTCATCCGGCCATCGGAGATGCGCACCATGTCTTTTACACCTTTTTCCAATAACTTGACCGGTAAGGCCATGTTTCCAACCTCGGGCATCCCCGGGTAGCCTTTGGGCCCTACGGATTTGAGCACCATGACACAGGTTTCATCAATATCCAGCGCTGGATCATCGATACGAGCATGGTAATCTTCAATGTTTTCAAAAACCACGGCCCGGCCCCGGTGTTTGAGCAATTCTGGAGAGGCTGCCGAGGTTTTGATAACGGCACCATTTTCAGCCAGGTTTCCTTTGACAACGACTATCCCTGAAAGTGGGTTGATGGGTTCCTCCAGATCTCCAATTATGGCCTTGTTGTAGTTGTCAAATTCCTGAGCGTTGTCGGTGATCGGGCGACCATTAACCGTAATGGCTGGGTGCAGTAGGTCTCCCATTTCCCGCATCAGTGCAGGCAAACCACCAGCGTAATAGAAGTCTTCCATAAAGTATTGGCCGGAAGGTTGCAGGTTGGCCAAAAGTGGAACGCCGCGGGAGTGTACGTCAAAATCATCCAGGGTAAGGTCAACCCCAATCCGCCCGGCCATGGCCAGCAAGTGAATCACGGCGTTGGTTGAACCACCTATGGCTGCATTGACCTTGATGGCGTTTTCAAAAGCCTCGCGGGTGAGGATATCAGACAAACGTAGATTTTCTTTCACCATTTCCACGATGCGCATACCGGAGTAGTGTGCCAGTACTTTGCGACGGGAATCTGAAGCAGGAATGGCGGCATTGCCAGGCAGAGATAAACCAAGAGCTTCCACCATACAAGCCATAGTCGACGCAGTGCCCATGACGGCGCAGTGCCCACGGCTACGCCCCATACAGGCTTCGGCTTCGCGGAATTCTTCGGCGCTCATTTGTCCCGTTTTGTAGGCTTCGTTGAAGCGCCAAACATCCGAAGTACCGATGTCGCCGCCTTTGTATTTGCCCGTCAGCATAGGCCCACCCGATACTACCAGTGTGGGAATGTTGACACTACAGGCGCCCATTACGAGGGAAGGAGTGGTTTTGTCACAACCACACAATAGCACCACGGCATCCATTGGGTTGGCTCGAATTGATTCCTCCACATCCATACTGGCCAGGTTGCGGTACAACATGGCGGTAGGTTTGATGAGGGTTTCACCGAGTGACATGACCGGGAATTCCACAGGAAAACCACCAGCCTCATAAATGCCATGTTTGACCGATTCGGCCAATTCGCGGAAATGCGCATTACAAGGGGTAAATTCCGACCAGGTATTACAAATGCCAATGACGGGTTTGCCTTTAAATTCATGATCAGGGATGCCCTGGTTTTTCATCCAGGCGCGGTAAATGAAGCCGTCTTTCCCTTTTTTTCCAAACCAGCCCTGGCTACGCAGAGCGGATTGATGTTCTTCTGAGTTTTGTTTGTTCATGCTTTTCTTGCGCTAATGTTTGGCAATAAAGATAGCGGGCAAAGATGATCGGACGAAAAAATAGCCAAGAAAATTAGGAAAAACTTGATTCTTATCGATAATAATTGACTATCTGTGGCACAATCGGCATATTTGCAAGCAAGTGTGTTTGAGTAAAAAACCTAAACCATGTTAATCCCACATTTTTTTCATAAATTCATGCCAACAAAAAACCTGAAGCAATATGGGTATCCTTTTTTATGTCCTAATCCTTTTCGCTTTGTTCCTGTTTTTCTCCGGTATTTTCACCGTAAAACAGCAAACGGCTCTGATGATCGAACGTTTTGGCAAATTCCACAGCGTACGGACTGCGGGCCTGCAGTTCAAAGTTCCCTTCCTGGACCGCACGGCGGGCCGCATCAACTTGAAAATCCAGCAATTGGACGTTGTTGTGGAGACCAAGACCAAAGACAACGTTTTCGTCCGCTTGAAGGTTTCGGTACAATTCAAAGTGCTGGAAGACAGTGTTTACGATGCTTTTTACAAACTCCAGAACCCTACCGAGCAAATCACAGCCTATGTTTTTGATACCGTTCGGGCGGAAGTACCCAAAATGCGCCTGGATGATGTGTTTGAACGCAAAGACGATGTTGCCCTGGCCATTCGCCGTGAGTTGGAAGAGGCCATGAATGATTACGGATATGGCATCGTCAAGGCCCTGGTAACGGACATCGACCCCGATCAGGCTGTCAAAAACGCGATGAACCACATCAACGCTGCTGAACGCCAAAAGCTGGCAGCAGAATATGAAGCAGAATCCGAACGCATCCGCATAGTGGCTCGCGCCAAAGCCGAAGCCGAATCCAAACGCCTGCAAGGTCAGGGTATTGCCGACCAGCGTCGGGAGATTGCCCGTGGCTTGGAGGAATCAGTGGATTTGCTCAACAAAGTGGGCATCAATTCTCAGGAGGCTTCTGCCTTGATCCTGGTTACCCAGCACTACGACACCTTGCAACAAATTGGCCAGCACAGCAACAGCAACCTGATTTTGTTGCCCAATGCGCCCACCGCGGCTGCTGACATGTTGACCCAAATGATCACTTCCTTTGTGAGTACCCAGGAGTTGGCGGAAAAAATGAAGATCAAAAATCCGCCGCAGCAAAAGGTCAAAACATTGGATGCGCCCAAAGAAGAAATTTACCTGGAAAAGGAACAACAATAATGTTGGTAGGGCTGCCTCTCTTACAAAAATGAGGCAGCCTTTTTTATTTCGATTGAAACCAAACACAAGACCAGGCCACTTAATAAACATAGGTAGATAAGAGATACAAATCAACTACTTGAAATATTCTATTCAGAAGCGCCATGCTGCTTGTCATCCTTCTCACCTAAGGGGAAACAACAAAAAACCGTACACTATTAATTTATTTTTTTTTAGATTCGTATCAAATATTTATTAGAACTCCACCAAAAAGTCTCTTTGACCTCATTCTGAATCTGGGTTTATTGAATTTTCAATATCAAACCCCACCTATTCAGCGTTCAACTCAAAACGAAGCATCAAATATGAAAAACCTGCAAATATTGCTGTTGCCCCTTTGTATCCTGGCAGCAATATCCAGTTCGGGCCAGGAAGCCCTCGGTTTACGCCTACAACAATTCACTGGCATCAACAGTACCTTGCTCAATCCGGCCCTAGGTGCCTTATACCACAAGAAATGGGACTTGAACCTGGTCGAAACGGTTAATTCTGTGAGCAACAACTACGCCTTCCTGGAAAATTCCAAAGCAGGCGAATTCAGTAGATACCGTAACATTCAGAACCTATACAGCCGCCCGGATATACCCGCTGACCGTACGCCCGGACCGAACAGCCTGGTTTTGGATTATTATACCCGCAATAGCTCTTATTATGGTGATGTGACGGTAAACGTGTTGGGTCCATCTTTTTTGGTTCGATTGGGCCAACATGGCATTGGCTTCACCACTCGGGCCCGGATGGAAATGGAAACCATTTTCCCCACCGATCTGGGGTATTACACCTACATCAACAACAGGGGCAAAGTCAATATGACGCCCTCTCACGTCAATGGAATGGCCTGGCGGGAATGGGGGCTGCATTATGATTACAGCATTGGTTCGGCTGATGATCGTCGACTTGCGCTGGGCTTTAACCTGCGGTATCTGCAAGGTTACGAAGGGCTCACGATTTTCAATGAGCAATTCAGTTACCAGCAAATCCGTACGGATAGTTTTGAAGTGAGCCCGGGCGCGGCTACCTTGGCTTTCACCAGAGGCAATCTGGGTGCCGATGCCGATACTCCTTACAAACTGCAACAGCAAGGGAAAGGCTGGGGCCTCGATCTTGGGCTTGTTTACGAGTACGTTGGGGAGCGTTGGAACTGCAATGCGGGGATTGCCCTCAACGACCTGGGAGGGATTCGTTTTCGGGATAGCGCACAATTGTACCAGTTTCGCAATGTCGGGACCCTTATTTTTGATACCGACCCTTATACCAGCTGGACTGGACCGACTGACTTGCCCAACAAGGCTGCCCAATTGAGTGAATTGCTCAGTGGTGATCCAAATGCAGCTTTGATTGATTCCTCCTTTATGGTAGGTTTACCGACTAATCTGGTCTTGCAGGCCGGTTTTTACAAAACGGAAGGTTTGCGCTTTTTTGCCGTGTATCAACAACCCTTGGCATTTCGAGACAACCAACTGCACAAAGCCAGCACCCTCTCGGTAGTGAGTGGTTGGGAAAACAATTGGGTAGGGGCGTACCTGCCGCTTACGCTGTACCGCTGGCAGAAGTTGCGCCTGGGTGCCGCAATTCGCCTGGCTTTTTTAACCATCGGTACCGATAATCTCATTCCCTGGATGAGCCGGGGCAATCTTTCTGAAGCGGGTTTTTATGCTGCGTTAAAAATTAGTCCCTGGCCAAAAAACTGGTTCAACGGAGGCAAAGGGCGGGGTGGTAAACAAAAAAGTGGACGCGGGATGGATTGTTATGATTTTTAAAGTGCAAAGTGATTTTATCCCAAAAAGTGCTTGATTCAGCCCATTTCTCGAATGCAATGGGCCGAATCTCTATTTTTACAAAAAAAAGAAATGGGGACAGCGACTATACGTAATTGGGGGTATTTATTATTGACCAGCATACTGCTGGCTGTTATTATGTTGGCTACAAGTTATGCTGATTTTAACCTGGCTGAGAATCAGTGTATAGATTGTATTACGCACCAATATGACTACCTGAAAAATGAGATTCTTCCCACCTTTTTGTATTGGCTTGGAGGTTTACTTGCAGCTACTGTATTCCACCAATTCGTGACCCCTTCAATTGTGCGCCAACAGTTGGCCCAAAAATTTGGAGTACTTGCATTTCTGTCTACTTTTTTGAGTTTAGGCCTAATCCTGGCTGCTGCGATGGCTTATGGGTATTTCAATATTGACTTGTTTCGATTTGACTATGAGGAAGGCCCTAATGCTTTTCCTTATTTCAGAACATTGTATGTTTTTCAGGATAGTGTAAAGTTGTTATCAGCCATTCTATTGTATGAGGTTTTTGTAGAAGCCTATATATTTTTAACAGCAAGTGCAAGGAAGAGTCGTAGTTTACTTTTAACAGCTTTATCTGAATTCCTGCTGGGGTTTGTTGTCTTAACCTTGATTTGGTATTGCTTTAGAGCAATTTATTATGTAGTGTATGGTAAGCCTGATTGTAACAATTGTGATGCAATTAGTATAAGTTGGTATTTTATTCTTCCCATCCTGATTTTACATTTACATTGGTTCTATCGGGTGATTGATATTATTAAAAGAGGATTTGGTCAGGAAAATCGCATTTATCTATGGGAAGCAGCCATAGCGCCATTGATTACTGTAGTTTATTTTGTAACTGTGGGTAATGGTGGCCCCATTTCTCTTGAGTTTATTTCTTTATGTTTTTTTGTTCCTTGTATTTTGGGAATCGGAAGTGCTTTTTTACGTTCAATTTTGATCAGCGAAAAACGTACTTTCCTCACTGAAGTCTCCCAAACCTCCGCCGAACTAGGCGCCCTCCGCGCTCAAATCAATCCCCACTTTTTGTTCAACGCCCTTAATACCCTTTACGCCATTGCGATGAAGGAAAACAGTGAAAAAACCGCCGATGGCATCCAAAAACTGGGAGACATGATGCGCTTCATGTTGCAGGAAAACCACCAAAATCGCATCCCTCTGGCCAAAGAGATTGAGTACCTCCACAACCTGATTGAAATTCAACAATTGCGCCTGGACGACAACCAACAAATTGACCTCAAAATCAACTTACAAAACCCTGATCGGGAGGTATTCATCGCTCCGATGTTGCTCAATCCATTGGTGGAAAACGCCTTCAAACACGGCATCAGTTTTCGCAATGCTTCCTGGATCTACATCACCTTGACGCACGATCCCGAACATATCTTTTTCAAGGTGCACAACAGTTATCACCCCAAAAGTGAATTGGATCCCGAAAAAGACAGCCACGGCATTGGACTCGATAATGTGCGCAAACGCCTGGACCTCTTGTACCCGGACAAACACCAATTCAGCATTCAGGTCTCTGAGCATGATTATTTCGTATCTTTAATCCTCACCATTGTGTAGCTGCCATGAAGTTAAGTGCCATTGCCATCGACGACGAGCCCAAAGCCCTGGAGGTTGTACAAATGCATGCTGCTAAGGTGCCTTTTTTGGACCTGCGCGCCAGCTTTGTCGATGCTTTTGAGGCCTTGCCTTATTTGCGCCAGAACAAGGTTGACCTGCTGTTTTTGGACATCAAAATGCCGGACATTTCCGGGATAGAGTTTGCGCAAATCCTGAAAAATGGCCCGCTGGTGGTGTTCACAACGGCGTACAGTGAGTATGCGGTGCAAGGGTTTGATTTGGACGCAGTGGATTACCTACTCAAACCTTTTTCCCTGGCCCGTTTCACCAAAGCCTGTAATAAGGCCCTGGAAATGAAAAATGTACGCGGGGAAGAAACTCCAGACTTCATTTTTCTAAAAACAGGTTACGAAGAAGAAAAGGTTTACCTCAAGGATATCCTCTACATTGAAGCAGCCGGAAATTACATGACGTATGTGTTGAAAGAGCGCAAATTGATGTGCCGCCAAAACGTGCCAGAGGCGCTGCTAGCCTTGCCAGAGCATGATTTTGTGCGGGTGCACCGCTCTTTCATTGTGGGCGTGAAACACGTGGGCAAAATCGCACGGCAGCAGGTATGGGTGAATGGGGTGGAGATTCCGGTAGGGGCTTCGTATGAGGATGGGGTGGCGCGGATTCGGGAAGTGTTGAGTTAGGCTTATTTTTTCTCCTGCTATTTGTGTGCTTCTCGCCGCATCCTTTCCACAATAGGCTCCCCCGTCAAATGTAGAGCCACCCAGCCTCTGAGCAGCGTCGCAATTTCCAATAAACTATTGTTGCTATCCGCCAAGTACTGTTCCATCTTTTGCCAGATGGGGCGTTTTTCCCGTTCGGGGGCCCGATTCAGGGTGCGTAGAAAACCGAGGATGGTTTGTTCAAAATCTTCCAAAAAGCTGATCTCTTCTTTGTCCATCAAACGGTCACTAGAACGCAGGGCGTTTTCAAAATCGTCGTGCTGCAACTCGTACATAGCCATTACCCGCAACAGTCCGGCAATCACCCGGGCATCCTGGCGGTCTTTTACCTGGTGTTGACGAACGAGTAATTCGCAGGATTCGAGGCATTTCTGGTAGGTGCCAGCGATGAATTGCAGGATGGCCAAATTGATGTAAAAGTGAAATTGGCCGGAAATGGTGATGTCGAAACGTTGAATGCCAGCCTTGATTTTTTCGGCCATTTGATCCAGCCCTTCAATGTTGCCTGTGTTGGTGCGCAGCAACAGATCAGTGCCGACGCTTTTTCGAAACCACCAAGCTTCTTCATGTGCGGACTGGGGTTTGTATTGCTCCAATTGCTGTTGGAGTAGGGTAGCTTCCCTATAGTCTTTTTGTTGAATGGCTAAAGTAAGGTGATTGGCCAAATCGTTGATGTAGGAAAAAGGCTCTTCATCCTTCAACACCGGGAATGCTTTCCAGAGGGCCAGGCCTTTTTTGCCTTCAGCATAAGCTTGATTTAGCTCACCTAGATAATAAAATAAGACAACCCGGATTTGAAAACAAGCTAGTTGAGCCCTAATGGCTTGAGGAGTACTTGTTTCATCCAACAGATCGGCAAATTGGCTACGCAATCGCTCGGCATCAGCACGGTTTTCACTGCGCATGACTCGATTGGTTTCTACTATAACTTTGTCGCTGTTGCTTATCGCCCAAAATTCTTCCTGCATTTGTATTTCCAAAAAACGCTGGGCTTCGGTCAGGGCCAGCAAAGTCGTCTCTTTGCCCTGAGTAAAGGTTCTGCGTAGCAACTTGCGGTACTCTCGATTGATTTCCAGTAAGGATAGCGTGTCTTTGGCGGATTCGGCCATCTCCCTGGCTTCGTCCAGACAATATTCAGCCTGCTCGGGCAACCCGACATCCAGCAAATAACGTGCATCGATGATTTTATCCTTGATTTGGCTGTACAAAGATCTTTTGCTACGGTAAGCACGCATGCTACGCAGAATGGCCTCATAGAGGTAGGCGCGGGTATCGGCCAGGCGTTTGTCAAATACTTTTCGCAGTTTGGCTTCATCCAGTTCCTCCATTTTATTGAGCATTTCAAACAAGTCTACATAGTCAGCCTGGACTTTTTCGCCACTGAGTTTTTTGGAATTGACTTTAAAATAGCGCTTTTCCGCGGGCGCCATTGCCTGGATTAAGCTGAACAAATCGTCTTTCATAACCTGTGTGGACGTTTTGGGAGAGAAAATATTTTTTTTTCATTTTTTTTCTCCCCTTCTGAAACTCGAAACTAAAAACTTGGGATTTAGTCTAAAAAAATAAAAGATACGAGAAAAATAAAGTCGAAAGATATTAAAAATGAACGATTTGTGAATTGATAGATCACATTTGTTTTACCGAAGTACCTGTTTAATCGGTGCTTTTTTGCTCGTCTGAATTCCGATTTTGGGGCACTTGGTGGTTTTCCTGGGCAGGGCTTTCGGAATACCTTTGAATCGTGATCAGAAAGCAAGATACACGAACATACTATGAGAAATTTACAATCGCTAAACTCCAGGTTTTTTTTATCATTTTATCCCAAAACAACGCATATCAAAACACCTAAAAACCCGTTTGACGGCCCACGAGCAATCGTGGGCCAACCCCAGAAAATCTCAGTTAATTTTTAACCTAAAAAACACCTAACACCTATACACCTATTTATCCCTACTCCGGTTGACGTACTTTACCCCTGGTTCGCGGGGATGAATGTCCCCGCGAAAAAAGAAAACCCCTAGTTAGTGATTTTAACCTGTATGGACGAACGTATTATGAAAAGCAAATGGCGAACGGGGACTCCGTTCGCCATTTCTTCTTTATCGATCTTGCGATCGATCCCACGGATAAATCCATGGGGCGATTATGTATGGTGGCCTCCCACGGCTAAAGCCATGGGTTGGCGTTTACAACCATTTAATCAGGCCTAAATCCTGGCGGTGTGGCAGGTTTTCGTGTTTTGGATACAATCGGAAACCGTATTCGTATACACCCGACATTTGTGGGTTGATTTCAGAGCTGAAGGTCGCAATGTCACCTTTGCCATCGGTCAATTCCAGCGGGAAGGTGCTACGCAGCTCCAGTTCTGTTTCACTTTTGCGTTTGAAAAACAGAATCTCTACACCCAGGTTTTCTGCTTTGACCCCGTTGCAATACACCTTTACACCAACATTGAAGCTTTCGCCGAGGGTCAAAGAGTAATTGTCGGTATCAAAAATATCGCGGTCAACCAAGTGGATACCTGCCCAACGTTGTAACATCAGTTTTTTCCAATCCGCCATTACTTTGGCGTCCTTGAACTGGTCTTTTTTGAATTGACCACCCCGCTTGGCTAATTTGTTGTAGAAGCGGGAGAAATAGTCGTCCATCATTCGCTTCATCGTGAACAGCGGTGCCACCTTGGCAATGATGTTGCGAACGTATTGTACCCATTCTTCGGAAATGCCTTCCGCGTTTTGCTTGTAATAGGTTGGGATGATGTCTTCCTCAAACGTATTGTACAAGGTTTCAGCGTCCAACTCATCTTGCAAAATAGGATCGTCATAGGTGTTTTCCAAGGGAAGCGCCCAGCCTGAATCGGCACGATAGCCCTCGGCCCACCAGCCATCCAGCACGCTAAAGTTCATGACCCCGTTCATGGCGGCTTTCATTCCGGAAGTACCCGAGGCTTCCAATGGACGAGTTGGGGTATTGAGCCAAATGTCGACACCTTGAACCAACAAACGCGCCATTTCCATATTGTACCCTTCCAAAAAGAGGATTTTTCCGGCGAATTCAGGGCGTTTGGAAATGTTGACGATGTCTTTGATCAATTTTTGACCAGGGTGGTCCGCAGGGTGGGCCTTTCCCGCAAAAATGAACATCACCGGGCGTTGTTTGTCCCCTACCATTTGGGCCAGACGTTCCAGGTTTTGGAACAACAAATGGGCCCGTTTGTAGGTAGCAAAACGACGGGCAAAACCAATCACCAGTGCATTTTCAGGGATGTTGTTCAACACCTCAAAGATGCTACCGGGCTTTTCCCCACGGCGGGTTAATTCGGATTTGAGTTTGTCTTTTACATAATGCAAAAGGCGGGTTTTTAGCTTTTTGCGAATCTCCATGATCCGCGCTGCCGGAATTTTTTGAATTCCTTCCCACAATTTCAAATTGGACTGGTCCTTGATGAATTTTTCACCACAAAATTCTACATACAACTTGTGCCATTCATTGGCAATCCAGGTTGGATAGTGCACGCCATTGGTTACAAAGCTTACATGCAATTCCTGGTGGTTATAGCCAGGAAACATGGGCTTGAACATCTGCTGCGAAACCAGTCCGTGCAATTCACTTACCCCGTTTACTTCCTGGCACAAGTGGATGGCCAGGTGGCTCATGGAGAAAGGTTCGTCATTGTTGTGCGCGTCGATGCGACCCAGGGCCATAAAATCGTGCCAGGTCAGGCTCAATTGGTGGCAATATTCCGAAAGGTATTTGCGCAACAAATCCTCCGTAAAGTAGTCGTGCCCGGCAGGAACCGGGGTGTGCGTAGTGAACAAGGAGGAGGAGCGAACTACTTCCGTTGCCTGTTGGTAATTGAGGTGGTGGTTGCGAATCAGTCCCCGCGTGCGTTCCAGCGTCATAAAGGCAGCGTGACCTTCATTGCAATGGTAAATGTCTGCATCGAACCCGAGTGCTTCCAAGGCACGCGTTCCCCCGATCCCCAAAAGGATCTCCTGTTTGAGGCGGTGTTCTTTGTCCCCGCCATACAGGTGGTGGGTAATGCTGCGGTCCTCCCAGTTGTTTTCGTTGAGGTCGGTGTCCAACAAATACAGTGGAATCCGGCCAACGGGCAATTCCCATACTTTGGCAAATACCTGACGACCAGGCAGGTCAATGACAATCTTCAGCCATTCCCCATTTTTGTCCCGTACCGGATGCATTGGCATTTTGGTGTACTCCTGGGGTGCGTAGTTGTTGACCTGATCACCATACAGAGAAATACTTTGCTCAAAATAGCCATAACGGTACAACAAACCAATCCCCGCCATATTGACGTTTTCGTCACTGGCTTCTTTCAAAAAATCACCAGCCAAGACCCCCAAACCACCGGAATAAAGGCGCGCCGAGATGTGCAAACCGAACTCCATACTGAAGTACGCAATCTTGGGCGATCCAGCTTTGGGTTCTTCAGCCAGGTATTTTTTGAAGGAAGTATGGGCCTTGGTCATCAGGCTCATAAAAGCCTTATCTTTCAACAACTCTTGGGCTCTATCCATCGAGAGTTGATCCAGTATTGCGATCGGATTGTAATTGAGGGCTTCCCATTGCTCCGGGCTGATTTGTTTAAACAGCTCAGTAGCATCATTACTCCAGGACCAACAAAGGTTGTTGGCCATTTCCTGTAGGGGTTCGAGTTCTTCTGGCAAGCGTGATTCAATAAAAATGCGCTTTAGTTTGACTCCGCCGTCATTCAAATGCTCAACCATAAAATTTCAATTTTGTGAACAATAACACGCCCGCAAGGTAAGGCTAAAATCCTGAATTTTGACATACCTTACCCCAATGCCGGGACACACAAACGTTTGCAGTGGATAAAAGGACAGAAAAAATGTGGTCTTGCGATTATTTGACTTTGGCCCGGAACAAAAAGACACCAAAGCCCAGACGAAGGCTAAAATTACTAAGGGTAAAATCATTATCGACGTAGCGGTATTCATCAACACGCAGCTGCGCCGCTTCCGTATTGCGCAAATTTCGCAACATTTGGGAGTATTGCGCATCCAGCAGCAGGAAAAAACGATGCAAATGTAGTTTGACGCCGGCCCCAGCCAGAACAGAAAAGTTGCTGGACTGGCGGTAATCTCCAATCCGTGTGCCGGGGTTAGTGGTGGAAGTGTCATCTGGCGGAAAACTTAACTTGAGCGAGCTCAGTTTAGCCGTTTGTCGGAGCAAGTGGTCGTAACTGCCACCAAATTTAAGGTAAGGAATCACGTGTCGTTCGACGATGCTTTCGCGTGGCACCAGGTTAAAAGACAAAAACAAGGGTGTCCTCAGCCAAAAATGTTTTTCAGCAATGAAGAGCCTGGCCCGATCGAGTTCCTTGTCGAAATTGGGCACATTGTCCATTTCCTGGACGTAGCGGAAGGTGTAACGGGAAACATCGAGGCCAAAATGCAGGTCAAAATTGGAGCGTCGATCCAGGGCAAGTCCAAACTCCAGTCCAGCAGTAAAGCCCCAACTTACATCAAAATCATCATCCACTCCCTTGAGACTAAACTTACGACTGGCCAGCGTGCCACCGGGATAAACCTCAGCACTTTGAAAATTAGCTCTGGTGAGTAGGTTAGGGCCAAAAAAACCGGAAATTTCTACACAAGGGTAGGTGACCACTTGCTCCCGCAGGTAACGCATTTCAGGAATGTCTTTATTGACCTTGTAGAAAGGGTCGAGGCGTAAAAGCTCCAATAAAGTGAGTTGGGCGAGGCTGACGCTGTCCATAAAAATAAAAGACTCCGCGGCCATGTTGAGGGCAGACCGACGGGTTACCCGGCTTTCATCGTGGTTGTAAAGGCAATTACCCAGGGTTTGGATCACCTGACTGAGTTTGCCCTTTTCGTACAATTGGCTGGCTTGGATGAGGCGTTCCTGGCAGCTGTCGACTTGAGCCAATGCTCCAAAGTGCAGCAGCAGAAAGCAACAACCAAGCACCACTTTGCTCCAAAAAGCCCCCCCTTGCAGATTGTTTAATTTCCGCCACATACCCGTTGTTGTTTAATTTCTGTACCAAAAAAGCGGCGCCAATCCTCGTCGTCCATTTGGTCGTAACGTGGGCTGAGGTAGTTGATGCGCAATTGATTGCACAAATGCTCGGCATAAACGCGTGGTTCGAGGTTCCAGAAGGCTACTTCCCCATTTTTGGTACCTACCAGAAGGAAACGTTCATCGGGGGTAAAACAAACCGAAGTTGCCCAGCCTTCATGGTCTTCCAACAACAAAGGCTGATAAGTAGGGTCCTTTTCCGAATTTTTTAAGTCCCAAATGGTCACTCGACCATCCAAACTGGCGGCTGCCAAATAGCGACCATTGGCGCTAAAAGTGATATCGACAATGGGGGACTGGTTTTGTTTGAATAGGGGGACCAATTTTTCTCGTACTTCTAGGGTATTGGCATTCATCTTGCCCAGTACAATTTGCCCGTTTTGAAAACCCATGGCCAATAAACCTTCTCCACTCGCTTGCTGCGCCGCGATAGAAGTGAGGTTGCCATACTTGCTTTGGGCGTTGATTTGCCGGGTGCCAAATTCTTGCCGGTACAAACGGCCATTGATCAAACCTTCGATGTTGAATTTGGTCAACTCTTGATACAGTAATTGTACCGTAAGTGCAATAACCCCCTGACTAGTGCTTAAAAAAGTACTGGCCCGTGAACTGACTTTAGGAATATCTGCAATGGCTGTATTTTCATCTTTCAGGTAATAAAAATGACTGCGGCCCATTCCGACCAAGGAGCCGTTATTGAGAAAGCCTACGGAAAAGATTTCTTCGGTGCTTTTCCCTTTGGGCCAGTCAAAACGTTTGACCATTTTATTCTTCAGGTTATACACCTGCAAATAGCTTAACTCACCTCCTACGAGCAAACGATCCTCATTCGGGCTCAGTGCCAGTGAATTGTGTACGGCATCGCCCTCAAAGGGCAGGCGCGTTTGTCGGTGAGCGGGTACGCCCAGGGCGTTCCATTCATTGATGTCCCATTGCACCACCTGGCCGTCGCTGCTCGTAGTGAAAAAACGTTTGCCATCATCCTGAAAAATGATGTCGCGTACAGCACCCTCATGGGCCTTATTGCGAAAACGAAGGTTGTTGTCTACGTCTTTCACCGCATAATACAAGGCATTGTAGATGTAAGGATGCCGGGTAAGCCCCAATTCTGGTGATTCACTCACGATATTGTATGCTTGCCGGGCGACGAGTGCTTGCAGGCGGGGATCATCGAGTTCCTGGCTTTTGAGGGCGGCATTGAGGGCTACAACGGCGTTGCTGAACACTATGGCGCGCTGACGGGCATCCTGGGCGTTTTTTTCAGCTTTTTGGGCTTCTATACGCAGTTCTTCTGCGCGTTCGGCGGAGCGTTTGGCAGCGGCTTCGGCCCTGAGTGCGGCTTGGCTGGCGCTAATGGCACTATTTTTTTCGCTCTCGGCTCGTCTTCTTTCGGTTTCAGCTTTTTTAGCGTTTATGTTAGCCCGGGCGGCTTCGGCATTAGCTCGGGCGGCATTTGCAGTTGCTTTTTTCGCCAAAGAATCTGCACGATCTTTTTCTTCTTTAAGCGCGTCCAGACTCTGTTGTGTTATTTCGTTAGCTGCGCGCTCATTCGCATAAGCATGCCTTGAACTATCCCGACTTACTTCCAACTCTTTAACAATGACGGCTAATTCTTTCGTTTTTTTGCGGGCTTCCCAGGTTTGCATCGTAGCCCAAAATGCCATCAGTGAAAGCGCGGAAACAAACAAAGTCAACAAAAATCCCCGCCGCCTTTTCTTCCGTTGAATGGTATCCCTGGACTCTTTTACAAATTCATATTCCTCCTGCGTCAAATCCAACAAATCCAGTGAAGAAGTGATGTAGTTCAAATAATGCTCGTCCAGCAATTCCTTGCGCGCCATGCGGTCGCGGATATTGGAGCGCATCGTGCGCAATACCCGGTTTTCAGCTTCTACTTTTTGAAAAGCGCGTTGAGCCAGGAGGTTGTTGCTGAGTTCGTATTTTCCACCAGGGGTTTTGCGCAGCAGATTGGCCTTGAGCATTTGTTCCAAGATGCGCTGCACCATCATGAAGCCCAGGCCTTTTTTATTTTGCAATTCCTCTGCAATAGCGGTTTCGCTGAGCTGCACCCGATTCCCACTTTGTACAAACATGGACAAAACCTTATTGCCCATGCCCCGGTAGTTTTCGCCCAGGATGGATTCGATTTCGCGCACTTGCTGGTCGAGCAGGTCTTCCACAATGTTGTTGCCAGTCCCGACTTGATCGAGGCTGTCCAGTGTGATTTTTTTCAAGCTATCAGCAATTTATGCATGTATAATTGTAAAAAAGTCAAATTGATTTTGCCATCACCCTCGGTTACGTTTTGCAGGATTCGCTCCATTACCTGTTCATTGTCCAGATCAACCTTGGCGAAGTGCAGGTTGCGGCGAATCACCTCGGCAGCACTG
The DNA here is from genome assembly GCF_965225875.1 of Haliscomenobacter sp. GTDB lineage: Bacteria > Bacteroidota > Bacteroidia > Chitinophagales > Saprospiraceae > Haliscomenobacter. Next base: position 944,697 of record NZ_CBDDBS010000002.1, on the reverse strand, counting down.
AAACGATCCAAAGGTTTAACGCGCATTTGCTCCTCAAGAATACCTGGAATAAAAGATTCAAGGTCTTGCAAATTGGCAAAAAATTCGTCGCGGATCACCAAAACCAGATCGCAATTTTGCGTACCATCGATCAGGTGGGCGAGGTGGCGGTAAAAAAATTCCAATTGAGCCGTTTCCGTCACCCAAATGAACACTTCTTCCAACTGATCGAGCACCAGTATTTTGCGCTCTTCGGTGTTGATCTTCGCTGTATCCGCGCCAAAAAACAATTCCAAGAGCCTAGGAGCCTCTTTCTTGTTCGGTGGACCTAAAAATAGCTCCGAAAACAGCGGCGAATCAAACATCTCCCGACTCAGAGCCAGGTAAGCGGTGCGGAACAACTGTTGTACCCTTGGAATTAAACCAGCCCGCAGCAAAGAGGTTTTACCCACCCCGATTGGGCCAAAAACCAGCGTAGAGCGCACGGCAGTATCGTTGATGACTTTATCGAACAATTCCCGAATTTCCTTGTCCCGTCCAAAAAACAATTCAGCCATTTCGGGGCTGTAGGGGGCGAAATTCAGGAAAGGATTGGCGGGTAATTGTTGTGCTGGAACTTGTAGCGGCATGGGAATACCTGCCGTTTTGGTTTGGGACAGTTTTAAGGCGATGCTATCGTGGATCAGTTCGTACTGGTCACTGTCCAAAGGCCGTAATATGCGGTGATTGACAAAAAACTGAAGGTAGTTGAAGTGTTTGAGGCGGCCCAGTTCGGGCATGGCGCGTTCTACGTCCTGCCGTTTGATCGGGATTTTGGTGCCTTTGTCGGATACAAAAAGCTTGAGCCATTTGAGTCCCAGTTCTTTGGTGTCTATTTCCTGGGCAAATACGTCCAGTTGCTCGTCCAAAAAGTCGCGAAGCACATCTTCAATCCGCCCCACATCATTGACCAATTCATTGTCAAAAATAATCTCAGAGCCACCCCGCAAGGCAGCTACCCGATATAATTTGTCGAGAAAGACCTGCAAATAAGTGAGCTGTACCCGGCCCATTCCTTCGGTGACCTTGTCGATAATGGTATCGGCAACCTGCTCATTGCTGAGGGTTACGTGGATCTTGTCATTTTGTAAGGTATTGACAATGACCCGGCGCGCATTGTTCCGGCTCATGGGTTCCACCCGCAGGCGTTTGTCAAAAATTTGGGGCACCACTTTTTCAAAACTCGATAAATGCCCCAGGTATTCCTCCCGGATTACGATGATGATCTTGCAGGGGAGCTCAGCGGCCAGTAGTTTTTTGATGGTTTTGACAAAAAGGGCCTCTTCTTGTGGGGAGCCCAAGATGAACAACTCTTCGAACTGGTCAAAAATCAGGTAAATGGGCCGCAAATAGTCCAGGTACAAGGAGTGGATCATTTGATCAGGCGCGAAGCCATCTTCAAATGATTTTTCCAGGTCGTGTTTTTTCAACTCATCGCAGAAGGAGTCGTTCAGGTTGGTTTTGCGGCGGATGGTGATGTCGAACAAATCACTGGATTCAAATTTTCCAGCCAAACCACATTGCACCAGACTGGTTTTGCCAGTACCCGATACCCCATACACCAGCATTAAGTTGGTTTGGAAACTCATTTGATACAGCGATTCCACCTCCTCCTCACGTCCGAAGAAGATTTCGGTATCTGCTTTACCGTATGCGTCCAAAAACTTGAAAGGTGTACGGGTCATACCTTAAATTTATTGATGAAGCCATCAAAAAGCTCGCTCACCAGGGGATAGTTGTCCCTCGTAATGTTGAGGGTGTCTTTCAAATTGTCGATCAGGGTAAAGTTGATTTGTTTGTTCTCGTAACTGGTAAAAAAGAACAATTTAGAGTTTTGCTGGCCGGATAGGGCGTTTTCGTCCAAAATAAATGGGGACAAATTCAACGAAGGAGAAACCGTTTCTTCGTCGCGCATTAGGATCACCGAGTTGTTGTCGGTGTATTCCGTCGTTTCCAGTACATCGTCCAGTACGCCAATTGCCGCAGTAAGCTGATTGAGCACGACCAGATTGTGCCGAAACCGGGGGGTAGCGTGCCTGGGCTTAATCAATTCAATCGTTTTGATGGTAGCCAGGGTATATTTGGCGGCAAAACCAATGTGTTTGAAGATTTCACACAATTTGTCTTCCCCTTGCACACAAAAACTCTCAATCTCATCGGCGGCTACAGTCCCCATGAGTTCCCGTTTCATTTCTTCCAGGAAAAGTACGGCGGTTTTTAATGCTGGTTCCTCCTGGTATTGTTTGCGTAGGGTGTTGAATTCCTCTACAAACAAGGGGGTTTTGCTTTCCGCCAGCGTATCCCCCAATGCTTCAATCAGGTTGACAAAATTATAGGTCGAACTATCTGCGGTAGTGAGCGACAAAAACGTTTTGAGCGCTGCTTGGGTGACGGGCAGAATGGTGTAGTTGGAATTGCTGAACTTTTCATCCCAAACCTGAGCCAGTAAAACATAAGCCAGGAACTGTGCCGACACCTGATACAAATTGACAATTTTCTGGAGTCGATCCGTACCTATTTCTTCCACGATCAACAACTTGCGCAAGTGCATGCCAATCGGGGTAGGGAAGGAGTCGATTACCGCTACCCGCAAGTCGCGCATTTTAGGCTCGCGGTTTTTGGATTTGGCCTCGTCCAGGATCAACTGAATACTGCGGCTATGTGGTGCGATGGCATTGGCAATGGCCATCACCAGTTTTTGGTTGATAACCACTCCACTCTGGTATTTCAGCCCTGCCCCACGCACTATGAAAGAACCTGCGCTTTGCCGGGGAATTTTCCAGTTCAGTACAGCTTCTTTACCTTCGGTGATGTAGAGCCCCCAGGGAAGTGGGTCGGTTTCCTCTTTGCGTATCCGCAAACCTCGGTTGATACCTGCGGCCTGGCCGGTGGTCATCAAATGGTTGGCAGCGGCGAGTTTATAGGCTTCTTCCAGGGTATGGTCTTCAGCCAAAGCCCGGTAAAACACGTCGGAAAAGCTCCGGGCAGAATTATCTGCAATAGGGATAGAGGTGGCAATGACCGCCGGAATGCCCAGCTCCTGTAAAAGCCCCACTTGAGCCTTCGTGGAACAACCGTTGAGAAAAACAACCTTTAATTCCTTTTGTAGAGCCAACAATTGGGCAATGCCATCGGAGTTGGCCGTTTGATCCTGCAAAAGAATCTCTTTACTGCCTGCGTGCCCTCCGTAGTGAAAGATATTGATGCGGTCTTTTAGGTCGGTAACAAAGCGGCTGATGTCGGCAGTGGTAGCGCTGGGTTCAATCACCAATTGCAGGTACTGCTGGTTGGCCAAGGGAAGCAAATGCCCGTTAATGACCTTGCGTTCCTCATCGAGGAGGGGCAGGTGATCATCTTTGTCATTGGCAAAAGCCAAAAAAATTACGGGTTGCTTCATGATTAGGCGCTAGTCGGGGCTGCTCTGTGTGGCTGCCCTTTTTAGAGGCTGCCCTAATGGCGGCCCTTTTAAACAATTCAGGAAGTGAAATTAATTTTTTTTCCGTTTCCAAATTAGTTTTGGCAAAGATATGTCTGGTTTTAGAGCCAGTTTATCCTCCATAACGCTTTTTTCATCAGATATTGGTTGCAAGTTGATGAGAAAAAGTAGTAATTTTCCGGCATTAAAAGTCCTCCTGTCCTGTATTGATCGCAACTTTTTGTCCGTTTATCTTGTCTGACCTTGCGGTTGCCCGAGAATCAACCTTCACAAACAACCATGCTTGTTAAACCTAAAACTATTATACAATGAAAAAACTGTTTTTCCTGTTCGCCTTTTTGGGTGCTGTTTTGTTCAGTAACGCGATTCATGCTCAATCTTACAATTCTGCCATTGGTTTGCGCCTGGGCGTTCCGCTCTCTGTTTCTTACAAAACCTTCCTTTCAGAATCTAACGCCCTGGAATTATTTGCTGGTTTCCGTGGCTATGCTGGCTATAGCTGGGTGAATGTAGGTGCACTTTACCAAATTCATAAGCCAATCAATGGTGTAGATAATTTGCAATGGTATTTCGGTGGTGGAGCCAGTGCATTTTTCTATAACTATGATGCTGGATTTAGCGATGCTGGTAGTTTTGGCCTGGGGATTATGGGTAACTTGGGACTAGATTACAAATTCCCCAATACACCCATCAACATCAGTGCAGACTGGGTGCCCACCATTTACATCGGCAGTGGTTACCTTACTGGTTTTGGAGGCGGCTACGGCGCCCTCGCTGTTCGCTATACGCTGAACTAAACACTGCGAAGTTCTTCTCTAACCACGTATACTAAAGAATCGCGTCGGGTGAATGGCACATGGTCATTCACCCGTTTTTTTTGTATTCTTCACAATATTCTTACCAAACCAAATCAGAATCTTATTGTTAATCTTCCCTTAATGTTTGTTCTTTTTTTGGGAAAAAACCATTTCCTCTTCCTATTTTTACCGCGCTTGTTTACTTTTAGAGAATTCGGAAATCATGCTATTCAATCATGCCCAGCAGTGAAGTACAACTTAGATTAGCGCTGCATTACTGGGTATTAATTCTTTTTCAATCATGCAGAGAAGAGAAGCAGTAAAGATCTTTACGGCTGTTTTCGGAGCCTCCTTGGCTGTACCGGAAACCGTTTTTGCCCGGCTCGCCGAGCCTATGGACGCGGGCATCAAGCCGACCCTTCTGAGCGGTAAGCAACGCAAAACACTGGCTGCCGTTGCCCAATGCATCATCCCTAAAACCGATACACCAGGAGCTATCGAGGCGGGGGTACCACGCTGGTTTGAAATCCTGCTACAGGATTGCTACAAACCCGATGCGCAAAAGGTCATCATGGATGGGTTGACCAACCTGGATGCAGAGACCAAAACCAAACATGGATCCACTTTTGCCAAACTCAAAATGCCACAACAAATTGAAATCCTTACCGCCATGGAAAAAGCAGAACGGGATGCAAAGGTTCGTGGTGGATTTATTCGTGCAACCAAAGACCTGGTGAAATCCTGCTATGCCAATAGCGAAGTAGGGGCGAGTACAGCCTTTGAATACCAGCTCGCCCCAGGCCGCTGGAGTGGCGAAGAATTGTACAAAATGGGAGACAAAATTTATTTGTAGTCGTCATCGCAAAAAAAACATCCATGCAAATCAATCATAACGGCGTTGTTGCAGAAAACACTTACGACGCCATTGTAGTAGGTTCGGGTATTTCCGGCGGCTGGGCTGCCAAAGAATTGACCGAAAAGGGACTCAAAGTGCTGGTACTCGAACGGGGTCGCGATCTGCGGCACGTAGTCGATTACCAGACTACCATGAGTATGCCTTGGGATCTTCCTCACCAAGGTCGTTCATCCGAGGAAAACCTCAAACTACAAAGTGTGCAGGCCCGCACAGGGTATACCGTACAAAATGAGGGCACTGCTTACTTGTTCGTCAAGGATACCGAACATCCCTACATCGAAAAAAGACGTTTCGACTGGATGCGGGGTTACCACAAAGGGGGCCGTTCCATCACCTGGGGCAAGCAGAGCTACCGTTGGAGCCAGATGGACTTTGAAGCCAATGCAAAAGACGGCATTGCTACTCCCTGGCCGGTTAATTACGACGAAATCGCCCCCTGGTACAGCTATGTGGAGCGCTATGTAGGCGTCAGTGGTTCGGTGGAAAACCTGCCTCAACTGCCTGACAGCGATTTCCAACCTGCAATGGACCTGACTGCCGCCGAGAAAGTGCTCAAAAGAGCAGTTGAATCCAAGTGGAAAGGCCGTAAGATCATTCCAGGTCGCGCTGCGCACCTGACCGCACCTACCCAGGAGCAATTGGCCTTGGGTCGGGGCAAATGCCAATACCGTAACCTTTGTTCTCGCGGTTGCCCTTATGGTGCCTATTTCAGCAGCAATGGGGCTACTTTAATTTCTGCCGAGCGTACGGGGAACATGACCTTCCGCCCACATTCTATTGTCGGGTCCCTGATTTATGATGAAGCGACAGGCAAAGCTAAAGGGGTAAATGTGATTGATGAGGTGAGCAAACAACCTATGGAGTTTTTTGCCAAAATCATCTTCCTGAACGCCTCCTGTATTGGCTCCACCTCCATCTTGATGAACACCAAAACCCAGCGTTATGGTGCTGCAGGTTTGGATGAATCTGGATCCTTGGGCCGTTACTTGATGGATCATCACCTGGGTGTAGGTGCAAGTGGCATTTTTGAAGGTGAGTTGGACAAAACGACCTTTGGCCGTCGACCCAACGGCGTCTATGTACCCCGCTATCGCAACCTGCACGAAGAAGGCAAGGGCTACATCCGGGGCTTTGGTTATCAGGGAGGAGCTGCTGGTCGCCAGGGCTGGAGCCGCGATATTATGGGCTTTGGTGAAGATTTCAAAAAACAATATACTTCACTTGGGCCATGGAGTGTCAACCTGGGTGGCTTTGGGGAATGGTTGCCTTACAAAGACAACATGATGACCCTCAGTCCCGATAAAAAAGACCAGTGGGGCTTGCCACAAGTGGTGATCGACGCGGGTTATACCAGCAACGAGCTCAACATGCGCAAAGACATGGAGGCCGACGCAGCTGAAATGTTGGAAGCAATGGGTGCCAAAAACGTGAGCAGCCGCACCAGTGAGCCTGCGCTGGGTTTGGGCATCCACGAAATGGGTACTGCCCGGATGGGTACCGACCGCAAAAACTCGGTGCTGAACAAGTGGAACCAGGTTTGGGTAGCTCCTAACGTATTTGTTACGGATGGCGCTTTCATGACTTCGGCCAACTGTGTGAATCCTTCTTTGACCTATATGGCCTTTACTGCTCGGGCAGTGGATTACGCGGTGTCAGAGTTGAAGAAAGGGAATTTGTAAGATTAGTTGAGAAAGTTGAGGGGTTGAGAAGGTTGAGGCTACCGCGAGCGACATTCAACTCCCAATTTTGAAATAGATTAAGAAGCGGCGGCAGACGAGTGGGTTTGCTGCCGCTTTTTTTTATTTTTAGACCAAATTTCACACCCGATGGAACAGAAACACCTCGCTCAAATCAACATTGGTCGCCTCCTGGCGCCCATCGATGACCCACTCATTGCTGACTTCGTCCGGCAGCTTGACGACATCAATGCCTTGGCGGAAAGCAGCCCCGGTTTTGTGTGGCGCTTAAAAGACGACACCAGCAATGATGCCACCAGTATCAATGTATTTGGTGATCCACTGATCATCGTCAACATGTCGGTGTGGGAGTCGGCGGAGGATTTGAAAAACTTTGCTTATAAATCCGCTCATTTGCAGGTTTTTCGGGATCGGGCGCGCTGGTTTGAGAAGATGGAAGTGGCACACATGGCTTTGTGGTGGGTGCCAGTTGGGGCTATGCCTACGGCTGAAGAGGGGAGGGAGCGGCTGTTGTATTTGCGGGAGAATGGGGAGTCGGAGTGGGCATTTACGTTTAAGAGTTTGGGTGGAAGGTAACCCAACAAAAATGGCTCCTATTCGTGCAAGTGAAGCTGGGAAAATTCGGATTGGTTTAAGGCTTTTAATGCTGTGTTCTACGCACATGTGTTTTTTTCTCGTTCCTCGTATTCAGCCAATAGCTTATTGGAGCGCCAACGATTGCCCGCTAAAGCACGTCTTTGGCAAGTAGATCATCACTAAACTTTGGTTGTATGAAAAATATAAAAACACTTTTACTGCTTTTTGCCCTGCTGGTTTTTACCCAATGCACTAAATCTGAGAACTCCACTACTCAATTTGAAGGCCAATACATTGGAACCTTAGTTGGCGAATGGGAAAAAACCACCATTGAAAATTTCAATACCAACCCAGATACCTCCTATTCTTCAAACCAATACAAAGAGGAAAACCTAATTTTAACGCTTAAGAACTTTGATTTTGAATTTGTAAATTCCAATCGATTGAATACGGGAACATTTTCGGTCAGAGGTGATTCCATCTTTTTTGTAGACTTATCTTTACCCTGTCCCGAACACATCGACTGTGGTTCTTACTTAGAAGGAGGATGGCAATATGAAATAAGCAAGTCTGGCTTGAGGCTCACCAGTGCTTATTATGGGTGGGAACGGCAGAATAGCATAAACAAGGAATTGTTCAAAGGAAAAAGGGTTTACGAACTGAAAAAGGTAAACTGAATGATATGCTGCACTCCGCCAAGTTTTGTGCATAGGCATACGCAAAACTTGGCGGAGCGCAGTATAAAAGGCAGCAACCCCCAATGCCGTCTTTCCTTCAACCAAACTGATAAAATTTTTTAAGTTTGTCAATTCATCAACGATCGACAAACAAAACATGAGAATAGCCGTCCTTTCTTTACTTCTCCTCCTGCAAGTGGCACCGATTTTTGCCCAAAACAAAGCCGTCTTTTCCGTTCAAGCAGACAAACCGGGCGCAGCCGTTTCACCCACCATGTGGGGCATCTTTTTTGAAGACATCAACCTGGGTGCCGATGGAGGCATGTACGCTGAACTGATCAAAAACCGCTCCTTTGAGTTTTTTAAACCCCTGATGGGCTGGCAACTGCGCAGTAGCAAAGCGATGGGAAGCGTGAATTTTGGGTCCAACCTCCTGATCATCAATCGACCAGAAAAATCAGAAACCAACCCGCGTTACTTGCAGGTTACCCTCCATAAAACGCCTAAGGATAGCCTGGGCTTAACCAATGAAGGTTTCCGAGGCATGGGTATCAAAAAGGGACTGCGCTACGATTTTTCGGTGCTTTATCGTTTGCAAAGTGGGAACGCCAAAATCCACCTGGAATTGGTCACGGAGAAGGGGGAAGTCATTGGCTCCGGCCAGTTCGCTCCCAAAAATACGGGCGACGTATGGCAAAAGGGCGAAACCAGCTTTACCGCTACTGCTACCGAACCCAAAGCCAAACTCAACATCTGGTTTGAAGGTACTGGCGTATTGGACATAGACATGCTCTCCCTTTTTCCCGGTGATACCTGGAAAGGGCGCAAAGGAGGCCTCCGCGCCGACATGATCCAAATGCTGGCTGACCTGAAACCTGGCTTCATCCGCTTCCCCGGTGGCTGTATCGTGGAAGGGCACGACCTATCGGTGCGCTACCAATGGAAGCGTACGATTGGTCCCGTGGAGGATCGCAAGCTCGTGATCAACCGTTGGAATTATGAATTTGCCCATCGTCCTACGCCAGATTATTTCCAAACCTTTGGCCTGGGTTTCTTCGAGTATTTCCAAATGGCCGAAGACATCGGTGCTGAACCCTTACCCATTTTGAACTGCGGCATGGCCTGCCAATTCAACTCGGCTGAAGTTGCGCCACTGAGTGACCTAGCACCGTATGTCCAGGATGCCCTAGATTTGATTGAGTTTGCCAATGGATCTATCTCCACCAAATGGGGCCGAATGCGCGCCGACATGGGGCACCCTGCTCCCTTCAACCTCAAAATGCTCGGCGTAGGCAACGAAAACTGGGGGCCCCAGTACATCGAACGTCTGAAAGTCTTCCAGGCGGCCATCAAGCGGGAATATCCCAACATCAAACTGGTGTGCAGCAGCGGCATCAACCATAGTGGGGAACTGTTCGACTATCTGAATGGGGAATTGCGGGCAATGAAGGCCGAGTTCATCGATGAGCACTATTACAGCCGCCCGGAATGGTTTTTGGCCAATGCCAAACGCTACGATAGTTACGACCGCAAGTCTGTTTCTAAAGTTTTTGCCGGAGAATACGCCGGGCAAAGTGACAAAACGGTTAGTGTGAATAACAAAAACAACTGGCGGACTGCCTTGGCGGAAGCTGCCTACATGACCGGGCTAGAGCGCAATGCGGATGTGGTACAGATGGCTTCTTATGCCCCACTTTTTGGCCACGTGGATGGTTGGCAATGGAAACCAAACCTGATTTGGGTGGATAACTTAAAAACCATGCCTACGCCAAACTATCATGTGCAAAAATTGTACGCCAATTACAAGGGGAGCCGGGTAGTGCCCATTTTGTACAAGGATAAAACGCCCGCTACCGGGCAGGATAGCCTTTATGCTTCAGCCACATTGGATCAGGCCAGCAATGAGTTGATCATTAAAATTGTCAATGCTTCGGCTAAAGCCCAAACTACGGAAGTGAACATCGATGGCGTGAAAAAACTGGATGCAAAGGCGAAGTTGATCACCTTGCAAAATGACAATTTGGAGGCGGAGAATACGATGGATATGCCGACAGTGGTTGCGCCAATGGAAAGGGAAATCGAGACGAAGGGGAAGAAAGTGGAATTGGAGGTGAAAGGGTATTCGTTTTCGGTTATCCGGGTGAAATTGTAGGGGCAACCCTACGTGGTTGCCCCTGACACCCAATTATCGCATGTAAAATGCGATAATGCGGTAATGAAATATTGAAAATGGCTGTCTTGTGGGGAAACCACACAGGGTTTCCCCTACGAGTTATTCTTCAATCTCGTGCAACATCAGCGGCGAATCCTCTTTCGCCTCCAAGCCCGAATGCCCCATCAGGAACAAATCCACCTGACGCGCACATTCGCGACCTTCGGAGATGGCCCATACTACCAAGGATTGACCCCGGCGCATGTCACCTGCTGCAAAGACTTTTTTATTGCTGGTTTGGTACTTCTGCTCGTTGGCCTTGACGTTGCCACGCTCGTCCAGTTCTACGCCCAATTGTTCGAGCATGCCCTGGTGTTGTGGGTGAACAAAACCAATAGCCAAGAGGGCCAGGTCACAGGGAATGATTTGTTCAGACCCCGCCACTTCTTTGAAAGAATAGCGGCCAGTGGTTTGATCCATTCCCCACTCAACCTTCACCAATTCCAATTGTTTGACATTGCCTTGTTCGTCACCGATGAATCGTTTGGTCTGGATGGCCCATTGACGGTCAGCCCCCTCTTCATGTGAAGAAGAAGTCCGCAAAATCATTGGCCAATTGGGCCAGGAATAAGGATCGCGCTCCTTGGGTGGTTTGGCCAACAATTCGATTTGGGTGATCGAAGCAGCCCGGTGGCGATTGGATGTTCCCACGCAGTCTGCACCTGTATCTCCACCACCTATCACGACTACGTGTTTATCGGTAGCCCAAATATCTGCGTCAGCAGGCAATTGATCGCCAGCCTGGCGGCGGTTGCTTTGCTCCAGAAAGTCCATCGCGAAATGCACTCCTTTCAGTTCCCGGCCAGGGATGGGTAGGTCGCGTGGAATGGTGGAACCACCAGCCAGAACGACTGCATCAAAATCATTGAGCAATTGTTTGGCTTCGATGTCTACACCGATGTTGGTATTGACGCGGAAGTTAACCCCTTCTTGCTCCATAACCCCAACGCGGCGCTCAATGACCCATTTTTCCAGCTTGAAATCAGGTATGCCGTAACGCAGCAAGCCCCCAACGCGGTCTTTGCGCTCAAACAAAGTGACCTCATGGCCAGCCTTGTTCAATTGTGCTGCAGCACCCAGACCAGCAGGGCCCGAACCGACGACGGCCACTTTTTTACCGGTACGGTGTGCAGGTATCTGTGGCTTGACGTAGCCTTTTTCGAAGGCCAATTCGGCAATCGACTTCTCGATGTGCTCGATGGCTACGGGGGGCTGATTAATGCCCAGTACACAAGCTGCCTCGCAAGGAGCCGGACAAATGCGTCCGGTGAATTCCGGGAAGTTGTTGGTGCTGCTGAGGATTTGGTACGCTTCGTCCCAGTTTTCCTGGTATACTGCGTCGTTGAACTCAGGGATAATGTTCCCCAATGGACAACCGCTGTGGCAAAAGGGTACACCACAGTCCATACACCGAGAAGCCTGATTAACCGTTTTTTCAGCGGAAAACGGCTCGTAAATCTCGCGATAGTCGTTGATGCGCTCTTCGGGTTTGCGTGAAGAGGGGAGCTCGCGAGTATGTTTGAGAAATCCTTTTGGATCTGCCATTGGTTTGTTTTTCCCCCACGAATAAATTCGTGGGTTGGTTCTTGTTTGGTGCCTCCCACGGATTTATCCGTGGGTTAGCTCCACGGCTGAAGCCATGGATTGATTTCGTCTGTGCCTCCCACGGCTAAAGCCATGGGTCGGGTTGGATTAAGACACTAAAGCTGGTTTGATGTCAACCTTCATTTTCTCAGCGCGCTTGGCGAGTACAGCTTTGTAATCGCGTGGCATCACTTTGGTGAAGAATTGGCGTTCAATGTCCCAGTTTTCCAGCATCTCGCGGGCCACTTTGCTACTGGTGCAGGTGAAGTGGTTGCGCAACATGCGGCGCAGCAAGTCGAAATCTTCGTCTTCCATTGGGTCGAGGTCGACCATTTCGGTGTTGACGCGTTTTTCGAATGCCCCGAGTGGGTTGTATACGTAAGCTACGCCCCCACTCATCCCGGCAGCAAAGTTTTTACCTGTTTCGCCCAGCACCACTACTACGCCACCCGTCATGTACTCACAACCATGATCGCCAATGCCTTCTACTACGGTTTTGACCCCGGAGTTGCGCACGCAGAAACGTTCGCCCGCCATACCTTTGATGTAGGCTTCGCCGGAAGTGGCACCGTAAAAGGCCACGTTGCCGATGATGATGTTTTCCTGTGGTTCGAATTTGGCCTCACGATCGGGGACTACAATCAGGCGACCACCGGAAAGACCTTTGCCGAAGTAGTCATTGGCTTCTCCTTCCAGCGTGAACTGCAAGCCTGGCGCAGCGAAAGCACCAAAACTTTGTCCCGCCGAACCTCGGAACCGGAAATCAATCGTGGCATCGGGCAAACCCTTGCCTTTGTAGCGCTTGGAAACTTCGTTGGAGAGCATCGCTCCCACGGCACGATCGGTATTTTGAATTGGGAAAATTGAACTCACTTTTTGTCCATTCTCCAATGCCAACTTGGCCTGATAGATTAACTTGCGGTCCAGAACCCCGGCAATGCCGTGGTCTTGTTCAACCCGCTTGTATTGGCCTACGTTTTCATCCACTGGCTGTTTGAAAAGGATGGCATTCAGGTCCACCTGACGGTATTTCCAGTGTTGAATATTGTTGCGCAGGCGCAGCAATTCCACTTTACCCACCATTTCGTTGATGGTACGGAAGCCCAATTGCGCCATGATTTCACGCAAGTCCTCAGCCAGGAAGCGGAAGAAGTTGATCACGTGATCAGGATCGCCTTTAAAGCGTTTGCGCAACTCAGGATCCTGGGTGGCAATCCCTACGGGGCAGGTGTTGACATGGCACTTGCGCATCATGATACAGCCTTCTACCACCAGGGCCGCAGTAGCTACACCCCATTCTTCAGCGCCTAAAAGGGTCGCGATGGCGATGTCTTTACCCGTACGCAATTGGCCATCGGTTTGAACCACTACCCGGTCGCGCAGTTTGTTGCGGAGCAGGGTTTGATGGGTTTCGGCCAGGCCAAGTTCCCAGGGCAGACCCGCATGGCGAATCGAGGTGAGTGGAGAAGCTCCCGTACCCCCATCGTGACCTGAGATCAGAATGGCATCAGCGTGTGCTTTGGCTACCCCTGAAGCAATGATCCCTACCCCGGCTTTGGACACCAATTTTACGTTGATGCGGGCGGCAGGGTTCGCATTTTTGAGGTCATAAATGAGCTGTGCCAAATCCTCAATGGAATAAATATCGTGGTGTGGCGGCGGTGAAATCAAACCAACTCCAGGAGTGGAGTGACGCACGCGGCCAATCCATTCATCTACTTTATGGCCGGGCAGTTGACCGCCCTCGCCAGGCTTGGCACCTTGAGCCATTTTGATTTGTAGCTCAGCAGCGTTGGTCAGGTAATAACTGGTTACCCCAAAACGACCTGAAGCTACTTGTTTGATGGCCGAGCGTTCCCAGTCGCCATTTTCTTTAGGTTCGAAGCGAATCTCGTCTTCGCCACCTTCCCCACTATTGCTTTTGCCGCCAATGCGGTTCATCGCAATGGCCAGGGTGGTGTGTGCTTCGTGAGAAATCGAACCAAAGGACATGGCCCCGGTAGCAAAACGCTTCATGATGTTTTCCACTGGCTCCACTTCCTCAATCGGAATGGGATTACCCTTGCGGAAAGTCAACAAACCCCGTAGCGTCAGCGCCTGTTCGCTTTGTTCGTTGATGATCGTAGCGTATTTTTTGTATTCCTGATAATCGTTTTTGCGCGAGGCCACTTGCAGGTGGTGGATGCTCTTGGGGTTAAACAAGTGTGCTTCCCCACGGCGTTTCCACTGGTAGACCCCACCTACGTCCAGTTGAGCTCCAGGTACCGGGCTCTCTGGATAGGCAACAGAGTGACGTGCCAATACTTCTTCAGCGATGCCATCGTAACTGATCCCTTCGATACGAGAGACCGAACCGATAAAACATTTTTCCACCACCTCTCTGGAAATCCCCAGAATCTCGAAGATTTGAGCCCCCTGGTAAGATTGCAGGGTAGAAATTCCGTTTTTGGACATCACCTTGAGGATGGATTTGCCGATAACCTTGTTGAAGGTATCGATCATTTTTTCCAACTTCATGCTGGCATCCAGGTGGCCTAATTCACGCTCCTGGGCGATGGTCGCATAAACCATATATGGGTTCACGCAAGTGGCTCCGTAACCGATCAAGGTGCAGAAGTGGTGCGTTTCCCGAATATCGCCGGCTTCAACAACTATTGAAGTCAAAGTGCGCAAACCGCGACGGATCAAGTGGTGATGCACCGCGCCAATGGCCAAAAGGGAAGGCACTGGCGCGTGTTTTTCGTCCACATTGCGGTCGGAAAGGATCAGGATATTGGCACCCTGACGCACGAGGTCTTCTGCTTCAGCACAAATGTTATCGATGGCTGCTTTGAGGCGGCCTTCCTGGCCGTCAGCCCGGAACAGGATATTGATGACGCCTGATTTGAAGTAACCTTCTTCGAGGTATTTTACGCGATTGAGTTCTCCATTGGTGATGACCGGACTCTCCAGGTGGATGAAACGGCCACGCTCGGGCACCAGATCCAGGTGCTTGGGGTTGCCGCCCAACATGGCGAACAATGACATCACTGAACGTTCCCGGATGGGGTCGATCGGTGGGTTGGTAACCTGGGCAAACAACTGCTTGAAGTAATTAGACAGGTGCTGCGATTGGTGCGAAAGTACCGCCAGAGGTGTATCTGCGCCCATCGAGCCAAGGGGTTCCTGGCCATCGGCTACGGTTGGGTTGATCAACACCTTGATGTCTTCTTTGCTGAAGCCAAAGAGTTGTTGGTTGCGCAACAAACTTTGATCGTCCATCTCTACCGTGCCAGGGATGTTTTCTGGCAAATCGTTCAAGGTGAGACGGTGCTCCTTGAGCCAATCCCGGTATGGCAAACGTTGGCAGATGACACTTTTTAGCTCTTCATCCCCTACGATGCGGCCTTCGTCCAAATCGGCGATCAACATCCGACCTGGTTGTAGGCGTCCTTTTTTCACCACTTTGGATTGGTCCACAGGCAAGGCACCCGCTTCGGAGGCTACAATCAAGGTATTATCCTCCATCAGGCAGTACCGTGAAGGGCGCAGGCCATTGCGATCGAGGGTTGCCCCTACCAAAATACCGTTGGTGAAACAAATGGAAGCCGGACCATCCCAGGGCTCCATGATGGTTTTGTGGTATTCGTAGAAGGCTTTTTTGTAGTCCTCCATGGTGTCATCGTGCTCCCAAGCCTCGGGGATCATCATCATCAGGGCATGGGGCAAGGAATAACCACTCATCACCAGGTATTCCAGGACGTTGTCGAAATTACCAGAATCGGACAGATCGTCACCACAGATGGGTTTGATCAACTCCAATTCTTCATCGGAAAAAATTTCCGACATCAGGTTTTTCTCCTTGGACTGCCACCAGTTCAGGTTCCCTCTTACCGTGTTGATTTCACCGTTGTGAGCGATGTAGCGGAATGGTTGCGCTAGTTTCCACTTTGGTACGGTATTGGTTGAAAAACGGGAGTGAATCAGGGCAATCGCCGATTTCAGGTCCGCGTCCTGTAAATCCAAAAAGTAAGGGCGCAGCTGATACGTGGTCAGCTGGCCCTTGTATACAACAGTTTTGTATGAAAATGAGGCGATGTAGAAGCTTTCCTTCACGTGAGGGAAAACTTTGTAAATGTTGTGGATCACAAATTTCCGCAGGATGTACAAACGGCGTTCCAGCGTTTGTAATTCCATTTCCTGCTTGGGTTTTACAAATACTTGCTCCACTCGCGGCTCGGTTGCCACTGCGGATTCGCCCAACAACTCATGATCGGTAGGTACTTTGCGCCAGCCAATCAATTCAAATCCACATTCATCGATGTAATCCTGGAATAAAACCCGACACTCCTGGCGTTGCGCCCGATCCATGGGGAAAAAAACCATCCCTACCCCGTATTTGCCAAAATCAGGTAGGTCGATCTTGAGTTCCCGGCATTTTTTCTTGAAAAATTCATGAGGAGTTTGGATAATGATACCGGCACCGTCCCCGGTATTGGGTTCACAACCACAAGCTCCGCGGTGCTCCATGTTGGCCAACATGGTGAGGGCGTCCTCGACCAGTTCATGGGATTTGATGCCATTGAGATTGGCCATCAAACCCGTGCCACAAGAGTCTTTTTCCAACTGCGGAACGTACAAACCTTCATTGGTCTCCTTCATATGCAAAACTGTTGTCTGATCAATAAAAAATATCTTTAACGCGTAATGCGTTTCAGTTGAAATTGGGTTGCTGAAGCAGCAGTATGGTTAGAGCAATAGGGACTTAGGTTGCTAAGTTCTTGGTGATTCAAAGAATAGGCTAAAGAATTGGAAATAATCTGGTCGTAAATTGGCTAGTAAGCACATGTTGCTGTCAAGTAGAAGTTCAAAAATATTGCATCAAACCCGAAAAGCCAATTGCTCAGAATGAAAAAAGTGTACGGAACTGTTAATTTAATTCTTTTTTCTCCGACACTTAACCGCAAAATATGCAAAAAAGCGGAGTTTTTTTAAAAATTTTTCAAAGCAAAGATTAAAATAATAATTTGCGGTAAAAGCGAAAAACCACCGCAGAGCTCAATTTTTAGGAAAAGCCACCAAAAATTATTTTCTTTTTTGAAAAAAGCTCCAACGTCAAGACCTCAACGAAAGAAGGGATTTCCTACAACTCCAAAAATGCAAATGGCCTGCCCAAAGAGCAAGCCATAAGACGTGGGAATGAGGGAGTTTGGTTGCCCTTAAAGAAAGGGGCTAAAATTCTATTTTGAAAAACTCAACATTGTCCAAACCACGTGCTTCCATCGTGATTTTGGGGGTAGTTGCTGACCAATCGATGCGCAAGACGCCAAAACTACGTTGATTGACCAAAGTGGAAACCCGGAAGCGATTGGGTTCGGTCGCATTACCTGCATAAGCGTGGGTAAGTCCGCTGGAGGTGAAATCATAAAGCGGATATTCCCAACCAGGCAGTTCCATTTTAGACACTTCAGAAATGTGGCGATCCCCACTGATCAGCATGGTTTTGGCGGGTTTAATTTGCGCCAATAGGTCCAAAAGCCGTTTGCGGGCAAGCGGGAAGTTGGCCCATTTTTCAAAGGCATGCTCATCATGGATGAATTGGATGCCACAACCGATGATGTGAATTTGTGCAGTACTGTTGCGCAGTTCTGTTTCCAGCCATTGCCATTGCACTTCCCCGAGCATGTCGCCAGTTTCATTGATAAAATAACGTGGAGTGCCACTTGGATTAGCTTTCAGTTCATCGCGAAAATAGCGTCCATCCAACAAGATGAATTTGACCTGGCGCCCTACTGGCCCGATTGTATAGGCTTGATAAGCCCCTTCATGCTTCCAGACAGGATCTGAGGCAGGAACATCTAAAAATTTCAGCATCAAGGCTTTGCTCTGTTGCTTTTTGTGGTAGGTTTTATCGCCGTCATTTACTCCATAATCATGATCATCCCAGATGCCCATGATTGAACTTTGTTCGCGCAATTTGCTGTAGTCAGGTTCACTCTTTACTTTATGGTACATCCTGGACATTGCTTGCATATTGTCCGTATCCGCATAGATGTTGTCGCCCAACCATACCCACAAATCCGGTTCATTCAATGAGATGGGTTTCCACATCGATTGATCCTTTTCCTGGTTGTTGCAGGAACCAAAGGCGATTGTGTTCAATTGTTGCTGGAAATCGATTGGCCGTATGATTGTCCTGGCGATTGCTGCGGATGGTGGAGGCGCAATACCTTGCGCTCCAAGCGTTGCTTGCAAGCATACAAAACAAAGGAGGGAACAAAAGCATTTCATGAGCAGTTCGTGGTATGCTGTAGTAAAATAAACTTTGGCTAAGTAGTACTGAGGTAAACTTTTGGTTAAGGCAATGAAAGGACCGACGGTAAGGGCCTTATTTGTTAAACCACTGTTGATTAATGTTATTTACACACTTTGCGTAGAGAAAAGGACTGGAAGTCTGCGTTGCAATAAAGCATATCAGTTGCGTACAACCTGAACCGTAATTAACTTGTTTTCCGCAAACGTTTGCAATTTACAGACGATCCGAGGACACAATCCAAAATTTCCGCGGTTCAGTAAGAATTTTGAGGTTTTTGGTAAGAATTTTGGTTTTTTTGGTAAAGGTGAAAGTATTTAAATGGTATTTTTTTACTCCACATTTTCCATAGGGTAACTCAGCCCAATTTGCCTACGGATTTCATCCAAAAGCTCCATTCTGGCCAGGGTATAATCCAGTTCAATGCCCGGGCTTTCGGTGAGCCCTGCTGCAACACAACGCATTACCTCCTGGGCTTCGAAAGTATAACCATGAACTTCCTGGTTGAATTGGAAAAACTCGGGGCGTTTTCCTTCCCGTAATAAACTCATCGAGGTCATTTCGTGAAAACGACTGTGAAAATGGATGGTACCCGTTTCGCCATAAATAAAGGCTTCTGATTTGGTACCCATCCGGATGGTAGTATGGAGATGGGAAAGGGATCCGTTTTGGTGGCGTAAAATGATGGCGGTATCTTCATCTACTCCGGTAGAACCAATGTAGGCCTTGGCAGTCACTTCAGTAGGCATTCCCAGTACCAGCGTTGCCAAAAAGAGCGGGTAAACCCCAATGTCCAAAAGCGCTCCACCGCCTAAATCTGGATTGAACAAGCGCCCTTCCGGTTCATAAGGCGGTTTAAAGCCAAAATCAGCTTTTACTCCGAGAATCTGCCCAATTTGCCCCTCTTCAATGAGCTGCAACATTTTTTGGGTGGTGGGCAAAAAACGCGTCCAGAAGGCTTCCATCAAAAAGGTTTGTTGCATCCGGGCCTCCTGCACCATTTGGCGGGCTTCGTGGATGTTGATGGAAAATGGCTTTTCACACAACACTGGAATTTGATGCGCCAGGCAGAACAAAGTATTGTCGCGGTGAAGATTATTCGGGGTGGCAACGTACACTGCATCGAGGTCGGGGCACTGGATGATTTCCTCGTAGGTACCATAGTAGTGGCTGGCACCATACTGACGGGCAAATTCAGCCGATCGGTCCATATCTCGGGAAGCTACTGCCGTGAGTTTAGCTCCCGGTGTTTTTGCCAAATCTGCTGCAAATTTGTGGGCGATGCGCCCTAGGCCGATGATGCCCCAGTTGAAAGTATCCATGAGCGTTGAGAAGTTGAGGGAGGTTGAGAAGTTGAGGAGTTGAGAAGTTGAGGCTACCGCGAGAGACTTAGACAAGGACTTTGTCAAAATCGCTCGCGGTAGCCTCAACTTCTCAACCATCTCAACTCCTCAACTATTTTTTAAATAATTGCAAAGCCGCTTCACTCATTGCCGCTACCCCCGTTTTGATGGTGGGTTCTGGCACCGGGCAAAATAAGGAAGAGTGCAAAGGGGGCAATTGAATTTCACCTTTGGCCGCTTTTTCAGCTTGCTGAGGGTCCTGGGTGCCGAGCCAAAACAGGAAGATGGGCACTTTTTCGGGAGTACGACCAAACAAGGCGAAATCTTCACCCGCCATGGAAGGTTCTACCTCCTGGATTTGGGCTGCGCCAAAGGTGCTTTTAAAATGATTGACCACCCGTTCGGTCAAGGCAGGGTCGTTATAGGTTGAGGGGGTTTCTTCAGGGCGCATCGTGATTTTAGGAAATTTGCTTTCGGGCAAACCCGCGGCGATCGCCTCACCCCGGCAAATCCGTCCAATTTTTTCAATCGTATTTTTGCGCACCTGATCGGAATAGGAGCGCATGGTCAGTTGCAATTGTACCTCGTTGGGAATGACATTGCCCTTGGCACCACCGTGAATGGCACCAACGGTGACTACCGCAGGCTCTAGCGGGGAAGTTTCCCGACTGACGATGGTTTGTAGCGTAGTGATGATGCGGGCCGACAGCACGATGGGGTCGATGGTAGTATGTGGATAAGCTCCATGCCCGCCTTGACCATACACCGTAATGTCCATAAAGTCGACGTTGGCCAGGGTGTACTCCTTGCGGAAACCGATGCGACCAGCGGCCAGGGTGGGGCTGACGTGGGTGGCTAGGGCGTAGTCTGGTTTGGGGAATTTGCTGTACAGGCCATCCTTGAGCATCGCTTTGGCACCACCGCTACGTTCTTCGGCGGGTTGGCCCACCATGATCAGTGTGCCACTCCATTTGGATTTCATTTTGGCCAGGGTACGAGCAGCTCCCGTCCATACGGTCATGTGCACATCGTGGCCACAGGCGTGCATGACGCCGACGGTATTGCCACTTTCATCCTTGGTTTTTACTTGGCTGGCGTAGGTTTTTCCGGTTTCCTCTACTACGGGTAGGGCATCCATGTCGGCGCGGATGAGGACAGTTGGGCCAGGGCCATTTTTCAGGATGCCTACTACGCCAGTGCCACCAAAGTTTTCGGTGACTTGAAAACCCGCTTGGCGCAACTCTTCTGCCAGGCGTTTGGCCGTTTTGGTCTCGTAAAAGGAGAGTTCGGGATTTTGGTGGAGGTGGAGGTATAACTTTTCCAGGTAGGCATAATCCTGCGCACTGTACTCCTTTGCGGTTTGGGCTAACAATGAAACACTTAGCAGTGTAAAAACGAACCCATAAATCAATTTCTGCATCTTCTCTCGATTTCTGGAGGGAAAAATAAGGAAAAAGAGCATTTGTCACAGCAGCTTATTGCGATTCGGGCTTAAATTAGTCATTGTCGCTAAAAAATATTTTAAGGAGACCTGATATAACTAATTTTCAAAACTTCTATCTTTCCCCAAACCTACACCATGCTCGCACTACTTGGCTTTGCCACCATCGCCACCTTTTTAGCCCTCATCATGACCAAACGAATGGGCGTAATGACCGCTTTGGTCTTGGTTCCTATTGTATTTGGCCTCTTGGCCGGAGTAAATCCGGTAGATTTGGGGAAAATGATTCTGGAAGGGATTACAAAAGTGGCTCCAACTGGGATTCTCCTGATGTTTGCAGTCTTGTACTTTGCCACCATGCTGGACGCGGGTTTGTTTGACCCGGTGATTGCGGGTATTGTGCGCGCGGTGAAAGGCGACCCACTCAAGGTTTTGCTGGGCACCGCTGTCCTCACCATGATTGTACACCTGGACGGAGATGGTACCGCCACCTTTATGATTGTCCTTTCTGCCTTTGTGCCGATTTACAAACAATTGGGCATCAATCGGTTGATGTTGGCGGGCATCGTGGCGCTAAGTGTAGGCCCCTTACACCTGGTGCCCTGGTCGGGTACTTCAGCCAGGGCGATTTCAACCTTGAATACCAATGCGGCCACTATTTTTAACCCCAATGTACCCGCCATTTTGGGGGGCGTATTGTGGGTGTTGCTGGTTGCTTACATTTGGGGCAAACGGGAGCGCAAACGCATCGGTATCCTCGATTTGCAATACCATCCCTCCGACAATTTGAATGAAGAGCAAAAACGTTTACGGCGCCCCAAACTCATTTGGTTCAATGCCATATTCACCATCTTGCTCATTGTCACCTTGATGAAAGCCTGGGTGCCGACCGCGGTGTTGTTTTTGGTAGCGAGCATGATTGCACTGTTGATCAATTACCCCAAATTGGCCGATCAGCAAAAAATCCTGCGCAATCACGGCATGAACATCTTTATGGTGTCGAGTATGATTTTTGCAGCGGGGGCGTTTTCTGGCATTTTGGGCGGCACCAAAATGATAGATGCGATGGCCAGTGCGCTGGTGGCGTTGATTCCGGCCCAGCAGGCAAACCTATTGCCTACTTTGACCGCTGTAACCAGCTTGCCTGCAAGTATCCTCTTTACCCCCGATGCTTATTATTTTGGGGTAGTGCCGATTTTGAGCCAAACTGCCACTGAATTTGGGATCGATCAGCTGGAAATTGGCCGGGCGGCCTTATTGGGACAAATGACCGTGGGATTTCCAATCAGCCCGCTGACTGCCTCCACTTTTTTATTGGTGGGTTTATCGGAAGTGGATTTGGGCGAACACCAAAGGTTCACTTTTTTCTGGGCCTGGGGCACGACCATTGTAATGACGATAGTGGCATTGCTGAGCGGATCAATTCATATTTAATCCATGGGAAAAGCAAAAATCAGAATTGGGTGTGGCGCAGGATTTTCTGGAGATAGATTAGAACCTGCTATAATCCTGGCCGAAAAAGGCGAGCTGGATTACCTGGTACTGGAATGCTTGGCAGAGCGCACCATTGCCCTGGCGCAAAAACGCAAGTTGCAAGACCCAGAGCAGGGCTATGACCCCTTGTTGGAGCGTCGCATTCGCTCCTTGTTGCCCTTGTTGGTACAAAACAAGATCCGCCTGATCAGCAACATGGGGGCCGCGAATCCAATTGCCGGTGCAAAAAAAATCATCGAAATTTCCCGGGAACTTGGGCTCTCCATCAGTGTAGCGGCAATCAGGGGTGATGATGTGTTGGCAAAAATTGACCCGCAATGGCTTGCACTGGAAACAGGTGAGCCCTTGGAAAAATCAGGGCCCATTATTTCTGCCAACGCTTACCTGGGTATAGAGCCGATCCTGGAAGCCTTACAATCTGAGGCTCAAATCATCCTCACCGGGCGAGTCGCCGATCCATCGCTGTTTCTGGCGCCAATGATTCATGAATTTGGCTGGAAAACGGATGATTATGATTTGCTGGGCAAAGGGACAGTCATTGGCCATTTGCTGGAATGTGCGGGGCATATCACTGGGGGGTATTTTGCTGATCCACTAAAAAAACCAGTGCCAGGGATGGCTGAATTGGGACACCCTTTTGCCGATGTGTTTCCGGATGGTTCCGCCGTGATCAGCAAAGTGGAAGGCACTGGCGGCGTGGTTAATTTACAAACCGCGAAGGAACAACTCCTTTACGAAGTCATTAACCCTTATGAATATTACACCCCCGATGTCATTGCGGATTTTACCACGGTTTACCTCAGTGAATCCGGACTGGATCAGGTGAGTGTGCGTGGAGGTAGCGGAAAAAACAAACCAGCGACCTACAAAGTGAGTGTGGGCTACAAAGCCTTTTTCCTGGGTGAGGGGGAAATTTCCTACGCTGGTTCGGCGGCTCTAGAACGTGCGGAATTGGCGGGAGAAATTTTGACTCAGCGGCTGAAAGATCAGTTTCCCGACCTGCGCATTGATTTCATTGGCAGTAGCTCGGTGCACCGTGGCAATTTTGGACATTCGGCAGCGCCTTATGAGATCAGGGTACGGGTGGCGGCTAAAGCAGCTTCGGCCAGTCAGGCCGCTTTGATTGGAGAAGAGGTGGAAGCCTTGTATACCAATGGCCCGGCGGGTGGGGGAGGAGTGCGCAAAGGAGTGAATGAGGTGATTGGCATTGTGTCGGTTTTATTGGATCGGGGAGTGGTGGAACACAAAGTTAGTATTTTTACAATATAAGCTTTATGCGAGTTCTGAGCTGTTGGATTTTTTTACCGCAGAGTTTTATAGAGTGCCCGCAGAGTTTCGCGGAGTTTTTAGTTTTTAGGAGTTTTGCCACCTTTGGTGGCTGGAGGTCCGACACTATTAAATTTTGTTTGTTTGTAATAGTGTTCATTCAAGTCGGCTCTGAGTAATCTTAGCCACCAAAGGTGGCCTAAACTCCGCGAAACTCTGCGGGCACTCTGTAAAACTCTGCGGTAAAAAATGTTGCTTTGGTCGCATTTCAGTACTATTAACTTTAACCTATGAAACTCTACAACATCGCCCACAGCCGTGCCGGCGACAAAGGAAATACCCTCACCCTGTCCCTGATCCCGTATCAAGAGACGGATTACGATATGCTCTGCAACCAAGTTACTGCAGAGCGGGTCAAAGCCCACATGAAAGATATCGTCGTTGGGGAAATCACCCGCTACGAGTTGCCCAATATTCACTCCTTGCTGTTTGTCTGCCAACAGGCCTTAATGGGGGGGGTGACTACTTCGTTAGCAATGGATACGCATGGCAAGGCATTGAGTTATGCACTATTGGAAATGGAGATTTAATCAGTTTGGGAAAAAACCACCCTTATGCACATTCAACGTTTTGACTCAGAAACAGCCCTTGCCGCCGCCGTCAGCCAAGTCATCATCCAGGCCATTCAAAAGAAACCAAATCTGTTGCTTTGTGCGGCTACGGGTAATACACCAACTTTAACCTACCAAGCGCTGGTAGCCCAAAAATCCCTTTTCTCTGCTGACCAATTGCGCATTTTTAAACTGGATGAGTGGGGTGGCGTTCCCATGGAGCATCCGGGAACTTGTGAGTCCTACCTTCAGGAACACTTGATTCAACCTTTAAACATTCCTGCGGATCGTTATTTTTCCATCCAAAGCAATCCCGCTGATCCAGAACAAGAGTGCGCCAGGGTTCAACAATTGTTGCAACAGGAAGGGCCAATCGATTTGTGTGTGTTGGGACTGGGAGTCAATGGGCACCTGGCTTTTAATGAACCTGGCGCCTTTTTGCAGCCGCATTGTCACATTGCCCAACTTACGGATGATTCACTGGGGCACAGCATGGCTAAAGACATGCGTGATGTGAAATTGTATGGCCTCACCCTGGGAATGAGTGATGTTTTGGCGGCCAGGGAAATTGTATTGCTCATTACTGGGCCAGCAAAAGTGGAGATCACCCAACGCTTGTTGGAGGCAAAAATCAGCAGTCAGTTGCCTGCTTCCTTTTTGTGGTTGCATTCCAATGTGAAAGTTTTAATTCAGTGATTGGGGTGCATGACAATATTTAGGCAATGCAAAAATGACGGATGATGCCGGATTGTAGAGACGCACGGCCGTGCGTCTCTACCGTGCGTTGCCTCAAAATTGCCATGTATTCCAATGATTTTTCTATAGCTCTTGCTTTATTGCTTTATTTTTTAAAATTTTGAAGTCCCATCTGTAATTGATAACACCCAAACATACACTCAAACTATGTCTACAGACCTAACTTCTCTGCAGTACCCGGTTGGCAAATTTGTCAAGCCGGAAACGGTTACACCCGCCATGATTGAAGAATGGATTGCCTACCTCGAAAAATTCCCGCAGGTATTTCGCCAAACCGCCGAATCTTTAAGTGAAACACAGTTGGATAGCCCCTATCGGCCCGATGGCTGGACGGGGCGACAAGTAGTGCACCACATCGCCGATAGCCACATGAATGCCTACATTCGCTTCAAGTTGTCCTTGACCGAAGATTTTCCGACCATCAAACCTTACATGGAAGACCGCTGGGCGACCTTGCCGGATTCAAAATTGCCAATCGAGGTGTCTTTGCGGATACTGGAAGATGTCCACACCCGCTGGGTCTGTGTTTTAAAGGACATCAAAGATTGGGAAAATCAGGGCTATTATCATCCTGAATTTGGAACAGTGAAAAACCCCTTGGGGAAGGTATTGGCGCTGTACCATTGGCACAGTCGGCACCATTTGGGGCATTTGGAATTGTTGAAATAAAGGGCACAAAGCATTTTTAAGCACAAAGGACACAAAGGCAGCACAAAGGACACAAAGTTAGATGTTGACGACGCTTTGTGTTTGTGCGGTCTTTGTGTTCTTTGCGCTTAAACCATTTAAGTCCAGGCCTGACCGATGGTCACCTTGATCTCCGGGGTAATCTTGATTTTCATACGAACAATCAGCGGATCATTCAGTGGGTTTCCGGTACTGCGGTACAGGGAATAAGTACTTTTGATAGTGGTAAAAACGGATACCATCGCGGCACTACCTTTGTTTTCTTTCAGGATTTCATCCAGTCTTTCAAGTGAAAAATCTTCGTGTTTGCCGCGCATTTCCACTTCCAGGGACGGGCTCAGGGCTACCGTCAAGGAAAAGTTGACCATTTCCAGTCCATACGCTTGCATGCGGGGAAAAATGCGCAGCCATTCTTCAATCATTTGGTAGCCACGTTCTTTGGCGTTTTCGCCCAGGTTACCTGCTTGTTCCATGATGGCATCGGAGGCCTCTTGGAATGCTTTTTTCAGTCGGTCGATCATGGTTGATGGTTGAGGGGTTTAGATGTGGAGGAGTTGAGAAGTTGAGGTTACCCCGAGCGACTTAGATAAGATTCTTGTCAAAATCGCTCGCGGTAACCTCAACTCCTCAACTCCTCAACCTCTAAACTTAAAAACTTATTTGTCCTTCCAATTTGGCTTTACCTTCCATGATGTCCAGCATGGAGTTTTCAACGGTTACGGTATTGCCGTCAATTTTGGCGTTGGCCATTTTGACTTTTTTCACCCGATTGGGGAGGTTGTAGATGGTGGTGTACTTGGCAGTGCCCAGGAACATCTTCATCATCTCCATATCTTCACCACTTGGCTGGTTTTCGGCTTTGGGCGTAGGGAGACGAGTGAGCGATTTTTTGGCCAGTTTAAAAGCCACACCGGCAGGCGTCAAACCTTCAGTCGGCATTCCACCCATTTCACCGGCCCCTTCTTTCATGACCGTACCCAGATTTTTGTAGAAAAACTCAATGTCTTCCATTTTGTCAAAATCCAGGCTCATTTGCATGACCAGCTTTTTCTCGGATTCGCTCATTTTCATGGTCATTTTGGCTTTGTCCCAAAACTTGGCATCTCCGGTTTGTGCCTTAAGGTCGGCGGGCATGTCCTTGAAGTAGATGGTGGTGTCTTTTTCCATCTTGTCCATACCGAGTTTTTTCTGGGCCTCTGCATCGGCCCCAGCCTGGTTCATCAAGTCTTTGAGCGAACCCAATTGTAGGATTGAACTCATGTCGATGGTGATGGAGTACAATCCTTTGCCACTTTTATTAAGGGTCAGTTCCTCAATGACGTTGATGCAACCCGATAATAAAAGTGAAACAGAGAGCAGCAATCCAAAGACTACTAGTTTTTTCATGTCAGTTTGTGTTTAATGGTGGTGAGCTACCACTTTTGTTTTTGGCAATTTAGTAACGCAGAAAAATTAACTTCCCGATTTTGGTTTTGAATAGGAAGTCGAACGCTTCATTTCAAGTGAGCTTCCTATTCAAAAGCCTCAAAAAAAATCGGGAAGTAATTTTTTGCGTCATAGAAGGTTTAAAATTAAAGTTTTTGCAGCAGAAATGTCGATAGTTTAGACTGAGGTCAAAACTATATCGATTTTCAATCGTTTTCTTTTCTTCTAACAAGCTTTTTAAACGCTTCCGCACAGATGAATTCCATTACTACACTAGGTGCCTTAAAGGCCAGCAATTATCGTGCAAAATCGGTAAAAGAAGAACTCCGGGCCAACCTGATCGACAAAATCAAAAAACGGGAAACAGTTTTTGAAGGGGTGATTGGTTTCGAGGATACGGTTTTGCCCGACATCGAACGGGCAGTGCTTTCCCGGCACAATATTTTGTTGTTGGGTTTGCGTGGCCAGGCCAAAACCCGGATTGCCCGCCTACTGGTCAATCTCCTGGACGAGTACATTCCCGTAGTTGCCGGAAGTGAACTGAACGACGATCCACTGAATCCCATCTCGCGTTACGCCCTGGATTTGATCGCTGAAATGGGCGACGATACGCCCGTGGAGTGGTTGCACCGCAGCGCACGCTATGTGGAAAAATTGGCTACACCCGACGTAAGTGTGGCCGACCTGATTGGGGATGTAGACCCCATCAAGGCTGCTACCTTGAAAATGGCCTACTCAGATGAGCGCGTGATCCACTTCGGGCTGGTCCCAAGGGCGCACCGCAGCATTTTTGTGATCAACGAATTGCCGGATTTGCAGGCGCGGATCCAGGTTTCCTTGTTCAATATTTTGCAGGAGGGCGACATCCAGATCCGGGGTTTCAAACTGCGTTTGCCGCTTGACATTCAGTTTCTGTTTACGGCCAACCCTGAGGACTATACCAACCGGGGCAGCATCATTACGCCGCTGAAAGACCGGATTGAAAGTCAAATCCTGACCCACTATCCGAAAACCATCGAAATCGCCCGTAGCATCACCCAGCAAGAAGCCCGTCTGACCGCGGAGCAACGCGCCCAGGTGTATGTGCCAGATTTGCTGCAAATTTTGCTGGAGCAGATTGCTTTTGAAGCGCGGGACAGCGAATTTGTGGATTCAAAGAGTGGGGTTTCCGCTCGTTTGACCATCTCGGGTTATGAAAACCTGGTCAGCACGGCCGAACGCCGCTTGTTGATCAACCGGGAAAATAAAACCATCGCCCGCCTCACCGATTTTTGGGGTGTGGTACCCGCCATTACCGGGAAAGTCGAGTTGGTATACGAAGGTGAACAGGAAGGCCCTTACCTGGTGGCCATCAATCTGCTGGGTAAATCATTGAAAAAGTTGTTTCTCGACCATTTCCCTGACCCGGACAAACTGCGTAAAGGCCGCGATCGCGATCCATACGGCGTGATGCGCGCCTGGTTCAGCGGCGGCAACGCGGTAAACCTGTTCAACGACATGAGCGACAAGGACTACCGGGCTGCATTGGATGGGGTAGCTGGTCTACGCAAATTTGTAGAGTCAAACCTCGAACAAGTACAAGGCGACGAGCTGTACTTGTACATGGAATTGGTGCTGCATGGCCTGGCCGAATTCCAGGTGATCAGCAAGGATATGTTGGAAGCGAAGTTGTCGTTCCGGGATACCTTGGCGGATATGCTGGGTTCGGATGATTTGTTTGATGAAGATGATGAATAAATAGAGGGTAGGGCGCCAGTTCAGGGAGTATGACCAAGGACTGGCGTCCCACATGTATATCAGTCAAAATTTCGCAATAGATTTACTTAAACGCTAAGTAGGATTTAATAGATCAAACATTTTAGTCAATAGTGTTGAAATTCAATATTTTAATAAAAATAAAGCCTGAATATTGTCAGCTTATCTGTGTCATATATGGTTATATTTGATGCTATAATTTTCAATAGAATAATGTAAATTTGCTATACTAGAGAAAAACAAACCCCTGATCATAATCATAGCAGATAAAATAAAATTCAATTCATTTATTCTCATTTCCAGCCAACCGTGCGGGATTAGAACGTCTGGCATCTTGCCAAACAGATACGACTTTGTATTACCTCCATTTTATCATCCATTAATTTTTACTTCACACATGAATGCATTAATGTCCCCTCAACAAAGAACGCCCTATGCTTTGTACATTCATTTGAATGAGTATGAAAATATCTGGGGCAATGATTCAAATTCTCTCATGCGGGCCTTGTATTGCGCGGAGCTGTTGTTGCAGCAAAACGCCCGTATGAATGAATCGGACCCCCGACCTTACATTGACAAAGAAAAAAAGCGTTCGATTTTTAAAGAAACCATGCTCGCCTTTGTGCGGGATACCGCCTGCCTGCGCAAGCTGATGCAGTGGCCAGCCCTGAACGACGCGGAAAAACAAGACATTGAGGCGAAAATAGCCGTACTGCGGGCAGAAAACAAGTATGGTCAGGAAGATACTTTGTTTGCCAGTGTCCATTTAATCGCGGAAAGTTGGTTCACCGTAGTTCATGACATCCTCAAAAAGTGCTACGATCAACTGAGCTCCCGGCAGACTGCCGATTTTTTGAAGCTGGTTGCCCGGATCATTGACTCGCAGCAGCAGTTTGTGCGGATTCTAGAGTACATGTCGCACCGCGACTACCATCGCCTGCGCATCAATTTGAGGGATGCAAGTGGCGCACAATCCCGCCGCATCTACGAGGTGCCAGCCCTGGCCAGAAAGGTGTTCGAGGGCTTTTGGGCGCAGCTCAAAAAGATCGGCATACCGCCCCTGATGGTTCTAGACAATCAGCATGAACATGTTGGTCTGTATCGCTTGCTCTCCGCCTTTCAAGACCTCACGCGCAGCTTCCAGGCCTTTTTGTTTAATCATTATTT
The DNA here is from genome assembly GCF_965225875.1 of Haliscomenobacter sp. GTDB lineage: Bacteria > Bacteroidota > Bacteroidia > Chitinophagales > Saprospiraceae > Haliscomenobacter. The sequence goes on along the minus strand of NZ_CBDDBS010000002.1, from coordinate 914,547 downwards.
GATGGTGGGCAAAATACTGGGTGCCTCCAGTTTGGGTTCCCTCGGTGCCCAGGTGAACGGTCTGGTGGGGCATGCCGCAAATTCGATTTTTCCGGAGTTGGATCAGTTGTTTTTTGACTACACTCAGATCACCAACTTCCGGTACGGCCATATGAGCGGCAATGTCGTGATGGAAAAGGAATTGCAGTGGCAGGTGGCCGATTACCGCCCCTACGAAGCAAGCCACGAGCTGGAGCCAGAGCGGGTGAAGGAGGTGATCGCTCAATACTTTAGGTGCATTGAAACGCAGGATATCCGTGGCTGGGTGCTGCTGTTTCATCCCGAAGAAGGGCAAATGTGCGATGCGCCGGGCAGCAGGCCGTTTAAGGGCAGCCAGAAGCTTGCCATTTTTATGAAGAATTTTTACAAGGCCTTCCAGTCGGTTGTGCCACAAATACTGGACTTGACCATCGAAAAAAATACGGCGATCTGCCACTGGAAAATGAACGCCCGCACCTACAACGATACTTTGCTCAGCTTCTCCGGGGTGGAAACCTTTCGACTCAACCCCCAGTACCAGATCATGTACGCACTAGCCGATTACGACGCCGAAGCATTGGCTGCTGATTTGTTGATGGGTACCGCCGGGATGGATTATCCAAAACCGGTGCAGTTTGAGCTGTACCATTGAGGTGTGGAGTGATGGGGGTGACGCTGATCAGGCTGGTGGGTTTGGTCAGCGTTGCTGTTTTGGGGGTGGAATGAGTTTAAAAAAACACAAAAAATTTTCTAAAATAAAAATAACAAACTTTATATTGTGGTCTAATTTGCTTTTATGGCCAATAACTAAGACCGGATATTCAAAGAAAACATCGAATCCCTCTTGTTGCCTTTGTTGAATAAACTATTGGGACTCAAACCGCCAAAACTTGCGCCTATTGATGCGAAAATGCAGGTCACTCAAGAAGCAGAAATGGACCACATCCGCAGAGTGGTACACGACGACCCAGAACAGGACTATGGACTGCAAATTGAATTTCACATTACGGACGAAGATCTGCGCAAGCGAAACCTGCTGCATTATGCGCTTTTTCACCACATCACTGGCTTATCATTGAGGCAAATAGTAATCTATGGCGGCACTTTATCCAATCCGAATCACATCCACCAAAACCAATTGACGCTTAGTGGGCTTGACTTGGAATACGAAGTAATTGTCCTCAAGCAGATTCCAAAGGAGCAGTTCCTACATTCGGAAATTCCAGAAGAGGTAGTATTGGCCATTCTTTGTGACTTTGGAGAAGACGCCCCTGCAAAAGTGGTAAGGGATATATTGCACTGCCTGAAACGAATCCTACGCAAGTCCAATCGAATCAAAAAGTTTCAAAAACAATTGTTAATTTTATCACGTTTAAGAAAAATGGAACTTATCGTAAAAACCGAAGTGGAAGCCATGACGATTCACTATGACATCGAAACTGACGGCCTTTTTTTGAAAGGTATCGAAGAAGGCATCGAGAAGGGTATCGAACTGGAAAAACAATTATTCGTACACAAACTCTGGTCACTCCAGGAGTTTTCCCTGGAGAAAATAGCCCTGCTGGTAGATGTCAGCCCCGAAAGACTGCTAGAAATGCTGCTTGCCCACCTACAAGCAGAAGGACAAACCGAGGCCGAGGCGGTACGGACGATTGAGGCTTATCGGGAGAGGGTTGGGTAGGTTTTTGGGTGACAAATAATAAACGCATTGGTTATGGAGATAATGTAAACATTGCCCAAGCAAATGTGGTGGTCTACCAGCGAACCAATAAAACAACGATCTATCCAAATCAATTTGTGGTCCCAACAGGAATCGAACCTGTATCTAGAGTTTAGGAAACTCCTATTCTATCCGTTGAACTATGAGACCCATTCAAAACGCCTGAGCAAAAGTAGAAAATACTTCAAAAACCCAGGATAAGATTTTTTCAAAAAGCTGGGCTTTAGCTTAGGAACAGTTCCGCAATCGTGGTAGTTCCCCGTACGTTTATCTTTGGCAGTTGCAGGAATAGCGGATTTTTGTTAATCTAGCAGCTCGAAAGACTTTATGCAAACAAGGTTGCAGCACATAAAGTCTAATTATAAACAAACGTCATAGAACTCAAAAAACAACAACAATGACCAGACTTTTTTCAATGCTAGTTTGTTTCCTGGGGCTGAGTGTAGTGGCCCTGGCTCAAATTGCGCCAAACCAACAGCCTAAGCCTGAGCTTACCGAAGTATGGGAACCAGAGCCCCGCGTGGTGACACCTGGCGCAATGGCCAAACCACCATCAGATGCCATTGTTTTATTTGACGGCAAAAACCTGGATGAGTGGGTCGCTGCTGCGGACGGCAAACCTGCGGGCTGGAAAACCGACGGTACTGCCATGACCGTAGTCAAAGGTACTGGCGCTATTCGTACCAAAAAAGAATTTGGCGACATCCAGTTGCACATCGAATTTCGCCCACCAGCAGTGGTGGAAGGTAATGGCCAGGGACGTGGCAACAGCGGGGTCTTTTTGCAAGGCCGCTACGAGTTGCAGGTTTTGGACAGCTACAAAAACCGCACCTACTCCAATGGCCAGGCTGGCTCGATTTACAAACAATCCATGCCATTGGTGAACGCCTGTTTGCCTCCAGGTGAGTGGCAAACCTACGACGTAATTTACACTGCCCCTCGCTTCAACGCAGATGGCATCAAAATTACTCCGGCGTACATTACCGTAATCCAAAACGGTGTGCTGGTGCAAAACCATACCGAAATCCGCGGCACCACCGAATACATCGGCATGCCCAAAAACGTGGCCCACGGCAAAGGCCCACTGGAATTGCAGGATCACGGCAACCCAACCAGTTTCCGCAACGTGTGGGTCCGCGAACTGTAGGGATAACCCTGTGTGGTTATCCCTACGGCAACCACACAGGATTGCCGCCACGTTGTTTCTCCTGCGCAAGGGCAACCACGTAGGGTTGCCCCAACGATAGCCCGGAAATGGCATCCAATTCATTTTGGATGCCATTTCCATTTTTCCAAAAAAATTCCCCTGCCTGCCACCTCCCTCCGCTCCCCGCTGTCTAACCCCCAAAACACCTAAAAATGAAACCGTACTCAATTGTACTGCTGCTTTGCGCCAGCCTACTTGCGCTATTGTGGTGCACCCCCGACGTCAAAACTGACCTGGTAGAAGTCAAAGCGCCCACCCAGGCCGAACTGGTCAAACGAGGTGAATACCTGGTGTCCATCAGTGGTTGTGACGATTGCCACACGCCCAAAGTGATGGGACCAAACGGACCAGAATTGGACATGAAGCGCCGCCTTTCCGGCCACCCACGCGAAATGCCCTTGCCCAAAGTGACCAATCCAGAAATGGCCAAACCCGGCGAATGGGTTTTGTTTGGCCCGATGTTGACGGCTGCTGTTGGCCCGTGGGGGACTTCCTTTGCGGCCAACCTTACCCCCGATGACACCGGGATCGGCAGCTGGGATTACAAGCAATTTGAAAAGTGTATCCGCGAAGGCAAATCCAAAGGGATGGACGGTACCCGCCCGTTGTTGCCACCAATGCCTTGGTTCAACTTTGCGAAGATGAGTGATGAGGATTTACAGGCGGTATTTGCGTATTTGAAGTCTTTGCCAGCGGTGAATAACGCGGTACCGAATCCGATTCCGCCAGGGAAGAGTTGAGGAATAACCAAAGCGACACATTTTAGCACAAAGGACACCAAGGGGGGCACAAAGAGCACAAAGAATTCGTCAACGTCTAACTTTGTGCCCTTTGTGCCTTCCATTGTGTCCTTTGTGCTAAAAAATGCCGCTTTTGTTTTTGACCAAACAAAATCATTTATGGTCTTTCTAATAAAGCCCTCAGTACCAACAAAATCATTGTGATTTACTACGAAAAATCACTGCAAGAACTTTGCGGCCGCCCGATTTTTGCCTCAAAAAGCACATGAAACTCCACCATACCCGCTACCTCATCTCTGCTTTTACCACTCCACTCCACTTGAATGAACCCTTTGATGAAATCGTGGATTTCGACCGTCGGTTTCGGGGTATCCTGCGCCGCCATTTGGCCATTCTGGCCTGGTGGAGCATTTTGAACATCCTGTTTGGCCTCCTGGCCTTGTTGTTTCTGCACGGTCAATTGTACTATTTTGCGATGATGAACATGGTTTGGGGGCTGATCAACTTGCTTGTCGCCATGCTGATTTTTTACCATGCTGTTTTTCGCCACTTTCAAAAAGGCAATGCTTTTGAACGTTTTGAGGCCCAACGGCACGTGGAAAAGATTCTTTTGCTCAATATAGGCCTGGATTTTGCCTATTGTTTCATTGGCTTGTTGCTGCGTGACCATGGCCTGATTGATGGAATAAATCTCCCTGATTTATGGTGTGGATTTGGCTGGGCGGTAATTGTGCAAGGGATTTTTTTGTTCAGTCAGGATGTGTGGGTATATCGATTACACGCGGCCAATTTTGAGAAAGCAGCACCGTTTTTGCGGGAAGTAATCATGGAGGAAGATTAATCGATAAGCATTTTCATCGGGTAATTACTATCATATCCCTTTAATCCGATCATTTTAATCGAAAATAACTTAGACTTAAAGTGCAATTCTAGCATAAAGCGAGCCAATCGACGTAGTTTTAGGGTAAACTCGTGCCAATGAATCCAGTTCAGCAAGCCTTATGGGAAAAAATCCTGCACTTTGAACTCAACGACCCGCAGTCTGCGTTCCCTTTTGTGCAGCGCCTCGCTTTGGAGAATGGCTGGAAATTGGACTTTGCCTTTCGGGCCATTCTGGAATACAAGCGATTTATGTACCTCTGTTGTGTAGCACCTAGCCCCATGACGCCCTCCGATGAGGTGGATCAGGTGTGGCATTTGCACTTGATTTACACCCGTTCTTATTGGCACGATTTCTGCCGTGACACCCTGCAGCGCGAGATCCACCATGGCCCCACCAAAGGGGGAAAGACCGAGGACACCAAATACAACGACTGTTACAGCAATACCCTGAAATTGTACGAAGAGCACTTTACACAAGTGCCACCCGCCGATTTGTGGCCACCTGCTGAAATCCGTTTTGCACCACTGAATTTTCGTCGAATCAATTTGAATCAATATTGGCTACTCCCTAAGAAGCCGTTTGAGTTGATGTCGCGAAAGCGAAAAGGAGGCTAATTGAAGTCAAATGAGGCACGAAAAGCGGAGTTTAGCAGCGCTAAATGAGCATTTTCGGAACGAAATTTGACTTCAATTAGACCCTTTGCAGCTCGCGACATCAACTCAAACAGCTTCTACAATCTTCAAAAAATGATACCAGACATCAAACAACTTTCGCCCGCTGAACTGCTCTTTTTGCAACAACCCAACCGCCTGTATGGCCGACAAATGATGCGGGTAACCCTCCTTGACTTGATCATGAAGGAGGTCTTACAAGTTCATAGTGTAGAACCCGGGGCGGCAAAACCCGTTTATTATTTGACCACCGGGCCGTATTTTGTCCAATACCCACCACTGGTGCACGAAGAGCCATTTTTACTGCCCTTTCAAACCGGAGAGCAAAAAGTGGAAATGACTTTGCTGATCAACTTGGTGGCTCAAAAAACAAAATCCTATTACGGCTACCAATACAATTTTGTGCGTAAAACGCCCAAGATTCAATCCATTATGCCGGCCAGTTTTTGGAATGCCTTTCACAGCTTTCCGCTGACTACCGAAGGCAAAGAGTTGCGCAGAGACCTTAAACAACGCCTCTTGGAAGGCCAGCAAACCGTAGCCGCTTCCTTGAAGCAAGACCAATCAGATTTGGCCCAATTGCCCGCCTTATTGGGTTCTGGACTTCTGCTGATCGGTAGTTTAGAGCAAACCCTCAGAGGCGGGACTTATACCGAAAGTTGGTTGAATGAACTCACCAGCGCTTACGAACCCCTGGGCCGATTGTTCAACCGGGAAGACAAGGATGGAGGTATAATTGGTGGCTGTGGGGCATTTGCAGGCGTAAGCGACTCCTTTGGCGGTTGTGGCAGTGGTGGCTGTAGCGGCAGCGGATGCAGCGGCGGCTCTGGTTGCAGTGGAGGAAGTGGCTGTGGTGGCGGCGGCGGTTGCGGAGGAGGAGGTGGTTGTGGTGGAGGTTAAGCCTTCACCGATTGAAAAAATTCACTCGGCGATTGGTTGGTGATTTTTTTAAAAGAACGATTAAACGCCGTTTTGGAATTGAACCCTACCTCAAAAGCAATGCTCAACAAGGTGTAATGCTGGAAATGGGGATCTTCCATCCGGCGTTTGAATTCCTCAATCCGATAGGTGTTGATGAAATCAAAAAAGTTGACATCGTAGCCCTCGTTGATCACTTTGGACAACAAATAGGGCGGCATTTTGAGCATACTGGCCAATTCATTGAGGGTGAGTTTGGGGTTGGTAAAGGGTTTGTGTTGGGTCATGTAGGCCTCCAGTTGCTGCTTGAGGCGTTGCAAATTTTCGTCGCTGAGTTCTTCACTCTTTTTCTCGCTCAAATGGCCCGCTTTCACCTCTTCTATGGGAATTTCCGGAATGGTATTGAACAGGGAAACGGGTTGGGCCACTTTAAAAATCTCCGGTTGATGAATGGCAAAATAACCCAGAAGGTGGGGAATGATGGAAAAAATCAGCCAGATCAGATCCGCACTTTTTTCGGTAAACAACCAAATTTCATTGTTGCTGAGAAAACCAATCCCGGCAACCACCAAGGTGAAAGCCCAAAGCAATAAACAAACGCCCATGATGATCAAGACGGTGAGCAAAAAATGTAGGTTTTCCTCGAAAGAATAACTGCGTTGAGACTGTTTGCGGTAGCCCTGAATGGCATGTAGTGAGAGGTAGGTATAAAATGCGTTGGAAAACCAGCCGAAAACGGCCACCGCATTTACAGCCCACCAGCCCTGGGCATCGTGGCTCACTACATCTACTTTGAGGGCGGCTACTTCCGCCAAGAAGAAAGGCGTATAGGCAAAAATTTGCAACGAACTGGGAATAAAATGCAGCAATACCCGGGCAGAAAATTGATCACTTTGGAACAGTAGTCGCCGCACGTACAGGTAAAAAGCTGGAGGGTAGGCCAGCAGCAAAAAGTCAGGCACAAACTGCAAAAAAGGAAAAATTTGCGCAATGTCCCGCTGATTGCCCAGGGTACGAATCAAGAGAATGGAGGATACAAAAAACAGCAAAAAGACCAGCCAGCGATTGGCCTTGCGGTTAAAATCCTGAATGGTGGGGATGGCCAAAACCAGCAAAAAGCCTTGCAAGGCGGCAAACAATATGATGATGTCGTACCAGGCAAAAGCCAACAAATTGCCCGACCCGGATAGGTCTTCCCAGGTGGCAATTTCAAACTCGAGGGGTTGATTGGCCTTGATTTGACTGCGGAACAAAACCCGGTTGGGCCGCATGCGCCCATTTTCCTGCCCTTCTACCGAAGCCCAGGTGCCGCGGGTGAACTTGAATTCAATGCGCTCCAGTTCGGTGGAAAAATTGACGCGGTAAGTACCATTGGGCTGGCGGTACAGGCGATGTGCTTCATCGCGTGGATTCCAGTTGTTGAAGTTACCGACAAGGTAGAGGGTGGCATCGTGGGGCGTGTTGGTCGGGATTTGTTTGATGACCATTTGGTAAAAAGCCCGTTTTTCCCAGCCCACTACCTCGATTTGGACAAGTTGTTGCTGTGGCGAAAAATCGTACTTGCGGCTGGGCATAAAGGTACCCGTGGAATCTCCTTCTACGTAGGCCCAACTTCCCTGGGTGATCTTGTACTCAAAATGTAGGAGTTCCTGATCCAGTTCAATGTAATACAGCTTAGGGGATTGTTGGCTGAGCTTGAATACGGGGTCTCCCGGATTCCAATTGTTGAAACTTGCGGCCAAATACAAACCTGACTCCGGCAAGGGTAGGGGAGCACTAACCCTCACCTCAAGGCGGATTTTGCCGTACACAAAAGCACTACAACTCAGCAATAGAAGGGTTAGGAAGCCTACTCTTTTCATAGTTGGGACTGTTGAGCGAAAGATAGGGAATTGTTGGGGCAATTAAAATACTCACATTACGTAGGCTGACAATAAAAAAATGCAATGTTTGACTTTTGTCAAACATTATCTCCCGGGATCTTCCAATCTTTGTTTTACCTCCCTTACGAAGCAATTTGCATTAAAAAATCAATTGTATTTTCTGGATCAATTTCCCATGAAGAAGTACGCTAACTCCATGGTAGCCATTGCTTTGCTAGGCACCATGCTCACACTCTTTGCTTGTACTACGAGCAACCCAAAAGAAGCTTTGTTGCAACAGGCTCTGGCCCTGGAGCAGCGCCATTGCCAACTCAATGCCAGTATCGACAGCTTGTGGGATGCTACCGCGGCTCAACTCAAAAGCGCCATGCCTGCTGATTTTCCAGCCATTGATCGGGATATCTTTTTAAAAGCCCGCAATGCCAACCACATTCGTATGTTCATGTCCTTCAAACAGTTGGATTCCAAGTGTCAAGCACTGGTCAATCAGGCCGGGCAATACGATGAGGTGCTAGCTGCCAAAGTCTACCACCTAATGGCGGAGAAGCAACAATTCGAAGCGCAAAAAAATCAATTCCTACAACAATTGGCCAAAAAAGACCTGGCGGGCAGTCAGGCTTTTGCCCAAAAAATCCGTGAGGCTACTACATACACTTGCTTGTAATTTTTTTCTCTAACTCTATAAAAATTAATCATCTCATGCAAAAAATGCCACACGCTTTTGCAAAATGGTTCGTCATGGCCGTTTTGGGGCTGGCCTTGTTTTCAGCCTGCCAACGCGAGAATGAACCCTCCATTTTACCGTTAACCGAGCTTACCGAGTCTTATGACCACGAAGTGGTGCTCAAATGGAACAACCTCTTGTTGGAAGTTGAACGTTTTACGCCGGGGTATTTGCCTCCGGTTTCTGCACGGTCTTTTGCCTACATCGGCTTGGCCGTTTACGAAACAGCAGTACCTGGAATGCCGGATTACAAGTCTTTGGGTAACTATTACAGCGGGTTGAAGTTGCCTGGGATAGATGCCAGCAAAAGTTACCACTACCCCGCAGCATTGAACAGCGCTTATGCTACGATGATTGAAAAGTTGTACCCCACGGTTCCTGCTGCCCAACTCTCTCAGGTGATTGCATTGGAAAACTACTTCAACAAAAAGTACGAAGCCGAACTCAGCCCTGAATTGTACGGGAACTCCACGGCCTGGGGCAAATCGGTAGCCAATGCGGTGTATACCTGGTCACAAACAGATCCTGCAGGCCATGATGGCTACAAACACAACACTGACCCCAACTACGTGCCACCCAGTGGCCCCGGACTTTGGCAGCCTACCTATCCCAATTATGGCGCCGCATTGTTGCCACATTGGGGGGATGTGCGGACTTTTGCTGCTACCAACGACGACAAATGTAAAGCCCCCCTTCCCTACAGCAAGGATGAGAGCAGCGAGTTTTACACCCAGGCCAAGGAAACCGAAAACAAGGTGAACCTGATCCGAAAAGGGCAAAACTACGAGGACAAGTGGATCGCCGAGTTTTGGAGCGACGATTGTGCGGCGCTCACCTTTAGCCCAGCCGGTCGCTGGATTGCCATTGCCAACCAGGCTATGGAAAGCGCCGATGCCAACCTTGAAAAAGCAGTAGTTGTAACCGCGAAAGTAGGCATGGCCGTATGTGATGCGGGGATACGAGCCTGGGGCGAAAAATACCGATACAATACCCTTCGCCCGGTTGATTACATTCAGGGCGAAATGGGGCACAAGCAGTGGAATTCAATCATGTGCCCCGATGGCGCAGGGCAGTTTTTTACTCCGGCTTTTCCAACTTATCCTTCCGGGCACGGCACTTTTGGTGCGGCGGCGGCAGAGGTGCTAACGGCTGAGTTTGGCAACAATTTTGCCATGACCGACCAATGCCACAGAAACCGGGTAGAATTCATTGGCACACCCCGCTCATTCCATAGTTTTTATGAAATGGCGCAGGAAAATGCCTATTCCCGTTTGCCAATCGGTGTGCATTTCCGCATGGATTCAGAAGCTGCGCTGGATTTAGGGTTTAAGGTGGGCCGCCGGGTCAATAAGTTGCCTTGGAAATAGCCCTTGAAGTGATTTTTGATCAGTTTTAATAGATACCCTTGGTATGAGTCACCACCATTGTTTGGGGTGACTCATTTTTTGTTTACCTTTAGAAATTAACCATCAGTTTTAGAAAAACGCAACCGAATGTGATGACTGATCAGAACCTGCGCATGGCCCGGGTTACTCAGCCCTACCTTTTTCAGAATCATTTTATTTTGACCGATCTCCCGGTTAAAGACCTGGCGGTATTGCAGGAACAAGTCATACCTGAGGCCAAAAAACGCGGCGAGGTGCTGTTTCGACAAGGGGGCTACCCCAAAGGTGCCTTCTGGCTGATCAGCGGGAAAGCCAAAATATTCCAGGAAACCTCGGATGGTCAGCGCCAAACTCATTACATCTATTCCAACGGCGACCTCATCGCTTACCGCCAACTCATTGCCGAAGAAGTCCATCCCGTATCTGCTACCTTGTTGGAGGATTCCACGGTAGGCTTTATTTCCGCCGAAGTTTTTCGGGGGCTGCTGAACAACTCCCCTTTTTTTGCCCGCAATATCCTCACTGCCTTGGCGCGGGAATTCACTGTGTGGATGAACCGGATGACGGTTTTTACCCAATTTTCGGTGCGCAATCGAATCATCCTGGCCTTGCTCATCCTGCACGAGCAATACCGTTTGTCGGGCTCGCCATCTGGAGTCGTTACCATGACCAGGAGTGAACTAGCCGAGTACGTAGGCGCATCATTAGAAACGGTTGTGCGCGGCTTGAATCATTTGAAAGGACAGGACTTGGTGCGGATTCATGGGCGGCGGATTGTGCTGCCGAATTTGACTGGTTTACTGGAGATTTTGCACTTGGAGGAAAATTGAGAGAATACGCCAAACGTTATGAAATAATGCGAATAACTACTAAGGTGCTTCTTGAGTGTCCTAGGTTTCTTAGGTGGTGAAAAGAAAAAAAATTCTCACCACCTAAGAATCCTAAGGCACTATAGGTCCACCTTAGTTACTCCCTCCGCTCCGACTCCAATCCTGCCCCACTCACCAAATTCCCGAAAAACACCGCATTCAGGAACAAACGATTTGTCCCATACCAATGCGCCCGGAAATTTGGATTGTCCGCCATATAAATCACCCGACCAGCGCCAGAACCACTCACCACAATCCCGGCAGTACCTTTCACAATATCTGTATACTTGTGGTTCAGGTAACCAGCCATCAATGGGTTGGCGGTGTAAACCAGCGGAGAAGCATAAGGATTTTTTGATTTTTCCATAAAAACCTCACCATCCCGGAATACCGGTATTTTGCTGCGCTTCAAACCAAAAGCCAGGGGGTGGCTCAGGTCCAATTCCGCCTCAAAAATCGTCCCAGGAATTTCCTGCGCACCCAGGTCATCGGCGATTTCACCATAAGGGCGGCGGCCAGTCGCGGCATCCGCATTTTTGAATTCCTTCATGGCTGTGAAGCCGATTCCCTGGCTCTTCAACCAGGTCACCGCGCGTTGGATGCCGATGATGGTACCACCTGCACTGACCCATTCTTTCAACTTGCTCACGCCACCCGCGCTGATCGTTTGGAAAGTGCCATCTCCCAGCACAATCACGTTGTAACGGCTGAGGTTGGAGCGGGCAATGTCATCGGCTTCTACTTTGGATACGACCATGTCGAAACGGGTATCCAACAGGTGCCAGGCTTCGCCCGCGGTGTTGGGCCCCATACCTTCACCCACCACAATCATCACCTTGGGTTGGCGCAGGGTAAGGAAATTGTTGCTCCCCAAATCGATGCCTTCGGTTGTGAAGCCCGTGTTAACCGCATCGATGGGCACATTTAGTTCTTTGACAATCGCCGTTACCCATTCGTGGATTTCAGCCGGGGTAGCGCTTTGATTTTGTACCGGAATCATCACCGTGCCCATATCGTACTTTTTACCCTGCAAGGTGATGGGCTGCATGCCAACCTTGGTGCGCAAGCCCTTGCTTTGCAAAAACTGCAATGCCCGTGGCGCGTAATAGTCCTCCCATGGCAGCATATAGGCGTAGTTGCTTTGTGCGGGTGGGGTGACAGGTGTACGTTCAGGTTTGGGACCCGTTATTTTTGCTCCCATTACATTGCCTGCGGTACCTTTTTTAGGCAAAGCAGCATAAGGCACATTGAAGGCCAGGGGCAAAGCCCAACTGGAAATGTCGTAAAAAATGCTGTCTTCAAAAGAGGTGGTGGTTTCAAAAATGCCCCGGATCAGGCGGTATTGTTTTTGTTCCAAAGGCACCACAAAGGCCTGATTGGGCTCAAAAGTTTTGCCATCTACAGTGATTTTACTACCCAAATGATACAGCTCGATATCCTGACGGCGAATGATTTCAAACAAGCGGTCGGTACGCGCCTGATCGTGGGGGTCGCCGAACACAAAACCCATGCGGCTGTCATTGCGGGCTTCCTGTATAGCTGATTGGAAGAAGTTTTTTTGGTGCTCCAACAACTCCTGCCTGAGCTCTACCGCCGCTTTTTGAGTAGACAAGGCAGTGCGCACCTGATTGCGAATGGTGAACGGAAAAGTGAGCAGACCATTAGCCGTTTCTTGCACATGGCCACGTGAACTGGCTTGTTCAAACAAGATTCCGATACAACCTTGGGCGTCGGGAAAAGTGGAACCCTTACCGTAATAAAAGTCGTCGTAGCCTTCCTGCGAAAAATACAAAGACCCAATCTCATCCAGGTATTTGGTGTGGTATTGACCAATTTTGATGGTCAACTCCTGGTTTTGTTTAGGGGTAATGGGATTGACCCGTGAAGGTACTCCTGGCATAAAGAAGAAAGAGGAGTTGGAACCCATTTCGTGGTGATCGGTCAGGATGTTGGGTTTCCATTCGTGAAAAATCTTGGCTCTACCCCGTGATTCAGGATGTGCCCCGGATAGCCAGTCGCGGTTGAGGTCAAACCAGTAGTGGTTGAAACGACCACCAGGCCAGACTTCGCTGTACTCCCTATCCTGAGGGTCAGCAGTGAGGTGGCGATTGCGGTGTTGGTTGGCCCAGGTAGAAAAACGGTGGAAACCATCGGGGTTGAAACAGGGATCAAAAATGATGATCACGTCGTTGAGCAGTTTTTCTATTTCCGGACCTTGTCCTGCTGCCAGGTAATAGGCCACCAAAGGGGCAGCGTTGCCCCCGCTAGACTCGTTGCCGTGGATGGAAAAACCCTGGTAAATCACCAATGGGGCTGTTTTTAAATCAACCCGATCGGATTCTGCCGGGTTGCTGACTTGCAGGTGTTTGGCCTTTAAATCTGCCAGATTTTGGTGATTGCGTTCGGAAGTAATCGCAATGTAAACCAAAGGGCGACCTTCATAGGTGCGGGCGAATTCCGTGAGTTTGAAACGGGGCGAAAGCTCGGCCAATTTGCGCATGTAGGCCAATTGTTGATCGTGGCTGATGTGCCATTCTCCGATCTGATACCCCAGATAGGCTTCAGGGGTGGGAATTTTAGGGTCGTAAGTAATCTGTGGAAGGTAATACGACAAGGGTTGTTTGTCCTGCGCAAAACCCAGGTATGAATACAGCAAACCCAGGATAAGTATCCATTTTTTGCTCATAATTTGGTTTGTTTAGAGGTTTTAAGATGAAAAAAAAGCGGCTAGTTTATCGCACACAAACTAACCGCTTCCAAAAACCAAAAATAACAAAACTCAAATGAGCAACATGGAATACTTAATGATTCAATAATGTCTGAGGGCTTTATGAAGATGATGAACCGCTCTTAGGCGACAGATAACTTGCTGCGCCAAAGCTCAATTCATCAATCAGCCGCAATTTTGGAACACAAAATCGAATGTTGATCCACAACCAACACCTGGCGCAGGCTGCCATTGCCTTGCTTCACGCGGAGGATGTAACGGCCTTTGGGCAGCTCATTCAAATTCAGGCGTGCGCTGTAGCCATTGTGGTCATTGATTACTTGTTCGTGGAAGGTTTCACGGCTGTCGAGGCTTTCCAGCGTGAGTACAGTCTTTTCCTTTTGTAAATTGGCCAGTTGAACAACGAGGGCGCGTTCATCCACTCGGGTGCTCAATAGTACATTCTCAATCGGCGGAGTAGCAAGCAGTTGCAGCATAGGCAAAGCTAGCGCTAAGGACATTAATAGACGCTTCATAATATCAGGTTTAAATGTTAAAAAGGGCAACGCCAAGGGTGAATTGGCGTTGCCATGTCGGGTAAACTTCTTATCAGCAAAGACGAGTGAGGAGGGAAAAGAGTTGCTCGAAAAAGTGTTAAAATTGGCTTTGCTAGATGAAAAGCCATTTTTTGGTGACCAAATGGCCAAATTTTGGTATGAAATTGTAAGAGCTGGTTTTGGGCTTTTCCAAATCCCTACTTTTTGACGAGCTCAAAGCGAAAACGCATCGACAACACCGTAGTTGAACTCAAAGGATTGCCCCGTTGGATGTCGTAAACATGCTCATAGCTGCCTTCTTCTACCATGCCATAGTAGTCCAGTTCTTTTTTGTCCAGCTCTTCGGCTTCGAGAACTTTCCCCAAGGTACAATTCATGATGCCCGCCATTTTTTCTGCTTTGCTGCGGGCTTTGGTGTACAGCTTTTCAAATAGGTTGACTTCATCATTTTGAACAGGAGGGTAGACTTTATCCCCAATATTGCCTTCCACATAAGTCAATTGCCGCAACAGAACCAACAGGTTGTCGAGCTCAGTTTTGTTTGCTACCTTGATTTTAAAAATTGAAAAAGTCATGTCTTCCTGAGTGATGGCGTAATTGTCATCCCGATTTATGGTGTATTTTACTTTATTGGTTTCCAGAAATTGTTTGAGCTGCGTTTCATTTTCTTTGATGCGAGAGCGCATAACTTTGCGCTGGGCGTCAAAATCGCGATCAAGGTCGTATTCTCCACTTTCAGGATTTACCCGCAGGTGGTATTCCATTGAAATAGGCTGGCGTTCCAGGGATTCACTTACTTTTACATCCAAATAGGTGGGTGATTGAGCATTGAGCCCGCTCACACAAGCAAAAAGGCAGAGCGACAGGATCAGTTTTTTCATGTTGCGTTAGGTATTGATGAGATTTGAAAAGACGTTTATTTTGCAGACGTTTAAGCATTGAAACTGTATAAACGAACTTTTGTACCAAAATTAATAAACAAGTACCCAAAAAATTACACTCATGCGAATTACCCTGATGCTAATTTTTTGTCTGGCGATCATCAATGGTTTTTCGCAGGAAAAAAAGGCATGGCAATGGCTGGAACCGGCCGATACTTTTAATGCGAAACGCGCCCGTTTGTTGGGAATTGGTGGAGCGGCAGCTTACGGTGTTGCATCGGTTGGGCTGTATTCCATTTGGTACCGGGATTACGAACTTGGACCTTTCCATTTTTTCAACGACAAATTTGGCAACAACGACGAATGGGAAAAGGTGGACAAAGCCGGGCACGTCATCACCGCTTATGCAGAAAGTTACCTGGCTTTTCAGGGCATGCGCTGGGCAGGGGTGAAGCACAAACCTGCGGTATGGATCGGCGCCGGTGTAGGTACTATTTTGCAGGGCACCGTTGAGGTAATGGATGGTTTTTCGGCGGGCTGGGGTTTTTCCAAAATGGACTTTTTGGCCAATACCATCGGAGTCACCGCATTTGCAACCCAGGAACTCTTGTGGAAAGAACAACGCATGATGCTCAAGGTGTCGAATACCCGGCCCAATTACCCCAGTACTTTGATTCCAGGTAGAAATGGGGGCCCACCTCTAACTGTGCGTCAAATTGCCCATGGCCTTTATGGAGACAATTACCTGGAGGCTTTTATCAAAGACTACAATGGCATGACCGTTTGGGCTTCGATCAATCCATCCTCTTTTTTAAACCTTCCCGAAACCAGTCGTTTCCCCCGCTGGCTCAATGTAGCGGTTGGCTTCGGAGCGGATGGCGTATTTGGCGCCTACGGCAACGTGTATACCAATGCCAATGATAGCTATGGCCTAACCAATATCCCTCGGGAAAAGGAGTATTACCTCTCTTTCGATGTTGATTTGCGTCGGATTCGGACCCGCAGCCCGCTATTGCGTACGGTTTTCCAAGGCTTATCCTTTATCAAAATACCTGCTCCAACGCTGGAAATGAGTTCGATAGGCAAGCCAAAGTTTCATTTTTTTTATTGGTAAAAAATGTCGTGGGACCAGCAACAGGAGTTACTTCTCGACAAGGTGATTAAAATTACCCTAGTCAGCTAAAGGATTTATTTTAGATTTGCTGATTCCCGAATTTTAGCCCAATTAATTTTTTATGGGCCCAATAAAATGAAATGATGAAACGATTAGCACTTTTTTTGTTCTGCACTGGACTCGGTCACCTGGCCTGGTCCCAAAATCTGGCCGATTCGCCTTGGCATGTTCAAGCCCGAGACATTAATCCAAGCAAATACTTTGGTGTAACTGTCGCCAACGGGATGGTCGGTTTGGTCTCTTCGCCTGAGCCCATGCGCGTCAAAGACGTGGTGCTCAACGGAGTATACGATTATTATCAGCGGGGCAGGGTGTCCAACATCCTCAAGACCTTCAACCACATCAACATGAACCTGGATGTGGATGGCCGCCGGATGGGTCGCGCCGACATCAGCAATTACCAGCAAACCTTGGACATGCAAAAGGCGGAGCTGAGCACTACTTTTGAAGTGGGGGACAAGCTTAGCGTCAAACACACTTTGATGTCCTTGCGCCACTTGCCTTTTACCGCCATGAGCATCGTGGAATTTCGGGCCAAAAAGGACGTCACCATCACCCCGATGAGTGTCATCGAAGCGCCTGATCACCTCAGCGATGTCCGCAATTACTACAGCGAAATCGACCGGCCCCACGTCACCATTCCTTTGATGACCTCTGTGGCCAACAGCCCAAGTGGCAAACTCAAGGTGGCAGCATCCACCAGTTTTGTTTTTGAGGAAGCCCACGGACAGGAGCCCCGAATCATCCATGAGGACTGGGACTACAACATGCACCTGGCGAAGTTTTCAAAAAAACTCAAAGCAGGTGAAACCTATCGTTTTGCCCTGGTGGGTTCAGCGGTATCCTCCGCCCATTTTCAGGACCCTCAAAACGAAGCGGAACGCCTCACCATTTTTGCTAAACTGGAAGGGACTGCCCGTTTGCTGAAACGCCATGAAGCAGAATGGGCCAAATTGTGGGAAAGCGACATCATCATCGAAGGAGACCTGGAATCCCAACGGGCAGTGCGCTTTGCCGTATATCACCTCTATTCCTTTGCGCGGGAGGGGACTGCCTACAGCCTTTCGCCAATGGGTTTGTCGGGTTTGGGCTACAACGGACACGTATTTTGGGATACCGAATTGTGGATGTATCCTCCTGTGTTGATGTTGCAACCAAGCATCGCCCGTTCTTTGCTTGATTACCGCTTTGAACGCCTGGAAGCGGCCAAACGCAACGCTTTTTCACACGGTTACAAAGGGGCAATGTACCCTTGGGAGTCCAGCGCGGATGGATCCGAAGACACACCTGTGTGGGCACTTACTGGCCCTTTTCAGCACCACATCACTGGGGATATCGCCTGGGCCAACTGGAAATACTACCAGGTGACCAAAGACAAACTCTGGTTGCGCGAACGGGGTTGGCCAGTGATCAAGGCTGCTGCCGAGTTTTGGGCCAGTCGGGTAGAACGCAATGGCCCTGGCAAATACGACATCAACAACGTCATCGGTGCCAACGAATGGCAGGAGAACATCGACAATAATGCCTTTACGAATGGAATGGCCATTACTTCTCTGCGCATTGCTACCCAGGCCGCAAAAGAGCTGGGCTTGCCGGCGGACCCAGATTGGGAACATGTGGCTCAAAACATTCCGATTCTCAAATTCCCGGACGGCACCACCAAAGAGAATGCCACCTACGATGGTGCCATAATCAAACAGGCGGACGTGAATTTGTTGTCCTTTCCACTGGACATCGTCAAGGATGAAGCCAGCATTCGTAAAGATTTGACCTACTACGAACCCCGCATGGCTCCCGATGGCCCTGCGATGGGTGGATCAGTATTGGCAGCCCTTTACGGTCGTTTGGGCGATGCCGAAAAGGCTTATCAGATGTTCAAAAAAAGCTACCAACCCAACCAGGTGCCTCCTTTTGGGGTATTGGCAGAAACGGCGGGCGGGAATAATCCCTATTTTGCCACTGGTGCCGGGGGAATGTTGCAAGCCATCCTGGCGGGCCTTGGCGGCCTGGACATCAATGATCAGGGTATTGTACAACTAAAAACAAAACTGCCAAAGGCCTGGAAGTCGTTGACATTGAAAGGAGTTGGGGTGGAAAAAAAGACCTTTGTGGTCAAATAAATAAGGTTTCAAAGTTCCATCCGGTCACTGAGCGTAGTCGAAGTGCCGGATGGAACTTTGGAAGCCTGTAATTCTAGAACTTGGGACTTGGAAACTTACTTAAACATGAAACATACTTACGTTTTGTTGTGCAGTCTTGCACTCGGATTGTTGGCCTGTCAAAAAGACTACGACCAGGCCGAAGCCGAAAACCCCGAGTACCTACACCGCTCGGTTTACGCTTTGAATGAAATCATCATTCACGATATTTTTTCGCCACCCGTGGCTAGCCGGATTTATGCGTATTCCAGTTTGGCCGGTTTCGAAGCCGGACGTCATGCCGATTCAACTACTCAGTCCTTGGCAGGGCAAATCCCTTGGCTGACTCAACTCCCGCAACCGGAAGCAGGCCAGGAGTATTGTTTCCCATTAGCTGGCGTACATGCCTTTTTAACCGTGGGCAAAGCCTTGACCTTTTCCGAAGACATGATGGATGAGTTTCGGGAAGGGCTTTATGCAGAATGGAAGAAAAAATCGGGTATCCGTAAGGACGTATTCGAACGCTCGATTGCCTACGGTACAGCCGTTGGTCAGGCCGTGATGGAGCATACCAAAAAAGACAATTACAAAGAAACTCGGACTTTTCCAAAGTTCACAGTGGATGAAAGTGACCCTGCACGTTGGCAACCTACTCCGCCTGACTACAAGGATGCTGCCGAGCCGCATTGGAGCAAAATCCGGCCTTTTACCCTGGATTCGGCAGGCCAGTTTTTGCCGCCCCCTCCACCCAAATTTGACACCACTAAAGGCAGTTTGTTTTACAAAACGGTAGAAGAGGTACTTCATGCGCTGGATGGAGCTGATCGTGCAGAGCGTGAGGAAATCGCCTATTTCTGGGACGACAACCCCTTTGTGTCTCACCATGCGGGTCACGTGATGTTTGCGGATAAAAAAGTAACCCCAGGTGGGCACTGGATGAACATTGCCATGTTGGCCTCACGGATGGAAAAGGCGGATTACGTTAAATCTTCGGAAGCCTACTTGTACACCGCCATTGGTCTGCTGGAAGGCTTCATTAGTTGTTGGCACGCCAAGTACCACTACAACCTGGTACGCCCTGAAACCTACATCAACAAGTACATCAACCAGGACTGGCGGCCTTTCCTGCAAACGCCCGCATTCCCGGAACATACCAGCGGGCATAGTGTGATTTCGCGGGCTTCTTCTGAAGGTTTGACATACCTCTACGGCGACAACTTCGCCTTTAAGGATACCACCAATGTCGAATATGGGCGCACAGCTCGAAGCTTCAAGTCTTTCATTCAGGCATCGGATGAGGCGAGCATCAGCCGTTTGTATGGTGGGATTCACTACTTGCCTGCGCTGGATCTGGGCGCTGAGCAAGGAAGGAAGGTTGGATTGTGGATTCAACAGAAGATTCGGACGAGGAGAAAGGAGTAAATGAGTGATAAGTGAAAAGTGATGAGTGATGAATTGGATTATCACTCATCACTATAATATGCAGCTTCAAGGTTCCTAAAGCTTATTGTTAGTGTTTGATTTATTCCCAAATTGTACGAGCCGTCGCCAAAACCTTTTGGTCACCTTGCCGAACCAAACGATGTAGAAATACAGTTTCCTCCACTTGCTGAAACTCCGAATCAATCTCATCCTTTAAATTCCCTTCTGCCAAAAAAAGCAAATCCATCCGCTTGATTTGCTGCTTGCCCAAGACCTCAACAGGGGTGGCTTCCAGCATCCACTTGACAAAATGGACATTATTAAGGTGATTGATAAAATCCAGATCATACCAACCCACGCGATACGAATTATCTTGTAATGGTTCTTTCATCGCTGGCAGCTGATCCAGCGCATGCGGCAAACAACTTTCACTAGGCGGAAAATACCCCGAAAAACGCGCCAGCAACTCCGGAGGGATACGGCTCATCTGCCGGGTTTCGGTATTCATCAACAACCAGGTCGTACAGGCGCTGGCAATTTGTTCTCCCGCTTCATCATACACCCGAAAATCCCGGTAAGTAAACACCCGGTCGGCACCAGTAGGGTAGGAGTGGATGGAGATTTTTTCCCCCAGCAGTGGGCGGCGCTGCACTTCGATGCGTTTGCGGATGAGCACCCAAGCCAATTTATACTCCTCCAGATCCCAGACCGAAATTTTCAGATCGAGCACTTGTTGCATGGCCGTTTCTTGCATCAGGCGCACCAATGCTGGGATGGTCAGCTGCTTGTGGCAATCGATGTCGAAGGTGCGGATGGTATAAGATTCGAGTTGTGGTAGTGGGTTCATGGGCTAAAGATAAAGGATGTATTGGTTACAAATCATTTTCCCAGGAACACAATCTTCCTACTGAAAGCGCCAGTACTTGTTTTTAACACCAGTGTATACATTCCAGACTGGTGCACATCTGATTTTGAGATTTGTATTTCAGACCAACCCTTATCAACACTTGGCGCCAACACTTTTACCTGCCGCCCCATCACATCATAAAGTGTGAGTCTCAGCGCTCCAGCATAAGGGGCGTAAATCGGTATCTTGGTGAAGTCTTGAAAAGGATTAGGGCTATTGAGGCCTACAATGAACTTAGTATTTTGGAGATCCAATTGAAATTCAACGCTTTCTCGCAGGCGCTGATCTTGTGGCATTTCTGGTAGCTTAATGCCAACGCGGCTTCGATCAGGGTGGTTTACCTTTAGCTCAGGTTCCTGTAGACAATCTTTAAAACTCAATCGAAAACTATCCAATCCTACATTGCACTGTTGTGGAGGAACGACAGCCACTCCCAAAGGTGTTCCTAGGGAAAGGATGATGGAGTCTTGAATGCTCGCATCACGCGTGCGAACTTTGAGAATGGTATTGCGGCCAGGTTGAGTAACATAAAGGCTCTCTTCATTCGTACTTAGGCCGAATGCACTGGCAGGGCTGGTTCCACGTAATGGGCTCAAGACCAGATTACTGGCTTTGTGGTCAAAACTATAGACGCCTCCCGGTTGTAGCGAGAGGTAAGCCAAGTTGCCAATGGAAGGGATTTTAATCTCGGAAGGTTCCCCACTTAAATTGAGGCGTGCACTAACAGTTCCCGTAACTGGGTCTAGGCGATAAAGTTTTTTTTGACCTTTGTTCAAAACCAACAACTGATCATTGCCCGGGTCAATATGGCAATCGCTGATCCCATTGTCGAGGTTAATTCTCATACTTCGCAAGATTTGCCAGCTATGCGCGTCATATACGGCCAATTCGAAGCCCAATTCACTCAATGCATAGAGTTTATTTCCATCTGCGCTCAATGCAAGAGCTCCCACGATCATCCCGGTGCTGATGTTTCCAGTAATGCTATTGCTGCGGGTATCGATGATGGAAATGGTCGAACATTCCTTTTTACTGATAAAAATGAAGTTTCCATCCTTACTCAGTACTGCATGATTCAGGAAATAGCAGGTGCTGAACGTAGGATTGAGATCGATGTTCGCCAGTAACGCATGTCGCAGCGGATCAAAAACATTCAGCACGGTATTGTCTGGCGCTGCTGCATAAAGGCGACGGCCAGATGGGTGCATCAGCAGGTTGGCATTTACGATAGGATTAATGGCCAGATTTAAACTATTGTTGATGTTCTGTTTTTGTGCATCCAGCCAAGTGATCCACGCAGAACCATTGTCTGACCGATACGCATAGCTCAATTGCTCCTCAAAACTCTGGCGAAACTTGATGGTAGTGCTTTTACCAAGGGCATTGAGACTGGGGCGGAATGCCGGAATGTTTCCAATACCCTGTAGTGGCAGGCCAATAGTCTGATCCATCTGCCAGTGTACAAAAGCACCTTCAGGAACTTTTCCAAAATCGATAGGTTTGGTACTTTGTTCCCAACAGAATTCTTGATCCGGGATTTTATTGAGTTCGGGATTAGGTAACACAATGATGCGGAAAGACTCGGGTTTACCTTCACATTGGTTGAAAGAAAAAGGAGTTACCACGATGGTCATGGTATCGGCCCGACCAGAGGTATTAATAGGGATAAAGGGAGGCAAATAGGTCAATCCACTTGAAAGCAATCCCAAATCGGGTCGGTCATTGGTCCAGCGATAGCCCGTAAAGCGTACATTACTGGAAAACCCAATATTGAGACTTGGTTCACAAGTATTGAGTGTTAAATCCGCAAGAGGGCTGAGCTTGGGCCGAGCAACTACTCGCACATTAAACTCGGAGAATAAATCATCACAAAGTTCCTGATTACTCCCTTGTGCAAAAACGGAAAGTTTGATGACCGCATTTTCATCTCGAGAAGAATTAGCCTGAGTTTGAAAACTGGGGATCGAACCTTGCCCACTGGCAGGCAAACCAATGTTGGGGTTGGAATTGGTCCAGCGCAAATCAAATCCGCGAATATTGGTGTTGAAGATTACGCCCGGGAAAATCGCTCCTGAACATAAAGTATTGAACTGCTCTACAATCGGTAACACGGGCCGGGGGAATACTTTGACTTCAAACCGATGGGTATCCACTGCACAAACCTGGTCTGGATATTTTACCCATAACTTGAAGACTCCGCTATCGGGTTGTAGTCCCTCGTTGTTGCTGATGTAGTTCAGCGGGGCAACATCAGGATTAATCGGGATCAACAAAGACGGCTTTGAAAATTGTGCAAAAGAGTAAAACGGAGGGTAGGGATTGAGGTTGGCGTGCTCATTGTGGCAAAAGACCTTGTCGGTTTGAGGCTGTGGTATTGCTTTGATGCGAATGAGAATACTAAACTGGCGTTCTTTGCCCACGCTGGAATCTTGCCCTACATTGGCTACCGGAGTTATGGCAACCTTGATCACCTCATTCCGATCACCCCAGCCCGAACCGCGGTAGGCTCGGAAAGCAGGCAGGGCGTTCTCCCCGTTTTGCGCTACATTGTAGCCGGGGTTCTCTATAACGCGCCAGCGATACCGGGCTTGTGTTACAGGTCCTTTGAACTGAATGCGGGGTATAGAATCGCCATAGCAGATGGTAATGTTGGGAATCGAGTCTACACTGGGCACCGCGAAAGGCAGTACCCGGATCTGAAAACTTTTCGACGTGTCCTTACAAATGTTATCGGTGTTGAGCAAGATTTCCCGGCTGACCTTGAAGTTGGCCACTTGAGTTTGGCTGCTGCTGGGATTTTGAGCCACTATTGAAGGAATATCGTTGACTCCATTGGCAGGTAAACCAATACTGGGATTGTCATTTTTCCATTTCAAACGGGTAATTTCATTGGCATAAAAGCCGAGGTTGACGGCCTGGGTTTTAGCACCTACAGTGAGCAATTGGTTAGGAACATCAGGGATGCCATAAGCTCTAAAAGAACCAATAAAGTTGTAATGCAGCTTTAAACTTGGCATTACACATACGCTATCGTCTATTTTAAAACTTGGATACAGCTTGAACTCCGATTGGTACAGAAAGTTGTGATCCGAAGTGGGCGCTTTAAAAGAAGGAATAGTACCATACCCTGAGTTGGGAGCATCCGTATTGATGTCGCGAATCGAGTCGACCTTGGCCCAACGGAAATTAAGCCCTGGATACAATTCATTGAGTGCAATACTTTTGCTCATTACCCCTGGGCAGAGGGTTTGGGTGAGGGGGAGTTCTATTTGGGGAGGTAGGGGGTTCCCGCCTAAAGTGATTTTGAAAGTTTGGCCTTCATTTGGACAATCGTTGTAATCCAATAAAAGCAATTTTTTGGCAGCGAGAATAGGGAATTCATTGACTTGAATAAACGTATCTCGATAAGTATCCAGATAAGAAATGAATGGATAGGAATTGAAATACAGCAAATCACCTTGTTTATTGGGAAAAAATTCGTAGTTGCTGCCATTGTTGATACCTACCCCAATAGGAGTAAAAATTTTATTCAGTGTTTTTTTACTCAAATCAACCGAAATAACCTTCAGCAAAGCATCATCATAAATGTATAGTTTGTTCAAAACTTTGGCGTGTGCAAAAAACTTAAATCCAGGGCTTACCGCAAACCGGGCAACTATTTTGTTGCTGGCAAAATCCCATAAACCAACGTTAAGAGAATCCACAAAGCGCAGGGATAGACCAGTGCCATCCGGGAAAGGCAGCATGAATTGAATGCGACCAGGCATGTTTACGTTTTCTGTGTTATTCAAAGTTTGGGTCTGGAACACTTTCAAGGTGTTGTGCTCAAGCGAAGCAGTATAGATTTTTTGCCCATCTGGACTTAGTGCGGCATAACGAATAGCACCAGATGCGTCCGCCTGTATTTCTAGTTTTTGGGTGAGGGTATTGACTTTATAAATTTTGCCTTGCGTATAATTAATGGCGTATAGGGTGCTCCCTTCCTGATCAATTAATAAGGTATCGGCGGGTAAAGGAAGGGAAATGTCTTGATTGGGAATCTCTAACCAAGGAGTAAGGGGATGAGACAATACCTTGATTTTTGGAACATCATTGGCTAAGGCATACAAAGCTGTACTTTGTGGATGTAAGGCCAGAACATCACTATTTTCGAGGACGTTGATAAAATTCCAGCGCCAGACATTCCCATAATCCATCCGCCATATCGTTGGTTTTACCTGGGCAGAAACCTTTACCTGAGAAACCAAAGGGGAATTGTTGGTTTGTGACAGCAATCCGGAAGGAATATCTCCTATCCCTTGATTAGGTAAACCAGGTATAGGGGGGGATAAGCTCCAACGGTATTCAAGATTGTAGTCATTCCCCGTAAACTGAATGGGTTTGCTGATGGCACCATTACAAAACCAGGTGTCTGCAAAAGGGTTGGGGAGGGGGCTTGGTCGAATAATTAAATGATGAATGACGGTTTCGGAGATACACTTCCCACTCGCCTCGGCATGAATTAGAATTTTGCTACCAGAGGCAGCGCGATAGGGTACTATGAAAGATGGAAAAACACCACTCCCGGTATCTCTGGTAGCTGATTCAAGAGATGAGCCTAGTGTCCTCCAGCGTAATACGTAAGGGCCATCATGCGTAACGATTGGGTTTACCGGAGCTGTGGTATCTCCGTAGCACACAATCTGCAGGCCAGAAGATAAGCTTATCTTGGGTTGTTTTGCATGGGTAACTTTAATGGTTAAGCTACCATCAGTAACTGGGCATACATTGCGTCCGTCTTTCGCTACTACTTTCATGCTGATGGTAGCAACCTGGTCCTGGCCAGTAGTATTCGTAGCTACAAAACTAGGGATCTGGTTTTTTCCTGAAGCGGCCAGGCCAATATTAGGATTATCGTTTGTCCATACTTTATCATATACCAAATCGAATTCATGGTTAATCTGAATGGGCTTGCTGCTTTGACCGTTGCATAGAATTGGGTTTTCAAAAAGTCCAATACCACCAGGTTGCCGATAGGTAATGGTAAAAAAGGCAAAAGGTAAAGGAGTGCAAGAAGAGTTATCGGCAGGAAACAGGTCTAACAAAGCATGAATTTCAAAAGTTTTATTATCTAGTTGCCCCACCACCTTGAAAAGATCAATGATTTCGGGAAAAGTTGCTACATAAAGCGAATCGTTGATTTTGCTGAATTGAACGGGAGGGTGTAGTTGTGCAGTAGAAGGATAGGATCCAGTATATTCACCCCGATAACCAGGAGTATAGGTCAGTCTGACCCCGTAAGCATCAGTATTTGAAAATACCTTGATGCTGTGAAGCGTGTCACTGGTGCAAATGGCAGTATCACTAAAGGAAAACCATAGTTTGGGGCAAAAACTGCTGCTTTGACCAGTGAGTAGCGTCAAATAGGATGCAGAAAATAGAATAAAATAGAGGAGTCTTAGCTTTTTCATTGACAGGGCTGATTTGGGATTAAAATTAGGATGCATGTAATTTTTGGTGATAATCAAAAATACAACCATATTGTTAAAATTCAATCGCCAAAATTGAAATCCGCAAAAAATTAACATAGTTGCTGAAATGAAAACATCGATGAATTATTTTTTAAAAACCATTTGGTAATTCCCACGAATCATCGTACATTTGCCCTCGCTTTTGAGGGAAGGGTGTATCTACCCCCCTTCAAAAGCCCGTAATTGATTCTCCGCGAAGCAATTCGTGGATAAGTTCACAAAGGATTTTTTAAACGAAAACAGGATATGCCTACTATTAACCAACTGGTACGCAACGGCAGAGAAAAAGTGGTTGTAAAGAGTAAGTCCCGCGCCTTGAACGCATGCCCTCAAAAGCGTGGTGTTTGTACGCGTGTGTACACAACGACTCCGAAGAAACCAAACTCCGCTTTGCGTAAGGTGGCTAAGGTACGTATGGTGAATGGCATCGAGGTGATTGCTTACATCCCGGGTGAAGGCCACAACCTGCAAGAACACTCTATCGTGCTGGTGCGCGGTGGTCGTGTAAAAGACTTGCCGGGTGTGCGTTATACCATTGTGCGTGGCGCATTGGACACCGCGGGGGTTAACAACCGCAAGAAAAGTCGTTCTAAATACGGTACGAAAGCACCGAAGAAGTAATTATGTTTCAACTGGAAACCTCTAATTCAAGGTAATGAGAAAAAGAAAACCAAAAGTAAGGGTAATTGCACCGGATCCCCGTTATAATGATCCGATGGTTACGCAATTCGTAAACAACATGATGTGGGAAGGTAAAAAAAGTACCACCCTCACCATTTTTTACGATGCGCTGGATATTGTACGCGAACGCCTTAAGGCCGACGAGCACAACACCTGGAAAAAAGCACTCAATAACGTGATGCCAATGGTCGAAGTACGCAGCCGCCGGATCGGTGGAGCTACTTTCCAAATCCCAACAGAAATCCGCCCTAAGCGCAAAGTTTCTATCGGGATGAAATGGCTGATCCGCTTTGCACGCACCCGTAGCGGTAAAGGTATGGCTGAAAAATTAGCCGCTGAAATCATTGCAGCCAGCAAAAACGAGGGCAACGCAGTGAAAAAGAAAGAAGATACCCACCGTATGGCCGAAGCCAACCGTGCGTTTGCTCACTTCCGAACGTAATCTTTATCATCTTATAACCATAAACTCCATTGGAGTAAAGCCATGGCAACAGATCTTAAATATACCAGAAACATCGGTATCGCTGCCCACATCGACGCGGGCAAAACTACGACTACCGAGCGCATCCTTTACTACACCGGCGTTAGTCACAAGATCGGTGAAGTACACGATGGCGCAGCCACAATGGACTGGATGGAGCAGGAACAAGAGCGTGGGATCACGATCACTTCTGCTGCTACCAAAACCAAGTGGTTCTGGAAAGGTGAGGAATACCCCTTTAACATCATCGATACTCCAGGGCACGTTGACTTTACCGTTGAGGTAAACCGCTCACTGCGCGTATTGGATGGTTTGGTGTTCCTTTTTTGTGCAGTTTCTGGCGTTGAGCCACAATCTGAAACGAACTGGCGCCTGGCCGACAACTATAAGGTACCACGTATCGGATTCGTCAACAAGATGGACCGTTCCGGTGCCGACTTCTTCAACGTAGTAAAAGACGTTGAAACCAAATTGGGTTCTAAAGCCATTCCGCTGCAGGTTCCAATTGGTGCTGAAGAAAGATTCAAAGGCGTAGTTGACCTGATTACTGGCGAAGCCATCGTATGGAACGAGCATGACCAGGGTATGACTTACGAAGTAATTCCCATGCCAGCCGATTTGGTTGAAACTGTAGCGGAGTACCGCGAAAAACTGCTTGAAGCAGTTGCCGAGTACGACGATACGCTGATGGAAAAATACTTCGAAGATCCCAATAGCATCTCTGCCGACGAAATTCGTGCAGCGGTACGTCAGGCGGTATGTAACCTCGAGTTCGTACCGATGATGTGTGGCTCTTCGTTTAAAAACAAAGGGGTACAGGCTGTATTGGATGCGGTTTGTGCTTTCATGCCTTCTCCCCTGGATGTTGATGCCATCAAAGGTACCAACCCCAGAACGGATAAAGAAGAACTCCGCAGACCAGACGTTAATGAACCATTTGCTGCATTGGCGTTCAAAATCGCAACGGATCCTTATGTAGGTCGTTTGGCTTTCATGCGTGTTTATTCAGGTGCACTGGATGCAGGTTCTTACGTGTTGAACACCCGTTCCGACAACAAAGAGCGCATCTCTCGTTTGTACCAAATGCACGCCAATAAGCAAAACCCGGTTGACCGCGTAGAAGCAGGCGACATTGCAGCAGCAGTTGGTTTCAAAGACATCAAAACAGGTGACACCCTGTGCGACTTGGACAAACCAATCGTTCTGGAATCAATGGTCTTCCC
The DNA here is from genome assembly GCF_965225875.1 of Haliscomenobacter sp. Lineage (GTDB taxonomy): Bacteria > Bacteroidota > Bacteroidia > Chitinophagales > Saprospiraceae > Haliscomenobacter. Next base: position 885,848 of record NZ_CBDDBS010000002.1, on the reverse strand, counting down.
TGAGCCGGTAATCGCCATCGCGGTTGAGCCTAAGTCTCAGAAGGAAGTAGATAAACTGGGTATGGCTTTGGCTAAATTGGCCGAAGAAGATCCAACCTTCCGCGTAAAATTTGACGAAGACACCAACCAAACCGTTATCAGCGGGATGGGTGAATTACACCTCGAGATCATCGTTGACCGTCTGCGTCGCGAATTCAAAGTAGAGTGTAACCAGGGTGCTCCTCAGGTTAACTATAAGGAAGCACTGACCAAAATGACATCTCACCGCGAACGTTTGAAAAAACAAACGGGTGGTTCTGGTTTGTTCGCAGATATGGAATTCGAACTCGGCCCAGCTGATGAGGAATTCCTGGAAAGCGACGACTTCAAGAACGGCAAAACCCGCTTGCAGTTCGTATGGGGTATCGTTGGTGGTGCCATCGATAAAAACTACGCCAAGCCAATTCAGGATGGTTTCAAAGCCATGATGGACAACGGTATTTTGGCCGGTTTCTCTCTCGATAGCATGAAAGTGCGCGTGTACGATGGTTCGATGCACGCGGTGGACTCTAAACCAGTCGCCTTCGAATTGTGCGCAAAAGAAGGTTTCCGTGAAGCTGCTCCAAAATGTAACCCTGTGTTGCTGGAGCCAATCATGAAACTGGAAGTAATTACACCAGATGAATACACTGGTTCTGTAATTGGTGACCTTAACCGTCGTCGTGGTTTGCCGAAAGGCCAGGAGCCACGTACCGGTGGTGCCATCTCTATCCAAGCTGAGGTGCCACTGTCTGAAATGTTCGGTTATGTTACTCAATTGCGTACCATCACCTCTGGTCGTGCCAACTCAACCATGGAATTCTCACACTACGCAGCAGCGCCTGCCGGTGTAGCGAAAGACGTGATTGAAAAGGCCAAAGGCAACAAATAAACTCGGCAACCCACGGTTTTAACCGTGGGAGCCACACCTGATCTAGCCCACGAATTTATTCGTGGGCCAGCTTCAGGATATAAAAAAAAAGCTTCAGCAAAAGCCGCTGAAGTTCATTCATTGACATACACAAATCAGATTTTCAGGCATGAATCAGAAAATCAGAATCAAACTCCGCTCTTATGACCACAACTTGGTGGATAAGTCGACGGAGAAAATAGTCAAAACAGTACGTAATAGTGGTGCCGTTGTAACTGGCCCGATTCCGCTGCCCACTGAGAAGAAAATCTTTACCGTGCTCCGTTCTCCGCACGTCAACAAGAAGTCTCGTGAGCAGTTCCAATTGCGGACCCACAAACGTCTGATTGAAATTTACACGCCTACTCAAAAAACAGTAGATGCGCTGTCCAAGTTGGAATTGCCTAGTGGCGTAGACATTCAGGTTAAGTTGACGTAATTGATTGCGTTAGTTTTTACATGCGTTATTGCATGCAAATTAATTAATTGCAATTCATTGTTAAAATCAAGAAGTGATGAACGGACTGATTGGTAAAAAAATTGGCATGACCAGTGTCTATGATAACACTGGTAAAAGCGTGGCGTGCACCGTCATTGAGGCAGGTCCTTGTGTAGTGACACAAGTGAAGACCGAGCAAACCGACGGATACACTGCCCTTCAGTTGGCTTTTGGCGACGCCAAAACAAACAACACCACCAAGCCTCTCAAAGGCCATTTCGAAAAAGCAAGTACTGATCCAAAACATAAGTTGGTTGAGTTTCGCGATTTCTCTGCTCCAGAGAAAGCCCTTGGCGAAATCATCAAGGTGGACGAAGTCTTCGCTGAAGGCGACATGCTACACGCTGTAGGTGTTACTAAAGGCAAAGGTTTCCAGGGCGTTGTTAAACGTTATGGATTCGGTGGTGTAGGTGGTCAGACCCACGGTCAGCACAACCGACTACGTGCCCCAGGTTCTATGGGTGCATCTTCTTATCCTTCCCGCGTATTTAAAGGCAAACGTCTTCCTGGTCGTACCGGGGGTGACAATGTGAAGGTGAAGAACCTCAAAGTACTCAAGGTATTTGCGGATCAGAATCTCATCTTGGTAAAGGGCGCAATCCCTGGACACAAAGGTGCTTACGTTATTCTGGAGAAAAAGTAATCGTTAACGGCCTCGTGGCGAGTTAAATTCAAGAAACATGAAATTGGATGTTTTCAATATTCAGGGCGAAAAGACCGGTAGAGCCGTTGACCTTCCAGATGACGTTTTCGGCGGCGAGCCGAATGAGCACGTGCTTTACCTCGCGGTGAAGCAATATCTGGCCAATCAGCGCCAAGGTACCCACAAATCTAAAGAACGCTGGGAAATCAGTGGTTCTACACGCAAATTGCACCGTCAGAAGGGAACCGGTGGTTCTCGTAAAGGTGACATTAATAGCCCATTGTTCCCAGGTGGTGCCCGGGTTTTCGGACCACGCCCACGGGATTATGAGCAGAAATTGAACAAAAAAGTTAAACGTCTGGCACGTAAATCTGCCCTTAGTGCTAAAGCTAAGACCGGTTCTATCGTGATCGTAGAAGACCTTAACTTCGAAGCACCAAAGACCAAAACTTTTGTCGATATGTTGAGCAAGCTCAATGTTGGCAAAAAATCATTGGTTGTCGTTGCAGAACAAAACGAAAATGCACACCTCTCTAGCCGCAACATCCCAAATACCAAGTTGGTGCGTGCTCAGGACGTGAACACTTACGAGATCATGTACGCGAATACACTGGTACTGTCCGAAGGTTCGATTCAAAAGATTGTTGAAACTCTGGCTTGATCCGTATCCGGGTAGCCGTAAGAATAGTTGAAAGATGGCAAAGAAAGATGTTCTCATCCAGCCGCTGATCACGGAAAAAGCAGAGAAATTGTCCAGTACGCTGAACAAGTACTCTTTTATCGTGCATCGGAAAGCCAACAAAGTAGAGATCAAGAAAGCAGTAGAAGCTTTCTACGGAGTAAACGTTGAAGCCGTTAACACCCTGGTGGTTCCTGGCAAAACCAAATCTCGCTCTACTCGTACTGGCGTGGTACGTGGCCGTGTACCGGCATACAAGAAAGCAATTGTTACCCTCGCTGAAGGCGAAAACATTGACTTCTTCGCAGAATTGTAATTAGTGCAGCCGTAGAATCCCTACTGTTGCCATTAACTAAGGTTCGTTCGGGTCGGCGAAACAATTATGGTGGTTTCGATCCGGCGATGAACGCCAAAGACCATAACAATGGCAGTTAAAAAAATGAATCCGGTTACTCCGGGATCGCGTTATCGGGTTGGTCAGACCTTTACTGAATTGACCACAGATACGCCAGAAAGAAGCCTGATGGCACCGCTGAAAAAGAGCGGCGGCCGCAATAACCAGGGCCGCTTGACCATGCGTCAACGCGGTGGAGGCCACAAGCGCCGCTACCGTGTCATCGACTTCAAGCGTGACAAGGAAGGAATGGTTGCAACCGTTAAAACTATCGAGTATGACCCCAACCGTACTGCGTTCATCGCGTTGGTTGAGTATGCTGATGGCGAAAAGCGTTACATCATTGCCCCTGATGGACTGAAAGTAGGTGCCGAAATTTCTTCAGGTGATGGTGCTGCACCCAATACGGGCAATGCGCTTTTCCTGAAAGACATTCCACTCGGTTCCAATATCCACGCCATCGAGTTGAACCCAGGTAAAGGTGCAGCTTTGGCACGCAGTGCAGGTACTTATGGTATCCTGAACGGTCGTGAAGGCAAATATGCAGTGGTGAAATTACCTTCTGGTGAAATGCGCCGCATCCTGCTCACTTGTAAAGCAACCATTGGTACTACCTCTAACGGTGACCACGGTCTGCAAGTATTGGGCAAAGCGGGTCGCAGTCGTTGGTTGGGCCGTCGTCCTCACGTACGTGGGGTAGCTATGAACCCTGTCGATCACCCCATGGGTGGTGGTGAAGGTCGTGCTTCCGGTGGTCACCCACGTAACCGCAAAGGTATGCCTGCTAAAGGTTTCAAAACCCGCGACAATAATAAGGCTTCCAACAAGCTCATTATTTCCCGGAGAAAAACTAAAAATCCATAAGCAGCTATCAGTTATAAGCCATCAGCTATCAGATGAATATTTTCACTGCCAGCTGATAGCTGAAAGCTGAAAGCTAAAAGCTGATATCTGACAATGGCAAGATCAATCAAAAAGGGACCATACGTGTTCCATAAATTGCTTGAGAAAGTTCTCGCATCCAAAGAGGCCAAGAAAAAAGGGGTTATCAAAACCTGGTCTCGGGCATCGATGATTATCCCCGATATGGTGGGAGAAACCATCGCTGTTCACAACGGCAAAACTTTCGTACCCGTTTTCGTTACTGAAAACATGGTAGGTCACAAGTTGGGCGAATTTTCCCCAACCCGTAATTACAAAGGTCACTCTGGCAACCGTAAGAAATAAAAAGACATGCAAGCTGTAGCAAAACTCAAAAATGTTACGATGTCGGCCCGCAAGATGCGTCTTGTGGTTGACAACATCCGCGGGCAGAAGGTGGAAGATGCCATCAACATCCTGCGCTTTACCAAGAAAGAAGCTGCGGTGTGGTTGGAAAAATTGGTTCGTAGTGCGGTTGCCAACTGGGAGTACAAACTGGAAGGTAACGAAAGTGCCGACGAATACAACCTCTACATCAAAACGGCTTTTGTTGATGGTGGTACCATCGTTAAGCGTTTCCGCCCAGCCCCACACGGCCGTGCGCACCGCATTCGCAAACGTACCAACCACGTAACGATCATAGTGGAAAACCGCATCGCGGTTCCTGGTGTCGATGATCAAGCGGTGGTGGTAGAAGAAGTAACTAACTAAAAATTCAACTACACCATCATATGGGTCAGAAGACAAATCCAATCGGCAATCGCCTGGGAATCATCAGAGGTTGGGAATCCAACTGGTTCGGAGGCAAGGATTACGCTGCAAAAGTAGTTGAGGACGAAAAAATCCGCAATTACCTCAATGCACGGGTAAACAAAGGTGGCATCGCTCGGATCGTTATCGAGCGTACCCTCAAGCGCATCACCGTAACCATCCACACTTCCCGCCCCGGTATCATCATCGGTAAAGGTGGTCAGGAGGTTGATCGCATCCGCGAAGAGTTGAAAAAATTGACGAGCAAAGACGTTCAGATCAACATTACGGAGATCCGTAAGCCAGAACTGGATGCCAATATCGTTGCTGAATCCATTGCCAAGCAATTGGAAGCACGTATCAACTATCGCCGTGCCATCAAAATGGCGATCCAGTCTACCATCCGTGCAGGAGGAGAAGGAATTAAAGTACGCATCTCTGGCCGTTTGAACGGTGCGGAAATGGCACGTACTGAAGAATACAAAGAAGGCCGTACACCATTGCATACTTTCCGTGCAGATATTGACTACTCCTGGAAAGAAGCATTGACTGTATACGGTAAAATCGGCATCAAGTGCTGGATTTGCAAAGGTGAAGTATTGGGCAAGCGTGAGCTGACTCCATCTACCGCACCTTCCAATACCACACAAGCCGGTGGACAAGGTCAGGGCCAGAATCGTCGCGATGGCGGCGGTGGCGGTCGTGGTCGTGGTGGCGAACGTGGCGAAGGCCGTGGCAACAACGATAGAAATCGTGGTGGCGGCGGTGGTGGCGATCGTCGTCGCGGTGGCGGCGGTGGTGGCGGCAACACTGGTGGCGGCGGCGGCAATCGCGGCGGTGCCGGTGGCGGTGGCCAGCGCAAACGCTAGGGGCAATAAAAGAATAAGTGTTCATTTTGCCAAAGGATTAGATATGCAAACGCTTCATTTCAAGTGTCTTATTTAACCCTCTGGCTTGAGAAAAGTGAACACTTATTTTTTCCCCACAGCTAGGCAAACGACTTAAGTTTTTTTTAGCAACAAGGTTTAACTTACTGCGAAAAAAAATTTAAAGCCGAGCTTAGAATATTTCAATCCAAAGCAGTACCTTTGCCAGACTTTTTCAAAAAGCTGGCGGGTTTTGGCTATTTAACTGAAATTCTGCTAAATACATAAGAAATGTTACAGCCTAAAAGAACGAAATACCGCAAGCAGCAGAAGGGCAGAATGAAAGGTCTGGCCATCAAAGGCGGTACAGTCGCGTTTGGGACCTTTGGTCTTAAGGCAATTACAGGTGCACGGCTTACCAACCGTCAGATCGAATCTGCTCGTATTGCGATGACTCGTTCTATGAAACGGGAAGGTAAAGTGTGGATCCGCATTTTCCCCGACAAACCAATTACCAAGAAGCCTCAGGAAGTGCGGATGGGTAAAGGTAAGGGTGCCGTGGATCACTGGGTAGCTCAGGTAAAACCTGGTCGCATCATGTTCGAGCTCGACGGGGTTACCGCTGAAGTCGCTCACGAAGCACTGCGTCTTGCTGCGCAAAAATTGCCAGTATTGACCAAAATCGTGACTCGTCCCGATGCTACCGTTTAATGCACTACGCATTTAGATAGTTGTCAGATATTAGTTTTGGCGCAATACCAATTGTAGTTGTGCGGAAACCCAATCTGGCAGCGATGCTTTATATCAAAATTAATTTTTTAAGCCAATGGCAAACAACAAGTTAACAGGGCTAAAAGAGTTGACAGAAGAGGATTTGCAAGCTGAACTTGAAAACTCCGAATCGCTCTACCGTAAAATGAAGTTTGAGCATGCCATCAAAGGGTTAGCAAACCCGATGGAACTGCGTGATCTTCGCCGTAATATTGCCCGGCTCAACAATGAGCTACGTAGTCGGCAGGTTGCTTCAATGAGTGCGGATGAGTTGGCACTACGTTCTAAAATTCGTGCAAGACGTCGTAAAAAGTAAGGAAGATGGAAAGGAATCTGAGAAAAACGCGTGTCGGCGTCGTGACAAGCAACAAGATGAACAAAACCGTTGCTGTAACAGTAGAGCGTAAGCTGCGCCACCCTATCTACGGTAAATTCGTGAAAAAGACCAAGAGTTTCATGGCCCACGATGAGAACAATGATTGCAGCATCGGTGATGTTGTAAAAATCATGGAAACTCGTCCCATGAGTAAACTCAAGCGCTGGCGCTTGGTCGAAATCATCGAAAGAGCGAAATAAACCCACGAATTCATTCATGGGCCGTTCAACGCCCCACAATGTTTCGATGAGGTATTTTCCGTGTGTTTACGATTTATTTTTCCTGCAAAGGAGATAAATCCTCTAAAACCAGACGTCAACCATGATCCAACAGGAATCCAGACTCAAAGTAGCCGACAATAGCGGAGCCAAAGAAGTGCTCTGCATCCGTGTACTCGGTGGTTCAGGCCGCCGCTACGCGTCCGTAGGCGATAAAATTGTCGTTGCCGTAAAAGATGCTTCCCCAGGGGGCATCAAAAAGGGTAGCGTTTCCAAAGCCGTTATCGTTCGTACCAAAAAGGAAATTCGCCGTAAAGACGGTTCCTATATCCGTTTCGACGACAACGCTTGCGTATTGTTGAACAACCAAGACGAGCCACGTGGAACCCGTATTTTCGGCCCAGTAGCTCGTGAGTTGCGCGAGAAGGAGTATATGCGTATTGTATCTCTTGCTCCTGAGGTACTTTAACCCAAGCGTCGCAAGCGCTATTAATTCGTCGAACAATGGCAGATAAAAAAACAAATACAAAAAGACACACTCCCAAACTTAAGATCAAGAAGGGAGACATGGTCTTTGTGATTGCTGGTGCCTATAAGAATCTCACTGAGTCTAAAGAGGTACTGGAAGTGTATCCGGCTGAAAACCGTGCACTGATCAAGGATGTTAACGTGCGCATGAAGCACCGCAAAGCTACGCAAGACGCAGCGGGCGGCATCGAAGAAATGCTGGCACCTATCCACATCTCCAACCTCATGATTGTAGACCCGAAAGAAGGCAAACCTTCTCGTGTAGGACGCAAAGAGGTTGATGGCAAGTTGGTTCGTTATTCTAAAAAATCAGGCGAAATCATTAAGTGATGAGTTACTTTCCTAGACTGAAGACAAAATACAAAGAGGAGGTGATCAATGCCTTGATGGAACAGTTCCAATATGGCTCCATCATGGAAGTGCCTCGCTTGGTTAAGATTTCAATCAACCAGGGTATCGGTGCTGCTACTCAGGACAAAAAGATGGTTGACAACGCGATCGAAGAAATGACGCGGATTGCCGGCCAGAAAGCAGTTCCTACCAGAGCGAAGACCTCCATCTCTAACTTTAAACTGCGTGAAGGCATGCCAATCGGCGCTCGGGTTACCCTGCGCGATACCCGCATGTACGAGTTTTTGGATCGTTTGATCTCAATTGCTCTTCCTCGCGTACGTGACTTCCGTGGCATCAACGACAAGAGCTTCGACGGTCGTGGCAATTATTCAATGGGTATTACCGAGCAGATCATCTTCCCGGAAATCGACATTGAAAAAATTACCCGGATGGCTGGTTTCGACATTACATTCGTAACTACCGCCAAAACCGATGCTGAAGCGCTGGCATTGTTGAAACTGTTGGGACTTCCATTCAAGAACCAGAAATCAAACTAATATACCGTGGCAAAGAAGTCGATTATCGCTCGGGAAGTAAAAAGAGCCAAATTGGTTGCTAAATACGCAGACCTGCGCAAGCAACTAAAGGAGGAAGGCAACTGGGAAGAACTGGACAAACTGCCCCGCAACTCTAACCCTATTCGTATGCACAACCGTTGTCAGTTGACCGGTCGTCCAAAGGGTTACATGCGCCAGTTTGGTCTTTGCCGGGTTAAATTCCGCGAAATGGCCCTTTATGGCAAAATTCCGGGAATAACCAAAAGCAGTTGGTAAACAGCAATTTATTAACAGTTGGTCAGGTTCCGCGTTTATGGATAACTTGTTGAAAAACAGGTTTGACGAACGGAAAACCGGCTAGCGAAACATCATAACGATGGCATTTTCAGATCCTATCGCAGATTATCTGACGCGCATTCGCAACGCGCAGCAAGCGGGACACCGCATCGTAGATATTCCTGCTTCTAAGTTGAAAAAAGCAATCACCGAGATTCTTTACGAGCAAGGCTATATCCTGAAATACAAATTTGAGGAAAATGTAGGTAAAGGCGGTCAGGGTGTGATCAAAGTCGCATTGAAGTATGACCCGATTACCCGTAAACCGGTGATCCGTGAATTGGGCCGCATCTCTAAGCCTGGTTTGCGTAAGTACGCGAAAGCCGACGAGCTTCCTCGGATTATCAATGGTCTTGGTTTGGCAATTGTCTCTACTTCTCAAGGCGTGATGTCTGATAAAAAAGCACGCGAGTTGAATGTAGGTGGCGAATTGCTCTGCTACATTTATTAATTAACCACTCAAATCAACTAAGATGTCTCGAGTAGGTAGAGCTCCGATCGAACTTCCCAAGGGGATAGAAATAAATGTCAGCAAGGGCAATCTGGTTACAGTTAAAGGCCCTAAGGGTCAATTGCAACAACAAATTGATCCAGACCTGACGCTTGAAATTGGCGATGGCTCATTGGAAGTTAAACGTCCAACTGACCAAAAACGCCACCGGGAAGTACACGGTTTGTACCGTGCCTTGATCAATAATATGGTTCAGGGTGTTTCCACTGGTTATGTGAAAGAAATGGAAATTTTCGGGGTAGGTTTTCGTGCTGCCAATAATGGACAGTGGCTGGAACTGACTCTGGGTTATTCTCACCCCATTTTGTTCCGCATCCCACAGGAAATCAAGGTAGAAACTCGCCAGGATAAAGGTCAGAACCCAATCATCAAATTGGAGTGTATCGACAAAGAACTCCTGGGCCAGGTATGTGCCAAAATCCGCGGCTTCCGTAAGCCTGAGCCTTACAAAGGCAAAGGTATCCGTTTTGTTGGTGAAGCCATTCGCCGCAAAGCTGGTAAGACCAGTGGTAAGAAGTAAGGGTAACTCTGCGTGGTTACCCCTGGGTGCCCTTATGGGCAACCACATAGGGTTGCCTCAACAGGACACCCAAACGAAAATAAAAACAGGACCTTGGGTTTGGCTGCTTAGCCCTACACTAAGGTCGTAAACCAAAAGTGATATGAAACTCACTAAAGAGAATAAAAGACGGCGGATTCACCACCGCGTTCGTAAAAAAATTACGGGCACGGCAGCAAGACCACGTCTTTCTGTATACCGCAGCAACAAGTCAATTTATGCCCAGATCATCGACGATCTGACGGGTCATACCTTGACTTCCGCTTCCTCACTTGAAGAGGCAGTGGTAAAAACTGTGAACAAATCTGAGCAAGCAAAAGCTGTGGGTAAGATCCTGGCCGAGCGCGCAGCTCAGTTGAACATCAGCGCCGTTGTATTTGACCGCGGCGGTTATCTGTACCATGGTCGGGTGAAAGCGTTAGCCGATGGCGCACGCGAAGCCGGATTATCTTTCTAAAAACCATTAACCATACAAGATAATGGCTAAACAGAGTGCACACAGGGTAGCTCCTGCCGAAACAGAACTCAAAGAAAAGCTGGTACAGCTCAACCGTGTAGCGAAGGTTACCAAAGGTGGTCGTACATTTAGCTTTGCTGCAATTGTTGTAGTAGGTGATGGAAAAGGAACAGTTGGTCACGGCTTGGGTAAAGCCCGCGACGTTTCCGAGGCCATCGCTAAAGCTGTAGACGATGCCAAGAAAAACTTGGTTCGTGTACCTATTTACAAAGGAACAATTCCTCACGAAGTAAAAGGTAAGTTCAAAGCCGGTAGCGTTTTGATCAGACCTGCTTCTGATGGTACTGGGGTAATCGCTGGTGGTGCAATGCGCGCTGTACTGGAAATTGCCGGAGTACACAATGTATTGGCAAAATCTCAAGGTTCTTCTAACCCACATAACGTGGTTAAAGCAACCATCACTGCTCTTTCACTGCTGCGTGATCCAGGGGTAATTGCCAAACAACGGAATATTTCTCTGGAAAAAATGTTCAATGGTTGATCGGGCGCCATGTCCGCATCGTTTTGTTCATGTTTTAAAACAAGAAGATCATGGCTAAGATCAAAATCACCAAGGTCAAAAGCACGATTGATCGTCCTAAAAATCAAAAACTTACCATGACTGCCCTCGGGTTGAACAAGGTAAGCTCCAGCGTAGTTCACGAAGTTACGCCACAGATTTTAGGGATGGTACGTGTGGTAGCCCACCTCGTTAAGGTGGAAGATGTGAAGGAATAATTTCTTTGACGAATGGCAACTCTCAGCGGGGAATCGTTATTTTTTATAACTTGCACACTCATCGCTGATTTGCTCAAAACATAATGCAATGGAATTGCATAATTTGAAACCTGCACAAGGTTCTAACAAAAGTAGAAAACGCATCGCACGCGGCCAGGGCTCTGGCCACGGAGGTACTTCTACTCGTGGTCACAAGGGGGATGGGGCTCGTTCTGGTCACTATACCAAGCGTAACTTTGAAGGCGGTCAAATGCCACTTCAAATGCGTTTGCCAAAGGTCGGCTTTAAGAACCCGAACCGCGTAAGCTACGTTCCATTTAACTTAGGTCAAATTCAGGAAATCGCTGAAAAACACGGCGTGGATACCATTAGCGCGGAGTTTTTACTGGAGAAAGGCTACACCAGCCGGACTGAAAAAGTAAAGATTCTGGGTGCAGGTGAACTGACCTCTAAATTGAATGTAAGTGCTCACGCGTGTTCTGCATCTGCCAAGGAAGCCATCGAGAAACTCGGCGGAAGTGTAAACATCGCTTAATTCTGAACGATGAAAAGGTTTTTCACCACTCTTCGTAACATTTGGGAGATTAAGGAATTGCGTACGCGCATTTTGTTCACACTCGGAATGATCCTGATCTTCCGCGTTGGCTCCTTTATCGTACTCCCAGGCGTGCTTCCTTCAGTTCTGGAGGCGCAATCTCAAAGTGATGACAATTCACTCTTGGGTTTGATCAACGCTTTCACGGGTGGCGCCTTTAGCCAAGCCTCGGTTTTTGCATTGGGTATCATGCCCTACATTACCGCATCGATCATCATTCAGTTGTTGGGCTTTGCTGTTCCGTACTTCCAACGTTTGCAAACCAAAGAAGGGGAATCCGGCCGCAAAAAACTGAACTCGATCACCCGTTTGTTGACGGTGGCCATTACCTTGGTACAAGGTGGCGGTTACCTGCGCTACCTGTTCTTCTTAAAAGCAGTAGATCCCAATATTCCTCAAGGTATTTTCTGGTTCTCCAACATCATCATCCTGGCTGCCGGTACGGTATTCGCGATGTGGTTGGGCGAAAAAATTACCGATAAGGGTTTGGGCAACGGTACTTCTTTGATCATCATGGCGGGTATCATTGCACGTCTTCCTTTCGCTTTGGGCTTCGAATTCCAATCTCAATTGGACAGCAATGGTTTGTTGTTCTTTGTAGTGGAAATGGCGCTCTGGTTTGGGGTAGTCTTGCTGTCCATCATGATTATTCAGGCAGTGCGGCGAATACCCATCCAAATGGCTAAGAAAGCAGTAGGCCGGAACGATAGTGTAGGCATGCGCTCTGAGCAGGATTATATTCCGCTTAAGTTGAATGCTTCCGGTGTAATGCCAATCATCTTTGCACAGGCTTTGATGTTCCTGCCAACTACGGCAGCTCAATTCAGTGCAACGGGTGGTACTGCAACTACTGGTATTCTTGCTGCTTTGAACGACTTTACTAGTGTGCCATACAACTTGGTCTACTTCCTGTTGATCGTTGTATTCACCTATGTGTATACCGCTCTGATCGTCAATCCGCAAAACTATGCGGAGTACCTCAAGCGCAACAACGCTTTCATTCCTTCGGTAAAACCAGGGCAACCAACTGCTGATTACATCGATGCCATTACTTCCCGTATTACCCTGCCTGGTGCAGTATTTTTGGGAATCATTGCAATTCTGCCCGCATTTGCAGCTGGAATCGGCATCAACCGTAACTTCGCTGTGTTCTTTGGTGGTACTTCTTTGCTGATCATGATTTCCGTTATTCTGGATACGCTGCAGCAAATTGAAAGTCATTTGTTGATGCGCAAGTACGAAGGTTTGACCAAGTCTGGACGGATTCAAGGCCGTGCCACACAAAGTCGCCTTCAGGGTATTGGCGACTCAATCTAGACGAGTTTATCCAAAACTTCGCTCAATTAAAGGCGGTTGGTAAATTGGCCAGTCGCCTTTAATTGCTAGTGATCGAGTGCAATTGGTCATTTTTACTGTTGACCATACTCAATAATGACTCTATGGTATATTACAAAACTGATGAAGAGGTAGAATACATCCGCAAAAGTTGTCTCCTGGTTTGTGACGCTTTAGCACATGTAGCCTCTATCATTCGTCCGGGTATTACAGCCAAAGAGATTGATACCGCTGCCGAAACATTGATTCGCGATCACGGTGCAGAGCCAGCGTTCAAAGGATACCGTGGCTTTCCAGCTACACTTTGTGTTTCAATCAATGAGCAGGTAGTACACGGCATCCCTACGGGATCTATCGTTTTTAACGATGGCGACATCGTATCGGTGGATTGTGGAGTGCAGTGGAACGGTTTTTTTGGTGATGCAGCCTATACTTTTCCGCTCGGCAATGTCAGCGAAAAAGTAATGGAACTATGTCGGGTAACCAAAACCTCGCTTTACAAAGGTATTGAACAGGCAGTAGTCGGTCATCGCGTAGGCGACATCAGCTTTGCCATTCAAAACTACGTTGAGAAGGGTTTCAACTACGGGATAGTACGTGAATTGGTTGGACACGGAGTTGGTCGTAATTTGCACGAAGAACCCGAAGTTCCCAATTACGGCAAACGGGGCAAAGGCATCAAGATGTTAGATGGTTTGGTCATCGCGATTGAACCAATGGTGAACCTGGGAAAAAAAGAAGTGATGACGGCCAAAGATGGCTGGACGGTCGCCTCCAAGGACCGTTTGCCTTCGGCTCACTACGAACATACAGTAGTGGTCCGCCGTCAGAAAGCAGATATTCTTTCCAGCCACGTACCTATTGAGGCCGAAATTGCCAAAAATAGCGAAGTAAGGGAAGTAAGTTTGAAAGGCGCAGGGGTCTTACAACCCGCCTAAATGGACTTATTGCCCATTAACTGTAATTTTTTTCAAGGAATGAGGAGAAAGATCAACAAACATGTTTATCTTTGCACTCCGAAATCGGACCATGGCTAAAAAAGATTTGATCAAACAAGACGGAATTATTGAAGAAGCACTCTCTAACGCAATGTTCAGAGTGCGTCTCGAAAATGATCACCAGATCATTGCCACCATTTCCGGGAAAATGCGTATGAATTATATCCGTATTCTCCCTGGTGACAAAGTTTCGGTGGAAATGTCTCCCTACGACTTGTCGAGGGGGCGTATCATTTATCGCTACAAGTAATCGCCGTCCGCTGTTTGGAATACCTGATAAACAACTCGAACCATGAAAGTTAGAGCATCGGTTAAGAAGCGATCCGTAGATTGCAAGATCGTTCGCAGGAAGGGCAAAGTTTACATCATTAACAAGAAAAATCCTAAGCTGAAGCAGCGCCAGGGTTAATCCCCGTTGCTGCAAGGATTAAAAAGCACACGAAGATGGCTCGTATCGCAGGTATCGATCTACCCAGACACAAGCGCGGCGTTATTGCCCTTACTTATATCTTTGGCGTTGGTGCAACCACCGCGAAAAAAGTATTGGCTGAGGCTGGTGTAAGTGAAGACACGAAGGTAGAAGCTTGGACTGACGAAAACATTCGCGAGATTTCTCGCATTGTCACTTCCGAGTACAAGACCGAAGGTGAACTAAAAACAGAAGTTACGATGAGCATTAAGCGTTTGCAGGATATCGCCTGCTACCGTGGATTGCGTCACCGTAAAGGACTACCTCTGCGTGGACAACGTACTCGTACAAATGCTCGTACGCGTAAAGGACCACGTAAAACGGTGGCTAACAAGAAGAAAGCAACCAAGTAATATCGGCATAGAAGAGGTCGAAGCTTTTGGCACTCCCACGGTTGAAACCGTAGGCTGGAATTCACGCCAGATCAACTTCACTGTTCTTTTATGTGCCTGATTCAAAAACATTTTTATTAAATGGCAAAGGCGAATAAGAAAGTTAAGAAGCGCAATGTAAAAGTTGAATCGGAAGGGTACGCATTCGTACAGGCTACGTTCAACAACATCATTGTCTCGTTAACTAACAAAACTGGCCAGGTAATATCCTGGTCTTCAGCAGGTAAGTCGGGGTTCAAAGGTTCCAAAAAGAACACCCCTTATGCCGCTCAGGTGGCTGCGACAGATGCAGGTAAGGTAGCTTACGATGCAGGAATGCGTGTTGCTGAAGTTTTCGTTAAAGGTCCGGGCTCTGGCCGTGAAGCCGCTATCCGCGCGCTTGACCAAGCTGGCATCCGTGTTACGAAAATTAAAGATGTAACGCCGGTACCCCACAATGGCTGCCGCCCTCCGAAACGTAGACGTGTATAATCCTTAAAAGCAATTCATCACAATGGCAAGATATACGGGTCCAAGGACCAAGAAAGCTAGAACGTTCGGAGAAGCCATTTACGGTGCGGATAAGTATTTTGAACGCCGCAAATTTCCTCCTGGTCAGCACGGTGCCATGCGTAAGCGCCGTCAACGTTCTGATTATGCAGTTCAGTTAGCCGAAAAACAAAAGGCTAAATATATCTATGGTGTTTTGGAACGTCAGTTCCGTGGCACTTTTGAAAGAGCTACCGCGAAGCACGGGGTAACCGGCGAATGGTTGCTCAAATTGCTTGAAGCTCGTTTGGACAATGTGGTTTACCGCATCGGTTTGGCTCGCACACGTAGTGGAGCGCGTCAGCTGGTCAGCCACAAACACATTCTGGTTAACGGCATCCTTTCGAACAGCCCTTCTCACCAATTGCGTCCTGGTGACGTGATTTCGGTGCGTGGTAAGTCGCAAAGTATGGAAGTTATCCGCGATAGTGTTGCCAACCGCAGCCCAGAATCTCGCAGATTTACCTGGTTGGAATTCAACCCTGATAAACTCGAAGGACGTTTCATTGAGTACCCTACTCGGGACGTAATTCCCGAAAAGATCAACGAACAGCTGATCGTCGAATTGTACTCTAAGTAATCGCAACGTTTAGGTGCTTAAAGGTTTTATTTTATAGCTGGAGAATGAACAATTCGAGGGTATAAAATAAAGCCTTTAGGTGCTTCAACATACTTTGTTTGGAGATCAACGTTGGAAGACGTTCTGACGTGTAGAGACCGGTCAATTCATCCTTCTCAAAGTCCATTATCCGCATATGAGCATTCTTAATTTCCAGAAGCCGGACAAGATCGTAATGCAAAAAGCCAACGATTTTGAAGGTCTTTTTGAGTTTAAACCCCTTGAACCAGGCTTCGGTCAAACTGTAGGTAACTCCCTTCGCCGGGTGTTGCTCTCTTCCCTGGAAGGCTATGCAATTTCTGCAGTGCGCGTCGCTGGTGTCGACCATGAGTTCGGTACTATCCGTGGCGTTGTAGAAGATGTAGTGGAGATCATCCTGAACCTCAAGCAAGTTCGCCTGAAGAAAATGATGGGTGACGAAGACATTAGCACCGAAAAAATCTACCTGACCATCAATGGTAAGGAAGAGTTTCGCGCTGGTGACATCGAAGACCACACCAACGTTTTCCGGGTGATGAACCCTGAATTGTTGTTGTGCACCATGGAGCCATTCGTTAACCTGGAGGTGGAGTTAACCATCACTAAGGGGCGTGGCTACGTTCCTGCCGACGACAACCTGCCTAAAGATGCACCCATCGGCGTAATTCCGGTTGATGCCATCTACACCCCGATCAAAAATGTGTCTTATCGCATTGAGAACACGCGGGTAGGGCAACGGACCGACTACGAAAAGTTGACCATTGAGGTGAAAACGGATGGAACCATCCACCCCGAAGACGCCATCAAGGAAGCTTCCCGTATCCTGATCCAGCACCTGATGCTGATCACAGATGAAAATATCACCTTCGATGACGCTTCCAGCCGCGAAGACAACATTGTGGACGAGCACATCCTCCACATGCGCAAGCTGCTGAAAACTTCACTCGAAGATTTGGACCTGTCCGTTCGTGCGTACAACTGTCTCAAAGCTGCCAAGATCAACACTCTGGCTGAATTGGTACACTACGACACCCACGAGCTGCTCAAGTTCCGCAACTTTGGTAAGAAGTCTTTGGTGGAAATCGAAGAACTCCTCCAGGAAAAGGGACTTACCTTCGGCATGGACCTGTCCAAGTACAAACTCGACGAAGAGTAACTCTGGCAACCCACGGTTTTAACCGTGGGGGCCCACATACGGCTCAACCCATGGCTTTAGCCGTGGGAGCGTAACGTGGGAGCCTACATACACCACCCTCGCTTTAGTCTTGGGAGATGCTGTGGGTGCCTATATACATCACCAACCCAAGACTATAGTCCTGGGACCTTGCAATAACCGTCGCTTCCTGCGATAGTGTTGCGAAGACAAGAACTCAATAAAATGAGACACGGAAAAAAACACAACCACCTTGGCCGTAAGGCCGAGCACCGCCAGGCTCTGTTGATGAACCTGAGCATTGCGCTGATCACACACAAGCGCATCACCACTACTTTGGCCAAGGCAAAAGCACTGCGGGTGCATTTGGAGCCGCTGGTAACCAAAGCCAAAGACGACTCTACCCACAACCGCCGCGTAGTGTTCAGCTACCTCCAGAACAAGGAGGCGATCAAGGAGTTGTTTGATGTAATCGGACCAAAGGTAGGCGATCGCCCCGGTGGTTACCTGCGCGTCATCAAGATTGGCTTCCGTCGTAGTGACGCATCTGACATGGCGATCATCGAGTTCGTAGACTTCAACGAATTGTACAACCCAGGTGCTGAGGCTAAAGCGGACAGCAAACGTCGTCGCCGTGGCCGTGGTGGCAAAGCCAAAACTGAGGCTACGCCTGCAGCTACAACTACAGCTACCGAAGTTGTTGAAACAACTGAAGAAACTGCAACTGAAGCAGAAGATAAGGAATAAACCAATACGGATTATTCAAGGAAAAGGCGATGCTGGGGAAACCTGGTGTCGCCTTTTTTGTTGGGGAAAGTGGAAAATGAAGCTTTTTCCAAAGATAAGTTTACTTTCGACCCTTTTTTTGCTCTTGTTACCAATTAGAAGTCGTAATCAACAGAAAAAAAAACTATCAATCTTTCATTTTTCCTCCCCTTTTTCCCCATCAATCATTAATTTTGCACCCAAATTAAAGCAATGGAAGAGAAGTTCAGTAAAGAACCCAACTATACCCCCGCGATTCTATTACTGGAAGATGGTACCGTTTACCACGGGAAGGCTGCCGGAAAAATCGGCACCACCACCGGCGAAATCTGCTTCAACACCGGAATGACTGGCTACCAGGAAATTTTTACAGATCCTTCTTACTTCGGTCAATTGTTGGTGACCACCAATGCACACATTGGCAACTACGGCACCAAATCCAGTGAAGTAGAGTCGGGTAGCATCAAAATTGCCGGCCTAATTTGCAAAAACTTCACCGTTCAATATTCCCGCGACCAAGCCGACGACGATATCCAGGATTATTTCGAAAAAGAAGGCCTTGTAGGCATCTCCGACGTGGATACCCGTGCGATTGTGCGGCACATCCGCCACAAAGGTGCCATGAATGCCATTATTTCTTCTGAAATTTTGGATATTGTGGAATTGAAAAAAGAGTTGGCAAAAGTGCCTTCCATGGATGGGTTGGAACTGGCTTCCAAAGTAAGTACCACCGAGCCCTACTACGTGGGTGATCCCAATGCTAAGCACAAGGTGGCGGTACTTGATTTTGGTACCAAGCGCAATATCCTGGAGTGTATGTCCGAACGCGGTTGCTACCTCAAGGTATTCCCGGCTAAAACCACGTTGCCTGAGTTGCAGGAATTCAATCCAGACGGCTTCTTCTTTTCCAATGGCCCTGGCGACCCAGCTGCAATGGATTATGCCATCCAAACAGCCAAGGAAATCCTGAAGCAAGAAAAACCCATTTTCGGGATTTGTTTGGGCCACCAATTGTTGGCGCTGGCGCTGGATATTCCTACGTATAAAATGTTCAACGGCCACCGGGGCATCAATCACCCGGTAAAAAACCTGCTGACCGGACATTGTGAGATCACCAGCCAAAACCACGGTTTTGGGGTAGATCCACAGGCGATCCGGGACAAAGAAGCAACAGTAGAAGTGACCCACATCAACCTCAACGATGATACCATCGAGGGGATTCGGGTGAAGGGCAAAAAAGCTTTTTCTGTACAGTACCACCCGGAGGCAGCTCCCGGACCACATGACGCACGTTACCTGTTTGATGATTTTGTCAAACTAATGGAATAGACGATATAAACACAAACACCTGCCGGCATTGAAGTTGTTTTTTTATTGAAACAACTCCAGTTTTCGGCGTACCTTTTTCACCAAACAACACAAGGACTTATGAGTACCATTGTTGATGTTCACGCCCGGCAGATTCTCGACTCCCGCGGCAACCCAACGGTAGAAGTGGAAGTAACCACTGAAGACGGTTATTTTGGCCGTGCTGCCGTTCCATCCGGTGCTTCAACGGGCAAACACGAAGCAGTAGAGCTTCGCGACAATGACAAAAGCCAGTACCTGGGCAAAAGTGTAAACAAGGCGGTTAGCAACGTAATTGAAGAAATTGCGGATGAACTGATTGGCTTGGATGCAACTGAGCAAGTTTACATCGATAAACTGCTCATCGAGCTGGATGGTACCGAAAATAAAAGCAAACTAGGCGCTAACGCCATTTTGGGCGTTTCGTTGGCTGTTGCCAAAGCAGCGGCTGAAGCTTGTGGCCAACCACTTTACCGTTACATCGGTGGAGTAAATGCGGCTACGCTGCCCGTACCGATGATGAACATCCTCAATGGTGGTTCACATGCGGACAACAGCATCGACTTCCAGGAGTTCATGATCATGCCGATCGGTGCACCTACTTTCTCTGAGGCATTGCGTTGGGGAGCGGAAGTGTTCCACAACCTGAAAACGGTTCTCAAGAAAAACGGCTACTCTACCAACGTAGGGGATGAAGGTGGTTTTGCTCCCAACATCAAGTCGAATGAAGAAGCCATCGAAATCGTTTTGAAGTCGATCGAAGTAGCGGGTTACCGCCCCGGCGAAGACATCGTGATTGCGATGGACGCTGCAGCTTCCGAATTCTACAACGAAGAAGAAAAAGTATACCATTTCCACAAATCCAGCGGCGACAAGTTGACCTCATCTGAAATGGTGGGTTACTGGAAAAGCTGGGTGGACAAATACCCCATCGTATCTATCGAAGACGGTTTGGCCGAAGACGACTGGGATACCTGGGTAGAAATGACCAAAGTGTTGGGCAACCGCCTGCAAATTGTAGGCGACGACTTCTTTGTAACCAACACCAAGCGTTTGCGCGAAGGGATCGCCAGAAATGCAGCCAACTCGATTTTGATCAAAGTCAACCAGATTGGTTCTTTGACCGAAACCATCCAGGCGGTTGATTTGGCAACCCGTAATGCTTATACTTCCGTCATGAGTCACCGCTCTGGCGAAACCGAAGATACTACCATTGCCGATTTGGCCGTTGCATTGAATACCGGACAAATCAAAACGGGCTCCATGTCGCGCTCTGACCGGATCGCTAAATACAACCAGCTCCTGCGCATTGAGGAGGAATTGGCTGAAGCAGCGATCTATCCTGGTGCGGGCATTTTCCGTTGGCGGTAAGGGCAACCCTACGTGGTTGCCCCTACCACTGGGCGGCCACATAGGGCCGCCCCAACAATAAAACCTGAAAATTCATGAGCACTAATCCAATCCAACCCTTCATCAACCTGATTCCGGGGCCATTTCGGAACCGCTATATTTTGTTGCTGACGGTTTTTTTCTTTTGGATGATCTTCATCGACAAACACGATGTGATCACACAATGGAGATTGCAAAAAACCAAGGACAAGTTGGAGCAGGACAAGGAATACTACGCCAAAAAAATTCAGGAGGCCGAGCGGCAACGCAAAAACCTCCAGAAAAACGGCGAGCAGTTTGCCCGGGAAAAGTACTACATGAAGAAGGAAGGGGAAGATGTGTTCATCATTGAAGAAGAAAAATAAATAGCAAGGGTTCCATGGTCTCTGTTTAACACCAATCGACACTTCGGCTTTGCTCAGTGACCGATTGGTGTTAAACAGAAACTCCAACCCCCAAACACTTAATCACATGTCGGTTCTCGTTAATAAGAATTCCCGGATCATTGTACAGGGGTTCACAGGCAAGGAGGGCACCTTCCATGCCACACAAATGTTGGAGTACAAGACCAACCTGATCGGTGGAGTTACTCCAGGTAAAGGTGGAACAACACATTTGGACAAACCCGTTTGGGATACCGTTGAACAGGCGGTAAAGCAAGGGGGAGCCGACGTATCGGTGATTTTTGTACCACCTGCATTTGCTGCGGATGCCATTATGGAAGCTGCTGACGCAGGGATCAAAGTCATCATCTGCATCACGGAAGGAATTCCCGTACAGGATATGGTAAAGGTGAAGGCCTACATCGCCAACCGCGATTGCCGCCTGATCGGACCAAACTGTCCTGGGGTGATTACTCCTGACGAAGCCAAGTGCGGCATCATGCCCGGCTTTATCCACAAAAAAGGGACAATTGGCATCGTTTCCCGCTCTGGCACCTTGACCTACGAAGCAGTCGATCAAGTAACTAAAGCTGGCCTCGGACAATCCACTTGTATCGGCATCGGTGGTGACCCTATTGTTGGTACTTCTACCAAGGAAGCGGTTGAATTGCTGATGAACGACCCAGAAACGGAAGCCATCATCATGATTGGTGAGATTGGTGGGGGCATGGAAGCTGAAGCAGCCCGCTATGTGAAAAAATATGGTACCAAGCCTGTAGTTGGGTTCATCGCGGGCCAAACTGCACCCAAAGGCCGCAAAATGGGCCACGCAGGTGCCATCATCGGCGGTGCTGATGATACAGCTGAAGCAAAGATGAAAATTATGGAAGAGTGTGGTATTCATGTGGTACATTCACCAGCAGATCTGGGAAGTACCGTATTGAAAGCACTTGGAAGATAGTTGGATATAGATTCATTTATGCAAGAGCGTAAAGATGAGGAAATGCATCTTTACGCTCTTCTTGTTTTACCCGCTTATTTTTTTATCGTCCGTACTCATTTTTCACTTTTCGTTATCCGCTGCTTATCTTCACCACGTTAACTGACCGTCCAAATTCAACCTACATGAGTCAAAAACGCCAAAACTCTGCACTCACCTTTATTTTTATCACCATGCTCATCGACGTTACGGGCCTGGGGATCATCATTCCGGTAATGCCCAAACTCATCATGGAGCTGAGCGGAGAAAGTTTGAGTTCGGCGGCACGTTATGGGGGCTGGATGATTTTTGCTTATGCTTCGATGCAATTCATTTTTTCACCGATTTTGGGCGGATTGAGTGACCAGTACGGACGTAGGCCAGTGTTACTTTTTTCGTTGCTGGGGTTTGGGATTGACTATATCGTGCTGGGTTTTGCCCCAACGCTGGGCTGGCTGTTTGTGGGCAGGATTATTGCTGGCATTACCGGCGCTAGTTTCACTACAGCAGGCGCTTATATTGCCGATGTGAGTCCACCCGAAAAACGTGCTCAAAACTTTGGATTGATTGGCGCTGCGTTTGGCCTGGGCTTTATTATGGGGCCAGTATTGGGGGGCTTTTTAGGCGAATATGGGGCAAGAGTCCCATTTTTTGTATCGGCTGGCCTGACCTTGGTCAATTGGTTGTACGGTTATTTTGTATTGCCGGAATCTCTTTTGCCTGAAAATCGCCGTCCTTTTGAATGGTCGCGTTCCAATCCCATCAATTCCCTGCTGAATTTGCGTCGCTATCCCATCGTACTCGGATTGGTTTTCCCCAATGTGCTGATCATGATTGCAGGCTTTGCCACCCAAAGTACCTGGACTTTTTACTGCATGGGCAAATTTGGGTGGACGGAAAAAATGGTAGGCCTTTCTCTGGGTTTTGTAGGGGTTATGGCCGCTCTGGTGCAAGGTGGACTTACTCGTGCCATCATCCCTAAGTTGGGCAATTACCGGTCCATTTCGGTAGGTTTGATCTTGTATGGTATTGGTTTTGTGCTGTATGCCCTTGCTAACCAAGGTTGGATGATGTTTGCTGTCACGGCCCTCGCTTCTTTGGGAGGGATTGCGATGCCTGCTTTGCAAGGAGTGATGTCGAACCAGGTTCCAATGAATGAACAAGGCGAATTGCGCGGTGCACTCACCAGTGTAATGAGCCTTACCTCGGTGGTTGGGCCGTTGATCATGACCCAATTGTTTGGCTATTTTACCTCTGCGGCCGCTCCAATTCAGCTGCCTGCCGCGCCGTTTTGGTTGGCATCAGTGCTGATCTTTTTTAGTTGGCTGCTGATCGTTAATAGCTTACGCGGGCTAAAAATTTAAACATTGCTGATTCCATGAACACCGAAATCCACCCAAAGTTATTGTCGCTTCTTATTCCGGCCTTTAACAGTGAAAAACGACTCCGGCCAGCATATGAGGCATTGCGTGATTGTTTGGAAAAGGAAAATATCCCCTTTGAAATGCTCATCATCGACGATGGCTCCAAAGACAATACCTGGGAGTTGATGCAAACACTGGCTTCAGGAGACCCTCGGGTACGTCCTTTTCGCATGAGTCGCAACTACACCTCGCCATATGTGCATTTTGCTGGGATGTCGGTGTGCAAAGGGGCTTGTATCACTTTTATGCCCGACGATCTACAACGCCCTCTGGAAACCATGGTGGAATGTTACCGAATTTGGGAGCGGGGTCACAAGTTGGTCATTTCCTACCGTACTTCCCGCAACGATGGCTGGTTGAACGATCTTTTTTCCAATACCTATTACCGCATCATGAATGCCTTATCGGAGGTTACCTTTCCCCCGGGTGGTGCCGATGGTTTTTTGGCCGATCGAGAAATCATCGATATCATGAATAGTTGCATCCATCCCATCCATACTTCTTCGGTGGTGGAGGTACTGCGATTGGGTTTTGATCCGGTTTTTGTACCTTACGACCGCCCCTCACGCCCGGGTAAATCGCGCTGGACCTGGCAGAAAAAAGTTCGCCTGGCAATGGATACTTTTTTCTCCTCCTCGGCTTTTCCCATTCGAGCGATTACCTATCTTGGGCTGGGGATTTCGCTGCTCTGTCTTTTGGCTATTCCTCTGCTGGTTTATGCCCGCTTTTTTGCTGAAAGTCAATTGTTTGGTTTTGCGATCCCTGGTTGGACAACCATCATTACGCTGGTTGCCTTCTTTAATGGACTCGTGCTCTTTTGTTTGGGCATCGTAGCCGAATACATCTGGCGGATTTATGAAGAAGTAAAAGGGAGGCCAGGTTTTTTGTTACGCAAAGAAGACAAAGAATAAAGATGAAAGATAAAAGATGAGTGATGAAAGCAGTAACTTTTCACTCTTCTTCACTTTTCACTTTTCACTTAAGATAACTATGCAACGCATTCCTTCGATCTATTTTGGGCCCAGTGAATTGGGTGGACGTGGAGTTTTTTCGACTGAACCCATTCAGGCTGATTCCCTGATTGAAATTTGCCCGGTTATTGCTTGCCCTAAGGAAGACTTGCCGGTTATCCATAAAACCTTCCTGCACGATTATTATTTTTTGTGGGGTGAAAACGACGACGAGTGTGCGATCGCACTGGGGTTTGGCTCCTTGTACAACCATTCGCGGCAGTCTAATGCCCGGTATTGGTGTGATCCGGACAATGCCATTATCGAAATTTGGAGCATTCGGGACATTGAAGTAGGGGAGGAGATTACCGTAAATTACAATGGGGATCCGGAAATACAGGATCCGGTGTGGTTTGAGGAAGGGGGTAGTAGTGAACTATAAATTGGTCAACATTTACCCCAACGTAGCCAATTGTTTCAAAATCCATGACCGATAGGACAAAGGAGCATTGTTGTCTATCAGCTTTTGGATGTCCTGGAGAATGGCTTTTTTCTCCTCTTGTTTGGCTTTGCTTTGTAACAAGAAAAGTTTGGAGGCGACAATTCGAAAATTTTGGTGTTGAGCAGCTCTATCTTCGCTCAAGCGATTGCTTTCGATTAATCGTTGACAAAATTTCTTTAGGTTGTCAATGTTTCGTTCCAGTTCATCTACTGTATCGCCGTCTTTTTGTCTCATTAACATGATATCATAACTGAGCATGACCCTCAACTCCTTGGCGCGTAAATCGTATTTAAGGCTTTTTTTAGAATTCAATGGAAAAGTATTATTCAACAAGGCTAGGGCTTCCACTATTTTATTCTCTTTTTGCAATGCAGAGGTTTGACACAAACTCAATACCTGGTCTTTGACTTTTTGATCCAGCATTTTGGTGTACGTCTCTTGAAAGAAGCTTAGCTCTTTATTTTTCCCCAAGGCGAGAGCAATCAAATAAAAATTCATGTATTCATCCTCTGAGGTTGTTCCATCAAGGCCATAGAGCCCTTTTTGGCTAATGTATTCATACCACTCAAAAACCTCATCTAGCCAAGGGCTACCCAGCTGAGTATAAACGATATAGAGGTAATTACTGCAGGTTTTGGCCAAAATCAGCTGATCCACCTTGGCCAGTTCATATTGTCCATTAAAAAAGGTTTTTTTAAAATCGAAATAATCAGGAGAAGGTATTTCATCTGTGCATTTCAAAATCTTGATCAGGGTAATGTACAATTCGATCAAGGTGGGAAATTTAGCCTGTGTGGTCAAAATGTGTTCAAGGGCAAGATTAAATTGTGCAATTAGTGGCTCATTTGGCACATTGCGATTGAGCATTTCCAGGTAATTTCTGAGGAAAGTAACTTGATTGAACGTGTCAAAGGCGGCGATGTTGCGGTCAAAAATGCTTTGAGCTGAAGAGTGATCGGTATACTTGTGATAATAACACTGATGTTCCAGCCACCATTTGTCAGCAGCTACCATAATAGTAAGCTGGCTTTTATTGAGGCTTGTACGAAAATCGGTCGCTGCCTTTAAGAATAAGTCATTGTTTTTGCGCTCCTTAAGGCTTTTGACCAGCAAGCGTTGGTATACAAGTTTTTCACCCATGACTTGTTGATAAACCAAAAAATGCTCGATCAAGCCAATTAAGGTCTTTAATTGTTCAATAAATTTGGACCAATGGGTCGACAAATGCTCGGCCTTTCGTCCAGATGAGTATTTCCTGATCAGGGCTTCATTAGTAAATTTTACATTTTTATTGTTTTTAAAATGGGTGCTGAGGTATGTGCTTAGGTCTAGAACTTGCTGATTGCAAGCGTGCATAGGGCTATTCATAAAATCCTTTAAAAGTACCCGCTCTGAGGTGCTTAGCCCTAACCAATAGGAATGATATTGCTCAATTAGGTTTTCTGCATCCTGCTCAAATGCTTCAGATTCGGTCATAGGAAATTAAACTTTGATTAAACTTCTTCAATTTGTTGACAAATAGACAGTTGTTTTGTGTTGAGAGGTGTAAAAATTTTGTTCAAAAATCAAACAAGACAATGGCGTCTTTTTGGTTGTTGACCCAAGAATCTACCTTTGTATCAACACAAAAGAAATGGAACCAAAGTTTATCCTCTTCCAAGAAATACGGCATAGCTCCGTCCATCCTGGCTTAATCCAAGAAGCCCAGACTAATTCCCCGTCGAACGGAGTTCTGCTTGCTCTCCTCATTCTTGGAGCTAAAACAAATTAAACTTTGGTGTTCGGGAGCCAGAGAACCTTGGGGTTCTCTTGGTTCCCATTTAAAAGTAATTTTTTTTTGTAAAGCACGCTCAAAATTATCGCTCAGGTCAAACCAATTTTGCCAAATTGTTAAAAAGACCTGGGCCTTCGGGCCGAGGTTGCTGATCAGCCTTCGGCTCTTTTTTTATCTATTTCAGGCCTCTGAATAATGAAGTCCTGACAGGTTTCTCAATCGCTCTGCTGCGTACTCTGCTGTCACATCTCGTTGGGGTTCAGCAAAAAGCTCATAACCCACCATGAATTTTTTGACTGTAGCCGAACGCAACAGCGGCGGATAAAAACTCATGTGCCAATGCCATTCGGGATGTTCCTGGCCATCGGTAGGGGCTTGATGGATGCCTGCAGAATAGGGAAAAGAAGTTTCAAATAAATTGTCGAAACGGATGGTCAAGGCTTTCAGGATTTCGGAAAAAGCATGTTTTTCCTCTTCAGCCATCCCCGTGATGTCCCGCATCTGGCGACGGGGGATGATCATGGCTTCGTAAGGCCAGATGGCCCAAAAAGGCACCAGGGCAACAAAATTCTCGTTTTCCAGCACAATCCGGCTGCCTTCCTTTAACTCTTGAGCGAGATAATCACCCA
Source organism: Haliscomenobacter sp. (assembly GCF_965225875.1). Classification (GTDB taxonomy): domain Bacteria; phylum Bacteroidota; class Bacteroidia; order Chitinophagales; family Saprospiraceae; genus Haliscomenobacter. Next base: position 858,535 of record NZ_CBDDBS010000002.1, on the reverse strand, counting down.
ACAAGCTACGCTGATTATCATGCCAGTACTGGTCTTGCTGGATGGTTTTTAGCCGTGTCTCTTGAGGAATTGTAGATTGAGCCCAGATTTGGCCATGCGGATGAGGGTTGCTACAACCCATAATTTCACCTTTATTTTCAAAAATCTGCACGTGTTGGATAAAATCGATGGCACCCAATTCCTGGTACTGCGCTTGCCAGAGTTCAATTACTTTGCTGATGGCCGACACCTCCATTTGTGGCAAGGTGAGCCCATGATCTGGGGAGAAACAGACTACTTTACAGATGCCGCGTTCTCCTTTGGCCTGGAGCAGTCCCTCTTGAAAAGGCGCATCAGATGAAACTTCCAACAAGGCGGCAAAATCATTGGTGAAGACAAAAGTATCAGGATAATTGGGGTTTTGGCCCCCCCCCACGCGCTCGTTGCCTGGGCAGAGGTAACAAGTGGCATCGTAACTTGCTTTACGACTGGTATCCGCTTTTTCAACTTTGCCCTGCCAGGGGCGTTTGGTGCGGTGGGGCGAAACCAGTACCCACTCACCGGTGAGGATATTGTAGCGACGGTGGGGATGTTCGTAAAAGTCTAATGATTGCATGTTTATTTCTTTGGTGCAAAAATACACATTGACCAGCGCTTGAATAAGCTTTTTTCACAAATAACCGTTACAATTGTCCCCGTCAATTGTGACCACATACAACCCTTGTTTTACAATAGATTGTTCACTTTTGCTCTTGCAAGAAAACAATCGCCTGTAAGCGGGTTAAAGATCACAACAAACTCTTGATTTGGGATGAGGCAAAGGTGCCTCATCCCAGAAAATCAAACTAAAATGAGTACTTTTTTTCAGCAACGTTTGGCTCAATTGGAGGCCCAACACCAGGAGTTGATCCACACCCCCAATCAGGCAGTTATTCCTGGCAATGGTATTTTTGAGCGCCACCAAAACCCGGTGCTTACTGCTGCCCATACCCCCCTGTTTTGGCGTTACGATTTGAATCCACAAACAAACCCTTTTTTGATGGAGCGTTTTGGAATCAATGCAGTATTTAACGCCGGTGCCATCAAGTGGCAAGGGAAATATTTGGTAGCTGCACGGGTGGAAGGTATGGATCGAAAATCATTTTTTGCCATTGCCGAAAGCCCCAATGGTATAGATCAGTTTCAGTTTTGGGATTATCCGATCACCATGCCTGAAACCGCCGATCCCGATACCAATGTGTACGACCTACGCCTGGTGGCTCACGAAGACGGCTGGATTTACGGGCTGTTTTGCTCCGAACGCAAAGACCTTTCGGTCCCGGCTTCGGATACTTCTTCGGCAGTTGCACAGGCTGGTATGGCTCGCACCAAAGATTTGATCAATTGGGAACGGCTACCTGACCTAAAAACCGGGTCAGCTCAACAACGAAACGTGGTGTTGCATCCCGAGTTTGTCAATGGAAAATATGCCTTTTACACCCGCCCACAGGATGGTTTCATCAGTACAGGCACGGGCGGAGGCATCGGTTTTGGGTTGGCCGATAGCATGGAAAATGCAGTAGTCGAAAGTGAGACCATCATTCACGAGCGGCGTTACCATACGGTTTACGAAGTAAAAAATGGCCAAGGTCCGGCACCGATCAAAACTCCCTTTGGCTGGTTACATCTGGCGCATGGGGTGCGCAATACTGCGGCTGGATTGCGCTACGTCTTGTACCTGTTTATGACCGATTTACAGGATTTGACCAGGGTCATTCACCAACCTGCCGGGTATTTCCTGGCACCAGAAGGCGCTGAAAGGGTAGGGGATGTATCCAATGTAGCTTTTTCCAATGGCTGGATTCTGGATGATGACGGGACGGTTTTTATCTACTATGCTTCTTCCGATACCCGCTTGCACGTAGCTACTTCTTCGCTTGCTCGTTTGGTAGACTATTGCATCAACACTCCAGAGGATGGATTCCGCTCGGCAGCGAGTGTAGAAACCCTCAAGGCCATTATTCAAAGGAATAAGGCTTTATAGCAAAGTTTGATTTCGATTACGTCTAAGTTTGTTATACGCAAGGGCGAAGCACGGACACCCCGGAGTTCGGGGCTTCGCTCCTCGCTCTCATAACTTGAAAAAATGTTCTCCAAGGATAAAGCCATTTTCCATCAATTTGACGCCGAGCTCCAAAGTGAGTTGACCGAAATTCTGCATTTCTGGGCAACTCAAACCATCGACCATCGGCAAGGTGGATTTATTGGCAAAATGGACAACCAAGGTCTAGTGGATTATACGGCGCCGAAGGGGCTGGTGCTCAATGCCAGAATTTTATGGACTTTTTCTGCAGCTTACGCCAATCTCCATGATCCGATGTATTTGGCGGTAGCGCAGCGAGCCTTCGGCGTTCTTTCCACTCATTTTTATGATGCTCAATTTGGTGGCTTCTATTGGTCCGTTTCATCGGATGGATCTGCCCTGAATACCCGCAAGCAAATTTATGGCCAGGCTTTTGTATTGTATGCCTTGGCGGAGTACCTGCGGGTGTTGGATGAGGAGCAACAAGCGGAAATTTCACAATGGGCCGTCGATATTTTTAAGTGGATCGAAAAACACAGCTTTGACCCTCAAAACAATGGGTACTGGGAGGCGGTAGCCCAAGATGGCTCAGCCCTGGAAGACCTGCGTTTGAGCCCTCGCGATCGCAATGATCCCAAAACCATGAACACCCACCTGCACATTTTGGAGGCTTACGCCAATTTTTACCGCAGTTGGCCCGATCCGGAATTGCATCAGCAGCTCAAGAACCTGATTGATTTGTTTTTGGATAAAATCATCGATGCTCAAACGAATCACCTGATCTGTTTTTTTGATGCCGAGTGGAATCCCTCTCCGGCGCCTGTATCCTATGGACATGACATAGAAACAGCCTGGTTGTTGTTGGAGGCCGCCGAGATCGCAGGATATCGACTGGAGGATGCCCGCCGAATGGCCGTAGCGGTAGCGGAAGCCGCAGGGGAGGGTTTTGATGCCCAAAATGGAGCCTTGCTGTACGAAGACCATTTGCCTGAAAAACACTGGTGGGTAGAAGCGGAGGCTATGGTCGGTTTTTTGAATGCCTGGGAATTGACCCGTGCGGAGCATTTTTTTGGAAAATCCTTGTCCTGTTGGGCCTATATCCAAAATCATTTAAAGGACAAACTACATGGAGAATGGTTTTGGGGAATTGACGCGCAAGGAAAAATAATGTCGTCCGAAGACAAAGTGGGCTTTTGGAAATGCCCTTATCACAATACCCGCGCTTGTTTGGAAGGGATGCAGCGTATTCGCAAGTATTTATGAGCGAGAAAAGACTGTTTCATACATAATCAATAGTGTGTTAACCAGCCGCTTGGGAGTAAATCCTGACGGCTGGTTTTTTATACTTTTCGCTCCACCATTTCAAAAATGGCGATGGCCAACAAAATGGCTTCTTCCTCTTTGCTCAAATCATTGCGCACAAAGTCGAAACAACGCTGGCTCAAAGTGTCCTTGGCACCTGGCCGAGGAACCACGATATTCCCAACTGCCCGCCCCTGGATAGTCATCTCCATTTTTTCAGGCTTGGACTTGTCCAGTTTGGCAATCATTTTTTGACTACGCGCACCGATGAGTACCCCTGTTTTTTCGTTGTAAACGCCGAGTTGCTGCTGGTCAATCGCCAGATTGATTTCATCACCTTTGATCCAATAATTGTATTCGTGGTGATAGGTTTTGGCAAAAAGCAGGGCGTCCCGTTTGTTGGATAGATACTTGCGGTAATAATAAGCCGCAGCGGGTTCTTCAAAAATGGTTACAAAAACCCCGCGCTGATCGGTGGTGGCTCGTTTTTTGACACTTTTATCCATTTCCTTAGAGGACAGAGACTCCAGGTCTTCAGTGCGCAAGGGGGTCAGGTCGGGCATGGTTTTGAGCACTTCCTGGCGAATTGCCTTGAGGTCGGCCTGAATCTTTTTTTCTCCCGGCTTAAAATTGGGGAAGCTTTGTGAAAACAAATAAAAGCCTGCCCCGGCTACCATAATGGCTGAAATTGCGAGTATGCCCATTCTTTATTGTTTATTTCGTCCTACCTGACTGCACATCCGTTTGAAGGCCATAGGTTTCTGGCCTCTGGAGCTGTAGCAAGCGGGTTTCGAGTGCAATTTTATCCGCTTTAGTCAAGATCACCAAATCTGAGCGGCAGATTTGTGTCAATTCGGCAATAATCTTTTTCCGCGTCTCCCAAAAGGCGGCGCGAGAAGCAGTAATATCGTCAATGCAACGATTTTTAGCAGCAATAAGATCATCGCCAAAGGCCGTTTTTCGACGGTACAAGGCGTCCAACTGTTGAAGTGCTTGAAAATGCAGACCACGGCCCAGCAGGCTATGTGCTACATCGTGTTCGGTTTCGATGAGGTAATTGGGGTAAAGGTATTCAATGCTGTCTTGTGGAAATTGCTGGATGCACCAATCAAAAAAATCGTCATCACTTTGCCCTTTGGTTTGTTGTGATTTTCGCTGGTACACGCCAAAATGAGCGAAAAAATAGTAGTCATCCCGTTTCGGATTCATTTGAGGAACGACCCCTGGCAGTAACTGGGGCAACCAGGACAAATTGGGCAGGGTATAAGTAGGGTCTACCGCCACTGCGAAAGAAGTATGCAAGCCCATTGAATCCAGGATCTCGCGGAACTGATGGTAAGCCTGGGCCAATTCCAGGTCAGTTTGAGCTGCCTCAAAATTGTGTTTGTATTGATCCGTTTTTTGAGCTAAGGAAGTACCAAAAAGTGCAGCCAGGCGCTTGGATAGTACCTGTTGGGAGGCCTGCTCCTGTTGATTGTACAAAACGGCACCGTAAACCCAGCCGATTTCCCCTTTTTGCGTTTGCACCTTGAGCCAGGGCTCGATGTATCCCTGGCCATTCAGGGACAAGGGAGTCAAAAACGGACTGACCTCACCAAGATCTTGCAGCACCTCACCGTGTTTGAGCTTACGCAAAGCTTTGCCTTGGCTACCCGGGCTGGAGAACAGGCGTAAACCTGGTTTAAAAACCATGATTTGTGAAGGGCCCGTTGGAAAAGAACCGGATTTGGAAGAGCAGGAAAATAAGGTGAAAAAGAGAACAAGGCAGCATAGCGATTGGACAAATGCCTTAAAAAGGAGCTGCATATTGGCAGAGATTTGATCGGCGCAAAAAAAATAGAGATGGGGACAAAAGACAGTATTCAGTGGTTCTTCACTTCTAGCCGCACAATCAGTAATTACTGATGCCTCTCGTCCCCTCTGTTACAACAAAAAGGTTGCTGCACAGGGGCAACAACTCACCCAATTAGCCTAAATAAGATCTTAAATTGTTGCGGTTGTATGATTTGCGCAAGCGGCGAATGGCGCGCTCTTTGATTTGGCGTACCCGTTCACGGGTCAAACCATACATCTCACCAATTTCTTCCAGGGTAAGCGGTTTTTGGCCCTCCAGTCCGTAATAAGCTGAAAGGACTTCAACTTCGCGGATGTTGAGGATCGACAAACCTTGTTTCACTTCGTCCTTGAGGGATTGTTCCATCAGGCGGAAGTCGGGGCCCATGTCGTCTTGATCAATGATGACGTCCAACATGGTTGAATCACCTTCTTCGCCACTCAATGGAGCATCCACACTCACGTGGCGGCCGTTTCCTTTGAGCATATTCCCCACTTCTTTGGGGTTCATTTCCAGCAAATCGGCCAGCTCTTCGTTCGTTGGTTCACGTTCGAACTCCTGAATAAAGGCGAGATACGCTTCATTGACTTTATTGTATGAGCCTACTTTATTCAGTGGCAAACGAACAATGCGCGAATATTCTACAATCGCTTGCAGGATGGATTGGCGAATCCACCACACGGCGTAGGAGATGAATTTAAATCCTTTGGTTTCGTCAAAACGTTTGGCGGCTTTCATCAAACCTACGTTGCCTTCGTTGATCAAGTCACTTAGGGAAAGTCCCTGGTTTTGATACTGCTTGGCTACGGACACTACAAAGCGCAAGTTGGCACGGGTCAATTTGGCCATAGCATCGTCGTCGCCTTGTCGAATACGGCGTGCCATTTCTGCTTCGTCATCGGCAGTAAGCATAGGAATCTTACCGATGTCGTTCAGGTATTTGTCGAGGGCCAAACTTTCGCGGGCCGTAATCTTGTTCGTAATTTTTAGCTGACGCATAACTTAGGAAGTTTTGGAATTAAGTTTTAACAATGGGGTTGAATACTTTGGTTAAACAATGAGTGAGGAATGCTTCCGGGTACAACGATAGTGTTGCTCACTTTACATTCTACTCCCTTTATCATACGCTTTCCTCTTAAAAATAGTTTCAAAATTTGAGAAAAACTTGATTTTATGAGGAAAAAATTGCAAATCAGAGTTTTTTTCTATGATCTGCACTTTTTACAGTTATTTAGACGCAAATTGTACGATAAAGGTGTGAGGAAAAGTATAACAAATAAAGAAAGTTACACTCCTATGAGACTAAAATAGCAGGATCACCTACCGAATTGGAGCTTATTTCGACAAAGTGGAAACCTTAGCTGTATGCAATAGAAAAAGTTAGCTTCGTTTTAAATAAAAAACCATGCATCCAATCAAGTACAGGCCTGGAATTTTGCCTTTTTTATGGTTTACTGCTGTTGGTAGCTTGATGTTTTCTTTCCAATCCAATCCTCAACCGGAAAAAGAGGACAGCAAACCCAAAATCTCTTTCACCTTTGACGACGGCTCGATCAATGATTTTGGCGGATACAAACTGGAAACCTGGAACCAACGCTTGCTGGACAACCTGAACAAACACCAACTCAAGGCCATCCTGTTTTCAGCAGGAGCGAATAAATCGACCGAAAAAGGGAAATATGTATTGAGTTCCTGGAACAATGCCGGGCATTTCATTGCCAACCATACCATGTCTCATGTCAATTTCAACAGCAAAACCACCAGCCTCGAAGCCTTTAAATCGGAATTGAGTAGAAACGACGTGATCATCAAACAATACTCGAACTACATACCCTATTTCAGATTCCCCTTTCTTAAAGAGGGTGATACCAAAGAAAAAGTGGAAGGTTTCAGAGCCTTTATGAGCCAAAAAGGCTACAAAAATGGCCACGTTTCTATTGATGCTTCGGATTGGTACATCCATGGCCGATTGGTAAAACGGCTACAAGAAAATCCGAAGGCGGATGTTTCGGGCTTTCGCGAATATTACAAAGACCATTTGTTGAATCGAGCCCAATATTATGACTCTCTGGCTTACCAATTGACCAATCGACGGATTAACCACGTTCTCTTATTGCATCACAACCTCGCTGCAGCTTTATTCCTGGATGACCTGATTCAACATTTTAAGGCCAATGGTTGGGAAGTAATCGATGCGGACAAGGCTTTTGAAGATAAAATTTATCAGGAAGTACCGAATGCCATCCCCGCGGGCGAAAGCCTGATTTGGGCTTTGGCGAAGCAATCGGGTAGATTTGAGAAGGTGTTGAGGTATCCGGCAGAGGATGGGGAGTATGAAAAGGTAAGGATGGATAAGTTGGGGCTTTGAGTCAAGTTTAATTGACTTTAAGCGGTTTAAAATCAATGACTTGTGCGAAAATCTAAAGCCCATCCTCGAAAGTTTTAAACTTTCGAGGATGTCAAGCAAAGCACTGTTTCGTTGCTTAACCTCTCCGAAAGTCTAAAACTTTCGGAGAGGAGTTTCAGATGGTGCATAAGCTCACTAATGATTTGTCAATTCACCTCAAGTCGCTTAAACCTTCAAACCAGAACTACCCCAACAAAAAAAGCCTTCCGCTCATTACAAGCAGAAGGCTTCTTTTTTATTGCTACACAGCATCAGGACTAATCCCGATCCCGGTTGTTGCCCCAATTGCCACGGTCGCCTCCGCGATCGCGATCACCGCCGCCACGACGATCACCGCCACGGTCGCCACCACCACCTCTGCGGTCGCCACCACGGTCGCCGCCGCGATCACCACGGTATTCGCGTCTTTCGCCGCCGCCGCCATTGTCGCCGCCGCCGTTGTCTTCCATTCCTGGAGGTCTGGGCAACAAGGATTTGCGAGACAAGCGCATTTTGCCGGTCTTTTTGTCTACTTCAACCAGTTGGACTTTGATCTCGTCGCCTTCTTTCAGCACATCTTCCACATTGTCGATGCGGGTATGGCTGATTTCGGATACGTGCAAAAGACCACTCTTGCCGTTGAAATCGACAAAAACGCCATAAGGCATTACCGACTTCACCACGCCGCGGAACACGTCACCTACCGTTGGGTTGAAGGTGATGCGGTTGACCCACTCAATGGCTTTGTCGATGGCATCTTTATTGGCTGAAGCGATGGTCACGTGACCTTTGTCGCCTTTTTCTTCGATGTTGATTTGTGTACCAGTTGAAGCCTGGATTTCCTGGATGACTTTACCACCCGGGCCGATTACAGCACCAATGAAGCTCTTGTCGATGATGATTTCCACAATGCGTGGTGCGTGTGGTTTGTAATCTTCACGAGGCGCTTCGATGGTCTTTTTCATCTCGTTGAGGATGTGCAAACGACCTTCGCGAGCCTGATTGAGGGCACGGATCAACAAGTCGTAAGGCAGACCATCAATTTTGATGTCCATTTGGCAACCAGTGATCCCGTTTTCGGTACCGGTCACTTTGAAGTCCATATCGCCCAGTGCATCTTCATCTCCAAGGATGTCGCTCAGGATCGCTACGCGGTCACCTTCCTTGATCATACCCATCGCGATACCGGATACTGGTGCCTTGATTTTTACCCCGGCGTCCATCAGTGCGAGTGTACCTGCACAAACAGTAGCCATAGAAGAAGAACCATTGGATTCCAGAATGTCTGATACAATCCGCACAGTATAAGGCAAATCAGCAGGCATTACTTTGCGCAAGGAGCGCGCTGCCAGGTTGGCGTGACCCACTTCACGACGGCCAGGGCCACGGGAAGGCTTCACTTCACCTACCGAGAAGCCCGGGAAGTTGTAATGCAGGATGAATTTTTCGTGGTACATCTCTTGCGAGTTGTCGATCATCTGCTCGTCCGTCTTGGTGCCCAAGGTCAAAGAGGTCAATGACTGGGTTTCACCACGGGTAAAGATGGCAGATCCGTGGGTAGAAGGCAGATAGTCTACTTCGCACCAGATTGGGCGAATTTCGCTGAGCCCACGACCGTCCAAACGAATGCCATCCAGGATGACTTCACGCACGGTTTTTTTCTTCAGTACGTCGAAATAACGTTTGAAGAAGGGTTTTTTCTCAGGCCAGGCCTCTTCGCCATAAGCTTCGGATAAGGCCGCTTCCGCTTCTTTTTTAACCTCTTCAAATTTCTTTTTGCGGGCATTTTTTTCCGAAGCACTACTGGCTACGGCGCGAATTTTGTCCACAACCAGTTCTTTGAGCTTCGCCAACACTTCTTCGTCTTCGGGAAGTGGTGGTACTTCACGTTTGATCAGCGCTTTGTCGCCTACCAGTTGGGCCAGGGCGATTTGGGCGTGGCACTGTACCTTGATCGCTTCGTGGGCAATGCGCAGGGCATCAATCATGGATTCTTCGTCCATTTCCTTGGCTTCACCTTCAACCATGGTGATGTCTTGCAAAGTAGCTGCTACGATCAAATCGATGTCAGCTCCCTTTAACTCTTCTTTGCCAGGATTGATGACGAATTCGCCGTTGATGCGGGCAACCCGAACCTCAGAGATAGGCCCCTGGAAGGGAATATCCGACACACTCAGCGCAGCTGAAGCAGCGAGTGCTACAAATGCGTCGGGCATTTCGTTTTTCTCCACCGAGATCAAGTTGATAATGATCTGGGTGTCGTTCATGTAGTGATCGGGGAAGAGCGGGCGGATGGCGCGGTCAACCAAACGAGAACACAATATCTCGTAATCGGAAAGTTTGGTTTCCCGACGGAAGAAGTTGCCTGGAATACGACCTGATGAGGCAAATTTTTCTTGATAGTCCACGGATAGTGGAAAAAAATCTTGTCCAGCGCGGGCTTCTTTGTCTGAGGTAGCTACAGCAAAAATCATGGTATTGCCGCAACGTACCACTACCGAGCCGTCGGCTTGGGTAGCTAACTTACCTGTTTCGATGATCACTTCACGACCATCGGGCAAGTTGAAAGACTTCGTGATTGGAATCTGTTGTCCCATAAATTGAAATCGCTTTTTGAATATGTCTTAACCTTCTTGTATCCTATGTGGTTGAAGTGTTGAAGCGTTAAATGCAGGACGGACAAAAAAGTTGAAAAAAAATGAGGAGGAGAGGATTGCTCATCAAAAAAAATTGCTCTTTGACCTCAAAAATCAGTCTGCACAGCATTAATACATACACCTCAAAACAAAGGAAGCGCCCTCGAAAAGAGAACGCTTCCTTGTTCGTGTGGGAATTACTTACGAATACCCAATTGTTCGATCAGTTCGCGATATTTGACAATATCCCTTTTAGCAAGGTATTGCAACAAACGCTTTCTTTTACCAACGAGCATCAACAATGTGCGCCGGCAAGCGTGATCTTTACGGTTTTCGTTCAAGTGCTTGGAAAGCTCCTGAATCCGATAAGTAAAAAGTGCCACCTGGCCCTCGGTAGAGCCAGTGTTTCCGGCGGCTCCGCCATACTGAGTGAAAATCTCAGCCTTCTTCTCTTGAGTTAAATAAACTGCCATTGTATTGGAATTAATACCGTTAGTGATCACAAGAATCAGTTACAGCGCCGCAAAGGTAAGGGTTTTGAAGAAAAGAACAAAAATAATTTTGGAAATAAGCAGCTACTTTTTAAGCTCAGGGGTGATAAAAAAATAAGTGCTCATTTTTCTGAGTACTTATTTTTGCCCCACTACTTATGCCCTATTCCTTTGGAATCAAACTTACCGCTGCACCTCCACCAGCCGCCAACTTTAGCGCCAACACACTTTGATTGCTTACTTCAATGCTGCGAATTTTGTAGGCCGTTGGGTTGTTTTTCCAATGTGCATCCGGCGCATCTTCGTAAATCTTCGCAACATAGGTTTTTCCAGCTGGTAAAAAACTAAGTTTGACGCTTTGGTTGCGGGGCAACTCATCGGTAATGGCACCCAAAAACCAGTTCTCCGAGCCCTTTGCCTTCCGCGCAGTAACGATGTAATCACCAATGGCTGCCGCCAAAATTTTGGTATCATCCCAGTCGACCGCCACATCCTTAATGAATTGAAAAGCATCCAGGTGTTTTTGGTAGTGCTCGGGCAAATCGGCGGCCATTTGAAGCGGAGAATACAAGGTCACATACAAGGCCAATTGTTTGGCCAGGGTGGTGTGCACCTGGTATTCGTTAGGACTGGCTTTGTATTCTGAAAATTTGATGTTAAAAATCCCAGGTGTGTAGTCGATAGGCCCACCCAAGCCACGCGTGAAGGGTAGGATGGTTTCATGTTCTGGTGGATTCCCCTTGCTCCATGCGTTGAATTCATTGCCCCGGGTGGCTTCTGATGCTAGGAAGTTGGGATAAGTACGATGCAATCCCGTAGGCCGCACGGGCTCGTGGGCATCCACCATGATGCGTTTGGCTGCTGCTTTTTCCAGCACCCGGTTGTAATGGTTGATCATCCACTGGCCATCGTGCCACTCACCTTTGGGGATGATGCGCCCGACATAACCCGTCTTGATGGCGTGCAAATCCAGAGATTGTATCAAGTCAAATGCCTTATCTATGTGTTTTTCATACCCGGTAGCCGATCCCGAGGTTTCGTGGTGTACGATAATTGGTGCGCCTTTTTCAAGCGAATACTTGGCCAAACCCGGTAAATCATAATCAGGGTAGGGGGTTTGAAAATCAAAAACATCCTCTTTCCATTTGCCAAACCAGTCTTCCCAGCCAATGTTCCAACCTTCGACCAAAACCCCTTTAAAACCGTGTTCCGAGGCAAAATCAATGTACTTGCGGGTATTTGCAGTAGTGGCCCCATGTTTGCCATGTCCCGCTGTGCCTTGTGCGCTTGATCCATTTTGGGAGCCAGAGAAGTCCCAAGTAGCTTTGTTCAGGTGCATTTCCCACCAAATTCCTACATATTTTACGGGTTTGATCCAGCTTACATCGGTAATTTTGCAAGGCTCATTCAGGTTGAGGATCAATTTGGAAGCCAACAAACCGGGAGCGTCGGGGCTGATCAGGACTACCCGCCAAGGCGTTTGAAAACCAACTGGTACGCTGGCTTTGCGCCACAAATCTTTGCCCGGCACCAAAAACGCTCCAAAGGTTCGGGTGGCATTGTTCACCTTGAGCTGCATGGCCGGGAAATTGACCAAAGCAGCTTCGTGAATGGCCAGGTGTACGCCCGTGGCAGTCCGCATCGCCAAGGGCGTCTGGCAAGCCCGGTAATCGGGAATGAATTGGGTAGAAATGGAAGTTTCGTTTAAGTACTTTTTGCCGTCGATCCCAGAAATGAGGCTCGTAGTGTAAGTGTGTTCGTTGCTGTCCCAATCACCGGGTTGCCACCAGGTGGTGTGGTCGCCGGTCATGGCAAATTCACTGACTTCTTCCATTACACTGAGCTCTCCGCTTTGGCCCACTTTTCCCAGTAAGCCGTAGCGAAAGCCAATGCCATCATCAAAAACCCGGAAAGTGATTTCCAATTGCCCGGTAGCATTTTCGAGCACAACCTTTAGTTCATTGTAGCGGTTGCGGATATTGGCCACCTCTCCCCAAACCGGTTGCCAGGTTTCATCAAACTGGCGGGTATTTTGCTGAACCAATTTAAAACCCTGATTGAGTTGACCACTTTCGAGGTAAAAGCCCAGTTTGGATTTTGCCACAATCGGTTTGCCCCAAAAATCGACTCTGTAGTTGGGTTCCCCTTGAGCAGAGAGTTGAAAATGTAAGGCAATTCTGCCTGATGGTGAGCTTTGGGAATAGCTTGTCCCCTGGGCAAACGCCCATTGCCCTATGCCGCTCAGCAGCATCAGGGCGACTAAGTTTTTAAGTTTCATACATTGTTGTTTGAAACGCTAAACTTAGGGTTAATTGGTGAGCGAAGCAATGATTCGACTGGCCAAAAAGAGTGCTATTTGGCACTGTACCAAAAGGGGATGAAACTTTCGCGTTTTTTGCCCTCATAGCGATACTCTGACCGAATGTAGATTAGATTTTCACCAGATAAGAGCAATGAATCGGGAATGTAGGCCAAAAATCCATACTCATTGGCATTGTGGTGATTGTAGGAGCGAAGTTGATTGGGTACAAATTTCTGACCATTCAACTCAATATGAAAGTATTTTTTGCCTTGTTCTTTAAACTGGGCACGACGCCTGATCAGGTTTTGGCTTTCGTTGAGTGTAGTATCCACTTTATACTTACCATATTTTTCATTCAAAACGACCTCTTCGCGAGTTGGAAGTGGTAAAAACAGCTTTACCCCAACTCCTGTTATTTCTGAACTTGGGATGATCGGGTTTTGAATGAGTTGATCGGTTTTGAGGTGGTCTTCATAATGAACAGAATAGAAGCGGTCTTCTCGGTCAGCATTGCTAAAGTAGTATTGCTGGTTGGTATATATTACATTGCTTTGTAGAAAAACGACGAAAAATACCGGTAAAACCAGTAACAGGTAGCCCACCATGCCTAATGTATATGCTCTTTTTTTGAGGTTGGTGATAAAGGTACTGTTGATGTAAAAAATGGGTTGATGTAAAAAATTGAATATGATTAGGCTACTGCTTTTGACCATCAGGGGATAATGAATTTTTTGTACCCATGCTTTGTCGCGCAATTTTTTTGTATTCAACAGGCCCCCAATTACTCCTGGTATCATTAATGTGGATAAAGTAACCATAAAAATGTTGTTTATGGTAAACTGCGGTAGCAACTGATGAATGCCATAGGCGATGCCTGCCAAAGCCAATACAATTGAGGCAATACTGGTAAAGATCATGGCCACACTGAAGGAAAAAGCAAACATGATGCTACAAGTTCGGTCAACTCTTGCCGCATAACTGCGCAGGTCCCCAAAATCAGCTTTTAGTTGTTTCAAATAATGCCGGCTGTAGTTCTCACTTTCCTCATTGACACCTTGTGGATAAACCGAAGATAGGCCAAGCAATCCTACCCAAATCGAGCGCAGGATAAAATGTAATATAAAATTGATCATCAAGATCGTGATGGCAAAAGTGACGTAGGTGAAAAAGAGGTAAAGAATTCCAAGGATATCGTCACTGAAGTTCAATAAACTGTAATTGACCATTTTAGTGAGCAACCAAGGCAGTTGTAATGAGCCGTAAATGGCGGCTCCGGAGATGATCAACTCTGCTGACCAGCTTTCTTTTTCGAGTTGTTCAAACCAGCTCTGTTGGTTCGAACCGGGTTCTAGGTTATCCATTTTCTTGGGTGCTTTTGCGGAATCGGTATAAGTATTGGGTGCGGTTTTTTTTGTCCTCTTTGACGATCAGGGTTTGGGCTTCAAACACAAATCCACAGCGTTGAACCATCTTTTTTAGAGTTTCTGGGCTGTACATTAGGTGTTGGCAGCCAGGGTGCAGGTCTTTGGCATTCCGGGGTACCAATTCACTGATGTACAAGCGCCCATTGGCATTTAAACTGCGGTAAATATCGCGCAACATCTCATCGGGATGGCTAAATTCATGAAAAGTTTGGAATAAAATCACTTTATCCATCTGCCCGTCAGGCAAACCCGTTTTTTTGACACTTCCCAGGGAAGTACTGATACTATTGCTCAACCGTTGGCCTTTGACGATGGAGTAGTACCGCTGCACATAACTGGCCTGCTGGGCATTGCAACAAGAAGAGTCGATGTCCACCGCATAAAATCTGACCCCTTCGGTAAACAAAGACAATGCGCCTTCCCAGCGGAGCGCTCCCGCACCAATGTCGGCGACTTTTTCGCCCTTTTTTAAATTCAGGCCTTCAATGTGTTTCATCAAATGTACATCCGCTTTGGCATCAGCCAGTGAGGTATGCTGATAAAAGTAACAAGCATTAAAATCCTTGCTCCCGCTCTGGCCTTTTTGGCCACACAACAGCGTTGGGAGCAATAAGACTACAATAAGTAGGTAAATCCGGTATGTTGGCATTGATTCGTCGACGGTGTTTGATGTCTAAACAAAATAGGCAAATAATGGATTAAAAAACTGCTACCTTCATTTAAATTTCATTCGCCAGGGCAAAATTAATGAATTGAGGATATGATCACTCAAAAGCTGCTAAATATGAAGAAGATTACAAGTAAGCTGCTGCTTATCATGGTTTTATTAGGAGTTGTTCAAGCTGTAAGGGGGCAGAACTACATTGACCCTAAACTCCTCACCAACCTTGAATACCGCAGTGTCGGTCCTACCCGTGGAGGGCGGGTTACCAGTGTGGCTGGACACCCCAATACTCCCGGGGTGTTTTTTATGGGATCAACGGGGGGAGGCCTTTGGAAAACCATCGATTACGGCCACAACTGGAACAATGTTTCGGATGGCTTTTTTAACACCCCTTCGATTGGTGCTATCGGCATCGCCCCTTCCAAACCAGACGTGATGTACGTTGGCACTGGTTCTGATGGCCTGCGCAGCAACGTAATCGCGGGCAAAGGAGTGTACAAATCCACCAATGCCGGCCGCAGCTGGGAAAAAGTAGGTTTGGAAAAAACCGGTCACATCGGTGCAGTTGAAGTACACCCAAGCAATCCTGATATCGCCTTTGTCGCCGCCATCGGTAGTGCCTTTGTACCCAATGTGGATCGTGGGGTTTACCGCACCAAAGACGGTGGAAAGACCTGGGAAAAAGTCCTTTTTCTGAGTGATACCATCGGTTTTTCCGACCTGGAATTTCACCCAACCAATCCTCAAATCATCTACGCTGGTGCCTGGCGCGCCCAACGCACCCCTTGGACCATCATCAGTGGAGGCAAAGTGGGAGGGGTGTACAAATCGGAAGATGGCGGAAGTACCTGGAGGCAAGTTACCAAAGGTCTACCAGCTGATTTGATTGGCAAAATTGATTTTGCCGTTTCCCCAGCCGATCCGCAACGGGTCTATGCCTTGATCGAAGCACTACCGGGTGGTGGCTTATACCGTTCCAATGATGCCGGGGAGTCCTGGTCTCTGATTAGCTCCAGCCGTTTTCTGCTCGATCGACCTTTTTATTATTGCAACGTCACTGCCAATCCTTTGAATGCGGATAACGTTTTTGTGAGCGCAACCGGATTTTGGCGTTCCAACAATGGTGGACGCACCTGGACGGCACTCAACACCCCTCACGGTGACGACCACGACTTGTGGATCAACCCCCGGGATACCCTGGAATGGATTGAATCCAATGACGGTGGTGCGAACATTACTCGTGACGGGGGAAAAAACTGGTCGACCCAGCTCAATCAACCTACCGCTGAATTGTATCAGGTTGAAATAGATGATCAGTTTCCCTATTGGTTGTATGCGGGGCAACAAGACAATGGCACTGCCATTACGGTACCCAGTTTGCCACCTTACGATTCACCAGTAGGCCCCATGGGCTATTACCTGCCCGCCGGAGGTTGTGAAACTGGCCCGGCAGTGCCCAAACCTGGCAACCACAACATCGTTTATGCCAACTGTAAAGGTTGCTTCAGTGTATACGACAAACGCAGTGGGCAGGAACGCAACTACTTCATTGGCGCCACCAACATTTATGGCCATAAGCCCAATGACCTCAAGTTCCGCTTTCAACGGGTGACCCCCATCCACGTTTCACCCAACAACCCTAAAGTGGTATATTACGGTTCGCAATATTTGCACCGCACGCTGGACGAAGGGGCGACCTGGGAAACCATTTCGCCCGACCTCACCGCCAATGAACCCGATAAGCAGGTGATTTCGGGTAGCCCGATTACCCGCGACGTAACCGGTGAGGAATATTACAGCACCATTTACGAAATTCGGGAATCCAACAAACTGCCTGGCCTGATTTGGGTAGGTTCCAATGACGGACCCATCCACGTCACGCGCAACAATGGCAAAAGCTGGCAAAATGTGACTCCGGTCGGTATGCCCAAAGGCGGTAGAGTAGATTGTATTGACCCTTCCCCGCACCGCCCCAATAAGGCGTATGCTGCAATCCTCTTGTATCAATTGGGAGACTGGCGGCCTTATTTGTACAAAACCGAAAACTACGGTCAATCCTGGACCTTGATCACCAAGGGGATTCCCGAAGATTACCCGGTGCGTACTGTTCGGGAAGACCCCAGCCGGGAGGGATTGTTGTATGCAGGTACCGAATATGGCATGTTTATTTCTTTTGACGACGGCCAGAATTGGCAACCTTTCCAACAAAATTTGCCCATCACCCCCATTACAGACATCAAAGTACACCAGGGAGATTTGGTTATCTCTACTATGGGGAGAGGGTTCTGGATTTTGGACAACTTGTCGGCACTGCATCAATTGGCCAAACCAAATCTGGCCCAATCAGCTGTCCTCTTCAAACCCCGCGATCAGTACCGCCTGCGTTATTTCCCCAATCGCAAGGGCAGCGAACCTCATTATCCCAGCCCGGGTATCCAGATTGATTATTGGTTAAAAGAGGCACCGCAGAGCGCAATCACTTTGGAGATCCTCAATGCCCAAATGCAAACCATCCGGGCATTTACTTCCCAAAACAACCCAAGGGATACCGTGAAAATACCCAGCAAGGCGGGTATGGCCATGGGCTTTGTGATTGCTGGCTTTAGCGAAGCACTGCGCACTACACCTGGAGTCCAGCGCTTTGTTTGGGACTTACGGCATTTGGGCCCTTGGGATCGCAGTGGAGTTCGTACCAGCCGGGGAGCTCCGATGGCTGCACCTGGACAGTATTTTGTTCGCCTGACGGTAAATGGTGTGGCATCTTTACAAGGCTTCAAGGTGTTGCCTGATCCTCGCCTGATCAATGCGGGGGTGACGAGCAAAGATCTTCAGCAGCAGGAAGCTTTGTCTTTACAGATCATCGAACTGGATAGCCGCAGCCGGATCCTCGGTGCAACCATCACACAGGAACGCGCGAGTGCACAGCAAAAAAGCGATAAGGTGCTTAGTACATTTTACGATGAGCTGTACGGCGAATTGTTTACTGCCGAAGGCCGGTACATGACGCCACGTCTGATTGACCAGATTACCTATTTGCGCGGCATGCTGGATCAAGGTGATCAACGCCCCGGTAAGGATGCCTATGCACGGTATGAAGAATTGAAGAGTTGGTATAACCGCCTGGCCAAACAAGCCGTGGATAAGGTAGGAAACCGCAAGGAATTTAATTTAATCGATTGATATTCGTAGGGGCGGCCCTCTGTGGCCGCCCTAAACGAAAAAAGGCGATCAAAATGATCGCCTTCGTTGCAGCCCGTACGGGAATCGAACCCGTGTTACAGGAATGAAAATCCTGCGTCCTGACCCCTAGACGAACGGGCCATCTAGGTAAATTTTCTTATGAAACTCGGACAAGTGAAAAAAAGTTCCAGCTTGTGGAGAAGTAGCCCGTACGGGATTCGAACCCGTGTTACAGGAATGAAAATCCTGCGTCCTAACCCCTAGACGAACGGGCCATTGGAGGCATCAAACCCTGAAAAAGTGACTTCAATGTTTGTGTGCTTCCCAATTGGGACTGCAAAGATAAATTCGACTTGCTGAATTACACAAGAACTCGAGCAAATTTTTTTTCATTTTTTTCATTTTGCCTATTTTTCAACCAGATTTAAGTAGTGACAAGGGTGAAAATGAGGAAATTGCCGCATGAAAAAAAACTTAAACAAGCACTTGAAAAACGATAATGAATATTTTTTTACCTTTGCGCTGCATTTTTTGCCCTTACCAACCGAATACCTAGCTGAACAAGCGCAAATGAGTGTTCACTATACACCAACTTTTACTCATCAAATCAAACACATCCACTCATGGCAAAAAGAATTGCTATCAACGGATTTGGACGCATTGGCAGAATTACCCTGCGCAATCTATTGAAAATGAGCGACGTTGAAGTCGTTGCCATCAATGACTTGACTGACAACCTAACGCTGGCTCATTTATTTAAGTACGACTCTGCCCAAGGGAAGTTCGATGGCACTGTAAGTGCTGATGATAAATACCTTCACATCAATGGAAAGTCAATTTTGGCTTTGGCAGAAAAAGATCCAACCAAATTGCCTTGGGGCGATCTGAACATTGATGTGGTCATTGAGTCAACTGGTCGTTTCACCACCAAGGATGAAGCTGGATTGCACCTGACTGCTGGTGCCAAAAAAGTAGTTATCTCTGCTCCAGCCAAAGGTGACCTGCCTACCATCGTTTTAGGTGTAAACCAGGACAAAATCAGTGCGGACCACCACATTTATTCCAATGCTTCTTGTACCACCAACTGCCTTGCGCCAATGGTGAAAGTATTGGACGATCTGCTGGGCATTGAGACTGGCTTCATGACCACCATCCACGCATACACTGCTGACCAGCGTTTGCAGGATGCTCCACACTCTGACCTGCGTCGTGCGCGCGCCGCTGCGGTTTCCATTGTGCCAACCAGCACTGGTGCTGCTTCGGCTGTAGGTTTGGTATTGCCACACTTGAAAGGCAAATTGAATGGTAACGCAATGCGTGTACCAACCATTACTGGTTCGGTAACCGACTTTTCTGCAGTGGTAAAAAAGACTGCTACGGTAGAAGAAATCAACGCTGCTTACAAAGCTGCTTCTGAAGGTGCCCTGAAAGGTATCCTGGAATACTGTGTAGACCCAATCGTTTCTGCGGACATCATTGGTAACCCACACTCCTGTATTTTTGACATGGACATGACCATGGTCAGCGGCAATCTGGTTAAAGTTGTAGGCTGGTACGACAACGAAGCAGGGTATTCTGCCCGTTTGGCTGATCTGGCAACACGTATTTAATAAAGGCTCCGAGGTTCCAAGTTTCCGGGTTCCAGCGTTGGGGGCGATCACTTCGGCTTCGCTCAGTGACCGACTACCCTGAAACTTTGGAACCCTGGAATCCTGGAACCTTCGAACCTTTAACCATGCAGAACATCAACTTCTCCAATAAAAAGGCATTGGTACGGGTGGACTTCAACGTGCCACTTGACAAAAAGACCTTCGCCATCACGGACGATACCCGCATTCGGGCGGCAATTCCTACCATCAAATACATTTTGGACCAAGGTGGCTCAGCGATCCTAATGTCGCATTTGGGTCGTCCTGATGAAAAACTGCTCCCCGATGGCTCCATCGATGTGGCGCGTTTTACCATGAAGCATACGGTAGCCCATACTGCTGAATTGTTGGGGGCACCTGTATTGTTTTGTGAAGAGTTCGTCGGCCCCAAGGCTGCGGCCATGGCTGCGGCCCTACAACCCGGGCAAGTGTTGATTTTGGAAAATACCCGTTTCCTCAAAGGAGAGGGCAAAGGAGACGTAGAACTGGCTAAAACACTGGCTTCTTATGGCGACGTGTACATCAACGACGCCTTTGGTTCCGCCCACCGGGCACATGCTTCCACCACCACGGTTGCTCAGTTTTTTAGCCCTGAAAACAAAGGCTTTGGCTTTTTGATGAAAGCCGAATTGGACAATGCCGACCGGGTATTGAACAACCCAGACCGCCCACTTACTGCGATTGTTGGCGGTGCAAAAGTGTCTGATAAAATCCTGCTCTTGGATCGGATGCTCGATTATGTAGACAACCTCATCGTTGGTGGAGGTATGGCTTATACTTTTGTCAAGGCACAAGGTGGCCAAATTGGCAATTCCTTGTGTGAAGATGATCGTCTCGAATTGGCCAACCAACTCATCGCCAAAGCAAAGGCCAAAGGGGTGAAATTACTTTTACCTGAAGATTCATTGGTTGCGGATGCTTTTAGCAACGATGCCAATCGAAAGGTAGTTGCCAGCAATGCCGTAGAACCCGGTTGGATGGGTTTAGACGTAGGCGAAAAAGCTTGTGCTGAATTTAGCGCAACCATTCTGAATTCCAAAACCCTGCTTTGGAATGGCCCAATGGGGGTTTTTGAATTTGAAAACTTTGCCAAAGGCACCAAAACCATTGCTGAGTCTGTAGCCAAGGCTACTGCAAATGGCGCCTTCTCTCTGGTTGGTGGGGGTGACTCCGTTGCGGCAGTGAATCAAATGGGTTTGGCCGATGAGGTCAGCTATGTATCTACTGGCGGTGGCGCTATGTTGGAACTGCTCGAAGGCAAGGTTTTGCCTGGGGTGAAAGCGATAAAGGAGTAAAATTGAGGCCTCGTTTGCCAAGCGTAGCCGAGGCCTCAACTTGTTCCCAATAAAATCCGCAATGCGTATACCGAGAATCCCGCACATACCACCATGGGAATGCCGAACAACAATAGATTGAGTTGGCTTGGATTGGCATTTACGATCCGCAACATGATGCACATGCAGGGAAGGGCTATGATAAAAGCCCTAAACTTGTTCCACTCATCAATAGAGATTCCTTGTAAAGTATATTGCTGAACTTGAGGTGGTAAGAAGACGAAAAGCAATACAACTGCAACAATTACAGTCAAAACACCCAGGGCAGTTTGTCGGTCATGAGATGAGGATGGGATTTTCCAAACGATATACAAGGCAACGAGTGGCACCAAAATATACCATTCTAGGCCCTCCACTTTTTGAGCCATGAGCAATGCACCCAAGGCTGAACTAAGCAAAACAACAAAGTAGGCTAAGTTGGCTGGGCTAAGCTGTACGCCACGAGCCAAAGAGGTGTTTGTAAATAGGAAGTACATGTGCGTTCATTTAGGGTACAACAAAGCTAAGATTTTATGCTTACCTTGGTCAAGATGAATTAATTTTTTATATTATGCTTGAATTGTTTTTTTGGCTAAATATTCTGATCGTCGCCTATACCTATTTGGGATATGGGCTCATTTTGCTGATACTCAATTTATTATTTTTTAAAAAGAAGCAATCCACAAAAACAGAGAACCCCGAAGTAAGCATCTTGATCGCCGCTTACAACGAAGAAGACTGGATTGTTGAAAAAATCAACAACACCCTGTCCCTGGATTATCCCGCCGAATTATTGAAAGTGATTGTAATTACAGATGGCTCTACAGATGGAACGTTTCAAAAAGCTAAAAGTTGCTCTGTTCCGGCTGGAATAAGCTTTGAGGTCTACCATCAACCTGAACGAAAAGGAAAATTGGCAGCGATAGAACGCATCATGCCTCTAGTAAAAACCCCTGTGACCATTTTTACTGATGCCAATACAACACTCAATCTTCAGGCTATCCGGCAACTGGTTTGTCATTACAACAACCCAAAAATTGGGGCAGTAGCTGGAGAAAAACGGGTCAGCAGTGCTAACAAAGACGAAGCCAGCAGTGCCGGGGAAGGCATTTATTGGAAATACGAAAGCCTCCTCAAACGTTGGGATGCCAATTTGTATTCGGCAGTAGGGGCTGCCGGAGAGTTGTTTTCCATTCGCACCGCCCTCTACGAAAGTATCCCAGCAGATACCTTGATCGAGGATTTTTACCTCACCATGACCGTGCTGCGCAAAGGTTACCGGATTGCCTATGCTGCTGATGCCTACGCTTCGGAAGGAGCATCTGCTTCGGTAGGGGAGGAGCTTAAACGAAAAATTCGCATTGCAGCAGGTGGCATACAAGCCTCCTGGCGTTTGCGAGACTTATTGAATCCGTTTCGTTACGGTGTGTTTAGTTGGCAATTTTTATCACACAAAGTATTGCGCTGGACCTTGGCACCCCTGGCTTTGCCCATCGTATTTTTATTGAACCTCTTGCTGGCTTTTTCGATGAAGCCCTGGTACATCAGCTTGTTTATCTTACAAATCCTGTTCTATCTATTGGCTTTATTGGGCTGGATTTTTGAAAAAAAACAAATCAAAATCAAGGCTTTTTTCATCCCTTACTATTTCTGTGTGATGAATTTTTCGGTTTTTATGGGCTTCGCCCGTTTGTTGAAGAATCAACAAACAGTATTGTGGGAAAAAGCGGAGCGCAAGCGGAACCAATAAGCACACTTGCCAGTTTTACGGTCACAAAATCCAGCAAGCCATGATTCACGGGACCTTAAAGAACTTGCCAACAGAAGACATTTGTATTCATTTGAGCATCGATAACCACGCCAAGCAATACCTGTGCGAATGTGGCAGTGCCAGCCTCTTGGGAAAAAAGGATTGTTTGAACCTGGCGGCCATTTTTATCAGCCATACCCATATCGATCATTTTGTCAATTTTGATACCGTTCTTCGGCACCAACTTGGGAGTGGCATGCAGGTAACCCTTTGCGGCCCGAAAGGAATCGCCAAACAGCTTCAGGCCAAATTCCGCGCCTACAACTGGAACCTGATCGCTGAAAACGAACTGCAATACGAAATTCGGGAAATTCAAAACGAGCGCTGCATCAAAATTTATCAAGTAAGTCCTCCAAAATGGAACTTGCAAGTGATTGCTGACTTAGAAGGGCCAGTGCTGTACCAAAATGAGGCAGTGGAGGTTCGGTTTACCATCCTGGATCACGGCACTCCTTCCGTTGCTTATTCCTTTCAAGAGCCCGATGCTGTAAATTTTTTGCAAAACGAATCACCATTCGCGCCCGGTCCCTGGGTTAAAATGGCCAAGGCTGCTTTTTTGGCCAATACCCCTGAGATGTCGATCAACATTCAGGGACAAAATTACCCGGCAGCTGAATTATTTCCCTATTTTCGACTCAAAACCGGGTATCACCTGGGGGTAGTGATGGATCATCTGGCTTCTGAGGCCAACCATGAGAAAATCATGAAGACCTTTCAAAATGCTGATCAGGTCTTTATTGAAACCTATTACCTCAACGAGGACAAAGAACTGGCTTTGCAAAACCGGCACAGTTATGCACAGGCTTCAGCAGAAGTCCTACGCAAGGCAGGAGTGAAAAATGCCACACCGGTTCATTTTTCAAGGCGTTATACGGAGGAGGAAATTCAGGTTATTCAACATCAATTCAAAGTGGCTTTTGGATGAAAAAAATCGCCCTGCTTGAATTACAGGAACATCAGGAGGTATTGTATGGCTTGATTGACCTACTCCTGATACAAGCAGTCGAAATTTATGTTTGTGCACCCGCCTACATGCATGAGCAGCTGAAACCTGAATGGCTGGAAAATGAGCAGCTGCATTGGACCAATAAATTACCGGAAGAAAACATTCCCCAATTTATCCGGCGAGTAAAAAACCAATTGGAAGTAGTCGACCTGATTGTATTCACTACCTTGGTTAATCATTTTGCCTTTTTTGCCCAACAAAGTTTTACTCCGCCAACTGTTTTACTCATCCACAAAGGCAACGCTTTTTTTGCGCCTCAATCCAACTTGAGCATTCGAAATCTTAAAGATGTTTTGCGATTTTTGCGCAGCCTTTGGCGAAGAGAGGATTTTTTCAGAAAAAAGTTATTGAAAAAAAACACCTATTTGAGTTTTACCGATCCACTGATTGAAGCCTACATGCTGCCTTTGGTGCCAGCTTTCGCCCAACTTATGCCAGCTTTGCCTTTTACCTATTTCACCCCAACTTTACCCCAATTGAACACTCCCATCCAAATCATAGTGCCAGGAACTGTATCGGCATTGACCCGCGATTTTGACCTGCTTTTTGCCGCCTTACAAAAAGCCGATACCCGATTGAATACATCCATAACCCTGACTTTTTTAGGCAATGCAAGTGGCCCACGGGCCGTGCTGCTTTTTGATTTAGCCCAAAATAATCACTTCCAAAACATCAATATCCAGACTTTTAGCGAAATGTTGCCCGAGCAGGAATACCAAAAAAAGCTACAAACTGCCGATTTTTTGCTCTTGCCCTTGAAGGAACAAATTCAATTTGGCACAACCCGGGAGTGGTACGGAAAAACCAGCATTAGTGGCGGAGTCAACGATATGCTGCGTTTTGGAAAACCAACCCTGCTACCCGCTTTTTATCCACTTGACCCGGCCTTACAAAGTCTATCTGAGCGTTTCCTCAATGCTGAAAATTTAGCCGATTTATTGCTCAAATGGGTAAATGAACGCTACTACCTCTCCCTTGCCGGGCAGGCCCCCGTACTTCTTACCACCTATACCAAAGCCCAACGCAGCCATACTTTGATGGAAATACTTAAACCCGCACTTAATTTTATTAAAAAATGATATTATCTTTTCCACCGAAAAGACCAAATCCAATTTGGTTAACAATCTAGTTGGGTATAAACACCTTAGTCCTAACCATTAACTCATGGAGAACCATAGCCACGATCAAATCAAGCCGTACATTCCGGCTGAAGTGACCAATGTCAAAGAATTTACCGTACGTGCCATTGTTTTGGGCGCAGTTTTTGGGATTATTTTTGGTGCCGCCACTGTTTACCTGGCCCTCAAAGCAGGTTTGACGGTTTCAGCCTCTATTCCGATTGCGGTGTTGGCCATATCCTTAGGCCGACGCTTTTTGGGCACTACCATTTTAGAAAACAACATCATTCAAACCACTGGATCAGCGGGGGAATCGATTGCGGCCGGGGTAGTCTTTACCATTCCTGCCTTTTTGTTTTTGTCTGATCCTGCAGTAGGTGATCAATATTTCAAATACACCACCATTTTCACCTTGGCTGTATTTGGGGGCGTTTTGGGCACCTTGATGATGATCCCACTGCGACGATCCCTCATTGTGAAAGAACACCACAACTTGCCATACCCGGAAGGAACCGCCTGCGCTTCGGTGCTGATTGCGGGCGAGAAGGGAGGCGATTTTGCCAAAACGGCTTATCAGGGTTTAGGGGTAGCATTTTTATACGCGCTACTTCAAAAGGTCTTCCATGTCATTGCTGAAACGCCGGCTTGGGTGACCAAAGCGACCCACAAATACTTTCCAGCGGCTACCGTCAATGGTGAAATTACCCCGGAATACATGGGGGTAGGTTACATCATCGGCCCAAAAATTGCTGGTGTATTGGTTGCGGGTGGTGTATTGGCTTGGCTGGGTTTGATCCCATTATTGGCAACCTTAGTACCTACTGAAATCATTGCTGCGCAATTGGTTAAACTAGGTTACCTCTCCGATCTTGCTTCAGCGGGTGGTCCAGGTGCCTGGGACCCTGCGACTAAAACCTTTGGTAATATCGCCGCCGCCATTTACCGGGCTTATGTACGCCAAATTGGGGCGGGTGCGGTAGCCGCGGGTGGTTTTATCACTTTGCTCAAAACCATTCCTACCATTGCAGCTTCATTCAGCGAGAGCATAGAGTCTTTCAAAAATCGTTCCGCATCAGCAAGTCGCGCACGCACCGAGCAGGATTTGTCAATTGCTGTAGTGGGTATTGGTAGCCTTGCCCTGGTTATCCTGATGCTGATTTTGCCACAAATTCCTGGTAATTCTTTTGGTGGGAAATTGCTGATTGGCCTACTGGTGATCGTTTTTGGGTTTTTCTTTGTGACCGTCTCCAGCCGAATTGTAGGCTTGATTGGCACCAGTTCCAACCCGGTTTCGGGTATGACCATTGCTACCTTGATGGGTACAGCGCTGATTTTTATCGGCTTCGGCATGACGGGTAAAACTTTCGAACCAATGGTTTTGGTTGTAGGAAGTATGATCTGTATTGCTGCTGCCAATGCCGGGGCAACTTCGCAAGATCTAAAAACGGGTTACATCATTGGGGCGACGCCAAAATACCAGCAGATTGCCCTGTTTGTGGGTGCTATCGTTTCGTCGATTGCCATTGGAGCTACTCTGCAAATCCTGGATACACCTTCACCGGAACAGGTTTCTCAGGGCATCCAGCATGCCATTGGCAGTGACAAATACCCTGCACCACAAGGTACCTTGATGGCTACTTTGATCAAAGGTTTGTTGAGCTTTAACCTCGATTGGCAGTTTGTATTGGTCGGAGCTTTTTTATCGATTACAATTGAACTGTGCGGCGTAAAATCACTCTCTTTTGCCGTAGGTGCTTATTTGCCTTTGTCTACTACACTCCCGATTTGGGTTGGTGGGGTCATCCGTGGCATCGCTGACAATGCAGCCAAGAAAAAAGGCAAAGCGGTAGAAGAGGAAGACTTGAGCAAAGGAAACTTGTTTGCAACTGGCCTGGTTGCAGGCGGGGCTCTGATGGGGGTAATTGTAGCGATCTTGTCGGTCAATGAGGGCATCGCTGCAAACATTGCCAAACTTAATCTGGAGCCCATGCTGCACGGTGCTTTAGGAGAAGGTGGCTTCCAAATCCTGGGGGTATTGTTCTTCGCCGCAATGGGCCTGATTTTGTACCGGATTTCCAGGAAGGATTAACATAAAACAGCAAAATAGTGCTTTGCTCGACCGCCCCGAAAGTCTGAAACTTTCGGGGCGGGATTTTAGATCATACAAATCCTCACTAATTGTCTGGTAATCAATCTACCACAAGGCTATTACTCGACGATAAAAAAGCCAGGCTCCCAATAGGGTAATGCTTGGAACCAGCAATGGTATTTGAAAACTTTGCAGACCAAAATGGACCACAGCAATAATGAACAACACCGTTGCCAGGTGCCCAAAATAGCTGGTTTGAACTCTAAAAGATTGCATCAAACACCCAATCACAACTGCGATTCCTATCAATAAAACCAAGATACGCAGGAATAAGTCGAAGCTTGGAGCCGCTGAGTAAAACAACAAACCTGCTCCCATTCCCATTAGCCCAATATAGAGCCACCTGTAGAACGCATTAAAATCGGGCGCGCAGTCAAACCCTTTGGCAGGAGGGCGACTATTGGCGATGATGCGGCGATTGTAGGTAATGATTTGGTACAAACAAAAGATAAAGGCACGGAATAAACGCATCCGGAACAAAGGCCTAAAGATGGGAATAGCCTCACCTAGGATGAAAAACAGCGCTTCTTTCCCATAAAGGGTTTCACCTGTAACACGGTCATAAAGGGGAATTTCATGGCGTGCCCGGTCAATATCAATCCGTCCAATCAATTCTGTAGGCGCTTCGGCAAAACCGACCCGGTTTTCAGGGCGCAGCCACCCCGCACGGACAAATCCGCTGGTATAGGCTTTACAAAGCGGGCAGACATCGTCATAAATAATGACCTTTGAATCCAGGTTTTTTGAATGTTCCATATCCTTTGGGTTTGAGAAGCTTTAGAGCTGTTTTACAGCTCTAAAGGCCTCTTCGATGGTAACCCAAAGGTATGCCATTGTTTTTGAAAATTCAATACTTTCAATAATAATTGAAAATAAAAAATCACCACACCAACACTTTACTTCCTTTTGCTGCCAGGCGCACATCCTGGCTTTTCCCATTATAAACCACCTTTGTCTGTCCACCTCTTGGTGAACTGATCTCGGTTTTGCTCAATTTTCCATTGACCCAGGTCAAGTTCAATACAAACCCGCCGCGTGCGCATACACCGCGCACCGATCCGTTGGCCCAAGCGTCGGGCAAGGCGGGCAAGAGGGTAATTTCGTTGCTGCGCGACTGCACCAACATCTCCAATACTGCCGCGGTGCCCCCAAAATTGCCGTCGATCTGGAAAGGAGGGTGAGCGTCCATCAGGTTGGGGTAGGCACCACCACCGCCATTGTAACGCGTATCAGGGGTAGGGCTGACGTAGCGCATCAGCTCCCGGTACATTTTGTAGGTGCGGTTGCCGTCGCGCAGACGGGCCCACAGATTGGTGCGCCAACCTTTGGACCAACCAGTGGTTTCATCACCTTTTACCTCCAGGGTTTGTTTACAGGCAGCCGCCAGTTCCGGCGTTTGGTCCACGCTGATGTGGTGACCGGGATACAAACCAAAAAGGTGGGATTGGTGGCGGTGTTTGGGGTCTTCATCGGCCCAATCGTGGTACCATTCCTGCAAGTGCCCTTTTTTGCTGATTTGATAAGGGTACAATTTGCCCAGCGCAGTACTTAGCTTTTGCTGATAATCGGCATCCAGGTTGAGGGTTTTGGCTGCGGCAATGGTTTGGGCAAAAAGCTCACGGATCATCCCCAAATCGGCCGTAGCTCCGTAAAGTGTAGCACCTTTGTATCCGGTAGTGGTGATAAAAATGTTTTCGGGCGAGGTGGAAGGGGAGGTAACCAGGTTGCCTTTTCCGTCATCTACCAAAATATCCAAACAAAACTGGGATGCGCCTTTGAGTAATCCATAACCATAGTTTTTCAGCCATATGGTGTCGCGGGAATAATCAAAGTGTTCCCACAAGTGGGTCGCCAGCCAGGCTCCGCCCATGTTCCAGTTGGCCCAACTGGGTGAACCTTCTCCAAAATGCCCTACCGGATTGCTCATCGCCCAAATGTCCGTATTGTGGGCAGCACACCAACCACCTGCATTGTAGAAGGTTTTGGCGGTGACGGCACCCGTTTTGGCCAGGTTGCCCAAAAAGCCCAGGAGTGGCTGATGCAACTCTGAAAGATTGCAAGACTCCGCAGGCCAATAGTTCATCTCAGTATTAATATTTATGGTGTAATTGCTGCTCCAGGGTGGGCGAATCTGGTGATTCCAGATGCCTTGCAAATTGGCGGGTACATTGGGCGTACGCGAACTGGCAATCAGGAGATAGCGGCCAAAATTGAAGTATAATATTTCCAGATCGGGGTCTTTGGCGCCTTCGGCAAAACGTTTCAACCGTTCATCTGTAGGCAAACTGGCATTGCTGCTGCGACCCGCCAATTGTAGTGCTACCCGATTAAAAAAGCTTTGATGGTCTTTAATATGTGCAGCTCGAAGGTTGGCGTAGCTGATTTTTTCGGCTTTTTTTAGCCAGTCATTGGCCAGGGCTACTTCATTTTTGCCATTGGTAGCCGGATTTTGGTCAAAACCATTAAAACTGGTTGCAATGGAAACCATGATGACGGCTTCCCGACCGCCCTGAATCCCGATGGTGCTGTCGGTTCGGACTACCTTTCCATCCGCTGCGATGATTTTAGCCAAAGTCAAAAAGCGCATGCTTTTTTGGGGGTCATACTGCAACGGATTATCGGAGCGCCGATAGTTGGGTTCGGCATGAGAAGGCGCTTTTCCACTGGCGCTAAATACATTGGCTTCGGTTTTGACCTGATTGGGCAACAGACTATTGAAACGGAGCTTAAAACTTAGTTTACCAGTCTGGCTTGCGCTCAATTTGATCAGCATCACCTGCTGGGGGTAGGAAATGAAATACTCACGGGTATAAGTGACACCAGCTTGCTGGTAAGTGGTACTCGATATGGCCGTGCTGAGGTCTAATTGCCTGCGGTAATTGCTTGTTTCTGCCCCATGGCCCATCTCAATGTACATGGTGCCTAAAGGAGCGTAAGACTCGGAGTATTTCCCTTGCAAGTGCCTCCGATTGAGGCTATCCGCCAATCGATAGTTTTCTTGCCGTAAGGCTTCACGTACTGCCGGTAAGTGTTTGTAGGCTTCGGCATTCATGTAGGGATCTACCGGGCTTCCAGCCCAAAGCGTGGCTTCATTGAGGAAAATTTTATCAGATTGAACACCTCCATGCACGGTAGCTCCTATGCGGCCATTTCCTAACACCAATGCTTCTTCAAAATGATTTGCAGCTTGGGAGTAGTACATCGTGCGGTCGGGCGCTTGTGCCCAGATGATTGCTGGAACCATTACCCACAGCAAGAGTAAATAATTTTTCATATAAAGAATGGTTTGCGAAATGAAATTGGATGATGCCAAATGTAGTAATTTCACCTAAGTCCTGGGTTTTAATTTTTTTTGTTTTGAAACCTATGGTTATATTTGGAAGTACATCAAAACTAAAACACTCAATATGCAAAATGAAGACGAACTCCTCGACGATTTTAGTTTCGAAGAGCAGAGCGAACAGAACACCCAGTTGATTACAGCCTCGACGGGGAAAAGATTTTTAAATAATTTGATTGATGGGATTGTTATTCAATGTTTCGCGGTACCTATTCAACTGGGAATGAGTATGGCCAACGACAATCTAACCAGTCTTGTGCTCACCTTTGGAGTACAGTTTGCCTATTACACATTGATGGAATCGCAAAACAATGGAAAAACCCTAGGGAAAATGGCAACTGGAACCAGAGTGGTTTCCGATTACGGTTATCAAGCTGAAGGCGGGGCCATCGCAATAAGATCTTTGTGCCGTTTTGTGCCCTTCAATGCTATTTCCATTTTCTTTAATGACAACAGCATTATGTGGCACGACAAATGGTCCTCCACCATTGTCATTGATGAAAAACAATCCACTCTACCAGAATAATGTCCATAGGGTAATAAAAAAAATGCCATATCCTCAAGGGTATGGTATTTTTTTTTAATATATAGCTGCGGATTGAAGAAAAAATGATAAAATTGAGACGGAATATGGCATTTGAGGCACCATAGGTTACCTCTTTGCCAAAAGATGAATTAATTTCAAGCCCTGAAACAGCATTTTTGCCAATTTAGAAACGGTAATCTAAAAGAGGTAGTCTTGCTCAAATCAATAATGGTTCCTGAGCCCAAAAAGCACCTTCATCATCTTTGATCTTTGTTTGTTATGGCAGAAGTAGAAGACCTCAAGGCGTCGATTATTGACATCAAAAAAAGTCGCCTTAAACGCAGTATCCTCAGTGAATTGTATTTTTCTGGATCGAGCACCCTTGCTGAATTAAGCCGCTTGTTGAATACAAGTGTCCCTTCTACAACGACACTTGTGAAAGAGCTAACGATTCAAGAACATTGGATTGTAGAAAGTGGAATCGGTGCGGCTAAATTTGGCCGTAAACCCATTTTTTATTCCTTGAATCCAGACTACCATTGGATCCTGATCCTCGATATTTCAACTCATGCGACCAAGCTGATGGCTTTTAACCTGCAAAATGAAGTATTGCAGGAGAAAGACATCAATTTGCCCATCGAACGCAATCCTGATTTTTCCAATCGCTTGCGTGAAGAAATAGCCGACTTTTTGGAAGACCTGCGTCTGCCTCATCCTTCCTTAAAAGCGATTGGTGTGTCGATGCCAGGCTTGATTAATCCCGAAACTGGTCAAAACTACACCTACCCCATTGTACAAGGAGGGGGGGCTATCAAATCAGAACTAGAAGCACAATTTGGGGTGCCGACCTATGTCATCAACGACTCTAAAGCAACCGTACTCGGAGAGCATCGTTTTGGCCTGGGCCGGGGCAAAAAACACGTATTGGCCATCAACATTGACTGGGGAGTAGGTTTGGGGATCATGGTCAATGGAGAGCTACTTAATGGAGCATCCGGGTTTGCCGGGGAATTAGGGCACATTCAAATGGACCCGGACGGGGAGTTGTGTCAGTGCGGGAAAGTCGGGTGCTTGGATGTCATTACTTCGGCTTCAACCCTGCTTCGAAAAGTAAAAGAGGGCATTAAACAAGGCAAGGCGTCTAAGCTAGCCAATTTGGGTGATGCTAAGGTCAATATTGAAACAGTAGTGGATGCAGCCAATGAAGGAGATGGTTTTGCCATTGATTTGTTGCACCAAATTGGCATTCAGCTCGGGCGTGGTTTGTCCATTGCCGTACACCTTTTTAATCCTGAGATTATTGTAGTGGATGGTGTACTAGCGAAAGCAGGTCGTTTTTTCATTAACCCCATTGAACAAGCCATCAATAAATATTGTCTGGTGGACTTTAAAAATGACTTGTCTATTCAGGTTTCTGAACTGGGTGACCGTTCCAAATTACTGGGTACTTTATCTTTTGTGATGGAAGGTATTTTGGAGGAACTGGTTTAAATCAGGCTCAAATTTTGGTAAATTTTTCTACGGCTCTTTTTCAATTGTCAAAAAATAACTATTATTGGAAGGGAGTAAGGAACCTTTATTTTTTATCGCCCCTTTGCACACACTACAAATTTACCGGAATGAAAGTACAACAGATTTTGGATCGAAAATTGAGAAATGAGATTTTAGCCATTTCGCCGGATGCTTCGGTATATAAAGCACTTGAAGAACTGGAGCGGCACAATATTGGGGCACTGCTGGTAATGGAAGGGCCGAAATTAGTGGGTATTTTTTCAGAACGAGATTATGCTCGTAGAGGGATTTTGAAAGGGAAACCTTCCCGCGAATCCTTGGTCAAGGATTTGATGACTTCTCCGGTTATCACGGTAGCGCCCCACGCCAAAATTGAAGAATGTTTGACCATTATGACCGAGAAACATTTCCGGCACTTGCCTGTAGTGGTTGACGATCAGGTTTTAGGCATGATTTCCTCTTCGGATATCTTTCAGGCTATCCTAACCCAATACCAGAATTTGGTATCTTCTCTGGAGGGGTATATTTCAGGGAGACCGATGTAATTTAAAGATGAGAAATGAGAGATGAAAGATGCTACCGCAGCGTTTTTGACGCTGACCTTGTCTAAGTTTCATCTTTCATCTCTCATCTCTCATCTTTAACCTTTCGTCATCTGTACATCCAGTTCCAGCTTCACTTCGTCGCTCACCACGATTCCACCTGCTTCAGTAACTGCGTTCCAGCTTAAGCCGTATTCGAGGCGATTGATACTGCCTTTGATGTCAAAGCCAGCTTTGGTATTGCCGTAGAAGTCTACCATTGAGCCGGTATATTCTACATCAAGTACAACTGGTTTGGTGGTGGCACGAATCGTGAGGTCACCGTGCAGTTTGTATTTTTTATCCCCAGCTTTTTCAAGTCCGGTTGATACAAAAGACAGTTTGGGGAATTCTTCAGCGGCAAAAAAATCGGGTGATTTTAAGTGTCCATCGCGTTGTTCGTTGCCTGTGCTGATGCTGGCTACATCTGCACTGAAGGTAACTTTTGCATCGGCAAAGTCGTTGCTTTCATCGCCTTCCAAACTGGCGTCAAATTGACTGAAACTACCTTTAACTGTAGAAATCATCAGGTGACGTACTTTGAAAGTGATTTCAGAGTGGGATGGATCGATGGTCCAGGTTGCCATATCTTTTTGTTTTAATGGTTGCAAAATTGATTGATGCTAAGATAACGTTGTAAAGACAATTAATGTTTATACATTGAATTATTTTTTTTTAATTTTTTTTTCCGGCTTACCTTTGGAGCTTTCTCAGTGTCAACTTAACAAGGTGAAAATCATGCTAACAGTTTACGGAATATCCAATTGTGATACAGTCAGAAAAGCACTCAAATGGTTGGATAAAAAAGGATTAAGTTACACCTTTTGCGATTATAAAGCGCAAGGACTTTCCAGTACACAATTGGAGCGCTGGATGCAACAAAAAGCCTGGACGGAAATTTTGAATACCCGCAGTACAACCTGGCGGGAATTGCCCCAAGCACTAAAAGATACGGTAGTGGATGCCCAGAGTGCCATCAAAGTGATACCTGAAAACTTTTCCATGATCAAGAGACCCCTGGTGGAGCAGGATGGCAAAATTATTTTGCTGGGTTTTGACGAAAAACAATGGGAGACGGCCCTAAAGTAAACCTAGCGGTCAAAGAAATAGAGGATCAATACAATTAAAAGCGGTAGAGTGGCTAGCAGTACACTCAACAGTGGCCATTGTAACACATAACGAACCACAATGCTGCCTACCAACACGAGCATTAGCACTAGGGCATAAGTGAAATTTTCATTGTTGAAAGCCCCGGCGTTTTCCCTGTACACTCCAGCCAAAACGACCACGAAGGTCAGGAGTAAGTCAATTACCCATAACACCCAAAATGCGATATCCATGATTATTAATTGAACCAGCAGGTTAGTTTTTTACACTATTCGCCGCTTCGGCGTGAGTCGGATAACGGATCAAAGAACTACGATCGTCCCAGAAAAATCCACGCACTACAGCCCCAGGACTTTCGGGCGTATTGGTAAAACTCCGGCCTAAATCACCTGGATGAGCGGGCTGCCCAGGGTCAAGAATTTTGGCAATTGACCAAATTCCTTTGCGGGCTTGGCCCTGGTGGACGATTTCACTTTGACGGCCCGAAATCGAAACATCAAAAATGAACAACAACAAATACCCTTTGGGGCCTTTGGTGGGCATACTCAAGCCATTGGCTGAAAACTGACTGATGTTGATGTAGCCTACGGGTAACAATGGTAGGTCTCCATCACGCCCTGGTTTGCGAAGAGGAATGTTAACGTTGGCATGATTTTGGGGATTCACACTCCACTCAACACCGCCTTGTGCAAAAATTGTGGTGGTAGTGATAAGTACGCCGAGGATAAAAATGATGGCTTTCTTCATGTGATTACAATTGAGAACAGTGATCTAGTCAAGATGAATAAAGTATAAAGATATTGAGAGAAATTATACTTTATTCGATTTCTAACGCAAGCCCTTGCATTAAAGTACAAATAAAGATAGAGAATAACATTGAAATTTACAAAACCGGGCTTGAAAGCTCCCACCTGGCCACAGGAGACACATCCTGCCCAACAAATTTTCCCTGCAAAAATTTATAATATCCCGTGATGCCGATCATGGCGGCATTGTCGGTACAATATTCAAATTTAGGGATATAAGTATTCCAGCCTTTCCGCTGACCTTCCTCGACAAGTGCTTGCCGCAAACCCGAATTGGCGGATACTCCTCCGGCCAGGGCTACTTCCTTTATCCCGGTTTCTTCAGCGGCCAAACGCAATTTATTCATGAGAATACTGACAATACGCGCTTGTACCGAAGCGCAAATGTCCGCCAGGTTTTCCTCGACAAATTGTGGGTTTTCCGTTACCTGTTTTTTCAAAAAATACAAAATGGACGTTTTGAGCCCACTGAAACTGAAGTCCAGCCCAGGAATTTTGGGCTCGGGAAAAGTAAAACGCGGCGTTCCTTCCTTGGCCAATTTGTCTATAATCGGACCAGCAGGGTAGTCCAGGCCCAGCATTTTGCCCGTTTTATCAAAAGCTTCACCCGCCGCGTCGTCGATGGTTTGGCCAATGACTTCCATGTCGAGGTAATCTTTGACAACCAGGATTTGAGTATGCCCACCTGATACCGTCAGGCAAAGAAAGGGAAATTGGGGTTTGGGGTCTTCGGCAAAATGCGCCAATACGTGGGCCATCATGTGGTTGACCTCAATCAGGGGCAAATTGCGGCTCAGGGCAAAACCTTTGGCAAAAGAGACCCCTACAATCAAAGAGCCGATCAGCCCGGGCCCACGGGTAAAAGCTACCGCGTCGATTTCGGTCTTGTCGATATCCGCAGCCCGAATCGCCATTTCAACTACGGGTAAAATGTTGATTTGGTGCGCCCGTGAAGCAGCTTCAGGCACCACTCCACCGTAGATTTGGTGAATCTCCTGGTTGGCGGTTTTGTTGCTCAGTACCTGCCCGTCGCGCACAATTGCGGCAGAAGTATCATCACAAGAAGACTCAATGGCTAAAATTGTAAGCGACATAGGTACAGATTATTAAAAATTGGCCTTAATTTGCCAACGATATTGAAATCATTCCCAAGAACATCGGATTTGACTGAAAAGATGTCATTTTCAAAAAAATCCTAAAAACACTGTTTTATGTCTACGGCAGCAAGCAAAGTCAGAAAAGACAGCCCAAGCATGTCCTATTCCAACATTACACCAAGTGATGGTTTTAGTAGCTGCGTGATTGCACAAGGCACAAAAATAGAAGGAAATTTTCAATCTGGTGAAAACGTTCGCCTCGACGGAGTGGTAATCGGTGACTTTTCCTGCGAGAAAAAACTGGTGGTTGGTAAAGAAGGCCGGGTAGAAGGCCACATCAAAGCCCGCGACGCCATGATTATGGGCTTCGTGAGTGGTGATGTAGAAGTGTCAGGCCTACTCCAATTGGACAAAACCGCAGTCGTTACCGGCAATATCACCGCAGGTAATTTGGCCATAGAGGATGGCGCTCGTTTTGATGGATTGTGTAAGATGGGAAAATAATTAAACCTTTAATTGCAGGCATTTGGCTAGTATCAAGTACGACATCGTTGAGGACAACTACTCGCCGCACATCTCGGCACTGTGCAAGTTATCCATCGTTTTTGGGACGGACAGCTTCAGCTATGCGGTGGTGGACAACCAGCTCAAAATCCAGGCTTATCAGCATTATCTATTGGATCGCGACGCCCAGGGGCAACTGGATTGGGCTATGTTTTTGGGCAAGCTGAGCGCTCCCCGCGAGATTTTGACCCGCAATTATCGGTCGGTTCGCGCTGCTGTGGTTGCACCCACTTTTACTTTGGTACCCTCCCAGTGGTACCGGGCGGAAGAGCGCAGCACTTACCTCCAGCACCTGACTACTACGGACAGCAAGGCATTGGTCCACACGGATGTCATCCCGGGTTATCCGGTCAATGCCGTGTATGAAATCCCCCAGGTTTGCCACGACTGGCTTACTGGTATCCAAGCGGAAGCAGAATACGTACACTGTGTGAGTGCCTTGGCACCGCTGTTGCGCAGCCGGCTAGAAACCCCACACAACATTGCAGCCTATTTTATGCCCAACCGGGTATTCATCTTTTATTTCCACGAAGGGCAATTGATTTTTTGCAATTCGTTTTCGTATCAAACTCCACGAGACGCGCTGTATTTTTTACTGTTGGTATTTGACCAATTTCGTTTGGGCACCGAATATACCCCCTTGTGGATTTGTGGACATTACCACGAACAGACGGAGTTGCACCGCCAGATCAAACGTTACATCAAGTCCTTGCACTATGTAAAATTGCCCGCGGGGTTTCGCACCGGAACCAAATTGAGTGCGATCCCCGAACATCTGTACCTGGATTTAGTAGCTGGAATATAGAGCATGTTTAATTTTTTTCGCTAAAACAAAAAAATCAAACATGCTCACAATCAATCACCATGCGCATTATTGGAGGAAAATTTAAGGGGCGGCGTTTTGATCCACCTGCCGACAACTGGCCTACCCGCCCAACTACCGACTACGCCAAAGAAGGCCTGTTCAACATCCTCAACAACAACATTGATTTTGAGGAAACCAAAATGCTGGACTTGTTTGGCGGCACAGGCAGCCATTGCTACGAATTCATTTCACGGGGTTGTACCGATGCAACCTACGTAGACAAGTTTCAAGCGGCCATTAATTTTGTAAAAAAGACCGCCGAAACCTTAAAGATCACCGAAAATATCCGCATCATTCGTTCGGATGTTTTCCGCTTTATGGAAAGCTCAGGAGAGGATTACGACTACATCTTTGCCGGGCCACCTTATGCCCTGGACACCATGGATACCATTCCCGATTTGGTGTTCAAATACAAACTGCTGCGGCCGGAAGGTTGGTTTGTGATGGAGCACAATCCACACCATACCTATAAACATCACCCCAATTATTTTCAGGAAAGACACTACGGGAAGACCATTTTCAGTTTTTTTCATCATCCAGATCAAGCACATCAAGCAAGTGAGGAAGAATAAATTTAAATTGAGTCGTTCTGTTCATAAAGTCTAACGCCAAACCTGAAATATGAAGAATCTGATACTACTGGCCTTTTTGAGTTTTAGCCTGGCCCTATCCGCCCAAAACAATGAATTGAATGGCAAATGGGTTGGAGTGCTGACCCAACAAGAGGGTGGATTTCGCCAAAAATACTACTGCGAAATAACCATCCAACAAAAGGGCAATAAAATCACCGGCACCACTTATGTCAGTGTGGAAAAAGTCCACGCCGAGATGGCTTTTACGGGTGAAGTGAAAGGCAATACCGTTGTATTTAAAGAAAACCGCATCATCCAATATTCCAAACTCGAAGACATGGCCTGGTGCCTCAAATGGGGCAACCTCACCCTGAAGAAAAAAGACACGACCTGGTACCTTGAAGGGATGTGGGATGGGCAGTCGGTGTATGGGCCTTGTATCCCGGGGAAGGTGTTTTTGCAGAAAGAGGTGCCGAGGGCGTAGATGTGGTTGTTTCACTAAGCTATGTGGACCAAAGCGACACATTATCACAAAGAACACAAAGAAGTGCACAAAGAACACAAAGAGTCGTCAACGTCTAACATTGTGTCCTTTGTGCCCTCCTTGGTGTCCTTTGTGCTAAAAAATGTCGCTCTAGTGAAATTAAAAACCTGCGACTATTCGTTTCCAAAAACATAAAAACAATCATTCTGAACTTAGTACTCCTATGAAAAACCTATTTTTCCTTCTGCTCCTTTGCTGCTCTTTCTACCTGCAGGCCCAAAACAAGGCGGTCAAACCCAAACCCGTCGAAGTATGCGACCTCAGTTTGCAGTTCTCCAACAAAGAAGAACAAGAGCTGTTCTACGGCTTCGCTACGGGCGATAAAATCGTCTTCAGCTTCAGCGAAAACGTAGGCGCAATGCTGGCGGAGGTTGAAATCACTGAGTTTCCCAGCAATGTCAAGTTCAAGGAAGTGAACACCGCAGCGGTGAAGGAAAAAACCATCGAAGTACCCAGAGCGGCCGTGTACCGCTTCCGCTTCCGCAGCGATACCAAAAAAGACCGCACCATCAAGGTGCAAATCAAACGGATCCCCCAAACGGACAAGACCCAAACCTTTGTCACGGCAGTAAAATGGGTGGAGAAGTTTGACACCGTATACCAAAACAACGAAACCCGGTTTGAAAAACAAATGGTGAAACAAACCCGTCGGGTGTTGGCACGTACAGATACTGCCATCGTGAGTTTGGCCGATAAAACCGAACGCATTGCGGCCAAAGCCAGTTGGTCCGGCTCTACCTCCAGCAAAGTGCCCATCACCTTGCCCAGCAACAAATACGAAACCGACCGCTCTTACGAAGTCATCGCCTGGGCCTATTGGATCGGCTCGGGAGAGCAGGCCGAAAAACAATACAGCGAAGCCAATCGTCTGGCTACCCTGGGCAAATCTGCCGTAAGTGCCGCTGGCAAATTGGGCTATCTCGCTGGGCCCTACGGCGCCCTTGCTTCCCTGGCCCTGGATGGCGTGAGTTACTTCACCGTACCCCGTGGCGGCAACAACATCAAGTACCGCGTGATGAACAAAGACGCCAAAATTCTCGACCAAGGCGATGGCCCGGCCGCCTACGCCCGGCACAACACCTACACCCAAGGCACCCTGACCTTTGAAATGGCCAACGACAATTACATCGAAGCGATTGATGCCCGGGTGCGGATCATCGCGGTGGCATTGGTGAAAACGTATCGGCAAGAGGAATATCTGGAGGAAAAGGAAGTGCCGGTGGCAAGGAAGTTTGAGGTGAAGGTGAGTAAGGTGCCGGTGTTGGGGAAGTGAAATGGTTAAAATAACTTGGCTTAAAAGAATTGACATCAGTCCAATTTTTCAAATCTCTTGATATGAAGTCAATTCATACAACCATCTATCTTTTTTTTATTGCTCACTTCGCCTATGGTCAGACTTCTGACTATCGTATTTACCATCGCTTAATCAATCACGCTGAAGAATGTTTCTTTGACCACAAAAAGATAGACAGTGCATTTTATTATTACGATCAGGCATTTTCTTCATTCGATTATATTTTTGCCAAGGATGCCATTAATGCTGTCCAGTTAGCGCTTCATAGTAAAAAGCCCTTCATGGGGTATCTGCTGAAAGGTTATGAAAACGGGTTAAGACCTGATTATTTTAAAAACATCAAGTTAACTCAAGATTTGTATACCCAACTGGTCACCGATACGAGCATGATTCGGGCATATCAGACCCATAGAGCCAAATATTTAAAGAAAGTGAATTTTCAATACCTTCAAACAGTATATGGACTATCAATGGAAGATCAATTGAAAAAGAACTCAAGTGATCTCGAATACTCAGAGTTCCAAAAAATGTGCTTAAATGCGATAAAAATAGGGATTAAAAAATATGGAGGCTTTCCAGGTGCAAAACTCTTGGGCATTGCTGATAGTACTGTATTTAAGGAAGTAGGGTTTCCTAATTTTGATTGGAATAAGCGTAAGCAAAAATATGGAAATCTACTTGATTACTTTAAAATCGATGATGATTTGGCCTCAAAATTTACTCTTGTTGTATTGTTGCACAACAGCTGTGCTTTTTTTGAATTGGAAAATGAGCTCAGAACCGCTGTATCAAAAGGAGAGATTCATCCCAGGGAGGTGGGTTTACTGTATGATAACATCTACCGAAAGGTTAATTCGAAATACAATAAATGCACAATCCCAGAAACAAAAAACGGTCTTTTTGTACTCAATAAATTCACAGATTACCGAAATATCCCCGTATCAGATCAAGCAGTGAATGCATTACGGGCTATTTGGGATATTGTTCCTTTAAGAATAGATGGTTTGAAAGAGGAATTTGAAGATCAATATGGTGCAAAACTATTTTGGGGGTTTTGGAAATGCATGTGATTCTGGAGGGTTACTGGAGATCAATAGAGTGTAAGTGTTGTCTATGAGAGTTTTAAAATATTGTTTTTCAATAGTTTAAATGCTATTGTTTGCTTTTTCAAACCCCGCCCCCTGTGAGGCAGGGCCGATTGGTCTTGGTTTGAGCAACGATTTAAGCCCCGCTAGGGGCGAAATATGGGTAGGATATCGCAATACCCAGGGTTTTTCTGAGTCTCGTAGGGACGAAATGTGGGTATCATAGCCATCTAAATACCCACATCACGTCCCTACGGGACTCGGGAAAACATCGGGGCTGTTGTTTTCTACCCATATTGCGCCCCTAGCGGGGCTCCCGTTGCGCGAAAAAACAGAACCAATATAAAGGCTTCGTAGCTTTTATGAATTTGTCCCACGTACTGATAGCTTGTATCTTGACGCCGATGGGAACTATATAATCCTAGATCCGTTGACATGTGAGATAGGACAAATTGCACCCAACACATTTCTTTATTAACTGTAAAGATTGAACCATGAAAGTAGGAGAGCAAATACACGTTTATGTCAGAACCTTTCCAGGCGGAGAATGGCTTTTTGAATTTGAACCATTGCAAGCTAAGGTCGAAAACCTACAACCACTGATCTGTACCATTACTGAAGAACCAGACGAAGAGTCTGAAGCAGAATTCTCCTCAGGCAGTAAAATATATGTTTTGAAAGACGAAAGGCTTGGTTTTATTGGT
Source organism: Haliscomenobacter sp. (assembly GCF_965225875.1). GTDB lineage: Bacteria > Bacteroidota > Bacteroidia > Chitinophagales > Saprospiraceae > Haliscomenobacter. The sequence continues at coordinate 816,633 of NZ_CBDDBS010000002.1, read as the reverse complement.
GCTTTTCAGCTCAATTGATTTCAATCGCTTCGCGATTAGATTAAGGCTCTTATCTCAAAAAAATTGTAACTATTTAGCAGCCGCCTGCGGTGGAATTTTTTACCACAAAGGCACAAAGGCACAAAGACATTAAGATCTGAAATGTTGTGCCTTTGTGTCTTTGTGTCTTTGTGGTAAAAAAAATTGAATATAAAATCCACCGCAGGTGGATGGGTGCTAAATAGTTACAAAAAATTAATTGCTTGATAATCAAATCGCCTCAAGTCCATCAATTCTTCACCCCCTGATACAACTCATTGAACAAAAACTTAAATGTCTTCTGCGTTTGCCCCCTGAACGTAATTTCAGGCCCAAAGGCATACAATTTTCCTGTACCTACCTTCGCCACAAAAGCGGCTACCCCATTGCGCAAATAGCCTTGGCCCCAGGCCCAACCACTGCGCAAGGTTTTAGCCGAATCAAACCAAGCAATGGGCGTCACCATTCCTTTGGAAAGCGCCTCTGGTGAAACGTGGAATACTGGACTGCTTTGAAAGAATACATCTGCTTCCTTACCCACACCCCAGGCTGCTGGTTGTGTCGCATCTACTTTTATCTGCATCACGCTGCCCGGAATATAGAACTTTTCGCCAGGCAAGGTCCGTTCTTTTCCATCCACCACTTCAACCAGGGCATTGCGCACCGGCAATTTCAAATGGTACGCCAGACTGGTGCTGCTGCCAATGGTAACGATATTGCCGCCAGCCTCTAAAAATGCTTTGAGCGATGGGATGGATTTATCTGCCGTGATTCTGCCGTAATGATCCCGGAACTCTGCTGGGATGTTGGCTGGAATGGTGTCTCGCGTGGTGCTTTTGGAAACATTAGCAGGAATTGCGCCACCCACAAACACAATCACATCGTATTTCTGCTTCAGGCCGCCCGCATCAATTTCCTGGGCGAAAATGCGCTTAAAGGGGAAATGGTATTGCTCCATCAGCCAGCGCACCCAGCCCGAGGGCATGGAACCGCCGTATACATCCCACAAGGCAATGCGCAAGGGGGCAACTTTTTCCAAACCCGTTGGTTGTTTGGCCACCGCACTGATCTGCAAATTGAAATCGGCAGCCGCCTTTTCTAACCTTGCCTCAGGCTTGCTTGTGGCCGGGACAAAAAATGAACCCTGGGCGATGTTGTCGTTGGTCGCATTCGTAACGCGATGTACTACGACACCCGCTTGCAAAAGATCATTCACGGCAATAAAGGAATTGTTGGAACGTGCATCCAGGATGTACCCGGCTACAGTACTTGCTTTTTGCAAACTCCCTTTTGGCGCTTGAATCGCACCATAAGGAACCGCTTCAAAAGGTCCACTAAACCCATTCAAAATGCGGTCGAATTTAAAACCCATGGTGAAAGCGGGTGTCCAGCCTGCGGCATCGTAAGGACGAACAGGTGGGCCACCGGGATACAAAAAGTCATTGGGGTGATCCTGTGGTTCAAACATATCCAGTACATGCGGGCGAAATGCCTGATTGGTCAAAACCACATAAGAACCAGCAGGGTATTTTTTCCCTTCCACCGTAAAGTCGGCAGTAGCCCGGTGTACTTTAATACCCGATTCGATCAAGGCATTCAGGAATTTTACGGCTACGGCAAAATCGGGTTGATCCGAGGGAAGGATATAGCCTCGGGCATCCCGCAGCGTAGAGTCTTTGAACACCAAATCATAGTATTTGACAGGGGTAGTTGGCCTACCGCCAAACGGGTTCTCCTCATTTGCTGCGCCTGCGGTATTACTGCGGGCAGGTTCTTTTTTAGCAGCACTGCTGACCGAATCGATGAGGCTGGGTGAAAGCGTCCAGTTGTTGCGGCTTCCCTTCTCAATGGAGTTTTTCCCCATGAGGTAAATGTTGTACAACAAATGTTCGCTGTTGCGGGCAGCATGATCCAATACGGCGTAATTCAACGAAACAGAATAATCGATGGACTGCTTGTACAACCATTTTTGCGGCGTAACCGGAAATGGGGTGGCAGCGTTCGGTAAAAGCCGTTCGGGTACCAGGGGTACACTGGCCGGAGTGGGGCTACCGATGATTTCGGTCAAGATGCCCACGATGTTGTGAAAATATGCGGTGGTGCGCAGGCCCCCGTTCCACCAGGTGGAAAAAACCGAGCCATTGCGTTGGGTGTAACCGGGCTTTCCTTCTGCATTCAGGCGATTGATCATCGCCGCACCCACGGCGTCAAGGCTGGTCACTACGATCGGATCGTATACATAATTGAACGGATCACGATAAGGTGGCCCTGCTACCACGGATCCAGGAGGGCCGGTCTGGTGGTGATTGTACAAGATCTGAGGGAGCCACTCGACATACAACTGGCGACTGATGTTTTTGGACTCGCTCATGTTGTTCATAAAAAAGTCGCGGTTGTTGTCGTGCCCAATGTACTTTTCGTACAGGCGAGGTAGTTGGTTCAAGGACCTTTTTAGGGTATCTGGTTCACGCATGTACCAGTTGGACACCAGTTCCTGTCCATCGGGGTTGGCGTGTACAAAAAGGATGATCACCTTGTCCAGTAGGCGCAGGGTTTCAGGGTCTTTTCGGCTAACGGTTTGCCAAATGGATTCGATCAATTGGTGGGTGCCTACCGTTTCGGTGGCGTGCAAACCGCCATCAATCCAGACTACTGCCTTGCCTTCATCTGCTAGCTTTCGTGCCTCCGCAGGGCTGAGGTTTTCTGCTCTGGCCAACTTTTGGGAAATGCTTTTGTACTTCTCCAGGTTTTTGATGTTCTCTGGCGAAGAGACGATCATCATGTACTGGGTACGGCCTTCTTCGGTTTTGCCAATGTCCACCAGCTTGGTTCGGTCGGAGGCGGCAGCGATTTTTTTGAAATAGGCTTCGGTTTGGGTGTAATTGGCGAGCCGGTAATTGTCGCCGATGTTGAATCCGAAATGCTCTTTGGGTGAGGGTATACTTTGCCCAAAAGATCGGATTGCGAATAGAGCAAGGATCAAAAATAGAGTAGTGGTACGCATGAATTTGAAGGGTAAATTAACAGAATAGGGGGTAATATAATTCAAATATTGAAAAGCAGGTTACCTGCTGAGCTGGATTGTGAGGAGTTGACCAAATGGCGACGTTAGGGGAATGATGTTTGGTATTGCTCTTCATTAAATTCGGGATGTCTACTTTTTGGCCAATTCAATGGCTTTGTTCTTTTGGGCGTCAATTCCTTGGATCAAGTCATTTATTGTATTGTCGACCAGATAAGCCGGGATAACTCCTCTGCCTTTTTGGTGATTTTTAATGGCATTCCAATAGCCATACATGTGGATTTTAACGTTCAACCCAGAATTGGGCATTACTATTTTTGCATTTAGTCCAGAAGTATTGCCTTCACTGGTTCCCCCCGTTTCCTCACCTACAAAAATCGCTCGTTTTAAGGATTGAAGTATGGCACTCGCATCAGCTGCTGTGGAAAATGTACCTCCATTAACCAGTACAATAAGTTTTCCTTTGAAAGGATGACTTGCAGGCATTTGATTGCCGATTCCATCGTGAAGTTTTTCGCTTACAAGGTATTCCCCTTTACCATCGGGGAGGGTTCCATTTTTCAAGTCCTCATAGGTTTTAGGTTTCCACTTGGTAAAGGAGGGGTCAATTGACTTTAGATGTATGCTTTCAAAATAGCGAAAAGAATGATCAACGAACTGAGCAACCAGATAGGCGCCGTATTGATCCACTCCACCACCATTGCCACGCAAATCAAGGATTAAAGCTTTAGGGGCTTTATTCCGAATCGTTTGCATGGCCGAATCAAGTTTTGGCTTAAAATCATCAACATCAAAAGACCGAACGCTCAGATAGGCGATTTTTTCGTCTTGTAAAAAATCCAGGTTGATGTTTATTTTTTGCGTTCCTGGAATAATGAAATTGCTGAGTGCGGCTTTATTTACGGGGTTATTGCTGCGGTTCAGAGCACGTTCTTTGTTGAGGACGCCATCCAGTTTGATCATTAGTGAGGAGTTGTCCTGCTTTCGTAGGGTCAATTCAAAAACGGGTGATTGATCCACAAATAACCAATAATACGTCGCAAAACTGCGCTCCAGGTTTCTAAGTTTACCCGTTTCAACAAAACCATCACCCCCGATCTTTTTAAGCATAATGGAAACAAGCTCAGGAATGGCATGCCCATTGATGGCCACCAGCTCCATCCCCGGCTGAACACCATTGTCTTGAGGTGTATCGTTAAAAACGACGATTGCTTTTTTGTCTTCAATCGCTAAACGTAAAGGAAAAAGGCGTGCACTAGCTAGTTCGGCATAGGTTTGCTCATCGTATTCAAGTCTTAAATGCCCATCTCTGACTTCTGCCAATGTTTCGGAAAGGATGGAAATAAACTCCAACTGGCTTTTGGAGGCATTTATTTTTTGCTTGTGTAGGGCTAGCCGTTTGTCCAATTCTGCGGCACTTACAAAACGATGTAAGCCCCCGTGTACTTCTTTGAGTGCATTGACCAATACGTTGAAGTCGGCTTCCATTGCCGATTTTTCAAGCATTTTTTTTGCTGAGCTAGTAGTCTGGTTTACCACAGGCGTTTGAGCCTCAAACTTTGGAGAAAGCAGTAAGAGCAAAGCGATCCATAATAGAGCTGTTTTCATAATGAGTTTTCGTTAGGGTAATTTTACAAGGGATGGATTTTTGATTAAAAAGTTGCATTGTTGGTCATGCTACACAACTTTAAAAATCAACTATCTTCCATGAAAATTGCCTGTTCCGCAAACAAACAGCTCGTTATATTAAATTTGCAAAAGGCCAGCTTTGCAGCGATAGGGGATGGCGAGTCTTAAAATTTATAATGTCTTGGCAAAAACGAAAAGAGCCGATTCATCAAATTTGACGAACCGGCTCTTATTCTTGCAGAGAGGAAGGGATTCGAACCCTCGATACCTTGCGGTATATACGCTTTCCAGGCGTACCTCTTCAACCACTCGAGCACCTCTCTGTATGTGCTTGCAATTAAAGTGGGGCAAATTTACAGTCTTCCCCGCGTACTGACAACAAAAACACAGATTTTTTTACAAAGTTCCAAAAAGCTGCAAGGCGTTTTGGGTTGTGACCTCGGCTACTTCGTTCACACTCACCCCTTTGACCTCGGCCAGTTTTTCCGCCACCTTAAGCACATAACTGCTTTCGTTGCGTTTGCCGCGGAAGGGAGTGGGGGCGAGGTAGGGCGCGTCGGTTTCCAAAACCAGGTGTTGGAGCGCTATTTCACTCAGCACAGCATCCAGACCCGATTTTTTAAAAGTCAAAACGCCACCGATGCCCAGGAGAAAGCCCATTTCGATGGCCGCTTCCGCTTGTGGTACCGAGCCGGAAAAACAGTGGAAAATGCCCCGCAAGCGTGGATGGCGCACGGGTTGCAAGAGCTCCAAAATCATATCCATCGACTCCCGGGAGTGGATGACGATGGGCAGATCGTATTGTTTGGCCCATTCAACCTGGGTCAAAAAAGCCTCTTCCTGTTCTTTGACGTGGGTTTTGTCCCAGTACAAATCGATGCCAATTTCGCCGATGGCCGGAAAGCTGCGTTTTTCCAACCAGGATTTGACCAGTGCCAACTCCTCCTGGTAGTTCTCCTTTACGTAGCAAGGGTGTAGCCCCATCATGGCCAGGCATTGTCCGGGATGTTGTGCTTCCAGGGCCAGCATACCCTCAATCGAAGTGCTGTCGATATTGGGCAAATACATCCGGGTGACGCCTGCCTCCAACGCGCGTTGAATCATTTCCGAACGGTCTTCGTTGAATTCTTCGGAGTAGAGGTGGGCGTGGGTATCGATGAGTTGCATGTGTGTTTTTGTTTCGGGCGCAAAGGTAAAAAATAAGTTGAGGAGTTGAGGAGTTGAGGCTACCGCAGCGACTTGGGCGCTGGCTACTCTCAACTTCTCAACTTTACCAGCGACCAAAGAGAAAAAGGTATTTCCCAACTTACCCCCCAATCGACTCACAAATGTAATCCGGAATAATCCCCGTAGAACGGATATTCATTTCCATCTCGCTGGCGCTGGTATTGCCACTGAGCACCAGGGCAGTTTTGATGCCAAACTTGTTGCCACCCAGGATATCCGTATGCAGCGTATCACCTACCATCAGGATTTCCTCCTTGTTGTACTCGCTGTAACGGTTGATGTCTTCAAAAGCGAAGTTGAACATCTGGGTATCGGGCTTGCCGAAGTGGATGAATTTTTTGTTGATGATGCTTTCCACCAGTTTGGCGATGCCGCCGGTGGCGATAGATACGTCGTTGTGTGAAATCGGGTATAGGTTATCCGAATTGGCCACGATGATGGGCATGTTTTTTTTGCGGATGAGGTTGACTGTACGGTTGATGTCAAAATTCCAGTCGAAACCCTCATCATCCAAAAAAACCATAGCCTGGATATCGTTGAGGTCGTGTTTGTCCAGGTCGGCGATGGCGACACTCTCCAGGTTGGCCTGCATGATGTAGTGGGCGGCGTTGGCGGTGCCCAGGTACGCCACTTTTCCACCTTTGATTTTAAGTTGCAGGTATTGTTTGGCCATCATGCCCGAGGTGACGATCTTTTCCGCGGGAATACCCTTCAGCCCCAGGCGCAAAAAGGACTCCGCCTGTTGCTCCTGACTGCGGGAGGCATCATTGGTGAGGATGCGAAACTCAATGCCGCGGGCCTGAATAAAGTCCAGGGTTTCCTGCACGCCTTCGATAAGTCCCCGGTAGTTTTTGATCACTCCATAAGAATCCAAAAAAACGGCCTTGAAGCCAGACACCACTTCCAAAAACGAATCCTTTTTTTCCATACCACCTTACAATTTTAAAGCCTTGAGTAACTTGTCGGGATCGAAGCCTTTTTCAATAGAGGGAAAATGCACTTCGAAAGCCTCTTTCTGCAATTTGGTTGAGTAGTTTTGGGCAAAAAAGTACGTGCCATAATCGACAACGTAATGCAACAGGAAGAAGCGGTAGACCTCTTTCAGGCTGCGGATTTCGGTTTCGGTCAGGGGGTAATGGGCGTGGTACGACTTCAGGAACAGCAAAAAACGCTCTTCCATCAGTGGCCCAATGTTGTAGGAAAAAACCGTACGATCACCTATATCGGAGGCGACCCGACTGAAAAAATAAAAGTCCAACATGCGATTACTGATGCGGAACCAGTCGTAATCCCAGCGCGAAAATAAACGAAAAGTGGAACTTACCGAAAAATTGCCAATGTTCCAATCCACAAAAACGGGGATACGGTCCAGGCGGTGCAAGCGCAATTGGTCTTCATTTTCGTAAAAAAGGTCGCACTGCCGTTTGAGTTCCTCCTTGTCGACATGGGCACCTAGGTGGCTGTTTTTTCGATTAATGGCTTCCATTAAATGATCCACATCGGTGTGCAACGTTTTGGAAGAATTGGGCAACGTATTGCGGATGCTGTGGCAGGCTTTGTGGAATTGGGCAAACTCCCGGCCAAGTTTGGTGATGTGCTCTTCTTCCAGGCGGCGGGGCAGCCGGGTTTTGATGCGTACGGCCCGATAGAACACCACCCATACATCAATGTCTTCGTGGATGTAGCGGTGCACAAAAAGGCTGGTACCCTTGATTAGCGAACGTGCCAGCAGGTTTTCAAAGGGTGCGGGCAGGTTATTGGCCAGTACGTTGATGATGCGGTGGTCCTCCACAAAATGTTCGTAGCGCCCAAAGTAGGACAACTTCGCGATCACAAAACTTTTGTCCGTAAACGTCACCTTGTAAACATGGTTGGTAGAGACCCTGGCACTGATGTCAGTGGTGGATTCGATTTGGCGCGAGGGGTCGTAAGCGGTCCAGGCGTAGCGGATAATGGCGTGGTAATCGGGCAACATGAATTGAAGTTGAGGAGTTGAAGAGTTGAGAAGTTGAGGAGTTGAGGGGAGACCGCGTCTAAGTCGCTTGCGGTAGCCTCAACTTCTCAACCTCTCAACTTCTCAACATTTAAATAATCTCAAAATACCGCTTTAGTTCCCATTGGGTTACCGCCTGGCTGAACTGTCGCCATTCCCATTCGCGGGTGCGGATGAAATGGTCGCAAAATTCAGCTCCAAACAATTCAGCCGCCAAGGTAGAACTTTTCATCAAATCCACCGCCTCGTATAGTGAAGTAGGTAGCGGTGGGTTGCTACTATTGTCGTAGGCACTACCACGCACCGGGTCAGGCAGGCTCAGGCGATTTTTAATGCCGTAGAGGCCCGCCGCCAAACAAGCTGACATGGCCAGGTAAGGATTGGAATCAGCCCCGGGCACCCGCGTTTCGAGGCGCATCGACTTGGGTCCGTGGTTGATCACCCGCAGTGCAGTGGTCCGGTTCTCAATGCCCCATGAAGCACTCACTGAAGCCCAGGAACCTTTGACCAAACGTTTGTAACTGTTGACATTGGGAACAAACATGGGCAAAATGTAAGGCAAACAATGCAGTTGACCCGCCACGTAGTGTTGCATCAATTCGCTCATCTTTTCGGACCCATCGGCCTGGTAAAAGAGGTTTTGTTTTTGTTCAGGGTCCCACAAACTCTGGTGGATGTGCCCGCCACAGCCTGGCAATTCTTCACTCCATTTGGCCATAAAAGAAGCCATGATGCCATGGCGATAGGCAATTTCTTTTACCCCGGTTTTGAAGAGGGTAGCCCGATCAGCAGATTCCAGAATATCATCAAAAATGATGGCTGCTTCGTATACCCCTGGCCCGGTTTCGGTATGCAAACCTTCGAGCGGAATGCCAAAGGCTTGTAAGTCATCAAAAAGCTGGTGGTAAAATTGAGGATTGACCGATGGCCGTAGAATGGAATACCCAAACATACCCGGTGTGAGTGGAGTAGGGGAGTGGTAGTCCTTATCGTGCCAACTTTGCGGGGTTTCTTTGAAATTGAACCACTCAAACTCTTGCGCAAACATGGGGGTGTACCCCAAATCCAGGCACTCCTGCCGAATCCGCCGCAACAAGGTGCGGGGGCAAGCGCTGCGCACTCCCGGCTCAGCCTGGCTAAAATCACCCAGGAAAAAGGGAATGTTGTCTTCCCAGGGCACGTAGCGTAGGGTGCTTAAATCGATATTACAAATGGCATCGGGATAGCCGGTATGCCAGCCACTGGCGCGGGTATTGTCGTAGCAGACATCGTTGGAGTCCCAGCCAAAAACCACGTTGCAAAAGCCCATGCCTTCGTCCAGCCCTTTCAAAAACTTGCTGCGGTGCAGGATTTTGCCACGCAGAATGCCATCGATGTCGACGATGGCGTATTTTACTTTGTCGCTGGGGAGTGCATTAAGGGTACTGGCAATGTCCTTACTGGTCATGGAACTGGATTTGGAGGCAAAATAAAAAAAAGTCTGGAATCAAATCTTACCAATGAGTATGGTTGATTATGTGTTGTAAAAGTACCATCTTGTAGCACAAACCCGTAAAGGATGTCGTTTTTTCTGCTCGATTTTCCGGTGCTGCTGTTTAAACGAGTTCCGCTACATGCGGTGCTGGAAGCCTTGTCCTATTTTGTAGGGTTTCGTTTTTTTGTTTACCTGCGGGGCAAACAAGGGGACAACATCGCGCAATCCAATCGCCTCTGGATATTGATCGGCGCTACTTTTGGGGCCTTGTTGGGTTCCCGCATTTTGGGTTTATTGGAAGCAGGACCCCAATTGTTTACGGTGCAAAAGCCACTGGAGGTTTGGTTGCTCGCCTTGTTTTCCAGCAAAACAATCGTAGGTGGCTTATTGGGCGGCCTGTTTGGTGTGGAAGGCATTAAAAAAATCATTGGCGAAAAAAGCTCCTCAGGCGATCTGTTCACTTACCCCTTGATTTTGGCCATGATGATCGGTCGATTTGGCTGTTTTTCGATGGGCGTGTTTGAGCCTACCTATGGCCTGGAAACTACTTTTTTTACCGGAATGGATTTGGGGGATGGCTTGAAGCGGCATCCGGTGGCTTTGTATGAAGTGCTGTACCTGGGGCTGTTTTGGATTGTCATGTACAACTTTGAGCGGGTGTATCCACTGGCATCTGGTGCGCGTTTCAAAATCTTCATGCTAGATTATTTGTGCTTCCGCTTTTTACTGGATTTCATCAAACCCGTGGAGCTTTGGCCCTGGGGATTGAGTGCCATTCAAACGGCTGCCTTGTTGGGGTGGCTGTATTATTGGCGATATGTAACACAACCGAAACGATTATTGCTCCCGTAGAGACGCAAGATCTTGCGTCTTGCCAGAATATAGACGCAAGATCTTGCGTCTCTACATAGAAACCAACCATATGCCCATTAGCCGCTACACCTATTACGACTACACCATCAGTCTTTGCCCCGAGTGTCTGCGCCGCATCGACGCCAAAATTGTCTTTGAAGACGATCAGGTCATCATGCGCAAAACCTGTCCGGAGCACGGTTTTTTTAAGGTAAAAATTGCCGATGACATCGAGTATTACAAAAACATCCGCAATTACAACAAAGCATCGGAATACCCTCAGCGGTTCAATACCCCGGTGGAGCACGGTTGCCCTTTCGATTGTGGCTTGTGTACCGACCACGAGCAACATTCCTGTTTGACTATTGTGGAGGTGACCGACCGCTGCAATCTCTCTTGCCCGACCTGCTATGCGGAGAGTGGGCCAAACCAAGGTCGACACCGCAGCCTCGCCGAAATTGAGGCCATGCTCGACCTGATCGTTGCCAACGAAGGCGAACCCGATGTGGTGCAAATCAGCGGCGGGGAACCAACCTTGCATCCTGATTTTTTTGCCATTCTGGATTTGGCCAAAGCCCGACCTATTCGCCATGTGATGGTCAACACCAATGGCATTCGCATTGCGCGGGATCGGGAGTTCGCCCAAAGGTTAGCGACCTACCAGCCCGATTTTGAAATTTACTTGCAGTTCGATAGCCTGGAAGCTGCGCCATTGGTGCATTTGCGGGGACTCGACCTGCGCGAGGTGCGCGAAAACGCCCTGAAACACCTGAACGAGGTTAATTTATCGACTACGCTGGTGGTAACCGTGCAAAAAAACATCAACGATCAGGAGATTGGCCCCATCATCGAATATGCGCTGAAGCAACCTTGTGTGCGTGGCGTGACCTTCCAGCCCACCCAAATCGCAGGCCGCGTGGAGCAGTTTGACCCCGTCAAAGACCGCATGACCATGACCGAGGTGCGAAGGGCCATCGTGGAGCAAACCGAGTTGTTTACACCAGCAGACTTGATTCCGGTGCCCTGCAACCCGGATGCCTTGATCATGGGCTACGCCCTGAAACTGAACGGGGAGGTTTTCCCCTTGACCCGCCTGATCGACCCCAGTTATTTGTTGGACAACTCGCGGAATACCATCGTGTATGAGCAGGATTCGGGCTTGCACGAGCAGGTGATCCAATTGTTCAGTACTGGCAACAATGTGGATGTGGCGGAGAAAAAACTGCAATCGATCATGTGCTGCCTGCCGGATATTTATGCTCCGGGACTGAGTTATGGCAACCTCTTTCGCATCATCGTGATGCGCTTCATCGATGCCTGGGATTTTGATGTGCGGGCCATCAAGAAGTCTTGTGTGCACATCGTACACCCCGACTTACAACGGATCATTCCTTTTGAAACGATGAACTTGTTTTACCGAGGGAAGGAGAGGTTGGAGCAATTGGATACGCTGATTGAGTTGCCGATGTATAAGGCTTGAATCAATTAAAATGAACAAACAATGAAAAAACCCAATCAAATCATTACCATTCATTTGGGCGTACTGGTATTGTACACGCTGTTCTTTGCGATTTTAGTGAACGCCTCTGGCTCTGGAAATGACCCCTATAAATGGATAGGATTTATGTTACTGCAAGCCATAATGATGGTTGGGCATGGCGCTACAATCATTGTTTTGGCCTTTGCTCAACCAAAAGACAAACCAGAGTATGGGCAGGCTCATTGGCTGAGTCTGCTATTTTTGGTTTTGTTGGGGGGATCTTTTTGTTTTGTTTTGCCGGGGGTGTTTGCAAGTTAAAATTTAGTAAGAATGAAAAAAACAGTCTACATCACCCTAATGCATATCACCCTAATGGCATTGTATACCTTTACTATGTGTTACGGTATTGATGAAGAATATGGTTTTCAACTAGACATGAGGTTCCAGTTGCCATTATTTTTTCTATTGGCATTACACCTGATCGTAGGTATCCTAATGATCATTGTTTTGACTGTCCAGAAAAAATACGAGCCATTGCAAGCTCATTTTTTGGGATTGATGTTTGTACTGTTGTTCGGAGGTACAGTATGTTATGTTGTGCCTCAGCTGTACAAATAAGGGTATGTTTATTTCCTCCCCTCCATCACCTCATCATAAGCTGCATTGAGGCTCCTTTCAATGCCTGTGCCTTTAAATTCCTCCGCTCCAGGAATGAGTTGTGGTTTTGAGGCGATCAATTGCTCTTTGGTTTTACCCGCCTTGACCTCTTTTTTCACAAATTTCAAAAGTTTGGAGAGGTAGTTTTGCATTACCGCGAATTCTTTCACCGTTCCGGTAAGCGCCAAACCATCGGCAGCGTGGCCAAAAATATAGAGGGTATCCTTGTCAAAATTTTTCTTAGCCTTATCCAGCGCTACAATCCAGTTGGAGATTGAGGCACCTGCACCTTTGTCAATATTGGGAAAACGCCGGTTGAACATCAAATCCCCACAATGCACCACGTTGGCATTTTCAAAATGCACGAAGGAATCGCCGTTGGTATGACCGGGGCCATAATAATGCAGGCTGATGGTTTCGCTGCCGACTTTTTGTGACCATTTGGTGTCGAAGGTGGTGTCGGGATACAACTGTTTGTCTTCGGTTTTGGCACCGATGGCTACTCGCTCCTGATTGGCTCTGGAGTTTTTGTGGGCCACTACTTTATTCACGATGTCCTTAAAAACGATATTGCCGCCGGAGTGATCGCCGTGGTGGTGGGTGTTGACCAACAAATCAACACGACGCTCGCTTTGTTTGCGGATTTCTTCAACCAAATGGGTAGCAGTATCCGGGAATTGGGTGTCTACTACTACCAAACCTTCCTTATCAATCATCCAGGCGATGGTGCCGCCTCTTTCGGTGAAGATGCCTACGTTGTTGCGTAGTAGTTTCATTTCACCCGCGGGGGCCAGCAATTGTTGCAGCCAGGCCGCAGGAACCAGGGTAGAGCCAATGGCAAAAGTAGAAGTTTGTAAAAATTGACGACGATGGAGCAGTGACATGATTAAGCTGATTTAGATGTTGAGAGTCTTTGTAAACGAAGATAAAAGGAAAAGGAGAATGACAACCCTATTTTATTTCAATCCACCGGATTCCCCCTCGGCCTTTCCCCATGCTCCAAAGCATAAGCCAGAATATGCTCCGTTTCCAATCTCCTCGCTTCACGTTTCCCCGGAATATCCTGAATCAAAATTCGGGCAAAAAAGCGAGGCCATTGATCGATTCTGTTCAAATGATTGACTTGTTCACGCATTCGGCTGGAGCTGCCGTCTGCATCAATGGGTTTACAACTGATCCCATATTTGAATACACTATTGTCCAAACGGTCAATAATTTCGTAAAGATGATGCAGTTCCTCATTCTCGTAGGAATTCCGATGGGCCATGTGGGTTCAATTTACTGCCAAGCCTCAGCATTACTCTTCGTTTCATAATTAAAACTCGGCACATAATTGAACTCCCTTCCAGTTTTGAGGGCATAAGCATCGGGCGCCACACTCAAGAGGTGTTCAAAATCAATCTCAGCGGGCATATTCGAAGGGTCTTTGAGTATCTGTTCATAATAGGCTCGACCTTCCGCCACTACACCACAGCGAACGTATAAAAAGTCATCCATTGAAAAATAATCGTCTTCCTGCTTGGCGAGGTAGGCTTTGGCGTGTTGGCGGGTGTCCAAGCGGTACAATTTTTCTGCCAATTTTTCTGCAAACAAGTAGATGTTCGAAATGGGCAGCTTGGACAAAGCCTGGATAGCAGGCTGGATGATCTCGTCCCGGCGGCCTTTGTTCCAATCCAGTAGGTCGATGATGTCCCAGAACTGCTCTTCGGAGAACAAGCCCTCACCCTGTTGATTTGTTTCCACACGTATTTCTACCTCTGCAGTGCTTCCTGCACTTGCCTGCAAGTCTTTAAAAAACTGAAGATTGATGTCTTGAAGGTTGACTCTTAATACGGTGGTTGCCATATTTCTCGGGATTGGATTTAAGCCAAAGGTTTTATAAAACGTCTTAAAACGCAATAAAGTTAACACTTTTTATTTTTAAATGCTGGTGTTTCTACTCAATCCACAGAATTATTTCAGCACGGTTAAGGGGTGCCCCTCACTCGCCAATGTCGACTGCAATTCCCCATACCGCAGCCCAAACACCATCTCCAATTCCCCCGGAAATTTCACCGGCACCCGGTATTTTACCTCCATCACATAATCCTGCCCGGGTAACCAGGCACCCAGCGGCTTGGCAGGTACCCCATACTCCTCCCACAAATACTGCCCATCCCGATGATAAGCCAGACCCAGGCGTAGCTTAAAAGTCCCCCGATTGGGATCAACCGCAAAAGGGTAGGGGTTGTGCAATTTGAGTTGCACCTGAATGGTGTCACCGGCCTTGGCTTTTTGGGGGGCTTTAAGCACGTCCAGGGTGATTTTTTCGGCCACCTGAAAATCTTCCAGTACCGCGCCCAGCATGGTTTTTTTACCCAGTTTTAAGGTGTCGCAAGCCGCGCAATAGGTTTTTTGATCCAGTACCAGATATACCTTTTTGCCTTGTAGTTCCATTTCGTCATCCCAAAGATCGTACTGGCTTTTGCGGTATTGAGCGGTAGTCAGTTCGTAGGCTTTTTGGCGGGTATAAAAATGGTAGAGGGCTGGATTGCGGTAGGTATTGTGAAACAACACCGGGAGCTGACCCACTTTGGGTTGCAGGGCGCTGATCCAGGATTGATTGTCGAATTGTTTGCCCAGGGGCGGCAAAAGCAGGAGTAAAGCTACCCTTGTCAAGAGGATGAGTGCTGCCGAACTAAAACCCAGTATCAGCAAGGTTTTGGAATTAAAACCTTTGTGTTTTTTCCAGGCAACCAAAAGCAATACCAGGGGAATAGATAAAATGGCTGTCCACTGTGGCTCTACGTGCCCTTTGCTGGTGCTCCAGAGGAAAAAGAGCCAAAAACCAGCCAGAACCCAGCGAAAACTGCGCTGCAATAGATCCTGAACGGGCGACTTGATCAAAGCCAGGACGATATAAGGCAACAACAATGGCGAAAAAATCACCACCTGATTAAGCAGATAATTCAGGGTATATTTCAACTCATACACATCATCCCGCCCTTTGAGGTGGTAGCGGAAGGAAGGAAAATCGTGGCTGTATTGCCAGTACAAATGCGGCACAAACAGTAGCGCACCCATCAAGCCCGCCGCATAAAACCAGGGTTGCCGAAACAAACGCAAATTGGACAATACCGTAAAAAAGATCAACAAAATGCCGTGGTACTTGCTGTACAACAAGGCCGCCATGATAACTGCCCAAAGTAAGGCATTGGCAAAGCCAGGACGATCCAAAAAGCGCCGATAGCCCCAAAAAAACAAGGCCGAAAACAACATCAAGGGCGCGTCAGCAGTGGCAATGAAACCATAAAGGTGCAAAAAAGGCATGGCGACCAACAGCGCAATCAGGAGGTAAAGTGGCCGGCCCGATTGGGGGCGTCCCGCCAAATCCCAAATCACCACAAAGGCTAAAGCATTGGCCAAGACAATGAAAAAACGTAAGCCCAAGGTACCCGGAAACAGCCAGGTGCCCAGCTTGATCAGCAAAGCCGCGGCGGGTGGATGGTCAAAATACCCCCAATCCAACTGTTGCGCGTAGACCCAATAATAAGCCTCATCGGGGTCGAGTTGGGTAAATCCTGCCTGCAACAAATTGAGCAGCACCCAGCACAACAAAAACAATGGAAAAGAAAAAGTCAGGACTGATTTGGACATGCTCGGTTATTTCACTTTGTTCATATCGACCAAATCACCCAGTTCTTCCCAACTGAGTACAAATTCGGTAGGGCCAACGGCATACGCAGCAATTTCATAAGAGTTGTAAAAAAACCAGAGGCCTTCCTTGGACAGACCAATATTTTCCGACAATTGGAATTTACCGTCCCAAAAAAAGCCTTCCTCGTTGAGGCTGGCATTGGGGGCCAATTCGTGGGTTTCGCGGAATTTTTTCTCCGCCAATTGCACCAGTTTTCGTTTGTCTTTTACCAAATCTTTAATGGTAATGGGCTTTCCCGTTTTGGTATCGTAGTTCAACAAGGTTACGGTGGTGTTGGGGTGGGCGCCGCCAGTGTAGGAATAGGTGCTCAGCTCGATGGAAACCAGCTTGGGCGACTCGAAGGTCACTATCCCGTACGTTTCGATGCTCCAGGGGGTGATGAAGGGATCGGAGTTGTCCTCTTCGGCGCGGGTTTTGGCCTCGGCGGTGTATTCGTTGTAATCCTGGATGAAGCGGTTGCCTAAGTCGTCTAATGTGGCCACGTTGCCCATGTCTTCGGGCGACAAACTCGTTTTGATGTAGTGTAAAATCGAGTCATTGATGCGTTGAAATACGGCGGCAGGTTCCCGGAATTGGGGAAAATCAATCTCAATGATGGCACATTCGTTGGAGTCGGTTCTACACCCGTCCGAAGCCTTTTTAAATTGTTGTTGCTCTTTGTGGTAGCTGAAGGCGGGTTCTTCGGCGGGCGCTTTTTCTTCCACCACGGGCGATTGACAATTGGAGAGCGAAACAAGTAGTGCTGCAACGATGGCAATTGAAAGGTATGCTGATTTGAACATAATGGTTCGGGTTAATTCGCGGCAAAATTCACCAATAAAGTACAAAAAGTGCGAGGGAAATGCAATTATTTTCACAAAAATTCAGAGCTTGACTCATTGTTTCAACCTAACACCCAATTATGCCCAATTGGTTCATCATTGCCAATCCTGCTGCTGGTGGAGGCCTGGTCCAAAAAAACTGGCCCAGCATCGAAGCCGAACTTCAAAAGTTGAACATTCAATACGTTTCCAATTTTACGATTGGCCCGGGTCATGCCATCACCATGGTGCAGGAAGCCCTGACTGCAGGTTATCGCCACATCATTGCCATTGGAGGCGACGGTACCAATCACGAGGTGGTCAATGGCCTGATGCTGCAAAAAACGGTACCAGCCACTGAGGTACATTACGGTTTGTTGCCCATTGGTACGGGCAATGACTGGGCGCGGACCTACGGGATTCCGGGCAACTGGCGGGAATGGTTGCCCAATTTGTTCACCGCTCCTTCCCGCTTGCAGGACGTTGGTGTGGCTGCTTTTTGGTCAAGTGGACAAAAACTGGAGCGCTTTTTTACCAATATCGCTGGCTTGTGTTATGATGCCTTTGTAGTCAAAACCATGCTGGAGAACCAGGTCAAAACCAACAATCGCTTCGTTTACCTGAGCTGGATTTTGCGCTGTTTGTTTGGCTTTACACCGCCAAAATGCAGGATTGTGTTCAATGGCCAAAGCGTTGAAAAAGCTTGTTACACCATTAATGTCGGCATTTGTAAATACTCCGGTGGGGGCATGCAGTTTGTCCCCCAGGCTGTTCCAGACGACGGTCTATTGGGCTTAACGATTGCAGGCAAACTCAGCAAGTTGGGGGTGATGCTGGCCACGCCAAAGTTTTATGCAGGCACAGTTGGAGAGCACCCCAAAGTGGATTTGTATCAGACCAAAGAAGTGACCGTGGAAGCTGCCGGAATTGATCCAGTGTATGTGGAAGCGGATGGGGAGTTTTTGGGGGAATGCCCGGCGGAGTTCAAAATATTGCCTGGGGCGATCAGGATTATTGCGCCGCTTTAACTTAGGTGTCCCTTAAGTGCCTTAGGTTTCTTAGGTGGTGAAAAATGTCATAGCTGCTTTTTTTTCACCACCTAAGAAACTTAAGGCACTTAAGAAGCACCTAAGGCGGGAATTACAAAGTTGTAAACTTCTCCTTCGGCACCGTACTCATTACTTCAATGTTGGTCAACTGCCGGTTTCCACCCCGATCACCAGAGATCAGGATTTTTCCCTGTTTCTGGTAATTGTTCCAGGGTGTCGACATACCCGGTTTTTCATCCGAAGCCTTGCGGAAATGCTGCCAGTGCGCCACCAAATGCGTGCTCTTGTCCACGTATACCAGGTAGCGGTTTTCGGGAGTGCGGCCTACATTTTCAAAGGTCAATTCCAATACATCCGAAGCTACTCCGGCCTCGGTAGGCATTTCCCCTTTGTATTTCAGGGTTACCCCGGAATCCTTCAATTTAAAAGGCATCAACAACCAATAAGAGTCATTGATCCAAATGGACTTGGCTACGCCTGCGTACTTTTTGATGGAATCCGCTTGGGTCATTACCGTACCCTTGTGTTTGATTTGACCGGTTTCTTTGTTCAAATCCACAATGTAGGTGCTGTTGTCGCCAGGAATGTCGATGCGGACCCGGCCTGCTTTTTTGTCCCACAACAAGGTTCTGCGCCCAAAAAAGTTCCAGGTGATGTAACGCGTAGCGTCCCAGGCTTTGCGTCCGCCCATTGCTTCCATGACTTGATCGGCAATGGCGATGGCTTTGGCATCCGAGCCCGCTGCATTGAATCCTTTGGCAGGCGGGTTTTGAGCAAAAATGCTCAAGGGTAAAAGGAATAAAAGAATACCCCAGGTGATTTTTGATGACATTAGTTTAATTGTTGCGTTACGTAAAACATTGTAGAGACGCACGGCCGTGCGTCTCTACTGCGCCAGATTCTACTTCCAAATCTGGAATTTGCCCTAAAATTACGCAGGGTTGCTCCCTTTATCCAAAAAATCCTGATAAGATTTCAACTCGTCCCAGCGACCATCGGCAGCCAGGCCCGCCTGACGTGGCCAGGTAGCCGGTTTGGCCAGTCGGAAATTGTCGCCAGCGGCATCCAGAATTTCGTAGAGGCGTGCAACGGTGGTATTGGACAGTTCATCCAGGGTATTGATGCCAGCCGCTTTGAGCAACTCTTCAATTTTTGGACCAATGCCTTCCACAATTTTAAGGTCTTCCGGATTGTTGTTGAAACCCAGGGCTTTTAAGGCCATGTCTTCAGCCTTGGAAGCGGAATCAAAATCCCCCGTGGTTTCTTTGCCGCCATCCAGGAAGCGTTGGTATTCGATCAAAGCCGCCCATTGCCCTTCAGCCGCCAGTTTGGCTTGTTGTGACCAGGAGCTCGGGTCCATCATTTTGTAGGCAGAACCAGCTGCTTCCAAAATTGGTTTGATTTCATCCGGCGATTTGCTGGCCAGGTCGGCCCAACTGGAGACCCCATTGTTAGCCAACAATTCGGCTACTTTTGGTCCAATCCCTTCGATGATCTGCAGGTTGTCGGAGCCAAATACTGCGGCGTAATTGATGCCTGCCTCGCGGTTGGCGGAGCGGGCAGAACCCAGCTTTTCAGCCATGCGGTCGATCTTGGCTGGATTGTCTCCATCGCCCACATTTTTGCGGCCTGCATCCAGGGTGTGCTGCAAACTGGCCAGGGTATCCCAATCGCTCATCGCGGCCAACTGGGCCTGACGGGGCCAGGAATCCGGATTCATCATACTCAGCCCGGCACCTGCAAGAATGGCCTTGAGCTCATCCGAGGATTTACCCTCCAGATCTGCCCAGGAACGAATGCCGTTTTCATGCAGCAAGGCTTCTACTTTTGGGCCAATGCCTTCGACAATTTGCAGGTTGTTGTCCAGGAAGTAACGATCGTATACACTGCGTGGAGATGCTGCGCTGCGTAGTTCCACCACACTTGCGGCCATTCTTTCCACTTTTGATTTGTTGACAAAATCGCCCGCAGTTTCGCGGCCACCGCCCAGGAAGCGTTGGTATTCAATCAAATCATCCCATTTGCCTTCGTTGGCCAATTGGGCCTGTTGTGGCCAGGTGTCGGGATTCATCATGCTCAGGCCAGCGGCGGCGAGGATAACGCGGAGTTCATCCGGTGTTTTGGCTGCCAAATCGCCCCAGGTTTGAATACCGGCATTTTCCAAAACTACTTCTACTTTTGGGCCAACACCTTCTACAATTTGCAGGTTGTCATTGGCAAACAAAGATCCGTAAGCACTGGTATCCGGCCCAGCAACAGGAATCAGGGTAGCGGCTGCTCCAATGCCAACCGCAGCAGTAGCCATTTCGATACCGGGCACAATGGGTGGCTGCGCAGCCATGGTCATCGCGGCGAGGTTGGCATTGGTGACTTCCAGTTTGGCTTTCAAACCTGCCACTTCAGCTTCGGCGTGCATGGTCTTTTTGTGCCAGGAATCATTTTCCTTTTGGCATTCTTCCAGTTTGTACCGCAAGTCGAACATTTCCTTTTCCAAATCGCTGGCGTGGTGAACGGCTTGATCGCGCTCAGCTGCCAAACCTCCGCCAGCTACCATAGCCGTAGAGCCATCGCTGGTTTTCCGTTTGCCGCTCAGCAGAGAGCCGAGCAACCAGCCCAGCAGGAAGGGTAAGATGCAGGCCAACAAGAGCGGCAGCCAGCAATCCATTGAAGTGAAATTAAACAACAAAATATGGATCAACATGATAGATTATTTTATTAGACTTTGCCAAGTATAAAGTCTATTGGTTTTCGGATTGTTTTTTGATCAAACGCACCTCAACGCGGCGGTTGTTGTGGCTGTTTTCTTCGCTGGTATTTGGCGCAACGGGCAACGTTTCACCCTTGGAAGCCGTGCTGATCAAGTCGGCGTTGACTCCCAATTTCACCAAAAGGTCCCGAATCTGGCGGGCGCGACTGTCTCCAAGGCGCAGGTTGTAGTCGGGTTCACCCTTGTTGTCGGTGTGCCCGGTTAACTCGATGCGTTCACCCGTTTTGGCGACCCGTTTGGCCAGGGTTTGCAGGTAGGCATCTACTTTCGGATCGTAATCCTTCTCGGTAGAGTTGAATGGGAAACGAATAATCGCCCCATCGGCTACTTCTTCAACCGTTTCGGGAATAACTTCTTCCTTAGGCAGCCATTTGAATTCCGAGGCCGCCAGCCAGGCGCTTTGCTCGGATGGGGCTGCTTCGTTCAACAAACGCCCCCGCAAACGAATCCGTTCTTCGGGAATATCTTTAAAGTACGCGTCGCGAATTGCAGTGGCCCGCGCCAGGCCCATGGTTTCAAATCCGGCCGGAGCCCTTTCACCTTCGTAGAACAAACCGATGATTTCCAGGATGCTATCATCGTTGTTGCCTGCCATGACTGCTGCCAACAGAGAGTCGAAACCCGGACCCTTGGTCGGATTCATATCACCATACTTGAACTGGATGGGATATTGCCTCAGCGTGTCGGCATTGTCAAGAATACCTGAAACAGCTTGATTTGTACCACAGGCTTCACAAATTTGGCGAGAGCAAAATTGAAGTAAACCAAAAAAGTACAAGACCAGAACTGCCAGGATCAATAAAATCCGAGTAGTTGTCGACATAAGAAAATTTGGGTTTTTGAGGACATTGAAGAATTTATGCTTAAATATAGCGAATAAGTCATTCAAAGTTTAGGATTTGTACAATAAATTCACCAAGAATAAACGGTGGCTTAACCTGAGTAAATTCTGGCGCTCAAAATTTTATTTTCCACTTTACTCGTTCCAGCTTTTTCGTATCTTTGCTACCCGTTTTTAATCAATTGAATTATGCTTGAAAGTTTAAGTGAACGTTTGGAAGGTGCCTTAAAGGTGCTCAAGGGTGAAAACAAATTAACGGAGATCAACGTAGCTGCATCCATCAAGGAGATTCGTCGTGCCTTGGTTGACGCTGACGTGAGTTATAAAATCGCCAAGGATTTTACGGATCGGGTAAAAGACAAAGCGCTCGGTTCGGAAAACGTGCTCAAAGCCGTTTCGCCAGGTCAATTGATGATCAAAATCGTCATGGACGAGTTGACAGAATTGATGGGTGGACAGGCTGCGGGGCTTAACCTGGCGGGCAAACCTACCGTTATCCTGATTGCTGGTCTGCAAGGTTCGGGTAAAACCACCTTCAGCGGTAAACTGGCCCATTGGCTCAAAACCCAAAAGAAAAAAAGCCCACTGTTGGTGGCCTGCGACGTGTATCGCCCAGCGGCCATGGATCAGTTGGGGGTATTGGCTGAGCAGGTTGGTGTGCCGATCTACAAAGAACCGGAGAACAAAAACCCGGTGCAGATTGCCCTCAAGGCGATCCAATACGCCAATGAAAACAAATGTGATGTCGTCATCGTGGATACCGCTGGTCGTTTGGCCATCGACGAAGAAATGATGACCGAGATCAAAAACATCAAGGAAGCCATCCTGCCTCAGGAAACCTTGTTTGTAGTGGACTCGATGACTGGTCAGGACGCCGTAAACACCGCCCAGGCCTTCAACGAAACCATCAACTTCGACGGCGTAGTGCTCACCAAAATGGATGGTGATACGCGTGGTGGTGCGGCCCTTTCGGTAAAATTCACCGTTGGCAAGCCCATCAAGTTCGTCAGCATGGGTGAAAAGCTGGATACCCTGGATATGTTTTACCCCGACCGGATGGCTCAGCGGATCCTGGGCATGGGGGACATCGTATCCTTTGTAGAAAAAGCCCAGGAGCAATTCGACGAAAAGCTGGCCAAAGACCTGGAGCGCAAAATCCAGAAAAATAAATTCGATTTCAATGACTTCATGGCGCAGATCAACCAGATCAAAAAAATGGGCGATCTCAAAAGCATCATGGGCATGATTCCGGGTATGGACAAACTGACCCGCAACGTGGAAATCGACAACAATGCCTTCAAAAAAGTAGAAGCGATCATCCAGTCCATGACGCCGAAGGAACGCACCAATCCTGATCTGCTCAACATCAGCCGCAAACAACGCATCGCGCGGGGTTGTGGTCGTACCCTGAATGACGTGAACATGTTCATCAAGCAGTTCGAGCAGATGCGCAAAATGATGCACAACATGAGCAAGATGCCGGGCTTTGGTAGCGCGGGTGCTCCGGGTGCAGGCGCTGGTGGTATGATGAAGCGCAGACGGTAAAATGCAATTCCGCTCGTGGAACCTGGGCGGAAGTAGTATAGGATGAATCATCCCGAGTTTTGATGGAAGTCAAGATTCGGGATGATTTGTTTTAGGGGGCAATGTCTTGAGTTCATTTTCAATTCCTTCAATACTGGGCAAGCTGGATTTTAATTCATCCGGCAAAATTTCAGTCCCTTGACACGCACCTACTCCCTCGCGCAGGGCAAAAAATTCCACTAACTCAATATTCCATCTTGCAGCAGCAACACCCTGTCGGCATAAGGTACGATCCTTTGGTCATGGCTGGTCAGGATGATTGAACGGCCTTCCTTTTTGGCAAGTTCACTGAGCAGCAACACAATTTGCATGCCCTGGTCAGTGGCCAAACTGCCCGTTGGTTCATCTGCAATGAGGAGTTGGGCATTGTTGGCCAGCGCCCGGGCAATGGCCACCCTTTGTTTTTCGCCCTGACTCATGGTACGGGGATAGGCATCAGAAAGATAGGCTATGCCAAATTGGTCGAGGAGCTCTTTGGCCCGGAGGGAGGCACTCTTCTTTGAAGTGTGGGTAAACTTCATGACCAGTAGAATGTTTTCCAAAGCGGTGAGTGCATCAATCAGGTGAAAAGTCTGAAAGACAAAGCCCAGGCGGGACGCCCGAAGTTGTTGCAACTCCGCGAGAGAATACCCTTGCAACGCTTTGCCAAATAACCAGACCTCGCCGCTGGTGGGAGCCTGCAAGCCAGCCAGGATGGTGAGGAAAGTAGATTTACCGCTCCCACTTGGCCCTAACAACAATACCAACTCGCCCGGATAAAGCTCGAAGTTGATGTCTTTCAGGACCTGAGTCTCTCGATTGAAGCCCTGGAAGGTTTTGGAAACGCCAATCAGGCGGGATACGGGTTCGGTAGATGTAGTATTCATTGAAAAACCTCCATTGGGTAAATGTGTTTAATTTTTGAGATGGGGTACAATGAGCTGATCAGGCCAATCAATGCCACGCCCATAACAATCCACAGGACATACTGTACAGATGTGTGTACCGATACTTCGGGTACTATTTTTTCCACCAGTCCCATCAATGGAAAAAACAGCAGCAGCCCGATCAACAGACCACTAAAGGACAAGGCAAGCGATTGAATCACCACCATTCCGGATACAAAGCCACGGGGAGCTCCCAGCGCCTTCATTACCGCAAAATCTTTTCTGCGCTCCAGTACATTAATGGACAAAATAAGGCTGAGAATGGCCGTAAGTACCACGGTACCCAGCAACGCGATCACAAACAACAAGGGTAGAATGCCTGAATTCATTTCCTCCCGGTTGTTCTCCAAAAAAGTGGCCCGATCAAACACGACGATATCCGACACTTCTCGTTCGATTGCACGTTTGACTTGTTGGACGGAGGTGCCCGCAGTGAGCTTCACTTGTAAGCACGATACCACACCTCCAAAATTAATGACCCGGAAGGCTCGGTTGAGGGTCACAAATGCGTACTGAATCACAAACACATTTGTGCCGTCACTCAAGCCTACCACCTTTAGTGAATGCTTTTTTATTTGGACGGTATCGCCCAATTTGACCTTGTATTTTGCTGCAAAGGAACGATCGAGTATGATTTCATCATCAGACCGGAGAAGACGGCCTTGTACGATGGATGGTGGTCCTCCCATGCCCGTCTCAGCATCGTAGCCGATGAGGTAAGCGGTTTGGGGCCTCTTCGAAACTTCGATGGAGCCCATGATCAATACCTGCGGTGAAACCGTAGCAACCCCAGGGATTGCTTCAATGTCACCGATCCGACTGGTCCGGATCATGGAAGTACTGCGCAGGATATTGTTGGTGTGTTTCTGGAGGACCCATAAATCTGCTGTGCTTGACCTTACATACGCTAAGGATCCATCGGCAACTCCTTTGTAAATCCCCAGCAAAAAATGAACCAATATCACACAGAGCGCAACTCCTAAGGCGGTAATGATGAAGCGAAATTTTTGATCCACCAGGGTTTTTAGAGCATACATGACCACATTTTTTGATGTGCGTGGAGAAAAAATTCTTCAACGTGGTCGGATGATCAGGGTATCCTCAATTTATGAAATTTTTAAATTAAAAAAAATGTTTGTGGAATTATTTTTGGGCATAAGCAAGGTTGCTCCTCGAAAAACCTTTCAGGTTGGGAAACACAACAACAAGACATAGAAACACAAAACTGCTGCAAGCTGTAGCAGTTTTGCCATGGAGGCATAATCTCCCGATAAAGAATTGGAAATAATGCTGATGAATGATTTGAAAAGCTTTAACGAACCTGAGTTCGGGGATTATGGCTCCAATCCATCTAACATCTTGTAACCCGCCGCTTTATCGGCGGGACTCAAGGCCACCCACTTACTCACATCTAACATCTTTCCTGAGGCTTGCATCATGAAATGGTATAGATGTAAGCCTCTGGAAGGATGTTAGATGTGAAGGGTAGGGGCACTTGAATCCACCCGTTGAAACGGGCGGTTACAAGATGTTAGATGGATTAGAGAGAACCAAAAACAAAAAAGCCACAATCAAATGTTACCGTCCAATTATGGCTTTTTTTAAGATGTGACCCCGCTGGGAAGGGGTGATGAAAGTAATAGTATGTTAATCAAGGATTTATTTTGAGAGAAGAGAGGAAATAAAAAGAATATAAGAAAAGCGGCTTAGTTCAATTTCTTGAGTTCGTTTTCAATTTCTTCAATGCTGGGCAAACTGGATTTTAATTCATCTGGCAGAATTTCAGTCAGTTGAAACTCGCTTACCCCCATTGGTTTATTGATGTCACGCAGGGCAAACTCGGTTTCGAAGTTGTTTTTGTCTCTACACAACAAAATACCGATGGTCGGCTGGTCGGCTTCAGATTTCACCAAACTGTCTACTGCAGACAGGTAAAAATTGAGTTTGCCGGCATATTCAGGCATAAACTTGGTGTTTTTTAGTTCAATTACCACATAACACTTTAGTTTGATATGGTAGAACAACAAATCGATGTAATAATCAGTTTCTCCAACTTGCAAATGGTATTGCTGCCCTACAAATGCAAAACCTTTACCCAATTCCAATAAGAATTTTGTAATGTGCGTGACCAGCTGCCTTTCGATGTCTTTTTCGTGATAAGGCTTGGTCATGGTCAAAAAATCAAAAATATAGGGGTCCTTCAGCGTTTGTTGCGCTAAATCTGATAGTGGGTCCGGTAAGGTTTCCCTGAAATTACTGATGGCCTTGCCTTGTCTTGCGTATAGCTGTGATTTCAATTGAAGTGCTAGGATATCCCTGCTCCAGCCATTTTCGAGGGTTGCCCTAATGTAAAAATACGCTTCCTCAACGTCTTTTGACTTGCTAAAAATCAGAATATTGTGGCCCCAGGGGATTTTTGTAGCCAGTTGTTGTGGTGGTTCAATAAATTGGTTTTCTGGAGATTGTAATTGTCCAACAGCCTGTTGGACAATTGGCGTTTGATAAAACTTGTAAAATTGTTTGGCATAGGAAAGGTTGCTCCTTGAAAAACCTTTCATCTCAGGAAACTCTTCTTTCAGGTCTTTGGCCAACTGCTCAATCAATTTGTCACCCCAGGTATGTTCTTTTTCAGCTATCATTTTGCCCAACTCCCAATAAAAAGCAATCAGCGCAGTATTTGCTGCTACTGCTGCTTTGGCCTGCACGGACCTTATCCTGGATTTTAGATCGGAGAGCCAGTTTTTGTATTCGAGCTGCATAATTTCCATGCCTTTTTCTTTTGGGTTTGGTTTCCGCGGCAAAAGGGAAACAATTTTGCTTTTTCTGGTTTTTAGGTCCTCTAAATTATTGATTTTTTCGAAATAATGAACGTTTTTGTTGAAAAATAAAATTATAATTTGAGTTGGATGGAGCTGAAAAACAAAAAAGCCACAATCAAACGTTACCGTCTAATTATGGCTTTTTTTAAGTTGTGATCCCGCTGGGAAGGAGGTATGAAAGTAGTGAATTGAAAATCAAGGGGTTGATTTAGTGAGAAGGCGGAAATAAAAAGAATTTAAGAAATGGGGAGGGGGTGATTTTTGAAGCCATACCTTGATGGCGCTACTTTTAATGGTTCTGGCTTGGGGAAGCGGATGCTCTATTTTTGCTCAGGCTCGAATTCCGTTTCTACCCATTGATCGGCAAAATAATCTTGTAGAATGCGGTGGCGGAAGCGCCAGGAGGCTCCGGTGGTTTCGAGGATGTTGCATTTGACCATGTCGTCGAGGAAAATAATTAAGTTTTTAGTAAGTTTTTTTTGTTTCTTTATTAGGAAAGAAATATGATAGTATTGAAAGATAGAAAAATGAAGCAGTTTTGCTGATGCTTTAAACCTTTGTAGAGGAGCACTAATTTGAATTAATGAACCATAACTAACATCTAAAGATTCTTCCAATCCTAAAGTGATTGATATGCTAAAAATTAATAGTGTTATAAAAGTAATATTGTCAAATAAATCTCCCATGCCTTTATTGAATAGTGCGATTACCATCAATATTATTAAAACAGAGAAAGAACCTAATAATATTTCAGTAAGGAATTTTTTCAGCATTCCACCAAATAATTCCCAACGCAAGTACTCCTTAGTTGTTACTATTGGAAACAAAAAGCCATTTTCTTGTGGCCATTTGAATATATTAAATATCCCTGTGATCAAACCTCCAATAGCTCCTGATGATAGGCATAATAATGGCAGAATAAGTAGAATGATTCCGAGAAAAAACAATCCATTAAAGCCATGTTCAAAAATCGCTAGAATTCCTCCTGAAAAACATAAAATACCAAAAAAGAAACCAAGCTTGGCACCTTTTTTTACTCCGTCGATCGTGCCCTGAATAAAACCAATAGTATAAAAACTTGACTTTGATAAATTACACCAGTCATACTGAAGATGAGTTAATTCAAAATCAATAATATTTTTTTGCTTTAATTTTGTTGCAAAAAAAGAGAGAAAATAAAGTATTTGCTGAGGATTATACCCCCTCACTGTTGAGCTTCGAAGCATCTCTTCGACAAATTTTTTTTCTAATTCCTGTTTCCTGTCTGTTATGTTTAAAGCAGAAAAATTAAAATCATTTAAAAATTTTCCTCTAGCAAATAATAATTGTAAAATGTTAAAATAAAAAGGAACCTCTGTAATCCTGCGCAAAAGCTCATCCTCTTTAAGCGCAGCCAATAAACGCTGGGAACCTTCATTCTGGTTCACTTTTTCCAATTGCTCAATCAATTGTTCATAAGTCAATGTCCCCACTTCCACCTGACCATTTACGGGTGCATCTTTTGCCACTGCGTTATATTCATCAATGCGGGAAGAAATGATAAAAAGTCTTTTAGGGTCTTCGCCATAAAGACCAATTGCTTCCAGACAAGTCTTTCGATCTTCAGCCTTGACCTCGTCTAAACCATCCATCAATAAAATTAGCCTATTCTGTGTGACCAGATCACCTGCCACTTTTTTATTGATGACAAGCCCCATTTCAGATGGCAAAATCTCTTGAATCCAGGCTTCCAAAGTTGGAAATTCGCTACTCCAACGCGCAAGGTTTAAAATGACAGGTATTCTCGTAATCTCCCTCTCCAAGAACTCTAACTCCAACTGCAAGAGCAAAGTCGTTTTACCCGCACCAGGTACACCAACCAATAACAAACGGCCATTTGCGTCTTTGTAATACTCCGCCAATTTCCCTCTAATTTGCCCTTCGCTGTATTGTACAAAAGTATTCGCTGCCTGGGGCGTAGTTCCAGCAGTAGAAGGCACCAGGCGAAGATTGACAGGTTGGCGGTTGGAGAGTTTTTGGCTCAGGCGGGTTTCATAGCGCGATTTTAAGGCAGCCCTGATTTTGTCGTAAAATTCAAATGACTGAGCTATTTCTTTCTCCAGAGCAGTGATTAGGAAGATTATACTTTTATTGATTTTGTTGTGTTCTCTGGTTTCGGTGTCAAAAGATTCTGTACCAAATCTTTGTGTGCGTTCTAGATCGGCCAAACGGGCACTTAAGGCAGTAATTTCAATATCCAGGGGCTTCAGTTTTAGGGTAGAGAGCAGTTCTAATGCCTGCTCTGGATGGGAGGCAGCAATGGCTGCTTTGGCCTTGCGCAAAAGCTCGTGGTTTTCATCCGTTGGGGGGATGTTGTAGTGTTTGAGTTTTGGTTTGGTGGTTTTGAAGATCATGGATGAGTTTTACTTCAAAGGGTGTTTGGTTTGTGGTGATTGAAAGAATTTTTCTTTGACAATTTAGCTTACATCAATCCGGCCAACCAAATCCAATATTCCTCTCACAACCTTTGCTTTCTCAATACTAATGTTTTCATGGCTATTCAAGGCATGTATTTCTTGATGATTAACCTCAGCATAGCGTGAGGATAGCATAATCAATTCATCGATCATTGATTGCTTACTTGGGGCACTGATTAGGTACGTTTTTAGTGCTTGTATTGCTTCGATTGTTTCACCATTGGCTAGTTGTTCCTTAATCTGGTCAATGGTATATCCTTCATGTTTTTCTGATGGGTGGGAATCACCTGCATTGACATTAAGGTTTTCAATGTTGAAGATGTTTTTCCCATTCTGTTGATTGATATTGAATGGCATGTTATGTGTTTTTCAAGTTTTCGATATTAAAAATATTCTCCGCTTCCTGTTTCTCAATGTAAGTTACACTTAAATTTGTGGGCGCAATAAAACTTGTTTCAATTTTTTGTTGCACAAATAAGCCTATTTCACGCAAATCCATTTTTTTCTTAATAGCGGTAACCAACAATTGCAATATAAATAGGATGTAATCCGAATTAAAGCCTTTTAACGGTATGGCAATGGCATTTTTTAGACCTCGCTCTACATTCCAAAGAATCAATGATGGAAGAATAATTTCATCCGCTAAATGCTGAATCGAATCCATTCTGTTTAAGGTTTCAAATCCACTCTTGCCTTCCAGGTCTTCTTTCGAAAAATACAAATCCATGTAATTACTAGTCAAGTGATTGATATCCTCCCAATACTTTTTGTAAATATTTCTGTAAGTACCATCACCTTGTGCAAAAAGGAAAAAACCGTGAAATTTTATCTCTTGATAACGCTTAAAAAGGTGGGTAATGATTTCTTGCTTATACTTTTTGCGGTTAAAAATGGCATTAAAAGCCATTTTAAATTTATCGATTTTCTTTTGGTAAGAAAATGGACTATAAAGCTTTCGTTTAAAAGGATTGAAAAATGCATCGAAGCTAACATCTTCATAGCCTTTGTCTTCACAGAATCGTTGAATAAGTTGATTTAACTTTTCGCTGGGAATACTTGAGAACGCGTTTATCCCCATATATTTTTCACGCAACCAATCATGAAATTCATTTAAATGCAGAAGTGATATTTCAATGTCAAAATCGCTCTGTAGTTTAGGGACAAAAAGATAGATGCCTCCTGCTTCAAAACCTATTTCGAAAATAGTATTTGGGCATCTAGAATCAATAGATGATTCATCACGATCGACAATTTCATATGTGCACTCAATGCCATCATTTGATTTATTGAATACCAAGCCTTGTTTAATTAGATGATTGTGTATTTCATATACATGTGAAGAGTAACTTAATTCAATTTCAATTTCAGTTTTTTGTGGCATAACTTGTAATACAAAGGAAATTGAATTTGATTTTCCTTTAGAAAGCAAATACGAATTGATGCTATTTTTTGATAAGTCTCTAATTGGTAGCCCATTATTCTCTAACCAGAAAAGGTACTCAACCGTTCTCATACTTTTGAAGGAACTCATTAATCGATTAGCCTTGATGAAAGGTACTACTAAATAACAACCTCTATCGTCCAATCCTGCTTCAAATATGGTCACTGAACTTTTGAAGTCTATAGCTTTTGTTCCTGCCAAGTTATAATCAAGTGAATTTCCTTCTGCATCAAATTCAGAAATGTCACCATTTTGGATTAAAGCGTTATATAAGTCTATTATTTTTGCTGATAAAGGTGCTTCGATCTCTATTTCATTACATCTGGGCATAATCCTAAGTATGAATGAAATAGAAGTAGGTTTCCCTTTCGCTTGCAAATAGGAGTCAATAATCTTCTCTGAAAGATTATTTTCTTCAAAGCCATTTTGGCTTAGCCAATTAAGGAATTCAGCTGTTTTTAAATTTATGAAGACACCTCCTCCTCCCGCTATAATCACTGGAGCCATTAATAATGTATCTCCATCCACTATATTTAATTCCTTAAGCGTACTTTCATCCTTTACTTCTTTCCCTTTTGATTTAGATGATAGTCTATAGGGTATATGACTGCCATCAGAATCAATTTTTGGTATTTGCAATTCAGGATGCTCTAATAGTGCCTTTTTTATTTCTGCACCCAATGTAGTCAGAGGAAGTTCTATTTCAACCTCCTTTCCAGATGGAAGTATTCTAATTAACAATGATATTTGCTCTTCCATTTATTTAAATTTTAGCCTCATTATAGCAATACAAGGTTATTTATTCACAGCTTTAGTTTGTTGTATTTTCATTTGTTCATCAAAAGCAGCCCCTCACGCCACCTTCTCCTCATACAAATACTTCTGAAACTCCACAAACAACGCACTGATCTCCCTTACCTCCCCCAGCACCCCTTTGGCATCCTGCAAAGACTGGTACTTATTCACCAGCAAAAGCGGCAATTTCTCCTGATCCAATTCCTCCACGCCCGTTTCGATGTATTTGCTCAGCACAAATTCGATGAATTCCTTTTGCTGATCATTGAGCAAGGCGAAGATGGTGGCTTGTGCGGCGGCCACCCTTTCGGCGCGGGTCATGGGTTTGATGTCGCTGTTGAACACGTATTCCAGGACGTCGAAGAGGTCGCTTTTTTCGGCGTCGATGAGTTGTTGCAGGGTGCCCAGTTCGTCTTTGCCAAAGCCCGCTTCGGCCAGTTTTTCCAGCAGGGTGCGTCTGGTCAGTGGATTGCTCCAGAGGCGGCGCAACTCGGCTTCATTGCTAAAGAGTTTGGGCAGTTCGCCGAAGAGATTGTGCAAAAACTCCTCGGCGGAAATGGGACGACCCTCAGCGCTCCAGAACGAAGTCGACATCATGTGCTGGATTTCGCGTTCTTTCCCGTCGCGCAGTTTGACCTTGATGCGTTTGCGTTTTCCACCTTCGTCGTCGCTATCGTCCTGCTTCTCGCGGGGTTGAGGCACGTAAGGTTCTTTGGGTTCAGCGACGATGTTGGTGCCTTCCGGTTCCAGGGGATCGCCGTCCCATTCCGGGTCGCTAAAGTGGCGGTAGGCGTCGACAAAATCATAGATGGTGAAAAAGTCTTTGCCCTCAAAGAGGCGGGTACCCCGACCGACGATTTGTTTAAACTCGATCATGGAGGTCACGGGGCGCAGCAGCACGATGTTGCGGATGTTGCGCGCATCCACCCCGGTCGACAACTTTTGGGAAGTGGTCAGAATGGTGGGGATGGTTTTTTCATTGTCCTGAAAATCCCGTAGAAACTGCTCGCCGATTTCGCCATCGTTGGCGGTGACGCGTACGCAGTAGTTGGTATGGGAAAAGCCGTAACGTTCATTTTTGCACTGCGTCACCAGGTCGCGAATGAAGGCCGCATGGGGCTGATTGGCACAAAAGAGGATGGCCTTTTGGTTGGGGTTGGCATTTTCCAAAAAAAGCTGAACTCGTTTTTTCTCGCGGGCGGCAATCTCGATTTTTACATTAAAGTCAGCTTCAGTGTACAAACGCCCTTCTTCAATTTCACCCTCAATGACTTGATCATCGCTGGTGTAGATGTAATCGTCCAGGGTGGTTTTGAAACGTTTGACCTTGAAGGGGGTCAAAAAGCCGTCGTTGATGCCTTCCTTGAGGGAGTACACAAAAACGGGTTCGCCGAAATATTTGTAGGTGTCTACGTTGTCTTTGCGTTTGGGGGTGGCGGTGAGGCCCAGCTGTACAGCGGGAGAAAAATACTCCAAAATGGCCCGCCAGTTGCCTTCGTCGTTGGCACCGCCCCGGTGGCACTCGTCGATGATGATGAAATCAAAATAGTCGGGCGGGTATTCGCCGAAGTAGGGTGCGGGCTGGCCTTCCTTGTCGGTACCCGACATGAAGGTTTGGAAAATGGTAAAAAAGATGCTGCCATTGGTCGGCACCCGGCCCCCTTTTTTGATTTCGGTAGGTTTGATGCGCACCAGGGCGTCTTCGGGAAAAGCCGAAAAGGAATTGTAAGCCTGATCGGCCAGGATGTTGCGGTCGGCTAAAAACAGGATGCGCGGGCGGCGGCTCACTGCGGCGCTGCCTCCGAGCTGTTGGGAGAGGTTCCAACGGGTTTGAAACAGTTTCCAGGCGATTTGAAAGGCGATGGCGGTTTTTCCGGTGCCCGTAGCCAGGGTCAGGAGGATGCGATTGCGCTGTTGAGCAACTGCCTCCAGGGTGTTTTTGACGGCGAGCTCCTGGTAGTAACGCAGTTGCCAGGTACCACTTTTGTCTTCAAAGGGGACGGCGGCAAATTTTTCGCGCCAGGCTTCCACCTCAGCTTCGCCGGGATTGCCGGCCTGGGGGTAGGTTTTGAGCCAAAGCTCCTGGGGGCTGAGGTATTGATCCACCAGACCTTCCACACCCGTTTTCATACAAATGCTGTAAATCGCCTTGCCGTTGGTGCTGTAGGTGGTTTCTACATTGAGTTTTTCGGCGTATTGTTTGGCCTGGGCCACACCTTCACCTACTTCCAACTCGGCGCTTTTGGCTTCAATGACGGCCAGTTTGATGCCTTTGTACACCAGCACGTAATCGGCACTGAGCTTTTTGGCCCGTTGGCCACCCGTCTGGATTTTGCCCGCAGTGATGTGGTACTCCCGCAGGATGCGAGAGCCTTCCACTACACCCCAGCCGCAGGCCTTGAGGGCGGGGTCGATGAGTTCGGCGCGGGTTTCGGCTTCGTTCATACGGCCAACATTTCGGCGGTTTTTAATTCCCCACTAAAGGCTTTCTGCAAAATGGACTTTTTCAACTCCTCCAGGTCATTGATCTTTTGCTGGTAGATGGCTTCGAGCTTTTTGGTTTGGGCGGAAAGGGCGTCGAGCTTTTGGATGATGGATTGTTGGGTTGTTAAGTTTTTTGGAAAAAGAACCACTAAAGAAGAAAGAGACCCCTGATTTAAGCTTTTTATTCCGACTCCATTCCCACCATCAATAAGAGTTTTTCTGGTTTTTGCAATCTTTAGAAAATTACACAAATATATAGGGTCAATAATTTTCGAGTTCAATCTGATCCTAATAGTAAAACCAGAATGAGAAACTTTCCCCACAACTTGACTAGCTAAAAGCGTTCTACC
This sequence comes from Haliscomenobacter sp., assembly GCF_965225875.1. Taxonomy (GTDB): domain Bacteria; phylum Bacteroidota; class Bacteroidia; order Chitinophagales; family Saprospiraceae; genus Haliscomenobacter. Next base: position 782,272 of record NZ_CBDDBS010000002.1, on the reverse strand, counting down.
AATTAATTGGGGATTTCCATTGGAACGAACAGCTAAGATGTCACCTTCCCTTAGTGAATCTAAATCATTTAATTTTCCATCTAAAGTAACCGTGTCTAATGCTTCGAAGGGAACCCAGAAATTATTTTGAAAGTCTTTTACCCCAACGATTTTAATTTGTTCTCCTTTACTACTCTTTGTGAAGTTCATTCCATTTCTGAAAGTTGCTAATTCTCCCAAAGTCTTCTCTTCCCAACCATCTCCCCGCTGTTCAAACACCCCTTGCAAATAACTTTCAAAAAGCTCCTTCGCGTTTTTGAGGTTTTGTTCGGCATTAGCTTTTGCTTTGGCGATAGCGGCGAAGGCTTCGTCGAGGATGGCAACGATGCGATGTTGTTCGGGGAGGGGCGGAAGATAAAGCTGAATCTTTTTTAACAGACTTGACTTAATCCCTTGAACCGTAGCCCCAGTTCCTTTCTGTAATATTTCATTTCTAACAGAATCTGATAGTAGAAGATATTTTAAAAAGGTTTGGTCAATTTTATTTTTCTGTGGTTGCATAACGATAATACGTTGTGCAAAAGCTACTTTTTCGGTTGTGTCAAGCTGTGCGACATTAGCTAATGGTGCTTCTGTTGTAAAAATTACATCGCCAAAATTAGGAATACCTCTTGTCATCCAAGATTCATACTCATCTGGATGAATAAACTCTTGTGGCTCCAGTTGTAGGTAGCCTAGCTTAACATTTTTTGCAGTAATCAATCTGACCCCTGATTCTGTTTTTACAGGGGTTCTACCCCGATAGTCAATTAATTTTATGTAATCTTCAAGATGACATTTTTCCCATCCCTCTCTCATATCATTTCCATTATTACGTTCAAAATATCCGCACTCTCCTCATCCAGTGCGCGCATTTCCGCCAAAATCTCTTCCGGTTGCCGCAGGGCGGTTTCCTCTTTTTTATTCGGGTTTTTGGCACTCAGGTCGAAGGTGTTTTGGTCGATGTTTTTTACACTGAGGTTCCAGGAGTTTTCCGTTTCGGGGCCTTCCACATGGGAAGCCCTTACTTTTTGCAGGGCCACAAACTCTGCCAAATCCTTTTCATTCAGGGCATTTGTTTTGCCCAGGTTGCGCTCCAGGTTCAGTTGATAGAACCAGACCTTTTGGGTGGGGGCACCTTTTTCAAAAAACAAAACCACCGTTTTTACCCCTGCTCCGGTGAAGGTTCCACCGGGGAGGTCGAGCACGGTGTGCAGGTTGCAGGTTTCCAGGAGCAGTTTGCGCAAGCTGATGGAGGCGTTGTCGGTATTGCTCAAAAAGGTGTTTTTGATCACCACTCCGGCTTTGCCACCTGCTTTGAGGATTTTGATGAAATGCTGCAAAAAGAGGCTGGCGGTTTCACCCGTTTTGATGGGGAAGTTTTGTTGCACTTCGGCGCGTTCCTTGCCACCAAAGGGGGGATTGGCCAGGATGATGTCGTAGCGGTCTTTTTCCTGGATGTCGCTCAGGTTTTCGGCCAGGGTGTTGGTGTGTACAATATTGGGAGCCTCCACACCGTGCAAAATCATGTTCATGATGCCGATGATGTAGGCCAGGGATTTTTTCTCTTTGCCGTAGAAGGTGCGTTTTTGCAGGGTTTCTACGTCCTTGGTGGATAGATTTGGGCGGCCATCAGCACCACCGTTTTTCAGGTACTCAAAGGCCTCCACCAGGAAGCCTGCCGAGCCTACGGCCCCATCGTAAATGGTTTGGCCAATTTTGGGTGCAACCACTTTGACGATGGTTTTGATCAGTGGGCGAGGGGTGTAGTATTCGCCGCCGTTGCGCCCGGCGTTGCCCATGTTTTTGATCTTGTCCTCGTAGAGGTGGCTCATCTCGTGCTTTTCCGCGTGGGTGCGGAAACGCAGCTCGTCGATGCGGTTGATGACTTCCCGCAGGTTGTAGCCGCTCTGGATGCGGTTTTTGAGCTCGCTGAAAATTTCACCAATTTTGTATTCGATGGTATCGGGGCCTTCGGCCTCGGTTTTGAATTTTTTGAGGTAGGGGAAAAGTTGGATGTTGACAAAGTCGGTAAGGTCGTCGCCGGTGAGGGCGCGGTGGTGGTCCAGTTTGCCATCCTTGTCCTTAGGCGCAGCCCAGGTCGTCCATTGAAATTCAGGGCTGATGATGTTCTTGTAGGGTTTGCCAGTGAGTTCAGCGGCCGTGGCTTTGTCTTGCTCCAGGTCGTCGAGGTATTTGAGGAAGAGTATCCAGGAGGTTTGTTCCACGTAGTCGAGTTCGCTGCTGCAACCCGCGTCTTTGTGGAGGATGTCGTCGATGTTTTTGAAGGTTTGTTCGAACATGGAGGAATGCTTGGTTTGGTCCTGGTATTTTGGGTTTTATGCTACCTTATACGTTGGCCGGGTGCAAAAGGTTACGGGAATAAGGTAGGATCTGAAAAGTACGATAAAATTTAGAAAGGGGGTGGGAAGTGGGGGGAGTTTTTTAACAGACTTACCTTTATCTCAGTAGGTCGCTATTGGGGATGGGCAATGTGCAATTGCAAGTTTTATGAGCAGTACCAAAAAGGCCCTTCGCTGAAACTGAAGGTCTGTGCTGAGGCTATCTTGTCCTACGATTTTAGCTTTTTAAAATATTCAATTCTCTGTTGTTTCTTTCATAATCAGTGTCTTGTATTGATTTGAAAGAATTTAAAAACGCAATGTAGGAATCGGGTAACCCATGTTCGTCTGCTCCTTTTACAACATACTCCTTATACCAATCATAAGGGAAGAGACTAGAATCCCAAAATCTATTATCGCTAGAAATATAGGCATAAACAGCCTTTTGAGTACCGTCACTAAATGTTACTAAAACTTTGTGGTCTCTGTAACCTCTGCCTTTTCCTTCTATTTCATCCAAAACATATTTTTGTAACTTGTTTATTTCAAAAACAACACCCCAAACCTTGTCTGTTGTTGTCCCTTTAAGCAAATTTGCCTTTACAGAGCCATCTTTACTTTTTTTATTGAAAGTAAATTTATACTCAGAGAGCTCTGCAACTCCAATTTTTTTGATTGGTTTTATTCTGTTTTGGAGCCTTTTCGTCATCATGTTAGACCCGTAACAAAAAACAAAGATTTTTTCGGTACGGCAAATCATATTCATTTTTATTATGAAATTCTCACGAAGCTGGGTTTCTGAAATATCGGATAAACGCTTTTTATACCTTTCAAATTCTTTAACAAGCGCATTGTGAAATAAGACTCGATTAACAATTATTCCTTTGGCTGGATAATCACTATCAACATATTTTACCATTGTTGAAAAATCTCTTAAATTAATTTTACTTAGTTCTTTTGTTTCTGCTTGATGGAGTAATCCACATCTAACTTGGTCGTAAAAAATACCGGATTTTGATATTGAACGTTCTTCTTCCGTGCCTAAAAAATCTTGAGCTTCAACAAAAAAATCTTGAAAAAACGGGCTTTGTTGGAAAAAATCTTTAAAAGTTTTCCAGTTTTTTGATTTATATGCTGCATCCGTATTTTCGACCCCTTTATAGAATTGGTTTAAGGTTTCAACCAATAAACAATCAATAGACATGATTATGAAACCGCTATAAACTCTTATTGTGGCATCTGTATTATTTTCTAGGCATTCCACTTGTTTAAGAAAACGGTTGGTAATTCTATCATTAAAAATTTTTATGGCTTCAAACCAATCGTTAGTATTTTGGTATACAGGTAGGTTTTTTAGATTTTCCCAATCTTTTACGCAATAATCGGGGCTTATTGTCATACAATCCGCCCGCCTACATTTCATACAAGCCATAATAGATTTTTTATGCTAACAAAATGAATTAATGTTTATTAGATGAAATCACAAACCTAGATTTAACCAAGAGATATTCAATTGATCAAGTCTATATACTAGTGGTAAAATAACTTTTTTTCAATTTCAAACCAATATTACCTAAAAAATTCACCACGACCGCCACCTTCGCCACATCCAATCCCGAAGCCAACAAATACTTCTTCAATACCCCCAACTTCTTCCAGCCGCCTAGCTTACAAATGAAGTCCAAAGTAGCCCCTCCCATCGCCAGGTTAGTCGCCGCACTCCGCCTGGCCGTATGTGTCCGTACAAAAGTCCATTTCGGAGCCGTCACCCCATTTTCAGTAGCCGGAGTATTGATACTAGCCATACTCGCAATCTGTTTGATTTTGCGGCACACCTCCGCATTCATCGTTTTGGGCATTTGGTTTTGTACTTTCCCCAAAGCTCCACCAGTTCCCCAAAAAATCATGTGTTTAGTTACTTCTCCTCTCTCACCAACAACTTACACACATCCACCTCCAAAATCGCCGCAATCTGATACAACACCTCAAGTGGCGGTTGCATATCATTCGTACACCAGCGCGACACCGTAGATCGATCCCGGCCGATCAGTTCCGCCAACCAAAGGGAAGACTTATCCTTTTCAGCAAGGACTGCCTTGATGCGGTTAAATTTTTTCTTCATGGTTTCTTACCACCTGGAATGGAGAGTATGGTAAATTGAGTGATTTTCTGGCCGCAAATGGAATGGTACGGGAATCTACGCAAGAGCCTTAAATATTGAATTTCCCTACTCTTATCGCCAGATTAGTTGCTGCACTCCGTTTTTTTACACCATCTTATCTACCAATTTAATTTTTCAATAACATTTCAAGTTCAGAAACAAGGTTCGGGTCGCTTGGTCTTTTTGCATCTTGAGCAATGATATTGCCATCCCTTCCTACAATCAGATAATGGGGAACACCATTTGAAGTTAATTTATCAAGCAAATCAGATCTATTAGCCTTACCCAGTCTATAATGAATACCAGGGATCTCATACACTGATATAGCTTTTTTCCAGCTGTCTTCGTCCTGATCAACGGAGATAAACAGAAACTTCACATCCTTATCTTTAAACTTCTTTTGAAGCTCTTTAGATGCTGGCATTTCCCCAATACATGGGGCACACCAGCTGGCCCAAAAATCAACATACAGCAGCGATCCTTTGAAGTCATCAAGAATTTCCTTTAAACCGCCATCGGTCTTTTTTATTTGAGAATCACTCGAAATCTCGTGGCTTTCGCTTAGCTTCTTATATTTCTTAAAAGCATCTCCCAAAATTAAACGATTCTCCTGGCTACAGCTTTGAATAAACTGTCCATAATACGGGGCTAGCGAATTCACAGTCAATGGCGTTAAAAATTCAAAGAAAGATGTCATTACATAAGACTCATGGGCTTTTTCATTTAATATCTTCTTTGAAAGTATATAGCACCTCGTAAACCAAAAAGCAGAATCTTTAGCCGACTCAGGAAGAACCTTTTCATAAATCAACAGTCGATATTTAAGGCGGTTGATGTATCCCATAAAGAACCAACGATAGGCTTCAGTTTCAACAAAATTGGGATCATTATAGTCAATCTCATCAAGTAACTTTAATAATGGGAAATATTCCGGTTTAATTCCTTCTTTTTCGATATTGTTGTGGTTTGTAATGTAACTACAAAGAGCAGCGTAAAAACTGAATTTAAAATCCGTGACATAGTAATTAAAAAACGGGCTTTCCTTTAATCCATATTTAACAACATAATCATTCAAGAAAGCCATTTCTAAATCTAAAAGATTCTTTCTTAATTCAAGATAACGTTGCGGAGTAACGGTTCTTCTGTTCTCAAAATCGGTTTTATGTGAAGCGTTGAAATTTTGTTTCCAGACAGTATAAAATTGGGAGGTCTCCTTTCCTTTGCCCTCGAACCTGGTCGTTGCCAATAATTTATTGTAATCAGATGTTAAAATTAGGCTGTCTCCGGGCATAGCGTAAAAATCAAATTCTTTATCTTTAAAAAAACACCGGAGTACAGTTGGTTCTTTAGTGTTTATTACAACCGAGAAACTCCCATTTTTGATTTTAACCTTTTGCCATTCACTTGCATCGTTAGGTTTGTCAACTTTCCCAATTTTGAAGTTTGAATCTGGACAGTTGGCAATATTTCCACTGAAATGAATCTGATTCTGAGCGATTCCTAAGATTGAAGATCCTGTTAATATCGAAAAAATAGAAATTATTAAAAAATAGCTTCTGTTCATTTTTATTAATATTTTTAATGCTTTATAAAGTCATTTTCGTCTATCACACATGCTTGCCACTAACAAGTCGTTAGTTGCGTGTATTTCCGCTTTGGGTACACCATCATACTCATTTAAAGTAGGTTCTTTTTGCAAAATAATATTTTTCCAATTTCAAATCAACATTATCTAAAAAAATCATACTCCGCCACCACCTTAGCCACATTCAATCCCGACGTCAATAGATACTTATTCAGCATCTCCAACTTCTTCCAGCTCTCCAATTTCGCAATACAATCCAGTGATACACCCTGTATGGCTAGGTTTGTGGCTGCACTCCGCCTGGCCGTATGTGTACATACAAAAGTCCACTTGGGTGCCGTCACTCCATTTTCCGTAGCGGGGGTATTGATGCCATACTCGCAATCTGTTTGATTTTTCGGTTCGCCTCGGCATTGGTCGTTTTGCGCATGTAACTCAAGGGAGCCTGCGTTCGAATCCCAGCGGGATCATGGCGAGTATAAAGAGTTGCTGAAAGGAGAATCCCAAAAACAAAAAAGCCACAATCAAACGTTACCGTCTAATTATGGCTTTTTTTAAGTTGTGATCCCGCTGGGATTCGAACCCAGGACCCTTTGATTAAAAGTCAAATGCTCTAGCCGACTGAGCTACGAGATCAAGCTTTTGAAGAAACGATTTGGCTAGCAAAACGCCCTTTTTTCTAAAGCGTTGCAAATATACGAGTACATGAACCGTTTGTCCAAGAAAAAGATTCCTTTTTTTTCAAAAAGACTAAATATTTTCTCTGGCGCTTTGGGCCAGGGGTGGGGTAGCGGCCTCTATTGCCTTGATAAACAGGTCGAAGTTCAAAAAATTGCTGAGCACCTGGGTGGCACCCAAATGCAATAAAAAATCGTGATCCTGGCCGTGGCGGATGCCTACGAAGTCCATGGCGAGGTTGCGGGTGGTGTGGACGTCCCAGGCGGCGTCGCCTACGTACACGATGCGCTTGAGGGGGGAATGGCTGTTTTGCACCTCCTGGATGGCCTCCTGGAGGATTTCTTCGCGGGTGTACTTATCGTCGGCCCCGCTGACCCAAAAGCGCTGGGAGGGGATGCCTACGTGCTGCATTTTGATCTCGGCCGATTCTTTCCAGCCACCGGTGGCTACGGCGACGAGGTAGGCGGGGTGTTCCAGGAGTTGGGCTTATGAAGTTTTCTTTAAAAAGCGTTCTTTGACATATTGGAACTAACATCAGCGAAAGGGCGATAAAAAGGCGACTGTAAAGCCCTTAGGCCCACATATTGAAGCAAAGGCTGGTTTTGATGACCAGGTTGTGCAAACCATTGTTCGACTTTAATTTTCAATGCATCCCATTGATCGACCAGGCGATGATTGTGCAAAAGATCTTGCTTGAGCCATCGCCACATTTTTTCAATGGGATTGAGCCAAGAAGCATAAGTGGGCAAAAACAACAATTGAACGGGTAAATTTTTACCCTTGAACTTTGCTTTAGGCTTGAGATGTTGCCATGATTTGGGTAAAATTATGGGGAATGGAGATTGCTGAGGAGCTAAAGCAGCAAGGACGTCGGGGTGAAAATGAACCGGCCAATTATCCAGGATGACCCAAATGGTTTTTTGAGGATGCTTCAGGGTGAGTTCCTCAAAAAATTGAATGATGGTGGGTACCTTGATTTTATGACGAATCAAATAGTGGGTTTGGCCCGTTAGTCCATTTAAAGCGCCACAGATTCTGAACGTTTTATTGGAATAATGACCTAATCTACACAAGGGTTGCTTTTGCGAAGCTGGACTCCAGTCATAGCCAATCGTGGGCTGGAGATATACGGTGAGCTGATCCAAGAAATAAATTTCCTGCTCTCCAGGATTATGGCTTCGGATTTGCTGTAGCAGGTACTCTACTTTGGCCTGATAAGCTGGATCAGGGCTATGTACATATTGGCGTGCTCGTAAATGGCGAACCCCAATTTTTTTGAGTACTTGCCACACTCCACCCAGGGAGTAGTCCTTAAATGCCTCGATCTTTTCCCTCAATGCCTTTAGCGTCCACCGACTTTGATCTAAACCAAAGTTAGTTGGACTTTGACCTACCACCAACTCAACCTGGGTTTGTAGTTGTGGGGGGCTTAGAGGGGGAAAACCCAGGCTTACGACCGCGGCCTGCCTTTTGTTCTAAGCCTTTGATGCCTCCTGCTTTGTAGCGAACCACCCAGTCATAGACCGTGTTCTTGCGCCGACGTCGCAGTAAGCCTTTGTTTGCAACTTCGTTGCCAAAGGAACCAGACGCAATTTGTAAAATGGCACTCGCTCGCTCTCGAAGATAGGGCTTGGGTGAACGTTTCAAGAGGCCTTCCAAGGCTTCTTTTTCCCCTTCGCTCAAGGTTAGATAGATTCTCATCTCTCCTCTTTTTGATGCTAAGTTACCAATATTTCAAAGATCGTTTTTTACGAAAAACTTCATCAGCCCGGGCGGCGCCGGGTACTTCGTAAAAGTGATGGGGGTTTTCCAGGCGTTGCTGGCGGAGGCGCTCGCCGTAGATGCGTTTGAAGTGGGCGACTTCGGTACTGGTTACGGGGCGCTGGAAGTGTTGCTGGATGAGGTGGGCGAAAATGGTGGTGTCGCTCACGTGGGGGTACTTGCTCCAGTCGATGGTGGGGAAGGGGCGGTGGTAGAGGTCGGTGTAGGTTTGGGCAAAGCAGCGGCTGTCTCTGCGTTCGGAGTAGATGAGGGTGCCGTCGACGTCGAAGAGGATGAGGGTTTTCATGGGTTTGAATCTTTATGTGGAAAATCCATAGGAAATACCAAAGCGACATGAATTGGAACGCGGATGACACAGATAAAGCGGATTTACGCGGATTTTGCTTCGCCTGCGGCGAAGTTTTTTAGCCACGAAGGCACGAAGGCACAAAGGCACTTGAATAGAAAATGGTTTCTTAGTGTCTTAGTGCCTTCGTGGCTAACCTTTTCCCATCTCGCCGAAGGCGGGATCAAAATCCGCGTCAATCGCTTTATCTGTGCCATCAGCGCTGCTATTATTGTCGCTTTGGTGCTGGATGAAACGCTTTTGATTGGGGATTGTTTTGGGGCATTTGTGTTGGGGCAGCCTTCGGCTGGGTTGGGGGCATCCAGCAGAGGGGCAGCCACAGAGGGCTGCCCCTACGGCGGTCATTCCTCTTCGCCGCCGATTCGGCGTCGGGTTACTTGTTGGGACTGATTCAGGCGGTAATTCAGGGTCAAATTGATTTGCCGCAGGCGCATTTGGCTATTGTTTTCGGTATAAAAATTCTCGCCCCGGGTGATGCTGCGGAAACGGCGGCTGTTGAATACGTCCAGCACGTTGAGGATGAGTTTGCCCTGGCCTTTGAAGAGGTCACGGCTCATGGAGAGGTCGGTGAAAAACAGGGATTTGACCTCGCCTTGGGGCGTTTGGCGCGGCGCTTCGTAGCTGGCCCGGATTTGGATGTCCGTCTTTTTGGGCAAAGAAAAACGCGAGGTTTGGCGCGCAAACCAGGCGTAGGTATCACTCTGGTAGTCTTCCTGGATGTTGGAACCATCGGTGATGGCGCGGAAGAAGTTGACGTTAAAGTCCAGTTTCCACCATTTTTTCAGGCTGAAAGAACTGGTGAATTCGGCCCCAAAGGAATGCTCATCCAGCAAGTTTTCCGGACGGGTAGCCGCAAAACCATCGCTGTTTACCCGCCGGATGCGGTCAATTTTGCCCGTAGTGTAGCGGTAGTACAAGGAGGACGCAAAGGAGCCTTTTTCAAAAAACTTGACGTGGCCCAAATCGTAGGCATCCGTAAATTCAGGATTCAAATCGGGGTTGCCACTGAAAAAGTTGCGGTTGTCGCTAAAGGTCACGAAGGGGCTCAGGTCGTTGTAACGCGGGCGGCGTACGCGGCGGCTGTAGCTGATTTGCAGGGAGTTTTCCTGGGGCAGTTTGTAGGTGAAGTGGGCACTGGGGAAGAGGTTGGCGTAATTTCTGGGGTTGGATTCATTGGTTTGGGCCAGGGTGGTTTTGATGTCGGTGTGTTCAGCGCGGAGGCCGAATTGGTAGGAAAAACGTTTGATTTTGTTGCCAATGATGGCGTAGGCCGCATTGATGTTTTCGTCGTAGAGGAAGTTGTTGTTCAGGCTATCCAGTGGCAGGTAGATTCCGGTGCTGTCCTGCTCGGTCACAAAAAAGTCGTTGCTCATGTCGCGGAAACTGCTGCGCACACCCAGTTCGTATTTGCCTTCCTTGCCAAAGGGTTGTACGTAATCCGCCGAAAAAAGCCACTGTTTCTCTGTCTCATCATTGAGCGATTTTTGGGTGCGGCTGCTCACTTTGTTGATGATGCCATCGGCAAAAACGCTCTTTTGGGTGAAGGTTTGGTCGGAGTGCTCCCAATAATCCAGGTACCGGGCATCGATGAGGAGTTCGTGACCCTTTTTTTCAAAACTGCGTTTGTAACTCAGTGCGTATTCCGAGTTGGGTTCGTCTTCGGTTTCATCCTGCTGGCGGTCGGTGATGCTGTACAAGTTGCTCAGGCTATTGATGTAGTCCTTGTACTGGTTGTCGGTGATGCGGCGGGCATCGCTGCGGCGCCAGAGGTAGGAGGCGGTGAAGATGTTTTTGTCGTCAAAATAGTAGTCCAAACCGCCGTTGATGCTGTTGTTGGCTGCGCGCATGCGCCCCTTGTTGGTCTGTTCCAGGATGCGGGTGATGGGGCCGTCGTACACTTCCTGGTAGGTCTCTCCGCGACCCGGTTGCAGGCGGTAGGCCAGGGCGTAGTTGAGGAAAAAGTTGATTTTGTCCTTGCGATAGTTCACGTTGGCACCGGCACCGAAGTTGTCGGGATTGCCCGCAATGAGGTCAAAAGAGCCATTGAAACCCTGGCGTCGGTCTTTTTTGAGCACGATGTTGATGATGCCCGACATGCCTTCCGCTTCGTAACGCGCGGAGGGGTTGGTGATCACTTCCACTTTGTCGACCAGGCTACCCTGCAGCTGCTGCAAACCCGCGCCTCCCTTAAAACTGACCAAGCCCGAAGGTTTGCCATCGATGAGGATGCGCACGTTGTCGCTGCCGCGCAATTTGACGTTGCCTTCACCATCCACCGATACGGAGGGGATGTTGCTCAGGATGTCGGAGGCGGTACCTCCTGCATTGGCGAGGTCTTTGCCAACGTTGAAGATTTTTTTGTCGAGGGCCAGTTCCATGCTGCTTTTTTCGCCCTGCACCACTACTTCCTGCAGGTTTTGAGCGGCGGCGCTGAGGCTGATGGTACCCAGATCCAGGCTGTTTTTACCAGCACTCGCACTAAAGCTGGGGATTTTAATGGGCTGGTAACCCAAAAACTCCACAACCGCGTGGTAGTCGCCATAGGGTGCTTCGAGGGAAAACTGGCCTTTTTCGTCGCTGATGCCCCCGGAGACCAGGGTGCTGTCGCTGTTTTTCAGGATGCGGATGGCGGCGTAGGCGAGGGGCGCCTTGCTTTGGGCTTCGATGATTTTGCCTTTGATGTTGGCCAGTTTGCTGTTTTGGCCAAAACCATTTTGTACCAGGAACAGGATAAAAAGACCTGCCAATATCACTTTAGTCAATGGATGCTTCATGTTTTTTGTTTGGTGTTCGCGATCTTAATCAAGCTCTAAAGTTAAGCGATCGTATGGACAAAGGGCCTGCGGAATAGATTCTTCACCACATTGGCTAGAATGATGCCTTGTTTTAATCGATGGCTTGGATGGATAGACGTGTAAAAGGCAGCTTGCCCCGGTGAGGTGGTGGGAAAAAAATGTAAGGAGGGCGGCAAATGGGGGAGATGGCTAAGGTGCCTCTTTGGTGCCTTAAGATTCTTAGGTGGTGAAAAGATGTTTTTTTTCACCACCTAAGGAACCAAAGGCACTTAAGAGGCACCTCAGAAAATTATTTCTTCTTCGGTACATACTTCGCCGTACGTGCATCCTGAATCACCCCTTTCCAGTTCATCCCAAAACCGAAGGTGTACACGTGCCCGGCGGCATCCTTGTGGCATACCATATCGTGGGGAGCATCTTCAGCCTGTTTTTCCACTACGCTCATACTCGCTGGCATCTGCATGGGCAGCAGGCCGGAAGGTTCGACTTTGCCCGTCAGGATGTCGAGAATGGCTTGATCCTGGACGCGGAAATTGACGAGAATCGCGTTGGCTTTGCTTTCAAATTCACTGAAAACCATCGGATTGTCTACATTTATGGAAACGATGACAGGTTTGCCCTTCATTTTTTCATAAGTCTCGGTTACCATCGCCAAGTCGCTAATGTTGGTGGCTTTGACCGACTTGTCCTTGTAGGTACGGTTGGTGAAATTTTCCAGCGGGTCGCCCCCCGCAATACTCACTGCCCGGGCTTCAGTCGCTTTGTATTCGCCGTATTGCAGGCTGATCGGGAAGTACCCATTGCCGCCTTTTTTGACATCATCGGCCTGGTAGCCGTTGCCCGTGTTGGGGCTGCTGATGAAGGCTATCGCCACGTCGGCTTCATCGGGATTGTCGGTTACCGTGAAGTACTTTTTGACGATGTTGATGTTGACCGGATAATCCATTCTTTCCGGGGTCACTTCACCCAGGAAGTTGCGACCAGCCGGGGTGAATTTTTTAGGAACATATACTTTGGTACCTGTTTTTAGTGGCAAGGCTTGCTTTTGATTTTTCAACAAAACCATTGATTTCAATTGGGCCTCATACCCTGCTGCCATAAACTCGGGCTTACCCAACGTTTGTTTGGTGTTCTCCACATCCAGGTAAGGGTTTTCGAATAAACCTACCCGGAAGATGTTTTTCAACAAACGCACCGCCGATTGCTCCATACGTGCGCGCATCCAGGCCTCACCGTGCTCCTTGCTGCCCATCGCGTAGGCTTCGATGATGGGTTTGGCTTCGTTGTTGCCCCCAAACTGGTCCACGCCCGCCATCAAAACCTTGTAATGGCGCTCGGCAATGCTGAGTTTTTCTACACCCCAGGGCTTACCTGCGGTAAAGTTGTCCAGTACGGTTTCATCCCCGGTGATGCCCCAGTCGGTACAAGCTACGCCGTCGTATTTGTACTTGGTGCGCATCAGGTCGGTGATGATGTATTTGTTGTAGCTGTTGCCTACGTTCTCCTTGTTCTTGGTATCCTGATTCCAGGAAATGGTGTAATATGGCATGACCGCCGAGGCCATCATGGTTTTGCCTTTCAACTTGAATGCACCATTGATGAAGGGGATAAAATGCGTCTGGAATTGTTTGCCCGGGTACACCGCAAACTTACCCATGCCGAAGTGGGCATCACGGCCAGCTTCACCGGAACCACCTCCCGGCCAGTGCTTCACCATGGCATTGACGCTGCCATATCCCCAACCATTGGCAATTTCCTGGGCGCCAGTGGAGGTTTGGAAGCCGTCGCAATAAGCCTGAGCCATCACAGCAGCTAGGAATGGATCTTCCCCAAAAGTACCACTGAAACGATTCCAGCGGGGATCGGTAGCAATGTCAACCTGTGGGGACAAGGCCGTAGCAATGCCCAGGGCGCGGTATTCCGTAGCGGCAATGCGGCCAAATTTTTCAACCAATGCCGGATCAAAAGTTGCGGCCATACCCAGTGAACCCGGCCACATGGAAATCGCGCCACCCGCCGCGGCGTTGAATTCAGCGTTGGCTACGGTGCCATGGCGCGGGTCGGAACTGTTGTTGGCCGGAATGCCCAGACCAGTTCCTTCCACCAGGGCCTGCATGTTGTTGTTCCACTTGGCGGCAATTTCGGGCGATTGTACCGTGGTCAGCAGCACGTGGCGCAGGTTATCTTTGGTCAAAAACTCGATTTGTTGGTCACTCAGGTCTTCGGGTTTTGCACCGCTTTCAGGGAAGGGTTTTCCTTTGTAAAGACCAGCAAAATAACCAGTTGCGCGAGCAGGAACGGACTGGTGGCGGCTGTACAGCATCAAACCCGCAATTTGTTCGATGCTCATTTTAGAAGCCAGGTCTTTGGCGCGTACATCGGCGGGTAGGCGCCAATCTTCGTAGGGATCGAGCTGACCGTTTTTGTTCAGGTCTTTAAAGGCAAAACCGGCTACGGTCAGGATTTTCACGCCAGAATTGGGGGAATAACCAATGGCCTGGCCGCCCTGGTTTTGGACCAGGTTAAAACTTCCTTTGGAGGCTTCGGTCCATTTTTGTTGGGCAAAAATGCCGATAGTGCCCAAAAGCAGGATGAGTGTAGTGCAGAGCTTATGCATAATGTCTGTGTTTTAAAACTCTCACAATTTACAGAAAAAAGAATAAGGTTACCTGATGATTCTACTCACCCGCTAATGCAATGGAAAATTGGCCTGGAATGCTCGACGCTTTGGTGTGTTTTAGAATACCTGAGAAGGATTGGTGTTGTCAAAATGGAAAATCACGTCGTACAACTGATCCAAACGGATGGTGTAAAAATAATTTTCAACCTGCTGGGCATTGAAGACAGCCCCAATGGACAAAAAGGGGCGGCTGGAACTCAGGCGGCCATTCCAAAAATAGCGTTTTTGCAAATCGGCGAGTTTTACCCCATAGCGCGGTTCATCAACTTGTGTAAACTGGTCATTGAAGGAATTGGCCAAAGGTGCGTCCAGCCTCATGGTTTCCAGGCGGTTGTTGGTGAGGTTGTACGCTTTAAAATCTCCGCTGCCCATGCTGAATCCAATTACCTGGTAAGCCGTGCCGTATTTGGCTTGGATGTTTCCGCCCAATGACTTGGTACCAAAACTCACGAATTGATCGTTTTTGGCCACATGTTCATTGTGTGCCCAGAGGGCCACTTTTACGTTGCCGTATTGGCTGAAAATCCAATCCAGGTTTTCGGCCATGTATTTTTCCCGGAAGTTAAAGGAGGTTTCAGCGTTAATGATCTGGCTATACTGGATGATTTCGGCCTGGACGATGGTCTCGTACACCCGCCGAATTTGTTGGTAATACGCGGGAGACGTCAATTGAGAAATGGAAGCTGCCCTTTCATCGAGCGCCCGGCCTACTTCGTTGATTTGTGGCAAAACCCCATTGCGGGCTTGTTGAATGCTGTTGAAATTTTCTCCTTTGTACAACTCAGCTTTGACCAATGAACTCAATTTATTGCTCACCTCGCTGGCGAAATTGTTGTCGTAACGACTGAGTAAATTGACCAATTGGGGCACCGACTGGGACGTGAACTGGCAATCCACCCCAACCAGGTGTACTTTTTCAGCGTCGGGTTTGTTGCGGTTGTAATCCTGCATCCACAAAAAAAGCTGCAACACTTCCTCGGTACGCCAGGTCCAAAAATACATTTGCTGCGACATCCAGGCTTTGATGTCGCCCTGTCCACTTTGGATCAGTTCATTCAAGGCCATACAGCCGCCCAAATCGTATTCAAAAGCCAGGTAGCGGAAGCCCTGCTTTTCAACCAGGTATTTAAAAATGCGGTGTTTCATTTGGAAAAACTCCTGGGTGCCGTGAGTCGCTTCCCCCATCCCGACAATTTTGGCATTGCCCAGATTCCCCAAAAAGTCCAGGTCATTTAACGGGAGGCTGGGGTCGGTGGTACTAAGGGGGTGTAAAGTGGCGTTGAGCTCAATTTTGAGGTTTTGCTCAATGGTTTCTTGTAAAGTGGGTTTTACTTCATTTTCAGCTTTGCTACAGGCCAGGGAACTGACCATGATCAGAAGGAGTAACGGAAACGAACTTGAGGCGAAATTTTTCATGATTGCTGGGTTTATATTGAGTTTATATTATGATTCAACAAGGTAAGCACATAATTTGTTCGGGATTAATTTGTGGTGTTAAAACGTTAAAAGAGAGATGGTTAAAGTTTTGTTAAGACTTGTGTTTATTAAAAATTGAGTAGATTGAGTTATCTTAACAGCCTACATCAATCTGCCTGGCTCAATGAAAAATATTCTTCTTCTTTGTATTGGGATTGGTTTGTTGCCTCATTTGCTCCCAGCCCAGTCCACTTGGATCCGCGTCAATCAACTCGGTTACCTGCCCGAGGATAAAAAAGTCGCTGTACTCGTCAGCAAGGAAACACCGCAGGTCAGTAGTTTTGAATTGTGTGAAGAGTTGAGCAACAAAGTGGTATTCAGCAGCCGCAGCATTCAAACCTTTGGGGAATATGCCTCCTTCCGCTCAGGCTGTCGGCTCAATTTTTCCAGCTTCAACCGCGAGGGTCGTTATTATGTGCGGGCAGCGGGGGTACGTTCGCCCAGTTTCCGCATTGCTGATGAAGTATACGCAGGTACTGCCGACTTCATTTTGCGCTACATGCGACAGCAGCGCAGCGGCTACAATCCCTACCTCAAAGATTCTTGCCATACCCAGGATGGCTATATTGTGTACCATCCCGATCCGGCGAAAAATGGTACACACCTGGACGTTTCCGGTGGCTGGCACGATGCTTCCGATTATTTGCAATACGTCACGACTTCGGCGAATGCCACTTACCAAATGTTGTTTGCCTACCAGCAAAATCCGGCCTCTTTTGGCGACACCCACAGTGCCAATGGCCATCCCGGGCCCAATGGCATTCCCGATGTATTGGATGAAGCCAAATGGGGCCTCGACTGGCTGCTCAAAATGAACCCCGCCAAAGACGAAATGTACAACCAACTGGCCGACGACCGCGACCACCTCAAATTGCGCTTGCCCAATCTGGATTCGGTGGTTTACGATCCCAAACAGGGCCTTCGCCGCCCGGTCTACTTCATCACCGGGCAGCCCCAGGGCTTGTTGCGTTACCAAAACCGGACGAAAGGGGTAGCTTCCACCGCAGGTAAATATGCCTCGGCTTTTGCGCTGGGCAGCCGGGTATTGGCACCCTTTTACCCTGAATACGCCCAAAAGTTGTTGCCCAAAGCCTGGGATGCTTATACCTTTGGCCGCAAATTCCCCGGCGTTTGCCAAACCGCTCCCTGTCGTGCGCCTTATTTTTACGAAGAAGACAACTTCGTGGATGACATGGAACTGGCCGCCGCACAACTGCTACAACTTGCTCCTCAGCGCAATGAACTCTTCCAACAAGCCAGCGAATACGCCCAGACTGAGCCAACTACCCCCTGGATGGGCGCCGATACCGCCCGGCACTACCAATGGTACCCTTTTGTGAACCTGGGGCATTATCTGTTGGCCCAGCAGGGTGGGGGAGCAGGTACACCTTTTCGCCAATACCTCCAGGCGGGCATTGAAAAAGTAAAGGCTCGGGGGCAAAACAACCCTTTCTTAAACGGTGTACCTTTCATCTGGTGCTCGAACAACCTCACGGTAGGCATTTTGACCCAACTGCATTTGTACCGTCAACTGACCAAAGACGAGCAATACCAGGAATTGGAGGCAGCCCTACGCGACTGGTTGTTTGGCTGTAATCCCTGGGGAACCAGCATGATTTACGGCTTGCCGGCCGATGGGGATACCCCGGTTGATCCACATTCCGCTTTCACCAATCTCTACCGATATCCTATCGACGGGGGCTTAGTGGATGGCCCCATTTACGGCAGTATTTTTGGCCGGCTGATTGGCATTACCATGCACGAAGCGGATGAATACGCGGAGTTTCAATCCAAATTGGTGGTGTACCACGACGATAACGGCGACTATTGCAGCAATGAACCCACCATGGATGGCACCGCGAGCCTGAGTTACATCCTCTCGGCCTATGAGCAGGAGGGCAAAGCGGCTTCGGATCAACTGCAAAAGGATGTGTACGGTGGTATTCAAGGGATGAATCCGCAGGAGCCTACGATTTATTTGACCTTTACCGGCCACGAGTTTGGGGAAGGCAGCAAATTCATTTTAAAGACCTTGCAAAAACAAGGAATCAAAGCTTCGTTTTTTTTGACGGGCGACTTCTTGCGGACGCCCCAGTTCAAAAGCAGCATCCAACAAATGGTCAAAGCCGGGCATTACCTGGGGCCACATTCGGACAAACATTTGTTGTATTGTGATTGGGGAAAAAGGGACTCGTTGCTGTTGAGCCGCGCCCAATTTGAGCAGGATTTGCAGGCCAATTTGCAGGTCTTAAAAACCTTTGCTCCCACGGCGACCATTACCCATTTTATGCCGCCCTACGAGTGGTACAATGAACAAATTACCAACTGGAGCAAGCAACAGGGCTTACAGTTGATCAACTTTAGCCCCGGCACGGGCACCAATGCGGATTACACCACGCCCAGCATGAGCAACTACCGTGGCAGCGCGCAATTGTACGAACGTCTGCTGGATTTTGAGCAAAAGAACCTCACCCGGCTCAATGGAGCGATTGTACTGATCCATCTGGGGACGGACCCGGAGCGGAAGGATAAGTTTTATCGGAGGTTACCGCAGTTGATAGCGGAGCTGAAGGGGAGGGGGTATGGATTTGGGCGATTTTGAAGTAGCCTCCTGAGGTGAATCCTGAGTGCCTTAGGTTTCTTAGGTGGTGAAAAAGAAAAACCTTTATTTCACCACCTAAGAAACTTAAGGCACCTAAGAGTCACCTAAGGGGGGCTAGTGAAAAATCACCCATTTGCGTGAAAAAACCTTCACTCCATTTTCAGAACTTTGCCCAAAATCAATTCACCATGTTTACACCTGCCCAACGCTTGTACTTCCTGTTTTTGTTCGTCCTGGCCTTCATTATGTTCATCCTGGCAGCCTATACGGCCTGGATCGATCCGGCCATTACCTATGGTTTTTGGCCTGGCATCAAGCATGGTTTTTTTGCGGTGCAAAATGGTTTCATTGGCCTGTTTTCCGGGCGGGAGTATTATGCACCTTTGGTTACCGGAGGATATCGTTGGGGCTATTGGATTGGATTATTTTTGATTCCGGGGATAATTCGGATTGTATTTGAGGTGCTAGGTGTGTTGGTGGAGCATTGGTTGCGGTGAAAGATTGATCGCTATCAGAAAAGTGTGTTGTATGGCATTCACCGGGGCAATCGGAAGGTGATTGCAGTTAAGTTGGAGTGCTTACAATAGCTCTCCCAAAGAATCCGCTACCTCCAGCAACTGTCCCGTCTCATGCACCCACAAAAAAACATTATCCCGCAATTCCGACATGTCCACTTCAGAGGGTAACAACACCAGGTAATCCCCCCAGCCATTTTCGGCAATGGCTACTGCTAGTGGTGGGAAGCCCGGCCAGGTCCGGGCCACGTAAGTTTCCAGCACCAGGTGGTTGCTGGTGCGGCTGATTCGTTTTTCGTCGGCCCGGTCAAAGATGGGAAAAATGGACCAGGAGTGTTCAGTGGTGATGATTTCGCCGCCGTTGTGCTCGATCATTTTGCGTTTATACAGTTCTGGAAGCAAAACAGATAACTCCCGTTCTGCTTCCAGGATGTATTTCGGGTCAAGCGGGAAGGGCATAATTTAAGGTTTATAGGGGAAACTGAACTTTTACCCCGCTCGGGGTACATCTGCGAATGTAATTTAATTCACAGTCCTAAGGAAGCTTTATCCCCGGTTCTACAAAAAAAGTAAAGGGAACTCATGCGGAACAGGTTCATTACTCCTTCATCATTTCATCAACGATCGCTTTGCGGAAATCCAAAAACACCGCTTTCAAATCGCTTTCAGCATCGGTACCGTAATTGATCAGGTAGGCCATCGTGATGTCTTGGTTGGGGAAGTAAAATAAATCCGCCGTATACCCCAGGTCGCGCCCGCGGTGGCCCAATGCGTATTGATTGACTGGTCGATCCAAAAAGTCCTTGCGGATGGTCACCCCATACGCTTCTAGTTCGAGAAGGTCTTCGGCACTCATGCGGGTCATCTCTTGTAGGGTTTTGGCTTGCAGCAGGGTTTTATCCCGCAACAAGGCTTCAATGAAGCGTTGCAGGTCAAACACCGTGGAATAAATCCCACCATACCCATTGCCACTCCCGGTATTCAGGTTGGCGATGTTGACCAAAGTATTGTTGTTGTAGAGGTCAAAATAGCCTTGGGCAACAAAATTGGGCAGGCCTTCGTGCCAGTGGTAGTAGGTATCCTCCAAATCCAGCGGATCGAGGATCTTTTCGCGCAACAATTTAGCGTGGTCTTGTCCCGTAGCGCCTTCAATGGCCATGGCTGCGTAGAGCAGATTGGTGTTGGAGTATTCCAGTTGGGTGCCGGGTTCAAAGACCGGATCGAGACCTTTTACGTATTTCAACAAATCCTCTGGCGTCCAAAACCTGCCTGGGTTATTCAAAACAGCCAGGTAAAAGCTGTTTTGTTCAATGACGTCGGGAATCCCCGAGGTGTGGTTCAACAATTGGCGCAAAGTCACTTCTTTGGCATTGGCCACGTTATCCAAGTGTTTGGCCGCAACGTATTTGCTCAGGGGAGCATCGAGCTCCATTTTTCCCTCTTCAACCAATTTCATGATCAATGCCCCGATGAATATTTTGGTGACGCTAGCTACTTTGGACACCTGACAGGGTTGCATGGCAATCCCCTTATCGATATCGGCCATACCGGCTGCGCCATACCAGGTGCCCTCTTCGTCGCGGATCAAAAGGGAAATACCCGGCAAGCCCTTGCGGACATAGTCGTTCAACACCTTTTGATAGGAGGCAGCTTTGGGGTGTGGGGCTGGGGAGCTTGTACTACAACTTTGGGTGGGTTGAATTTCATCTTGTTTACAGCCCAGAGGCAACAGCAAAACGAAACTCAAGAGCAAAATGAAAGAAGCTTGGATCGTTTTCATGGCGATGTAGTGGGGCAAAAATAAGTGATCATTTTTCCTGAGCCAGAGGATTAGATAAGACACTTAAAATGAAACGTTTATTTATCTAATCCTCTGTCAAAATGATCGCTTATTTTTTTATCGCCCCTGCTTTTGGTGAAAAAATGGGAGACTCAAGCCAAGGTGTAGGGCAGTATTGGGCAAAATGGGAACATATTCATTCACAAAAGGAAACTGCAGATAGAATTGATAGGCCAAAAAGATTCGGGGTGCGTTGGTAGCAGGCAATTGATAACCAAGCCCCAAACTCAAAGAGGCGGTCGCCTGTGGCCGACCCAGGCTCGTTTTTTGCGCATACACACCATCGTTTAGTTCAAAAATCTGGGCAGCGGAGATGGAGTGCAGATACCCCAGTCCAAATCTGCTTTCCAGATCAAGCGGGCCACCAAAATGGTAGCGATACCCCACTTCGCTCATCAATTGCAAGCTGTGTTGGATATAGCGGTGATAATGATAGGCAAACCGGGCCGTTTGAAACCAATCGTGATGCGGGCGGGCACTGTACAGGAATTCGGTACCCAGGGAAATGCCTGGATGCACTGGAGTTCCCCAAACTCCCAATTTACCTGCACCGGGTAAAAGGGTAGCATTGTTGAACAATGAAAGGACGAGTGGGCGTGGTACCTTTTGCTGGGCACTTAAGTTGGTGTTCAACAAACAAAGTAAAGCAAGCCCGATGATCCACCTGATTGGGAGTATTTTCATGTTGTCCTGCTTTTAACTAACGCAGAAAAATTAACTTCCCAATTTGGGTTTTGAATAGGAAGTCGAACGGTTCATTTCAAGTGAGCTTCCTATTCAAAAGCCTCAAAAAAAATTGGGAAGTAATTTTTTGCGTCATGGTAGGTGAATAAATTGTACTATTAAGCTACAACTTAGTCTCTACCCTGGCAGGCATATGGATCAAGTCAGGGGGTGACTTTTGTCATCTGTTTTAAGCACTTTCATTGCTCCGAAGGAATAAATTACTCACATTACGCAGTTTTAAAACGCAGAGTTTCGCAGAGAACACGTAGAGTTTCACAGAGTTAGTTTTAAGGAGTTTTGCCATCTTCGATGGCTGAAGGCCGGGCACTACTGAATTTTGATTTTTTCATACCAACTGCTATTCAGTGCGGCCTCTGAGTAATCTTTGCCATCGTAGATGGCCTAACTTAAAAACTCTGTGAAACTCTGCGTGTACTCCGTGGAACTCTGCGGTAAAAAAATATTTAGTTTTGCCCCACTACTAAGCTTCAAATTCTTCTCCACCCTTTTGATCCTTGCCAAAAAACAACCGATAAAAGGGCAAACTGAGCCCTATTTTTACCAAAAAGAACAAGGCCACGCAGTACAAAGTGCTGAACAAAATTACCGCAAAACATATCGACTGAATGATCACTCCATCCAAATGCCCACGTTGCAGTGGCAAGGTAGCAATCACCGCGGCCCCCAAACCTTTTGGAATCATGATCGACATGATTGACTTGTCCAACAGTGGCGTATCTCTGGTCACGATTAACTTTACAATGATGATGCGGGAAGCATACAGGACCAGGGTAATGATTGCGCCCCACATCAACCAGTCCAAACGATTGATTTGAATGCTGATGCCAATGAATACAAAGAAAAAAGTGCGCAGCAAAAAGACCAGCTCACTGAAAAAATCCTTTTCAATTTGTGATAAAACAATGCTTTGATTGGGGATGATACGCTCCAGCAATTTAGGTTCAAAATACTGCAGGTTGCCAATCGCGATGCCAAAAGACAAGGCGGTGATCGGCCCGCTAAAATTGAGGTATTCCGTAAGCCCGTACAGAATGAATAAAAAGGCGGGAGTAGAAAACTTGGTCGATTTGAGGTTGGGAATTTTGTTGAGGATAAACGACCATAAAAAGGCCCCGCCAATCCCCATCAGCAGCGCAATGACCAATGAGGCAATAAACTGCGACAACACCGTACCCGCCTGAATCTCTCCACTCATCATCAAGCCCAAAATACTCAATGGAATCGCCAAGGTAAACACGTCGGTTTCTGCGGATTCCATGATCAAGGTCGTGGCTGTTTTGGGTTTTACGTCTACTTTTTTGACCAAACCTACTACCACTGCAGAGGAGGTTCCACCTAGCGTTGCTCCAATAAAAAGGCAGGTCAAAATGGGCAATCCCAAGATCAAATAACACATGACGGCCACAGTAATCCAGGTGACAAAAAAGCCCAGGGTAGTGATACCCGCCGATTCTCTAAAAGAAGATTTCACTTCAGAAATCCGCAAATCAGTACCACTTTCAAACAAGATAAAAATGAGCACCAGGTTGCTGAATAAAGGCCCAAACTGGCCAAAGGAAGTAGGATCAACCAGGTGAAAAATTGGGCCCAACAACATCCCAATCAACATCAAACCCAGTACATCCGGGATGCTTCTGCGTTCAAAAATCCCGTTGAGGTAATGCCCCCAGAAAATGAATAAGCCAATGATGATGATGATAATAGATGTTTGCATGGGAATCAGTGTGTATTTACAGATGTACATAAAGCTAAGGAATAATACCGAATGCCTAACTCAAACCATAAATATTTCAATTTTTACAGCAGGAGAGCACAGGATAGCAGCACATCAGGTTTTCATTTATTTTGTAAACATTACCTTTAGGCAAATCAAACAATCTGCACTGCCATGATCGCAAACGACCAAATCCAATACCATAATCAGGCCCAATTGCCTGAACACGAAACCCGGTTGAGCTTTATCGAAGGAGTGTTGGAGCGCAAGGGCTTCAATGCGGCTCAAATTGTTGAAAAAATCCGGGCCTTTCAAATTGCCATCCCCAGTTGGGCCCTGGGCAGCGGTGGCACCCGTTTTGGGCGTTTCAGCATCGGTGGTGAGCCAAGAAATCTGGAGGAGAAAATTGAAGATGTGGGCCTGATCCACCAACTTAACCGCTCGGCCAATTCCATCTCCTTGCACATACCCTGGGACATTCCCAAGGATGTACCCGCCCTCAAACAATTGCTCACGCATCATGGACTGACCATCGATTCGGTCAATTCCAATACCTTTCAGGACCAAAAAGATCAGGCCTACAGTTATAAGTTCGGCTCACTTTGCCACACGGAAACCGTAGTCCGCCAACAAGCCATCGACCACAACATCCAATGTGTGGAATACGGCAAACAGCTGGATTCCAAAGTGTTGACCGTTTGGTTGGCAGATGGCTCCAATTTCCCGGGCCAACACCACTTGCGCCGCGCCTACCAACGCACCGCTGAGTCTTTGGCTGACATTTACAGTGCCATGCCTGATGATTGGACTATGCTCATCGAATACAAGCCTTACGAGCCCAATTTTTACTCGATGATCATCCCCGACTGGGGAACATCCTATTCCTTGTGCCAATCCGTGGGTAAAAATGCGCAGGTGCTGGTCGATTTGGGGCACCATTTGCCCAATACCAACATTGAACAAATAGTAGGCCGCCTCATGCACTTTGGCCGCCTGGGTGGTTTCCACTTCAATGGCTCTATGTACGGCGACGACGACTTGACCACGGGCAGCATCAAACCCTTCCAACTGTTCCTGATTTTTAACGAACTGGTCGACGGCATGAGTGACCCCACGGTGAAAAACCCGAACATCGCCTGGATGATCGATGCGAGCCACAATACCAAAGACCCCATCGAAGATTTGTTGCAATCCGTCAATGGTATCCTTTCGGCTTATGCCCGGGCATTGTTGGTAGACCGCGCTGCCCTGAATCAGGCCCAAGAAGAGAACGATGTCGTCCAAGCTGAAGAACTCCTGCGCGACGCCTTCCTCACCGATGTCCGCCCCTTGGTGGCTGAGGCCATGCGGTTGGACGGCGGCGCCATCGACCCACTGGGCGCTTTCCGCGCAGCTCAGGTAAGGGCAAATTTGATTGAAAAAAGAGGTAAATTCAGTACGGCAACGGGCTTATGAAAACAGCGGCATTTGCAATTTTTGATGTAGGGAAAACCAACAAAAAACTTTTGCTTTTTGATGAGGAATTTCAACCCCTCGAAGAGCAAAGCCAAACTTTTCCAGAAACCAGCGATGCCGATGGTTTTCCTTGCGACGATTTGGGTTTGCTCAATTCCTGGTTGTTGGATCATTGGGAAAACCTGCGCTTGCGTTCGGATATCTTGCTCAAAGGAGTCAATTTTAGTGCCTATGGGGCCAGTTTTGTGCACCTGAATGCCGAGGGTACGGCGATTGGGCCTTTGTACAATTATTTGAAGCCATTTCCCGCAGACTTGCAGACTGAGTTCTATGCAGATATCCAGCGGCAGGAAAGCCAGGATCAGGACGCTTTTGCCGCCATAACCTGCTCGCCTACCATGGGCATGCTGAATTCCGGTTTGCAATTGTACTGGCTGGCCCGCAGCCAATCGGAGGTTTTCCAACAAATCAAAACTGCATTGCACCTGCCGCAGTACCTTTCCTATTTGTTGTCGGGTGAAAAATTCAGCGATTACACTTCCCTCGGTTGCCATACCGCCTTGTGGGATTTTCAGGCGGGAACTTACCACCCTTGGGTCAAACGTTGGGGCATCGATGAAAAGCTCGCTCCCATCACCAAAGATCCCATTGCAACCGTAAAGGATGGGGTGATGATTGGAGTAGGTTTGCACGATAGTTCCGCAGCATTACTGCCTTATTTGTTGCGGGGGAAAGAGCCCTTTTTGCTCTTGTCGACGGGTACCTGGTGCATCAACCTGAACCCTTTTAACGAGGAACACCTGAGCCCGCAGGCGCTGCGTTGTGATTGTTTGGCCTACCTCACGCCCAAAGGTAATCCGGTTAAAGCTTCCCGGGTCTTTTTTGGTCGGGAACACGATCACCAGGTTGAGCGCATTGCGGAGCATTACGGCGTGGAAACTGGTTTTTACAAAAAACTCAATGGCCAGGAAGAAGCCAATATTCAATCCGGCTTTATTCCCGCTTGTATGGAAGGGACTGGCCCCGTACTGGGTTTGCAAAATGGCAACTGGGATTTTTCGGACTGCACTGATGCCATTTCTGCCTACTTCAGTTTAATGCGCGGTTTGATGGATTTGTTAAAAACCTCCATCGAATTGGTTGACAATGGGGTACCCCAATTTTATGTAGATGGCGGCTTCGCCAAAAATCCCATCTTCATGAACATGTTGGCTGCAGATTTTCCCAACAAACAAATTGAGGCGCTCGAATTCCACCAGGCCACGGCATTGGGGGCTTTGATGCACTTGAAAAATGGGCAGGCCTACCAACAGTCGACGCCGCTTTTTACTTGATTGTGGGCAATTTCCAATCGTACTGTATGGCCAACTGACGAATGCCAAACACCACAATGATGGTGACAATCATTTTCCAGCGGAAGTCGAGGCCAAATAGCCCCAGGAACAAATAAAACAAGCCACCCAATAAACACACCGTTACATACAATTCAGCTTTGGGCTGAAACACGAGGGGGATTTCG
This sequence comes from Haliscomenobacter sp., assembly GCF_965225875.1. Lineage (GTDB taxonomy): Bacteria > Bacteroidota > Bacteroidia > Chitinophagales > Saprospiraceae > Haliscomenobacter. Next base: position 756,017 of record NZ_CBDDBS010000002.1, on the reverse strand, counting down.
TTGCACAACAAGTCGCGAAGTACTCCTCCAAAAGTAGCCGAAACGGCACCCATGACTACAGCAACTGCTGGATCAAGCCCCAAAGCCAGGGTTTTTTCCAAACCCAACACGGTGAACAAACCAAGCCCCAAACTATCGAACCACAAAAAGGTACGCGGAAAGCGCAAGATGGTTCTGCGGAAATAATAGACCACGGGTAGCGCTGCGAGAATGGCGAATAAAAAATTGGTGTCTCGCATCCAGCCTACCGGTAGTCGGCCAATCATTACATCCCGAATGGTTCCACCACCTACCGCAGTAGCCCAGCCGATGATCGCGGCGCCAAAAATGTCGAATTTTTTTTCGGCTGCAGTCGCCATTCCGCTGATGGCGAAAACGAATGTACCCAGGAGTTCGAAAAAGTAAATGATGTCCATTTTATCCAGCCTTTTTGCTTATTTTATTGGCGCGAAGATACAACTTACACAACCATAAACCTTTTTCAAAACATGAGATCGCTCTATCTACTACTTATTCTGCTAGGCTTTACCGTAAGCGCCCACAGCCAGCTTACGGTAAATAGCCTCACTTGTGAACACCTCGTCAACCCCATGCCGCTGGATGCCAGCAAACCCCGCCTGAGTTGGAAACTGAGCAGCCCACAGCGCAATATTTTGCAAACTGCTTACCAAATCCGGGTAGCTACGGCAGCGGATTTTAACAAAAAGAGCTTGATCTGGGACTCCGGAAAACTGAGTTCAGCTCAATCCATTCTTCAAGAATACGCCGGGCCAGCCTTACAAAGTGCCAAACGTTATTACTGGCAAGTCAAGGTTTGGGACAACCAAAACCACGAATCCCTCTGGAGTGAAACGGCCTGGTGGGAAATGGGCCTGCTCAAACCCGAAGACTGGAAAGCGTCCTGGATTGAACCCGAACTGACGGTTGATACCAAATCGATGCCCCCGCCGCCTTTGACGCGTAAAGAATTTAGCTTGAGCAAAAAAATCCAGTCGGCCCGACTTTACGCCACCAGTCATGGCCTCAATTTTATGGTCATCAACGGAAAAAAAGTGGGTGAAGATCTCTTTACACCTGGCTGGACGGCCTATCAGGATCATTTGCAATACTTCGTATACGACGTAGGCAGCATGCTCACCCAAGGCCCTAACGCCATCGGTGCGGTACTGGGCGACGGCTGGTACCGGGGCTATCTCGCCTGGGAAGACAACCGCAACGTATATGGCGAAAAACTGGCCCTGCTGGCACAATTGGTCGTCACCTACACAGACGGTTCTCAACAAGTCATTGGTACCGATGCTTCCTGGAAAGCACAAAACAACAGCGCCATCCGCATGGCCGATTTGTACAATGGCGAGACTTATGATGCGCGTATGGAAATTCCCAATTGGTCCAAACCAGGCTTTGACGACAAGGGCTGGTGGGCGGTAAACGTGGCCAATTTTCCAAAGAACAACCTCATCGCTCCCCAAGGACCACCGGTTCGCCGCATTCAGGAGCTGAAGCCCCAAAAAATGATTACCACGCCACAAGGTGACAAAGTCATCGATTTTGGCCAAAACATCACCGGATGGATTCGTTTTAAAGTCACTGGCCCAGCCGGAACGAAGGTGACCATCCAACACGCCGAAGTATTGGACAAAAAAGGCAATTTTTATACCACCAACCTGCGCCACGCGAAGTGTGAATTGAACTATACCCTCAAAGGAGTTGGAGAAGAAACCTTTGAGCCGCATTTTACCTTCATGGGCTTCCGCTACATCAAAATCATCAACTATCCGGGTACTTTGAGCGCCGAGAATTTCACGGGGGTGGTGATTCACAGCGACATCAAAAAAACCGGAGATTTTTCCTGCTCCAACCCCTTGCTTAACCAATTGCAAAGCAACATCCAATGGGGCCAGCGTGGCAACTTCCTCGATGTACCCACCGACTGCCCCCAACGCGACGAGCGCCTGGGTTGGACGGGTGATGCGCAGGCCTTCTCCCGCACTGCTGCTTACAACTACCAGGTGGCGGGCTTTTTCAACAAATGGCTGAATGACCTGATTGCCGATCAGGGAGAAAATGGTGGTGTACCCCACGTGATCCCTGATGTGTTGCAACGCAAAGAAAAAAAGAACCTAACTGGCTCTTCTGGTTGGGGCGACGTGTGTACCATTGCGCCCTGGAACCTGTACCAGGTTTACGGCGACCAACGCCTGTTGGAGCGGCAGTACAACTCGATGGAAAAATGGGTAGCCTGGATCACCACCAAGGCCCCCGACGGCCTTTGGAAAGGTGGGCCCCACTTTGGCGACTGGTTGTTTTATCAGGCTCAAATCAGTAACCCTACCGAAAAAAGTGGCTACACCGACCCTGATTACATCGCTACCGCTTTTTATGCCAACTCGGTGGACATCTTGCGCAAAACGGCGCAGGTTTTGGGCAAAAAAGCGGATGAAGCCAAATATGCTGCCTTGTTTGAAAAAATCAAAAAGGCCTTCAACAACGAATACGTTGCTGGTTCGGGGCGGACAATTTCGGATTCTCAAACTTCGTATGTGCTGGGTTTGACCTTCAACTTGTTTGAGGAAAAAAATCGGGCTGCGGCCACGGCACAGTTGGTACGTGACATCAAATCGCGCGGCAACCACTTGTCGACGGGCTTTTTGGGTACACCTTACCTCTGCCATGTCTTATCGGATAATGGGCATACCGACGTGGCCTACGACCTCTTGTTTCAGGAGTCTTACCCATCTTGGTTGTACCCAGTCAAAATGGGCGCCACCACCATCTGGGAGCGTTGGGACGGCATCAAGCCCGACAGCACCTTCCAGGACGCGGGCATGAATTCTTTCAACCACTACGCCTACGGCGCCATCGGCGACTGGATGTACCGCGTAACGGCTGGCCTGGAAATCGGGCAGGTGGCTTACAAACACATCCTGATTCAACCACAGCCTACGGCCAAGTTGAATTTTGCGAAAGCGAGCTTCCAAAGCAGCTACGGCGAGATTGTCTCCGGCTGGGAACGCCAAGGGGGAAAGATCAAACTGACAGTCAAAATTCCAGCGAATACTACGGCTACGGTGACGCTGCCGACGAAGGATGCGGGCGCGGTGCGGGAAGGTGGAAACCCGGTGGCGAATGCTAAGAGCACGGCGAAGGGGGTTGTGGTTGAAGTGGGGAGTGGGGAATGGGTGTTTGAGTTTTAGGGTATTGTCTTGGGTGCATACACCAAAAGGTTTTTCGAGTTACGAGTTCAGAATACATGAGTACATGAGTTTTGAAGTGCGCTACCGCAGCGGCTTGGACACAGCCTTGGTCTAAGTCGCTGCGGTAGCCCACTTCAAAACTCGTATGTCATGTATTCAAAACTCGTCACTCAAAAAAACATTAATTAATTGATAATCAAATTTTTTTACTCTATTTGGAGAATGATCAATACCCTGATTTCCAAATTTTCATTCTTGCATATTTTTTCAGAAATGCCGACATTGCAAGAGAAAAAATGCAAACATTCATCAAACCCTTATGACCTACACCTGCCCCTCCTGCGGCGAAACCCACGACTCCTGGCCAGCCCTCGCCTTCCGCGCCCCCGACAGCTACGTCCATCTTTCCGCTGAAGAAAAAGAAAACATTGCCTTTTTAAACAGTGATTTCTGCGTCATTGAATATCCTGATCAAACGGATCGCTTTATTCGAGTCGTAATGACTCAAAAAGTCAAGGACCATTGCTCTGATTTGGAATACGGCGTTTGGGTAAGTCTGAGCGAAAAAAGTTTCCAGGATTACAACGACAATTTTGACAATCCAAATCACCAAGTCCAATACTTTGGCTGGTTGAGCAACAAACTACCGGATTATACTTTTAAGGATTATATTCCCTGCCTTGTGAATACCCGTCCAGATAACCAGCGCCCGGAAATTGTGCCTCGTCCCGATTTTGAGCACCCTTTTGTTGAGGACTATTATGCTGGCATTACGAAGGCTGAAGCCGAACTGCGCATTCAAATGATGTTCAATCGTGGTCAAAATCCCAACTAAATCCTGTATTTTTTCCTGCCCTTTTTCTCAATCGCCAAATTTTTCCCTACTTTACCTCTCACAATTGATCGCAAGCTATTTCTGGTTTCAACCCTCAATCCTACACCTACATGGAAAGTTTCAACATCAATCGCCGCCGTTTTTTAAAAGGTGCCACTGCCGCTTTAGCCCTCAATACGTTGGGTTTATACGGCATCGACTTGATCAATCCCCTCGCCCCGCTGAGGGTCGCCTTGATTGGTACAGGTTGGTACGGCAAAAGTGATTTATTTCGCCTGATTCAGGTCGTGCCTGTAGAGGTAATCGCCCTTTGTGATGTAGATAAAAACATGCTGACTGCTGCTGGCCAACTGGTGAGTCAACGCCAAAAATCGGGCAAAGTCCCCAAATTGTACAACGATTATCGCAAGCTGCTCGCCGAAAATCAGCTCGACATCGTACTCATCGGCACCCCCGACCACTGGCATGCCCTCCAAACCATTGAAGCTGTAAAAGCTGGGGTGAACGTATACGTACAAAAACCGATCAGTGTAGACGTCATGGAGGGTGAAGCCATGCTGGCAGCAGCACGCAAGTACAACAAAGTGGTGCAGGTAGGTACCCAACGCAAAAGCACCCCCCACCTGATCGACGCCAAAACCAACATCGTCGACGCCGGCCTACTCGGCAAGGTGTCCCACGTAGAGATGTGCTGCTACTTCCACATGCGCAACAACGGAAACCCGCCCGTACAACCCGTTCCCGACTTCCTCGATTACGAAATGTGGACCGGCCCCGCGCCCATGCGCCCCTACGACGGCCTGCCCCACATCCGCTGGTGGCGCACCTTCAAGGAGTACGGCAACGGCATCATGGGGGATATGTGTGTGCACATGTTGGACACGGTGCGCTGGATGCTCAAATTAGGCTGGCCAAAATCCATCGAATCCAGTGGTGGAATTCTGGTACAAAAAGAAGGCAAATCCAATATCGCCGATACGCAAACCGCCATTTTCAAATTTGATGAACTCGACTGCGTATGGCAGCACCGTACCTGGGGCACGCCACCTAACCCCGAGTATCCCTGGTCATTCACGTTGTATGGGGAAAAAGGCACCTTGATCGCCAGCACCATGCGTTACGATTTTATCCCGGTGGATGATAAAGCTCCAAAGATTCATAAGGACGTTGTTTATGAAAAAGAAAAATACCCGGAAGATCTGACTGAAGAACGCATTGAGCTAAATGCAGCTCCGGCTACTCGTCTGCACATGCTCAATTTCCTGGAAGCCATTGATAAAAAAGGCCGCCCAGTGGCCGATATTGAAGAAGGGCATATATCTACAGCGAGTTGTATTCTGGCCAATATTGCGATGGAAACGGGCCGGAAATTGACCTATGATCCCAAAAAACGGATTGTGGTGGGGGATAAAGAAGCTACGGCATTGCTGGCAAGGCCGTATCGGAAGCCTTGGGTGCATCCTGATCCGACGAAGGTGTAATTTGATTGCCAATAACCTGAAAATTTGGATGTTGCACACCAATTCCAAAACCCCTCCCCGAAGGTTCAATACCTTCGGGGAGGTCAATTAAAGCACCAATTTCTACAACATCATCCCACCCGACAACTCAATCCGCTGCGCATTCATCCAACGCGCTTCATCCGTACACAGAAAAGCCACCACTCCGCCAATATCTTCTGGTAAACCTACCCGGCCAAGAGCAGTCATTGATGCAACCTGAGCGTTTAAAGCCGCATTGTCCCGGACCGCTCCTCCACCAAAATCAGTTTCAATGGCTCCTGGAGCAACTACATTGACACGAATACCCCTGGCACCTAGTTCGTTGGCCTGGTATTTGGTCAAGGTTTCAATGGCACCTTTCATCGAAGCATAGGCTGCGTATCCGGGGAATGAAAAACGCGCCAGTCCAGTAGAAATGTTGACGATTCCACCTCCGTCATTCATCAAGGGCAGTGCCTTTTGCGCCATAAAAAAGCTGCCCTTAAAATGGATGTTCAGGAGTTCATCAAACTGCTCTTCGGTGGTTTCTGCAAAAGCGGCATGAATACCGATGCCCGCATTGTTTACCAAAAAGTCGATTTTATCCGTGCCAAAGTGTGTTTGTAATACTTGCTGTAGGTTGGCATAAAAGGAGTTAAAAGTACCGACCTGGCCTACATTGAGCTGTAAAGCTGCTGCTTTTTGCCCCAGTGCTTCGATTTGTTGTACCACCGCTTGCGCTTCGTCTTGTTTGCTGTTGTAAGTTAGCACTACATCCAGGCCTTTTTCAGCAATACGCAAAGCCATCTCCTTGCCGAGTCCACGGCTACCGCCCGTGATCAGCGCAATTTTTGAATTGGATATCATTGTTTGGGTTGTTTGGGCGCTTGTATAAGTTTTTTGTTCGGGCTACAAACGGCCCATTTTTACCCAAATTTCGTTCCGAAAATGCTCATTTAGCGCTGCTAAACTCCGCTTTTCGTGCCTCATTTGGGTAAAAATGGCCTCGTTTTCGCTTCCGAACAAAAAACTTATACAAGCGCTGAATGATACCACAAAACTATAGGCTTCTGGTATGTCAGGAAATGCTGAAATCAAACCAATAACTGCAAAAATCAAACAAGAGGGAATTAATTGGACAATTCACGGAAGGTTTTAGGCGTAAGCTCTACCTGTTTTTTGAAAAAATTGATGAAATGGGGAGGTTCCTCAAAACCCAGGCTCCAGGCAATTTCACCGATGTTCCAGTTGGTGTGCATCAGCAACATTTTGGCTTCCTGTATCACTCGTTCAGCAATGATTTGGGAAGTGGTTTTACCGGTGGTTTCTTTCAAGGCACGATTGAGGTGATTGACGTGCACGGCCAATTGGGTGGCAAAATCATTGGGTGAACGGAAGGCAATTTGTTGCCTATTGGCCTCAATGGGGAACTGCCGCTCCAGTAATTCGGTAAACATGGCAGAGATCCGCGTCGACGCATTGGAAGCTTCATACACCGAAATCTGTGCAGGTTGTAACTTAAGCGCCAGGTGTACCAATTGTAGCACCAAAGTGCGCATCACATCGTATTTGTATTGAAAATCGGAGGCCATTTCCTCGTGCATTTGCAGGAAAATCAGGCGGATTGGCTCGATTTGATCTTCAGTTAATTGGAATAGGGGAGTACCTCCCGGTTGAAAAACGGGATAGTCCTTGATGTTGCCAAAGTTGGTGAAAAATGCCTCGGTGAAAATGCAAAAATGCCCTGAATAGGTGCTTTGTAGTGGCTCCCAATTGTAAGGGATTTGTGGGTTGGCAAAAAGTAGGGTGGGCCCATTCGTTTCCACTACTTTATCGGCGTAGTGGGCGCGGTTTCCGCCTAGGATGAAACTGATTTTGAAAAAATCCCTGCGGTTGTAAGGCATGGGTTTAGCCTGCGGACCATTAAAGTCATCCAGCTTAAATACATTGAAATGCCCTAAGCCTTTTTTGAGGTTATCGGGCATCCATTGGAGTTTGTTGCGGTAAAAGTCTTCGATGCTTTCAGTCTTGTTCATGGGGCAAAGTTATAAAAATCAAATCATGATCAATATGCCTGGTTTAAAAATCTTGTACTCCCAACACACCGTAAATAAGCATCCAGCTCCTTTATTTACCCATCCTCCACATCAATCCCCCCGAGATTTGAAACACCGAGGAGTTAATCTGGTCCCCATCAATAAATGCAGGTATGGTATGTTCAAAAAAGGTAGAAAAGCGGATGTACTGTCCCAATAATTGCAATTTTATCTTGTTATTCAAGGACTTATTCACCCCAATTCCTGCCCTTAAGCCCGTACCCATCGCCTGAAAAACGTGGAAGGGCGTTTCATAATCCAGGTTCGGATCATAAGGTGTATGGATAAACTTGCGCGAAAGTGGTACTCCAATCTGTGCACCCACCTGTACAAAGGGTTGCAGCTTTTCGGGCCCAAAACGGTACTGCACCATTAGAGGAATATCCAAATAAGTCAGTGAAAATTTGATTTGATTAAAATACTCGGCATAAGTAAAATTGATGTTCACCGAATCTCGGAGCGTGCTGCGTTGGAACAAATGTAAGCCGGTTTGAATGGCTACATGTTTGCCTATTTGCAATTCAGCAGGGATACCAAAGCTAACACCCACCTGATCGCGAAAACCACCGCCTTTAAAATAACGCTCCGGGAAAAGGTTTTCTTCCATTCCCGTTGAACCCTGATTCAAACCCAACTGCAAACCCAGATAAAGTTTGGCCGTTTTTTCCTGGTAGGTTTTAGGCTCTGTGCTAGCTTTGTTTTGGTCAGGATATTTGCACTGGCAATAATCCCCCGTCATTTCGATCAAGGAGTTGGTGGTGAAGCGGTACTGTTTGTTTTGCGCTTTAAAACTGGAACACTTGTTTTGCAGGGCATTGACTACACCGGCTAAGGTGGTCAATTTAATGGCATAAAAAGTACCTTCTTCTTCCAGATAGTACAAGCTTGTTTCACTGGCACTGCGGTACAAATTGACCTTGCATTCCAATAAGTTTGTTAGCCATTGACAGTTTGTCTCCGTAGCACAATAAGGTATGTAACGCTCCTGGCTGCCAATGCGTACTTCTTTGATTTGACTCAGTTCAAAACTGCTTTCTGAAGCGTTTTCTGTGCTTTTGAAACGTAAGGGCTTGCTGTTTTGGAATTGTGCAAAGATCAACCCTGCTTTGGTTTCACCGTTTTTCAACACCAATTGGCCTGCTTGAAAGTTATTGCCAGTTTGGGTAAAGGCCGAAATGCTGGGCAGCATACAAAGAGTGAGGAACAATACAATTCTCATGGTTTTGGGATTGGAAGATGAGGTAAGATTTGATGATTGTGTATACCAGAAGGCAAAGCACGAGGCTAAGCTCCCCCCTCGAAAGTTTCAGACTTTCGAGGGGTTCTGCCCGCACAATCTTGCGCTAAAGAACTTTTCAAAAGGTCGAACCTTTTGAAAAGGCATACTAAAGTTTTGCTAAAAATTTATTGCTTCTGAAAAGCCTGAGCAGCCACTAATTTTTGCTGCGCATCATATACTTTTAGGTAATATTGTCCTGGTACCAAGTTTTTCAGCGTCACTTCTCCACTTTGGCTGAAGGAAACCGCTGGTAAAACCCGCCGCCCCAGACCATCGTACACTTCCAATTTCAGGTTATCCAAGGGCATTTGCACCTGCAAATAATCCGTGCCTGGATTGGGATAAAGGGTTAATTTGGGTAGATCATTGAAGCCATTAGCCAGCTTTGGTTCGGCCAGTTGTGCTAAATCGGCACTTGGCTCATTAAACGTAGCCACATCCGGCATCGCTGTTTTCCAGAGCTCCAGCCCAATCTTGCCATTATCGGCACGGAAGTACAATTCATCGTGGAACATCGTTAATTCGCTGGGGCTGGAGGAGGCTTTACCCTGATTCAAGTCAAAAAGCAAATTGGCTACGCCCGCACTGGAGGATAAAGACCACAGCTCCCGCCCCGTGTTAGGTTCATCAGCACTAAAGAACAAAAATGAACCATTTACCAGCAATTCCTGTGGGTTACTACCCGCAAAACCGGGATTGATGTCCTGTACCAAGCTGGTTCCAACCTTAGTCCCATCGGTTTTCCACAACTCTCTTCCAGAAGTCCCATCGTCAGCGCTGAAATACACCAGGCCATTAAAAGCCCTTAAATGGATCGGGCTGGAAGAGGTCACCCCAAGGTTAATGTCCAGTACCAGACTACTCACTTTGGTCAGGGTATCGTAGCTCCACAGTTCCTGTCCGCTAAGTTGAGCATATCCGCTGAACAGAATTTTTCCTTTGTAGCCTACGAATTGATCGCCGTATCCATTATAGACCAGCTCAACGCTTGTGCCATTGCTGCGCCAGGTTTGGATGTTGTAGTTGTTGTCGATGATGTTGAAATACGCATACCTGCCAATGCGGGTGATGTTTTGAAAATAGCCCGAACCCAGTATTCCTGGATTCAGATCAGCCAACAGGTAAGTCCCGGCTGCCGTACCATTCGTACGCCAGAATTCTATCCCAGAACTACTATTCTCTGCTTTAAAAATGAGGATGCTATCACCGAAGGTGCCTGCTTCACCAAAAAAAATAGGCTGAGAAGATGCTGCGCCTGGCCAAATGTCTTTCAATAGTTTGGTTCCGGCATCGGTGCCGTCACTGATCCAGAGTTCACTACCTTGTTCAGGCGTTTGGCCGCCAAAAAGCACCTTGTCTTTGAGTTTGCCCATTTTGACTGAAACCACTCCTGACAAATTTCCAGGGTTTAAGTCTTTAACCAAAACCCCTTTTTCGTTAAATACCATGCTGCGCCACAACTCCCGGCCAGCCGATTCACTGGTAGCAGCAAAAGTAAAGTTGAGGTCTTTCAGGGGAAGAAAACCAGTTGGGAAGCTACTGCCCTGGCCAGGATTGAGGTCAGCAAGTAGCACTGTACTAAAAGGAAGTCCTTTGCTTACCCATAGTTCATGTCCTGTAGCAGGTTGGGTGGCGTTGAAAATAAGGTAACCTTGATGTACAAAAAAATTGCCCGGGTTCGAGTCGCCATTCGTACTGTTCAACACCTTAACCAGATTGGTTTTATCCGTGCCATTGCTCATCCATAACTCTTGGCCCTGCTGCTCATTTTCAGCATTAAAAAACAAGCGTCCACTTGCTGCGGCCATGCTGCGAATGCCGGGTGAACCTTTACCGGGATAAATATCTTTGAGCAATCGGGGTGCCGTTAGTACCGTATTGCGGATCGCCCACAATTCCGTTCCCCGCTGAGCGTCTCTGGCCATGAAATAAAATACATTGGCGGAAACGAGCCCTTGCAGGAATTTTCCGTCAAGGTAGCCAGGCTCAGACAATGTTTTAACCTTTAGTTGACGCGAGCCAAACACATCAAAATACCAAAGTTCGTCGGAGCGGATACTATCGTTGTACACAAGGGTAAAAACCCCTCGATCAAAAGCCTGTACCGAGCGGAATTGGCTACTACTTTGTTCACTGGAAAAGTAATTACCCGTTGGGCGTGTGCCGTTGGTTGTGCCATCGCTGCGCCAGACCTCTGCGCCACCGTTGGTGGTATGGGCTACAAAAAAAAGCGTCTGGTCGTTCACCGTCAGGTGTTGTGCTGCGCTACTCGTTGATCCGGGCAACACATCCAGGTATATACTGGCCGTGTTGCCATCGGTAGACCAAATCTCCTGCCCATAAACTCCTTCGCGAGCAATAAACAGCAGTTTTCCTTTGTACAAACGCATGCCTGACGCCATCGGGTTGCTGCCTGTAAATTCTTGGAGCAATTGGGTGCTGGCATTGGTGCCTTTGCTGCTCCACAATTGTACTGTTCCCGTAAAGTGACGACTACTAAAAACCAGGGTGTTGTCTACACTCCCCATCTCAATCGGCTGTAACAACTCGGGCAAGCTAGTCACCAAATCGACCTGGGTAGAATTGGCGCGAATTTTCCACAACTCGCCCCCATTGTTCACTTTGATCCAAAAGAAAATTTCGCTTCCCGCACGGGTAAACAAACCATGATTGCCCAAATTAGCATCATTGATGCCCGTAAAATCTTTCAGGGCTTGTAATTGGCCATTTAAAAAATTGTACCGCCACAAGGTTACCGTAGTGCCTTGATGCGTGAGAAAATAAGCCCGTTCGTTGATCACTTCCAGGGAAAGGTAAGTGCCGCTGGTCGTGCCTTTTGCGGCATCAAGGATCAGTTTGGTCCCTGCCCCAGTGCCATCACTGTAAAATAGTTCCAGCCCATAATCCGCGCTATTGGCCAAAAAAACTACACCTCCGGGAGCAGTACGAATGAAATGTGGATTGGATCCTCGGGCCAATGGGTTGATGTCGGCTACGAGGGTTTGTGCAGCGGCAAAGCGAGTGGCCAGGAACAGGCTACTCAAGCTGAGGCATAGCAACAGGGTTGTCTTTTTCATGGTATTACAACAGTGTCTATCAGGATTACTTGCAGCAGGAGGTGGGGATACAGCAAGTAACCTGGTGTTTAACGATATACTGTTGCAATTTAAGAGAATTGAATTATTTCTCCAAAATATTTGTTTCCCAGGTAATCTTTGCCGTTTTTTCCAAAATCTTTGCCACTGAGCAATACTTTTCCATCGACATATCTACCGCTCTTTTGGCTTTGTCTACATCCAGATCGCCATAGAGATTAAAGGTCACATGAATATCAGTAAAGAGTGCAGGCGTTTTGTCCTTCTCTCGCTCCCCGTTCAGGGTCACTTTGATGTCGTTGAGGGGTTGGCGCATTTTACGCAGAATATCGATTACATCAATGGAGCTACACGCGCCCAAACTACTCAGCAGCATTTCCATGGGGCGCATGCCTTTGCCACCACCACCAATGGCAGGTGCAGCGTCAGTTTCTACGGAATTTCCTTGTTCATTGGTGGCCCTCAGGTTGAAGGCATCGTCGAGACGTTCGAGTTGAATGAGCATTATTAAGAGTTGAGGAGTTGAGGAGTTGAGGAGTTGAGGCTACCGCAGCAATTTTGACAATGTCCTTGTCTAAGTCACTGCGGTAGCCTCAACTCCTCAACCTCTCAACTCTATTAGAATTTTTCCGACCCCGGCAGCGCCACATTCGATACCGTCCAAGCCTGCGAAGGCCGGGGGCTGGCGTCTACCTTAGCTTCCGGGGAGAATAAAAAAAGGCGGATCAAGGATTCAATGCGTTGAAATTCAACCAGAAACCCATCATGCCCGAAAATGCTTTCCAAGACGGTATACTGTGCACCGGGAATCCCTTTGGCTATTTCCTCTTGCTCCCGAATCGGAAACAGGATGTCAGTAGCAATGCCGATCACCAGCGTTTTTGCTTTAACCGCATGGAGTGCTTTTTCTACGCCACCCCGGCCCCGGCCTACGTTATGGCTGTCCATCGCGCGACTCAAGGTCAGGTAAGAGAAAACATTAAAACGACGCCAAAGTTTTAAACCCTGATACCGTTGGTAAGAACTTGCCCGAAAATCTTCCAATTTATCGGCATCATCTGTTTGGGAGAGTTGATAGGTATCGTAACTGCGGTAAGACAGCATGGCAATGGAACGGGCAGTTTCCAGCCCTTTTTTACCCGCCTCGGGATTGTTTACTTCCAACAAAGTACTGTCCGCATAAATGGCCATCCGCTGCGATTCGTTGAACGCAATACCCCAGGGCGAGTGTTGAGCATTAGTGGCCAAAAGCACCAGGTGCTCAAACAAATCGGGCTTTTGAATGCCCCATTCCAGCACTTGTTGCCCCCCCATTGAGCCACCCAGCGCTACATGGATTTTTTGGATGCCCAGTTCCTCCCGAAGCAATTCGTGGGCTGCTACCATATCCCGAACGGTAATGAGGGGAAAACTATGCCCGTAAGCTTTGCCGGTGGCGGGATTGATGCTCAAAGGCCCGGTACTCCCGTAGCAAGAGCCCAGGATGTTGGCGCAAACGATGAAGTAATTTTCAGGGTCAAAAAGTTTACCCACACCAACCAAGCCATCCCACCAGTCTGCTGCCTCGGAATTACCCGTCAAGGCATGGCAAACCCACACGACATTGTCACCAGCAGGTGAGAGTTGACCATAGGTATGGTATGCGATTTCGATTTCCGGCAGCGTAGTGCCGCATTCCAAATGGAAAGCTTGGGAGCGCTTCCATAATTTGGGTGATTCAGCCATTGACTCTAAGCGATTTTATATGCCCATTAATGGCGGGATTTGGCACCGTTGCCTAAGAGATGAAAGATGAGAGATGAAAGATGGAAAAGCAAAGTGCTTTCCTTTTCATCTTTCATCTCTCATCTTTCATCTTTAGTATTGCATGGTTGCCAGAGGTTCATCGAGCCCGTTCTCTCCCCTCTTCTGTATAAAATCACACCTTACGTAAAAGAAGTGATCAGGAGTGCAAAGTTATGGAGCCATTGGGAAAAATCAAATAGCGGGGGGGCATAAAAAAATAAGTGCTTCATTTTGCCAAAGGCTTAGATAAGCAAACGCTTCATTTTAAGTTTCTTATCTAAGCCTTTGGCTCAGGAAAAATGAACACTTATTTTTGCCCCATTAGAGGGTATGAAATTGATTAAATAATTGTTAGTTGTCCTTCTTTGCTTGCACAATTGCACAAGACGCTGCATATTTACATCTTGTCTGAAAATTGAAGGATCTGATACATGAGCAAAAAAAGAAGGGTCATCTTTATTGACAACACCCATCCTTTTCTATTTCAACGTCTTAGCGAATTGGGCTTTGACTGTGAAGCCCATTACAAAACCTCACGCGAAGAACTTTTGCCCCAATTATCCAATTGTTTTGGCCTGGTATTGCGCAGTCGTTTGCGCATCGATGCTGAGCTCATCAATCGGGCAGAAAATTTAGCATTTATTGCCCGCAGTGGGGTCGGATTGGAGCACATTGATGTGGAATTGGCTGAAAAACGGGGGATAAAAGTGATCCCTTCACCGGAAGGAAGCCGGGATACGGTAGCCGAACACGCTATAGGTATGCTCCTGATGTTGATGAACAACCTGGGGCTTGCTGACCGCCAAATTCGCGATGGCCAATGGGTTCGAGCCGCCAACCGGGGCATCGAAATCAAAGGAAAAACCATTGGTATCATTGGTTATGGCAACATGGGTTCAGCCTTTGCCCGAAAAATACGCGGTTTTGGTGCCCGCCTGATCGCCTACGACAAATTTAAAACCCATTACGCTGACGAACTGGTAGAGGAAGTTGCGCTGGAACAAATCTGGGCGGAAGCCGATATTGTCACCTTACACATTCCTTATTTGCCCGAAAATTACCATTTCGTCGACCACAATTTTTTGCAGCGCTTTCAAAAAAACATTTTTCTGGTCAACACTGCCCGTGGGACGGTGTTGAATACGAGTGATTTGGTGCTAAACCTCCAATCGGGGAAGGTGCTGGGGGCCGCTTTGGACGTATTTGAGTACGAAGAGCAATCTTTCGAAAACCTCAAACCAGCGGAACTTCCCGAACCATTTCAGTATTTACGCAAGGCGGACAATGTGGTGCTGACGCCCCATTTGGGTGGAAGTTCCGTCGAGTCCAACGAAGGCCATGCCAGGGTTTTGGCACAAAAAATCGAACACTTATTTTGTTGATTGATGAGGATGCAATTGTTTTCAAATACGGCAGAAATACAGGGCAAACACGAGGTGGTCTACAACCTGATGGAAGTGGCGGAAGGGCTTTATTTACCCAATGCCTACATTGTCAGTGTGGATCAGAGCAACTTATTGGCACACATCCGGCAAAAAGCACTGGACGATACCATTGGGGCTTTTAAATTGGAACTGGATGCTGTACGCAGCAAATTGTTTGCTATCATTGACGAGTTGCAGCCCAAAAACCTGGAGAAAAAATACAGCCCACCCAAGAAAAAGGTCAAGCCGCTGGAGGAGCTTTGGGCCGACAAAGACATCCAAAGCGCCATCTCCCTTTTTGTACACCGCAAATTGGATGAACTGCTGAGCCAGATTGTTGAGCACCGTTTGCCCCTCACCTGGAACGTCGACCGTCGGGGACTGGTCAAGGATTTTGTGATGCAATTGTCGGAGAAAAATGCGGACCTAGACGTGCACTTGTATTTCAAAAAAAACCAGGACAATGTTCAATACCGCCTCCGCCTGAGTGAAGGTGAAGGAGAGCCCTGGGTGGTCAGCGCCAAGGAGGTGATCCCCATCACCAACCACCCCGCCTGGTTGTTCATCGATTACCGCTTGTGCAAGGTTGCTGAAATCAACGGCAACATGGTCAAACCTTTCCAAAAGCGCGACGAGGTCATCATCCCTGCCAATTCGGTCAAAACCTACTTCCAAAAATTCATCCTCAAAGTAGCCGCCAAAGTTGACATTGAAGCCGAAGGTTTTGATGTTGTGGTTTGGGACGAGCTCAAAGCCTGCCAACTTGAACTGGTACCCAGCGTATTCAATGGGGAATGGGTGCTGGCCATGCACATGATTTACCCCGCACAGGCCAGCTTTAACTGGAACGACCGGCGAAACAAACGCACCAGCCTGGAATTTGGCGAAAACGACGTGCGCATCAATCAGGTGCGCCGCAACCTGGACCAGGAGAAACAATTCGTTACAGCCATTAAAAAACTGGGCTTACACAATCCTGAAGCCTCGTACTTTACCGTACCCGATAAGGGCCTAGACCCTTTTCACTTGCTCGATTGGTTGCTTACCCACCGGGAAGAACTTAACAAGTTGGGCTTCAAAGTGGTCCCGGTTCAGTTGGAGGAAAAAAAGGTCTACCTGGCCAAAGCACAGTTGAGCCTCCACTCCGAACGCATCAATGACTGGTTTGACATCTACGGTGATATCCAGATAGGAGAGTTCAGCATCCCATTCCTGGCTCTGGCCCGCAACATTCGCGAAGAAAACCGTTTTTACCTTCTGCCCAACGGCGAGTACTTTGTCATTCCCCTGGAGTGGATGGAAAAATTCCGCGCCTTGATGCAATTTGCCCGCAAAGAAGGCAATGCCCTGCGCCTGAATAAAAGCCAATATACCCTGGTAGACGAGTTGGGCATCGCCCAAAAAAGCGGGGCAGAAGACGAAGCAACCGACCTCTCTGATTATGTGCCTGGCAAAAAGCTCAAAGCCGATCTGCGCCCCTATCAACTAGAAGGGGTGCGCTGGTTGATCAAATTGTACCGCAATGGCCTGGGGGCTTGTTTGGCCGACGACATGGGTTTGGGCAAAACCCTTCAAACCATTTCGGTGCTCCTGTATGCCAAGGAGCAAAAAGCCGCCGCCCCGGATCCTGCCGCCACGGGTAATCAACTGGATTTGTTTGCCACCAGCGCCGGCGATGAGGAGTTTTTGCAAGCGCTCAACGCCCTGATTGTGCTGCCTGCTTCTCTAGTGTTCAACTGGGAAGCCGAGATCAAAAAATTCGCCCCTACCCTCAGCATTTACAAACATGTGGGCCAGCGCCGTTATACTGATATCCGCTTGTTGCGGCGCTTTGATGTGATTTTGACCACTTATCAAACTGCCCTGCGCGACGAGGAACTGCTGGGGCAAATGGAGTTTGAATACATCATCCTGGACGAAAGCCAACAAATCAAAAACCGGGAGAGCAAAATTTTCCAGTCGGTTCACGATTTGCGGGGCAAGCACCGGGTTTCGCTTTCTGGTACTCCCATCGAGAACTCCCTGAGTGACCTCTGGGCCCAAATGCAGTTCATCAACCCGGATTTGCTGGGCAATTATTCTTTTTTCAAACGGGAATTCATCACCCCGATTGAACGGCATCAGGTGGAGGACAAAAAACTCCGTCTGCGCAACCTGGTTGCCCCCTACCTCTTGCGGCGCACCAAGGAGGAGGTGGCCAAAGACCTACCACCGCTCACTACGCAAGTTTTCTATTCCGAAATGACCCCGGAGCAGAAGAAATTGTACGAGCGGGAAAAAAGCGCGGCCAGGAATTTCTTGTTGGAAAACTACGACGCGAACAGTCCGCAATACCGCATTCTGGTGCTGCAATCCCTGACCAAACTGCGCCAACTGGTGAACCACCCGCGCCTCGTTTCGGAGGAATACACCAAAGAAAGTGGCAAATTCAACGACATTCTGGAGCAATGGGATACCATCCGCCGCAGTAACCACAAGGCGCTGTTTTTTAGCTCCTTCGTGCAATATCTCAGCCTTTTCCGCGAGGAATTTGAACAACGCAAACAGCAGTTTTCCTGGCTCACCGGTGACTTGACCGCTAACAAACGGGTCTCCGAAATCAAACGTTTTGAGGAAAACGCGGAGGTGCAATCTTTTCTGATCTCCATCAAATCCGGTGGTACCGGCCTCAACCTCACCGCCGCCGACTACGTCTTCATCCTCGATCCCTGGTGGAATCCCACCACTGAGCAACAGGCCATAGCCCGCGCCCACCGCATCGGGCAGGACAAAAACGTTATCGCCATCAAGTTCATCACCAAAGACAGCATCGAGGAAAAAATCCTGAAGTTGCAGGACAAAAAATCAAAGTTGGCGGAGGATATTATTGAGAATGTGAATCGGGCGGAGTTTTCAAGGGGGGATATTGAGTTTTTGTTGGAGTGACGCACCCTTAGGTGTTCTAGGTGGTGAACAAGCGCCCTGCTCCGAAGGGCTTTATTTCACCTAAGACACCTTAAGGCATCTAAGGGGTTCACCATAGAAACCCGTCTTTAACACCACCATTTCCAGGGTAATCCCCTTGATCCATCAACCCTCAAAAACAAAAGCTGAAAGCACCTGCGCCCCTTAAAATCAAGAAGCAGCAGGCACCTCAGCTTTCAATGAAGTCAAAAAACAAAAAAGACGAAAAAAATCAATCTAGAATCATGCTTATCACTAATACCAAACACCTTAAACATGATTTTTGAAGCACTTCTCCTGAACTGGTGTTTTCTTCCTGGTCGCTCAAATACCACTTGTCACCCCAGGCGAGATACAATGTAAAAATCACCACAAAGACGCTACAATGTAACCGATTGCTAAAAGACCTTTATTTCTATTGTTTTTTGGCGATTAAAAGCCATTAAAAATGTAAATCCCGGTAATGAATTTCGGCAGAAACCAATAAGTAAAGTTGATCGTAGAAACAAAGGAAATCGATTGAATAAAAAAGAATACACCTCTTGGGTAAAATTTCTTTCTGTTTAGATCTAATAAAGCCAAATTAATACAACAAAGGTAAAGGTCTTTTTTAAAAATGTAACCGATTGCATTGATTTTTTTCACTAATTTTTGACTACCTTTGTTTTAGCTAGGAAGAAAGGCATTTAAAATCACCCATTTTATTGTTTTTCATTCATTTACGCTTTATACGCCACACGGGATGTATAGCAATTGATCTTAGCGTCAGACTACAAATGTTCCTGCGTATTATGAGCAAGACAAAAAAGGATGTAACCATCTATGATATTGCGGCCCAGCTAGATATATCCGTAGCTACGGTGAGCCGGGCCTTGAGAAACGATCCGGTGGTAAGCGACAAAACCAAAAAAAGAGTTTTTGAACTGGCCGAAAAACATGGCTACCAGGCCAATCAGTTCGCCCGCAGTTTGCGGCAACAGCATACCAATACGATTGGGGTGATCATTCCCCGCCTCAATAGTTACTTTATGGCATCGGTGATTGCGGGCATCGAAAACGTGGCCAACCAGGCCGGGTACAACCTGATCATCAGCCAATCTTCTGAATCTCCCGAAAGAGAAGCCATCAACGTTCGCACCATGTTCAACAACCGGGTAGATGGCCTATTGGTGTCCCTCTCTTACCTGACGAATAATTTGGAACCTTTTGAAAAATTTGCCAGGAAGAACATCCCGGTCATCTTTTTTGACCGCAGTCCTGAAAACAGTTCCTTCACCAATATCCGCATCAACAACGTTCAGGCTGGATACGAAGCCACCAAACATTTGCTGAGCCAGGGGCGGCGGCGGATCGCCCACATAACGGTATCCAGCACGCAGAGCATTTACAAGGAGCGCTTCCAAGGCTACACCATGGCTCTAGCTGAATTTGGTATTGCATTGGACAAAAGCCTGATCCGCCTGGTTGACTTAAGTATGGAATCGGGAACGGAGGCTGCCAAATACCTGCTGGCCCAGCCCAATCGGCCAGACGCCATATTTGTGGCCAACGATAACTGTGCAGCAGGTTGTGTCATTGGTTTGAAGGCCCAGGGTATCCGGGTACCCGAAGAAATCGCAGTAGTTGGCTTTAATGACGACCCGGTCAGCAGAATTGTAGAACCCAATCTGACTACGATCCATTATCCTGGGCATGAAATGGGCGAATTGGCGGCCCGTAGCCTGATCAATCACTTGAGTGGTGCGGGGGACATCATGATGACCCAAACGATTTTGTTGCGCTCTGATTTGGTAGTGCGTCAATCATCGGGCATTTTGGTGCCCAGTCACTAAACATTAAGACGATTTGTGCTGCATAAACCTGGCCAGGTTACCCTTGGCGGTGCTGTTTACCTTTTTGTGAAAATAAGGAGTCCAGCCCAGTAGGATGCCTGTAATCCCAAAAGCCTGTCTGGCCCAGGCATAAAAATCGAAGCGGTCGACGTGTTTTTTGATTTTGCCGTTTTCAAACTCAAAACTGGCCTTGATTTTATTGAGCACTTTGCGCCCGGTGGCTGAGAAGGTGTAGCGGGCCTCCCAATAAGCAGACCCACTGTGCTCATTTGCGCTAACATCCTTGAATTCCAACTTTAAATCCTTTCCATTGCGGATCAGCATTTCCCACATGGCACGCACCTGAGCGGCATCCAGGTTCTGAAATGCCTCGTCATTAAAGGTGGCATCATCGCTGTAGCAGGCTTGCATGCCCGCGTAGTCTTTGTTTTGGAAGCAAGTGTAGAAATGTTCGAGGAGGAGTTGGTTTGGGTGTTTGGACATGACGCTAAGTGTTAGTGCAGCGAAATGTACATCAATTTCCTCAAATTGGCGTTCATTGAGCACAAAGAACAACAAGGAGCACCAATAAATCGACGCCTTGTCAACTGCTGACAAGTGTCCACGGAGCGGCCTTGGTTCTTTGTGCTTATGGTATTCGTGTGGCGAAAGGTAAAACGAACTGGTGGTTTGTTAAAGTTGTGTTTGAGACCCAATCATCATTGCCGTTAATGATTATTTATGATACAAAAGTGCAGCATCAAACTGGCAATGAAAAGTACAAATTTACTAATTCTTGGAATTAAAAAAAAAGCAACAATCATCATAAAAATCTATTTTTCAGATAATTGTTGCTCTGTTTTTTAGCAATTTCTGGTTTTTAATACTTCAATTGCATATTGGGCGCGTAGGTAATTGTAGGAATATTTTTGGCAATCAGCCGGTTGATATCCCGCAAATACGCTTTTTCTTCACTATCGCAGAAAGACAATGCAATTCCGCTGGCTCCTGCCCGCCCGGTACGACCAATTCGGTGTACGTAGGTTTCAGGGATATTGGGCAAATCGTAGTTGATTACGTGGCTCAGATTGTCTACATCGATGCCTCGGGCGGCAATATCGGTAGCGACCAGTACGCGGATTTTACCCTCCTTGAACCCGCTGAGTGCACTTTGACGCGCATTCTGGGATTTGTTGCCGTGGATGGCGTTTGAACGGATGCCTGCCTTAACAATATCGCGGTTGATTTTATCGGCACCATGTTTGGTGCGGGTAAAGACCAATACGGACTTGATCTTGGATTGCCGAAGCAATTCAATCAGAAGGGCGCGTTTGTCCCTTTTTTCCACAAAATAAATCAGTTGCTCCACAGTTTCAGTGGTAGAAGAAACAGGAGTAACCTCTACTTTAGCCGGGTTGTACAAGATGGTATTGGCCAGCTTTTGAATTTCAGGGGGCATGGTTGCCGAAAAAAACAGGGTTTGTCGGCGTTCAGGTAATTTGCTGATGATCCGTTTTACGTCGTGTACAAAACCCATGTCCAACATCCGGTCGGCTTCATCCAACACGAAGGTATTGAGGTATTGCAGACTGACCAATTTTTGGTTCATCAGGTCGAGCAAACGCCCGGGGGTAGCGATCAGGATATCCAGGCCCCGGCGAATGTTTTCTACCTGTTTGGTTTGGTTGACGCCACCAAAAATCACGCCGTGGCGCAAGTTGGTGTGCCGACCGTAGGCGCTGAAACTTTCGTTGATCTGGATGGCCAGCTCACGGGTAGGGGTGAGAATCAAGGCTCTGATTTGGCGAGGGCCAATCGTGGGCACGCCGTCATTGTGCAACAATTGTAGAATCGGGATGGCAAAAGCTGCCGTTTTCCCGGTTCCGGTTTGTGCACAACCCAGCAGGTCTTTTCTCTGTAAAAGAATGGGAATGGCTTGTTGTTGGATGGGGGTTGGGGTGGAATAACCCTCAGTTTCCAGCGCGCGCAGGATGGGGTCAATCAAATTTAAATCCTTAAAAGTCATGTGGTATTGTTAGCTGCTACCTTGGTATCTATTGTCTCAGTAGCAATAATAGTACAGCCAGGGGAAAGCAAAACCTTCTCCAGTTTGTACAGTAATCTCCTGAAATTGAATGAATCACAAGGTGAGCAAGGCAAAAATACCGAGCCGGAAAAACAAATGTAACAGTGGCTCTTCCGTATCTTGAGCTACAAATCAACATCAAGTATTTCAAAATCGATACAAAGGTACAGTTTTATACGGTACCGTGCAGGTTTTTGTTTTTAACCTTTAAAATCCACCATCCCTGCTTATATTTGTTACTACCGCTTTAAGTCTCTAAAATATGCTTCACCTTTTTCTACTGCTATTTTTTGTCCATATGTACGAACAAAACACCAAAACCATCCAGATCCAGGCGGGCCAATGGACTGCCCTGGAGTCTGCTACTTTTTTTCACTCTACGGATGGCACTGCTGCCGATTTTCCCACCTCCGTCCAGCTAAAAGCAGATGCAGACTACCTGCATGTTGCCTTTTTGTGTGAAAAGGATGAGTTTGTGGCTCAAAATACATATCTGGAGCACAACCAGCCTTTGTACAATCAAGAGGTATTTGAGGTATTCATTGCCCCTGGCACCGCCGACCCGGCGCAGTACATTGAGCTGGAAATCAATCCCAATAATGCCATTTGGGTGGGGAAAATTTCTTACCCTTCTCTTGGAGAAAAAAGTGACATGAAGGGAGAACTGATCGACCCTGTCGGTAGCAAAATCCTGCACCAGGCCACTAAAGGGCAACAAGCCTGGTCGGGCACCTTGTCGATTCCCTGGAACTTGATCTCAGCTGAAAAATCTTCACAGTACCGCATCAATTTTTACCGCATTGTGGCCAAACAAAAGCCTCTTGAAAAAAACTGGAAATGCAATGTGGACAATTGTGCATTCCTCTGCTGGAGCCCCACGATGAGTGGTAAAACTCCAGCCTTTCATCGGCCAAGGCGTTTTGGATTGCTTGATATTCTTCCGCGTTAAACATCCTTTATTTATAGGTGGGTGCTGAATTAATTTTTTTTACCGCAGAGTTTCACAGAGTACGCGCAGAGTTTCTCAGAGTTTTTAGTTTCACGGAGTTTTGCCCCCTCCGGTGGCTGGAGGTCGGGCACCATTAAAGTTTGATTGTTTTACATTGTTTATCAATTTGCCTCTGAGTCATCTTAGCCACCGAAGGTGGCCTAAACTCCGAGAAACTCTGCGGGTACTCTGCGAAACTCTGCGGTAAAAAAATGTTGAGCCTGCATGTTGTATTTGCTAAAAAAGCATTCCAATTCCTTGATCTTTAAGGCAAATAAGTCAAAATTCGCGTCGTTTATGAAACCTACATCTGCTCGTATAATTCTCTGCACATTTTGTGCATTCTTTTTTCTAACTATTACCCCAAGTTTCGCCAAACCCGTTGAACTCCGCTGTGAGTACCTCACCAATCCCCTAGGTATTGACGCAGCCCGTCCGCGTTTCAGCTGGCGGTTGGAAGACCCTAGTCAGGGTGCGGGTCAAAGCGCCTACCAAATTTGGGTAGGAACCGATTCAGCGGGACTGCTCCAGGGCAAAGCACTGGTCTGGAATTCCATAAAAGTGGTTTCCAACAAAACACTAATAACGTATGCAGGTCCACCCTTGCAAGCCTTTAGCAAATACTACTGGGCCATAGCCTCCTGGGGTGTCGATGGGCAACGTACGCTTTCTTCCGTTGCGAATTTTGAAACTGGCATGCAAAAGGCCAGCAATTGGAAAGGCGCCTGGATTTCGGATACCCGCGATGTCAACCTCAAACCTGCTCCTTACTTCCGCAAAACCTTTGAAACCAATAAAAGCATCCGCTCCGCGCGCGCCTACATTGCCGTGGCGGGTTTGTACGAGTTGTCGATCAATGGCCAGGCGATTGGGAATCACCGCCTGGACCCCATGTATACCCGCTTCGACCGGCGGACGATGTATGTGACCCACGATGTGACCAAACAAGTCCAAAAGGGCAAAAATGCCATTGGGGTTCTATTGGGCAATGGCTGGTACAACCATCAATCCACGGCGGTTTGGTTTTTTCACGAAGCACCCTGGCGCAACCGCCCCACTTTTTGCCTCGATTTGCGCATCACCTACACCGATGGTTCGGTAGAAACAATCAGTTCTGGCAAGGACTGGAAAACGGCCCTCAGTCCCATCATTTTTAACAGCATTTATACCGCCGAGCACTACGACGCTCGCCTGGAGCAGCCCAATTGGAACCAACCCAATTTTGACGATGCCCAATGGAAAACCGTGATTTTGCGCCCAGCACCCAGCACCAACCTGGTCGCTCAGGTGATGCACCCCATCCGCGATGTGGAAGCAATTAGCCCTAAATCCATGCGCAAAATCAACGACACCACTTATCTGTACGACCTGGGCCGCAACATTTCTGGCGTAGTCAGCCTACGCGTAAGTGGTGCAGCTGGCACCCGGATTCGACTCCGACATACCGAACGCCTCAACGCGGAAGGCCGCTCCGACATGTCGAACATCGACGTCCATTACCGCCCTACTGACAATACTGACCCTTTCCAAACGGATATTTTTATCCTCAGTGGCCGCGGCGAGGAACGTTTTATGCCCCGCTTCAACTACAAGGGTTTTCAATACGTGGAAGTGAGCAGCAATCAGGCCATCACCCTTTCTGAAAACAGCCTCAAGGGGTATTTTATGCACAGCGATTTACCTGTGCTGGGTAAGGTACAATCGAGTAGTTCCACCCTGGACAAAATCTGGTTTGCTACCAACAATTCCTACCTTTCCAACCTTTTCGGTTATCCCACCGATTGCCCCCAGCGGGAGAAAAACGGCTGGACCGGAGATGCCCACATCGCCAGCGAAACTGGTTTGTACAACTTTGACGGCATCACCGTTTACGAAAAATGGCTGGCCGACCACCGCGACGAGCAACAACCCAATGGCGTGTTACCCTCCATCGTGCCCACCAGCGGTTGGGGGTATGAATGGGGCAATGGCCCCGACTGGACGAGTACTATTGCGATCATCCCCTGGAATGTGTACCTGTTTTACGGCGATTCTAAACTGCTGGAGGATTGTTACGACAACATCAAACGTTACGTGGATGCCATCAGCGACCGCAGTCAAGGGCACTTGACGACCTGGGGCCTGGGCGATTGGGTGCCCGTCAAATCAAAGGCACCGGTTGAACTGACCTCTTCGATTTATTACTACGTCGATGCGACGATTTTGGCCAGAACAGCTCAATTGTTGAATAAAAAAGCGGATTACACCACCTATTCAGCGCTGGCCACTCAAATTAAAGCGGCCATCAATGCCAAATACCTAAACCGGGAAACGGGCATTTATGGCAACGGCACCCAAACGGAAATGAGTGCACCGCTCCACTGGGGGATTGTGCCCAGCGAACTCCAGGCCAAAGTAGCCGCCAACCTGGCGCAAAGGGTCAAAGCTGATGGCGCGCATCTGGACGTAGGCTTGTTGGGCACCAAAACCATTCTCAACGCGCTCAGCGACAATGGCTACGCTGACCTGGCCTACCAAATCGCCGCGCAAGAAGACTTCCCTTCCTGGGGTTGGTGGATCAAAAACGGCGCCACCACCCTCTACGAAAACTGGCCCATCGATGCGAAGTCGGACATCTCCATGAACCACATCATGTTTGGGGAAATTGGAGCCTGGTATTACAAGGCGTTAGGGGGCATTAAGCCGGACCCGGCGGCTCCGGGTTTTAAAAATATCTTGCTCAATCCTCATTTTGTGAAGGGTTTGGATCGTTTTCAGGCCAGTTTTAAAACGCCACAAGGAGAATTGGTTTCGAGTTGGGAAAGGACGGCTCAGGGTATTAGCTACAAGGTAGTTGTGCCACCGAACAGCAGTGCTAGTTTGAGCCTAGAGCTTTTGCCAGGTCAAAAGGTGTGGAATAAGGGGCGGGTATTGGATAATGCGGGCAAAAATGTAATGGTACAGCAGGTGAATGCTGGAAACTATGAGTTTGTGATCAAATAAAACTCATTCAGCTATCGCCCTTTCCAACATTCGGTCGCGCTTATTTTGAAGATCAAGAGCAGTGTTGTTGATTTCAATATCTGGTTTAATGCCGTCTTCAATATGGCGACCGTTTGCTGGGAGGAAGTAATTGCTAGCAACGGCCACGGTCCAACCGTTGGGCAACTCATAAGGTAATTCAAGGCCACTACCCGGGCCAGTAGTCTGGCCGATCAGGGTCACATTGGGTAAGGTTTGTAGAACTGCCACCACGTATGTTACAACGTTAAAGGTATAGCGATTGGTAAGAATAATTATTTTTTTATCCCCTACATATTCTGAAGTGGGTTGAACTATTACGGGCACTGTTTTGAAATCTTTTGGGCCTCTACCATTCTTATGTACCATTGATCCCACTTGTGTAGGCGTGGATACAAAATGTCTGAGCAGATTAAATGCTGCGATTGGCTGACCACCATATGCATTGCGCAAATCAATAATTACTTTTTTGAATCGGCTAAAGGTTGTATACCCGATTGCGCTTTTTATTTTGTCTGAATCTGAATGAAACAAAGAATAAAAATGAACATAGGCAGTAGTATCATTAATTGTTTCTGATAAGGGATCAGATCTAACATCAATGTTTTTCCTCTTCAGGTAATTCAATACGACCTCTAGTTTAAACTGAATGTCATATCCTGTCTTAAAATCATAGGTTTGGAGTGTGCGACCGTTGTTGACATAACATTGCCCATCTTTCAATTCTTTTATTGCTTGGTGACAAATTGAAAAGAAGCTGTCTTGTGTCATCTGGTTGGACACCTTGGGGCGATAGCCTATTTTAACTGCTTCCCAATCAATTTTTTTAACCTCAAGCAAAGCATAGTTCTCTTCTGTGAATTTCAAAAACTCCTCAAATACTTCAACGTTGGAGTCCTTTGGAGAGGCAAATTCCTTGGAACAACCTAGGAATAATAAACTGAGATAGAGGACTAAAAGATTAATGTGTGTTTTCATGACTTTTTAAACCTAAATTGATAAAGCTATACCAAGTTGATGATTGAATTTAAAGAGAGGTTTAACTCCTCCAGCAAAAAGGTAATTCCATTTGTAGTTGAAACCAATTGAGTTGCCCCTTTGACCAAGTTTGCGTTGAAGTCCTGTTTGAAATTGAAGATTTGTAAACTGAGTAAATGGTCGAAATTGAGCACGCTCAAAATATTCTGACTGCAATAGCAAAGAATAATAATCTTTCAAAACGTAGTGATCTTCAGGAAAAACAAAAGCATAAGCAGGACGCTCTGTAAAGGCAAATAGAGGTAAAGCAGTTTTAACGTTCAATAGCCAGTTTTCACCTAATGACTTTTGATATTTCCCACTCAGGCCAAAAGAAGTCCACATGACATAACTAAAACTTGGGTCATCATCAAATCCAAACCAATATCCTCCATCCCGATCAGTAAGGAACACACCATAATCAATATACGCACCCAATTGCCAATTTTTATTTCTCAACGTTCTTAAATGCTCATAGAACATCCGCATTTCTATAGCAAATACGCTGGTGACGATATTTCCATCTCGATCTCCAACAGCGAAGGACAGTCCAAATCCCAGTGCATTTGCGCTCTTTTCGCCCTGAATGCTGTAACTCAATGTTGAGTTTCCGCCTTGGCAGGTACGGAAAATGCTGCTGTGTCGAGTGTCTTTAACCATTGTTGCTAGATACCCAAAATCAATAGTAAAACTGCCGCCCAAATTTTGAGCGAAGCAAAAATTTACATTGATAAGCGATACAACAAACAACAAAGTGTAAGATCGAAGAAAGGCTTTTAATGTTGATGTAAAAGCAAGGCTCATTTATCACAGTGATTTAATTATAATTTATATTTATTCGGATGGAGTCATCAACTCTACTGCCGACAAAAGTACAACAAGGAAGATGTTTTTTTATCGCGAGCTATTTTTTAAAACTTAAATTTCGAGCTTTTTTTAAAATGCCCACCTGGGCCCCACTACTCACCACGCACAATAATTCCCTATTTTTAACCCATGAAAAATGTATTGATTTTAGGTGCTGGTTTAACTGGCCTTACCTTGGCTTATCAACTCAAAAAAGCAGGTATCTCTGCCACCCTCATCGAGGCTCGGAACCGTCCGGGTGGGCGCATTCATACCCTTTATCCGGAGGGAGAAGCGCCCGTAGAAATGGGTGCAACCTGGCTGGGTGGAAAACACGAAGCTTTAGTTGCTTTATTGAATGAATTGGAGCTGCCCGTTTTTGAGCAATTTTTGCAAGGCTATACTTTTTACGAACCGATTTCCACCTCGCCCCCTCAGGTTTTTCTCTTGCCAGAACAGGCACCTAATCTCCGCATTGCGGGCGGCAGTGGTGTTTTGATCAAAAAACTACTGAGCCACTTAGCTCCCGATCAACTCCACTTGGGGCAGCGTGTCCAAAAAATAGTTTACCACGATGGCATTTTTAGTGTAGAAAGCGCTGATCAAAGCTTCAGCGCGGATATCCTGGTGTCCACCATTCCGCCGAAGTTACTGGTTGAAAAACTTGAGTTCCAGCCAGCCCTGCCAGAATCTTTGGTGCTAAAAGCTCAACAAACCCATACCTGGATGGGCGAATCCATCAAAGTAGCCATCACTTATCCCCGGGCGTTTTGGCGGGAGAAAAAATACTCGGGCTCGGTATTCAGCAATGTTGGCCCCATCAGTGAACTGTACGACCATTCCAATGTGGAAGCATCCCATTTTGCCCTCAAAGGTTTTATGAGTGGGGCTTTGCACGGGGCAAGCCAGGAACAAAGAAAAGCGCTGGTATTCCAGCAATTGCAGAAGTATTTTGGCGATGATGCCCTACGGTACAATACCTACTATGATTGTGTTTGGCAACAGGAGCAGGATACTTTTGCGCCTTATACCGGATACATTTTGCCGCATCAAAACAATGGTGATCCCATTTTTAGGGACAGTTATTTTGATGGTCGCTTTATTGTAGCAGGTACGGAAACTGCTGCTGCCTTCCCTGGTTACATGGACGGAGCAGTAGGGAGTGGAACGGAGGCTGCGGAGCGGGTGTTGAAGCTACTTTAGTTCTAAAAGTTTTTTCAAGCCCTCCAAATTCCCCCGCAGCACGACCTCGACATCTTCATCATCCCGATGCCCCAGTACTCCGATTCGCCCTTTAAAGCCACTTTCCCGAATCAATTGAATCATTTCTTTTTCACTTTTCCCGCTACCAATTGGGAGAATTTGGCCTTTGCTCAAATCCATACCATCCAGGTTGATGGCCACGAGGTAGGGCAACATATTTTTCAACATGCTGTGAAAACGGTTGATCTGGTGGTGGCCATGGTGAAAACTGTACACGATGCCCACACCCTTCAGGCCAGCTTTTTTAATGATTTCAATTTCGTTTTCTGGTTCGCCAAACCAGCCACCGTGGTTGTACAAGGCAATTTTGCACTGCAGTGGAGTCAGGATGGAATGGAGGTATTTTAAAAATGCCGCACCTTTGGCCACCCTTTCATGATGGCTTAGACCTTCAAAAAAGCCATTGTCAAAACCCAGCCAAAAAGTGGTTTTGAGTTTGTTTTTGGCTACAATATCGATCACTTTTTGGTTGTCGGCACTCAATTGCCCGGTTTTGTCCACCTGACTGTTGACCCACAGCCAAACACCTTCCATGGCGATGTTGTGTTGTTTGGCCAATTTGATTTCCTGATCAAAAGTAGGGATGTGTTCACTGCGCCAGTCGTATACGTACTGCACGAAGCCCAATTTTTCCAACATCGCGATCCGTTCTTCCGGGCCACGTTTTAACTTATCGAAAGGGACGATGCACCAGGCAGTGAGGTTGTTTTGGTCAAAAATGTTTTGAGCAAAAGCAAATTCCAGGTTGACCAAAAAAAGCAGGAGTAAGGGAATGAATTTCATAGAAGGTTAGTTTGAATGGCTAAAGTACATGAAAAACAGAGGTGAAACCAATCATTCCTCCTTTGATTAAAGGATAATTTTATAGATTCGTAAGTACAAAAAAATGGCAAAGAAGAGTTGGCCAATCAAAAGCCAATTCGGCATCCAGTCCTTTTACCTAAACTTGATGAGCTAATGAATACACGCTTATATATCCACCTGTTTTTGCTGATGATCATGCTGACTAGCTTAAAAGTGGTTGCCCAATTCCCCCACTACCATGAGCCCCAGCGCCCCCAATTCCATTTCTCCCCACCCCAAATGTGGATGAACGACCCCAATGGTATGGTCTACTACAAGGGCGAATACCACCTGTTTTATCAGCATTACCCCGAAGATAAAGTTTGGGGCCCAATGCACTGGGGGCACGCGGTTAGCAAGGATTTGGTGTATTGGCGCAATTTGCCCATTGCCTTGTACCCCGATTCCCTGGGTTTGATCTTTTCTGGTAGTGCGGTGATCGACTGGAAAAACACCAGTGGATTCGGCATCAATGGTCAGCCGCCGATGGTTGCCATGTTTACCCATCACCTGATGGCGGGCGAAAAAGCTGGTCGGAACGACTTTCAATACCAGTCCCTCGCCTACAGCAACGACGCTGGTCGTACCTGGACCAAGTACAAAGGCAACCCGGTGATTCCCAACCCCGGCATCCGCGATTTCCGCGACACCAAAGTGATCTGGCATGAGGGCAGCAAACAATGGATTGTGGTACTGGCAGCACAAAACCAGGTGCGTTTTTACGGCTCACCCGATTTAAAAAACTGGACTTTCCTCAGCAACTTCGGTGCCGAGCACGGCAACCATGGTGGCGTATGGGAATGCCCCGATTTTTTTCCACTCAAAGTGAGCGGTAGCACTCAAAGCAAGTGGGTACTGATCCAAAGCATCAACCCGGGCGGACCCAATGGAGGCTCGGCTACTCAATACTTCGTTGGTGAGTTTGATGGCAAAACCTTCCGCAACGACAATGCCCCTGAAAAAGTCCTTTGGATCGACTGGGGCCGCGACAATTACGCCGGGGTAACTTGGTCGGATGCTCCCGCCGGGCGGCGCCTGTTTATGGGCTGGATGAGCAATTGGGATTACGCCCAAAATGTGCCTACCCATCCCTGGCGTAGCGCGACTACGGTAGCCCGGGAACTGAGCTTGCGACAAACCCCAGATGGCTTGAGGGTGTTCTCGCAGGCGATACCAGAACAAAAAAAGTTGCGTGCCAAGAGCTTTACCCTTACGCCTCAATCCCTGAGTGGCACTTTGGATATCGGCAAAAAAAGTGGCCTTTCACCCGCCCAACTGGAGCTGGAGCTGGAAGTTGTACTACCCAGCGATCCACAGGTAAAATGGGGGCTTGAACTCAGCAATGCTAGTGGAGAAAAATACCGCATCGGAATGGACGCTGCTCAAAATCAATTTTTTAGCGACCGACGGCTGGCGGGCAAGCACGATTTTTCAAAAGCATTTGGCAAAGAAGTACACATCGCATCCCGGGAAAGCAAAGATCGCAAGGTGAAAATGCACATCCTACTGGACGTTTCTTCGCTTGAATTGTTTGCTGATGAGGGTAGGGTAGTGCTGACGGATTTGTTTTTCCCTACCACGCCATTTGATTCTATTTCCCTGTTTTGTGAGGGAGGGAAAGTGGACCTGGTAAAAGGGCAATTGTGGAGTTTGAAGGCGATTTGGAAATGAGAAGGGTAAGGGTTTCACCGCCCTTCCATCAACCCCACAAACGCCTCCTTATACATCCTTCCGATGGGCAACTCCATTTTGTGGATTTCCACATCGTGCGCGGTATAGGCCTCAATTTTGTCAATAGCCACCACAAAAGACTTGTGGATGCGCACAAAACGATCTGCGGGTAATTCATTGAAAAAATTCCCGATGGAGGTTTTGGTCATGATTTTTTGATCCTTGAGTACAATTTTGACATAGTCTTTTACTCCCTCCACGTACAAGATGTCATCAAGAGCTACTTTGATGGTTTTGCGCTCGGCTTTGATCAATAAAAAGGTGGCCTCGGCTGGGGTAGGGGAGACGGGGCTAGGTTCAGTTGTTGTTTTTGGGACTTTTTGCTCCAAAAACTTGTCGATGGCTTTGATGAATCGTTTGAAAGGAATGGGTTTCACCAGGTAATCGAGTACATTCAGTTCAAATCCTTCCACCGCGTATTCCCGATAAGCGGTGGTGATGATGATGGAGGGTTTGTTTTGAATGGATTCGATCAGATCCAGACCGGTCAGTTCGGGCATTTGGATGTCCAGAAAAAGCAGGTCGGGCTGTAGGGTTTTGATTTGCCCCAATGCCTGCAAGGGTTCGGTAGATTTTCCACAAACCTCAAATTGTTCAAACTTGCTCAGGTGCTGCTCGATGACATTCAGGGCCAGGGGCTCGTCATCGAGGATGTAACATTTGTAGGGCATTAAAACGTAATTTCCAGCGTAACTTCATACATTTCCTCCCCATTGACAATCTGCAATTGATGCCGATCAGGATAGAGCAAGTTAAGTCTTTTTTGGATGTTTTCCAGACCTACGCCGCCGCTCTGCGTTACTGGACTATTTGTGGTTTTACGCTTGCTGTTGCTGAGGCTGAAGTAGAGCTTTTTAGGGTCAGTATACAAATGCAGTTCTACCCTAAAAACTCCATCGGCACCAACTCCCCCGTGTTTGAAGCAATTTTCGGCAAAAGGCAAAAGCAACAAGGGCGCGATGGCGATACTGTCGTTTTGCACGGCAATATCCGCTTTTACCTGGAGTTTATCGCCGTAGCGCAATTGTTCCAAACCCAGGTAGTTTTCCAATAATTGAACCTCTTTGGCCAATGGAACGGTATCCATACTGGCACGGTACACGAGGTAGTCCAGCAATTCGGTGAGTTTGAGTATGCTGTCGGCGGTGAGTTCAGATTTGGACAAGGCCAGGCTGTAAATGTTGTTCAGCGAGTTGAACAGGAAATGTGGGTGCAATTGCCCTTTGAGCAGTTTGATCTCCACCTCAGCTTTGGCTTTGATGAGTTCCTCGTTCAGTTTTTGTTTGCGGCGGTAATCCCCGATGATGTAGATGCACACCGCCAAGGCTATGATGGAATAATCGCGGATGATGTTTTTGAGCATTTTGTTGACTGGCACGGGATAATACTGCTCCGAGCGCAGGTAATTGACCACTTCCTGCCACTTGATGCGGAAATAAAATACAATCACCGCCACAACCACACACCACAACAGGAACCAAATCCACTTTTGGGGCACCAAATAACGCGGCACCACAAACCAAGCAATAAAATAAGTGGCGATCATCAAAATGGGTAGTGGCAAGAGGGTGGCGCGCAAAAAACTAGGCCATTCACTAGGGTACTGATGAACTAAATTGGCGAAATACTCCGACACCACATATAGTCCCCAGAAAAGGACATGGGTTATGAGCAAGGAATAATCGATGCCTTTGCCTGCTGTCCGAGTTGTTGGTATTGTTTGGATGGTGCTGATTTTTAAATGATTTAGAGCTTGTTTAAATTTTTTGTTCGGGCTACAAACGGCCCATATTTGCCTAAATTTCGTTCCGAAAATGCTCATTTAGCGCTGCTAAACTCCACTTTTCGTGCCTCATTTAGGCAAACATTTTCTCGTTTTCGCTTCCGCCCAAAAAACTTAAACAAGCTCTTAAATTACGTTGATTTAGTGGTGAATTTTGCATCAAAGTAGA
The DNA here is from genome assembly GCF_965225875.1 of Haliscomenobacter sp. Classification (GTDB taxonomy): domain Bacteria; phylum Bacteroidota; class Bacteroidia; order Chitinophagales; family Saprospiraceae; genus Haliscomenobacter. Next base: position 722,345 of record NZ_CBDDBS010000002.1, on the reverse strand, counting down.
GCAAAATACAATCTAGGTAGAGCAACGACTGCTTTTCCCAAAAAAAGCTGACTTCCCTCCGAATCTGGTTGTTGCTATCCCAAATCCAGGGCTTGGTATACCTTTTGAATTTGACATTGAAAGGGGTTATACATTTGAACTCATCATTACTTCACCAAAACTTGTGATCATGAAAAATCTAAAAAGTTTATTGTTGTCCGCATTTGTAATCGTTGGGATGTGTTCTTTTGTAACTGCACCTAATCCTGAAGCGGCAGCAGAACTACCTGGCGGCGCATTCCTGACCATCGCTGGCAAATTCGGAGGTGACATCAGCAAGAAGGATGTACTCAAAACCAAGGAACTGGCGGTTGATGGCTGTGCAGTAGGTTCCAAGATTTTCACCTACACCATCGACATCAACAAAGGTGGTACCATCAGCACCTTCAAAGAAGAGTCCAATACCTTCTCTAAAGAAATTATCCTGAAAATTAAGGAGTTGAATGCTGGTGATTCTTTTGAATTCAAAAAGGTAAAGGCTTATTTACCAAATGGCAAAGATCAGGTGGATGTGCACAGCAAAAAGTTTGTGGTCGTAGCCGACAATGTTTGATTGAAATAGGCTCTAGGAGCAAATGAGTGGATGGAAGAGCTTACCAAGGGCGCTGCTACTTGGTAAGCTCAATGTCCAATTTATTTGCTCATTTCATTTGATTTACGAATTGCATCAGTGCCTCTAAATGAACGTCGCTTACTGGAATATGCTGCTCGCCGATAAAAATGGTTTGACTACGGATAGAATCGATTTTGCCCAAGTTGACAATGAAGGACTTGTGTACGCGCATGAAGTTTTGTGGGGATAGTTTTCCTTCGATTGATTTTAAAGTCATTTTGGTAATGACAGGTTTTTTTGCCGTCGTCAAAAATATTTTCACATAATCCTTCATGCTTTCAATGTGGGAGATGTCCTTGATCTGGATTTTGACCAGTGCGTATTCTACATTAACATAAAATACGTCTTCCTGGGGCGTTTTAACTTCCAAAGTGGGGGAATTAGCTTTGAGTGCGACTTGTTTTTGTTTTTCCTCCAGTGCTTTTAAGGCTGCCGTGGTAAAACGTTCCAAACTGACCGGTTTCATCAAATAATCGATCACATCGAGATCATAACTTTCAAGCGCATAATTGGAGTAGGCCGTGACAAAAATAACCATTGGTTTTTCCCGCAAACTTTGCAAAAATTGGGTACCCAACATCCCTGGCATTTGAATATCAAGAAACATCAAATCTACTGCGGTTTCTTGCAACAGCTGCAGGGCTTCAAAAGGATTTTTACAAACGCCTACAAGTTCCAAAAAAGGCAATTGGCCAATGTTTTCTTCAAGGAGTTTGCGTGCCAAACTTTCATCATCCACAATTATGCAGGTCAGTTTCATAACGATTCAATTAAACGTTAAACGCAAGGTGACCAAAAACCAGTCTTTTTCATCCTGGATGAGCAATTCATGGGTTTGAGGGTAAAGCAATTCCAGTCGCCTTTGAACATTTTTCAACCCGATCCCCGAACTCGTGTCCTTGTGCATCGCCGTTTCGGGGGCAATTTTATTTTTGATCGAAAAAGACAAGGTGTTTTCGCTGATGTGCAACACAATCCTGATCGAGGGATTCAAAACCATTCCTACGCCATGTTTAAATGCATTTTCTACAAATGGGATGAGCAACATGGGTTCAATCATTTGGGTGGAAGCGGCACCTTCCGTTGTAAAGACCACATCTACGTCTTCCCCAAAGCGAACTTGTTGCAATTCGATGTAATTTTTCAGGTAAGCTACCTCTTTTTCCAAGGGGATTTGAGCATTTTCAGATTCATACAACATGTAGCGCATGAGCTCCGAAAGTTTCAAAGTGACCGGCTCGGCTAAATCCGATTTACTCCGAATCAGATAAACGATGCTATTTAGGATGTTAAAAATAAAATGCGGGCTGATTTGAGAGCGCAAAAAGGACAATTCCGACTGCAACCGTTCTTTTTGTTTTTCTTCCTGCTGTTTTTCCTGCACCACTACGTAATTCAACAACCCATAACCCGTACTGATGGCAGCCACCAGGATCAAGGCAATGGTGCCCTTGGAGGGCCTGCTGTCATGGTGTTGGTGCTCCCTGGGATCATCGTTCAGTTGGGTGTGGATGACCCGATGCAACAAGGAAAACCCAAATACTACGACCACCAATGAGGTCAGATACAAGGGAATACCTTTTCGGATCAGCACTTTGGGGATCAACCATCCTGTGTTGATGATAAACAATGGAATATGAGTGGTTAAAATCAGGATGATGATAAATTTGGCGCGCGCATAAAACTCGTCCTCACCGACGTTGGATAAAGACAAATACAGCCAAACGCTCCACAAAAAAAAGTGGAACAGAATCGTTTTATGGAGGCCAGTGAGGACGAATTTCATGACAAATTTTTAAATAAATAATCCTTAAAATTCTTGCATTTCAGGCACTTCGGGCTTCTTGTTGCTCTTTTTGAACAGTGAAGCATCCGCTTTGCCAAAAGGAATTTGCAAGGATAGTTTAAAATAACGGGTATCGCGGCGGCGCATCGACTCCTGAATGTAAGTAGGAAGTGTCAGTGTGGTAATGTCTTTACGGGTATTGAACACATCATTGATCGAAAATACCAAATTTGCTGCATTTTTGAAAAACGATCTTTTTACCGCAAAGTCCATGTAGGCAATACCTTGCCGGGAACCTTGGGGAATGGGCCGATTGCCTTCGTAGGCAGCATTCAACTGCAGCGAAAAACTAGCAGGCAAACGGTAATTCAAACCCACTTTACCATTGGCGGCCCAACCGCTGTTGCTAAAAGTATCTACATTGACATTGAACCTAAACACATTGGAATTGAACAGGACATCAAAGTTTTTGCCAAAAGCCAGTTTTAAGGTATTGTCGATCCCGTAGGTCAATTCATTAGTACCATTCACAAATTTGGTCACCAGTACGGTAGGGTCGGTTTCGGAGGGGAGTGTCAAAGGCTTTATGGTATTGGTTTCATTGCTCAAATACAAGGAAATCAACCAATTGTTGTGGCCGAAAATTTTATTGTAGTTCAATTCGGCCAGATCAATAAATTCGGGTTGTAAGGCTGGGTTGCCGATTTGGATGTTCTGTTTGTCATTGGATTTGATGCCTGGCATAAACTGTTGAGGATTGGGGCGTTGGATTTTGCGACTAAAGTTAAGCCCAAGCGCGTTGTTTTGACCCAAGTCTTTTGACAAAAAAATGGACGGAAAGAGGGAACGGAAAAACTCTTTTCCCCAGCCTTTGGGGTAAGTGTAGCCGAAATCAGGTTGGTTTTCCAGGTGTGAAATCCCGGTCAAATTGGACTGCTCAAACCGCAAGCCCGCCTGGTAGCTGATGTGGTGCTTCAGGCGCCCGGCGTACAAGAAATAAGCAGCATTGATGCTTTCGCTAATGTTGGCATCCTGGGAGAATTGGGTATCCACGATGAAATCGTTCAATTCCGCATTGAAGGGTTTGAAAAAGTAATTTTGGTAGCGGGCATTCCAAAAACTGCGCAACCCCATTTCGAACTTGGTGGAGTCGTTTAGGGGATTGACATAATCCAACTGGAATAAGACCTGATCATTGTTGCTGGCATCGTTTATTTTAACCAATTGAGGATAAGTTGCCAAAGATGTTCCCTGGGCATCAAAACCAGTGGTGTTCCAATTGGAAGTATTGGTCTTGTCCCCCCAGCTGTAGTTTAAAATAGCTAGGAGCGATTTGTTTTTGGTGGCATAGGTTTTTTTCCATTGCAGATCAAGGCTATTGCGGGTAAAATCATTCTCAGACAAGGTCTGGCGGGACCCATAGTTGGTGATCTGGCGGTTTGAGGCTAAGGATTCATAGTTCTGGGCAACCGAGAAGTCAAATGCTCCACCAGAAACGGTTCCTGCCAGGGAGATGGTATTGCGGTTGTTGAGGGCGTAATCCACATTTAGGCGGCCGGTTTGGAAAAAATTCCGATTGGTAACTACCGAATTTTGATTGTAATAATCCTGCACAAGGGCTGCTGAAGTTAAACCTGTACGGTATACGTAAGCAAGGGATGGCACATTCGAATTGTTGATGCTGTAAAAACCGGAAATACTCCATTTGTCCTTATTGAGGTTCAAATTGAGCCCGCCATTGTACCGATCCTGGTTGCCTAATCCAAGGCTCAAAACTCCGTTGTAACCAGGTTTGCGGTTGTTTTTGAGTACAATGTTCAAAATTCCGCCCATGGTGGAAGCCTCATATTTGGCAGAAGGATTGGTGATGACCTCCACAGATTCAATTTGGTCGGAAGGGATTTGATTCAAGGACATCAGGGTTGGTTTGCCATCCACATAAATGGTGGCACTTCTTTCCCGCAATTTGATGCCTCCGTCCATGTCAACTGTAACCGAAGGCACATTTTTTAGCACATCTTCGGCAGTTCCACCCATGGCACTGAGGTTTTTATCCACATTAAACACCCTTTTTTCCAGGTTCATGGTGGTGGTCGCCTTTTCCGCTTTTACTTCCACCGTGCCTAATGTTTGAACATCGACGGCCATGAGCAGGTTGCCCAGATCTTGTTCCAGGTTATTGGGCGGCGAAATTTTAATTGGTTTCACCAAATCCTGATTGCCGACAAAACTCACTCGAACTTTGAAAGCACCCATGGGCAGTGCAGTGACATTGAAGTCTCCATTTTCTATGGTTAAAGCGCCACCGATTAGACTGTCCTTTCCACTGGGTAAGGTTTTAAAAACGGTTACGGATGCATATGCGATTGGCTCCTTAGTTGTTGCCTCAAGTAGTTTGCCGTACACCCGCCCGATGGCCGGGGTATTTTTTTGCGCCTGCAATGCAAAAGCGAGCAGGATCAAAGAAAGGGTGAATAAATTTTTCATGGTTCAGCACTTTTGTAAATGACAATACAAAGGTACTGGCCCATATTTTGGCGTGATGAAGAAGCCGACTGCTCAGGTGATTGTGGAGATGAAAAGGGTGATTCTGGGGTTTGGGGGTTCACACCCAATCTAGTCCATCCCCCGAAAAATCCTTCCCCCCTTCCGCCAGGCCCCCAAAAACAACCAGCCAAACACGAGCGCGGCCCCATACGCCCACCATGCCGAATTCGGCTCCTCAATCTTCAAGAACCATTGCGCCAAAACTACCGATGCCAAACCCATCAAGGCCATCAACCATTGCCGGGCCGCCAAATACAACAACTTTGCCCCATCCCGAATATCCGGCGTGCGTACTTCCAACTGCCCTTTATTCGCTTTTTGTAAGGTTTTACGCAGCTCATCAGGCAGTGCCAGTAGATTGACTAGGGTACCTTGCAGGAGATTGCGGACAAAACCAAACCAGCCCCCCTGCTGGTCTTTGACCAACTCCGTGGCATAAGGGCGCACCACTTCCAATGGATTGAGTTTAGGATCAAGGGTATTGCAGATGCCCAACAACAAGGTCAAAGCCCGGTTGAGCAAAATCCAGTCTTTGGGCACCGTTACTGTGCCCGTGATTCCGCTGATGCCGATGTCCTGGATCAGGGCAACCATGCTGTTGTTGAAAGGATTGACCTCAATATCTTTAAAATTCAAACCATCCAGTTTGATTTCATTTTGCAGGAAGTTACGCATGGCCTCAATCATCTTTTCGGCCATTTGTTCCGCTTCACGGCCATCCGCCAGGAAGCCCATCAGGCGCACTGCTTCGACGATGCCCTGGGTATCGTTTTTTACGGCGGATTCGATCAGTTTGGGAATGCCTTCCTTGAGGGCAGGGCTGAGTTGTCCGGTGGCACCAAAATCGAGTAGAACCAGGGTGCCGTCTTTTTGTACCAAAATATTGCCCGGGTGGGGATCGGCGTGGTAAAAACCGTCCTTCAGCACCATTTTGCTGTAAGCCCGCAAGAGGGTACTGGCCAAGGCCCGACGATCCAGTTTCCAGGAATCAATTTGTTCCAGGTTGGAAATTTTGACTCCATCGTGCCAGGTGCTGGTCATAACCCGAGTAGCCGAATAAGTGGGGTGAATTAGGGGAATATTTAAACCCGCTAGATCTTGTAAATTGATGCGGATTTTTTCCATAGCCAGCGCCTCTTTGCGAAAATCCAGCTCCTCCTCAATCATCAACTTGACTTGGGTGTACACATAATCCATGCCCTTGATGTTGTAAAACCAGGCGCTGACTTGAATCAAACGGCGGATGATTTCAAGGTCGATGCGGGCAGTCGCTTCGATGCCCATGTGTTGGACTTTGACCACCGCTTCGGTGCCGTCGGGCAGTTGGGCGCGGTGCGCCTGGCCAATGGAAGCTGCAGCCAGTGGCTCTAAGTCAAAACGAGTGAATAACTCTTCAGGGTATTTTCCCAATTCGCTCCGCACGCGCTCGCGTACCTGCTCGTAGGGGCGGGCGGGGATTTTGTCCTGTAATTCTTCCAGCGGTTTTTGAAAGGTCTCCGGCAAAAAATTGCTGAGGATGGACAACATCTGCCCAATTTTGATGAACAGTCCATCTAGCTCCAGAATCGCTCGTTTGACCCGCTCGGCATTGCGGACGTGCAGCTGTTCAATGCGCAGCTCGTAATAGCGTTGCCCAAAGAGGCGCTTGCCGAGGAATAACCCCGCATAACTCAGCATGACCTGAAGGGCAGTGCGGTAAGCTTTGCGGAATCGTTGACCGCCGGTGAGAACTTTTTTGCTAGACATGTGATGGTTTTAGGTAGGTTGAGGAAATTGAGAACAGGAGTCATCCCGAATTTTCGGGATGACAAACCGCGGATGCGGTTGAATTTATAATAGCCCCGGTCGTCCGGGGTCATTTTGGTAGCACAAGGTTTCGCAACCGCGGATGCGGTTGAACTTTTTGCTCAATTGAGTTCAACCACTGCCGTGGTTGCCGCCAATTTGACCCAACTATTTACCCCGGACGACCGGGGCTATTATTAATTCAATCGCTCCGCGATTAGGTTTATGTCCGATTTTGACTTTTCAAAAATTCGGGATGACTTATGTTCCTCAACATCCCTCAACCCCCTTCAGACACCTTATTTCAAAGTTCCGTTGCCCTTCCACACCTTCTGAAAAAACGCAACATGATCTGGCAAGGCATTTTGCCAATAATCCCAGGTATGTGCGCCGGGGCGCTCGGTGTATTCGTGTGGGGTTTTGTTGTACAAAAGGCGGCGATGCAATTCCCGGTTGGGGGCGATCAGGAAGTCGTCTACGCCGCAATCGAATTTGATGGGCAGCCCGTTGGCTTTCATTTTATCGGCCATGTTCACCACCGAGTTGTTGTAGTAGAAGGCTGGATTTTCTGCTTTGGGTGGCCAAACGTTGACTTGACGGTCGGCAATGGCTTTGCGGCGCTCGGGGGTGACATCCCAATTGTCGGTATTGATGTCCAAGGCCCCACTCATGCTGCCTACGGCGCAAAAAAGCTGTGGATTGCGGGTGGCGAGGTACATAGCGCCATGCCCACCCATACTCAGGCCACAAATGACCCGACCGGTCTTTTCTTTGATGCTGCGGTAGGAGCCATCCACTTTGGCGATGACTTCTTTGGTAATGAAACTTTCGTATTGGCTGGCTGGATTGACCGGACTATCCAGGTAATACCCACCAATGCCACCTTCGGGCAGTACGATAATGATGTTGTATTCATCACAGATGCGGTGGACAAGGCTTTTGTCCGCTGGCGCCATCAACCAATCGCTGAATTTGCCGTAACCTCCATGCAACAAATACATGGTTGGATAAGTAGCTTGGCCACTTTGGTACCCTCTCGGGGTAACCACCGCGATTTTGACTTTGCGCTGCAAGAATGTGCTGGTGATTTCAACGGTATCGACCTTGGCGGCATAAATAGTCAGACTGAAGCTGATGCAGCAAATGGAGAGTAAGAACTGTTTGAACATGTTAATTGTGTCGGTTTTATGTTTGTTTAAAGGTAGTTTTTAAAGTTGAACTTCTGGCTTTTGTCGCCCCTTTTCTCCCACAATCACTTGCACCGCCAGCATGCTCAAAATTACCAGGCCACCTATTATGGTCCACATACCAGGCTTTTCCCCATATCCAATAAAAACCCAAACGGGATTTAAAATCGGCTCCATCATGGCCAATAGCACACTCTCGATGGCCAGGGTGCGTTTGAGCCCGTAATTGAACAACATGTAACCTACTCCAATTTGAATAACGCCCAAAATGAAAAACAAGGTCCAATGCTCTAAAGTGGGTGTGGCTGATTTTAAATACCAGGGCAAACAAATTAGCGCGATGAAGATGTTGCCCCAAAACAGACCTGCATCGTAATGTTCAATTCGATTAAAGCGCTGGGTGATCATCATGGCTGCCAGCAGGACGCCAGACAAGAGTGCAATGAGGTTGCCTTGAACATTTCCCCCACCCAAATCTTCGGCAAAAAAGAGCAACATACCCACAAAACAGACGACCACAGTTATGATGTTCAGCCGGGTCAGTTTAAACTTGAATAAGATGGGTTCCAGCAAAAATACGTAGATCGGCGCGGTGTATTGCAACAAAACGGCATTGGCCGCGGTGGTGGTTTTGGTGGCGACCACAAAACAAAAGGCCAATCCGGCGTATTGCAAACCAACGGCACCGATGATTGGAGTCAAGGTGAGTGCCCGCTGCCGGAAGAAGGCCAAAAAGGTCAGCGCAGCAAAAATCGAGCGGTAAAACAGGATGGTGTACGGATCGTAAGGCAGCAATTTGATGCACAAACCGCCGGTGCTCCAGACGGTCGCCCCGATGAGTACGGCAAGGATGCCGAGGGTGTGTTGGTTTTTCATGTTGTTTGGAAAGTTGGAGGGTTAAAATTAATGGTTACTGAGCGTAGCCGAAGTGCCATTAATTTTAACCCCTTCAACTTCATTATTTCTTATACAGTTCCATCCCTGCCTTCTCATACTTATCGCCCGCCTTCCACTGTGGCCGCTGTGCATTGTCGGCAATGAGGCGCGCCAGATTGGCAAAGGATTGGCAATACTTGAGGAAGTAAGGCAGGTCTACCGATTCGGCATGGTCGGCTACCTGGTGGTAATACTTGGCGATGACGTCGTCAAACTTGGTGATACCCGGGCTGAAATCCAGGGCAGGTACCCCTTTTACGGCAAAAGACACGTTGTCAGAGCGGTCGAAGAGGTTTTGCTCAGGAGCAGGTTCTGGAAAAACCTTCAATCCCACACTATTGGCCGCTTGCTCAATGAGGGCATCGGTACCTGTGCGACTCCAGCCGATGATGGAGATGTGTTCGGTGCTGTTGTAGCCCGCCCCATCGGTATTGAGGTTGAAAATACACTTGTTGAGGGGAATCAGTGGGTTTTCGGCATAATACTGGCTGCCCAAGAGTCCCAGTTCCTCGCCCGTTACCGCCAATACAATCACTGAACGTTTAGGCTTTTGTAAAGACAAAGCTTTCGCGGCAGTGAGCAGTGCCACCGTACCCATTGCATTGTCGCGGGCACCGTTGAAGATGCTGTCTTCCTTGGAATAAGCGCCACCACCTTCTTTGCCAATGCCCACGTGGTCGTAGTGCGCACTGATGATGATGTATTCGTCTTTGAGTTGTGGGTCGCTACCTTCGAGTACACCCACCACGTTTTGGCTGGGTACCATACGCCGGGTAAAGCCAGAGTTACTCAGATTGGCCTTGAGTTTTTTGCCCTCCTGCAAATCCTTGATGTCACTGACCGTATTTTTTTCTTTCAACCAGCCGTAGAACATTTTATTGGAGGCTTTAGGGCCTTCTTTCGGAGCTACGCCCAGGCTTTCTTTGCCAAAATAGCTGGTGAAAAAATTCCAGGGGAAAGACAAGCGGTACAACTCGATCAGACCCGCCGCGCCACGCTCATAAGCCCAATCGCGTTTTTTCGCCATAGCCCGAAAAACGGCTTGTGGCGAGGTTTCATTGGGTGCGCCAGGCAGTACAACGACCAGCTTACCTTTGACATCTTTGCCTTTGTAATCGTCTTGTCCGGTTTTTTCATCGATCCAGCCATTGCCGGCAAACACTACGTCCAGTTTGCTGAGATTGGTGGGATCACCCGTCATCACGATGAAGTCTTCTTTGAATTTGTATTCGGTTTTACCAATCATCAAACTGGCGGAAACTGGAGGTGTATTAGCTTGAAAATCAATGGACTGGAAGTAGGAATTCAGGCCCGGAGCCATGGAGTAGCCGTAAGTCCGCAGGTGCTCTGCGATGTAGCGGGCAGCAATCAGGTTCCCTTGAGAGCCAGTCCGGCGTCCGCCTAATTCATCCGATGCCAAAAAGCGCAGGGGAATTTCGACTTCGGATTGGGCAATAGCGAATTCGGGCGCTTTTTGGGCGCTGGCGTACAGGCTAAAGCCCAGGAGGAGGAGAATGAGTGGTTTTTTCATAAATCTGGTTGTTAAGAGGTTCCATGTTTCGCTGGTACAAGTCTCCAGACTTGTACCAATATCAACACGTCTCTGACGTGTATTTGCTCAATATTTTTGCATTGCGCATGCGTCAGAGACGCGAAAATGTTGGTACAAGTCTGGAGACTTGTACCAGCTATGGACTTGTACCAGCCAGGGAATTCCTAAAGAAGGATCTTCTCCAAATTGGCTGGAGAGTAATTGATTGATTTTAAGGTTTTATCGTCATCCTTGCGGTACACCAAAAAGTAGGGTGGTACCTCCCGGATGTAACTTTCTACACCGCGTTCCTGCTGATAATAGGCAGCGGTTGCTTGAGCCTCACCCAGGGTTTTGCATACCTTACTCATGTTGGAGCGCTGTACTTCGTCGAAGAGTTCGCGGAATTTTTCACCCATACCAAACTCCAGCACCGCTCCACTGAGTACATATTGAATGTCGCAAAGGGCGTCGGCAATTTCAACCAAGTCACCTTTAGCGATAGCCGATTTTAGTTCGGCTACTTCTTCCTCCAACAGGGCTACCCGCAGGCGGCAGCGCGCTTCGGAGGGGATGGTGGGTTGGGGTTCGATGGGGTGCTGGAAGGTACGGTGGAATTCTGCCACTTGATTGAGGGCGTCGAGTTGCTGCATGGTGTCTTTTTTTAGCGCCACAATTTACACGATTTCACCAGAATTCATGGGCGCAAGTCGTCGAGTCAACTTTACAATTTTATTTCGTTTGTGTTCCTTAGCTTTGCAGCGCTTTTTAAGGAACGGAAATGAAATAAAGTAAACAAGTTAACTTGGCTGTTTTTTGATTTGGCAAGGCAGGTGGAAGGCGCATAGTGAACTACGCAACTGACGAGTAACGCAGCAAAATCAATAAAGAGCTTGTCAAGTGTTTACTTTATTTCACTTCCGTTCCTAAGCATGTTTGATCAACCATTAAAAATCTCTGGCCAAAGTGAACGGAACCAACAGATACTTCGATCTGATCGATCAGACCTTTTATTTTCCACAAGAAGGGTTTGACATCGATGTCAATGGTTATTTGGTGTTCAACGGTGTACCACTTATGTACCTCATTGAAAAGTATGGTACTCCACTGAAGCTCACCTACTTGCCCAAAATTGGCGCTCAAATCAAAAAGGCGCGCAATTTGTTCACGCGAGCCATGAAGTCGCTCAACTACAATGGCAAATACCAGTACTGCTATTGTACCAAAAGCAATCACTTTAGCTATATCCTGGAAGAGGCGATCAAACACGAGGTGCAATTGGAAACCTCCTCGGCCTTTGACATCGACCTGATTCGGAAGTTGCACAAAAAGGGGCTGATCGACAAGAGCATCACCATTGTGTGCAATGGTTTTAAACCCGATCACTACAAGCAGCGCATCATCGATTTGATCCACGACGGTTTTGAAAACGTGATCCCGGTTTGTGACAACATTGATGAAATTGAATACTACGACCAACATTTAAAGGGTCAGTGCAAAATTGGCATTCGGGTAGCAACGGAAGAGGAGCCCAATTTTGAATTTTATACCTCCCGCCTCGGCATCCGCAACTCGGATGTGATGACTTTTTTTAGAGAAAAAATCAAAGACAATCCCAAATTCAAACTCACTTTGCTGCATTTTTTTGTCGATACCGGCATCAAAGACAGCTTGTACTACTGGGGTGAATTGCGCAAAGCGGTGCGCATGTACGCCAATTTGCGCCGCGAATCGGAAGATCTGGGAATCCTGAACATCGGCGGGGGTATGCCCATCCGCAATTCTCTGGGCTTTGAGTTCGACTACAAATACATGATCAAGGAGATTGTCAAAACCATTCTCCAGGCTTGCCAGAAAGAGCAAGTACCAGAGCCGGATATTTTCACCGAATTTGGTAAATACACGGTAGGGGAGAGTGGGGCAACGCTTTTTTCGGTACTCACCCAAAAGCAACAAAACGACGCGGAGCGTTGGTATATGATCGACAACTCCTTGATGACCACCCTGCCCGACGTATGGGGCATCGGCGAGCGCTTTATTTTGCTGCCCATCAACAAGTGGTACAACGAATACCAAAGGGTCAACATCGGCGGCTTGAGTTGTGACAACTCGGATTATTACAACGCAGAGGTCAACCAGGCTCAGGTGTACCTGCCCGCTTTTGAAAACGGTGATCCAGAGCGTTTGTTCCTAGGTTTTTTCCATACTGGAGCCTATCAGGACCAAATCAGCGGCTACGGTGGAATCAAACATTGTCTGATCCCTTCCCCCAAACATATCCTGATTTACAAAGACCCACAGGGGAACATCGTGGATCGTTTGTACCAACCTGAACAAACTTCTGAGGAGATGTTGGAAATATTGGGCTACTAAATACGTTTATAAGTATTGCTAAAACACCTAAACATGAAAAGCCATATTATCCTTGAACCCGCTACGGGTAAGTTGTTCTTGTTGGATGAACAGGGACAGGTTCAAATTTTTGACCTGAACCCAGGCCTGCTCATCAGCCTGCAAGGAGCAGACCTGAACATCGCTCCAGTAGGGCCTTTGGCACCTGCTATGTTGGTGCGTACCACCATTTTGGACCCGGCCCAAGCCCATTTCAACGTCATTTTTGATGCCAATGCGCAAGTGTTGTCTATTGTGCTCACGCCCACTTTCCCAAGCTCGAGTTCATCCGCAGTAGCGGGTGGTGGCAAAATGAAGCTGGGCTCGGTAGATTTGACCTTGAGTAGAAATGTCCTGACGACAATGACGGCCAATTTGGGTGCTAGTGAGGAGGCGGGTCACGCTCCTAATGGTTCAGCTAGTCACTTGGAATGGTTGTTGTTGGATTTGACGCAGTTCAGTTTGGTGGTGGAATTGGTAGGCGGGCAGTTGCGTTTGAGTACTATCGCTGTGGGACAAGGAAACTTGGCTTGATGCTTTTCTAAAGTGATTCTTTAGTGTCTTTGGTTTCTTGGGTGGTGAAAAAAATAAAGCACATTTTTTAACCACCTAAGAAACCTAAGGCACTAAAGGAACACCTCAGATTGGGAATGCACAATTACTCTCCTCGCTTCACCAACTTTCCACTGAATACCTTTCCTTCGGTGCTGAGCCTGAAAATATAAACTCCCGGCGTCCAATCCCGAATCCGAATTTCATTGGAATACCGATTGATGCTTTGTTGCATCACCTGACGCCCGGCTAGATCAAAAACGCTCAAAAGCCCTTTCTCCTCGCTTAAACCGGGAATTGAAACCCAATCACTGGCGGGGTTGGGCACCAAGCTGAGCGCTTGATTGGCCAATGGCTCCCGTACTGGGGTTGTTTGGCTACTGCGGAAAGAAGTGGTATAAAGGCTCAAACCACCGCGCTGATTGCCCACCACCATGTCCAAAAATCCGTCACCATTGATGTCGGCCAGGTCGGCCTTGGTGCGTTTCCCCAGGTGAAGGTTCCCCAGTTCATTGTCTAATACCCTGAACGTATCCGTCAAAAAGCGTTCAATCTGGTCGTACATTTTTAGCTCACCCCGTTCTGTGCCCAGGATCAAGCGCATTTGTTGGGCCTGTTTGAAAAACAAGGGAGCACCGTAGCCATAAAAATTGACATAGTCATTTTGGTCACGGCCATTCACTCCACCCAGGCGCTGAATGGAAGGATCTTTGGCAAATTTTGCCACCTTGGAGGTTCCGGTGTTTTTAAAATAACTGATGTGCCCACTGCGGTTTCCTACGACTAAATCCAGAAGTTTGTCGCCGTCGATGTCCACAATTTGTGGGACTGCACCCTGACCAATGTCGATGTTCATGTATTTGGCCTGCCACAATCCAAATTTCATGGTTTGATTGGGTCCTGCAATGTTTTCGGCGTAGTACATTAACCCAAATTCAGAGCCCACCAGGATATCCAGGTCATTGTCTCCATCCAAATCACCAAAAGTGGGAGCCAGTGCATAATTTTCTTTGTTGTACTGGTTCATCCCCAACCAGTCCCGATCCACCAGGCGGTATTTTGGTTTTTGGGTAGTGCCTACATTTTGAAACAAGGTCAAACCAATCGAGCGCTGACCCTGAGGCAAAAAACGAGCGCCATTGCCCACCACCAAATCCATCAGGCCATCGGCATTGTAATCGACAAAACTGGGGTAGGCGCCAGTCCCCAGGTCAATCATGTCTTTGACCAAAAAATTGTCTTGTTTGAATTTGAATTCCGGGCTTGCTGTAGTGCCCTTGTTCTCATACACCCACAGTACATTTAAGTCTTCTGAACCATTGTTCTCATTGGGAGCTACCAATACTTCTTTGGTGCCGTCGTTGTTGATGTCCACCAAATAAACTGCCGGGAAAATAGGCAGGTCTACACCCTTGTCGTTGCCGGGAAAACGAGGGTCTTGCTTGTTGAACCAGGCTTGTTTGCAGGTGCCGCCATTGGTCAGGAGGTTGATGTTGTTGTAAGAAACGTCGCCCACAAAAAGGTCGACATCTCCATCCTTATCGATGTCGGCGGTGGTCAAGGTAGAACCAGCATGGCGAAAATCTACCGAGGCCACATTGGATTGGTAACACTGCCCCGGAGCAGCGGCGAGGCCCATGTTGGCGCTCAGGCCATCTTCATAGATGCCGCCCCAACAATTGGTTTGTAAGTTGAAAAGCATACTGTCGCGGCCAAATCCCTTTTCGACCGACTGGTTTTGGTAAAATTCGACGTAGCCGCCGGAAATATTGAAGGTGATGATGTCCAAATCTGAATCACAGTCCACGTCATCAATGGCGGGGATGTCGATCCGGGATATGTAGATTTGTGATTTCCCGCCGGAGCGCAGGGGGAAATAGGCCAAATTGAAGGGTCCACCAAAATGGTAACGCCGAAACGCCAACTTGTTGTCCTTCCAATACCCGGTGAAAGCAGTCATGCCATCAATACCTACCACATCGGAATAGGCGATGATGTCGGCAATGCCATCTCCGTTGTAATCGCGGAGCATACTCCAATCGGTCAAGGCCGGGAAGTTTTGCACCAGTTCGGGGGCAAATACATACTGGGTACCTTGCCGCCGATAGGCCAGATGCAGGTTGGAGGTACGGTCAAAGATGTACAAATCGTTGAGCCCATCGTGGTTGAGGTCGGCTTCGGACAGCTGTGGACAGTTGAGCCCACCACCCCAGGGATTACTGAGTAAACCCGTTTCGGTTTCTACTTCAATGTTCAGGGGGGTAAAGGTTTGGGCAAAGGTGGCCTGTAACAACAGCAACCCTACCCAAGTCAGGCAGAACTTGATCCTCTTCATCTTTCTATGTTGTTTTGAACGGTATCCTTCCTGATAACGCAGGAAGCTGGTTTACCGTTTACAAAAGTGATGCCAAAAAGGATGGGAGAGGAATAAAAAATTAAAATAAATTTTAAAGTGTTGACTCTCGGACCCTAACCTGTAAGCAAAATAAAGGGTTGCCCAACAAGTACTGAATTTTACTGGTATTTCTGAAATGAATTTTTTAACTTAACGGAACGCATTGGTTTTTTGCAGGAATAATAAAATCAAGACTTATGTGTTTCTCAGCAAGTGCAAGTTTTGGAGCCGGAGTAATACTGGCTGGTGCAGGTTTCATTGCCATTAAAAAAAGTGAATCGCCTAAAATGTTGGCTTTTGCCAGTGTACCATTTTTGTTTGGCTTCCAGCAATGTTCAGAAGGGATGTTGTGGCTGAGCTTTACGCAACCAAAATTGGCTTCCTGGCACGATGTGTCGATGTACCTCTTTTTACTGATCTCCCAGGTGATTTGGCCTGTTCTGGCCCCATTTGCCCTTTGGTTGATTGAGCCCGATAAAGCCAGAAAAAAAATGATCTTCTATTTTATGTTGCTTGGTGGGGCCCTCTCCGCATATATGCTTTACTGCCTGTTTGTGCATGAGGCTTCGGCAATTGTTGAGTCCAAACACATTCGGTTCACTATACATTTCCCTTATCGGATTTTGCATCGGGGGGCCTATTTTTTGGCTACAGTAGTACCCATTTTTCTGTCCAGTATGAAATGGATGAAACTATTGGCTGTAACCATGTTGGGCTCTTTGGTCTTCTCGTTCATTGCATACACACACTATGTTATTTCTGTCTGGTGCTTCTTCGCGGCGATTTTGAGTGTGCAGGTTATTTTTATCATTGTTCAAAACAAGGGGACTATCGGCAGCCTTTCGATGAACAAAAGTTAGGTCATCGCAATCGGCATCACCTATTGCCAATAATCGTCCGCAACACTTCTGGCTCAACGTACAAACTTATTCTAGCCAATTGTTGGCTCAAACGCCCGAGGATATGCTGGTATAGAAATTCGGAATCTACCCCAAATGCACGGAAAGCCTGAATGAGTTGGTGGTCTTCGGTTTTGTCTGAGTAGACGGACCTTAAGATTTTTTTTAAAGCCATTTTGTTCCGAATGCGTTCCCATTTATTGCCTTTGCGGTAGAGCTCATTGTAGATGGCTACACACAGATCCATATGCCTTTTTTCATCCTGCTCTGCGATGGTTTTACAAATGCTACAGAACAAGGCATCGGGCATGTATTTTGCTGTACCAAAAAACTCAAGGGATGCCGCTCCGATCGCTTCAACAATCACGGCCAGAAAAAAGCCAGTGCTCGGTATCAGGCGTGCCAGCCACATGTAACGATTGGCACCCTTGATGAGGATGGGAGAAACAAATTCTTTGGCCTCCAGTTTTTCTACCAAAAAGCGACGAAAAGTAGCAGAATGTTTGGCTTCATCATTGATAAAAGTGGTCATTGCTTCCTGGATCTCACGGTGACGTTTGTAGTGGATGATGCCCATGGTCAAAGGGGCAATTGCACTCTGCTCCACTACCAAGGCGTGGTTGGCAATGTCTTTCAGTCCTCTAATTTGGCGTTTCCAGATCAAATCCTTCAGACGCAATAAATCCTGGGTATCCGTGGGTAATGCTTTAGCTTGTACAGTCCGCTGAATCAGTTTACGGGTTGCTTGCAAATCGTCCAGGATCAGGTGCTCTATAGCGTGAAGCTCAGCCTGGATTTTTGCTTTCAATTGTGTTGATTCCAGTACATATTGTTTGTCCAGTTGTTTGATTTTCAATTTAATTTGTTCGGTTTGACTGGCCAGGCGGGATAAGGTTTCAGTTTGATTTTGTTTTTCAGCTACAGTTTCCAGGTGCTTAACCTGGTTGCCTACCTTGAATAAACCTAACCTTTGTTGTTCACGCAAATCCAGAAGTTCACTCTGAAGAATTTCTACCTGATCCTTCATGGTGGAAATCGATATTTGGAGCTCCTTCAAGGGTGATTGAATGGATAAAGCCTGCTGAATGCTCGTTCGGTCGAAAGGAACACATTCCTCGATGCCTTTGAGTGCATCTTCATCCAGGGGTAACTGTTTTTGCTGGATTTGGTCTATTTTGTACGCAATGCTCCCTTCAATCATTGGTAAAACCATCAGACTGATTTTTGAAAAATCCTCAGGAGCAAGTTGATCCAAATGCTGCCTCAGGTTACTTCGAACATCCTGCCCCCAATCAAATGCGGTTTCTTTGTTCCAATATTTTTCCTCACAATCTTTGGTATACTGAGTAAAATCCCGAGTAGGAGTGATGTAATAATCTGGCCGCCCATTGGCAAGGAGGGTGTGAGGTTGATTTTTCACGATTGAATGAGGTTTACAGCCCAATAGCAACGCTACCAGCAGTGAATAAATAAGCACCTTCAAATCCATGCCGATTACCCACAATACCTACATACATTGTATGTTTTGTGGCTAAAATCGAGTATAAATCAATTGTTGGTGATTTTTAGGGCAATTGAGAGGCTTTGAGATAGGGTAAATAAAAATACGCATATTTTTCCCAAAATTCAGAATAATCTCAAGGGTGGCGGACAAAAAAATAGACACCTAAGTCAGGAAGTGATATGGATGATTCTCCTCAATCCAGGCTCTTAAATGCTTCAACCCATCCTCGATGGAGACGCTGGGCACATAGCCGAAATCCCGTTTGGCCGCAGAAATGTCGTACCAATGAGAACTCGCCAGGTGTTTCGCCACAAAGAGTGTCAGAGGGGGTTCCGACTGTACGTTGAATAGCCTGAAAGTATGCTGAAACAACCACCCCGCGAATAGTGCAACCTGGGGGCTGATGGTCTTGTTTACCGCAGGCCGACCGCAGGTGTCCAACAGCCGGTTGAAGAATTCTCTGATGCCAATCGGGTCATCCTGAGAAAGGAAATAGGCCTTACCTGCCACTGCGGCAGGATTGTTGAGCATGACCTCGAAGGCCTGCAAATGAGCCCTTGCAGCATTGTCAATGTAGATGGTGTCGATGCGGTATTTTTCGTCGCTGGGTAAACGCAGCCTGCCTTTGCTTTGTCGGAGGAGAAGACTGGGCAGGAAATGGAAATCTCCGGGACCCCAGATCAGGTGCGGCCGCAAGGAACAGGTGCGCAAGGATTCGCAGTTGGCTTTGAGTACGGCCTGTTCGGCGATGGCTTTGGTTTGGGGGTAATATGCGTCGAATTTGGGAGGGTAAGGCAGGCGCTCATCCTTGCCCTCAGAGCTACCATTGTAGACCACACTGGGCGAACTGGTGTAGATGAGGTAAGGTACCTGGAGTTCTGAGCAGGCTTTGAGCAGGTTTTCAGTGCCCCTCACGTTGGTCTCGTAAAAGGAGGCATAAGTTCCCCAATTGCCAATTTTACCCGCCGTGTGGAAAACGGCTTCACAGCCTCGCAGGGCAATTTTTAGCCTTGCATAGTCAGTGATATTTCCCTGGTGTTGAGAAACGCCCAACTTTTCCAGTGCTTCATACCTGCTCCGGGCATAGCTCAGTACCTCGTGGCCTTCCATCAACAATTGTTTCACAATGGCAAACCCTAAAAAACCACCACCGCCGGTTACCAATATTTTCATACCTTTTGATTGATGTTCATAATATCAATTGCCCTGTTGCCCAAATAGCCAGTTTTTCCCTGAATATTTTGGAATTGTGTCGAATATCTACCGGGAAAGAGGGATGAAAAAGAACGGTTTGGATGTCCTTGCTTAGCTCATTTTCGGAGGCCCATGCCAAAAGTTCTTCTTTGAGCTGCTGGGGGTTGGGATTGGTGGCGCCTTTGTCTATTTCAACGCAGAGAACTGCTTTTTTTCCTACCCCCACCAGTGCGGTACGATGCACTTGCGGATGTTTGTTAAAAATGGCTTCACATTGAACCGAATACAGTTCTTTGTCGGCCAACTTAATACGATGGGCTTTTCGTCCGCAAAACCAGAGCCTGCCTTCCGCATCTTGATACCCCAGGTCACCCATTCGGTGCCAGATGTGGTCGCCATCCTGGATTTTGGCCATTTGGGTGGCAGCATCCCGGTTAAAATAGGCCCTGGTCACATGTAGCCCTTTTACGGTGATTTCTCCAATTTCTCCTGGAGCCACTTTCAATTCATCTGACCAAAAAGCAATTGGTTCCTCCGTAATGCGGATTACTTGGACATCGAGGCCGTCCACTGGTTTGCCGATACAAATTCCTGCCCCATTTTCAGAGCTTTGCTGCACAGCTTCCTGCAAGAGCTCATGGCTGCCGATGGAGGCCACGGGCATAGCCTCGGTAGCGCCATAAGGGGTGAATATCTGGGTGTCGGGATTGAGCATGCAGGAAAAGCGCCGCAGCGCCTTGGCGGGAACTGGAGCACCTGCCGAAAGTACCCTTTTGAGGCTGGGGAGTTTGACCTGATTTGCCTCCCCATAGCGCCCCACCCGGTCAAGTAGTGCGGGGGAGCCAAACATACTGGTGACCTTGAACTGTTCTACCACCCGGATGATGCGCTGTGGGTCAACATCGGCTGGCCGGGTAGCATCCATGTCCGGGATGACAGTGCTCACGCCAATAATGGGGTTGAGTAGAGCAAAGGGTGGGAAAGTAGGTAGATCGATCTCATCGGGCCCGATGTTATAAGTTTTGCGAATAATTTCCACCTGCCGTCGCATAATGCCCTGAGTGGACATTACCCCTTTGGGAACTCCGGTTGAGCCACTGGTGAAGGAGATGCTGGCGAGGTCGTCGGGGTGGGTAGCAAAGTACTCAACAGGGTCTTTGGGGCTACAAGCTGCTTTGATTTTTTTTAAACTGTGCCCACCCCAGAATAGCCGCGGACCGATCGTTACCTTCTTTTTGATACTAGACTTTCCCCAACCCAGCAACACCCGTGCTACCTGAGCTTTGGTGATGCCGATAAATCCTACCGGGCTTACCTCTTCAATGCACTTTTTCAAGTTTTTGATCCCGATTCCGGGGTCGATCAGCACCGGGATGATCCCGGATTGGAGAAAGGCAAAAATGAGGCTGAAAAATTCAATTCCGGGGGGAACCATGAGCACAACCCTGTCTCCCGCCTGAAATCCCGAGGCCAACAAACTGCGGGAAAGGCAATTGGTTTCGTAGGCCAGTTCTTTAAAGCTGATTTTTCGATAAGGAATGGGGCCGCTTTTTGGCAAAGGTTTGCCGGGTTTTGCTGGCATGGCGATGGCCAACTTGTCTGGATGCGCTGCAGCGATTTCATATAATGCTGCTACGATATTGAAGGTCTCCATATCAATTGGCTAAAAAATCGTGGATCAATTTTCCGATTTCCTCTTGCGCATCCTCGAGCACGTAGTGACCGCAATCCTCAAAACGGTGCACCTGTGCCTGCGGTAGGTATTCGATCCATTTATTCAGGAAATGGATGTCAAAAACCTCGTCTTTTAGCCCCCAGGCGATGAGTACGGGGGTGTTTCGGAATAGGTAAAGGTGATTTTGTAAGTCTTCTACATAATCAAATCCTGGGTCACCTTTTTTGATTGGAATGTCTTGCACAAAACGCAGGGTCGCAATGCGATTCTGCCAGGAATTGTAAGGTGCGCAATAAGCCCGCCGCAATTCCCGGGACATCCTACTGCGTTTCACTCCAAGAATGGTAGCCGCAGCACTGAAGCCATTGAAGGCCCGAACCACAAAAGCCCCGATGAATGTGCGGGTTAAGTGGAGCAGCAGGGGCAAACGTTTGCCCTCCGGAATGTGGAACGCAGAGGTGTTCAGGATGACGATTTTTTTGATGGCTTCCGGGTGGCGACGTGCGTAACTCATCCCGATGGCCCCGCCCCAATCGTGTACAATGAGGGTGATATTCCGGTTAATGCCTTTGTTTTCTAGGAATTCCTCTAGGTCTTTGACCCGCTGGGGAAGAGTATAGCTGTAATTTGCATCATCTGGCTTGTCTGAATAACCCATGCCGATGTGATCAGGAGCAAGGCAGTGGTAAGCAGGAGATAGCTTTTGAATGAGTACCCGAAAATAAAAAGACCAGGAGGGATTGCCGTGGAGCATTAGCACCGGGTCTCCCTCACCCGCTTCAATGTAGTGATACTGATGACCCGCGATGGCCATGAATTGACTGGTGAATGGATATAATTCAGGGCTAACTTTTGTTGTGTTTTCCATATTTGGCAAGTTTGAATGGGGGGACGAGGAATGTTGAAGGTGATAATTAGGAAGAGAATAGCTGGCAAAAGAACAGTAAAATCAATGTTTACTATGATTTTACTGCAAAGGGTAATTCCAGCGTCGGAGAAAGGGTTCTAACTTTTCGGTAGCGACTCGCCTTTCCTCCTCTGGTAAATGGTGTTGAAGACTGGAAAATGTCTTTTGCCGGGCTGCAAAGGCGCTCATTTTGGCCTCACAAATACTGAAATCATTGAGATTGAGGGCCTCGTAAACTTTTTTCAGGTTAGCTACAGGTGCTTTGACAAAATCGTCGTAGACCAGCTCGATCAAGTGCCCGGCTGGAATCAGGTCTTTTTCCTGCACATAACGCTGCATCGTTTGGGTGTAAGTATCCAGGATGATCTGGTTGAAATCAATCGACTTGGTTCCTCCCACCGCGTAAAAACCATGTGTCACCTGCAGAAATTTTTTATTGGAAGCATAAACCTCATAGGGGTTGCGGTGAATGAAGATGAACTTGGCATTCGGAAAAATGGTGAGCAATAATTTTATTCTGGCGGTATTGGGAGGGCTTTTCAGCACCAAGGGTTTGCTTTCGCTGGCTATGGATATCTTTTTGAGCAGAAAAATATAATCCCGAGCCCATGCCTCAATTTCTGCATTAGGCATGTTTTCGAATAAAACAAATTTGTGGAAATAGTCCATCATCTTTTTTGGAAAAAAATAGCCCCATCCTGCTCCCCGGGGATTTAAAGCGGTGGTCATAGCCCCATCCTCTTCGCCGGGAAAGCGGAAGGAGAGGGGGACTCGATGTACCGGATCAAAAATCTTAAATAGGCGGAAAATAAAGTCAAAACTTGGGGATAGCCATTTTTCGCAGCTCAGCATTATTTCCGGAAACACCATCTGAAAATTGGTATGGTAGCCAAAACGCTCGTCCTGGGTGATGAACTCATGCAGGTAAGAGGTCCCACTGCGGTAAAAACCGAGAATAAAAACGGGATCCACGTTGATGACATGTCGATTGATCCGTTTTTGCTGGGTGGCCAATTCGACCCAGCGAAGAGGCTCCAATAGCACAAGTTTAACCATCCAAAGCACGATGTTTTTTAGCCTTTTGATGGAAAATCCCCCATTTTTAATCGCAATTTTCAGGAAAGTATAAATGGGCAGCGGAAAAAGTTGATTCATCGGTATAGGTTTAATCTTTGGCAAATGAAAAGCCCAGTAAGGTTTTGCGTTCTTTTCTTTGGATTAACAATTGTCCTTTATTCGAGGTGAGTAGGGAAGAAGATTGGGAGATAGAAACGCTTGGTGCCAAGTGAACAACTGCTGAAAGATAGGATGTTTTTATGGAGAAATACATCATTAGAGTGGCAAAATTTTGGTGTGGGCCGGGATGTGGTTATGTATGACGCAAAAAATTACTTCCCGATTTTTTTTGAGGCTTTTGAATAGGAAGCTCACTTGAAATGAACCGTTCGACTTCCTATTCAAAACCCAAATCGGGAAGTTAATTTTTCTGCGTTACCATGCTGATTGACAAAAAAATTAATTTCTCCAAGAGCATTATAATTTTACCCGCAGATTTATAATTTATTTATCTTGCTGCTGTCTAAAACAATTTGCGTCACAAGATGTCCGAACTGCATCCCACGGCTCAGGCCAATACCTACGTTACCGTCATCCTGCCCATGGCGGTGCCTAAGCCGTACACCTACGCGGTGCCCGAAGAATGGGTCAGCAAGGTGCAGATTGGGGTGCGGGTAGAGGTGCAATTTGGCCCCAAGCGCCAGTACGCTGCACTGGTGTTGGACGTATTGAGCGAGGCACCCGGGCACAAAACCAAAGCCATCCTTTCCGTCATCGACGATACCCCCATCATTTGGGCCGAGCAATTGCGTTTTTGGCAGTGGGTGGGGCAATACTACTGCTGCACCCTTGGCGAAGTGATGCACGCCGCTTTGCCTGCCAACCTGAAACTAGCCAGTGAAACCACCATCACCCTCAGTCCCCTGTTTGATGGTGACGTTATGGACCTGGAGGACAAAGAGTACCTTATCGCCGAAGCCCTGACCATCCAACACGAACTCACCCTGGAGCAGGTGCGCGATATCTTGGGCATCAAAACCATCTATCCCCTGATCCGGGACATGCTGGACAAACGCATCATTTACCTCAAGGAAGACCTCAAGGAAAAATTCAAGGCCAAAACCGTCGCTTGCGTGCGCCTGCGCGAACCCTACGTTAGCCACCCCGAAAACCTGCAGGACGCCTTTGACAAACTCAGTCGGGCCACCCGCCAGGTGGAAGCACTGATGGCCTACTTGCAATTGGCTAGGGGCCAGGAATTTGTGCGTCGGGATGAATTGTATAAAATGGCCAAGGTGGATGCCAGCGTCATTTCGGCCATGGAAAAAAAAGAAATCCTGGAGGTGTACGAACGGGAGGTGAGCCGCATCGGGGGCTACGAAGACGAAATTGTGGAGGCCGATGCATTGAGTGTACAACAAGTCCGCTCCATCGCGGAAATACAAAATCATTTTGAAGAAAAAAACGTGGTGTTACTGCAAGGGGTTACGGGCAGCGGGAAAACCCGGGTCTACATCGAACTCATTCGGGAAGCCATGCGGCGCGGGGAACAAATTCTGTACCTTTTGCCCGAAATTGCCCTCACCACCCAAATCATCGACCGCCTCAAACGGGTTTTTGGCGACCAGGTCGATGTATACCATTCAAGACTGAATAACAATGAACGGGTTGAAATCTGGAACCGTACCAAGGAGGGAAAAGCTGTAGTATTGGGTGCCCGCTCAGCCTTGTTTTTGCCCTTCCGCAACTTAAAACTGGTCATTGTGGACGAGGAGCATGACCCCTCCTTCAAACAGCAAGACCCCAATCCACGCTACCAAGGGCGGGATGCGGCGATTTACCTGGCTCAATTGTTTGGCGCAAAAGTCTTGCTTGGTACTGCAACTCCGTCCATCGAATCTTTTTACAATACCCAGGTTGGCAAGTATGGCCTGGTGAGTATGACGGAGCGTTTTGGCGGCCTGGAATTGCCGGAAGTGGAAATCGTGGATCTCAAAAAAGCCCAAAAAGCGGGGACATTACAATCCCATTTTACGGTGGATTTGCTCAATGCCATGAAGACTACCCTGGAAAAGGGCGAACAAGTCATCCTGTTCCAAAACCGCCGGGGCTACGCTCCGATCTACAAGTGCAGCACCTGCAACTGGACTTGTGAGTGCATCCACTGCGATGTAAGCCTGACCTACCACAAGGGGCAAAATAACCTCAAATGCCATTATTGTGGCTACCAAACGCAGCTGCCTAAAGAATGCCCGGCCTGTGGCAGCAAACAACTCATCGTGCAGGGTTTTGGTACCGAAAAAATTGAAGATGAGCTGAAAATATTTATGCCCGATGCCAAAATCGGGCGGATGGATTTGGATACGGTACGCAGTAAAAATGCCCATGCCAAAATCATCAACGATTTTGAAGAAGGGCGATTGAATATTCTGGTGGGTACCCAAATGGTGACCAAGGGCCTGGATTTTGAAAAAGTAGGCCTGGTGGGAATCCTCAGTGCAGATCAACTGCTGCAATTTCCCGACTTCCGGGCAGGTGAACGCGCTTTCCAATTGATGCTACAAGTAGCAGGGCGCGCTGGACGCAAACACAAGCGGGGGAAGGTCATCATTCAGGTGCAAAATGTAGCCAATCCAGTGCTCAAAGAGGTGTTGAACAATGACTTCCGGGCATTTTACTCCCGCGAAATTATGGAGCGCCAGGAGTTTTTTTACCCGCCTTTTTATCGCCTGATCCGCATCACACTTAAACACAAAAAGCCGCAGGTGATCAATGCCGCCGCCCAGAAATATGGCAATTTTTTGCGCAGCAAATTGGGTGATCGCCTGCGCGGGCCAGCCGTGCCCTACGTAGGCCGTGTGCGTTCGTATTTCCTGATTGATTTTTTGATTAAATTAGAGCGCAACCCCAAGCTGATTGGCGTAACCAAAGACCTGATCGCGGAAGCTGAACATTTTTTGCTGAATGAAGAGGGGTATTCCAGCATCAAAATCGCGGTCGATGTAGATCCGATGTAGGGGCAAGAAAGGGTGTGGGTGTGAAGTGTGATAGTGTGGGTGTGTTGACCTTTCATTCCTCTAAGACATATCGCCAACCCATGGATTTATCCGTGGGAGGCCACCATACCGCCTCAACCCATGACTTATGAAGTTTTCTTTAAAAAGCGTTCTTTGACATATTGGAACTAACATCAGCGAAAGGGCGATAAAAAGGCGACTGTAAAGCCCTTAGGCCCACATATTGAAGCAAAGGCTGGTTTTGATGACCAGGTTGTGCAAACCATTGTTCGACTTTAATTTTCAATGCATCCCATTGATCGACCAGGCGATGATTGTGCAAAAGATCTTGCTTGAGCCATCGCCACATTTTTTCAATGGGATTGAGCCAAGAAGCATAAGTGGGCAAAAACAACAATTGAACGGGTAAATTTTTACCCTTGAACTTTGCTTTAGGCTTGAGATGTTGCCATGATTTGGGTAAAATTATGGGGAATGGAGATTGCTGAGGAGCTAAAGCAGCAAGGACGTCGGGGTGAAAATGAACCGGCCAATTATCCAGGATGACCCAAATGGTTTTTTGAGGATGCTTCAGGGTGAGTTCCTCAAAAAATTGAATGATGGTGGGTACCTTGATTTTATGACGAATCAAATAGTGGGTTTGGCCCGTTAGTCCATTTAAAGCGCCACAGATTCTGAACGTTTTATTGGAATAATGACCTAATCTACACAAGGGTTGCTTTTGCGAAGCTGGACTCCAGTCATAGCCAATCGTGGGCTGGAGATATACGGTGAGCTGATCCAAGAAATAAATTTCCTGCTCTCCAGGATTATGGCTTCGGATTTGCTGTAGCAGGTACTCTACTTTGGCCTGATAAGCTGGATCAGGGCTATGTACATATTGGCGTGCTCGTAAATGGCGAACCCCAATTTTTTTGAGTACTTGCCACACTCCACCCAGGGAGTAGTCCTTAAATGCCTCGATCTTTTCCCTCAATGCCTTTAGCGTCCACCGACTTTGATCTAAACCAAAGTTAGTTGGACTTTGACCTACCACCAACTCAACCTGGGTTTGTAGTTGTGGGGGGCTTAGAGGGGGAAAACCCAGGCTTACGACCGCGGCCTGCCTTTTGTTCTAAGCCTTTGATGCCTCCTGCTTTGTAGCGAACCACCCAGTCATAGACCGTGTTCTTGCGCCGACGTCGCAGTAAGCCTTTGTTTGCAACTTCGTTGCCAAAGGAACCAGACGCAATTTGTAAAATGGCACTCGCTCGCTCTCGAAGATAGGGCTTGGGTGAACGTTTCAAGAGGCCTTCCAAGGCTTCTTTTTCCCCTTCGCTCAAGGTTAGATAGATTCTCATCTCTCCTCTTTTTGATGCTAAGTTACCAATATTTCAAAGATCGTTTTTTACGAAAAACTTCATTAGCCCAACTCTTTAAATGCCTTATGAATATTGGGCTAAAGCCCAGATCGGGGGGCATTACGCCAACCCCAGGCTAAAGCCAGGGGCTATTCAATCATTATTCAGGCTGAAGCCTGGAGGTTTTCGATTATTTTCAATGCTGATGGAGTTTTTGAAATATAGCGTTCCTAAATGAGCCAGAAATTGAGAAAAGCTGGCAGTTCCAAAAGACCGTTTATTTCTAAAAACTCCATTAGTCGTGGGAAAGTGGGCCACCACAAACATCTATCGCACATGAAAAACATCATCCTCTTCCTCTGCACCCTCTACAGTGCAGCCCTCCTAGCCCAGGAGCCCCTCTACCGCATGAGTACCGACAAGCCACGTTGGGCTACCTTTGAAAATCCCAAAGCCACGGTCGGTGCAGGCGGCATGGAAAACCAAACCGCCAAGGGCCACGCTTTTGAACCCATCAAAGCCGGAGAAGTCAAAACCTTGCTCAATGTAAATGGCATGGGTATCGTCCAACGCATTTGGCTGACCGTCAGCGATCGCAGCCCGGCCATGCTGCGCTCCCTGCGCATCGACATGTATTGGGACGGCTCCAACCAACCCGCAGTGTCGGCACCATTGGGCGACTTTTTTGGCATTTCACACGGTCAAATTATGCCCTTTGAAAATGCGTTGTTCTCCAGTCCGGAGGGGCGTTCTTTTAATTGCCGCATTCCGATGCCTTTCCGGAAAGGAGCACGGATCACGGTGACCAATGAAGCCAGCAAAGATTTAGATCTGTTTTTTTACGATGTCGATTTTCAGTTGACTACCACCTTGCCTGCTGATGCCTTGTACTTTCATTGCCACTGGCGTCGGGAGCACAAAACCCAATTGGCGGTGGATTTCAACATGTTGCCCGAAGTGAAAGGGAAAGGCCGCTTTTTAGGCGTCAACGTCGGACTGATCACTGCTCCTGAATACGGCAAAAGCTGGTGGGGTGAAGGCGAAGTTAAAATTTACCTGGACGGAGATGGACAATTCCCAACCATTGTCGGCACTGGGGCCGAGGATTACATCGGTTCGGGTTGGGGCCTGGGCAAATTCATTCAATGGCACCAGGGCTGCACCATCGCCAACGACAGCACCCGGCAGTGGTCTTTTTACCGTTTCCATATTCCCGATCCTATTTATTTTCAGCAAAAGTTGCGGGCTACCATCCAGGTGATTGGGGGGTATTCCCGGGATCAGGTGCGGCAAATGATCAAGGATGGTCATTCTTTGAAGCCGATATCGGTAGCCTATGACAAAGGATTTATGAAATTATTGGAAGGCAATCCGCCTGCCCTTGATTCCCCCAATTTCCCGGATGGCTGGGTCAATTTTTACCGGCAGGAAGACTATTGCGCGACGGCCTATTTTTACCTGGATAAACCAGTGAATGGGCTGCCTGCATTGGTGGCGGTGGGGGACCGGACTAGAGGAATGTAAAGTTGTAGAGACGCACAGCCGTGCGTCTCTACAACTATTTATTTCACCACTACAAACTTTTCAGTAGTTGCCCCATTGGCACTTTGTAGCAAGAGTAAATAAATGCCTGGTTGGAAATCCGAGGTATTCAATTCATGCCATTGCTCTCCACTGGCCCTTCGATTTCCCGGCGTAAGGGTGCTCACTAGCCTACCATCCAGCGCCCGTACTTGCAGGTTGTACCAGTTTTCTACCGGCATATTAATCTGGATGTTCATGCGGTAGGTGGCAGGATTGGGGAAACACTTCATACTTGGCGTGGCATCCAGGGTGGGTTCTTCCTTGTCTGGTCTGCTGCTCAATGATGGCGCTTCCATCAAGTTCATGTTGCAATCCTGAATAGCCGCCACAAAAAAGCTGCCCGGCTCGGCCCGGAAATTTGGCTTAAGTCGGATGAAATTCCCCGCATGGTAAACCACATTTGATCCGACTGCAATGGTAGCATCCGACTCAATGAAGTCTTTGGCTAGGTACAAACCACTCGGAGTGGTGCCAGTCAACACCAGATTGGGAGGACAAGACGTAGTCAATAGGTTGAAATAATCGGTGGTAAACATGCCTCGGCCATGAGAGGCGGCAGACACCAAATGATCAGAAATGCGGTATTGCAACATGTCGACCCGCACATTGGCCAAACCAAAGGTATTGGTTGGGAACCACTCTGTTCTGGTGCCATTGAGGAAATCGGTAGTCCATACGCCCAATTCAGTAGCAATCAAAGCCTGGGTTGAATCAAATGGATGAAACATGGCCCAACGCACTGGCATGTCCGGCAAGTCGCCTTCAACCTGGGTCCATTTTTTACCCCCATCTCTTGTTTCGTAAATGCTGATGCGTCCATAACTGGAAGTGGTGGCCAAAAGGTGGTTGTCATCACCAGCCTCCACATCAATACTGGAAACGTAAGTGGAAAAAATAGAATCAAGCAAGGTAACCGTTACCCCACCCGCCTGATTGGCATTGTCGATGCGCATAATTCTCCCACCCGTAGTCCCTACAAAAAGCCGATGAGTAGTGTTGGGCGAGACCCGGATATGGCTGATTTGCCCTTTATTGATTTGGGTAATCCGTTCGTAGGTGATGGTATTGGCTCCCCCTACATCCACCACTCGCCCCAGGGTATCAGGCCCATCCGAAAAATACAGGATATTGTTGGCGTCATCAAAGTCGGAAGGGGTTATGAACAGTGCGGCCTCTTTGGTTGGCAATAAATCAATCGAGGTGGCAAAACTATCGGTGGTCAGGTAAAAACGCCGATTCTGGGAACTGGCAATTTGTAATTTAGCATTGTTCTGGTCAATGAAACAAAAGCCCCCATCTCCACCTTTGGGTTCGTCCGTTGTACAGATTCCCGGGCAGGTGAAACGTTGGGTGCCATTGTCCTGCGTACCCCCTAGTATAAAATTGCTACCAGCAGCCGGGTGAAGTGCTGTGGAATAAAACTGGGTCACATTGTAACCGTTGTTTTTGGCTGTTAAGGTAGGTACTGCTGCGGCTGCGTTAAGGCAGCGATACACACCGCCATCATTGCCGAAGACAACCTGATCAGAATTGCCAGGTCGATATACAATGGCATGGTGATCAACGTGTACCCCGGCAACTGCAGTCCAGGTGCCAGCACCATCAGCAGATTGGTACAAATTGTCGCTGCCGATCCAAACACGATTGACATTGTTGGGGTCGACGGCCATGATGAAGGCGTACCAGCAAATGTCGCCCATACCCATAGGACAAGCTCGTGGCGTCCAGTTTGATCCGGCATCTGTACTCACCAGAACATTGAGGCAGGTATCCTTGCTCGCTGCCGAAAAAGCAACATAAAGGGTGTTGGCGTTACTGGGAGCAGTAGCAATTTCTAGCCGCCCTATGTTACTGGTAGGGAAATTGCTATTTGCCAGCCGGTTCCAGGCAGTTCCCGTCCGTTTAAAAATACCACTGCCATTTACCGCTGCGTATAGGGTGCCATCGGCAGCCATTTCCAGGTCTTGCACATTGCCTGCCAGCACTGCTGCCGCTCCAGCATTAAAGGTTCCGTTGGCATCGGTGGAACGGAATAAACCATTGGACGTGGCTACAAATACAAAGCCCGCATTGTCGATCACAATTTTATTGATGGCATTAAAACTGGTATTGTTGAATGGTAATTGCTGCCAATTGTTGCCACCATCTGTACTGCGCCAGATACCCATGCCCCGGACACCTCCATTGGGTTGAATGCCTTCTTCTCCGGTGCCGAAGAAAATGAGATTGGGGTTAGATGCGCTTTGAGCAATGGTGGTAATGGCCAGATTAGAGAAATAGTCATCAATGTTGGTCCAAACCGGCGGGGCTGCATCAATGTCGTCGGTTCGCCACAGTCCCCCGGATACACTGCCGGCCCAAACCCTTTTACCGCTGGGGTCATTGGCATCGATGAGTAAACCCCGGGTACGCCCGCCTACATTGCTAGGCCCCCGCTCGTACCAATAGATGGGGATGAGGCCCGAACGCAGGTGGCTGTCTTTGCGGCGTTCCTGGGCAATACGGGCAGCATTGAGTAAGCGGTCACGCGGCACAATGCCCGTGCTGGGGTCGCGGGTCATCAGCCATTCCTGGTAAAATCGCCCTTCGATTCGTTCTTCTTTGCCTTCATCCTGCCCATAGCCAGGGATCAGCAAACCAAGGGCAAGCATCGACAATAAAGCCAGATGTTTCATGGTTGCAAGTTTATGAATGAAGACTAATTTTTGTTTTTGCTCTGAAGTGCAGTTTGCAGCGCTTCGATTTGTTTTTGTTGCTCCAGGATCAAAAGCAGGAGTTGTTCAACTTTTTCTACCAAAAGCCTTTGGGTTTCACCAAGTGCTACACCATCTTGTTCTTTGATTTGTTGGGCCGAAGGCATCCCTGGCAGGTGACCATGGGCGGTGATGAACTTTTGCCATTCTTTCAAATCAGGTAGCTTATAATTTGGGTCAAAAACGTAATCGGGCCAGTTGCCGCTTAGTTTTACCACTACTTCTTCGGCAATGATGCTACCGCCGACGTAGAGTTCATGGCCTCCAGGAGTATTCGTTGTAGCGATGGCTACCTTTCCAGTCAAGTTAGAAGTGCCGGTTACATTGAGGTTTTCACCGATGCCAACCCCGCCACCTACTACAAGTGCTCCCGTGGTAGCGTTTGTAGAACTTGTCGTGCCATTCACCTTTACCGCATTGCCTACATTGAGGTTTCCACCAACTCCCGCGCCACCAGTTACGACCAAGGCTCCAGTTGTAGCATTGGTAGAGGCAGTATTGCTGTTTACCTTTACCGTATTGCCAACGTTCAAATCCTGACCAATGCCAGCACCTCCTGCTACTATCAAGGCACCGGTTGCAGGAGTTGTTGATGCGGTGAGGTCGTTGATTTTGGTCGCACCACCGATGGTCGCTGTTTTATTGACGTTCAGGTCTTCGTCAACTTGCAGGTCTTTGCCAATTTTGGCGTCGGTTCCTACCATCAAATTGCTGCCAATACCAGCACCTCCGGTAACCACCAGTGCACCCGTAGCCGGGCTAGTTGAGGCGGTGGTATTGTGGATAGTGGCAATGCCATTGACATCCAGTGTGGTGTTAATGAGTACATCGCCCTGAACATCGAGCAATGCGGCAGGAGCCTGGGTGTTGAGACCAAACTTGCCATCTTTGGTGATGATGCCCCGTTTCAGGTCGCTGCTGATGAGTACCACGTTTTCCGGGTTTCGGGTGCCCAAAGTGTTTTTTACCGGGCCGACTACGTTGCCCCCCACATGCCAATCCTGATCGATATTGTCGA
Organism: Haliscomenobacter sp.; assembly: GCF_965225875.1. Taxonomy (GTDB): domain Bacteria; phylum Bacteroidota; class Bacteroidia; order Chitinophagales; family Saprospiraceae; genus Haliscomenobacter. The sequence goes on along the minus strand of NZ_CBDDBS010000002.1, from coordinate 689,636 downwards.
TGGTGCAGCGGCGTTTTTGTTCCGAAGTAGTGTGCGAAAACACGGTAAAATAGCCGTAGGTTTTCCCCAAAATATCCAGGTCTTCCAAGGCTCCGGGCCAGGCATTCAGCGGGCAGCGGGAGAAAATTTCCGTGGTGCAAGTCGCTCCTCCGGGATCAGTAACTTTAAGGTAAATGTAGGTGTTAAAAACGCCTCCAGGGAGCGCTGATGCCTTGATTGCCAGCAGTTGTGCATTGTTGACACTGGGAAAAGAAACAACGGATTGAGTGAGTTTTTGATCAGAAAAAACTTCCACTTTTACATTGTTGGCACCAAAATAATAGACTTCAATTTCGGTGAAAAAATCCCCAATGCATTCGCAGGAATCTACATCGCAGTCGCTGGCAATGTTTTGGGTTCGTGCATAGGGCAAATAAAACAGGAAACACAAAAGGAAGGGAAATAAAGCACTTTTCATGACTTCGGTTTTTATAGGTTAACAGGTGTAAATGTCAAGATCAGGTCAGGTCTTATTTCATGAAAATGCAAAGACAGTGAAAAGGGTCAAAACCACTGTAGGGACGGGTGAGGACGCGACGTTAATGGGTTAGAATGGATATGGAACTGATTTAAACGAGATCAGCAAATTACGGTCTTTTGGCATCATTATCAAATTTTATTTGTATTCATTTGAATGTCTAGAAATCAAATGTGGTGAGTTGCAAATTGAGAATAATTTGTATTTTCGTTAGTGCTGATCACTGACCACCTAAAAAACACCAATGGAAGCCACACCATACCCTAAGATTCGTTGGACTGGCCTGCAAAAATTTACCTTTCGCTTTTCGGCCATTTATTTTGCACTCCTGATCATTCCAGGTATTATAGGAATGGCTGTGTCGACTTTTCCTGGGGATTACTGGTTCAAACTCATTCAATGGACCGGGAAACATGTCCTGCAAATTCCTTACGAAATCACTGTGCGGCCCAATGGGAGTGGAGATACTACCTACAATTATGTTGAGGTTTTTTTGAATGTTGTTTTTTCCATTTTCTTTGCCCTGATTTGGAGCATTGTTGATCGGCACCGCAGCGAATACCAAAAATTGTACTACTGGTCGCGGGTGATGGTGCGTTACTACCTCTTTTACACCATGCTGCAGTATGGCTTCTTTAAGGTAATTCAACTGCAATTTCCCTTTCCTTCGCAGGGCGAATTGCTCCAAGCTTTGGGTGATTCCTCACCGATGGGCTTAGCCTGGAATTTTATGGGTTATTCCAAAGGGTACAATTTTTTTGCGGGCTTTTTAGAAGTGCTAGGCGGCTTTCTGCTGTGTTTTCGGCGTACGGCTACCCTTGGAGCTTTGATTGTTTTTGGGGTTATGAGCAACGTGGTAGCGATGAACTTTTGCTTCGACATCCCGGTCAAGCTGTACTCCATGCATCTGGTGGCAATGGCTTTGTATGTGTTGTGGCCCGATGTCATCCGATTGATTGATTTTTTAATCCTCAACGAACCGGTTTATGCCCGGCGTTTTATTGCCGTGTTTTCGAGTGCTGGGTTAAACCTGGCCCGTACCATCTTTAAAATAGTATTCATTGGGGGGCTCCTGGTTTACTCCTTCATTCAATCCAAGCAATATCAAAAGCAGTTTGGCGAAAAAGCGCCCAAGCCAGCTTTGTACGGCATGTATGAAGTGGAAACTTTTGTACACAATGGCGACACCCTGCCACCCTTACGCACAGATACTTCCCGTTGGCACAAGTTGATCATCAGTTACAAAGATCGGGCAATGGTCAGAATGGTCAGTGACAGTGTGCGGGGTTTTGAATTTAAGGTGGATGAAAAACAGCAAAGCGTTCGAATGACGCCCTTGCGGGATACCCTGCAAAAGTTCAAACTGACTTATGAACAACCCAGCAAGGAACAACTGATTTTGCGGGGCCAATCCAAACGAGATACCTTATTGATCAAAATGCGGACGATAGACCGGAACTCATTCCTGTTGGTCAATCGTGGGTTCCATTGGATCAATGAATTTCCGTTTAATCGGTAGACCGTGACGCCCGCAAAGCCTGATCAATATCCGCAATGATATCGTCCACGTGCTCCAATCCCACGGAAATGCGTACCGTGCCAGGATTGATGCCCACTGCGGCCCGCTCGGCCTCAGTCAGCTTGCTGTGCGTAGTGGAAGCGGGGTGAGTCACAATGCTGCGTGTATCGCCCAGATTGGAAGAAAGGGAGCACATTTTCACCGCGTTCAAAAAAGCCCGGCCCTGTTCGAGTCCTCCTTTTACCTCAATGGTGACGATTCCGCCGCCCATTTTCATTTGTTTGAGCGCCAAATTATGTTGAGGGTGTGAAGGTAGGTATGGGTAAATCGTTTTGGCCACTTCGGGGTGTTGCTCCAGGAATTGGGCCAGTTTCAAGGCATTGCTGCAATGCCGCTCCATCCGCACAGCCAGGGTTTCCAAACTTTTGCTCAGCACCCAAGCATTGAAAGGTGACATAGCTGGCCCCGTGTGACGGCAAAAGAAACGAATGGGCTCAATGTATTCCGCTTTGCCCACCACGATGCCACCCAGCACACGACCTTGGCCATCCATCCATTTGGTAGCGGAGTGTACGATTAGATCTGCTCCATAATCTGTTGGCGTTTGTAGGCAAGGCGTAGCAAAACAATTGTCGATGTTGAAAATGATGCCGTGTTTTTTACACAGTGCACCAGCTTTTTCCAAATCAATCAGAGCCAGGCCAGGGTTCGATGGAGACTCTAGCACCAACATCCGGGTAGTAGGCTGAATGTGTTGCTCCCAATTGTCGATGTCTTCGGGATCAACATAGGTATAAGTGATGCCCCACTTGGGGAAAATTTGGGTCAAAATCTGGTGGGTCGAGCCAAACACGGCCCGGGAAGCCAAAACATGATCGCCAGAGCGCAACAGGGCTGCCATACTTGCAAACACCGCCGCCATCCCTGAGGCGGTAGCAAAACCCTCCTCGGCGCCTTCCAGCTGGCAAACTTTATTGATGAATTCGTCTACACTTGGGTTGTTGTAGCGGGAATAAATGATGTCGTCGTTCAAGCCGGCAAAGGTGTCGGCCATCAGCTCCGCATTGGGAAACGTGAAACTGGAGGTGAGGTACATCGCGGGGCTGTGCTCGCGGTAGTCGGTGCGGTCCATTTGCCCGCGGATAGCCAAAGTCTCTGAATGCATCTTAAAGTAGTTTTTCAGGGAAGTTGAGGAGTTGAGGCCACCGCGAGCGACCCGGTCACTGAGCGTAGCCGAAGTGTAAGGGTCGCTCGCGGTGGCCTCAACTTCTCAACTTTTCCATTCTCAAAGCACAAAGAACCCATTTTTTTGGAAAATGGGTTCCATTTTGAACTGATTTTAGGAGAATTTTAAGAAGTACTAGGCTTTGGGTTCATTGCCCGCGGCTTTGATGTTGACCAGTTTTTTTAACAAATCGAACCAGAATGGTGCGCCTAAGGATACGGCCAGAGCGGTTACGATCCAGCCCAGGATTTTGATCACCCAATCACTGGGGGTCATGCTTTTCAAATCCTCGGGGTGCCACCCCAAACCGAGTGGAGAATTGGCTTGCTGCAATTCATCCTGAATGAGGTGATTGACCTGATCCCATTGTTGTTGGACGGAGCCGCCAGTTTGGATCTCCAGTTCATTTTTATTGGCGTAGGCTTCGGCCATGGTGACAATTTCCTTAAGCTCTTCAGGGTTGGATTCCAGGCGTTGGTATACGGAAATGGTGTCTGCATTGAAAATAACCGCAACCACCAAACCAACAAAGGTGACCAAAATCTGGATGTTTCGCTTGTACCAGCCGGCTGCGCGATCCATCACATCGTTGTACCAACCTTGCATTTTTTCTTTGAAGGCATCCAATTCGTAGCCAGCATCGTTGAGCAACTGTTTGAGCACCTGTTTGAGCTCATCGTTTTGGATCTCATCAATTTTTTGCGTCAGTTTACCCGCATCCTCACCCTTCAGGATGATGTCCATAAGGATGGATTGGAAGTTTTGAGAGCTGAGGTAGGAGGGAGGCCGCAGCTTGGCGCTGTCGCGGTAATTGCACAATTGTTTGTACAAGGCATTGCCCTTAAAAGCCTGGAACAGTTCCCCTTGCTTTTGCCCATTGGCCAACATATTCAGGATGGCTTTTTCCAGGTTTTTTCCGCGCAGGGCCAGCATGGAGGAAATCAACTCCATAATGGTCGTCACCAACAGGCTCAACAAAAGAAGCAAAAAAACGAGTCCAATGACTACTTGTATCAGTCCAATCATCGTATTAGGTTTTAGATGGTGGAAAGTTAAGATTTATCCATTGGATTCGGTAGCGCGTGGGGTTTATTTTGGGATAGCCGAGTTGTTGAGGTCGCCGATTTTGATCCCGACAAATTCTACATTGCGAATACCATTCAATGGGCCGATTCGGATTGTTTCAGGCAAATAGTCCCTTAGTGGATCAGTCGGATGCTGAAAAATATGATCCACATTGATAAAACGCCAACTGCTGTTGTTGGCAAAGTTGGTGTCGATACCCAGGATTACCTTGCGCAATTGGATCAGGTCCAAAGTAGTAACAGTCCCGGAGCGATTGATGTCCGCCGCAATGTATTGGTAAGGAGAATCAAAGGTTTTGATGTTGAGGATGTGCCTTTGGATTTGGATGAGGTCGAAGGTGCTGACGCCGTTGAGTGGGTCGGTGGTTTTGCTGGGGGTGATGAGGAGGTAGGGAGGGTATTCCCAAAAGAACTCCCAAAAACCAAACAAACCGGTTGGGGCTGAAGTTGAAATTTCAATGGAGCTTTCCTCAGGTCTTTCAATTTTTACTTTTACACCAGCCATCAATGCTCCTGTGGAGGTAGTGACTTTTCCCAAAATCCTTCTGGTCGTACGACAGCCATCACTGGGGCACAACCTTTTTTCATCTTGTATCTCAGCAAATGCTATTACACTTCCCACGGCTGGGCTTGCCGTATCTTTTCGAGCCTGGATGTTCAGCAAGAGTACTCTTCCGGCATCACAACATTCAAGGTCAATACTTTGCTGAAAAGTGTCAATTGCAGAATCAAGTCGCTTCATGTTGGGGATTAAGGTTTTTCTCCCCCAAACATCTGGTATCCCATTTCCATCGTCGCAAGTATAACAAGGGCTCTTTAAAAATTCTTGAACTTTGAGGGGCTCAAGTAAAAATTCACCCTGTGTACCCCCTTTTAAGGTGAGTATTTTAGTGATGCCAAAATAGGTTTCAACAAAAAGGCTAGGGTTGAATAGTTTAAACCATTGTTGGGTGCCCACAGTGACCATCGTATCAATTCCTCGGACTTCAATGAACAAAGAATCACTAAAATCAGTGCAAAACACGAGCAGTGAATCCAAAAATGGACTCAATACAAAATCAATTTCTTGCCGCACTTCGAAACCATCCAATTCGTTCAGTTGGCCATCCTGATTTTGGTCATACCCCAACTGTAGCCAGGCAGCCAAATTCGCTTTTCGGATCGAACGGCGTACTTTAAAGTCCTTAAACTGTGCAAATGAAAAACCCCGGGACAATAAGTTTTTTGCATGAGTTGTTGGCCGAAGCTGAGCAAAGGTTTTTTGTAAAATAAGCTCCAGTGAATCATTCAACCTGATCATGGGCCTGGGGTCAGGGCAAATGCCAGTGCTATCCAGTACTTCAATTTTGGTGATACATCGACTAAAATTCCCCACCTTGTCCCAGGCAAACACACTGATGGGTATGACTGAACCAATGTGGCTACAATTCAATTCAAAGTACCGCTGAGTAGAATCAGGTGTACGTCGATAATAGTCGTTGTACCAGGGTGCTAGGCTGAATTTTTTGACCAAGGGCGCCAGTAAGGTATCCCGTGGAAGTGTCGATTGATAGCAATCATCATACACATCTCCCCGGATTAAATCTTTAGCATCTAGTGTCAAACCAGCATCCTTTTGAGGTAAATATACTTTGATAGGGGCAACGCAATCGATGCCGCGCAGCAACTGATCGCGTTGCGTCAGCAGCCTTTGCACATACACCAGCATACTATCCTTCCCCAATGCTCTCACTTCAAAATAAAAAGGCTCCTTTTCTCCACAAGGCATGGTCTCGATGTAATAATTCCAGGGGGAAAACTTTTCACCATCAACACTTTCAAAGCCATCCAATTGATTGAGCAAACCATCTTTATTGAGGTCGTAGCCTTTTTGCAGGTAAATGGCTTCATGTGCAGGATCAACCGTACGGCGAACACTGAGCTTGCTCAGGTTGGTTTGAACGAGATGTGCTACATCGAGGATGGTTTGGTAAGCATGGGCCTGGAGGACAACGTTTTCCAGGTTTTCAACAAAGCGGATGTACCCATCCTGAGCCGATCCAATCGTGCAAAAACATAATAATACCAATGCCAGAACGGCAGATGAGGAACGATTTTTCATGGGACTATGATCTAAAAGGTTGAAAATAGTAAGTATTGTAAAAGGTCGATCTTAACGATAATATGATGTTGCAAAAATAAGAGAAAGTACGAATATTAAATGTTAAATTTTTATCTGAGGGTACCAGGTTCCAAGGTTCAAGGGTTCCATCCGGTCACTGAGCGTAGTCGAAGTGCCGGATGGAACCCTGGAACTTTGGAACCTGGCACCCAATTATTTCAACGTCTCCTCAAACAACTTGAAAATCCGCTTGTACTCATCCGACCAGCTACTTGGCTCAATAAACCCGTGATCCTCCAGCGGGAAAACGGCCAAATCCCATTTGTCCTTTTTCAATTCAATCAAACGTTGAGACAAACGAACGACATCCTGGAAATGCACATTCACATCCACCATTCCGTGTAACATCAGCAGGTTGCCTTTCAGCCCCTCCGCAAAATAGATTGGCGAACTGCGGCGGTAAGCGATGCTGTCCTCCACGGGGGTGTTCAGGATGTTGGCGGTGTATCCGTGGTTGTAATGCGCCCAATCGGTCACCGAGCGCAAACCCGCTCCACTTTTGAAGGTTTCAGGGGCATTAAACAAGGCCATCAAGGTGATGAACCCACCGTAAGAGCCACCGTAAATCCCGATGTTTTGGGCATTCACTTTGTGGGTACTCACCAGATACTTGGCACCATCCACCTGATCGTCCAGATCCTTGCCACCCATGTGGCGGTAGATGCCCGTGCGCCAGTCGCGACCATACCCCGCACTACCCCGGTAATCCACATCCAAAACGGTGTAACCCCGATCTACCAGGAAATTGTGGAACATGTACTCCCGCGAGTAGCTGCTCCACCAGTTGTGTACGTTTTGCAGATAGCCCGCCCCGTGTACAAAAATAACCGCCGGGCGGCTGGGCGCAGGTTTGCTGGGTTTGTACAAGCGGGCGGGTACTTTTACCCCATCCCGAGCGGTAAACCAGACAATTTCAGGCACCCGCCAAGGGTAAGTTTTGAAAGCAGCAGTAGTAGAGCTGGTCACTTGCTGGGCGATAGCCCCGGCCTGATTGGGCATCCAGTACAATTCCCAGGGTTTGTTGCCAAAAGAATAACGAATGGCCAGGGTGCTTTCATCCGGCGACAATACTGCCTCGTTGCCTCCTTTGAGGCTGGTGATTTTTTCCAATTTACCTCCAGCTACGGGTAAGCGGTAAAAATGGCGCTCGTGCGGGCCATCGGCACTGGCGGTGACAAAAAAGAATTTGCCATCGCGAGACAGGTTGCTTTCCAGGATTTCAAAATTGCCGATGGTCAGTGCTTTTTTAACTCCGGTTTTGACGTTTACCGTGTAGATGTGTGAAAAACCAGTTTCTTCGGATTGATACCACAGGTGTTCATTGTCTGGCAACCAACCGATGCCGCCTCCGCCAAAACCGCTCACTCCCGGGCCGCCAATCCAGGCGTCGTCGTGCTGGCGATCCAGTTGTTTGAGCTGTCCGGTAAGCAGGTCAATGAGCACGATCCAGCGGTCTTTGTTGTCTTGTGCGCGTAGGGAAATGACGGCTTTACCATCATCGGAAAACGAAACATTGGTAAAAGACACTTCGCGGGGCTTGTCGTATTTGGGGTTGTAGGGTTTTTCGCCCTTGTGGTATTCCTTCAGAAAAGCAGGTTTGTCGTAAATGCCTTCCAGCTTTTTAGTGTCTACCATATAAAAGGTGTCGCGGGTACGGTCGTAAATGCCAAACTCGTAGGTATCCTGAGGGGTGCCGACTTTGGAACGGGCCGTCAGGTCGGTGGTGTAACCGGATTCAGTGACGTAGTTGGGTACGTCCGTACTTTTTGGCTCGGCGCGTTTGGTATAGCGGAAGGTGACGAAACGCAGGTCGGGACTGGCCTGTAAGCCGCTTACAAACTTGGTGCCGTAGTTGATTTCGCGGGGCCGTTTGACCTCCAGCGCTTTGTTTTGGCGCTCACGAATATCGCGTTGGCCTTTCCTCCAGCGCAATACTTCAAACATATCCATCTGGTCTTCCTTCAGCCAAGTCTCGTATTCCAGTGGTTTGGCGCTGGGTCGGGAGGGGGTATTGCGGAAATTGGTCAGTTGGGCAATGCTGCCAGTTGCGCTGTCCCAATGGTAGAGATTATTGTTGCTCACCCAGGTCAGGCCTTTGCCATCGCCCGTAAACCGGGGGCTACCTTCATTGTCAAAGGTATTGGTGATTTGCTGCTCCTTGCCAGTAGTCAAATCGAGCAAAAACACATCGCCGTTGCGGCCGAATACCTTGCGGCGATAGTCTTTGCTGTATTCGCCGTTGCCAGGCATTTTGCGTTGTTCATCCAGGCTGACTTTTTCGGGTTTCCCGTTGGGCAATACCACTTTGTACAGGCTACTCAGGGTATCCATCGTCGGGTTCCAACTGAAATAGATGGTTTTGTTGTCTTCGCCCCAAAAGACGTTTTCGGGCGAAAAGCCGGTGAAGCGATCGCCAAGCATAATTTGGTCGATGCTTAGGGCGGCGGGAGATTGGGCCTGGGCCATGAGCAGGCAAAAGACCCCACAAAATAGGGTGGTAGTGATTTTTTTCATGTCAGTTGTCAGTAAAGAATACGTGCTGACAAGATCGAAAAAAAACGGAAGATGAAAAAAGGGAACGCGGGATTGATGCCGAATGAAAGGATTGTGCAGTTAAATGACGGTTATAGCAGTAATTTTCCTCAACTCAACCACATATACGCCAACCAACTGCTCAAATACGCCAGCCCCGTCATAAACCCGAACTGAATCAGTGGCCATTTCCAAGACTTTGTTTCCCGTTTGACCACCGCAATCGTACTCATGCATTGCATGGCAAAAACGTAGAATAGCAATAACGATAGGGACGTAGCCGGACTGTAAATCAACTCCTTGGTGATTGGATCGCGCTGTTTGGCCATTTTTTCCCGGATGGAATACTCGTCATCTTGGTGGCCGATGCTATAAATGGTAGCCATAGTAGCTACAAAAACTTCCCGCGCTGCAAAAGAAGTAATCAGTGCAATGCCAATTTTCCAGTCAAAACCCAGTGGCCGGATAGCTGGCTCAATGAACTTGCCCAATTGCCCGGCAAAGGAAGCTTCCATCACCTGAGCATCGATCAAATCCTGGGTAGCCGTTTCATCCAGATTTTTTAATTGGGCACTGCGGCGGGCCACTTCTTCTGCCCGTTTGATTGCCCCCGGCGGGCCAAAAGAAGACATGAGCCAGAGTACCATACTGATGATCAGAATGATTCGTCCGGCTTCAAAGGTGAAGGTTTTTACTTTTTCCCATACGGTCAGCCATACATTGCGCATGACCGGTAAGCGGTACTCAGGCAATTCCAGCATCAAATAGCTGGTTTCGTTGGTGCGCAAAATCAATTTGAAAACCAGCGCAGCCAACAAGGCCGCAGCAATTCCCAAGAGGTAAAGCCCCATAAAGGCCAAGGCCTGCAAACTGACAAAACCGACCTTGGTAGGCGGCACCACAAATCCAATCAAAACAGTATACACTGGAATCCGCGCCGAACAACTAATGAAAGGTGTAACCAGTATGGTGATCAAACGTTCTTTCCAATTGCTAATCGTACGGGTACTCATGATCGCGGGAATGGCACATGCGCCACCCGAAATGAGTGCGACCACACTGCGGCCATTCAAACCAAAAAACTGCATGATGCGGTCAAACATAAACGCTGCACGCGCCATGTAACCTACCTCTTCCAGTAGGGATATGAGGAAAAACAAGATGGCAATTTGAGGCACAAAAACCACTACGCCACTCAAGCCTGTCACGATCCCTTCCGTCAATAAATCTGTCAGCCAATGTTTGGGCAGGTTGTTTTGAAGGAAAGTATTGAGGCTACCAAATGTGTCCTCAATGAAATTCATGGGCAGTTCAGCCCAGGTAAACAAGGCGTGAAAAATCATCAGCATCAAACCAAAAAACACCACTGGCCCCAAAAAGCGGTTGGTCAGTAAGTCGTCCAGTCTTTCGGTAAAACTCGCAGATTGAGCTGAGTCCCGATCCCGGGCTTGTTGAACAATCGGGGTGAACTGATCGTAGCGCTGCATGGTTTCATACACTTGCAATTGCAAATCCTGAAACCCGGTATTGTTGATGGCCTGCTCAATGGTTGTTTTTTGAGCGGGCGTTAAAAAAGGCAACCACTTAATATGGTGTGCCAAAAGTATCAATTGATAAGGTGTATATCCTGGAAATTCGCCTTGAATTTGGGTAATCAGTTTGGCTTCTTCTGGAGCAAGGCGGTATTGGGTGCTATCGAGTGGTGCGTTTCCGGCAGGTGCCTGAGCCAATAAATCGACCATCATCTGCTTCAATTGCCCCAGTCCTTCGCCCGTACGGCCACTGACCAGCAGGGTAGGGGCCCCCAATTTGCGGCTGAGCTTCTCCAAGTCGTATTGCAAGCCTTCCTGTTCCGCTACGTCGGCCATATTGAGGGCGAGTAGCACTGGAATGCCCAGGTCTTTGAGTTGGCTGAACAGCAGCAAGTGTTTTTCCAACTTGGTGACATCGGCGATGTACACGATGGCATCCGGGTAATTTTCGTTGCCAGGTTGTACCAAACTTTGGACAACCAGCTTTTCATCTTTGGAAGTGGGATAAAAACTATAAGCACCGGGAAGGTCGATCAGCTCGGCACGGGTACCACCAGGGAGTTCCAGGGTACCGGTTTTTTTGTCAACTGTAACACCTGGGAAGTTGCCTACCTTCTGTTGTAGGCCGGTGAGTTGATTAAAAATCGAAGTTTTGCCACTGTTGGGGTTACCAATGAGGGCAATCTTTGGTTCAAGAGCGGGCGATAGAACTGGTTTCAAACCTTTGACAGAACTAGATAACGAATGAAAAAATTAACGAACCATAATGCTACAGGCTTCCGACTTGCGCAAAGCAATCAACAGATTGTCTGCTTTGATGTAGCACCCGCCGCCAAATGGGGCTGCACGTACCACTTCAATTTGGGTGCCCGGCAAAATGCCCATCGACAATAACTTGCAAGCCATGCAATTATCGGTGAAATGGGAAACATGCCCTTTGCTGCCAACCTTTAGTTTGGCCAATTGCTTTCCGGTATTTGTAGTTGCGACCACGAGTACGCTTATTTTGATTTAATCTAAGTAACAATTCTGGTGCAAAATAGATCGTTTTTTTTCTTTTTCTACTAACAAAAATCACCGTTATGCAAAAATTACCTAGCATGAGGTAGCAACCCTTATACCTAATGTTAGGTACTGGGTGAAAGAAGCTATAGAATTATTGGTTTTTTGTTGCTTCTTTGCCAACTCTAGTCTGTGGAATACGTTTTCCAAAAAGAACATGCTTGAATTGCTGGCAACACAAAACCAAGCCTTTTGTGAAACCTCGTTGGAAACTCGACACTTACGTCACACAGCCGACTGGACTGAAGATACTTTGGCTCAAATTTTTGACGATACGCTCAAATTGTTCTATTTTACTTCCAAAGATCAGTGCTATGGGGCGATAAAAAAATAAATGTTCATTTTGCCATAGGGTTAGATAAGTAAACGATTCATTTTAAGTGTCTTATCTAATCCTTTGGCTTAAGAAAAATGAACATTTATTTTTGCCCCACTATTAAGTTGTACTGCGCAAATTTGAACTGTACGACAGGCTTTGACCGAAAATCTTAACTATGCGTAAACTTCACACCCTCCTTTGGGGCATTTTATTGGGTTGCACCACTATGTATGCCCAACAATCGGCACAGTACACTTTACACATGCTTAGCCCATATTATTGGAACCCTGGTGCGGCGGCCATTGATCAGGATTTGAGCCTCACCGCCAGCATTCGGCAACAATGGGGTGGTTTGCCGGGGGCACCGATGTCTCAGTTTGCCTTGCTACAGGTTCCTTTGCCACAATTTAGAGCCGCCTTTGGAGTGAAATTTGAAAACGATGAGCTAGGTGCTCAACGCAACAGCAATTTGATGCTCAGTTACAATTATCAAATGGAGCTGGGTGAAGCCGTTTTGGGGCTTGGTGTATCCGGCGGTTTCATGCAGTATGGCTTGGATGGATCACAGCTACGTGCGCCCGATGGCACCTACCAAGACATTTTAATCAACCACAATGACGCCATTCTATCTGCTGGAGCAATGAGTGGAATGTCACCCACTTTTGATGTTGGGGCATATTTTCAAAGTGAAAAATGGAACTTTGGCCTCGCCGTTCGCAACGTTTCTGCGGCAAGTATCAGGCTCAGCGAATTTGACCTAAAAACGACACGGAGCATTTTTTTTAATGCCCAAACCTCCTTTCCTTTGGGAACCAGTCTATTGTTTCAACCCTCTGCCATTGTACGTACGGATTTGACACAAATACAAACTGACCTAGGTTTGTTAATTCGATATAATGACAATATCTTTGGCGGCGCTTCGTTTAGAGGGTATAATTCCAATAGCATTGATGCTCTTGGTTTGATCGCAGGAGCAAAACTAAATGAGAAGTTGAGCGTGGCATATGCCTACGATTTGGTTCTCTCACCATTGCGTGAAGTAAGCAATGGATCTCACGAGTTAAGGGTGCATTACCGCATCCAACAGGGGATTGGAAAAGGGCGCAAGCCCAAAATCATCTACAATCCTCGGTTACTGTAAGCGGAATAATGGTACTCTAAACTTTTTTTGATTCACTAAAATAAGCAGTGTGGGCTTCGCGTTTGAAGTAGCGGATTGTTAAACTTAGGGCGAAACGCACCAATTAAGTTTTTTTAAATTTCTAAACGATCTATATTTACGCGGCTTTTTATCGAAGCTGTTTAAAGTCTGAAGGAAAACTCGGGTATTAACATGAAAAACGTACTCAAGCTTGCACTAGTTGCGCTGGTATTTGTAGCACTTTCTTGCGGAAAACAAGAAAGCGGAGAACTAATCGGAGTTCTCGACCGTCCAGTTTGGAAAGGAATCAATCCTTACGGTATGGTCTACGTCCCCTCTGGCACCTTGTTGGTTGGCCCCAGCGATCAGGATGTCAGCAACACCTTTGTTCAGCGTCCCAAACAAATCTCTATCCAAGGGTTTTTTATGGACGAAACTGAAATCACCAACAATGAATACCGCCAGTTCGTTTACTGGGTAAAGGATTCAATTGCTCATACGATTCTGGAGCACTTCCTCGAAAGTGACGAAGACGATGCCGACGAAGGTCGCATCGACTGGGAACAGGAAATCGATTGGGAAGACCCCGATGGTGCCCTCGCCGAAATGTACTACCAAGGCGATGACCGTTTTGCGGGCAAAAAAGAAATTGACGTTCGTAACCTGAAGTACAAATACTCCTGGTACGATTGGAAAAAAGCGGCTAACGATCGTGGCCGTTCTCCTCGCAACGAATTCATCAAAGAAAAAGAGGTAAATGTTTATCCCGATACGCTGGTATGGGTGCGCGACTTTGCCTATTCTTACAATGAGCCTCATGCTCGGAACTACTTTTGGCACCCTGCTTTTGATGAATATCCCGTAGTGGGTATCGACTGGCACACTGCCAACGCTTTCTGTTACTGGCGTACCATGTTGTGGAACAAAGCAACTTCCGACAGTAAGGATGGGCAAAACACCGAAAACTACCGACTCCCCTTCGAACACGAGTGGGAATACGCCGCACGCGGTGGTCGTGATCGGGCAATGTACCCATGGGGTGGGCCGTATATCCGCAACGCCAAAGGTTGTTTGTTGGCCAACTTCAAACCAGGTCGTGGTAACTACCCCGAAGATGGTGGTTTCTACACCGTGGCCGCCGATGCTTATTTCCCCAACGACTACGGCTTGTACAACATGGCTGGTAACGTTGCAGAATGGACCAATACAGCATACTATGAGAACGCTTATTCCTTCTTGCACGATTTGAACCCCGACATCCGTTACGATGCCGAGGACGATGATACACCAGAAAATAAGCGCAAAGTTATTCGTGGCGGTTCTTGGAAAGATATTCATCACTTCCTTCAGACGGGTGCACGTAGCTACGAATACCAAGACACCACCAAGTCTTACGTAGGTTTCCGTTGTGCACTTACCTTCTTGGGTCGTTCCATCAACGATTTCTAATCCATATCTGGATCGATAAAGCGAAAGGATACTGCACACCTGTTGTGCAGTATCCTTCCGCTTTGTGGAAAAAAGTTGAATGCTTCGGTTTCGCTCAGCATCCGCTCACTGAGCGTAGTCGAAGTACTGGGTGCCGAGTGAAACCGAAGCATTCAACTTTTTTTTCAACAAAACTGTAACCTTTTCCCAAATCTACATTATTGTGATTGTAACCTGGGTAAAAAATCCCAACGAACAACCATATTCTTTGTCTAACCATCAAAAAAATCCTGAACAATGAGCTTCCTGAAATCGAAAGGATTCAAGTACCTCAAAAACCTGATCATTGGTGTTGGTGCATCTGTAGTACTGCTTGGTGCACTCTTCAAAATTATGTCCTGGACCGGTGCGGATGAAATGCTAATCCTCGGTATGATTACAGAGGCCCTGCTTTTCCTTTTCTTGGGTGTAATCGGCCCTGATAAAGATTACTACTGGGAAAAACTGTACCCAGGTTTGGATAGTTATAATGCACCTATGCAACCAATGACTCCTGGTATTTCTACGGTAACTACACCAGTTAATACTCCAGCCCTGAACGGCGAAGTGGTAGAACAACAATTGGGTGGCATGTTGCAAGAACTGCAAGGTATGTCCAGAAGCCTGGGTTCTTTGAAGGCGCTGCAAGAGGTTGACTTTTCGGGCACCAAAGAACAACTCAAGTCAATGAACAACTTCTATACCAAGTTGAACGAAGCTATGGCTGACTTGACTGATTCTGCTGAAGAAACCAAAGTGGTAAAAGAAGGCTTGACAGAGTTGAACAAAAACATTTCCAAGCTGAACACAACTTATTCTTCGCTGAATAATGTATATGGCTCGGTGATCACGGCAATGGCCAACGTTCGCCAAGGGTAATCGGTCCCGTTTCGGAATCATTTTTCTAACCCGGAAAAAAGAAAAAACATGTCAATTCCAAAGGAGCCGCGGCAGTTAATGATCAACATCATGTACCTCGTGTTAACTGCCATGCTTGCCCTCAACGTTTCTGCGAAGATCATCAATGCCTTTTTTGTGATTAATACAGGTATAGTCAATAGTAGTAATGTATTGAAGACTACTAATGATAAAACTGTAGAGCAGTTGGGAAAGGCCGTAGAAACCGATCCAGCTAAATATAGCAGATTAGTTACTGCTGCAAAAGAAGTACAAACCTTATCCAAAGAGTTCAACGCTTATGTTGAAGGTCTGCGTGAAGAAATGGTGAAACAAACAGGTGGGTATTACCCAAAAGATGATCACCATCATCCAGGTCAGCCTAAAGGATACAAAAACAAGGAGATTACTTCTCGTTTTATGGTCAATCAAGGCAATGGCGATAAATTGTATGCTCGCATTAACGATACCCATGATAAGCTGATCAATATCTTGAATGGTTTGAAAGGTGTATCATTGATCAATGCTCAATCTATTGCAGAAAAAGAGAAAGAAATTACCCTCAAAGTAGGCGAGGGGGATTGGAAGAAGGAGCGCGGTGTAAATACCTGGGCTAAATACACCTTCAACCAACTGCCACTGGCTGCTGCTTTCCCTTTGCTGTCCAAGTATCAGCAAGACATGAAGAGTAGTGAAGCTGCTATTTTGAACTTCTTATTGAGCCAGGTCGGTGCAAAAGAATTCAAAGTAGACAACTTTATCCCGATTTCTTCTGCCAAGAAAAGCTATGTCATTGCTGGTGAAACTTTTGAATCTGAAATTTCAGTAGGTGCCAGCTCCAAGTCAATCAGTGACAACGTAGTGATTTCTGTAAACGGGCGCTCATTGCCTGTTTCGGAAGGTATTGCTAAGTTTACAGAAACGCCTACAGGTACAGGTATTCGCCCGTATAAGGTAGCAGTTACTTTGACAAACCCTTCAACTGGTGAGCGTAGTACCTATACCAAAGACTTTGAATACGAAGTTGGACGTCGTTCAGTAACTGTTTCTGCAGATAAAATGAACGTGTTCTACATGGGGGTTGACAACCCTGTATCAGTAGTAGCTGCTGGTGTTTCTACAAACTCCTTAAGGGTTTCTGGTAGTGGTGTTTCTCTTTCTGGTGGTGGCGGTAAATATACTGCACGTGTATCTGCCCCTGGAAGAGCTACTGTAACGGTATCTGGTGATGGCTTGAAAGCTACTGCGTTTGAATTCCGTGTTAAGCCGATTCCAGACCCAGTTGCGAAAATCAACAACTCTACAGGTGGTGAGATCGGAAACGGGGTATTGAAGGCTCAAGGTGGGGTAATTCCAGTTTTGGAAAACTTTGACTTCGAAGCACGCTGCGACATCTTAGGTTACAACGTGATTTACATCCCACGTCGTCAAGACCCGATTCAGGTGTCTAACCCCGGTGGAGCATTCGGAGGTCAAGCTCGTAACATCATCAATCAGGCCAAGCCTGGTGACCAGTACATTTTTGACAACATTCGTGCAAAATGCCCTGGAGACGCGGCGGGTCGTAAGATCAACCAAGTTACCTTCAAAGTGCAATAATACGGCATGTGTATACATTGGATGCTACATTTTTTTCAACGATGAAATCCATTTGATCGCTTGAGAAAATTTTTAAGAATCCGTTATACTACTGTACCCAATAAACTCGTTTATTGGGTACACTTTTTTGTCAAAGTAAAAAGCAAGAATATGAAAATGGCCGCCAAATTATTCGGTCTTCTTTTTATCCTCTGTATCGCTGTTGCCCCTCTGACTGCGCAACAGATCGATATGATCCAAACGGAATCGGGCCCCACCGATGGTTTGCCCAATCCGATCGACGATGTGGTTGAGAGCAGCATTACGGCCAAAAAACGCGTGCTTCCATACGACCAACCCCGTGAAGCAGACATTTTTTGGAAGAAGCGCATTTGGCGGATCATTGACGTACGGGAAAAAATGAACCTTCCGTTCGCTTACCCCAAACGTCCATTCGTACAAATTTTGCTGGAAGCGATCAACAACAAAGAGAAGCCTTTGCGCATCTTTGCTGATGAAGAATTCAAAACTCGCCTTGATACATCTGCTGTGAATGGCCTGCTGTACAAAATCGATACAGTGATGGTAACTGACCCCGTCACTTACGAGCAAAAACAACAGATCATCAAAAGTGATGTCAATATCACCGAAGACGTACAGCGTATCCGGGTAAAAGAAATCTGGTTCTTCGACAAGGAATCATCTTCCATGCAGGTGCGTATCCTGGGCGTTGCTCCAGTATTGCCTGTAAAAACCTCTACAGGCGACAAGGTGGGTGAAAACGTGTTGTTCTGGATCTATTACCCAGATGCCCGTGAATTGTTGGCACGTGAAAAAGTGTTCAACGACCAAAACGATGGCGCTCCAATGACCTGGGAAGACGTATTCGAGATGCGCTACTTCTCCAGCTATATCTACAAAACTTCCAACGTAAAAGACCTGCGTTTGCAAGATCAGTTTACTGGCCGCGACCTGCTGCTGGAAGCCGACAAGATCAAGCAGGAAATTTTCAACCTGGAACACGACCTTTGGACTTATTAAGCGAATAGCTAAAAGCGAAAAGTGAAAAGCAAAGGCTCCGGCATCGATGAATTCGATACGGAGCCTTTGCTTTTTGTATTATTATTTTTCACTTTTCACTTTTTCAACTCTGCATATACTCCCAAGCACTCCGATACTCACCCACCTCCTCGCAGTACGACAGGAATTCCCCATAAAATTTATTGTTCCCAATCGTAGCACTATCACCCACAATGATCAACTGTTTGCGCGCCCGGGTCATGGCTACATTCATGCGCCGATAATCAGTCAGGAAACCAATTTCTCCCTTCATATTGGAACGTACCAGCGAGATGAAAACCACGTCTTTTTCCTGCCCTTGAAAACCATCGATGGTATTGATGTCCAAATCCAGTTTGCTGAGCATCGGGTCATCTTTCAATTCCTCTTCAATGTGCATGACTTGCTCCCGGTAAGGGGAGATAATGGCAATGGATGGCGGCTCTTTTTCTAAAAACGCGTCCGCCAATTGGTACAAGTGCTCGCGTAGAATCTGGAACTCTTCCGGGTTGTACTTGCTCTGGTAAGCATGATGCACTTTTTCATCAAAACCACAACCCGCAGTATCGATAAAAATAACCGGAGCGTTGAGTTCAATGTCCAATTGCCGGTCTTTCACCTGAGGGGCAGCCATCAGTTCGTTGTTGTAAAACTGGCGATTGCTGAAACCCATAATCGCTTCATTCATCCGGTATTGGATGTTGAGCAAATTGACCTGTTGCAGTCTTTTGAGGCACTTTTCAATCATGGTGATGTTGAAGCCCTTCTTGGCTGCTTCCTGTGATTTTACGGTTGGAGGCAATTGGAAAGGGTCACCAGTGAGTACGACCTTTGATGCCTTGGTAATTGGGATCCAGGTGGCGGGTTCCAGGGCTTGTGCGGCTTCATCAACAATAACGGTGCGGAATTTGCGCTGATCGAGCACGGGGTGGGCTGCGCCAACCAGGGTGCAGGTGATGACCTGGGCATCGTCAAGGATCATATCGATCAGGCGTTGTTCCAGGGAATTGGCCCAGGCAGAAAGCTCTGCTGCCTCCTGTTCCATTTTTTTGCGCTCTTCGTAAGCCTCGTAGCCCCGTTTGCTGCGCAGGCGATTGGCCTGGCGACGGCATTCTGCGGCCTGGATTTTGACTTTTTTAACGTTTTTGCTCTCCGGGTGCTGGGATATTTGGTATTCTAGGGTATGCCTGACGATGCTCTCATCTACCCTGGAAATATTGCCAACCCGAACCACGCGCAAATCCTGCTCAGCCAGTTTTTCACTCAACAAATCCACCGCAGTATTGCTGGGCGCCGTAACCAGCACCGTTTTTTCTCTTTCCGCCAGTAATTTAATGGCTTGCACCAGGGTAGTGGTTTTGCCCGTGCCAGGAGGTCCATGAATGACCGCTACCTCTTGGGCCGCCAGAATTTGGGTTACCGCCAGGTTTTGAGAAGGATTGAGTGTGGCGATTTTGATGGGGGATTCGACCGGATTAAAATGGGCAGGTTTGTGCCCCAGAAGAACGGCACGCAATTCCTGCAAACGCCCCTTAGGCGCAGAGATGACCTTTTGCATGGCCTTCTCCATTTCAATGTAGGTGCGTTCGTCAAAAAGAATATCCACGGAAAGTTGCCCCATGCCAATCCAGTCTGGCAGATCCCGGGTATTGAGGATGATCCGCATTTTGTCTTTATCCACATAATACACCACGCCATTGCGTTCTGGGTTGTGTACATCGCTGTGTTGGGTATAAAAACGTACGGTTTTGCCCGCCCGAAATTGGTGCTCCTGACCTTTCCCCTGGGTACGCTCCACAACTACAAAAGCACGTTCGCCAATGGTATACCCTTGCTGAATGGCATTTAAAGGATACCAGGCCAGGCCTTTGGCTCGCCGCTGCTCTGGACTAAGGCTGTCCATCACTTTGCGGTGCTGTTCAAAATCTTCCTTTTTTTCGATTTTTAACAATTCGAGGATATCGATCAATTCTTGCAGCTCATTCTCCATAAAAGTAAAGGTAAGCAACATGATAAAAAAAGGAACGTATCTGCTTTAAACTTTTGTAGCCTTTTCATTGTAATGTTGAGTTATGAGTACTACATCAAAAAAAGTCAAGCTGGCCGATCAGTTTTCTGCGCTGAAAAATTTACCCGCATTTTTTGCCCTGATTTGGCAAACTGAACCACGGTTGGCGACCATCAATATCGTTTTACGCCTGGTGAAAGCCGGAGCGCCTTTGCTTACCCTTTACCTCGGCAAGTTGATTGTGGACGAAATCATTCGCCTGATCAGTGCACCTGAAAAAGACTTAAGCCAGTTGTGGACCTGGTTGGGGGCTGAATTTGCCATTGTGATTGTTTCAGATTTCCTCAACCGGGGCATTGGTCTGACCGAAAATCTATTGGGTGACCTGGTCTCCAACCGTACCTCCGTCGACATCATGCAACACGCCGCCAAGCTGGACTTGTTTCAGTTTGAAAACCCCGAATTTTACGATAAGCTGGAACGCGCTCGCCGTCAAACCACCAATCGAACGGTTTTGATGTCGCAAGTGTTGACTCAATTTCAGGACATCATAACCATCCTTTTCCTGGGAGCGGGTTTGGTGGCCTTCAACCCCTGGTTGATTCTGATCCTGGTCGTTGCGGTGATCCCTTCTTTTTTAGGCGAATCTTACTTCAACCAACAATCCTATTCCTTATCCCTGAACTGGACACCCGAACGACGGGAGTTGGACTACCTGCGCTACATCGGTGCCAGCGACGAAACCGCCAAGGAGGTCAAAATTTTCAACCTCTCCAATTTCATCATCGAGCGATTCAAAAAACTCTCCCATCAATATTTCCTGGCCAATCGCAAGATTGTGATCAAACGCTCTTTTTGGGGGCTGTTGTTGGCAGCTCTAGGTTCAGTGGCTTATTATGGTGCTTATGTGTTGATTGCGCTTCAAACCGTGGGTGGTTTGATTACGGTAGGTTCACTTACTTTTTTGACGGGTTCTTTTCAACGTTTGCATGGTTTATTGGAAGGAGTAATGACCCGTTTTTCCAAAATTGCGGAAAGCGCCTTGTACCTTAAAGATCTCTTCGATTTTTTCAACATCAAGCCAGAAATCATTTCTACCCCTGGGAGCCAGCTGTTCCCTGAGAAAATACAAAGCGGTTTTGTTTTTGAAAATGTCAGCTTTAAGTATCCCGATCAAGAGCGCTGGGCCATCCGTAATCTTTCTTTTACCCTTCATGCGGGTGAAAAGCTGGCCCTGGTCGGTGAAAATGGAGCAGGTAAAACAACCTTGGTCAAACTCCTGGCTCGTTTGTACGAACCCACCGAAGGCCGTATCCTCATCGATGGGGTAGACATTCGGGATTACAACCTCCAATCCCTGCGCCAAAACATTGGCATCATTTTCCAGGATTACATCCGTTTCCAATTGACTGCTGGGGAAAACATTGCGGTTGGCAACATCCTGCACAAAGATGAACAAGACGATGTACTCGAATCGGCTGAAAAAAGCCTGGCGAATACCGTCATCGAACAACTGCCAGAACGTTACGAGCAAATGCTGGGGCGACGTTTTAAAAACGGCGTGGAATTATCCGGGGGGCAATGGCAAAAAATTGCCCTCGGGCGTGCCTACATGCGCGACGCCCAACTCTTGATTCTAGACGAACCCACTTCAGCCCTGGATGCCCGCGCAGAACACGAGGTCTTTCAACGTTTTGCAGAATTGATCACCGGAAAATCGGCAGTGTTGATTTCACACCGTTTTTCCACCGTACGGATGGCCGATCGCATTTTGGTACTGGAAAATGGTCAATTGGTGGAAATTGGTAGCCACGAGGAGCTACTGGCAAAGAAAGGAAAATACGCCGAACTGTTCACCCTGCAAGCCAAAGGATACCTGTAGGGGCATCCCTTGCGGATGCCCGCTGGGCTGGTACAAGTCTAGAAACTTGTACCAATATTGACACGTCTCTGACGTGTGTTCATTAAATATTTTCGCGTTGCTCGTGCGTCAGAGACGCGAGAATGTGGGTACAAGTCTGGAGACTTGTACCAGCTAACACAAAACTGACCGGACCTGCCTCTATGGGTACTTCGCCCCATCAAAACGACTCACCAAAAGTCAAATAAAACCCCTGGCTCTTCACCCCAAAACCATAATCCGCCCGCAGGTTGATCTTCTGTTTTTTATCCAATTGATACCGGATACCCAGGCCTCCATTGGGCCTCCATTTGATGCTTTCTTCCGGAGTGCCAAACACTGCGCCCGTACCCAAAAACAGCACCCCGCCAAATCGGCCGAAACCTTCCTGGCGCAACTCCGCTTGAGTCAGCAACAGGTGTTTGTCCCGGTATTTGCCCTCAAAATATCCCCGTAAACGGCGAGGACCACCTAATTGAGCCAGATTAAAAAAAGGCACATCGGTACCCAAAGTAAAAGTGCCCATGGCCTGTACCGCAAGAATGGTTTTTTTGCCCAGCGTGAAAAATTTCCCCACGTCCAGACTAGCCCGTGAAAACTGGAAATTAGAACCTGTAAACTGGTCCTCCAGGTAAAATGATGTTTCCAGGTAGGATCCTTTGCCTGGGTAAAAACGATTGTCGCGGGTATCTCGCCACCATACCAGTCCAGCTCCAGCGGACCGCCCCCCGTCCCAACCTCGGATGGATTTTTGCAGCAAGAGTCCGCTTGAATCGTAGTTGACTATTTTTACATCGTCCAACGCCAGGCGTAAGCCCAGAGCGTGCCCTTTTTTCAAATTGCGCAAGAAGGTGAAACGTACCCTTGGATATTGGGCGGTGTATTTTTCCAGATAGTCGTCAGCATACTCGTTTCCGATGCCAAAAAACTGGTACTGATAGCGGTACCAACCCACTTCACCATAAGTCAGGTATTTGCCTTTTCCCAAATACAATTGATAGGGAAACCAGGCCAACAATT
Source organism: Haliscomenobacter sp. (assembly GCF_965225875.1). GTDB lineage: Bacteria > Bacteroidota > Bacteroidia > Chitinophagales > Saprospiraceae > Haliscomenobacter. The sequence goes on along the minus strand of NZ_CBDDBS010000002.1, from coordinate 666,614 downwards.
GTTTCCGCTGGGTATAAGCAAAACTAAATGTAACGCTGGATGCCTGAGGAGAAAGTGGGGTGCGGAAAGTGGCAATTCCTCCAGCCCCAATTCCAAACCGGGTATCAGGAGAATAAAAAAAGAGCGGCAACCCCACTACTTTGACTTTGTTGCTATCTCGCTTTTCCTGCGCATTCACCACATTCAACAAAGTCGTTAGCAGCAAAAGCTGCAAGACGTATTTTTTCATAAAGGACCTATTGGGAATCTGCGCTTTTTTAACAAGCGCTCAAATCGGGCGCAAAATTACTTCGATTTTTTGCCGGAATCGGGTTCGAAATCCAAAATAATCGAATTCATACAAAATCTTTTCCCGGTAGGCTCCGGGCCATCATCGAAAATGTGCCCGAGGTGTCCATCGCAGCGGCCACAAAGTACTTCTGTGCGAATCATTCCGTAGGAAGTGTCCGTTTCGTAGCGCACACTATTGCGGCGCAGGGCTTCATAAAAACTTGGCCAGCCACAGGAACTGGCAAATTTGGCGTCGGAACGAAACAAGGGGTTGCCACATGCCGCGCAGTAATAAGTACCCAGCCCTTCAAAATCCCAGAACCTTCCCGTGAAGGCTGGTTCGGTGGCTTTTTTTCGTGCCACGAGGTAAAGGTCTTCCGGGAGTACTTTTTTCCATTCCGCGTCAGATACGTTCAGATGGTTAGTGTCGGTACGAGAATAATAAGGGTTATGGCTGTGCATGTCAGCCTGTTTGGCGTTTGTGGCATTTTTGGACTTGGCAACCTGATTTTGGCAGGTGCCAGCGGTAATACTGATCAGGAACAACAAAAAACTCAATCGGATCATTTGCTTATTTTTATAAAAATACGTCTAATTCACCCAATTTGGTTTGTTTGCTGCGTATTTCATGGTCCAAACGTTTCTGTGGCGACAATCAATTGATCAACACTTCATCCACAAAGAGCCAACCCGGTTCCCCTTTCCCTCGATGCCAGGAAGGCAATTTGGCAATGGGTTTGCTGACGACTTTCAAATAGGCGTATTTTCCCGGTTTGACCTTGCAGTCGTAAAAGCGGTTGCCGTATTGTGGCCCCGTAGGGATGGGGAAACTTTGGGTGCCAATTTTTTCCCATTGCCCCTTGGTATTGCTGCCCCATACCTCCAAACTCACGGGCGGCGTAATGTAGGCATTGTCAATGAGCAAGGTGCCGATGCTCACTTTTTGGATTTCAGGTGGATTTTTAAAAAAGCACTCTACGTCCAAATGTGCAGTACTGTGAAAGCCAAGCCAACCATCGTTGACGGTGTGGTTGGGGCCACCTTTGGCCAGGTTAAAAATGACGGAATCTCCACCACCCATGTATTTGGGGTCGGCTGGCACTTTAAGCTCAAATCGATCGGGAACAAAGCGGGTCTTTTTGAAGGCCAATGAATCCATCACGCTGGCGTGCCAACCATCCAACTCAGCCCGGTATTTGATTTGTAGGTCGTTTTTAACCAAAATTGGCACCTTGTATACCTTGCCAATCCCCTTTTCTCCATCGGGATTGCGGCCATCGGTGGTGTAATAAATTTTAACACCCTGGAGGGGATGACTGAGTACCAGTTCGGTGGAGTTTTGAAAATAGGCGACTGGCTTTTCGGCAATGGGTTTGTTGAGTTGCAATACGGCGGTGTCGGGAGGGGTGCCCAAATCCAGTTTCATGCTACCCGCTTTTTTGCGCAATTGGGCCAATTCTTTGTCCTCCAGTGGATTGCCCCAGAGATAAAGGTGCAAGTTTTTGCTGCCCAACAGGGGTTCAATGTCTTTGGCCTTCAACTTATTGGCGTGCAGTTTGAGCACCTGCAAATGTTTCAGTTTAAGCAGGTCGCTGAGGTTTTTACCCGTAATTTTGGTTCGACCCAAACCCAATTCCCGCAAGTTTTCCAAACCCGTTATGGCATTGATTTCCTGATCCGTTACTGGCGCACCGGAAGTTTCCAGGCGGTAAATGTTCTTGCTGATTTTTTGCAATTTTTTGAACACATCGGCCTGATAGTCCTGGTGATTGAGCACCACTACTTCCAGGTAAGGGCTTCCTTGCGCCAATGGCCGAATGTTGCAAAAATTACTTTTGAGCGATTCGATGGTTTTTTCGGATGCGGCGGGAATTTGGGGCAAGGCCGCTGCTGCCGTGGGGATACTTTTTGTCCAAACATCAAGGGTGTCATTGGGCAAATAAGCGCTCACTTTTGCGCCAAAATCAGCTCCCTTTTTGATCCAGAAATGGATGATTTTCAACTCATCCGGGGTCAATTGGGGCTTTCCGGCGGGAGGCATGTGTCGGTCATCATCTTCAGGTAGATGGGCAGCCATAATCATGTGACTGGAATCGGGCTGGAAGGGGATAAAAATGGGGCCATTTTCACCCCCTTTTTTGAGCCCTTCCAACGTGGTCATCAACAGATCACCTTTGGTTTTATTGGGATTGTGGCAGTTGAAGCACTTCTTTTCCAAAATAGGGCGCACTACATCCCGAAATACTTCTGCCTTTTGTACATCCGCTACAACCGGGCTCGCCGCTACATTTGGCCGAACCGGCTCCAGTAAAAAATTGCTCCCATGGGTCAACACCCCACCCTGGTGCCCACAAATGAGGGTAAGGGCCAAAGTTGCCAAACCAAAAGGGACAAAACCCGCCCGCAATGAGCCTTTACCAAAACGCCACGCCAGGTACCCTGCTCCGAGGGTCAGGATTGCCGCTGAATATTTGTGCCAGTTTAAGGTAGCTTCGTCATAACCTCCTTCGCGGGATAAAAACAGCCCAAACAGGGCAGTCAAAGCGGTAATGGAGGCAGTGACCGACCAAAATTCCATCCTCCGAGACCAGGCAGCCAATTCGTATTTGGCAGGAAACAAGAGCCCAATACCGCCCACTGCAGCAAGGGTGATGGGGAAGTGTAAAATCAGGGGGTGCATCCGGCCCAAAACGGCCAGGAAGGCGGGCAGATGGATGTACTTTTCAAAAACCAGCAAAAAAACGAGCAGGATGCTCAGGAAAAAACGCAGGTTTTCGAGTATAGAGGCAAAGCGAGTATTCATTGTGTAAGACTGTTTAATGTCCGCCTTCGGCAAGAGTTTTTGAGCCACAAATGACACAAATTTTTACAAAAAAGCACAAACTCCGTTTGCGCACCGCCTCTAAGGTGTTCTAAGGTGCCTAAGGTGGTTCAAATAAAACATGTTCATTTTTGAACCACCTTAGACACCTTAGAACACCTTAGGAATGATGCATTTACGATGTTTGGTGTGACTTGAGAGATTGACTGGTTTGTTTACGCCATGATTCCCGGCACCACCTTCCCACTCACATCCGTCAATCGATACCGCCGCCCTTGGTGTTTAAAGATCAACTTTTCGTGGTCGATGCCCATCAGGTTCATAATGGTAGCCTGGAAATCGTGGATGTGTACCGGATCTTTGGCAATGTTGTAGCTGAAATCGTCAGTTTCGCCGTAGGTGATCCCTGGTTTGATGCCGCCGCCAGCCATCCAGATGCTGAAGCAACGTGGGTGATGGTCGCGGCCATAATTGTCGGCCTTAAACTCCCCTTGGCAGTACACGGTGCGGCCAAATTCTCCACCCCAAATCACGAGGGTATCTTCCAACAATCCCCGTTGTTTCAGATCGGTGATCAAGGCAGCAGAGGCTTGATCCACGTCTCTGGCCTGGCCACCCATTTCATTGGGCAGGTTGCCGTGTTGGTCCCAACCCTGGTGATACAATTGCACAAAACGTACGCCCCGCTCGGCCAAACGCCGCGCCAGCAAACAATTGGCAGCATAAGTGCCCGGCACCAGACAATCAGGGCCATACAATTTCACAGTATAATCCGACTCATCCTTCAGGTCCATCAACTCAGGCACCGAAGTTTGCATGCGGTAAGCCATTTCGTATTGCTGAATGCGTGCCAGGGTTTCGGGGTCCCCCATTTGCTCGTAGCTATTTTGGTTCAGCGCGGCAATTTGGTCCAACATCTGTCGCCGCTCTGCCTGGCTCATGCCTTCGGGGTCTTTGAGGTACAATACTGGGTTTTTGCCCCCGCGTAGCATTACCCCTTGGTGCACTGAGTCCAGGAAGCCACTGCCCCAAAGGTGGGCGTACAAACCTTGGCTATTGCCCTTGCCCCGACTGGTCAGCACCATAAACGCGGGCAGGTTTTCATTCTCGCTGCCCAGCCCATAACTCATCCATGCACCCATACTTGGGCGACCCGATTGTTGGTTGCCGGTTTGGAAAAAGGTGATGGCCGGGTCGTGGTTGATGGCCTCGGTATGCAGGGTACGGATGACACAAATGTCGTCAGCAACTTTGCCAATGTGTGGAAAAAAGTCGCTGATCCAGGTGCCGTTTTGCCCGTATTGTTTATAGTTGATGTAGGAGGGTGCAATGGGGAAGGAACTTTGCCCGCTAGTCATCCCGGTCAGGCGTTGGCCCTGACGGATGGAAGGTGGGAGCTCCTGGCCAAACATCTCGCGGAGTTTGGGCTTGTAATCAAAGGTTTCCAATTGGGAGGGTGCGCCCGACTGGAAGAGGTAGATGATGCGTTTGGCCTTAGGGGCAAAATGCGAGAGGCCAGGCAACATGGCTGCTACATCATCTTCATCCCCTTTCCATAAATCAGGAATCAATAGGGAACCTAGGGCCAATGAACCGATACCGATGCTCATTTTGGAGAAAAAAGCCCGTCGGTTGATATTGAGTTTGGATTCGAGAATTTCCTTTTGCATGATCAAACTACTTTGTGATGGTTTCATCCATGTTGTAAATGATTTGGACCACTTCGCTGAGGGCAGCGCATTCACTGGGGTTGACACCTTTGGCCTGGGCGACTTCGCCGACCTGGAGCATTTTTTCGGCGCGGGTTTTATCCGCTTGCAAGGTTTTGAGTCGCTTTTGGTAATAAGCCAGGAGTTGCTTCAGCTCCGAGCTTTCCGGACTGCGGGTCAGGATGCGTTCAAAAGCCTTGCCGACCGCTGTTTCCCCATTACCCGTTTTTTTGAGCAGATTGGCGGCCAACCAGCGCGCTGCTTCCAACATCTGTGGGTCATTCAGCATGTTGAGCGCTTGCAAGGGCGTGTTGGTACGGGTGCGTTTGGGGACGCAGTAGTCCCGCATTGGCGCGTCAAAGGTCAACATGAAGGGTGGGGGAGCGGTGCGTTTCCAGAAGGTGTACAAACTCCGGCGGTAGAGTTTTTCTTTTTTATCCTGTTTGTAAAACATCAGCGGCCCGCGGCCAGGGTTGGTGTCTTCCCACAAACCCTCGGGTTGGTAAGGTTTGACGCTTGGGCCTCCTACTTCGGGATTGATTAAACCGGAGGTGGCCAACCAGTTGTCGCGGATCATCTCGGCGCTCATGCGCAGGCGAGGGCCCCGGGCGAGGTAGCGGTTTTCAGGGTCTACTTCCTGTTTGCGTTTGCTGATGGCTGCAGATTGCTGGTAGGTTTCAGAGAGTACAATTTGCCGGATCAGGCGTTTGACATCCCAGCCATTGTCGCGGAAGTCGACGGCCAACCAATCCAGCAGTTCTGGATGGGTGGGCAATTCGCCCTGGTTTCCAAAGTCTTCCGAAGACTTGACGATACCTGTCCCGAAAAACTCCATCCACATCCGGTTGGTGAATACCCGGGCAGTTAGGGGATGTTTTGGGCTGAAGAGCCAGTCTGCCAGTCCTGCACGATCGGCTTTGAATTTTTTGTCAAAAGCCAATACGGATTTTGGTGTCCCCCTTTCCACAGAATCAGCATGGGCGTCGTACTGGCCGCGCTTGAGGATATAGGTGGTGCGTGGCTTGGGCATCTCCTGCATAATCATAACTACGGCAGTATCCGTCGGTTTTTTATTGATGAAAGGCAAGGTGTCGCGCACGGTGGAGTTGTGGATGTACATGCGGGGTGGATCGGCCAGTGAAACGGCGGAAATATCGCCATATAGACCCACTTCGGGCACACTATTGAAGAAGGAAAACAACTCGTAATATTCCTTCTGGGTAATTGGATCGTACTTGTGGTCGTGGCATTTGGAGCACTCCATCGTCAGGCCCATAAAGGCTTTGCTGAAGGTGTTGGTGCGGTCGGTCACGTATTCAATGCGGTACTCCTCCTGAATGACGCCCCCTTCCTGGGTGATTTTGTGGTTGCGGTTGAAACCCGTGGCGAGCAGCATTTCCTTCGTTGGATTGGGCAACAAATCGCCCGCGATTTGCCAACTGACAAAGCGGTTGAAAGGCATGTTGGTATTGAAGGCGTGGATCACCCAGTCGCGCCAGGGCCACATGGTACGTGGCCCGTCGTCCTGATAGCCGTGCGAGTCGGCGTAACGGGATACGTCAAGCCAATGGGTAGCCATCCGTTCGCCAAAAGTAGGTTGTTTCAAGAGGTAATCGACCAGGCGGCGGTAATTGGCGGGAGAATCATCTGCGCCAAATTTTTTCATCACGGCCTCAGTAGGTGGCAATCCGGTGAGGTCGAGGCAAACGCGACGGATCAGGCGTGGCCATTCTTCACGCTCGTTGGGTTCCAGGCGCAGGTCCTGCATTTTGGCAAGTACCCAGCGGTCGATGGGGCTTTCCCAGTTTTTGTTTTTGACTTTGGGCAGTTGAGCTTTTTTGGGCACTATAAAAGCCCAGTGTTTTTGGTAATTGGCCCCCTGCGCAATCCAGCGACGGATGATGGTTTTTTCCGTTTCATTCAGGCTAAGGTTGCTGTTGGGTGGTGGCATTATTTGATCGGGGTCTTCGTGGTTGAGGCGCCGCCACATTTCACTACTTTCAGGTTTGCCGGGTACAACCACAAACTGGTCTTTGTGCTTCTCCAGCGCCTGGAACAGTCCTTCTTTGGTATCCAGCCTCAAATCGGCCTCGCGCTTCTGGGCGTCGGGCCCGTGGCATTTGAAGCAACGGTCGGACAAAATGGGCTTGACGTGAAAATTAAAATCGACAACGTCGGGAAGGGCGGTCCCCAGAGCATCGGGGCCTTTGGCGCATTCCGACAGTAGCACAATACTTCCAATGGCGCCTAATCCAGCCAGCCACAGCCAATGTTTTTTGGTTTTATTGCCTCTCTGCATGATCCTTTGTAGTTTAATCTGTCACTATTGGCGAAAATAGGGAAATCCTTTTGCCCTAGGTGAAGATTAATAAAAAATTTTAAAAATATCCTTTTGTCCAATCAAAAGAATGATATGCTAAGATAGAAAAATTGTAAAAGGAATTATTTGGAAAAATATGGCTAAGACCAAGCAAAGTACTATTGGGGTAAAAGCACAGTATTGGTCCTTCATGGTGAAGCCAATACTTGATGCAGTCAATCCATGTTTCACCGCTTCAACACCTCCCGGTAACTCACCAATTTTATCCCCTTTTTTACCAAGGCCTCCTTCACTTTTTCGCTGGTAAAAATGGTGGTTACATCCTGGCGGCCTTGCGCTACATCCTCATAACCAATGTGGTGAATGGCGCGCAATTCGGCATTGTCGAGGCCGGGGTGTTCAACGTAGACGTAGGTTTTGCCCGCTTCCAACTTGTCTAACATGTCGATGAAACCCTGGATGCGTTGCTCAGTGGTTTTTTTGCCAAAATCAAAACCGGTGTAGCTGATTTGAAAATCCTGCAGGGCATCCACGTCCACCATGGGGAGCTTGTACTCGGCCGCCACCCGGCGCGCCATGGCTTTCACGGCAGGGTCGAAGCCCGTGCTGTTCATGTGGCCGGAGATATGACTCAGGTTGGGGATGTGTTTTTTTGCCATTTCAATCTGCGCCCGCAGTTCTTTTTCAATGTCCTCAATTTTCCAGGCATTGGTCATCACCGATTGCTTGGGGTAGTAGGCATTGGGATATATCATCGGGTAAAAATACCCATCGGCGTTGCGCAGACTCGGGGCATCCGTGAGGGGCCGCCACTTGATGTTGTCCCATTCGCTGGTGATGGCGAAATGCAGGCCGACGTCGGTACCCGGGTTTTGCGCCAACATTTTCACCGCTTCGGGAAACCAGGGGGAAGGCACAATCACTTCGATAGAAGTTTGGATGCCCTCGCGATAACATTTGATCAGTGCCTCGTTGCCAGAGTGGGAATAGCCCATGTCGTCGCCGCGTACAATCAGGCGGGCCGGGTTGCTCGTTTTGGGTGCCAAAACGGCCTTCGCGATGGGCCGTTGGTTGTTGTTTTGATTAAAAATACTTTGAAAATCCAGACTCAGGTAATCTCCATCCAGGCTACAAACTATTTTTTCAGTATGTGGACTTTCGATGTAGCGCAGGGTAAGCTCTATCGTTTTATCGTCCTTCCAAACATAAGCACCCGCTACTTTGTAGGGACCAATGCCGACCCGATTGGATTGTGCGCCCGCCACCAGATAGGGGCCGAGTTTGGTGGTGATTCCTTCGATCCATTGCCCAAATCCAAAGGCGATGCGGTGCAGGGCTGTGTCGGTTTGTAGGTTCAGGTAGGCGATGTTGTCGACAAAATCAAAACTGACTTGTTGCAAGTTTTTGTTGCCCGTAAAAACACCATAGTTTTTGCCATTCAAACTGGCTTGGGTACCCGAAATAGGGCTTTTGGGAGGTAAAGGCAGGTACAACCCTGCAATTTTAGCCCCCAACGCAGCCCGTACCTTGGGTTCAGCAGGCAGTTTTTTGGGCTGAAAAGCGGGCAGCAGGTGTTCCCAAATCAAGTTGATTTCCCCCTGCATATCGGGTGCTTCGGCAGTGGTGATGATCACCGCATCTTGCTCGGGCAACACGAGGATGTACTGGCCATTGGCGCCATCGCCCCGGTAGGAATTGTGCCGACTGCGCCACATCTGGTAACAATAGCCCTGGAGCCAGTCGCTGGATTTCAGTTCCTCGGCGGGTGCTGAGGGGTTTTGCATGATTTTCATGGTACTGGCCTCCTCCACCCAGGTGGCGGGTAGGATTTGTTTGCCTTGCCACATGCCTTTTTGTAAAAACAACTGGCCAAATTTGGCCATGTCTTCAGTTTTGAGCCGCAAACCCCAACCACCTACGTTGATGCCCTGCGGATTGACCTCCCAATCAATGCCCTGAATGCCCAGTGGCGTGAACAAACGGGGCTGGAGGTAGTCGATTATCTTTTGTTTGGTCACTTTTTGCACAATGGCTGAAAGCATAAAAGTGGCTACCGAATTGTAGACAAACTTGGTGCCCGGTTGATGAGGAATCGGGATTTGCAAAAAAGCCTCCACCCAGTTTTTTTCGCCCACTACTGGCCCGGTGGGGTCTTTGTCGTGGCCCACACTCATGCTGAGCAGGTCTTTGATGCGTAGTTCCGCCAGGTTGGGGCTGATGTTGGCGGGTAAATCGTCGGGGAAAAAAGAGACGACTTTATCGTTGACACTCAGGAGTTTTTCAGATACTGCGAAACCCACGGCGGTGGCCGTAAAACTTTTACTCACTGAATACATGGTGTGTTTGAGGTCTGGGCGGTAAGGATTCCACCAGCCTTCCGCGATGACTTTGCCATGGCGCAGGATCATAAAGCTGTGGAGCTCGTGTTTGCTGGCTTTTGCAGCGTCTAAAAAATTGATGATGCCCTGAGAGGATACCCCTTCGGCTTCGGGGGTGCTGCGGGGTAGGGTAGTGGGTTTTTGGGCAAAAAGATTGACGCTGAGCAATAGGAACAGTATGATAGCTCTCATGGTGTAGGTTTGATGATGCGATTGGACAAAGAAAATGCAAATACTGGACATTTTTTAGCCACAAAGACGCAAAGGCACAAAGAATGAAGCTGCTTTGTGCCTTTGTGCCTTTGCGTCTTTGTGGCTAAAAAAATTGGTAGTGGGGCAAAATGAACACTTGTTTTTTATCGCCCCCAAGTTATTTGGCAAGATGACATTTTTGTTTATTAATAGAAAAGAATGCTGCAATAAGCCTACCTTTGCGGCCAAATTACCGTAGGCTTATGACTTTTAATGATTTAAATCTCAACAAACCACTCCTGAATGCCTTGGAAGACCTGGGATTGAGTACTCCCACCACCATTCAGGCCAAGGCTTTTTCCGTCATCATGGCGGGTAAGGATGTATGTGGTTTGGCTCAAACAGGTACAGGTAAAACCTTTGCCTACCTCTTGCCCTGCCTGCGGCAATACCAATTTGCCAAGAAAAAAACGCCTCAGCTCTTGATCATTGTACCCACCCGCGAACTGGTGGTGCAAGTGATTGAACAAATCGAAAAACTGAGCAAGTACATGAGCCTCGTGGCCGTGGGTGTATACGGGGGTGTGAACCTCAAACCCCAGGCTGCCCAGGTGATGGAAGGAGCCGATGTGTTGGTGGGTACACCTGGCCGTTTGAACGACTTGCTGCTGCTTGGGGCTTTTAAAGGCTTGAGTGTCAAAAAACTGGTCATCGATGAATTTGACGAGATGTTGAACCTGGGCTTTCGGGCTCAGCTCAAAAACATCTTCGACGCCTTGCCAGAACGCCGCCAAAACCTGCTGTTTTCGGCAACCCTCACCGAGGAGGTCAGTGATTTGATCGATGATTATTTTCCGGAATTGGTGCGCATCGAAGCTGCTCCCATGGGTACGCCCCTGAGCAACATCGACCAAAGTCGCTACTCGGTGCCCAATTTTTACAGCAAAATGAATCTGCTCCGCTTGCTGTTGCTCAATAATCCTGAGATGAACAAGGTGCTGGTGTTTACCTCCACCAAAAGCCTGGCCGACCGCATCTTTGAATCTCTGGACGAGGAATGGAGCCTCAAGGTGCAGGTCATCCACTCCAATAAATCCCAACCGGCCCGCTTTGCCGCTGTCAAGGCCTTCCAGGCGGGCGAATGCCGGGTTCTGATCGCCACCGACGTGATTGCCCGCGGGCTCGACGTGTCAGAAGTGAGCCACGTGTTCAATTTTGACATGCCCGACACCGCCGAAAACTACATCCACCGCATTGGCCGTACGGGCCGGGTGGATAAAAAAGGTATATCCATCTCCTTCGTCACCCCCAAAGAAATGGAACTACTGGCTGCCACCGAGGAATTGATGAATTTCAGCATTCCCGAGTTGCCCCTGCCAGAAGATTTGGTGCTATCCGAACAACTCCTGCCCGAAGAGCAACCCCAAATCAACATGAAAACGATCGTGGTGAAAACGACCCAGAAGAAAAATGTTGGGGCGGCGTTTCATGAAAAATTGGACAAGAACAAAAAGGTGAACGTGAAGCGGGATTATCAGGCGGAAATGAAAAAGAAGTACGGGAAGCAGTGGGAGAACCGGAAGAAGAAAAATTAGACTTAATGTAAGTTGATAATCAAGCCTCCTTCCACAATTGTTGCACTCGCTCCAGATCCTGGCGCATAGCGGCATACACCTTCCGTTTGGTAGCCTCATCCAGGTCTTTATTGCCATGCTCGGCACCCCCCAGGTCGTATTCAAAATGTAGGGAAATGGGTACCTGGATGTTGTAGCGTTTGAGCAAGCCAAAATAGGTTTTAAAATCCACCATCCCGGTTCCGATGGGCACATTGGTCACTTGCCAGCCTTTGGCCGTTTTTTCCCACACAAAATCTTTGATGGCCAGGGTATTGATGCGCGAATGGATGAGGCGGAGCCCGGTTTGCCAGGATTGCCCACCTTCCACCCAGGCGTGGCGGATGTCGTATTGGCAACCCATCACGCCCGGCGCAGTATGCTCCAACAATTCCCAAACTTCCCAAATAGATGCCCCGACGTACAAGCCGGAGTGATTTTGGTAAGAGCCTTTTAGGCCTAGCTTTTTGTTCAATTTGGCCAGGGCTTGCATGTCTTTTTGCATCTTTTCCAGTGCTTCGGGGAGAGGCAACTGCTCAGGATACTGATACCAACCCAGTCGATAGTGTTGGATGCCTTGCTGGGCAGCGGTTTCCAGCACCGTTTGGTTGAGGGGATCGCGCAAATGGTTGATCGCCGTCACCATGAGGGTGGACAAAAGCCCTTTTTGGCGAATGGCTTCAACAGCCCTTGGTAATTGTTGGGTCACTGCAGTGGGTTCTACATGCCCACCAGGCCGTACGGTAAGGTCGATGCCACTGAAACCAATGTCGGCAGCCGCAGCGGCCATTTCGGCGTAATTCAAAAATTGGAGGTGTTTGGAGAAGACGTGCACTTCCAGGGGAGAGGAAGGTGCAAAGGCCATTTTGGATAAAAAGGGTGCAGCCATGCTGAGCAGGGCGGAGTGGTGGATGAAGGTGCGGCGATTGAGCATAGGTGACTAGTCTTTTTCTAAATATACAGGCAAAGTACCTTTTTTGCAAACAAAATTGTGGGAGATGCGATCTCCATCACTTCCCCTGAGCTCCCCCATACCACTCCCGAAACCCCTTTAACTCCCGCGTCCTGATGCTGTCCATCGTCCGCATGTTGCGCTTCGTCAGGACCCTGGTCAGCGGCAAGTCGGAACGATTCAAAATCATTTCATGGTAAGTTTGTTTGGGCAATACGGACTTGATTTCTTCCCGGGTACTAAAGGGGTTGTTGCTCAATACCACATTGCCGATAGCGATCAAAGGCGCCAGGGTTTCACTCGGGATGCTGTTTTCCATGGGCAGATTGGGTGAATTGGCGGAATAGGTAGGGTGCGTATTCATTAATGCGACCACATAAAAGTTACATTTGGCGGCCAGAGAATCGCCCACTTTGCTGTTTTTCCAATCCTGGCAGGCCTGGTAAATCTCGAAGGCCGTTTTAAGGCCATAATTTTCACAATAACTGGCATCGGCGTAGTTACCCAACTTGGGAATGTGCGCGCTGGCAGACATGAAGGGGAACAATTCCGACAGATTGGCGGCATGCACCAGGGCCAATTCCTGCTTGGTGCTGTCAGCTATCCTTTTGCACAAATCGATGACATTGATGAAACGTTGCTCGCCTGAAAGATTGATCACCGGGTTGATCAGCACCCTGCGCCCGGTTTGTACATGGGTGGAATTGGAGAAAAACAGTGGTAGATCGGTCCGCCAGCCTCGATTTTGGTTTTGGTAAAGTCCACTGAAAGAACCCCAGGCGAATTGATTTTTGGCGTATAGGGAAGAAAGAACGGATTCGCCGGGCTTTTTGCCCCTTTTCAACGCCCGCTCAATGGCGGCACTTTCCTCTTCGCACAAGCGGATATTGCGGTTTTTGAAGTAAAAAAAACTCAAAAACTTGCGTAGGGTTGCCCCAAATACATTACCAGCCAGACCAGAACTGATGAAATTGTGCTGGTAAATCTCGGTGCAATATTCTCTATATTCAGACCCGCTCCCATGCTCCCACCAGGCCAGCGTGGCTACTGTGCCAGGCGAACTACCCGATACCGCGCTGATGGCCAGGGTATGCTGCTTGAGGTCAAGTGCCAGCATGCTATCCAGCCCCAGCAAACAGGTCGAAGACCAATACCCCGCCCTCGAGCCGCCGCCTTCACCTGAAAAAATGAATACGGAATAACTTTTGGTGGCCGGATTTTCTAGTGTATCCCGCCTGGCCTCGGCCCATTGGTCAAGGTATTGGTGGAAACTCAGGCGTTCGGGCTGCGGTTTTTTGTCCAATAAATTGTACTGGGCGGTATAGGAGTTGGACGCAAAGAAGAGTACAAACACGATGATAACCCAAAAAACATAGGCGTATAAGTCCAATCGGTAGCGGCTAAATGCCTGGGCGGTACTGTCCCAGTTGAATTTCAGGAATAGCTTTTGGACGAGATTGGGGATTTGCTCCGACCCTTTGGGCGGATTGGCAGCATATGCCACCACCCGTCTACCCGTGTAGTACATGTAATCGACCAAAATCATTAAAAAGCCCATGCCAGTGTACACAAAAACAATGGGGGAAATGGGCTCCAGATTGGGCAAATAAACGCCCAACAAGGCCAAACCAAGGGTGGTGACAAATAAAACCCGGTAAGAGAAACGGTTGCCGTAAAAGCGGTAAGCATTCAGCCGTTCCTTCGGGTTTTTGGAAAGTTCCTTTGTTTCATCCTTGATGGTGCTCTTTAGGTTGAATTTACCATCAAATCCCGCAACAATCTTGCCAATGCGCAGCCCCAGCCAGGTCTGCATGGATTGAAATTTTTTGATGGACCGCAAAATGAATTGAGTCACTTTTCCTTTTCGCTTTTTTAGGGCAGTGTTGAGCAAACCCGGCTCGTTTTCCTGCTTTTTGCGAAAACCGGGAGCAGGTCCGGTAATGGTCCAAAAAAACAAGGCCCAAAAAACAATGACCCATTTGAACCATCCGTAATGCAGACTGGGGTTCGAAATTTCAACATAGAGGATCGAGCCAAGAAACAAGGACCAATACAAGGTCTGTGCGATGCCACTTTCGTCGATGGTAATTTCCAGGGCCCAATACACCACAAAAGCCAACAGCAGACAGGTCCAGAATATACCGCCGGGAAAATTTTCCCAGCCATGGTCGAGTGCATAAATGCTCAGTAGAAAGACCACAAAGGTGAAAAAACCCAAAAAGCGCAAAACCACCAGGTAGGCCCGTTTGCGCCGCAAGTCCCGATAGGTTGCCACATCCAGCAAATGCCAGGGAATCAACCAGATCGTCAAGGCAAAAATGAGCAACATCACACCACTCAGCCACGCAATGTACCAGGCCGGATTGTTGAGCAACAGTGCCATGATGTCGTGCCCTAAACTGGTAAATATCAAGAGGTAAGCAATGAGCATTTGGATCAGGATCAGGTACCAGGCTTGCAAGAGGGCAAAAAACACCGAAATCACCACCGGTAGCGAAGTTGGAGTCTGGTTGATCCTTATTTCTGGCTTGGTAGCACTGGATCCATGCCGCAGGTTGATAAAAATGAAATAGAGCAAAAAGGCAGTAGCAGCCAGACCTAGTAGGGATATGATGGATTCAGGCATGAAGTGAAGTGTGTTGAGTTAGTGTCAAGGGGCTGTGGGGTGAAGTTACGATAAAAAATTAAAACATGGGGGGGTGGGAGCTGTGAACCTGGGCTCCGTCTTTTTGATGCTGCGCACATTAAACATCAAACGAAAACAAAAGGAAAAAAATGAAAGTGTAATTGCATCAAAATTTTCCATTTATTTTCGCAATTGGTGAGGGTAAAATGAAATCCTGGCCTATTCAACACCGATAAAAAATCGATCATGATAACCGCAATTGGCAAAGCTTTTTTGACTGCTGTCCTGATGCTCGTACTAATCCTACCTTTTCAGATAAACCTTGCCGGACAGTCAGCTAGTAAGGAAGCCAAGCCCCGCATCATTGTCACGGCCGATCCTGAACTGGACGACAACAATTCCCTGATCCGATTTATCCTCTACAGCGCTGAACTGGACATCGAGGGTTTGATTTATGCAAGCAGCCAGTTTCACTGGAAAGGTGATGGAAAAGGAACCCGCTGGTTTGTGCCGGGCCGGGAATATGACCGCTTCAAAATGAACGAGTGCCCCTGCACTTCCTGGCGTTGGGCGGAAGGGGAACGCTTTATCCATGACATTGTGGAAGCTTATGAAAAAAGCTACCCCAATCTTAAAATCCACAACCCCGGATACCCTAGCCCGGAATACCTGAAATCAAAAATCCGGTACGGAAACATCGAATTTGACGGTGATTATTCAAAAGACACTCCTGGCTCGGAATTGATCAAGGCGGCTATTCTGGACAATGAACCCGGCAAACTGTTCATTACTGCCTGGGGCGGCGCCAGCACCATTGCCCGGGCTTTGAAATCCATTCAGAATCAATATGAAATGACCACCCAGTGGGAAGCCATCAAAAACAAAATCAATCGAAAAGTAGTCTTGTTGCCTTCCGGTGACCAGGACAATACCATTGCAACTTACATCCTGCCCAACTGGCCGGGTATAGAACAACGCTCCTTTCGCGAAAGCCCGCATTACGGCTATGGTGCTCAGATCAGGGCCACTGAGGTAAACGCTCCCTTATTGACACCAGCCTGGATGAAAGCCAACGTTTTGGACCGAGGCCCGCTCGGTAAACTCTACCGGGTTTGGGGTGATGGTAAACAAATGGTAAAAGGGGACAAAGTGGACTACTTCGGCCTTGCGGGCTACAGCACGGACGAATTGAAAAAAATGGGTTATTTCGTTTGGATGCCGCCGCAAGAGAAAGGTTCCTGGCTGGGCGAAGGCGACAACGCCACCTTCATGAACATGCTGGGCAATGGCCTCAGAGCCTGGGAAAGCGGCGAATACGGCGGCTGGGGTGGTCGCGCAAATCCAGACCAACGTGCTGCGATGGCAATGTTCTCCGGGGAAGGATCAGCCGACGATATGGCCAATGCACTAGGCTCCAGAAATACCAATTCCGCCAATGCTGATGTTCCTTTCCCCGACTTTTTCCTGCCTGCTCAACAAAGTTTTGCAACTCGGATGAAATGGGCGGTGACGCCGCTTTTCAAGGATGCCAATCACGAGCCCAAAGTGAGCATTATTAGTCCTCAAAAGATCATCGCGGTGGCTAAGCAGAAGGTAAAGTTGTACGGTTTGGCCTCTGACCCGGATGGCAATGAGGTTTCGGTAAAGTGGTGGCAGATGCCTGCTGGAACTTATCCGGGAAAAGTAGTCATCAACAACGCCAATACTCTGCAGGCGGAGCTGGAGATTCCTGAAGATGTGAAGGGGGGACAGACGATACATGTGATCTTGGAGGTGACAGATAATGGGGTGCCGGCGTTGACGGGGTATCGGCGGGTGGTGGTGGAAGTGGGGGGGCGGTGAGCTGACGAGTGCGGGTTTGTTCCATTCCCAAAATGCACCGAATTTTGGCTTTAAAATTGCGGCCTTCCTGGTGCCACTGGCCATTCAGGCCGGAAGGGGAACATTGGTGTTCTTTTTTCAGCTTAACCCGCTGTGGATACAAAGCAGATTCTCTTTTGGAATTGTAGCGGCAACATTGTTGCTAGTGCTTTCTATGGCTGAGCATTTTTGGTAATGTTTCCTTATGGACTTTCCTGGACGGTATCTGTTTTGACCTTGATGGTTATTGGCTGGTTGATTGAGGCGATGATATTGCAGGAAATCACTTTTGCCACCAAACTGGAGCTTTTCCAGAATCAACAGGCGTGGGAAAATCTGACAAAATTCTATGGTGCTATCAATAAGTTTAAATCAACGGCCACTAAGCCCAAGCCCCCAACTGAAAATTGAGGCAAAGCCAGTTAAAGGGCTTGCTAAAATAGGGCAGGGTAAGGAAGATAAAGAACCTGCTTTCTCTAATGATATTTTTTTTTAGGGTGAAGATTGACAGAAGCAACCCGATGTTGAGCCATAATTTGCGTAGGCTTAAGAATCGTTTTCAAGAACGGTATGAGGATTCTATTAAAAAGGCCGAAGCTCGAAAGAAGTTGGGCAAAGCTCCACGTCAAACGACTGAAAAATCAATTCGAGAGAATCAAGAACGGTTGAGAAGGGTTGATTTCATTTTTAACACTTTGCTTAAACAGACAGCATGATAAATCATTATTATAAATTTTCTCAAGCAATCAAGATATATACAATTACTACCCGAGTTCCAAGATGTAATACCCCAATTCTCTTGTGGATTTGGTACTTCATCATAAAAGGGATAAAACCCAGATGGAAAATTAACAATTGATCTTGCTTTTATTATATTGCAGCATATTTATTAACTGACCTAAAGCATATTTAAATTGAACATTATGGAGAAAATATTAAAAATTACTTGTTGGAACTGTGACCATGAATTTCGGGTAATAGTTACACTTATGGAAATTTCTTCCAATAAAGACACCTTTTCCGAAACTTTGACAAAACCTTGTCCAAAATGTAGGGAAGATAATACCGTATTTTTACCACAAAATATTCAATCAAGTAACAGTGAAGTTATTTTGCGTGGAGGAGAGACAAGGGAGGGATAGTCAATAGTTTGTGGAGTTTTGGTTTGCAAGCTAAAATTCAACAAAATTAATTTTAGTAGGGCATCTTAAATGTTAGTCACATTTAGGGTTAACAAAAGATAGAATGGATAGCTATACTTCCTTAATCCTCCAACTTAGTTCTGAACAAAATGCTACTTTGCTAAAAAGTTATGCAACCCTCAGCACCTTTTTAGAAAGAGCAGTCCCCATTCCTAAAAATTTTCATCACACATTGAAGCAGCAACTAAGCATTATTCTGCGAACTCAAAATAGCTGGACTGACTTATTGGAGGACTTTAACTCGCGGCATCTGCTTCACCTACAACACCCTGATAATCGAATCCTTAACCTGCCTTGGGAGTTAGCAATCGAAGATCATCCTCATGTACTGTTGAGCAAAAGTACAATTGCACTTGGAGCCACTTATTCTGCGGATAACCCATTGCCACTTAAAATTTTGGTGATGGTGGCTTCTCCTGAAAATAGCATTGTCCGCCGCCGCCTTTCGTTTGAAGAAGAAGAGCTAGAGATTTTGCGTGCTTGTGGACCTCTTTTTGAAACAGGTCAAGTACATATCGATTTCACGGATGACGGCTCACTGGCCAATCTGCGTCAAAAACTACAAGAAAACTACTACCATATCTTACACTTCAGCGGACACGGAATATACCATAATGGGCAGGGGTATCTGGAAATGGAAGACGAATATAGCCTTCAGAGTGAACTTATTAGTGCCAAAGAGTTTGCTGAAACCCTTATTGCTAGACCTGAGCACTTGCCTGGATTAGTATTACTTTCTTCGTGCCAAACTGCCCAAGGAGGGCAAGATAGCAACTTCAGTGGAGTCGCCAATGAACTATTGCGAGTCAAAGTGCCTGCTATAGTGGCAATGGGCTGGAGCATATCGGATAGCTACGCGAATTACTTCAGTGGATATTTTTATAGTGCTTTAGCTAATCGGAATGGGCTACCTTCAGCTTTTCAACACGCTATATTCAAAATCCGCCTAAAACAAAACCAGGAACTAGCTCAACTGGAAATTCCAGGCCTAGCTGCTCAATGGCTTATTCCCCAGCTCTATTGCTGTGGCCCTATGAACAATATAGTCAACTTAGAAAAAAGGGAAAAAAAACTAAGCATCACGTCTGCTAATTTTAAGATGCATACGCATTTGAAAGGTTACTACTTCGTGGGACGCCGCCGCGATAAGCGTAAGTTGTTCCCTATACTTTTTGACAAACAACCAATATGGCTACACGGCCAGGGCGGACTGGGTAAAAGTAGTTTAGCCGAGCACCTTGTACAGCGCCTGCTTGCTAAGGACAGTCAGGTATACCCATTTGTGTTGGACGAAGGCAAGGCTGACATTCTTTCTTTACAGAAGATGCTGTACGACTATTTTAAAAATGATCGCAAGCGTCTTACCATCGAGGCGGATGCTCATCGCTATTCTGACAAAGCTCCTGATCAGGTTCTATGGCTATTGGAGGAGCTTAGTAAATCATGCAAGCCTGTTATTGTATTCGATAATATTGAAAGCCTTCAGATTGATGATGGTAACCCTGAATTTGCTAAACAGCACCAGGAACTACAGGAACTAATACAATCACTGGTTAATAAACGATTGTATTATTTAATTTTTACCGGGCGTTATACTGCTCCAATTGCTTTGGCTGAACAGGTAGTATTACACCCTCTTCAAACAGTGAGCTTTGGCGATTTTTGGAAAAAAACGCAACAACTTCGTTTAGTAACATTGCGCCAATCTATATTGCAAAAGCCTCAAATTACGTCAACCAATGCCCCTCCACAACCCGCAAGTTATGAAGACCTGATTGGGTGGCTCTATCAAACCTTTGGAGGTAACTACCGAGCCCTAGAATTTTTTGACGAGTATTTTGCACAGGCCCTTGATAAAACTAATGAACTAATGTCCGACTTATATCAATTCCCCAATCTTTATGCTCATGAAGTAAAGGCTACCCTTCAACGTATGAGCTTCAACCTAGTCTTTAATCGGCTATTGGCATTATTAAGCCCTTCAGAACAAAAAACATTGGGGTACTTACGTTGTTTCCGTCGAGCAGTATTACCTCTTGCTCTGGGCATGCAAGACGATAAGTTAAACTGCATATCAGCCCTTCAACGCTTGCAGGATTTGACCTTACTTGAAGAACATTTGCTAGACAATGAAGAGGCTATGCGGGTTTATTATGTTCCACCGTTAATAAAAAATTTATTGAATGAAACAATGGTTGAAATGCCTGATTTTTCGGAATTGCAAGCTGGGGCATACTTTGAATATGTTGGCCAGGAAATTAACCAAAGAGACTATATAGACTTAGAAGAGGCTTTTGATCATTATTTAACTGCAAATGATATAAAAGGAATAAATCGCTGCGGAGTTATCTTGTGCAATGGATACTATAATGCAAATTTGTTTGCTAAAGCTTTACATTTTGCGCTTACTGCCTACAAAAGATTAGGGGAAAATACAGATTGGAAAATTACTAACCGCGCAGGGTTAACCCTAGAATTATTTGGAGATTATGAAAGTGCACTTCAGATGTATCAGCATAATTTGGAATTGACGCGAAAAATCGAAGATCGTCAAGGAGAAAGTACCACTTTAAATAATCTTAGCATAATTCATAAAGTTAAAGGAGAGTTTGACAGAGCACTCCTCTATTTGGAACAATGTTTAGTTATTAATCAAGAGACAGAAAGTTATAGCGCAGAGTGTTCTACTTTAAATAATATTGGCGAAATCCATCGATTGAAAAGTGATTATGATACCGCTCTTTACTATTTTGAACAGAGCCTGACTCTTGGCCGGAAAATTGAAGATGATCAAAGTAAAGGGATAGCCTTGAACAATATCGGCTTAATCTATTTTGCTAAGAGCGACTATGATAGTGCTCTTTACTATTTTGAACAAAGTATGGTTTTTATCCAGAAAGTAGAAGATCGCCAAGTAGAGGCAGTAAACTTGACTAATATTGCAGAAATCTATAGGATTAAGGGGGAAAATGACTTAGCCTTAGGCTATTTGGAACAGGGCCTTAAGGTTCAACAACAAATTGGAGACATACGAGGAGAGATTACAAGCTTTAATAATATTGCAGAAATCTATCGAACTAAAAGTAATTACGATATCGCTTTTTACTATTATAAAAAAAGCCTAGCAATTGCTCAGCAAACTGGAGACCGCCAGGTTGAGGGTGCTGTTTTGAATAATATTGGTTTAATCCATACTAATGGCGGGAAATATGACATCGCTTTGAGCTATTTAGAACAAAGCCTGGATATTAGACAGCAGATTGGAGAGCGTAAAGAGGAGGGTACTGTCTTAAACAATATTGCAGAATTACATCGTCTCAAAGGAGAGAATGATATTGCCTTATATTATTTAAAACAAAGCCTTGATATTGCACTTGAAATTGGAGATTTAAAAAACAAAGCAGGGTTATATAACAACATTGCTTTGAATTATTATGCCAAAGGCGACTATGCCAATGCCTTAACATATTTTGAACAAAGCATTGATATACTAGATCATATAGGAGATCGTTCCCTAATTACTTACTCCTTGCATAATGCAGCCATTATCTATCTAAATCAAAAAAATAACTTTAAAAAATATATTGAATATGAAGGACTAGCATATCAAGCAGCTCAGGAAATTGGAGATATCAAATTGATTTATACGATTGGAAAATATTTTGGTGATGAATTATGTGAAAGGGGGGCTATTGAACATGGTCTCCCGATACTTGAAAATACTTATCAAGTTGGACAAATTGCTAATTATTCGAATTTGGAAGAATTGAGAGCATTGATTCGGAGGTATACACAAGAAAAAAATAAACCTCCAAAACGAAAAAAAGGGTGGTTTGGCTAAAGGTGATTTATTTCCAAGTAAGTTATTTATATCAATAAAAATTGCCAAAAAAAATTAAAGCAATTATGTGGATATTACATTCACTAAAGCAGAAAGCTAACATCAAAAAAAATTGGCCTCAGAGCAATATGGTATAAGTACGAAATTTTATTTTGATTTTGTGCCTTTATATTAGGAACTTAACATTTTAAATTTTTCTAAAAAA
This sequence comes from Haliscomenobacter sp., assembly GCF_965225875.1. GTDB lineage: Bacteria > Bacteroidota > Bacteroidia > Chitinophagales > Saprospiraceae > Haliscomenobacter. The sequence goes on along the minus strand of NZ_CBDDBS010000002.1, from coordinate 644,625 downwards.
CTGTACCAGTCATATTTCTTAACACAACAAGAAATCAAAACATGGAAACGGAAAATCCAAACGCAGCACCCCAACCAAGTACTAAAGAGCAGGAAGTCAACCTTGTCGGTATTCAACCCAATGAGGAAGACAAAGCATGGCGTGCCTGGCTTCGCAAAAACAGGGAAGACGCTCCTCAGCGCCTAGAGGAAGCTGCCAAGTATTTATCTGGTATGGTGTCTATTTGTTTCACCATTTTTTTGAGCATACATAAACAAGTGTTTGAAGGGGTAGAAACAGCTTGGCAAGTCAATTGGGCGGTTCCGCTTTGGCTTGGTTCGGTCTTACTGACATTATTTGTATTGTTACCTCTACCTTATGGGGTAGACGCTGATAGCTCTACTTCTATCAAGCGTTCACTGAAGAGGATGGTGCGGGTAAAGTATAGTTTGTTGATTTTGGCAGTAGTACTGTTTGTTATAGCTTTAATTATGTTAGCTGGGCTGTATGTTTATGGGGTGAAAAAGGGCTAAAAAGTCTTTTATTCAACCTTTTAAAAAGTAGAAATAGTACAGTTGGATAAATCAAGTTAACAAAAGGAAAAAATGAACTTTACCTCAACTCAGGATAATCAATTTTTTTAATTTCTAACACATTTCCATGAACATTACCGCCAAAGCCAAGCTGAGCACGATTACGAAAGAGCCAGCAGTGGGTTTCAAGAGTGAAAATGCCTAAAGTTGATGAGGGCAATAGTGAGGAAATTAAACTCCAATGCCAGATGTCGGTACCACTCATGCTGAAAGATAAACCTTCTGAATTTATCTTGCCAGATAAAAGTACGTTCACATTTAAAACGTGAGCGTACAAATCTTGATCAAAGAAAGATTAAGGCCAGAGTCGATTTCTCAACTGTCAAATTCTACACTTTCTTTGATCATTTACTCAGACTTTGTTCCTCCAACAAACATCTTCAATCACTTTCTTAATTTGATCGTTAGTAAGCATCTTTTTATATTTTTTGTGGTTGCACCCATACATTTAACATCGTTTAATTTGAATGTTACTGTATGGGTGCAGCAGGTTAAGAATTTCAATGATTGATGTTCAGCCGCTAAGAAAAATAACTTTTAGCCCAGTTCCAAATATCAATTATTGCATGTCTAATTTTTCTGTAAATCCATTCAAAAGCACCTTCTAACCAATTGGTAAAAGATTCGATTGATGCAATTACAAGTTTCATTGATGCTGTAGCCATTTTGTCTAATGCGTCTACTATTGCATCTTTTTCTTCTTTTGAAAGAGCCATTGTTGAAATTTTTATTTAGAAATTAAATTTACTGTTTCAGGGTAGCCCATTCTAACCAAAAATATCATCAAGGAAATTAAAGAGGCTATTTATTGCATCTTTAATTTTAATATAGATCCAACTTAGTGTATTTTTGAGCCAGTTTGTAAAGCTATCGATGCTTCTTAGAACAAGATCACGCTCATCTTTATCTAAGCGACCAAGCATTTCTAAAACTTTCATTTTTTCGTCATCTGACATTGCCATTGCTGATGTTTTTTTTAAATTTTATGAATTAGTTTTGTTGTTTGAGCCAAATTTTAATTGATTTCAACATTTCAATATCGTCAATGTAATCGCCTTGGCTTGCATCAATAACTAGAAGCACGATGTCAGATTCAGGAATAGTTTCTTGATAAATCTCCATATATCTCTCATCTTCTTCTAAGCTTCGCCCATACCCAGGTAAATCTGTAATTATTAATTTCCCGCCCTTTTCAAGTTCAAATTCTTTTTGTTGAGCATCGTGAGTTCCAACCAATGTGGAACTAGTTTTAAATGTTGCATTAAATAAGTGATTCACGGTAGTAGTTTTGCCTGCCCCAGCTTTTCCGATTATTACGATTTTCGGTGCAATTGCTTCCTCTTCTTTCATTTTATGTTGCACTTCTTCAAACTCTTCAGTACTTAAAATTTCCTTAAATTGCAATATTAACTTTTCAAGGGCACTACCGACTGAAGGAACTGATTTCCCTTTTTGTGCCATTTGTTCTTTGATAAAATCTTTTACCTCTTCATCTTCAACAAGTTCAATAAAATGACCCGGATTTGCTGAATTTAATATCCAACCTCTTTTGCCGAATTCAACAACCTTAGATAGTAACTTTATCAAATTATAGCGTTTTTCGGCAGAATAATAAATGAAATTATCTGTTGATATGTCACATTCAATAGATAACTTTTTAATTATGTCTTTGCATTTTCTTTCAATTTGACGTTCAGCCTCGTCATTGGGAAGATTAAGTTTAGTGTTCCAGCTATTAGGTAGCATCGCATCAACTTTATTTAGTGCGACAACTAACATTAGCTTTCTTCCTTTTTTTGAACCAAAAAGATTTGATAAGAATGGCATAATCGTTTTTTTATTTTTGTTTAAAGATTTTGAACAGAAGGTTGGTAATATTCCAATTGAAATGAGACGAATAGTAACATATATTTGCCTCACTAAATGAGAATTTATTGTTAAACATTACTGAAAAAACTGAAATGATATCATTGGTTTTTTCCTTAAATACCTCGTCATCTTTATACTTTTCCAGATCATTAAATGTGACAGTTTCCAAATGAAATTCAGATTTAATGAGTTCGTCCGATTTATTGGCCCCAAAAACAAAGTTAATATTAGGCTTAAGCATGTGTGAAATTTTATTGAACATCACTTGGTCATGCTTGTAAGCACGGACGTTTGCTTGAGTAATCCATAGTAGTGTGTCAGTTCTTGGGATAACCTCTTGGTAGAAAGGCATATAAATCTCATCACTTCCATACCCTTCTCCAATTCCGGGCAGATCAACAATCTCTAATTCTTCAAAATTGCCACCAAAAGTATTTTGTATAATTTTTGATGAACTCTCAACCGTACAGGCGATAGCAGCATCTGTATCAAAATTAAGGTTAAACAATGTGTTGAGAGTTGAACTTTTGCCAACCCCTCGCTTACCGAAAACTGAAATTGTTATTTTGTTGTCTCGCATGGTTAATCTTTTTTATGTAACTACTTAGTACTTAAACTGCTTGACAATCAATGGAGTAAAAAGTATAATTTTTAAGAAAAATAAAATCAAGCCAATGATAGTTAATGACTTGTAGTTTTTAAATTTTTTTATTTTGTGATAAATGATTGATTGTCAATAAGATTGGGGTACTAAAAAGTTATTTTTTTATTATGATTCTTCCACTTCCTAAACATTGTCCGCACATTATTCGACCAGTTCCGGTACAAATATTACAAACAATCAATGAGGGTTCATTCGAATTATAAACATATGATTTTGCAGGATTTAGAACTTTCCCACCTCCATTGCAACTTTTGCACTCGATGTAGCCACGAGTATTACATAAAAGGCAAGGTGTTGTTTCCGTGTTGCTCATATTTATATTGTTTTTAATTTTTTAAGCGCTGCCAACAAGTATACTACCCTACTTCGCCTCTTACTTATTCACCTCAAGGTTCGTGTATTTCTGTTTAGTTTGTACTTTTTCAATGATCTATTGATCTAGACTAAACCTTTGGGATTAGGGTAATAGATAGTAAAATAATTTAGTCGTGAAAATAAGCAAAAACACCCAGTTTTGCAAATAAACAGGGAAATAACTTTGAAGATCATAAACCGATTACAGATTAAGCGTTGGACTTTGGGGCAATCAAGCCCCTGCTCTATCTCCGATTACTCAGAAACGGCATCCATAGCCTAATCTACTTCTTTAGCAAGCAGGTTGCCTTGCCTATGGTACTCTATCTTCTCAACATAGTTGGCAATGATTGAAGCTTGTCTGCGGGTAAACCCTTTCTCATCTTTGAATGCTTTGTAAGCAATGCCGCCAGTAATTTCAACTGCATCACCTTTTTTCAGGTCTTTGGCAAAATGGGCAGCTTGTGCGCGAAATACCAGTACATCATGCCAGATGGAGTCTTTGTCTTTCCATTTTACTTCACCTGTTTTTTCGTCTACTTCCGGGTAGCTGTCGGTTGTAGCAACCCTTAAAGCAATGAAACTTTTACCGTCTTTGCTGATTGATTTTGCATCTTGACCTAAGTATCCGTTCAGTTCGATTTTGTTGTTGATAGCCATAAATACTCCTTATAATTGATTGTTGTGTTTTAGTGAGTTTTCCGGGAAAGGAAAAGCGTTTTCTCGCTTATGTAGGCCTACACTTTCCTTTTTCGGGGTTGTTGTGGATTTTTGGATGATTGATTAAATTTAGGTTGACCTCTTTTAAGTTAGATTAAGATTTTGTTTGGCTTCGGCTGAAAGCTCGTCTTTGAAGCCTTCTTCTCCGGTCTCAAAGTCGGTATAAAAACTTTCCTGTTTATCACCATTGAGCATGGCAACTTGAAATTCTGAATTGGTCAGAAATACATAGCTGGAATGAGTATTGAACATGATGGTAACTTCCTCTTCGTAAAAATCTTCTGGCAAGCCTTGTTCTCTCCAGGCTTTGAGTAGTTCTTCGGCCATTTGTCTTTCACGGCTTCCGAATTTGGTTAAGTCTGTGGTTGTAGTCATAAATACCTCTTGGGTTTTGGGTTTAATAAGCAAATCGCTTATGAACCCTTGCCCTGTGGCGAACATTGGGTAGCAAATGTCATAGAGGTGGGGAATCACCTGGTCTGCACGGAATGGAGTCAAACGAAGTGGAGGAAGATTGGGGAAACCTCTTGATAGGCGCGTGGGCGAAGCCCTAGCAAAAAAATAAAAAGAAAAGGCCAGGCTATAGCAGAATAGCTTGGGGAATCACCCGGTGTGCACAAAGGAACTTAGCGACTGCGGAAAATTGGGGAAACAGCTTGAAGTGGTGCTGGTAATCAGCAATAGCCCTACATTATGGTAACTTAATGAATTCCGTTTTTCAGGAAATAAGGATTTCATGTTTTGAGTGTTTCAGGCTTTAAGCTTTTACTGATGAGCTGAAATAAAATTTGTGTGATTAGGGATAACAAATTTGAACAATTGGGGCGGAAGCCCGAGAAAAAAAGGGAGGTTTTACCCCCTTTTCTGCCTTATGGTTTGTTAAACTAGTTCGGCACCAAAAGCATCATATTTTCATTTTGAGTTCTTGGGGTGTGGTTATTCAAACCTTCCAGGGTAAAGCTCTAATAATAAATTTTCCTCTTAGCATTTTTTTTATTTTGTGCTCCCAAGTAGTGTTTTAGACGGTCTTTGTCATTTAAAAACGAAACCCATTTGAAATGAGAAAATAGCCATTTGGAACAAAGCTGGGAAACTAATAAGTGAAGATTGGCAAAATGAAATACTTAGCCTAGATTATAAAAAGTCATCACAAGTCGTAAAAGTCGATGGATTGTTAAAAAGTAATTTACTTACATTTTTATCACATTTCATAACAGGTTATTGTAACGGCTGTTTGCCTAAACAATTTCAGGGTTTTACGCAAAAAATCGAAACGTGTATAAACTTTGCCTGCTTTTTAAACATTTAAAAAATTCGAACATATCTGGCAATATTTTTTCCTTCAAATGTAAATAGTAGAACATTGGCGCCTTCAAATCTAAAGGGCTGATGTGTAGTAGTATACATATTTTTATTATCCATTTCAAGATTTCCGGATGCTACGTCATATCGCGTTGCTTCTTTGTTATAGAAAACAATTATATTTTTAGCCCTTTTCCAAGTAAACTGACTCCTTCTTACGACAAAGAGGTCATCATTTTTAAATCCTCTTGACTCCCAAGACCCTGTATTGTCATCAAAAAAAATATATGTGTCATTAAAATATACATAATAATTTCCAGACAGTCCAGATGTATTTTTATTCCAAATCCATTTTCCTACCAACGATTGAGCCTGAATTCCATCTATAGATAAAATGGCAAAAAAATAAAGCCACAAAAGAGAAAGAAGCTTGAAATTGATCATCTTTTTCATATCGCCTTTTAATACACAAAGATAATTTAAAGTATTGACAAAAGGTTAATAGATGCAAAATATTTGCTGAATAAGCATTCTTCTTTTGCAAAAAAATAAAATAAAACCTCTGCTAAGTTTTTATGCTAAAATAGTTTAACATAAATTTAGTTTTAAGTATTTATTTCCTTAAAAATTACCTGAACAAGGGAATTAAGGCATCGAAAAGTGTTGGACATTTTGACTCATAAGCTTCTGATTATAGTCTCCAAAACCTTCATATCTATAGTTTTGTGGCTCAACTTTACCCAAAAATGACTTTGTAAAATCTTCAGTAGCCTCTCTGCCCGTTCGGTCGTTGTCATAAAAAATCATAATTTTCTGATAACCGCCAGATTGGAGAAAAGCTTTAACCCGCTGTTGAAAAGAAAGAGAATTCAAAACCAAAATATCCTCCTTCGCCTTCACCACTCCCTCCTCCGTCAAATAAGTCAAAAAATCCATAAACCCCTCAAAAACCGAAATGACCTTTGTCCCCTCTTCCCCTTTGATCAACGTCATATCCTTCTTCCCAATTGACGATTTAAAAAACGGATTCCGAATCTCAAACCCTTCTGAAAGGTTTTTGATACCTGCCGCAAAATAGGTTTTGCCTGTATTGCGGTTTACAAATTCAATGTCATTGAGGTATGCTTTGGCAACGGCTTCATTGATGCCCCTGCCCTGCACATATGGCCATGATTTTTGCAAGGGTGAAACGTTTTTGAGTTCCAAAACAGGTTTTTCATCGCGTGGCGATTTGCCAAAAAGGCTGTTTTGATTGGGATTGACGGGGATAGGTTTAACTCCCCCCTGGTAGATTTCATCCAAAAACTGTAGTGCATCATTAACCCGGTAAAACCCTTTGTATCGCAGCACAAAATCTATCACCGTGCCACCTATGTCCCCAAAGTCTTTCCAAATCCATTTGCCGCCCAAAAACGAGGTATGAAAGCTGGCGGTCTTTTCACTTCGGAAAGGTGAAGTGTACCAATACTCATTTCCGGCTTTACTGATTTCAGTAGGTTGAAAACCAAGCTTGGCCAATAGATCGGGCAAATTGAGGTTTTTGGCCTGGGCGCTGTTCATTTCAGTATCTCCGTAAAGACTGATTTCAGTTTTTCAGTATCTCCGTATTTCATCCAATTACCTTGTTTCCAATTTTATCCAATTTTTCTGTCACTGCTTGTAGGAAAAAGGTTTTGAGGTCAAACGCTGATTTGTGGCCAAATAGTACCGTATTTTGGCTTTTGGGGGCTGATGGTACTCCTTATGGTGCCCAGGTGGTTTTGTATGATCCTGGAATGGGGAAAAGGCAAAAAAACGGCTGGATACATACAGCTTTAAAGAGCCGCCTCTCCAAAAAATGGCAAGGTTCACCAGAATGGCTAAATAGCTATGAACATGCTCCCAAAATTCCAGTGCCTTTTGGACTGCATTTATTGAAAGAAAGTTATCAAAAGCCTGTTGCTGTCGTTGAAAGTGCTAAAACTGCGGTGGTAATGACAGCTATTCAGCCGACAGCTTTTTGGCTTGCAGTAGGGGGTCTTTCAAATTTAACCGAGCAGAGATTGAGGAAGGTAAAGGACTTTGAAATAGTGCTTTATCCAGATTTGGGAGGGTCTGAACAATGGGGGATGAAGGCAAATATTTTAAAGAAAAAAGGTTTTAAAATAGTTACATCAGAACTATTGGAATTGAACTCAAAGAGTTCAGAGAACAAAGCGGGGTATGATATAGCTGATTTTTTTAATAAAATAGTTAATTATATATTTTTAATTAATTTTTTAATCATTAAAAATGAATTATTTATAAACCATCGTTGTGAAATTGCTCTGACTATATACACAGGTATATTTTTTTTTGCATTAGATGCTCTTGCAACATGTTTAGTTTCTTTACAATTTGCAACAAATTGCTATTTTATCATAAAATCCTTATTTGCACTTATGATTGAAAAAAAATCGCTTTTGAGCTTGTTAGATGCTGGAGAATATAAAAGAGTCTTAAACGAGCTTAAAACCATTAAGAGCCAAAGTGAAAATGTTTCTAAGTTACATAACGATTTAGATGCATTAAATGATAAGCATGAAAATAAGGTTATATCTAGACAAAAATACAGGTCGGAGTTGACGAAGTTAGTTCAATCAATTCGTAAAAATATCGAAGCCCTTACAGCGCAGGAGTTAAAAGAAAGTAGATGGTCCCATGCTAAACAAAAATGGAACCTTAAAAGAATTCTAGTTGGTATCAGCATTCTTGGCCCTACTTTGGTAGTAATTTTAGAGGTTGGTGGAAGCTTCTCAGAGTTCACAGGTTTCTCTTTGCGAGATATTTTCTTTAGCAAAAATGAAGTAAAAAATGACACGTTGAATCAGGTGAATGTTAAGACTTCCGGCGATAAAAGCCCTGCGATTAATGCACCTGGAGGTGAAGTTAAAATTGAGTATCAGGAGCTGCAACCCTTAAAAAATGCTACTGATAAAAAAAATAAAACTAAAAATTAAGCATACTGGATGAAAGCAAAAATAGTTCTTTTCTTTTTACTCAACTCATTAATTGGACTGGCACAAGTTAGAACAACAGGAGAGCAAAGCCCAGCTGTCATAGCTAAAAATTTTTCTGCTGTCTATGGAGTTCGCACCGATGCTATACTCGAAATCTTAAATGTTTTTGAAGAAAGTAGACTTAGTCCTATTGAACGAAAAAACCGAACAGAGGAAATCCTACGAAAATATCAGCAAATCCCAGAAAGAAAACAAGGCGGGAACTCTCTGAGTGAAGCTTCAAAAAAACAGCTTGGGATCGCTCAAAACCCTAAGATAGCTGCTGCCCTTGATTGGGATTTGTTCGCTCGAAAGAAATATTTGTCAGTTTCTACTAGTGGAATAAATAGTCCTGCTGTGAATGCTGAGGGGGAAGTTAATATTTGGTATGGTGTTTCCCCAAAAGTAATTCTGGCGTTGGCAAAAAGGTTAGAGGATAATAAAACCGCTTTAATTGATTTCGAAGATCGATTGAAAGAGCTAGTAAAAAAATACGAGACACTAAAGGCCGAATTTGAATCTTATCGCAAGACAGACCCAATTATAAAAAAAGCTGAAAGGCTTCTGGATGATGGAAATATTCTAGAGGCTGAAAAACTAATGGATTCAGATTACGGTTCCTCAAAAAAGCGACAGGCTTACAAAGGATACCTTTTAGGGAAAACCAAGGAATTGCTTTTGAAATATGATTCTGCGTCGGTTGGCTTTCGAGATGCTGTATTTCTTGAACCAGATAATTCTAAGTACCTTATAGCACTCGCTCGTCTAGAAGTAGTAATTGCTCATTATGATAATGCGCTAACACATTATGAGAAAGCGTTGGAAATAGAAAAACAGACAAATGCTAATCGTCCCGAATTGTATTCTTTTTTATACTCTGATATTGGCGATCTTAGGAGACAAAAAGGAGATTATGACCTTGCAATAAAAAATTTGAAAAAAGCAATAGCAATCGATTCAAGTATTTTGGGTAGAGAGGATGCAAACTTTGCTGTATATTATAATAATCTTGGTATGTGTTACGACTCAAAAGGAGAATATGGTAGTGCAGTAGAATACTATAATCGAGCAATTAAAATTAATCTAGCTTATTCGGGTAACGACTACTCAAAGCTGGCATATAATTATAACAATTTGGGAATTAGTTATTTGAGCAAAGGAGCGATTGATACCTCAATTAACTATTTAGAAAAAGCATTAACATATGCAATTAGTGCCTATCAAGGTAACCATTTGGTTGTAGCAAATATATACAATAGCTTAAGTTCTGCTTTGCAAAGGAAAGGTAGTTACGAGAAAGCAAAAGAATTTCTCGGAAAGTCGCTGCAAATCATTTCTCAAATTTTTGGAGATAAACACCCTGATTTGGCTGTGCAATATAACAATATAGGAACAGTTCTAGAAGAACAAGGTCAATATGATTAAGCTATTTTTTTCTATGAAAAAGCACTTGAAATTGATTCTCAAATTTTAGGGATGAAACACCACCATGTTGCTATTCGATACAATAATTTGGGGCTAGTTTGGGCTCAAAAGGCTGAATATCGGAAAGCTATTGCCTTTATTAACAAAGCACTGAGTATTGATTCTGTTGCCCTAGGTTATGAGCATCATCAACTGGCTAAATATTATGACAATCTTGGTACTATATTTGGGAATTTAGGAATCTATGATTCTGCAATTATTATGCATAAAAAAGCCTTACTTATTGATCTCGCAGCTTTTGGAGAGAATCATTCAACCGTAGGTACTAGATATAATAACCTTGGCGGAGACTTTCAACACTTAGGCCAGCTTGATAAAGCTCTTGATTTTTATGAAAAGGCCTTGTCAATCCTGGAAAATATACATACAGATCAGCATCCTGATTTAGCAGCATGTTTTAAGAATATAGGTTCTGTCTGGCAGGAAAGAGGCGATGTCAATAGAGCATTAGGTTTATTTGAAAAGTCATTAGAAATAACAGTCAATTTTTTTGGCGATAAACATCCACGTACTGCTACTGCCCTAGAAAAACTGGGCTTGATTTATAAAGATAAAGGAGATTATGATAAAGCGTTATCATATTATAATCAAGCTTTTTTAATCGATTCTGTTGCCTTGGGAATAGAGCACCCTATAATTGCTAATCTCTACTACAATGTTGGCGTAGTATGGCAATTTAAAAAATTTAGTAACTTATCAATTAAGTTCCTAGAACAGGCCTTGGCTATTAACTTGAAAGTTTTAGGAAAATCACATGTGGATGTGGCAAAGTGCTATCATGCTTTAGGTTCCGTAAGGTTTGACCTGACAGAATATGATCTAGCAATTTTTGCTTTTGAACAGTGTAAAGCAATCTTATCAAACAATGACCCTCACTTTTTAAGCACTATTCAGATGCTTGCTCAAGCAGCGAATGCAAGAGGTATGCAATTATCAGGAATAGGCCAGTATACATCTGCACTAACTTATCTGCAAAAGAGTTTAGAGAATATAGAAAAATTGAAAGACTGGCCTCTATCAGTAATTTTTTACTACAACTTAGGGTTTACTTATAAGAGCCTTAGAGATTTTGAGAATGGAATATTCTATTTAGACAAAGGACTGACAAGTGCAAGTGAAATTTCCCAACAAGCTACTGGAGAGATTGTAAATAACTCCGAATGGATTGCTCAAATCGAGCAAAACAAAAGAGTATCAAGGTTAATGAAATTTCACAAGCTCAGTTGCTTAGTTGGAATCAAAAGAAAAAAAGAGGCTAAAACTCTAAGCACTGAACTGTATTTAGAAGCAATGGAAATTAAAGATGATGACATTTTGCAAGGCTTAATAAGAGAAGGATGGATTAAAAAGCCAAGAACTTAAACTTTGTTTTAGAGTATATGGTTAGTAAATGATATGTGATTTAACACTCAAATTGATGCTTTAGGTAAACAGCAGATTTGGGCAAAACTATTTCTAATGACTTTAATTTTAGCCTGGAAGGATAAGCACAATGTTTTTGTTGTTGCCGATACAGCGGTAACTCGGAGAAATGTAAGTGATCAGTCTGTCCAAGATGCGCTCAAGAAAGGGCATCTAACACCAACTTTTGGGGAACAATTGCAGATAAGCAAAGAAAAAATGATTACCGAGGAAGTTTTAAAAATTCATAACATTAAAAATAAACTTATTATAGGATATGCTGGGACTGGAGTTATTGCAATAGATGTAATAAATTATATAAGTGAAGAAATTGATTCTGATTTTGAAGATCGTGATTTATTTGACATAATTGAAGAAGCTGTGAAAATTTATGGAAGTGACTTTACAATGGCGATAGGTGTTATGGATGATAAGGCCCCTGCGCTCTTTACTTTTAATGAGAAGAAGGACGGAAAGTTTCTCGATTACGACGAGTATGTTCCTGCAATTTTAGGTAATAAAAAAGATCATCACGTTATTCAGGATGTGTCTAACTCTGTAGTTGATATGTTCTTTCATGGTAAATTCAAAATTTCACCCCATAAGAAGCTAATAATGGCATGTAGTTTATTCCAAGGTATTTTAATTAGAGCAGGCTTTCTTAGTAGTGGAGTGGGAGGTTTAGTTACAGGAGCTTTTCTTAATCGTAATGGCTTTAATTGGCAAAAAGATGTGATGTATATTAAGTACGATTTTGATCCAGAGGAAGCCCTTAAAACGGATGATCCGCAAATCATTTTCCCTAATGGAAAAATTATTTTTCAGCTATACAGAGAAGGGGTTCTTGTTGCCTTTCCTTTTGATCTCTACAAAAGGCTTGAAGATTATAAGGTTTTATACAATTACGTAGGATCGCTAGCACAAAATACAGTAACTCAGGTTTTTTTAAGTGAATGGCGGCAAAAGTATGAATCAGAAATAATCAGTCAAATGAAAAGATTCGACTTTGATTTTTTGATCTTTTTATGTGTCGATAAAAAGGCTCTTAATAAGATGACCTTCGTTGGGAAAAAATCAATTTTGGCTGGAAAGAGGCTGAAGTGGGTAAATGGTGTGCCAACGATTATGATTTCTAAAGAACTTTCAAGAGAAATCAATCCGATGTTTGCAGAGCATTTTAATCAATTTCACTGGATACCGGATTGACACGCTGGTGTAGGCAGGATAATTGTAAACGCAACACAAAACAACACAACATAAAAATAAAAAAAGGCGTAAAAATCTGAAATTCAGATAATTACGCCTCGTGTTAGTCGGGATGACAGGATTTGAACCTGCGGCCCCACGCCCCCCAGGCGTAAAATGACTTGATTTTTATAAGTGTTTATGTATGACAGGCAGTAAGTTAAAGATTTAAAATTATTTAATTTTTATCTTTTTTCTGCACCATGTCTGCACTAAAAATTATTCTGTACAAGAACAAAAAACTTTCTAACGGCGAAAACCCAGTTCGTCTCAGGGTTTATTTTGGTAAAGAGCGCTACATTTCTCTTGGAATGAGTGCCAAACCTACCGAGTGGAATGAGAAACAGGGTAGGTTTAGTGCGAAGTGCTCCAACTACGAAGCTAAGAATGCTATTTTACGAAACCATCTTGCTCGCGCAGAACAACTTCTGTCTGAGATAATCGAATCTGGTAAGCCGTTTTCTATCCATGACTTTAAAAGCAAATTTCAGGGGAACGACAAAAAAATAACGGTTTTGGGATTCCTCGATCAGAGGGTAACGGAACTAATCCATGAAAAAAGTATTGGCAACAGCAATAAGTATAAGCAACTCAGATCAATCCTCCAGCAGTACAAGTCTGGTGAATACCTATTTTCAGACATAGATTATACCTTCTTAAAAGGCTTTGAGTCTTTTCTGCTGGCAAGGGGTAGTAAAAAGTCAAACGTCCACTTTTACATGAGAACCTTCAGAGCCTTAGTCAACGAGGCCATCCGTAGAGAATTGCTGGATGCTGAAGAATATCCTTTTGCTACCCAATTCAATAAGAACAAGTACTCCTTTGCGCACCTTAAAAATGATTACGATCCTAAGCCATTGCCAATGGATGAATTGGAAAGGCTCAAAGTTTTCCCGATTCACCAATACCCACACCTTCAGCACAGCTACGATGTTTTCATTTTCTTGCTTAGGGCAAGAGGGTTGAACTTTGTTGACTTGTGTAACTTAACCGTAGAGAATTTGGTAGCAGGTCGCTTGAACTATATCAGACAGAAAACCGGGAAACTGTACTCGATTAAAATCACGTCTGAAATGTACGAAATCATCAACAAGTACCAGGGCGAATTGTACCTGTTCCCAATCTTGGATGATGCTCCTACAAAGGCAAGCGCAAGATACTGGCATGTAAGAAAGGCATTGCGACTATTCAATAAAGACCTCAAAGAAATCTCAGCAATCATGGGCTTTAAGAAAAAAATGACCTCTTATACGGCTAGGTACTCTTACACGAATGTATTGGTACAGAACAATGTCCCAGTTCCATTGATTCAACAGGCGCTTGGTCATGCGAATATTGCTACCACTCAGCATTACATCAAGAAGTTTGCGAATGAGGAGGTGGATAAGGTGGATGCGTTTATTTAGTAATCTGTATTTTCTGATAAAATGTGGATATGATGATTGTTCTCTAACAAAAAAATCCAGCTTGAGTAAACTCAAAGCTGGAAGTGCCCGAAAGAATGGACGAGAACTATGTGTAGTGACACATATCAAGCATACTAGCTAAGTTACGCAAAAAGTCAATAAATAAGAAAGCCTCCTTATTGCTAAGGAGGCTACGCCCAAAGAATGGACGAAAATTATGTATAGTGATTCTTTTGTCGAAATGTGTTTTGTCGAAATGAAAACAGATTTAACTGAGGTTTTTCAAAATTTTAGAGCTTAAAAATAGCGAAATAGCAAATAAAATTAACAGACAAAAGTTAATATAATATTTGCAAGGGACAAATGTATGAGTTGTATTTGAGTTCTCCAAATTTTTTTAAACAAACTCTTTTAATGTCAAAAAAACGACTTTTATACTTGCACTATTCGTTTATACAATATACTTTTGTGGCACTTTACCCTTTACTTAAGGTAAAATTGTAAAGAAAAAGATAGCTTGGAGAGAATGTACGAAAATTATGTGTAGTGACTTCTTTTCTGACCATTCCCTTCCTTGCCAGTTCTGGCAAAGTTTCCCTTTTTCGTTGCAAATCAATGACAAATCAGTTTAAACAAGTTTGGCTACGTACGGTCTTGCTACCTATATGCCATTCTAAAAGCTCTGCCTATGGCTTTAAGCTAATATTTCATGGTATGCAATATTAGCAGGTAATTTCTATGCTGCAAATACAATGCTATGTGTGTTGTCCAGCGGGGCATTCCTGCCTGTCGTAAAAGGAAAGGGATACAATACTTCTCCAATTTAAACTATTTTAAAATGAGAAATTTAAAGTTAGACAAAATGGACTCACTAATTATCTTAGTGGGATTTTTAAGCGTCTTTTCTTGTCAAAAAGAAGATACCATTTCAATTAGTAAAGACGTAAAAATCGCTACTCCCAGTTTAGCTGCTATAGCTGGCACTTCCCTTGATGCACCAACTGGATGGTATCAAGAACAAACTGCAACGGGAGTACGTTTATTTTCTAAAAGCTATAAGAGGAACGGAAATACTACTAAAGATTTTGTTCAGGTGATAGATTTAAGCAAAGGAGCTAAAATTTACTCATTCTATGGTGGTGCAACTGGAGGATTATCGGCATCGGAAAGTAATCCATCGCCAGCATTTTATAAATATGATATTGATTACTACTGGTGGTCAAGTTTCAAGAATTTATTTTCAATTACAAATGCATCTTTTTTTAATTTTTCCCAATCAACTTTGTACAGTAAAGACTGTCAGTTTGCCTATCCTTTTAAATATGCAGGCACAGTAATTAGTTGTGGATATTCAAACTTAGAAATTGCTGGAAATACAGATGCATTACCCAAAAGAACGCTTAATATTTATGAAAAAGATATGTATGCCTCTATTCAGACTTATAAAGATGCGCCTGCTAAAAGCACTAAAAAAGCTTTATATGCTCATGTCGCAAGTAACTTAACTGCAACAACTGCAATTGTTGGTTTACATCCTTTAGATGCAGATAAAGACAAAACTAGTTACATACCTCGTACTTTAGTAGGGGTTAGAGACTATGATGGAAATGGTAAAGCAGAAACTATTTACATTTTCACATCTTCTTATGCCAATCAAACAAATGCTTGGGAAGTGTTGAATTCCGAGTTTAAGGCATCTCAAACCATTATGTTTGATGGCAGTGGATCAACTCAGATGAAATGTAAAAATATTAAATACATTAAATCAAATGACCCAGTTAGGCTTCCAGTATTGGCACCCGAACGTAAAATCCCAAACGTACTGTCTGTAATTAGCGGATAACTAATTAATGGGGCGGCTTTGTTATGCAGAATCGCCTCATTAATTAAAATAAATTGATTTGTTTTGTATTTTAAATAAATTAATTTTTTATTTCCTCAAAGGCAAATGCTTAAAATTTCGATAAACAGAAATGTTTATAACGCAATCCTCCTATTTTTAGGCTTTCTATTATGATCATTAGTTACGTTTTCGATTTTAGCAAAACATGTATTAGAGGTTTGTATAATCCCTTAGTTTGATCTTCTTCTTTTTCTTTAGAAAAGCCTCAATTGAATTCTAAAATAAAACATGCCTAATTCTCTCCGTTACGTCAATACAAAAACCGTCCATATCATTTTCTTACCTCCTCAACGAAAACAATTGAATTGAAAAACACCCCTAAATTCACTAAAGATAGACCTACTTAATAAAACAGGAGTAAGGCTTAATTATGGCTTTAACTGAAGGTTTGTTCATGGCTAAGGATAAATTCCACCAAAAGATGAAAGAACTCATCTATCCAGCGGGAACACCCACATTAAACGAGTACAACAGCATCGTGCTCTGAACCGCCAAGCTTAAAGATATTCCCAACTGCATAGATGACATCTACAGAATCCGATTTGTCCGCTTCATCAAACGGACAAAATGGTTTTTCTTTCTCAGAAGACTAGTCGAGCAATTGTGCAAAGACTATAGATTTATCAGTCTTACTGAATACCAGTATATTTTCAAAGATAAGGCCAGCACCAAGAACTTTATAGAACTAAAGCGTTTTTACCCAGCCTACAAACTATTCTGAATCAACAATGTAGATTCCTGGAACAGATTCATCAATAGCCACTCCAAGAACCTGGAAGGGTACTTTGAAATGATGAAGCGGAAAAACGAAAAACTTCGAGACATCTTCAATCGCGCCTACCCGGTGAGGTTGCCAGACAACAAAGGGAAGCATTGGTATGTAGTCGGTTGAACGGGGAGTGGCAAGTCGGAACTCCTGAAGCACTTGATGATCCAGGACATTGAAAAGAAAGATAAAGCAGTCATCTTGATTGAACCCAATGGTGATTTGTCAGAGCAAATTGCCAGACAACAGGCGCTAGAAAAGGATAGATTGGTGTATGTCGATTGTAGTTTGTCTACCTATTCACCCTGCATCAACCCCTTTGATTTGATCAACCTGGACAACGAACTGGATATAGAAAAGCAGAGCCAGGTCATCAGAAACGCGATGATCCAAATTTTCGACCGGATTGGACAGCCAATCACCCTGCAAATGCAGAGTCTTTTGCAGCCTTGTTTGGAGATTGTAGCCAAACAAAGGGGCACAATGATCGATCTACAAAGGTTCATGGTGGACGGCCTAAATGACGACCTACTGGAAGCAGGTATCCAAAGCCAAAAGCACGGCGAGTTCTTCAGGTACAAGTTTAACGAAAGCAACCTGCTTATTTCAAGACAAGGTATTTACCAAAAGCTGATGAACTTGCTCAACTTCAGCGTTTTTTCCGATTTCTTTTGTGGCAAAACCACCATTGATATTAAACAGGCCATTGATGAAAAGAAAGTGATCCTTTTCAACCTCAGTAAAGGTAAGTTGGGGGAGTATTCGAGTAGCTACATTGGCATGATGATGATCGCGATCATTCAAAACCTGATTTTCCATAGGGCAAACGTACCCGTAGAGCAAAGGGTACCACTCAGGATTTACATTGATGAGTTCCAAGATTTTGTTTCCGAAAGCTCTGAACAGATTTTTGTGCAGGGAAGAAAGTACCATGTTGGTCTGGCAGTTGCATCCCAAATCGTCGGCCAAAAAATGACCGCTGAAATGACCAAGATTGTCCTCTGAAACACCGACATTAAATTCATTGGTGTAAATGGCTACCAAAGCCTAAGTGTGATGAGTAGGGAAACCTACACCGAAATTGAAAAGCTGAACAAGCTATCGGTAGGAAGGTTCTTTTGTAAAATATTCAATGGTCAAAGCTTTGTACTAGAGGTGCCCAAAGATCACTTGGACACCACAACCTGCATCAGTAAACAGGAACGAGAAACCCTTTTTGAGGAACAGCAGCAGAGGTTTTACCTCAAAAGAATTTCTCTTCAGCAAAAGGCAAGCACTGCACAAATAATAACCCAAGGATTTAGAGGATTATCCATGCATGATGAGGTATTTACTCCCAAGTACTAGCGATGCTGATCATTTGACCAACCGAACAGAAGGTGCTGACTCACCTTTGAAACTACAAGTTTTTGACCGCCCAACAACTATGGAAACTGGTGGGCAATAAAAGCATCCAGGTTATTTACGAAAACCTTAGAAAGCTCTACGCCAAAAAACTAATGGGTAGTATTGTTTACGGTGGCGTTTCGAGAACTGGAACCATGCAAAAACTACATTACCTCACCCGCAAATGAGCCATTTCCCTGGCATGAATAGAGCAGCTTGATTTGGAACAGATAAAATACCCCAAGGCCACCAACACCCTGGTCAAAAATGATTTCCTACACAGAATCAGCACCCTAGATTTGATGATTGCCTATGACAAGTGGGTAGATACAGCCGGGCACCATAAATTATTCTTTGACGTGTATTTTGACACGAATGGAAGCCAAAGAGGTCAAAAGAATGGAGCCCTTAGAAGCAAAACCAGAATTGAATTGGGCAATCAGGGCTTTATTGACCCTGATGGAATTTTCGCGTTTGAGCGACAAGACATGTGCCGCATTTTTGTGATCGAAATGGCCAATGGTTTTGACACCAAAAGGATCGTGGAGCAAATCAAAAGAAACCTTATGGCCAGTTACAATGGCTTGGTTGGAGATAAGTATGGGTTGCCTCATACTGCTACACTTCTTGTAGTTGTAGAGTACGATACAATGCTGAAGAATGTGCTCCAAAGGATAAAAGAGGAAATGTTTTTGAAAAAGTTTGATGGGCTGGAGAGGTACTTTTTTTTGGGGACTCATCAGACACTGATTCGCTCCTGGACTAGTGGTTGGTTTGATGTGAATGGAAACCCAGCCTCTATTTTTTTGTAAAGTGGTCTTGTTTTAGGGGGTGATTTCGGCAAAAGTGGAGTGACAAACAAAAGGAGGTCTCCATGTCAAATTTCACAAGAAAACCTCAGAAAACTGAGGGGAGTTATTTCTTTTCTGGCAGTTTACTTAGTCGATCCTGACTTTGTCAGGGTCGACTAAGTAAACTTGGCGTTTAGCTTTGAATACTTTACGATCCGAGGTTAGACAAAGTTCGTTTATGTTGTATCTTTATCCAAATTAAAAATGAGTAGCAGATCAAAATAGTCGCAATAGGTTATAATTTCTGGACTTGCGTCGAACGCTTTGGGCATAAGAAATTAAATTTTACTGGCTAACTTGAAACTACTACTCAAAATCTTTGATTTTCCAAATCCGGTTAACTGGATCGAAGTAATACCGACCATAATTTACAAAAAGATTTTTAATTTCTGCCTTGTCTTGGATAATTATTTCTTTTGCATAATTTTTTTGAAAGGAAATAGCTTCAGGTGATAGGTCTAAAGGTGTAATAATAGCAGAATTATTAGCTGAAGTCAAATCTCTTTTATACATGAGCACATGTGAAAGGATGGTTTGTTCAATAACATTAAATGGATGCTGGTTAATTGGAGATATTAAAGTCATGAAATCTCCAAAAGTAGTTCTAGAAACTGCAAATAAATCTTTCTGGAAAGTTTTTGGGTTTATCTCAAAAAATACATCTGCTCCCATTTCTGAGTACATTTCGGCGATTAAAATTGAAAATGCATCCTTAGGGATGGTTGTAATAAGATCTGTATTATTACACAAAATATTCAAGAATCTTTTTGAAAAACTGATGATTTTTGCATCGATTTTTTCAATAATAACTTCATCAGGTAATATTAATTTTTCAAATCTCTTCTCTTTCTCCGTATTGTATAACTCAAGAAGTTCATCGTATGAAAGTGTGTACTCTTTTGGAACATTATCAATTATAGTTCTATTGAGCACACCTGAAAAAATAGTTATATTTTTTATATTCACTTCTATCTCACCTGGTGTGTTTCCAAATATACCAAAGCCATATTCTGATCCTAATTGAATAACAACTTTACTGCTATTAATTGCCCGGACAAAATATCCTTTTAAACCCATCAAAGGCCCAGAGTTTATTTCTACGTGATCTCCTTTTTTTAATTTACTGGGATCATTAATATCAATAGTAGTGTTCCAATTCAAATCTACTTCAGTTGATAATACTTTTAATACAATCATCTCCTCAAGAAGAGACTTTTCGTTATATGTATTGAATATTTTTCGAATTGAATGATCCTCAATTATTTCATTTTTTTCTTTATTAGAAAGCGAGGCGAAAAAATACCCAGGAATCAGTGGTTTAAATATTGTAGATCGCTTACCTTCTTTAAATACAACAGTTTTACGCAATGGAATGAAATATGGTATTTGGAGGGATTGAAATTGTTTGCATATAGAATAAATATGATTGTCATATACCCAGACCACACTCCATTCTCTATTCAAATGTTTTGAAAGGGCAATTCCATTGTATTTTAGGTTTCTATATATAGACATTATTTTTCCAATAGTTTAGGAGAGTCAACCCATTTTTCCATACCATTTATTAACAGCCCATTTTTTCCAAATTCATGCGAAAATCTTATATCTTTCCCAGCGCCTAAGGCTTTGAAGAATGTTGAAGAATAATTTTTCTTCGCCTCCATAGGTAGAATTTCTTGTTGGTATATAACGTAATTAATCGACCTTGAAAACAATAAAGCATCTTTGTCATCTAACTTAATATTAAATAAAACACATGCAACCTTGTCTGAAAACATGCTCAAAAGGGCCGAAAATGCACTTAATTTGACATTTTTAGATGTTAAGCGGTCATCGTGCAATAACAAACTGTTTTCAGATGAACTACCTGATACATATATAATATTTGGTAAAAAACCGAGTAACAAATCCTGTAAACTATCTGTTTTTATTGCCAACCCAATATTTATATCAAATTTATCCCTGTGCATTGATTTTAATAATTCTGATTCTAAGTCTCTAACTTCTTCATTTATTTCTTGTCTTGAAGAGTTACTTGGGTTGAATAATAAAAATAATACCTTGATTTTGCTAGATGAAGCTTCAAAGTTGATTTTTACAATTTCAGTTGGTATATAAAGTTTTGAGGATTTATTTACATTGTCAAAATTTTCATCTTCTAGATTCTCTATTAGACTAAGAGCTCTAGACATAATTTGGCTATTGCGCAATATGAAATCAGCATTTGATATAGTCTGATTAATTACTTCCCGCTTAAGTAGGCCATAGTCAGATATAATTAATATTAAACTCTTGATGTAATTCTTGTCAAGGCTAGCGCTACCTTCAATAGTCTCCATTATTTTATCAAGTGCTTCATTGACACTATTCTTGGATAAAAGTACTCTAGCCTTTTGCAAATTATTCTTCACAGTTAATAATTTACTCTAACATTTGTACTAAAAAACGGCGTTGTTGCATGAATCAGCGCTAAAAAAGTAGGTTGATCTTGCTAAATTTGCTTTTGCGAAGAACGAAACCCCACCAAAACAAGGCCATGTCAAAGGTAGTAAAAACAGAACTGGGAAACAATAAGCAAAGCAAAAAAAAATCCAGATCAAAAGCTGGTCAAGTTATAATCAGATCCTGATGAATCGCGGGAATATCACCTTATATATATCTCAAAAGAGGCCATCAAGCATTGGAAAGCAGAGTGTCCCAAACACAGGGGAGGGAAGTATGTGTACAGCGATAGGTGCATAGAATCGATCTTTATGCTCAAGACAGTGTTCAAAATGTCGTATCGGCAAGCGACTGGATTTACCCAAAGTTTGTTGTCGATCATAGGGTTGAAAGGACTAAAAGTACCTTGTTATACCCAAGTCAATCGGCGAGTGAAAGAAAAGGATCATTAATATTCTCCTTTTGGATACTAATGTTAATGCTGTTTGCTGCATGATTTGATGATTTTTGATTTACACAAGCCTCAGTACTATTTTATGGATATAGTTTTCGTTGTCAACTGAAGGAAAGGATGCAATCAAATTTGAATTCCCTTATTGGTTCTAAATCTATTTATGAGGAAGGTGAGCAGTAAGAAATGGTGTTTTTGTAAAGTACGGTACACAAAAAGGATAGTTAGCGCACCCAACCAGCTTTTATTTAGTCAATTTTGTTTTTGTAGTACCAATCCGACAACTTCTCCATAACATGATAGTAAATACCAGCCTGAATAAGCTGACAAGCTGAAGTTCCAGGAAATATGTGGCCGCAAGCTTCTGAAGCAAGCCAAAGATCACTCATGGCAACCTCCAAGACTTCATGGGTATAGATAGGCGTTCGGCTATCGGCAATCTCTGAAATCAAATCAGTGGCTTCGTCATCATCGGTTACTCCAGAACCTTCAAAGAACACAGACTGAAATTCAGCTAAAGCTCATTGCTCCAATTCATACAATGTTTTTGGCATGATGTAGTTGGTTACGAAGTAAAACGAAAAAATAGGTACCGGAGGGTACGCTACTAACCGTTGTAAAGATAAATAGAGAATGAATTAGTTGCTGTGATTTTTTGGGCTGACGGGATATAACCAAAACGATGAGCGGTAAGAAAGGGTCTTTTGTAAAGTACGATACACAAAAAGGATAGTTAGCGCACCCAGCCAGCTTTTATTTAGTCAATTTTGTTTTTGTAGTACCAATCGAACAACTGCTCCTTTAGATGCAGATAGATATTAGTTTGAATGAGTTCAATTGCTCAAATTTCAGAGAATGTCTCACTTAGAAGGAGCTTATCCTTGCATAAACGAGGGTCAAACAAAGCAACTTCAAGGACTTCATGAGGAAGGAACGGAGTTCGATAATCCGCAATCTCCCTAATTACATCTGCTGCTTCATCATCGTCAGAAGCAAGTCATGCTCCCTGGTCAAACAAACGCTTAAATTCTGACAATGCACTCATTTTAAGCCAATCCAGTCTTTGCGGTAAATAGAACATGGTGCTTTGGACAAAAAATAAAAACGAAAAAACGTGCCATAGGGTACGCTACTAACCGTTGTAAAGATATTATCTTTGATTGATTAACGCTAAAATTTGTGTTGCAAAAACCGGATTTGTGATTATCAACCAATTGATTTTATCAAATTGTTGCTATGAATAGAAGCTTTTCATTCTATGAGTTTGCGGGGATAATTGCACCGAGTGTGATTTTTCTCTTCTTTCTCAACCTCGTTATCGATAAGGCTAAAGATTTTTCGCTCTTCGATTTTTCTAAAATTGGTGAATCTGTAATTTTTATTGTTATCGCTTACGGAGTTGGGCACATCATTCAGAGCTTTGGAAATTACGCAGAAAAACCTGTGTGGTGGCTTTTGAACGGCATGCCAACTGAATGGATCACAAAACAACCAAGGCTCTGGCAAAATCTTTTTAAAGACAAGGAAAAACAACTCATACTTGAAAAGCTGCAAAAAGACTTTGGAGACAGTAATGCACTAGATTATGGCCGTTTAGCATTCACCAAAGTGCATGTGGAAGGGAAAACAGACAGAATAGAAACCTTCAATGGAAACTACTCATTGTTTAGAGGGTTGTTGATCTGTTTCTTGTTCTTAATGATCATCACAATTTATCTTGGTTACTATGATTGGTTTTGGCTCCTACTATTACTAGTCATTATGTCCACTTTACGTATGATCCATTTTGGGAAATGCTACGCTAGAGAAGTTTATAGGACTTACTTCTTTTTAAAGAATTAATCGGTAACATAAATACCAAGGGAGTCGTCACCGACAATCAACATAATGCCGGGTAAACCACGACTTTGCATGAAATCAGAAAGCCAAGAGAACAGTATTAGGTCGTCAGAGCTTTGGTTCACTGAGTATCCCTTTGGATGTGAATGCCATTCTCCCAGGTAGGTGATATAGTTGTCTGTGCAGTTTTCAATGTGCTTTAGTTGCTCTTCTAGGCCGTCAATACCTCTATAATATGCAGTTGGGTACTCTTTGCTGTCCGAAGGAGAAAAAATAGTATCGACGATGTAAATATTTTTGGATTGTGGATCAATGGAGCCAATTAGAATTCCTCCAGTTTCACTAGGAAGTTTTTCAAGTCTCTTTTCGTTCAATTGGGAGAGTAAGTTTTCCGTAATATGAATAGTCCAGAGCCCTGACTGGATAGATTCAAACTTTGAGATTGAGCCATCTACTTGAAAATGTGAAACACTCAGGTCATTATTCAATTTCCATAATCTAATAAATTCATGTGGGTGATTACTAAGTTTTTTAACAACGCCTGATGCAATTGAATTGAAAATACCGAAGTGTTCACTTGGGATAAAATTGCTTACATCCCTACAAGAAAGGCCGTAACGAATTCCTTGATGGTCATTAATGAAATGAGTATTTAATTCAGGCTCTTTATAAAGCTGTTGGTAGTAAAACGGCTCCAACTCATTCAATTTCAGTTCCCTGTTTTGATCCTCTGCTATACAAACCAGAGTATCCCCCTTGGGATTAAGAAAAAAAGAAACCCTTCTCGCACCATATGGCATTCTTGATAATGTCCTACTAACCGACAAGGAAGCAGAAGAATCTATTATCAAATCAGCATCTTGAAGCCTTTCATCTAAGCCTGCTGATACGTTTTCAGTTTTTACTTTTTCCACAAAGAAGCTGGAATATTCATTATCCTCTAGGATAGCGTTAGCAGTTTCTGAGACGGCTCTTGCCTTATATTGTCCTACTTGAGAATGCAAAAGTGAGTGTCTGTAAAGATTGTGAGGTAAGAGAACATCATCATCAACCAACGTCCAATGGTGCCCAAATCCTGAACGAGACAATATATTGAATAGCCCAGAACCAATAGCACCTAAACCAATCTGAACTATTTTTAGTTCATTTGCTGCCTTAGAGAGCGCTTTAGCAAGCTGCGTGCTATATGCATCATATGGCCTCAAAACTCCTATTTGAAGATTAGCCGCACCAGCTAAATCTATCTTTGAACCAATTAGTGGGGCGATATTCGTTCCTTCTTTTGAAAGAATAGAAGTGGCCAAACAAATCTCCGCTATGTTCTTCAGACAAAGAAATGCGTATGCATCGACTGTTTCAGCCTCACTATTTTGATCTCTTTTTTGCGGTACGAATAAAACGATGACAAGATGAAGTCCATACAGAGATGAATTATTTGAATATTCTTTGATCTTTTGGCTCAAATCTAATCCGTGGATATTAAACAACTGTATCAAATCAGCAAGATTTTGAGGCTCTTTATTGATAAAACCATGAACTACTGGTTCTGAAATAAAGACCTCTAAATAATGTTTAATTCCATTCCTAGGAGGGTTTTGAGGATCATTTATCAAAAAGTTATGCTCATGCCCATTTTGACTAACTAGGGTCAGATTAAAAACATCGCCAGCTTTCAATGTTTTCGGAAGAATAATATTGCCAATAGAATTAATAAAAAATGGTTCCAGTGGCTGATCATTTTGATGTAGGGTTCCTTTCGCAGACAAAGAAAACCAATTTCTAATTTTTTCAAGAAATGAAAAAGCAGTCCAAGTGGCCAAAATTTCCTCTATTGATTGTGCATACAAGCACAAACATTTTGGCTCCTCAAAAGTCATCAAGTTCTGATGAGGAAGTTTCGGAAAATTGTCCCTTATTGCATAAACCCAGGGAATGCTATCAGTTTCTGGAACTTCAATTAAAACTCTTTCAATATTTTTAATTGGGTTGACTGGAAACTGAGGACGTTGTACATCTACATCAGCAATTATGTACTCCACATTCATCTCCTCGCATTTCCCAACTTCTATTAAGTTACAGTAATCGTGAGAAATTATGGCTAGATAAATCTCCCTTGACCTAGTAAATGCTAATTCACTAGGATCAAAGGAGATTCTATTATGAGGGGGAAAAATATATTTTTGTTCCATTTTTTAGAATTACCCGGCTCTTGGAGGCTCTTTGGCACCAATAAAAACACTTGCACTTGCAACAGCTTTCTCTAGTTCAAAGCCACCATTTGCCAAAATATTAAAAACCATAGGTTTAGGAGTATTTTCATTGGGATGCTCCATAGTCACTTTGAATTCCCCTTCAAGCTCATCTACTACATCGGAGTAATAGTTTGCAGCTTGTTTATGAGGTGGCTGAGTATCATCATAACCTGAAGGGATAGGCTTGCTTGGAGAAACAATACATCCACCTTTTCTACCTTGTTCCTCAAACATCCATTTAATCTCTTCGTCAGGTTCTGTTTTAGTTTTTCCCTTTTCTTCAGAGAGTGCGGTATAGCTACAATGGTGCGAAATATGGAAAATGTCCCATTCTAATCTAGTTTGGTTCCCCTTATTCTTGGTAACGAGAATAATGTCCCTCCAGACATCCCAAGTAATATCAGCACCAAAAACAACTTCGGTCTTTTTACTATTATTGAAAGTAAGATGAAGTGTAATCGCAGATGCGTTTCTATCAATTTCTTTGCCATCAATATGAGACACGAAGGGGCTTTGAGCAAAAAATTCTACACCGTCCTTTGTCAGCGAAAAGGTATTAATCACTGTACCTGCATCAACAATTAAGTGACGCCTAGCTTCAAAATCAACACCATTGTTTTTACACCAATCTTTAAGCTTTTTTGGCCTTGAAAACACTTTTATCCCCTTTCCCTCTTTAAATCTATACCTCGCTTCAGCTTGAATGATTCTATCCTCTTCCTCACATTCATCCTCCAAGATAGCAGAGGCTGGAACCCACATTTCGGCTATTTTCTTTCTACCTTCTGTTTGATACTTTTTGGCATGCAAGAGATGAAAATATTCAGAGCTTCCTTTAATATGGTCATTATCCAAGTGGGTGAAACAAACCACATCGAAAGTATCCTTCTTAACACGACTGTTAAGCTCTTTTTTTAGATCGATCCTCTTGTCATTTTTGTCATTGGGGTCTCTCATATCGGCGTAATCAATCTGGATTACTTTCCCATTGCTAAGTTCTATCAGAGAACTGTCTGCATTTCCTAAAGGAAAAAATGTTATTTTAGACATAATTATTTTGTTTTAAACAATAAATATCACACAACTAATGTGCCAGAAAATAAATTGTGTCTAAATGGCAGCGTTTTGACACAGAAATGAGGCTTTTTCACATTTTTGACATTCTGTCACATTGTCGTTTTGTCATGTGTATTATAAGCCATGTATTTACTTTTAAAAAGTAGATTTTGAAGTATAAAATATTGCATTATGTGTTTAATTTAGAATTAAAATCGTATTTTTAATAGTTCGCATGTCAAGCTTTACTTATCCTTTATCTGCTTTATGTCAAGCTCTTGTTAATCTGCCTATTTCAAAACACAACTTCCCCATTCACCCTCAACCACTCCTTTGCCTCCAAATAGTTCGGCATCTGAATCCTCACCACATTCCAAAAGCGTTCAGAATGGTTCAACTCAATAAGATGAGCCAGTTCATGTACCACTACATAAGCAATCACAAACTGAGGAGCCTTGATTAACCTCCAGTTGAAGTTCAAATTCCCTTTCAAGGTGCATGAACCCCAACGGTATTTCAAGTCAGAGATCAGAATGTTATTGTACGTTAAACCCAACTGCTTTGCATATCGTTCCACCAATGGCACAATTTTCTCCTTTGCTTTTTGCTTATACCACTGCTCCAAAATGGCTTTCCCATCTTGCAAGTTTTGCTGTGAGATCAAAAACTTGCCCTGGAAGGATATTCCATCTATTGGGTCTTGTACAACGTCTAGTTTGTAATTCTTCCCCAGGTACGGTATCGCTTTACCCGATATAAATGGAGTCTCCGGTTTGGGTTCTCCAAACTTTGGGGAATAGTTGATTTTTTCAAAAAGCCAGAATTTCTTTTTGTCCACAAAAGCATCCAGTGTTTCCCGACTAGTTCCTGAAGGGGCAAGTACAACAACTGACTTATCCTTTCGACAACCAGGCCGAGGGTCTTTCTCTTTGCGGAGTATTTGGTAGTGTAGATCAAAGCTGTTTTTTCCATCAACCTATGCGTAAAGGATAATATCGTTGTTTGACTTGGCCAGTTCCATGATTCTGGATACCAAAGCCGACACTTTTTGCACCATACCCGGTAAACCACTGTTCTCAGGAGACAAAAGTAGCTTTTGAATCTCTCCTTTTAGCCTGTTTTGAGCAGTTAATCTATGTGACTCCCAGAATCCAGCCAACTGCAATTCTCTTTCGAGCAGGTTGGTCAAGTGCTGGGTCATGTTCACCAAGGTAGCAATTTGCTCTTCGCTCAGCTCTTTTGTATCGTACAATTCAGAATGAAAAATCCTGAAGAACGGTACTTGCTTCTTATTGTGCAAACCATAGGTAGGTTTGTTCTCTTCGTCCCTGATTTGCTTCAGGAACTTTTTGAGTTCTTCATAAATGGCATCCCAATTGTGCTGGTTCTCTTGCAATATCTTTTCCAGGATTTCAGCA
The DNA here is from genome assembly GCF_965225875.1 of Haliscomenobacter sp. Taxonomy (GTDB): domain Bacteria; phylum Bacteroidota; class Bacteroidia; order Chitinophagales; family Saprospiraceae; genus Haliscomenobacter. Next base: position 616,226 of record NZ_CBDDBS010000002.1, on the reverse strand, counting down.
AGTGATTTGTACAATTCCGGGTCTTCAGATATGTGCTCGTCTATGTAACTGCGGATGGCGTGTTCGATTTCGGCAGCCTTGGTTTTCGCCCTTTTTTTCTTGGATACCTCATCCAAAAACTCATCATCGAGAATGGAAAGTGGTGGTACTTTTTGGTCAATGCCCCTTGAAATCAGGTATTCATCGGTGATCGCTCTTAGTTTTGCCGATACCCCTTTCATACTCATACGCCCGTCCCTAAAATGTCTTCCTGCCTGAACATTGATTTCAGAAAGCCAGAAGTAATCTTTCAGATAGTCCAATGCTTTGGGGTTGGGCAATACCACGTCCATCGCCTTTGACACCTTTTTGTACAATTGGATGAACTGAAAACGGGTATCCTCATCGTAAAACAAGTCGTGGAAAGCATCAAAGTCATTTAGGTCTTCGATGCCGTATTTCTTGATAAAATCCATCGCCTCTTGGTGTGCATGAGCCAGATCGTTTATCTCTTCAGCTTCACTACTCAAACAGTCAATGATTCCGTCTACTTCGTCACTGTCTACCCCGGCAATTTCTTTGTCACTGTAATGGAGGATGGCTTCTTTCAGGTGATGCCCTACCCCAACGTAGTCAATGATAAACCCTTTGGTTTTGTCTGCATTGCCCACACGGTTTACCCTGGCAATAGCTTGCAAAAGGTTGTGGGCAACGATAACACGATCCAGGTACATGACCTGCTCAATGGGGGCATCAAATCCTGTCAGGAGCATATTGTTGACGATCACAATACCCAACATGCCATTACCTACGTCCTGCTTTTCGGTGGTGTACCCTAGTTTGAAACGCTCAATGATGTTCTTGTGCTTGTTCCCATCGGTATAGGGCTTCAGGTGAGGGTCATCGTTATTGCTCCCTGACATTACTACATCTGCCTCTACCTTTTCCAACAAGCCCACATCGATACGGTAAGGATTGGACACTCTGAGGGCTGTAATTTTCTTTTGTAGCGCTTCATCGATGGCCTTTTTGTACCTATAACACGCTTCTCTTGAAGTAGCTACAATTTGCGCTTTGAACCCGTTCGCAAAAATATGCTCTACGTAGTGATCCACCATATCTTCAGCCTTAGCCTGAATGGTTTCTCGTGCTTCGAGGTAGGCTTGCTTTGTGGCATGTCCTAAAATCTCCTGCTGTTGTTTGGGGTCATAATCCTGGAAAACGTCGATGAACTTTGCGTTCATTCCCTCTTTGTCCGTAATGGCTGCATTATGGGTTCTACCCTCGTACACAATTTCCAAGGTCACACCGTCCTCAATAGCTTGACGCATGGTGTACTTATCGATGTAATCACCGTAACGTTTTTCGGTTTTTGCAATGGGTGTTCCAGTGAATCCAACGTGGGTAGCGTTCGGCATGGCCTTTTGCAGATTGGCAGCTAATACCGAATATTGAGTTCTATGTGCCTCATCGGTCATTACCAGGATGCGGTCGCTGGCATTCATTTCATCCAGAATACCATAGTTGATGTCCTTTTTGTCCTGGAATTTGTGGATCATGGCCATGATGAGGTCTGCCGTCTCACCAGGGATCAGTTTATTCAATTCACGGATTCTTTCGGCCACTTTTACGGTAAATCCAATCGTTCCGCTGGTTCCACTCAACTGCTCTTCCAGGTCGGTACGATCCGTCACAAAAACGATCTTCCATTTCTGCAACTCCTCGTCCTGCTTCATTTCACGCACCAGGAACATCATGGTCAGTGATTTGCCACTGCCCTGAGTGTGCCAAATGATCCCTCCTCTTTCTTTCGGGTTTTTGCCGTTTTTCAGGCGTTCCAAAATCATTTTGACTGCTCTGAATTGCTGGTATCTACCAACTACCTTGTACATTTTGCTACCGTCTGCCTTGAATAAGGTAAACGATTGAATCAGATCGAGCAGGTTTTGTTTGCTGAACATTCCAGCCACCAAACGCTGTTGGTCATTGGGTGCAGATGAGCCTGTACTGATGTCGTTTACTGTAAGTGGATATGGATCAGTCCAGCGGTAAAAATGCTTTTCGACATGGGTAGTAATCGTACCAAATTTGGCAGTATCTCTACATGTGGCAACCAAGATTTGATTGAAGTAGAATAGCTCTTTATTGCCTTCACGGATGCTATCACTCCTCTGCTCGCTGTACCTCATCAACTGCTCGATGGCTTCCCCCATCGGGTCTTTGACTTTGGGTGATTTGGCTTCGATGAGTGCAACGGGTAAGCCGTTTAAAAACAGGGTAATGTCTGGGTAAATGTGGTTTTCTGTACCAATAATGCGCACTTTGAACTGCGAAACGGCCAGGAAACTATTGTTTGATCGATTTCTAAAATCTATGAATTTGACGGTGGGAGACTTTTGGCCAGTAAGGCGATTTTCAGCAATGCTGATATTACCCAGGAGCATCTCCAGCACGTTCTTGTTGTTCTCCAGTAGGTTCCCTGCGGTATAGGTAGTGAGTTTGCGAATGACTTCTTCAATCTGGTCGTCTTGTAACCAAGGATTAATTAACTTTAATGCCTCTACCAACTTGGGTTTAATGATGACCTGTGAGAAGTTTTCTCTCCATGACTCTTCTGGATACTGGACACCATCTGATGGTGATTTCAGGCGTAACACTTGCCAGCCTAGACCTGTAAGTTGATCGAGGAATGGGTCTTCTACGAAGGTACGTTCGTCTATGTAGTGGCGGTTGCTGCTCATACTGTTTTGAATATGTTAAATTGGTTTTAATCATTTTGGGTTCTTCATTATAATATACCTTTCTCCTTTCTCTGGGATTTCATATTCTTTTTCAACTTCTAACTTAATTTTTTTCTTCTTACCGTCAAGTAAGTAATAACTTGAGTCATTGGTACTAGGATTTTCAACAAGATTTAGATAAACACCAACTTCGGAATAATCAACTTTTGCGGATACAATGTCTGCTAACACTTTATTTTCGTGATCTCTATACAATTTATAAATTGTTTGTTCAACATCTTCGTATTCAACCCAAAACATTATTCTGAGTTCCAAATACCGAATTGGAATTTTCTCTTCTCCCCTTATAAGGTGTACCCCATCTTTTAACTGAAAAGGGGTAATATCTAAATACTTTTCTTTATCAATTTCGTGACCAGCAATTAAAGCGTTTAAAAGGCTGTTGTGTAATCGATTAGCCCAATATGGAAAGATAGATTCAATTAAATTCCGTATCACTATCTTTTCGCCTGAATCTTGATGTAAAACTTCATCTGGGCTTACTGTAAAATTTTGATAATCACCAAGAATTCTCAAATCCTCATCGTGCATCAATACTCTCCAGTTTACAATTTCTTGTCTTTTGATGGATTTTCTAACATTTACATTTTTTTTGTGCCAAGAGCTTATATCTTCTTGCTTCAAATCTTCTAATTTGTAAAGAAGAATTCCTTCTTTTTTTGCAATATTGATAGCACCGCTTTGAAAACCGTTTGTAGAAACGAAAATGGCTTTTTGAACTTGCGGAAGACTCCGAAAGGTAGAAGCAAAAGCATGCATTTGATTAATTTCAACTCCATCTCTACCTTTTTCTTTACATTCAATTATGGCTCTAAAAGTAAATCTCTCATTTTCAAAATATTCAATTAACACATCTATTTGCCGATCATTTCCTGTATCGTCTTTTAGAATAACATCATGGGAAATCTTTACCTTTTCATTTCCCTGAAGAGTATCCTCTATAATTGCTGTTATCTGCTCAATTAACTTTCCTTTGTTCATTCTATATGGTTTTTGAATTGTAAAACGTTAATTTATCTACACGTACTTTTCCAGTGAGAAGGTCTTGCATAAGACCTGTTTTTTTAACTTTTAGTTTAGCAAGATTTTGTTTCTCCATTTGAAGGCATTCTTGTTGTTTGTCAATAATTTCACCTATCTTTTTAAATTCCTTTTCACAAGGCAATGCGATTATCAGGTTACGGATTTTTTCCATACCAAAAGCAGCCTGGGAGGTTGAGTGCGCGGTATTTAATACTTGTCTTTTGACGTATTCTGACTCCAACAACCAAAACACAAAAGATGGATCAATCAACGGTTTAAGAAGAATAACATTTGCACTAATAGCGACTACCTGTTGCTCTTTCAGTCTTTTGGGAAAGCCAACTGTCCCTATTTTACCAAAAATAATATCTCCTTCCCTTATAGTAAAACTCTCCTTCTGTTTCAAGTAGGCTTCTATGATTACTTTACGACAATTATTTCCAACTGTGCCATGTTCATCAACGTCATTGATCCCAATATAGGGGATTCCATCAGGAGATTCCTTTGGTGTCCTATGATCGGGCTGTGCATCAATCGGAAATGCTATACTTTCAAATTTCACTATTTTCCACTCCTTCGGAATCTTCCCCAAAACACTATCCTTAAACTCATGCGTCTCCTCACTACGAATATTTCCCTCCTCATCAATGCCACGAGTAAGTAAGTCTTGCATCAAGCCTATTTTGATGCGCTCGTATTTTGCGATGAGTTGTTCTGTTTTTTCGATAGCTTGGTCTATTGTGATAAGGATAGTTGCAATAAGTGATTGTTCGTCTTTTGATTTCGGGAATTTTAGTTTGATACTTTTTAAGTCAGACTGATTTAACTTCGATCTTGTTCCCCCTTGAATGAAGAATAAAATATTTTTATGTACGATAGAATAGAAGATAAAATCTTGATTGAATCCATTCTTTGCTTTTAAGACATGAGCATGGTTATTAACCCAACTCTTACCCGAGATTTTATAAGCGATTGGTCTTGTAGCAAATTGATCAAAGTTTCCACCATCCTCAGCCATCAAAATTAACTCCTCATCAAAAAGAAATTTACTTATGTAGCCCTGCACCCCATTTGCACCATAATAAGGTATGTTGCCCTGAATTTTCTCTCTTTCCTCTGAATTCAATGGAACTCTGAGGTTATCCAAGATTTCACAGCAATCATTAATCGTATACGTTTTCCAATCTTCTATCATAAGTAATTGAGTTTTACTAAAAAAGTATTCAGCTTCGACAAAACTGAATTTCTGTTTTCTTCTAATGCATTCCTGCTCGTACAATACTTATTCCATAGTTTTTCAATCATTGCTAGGCAGTTACGCTTTTCACGATTTAAATAACGTTCCAATTGCTCTTGCATGAGATCGTGATGTTTTTGCAAAATGAGTTCACGAGCTTGTTCTTCCGCAATCGGTTCACCAATGGCCGCTACCAATTCAACAGCAAGCCCTTTTTTAGAACGTAGAAAATCCACCTGCTTTTGGTACTTGTCTTTTTCTTTGTCCTTGTCTGCTGCCGCTTTTTCCGCTTCACGTAAAATGATCAAGTTGTCCAAATGGGTAAGAAAACCGTCTAAACCGTATTTCTTGGCATCCACCAAGTCTTCCAAACGATTCTCCTTTTCCTTCTGTTCCTTTTTTATGGACTTGATCTGGGTATCCGTTTTTGCAATGCGTTCAGCCAATTCTAATAGTGAATATGCTTCTGCTAATGTTTTTTCAGGCACTTTGCCCGCCAGCGATTTTAGGTCTTTTGCACTGAGTTTTTTCTTCTTTTCAAAACTTACAAAATTACCTAGCAAGTCATTGGCTGCATTGGTAAGCGTATCTGTAACGTACTTTACAGTAGGGTTCTTTTCATTGCCCTCATCATCGGTTTCGGGTTCTACTTCAGCCTCTTCCATTGCCTCTTGCAAGGTGGTTTCAAGCTCTGAACCCTTACTTTCCAACTCATCAAGCTCATCCATTTCTCTCTGAAAGAAAGCTTTTTTGATGTACTCATCCGGGATGAGGTTTACACTCCAGCCATAAGAAGCAATGGTTTTGAGGTCGTAATTGATGGCTTGCCACCAATTTACAAAAATCCCTGCTACTTGGAATTTGTCAAAGAGTGCCAAAGGAACAAGCCTGTTTTGAAAGCTGTCTAAGAGTTCCGTTCTGATTTTGGGCAGGTTATTGTCCATCTCCAGTCCAATAAAATCCTCTTTTGCCTCTTGCCACCAAAGGTTGGTTTCTTGGCGAAAACGCTCCAGGGTTGCGGCCACTCCTTGATGAGCTTCGATGCGCTCTTTGATGTTTTGCTTTTCGGTCAGGTCAGACTTAAAATCAAAATATTTGGCATTTTTTTCTTGAAAGAATACCTCCTTCTCTAAGCCAAATTTGTGGTAAAAAGGTTCTTGGGTAGCTACCTCACTTTTGGGAACACCACCGATCAAGTGTGCGGTCACATCTTCTGGCTCCGGGTCAGGTGTGTTGTCTACATAGCGGCGAATGTTGAGGTTGAAATCATTGGCCTCAATCTCTTTCAAATCCACCAAACGCGAGTATTTCGGTATTTCTAGGGTCTTGGTGAAAGCAGTATCAATTTTCTCAGTGTCTTCCGGGCGAAGGAAATTTTGGGCTTTCCCTTCTCCATACTCAGCATCCGCATTTACAAAAAGGATTTTGTGGCGTAAAGCATCCGGTTTGTTTTTGTTGATCACAATCACACAAGCTGGAATACCCGTTCCGTAAAACAAAGAAGGAGGTAAGGCAATGATCGCTTCGATCAGGTTATCTTGTACAATCTTTTCACGGATCAATTTTTCAGCCCCCCCACGGAACAATACACCGTGTGGAATGATGCAGGCCATTTTACCATTGTCTTTAAGGCAAGCTATCATGTGTTGCACGAACATCAGATCACCTTTCTTACCCGTCTCAGGCGCATAGCCATAACGGAAACGTGCTGGGAACTGGATATTGTCTTTGGAATAGTTCTGTGAAAACGGCGGGTTGGCAATGATGCAATCGAATTTTCTGAGCGAACCACCTTCAGTATGTTGTGGGTCTTCGACAGTATCCCCCAAACGGATGTCAGCATCCAAAACGTTGTGCAAAATCATATTCATTTTGCAAATCGCCCAAACCGTACCGTTGTTGTCCTGCCCGGCTAAGGTCAGGTTGCGTGCATTCTGTCCCTGCTCTTCTACAAACTGAGCGGATTGGATCAGCATACCTCCAGAACCAGCGGTTGGGTCATAGATACCCATTCCTGCTTGTGGTTTTACCAGTTGCACCAACAAACGAACAACTTGTGCTGGAGTATAAAATTCCCCGCCTTTCTTTCCGGCACTATCCGCAAAGTACTTGATGAGGTATTCATACGCTGCCCCCAGCAAGTCAGGAAACTCAAAGTTATCATTGGTAAGTTTGATCTTATCAAAGTGGTCTATCAGGTCTTTGGCCTTGTTGTCAGGAATGACACGCTTGTTCCCTTTTGTTTTGTTGAAGTCGATGTTGTCCTTTAGCACCCCTCTCAATGAATCATTGGCATCCTCCAAGGCTGCCAATGCCTGGTTCAACTGCTCTCCTGCATTGTGATGAAAGTAGCGGATTTTGCTCCATCTTGCTTCTTCAGGCACAAAGAAGGTTTCGCCATAGGTAACAGGGTTGTCCAGGATGCTATCGAGTACAACATTGTCCAGGTGTTGGTAATCCTGGGTGCGCAATCTTGCTCTCCGTTGTTCAAATTGGTCACTCATCCTCTTTAGGAAGAGCATACCAAATATATACTCCTTAAATTCAGAGGCATCCATGCTCCCTCTCAAAATGTCGGCGGCTTTGAGCAGAAAAGATTCCAGTTGAGAGAGCGTAATTTTGGTAGACTGCATGAAGATTTTTTATAATTTAAAGGATTACAAAGATAGCATTTTTGCCCATTTAGTAGACGTTTTCAAACTGTTTTAAAGTTTTAAAAGGGGTGTAAAACTCACAATCTCTTGACAAGCAATTTCATTTGACTATACTGATGGCACAAACGTCCTTCGGGATTCTCTCCCTGACAAGTTCAGGGAAGAGCAAACAAAAAACTTAAAGCACCAATGCTTTAAGTTTTTCTTTTACCTGATTAAAATCGCCTTCTTCCAAAATTACCAACTTATGGGTTAGCCTTTTCTTATCAATCATTCTTATTTGAGACAGTATCACACGAGAAGGTCAATTAAAGTAAGACTCTGGCAAGGCATAATAGAACCGATTATCTTTTCCTTTGGTGGTCATCGGCGCTACAAGAAACATATTTCAGACCTTTTTAAGAATCAATACTGGCCTTTTAAAAGCTTTGCCTTTTCCATCTTCTTCATTCCCTACGTTGACCCCTAATTGTGCAAACCGAATTTCTCTGGGTTTTACAAACAAATCATCTTTAAGGCTATTCACCTTCTTTTTGAGAATGTTTCGTTCATCGAATCTCTTCATACGGAACAAAGGATAAAAATGTTTCGCTTATACTCTCAATAATGTAATTATCAAGGCTTTTTTATGCTTTAAAAGCACTTTAAAAGTTTAAAAGCAAATACCCAATTTGTTATAATAGGTTGAATTTCAGCAGAGTCAATAATTTAATCCAATTGATTTTTGGTTTCGACTGACTATGGATTTGTAGCGTACTACACAACTCAAAATCCAAGTCCATGCAAAAACAAAAATCACTACCCACACCCACTGAGGCACAATTCAATGCCCTAAACGGGGCATATAAGTACTTCAATCGGGTACTGTTCAAAAACAAGCTTCCGGGTTGTATTTTGAACTTTTCGAGGCTGAAAGGGACTCATGGTTTTATGGCTCCAGAACGATGGAAACACGTTAAGGACAAAGAATTTGGAGTCCATGAAATCAGTTTAACTCCCACTACCCTGTACAGAACACCCATTCTAATTTTTTCCACACTTGTCCATGAGATGGTACATCTCTGGCAATGGGAATTTGGAGAGCCATCACGTAGTGGCTACCACAACAAAGAATGGGCGCGAAAAATGCGGGAGATTGGCCTGATCCCCTCCCACACTGGGCAACCTGGAGGGAACGAGACTGGTCAGGCCATGACTCACTACATGGAGGAAGGGGGAAGGTATCAACAGGCATTTGAAAAAATGCCAAAAATCTACATTTTACCTTTCACCTCACTGGAGGGCGAAATGATGAAAAGACTGATCGAGGGAAGCAACGGAAAAGATGAAGACGGCGACGGCACAGAGGATGCAAAGAAAGCCAGGTTACGCAAATTACGGCCACCAAGTCAGAACAAGACGAAATACACTTGCCCTGGTTGTCAGGTCAACGTATGGGGAAGACCAGCGCTGCAAATTCAATGTGTAAACTGCGAGGAAGTTTTCGAGGAAGTAAAATGAACCATTGAGCCTAACGGTATTGACCGGAGGGCTTTTTTTGAAGAAAAAAAATCAAAAGCAACAACTCCTCTACTCGTTTTGTAGTGTTTGTATATGTTTATAACAAATGTTTAATTGTTTAGCTCCGCAAAACTTGCTCTAGCACTGGCGTTTCTCCGCACAATCATAACATCTTGGGTATTTATCATAACAAATTGGGTATTTGGACTCCCCTGCTTTATAACAAATCCGGTATTTGACCCTAACATTTTGGGTATTTCTTTACCCCCTTTTTATAACAAATTGGGTATTTAATTTTGCACTACCCTAACAAATTGGGAAACCGAAAAATCTCTTGAATTTTTGAACGACTAGTATAACATAACAGCACACAAGGTTTTGTTATTTTATTTTGAACCGCTCAAAATGGACACTACAAGGCAGATTTCGCTCTTTGAGGAAAGTGATGCAGTAATGGAAATTAAGAAGCACAGTAGCTTGGTACAAATGAACAACGTAACCACATTGCAGCAAAGAAAAGCAATCAATTCCCTGATTTGGATTGCAAAAGACCAGTTGAAACGCAACCCAGAGGAGAGGAGTTTCAGCATTGACCTAGGTATTATCAAAAAACTTTCAGGAATCAACCGCAATGACAACAATGAACTGAAGCTGGCACTTAAAGCATTGGTTTCCCTGGTGATCGAATATAACATTTTGGGAAAAGAGAAGTACGAATGGTGAGCATTTCCCTTTTTGTCCCTGGTAAAAATCGTTGGGCAGAGGAGGGGCAATACCGCCAAAGTCCATTTTGAATTCCCAACTCCGATCCTGGAGGCCATCAAAAGACCATCCATGTACGTCAAGCTGAACATGTTTATCTGGAGAGGACTGAACAGCAAGCATAGTCTTGCCCTTTATGAGATTTTGAAGGACTACCAGAATATTGGCAGAATTCGTATCGAGGTAGATAACTTCAGAAAACTGGTGGGGATAGAACCAGAACAGTACAAGATTTTCACCATGCTCAAGAAGAGGATCATTGATACCGCTGTACAGGAAATCAACGAAAAAACTGATCTGAAGGTGGTTTACGACTTAGAAAATGAAGGAAGAAGAATATCCGCTATTGTGTTCAGAGTGAGTGGTATGGCTCCTTACGAAACCGAACAAAAGACCAATGAAGAGATTCTGCACAAGTTGAACACAATGGGGATCAAGGAATCAAAGGCCAAAGAGCTGTTGGAAAAGCACGATGAGGACTACATCCTTGCCAACATTAGGGTCATAGAAGAGGAGTTGAAAAACGGCAAAGACATCCGCAATATTCCGGCCTACTTGATGAAAGCATTTGAGGTTGACTTCAGACCCCAGGAAACAGAATTCGATAAAATACAGAGCCACAAGAAACAAGGTAAGGCCATCGCCGAAAAACAAGCAGAGGAGTGGGCGCTTAAAAGAAAAGAACTGCTAAAGCAGTTTGAAAGGCAAAAAACACAAGCAGTGGCCAATGTGCTCGATAAACTAAATGATCAGGAAACCGCAACTTTGAAAGCCGAATTCCTAGCCGAAATTGAAAAAAGCCCCCTACATAAAAGGGTTTTGGAATCCAAGTGATTGGACTCAAATCTGATCCAGATACAGTGGATCAATTTTCTTGCACATAGGTATCTTGAAAAAATGGCTTACGACTTTGACGAATTTTTGAAAATTGCAGGGTACGATACAGAAGGTGGGAAAATATAAGGCGGTGATGCAGAACGTTCAAAAATGAAATTTTTTGCACGGTGAGAACTGGGTTTTCTCATCATTTTTTTATTGCTCCAAACCGAACACTGGGGGCAATACCGTCCGAGCGATAAAAATGATCAAGAGAATGAGGAAGCCCAATAAAAGAAAGTACCTTTTTTCAAAAAGGGCTTTTTCGCGGAAAAGTGATTCTACCTTTTCGTGAAACTCATTTTGAAGTGTATCGTACTTTACAATGACTTCTTTCTTTTCGGCTTTTTCTTCAGTAAGCAGTATCGCATACTTGGAGAGTTGTTCCTGAAGATTGATGTTGTATTTTTCGAGGTCATCTGATCTTTGCAATGCTAGGGTATAGTCCAATTCCATTTTTTCAAAACCTGCTTTAAAGTTTTCAACCTGTTGAATATCCGCTTTATTGCTTGGTTCTTCAATGTAGTTTTCAAAAGGTTTTAAACGGTTTTGTAAAATATTTGTAAAGTCTTCCAAATCGATAAAAGTCTTTCAATGTTCGGTTCTAGTGCGGATTTTGCTACCATGCTTGGAAAGGTAGTTGTAAACCGTTTGTAAAGAGATTGAAAACTTGTTTGATAAGTCCCTTGGAAGAACGAAAGTCATGGGTTTACAGGTTTAAAAAAGAAATTTAAAACTTTACAACCCGTCCATTTTATTGAAAATCGCAGTATATACAAGGTTTTTTAAGATATTTTTACAATACTTTTACAGTTTTAAAAAACTCTTTTAAATCCTTTAAAATCAGTAGAAAATAAGAGTTTTTTTATCAAAACCTCCTATCTTTCACATGCGGTTGGAAGTCCGCATTTTTAGTTCTTTTCCATACTACCATGAAACTTCTTACAAAGGAAATTTTAGCAAAATTTCGCAAAGTTGGCGATCAGTCGAATGAACGTGATCCGCAGATCATTTGCAAATTCTTTCATCCTGCTTCAGTCCGAACACGGTATCCGACTGAGTATGATGAGGAAAGTCAGATTTTCTTTGGTTATGTCATCGGCATCGAAAACGAGCGAGGTACCTTTAGTTTACACGAGTTGGAAAGTTTCAGGGATAGGTTTGGACTTGGAATCGAAAGAGACAAGTTCTTCCGTCCGTGTAGATTTTCAGAATTGGCGAGCATTTAGCTCGCCTTTTCTGGAGATTGGGTAAAGCTTTAGAATATCTAAAAAATATGTCCTCAGGGCATTTGAAAAATCAATATGCCTTAGTTACTAAGCTTTAGAGTTATGAAATTATTCCTTTGTTGTATTCTTTTGGCAGTAAGTTCTGTTGTTGGGAATGTTTTTGCTCAAACAGAATTAAAGCCTAAGCTGATAGACTTTTATGAAACTGCGGTAAGAGAAGACTCTATACCGATGGATTTGTTAAGGCGTGAAATGACTAAAAATAATGATAGTTGTTCTACTTTCATTAATTTCATATTTTCCATACTTGAAAAACTGGAACAAAAACAGCTGGAGTTAGCGGAAAAGCATCTAAAGAATGCCGATCGGTTTTTTAAACAACTTGATAAAAAGAATACTTGGTGTTATGATACATTAGGCGTTAAATATAAAGTTAAATTTGAAGATTTGGTACAAAATAAAGGATACTTGGAGTATTTATGGGCTGCCTATTTTTTTAAAAAGCACTTAATTGCTGAGGGCATTCAGAAGTTAAAATATGCAAAAAAAATATTTTTAATGAAAGATAAGCTCATTTTTGAAAGAAAAAATCATTTTTTGGGGGTAATAACAACATATGATATTGCAAGAGCCTTAAAGTTAAGCGGCGATTTTACAGAATCTGCCAAATATTTTGAAGAAGCTCAAGAATTATTGGAAGAGCAATATTATTTTGAACTTGCACCACCAATATACCTGAAAGATATTGCTGAATTATATCGATATATTAATGACTTCAATGCCGCTTTATTTTATCATCATCGGGAAATTAGCCGGAATGTTGGATTACAGGATGATACAAGATTAACACAAAGCTATATCGAGATCAGTAAGACATTTCAAAAAATGAATTTACATGACTCTGCATTCCTTTATCTAAATAAAGCATTAGAAATAGGCCAAGGCAAAAATAAAAACCCAAGTGCAGATGCGTATTTTGCTATGGGAATGTATCGTTTTAGCATCAACGAGTATAACCCTGCTTCTTTTTATTTGGAAAGTGCGTTGAAGCTCTATACTGATGATGATAAGCTTGAAAGGCTAAATTGCCTTATCGGACTATGCCAAATGTACCTTAAGAATGGCAACAAAGAAAAAGTAAAGAGTTTTTTTAAGGTAATTGAAAGCGATAGAAGTTTACCTTCCTCAAAATACTATTCAGACGTACTTGATTTGGAAAATTTAGGAGCATATTACTTTATTAGGAGTAAGGTAAATGACTGGAATGGTAACTCAGAAGAGGCTTATAAATATTTGGGGCTTTATACTGCTGTCAGAGATACGTTAAGTTATAGAGAAAAAAGACATTTATCTTTAATTGGTAGGCAAGTTTTTGACTCTAAATTAAATGGCGGGAGACCAATTGAACACCCTTGGGATTTTAACCCCAACAACGTAAGCACTGAAAGTTTAGTTGTTACCCCTGAAAAAAAATCTAAATCTTGGAATATTCTCTTTTGGGGCTTACCATTTGCTTTAGTAATCGGGTACTTTTTTATGAAATCATGGAATGGGTCGAGCAGAGATAAAGCTGAAGCTATGGAAGAAGACTTAATAGAAAGTGAAACACTTCTATCTGACGGTATTGACCAAGGTTCGTCTAATTTGCCAAAAGAATCTTCAGTAAACAGAAGCATTATTGAAGAGTTCTATGATCATGCCGCTAATAATGAGATTATTGTTTGTTCCAACAATGTAAAACATGAAGACATATTATACTACAAAAAAGAAGATGACTATGTCTCCTTTGTTGTCAATGAATATGAAAAGGAGACGAAACTTCTGGCTTTTGGCACATTGATTAAATATGAAAAATTATTACCTTATAGTTACTTTTTGCAAGTCCATAGGTCTTATGTAGTGAACATAATTCATGTGTTAGAGTGGACGGACGAACATGTTAGGCTTAAATGTAATAATGACTTAATAATAAAATTTACAAACAAGCATAGAGCTAGAGCTATTGAAGTTTTGAACAATTACATTCCTGATCGTAAAAAAAGAGCCTTCTAGGTAACCCTAGCGGCTCGAATTTTTCTTTTTCCTATTTTTCTTCTCTAAGCGACTAAGACGCTTATCTAAAACATTGAAATTAGATTCGTCAAAGTTTTGTTTTCTATCTGCTCTCACCGATAATTTTTGTATCTCTTTTCGAAGTTTTGTTTGTCCACGAAAGGATAGAAGTAAAAGTGAAAAGCAAAGAACGAGAAGTAGGAAAAGAATTAAGATAGTAGGTACTAAAAACTTAGTCATAGCACTGATTTTTTGTTCAATGAATGCTACATTTTTAAAACTAAATGTCAATAGATTAAAAATAAGCTACACTATTGTTTTGAAAATAGCCCACCCCCACTTAAGGAACGGGATACAACTGCATACAAGGATTTGAGCTTTTTGGCAATGCTTTTTGCACCCATTGTAAATAGCCAAAAACTCCGAAAAAACTCCGAAAAAACTCCGAGGAGTCAAGCCAACTTTGCCAAACTCTGAAAAATTTCACTGAAACTCCGAAAATATAGCAGAAGGTATTTGTTTGATAAACAAGCTTTTGCACATTTGCATTGAAGGGATCATCAAGCCTCAACTAAGATCGGAACCATCAATAATTATTCATTCACGTCCTGTGCTGAAGTGAAATATACTTCGTATGTTTTTTCGCAAGGACACAAACAATAATACCATGAAAACATGCCAATTCTGCGGCGAACAAATGAACCAGAATGCATACCTATGCACTACTTGCAACCACACACAACGCAATCGAGCAGTAGTCCTATCCAGGTACATTCACCTTCAAGCAGTACGATACTTTGCCGTCTTGATTAGCATTTTAGCGCCCCTTGTTGTAGCGCTATATCTATCAATACCAGAAGTGTATTTCTTTGCAGGGCTTTTTGAGGCACTTCAACTTGTTTATGCTTTCGGCTCACTCTACCTATTCGGTATTATCATGCTAAGGGTTACCCCTGATTCGTTTTTTCAGTGGATCAACATGAACCTGCCTGCCTACCTTGAGTCAATCAAACATGTCAAAGGAATGGCTATTTGGAATTGGATTCTTTATCCCATTCTTGGCGGTGTTGCTGTTTACGGCGTACTGAGCTTTGCTGGGGCAAAACCATCTGATGCCGAATTTCAAGCCTACGCAAAAGCAAATATTTCCAGAAGGACAGCTACTGAGCAACTCTATGATTGTTCGCTATTCACGGTATATGGCGTTGCCACGAAGCAGGATAGCACAATCTACTTATGCGCTGGAGGCCGTATTTCGCCACTTGATCCTTCTTACTTTGAACATTTATCTGACTAATCGCAAAGAATAACTAACCGACAGTGCTGGTCTTTTGTGCTTCTCTTTGGTATTCACCAAGGACTGGTACTGTCATAAAATCTTTAAAGCCATGAGCAATCAAAACAACTCAGATTCAGAAAAAGCAGCAATTGCAGTTATCCTATGGGTAGTAGCCATAATCTACTTTAAGACCTTTTTGATACTTTTAAAAGTGACATTATTGCTTGGCGTGGTTGCCCTTGTATTTTATGTCATATACCAACTCAATCGCAAGACAGGGTTCATCAACGCGCTTTTTGACCGCTTTGCGGACAAAGTATCCAACAAGGTGAAAATTATACCTAAAGAACAAGCTTTTTTGGAAGAAGCAGATACTAGTTTCCCTGATTTGAACGTGCCTGCGAGCGAAACTTTAAACTTTGAAGTGATTGAACGAATGGACAAAATGGAGTCTATTCTAACAAATGTTACTTTGGAAAATGAGCGACTTCGTGAAGAAAAGGAGCAAGCTGAACAAAACGCTATCCTCCGAGTAGAAAAGGAGAATAAATCGGCTATTCTGAATGACATTTTTGGAACTCCTGAAAGGAGTGTGCCAGTGAATAGCCAATATTCTGCCTCTGACGACTACGAAAAGCAACAGTTCCAGGACAACTTGCGCAAGCGGGAAGAAGAGCTTCAATTTCGGGAGTTTCAGCAGACCGCAAATGAAAAGTTCTTTCAGCAGGACATGAAAATACATGAAAATAAGCAGGAAATTCATGGCCTACGACAGGATATGGATGGGAAGTTCCTGTTAATTCAGCGTGATTTATTGGACTTGAAAAATGATGTCATTACGATCAGAGTTTATGTGGATCACAAGTTCAACGAGATGGAAATTTCTTTCCATAATGATATAGCCTTAGTAAAAGAGTGCTTAGTGAACTTCAAAGCTGAAGTCTCTCAGAAATTTTCCGATATAACCCTTCGATTTGGTCAAGAAATCCTACGCCTTGATCAAGCACAGCTTAAGATTATAGATCGGGTTGGCATGTTACAGCAAGCTGTAAAAATGAATGGCATTGAGATGATCCAGTTACGTAATCTTTTTGATCGAGGACAGATTCGAGCAGAAGAAATGCTAAGCAGAGCCAGCATTTTACATGAAAAAAGCCAGCTATCAATGCAGGCCATTTCAAAGGAAGTGCAACTCAACTTGCAGCAGATGGCAATCCATAAGCAGGGCTTTGCTAATGAAGTAGGTAGTGCAACATTGAAGCTTGAACGTATTTCTCAAGACCAATATTTGGCACTCAAAGATGTTGCTTATGAAAAGATGGGGGTGAATATGCTCCGACAAGAATTTGATCAAAGAGTGGCACTTGAACAAGGAAAGCTCAATAATATGCTTGCTGATAAGCGTCGCGTTGAAGAGCGGATTCAAGAGCGCATTTCACGAAATCAACAAGTGTCTGATCTAACGCATCAATTGCACATGGCTGAAGAAAAAATCGGCCACGCTTCACAGCGTATGAATTTAATGCAGCAGGAAGCTTCAATCATTCGTCGTCAATCAAATCAATAGTGTTATGGAGTTCTTCAGTAAAATCATCCGTCCTGGTGAGATTGAAGAACTCCTCTCTTTGATCAGAGAGGAGAACACGATACCCATCGGGAAATTAGTGGATATTCAACCAGAAGTACTAAGAGCCTTCACGAATGTTTGGTGCGCAAGGTTGGATAAATTGATACAGTTGGATGTAGATGTTCACGGCGCGCCAACCATGATAACCACAAAACTCAAAGCAGTACGTGGCTTTACTTTCGATGAATACAAAGCATTGTTTAACCAGCATATTGTACCTGAGGATTTTCCTTACTATCCAGTTTTTAACCAAGTTAATAGGCACCGAGGAGGAATAAATACGGAAAAGCAACGCTTGGATGTGACTATGCTGTACGATTTTTCTGATGAAGGCTATCTGCGAATTTTGAGAGATCAAGGCTATATCCAAGCTCTTGATGTATTTGTACAGGATGCGATTAAACCAATGGCAGTTATCCCGATCAAAAAACTCTTCATGCACATGTACTGTGTGGCTCCCACTGGAGAAGGAAAATCAGTTTTGCTGGAATCGCTCATGTATAGTTTACAAAGCCAGTATCAACACATCAGCTTGGTAGTTATTGACCCTCATGGAAGTTTGGCAGAGAACGTCAAAAGATTCAAACTGAATTCAGATCGAGAGCGAGTTATCTACATAGACCCATTTTTTAAAGAAGGTTATACACCAACCTTCAACCCCTTTGCGGTAACTGACCAATCATTGATGAATATAAACTTTGCAGCAGAGCAGTTTATCAAAGCGTTGGATGAAATATTGGATCGAGAAGGAGGAGAATTAAGTGAGAACATGGTGAACATGATGGAAAAATGTGTCTATTTTCTGCTAAAGCGAGAAGGCTCAACTTTTACCGATCTATTGGATTTACTCAGTGGGAATGAACAGATTTTCAAAGAAGCCAGGCTGTTTGACCCTCTCTTTGATGATTATTTTTTAAAACCGACCAATAAGACCCGTGAAGCATTGCACAATCGAATTAGTAGGATTTTAAACTCACCCGCACTTAATAACCTCGTAGGTGGTCATAGTACTTTCGACTTAGAAGCGGCCATGAATTCTGGTAAGATTATCATTTTTGATCTTTCGCGCCTTGGTGAAATGAGTCAAATCACCTTCGGAAAATTCATTGTAGCCAGTATCAAAAGCATCGTGCGCAAACGAAAGAAAAACTGCGACACTCATACCATCTGTATCATTGATGAAGCACAAAACTTTGCAACTGGTAGCTTGGAGTATATCCTAGCTCAACTTCGTGGCTTTGGCTTGCATTTGGTCTTAGCTAACCAATACCCAGAGCAGTTTGAATCTCAACTAAAAGCCGTCATAGAAAACACCGCTATCAAAATAGCTGGTGGTGGAGATGATAACATTGAAAGCATTCGTGAAATCGTAAAGCTGAAGCACGATATTTCGCTAGGGGAATATGAGTTTTTTATGAAGGTCAGGCATAAAGGCTTAGTAAAATTCAAGTCACCAAGTTTTTTGATCGAACATCCTCAGTTGTACTACATGAGTAAAGAGGAGGAAAAAGCTTTTGATGAATTCCAGATTCAAAACTATTACAAACCCTTAGAAGAACATGTAGGTCACGAGGTTGAAATGCCAGTTATAATCCCCCCGGATGATTTGAAAAAAATAACCCCACCTTTCACCCTTATAATCCCTGAAGAATGATAACGCGATTTTCACCTAAGCAAATGGGCATTCTTGAAGCATTGGCTCGTTATAAATTTCTGACCTACACCCAGATGATGAAGCTTGGTATTGAACGCCATCGTTCTAACTTGAGCTTGCTCCTAAAGGGTCTTCGTGAGAGTAAGCTTCCAATGGTTAAAAAAATACCTCATGGCATGGGCGAGGAGGTGAAGCATTACCTTTCAGAGAAAGCAGTACCAATCCTCAAAGAATTATGCGGTTTAGAAGAGCATGAAATTCATTGCCCTAAAGGAACCATTTTGACCCATACCCAAGACGAAGTTCACCGAACCAGTATCATTGATTTTCACATTGCCTTAGACCTGGCTTGTAAGGACGAAAGTGTTTCGTTGCTTTTCTGCGACCGGTATTTTGACACCATTGGCAACAATCGAGTAGAGAAAAACCTAAAATCAAAAACAGCTTTTGAGATGGAAGGAGCAGCATCTATCAAACCTGACATTACCTTTATGTTGCATAGTACGATACAAAATGAACTATTCCTGGTCGAGCTTGAACGAGGTCGTAATGCCAAAAAGTCCATCGAAAAAGCTGTCAAACATGCTGAAGCAATGCTGACTGGAGCAGTGAACAAGCGCTATGATTTTCAAAGAGGGTATCGAATACTTTGGATATTTGAGTATGAAAACGTGATCGATTCCGTCCTCAAAGAATTGAGTAGCCAATCATTGTTTGAACCCCTCACTGAATACTTTCTTTTTAAACCCCTCTCCCAAATTGGAGAAAACATTTTCCTTTCCTGGAGGAATATCGCCGGGAAAGAAAGAAGAATGTTTTACGAAGTTAGTTGAATTGGAAAAGAAAGGGTAGGGGATTGATAATCAAAAGAAAAGCTTATAAGCCGATTTATAGCCAAGATTATAGGCAAGATTAATGTAAAAGGGAAGGTTTTGGTTGGTTGAGGGTATCGGAAATCTCAGAAAAATGATGTACTTTTAGACCTGACAGGGTGGATGTACGACCGTGTATTTTTGCCCACGAATCTTTGATTTTCTGCACTATATCTGCACCGATAAAAAAAAGGGTTCTCGCAAAACCTGCGAAAACCCTTTAGAATCAATAGTCGGGATGACAGGATTTGAACCTGCGGCCCCACGCCCCCCAGGCGTGTGCGCTACCGGGCTGCGCCACATCCCGAAAATAGTGTGTGGGTGTGAGTGTGATCTTCAAACTTCGTTTGAAGAGTGTGAGTGTGTTGGGGCAACCCTAAGTGGTTGCCCAATCTCTGGATTTGAAAAAACCACCAGTTTACTCCATCGAGCGAATCATGCCCAACAGCATTCTGGAAATTTTTTCAAAGCCGGTATACAACTCATCATAGAGGCTTTTCTCTATGGCATTGGTATCGAACATTATTTGCAAGATCGCGACACATTCAAAAACGGAAGAACGTGCCGTGATGTAAAATTTCTTTTTGTCGGGGCTGGTCATGCGGCCGGTTCCTTCGGCCAGGTTGAGCAGCGCACTAAGGCTGGCGCGTTTGAATTGGTCCTGGAGGTAAGGATCGAGGTCGGCTTTTTGGGTAAACAAGTGTTTGAGCACTTTGAGGTTTACCCCCCGCATTTCCTGATACACTTCCAATTTTTCAAAATCAAACACGTCCTGTCGTTTTAGTCCATTAAATTTGGTCTGACTGGGCAAGCACCTAGGGTTGCCCCAACACACCCACACCCACACGTTCCAAACGAAGTTTGGAACTCACACGCTTCGAGCCGCAGGCAACGAAGCTCACACCCATTCTCGTGGGTAATACAGGACTCGAACCTGTGACCTCTGCTCTGTCAAAGCAGCGCTCTAAACCAACTGAGCTAATTACCCGATTTGATGAAAAACGCTACGTCTTTTTTTAGCGCTCGCAAAGATACAACAGTGTGGTGTAAAAAGCCAAGTACCAGACGGCTTTTTCTCTAAAAAAATAAGGCCGGATACGAATGGAACTGAAAACCAGCGGTTTTGGTTCCATTTGTGTCCGACCTATTGAAATGCTACCGGTTAACCGGATGAGAGTTGCTTTACTTAGGGACGGGTTTTCTTCAAGCGTTTGTTCTGGCAACAAAAAGCTAAACAAGCGCTGATTGACGCTGCAAAGATAATGGACATTTTTAAGTCCGCAAACTTTTTGTCATCTAAAATGTCAAATTGTGAGATTTGTGATTAAAAATGTCAATTTAATTAACAAATGTTGCTTTTTACGTCAAACACCCCTACTTTTGTAAAAGCTTGTTTAAAGCTCAGGCTAGCCTGAATGCTTTGAACGATTGTACATCGCTCGAGCACAACATTCCGGCAAGCTGTCAATACTGTATCAATGTTGGAGGAGAAACTAAAGAAGAACCTGGCGGAGAACCTGATCCACTTACGAATGGCACAAGGCTATACGCAGGAGGAATTGGTGATGGCTTTGAAAGAAAAGGATGTTGATATTTCCCGAACGGCCCTGGCCTCTTACGAAAATCAGCGCTCTTTCCCAAAGCTGGACGTACTATACACCTTGTCGCGCTTTTTTGATACCGATATCGAAAATCTTTTGCAAGAAAAAGAGCAATTCGGGAATGTTTCGGGCAAAAATGGGGTTAACTGTCTTGATCTGGATGCATTGTTGAAAGACTTTTCCGAAGTATTGTTGTATTTTAAGATGTACCGCGGAATGTATTTTAACCTGGCCGAAAAGGTCATGAGCACTTTTGGAACCCCCGAACGGCACGATGAAGTGATGAAAATGATCACGGGTGTGTACGCCAACGAGCAGCTCAAAATGCCCAAATTGAAAGACTTATTCAGCGAAAATCTGGACAATCGTGAAGTGTTGGTTTTTCAGGGAATCAACAACGGAATGTCCGTTCAGGAATTGGCCGAACAGCTCAACACCAGCTCAGAGGCCATTACCGCTATTTTCATTGGAGCCAAAGACAAAGTTTTTGATTTGCTATTGAACTAAAAACTCAAACAAGCTCATCAGCCTAAAAACGCTAACAACCATATGCAAAAAGTTTACCCTCATCTAAACAACAGTGCCGATAAGGACAAAAGCAAAGGGATCAAAACGACCCCTGTCCCTGTTAATGACCCAAAAAGAGCTGATAAAATTCGCGAAGCGGATAAAAAGCTTTTTGAAAAACTGAATAAAATTGGTACAGCTATGCTGATCGGCTTCTTGCTGCTCACCAGCTTGTATTATCATGATATGCCAGCGATTGGTGTGATCGGTGTTAACGCCGATCCCGCCAATACTCCGCCACTGCATCAGGATCAGGGACTGGGAGGTTCGTTCCTCCCGGTACCCGATCAGGAACATGCTTCTACTCAACAAACAATTGACTCCAAAAAAGCCACAGACGATACCCGTACAAAACGAGTCGATCTACCCACAGCAAACAATGAGCGAATCAATGTCCGACATGGCTTTATTCTGAGTAGCGACTGGACGACAAACAATGCCCGATCCCCACTTTCAGGGGTGCTCGAGAGAGTCATTCAAAATTGGGAGATGCCTTTAAATACTGAACTTCTAGATGTAAATAAATTAAATATAGAGTGGAAAAATGAGCAGGATTTTATTGAGAAAATACAACAAAAAAACCTGGCCCGGCCCCTTACTTTAGTCACTTTACATTTACAGGAATTTATGGAATCTTCGGGGAAAGACTTATACCAGCTTGTACCTCAAAACAAGGCGCGTATAAAACTAACCATGAGGGGCGTTGATCCTCAATCCAATCAATTGATATTTGAAGAAACCATTGTAAAAGAAGTAACTCAAGACAATTGGGCGCATTATGAATCGGTACATTCCGCAGAAAGTGAACGGCCGGCAGTATACGACCATTCTTTGGCCATGAAACAAGCCCTGACGGAGACTTCAAATGAAATAATTAATTTACTACATAAGTACTTTCCTTAGTTAATTACATCGACCAACTACAACCCCTTCGACCGCCAATAAGTACACCTTACTTGTTGGCGGTTTTTTATTTTATGATTGATGATTCTAACGATTATTATTAGGATTTCATCGCATTTGTACTTACCTTCCTCCAACATCCTTGCTAAGCCAAGAATGTACACCTAACTTAGTCCTATAAAAAATTGCAACGTATGGTACTCATTGTTTTTGGTATTATTGCCATTATCGTGCTCAACGTCATTTCCAATACCAGCCCTAATTTCAAAAAATTGGGCCGTATTGGTTATTTGATTGGTTTTGCATTGATTGTATTGGGTTTTATTTCCTCCTGTTTTGTACAAATCACCGCCGGTTCGGTGGGGGTACAAAGCCTCTTCGGAAAAATTCAGGGCAAGGTACTGACCGAGGGTCTGAACGTAGTCAACCCTATTATGTCGGTCATCAAGTTTGACGTCAAAACCCAAAACTACACCATGTCCGCCATTCATGACGAGGGCGACCAGGAGGGTGATGATGCCATCCGGGTGCTTTCTTCCGATGGTTTGGAAGTAGTCATTGACCTTACCGTATTGTTTCGGGTTACTGCAGACAAAGCGCCTACTATTCTGCGCACCATCGGTGAAGACTACACCAATGTAGTGGTACGACCGATTGTACGCACCAAAATTCGCGATTTGGCCGCCAATTACGAAGCCGTAGCCTTGTATTCCAGCAAAAGAGAGGAGTTTCAGCAACGTTTGTTTACGGCCATAGATAAGGAATTCACCAAGCGTGGATTTTCTTTGGAACAAGTGCTGATCCGCAACCTCAATTTGCCACAATCGGTGAAAGCAGCCATCGAGTCCAAGATCAATGCCGAGCAAGAATCGCAAAAAATGCGCTTTGTTCTGGACAAGGAACGCCAGGAAGCTGACCGCAAACGGGTAGAAGCACAAGGTATTTCCGATTACCAGCGGATTTTGACCTCTACCTTGAGCGACAAGTTGTTGCAGTACGAAAAGATCAAAGCCCAAAAGGAACTGGCTGGCTCTCCCAATGCGAAGATCATCATCATGGATGGAAAGAACACGCCGCTGATTACGACGGGGAATTGAGGTAGCCGCAGACTCATTGCTGCTTAGGCGATTCCTTAAGTGCCTTAGGTTTCTTAGGTGGTGAAAGAATACCCTGCTCCGCAGGTTTTTTCTTTTTTACCACCTAAGAAACTTCAGATTCACCCCAGACTATGCATTTTATACCCCCTACGAAGGCAGCGCCTGGAAATCCGCACAATTCAACTTGATCTCAGCCCTGCCCATTTTAGTTTGATACAGCGCACAATAGTAGCTCTTTTTGCTGCGGTGTTTGATGCTGTGCTGGCAGGATACACAAGACCGTTGCCCGCTCAAAATGCCCAACTCTTTTAACTGAACGGTCAATTGGGTCAATAGCAGGTCCAATTGAGCCTTGCGGGTTTCAGGGATCTCGTCCAACAATTTTTGGAGCGTATCAGGGAATTTGGCTACCTGTTCGGCAATAGCCTTCCCTGTTTCGGTCAAAATTAAATCAAAACTACGTAGGTCTTCAGGATCGTTGTGTTTGGTCAGCAACCCTTTTTTTTCCAAGGTTTTGACAGCATCGCTGATGGTTGGTTTGGTTAGACAAAATTCTCTGGCGAGAGAACCAATGCGGCAAAGTTGAGGAGGGTGATTCTGGCAAAAGATCAGAATCTGGCCTTGGATGGGACTAATATTAGCAGTTAAACATTCTTGCCAAAGCAGGGCACGTAGTGCAACTGCAATATTCACAAAACCCGTTGTAAGTTTGGCCTCCAAAGTGTGTTTTTGATCATCCAGATCAGTAGCTGAATGGTTCATAAGGTTCCATTTCTGAAGAGAGTAGTCAATAGAAGTTAAGTCTTTTCTCCCTCCAAATGAGTGAAAAAATGTTGTAGCATTCTCAGTACAAGTACACACAGTGCAAAAAGGGAGTTTACCAAAAGGGATGTGAATACCAGATAATTACTCAAATGTAGTAAAATTTTTACTGGATGATATTTTTTGCAAAAAAAAACTGCTTTGCCTCCTATATTTAATAAGGAAGAGACAAAGCAGTTGATGTTCAATAAGAAAATGTAGACTTTTATTAAAAAAATCAAATTTCCATTACCCCACGTAGATCTGGATTAAGGGCAATCGCTTGGGCATAATCTTCCCGTGCCTCACCAATTCGGCCCATTGCTTTTAATACAATGGCCCGGTTGATGTAGCCTTCGGCATAATCCGGGTGATTTTGAATGGCCATGCCATAATCGAGTAATGCTTCTTCTTCCCGGCCCAGATCACTCAATAAATTACCCCGATTGTTGTAGGCTTCAGCATCATGCGGATGCAGTTCTATGATGGTGGTATAGTCGGCGAGGGCTTCCTCGTATTGCTCCAGTTTTTTGTACACAATGGCCCGGTTGAAGCGGGCGTCGCTGCCTTCCGGTTTCAGGCGGATTGCTTCACCATAATCAGCTAGGGCTTCTTCATAACGCTCCAGATCGTCCAATACGTTGCCCCGCGAAATCCAGGCATTGATTTCTTTCGGGTTGATGTCCAACACCTCGTTGTAATCTTTTAATGCTTCTTCGGCATACCCCAGCCCATTCAACAAGTTGGCACGATTGAAATGGGCAATCAAAAACCTGGGCCGAATCCGAATGGCCGTACTATAATCATTCAGCGCTTCCTGATAGCGCCGCAAGTCCATGTATACATTGGCACGGGATACGTAAGAATCGGCATGATCCGGGCGCAATTTGATGGTATGCCCCAAGTCCTCCAGCGCTTCCTCCCATTCTCCTTGGCGCAAAAACACCATGGCCCGGTTGAAATAGATGGCAGGGTCCTGAAAATTTTTTTCGACCGCCGCATCGTAATCTTCCAATGCTTCTTCCAAACGTCCCATCTCCGTGAACAGGATGGCGCGGTTGTAGAAGGCATCAGGATCGTGTGGATTGAGTGCAATTGCTTGATCAAAATCCTGGATGGCCTGCTCTGGCTGGTTGAAAAAAATGTAGAGGTTGCCCCGATTGTTGTAGGCGCCCAGGTCTTCAGGATTCAGTTCAATGACCTTTGTATAATCGGCGAGGGCCTCTTCGTAGCGGCGCTCCGAGGTATGGATAATGGCTCGATTGAAATAAGCGTCGGCATAATCCGGGCGCTGTTCAATGACTTCGTTGAGTTCTTCTATTGATGCTGCCATTGCTTACTTAGCCTTTCTTTCCCACGAATAACATGTATTCCCAAACCCCCAAATACGCCGATTTCACCTGATTGACTACTGGCGTAAATTCCTGGCTGAGTAGGGGAGTCAGGTGGCTATCCATCCGCACGTGGTTGTTGGCCATGTGTTTTTTGAACCAAAGGTTGCGGGAATCATGAAAATCGGTCACTGCAATAAAGCCGCCGGGTTTCAAATCCGCTTTGGCTTGCATGATCAGGTCTTTCCAATGCGGATTGATCATGGTCAAAGAGTATGAAAAAAGGACCAGGTCGAGCTGGTCGTTCCAGGTCTTATCACCCAGCATATAAGGTTGTGGGAGTACTGTAACCCGATCAGCATAAGCCTGGGTATTTTTAATGGAAAGATCCACCATGTCGGTAGACACATCCAACCCAGTTAATTTGGCTTTGGGAAAACGTTTGGCCAGGTTGTTCAGGTTGTACCCGGTTCCACAACCTACTTCCAGGATGTTCCATTGACCATTGGCATCCAGGGGAATTTCCCGGATGATTTGATTGCGGCCAAAAAGGAAACTCCAGCGGGTTGCGTCGTAAATCTTGGATTGCAGCTTGTAGTAGCGCTGCATCGTACTGTTTTGCTCTGCTTCGGAGAGCGAATCGAATTTTTCGAAAGCCATTTTATGTTATTAGGGGTTGAGGAGTTGAGAGGTTGAGGAGTTGAGGCTACCGCAGCGACATGCACAAGATCGTGTCCAAGTTGCTGCGGCAGCCTCAACTCCTCAACTCCTCAACTCCTCAACTTATTTCACAATTGCCAAATACACACTCGCATAAGTCCCCACGCGGTCTTCACCATGGGTTTTGGCAGTAAGTTCCTGTTCAAACTCCACTGCATCCAGCACGAATTGTGGGAAGAAATCGACCTGATGCGCTGCAGAGCGCAACAAAATGCGGGTACCTGGGCGGCTGTTGGCCAAAATCAACTGCCACTCTTCCTCCAATACGGGGATGTTGTTGGCAGCCAGCCAATCCTGGTGATCGAGTAAGATGTAATGCGAGTATTTACCCGGATTGTTTTTCAAAAAAGCACTGATGGTACATGTATGGGTTTGGATTTGATCAATCCGATCTTTCAATACCTCAAAGTTTTGTTCCTCCACGTAAGAGGGGCAACAAGTCTTGGTGTATTTGCCATCCAGATACAGGCGGTAAAAGTAGTTGTCGTGGGTAGGGATTTGGGTAAAAACCTTGCGCAGACATTCTTGGATAAAGCCCATCGCCCCCCGTTCATATTTTTTGGCAAACAACAATTGTTGGCTGCGGGGAACGCCTACCATCGACATGGTCAGGTTGCGGTTTACTACAAACTCTACCAGTTTATTGGCAATTTTTGATTCAATCCGATTGTAAATCTTGGTCTGCTCTTCCAAACTGCCAACTTCAAAAATGTGTTTGATCTGGCGGTAGAGTTTCTTGCGGGTTTTCAGGTACTTATTGAAAATCCAGGCTAGTGTACCTGAAGTACTGAAGTGGTAAAAACTTTTCCGAATACCTTTACCATTAAAGTATTTCCAGTTGTCATCCCAATACTCTTTTGCAAAATCGGGTAAAGTGCTGCGCAGTTTCTCTTGATAAAAAGTGTCAAATTCTGGCATCACCCCATCCCCAAACATGGCCCAATGCTCAGCGTAGCTAGCGTTTTGGAAGCTTGATCTTTTGAGCTCAAGCAAGGCATTTTGCCGGGGGTTCATGTCAATGCAATTGATTTTTTTAGGATTGTCCAGCAAATAATCCAATGCATTGCAGCCAGCACTGGTGATCATAACCACCTCGCTGTCTTGATTCAATTGAAGCAACTGGCGGTCGCAACGAGGGTCCTCCCAGCAGGTGTTGTACACCAGGTTTTTAGTGTGTACCTGGCGGAAAACCCAATCTCTCAAATCATTAATTCCTTTCACTGTTACTAAGATTGGTTAGTTAATGGTAAATTACCAAAGGACTTGGGAAAAATTTGTCAAAATTACATAATCCTTGAAATAATCACAGATTTGTAGTGCAGTGGATTGGGATGTGGAAAGAAAAAAATGCAATGAATTGATTGGTAATTAAGTACGTAGTGCTAAATAAATTTCTTTTTGAGCACGAAGGGTGCCTTCACCGCCGGCAATCACTTTGTGGGGGTTGTTCAGTGTGGAATTGAGCAATCGGGCTTTGACATTATCTGCCCATTGGGTGTGCAAGATTTTGACCAGTTCCTGTTTGTGTTTAGGGGTATAAATTGGGAAAATAACCTCTACCCGACGATCCAGATTGCGGGTCATCCAGTCTGCCGAGGCCAGATACAGTTCCTCCTGGCCACCATTGGCAAAATAATAGATGCGGGCATGCTCCAAAAACCGATCAATGATGCTGATGGCCTCAATGTTGTCACTGAGTCCGGGTACTCCAGGCACCAAACAACAGATGCCCCGAATGATCAGTTGGATTTGCACCCCGGCCTGGCTGGCTTCATACAGTTTATCAATCATGGCGGTATCTTCCAGGCTGTTCATTTTGAGCATCATCCAGGCCGTTCGGCCCGCTTTTGCGTGTTGAATTTCGCGCTCAATACAGGCCACAAATTTGCGGCGGCTGTTCACTGGCGAGACCATCAGGTGCTGGAAACTCCCCAGAACAGGTTGTTCTTCCAAAAAACGGAAGACGTCGGCCACTTCCAAACTCAGACGCTCATCGCTGCTCAGCAAAGCATGGTCGGTGTATAAGGTGGCGGTTTTTTCATTGAAGTTACCAGTGCCCAGGTAAGCGTAATGGCGTAGCCCACCAGGCTCCTGCCGGGTGATCAGCATGATTTTGGAATGCACCTTAATGCCCGGCCGGGAATAGATGACTTTTGCCCCTGCGGCTTGTAAGGTTTCGCCCCAGTGTAGATTGGACGCTTCATCAAAACGCGCCTTGACCTCTACAAATACGGTCACCCTTTTGCCATTTTCCTGAGCCTTTAGCAAGGCCTGGGCTACCGAAGAATTTTTGGCAACCCGGTACAAGGTGATTTTGATCTCCTCCACAGCGGGGTCAGCAGCAGCCTCCTCGATCCAGCGGGGAATGTAATCGTATTTTTGATAGGGAAAATGAAGCAACTGCTCGCCTTGCTCCAGGGCCTGAAAAATGGATTCAGCTTCGTCCAATACGGGGTGGGGCAGGGGAGGCATGGGTTCGTCGTACAAATCAGCAGCATCACTAGGGGCGGGAAAAGCAAAAAAATCGCTGAAGTTATGGTATCGCCCTCCAGGGAAAAGGTCATTTTTTTTCAACTGAAAAAGCTCTTTTAATCGGCTGGTCAGTTCGATGTTCATGGCACTATCGTACAAGAGGCGGGTGGGCGCACCAATCGAACGTTCTTCCAAACTAGCCTTGATTTTTTCCCGCAAATCACCGGAATATTCATCGTCGATGTACAACTCGGCATCGCGGGAAATTTTGATGGAATAGGCAGACAGCACCCCTTCCGGGAACAATTCACCCAGGTTGGCACGCATGATCTCGTCCAAAAAGGTCACCTGGAATTCACCTTCAGACCCTGGTAGCGGTACAAAACGCGGCAAAACATCAGAAGGAATATTGACCAAACCCAGTTCGTCAGACTGGGCCAAACACACCACAAAATACAAGCTGCGGTTTTGTAAAAAAGGCACATCGTAGGTGTGGTCGATGCGCTGGTATTGTAAATGGGGCAAGATGTTTTCCTGGAAATAATTCCGGGCGAATCGTTTTTGTTCGGAATTGAAAAGATGGTGGTCATTGAGTAAAAAAACGCCCCGTTCGCGCAGGGCAGGAATGATTTTGCTGCGGAACAGGATTCCGAATTCCACTTGTTGCTGGTGCACAATCTTTTTGATTTCCCGCAGCTCTTTTTTGGGTTTTACTTCCAGGATGGACTTGCGTTCTTTTTTGTCAATCTTTTGAAATTGCCGCAAAGCAGATACCCTCACCCGGAAAAACTCATCCAGATTGGAGCTGTAAATGGCCAAAAACTTGATGCGTTCGTATAGCGGAACCCGTGGGTCCTGGGCTTCCTGGAGTACTCGGTGGTTGAAAGACAACCAACTGATGTCGCGTTTGTGATACATGCCAGCTGAAGGGTAAATGATAAATCCGCGATAAGAAAAGGATTTTCAGTTGAAATTTAGTCAGCCGATAGATTAATTTAATGTAAAGAGTATTGGACAACATCAGTGCACTGCCATCCGGGCACCGCTCGTAGAGACGCACGGCCGTGAACAGCTGAGACGCACAGCCGTGAACAGCTGAGACGCACGGCCGTGCGTCTCTACATGCCCATCGCCAGGGCCTTAGCCTTCTCCTCATTGAAATAAGGATTTGGAAAAAAAAGCTGATAAGTCCGGATTTCCCAATCCAGCACCGGAGATTTTGGACGAATGATCCGCTTGGGGCTGGTATATATGTCTCCTGGCAATGGCAAACTTCTCATATCGAAGTTCTCCAGTTTAAAAGGAGTTCTGCTCACGATGAGTTTCAGATAATATTCCTCTCCCGGCCAATGATAGGCTTTCACATAGTCTCCCGGGCCACATTGGATGTATCTGCCTTCTTCATCTTCTCTGGAATAAAAGACAGCATTTTTTTCCAAACCTTGTTGAGCCTGCATCATGATGCCTGTACTGTCAAATCCAAATTGGTAATCCATAAACGCCAAACTGCAATACAGCAATTGATCTGAACGATTCTCCAGTTCAAAACGAATGGATTTTTGCGGTTCGGCTAAAGTCAGTGGAATCAATAATTGCCCATCTTTCGGAAAAACCCGTTCTTCTGCATTCTCACTTACTTTTAAAAAAACACGCAGCTCGATTGGCCAGTCGTCCCTTAAGCGTTGAGCATTGGCAGAGGAAGAAAAATACTCCAGGTTTTTTAGATAATGCCATTTGGCCATTTGTTCAAAATCCTCAAAGACAGTAACCCATTTGTTGTCAAGCAACTGTCCATTTTCCAGGTAGCGAATGGGTATCAAAAGAGGGCGATAATCAAAGGGATATTGCGTGAACCAATGGCCATCCCGAGCATCAAGAACATAATCCGCCAGGCTTTCATCGGCTACTTCGCGAAACCAGGCCGAGGCCGTCTCTTGAGTCAGTCGGCTTAAACCCAGTCGGGCAAACTCAACTCCCTGAGCATCTCCACTCAAATAAATGTTGACGGGGGGAATACACAAACCTTCAACCTTTGCATACCAGTTTCCATTGCTTGCAGGAACTGCTTGCGGCCAACTGAGGGTGGAATGGTCAGGGTAAACTTTAATGATTTTAGCAGGGAATTCAAGTGTTGGCGTTTTGGGGTCATAAACCACAACTGAATTGCCTCGCTCCTGTTGATTGGGATTGATTCCGTGCAATGCACCTGCACCTAGTCGCCATTCATTGTCCCGGAGAGCATACTCTACCGGAAATGCACCCTTTCGTTCCTGCGGGGCGTTGGACAAAAATTGGTGATAGTGCGCTTCCGGACTGATGCCCTGAACAAAAAGCTGAGGGACTTGGCGCTGATCTCTGACTTCCTTATCCTTGTTGAAAAAAAAGCGCATCCGGTTGAGGATACGGGAATGCAATTCCTGGTAGCTGATCTGCCCTTCGTGTTTTTTTAAAACATTCACCAAGGCATCGGTAAATGCGCCCCCTACATCGGGGTATTCCCAGGCTAACTCCACTTCGCGGCAGGCCGCCAGCATCACGTGTGCCCCCAAAGGCAATAGCTCATTGAGGGGAGCACCTGCATTGAATTTAGCCACAACAGTAGGGTCTTTGTAAAAAATAAACCCTTCTTTGGTGCGACCAGGGATAGCTTTACGGACAATTTCTCGCGCAATGGCTCCTTCCTCAATGTCTTCCCCACCACGGGTATTGTCTCCAGAGTGGCAACAATCAAAAATGGTTACCACATGCGCTTTGGGTTGCCCGTTTTCGTCCTCCGCCAATTTCCGGATGAGGTACCTTAGTTCTTTATCGCTGAGGAGGGATTGCCCGGTATTTGCCTCATTGATGTTGAAGTCGTACGCAGTAATGTTGGCGATGAAACCATCAATTTCTGCTCGGCTGAAAGCCTTGATATCGGTTTTTTCCCGCACTCCGTGCCCGGAATAATAAAAAAGCACGGTATCTCCCGCTTTCGCCTGGCCAAGAAATTGAGTGAAACCCTGGACAATGTTGGATTTGCTGGGCAGATCAGCGGGATTGCTAGCGGGGCTGGTCAATCTTTGGATATGTACCGAGCTGAACAAGTCCTGAGTGTAGGATTGCGCCAGGTAATCTTCAATTTTTTCAAGGTCACCGATTGGGCCAGCGAGCTGTGCACCAGGAGTGTTGGGATAGTGGTTGACGGCGACGAGTAGGGCGTAGAGTTTAGGCATTGTCGAGGAATTTTTAACCAAGGGCTATAAAAAAATAAGTGTTTCATTTTGCTAAAGGATCAGATAAGTAAGTAGTTCACTTTAAGCGCCTTATCTGTTCCTTCGGCTCAAGAAAAATGAACACTTATTTTTGCCCACTACTAAAATACTTAAAACCTCGGACATTCCATAAACTTCGAATATACACTCTTCGACTTTCCCGAATTTTTTATCCGCCAGGAGAGGGTCAAGGCCGGAATCGAATACCAATCATTGTGCTTTCCGCCCCTGGCGTAAGAAACTTCCAGGTTTTCAGTATTGGCCGGATCCAGCAATGGATTACTGATGCGGGCCGAAAGTTCGCCCCGGTTGCTTAGCACGTCGCCGTATTTGACCCTTGCACTGCTGACATCGTCAAGATGATCCGTAAGGGTGGATCGGAGAATCAGTTCAGCGCCAATGGTCAAGCGGTCGTTGATGAGAATATTCACCCCCCCACCAAAAGGAATGTTGAATTGGGTCCTACTGTAGCGATTGGGGTAACCCGCCAAGCCCTGGCCTTCAGTAGTAAGGGCCCGCAATTCCAGGATTTGGCCATTAAAATTGATTTTGGGATTGAAGGCAAAAAGCCCCAAGCCAAAGGCAACATAAGGGGAAATGACCGTTTTGTTGCGGGCATAGCCGATGTGAAAAAGATGGATTTCTCCAAGCATTGAAAATTCAGTGATGTTGCTTTGGAAATTGAGCCCCCGTTCTACATTGTTGCTATTGTTGCGTTCATCGCCCATGATTTTGGCCAGGGTAAGTCCGGTCCGGATGCCCAAAAAACGGGAATAACGATGGCGCAAAAATACCCCGGCTGCATAGCCATAATCATTAGGGTAAATGGCGAACTCCTTGGGTGAAAGATCACCCGAATACAAACCGATGCCCCCAGTAATGCCGAAGTCAATATCTTGGCTAATGCCATAAAAAGGTAAAATCATGGCAAGGGCCAGCAACAATTTCTTCATTGGACTCATTTTTCAATTGGACGAGTATCTATCTTTGAGTAAGCTTATCCAAGCTTTTCCGGGCAACGGTAGTCTAACGTATAACAAAGGTCCTAAAGTATACCCTGCACGAGCTTAAATAGTTTACTTTTGCGCACACAAATTAATCCATCATTATGTCAATGGCTAGAAATCGCGCCGATCGTGCCGAAGGAGAACAACGCAAATTGAGCGGAGAACGATTGCGGCGATCTTTAAAGGTATTCCAATATATCCTGCCTTATAAATGGCCATTTATCTGGGGGATGTTTTTTTTGGTTGTTGGTAGTGGCCTCTTCCTGGTGATTATGAAATTGCCCGGGGAAATCCTTAATATCATCTCTGGGGAATCCAAATATGGCCTCAGCACCAATATGGCCTTTTTTGTGGTCATCGCATTGTTGGCGGTTCAAAGTATTTTTTCCTACTTGAGAGTGCAATTGTTTGCTGTGGTCAGTGAAAAAAGTATGGCGGCTTTGCGTCGGGACTTGTACCAAAAGCTGGTCACCCTGGGTATTCCCTTTTTGGAAGAAAGAAGGGTAGGGGAGCTGACCAGCCGCATCACCAGCGATGTAACCCAGGTGCAAGGGGTTGTTTCATTGACCATTGCTGAATTCATCCGCCAGATCATCGTATTTTTGGGCGGGGTGTTCATCATTGTGTTTACCATGCCCAAATTGGCCTTGATCATGTTGGCCACAGTGCCCATTGTCGTCATTTCAGCTATGTTTTTTGGGCGCTACATCCGCAAACTGATGCGGGCTCGCCAGGATCAATTGGCTGAAACGAATGTAGTGGTAGAAGAAACCATGCAGAGCATTCAAACGGTCAAAGCCTATACCAACGAGGATTTTGAGGTCAAAAGATACGGTGCCAGCCTTACCGAAATGGTCCGCATTTCGCTCAAGGCAGCACGGATGCGGGGGCTTTTTGCGGCATTCATCATTTTTGTGATGTTTGGCGCCCTGTTTTTCATCATTTGGCAAGCGGCAATCATGGTGGAAAAAGGAGAGATGTTGAAAGGGGACTTGCTCGATTTTGCAGTCTTTACGGGCATCATTGGCACGGCCATTGCCAGTCTGGGTAACTTTTACACCGAAATTGTTTCTGCCATTGGGGCCACCGAAAGGATTCTGGACATCATGGATCAGCCTTCCGAGGTGACTGTGCAAACCCTAACTGCACCCGAAGGTAAAGCACGTTTTAGTGGCCAAATCAGCTACCGCGACGTTCACTTTTCTTACCCCAGCCGCCCGGATGTACCGGTGCTCAAAGGGGTGAGTTTTGACATACCGGCAGGCAGCAAAATCGCTCTGGTTGGGGCCAGTGGTGGTGGCAAGTCTACCATCATGCAGTTGCTCTTACAGTTTTATGGATTAGGGAGTGGTGAAATTTTGGTGGACGGTCAGTCTATCTATGCCTACGAATTGAGCCTGTATCGGCAAAATATTGGCATTGTGCCCCAAGAGGTGCTGCTTTTTGGCGGCTCCATCCGCGAAAACATCGCTTACGGCCGCCCCGGCTCCAGCGATGAGGAGATCATTCAGGCAGCGCGTCAGGCCAATGCCTGGGATTTTATCCACTCTTTCCCGGAGGGATTGGATACGCTGGTGGGGGAAAGAGGGGTGAAACTCTCCGGTGGCCAACGCCAGCGCGTTGCCATTGCCCGTGCAATCTTGAAAGACCCAGCTATTTTATTACTGGATGAAGCGACTTCATCTCTGGATGCCGAGTCCGAAAAACTGGTGCAGGAAGCGTTGAACAAACTCATGGTTGGTCGTACTTCCATCATCATTGCCCACCGCCTCGCCACCGTACGGGATGTTGATTGTATTTATGTCCTCGATGGTGGGACCATCATTGAAAAAGGCACCCACGATGAACTGTCGGCCATCCCGGATGGAGCTTACAATGCTTTGGCAAAATTGCAGTTTGAACTAGCGTAAATATTTCTTCGTGCACACGACGGACGTTTTGCTCGGAGGACATCAATTGCCCCTGGCTTCAGCCTGGGGGTAAAGGAACACCCACAGATATGGGCTTTAGCCCAAGCTAAAAAATTAGAGCTTGGGCTAAAGCCCGATCAAAAAGGGAAACCCGATCCACGCGCTAAAGCACGTGGCAATTCATGTCCTCTGCCTCTAAAAAATAAAAATGTCGAGGTGTGCGTGGCTAAATTGAATAAGCATGAAAATAAATATTCCCGAAAGCACCCTGGAACGCATCGTCATCGTCGGCGGTGGTTTTGCGGGTCTGCTACTGGCCAAAAAACTCCTCAAAGCCAATTACCAGGTGGTTTTGATCGATAAAAACAACTACCACCAGTTTCAACCCTTGTTTTATCAAGTGGCTATGGCGGGTTTGGAGCCCAGTTCAATTGCTTTTCCATTGCGTAAGTTTTTTCAGGGCTATTCCAATGTTTTCATTCGGGTCACCGAAGTAACAGCCATTGAATACGACAAAAAACGCCTGCAAACGCCTCTCGGGATCGTCAACTACGATCACCTAGTGATTGCCACGGGGGCAGATACCAACTTCTTTGGCAATGCCGCTTTGGCTGCCAAAGCCCTGCCCATGAAGTCGGTCTCTGAAGCCCTTTACCTGCGCAACCGCATTTTGGACGATTATGAAAAAACCTTGTCGATCACCGATGAAACAGAGCGCCAAGGCTACATCGATATTGTGATTGTAGGCGGTGGACCAACTGGTGTAGAAGTAGCTGGTTCGCTGGCCGAAATGCGCAAATACATCCTGCCCAAGGATTACCCCGAAATGGATTGCTCCGAAATTGAGATCATCCTCATCCAAAGTGGAGATCAATTGTTGAAGGGTATGTCCGACGAGGCAGCCAAAAAAGCCCTGGAGTTTTTGCAAAAAATGGATGTCAAGGTCAT
This sequence comes from Haliscomenobacter sp., assembly GCF_965225875.1. GTDB lineage: Bacteria > Bacteroidota > Bacteroidia > Chitinophagales > Saprospiraceae > Haliscomenobacter. The sequence goes on along the minus strand of NZ_CBDDBS010000002.1, from coordinate 580,073 downwards.
TCTCAACAACCGGGTAACCGCCTATGATGGTGAAATCGTGACCATGAAAGACGGTACTCAAATCCGTTCGCGCAAGGTGATTTGGGCCGCCGGAATTGTAGGCGCCCTATTTGAAGGTTTCCCTACCGAAGCCATTGGCCCGGGCAACCGCCTCAAAGTTGATAATCATTGCCGCGTAGCAGGGATGGAAAATGTTTATGCGTTGGGTGATGTGGCCTTGATGAGTGGAGATGAAGCCTTTCCCGAAGGACACCCCCAAGTGGCCCAAGTGGCCATGCAGATGGGCCTTTATCTTGCTGAGGCATTTACAAAAAAACAAAAAGGAAAAACGACTGTCGCTTTCAAATACCGCGATTTGGGCTCAATGGCCACGGTCGGTCGCAATAAGGCAGTAGTGGATTTACCCCGCTTCAAGTTTCAGGGTTTCTTTGCCTGGTTGGTATGGCTTTTCGTGCACCTTTATCAACTCCTTGGAGTGCGCAACAAAGTAATGGTTTTTATCAACTGGGTCTGGAATTACGTGACTTATGATCAGTCATTGAGGTTGATGATTAGGCCGTTTGTGCCAAAGAAAGGTAATGATAAGTGATGAGTGTTGAATGATGAATTGCTACCGCAGTGACAATTCATCATTCATCACTCATCATTCATCACTATTTGCTCGCCACCAGGCTCACTTCCAGATCAAACTCATCGTAGATGGCCTTATCGCCCAAATCCTGGAAGAATTTGCCAGAGCGGTACTTGATATCGTAGTTGGTACGGTCAACTTTGATGGCAGAAGTACCTACAATTTTACCACCTTCGTTTTTCACTACAGCGTCAAAAGTGATTGGCTTGGTGATGCCTTTGATGGTAAGGTCTCCAGTTATACTGAAACCACCAGGTTTGCCGTTAGGAGCAATTTTGGTAGATACAAAAGTTGCAGTTTTGTGCTTTTCTACGCTGAAAAAATCGTCGCTCAACAAGTGGCCTTTCAGTCTGTCCGCCCCCTGGCCACTAATGTCTTCAACAGTCAGGGTAGTCATGTCTACTTCGAAGCTGGCTTTGCTCAATTTGGTTTTGCTCATTTCAATTGAGCCGCTTTTCAAGCTGAGTTTGCCAAAGTGTTTGCCCGTAACTTTGTAAGCAGTCCACTTCACGGTGCTACCTGCTACGTCTACTTTGTAAGCAGCAGCTTTTTCAACTGGATTGGTAAACGCAAGGCTCATCACTGCTGCGAAGGCCATAACAAAAGTCAGATGTTTCATTTTTCTGTTTTAATGGTGATTTGTACAAAAAATATAAAGCACAGGGCTGTTATCCCCGCATTTTATCCAACAATTCATTGAGTTGCCGAGATTCTTCCTCGGTCAGGTGTGCAAAATTACTGCGAATGTTGCCTTCCATGAGGGCGGCTGTTTCATCCAGCAGTTGCAAACCTTTGGGGGTGATGGTAATGTCTACCCGGCGGCGATCCATCGGGCATTCCAATCGTTCTACCAAAGCTTTTTTCTTGAGTTTTTCAACCAAACGAGAGGCATTGGAGTTATTATCCAGCATACGTTCGGTGAGCGTCTTGATCGTTGCAGGTTGATCGCCCATCCCCCGCAAAATGCGCAGGATGTTATATTGCTCCTGCGAAATGCCGAAGGGGCGCAATATGCGGGTAGCCACCTGGTTCCACCACGAAGCCGTATAAACCAGATTCACAACGGCTTTCTGGAATTCCGAGCTAAATGGTTTATTCTGTTTGATTGCTTTTTCAATTCTCATAACGCTGCAAATATATGTCTATACATTGAATGTTGCAACATTGTTTAACGGAAAAGTAATTTTTTTTGAAAATTTGTCTGCACCACCAGGATTTGTACCTTTACAGGCTCGACCAATTTTCTCAACATGCCCTGCCCAAACCCATGACTTTAGTCGTGGGCTGACCACGACCAATTTCTTTAATCATTTGAATTTGAACAAGAAATGAAAATTTTAATCATTGGGGGCGGCAATATGGGGCTCACCTACGCCCAAAGTTTCCTGCGTTCGCACATCGCCACTAAAGAAGACATGATGATTCTGGAAAAGTCACCCGAACGGGCGGCGATTCTGGCGCAAAAGGACATTGGTACGGTGTACGGCACAGCGGAAGACTGTCTTCAGCGGGCAGATTTGATCATCCTGGCCGTGAAGCCACAAGATACCAGTTTACTTTTTGATAGCTTGCGCCCTCATGTACACCCCCAACAGGTGTTTTTGTCGATTATGGCTGGGGTGAAAATTGCCACCATTGCAGAATCCCTGCAAGTGAGCAAGGTGATTCGGGCCATGCCCAACTTGCCTGCCCAAATTGGCAGGGGGATGACCGCCTTTACCTCTTCCGATGCCGTGACCCGAATTGAATTGGTGATGGTGCAAAACCTGCTCAACACTACGGGTAAAACGGTTTACGTCGAAGATGAATCCTTTATTGATGCCTCTACCGCCATTTCAGGTAGTGGCCCCGCCTACGTATGGTATTTTATGGACGCCATGATGGACGGTGCCAAACAAATGGGTTTTTCGCACTCTGAGGCGGAATTGCTGGTGAGTCAAACTTTTTTAGGTGCAGTGGAATTGTACCTGGCGACCAACCTCTCTTGTGAAGAATGGATCCAACGGGTAGCTTCCCGGGGTGGAACGACTGAGGCTGCCTTGAAATCTTTTGGCGAAAATGCCTTGAAAGGAGATATTGTGAGCGGGGCATTTGCGGCTTTGCATCGCGCAGAGGAATTGGGAAAGAACTAAATCAGTTTTAATAAATCACCAACAGGGTTTTGATTTTGTGTAAGGATTTTTTTTATCTTTACAAAATCAAAACATCCTGTATGGTAAACGGCGCTCTTGGTTTTTTGTTGATTGGCCTCTTGATCGGAGCTATACTCGCCTGGATTTGGGCGCGTTTGCGTTTACAAACCCATGCGGTACTCAAAACGGACCTGGACAAACAGTTCGTCAGGCGAGAACTGCACGAGGCCAATGAACGGCAACTCCTGGCCCTTCAACAGGAGCTCCGCCAACGTATGGAAGAGCTCCGCCAACTCTCCGGCCACTTGGCCTCCCGCGATCAAATGATCATCAACCTCGACGACAAACTACACCACCAAAAGCAGGAATTGGAACAACTCCAGACCCGCTTCCGCACTGAATTTGAAAACGTAGCCAATCGTTTATTGGAGGAAAAAAGCCAAAAATTTACGGCACAAAACCAGGAGCAAATCGCTGCCCTCCTGAACCCTCTCCGCGAACACATCCGCGATTTTGAAGATGTAGCCGAAAAACGGTTCATCGAAGAAACCCGCGACCGCATTTCGCTCAAAAAGGAAATTGAACAACTCCGCGAACTCAACACCCAACTCAGCGCGGACGCCAACAACCTGGCTACTGCCCTCAAAGGCGACAACAAAACCCAGGGCGACTGGGGGGAATTGCAATTGGAAGTGCTACTGCAAAAAGCGGGCTTGAGCCGCGATGTGCATTACCGCACCCAGGCTAGTTTTGTGGATGAAAATGGCCGGGCCAAACGTCCCGATTTTATCATCATTTTGCCAGAAAATAAACACCTCATTATCGATTCCAAGGTGTCCCTTACTGCCTATGAGCGTTACTTCCAGGCCAACGATGACCTGGGGCGGCAGGTTGCAGCCAAGGAACACCTGGACAGCCTGCGTCGCCACATCCGCGATTTGAGCGAGAAGAACTACCAGCAATTGTACCAGATCAATACGCCGGATTACCTGATGTTGTTTGTACCCATCGAACCAGCTTTTGCGCTTGCCTTGCAGCAGGATCAAAAGTTGTTTACTGACGCTTTGGAGCGCAACATCGTACTGGTGACCACTTCAACCCTACTGGCGACCATGCGCACCGTTTCCTTCATCTGGAAACAGGAACGTCAGAAAAACAATGTACTCGAAATTGCCCGCCAAAGCGGCTTGTTGTACGATAAGTTTTGTGCTTTTGTGGAAGACTTGAAATCCATTGGGACCCGTTTGGATCAAACTCAACTGGCTTATCGGGATGCGATGAATAAACTATTGGAATCTCCCAAATTTGGCGATACGCTGATTGGCCGTGCTGAGCGCATCAAGGAATTGGGGGCTAAAACCTCGAAGCAATTGCCAAAGGATTTATTGGATCAAGTGGAGGCGCTACCCTTGGATGATGGGCAAGAAAACTTCAATGAGGACGACCTGAGGTGATGCTTAGGTGCCTTAGGTGGTAAAAGAAAGTTGTAACTGCTTTTTTCACCACCTAAGAAACCTAAGGCACCAAAGAGTCACCTTAGGGATTATACTTTTAATTCAAGGATTTGACCAAACCACTTTTAGCGGAAGCTTTGGAATCGCTGACATGTTCAAAGTTGTGAAGCGGAATTTTCAACACAATCATAAAGGTTTCCTCCTCATCAAAAACCTGCAACTCGTACTGATCCTCATACAATAAATCCAGCCGTCGCGATACGTTTTTTAAGCCAATTCCTTTGGTGTATTCCGCCTCGGGTTTGTTGTCGTCTTCCGCTTTGCTGTTTTCCACCCGCAGGCTGAGTTGGTCTTCTTTCAGGGTAAGGTCAATGCTGATGAAAGCTTCTTCGACTTCTTTACTCACCCCGTGTTTAAAAGCATTTTCCACAAAAGGCAACATCAACAATGGTGGAATTTGCTGGGTACTGACGTCTCCCTTGACCGAAAAACTCACCTCCAGGCGATTGCCATATCGGTATTGTTCCAACTCAATGAGGTTTTGCATCTGTTGGATTTCCTTGCGCAAGGGAATCAATTCTACGTTGCAATCGTACAGCATATAATCCAGGAGGTGCGACAGTTTGAGCACCACTTCGGAAGACTTGGGTGAATTTTGCAGGGTTAGTGCATAAAGCGTATTCAAGGTGTTGAACAAAAAATGAGGATGGATTTGCCCCTTCAGAAATTTCAGTTCAGCATCCAGTTTTTCTTTGCCCAATTCCTGACTAAACCGCTCGGTTTGGTAGTTTCTTTTGATCAACTTAATAGCAGAGGCTGCAAAAACCACCAGGTAGACAATACTCGATCGTTGGATGGCTTTAGACAGGCTGGTCAGCGGATATTTTTCGTAATCGTAATCCGGGATGTAGATCGGAACATAAAAAGTGTGCATCAGCAAGCGATCTGCGTACCCAAACAAAATGGCCGAAAGCAAAAACATCAATATCAGGCTAGGGTATTTGCGCGCATCCAAAAAACGGGGAATCAAATAATACAAGGTAAAATACACCGCTAGCATCTTAACGGGCAGGGTTGCAATCACCTCCATGAAACCCCGCCAGTAATCATCACGGGTGGAGCCATAAAGCAACGTGGCGTACAACATGTAGATGGTCCAAAACAAACCATGCGACAAAATGCGGTAACGAGGGGAGAGAAATTTTTGGATCACTGTCATAGGATTCCCTCTTTTTAGCGTTTGAGGAGTTTAGAGCATGTCTAATTTTTTTTGTTTTGCTGCAAATAGCCCAATTTGGGGTGAATTTCGTTCCGAAAATGCTCATGTAGCGCTGCTACACTCCGCTTTTCGTGCCTCATTCACCCCAAATCGGCCTCATTTTCGCTTAAAACAAAAAAATTAGACATGCTCTTAGATTTTGGGTAAAATTAATTCAATTTTTAATCTTCCGTTGGGAATGGCGATCAATGACAGCGCTTTGAGGCTGAATGTCGACAAATGGATTACATCGGCCACTTAACGAATAGGGAAGTGTTGGCTAGAAAAACCGAATGATCGGCTAAAATGGGGGGATTATCGATAGAAAATGGAGGGTCAAACCTTATTTCAAGGGCAATCGAGCAGCTTCGCTGTATCCTGTTTTTCGTCTTGGTAACTTAAACAAGCGCTAAAATTGCAGCGAAGCTACACGATAGCAACGCAGAAAATTAACTTTCCGATTTAGGTTTTGAATAGGAAGTCGAACGCTTCATTTCAAGTGAGCTTCCTATTCAAAAGCCTCTAATAAAATCGGGAAGTAATTTTTTGCGTCATATATAGTTGGTAGGTCAACCATTTACTTTCCCTTCACCCATTTTTTTACCGCCATTTTCCCATCAGCACGCAAAACCTGCACGAGGTAAGTACCTGGTGCAGCACTCAACACGCTCATTTCCAGGATTTGTTGCGGCAAAACCCTTTCCGAGTTGCTTTGGATGATTTTTCCATCCAGACTCAGCAGGATTGTTTGCAGGATGGCTTCTTCGCCCAGATTTTCCAATTTCAACACCTCCTGACCTGGGTTGGGCGAAAGTTGGAATACTTTGTTGGCATCAATCAATGCTTCGCGTACACTCGTAAGTGCGGGTGCGTAAGCATCCAGATTGTCGAAGTAGTAGGTATGGCTCGTAAAGGTATTGGGCTTGAACAGCAGCACGTATTGATCAATTGCAGTGGAAGCAGTCCCCCCGTCGGGCCGATCGAGGTACGCCAACTCCAGGCGTTCCCATTCGTTTTGTTTGGTCGTAAAAGCCTGGTAACGGCTGTGGCGACCAGTTGGGTAATTTTGCGCCGAACGGGCAGTGTTCTCAGCCTGAAAAAGGATTTCAGTGCCTACCGGCGCATTGGTGTATACGTCAATGAAAAACTTCCGCTCCTTAGAGAGGAAGGGGCCCAAATCGCTGATGGGTTTGCCTTGGTAAACGACGACGTCGTATTGGGAACCACCATTGCGCACATACTTGCCCACCAATGGTGTGCTGTTGATGCCAGCAGTATTGGGGTTGGCAAAATTGTCGCTGAAAGTACCATTAGAAAAGGCCAACTTCAGGGGGGAACTGTCGTCAAAATTCTCCAGGGCGCTTTCTTTCGCCAGGCCGGGCTCCACTCTTACATATACACTCAAGGTCTTTTTTCCACAAGCCGTTTCCACCTCTGCTTTTAACTCCCCACTGCTGGATCCCCATTTGATGACCACATCGCTGCTGCCTTGTCCGGAACTGATTTCAGCACCAGCCGGGGCTGTCCAGGTGATCTTGGCTGTATTGTCCACACCATTGAGGGTGTAAACGGTAAAAGGGGCTTTAAAAGGGACCGAACGAGGGCCACTCAAAGACTGGGATTTGGTGTCATAAACCCGCACATAATCCACTTCCATCACTTGTGGGAAAACCGTGCTGCCATCGGGGCTCCCGGGCCAGTTACCACCTACCGCCAGATTGAGAATGAAGTGAAAACGTTGGTCAAAGGGCCAACGTTCGGGGGCCACATCGGTGGTTTTTTTGGTGGAGTACAAATAATCGTCGATGTACCAGCGGATTTCGTTGGGTTCCCATTCTACTGCGAAAAGGTGGAATTCCTTGCTGAAGTCTTCCCGATAAGCATCATAAGATCCGCCTGAAGATTTATTGTTCGGCCAGTCGGGGCCAAAGTGGATCGTTCCATATATTTTTTTTGGTTCGCGGCCAATGTATTCCATGATGTCAATTTCACCACTTTTCGGCCAGCCACCGTATTTGTCATCAGTGGGCATCATCCAAAAGGCTGGCCAGATCCCTTGGCCGTAAGGCATCTTGATGCGTGCCTCCATTCGGCCATAGGTAAAATCAGCCTTGTTGATGCTGCGGATGCGGGAGGAGGTGTAGGCATTGCCGCCGAGATTTTCGCGTTTGGCGGTGATTTTGAGCAAACCATTGCCCACCGAGGTGTTTTCTGGACGGTAATTTTGTAGTTCGTTGTTGCCCCAACCGCCGCCGCCGGTTTGGTGGGTCCATTTTTGCAGGTCAAGGCTGGTTCCATCAAATTCTTCCGCCCAAACCAGTTTTGGGCATTGGGCATGCAGGTGAGTGATATCCAGGTAGTAGCTGCCCAGTAGTAATAAAACTAATCCGAACCGTTTCATGATCATGTAGGTTGTATAATATTGAGCAAAATAGCTTTCAAATATCTTTAACTTTTGCGAATTAAAAATGTTGCCAACGGATTTGTACGAAAACCCCGTCTAACTAAAAAAACAAAAACCATGCGCAAGCTCCTATTTTTTATACTTGTTGTAACCGGATTGCAATTTTGCACAGATGAGGAAGCTGTAGCGAAACTGGAAGGTTATACTGAAAACGAGGCCATTCTACAGAATCAACTGCCAGTTGATGGTTGCGATTGGCATTTTGGGGTGGATCTTGGCGACGAATGGGGCCAATTCGTGCCCAATAAAGCCAGCCAATCCAAGGTGGATGCCCTCATCAAGCAGGCTTCAATGGAATTTGGAATCGCCCAGGTCAGGGTCAAAATGCGTTACCGGCTTACCGGAAACCAAAAAGAAGTGCAATGTGGCTGGAACACAAAGACCAAAATGGAGGAAATTGATATTGCAAGTATTGAAAAACTGTAATAAATAAGGAGTGATGAAAGATGAGTGATGAGTGATGAATTGATGGGAAATTCATCACTCATCACTCATCTTTCATCACTCCTTATCTACTTCCCGAAAATACCTCGCTGGCTGCCCCGCCCAAACTTGCCCTGCTGGTACATCCTTGATCACCAGTGCCGAAGCGCCAACTAGCGCGTAATCTCCGATTTTACAAAACTCAATCACAGTGGCATGCAGCCCGATCGTGACTGCTTTCCCTATGCTGATGCGGGATCCGACTACGCAGGTTGCCGTGATGTGGCACAATGGGCCAATAACCGTGTCGTGCCCCACCAGCGTATGGGTAGAAACGATGGTGCATTTGCCAATTTTGGCATTTTGAGAAATGGAGGCAAACTGCATCACACAAGCACCTGGTGCCAATTCCACCGTTGGCGCAATGAAAGCCCGCTTGCTGATGATGTTGGGTAGTCGGTCATCGGGTAGGTTGCAGCGCAGGAAGACCTCTTCGGTGAGGTAATTGCGATTGGTCATGTGGATGGTGAAGGCAAAGTAATAACCTTCCTCGATGAAGCGGGGAATATCAGCAATGGTACCCAAAACCGGATATCCGTGGATGATTTGCCCCATGTCGTAATCATTGCAATACCCGGCAATTTCGTATTCCAAATCGCCAAAATTGCGTCGATTGTCCTCCACGACCTGAGAAATCAAGGCACCTTTACCAGCGCCACCAATGATGATTATTTTTTTTGCCAAAGCTTCTGGAATGATAAGTGATGAACGATGGGTGATGAATTATAGCCAAATGTATAAAGAATCGTTTTCAAGTTCGTACTGTAGTTTGGCTAAACGAAGTCGAGAGCTAAAGCCGTTGACCATTCCATCTTCTAGATTGAATTCCCAGCCATGCCAGGGGCAACGGAGTACCGGGTGCTCCGAGTCCAAATTAAGGTTTTGTGCCGATTCTACCACCAATTTGGAGGTGATTCTTCCCTGACAAATGGGGGCTCCTGCGTGCGGGCAACTATTGAGGATCACAAGGGGAGCTCCCTGGAATAATGTCGCGCCCACTGAACGATTTGCTACCTCTCGAATGACAAACCGCCCTTCCTCCAGTGCGCCTAGCTCAGCGAAGTAGTGTTTGGTTTTCATAAGCCTGGCTGTTTGAAAAATTTGTACCAGGCGGCAGCATTGTTGTAAAAAATACCCTGCTCCCATTCTTGAGGGATAAAGCGCCGGATAAAATCAGGCTCATCGGCATCCCAATGGGGGTAGTCACTGCCAAAAACCAGGTTGTGTTGCAAGTCCCCGGCTTCAATTACCTTCTGCAATTTATCGGCCTCACTGGGCTCATAAATGGGTTGAATGCCAAATTTGAAATGCTGGTAAATGTACTCCGAAGGCAATTTTTTCAAGGCTGGTGCTAAACGATGTAGCGCTTTGTAATCCTTATCAAAACGCCACAACAAGTGAATGACCCAAATGAATCCACCTTCCATCAGCAGGAATTTCAAATTGGGTAATTCTTCCAATACGCCCGAAGACACCAACATCACCAATTGCGATAGGTAGGGCAAACTCACCAGCGTGTGGTAGTCCATATAATTGAAAGGCATCCCTACGGGTGTGATGTCGGGAGCACTTGGCCCGGGTTGCCGAAAGTGCAAGGCAATGACCAGGTCCATTTCGGCAGCAGCCCGTAAAATCGGACGGTAAAAAGGATGCGCCAGGGGTAGGGTAGTGGCTGTTGGGATGCTTACTTGTACTACTTTGGGATGTGCGCCCCAACGGTAAATTTCAGCAGCCGCGGCTTCAGGATTTTGAACGGCGAGGTGTAGGGAGCCTAAAAAACGTTCATCCTGTTTGAGCCAGGTTTCTACCAGCCATTGGTTGTACGCACTGGCCAAAGCGGCAGGGTATTCAGCATCAGGCATGTAGGAAAGCCCGGAAATACCTTCCCCGGTCAGGACGGCGTAATTGATGGGGAATTTATCCAACAATTGAGTTTTCAGCAGGGCATAATCCGATCCAGCTGGGCCGTTTTCAGGTTTGGCATCCAGTCTTTTTGCCTGTACGCTGCTGTAAAATGTTTCAAGCGGGTACCCAAATCCTTTCTCCTTCAAACGCGACAGCCAGGGCTCCGGCAAATAAGGATAGAGCTCAACCTGAGAGCGGTAAGTATTGTGAACGTCGCAATCAATGATGGAAAGGGTTTTAGGAAACATGATGTCTAGATGAGCGAGTAAATGAGGACAATAACCACAATCACCAGCACAATCACGGTAAGGGTTTGATAGAAGCGACTGTGTTCATACTTGATGCGATAGAGTAGTTCCATGGCATCTGGCCACTGAAGGCGCTTCCCCAATTTTTCGTTGACCATGACGAAGTATTTTTCATTCCCCAAACGCAACTGATCTCCGTGTTTTTGCAGGATGAAAAAGTTTTCATTCATAAAGGACAATTCGTACATTTCGGTACTTTCATAGTCGAGAATCATCCGATTGGGGGCATCCATCAAACGCCAACTGCCATTGCTCACATCGCCATTTTCGATGCGCATGTACTCGCCGCCATCATTGAAAAAATGGAGTACCTGATCGTGAAAGCCATCATCATCCCTGAACTCCAACCAGGATTTACCTACGTAGAAATGTTCTTCGCGCAAGTCTTCACCCCATTGCCGCACCTGCGGAATGATAATGTCCAGGTATTTTTGCATGTTTTCAGCCTCGGGCATCTCTTGGCGTGAGATACTCCGGGCTTCCTTGTAAGCATCTAATAAACGGTTGCGTGCCATGCGTTAGTGGTATACTTCACGCACAAAGATAAGCGCTATTAAATGAAAAGTGAATAGTTAAAATGGAGAGATGAAAGATGGGCAGCACATCAAGTCAGCTTCTTACTTGGTGAGCTTGCTGAATTGGTTGATACATTTTTTTACAAACTCAATAAGAAGGAACATCGCTTGAAAACGCCTTTGCAGCAAATTTTGGATGGGCAGGTTTTTGGATTTGTCTTCCATAGGGACTACATTATGACTTTTTAGAATTTCTCCTGCCAACATACTGCAAAATCCTGATGAATCCTTAGTGTTAGCAGGAGAAATCTTATTTTTCAGCTGCATTTTTCGTTTTCCACTCGCTCCGCTTGCGGAAATACTTGGGATGTACGATCAACAATCCAAAGGACTCGCCATCCTCTTTATAAGTCTTGGAATGGTGATCCCCATGTGCGCGCAGAATGGCGCGGGAGTATTTGCTGTCCAACTGACGGAACCACTTGAAACGTTGGTGGATGTACACGTCGTGGATTAAAAAGTAAATCAAACCGTAAATGGAGATGCCAATGCCCACGAACAACAACCAGCGTTGTGGAGTGGCCAAACCAATTATATAGGAAGTGGCGCTTGGAATAGCAAAAACCAGAAAGAACAAGTCGTTTTTTTCAAAAAAGCCATGTTTTTCATGGTGTGGTTTGTGGTGGTCTTCGTGCCAAATCCACAACCAGCCATGCATAAGGTATTTGTGCGCAGTCCAGGCTACGAATTCCATGCCTAGAATGGTCAAAAGGGTGATTCCAATATAGATGAGCACTTGCATGTGAAGCATATTTTTGTTCAAAAAAAGGTCAAAACTGCAAAAAAGAGCAATTGCATCAATAACAGGGCAACGGCTACTTTGTTGTGAATTTGGCCCTGCAAATAGGCAAAAAGTGAGAGCAAAGGCAGGGAAACCAGGTACCAACCAATGTAGTTTTGCAAAGGTACAACCCCGCCCGGCCATTCCCAAAAATTGTATTGAATGGCTACGGGTTCGATAAATAGGTCAAGAAAGACCATCATGGCTGAGGCCAAGGGCCCTTTTTGCCACCAACTTAGTTTGGGAAAAAACTGGTTGACCGTCACGCCGCAGCAATAACCCAACAACATCCAGTTGACTCCGATCATTAGTGGGGTGTTCCAGAGTTTCCAACCCAGTACTTCTTCATAGGCGTAGGTGCCAAACAACAAACCGGTATTGACGCCAAATACTTCGGCTAAAAAGCCAAAGAGCAACAAAGCACCCAGGGCGATCCCCGTGTTTTTGCTCCAGTGGGGGTGAAACAGTAGCACGGTTCCCAGGGAAACCAAGAGGTTGAGCGGCGTAAGTCGGATGAACTCAGGATGGATGGGCAACAAAATCCCTACGATGCCCACCGCATAGATGATGCCCAGGTAAATGATGCCCAGATTACTTTTGCTGATGCGCATGGATTCAGGGTTTATTCAGGAGATCGTCGACAATTTTTGCCGACAACAAACAAAGGGGAATACCGCCGCCGGGATGCACACTGCCGCCCACAAAATACAGATTTTTGATCTTGGTACTGAAATTGGCATGCCGCATGAAGGCCGACATGCGCTCGTTGGAACTGGTGCCGTATAAGGCTCCCAGGTGCGACCAGGTTTTGCTTTCAATACTGCGGGGCTCCAACACTTCTTCGCAGGCAATCAGGCTTTCCAGATCCACCTGCAAGATCCGATTGATTTTGGCGATGATGTTCCGCCGGGAGCGGGCGATGATGGCATCCCAATCTTGCCCAGCGTTGTAGGGCACATTGATCATCACAAACCAATTTTCACAACCCGCTGGCGCATCGCCAGGACTGTGCTTGGACGTGATGTTGATGTACACCGTGGGGTCGTCGCTCACTTGTCCCTGACTGAGCAGCTGGAATTCCTGCTGGTAATCTTCGCTGAACAAAATATTGTGCATGTTCAATTCCGGAAAATCGCGCTGGACGCCCCAGTAAAAGATCAACGCCGAAGTGGATTTTTCCTGCTGCAACACTTTTTCAGGCTGTGGCGCCTTGGGCAACAAGCGGCGGTAAGCGTGAAACACGTCCATATTGCTGATGACCCGATCGTAGCGCCGCTCTTCCCCGTTTACCCGCAGACCAATGGCTTTGTTGTTGTCCAGCAAAATTTCTTCGACCGTAGAGTTGAAAAAAAAGCGGGCACCTTTTGACTCCGCCAAATGATGGATGGCTTTGGTAATACTGTACATGCCGCCCTCCGGATAAAAGGCACCGATCTGGTGCTCGAAGTGAGGGATGATGGTCAACAGGCCGGGGACTTTGTAGGGGTTGGACCCATTGTAAGTGGCAAAGCGATTAAGTAATTGCACCAGTTTGGGGTGTTGCACCATACGTTCATTGACCCGGTTCATGGTGGTAAAGAGGTCGAACTGCGGGATTTTTAACATGGCTTTCAAGACATCCCATTGGAGCCAGGTATCCCAGCGGTGCAGGGATTTTTCCAAAAATATCCGTCCGCTGAGTTCGTATTTGCGTTGGCTATCGGCCAAGGAGGCTTGTAATTTTTCGGCTTTAACGCCCAGTTTTTCTTCCACTTCTTGGGCAAAATCCGTTGCATCGGCATAGGCGGAGAGCCGGGTTTGGTCTTCCCAAAAGTAATTGCACACTATGGGGAGCCGCTGGTAGCGGAAATGTTCGGCAGGCTCAAGCCCGGCTTCCTCGAACAAGGCATCGACATACTGTGGCATGGTGAACAGGGAAGGCCCGGCGTCGAAGCGGTAGCCCTGGAGTTCAAATTGGGAGAGTTTGCCGCCAGGATAGCTGTTGGCCTCAAAGACTTCTACCTCATGCCCCCGGATGGCCATCCGCGCTGCGGAGGCGAGGCCTGCTATTCCGGCTCCAATAATGGCGATTTTCAAAATGGATGTTTTTGGAGGGGTAACAAAAATGAGTGGAGAAGGTTTTTAGAGATCGGATACTTTTGCTATTGATTGGTTATTGACTCAGTGGCAATTCCACCCAAAACCGCGTCCCCTCATTTTCCACAGTACTAAAACCCATCTTTCCACCCGCATTTTCCACCATCGTTTTGCACATGGCCAAACCCAGGCCCATACCCGATGACTTGGTAGTGAAATTGGGCAAAAAAACCTTGTCCTGAATGCCTGCGGGAATGCCCCGCCCATTGTCTTCCACCATCAAGAGCGCAGTTTTGTCGGCAGTACAAGCGATCGTCACCTTGCCCAGCCGATCCTGTGGGATGGCTTGCAAAGCATTGATGAGCAGATTAGAAATCACCCGCGCCAATTGATCGCGGTCGGCAAAAACCCTGACTGGTTTTTCCGGCAGGCGTAAGTTGATCTCGTTTTGGCCCTGTTCCTGCTGCTGGTACAGGGTGTGGATAGAGCCCAACAGATCGCTCAGGTCAAAGTCTCGGGGAGCAGGACTAGGCATTTGAGCATAATTGGAAAAAGCGTCGGCGATGCGGGTGAGGGTGTCGATTTGTTCGAGCAGGGTTTTGCTCATGCGTTCGACCAATTCGGGGGTATCGGCTGGACTCAATTTTTGTGCCCTTTGCAAATGTTGCACACTCAGGCGCATGGGCGTGAGCGGATTTTTGATTTCGTGGGCCACCTGCCGGGCCATCTCGCGCCAGGCCATTTCTCTTTCGGTTTGTTTGAGGCGCTCTACGCTGGCATCCAGGTCGCTGAGGGCCTGGTTGTAGGCATCCACCAGGTCGCCCAGTTCATCGCGATGCTGGTAACTCAGGCGTTGATTTTGCCCCAAAATCAGTTGGCTCAAGCCCACCCGAATCTGGCTGATCGGTGCCGTAATGCTCCGCGCTACCCAAATGGATACGGCGGCGGCAATGAAGAGGAAAAAGATATAACTGGCGGTGAGGATGTTCAAAAACTCGTTGACACTGGTCTGGGTCGGTTTTTGAAAATAAAAGTAGGTGACCAAAAAGACCAGAATCAAAGCTCCGGCGACCAGCGAAAAAATGGCCAACTGGATGCGCAAACCCCAACTGATGCCCTCGCGCCGCGCCGTACTGAAAACCCAAATGGGCAAATGGGCAATGATGAGCAAAAAGAGATTTGCAAACAAGGTGAATACGAGAGGGAATTGCGCCTTCGTAACGCCCAAAGTAGCCGCACTAAATCCCGCACCCACTCCGGCCAACATCACGAGGGTAACCAATATCCAGGTCAAACTCAGCTCGTCGTCGTCGAGGTACATGTCCAGCAACAAAAAGCAGGCGAAAGTCAAAAAGGGTAAAACGATGATGGGAATACTCAATCCAAACAGCAAATGCAAACCAAAACCCAACAAAGAGCCCAGCGCCATCAAACCCAAACGCTGGTGAAAAGAAATGTTTTGCCCCCGCGCCAACTTAGCCAAACGGTACAGGCATACGAACAACGCCATCAACAACCAGCTCAAGGCCAGCATGATGCCCCAACTTTGCCAGTACAAAAAGTAAGGTTGTTCGAGGCTCCAATTCGCCCCGTATTGTTGTACAACCTCCTTGATGATCCAGGCCAAAATGCTCAAACCCAGCGACCCACTGGCGTAAATTCCGAGTGCAGTCAGTAGTTGTTTTTTCATGAAATAAACCTCGATCGAAGCGTGTTTGATGCGCTTGATGTTTTTACAGTTGTCCAGGTGGTGATGCCTGGGAGGTTGTACGAAAAAGTGGGGGGAAAGGTTGCGTCGGGAGAGGAGAAATATTGGTAAAAAGTAGATTTTGCTCACCATTGCTTCAAATAACCAAAAACCTTACCTTTGTTTGTATAGGCACAAAACACGTCACCATGAGTAACGAACAACTGAAATATTCCATCAGCAATTTATTGGACGAAATAGAGGATACTGAGCTTTTGAACAGCATCTATGTCTTGTTGAAACATACCCAGCCAGCGGAGGATATTGTAGGTTATGAAGTGGATGGAAGCGCCATCTCAGAAGAAGAACTGATCGCGTCCATTTTGGAAGATAGGCCGGGGATTGCAGCAGGGCAGGTGATTTCATTTGAGGACATGAAAAAGGAGTTGGGATTGTGATGGATGATGAATTTGAATATGATATCGCATTTTCGATCAGAGCAGGAAAAGATCTAAAAAATATTCGCCGCTATCTTTCCGAAAAAATCTCCGAATCGACGGCGAAAAAGGTGCTGAACCGAATTTTCCTGGCACTTGAAACGCTTAGAAAACACCCTGAGCGGTATCCCCTGGAACCTCTACTCAAGGACTATGGCAATTATCGAGTGATTCAAAAAGGATCGTATAAGGTGTTTTACGAATTCACTGGGCAGGAGATCATCGTGGTGCGGGTCATTCATGCGCGGCGGAATCTGGGTCGGATTTTAGGGAAGTTTAAACCCTAGATTAGAATCCCTTTACAATCACATCTACTTTTCTCCCTATCTTAGCCACAAAGTACCCGGTATGACTGAATTACCCTTTACCCACATTATTCCTGGCATGGCTAGCTCCGAACTGGTGCTGGTGGAGGGTGGGACGCTTATGATGGGCAGTTATGAAAACAAAGAGGAAAAACCTGTCCATAAGGTGACTGTATCCAGCTTTGCCATCGGGAAATACCCCGTGACACAGGAACTGTGGATCGCAGTGGCAGGCGAAAATCCATCCCGCTTTATTAATCCCCTACACCCGGTGGAGCGAGTTTCCTGGGAAGAAACACAAGTTTTTTTTCAAAAAATAAATCAGGATACGCGCCTGCCCGACAGCCATGTCTTTCGACTTCCTACAGAAGCAGAATGGGAATACGCGGCCAGAGGCGGCAATCGATCCGGTGGTTTTCGCTATGCCGGTGGCGACAAACTGGACGAAGTAGGCTGGTACAATGACAACAGCCAAGGAGAAACCAAAACAGTAGGGCTGAAACTGGCCAACGAACTAGGCTTATACGACCTAAGTGGCAATGTTTGGGAATGGTGTGCTGACCACTGGCATGGTAATTATCAAGGTGCACCAAAGGATGGAAGCGCCTGGATAGATAAAGAAAAAGATGCTGCTCGGGTGCTGCACGGCGGTAGCTGGTACGACGCTTCGCAGTATTGCCGCCCCTCTCGTCGCAACCCAGAACTTCCGGCTGATCGCGACATTATTGTGGGGTTTCGAGTGGTGTTTGGTTCCCCTACAGGCAGATGAGCCGCTCAAAGCCCATGTATTCATTCGTGGGACAGCTGTGCGCAAAGCTAAGGCAACCCATGGATTTACCTTTGGGGCCCACCCAAAGGAACAACGCACGATTTCAATCGTGGGAAGCGGAAAAGGAAGTAAGTGAGTGAAGCTTTGGCACAACCACCCCAATATTTTCAAAAAAACGAATTTATCCTTACTTTAGCCCAAAAGGATGACACAGTATCACCTTACTGCCCATTTTTTTACCCTTAAGCCCTTACAATAATGACAAAACTCGACCTGGAACTGGTAAAAAAACTTGGATTAAGCGAACTGAAATCCGTAGAAGAAGTACGTAGAAAAAACGATAGTTACTACCTCAATGCTAAGGGGAAATTGTGTGCAGTGAGTTTTTCAAATAAAGAAGAATCAGCGTTAACCTTGGAGGAGGAAGCGGCGGATTTGGAGCATTTGTACTTGGCGGAAAACCCGGCTTTAACTACGCTGGAATTTGAGGTAGCAATGCCCAAGCTCAAGTTGCTTTACCTAAACAATTGTGAGCTATCTAGCTTGAGCTTTTCTATTGGCTTCCCAGAATTGCAACAAGTTTACCTTCAAAACAACCAGCTCAAAAATCTGGACTGGACTGGCGATTTTCCAGCCCTGCAATTGATCGATGGAAGCGGGAATCAATTGAGTGGATTCAATCTAAATGGAAGTTTTCCTGAATTGGCATATTTGTTCTTTCAGAAAAACCAGCTTCAGCAATTTTATTTTGCTCAGCCCCTTTCCGCATTGGAAACTTTAGACTTGCGGGAAAACCAATTGCAAGCCTTACCCGATAATTTTTTGAGCCTGAGCAGCCTGAAAACCCTATACTTGTATAAAAACCCATTGCCCAGCCTGCCCAAAGAAATCATTTCGAACGACAATAGGGGAAATTCCTGGGAATCATTAAGGGCCTACCTCGTCGAATTGTCCAAAAAAGACAATGTCATCAACGACCGGGCCAAGCTCATCATCGTGGGCAATGGGCGCGTAGGAAAAACTTGTATTTACCGCATCTTGAAAGGCGAGCGATGCGAGCCCGAGCAAAGCTACACGCACGGGATACAAATTGGGCAATTAAACAAAACCCATTTGCCTGAAGTCAAAACCGATCAACTGCAACTCTGCGTTTGGGATTTCGGCGGCCAGGAAATATTTTATGCTACCCATCAATTTTTTCTCAGCAAGGAAGCCATCTATATTCTGGCCTGGACCAACGAAAAAAATGTGGTACCACACCGGGAGCGAGACAAAGCCATTTTGCCAATCGACGAAAAATGGCGTTCGCGTGAATATTGGCTCGAAAGTATTCGCTTGCATGGGGGTGAAAAAAGTCCAATTCTGATGGTGCAAACCCATAGCGATTGTGCCGATAACAAACTACTGATTGACCCAAGCTACGCCCAAGCACCCTACCATGCCCAATACATTGATTTTAGTGCCACCAAAGGTTATGGCTTAAATGAACTGCGGGATTTTATTCTGGACAAATTGCAAACCGAAATTCCGTTTTTTGGTCAATTGTTTCCTAGGTCTTATCAATCGCTCATTGAAACCATCGAAAGCGACCTGGAAACAACCAGTATTACCCTGGCCAGATTTGATTCCCTATGTCAGGGCGCAAGAATCAGTCCCGGTGGCGAAAAAGCAGCCCTGGAGTACCTGAACAAAACCGGAACAGTGGTTTATTTTAATAAGCCACTGCTGAACAATACCATTTTTACGAACCCGAATTGGCTGACCAAACAGGTTTATCTGCTGATCAACAATAAACTCAAACCACGCGAAGGACGAATTGATCTTGCCTATTTTCAGGAAGTGCTGCCCGATTTTAGTACAGCGGAAAGAGAAAGGTTTATTGCATTGCTGAAAAACTTTGAGCTCATTTTTGAAGAAAAAGTGCAGGAATACATTGCTCCCCAGTATTTGCCCAATACCTTGTCTGGAATGGCTAAATCCTTGTACAATTCAACTTTCAATAGTTTAAAATTGGCTTTCTCCTTTCGTTTTACCCGCTTTATGCCCGACAATGTGATGGTTAATTTTTTGAGTCGCTACGGGTCTTATTCCAATAAAGGATATTGGAAAAACGGCATTCTTTTTTCCAAAGATGGCCAGTCTTGTATCGTTGAATATGTAGAATCGGAGGACACGCTCGGGGTGTATACCGCCAAATACGCCGACAATGAAGCTTTACAACACGAAATCTGTCAGGCTTTTCTTGATCTAAGCAAAGGCAGCAGTGCCGAGCTATCCCTGGATGGACAAACTTATGTTTCCTGGCAACAGTTGCTGCAATACCAGGAGGCCTATTTGCAGAACCCGGAACAGCAGTTTTTGGCCAAGGATGGCAAAAGTTTATTGTGGGTAAAAGATTTTGCCCATTTTTTGGGTTTGGAATCTTCCCTCAGAAAAGGTGGAATAGCAAAAGTCGGAAAAACGCCTGGCAGCCTGGGCATTGAAAAAGAATTGGCTGGATTGACCGAAAATTTGGAATTGCTGATCGAAAAGAAGAATGTGCTGGAAAAAGCGTCAATTTTGGCGTATGATGAAGAGAAAAAATTTGCATTAAAGATACAGTTGGGGCAGTTGGAAAAGGACATTTCAGATTCGCGTCAGAAGATACTCAATCTGCAAAGGGATACCACAGCATTTTTGGGAAAAGAAGCACAGCCATTTCATTTTCCAGACCTATTACAAGTTGCGGATCGCCTCAATGAAGACATCAAACGTCTGGAGCAAAAACTGGAACAAGGTTTCGGCGCAGTCCTGAACCAGCTCAGTGCCCAGGATCAACAACTCATCAAGATCATTGACACATCGGAAGCCCATCAAAAGGAATTGGTCCAAATGTTTGCTCAGGCTGATCAGGCCGATGCTTCCGAAGCCCAAATGCAGGATGTCATCCAACAAATCAATACGCTGGTCGCCGAGCATTTCGCCGAGTTGCCCGATGCCATTACCCAACGCTGGAAAGCCCTCAATGCCAAGGCCGCAGATTACACAGATGTGAAAGGGAAATTTAAACTCAAAATTCCGATCATACTGGGCTTGTTGGACTACGAAAAAGAATTGAGTTGGGACTTGCGCAATGTGACCAAACAGATCTGGAACGACCTGAAAGCCGGGAAAATATTCTTCAAATAAGTAGACGTTAAGTACAAAACCATGCACGGAAGCAACAAAGAACTGGAGGGCCTCCAAGCCAATCTCGAACTTTTGATCGATAAGAAAAATCGTCTGGCTCAGGCCTTGATTATCGCCTATGATGAAGAAAAGAAATTTGCTTTGCAGCGCCAAGTGCAGGAACTGGAAGCTGACATCCAGAAAACCTGCACTCAAATAAGTGCTCTGGAACAAAGAAAACCAGACCATTTGAGCTCTGGCACGACCACGCCCCATGTTTCCAGCGGCAAAAAAATCTTCTTTTCCTACTCCCAGCACGATCGTCCGTACCTGGATCAATTGCTGCGCCATATGGCCAGTTTGCGCCGTTTGGACAAGGTGGCACCCTGGACCGACAGCGATATCCTGCCCGGAGAAGAATGGGACGACACAATCAAAACCACTTTAGCCCAGGCCGATATCATCCTGCTGCTGGTCAGTTCCGATTTTTTGGCCACCGATTACATCTGGAAAGTGGAAATCACCACCGCGATGGAGCGCCACGCAAAGGGTGAAGCCCGAGTGATCCCCATTTTCATCCGCCCTTGTGATTGGAATGGCATGCCCTTTGGCAAATTGAATGGATTGCCCTCCAAGGCCAAACCAGTGAGCTCCTATGCAGATAAAGATCAAGCTTGGGTAGAGGTTGTGGAAGGTATAAAAAGGGTGTTGTAATGGATGATCCAACGATTCTTGAGATCAAAATTACTGAGGATGTCTCCTTTCGCCTTATTTTGGTGGAAGGGGGCTCATTCAATATGGGTAGTGAAGGCGATGAAAGGGAACAGCCGATTCACTTCGTTTCCCTCCCTTCCTTTTACATTGCTGAACATCCGGTCATTCAAATCTTATGGCTAACCGTAATGGGCAGAGAAAACCCTTCCCATTTTCCAAGCCTCCAACGCCCCGTTGAAAGAGTAAGTTGGTACGCTTCTGCTGCCTTTTGTAATCAATTGAGTTTGCACTGTGATTACGCACCAGTGTACTTTAGCGATCCAGCCTTTCAAAAACCCTTAAATTTTGAAGACGCTCAAAAAATAGAATACCCCAACACCCTTTCCATTTTTTTCAATCCAGTAGTAGAGGGCTTCCGCTTGCCAACTGAAGCCGAATGGGAATACGCTGCTCGGGGGGGCAATAAATCTGGTGACTTTCGCTACGCGGGCGGCGACAAACTGGATGAGCTGGGTTGGTACGATGACAATAGCCACCGCCAAACCAAAGCCGTAGGGCTCAAACTGGCCAACGAACTGGGGCTATATGACCTGAGTGGTAATGTATGGGAATGGTGTGTTGATCAGTGGCATGAAAATTACCATGGTGCACCAAAGGATGGTTCCGCTTGGTTAGACTTAGAGGAGGGTACTTTTGGGGTGCTGCGTGGCGGTTGCTGGGACTACGACCCGTCGGATTGCCGCCCTTCTGCTCGCGGCTACTCACACCTTGCTTTTCGCCGTGACCATGTCGGTTTTCGAGTGGTGCTGGGTTCTTCCTCCAGGCAACTGAGCCGCTCAAAGCCCATTGATTCATCGGTGGGAGGCCAGTGATCAAACCCCTAGGCAACCCATGGATTTATCCGTGGGAGCCACCAAAAGAAACAACCCATGAATTTATTCGTGGGGAAGCTAGGGCGAGCCGACAGATGCTGAGAAGTCGATGCAGGAATACCCCCTGTCCACCCCCCGACAAAAAAATCCAACACTCCATTCCCTTTTTACATCTAATTCCCTTATATTTATCCCCACAATCATACCTCTTTTCCAGCCCGGTAGTTTTTTGATCATTCAACAAACTACCATTTCATGAAAACACAAAATTTACACCAAAAAATCAGCCACAGGTTTATTGCAATTGTTGTCCTTTTTAGCCTCCCTTTTAGTCTTCAAGCCTTTTCAACTTTTGCTGTGGCGGACTCCACCAAGCCGGAAATTGTCATTCCAAATCGGTTGTTCAAGTTGGCGGCGCAAAGCAATGTGTGTGGACTGGACATGCGATTCACGCCCGATGCCTTGCAACAAAACTTCGGCGTGGAACTCAAAACACCTTGCGGCTATTTGTCCAGCAAGGTGCAATTGGCTTCCTGGGGGCGCTGGGTAAAAGGCGTTTTGGTACAAAGCGAAGGCTGGGCCATCCTTTCTGAAAACGAAGCTCAATTTGAAATCCGTAACGTTGGCCGTTTTCGCCTGGTGATTAACCTGCTGGATCGCTGCCGCCAAAGAACCCAGGACACCCTTTACTTTGAGATTGAGGATCTCAGCAAGCCGACCATGCTTTGTGCCTCAGCGCTGAACCTTTCCCTGCCGGGCAGCTCCGGGTTGCGCAGCGATGTAGTCACCCTTGACCACGAGTTTTTCAACAAAGGCAGCAAAGACAATTGCCGCATCAGCCAGTATAGGGTACGGCGCGCCTTTTACCCGGCCGTAATTCCCACCATGATCGGAGCCGGTTATGATACCAATGGGGATGGAAAGCTGGATCAACAGGACGGATTCGACCTCAACAAGGATGGCGACATTACAGATCTGGGAGAATACATCGAACGCCGGGGAGCGCGCTATTGGACACCCTTACAAAGCCAGGTGGAATTTTTTCCCGTAGATACCCTGACCAGTGTCACCGTAGAATTGTGGGGAATCGATGGGGTAGGGGCCTTTAATACCTGCAAAACGGAGGTCAGTGTTTCCTCCTCCAGTAGCGCCGATCGGCCTAATCCACCCATTATTAAACTCCCGGGAGAGCCACCTTTATCCAGAGGCAAGGACATTTTACACCCCAATTTGCCCAACCCAGTAGACAAAGAGGCCCTCATCTACTACGACCTGCAACAATCCGGCAATGTGGAATTCAATGTATACGACCAGCAAGGTCGCCGGGTGCTGATCCGGCAATTGAATGGTACTACCGGGCGCAATGAAATTTTACTCCAACGCAGTGAATTGGGCCATTCGAAAGGCTTTTTCCTTTATACTTTGCGCACGCCAACTGCCGTGCTGGTGCAGAAGATGTTGGTGCTTTAAAAGCGAAAAGTGAAAAGTGAAAAGTAAATATACCATTTGGATATAACCGTTTGGTCTATTTTTTTCACTTTTCACTTTTCACTTTTCACTTTTCACTTTTCACTTTTCACTTACTCACTCTTCCTCACCGTCACTTCTCCCTTCAATCCTTCAATATTCACCCGAATCTCATTATACCCCGCTGCCGAAAAGAAAGGCAAAAGGTCGAAATAATAAGTTCGGGAAACCAGCGCTTCACAATCGTCCGATTTGCGGTAGTGCAACTTCAAGCTGGCCAGTGGAGGTAAACTTTTAGACAGGCCACCATTCCAGACCAACTCAGGCTCCTGTTCTACACAACCGCCGCTGTAGGTAACTTCCAGCACCAGGCAGTTTTCGATTTGGTAAGCCTCTTTGATGGTGAAATCACTTTCCTTATTCGCACTGTTGAACAGGCCGATGTCTTTCAAAACCGGGCGACACTGGTCTTCCAGTTTGGCGAAAATCAACTCTTGTCGACTGTTGGCATCGTTGACGAAGGTCATGTTGCTGCCTTCGATGCGGTAATCGCTGGCAGTACGAACACCTTCCATAAACCAGGTTGAAAATGGATTGTCGGCTACCCGGGTAGTCATATTGACTTCCATGCCGATTTTTTTGTCCTCTTTGGTGGTGTAGTTGCCCGCTAGGATGTTGCGTGAGCTATGCCCCCGCATCTTGCCTCCCTTCATGAGGGTGATCCAGGCAGGGCCGCGACTTTTATCGCCGTCCAAAACCAGGCCTATGTCAAGTGGCCCATTGACCAGCAGCCAGGTACCTTCCAGTTTGGGATCTACATCAACCAAAGCATCGGTGTTCTTCAGTACCAGTTCATTCTGCTCACAGCTCCAGCCCAGGAGCATAGCCAGTGCAAAAGAGAGGATATGGAATTTACGCATCATGGTATTGTCTTTTTTTAGGTAGACGGGATTTCCGGGAATTCGGTTGGGAATTTTCTGGAAAAGATTTTATCCCAGCCATGCCAATTAAATATCTACAAATTTTATAGTTTTACCCACTTTCTCTCCGAAATTCCCACTACAAAGCTAAAAAAACGGGCAATTTTACATTCCAAAAACACCTAAATTGTTGACTACTATGCCGAAAGCTACACTACAAGAAAAGTTACGTTACCGTTTTGAAAATTCACTGTCGGCTGGCCCCATTGCCATCATAGGTTGGCTGGCTCTGGTTTCCTTTGTCATTGTGGTTATTGCAGCTGCGGTGCTGCATTTCACAGGGATAGGCCCAGCACCAGATGAAAAACTGGGTTTCGCCGAAGCAGCCTGGCAGAGTTTGATGCGTGCACTCGACTCTGGTGCCGTAGGTGGCGACTCAGGCTGGATTTTCCGCGGTATTATGCTGGTGGTAACCATTGGCGGTATTTTTATTCTATCTACCCTGATCGGTTCGATTTCCAGTGGCATCGACCAAAGCATTGAGGACTTGCGCAAGGGCAAATCGATGGTTTTGGAGTCCAACCACACCTTAATTTTGGGGTATTCTTCCAAAATTTATTCCATCATCTCCGACCTGTGCATCGCCAATGAAAACCAGAAGAACCCCCGGATTGTGATTTTGGCCAATCAGGACAAGGTAGAGATGGAGGACGACATTCGCGCCAAAATCCCGGATACCAAAAACACAAAAATCATCGTGCGCAGTGGCAGTCCTCTGGAAGCATCCGATATTCAGGTAGTAAACCCCACTGAGGCCAGGTCCATCATCATCCTGAGCCCGGAGGACATTGACAACCCGGATGTACACGTGATCAAAGCGGTACTTTCACTAACCAATAGCAAACAGCGCAAGCAAGGCAAATACCACATTGTCGCGGAGATCAAAGACCCGCATAACCTGGAAGCGGCTAAACTGGTTGGAGGAGACGAGGCAGTTTATGTACTGACTGCCGACTTGATTTCCCGCCTTACCGCCCAAACTTGCCGTCAGTCGGGCTTGAGTATTGTCTACACCGAGTTGTTGCAATTTGAAGGGGATGAAATTTACTTCAGTGAAGAAAAACAGCTTTGGGGTAAAAGTTACAAAGACTGCCTTTTCGCTTTTGAAGAGTCCAGCATCATTGGGGTGTTTACAGCTCAGGGACAAGCATTGCTCAATCCCAAAATGGACTACGTGTTGCAGAATGGCGACAAATTGATCGCCATTTCCAAAGACGACGATACCATCAAACTCAGCGGCCTGAACTTGACTGCACCTGATGAAACCCTACTGACCAAAGGTGCCGGTAGCAGTGCCGGTGTAGAAAGTACGCTGATTCTAGGCTGGAACCCCAAGGCCATTCGCATTATCGAAGAATTGGACAATTATGTGTTGCCGGATTCAAAAGTTCGGATTTTGGCCGAGGTGGAAGGGATCGAAGAAGATGTTGAATTTTTAAAAGACAGGCTCAAAAATATCAAAATAGAACTGACCCAGGGAGACATCAACGATCGCAGCACCCTGGAATCTCTGGAAGTGGAAAGTTTTGACCACATCATCTTGCTGAGTTACATCCAAAACATCGAAACCCAGGAATCGGACGCCAAAACCTTGATTTGTTTGCTCCACTTGCGCGACCTCGCGGAAAAAGCAGGCAAGGACTTCTCCATTGTGTCAGAAATGCTGGACATCCGCAACCGCGAATTGGCGGAGGTTTCCAAAGCTGATGATTTCATCCTGAGTGACAAATTGTTGAGCCTGGTACTGACTCAATTGTCTGAAAATAAGGAGCTCAAAAAAGTATACGACATCTTGTTTGAAGCGGAAGGCTCAGAGGTGTACCTCAAAGAGGCGAGCCAATTTGTAAAAACGGGCCTTGAACTGGACTTCTACACGGTTCTGGAGAGCGCTGCCCGACAAGGGCAAACGGCTATCGGCTACCGAATAATGCGCTATTCCCAGGATGAAAGCAAAATGTACGGCGTGAATATCAACCCAAAGAAATCGGAAAAAATTCGATTTGAAGAAGGGGATAAGATCATCGTGCTGGGGGAGGTGTAATCAATAAGCATAAGCCATCCCAAATTTTAGTGTTCTAACGGGCTACAACTTAGTATTGGTTGTCCAACACCTTAGGTGAATCTATGGTTTCTAAAATTTCTTAGGTGGTGAAAAAGGAAAAACCTGCGGAGCAGGTGATTCTTTCACCACCTAAGAAACCTAAGACACTCAAGAAATCACTTAAGCAGCAAAGCAGTTAATCCCTTCCGTATTTGCCCTTACCTTTTGGCGGACAAGAAGACCCCCGTGATCTTTCATATCGATCCCGGTCCCGATAATCCACATAACCTCTATCGCGGTCTCTGGAAGAAGTTGACCTACCATAACGGTCATCATCATGGTGGTGGTGGCATTTGTCGCAAGAGCAGTAACGGTCGTTGTCCCGGTGCTCATATCTTCTGCGATCATCTCCCCGGGAGCCATAATAACCTCCTCCCCGACGATCATCATCCCGTGAGCCATAGCCCCCGCGGCGATCATCATCACAATCGGAGCCCCGGCGGTCTCGGTCATCGCGATCGTTTCGATAGGGATCATTGCGGCCATATCTGCTGTCGTAATTCGGTGGAGGGGTGCGGTAGTCTACTCGCGGTTGGTCATAGCGGCGGTTTGCGCTGTTGATGCTTGGTGTAGTTGTAGTTGGTTGCGAACTGGAAAAGCCAGGCGTAGAGCCTATTACTCTTACTGTTTGTGCCGAGGTAGCTGCGGCAAACATTCCAAGGAATGCTACAGTCGTGGTGATTACTAAAAATCCTTTCATGTTGCATGTTTTTGTTGCTGCAATGAACAAGGATTTTTACAAAGATCACTTATCCCGAAAAGACTTTAGTAGGAGTTTAACTGCTGTTAAAAACGTTTTTAAGATTTTGTTAATCAATGCAATAATCTGCACGTTTTTTTAACGATGCCACAACTTTAATCGGCCCAATAAGCGCAACAATTTAACGTTGAGGGTCAGACCTGCATTAAAGAAATGTCCATTGATTTCGATCCAATCCTCCTTGCGACGCAGGTCGATCAGGTTTGAAAAGAGGACAATTTGAGATTTTTGAAAAGGTGCCTTCCAGTACATCCCCCGGGCCGTAATGGCAAAACCCTCCTTGCCATTGCCCAATAAACTTTGATCAGCCACCAGCAGGATTTTTTCGTCGCGGGGCGGGAAGAGGAAAGCCTGGCTAGCGTTTTTCAACTTGTGAATGGGCATTTGTAACAAATCGGTATAAATTTTTTCAGGCTCGCGTTCGAACTGCAAAAAATCTTTGACCACCTGGAACAGGTTGATTTCACTCATCGGTACGTTTTGGTACTTAAGAATGGCTTCAGGAAGCTCTACCTCATTCAGGTCTTTGCAATAACGAATGATGTAAAAATCGAGCAGTTCCTCAAATAAATCTTCCACAAACCAGTTGAGTTGCGTCGTTTCCAACATGCCCAGAGCTTGTTGGTTGCGCAATCGATCTGCTGCTTGGGTAAAGCGTCGGGCGATCACATCACGAAACCCGGAAGGGTACATCCGTTCGGAGTAGGCCGTATATTGTTCAGGACGATGTTCCCGTTCGATGCGGTCTTTAAGGGCCAGAAAGAATTTTTCGGAAAGTTGGGGTTCAATTTCCAAATCTAGGTCAATACTGGGGACAGTGCTGCGTTGACTGGCAGTCCAATCGGGCTGGGGCGCTCCACAGTTGGAACAGAACCGGGCGTCGTCCGACAAAACCATTTGGCAGCGAATACACTTCTTCATAGTAAGTTTGCACCGCAGTGTAATTAAACACTGCATTTTAATCGTCGAAAATAAACAAAGGTATTCATCAAAACAATCCAGCTTGCTTGCTGTTTGCTACTTTGCTTCAATAAAAATGAAAATATTGGCAAAAAAACCTAAAAAAGCAGACCTTCCTCAAAAAATCTGCCCAGTTTGTAAGCGTCCGTTCAGCTGGCGGAAGAAATGGGAGAAGGTTTGGGAGGAAGTAAAGTATTGCAGTGAGCGATGCCGGAGGGCGATTTAGTGATCAGCTTTGAGTGATCAGCAATCAGCTTTTTGGGATCGCCTTTGGGCTTAAGGTCTTTGTATCCAAAATTGTACAAGATGTCTGAACAAGAACAACCACACAACGAATACGCTTATCTGGCGTTCCACCCCAAAAACATCATTTTGGTGCTTTTGCTGATGGGTTTGAGTACCATTTTTATTGCTTTGTCGCTGGCCTACGTGTACAATCGGGTGAACCAACACCTGCCACCATTGCGCTTGCCCATCCTCTTTTTGTTCAATACGCTTATTTTGTTGGGGAGTAGCACCACGATGGTCTGGGCCAAAAAATCTTACTTGGCCGATCATACCGAAAATTACCAGAGGGCCCTGTGGTTTACCTTGGGCTTGTCTTTGTTGTTCATGGTGGCCCAGGCTCTTGCCTGGTACATGTTGTTCAGCGACGGGGTTTTGATGAGTTCGGACAATTCAGCGGGGTATTTGTACGTCATTTCCGGCCTGCACTTTGCACACGTTATTGCTGGATTGCCGTTTTTGGGCTATTTCATCTACCAGGCGCGGTACCACATGAAGGAACCAGTCAGTGTACTGGTGTATTTTTCTGACCCAGAAAAGCGCCTGAATCTACGCCTACTAGGGATTTACTGGCACTTTTTGGACGTTTTGTGGATTTACCTGATCATCTTTTTTTACATCAATTATTTTATTCGTTAACGGCGCAGGACAATCTTTTCTTTCAAATTAAACCTTTGACCACGGTTCAAAAAGTAAAATGGTCGATTGGCAACCTGAGCCGATCCATTAGCCTGGTTTGCATTGCCCAGGATATTTTTGGCGTCATAAATGGCTACAAAAGAATTGCCAATTACTTCGAAGGTATCTTTTTGCACCACGATGGCGGTACTCTCATCGATGCCGATGCCCAACAATTCGGGCTTTTGGCGAATCACTTCCACCAAATCAAATTGGCGATTGCGCACCAGTAGATGCTGATCAATGGTCACGTTCTGGATAAAACCAAGCCCTTCGGTGTGGTCTCCGATCATCAGGGTATTGCCTTTGGTATCCCCACGAACCATGAAGGAGCCCTGGATAGTTGCACCTGCCGAAGTACCGGCAATGACTCCACCACGTTCGAGCAGGGCTTTAAATTCGCGGTGAGCCAGGGTGTTGAGGTAAGAGTCGGCCAGCCGCCAATGCCGCCCACCCGTAAACCAAATCCCGGTGGCCTTGCGCAAAGGTGCTACAAAATTGGGATCATCGGCTTGTTTGCGGTCGCGGGTATGTAGCACAGTGACATTTTTTACACCCAAATGTTGTAGCAATTCTTTTTCAGCGGAAGTTCCGCCACTAATGTTGACGTCTTCGTTGGCGGTAGGAATGACCACGATACTGGCGCTTTCACCACCCGCCAACTCGATGAACCGCGCCCAAATGTCGGCACCTACACTACCTCCGCCCACAATCATTAGTGAGCCCCGCGCTGGACCAAAACGGGGACTATTGTCTTGAGCATGGCCAATGGTGAAAAATCCCAGTAAAATGAGCCAAAATGAAAGCGATTTTTGAATCAGGTTCATGTGTTGATGATTTTGAAAGTCTGATACCTATTTATACACCTTGCGCTTTTTTTTTACCTGCAGCCAGGTGCCCCACATCTTGTTGTAGGCATGTACATACTCGGTGGGATGGCCTTCCAGGTTGACCAATGCCTGTTTGCGGTTGACCCACTCAAAAATGCCGCCGTACAAATTCGCCGCATGGGGGTAGCCTGCAGCCAGGAGCTTTTCAGCAATCTTTTCGCTGCGGTAACCTACCGAACAATATACAACGATTGGGCTATTTTTGTCTATTCGCTCCAGTCTGGATAGCTCAAAGTCTTTATACCCTACCCAGATGGCGCCTTTGACGTGGCTTACCGCATACTCATTCCATTCCCGGGCATCGATGAAAATGGGATAAGCCGCCAGGTTTTTGGCCACCGTTTCTACACTCAATTCTGGTACGGAGTGTTTCAATAATTTGCTGAGGACAAACTGATAGGAACGGCTTTGCACCTGGGCATTCATGCCCGTGAACAAACCCAGAAACATAATAAAAGCGAACCAGACTTTAGCCTGGAGTCGGGTGAAATTGGGTAAAATGTTGCGCATTGGCGAGACTTTACTGCAAAATACTGCTTTTCTGGGTTTTAGACTGGTCATTGTTTTGAATAGAGACAGACTACTAGACATCTTGCTCGGAGGACATCAATTGCCACGTGCTTTAGCGCGTGGATCGGGCTTCCCCCTTTGATTGGGCTTTAGCCATAGCCTTAACTTTTAAGTGTGGCTAAAGCCCAAATCCGAGGAAGGCGCAAGGTCCCCAGGCTGAAGCCTGGGGCTATTGATGTCCTCCGAGCAAAATGTTGATTAGGGTGGAACAGAGATGTTTATTCCGTCAAAAACTTACGGATATCCCCTGCCAACTTCACCATATCCGGTTCGTGCAGGTACATCATGTGCCCCGCTTCGTAATAGGTTTTGGTGACCCGTTCAGGCACAATTCCATTGCGGGCAAAGGTATATTCTGTATCAAAAAATGGGCAGATCAGGTCGTAATAGCCACTGGCTACGAGCACTTTCATGGCCGTATTGCGCCGCATGGTTTCACCCAGTTGCCGGGCTACGTTGACGGGCATGGGTTCCCAGTATTGGCCGTCGGGCACGGGGCGCCAACGCCATTTTTCACCCACCTCGTCGTTGGAAGTCAGGTAGGGACGATCCATTTCCACTTTTAATGTCGAAGCATAATAGTGATTCAATGCGGCGGTATAAGCCCCACCGATCTGGTAATCGGAAGGGTCGCCCAAATCTGGGCCTTCGGAAACTTTATCCGCTTCATCCCCCATAAACCGCCCGTCGAGACGGCCGATGGCCAGGCCCTGATCCGCCAGCAATTGTTTTTGGAAGCGGTGCATCAAAATGCTGAGGTTCGAGCGCAGGATGTAGTTTTTGTCCAAACCAATGAAATAAGCCATTTTTTCGGCAACGGCGTTTTGCTCCGCTGCGCTCAACAAACTACCTCGGTACAAGGCCGGAGCATAGTTATCATAAGTGAATTTACGGCATTCTTCCACAAAGGCTTCCAGCGTTTTGCCCTGCCCGGCTTTTTTGTGGTACCAGGCGGTAGCTGCCATGCTGGGTAAGTAGGTCAGGTTAGAGGTGATGTTGTCGTGAATGGAGGTGGATCCAGTATAGTCCAAGGCTTGGGAAATGAGCACCAAACCATTAAGATCCATCGTTTGGCCGTCCTTTTCCAGTGCATTGGCGACAGCTGCGGCTCGGGTGGTACCAAAACTTTCTCCAGCGATGTATTTAGGTGAAAACCAACGTTTGTTTTCAGTCACCCAGAGGCGCATGAACTTCGCGATTGAAGCTGCATCCTCTTTCAACCCCCAATAATCTTCATTTTTACCCTTGCCAACTACCCGGCTGTAGCCAGTACCCACGGGGTCGATAAAGACCAGGTCGGTCAAATCCAGCAGCCCCTGCTTGTTGTCAACCAAGGCATAGGGGGCAGCACCATCGTCCTTTTTGGCGTCTGAATCCACCTTGACAATCTGTGGGCCAAACATGCCCATGTGCAGCCAAATTGACGCCGAACCGGGGCCCCCGTTGAACACAAAAGTGACTGGCCTTTTGCTCAAATCCGTGAGGCCTTCCTGAGTATAGGCTACGCTCCAGATGGAGGCTACGGAATCCCCTTTATCGTTCTTCAAATAACTTTCTTTGGCAGTCGCCTTGTAACGGATGATTTTTCCACCAAATACGCCTTGGTGGTTGGTGATGAAGGATTTGGGTGGTGGAACTTTGTTGGAATCGGCTTTTTCCTGGGCACAAAGGGCGGTGGTCAACAAGGTCAAAAAGCAACAATACAGGATTTTCAGGCTGTGGCGCATCATACTAACGGTTTGGTGAAGAAGTGGTAAGGCCTCAATACAAAGTAAATCATTTTTGATCAAACTTTTTTCAGTACACCCACCCGATAACGCACGATTTTGGCAATCAATTCCAGGGGCATGGGTTGATCCAGCGGAAACTGGATCGATCCTTTTCCTTGTTTTACGAACTATTCCACCATCTTTTTTTGGAAAAATTTCGTGTAAAAATAAAAGTGCTGGGCAATGACGAAGCATTCCCAGCACAAAAGGCTTAAAAAACGTTAAATTTTAATCCAGGAATTATTTGGCTTGAGCCTTTGACGCAATCCGCTCGTTGGCGATTCTGCACCATTTTTCGGCCAGCTGGTATTCGATGGTCGGCGTTAAATTGCCTGAATTGACATTGAAGAACTCAAAGCTGGTGTTTCCTTTATTGCTGGTAAAGACCAACTCAAACTTGTCAATCACCTTGCTGCTTTGGTCTTGTCCACCCACCATTCGGCTCGTTTCATTGATCTGGCACTTTTGGACTTCTTCCAACAAGACCCATTGCGCAACTGGAGTACCGCGCAGGTTGCTGACAAAAACAATGGCTTGTTTGGCTTCATCCAGCCCGATAGCGGATTTGAACCAAAGGTCGTGTTGGGAGATAGAGAAATGATTATTGGCAGCGAAGTCCAGAAGGGCCTTCAAGTCTTGTTGTTTTTTCTTTTTGGCAATGTTGCTCAAAACGAT
The DNA here is from genome assembly GCF_965225875.1 of Haliscomenobacter sp. GTDB lineage: Bacteria > Bacteroidota > Bacteroidia > Chitinophagales > Saprospiraceae > Haliscomenobacter. Next base: position 546,880 of record NZ_CBDDBS010000002.1, on the reverse strand, counting down.
AAATGGCACCACACAAAGCAAGGCGATGATGCTCCACAGCAGGATGTTTCCTAAATCCATCTTTAAAAGAATTTGAATGATTGGCATAAATGAACCATGTAGGCATAGCAAGGACTACACGATTTTGAAACCTTAAAAATTGAGAACTACGCGAGTCGCGCAAGATGTAAGAGCAATCACCAAAAACTGTGGAAAGGATAAATAATATCGCAGCTGAAAAAACGCAGCATTAGGTTGCGGGCAAAAAAGCGGTAATGCAAAAATGTGCTTAAAAATACCTGCTCGCTGCTGCGAATAAAGGCGATAAAATCAAAAAAAGGCAGTTTGGAAAAAGAAGGGAAAGCATGCGAAACGCCACTGATTGCGCTTTCAATAGGGTTGCAAGGGCAGAGTAAATTTTTACCGCTAAGGACGCTTTTTTGTCCCGTTTCCGCAACCTGAACTGCCTGTGAAACCACCGTAGGGTCCAATATTCTGCCCGTGTTTGAGCCGACAATACAGCCAAACAGAAGCAGTAAATGGAACAAAGTGGTAATCTTCAAAATTTTCTTCACGGGGCAAAAATATAAAATACTGGATAAATCAGCGTAAAAACCTTCAATTTCAGGAGATCGCCGAAACCGCCAGGATGACTGCCACAAAATGGCTGATGCTGGCTGCCAGTACAAACAAATGCCAAATCAGGTGGTGATAGGTGTACTTTTCCCAGAGGTAAAAAATGACTCCCAGGGAATACAATACCCCACCAACGACAATCAGCATAAGCACATCACTGGGTAAACTAACAAAAAAAGTTTTGCCCGCCGCCAGCAAAATCCAGCCCATCAGCAGGTAGATGATGGTGGACAAATAGTTGAAACGATTGATGAAGAAAATTTTAAACACCATTCCGGCCATGGCCAATCCCCACAGTACGATCAACAGGGTAATGCCTACCTGATTGAACACGAACAACAAAATGAAAGGGGTATAACTGCCTGCGATCAAAAAATAAATGCTGATGTGATCCAGAATCTGGAGCACTTTTTTGACCAGCGGCTCTTGAAACCCGTGGTACAGGGTGGAACAAGTGTATACCATCAAAAAACTGAAGGCATAAATACTGACCCCGAGCGTAGCCACTGAGTTGCCACTTTTGGCAGCCAGCGCAATAAGCAGGGGAATACAGACAATGCTGAATAAAATACCAAACCCGTGGGATACACTATTGGCAATCTCTTGTTTGAGCACTTTGTTTGGGTAGGACGAGGCGTCGGTCGACATGATGATTTTTTGAGTGTGGAAAAGCAAAGTAGCTGGGCAAAAATAAATGTTCATTTTTCCTGAGCCAGAGGATTAGATAAGATACTTAAATTGAACCGTTTACTTATCTAATCCTCTGTCAAAATGAACATTTATTTTTTATCGCCCCAAAGGAACGGAGCAAACGCTGGAGATATTGCTGTCCATCCATTTGTCTACGTTTAAACAGTCCTAAAGTTTTGAAAACACCCGTATTTCTGATAAGTTTGAAAAAAAAAAGTACATGTTATCCCAAACATCAGCTGCTGCAAAAACAACCGACGTATTGATCATTGGGGCGGGCCCTTTTGGCATTTGCCTCGCTGCCCACGTGCAACAACTTGGTCTGGAATACCTTATGGTGGGCAAACCCATGGAGTTTTGGAAAAAAAACATGCCTGAAGGAATGTACCTGCGTTCAGCTTGTGATTGGCATCTGGATGTAAGTGGGGTGTATACCATCGAGCGGTATTTGGAGGAGCAGGGGCTCAAACCCGCTGATGTTGAACCGCTTTCCCTCGATTTTTACCTTGCTTATGTCCAATGGTTTTTGGAGCAAACCCGGCTCAAAAACCTGCCGGAATATGTACAACAACTAAGCCGAGACGAGGGCGGCGATTTTATTGCAAGTCTGGAAGATGGCACCCAAATTCGCGCCAAACAGGTCGCTATGGCCATCGGTTTTAAATATTTCGTAAACCTTCCAGCCGATTTGCTGGCCTTATTGCCGGAGGGGCGGTATGCACACACCTGTGATTTTGTCGACCTCCAGCAAATGCGCGACAAAGCTTGCCTCATTTTGGGCGGCAGGCAAAGTGCCTTTGAGTGGGCAGCTTTGCTGGCTGAGGCGGGAGCCAGGGACATTCACCTGGCCTATCGGCACGATACCCCCGCATTTGTAGAAGCAGACTGGTCCTGGGTCAATAAAATCATCGACGGCATGGCAGATAATCCCGGCTGGTATCGAAACCTGAGTGAAGCAGAGAAAAAAGAAGTAGGCCATCGACTTTGGGCGGAAGGGCGCTTGAAACTGGAGCCCTGGTTGAAAAACCGCATAACCATGGATCATGTTCACCTTTGGCCCAACACCCAGGTAGCGTCCAGCGCAATTTTGCCGGATGGTACACTGGATCTGCAGTTGGACTCGGGCAAACAAATCCAGGTGGATCAAATCATTCTGGCAACGGGCTACAAAGCGGCCATCGAAAATGTTCCCTTCTTAAAAACAGGCAATCTCCTGTCTCAATTGGAGGTAGAGAATGGTTTTCCAAGGTTGGATGAAACTTTTCAAAGCAATATCCCCGGGTTGTTCATCACCAGTTTGCCTGCCGGGCAGGATTTTGGTCCCTTTTTTGGATTTACGGTGGCGGTAAGACTGTCGGCGAAATTGATTGGAGAGGGCTTGCGGATGGCTTATTCGATGTGAATGGCCAAAAGTTGGTTTAGCACCATTAAAAAGTTAAAGCCAGGCTCCAAGGATTAGTTTGAAGCTGGCCCTAACAATAGCGTATTTGTAGTTACTTTATTTTTGTCCCCAGTAAGGACAAATCAACAATATTTTACATCAAGGCAGCGCAATAAAGGGGGCTTAAAAGTTCCGAGAGAACCCGGCTTTTCAGCAAGGTTTTCTCGGACTCAACAAATAATCAGCGTTCTAGTAAATTCCTGAAATTCAGTTATTACTATGATGCAATGTATTGAGATTTGAGGTTTAAAAAAAGGACAAGTTGTGAAATTTCGACACATTAAATCAGTTGCTTTTTTGGGTTATTTTTTTTGTAAAAATTTAAAATTCAATGAGTTAGATTGATTTAAATTTCCCTTTTTTGCCCAAAAGAGATGTTTTAGAAAAATAATTATGTCATATTTGAGTCATGAAAATCGAACAACTTTACGGTTTTTACTGCAAAAACAGCACCCTTTCCCCTTTTTTCATCGGCAATCTCCAGAACGCTTCCGTTTTTTGGAGGTTCTTTTCATGGCCGGCAGGAACTTGCCAATTGCCAGGGGGCAGTTTAATTTGTAAAACCCCACCCTGCTCAGCTAGCACCTGAATCGACTGTGACCTTCCATCTTTTTGAACAGCAGAAATCAAAAACGCCCCCTCAGCCCGCAGGGACTCAAAGGAAATGTCTTCCCAACTTTTGGGCAGGGCAGGAAATACCTCAATCACACCATCGTGGCATTGCAACAACATTTCGTGGATGCCTTGCGCAAAAGCAAAATTTCCTTCCAGTGTAAAGGGATGATAAGTAAAATTGGAATACTGGCCACCTTTTTGATCCCCATTGACGTGAAAACTATTGGCTACACAAAAATTGCGGGCAAATTTTTGCAATAAATCGAGCGCTGCATCACCCCGTTTGGCTTGCGCCATCAAACAAGCTGCCCAGGCGAAGGAATAGCCTGTCCATTCCCGAGTACCTACTTTTTGTAATTGGTCGAGCGATTTTTCGATCAAATATCGGTCTGTCTCTCTTTGGTAATTGAGCACCTTGAGCGGATAAATGGCCATCAAATGGGCATGATGCCGATGGGTATGTTCAAAGGGAAGCTTGGGGGCGATGGTCAAACCATCCTGATTTTGGTCAAAATTGGGCAATTCCTGGAGGATTTGTTGCCAATATTTGGCTTTTGTACCTTTACTCACCTGGGCAGTCATGACAAAGGCATTTTTTACCAAAGCCAGATCGTGGTTGCTGAATGCCAAAAACCAGGCTTGGATGCTGTTGTTGAACACTTCCGGGCTGGAACTCAAGGGGAGTAGGCGTCCCTTGCCTTCATTTTTGGTGATTTGATCTAGGTATTGAGCTACTTCTTGCAGATAGGGGCGTGCTTTTTGTTGTAAAAAGGCGGGGTCCATGCTGTGGCGCCATTGCCAATAAAAGTGTTGAGCGAGCCATGCACTGGTAGTTGGACTCATGGAGTATTGAATCCAGCCGCCCATGGGTTTGCCACTCAAAGTGTTTACTCCCGGCACATTGAGTCCGTCGGTGCCAAAATAAGCCTGGGTCCAGCGTTTGTTTTCAGGGCGAACCTGCCACAACCAATTGGTGAAAGAAGCGGTCAAATCAAGGTGATTGGCGGTATAGCCAGGCCAGTAACTCAACTGGGTATTGAGGTCGTGGTGGTAATCTCCTTTCCAGGGGGGCAGATTGCCATTGTCGGCCGTCCAGATGGCTTGCAAGGAAATCGGTGGAGTATTGTTGCGGGCCACACTGCCAAATTTGTATAGTTCCAGATAGTACTGCTTCTCGAGTAAACTATCAGGTAGCTGCACGCTGGATTTGCTCCAGTAGTTTTGCCACCAGGCCTGATGGCTAGGCCAGGGAGTGGGTTCATCAGATTGGGGTGGGAGAGGGGGCATCACGGCGGGCTGATCCACGCTGATCGTCCATTGGCCTATCAACATGTTTGATTTGTACCACTGCCACTCTACCAACACCTCGTAATAATGCCCCTCCCAGGTAGGTTGGTGATAACGCAGGGATTGAGGGCTTTGGGTCAGACTGCCTTTGGCGTAGCCCAGGCGTTCGAGGCTTTGGCCTTCCACACTATTTCCCGTAGCCCCCCTTTGGCCAGTGTTGTAATTGGGTATGAGCAGTTCCGGCAGTAGTTCGGTATTGCTAAGGTTTTCGAAGCCGAAAAAACCACGCAATTCACTCGCATGTACATAATGGTTCATCTGGACGCCATTGTTGAATTCCACATTGGCGTAGGCGTCTTTGATGTTTAAGGTGGATCTTTTGACCCCCCCAAATGCCCGACAATCAAACTCCAGTGCGGCGCCGGGAATTTTGGTGGGGGCGGCGTATTTTTCATAGGGTGCATCCCCAAGAGCTTGTACCGTGTCATATTGGTTTTTGAGGACTTGCTCTTTTACCCAGGCAAAGCGCAATTTTTCAATTTCAGGCATGGGGCGATCATCCCATAAGTCGACTCGATCCAGGCTGAGGCGGATTTTATCGTTTTTTTGCCACAACAGGCCGCCCAGCCAGCCATTGCCCAAAGGGAGTCCTTCGTACCATTGGGTGGGCATGCCTGGGAATTGTAGGTTGTGTTGGGCTTTGGGCTGGGCCGCCAAGTTGCTGCCGAAGGCGATTAGGAAAATAAAAAGGATAAGTTCGCGAGTTGATTTTTTCATAAACAAGATCTTATGGCTTCGTCAGCCAGAATTTTGTGCACTAGATCAACCAAGATAATGATTCAACTTGTTGTCTTAATATTCTTCGAATGAAAATCTATCCGATGAAATACCGCACCTTAGGGAATACTTCCGAACAACTCTCTGCAATTGGCCTGGGCTGCATGGGAATGAACCATGGATATGGTGAAGCAAACGATGCCGAGTCGATTGCTACCCTGGAAAAAGCCATTGAAATTGGCATCAATTTTTGGGATACAGCCGACATTTATGCCAATGGCAAAAATGAGGAATTGGTAGCCAAAGTACTGAAACCCAATCGCGACAAAATATTTATAGCCACAAAATTTGGTTTCCTGCCCTATGAAAAAGGCAAGTTTGGTGGTTTTGATGGCTCTCCTGCCCGGATGCGGGTAGCCGTTGAAGCTAGTCTGCGCAGGTTACAAACCGAGGTGATTGACTTGTATTACGCCCACCGCATCGACCCCAATGTACCAGTGGAAGAAATGGTTGGTGCAATGGCGGAACTGGTGAAAGAAGGCAAGGTCCGCTATTTGGGCCTTTCGGAAGCGTCGCCCAATTCCCTGCGTAAGGCCCATCAGGTGCATCCGATCAGTGCCTTACAAAGTGAATACTCCTTGTTGACCCGGGATGTCGAAGCGGATATTTTGCCTCTTTGCCGGGAACTCAACATCTCATTGGTGCCCTTTAGTCCACTTGCTCGGGGACTGATGACCAATGCCCTGGATGTGAGCACCCTTGGAGATGGCGATTTTCGTAAAAACTTGCCGCGTTACCAGGAGGAATATGCCGAAAACAACCGGAATTTGGCCGCCGCCTTTGCTCAACTAGCTGCGGAAAAAGCCTGCACCCCCGCCCAATTGGCCATCGCCTGGGTGTTGGCGCAAGACGAAAGCATCATCCCCATTCCAGGCACCAAACGCAGGCAATACTTGTTGGACAATGCGGGAGCGGTAAACGTACAATTGTCTGCAACTGATCTGGATGCACTGGAAGCTTTGTTGAAGCAATATCCAAATGTAGGGCCGCGCTACAATGCAGAGAATGAGCAGTATTTGGATAAGAACTAAAAGCCCTATTTCTTTTAGCAGTTTTCTGACCCAAACAGTCTAAAAAGGCGAGGCCAACTCTGTTTAAAGAGCTGGCCCCTTGCAATAGCGTATATAGTGTGGTTATTGCATTACCGCAAAACACTAAATCGTTCCACTAGGATGGACTTCTCAGTATTCACCCGCAAGAAAAATAAACCAGAGCCCATGCTGGGTTGGATTTTGTGTTGATAAGCACCGGCCTTTTGCGCGCCCAGATTATGCTGTTGGATTTGTCGCCCACTCAAATCGTAAACCTGGATGAATACTTCTTTACTATCGGTATTCAAGGTGTAATTTACATTCAATTCAGCTCGGGTAGGGTTGGGGAAAAGCTGTAAATGGTCCAATTGTGGAAGGTCGGGCTCGGCCACTGAAGCCTCCATTGCCGCTGGTGTAATAAAAGTAGCAACGGGCGACCAAGCCGTGAAGGAAAACAAACAATTGACCCTTACGCTAAATTCATATTGTGTGCCTGGCGACAAACCGCTAATGGTTGTTCTGCCCACTGTGGTATTAATTGGACTGGTCCAAATCAGAGAACCTACCCTGCGGTATTGCCACCCATATGCTTGTGCCCCCGTGACGGAACAATTCAATTGAGCCGAAGTGGCAGCCAGGTTGCTGACTGAAATTTGACTAAGCGAAGGTTGGCCACAGGCCTGGGAAATCGTGGTAAAAGTACCTGAACCGGACCAAACGCTCCAGGCTCCAGCGGCAGTACATTGGACTGACACCTGAAATTCGTAAGTGGTATTGATGCTCAAGGCACTTAGACTTGCTGAGTTTGTTGCTCCCGCAGCAAGGTCGATCCAGCTACTGCTGCCAACTGTCCGATAGCGCCAATCATAGCTGACCATACCCGTCAAAGTACAATTTAAAATGGCCGAATTGGCACTGACATTGCTGGCTGAAATTTGAGCTGTCGTTGGTGCAGCACAAGCTAGGGCCAAAGTGCTGAATGATTTTGACGCCGACCATACTGTCCAGGTTCCGCCAGCGCTACATTGGACGCTTACCTGAAATTGGTAATTGCTGGCTGCACTTAAGCCGCTGATGTTTACACTAGCTGCACTGGTATTGCTCAGTTCAGTCCAAAGGCTGGTACCTGCCAAACGATACCTCCAATCATAACTGACCATACCTGCCAAACTACAACTGAGCGTAGCACTATTGGAAGTGATGCTGGTGGCCGCAATTTGAGTGGTCGTTGGCGTTGAACAAACGACAGCTGATGTTGTAAACGTTTTGGAAACAGACCATGCGCTCCACGCACCTCCAGTGGTACATTGTACTGCTACCTGAAACTCGTAATTGCTGGATGCCACCAAGCCACTCAAGCTGGTACTGCTGGTGCCAGTATTGGTCAGATCTATCCAGGTGCTACTCCCAAGCAAGCGATACCGCCAGTCATAACTTACTACACCAGTTACACTACAGTTTAGGGTAGCCGCAGCTGCGGTGACAGCGGAAGTGGATAGCTGAGCAAGACTGGGTGCATTACATGCCGCAGCCAGGGTTGTAAAAGTTTTCGAAGCGGACCAGGCTGTCCAGGCACCTCCAGCTGTACATTGTACCGCCACCTGGAATTCGTAGTTGCTCCCAGCAACCAAACTGCTCAAGTTGGTACTACTCGCCGTCGTATTGTTTAAGTCTGTCCAGATACTGCTACCGACCAAGCGATACCGCCAGTCGTAACTTACCATACCCGTTACACTACATCCAAGTGTAGCTGTATTGGCACCTAAATTACTGGCAGCGATTTGGGCTGTAGTTGGGGCAACACATGCTGGCGCTGCCAGGGTTGTAAACGTTTTTGAAGCCGACCAGGCTGTCCAGGCTCCCCCAGCTGTACACTGTACACTTACCTGGAATTGATAATTGCTAGCCAAATCCAAGCCGCTGATGTTGACACTGTTGGCACTGGTATTGGTCAGGTTGGTCCAAAGGCTGGTTGCAGCTAAACGATAGCGCCAGTCGTAACTCACTACACCTGCCACACTACAATTCAAAGTAGCGGTAGTGGACGCAATATTTGAAGCTGAGATTTGAGTAGTAGTGGGCGTGGCACAAACAGGGCCAGTGGTGGTAAACGTTTTGGAAGCGGACCAGCTTGTCCAGGCTCCACCTGCGGTACATTGCACCGAGCCCTGAAATTCATAATTGCTACTAGCGGTTAATCCTGTAAGATTGAGTGAATTGGAACTTGAAGAGGCTACATCGACCCAAGTGCTACTTCCTACCACCCGATAGCGCCAGTCATAACCAACCAATCCACTGATATTGGTGACCAAAGTAGCCGAATTGGCGGTGACATTATTGGCTAAAAGTTGAGTTGTGGTAGGTGTACTACAAACGGCTCCCCCTCCGCTTAAGCAAGTAGCGGCAGATACATTAGCTCGGATAAGATCGCCAGGTTGTTGGCCAAAGCCCAGATTCAGATCAATGCCAATAGTGCCCAAAAGGTGGCAATAACTCATGATGGTACCTTTAAATGGAGCCGTAGGTGCAGGCAAAGCAACACAAGTACCTGTTCCTGAATATCCAGCGGCAGGGCCACAACCATCCAATGGGGTGTTGTTGCCATTCCAGGCACAGTCGTGAGTATGTGGCGAGCCTAAATTATGCCCCATTTCGTGGGTGATCACATTGGCCGTCCAGGAATAGGTGGGAAAAGCCGAGTAGGTGCTGTTTACATAACTATAGGCATAACCATAACCATTGCATAATCCGGGGCGATAGGCAATCCCCCCTCCAGTTGGCTGACCCCGCGATACCAAATGGGCGATATCGCCATTGAAGGTCGGTCGGGCGCTGCGGAAAGAAACCAAAGTATTTGAGGTAGAATTGGTAGGATAAGCATCTGGTGTGGTCCAGGCAAAAATTTCAGAAATGACCACTGTAATCCCTTCGTTTTGGTACAACAAAGATACAATATTGAAAATGCCATTGATGAAATTGGCGGCTCCGGTAGCCCCACCTTTTTCGGTGACCAGATCGTACTCACATTCAAAATAGACCCTCACGGTCTTATCAACCGCAGTAACGCCCCGCAACTCAGCCAGCTTGTTTTCAGTTTGCCGGATTTCCTGGGAAACCTCACTCGACCCACAATCAAAGGACTTGTCAAAATCCAGTTCATCTTCGGGGTAAATGGTGTAAGCATCACGCAGGTTGGTACCCTCCAAGCGGCCCAAGACCCAGTTCGAGCTTTCTGCAAAGCCAATCACCCCCATTACTTCATCTTTAAAAAAGCTCAACGCAACGCTGGTTTTTGCTTCATTGCGCAGCACTCCCCGATAGTGAATGCCAGGTTCATAAGCAATCGGCCCATCAGCAGAAGTGTTGAGTTTGAAATCAGGAGTGTGTAAGTCAACCCGGATCAAGTCCATTTGAAAAACTTGCCCATTTTTGTCGCGGGGTAAGGCCAAGGACAGGGCTTCAGGACCTTGTTTATTCAGGTCAGCTAAAGCATTTGGGTCGATTTTTAGCACTATACCTTCGGGAAGGTTTGAGCGTAGAGGTAGCACATTTGCAAGCGCATCCTGATAGCTAAAAAGCGAATAAGGGCGGAAAACCACCCCCTTCTGACGTGCCGATCGAATCTGTTCCAAGACCCCGTTTTGCTGGCCCTGGAGCGGAGTGGTTAGGAAACAGGTAAAAAGTAAAAGGTACATCGTGGTAGCTGAAATCAGCCTGAGGAAACTAGTAAACTTGTGCATAGTTATTTTGATTGTTCATAAGGGAAATAAAACCGCAAAAGGGAATGGAATTCAGGCGTTTGTATATTGGTTAGATGAGAGCTAAACGAAGCTTTTTGGCTAAAAATGTAATCTGAATGGAGAATCGATAAAAGTTCAGGGGAAACCCTAAATTAAACTCAAGGATTTCCCCAAAACATTGAAATGTTTGCGTTCTAGGAAACCTGAAAAACAGGTTATCTAAGGTATCAGCAAGGTAGAGCAGTTTTTGCGCAGAAAAAAGGACAGATCACCCGGTTTTTTTATCGATTTTTATTGCACTTATTTTTGCGTTATTTAATTAAATATTTGATTGTAAGTTGTTTAGTTAGATTGAATTTAGAAAAGACAATTTAATAAAATTAATCCCTGATTAATTTCCCCGGCTTGCTTTCCGGATGCCACAAAATAATGCTTGCTTGTGCATGTCTACATTTTATTTATATTTACCCCCATTAAAGCGACAACTTGTGGTAAAGTGTTGATCAGACGCATAATACAACTATTGACCTCATTGGCATTGGTGCTGGTGATCTACGATTTTGGCTATGTTCAAAATCGTCGTGAAGAGATTTTGATTTTCAACGCCTATTTTGGTCTGACCCTCAGCTTCGCGATTTTAGAGTCCTATCGTTTGTACAAAGGCCAGATTCCCTTTAATCTATTTTATTTCATCCGTTTGGTCTTGCCGTATACCGCCTTTTCAGTGATTGCGGTGGATTTGTTGTTTTGGGGAGAAAGCCTGCGCTCGGCGGTCGCCCGCAATGAAGGCTGGTTTTTTATCAATATCCTGCTCTTGGTCTTTTACGGTATGTCAAACATTGCCAGCCTATTGTATCGGCGCAATTTTTCACCAGCCATTATTTTTGTCAGCAGCTTTATGATCGTGATTTTTTTTGGCACCATTTTTCTCAAGCTGCCAAATGCGACCAATGCCGGGATTACCTGGTTGGACGCCATTTTTACCATTACCAGCGCGGTGAGTGTGACGGGTCTGGCGGTAGTGGATACCCCGACTACCTTTACAATCATGGGCCAAACGGTCATTATGGTGTGTATTCAACTGGGCGGCCTGGGGATGCTGACCTTGACGGCCTTTTTCGCTTACTTTTTTAAAGGTAAATCCTCCTATGTAGAAGGGCTTTTTATCCGTGACTTTTTGAGTTCCGATCAGTTTGAAGGTTTGTTGGGGCTAGCGATGAAAATTGTGTTGCTCACCCTGGGTATAGAGTTTATTGGCGCTTTTTTCATGTACATCAACTTGCCCGAGCAGGAATTTGATTCCTTTTTTGATAAAGTCTTTTTTTGTGCCTTCCATTCCGTATCTGCTTTTTGCAACGCCGGATTTTCAACGCTGAGCAACAATTTTTACGAAGCGCCTTTCCGGTTCAATTACAACATCCACCTGACTACCGCTTTTTTGATCATCATTGGAGGTTTGGGCTTCAGCATCATGTTTAACCTTTTTATGCTGGTCAAATACGCCATACTCAATTGGTACAACCATTTTGTGGTACACCTCGTAGCCTATCGCAAGGCAGTGCGGATTGCTACACTCAATACCCGGGTGGTCATCTTCACCACAATCATCCTGCTCATAACCGGGACCCTTGCTTTTGGCGCATTGGAATGGAACGGGGTACTCAAAGAACATCCTACGCTTTGGGGTAAATTGGTGACTTCCTTTTTTGGCTCGGTTACACCGCGTACTGCTGGTTTTAATACGGTCAACATGACTGAATTGTCGCGGCCTATTGTGCTGGTAACCATTCTTTTGATGTGGATCGGAGCCTCCCCTGCGTCGACTGGTGGCGGGGTCAAAACCAGTACTTTTGCGGTAGCCATTATGAATATTTACGCGGTGGTGCGCAACAAACCACGCATCGATTACGCGGGTAGGGAAATTCCACAGGACTCCGTCAACCGCTCTTTTGCCATCATTGTATTGTCCTGGTTTGTGATTGGTTTAGGTTTTACCGTCATGGCCCAGGCTGAAGGCAATATTCCTTTTTTATCCATTCTCTTTGAATGTGTGTCGGCCTATGCTACGGTTGGCTTAAGTCTGGGCATCACCCCCCAACTGTCCGATATTAGCAAAATCACATTAATTGTGGTTATGTTTGTGGGAAGAGTGGGCGCAATCACTATCTTGATTGGGCTAATCAAAGATGTAGATTGCAAGAATTACCGCTACCCACGGGAATCGGTACTGATCAATTAATGTATGAAACTTAATTTGTTGCCATTGCTGTGCAGTGGCTTGCTGTGTTTGGCTGTAAACCTGTTACAGGCTCAACAAACGAGTGCCTTTGACCTTTCCATTACGGGGGCTTATCAGGAGCGCGCTTTGCCCGAGATTTTGAGCGACCTGGAGTCGCGCTATCCGGTCAAGTTTTATTACATCCCCGAAAGAATACCCTTTTATCCCATCACCATTGAATTCAAGGGGCAACCTTTTTATCAGGTGATGAAAAAGTTGCTGGAAGGCAGTTTGTTGACCTTTACCAAATGGTCACCCAATGAAATGGTGCTGGTGCCTGAAGACCAACGGAACCGCGCTTTTGTGGAAGGTATGATCAAAAAATGGAAAGAAGGGGAGTGGCAAGCGCCAGTCTTATCCAGCATTGCCGAAAAAAGTTTCACCTTCGGCTCAGCCAGTTCAGCACCTACTGGAGGAAAGTTGAGCATCAAAGGCCAGATCAAGGACGATGAAAGCAACGAACCCATCCTGGGAGCGACCGTGCTCGTGCGGGAAACGGGGCAAGGTGAAGTCAGTGATGAAAAAGGCAACTTTCAACTGAAACTGGCTCCTGGAAAATACACCCTGCAAATCACCTACATCAGCTACCAATCACAACTCAATTACGTGAGTTTGTACGCCGATGGTGACTTACCGGTACGCCTGATCAGCATGCCCCAACAATTGAATGAAGTATTGATCAAGGCCCAAGCGGTCGAAAAAGGAGCCCAGAGCACCAACATGGGCATCGAACGCCTCAGCGCCAAATCCCTCAACGAGCTGCCCACCTTGATGGGTGAGGCCGACGTCATCAAAAGCTTGCAAACCCTGCCAGGGGTCACCAATGCCGGCGAGGGCGTGGCCGGGTTTAATGTACGAGGCGGGAATATTGACCAAAACCTGATCATGCAGGACGATGCGCCCTTGTTCAATTCTGCTCACGCCTTAGGTTTTTTCTCCATTTTTAACGCCGACGCAGTGGACCAAATCAGCTTGTACAAAGGGCATATCCCTGCGCAGTACGGCGGTCGCTTGTCTTCGGTATTGGACGTTCAGCTGAAAGATGGCAATATGCGCAAATGGTCAGGCAAGGGCAGTATTGGGTTCATTGCGAGCCGGATGGTTTTTGAAGGCCCAATTAAAAAAGACAAATTATCGATTTTAATTGGCGGCAGGCAGTCTTATTTAGGCCCCGCCTTGCAACAAAGCGCCAGCATCACCATCAAGGACAGTAAAGCTGCATTCAACGATGGCCTGTTGAAACTGACCTGGCGGGTGAATGCCAAAAACACTTTCCGCTTGATGGGATTTGCCAGTGGCGATGATTTTCGTTATGCCAAAGATTTTGGCTACAACTGGCAGAATTACCAATTGGCTGCTAACTGGAACCGGGTGCATTCGGATCGGTTTTTTACCAAAATTCACCTTTCTTATGGTGCTTACCGAGCTGAGCAAATTGACCCGGAAGGCAATGATGCCTTCGCTTTGCGCAATGGCCTGAACAATGTAAAACTGAAAATTGACAATGTACTGTCGGTGGGTACTGCTCATGCCTTGCGGATTGGTGCAGAAGGTAGTCAATATTTTGCCAAACCTGAAGCCCTGCGACCGCTCAGCGATATTTCGGTATTTTTACCCGAGCAGGTTTCCAAAGACAATGGCCGGGAGTTTGCGGTGTATGCGCAGGATGAAATAACGGTCTCCAAGCGCATTTCCATTTCTCTGGGCTCGCGCTACAGTTATTACCAAAACCTGGGGCCGCGCACCGTTTGGTACTACGCAGAAGGGCAGCCCCGCGAAACCTTGAGCGTCCGGGATTCAGCGGTTTTTGGGCAAGGCGAGGTCATCACTTCCTACGGCGGTTTGGAGCCCCGGGCTTCTCTCAAGCTGGGCGTGAGCGACAATACCTCCTTCAAAATGAGTTACAATCGCCTGCGGCAATACATTCACCTGACTTCAAACACAGTGGCACCTACTCCGGTGGACGTGTGGCAGGCTTCCAATTTGTACATCCCACCTCAAATTGCCGACCAATATTCCGTCGGCTGGTTTTTGGACGCCAAAGACAAAAAATGGGAAACCTCAGTGGAATTTTACTACAAGTCGATTTTGAATGTACTGGAATACAAAGATTTGCCCGAACTAATCCTGAATCAACGCCTGGAAACCGAAATTCTGGCTGGCAAAGGAAGGGCCTATGGGGCTGAGTTTTCCATCCGCAAAACCCAGGGTAAACTCAGCGGTTGGTTCAGCTATACCTATGCACGTTCGTTTGCCAGGGTAGTGGGGCCTTCAGCAGAAGAGACGGTCAACGCCGGACGTTGGTTCCCTGCTAATTTTGACAAACCCCACCAGGTCAACCTGATCAGCCGCCTACAGCTCAATCCAACCAACAGCTTCACCTTTAATTTTACTTACAGCACGGGCCGCCCCATCTCCATTCCGGTATCGAGTTATCGTTTGGGCAATGCGGCTTTTGCCAATTTTTCGGATCGCAACCAGTTCCGCATTCCGGATTACCATCGCCTGGACATCGCCTGGACAGTGGACAATCGGCAAACGCGGCTCAAAGGAATCCGGGGTAGTTTTACTGCATCGATTTACAATGTTTACGGTCGGGCCAATCCTTTTTCCATCTTTTTCCGCCGGAATGAAGTAGGTCGCCCTTCGGCCTATCAGTTGGCAGTGGTAGGTGCGGCAATTCCGGCAGTTTCGTACAATTTTACTTTTTAAGCCTTTGGCCAACAAAAGCACAATGGTATGAAGTGGTTAACACATTCCTTTTCCCAATTGAGTGGTCTTAGTTTACTGCTGTGTTTGCTTTGTGGTGGCTGCATCAAAGAACTCAATTTCGAATTGGGCAAGCAGGAAAATTTGGTGGTCATTTTTGGGACTTTGTCTGACCAGCCCGGCAAACATCTTTTTCGGGTAACCCGCACCAATGCTTTTGAAAAACAAGTAGATAGTGAACCAATCAGCGGAGCCAAACTTTGGATAAGTGATGGCCAGGGTCAAAAGTACCAATTGGTGGAACAAGAGCCTGGCACCTATATGCTTCGAGATACTTTATTTCGGGCTAAAACGGGAGAAACTTATCAATTGGAAGCGACTTTGCCAGGTGGGGAACAGTTTCGTTCCGACCCTGAAATGATGCCCGCCCCCGTCAAAACGGTTAAAGCTTACCCAGGTGTTGAAGAAAAGGATAACGACCAAACTTTGCTGGTATATAGCGACGTAAACATTCCTGCCGACCCGCAGGGGGTTTTCCTACGTTGGGAGGTAACGCGGATCTGGCGGCGCACCTCGGTTGATTTGGCGACACTGTTTCAGGATTATTCCAGGTTCGGGCCTCCAGATGTGTGTTACATGACCGAAGACCCTGAACTCAACGCGGTGCGTATTTTTGGGTCAAAACGTCGGGATGCTTTTGCTTTGCGCCGGGAAGTGGTGGCCAGAGTTGAAACGGACTACAAGTTTTTTGAGCGCAATGCCTTTGTCGTGACCCAGTACCGCATTTCGGAGCGAGCGCACGAATATTGGCGTAAAATCAATCTTTTGGGCAACTTGAGTGGCAGCATTTTTGATGTGCCCCCAGCCACCATCCGCGGCAACATTTATCAGGTAGACAAACCTGCTGAGCATATTCTAGGCTATTTTGAAGTGGCAGCCGTAGATACAGCTTATACCTTTAGCGACGCCTGGTTGTTTCCCAACTATATTGCTGACCCTTGTCGGCGCGATTTTACCAAATTTGAATGGGCGCCGACTTATTATTTTGACCCCGAATGTGCTTATTGTATCAACATTAAAGGGTATTCTTTAGAAGTGCCCAAATTTTGGTAAATCTTAATTTTAATTGAATTCAAAAAAACGGTTAGCCGTGCATTTGCTAATAAAAGCATGATGAGGAAGCTAAAAAAATACACTTGGTTGTTATTGGCTTTGTTGTGCAGTGGCTGCATCAAAGAACTCAATTTTGAATTGGGCCAGCAGGAAGATTTGCTCGTGGTATTTGGAACCTTATCCGATCAGCCTGGTAGACACTTGTTTCGGGTGACGCGGACCAACCCCTTTGAACGGCAAGTGGACAGTGCCCCAATCAGCGGGGCAACCTTGTTTATCCAGGATTCCAAGGCCAATAAGTACCCTTTCGTGGCACTTGAAGCAGGAACTTATATGCTGAAAGACACCCTGTTTCGGGCGGTGGCAGGCGAACAATACCATTTGGATGTGACGCTTCCAGATGGTGAACAATACCGCTCGGATGTGGAAACCATGCCTGCTCCGGTGCGGGTGGACAGCGTTTACCCGGGGATAGTGGTAAAGGGATTTGACCAATCCTTACAAATTTTTGCTGATGTCAAAATTCCTGCTGATCCCAATGGCGTATACCTGCGCTGGGAAGTATCCCGGGTATGGCGGCGCACTTCCATTGATTTTGCCACCCTTTTTCAAGATTATTTCAGGTTTAAACCACCGGTAGTTTGTTACATGACCCTGGACCCGGAGCCCAATGCAGTACGGCTTTTCGGATCGAAACGGCAGGATGCCTTCTCCTTGCGTCAGCAAGAAGTAGCCCGGATTGAAGCCGACGAAAAGTTTTTTGAACGCAATGCGTTTGAAGTAACCCAATACCGCATTTCCTCCAAGACCCATGAGTACTGGAAAAACATAAACCTGGTGGGTAATCCCCAAGGAACGATTTTTGATGTGCCACCCGCTACCATTCGAGGCAATATCTACAAGGTTGACAACCCCAAAGAACGCATTTTGGGCTACTTTGAGCTAGCCTCGGTTGATTCAGCTTATACGTATACCGACCGTGGCATTTTTCGCTACACCATCAACAATCCTTGCATGGTTGATTACACTAAACCAGCCTGGGAAGCAACCTATGGCTATAACCCCGAGTGTGCATTTTGTGTAAACATCAAAGGGCATTCTACCAAAGTACCTAAATTTTGGTGAGTTAGGGATGGTTTTGATAGAAAACTGAATTTCCTCACCCTCAATGAAAAAAGATGACTAAGGCTAAAAATTGTGCTTGTTTGCTGGTATTGTTGCTGTGCAGCGCATGCATCAAGGAAATTAATTTTGAGTTGGGCCAGCAAGAAGACCAAGTGGTCATTTTTGGAACTTTGTCTGACCAGCCGGGCAAACACTTGTTTCGGGTGACCCGGACCAACCCTTTCGAACGACAAGTAGACAGTGCCCCAATCGGCGGAGCAACCTTGTTCATCCAGGATTCCAAGGCCAACAAGTACCCATTTGTAGCACTGGAAGCTGGAACCTATCTATTGAAAGACACATTGTTTCGAGCGGTAGCTGGCGAACAGTACCAATTGGATGTGACCCTCCCTGGTGGTGAGCATTATCGTTCGGATGTAGAAGTGATGCCAACTCCGGTTCAGCTGGACCGGGCTTATCCGGGGCTTGAAGTAGAGGAGCGCTCATATGATCAAACCTTCCAGGTATTTGCTGATGTAAAAATTCCTGCCAATCAGGATGGTGTTTATTTGCGTTGGGAGGTATCGCGGGTATGGCGCAGGACGTCCATTGATTTTGGCGCTTTATTTAGCAATTATTTGCTGTATCCCGATTTTCCGATCTGTTACATCACTGAAGATCCCGAGCCCAATACCATCCGGATTTTTGGCACCAAACGTAAGGATGCTTTCACCTTGCGCCAACAGGAAGTGGCCAGAGTGGAGGCGGATGTTCGGTTTTTTGAACGGAATGCTTTTGCCGTGGTGCAGTATCGGATTTCGGAGCGAGCTTATGATTATTGGAACGACATCAACCTGGTCGGGAATCCTCAAGGTACCATTTTTGACGTGCCTCCGGCGACGGTTCGGGGCAATATTTACAACGTAAACAACCCCAAAGAGCGCATCTTGGGCTATTTTGAAGTGGCTGCGGTAGATACGGCCTACACCGCCACCGAACGCAACATTTTTCGGTATTCCATCGATGATCCTTGTCGGCGTGATTTCACCAATCCGGCTTGGAGGGCTACCTTTGGTTTCCATCCTGAATGTGCTGATTGTACCAGAATCAAAGGTGCTTCGGAAAATGTGCCCAAATTCTGGTAGTTTTGTGGCTCAGTATTGGGGCGAAAATTAAGTGTTCATTTTTTGTCGCCCCGCAATTAGGAAATACATGTCACAAACCAACTCCCGGAGCAATTACCAAATGCAGCTCTGGGCCCTTATTTTGGGCATCGCCCTGATGGCCATCAAATTCATCGCCTGGTGGTTTACCAATTCCAATGCCATCCTGTCGGACGCACTGGAAAGCATCATCAACGTGGTAGCTGGAGCATTTGCCTTATACAGCCTGGTCATTGCGGCACAACCTCGCGACCACAATCATCCCTACGGGCATGGCAAAATTGAGTTTGTATCTGCCGGTTTTGAAGGGGCACTGATCTTTTTGGCGGGTATTTCCATCATTGGCAAGGCCATTTATAACCTGCAATTTCCCCAACCCATCGGCGCCCTGGACATCGGGGTAATCTTAACCGTAGTGACGGGTGGCTTCAATTATATGATGGGCATTTATCTGGAAAGGAGAGGCCGCAAGGTGGAGTCCACCATCATGGTCGCCAGCGGCAAACACCTGCAAAGCGACGCCTGGTCCTCGCTGGGGCTGATCATCGGTTTGGGCCTGGTATGGGCCACGGGCTGGTATGTATTGGATAGTGTGATTGCCATCTTGTTTGCGCTGCTGATCATCTACACGGGTTATGGCCTGGTGCGCTCGGCGATGGCGGGCATTATGGATGAAACGGATACGGCTCTGGTAGCCGAAATTGTGGAGCAACTCCAGGCGCATCGCTCGCCCCACTGGATCGACATCCACAACCTTCGCGTGATCAAATACGGGGCCCACTTACACATCGATTGCCACATGACGGTGCCCTGGTACTTCACTACCCGCGAAGCACACCACGAAGTGGATGCCTTCTCCCGACTGGCCAACGACAACCGGGAAAACCCCGTGGAGCTGTTCATCCACATTGACCCTTGTACACCCATCTCCTGCCCGCTGTGTATGAAGGAGGATTGTGCGTATCGGAAGCATGCTTTTGAGAAGCAGGTGGAGTGGAAAATGGAGAATGTGGTGGTGAATGAGAGGCATGGGGTGTAGGTATTCACTCCCCATGTGCGGTGTGAAAAAATAAATTAATCCCCGCAAATTTGCGGTAAATAACCCCTGTATTTACCGCAAAAACTTCCCACCAATGCCAAATATCTAAGAGCACCCAACTGGACCCATTTTTTCGAGAGGACAAAACATTAGTTGTGTTTTGGCAGCTTGAGCCTCGGATTAAAAGTGTGAATAATGTAACTAAAATCCGAATTTGTGTAACACCTTGGGGCATAAATACATTGACCTTGTGTAGGTACCAACCATAGTGTATAATGAACTTCATACAATCAAAAAGGCCCGGCATAAATGTGTATGCTGCCTTTACGACATTGTTTGCCATTGTAGTGTTGCAATCGTGCGATACGACCAAATATGTCTTTTCAATATCATCGATCGTTCCAGCTGCGGAAGGTTTGGTGAAGGTGAAGAAAGACAAAAACAGCAACTACAACATTGATTTAGATGTAAAGAATTTGGCAGAGTCAAAAAGGCTTAGCCCCGCAAAAGAAACCTACATTGTGTGGATGGAAACAGAACAGAACGGGAGCAAAAACATTGGACAGTTGAAAACATCGAGTAGTATGCTTTCCAAAGCGCTTACAAGTTCCCTGAAAACTGTGGCAACCTTTAAGCCCACCGGCTTTTTTATTACAGCAGAAAACGATGCAAATGTTCAGTACCCCGACGGTCAAACTGTGCTAACTACCGGAGTACGACAATAAAAACATTTGCTGCAAAGTCGCTTCCCTCAATGTCAAAACGGCCTGGGAATATTTAGGGCCTCCCTGGAGCATGAGCCATCCTGAATTTTCAAAATAAACCCAAAGCGACATTTTTTTATCACAAAGAAAGCACAAAGAAACACAAAGTACACCAAGCGAAGCGTCGTCTACGTCTAACTTTGTGTCCTTTGTGCCCTCTTTTTTTCCTTTGTGGTAAAAAAATGCCGCTTTTGTAATGCTTTAAGAAATTCAGGATGACGAATGTTTCAAGGACATCCTAAGTACACAAAATAGCTGTGGCCACTTGTATTTGAAATGAAAAAATTATGACGCCTTTTCATTTGGTTGCCAAGGTATCCGGAAAATAATGATACCCCAAATACGCAATTTTCCACTCCCCATCCACTTTCTCCAATACCCTTGTTTCTAGTGATTTGCCTAGCAATTTTCGCGTACCCTTCTCATAGGAAAACTGCTCAAAAGTATACCAGGCCATCTCCGGCGAAATCCGGAAATTTTCATTGGCTCGTTCTTCGCTTGAGCCTTTCCAAATGGTAGCATCGGCTTCGAATTGAGATTTTTTTTCGTTTTTCAGGGATTCAAAACCATTGTTGAAGGTCACTTTTTCAGGAAAACCCTCCCAGTAGCCGTATTTGCGGAACGCGGGAGATTCGAGGTAGGTGCTTTTCCAGGCTTCAAAATCCTGTTTGTAGTAGGATTCGGTTTCTTTGGCGATGACGGCTTGAATGGCGGCTTTTTCTTTTTCGAAGTCAAGTTTTGGTGCCGTTGGTTGGCAGGCCAATACGAATGTGCAGAGCAACAGGGTGCAAAAGGTGTTTTTCATTGGACTGGTTTTTACGAATTAAGAATCAATTGGGTTCACTGTTTGGTAGCTTCTTGTGTTTGTTTCCAGAGGTAATGTTCCTAAAGTAATGAAAACTTTTCAAAATTTAGCACCTCGCCTGCGGCGATGAAGAACAATAATTTTTTTGCCACAAAGACACAAAGGCTCAAAGACGCTAAATTTAAAATTAGTGGGATTAACGGCACTTTGTGTCCTTGTGTCTTTGTGTCTTTGTGGCGAAAAAAATGCTCCTCACCACTCCATCACCACATCTACCCGCCGATTTTGCGCCCGACCCGCGTCAGTCGTATTCGGCGCAATGGGCTTACTCAATCCAAAACCCTGCACCGAAATTTTTACTGATTCCGGTAAACCTCGTGCTTTCAGCGCCGTGGCCACTGCCTCCGCCCGGTTTTGGGCCAGCACTTGATTGTCTTTGGCGCTGCCCACATTGTCCGTATGTCCTTCAATGCGGCACTTGAGGTTGGGGTTATAGTTGAGGATGCGGATGACGTTGGACAGGATGGAATCGGCTTCGGGTTTGAGGGCGAATTCACCCGTTTCGAAGGAAAATTTTTCTGCAAAACGGATTTTCATCGTTTCACCCTCCATTTGCATGTATTGTTTGGCCTCGTCCTCCATGGGTTTAAAATCAAAGGGTTGGAAGGCTTTTTCTTCAGCTTTTTTGTACATCAAGACCAAACCCATGCGGTTGGGGAAGCCTTGGAAATACCAAACCTTGATTTGGTGAAAACCAGCGCTTAATTGAACTTTACCCTGCTTGATTTCCCGGAACTGCCTTAGGCCATCACGGTCAATGACCTCAGTAGAGTCGATCCAGAGGCGTGAACCATCGTCACTTTGCAGCAAAAATTCGTATAGACCGCTATGTTTTACCTCAAAACGGCCAGTGTAAATGATGGCAAACACTTCTTTCCCTTTTGGAACTCCGGGAAAAGGCATGTCCAGTAATCGTTCGGTAATGAATAATTTTTGCGCATAAACATAACCAATGGGTTGGGTTTGTTCGATTTCCGGGTTGTAGCGCATTTTTTTCGCCTCAATGAAGCCTTTTCCATCTGTGGCAACCCGGAAGTCGTAAATGCTGCCTTTAAACCCAACCAAAAAAGGAGTAGTACGGCCAAGGTCATCGGCTCGTTGAGCGGCGAGGCTGAATAAACTTGTACAAATGAGCAAAGAGGGCAGGATTAACTTGTGGGTCATGGCTGGAAATTACTTGGTGATCAGTTTGTTGTGTCACCAGTATAATCCGCTTTGCCCAAAAAGTTACAGACCAGTCAATAGTCTATAATTTGAAAAACCAATTGCAAAAGGATTGCCAAAAAGCAAATTGATGGAAATTCAGCACCGAATAATGGTAAGCCAGCAAAACCACCAAGGCCAAGGGGAAAACATTCCAGCGCCGATGCGAGCGCCAATCCCAAATGCTCAATCCCAGCAAAATCAGATCCGCCAGGGCAAAACCAAAAACGGGTGCAATCGGGTTTCCTTCAATTTGGGGAAAATAGGCCAGCAGACTGGGAAAATGAATGTGGATGATCCGATCCGTAATCGGCGTAACCATCGGGAAGGCCGTACACACCATGAATCGAGCGTGTACCGTAGTTTGTTTGCGGTAATAAATGGCCAGCCCATAAAAAAGCACAAAAGCAACCAAGGCATTGATCACCAGGGCGATAAAATGGTAATCCATGCTGTCCAATGCCGAGTTTTTGCCAATTTTGAACTTCAACAAATCGACGGTGCTGACGAGCATCAAGGGCACCAACAGATAAGAAATTTTGCCAATGCTTTTGTGCAGGCGGTTCTTTTTGGTGCGGATCAAATAAGGTTGTACGATCAGCATCAGGCACCACAGGATCAATGCCAGCCCATGCACGTGCATGCGGTAACTTTCCTGCTCAAAAATCCGGGTAAAATAGGTCAACCAAAAGCCAAAAATGGCCAATAGAAAAAACAGGACAAAATAGAGGTAACTCCTTTGCCAAAGAGCGGCTTCCAGTTTCATGCCTAAGGGTTTAACGGCCAACGACCATTTTTCGTGAAATGGTATTCAAGCCATCCGTCAAGGTAAACACATACAAGCCTGGAGCCAGGTTATTGGCTTCAAATGGAATGCGGTTGATGCCTTGGGTAATTTGTACGGGGCGGCGGGAGATGATTCTGCCCGTTAGGTCGTAAACCCGGAAATCAAATTGTCCCCGGATTTCGGCTTCCACTTCAATTTGGGTTGAACCTGTGAATGGATTGGGTACATTGCCCATGCGCAGTTTAGTGGCGGAAAGCTCCTTGGTAGATGAGGTCAAACAAGCCTTGGAACCTTGGGGCCGCACATACAGGTAGTAGTTGCCCGCAGCGAATTGATCACTGGGAAAGGTCACGGGAACGGGTAAAAAAGAATTGACCAGTCCGTCGATTTTAAGGTCATTTTGCCCCAGATTAATGGCATTGTTGGGCGTGCCAGCAATGAGGATACAACCTTTTTCCCCAGACTTGAATACACAATTGGGTGGATTGCAGGTATAGGATAAGCCACTCGGTAGATTTTTCACTGCTCCAGAGGTAGCAATGGATACACTATTTATGGAGAGGGTTAATCCACTCAGCGTAATTGATTTGGGGATGGCCAGGGTGAATACAAAATCGTAGAAAGTATTCAAACAGGCAGTGTCAGAAATGCCACCCTTAGGGTTGGTTGCGGAATAGGGTAGGGGAATGACACCCACTGCAGTATCTGGCAAAGTAGCGTCGGGCTTACAAGCAACGGTTTGTTGGGCCATGAGCGCAGTGCCCAAGCAGCACAGCGTCAGGATAGAAAGTATAAAATTTTTCATAACACCAGTTTAGGTTCAACGTGCAATTGCACTTGAACTGAAATGACCGCATGCAAAATAATCATTTCGGGTAGAATCGGCAATTTTTTCTGCAAGAATGCAAGGCAACGACCAAGTGCTTGATTTAACAAAAAAATCAAGATTTTCGACTCACTTTACTACAACTCATCAACGTCTTGATTATCTTTTCACTGAATTGAAAAATAAAAAAATGCAGGACTTCTTTCGTTATATTGGCTTTATTGCCCTGATCAGCTTTACTTTTAATCCGATTGATGCCCAAAATGCCATTTTGCGGGGCCAGGTGACCACCATCGACCATGAGCCGTTGGTCGGTGCTTCTGTTTATGTTAGTGCAGAAGTAGGTACAGCTACAGACACAGCCGGGCGTTTTGAACTCAAGCCTACCCCGGGCAACCTCACGCTTACTGTATCGTACCTGGGTTATAAAACCTACACCCAAACCCTGGGCATTGTGGCGGGGCAAACGGTAGATCTGGACATTATCCTGCAAACCGAAGCGACCATCCTGAGCACCCTCACCTTTACTACAGGCCGTTTTGAAAAACGCCTCGGCTCGGAAACCGTGTCCATCGAAGTACTCAAACCCAGCCTGATCAACAACAGCAACAAGTTCCAATTGGACGAAGCCCTGCAAAAGGTGCCCGGCTTGAGCGTCATCGATGGGCAGGCCAATATTCGCGGTGGTTCTGGTTTTTCCTATGGCGCAGGTAGCCGCGTACTCCTGTTGATGGACGATATTCCGATCCTCCAACTCGACGCGGGTTTTCCCAACTGGAACGATATTCCGGTTGAAAATGTGGGCCAAATTGAGGTAGTCAAAGGGGCCGCTTCTTCTTTATACGGCTCGGCGGCCCTGAATGGGGTGATCAACTTCCGCACGGCATACGCGCACAACGAACCCGAAACCAAACTCAGCCTCTTCACTTCCACCGTAGATGCTCCAGCCGATGCCCGTTTCAAATGGTGGGACAAGGCTCCGGTCACCTTTGGCACCAGCCTCTCGCACAAACAAAAAATAGGCAAACTCGATCTGGTTAGCAGCGTATTTTACCTCAATGAACAAAGCCACAACGACAGCACCTTCACGAAATACGGCCGGATTAACCTGAATACCCGTTTCCGTGCCAGCAAACGCCTTACGTTGGGGATGAACCTCAACCTCAACGGGGGCAACAACAGCAACTTTTTCTTCTGGCGGGCCGATTCGCTGAAATACAGCCCATTCCGAGGTACGGTTTCCAAAAACCAACCCCTGCGGTTCAACATCGATCCCTACCTGACCTATTATGATGGGGCCGGGAACCGCCACAAACTCCTCAGTCGTTACTTCCGTGTCGAAAACCGAGTGAGCAATGGGCGCTCCAATTTTTCCTCGCAGTACTACGCCGAATACCAGTTTCAGCGCAAGTTTAAAGCTCTGGATTTGAACTTCACCGCAGGAGCAGTTTACATTGGCACCAACGTGGACGCTGAGTTGTACGGCGACACCACCTTCCAATCGCGCAACCTGGCGACTTATGCCGATTTTGAAAAAAGATTTGGCAGTAAACTGACCATCAGCGCCGGATTCCGCTACGAATCCAACCGCATCAACAACCCGGGATTTACGTACCCGGTTGGGGTGGTTGCTCCTTCCGAGGAAAAGGAGGCCAAGCCCGTGTTGCGCATCGGTGCCAATTATCAGGTGGGGGAATACTCCTTCCTGCGGGCTTCCTGGGGGCAGGGTTACCGTTTTCCAACCATTGCTGAGAAGTTCATCTACACCAATTTGGGAGGCTTTAACATCACGCCCAACCCCGATTTACAGTCCGAAACGGGCTGGTCAGCGGAACTGGGCCTCAAGCAGGGTTTGAAGCTGGGGAGTTTGAAGGGCTTTTTAGACCTAGCCCTTTTTCGCACCCAATATCAGGACATGATGGAGTTCAACTTTATTGATTTTCAACGTGGCTTTAGCTCGCTCAATACGGGTGGAGTGCGCATATCGGGGCTGGACGCGAGCCTGGTGGGCGAAATGCAATTGTTCAATTGTCCGACCACTTTAATGGCAGGTTATTTGTGGATTGACCCCAAATTTTTGGAATTTGACTTGAGTCCTCAAGAGCCGGGTGTACCACCTACGCAGGGACAACGCAACGCCATTGGCAGTTCTTCCACCGAAAACGTGTTGAAATACCGCTCGCGCAACAGCTACAAATTCGACATCGAAAGCCAGATCAAACGTTTTTCCATTGGTTTTGCCGGGACTTATTTCAGCTTCCAGGAGGCGATCGACCGGACTTTTGAGTTCTTTGTACCGGGCATCAAAAGTTACCGGGAAATGAACAACCATGGGGTGACTTTGCTGGATGTACGGGTGGCCTATCGGCCAATTGACAACTTGAAGTTGAGCTTTTTGGTGAACAATGTGGGGAATGCAGAGTATGTGTCGAGGCCGGGGCTGATGGAGGCACCGAGGAATTTTGCGTTGAGGCTGGATTGGAACTGGTAGTAAGCAATTAGGTACGACCTGATCAAAAAATCCCCTCCAACTCTTGCAGATGATGGACCATGTAAGTCGATTGCACCTCTGGCACTACCTGTAAATGGTTGACAAAAACCGTATCTATCCCTGCGTTGGTAGCCCCTTGAATGTCCGCTTCCTGATTGTCTCCGATCATGATGCTTTCGTCGGGGTGAGCCTTGCTTTGCTTGAGGGCGTAATCAAAAATCGCTCGATTCGGTTTTAGGCTTTGAGCAGCTTCAGAAGTAATCACTTCCTGGAAATAGCCTTGCAGCTCAGCGCTTTGCAATTTTTGATCCTGAATTTCCTGAAAACCATTGGTGATCAGGTGCAAGGCATAGTCTTTGTTTTTGAGGTATTCCAGTATTTCGATGGTATGTGGAAACAGGTTCTTTTTGTAAGGCAAACGTTCCAGAAACTCCACCGACATTGCTTTGGAAAGCGACTCGTCTTCAACGCCGAAATCCATGAGTGCCAGCCACATCCGGCGCCAGCGCAATTCAGACTGAAGGATCAAGCCCTTGGTGTACTCGCCCCAGAGTCGCTCGTTGTGAACCGAATACGCGCTGAAAAACGCATCAAAGTCATCGACTCCACGGCCTTGTAGCTGTTTGTCGATGTACAATTCCTGAAAGCATTCCTTGGCGTTGGCTTCAAAATCCCAAAGGGTGTGGTCCAGATCAAAAAATAAATGGCGGTATTTCATAGGTTGAAAGATGAGGGATTTTAGTTTTCTGTTTTATTTTTTTGAAAAGTTTATTTAACCAAATTCCGCCACGCCAAATACTCATTTGCGGCATACCCCAAAAAAGCCATCTGTCCCATCATGGCCAAATAGTACCCCTTCCAGGCGAATACAATGATCAGCAGGCAGTGGATGATGATCCAAAATATCCAGGACTCCAGGAATTTGCGCCGCAGGAGTACTGCTGCCACAATACTACCCGTAGCCGATAGGGCATCCGGGAATACATAAGTGGCAGGTAAGGGAAACAAGCTGGGAAGAAATTGGGATATTTTAAACAACACGATCATTAGGGGCATTCCTGGCGCAATGATGGCAACAACACTGACCGGAAAACCAATCGAATCCAGTTTTTTAATGGGCAAGTCCTTTGCCAGGGGAGGTTTTAAACCCCAAGCTACATTGATGCAGGCCAGAATGACCTGAACTGCCATCAGCGCATACAAACGGATTTGATAAAAAAACAGGAAAAAACACACATTGGCAAGTATGGCCAGCACCCAGCCCAGGCGATTGTTTTGTCGCAAAAGATAAGTGGAGAGCAGACTAAAAATAACGGCTAGAAGCTCAATCAAACTCAAAGTGTAATCGCCAAATTCCAGGAGTGCAAAATCAATGCTCCAAAATGCGGTGGATGCTTCCATGAGTGGTCGGTATCAGGTGCTAAAATATCAACGAAGATAATTCAAAGCCTCAAACTCCCAATCAGGATATGGCCAAAAAAAACTAAATTCACCCCCTCAAACAAAAAACATTCAACGATGCAATACCGCCGTTTTGGACGCACAGAAATGCAAGTCAGCGAAATGGGTTACGGCATGTGGGGCCTGGCCGGATGGAAAGACTCTGACGATGACGAAACCTGGAAATCCTTGCTGCTATCCGTAGAATTGGGCTGCAATTTTTTCGACACCGCCTGGGCTTATGGCGATGGGCTGAGTGAAGAAATTTTGGGCAAATTGTTGCGGCAATTCCCCGATAAGAAGCTTTACGTTGCCACCAAAATTCCACCCAAAAACCGCAAGTGGCCTTCCAAACCCCAGTTCACGCTTGACGAGGTTTTTCCCTCCGATTACATTGAAGAATACGTCAACGACAGTCTCAAAAACCTGGGCACAGAGAGCATCGACCTGATGCAATTCCACGTCTGGGAAGACGCCTGGGCCGATCGTGACGACTGGAAAGAAACTTGCGCTCGCCTTACCCGGGAAGGCAAAGTTCAACATTGGGGCATCAGCATCAACCGCTGGGAACCCAACAATAGTTTGCGTACCCTGGAAACAGGCCAAATCAGTGCGGTTCAGGTCATTTACAATATTTTTGACCAAAACCCAGAGGACCAACTTTTCCCGCTTTGCCGCAAGCTCGACATTGGGGTCATCGCCCGGGTTCCTTTTGATGAAGGCACCCTGACCGGGACCTTGACCAAAGACACGGTTTTCCCTCCTGGCGACTGGCGGGGCACTTACTTTGTCCCCGAAAACCTGATTCCATCCGTCGAACACGCCGAGGCACTCAAACCGCTGGTTCAAGCGGGGATGACCATGGCCGAAATGGCCCTGCGGTTTATCCTCAGCAACCCGGATGTACACACCACCATCCCCGGTATGCGCCGCGAGCGGAATGTCCGCATGAACATGGCGACGAGTGATGGCAAGGGCTTGAGCCTGGATTTGTTGAATGCGCTAAAAGAACACCGCTGGGATCGGGTGCCAACAGCCTGGTCGCAGTAGCGGTTGAGGTGCACCTAAAGTGCCTTTAGTTTCTAAGGTGGTTCAAAAAAAGCCTAATTTGAACCACCTTAGAAACACCTAAGAAGGGTTAAACCGTCTCAGCCACCAAAGCATACTTCAACTCATTTTCAATGAATTGCTCCAGGGTAATTTGACCAATGTAGGCATTGCTCTGGCGATCAAATCCATTTACGTAGCCACTGGAAGCAATGGCCTGATACAGTTCACCATACCCTTCTGCGATGGTCGCTGGAATACCTGCTCCAATCATGCCTTGTACCGTTTGTTCCGTAGTGCTGGTCACAAAGGGAACCTGATTGCCACTTGCTTTGCTGATGAAGGCAGCAGCTTCTCCAAAGGAATAATCACGTGGGCCGACTACGAACTGCACGGAGTTCCCCTTGAAGTCCAGGTTGAGCAAGCGTTGGGCAGCAATTACCGCAATGTCGTTAACGTGTACTAAACTGAAGGCATGATCAGCCGGCAAAGGTTGCGCCAATACGCCCATGTGTTTGATCATGTCCAGTAAACCATATAAGTTTTGGTAAAAATAACCCGGGCGTAAGTGCAGGACGTTCAAACCGGGTACATTGTTGAGCAGGTGCTCCATGTAATACAACGCGCTCACTGGGCCTGCACCTTCAGGAAGATGTGCACCCATCGAGCTCAAATTGACTACGTAAGGTACTTTGGCACTGTGCACGGCTAAGGTAATTGAAGTGGCAATCTGGACTTGGAAAGCCCGCCAGTCCTGCACATCCCATTTTGGTGGCACCAGGCTATATACCGCCGTTGCGCCACGGAAGGTTTGGGTTAAAAAATCACTATCGTGCAAATCTCCAACCGCTACCTTGGCTCCTTTGGCTGCCAAGTCTTGCGCTTTGGCGGCATCGCGACTCACAATCGTCACGGCTTTTCCAGCGGCCAATAAGGTTTCGGCAATTTGTTTGCCCGTGTTTCCGGTTCCTCCAAGAATAACGTACATGTCTTAATGGTTTTGTGTTGAAAAATTTACAATATCATACATACTGGTTGGTATGTATTTTGACCTAAAAAAAGGCAACTTTTGTTGCCGTATTCCCGTAGAGACGCATGGCCGTGCGTCTCAATTTTGAAATAAGAGATCCACAATTGTGCGTTTTCGTTTTGACACAAGAGACGCACGGCCGTGCGTCTCTACGCTCGAAACAATTCCAGATAATTCAACAGTTGTTGAATGTTGCGGTGAAAACTGCTCAGGCTCCTCTGCACTTTTGCAACGCCATAAGCCCCTTCCATCCCGGCCACCATAAAGGAGGCTACTGCGGTACAGTCGGTACCTGCCTTGACTTGACCTTGTGCCAGACCCTGCTCCAGGGCAAGGGTCGAATAATGAATCATCCCGTCCATGACACGTTTGAGTTTCTGACGGAAATCTTCGTTCAGTGGGGACATTTCCTGTACGAGGTTGTTCAAGGGGCAACCCAGGTAAATCTCATCCTGAGTAGCCTTGTCTGCCAATTCTTGTAAGTGCTCTTTGAGCAAATCAATGGGATGCCCTTTGGTTTGTTCCAAATTGCGGAAGAAAGCCAGATACGAGGGCTCAATAATCTCTTCGATTACCGCCAGGCCAATGGCATCTTTACTCGGAAAATAGTGGTACAATGCCCCTTTGGTAATGCCCAGATCGGCAATTACCCGATCGGCGCGCAAGCCCTGGAATCCATTCTTGTGGATGTCCATGAACATTCGTCCCAAAATCCGTTCGCGAGTATCGGTTGCGTTCATGCTACAAATGTATACATACTAGTTGGTATGTGCAAGTGTTTTGACTGATTTTTTTATGCCTCCTATTAAATCGCTGCATTTAGG
This sequence comes from Haliscomenobacter sp., assembly GCF_965225875.1. Taxonomy (GTDB): domain Bacteria; phylum Bacteroidota; class Bacteroidia; order Chitinophagales; family Saprospiraceae; genus Haliscomenobacter. The sequence goes on along the minus strand of NZ_CBDDBS010000002.1, from coordinate 515,941 downwards.
ACGTTTTTCTACCCTTTGGGACATCTGTCTACCTAGTCTTTAAGCTGGGTTTATTCCTGAGGGCTTACTTTTGTCCCATCTAGCATAGTAAGGTCAATTACTTGGAGAAAAGCTCTGCTTTGATCTTTTTTTGACCAAACAGCTATATTTAGAGGGAGTTTATTTAGACCAGAGGGATTACACGAAACAGTGTGTCCCTCTTGTTTTTTTGCCAATCACGTTGAAGAGAAGTCCAGGTGTTCAACATAAAAGTTACATGATTTTTAGGCAACAATAGTTTTGTTGATTACTTTTGCTCCCACCTTGATGAATTTTTGATAGCCCACAATCCACATTTTAGCCTAAAAATAAGTTTATTAAAAGATTCGATTGCAACGGTTCAACCCCTTGTAGCTAACGAAGTATTCGATGCGCCTGAATTATTACATATTCCTACTCCTTGGATTTATCCTCCTGTTCAACTCCATTTGTGCCCAATCCAGGTACAACGCTGAGGTGAATCTGTACACCACCGAGCAGGGTTTGCCCAGCAACCATGTTTATCAGTGTTTTCAGGATCGGAGGGGCTTGTTGTGGTTGCTGACCGAAAGTGGATTGTGCCGTTTTGATGGGCGAAATTTTCAACTCGTTTTAAGCGAAGGATTCCATCCGGATTTCAGTAAAAATTTAATTCGCTTTGAGGATGCCGACCACGACCTCTGGATCAGCATTCATGCTGTAGGTGGCCCTACGAAATACGTACTTTTTAATACAGTAACCAGTCAAGTCCGGACTCCTGAAGAGAAGTTTGGCCCTTCGTTCCCGAATGACATTCTGGACATTGAGTTGGGTAAAAATAAATCCTACTGGATCACAGATAGTAAAGGAAATCTTTTTCAGTATCAAGTTGGTCAAAAGCTAAAGCCTAAATACCAGCTCCAGGACACTACTTTTGGAATCTATTTTGTGGATACAATCCGCAATTTGACCTGGTTGGAACTTCATTGTGATACCAGAGGAGGGTATTCTGTTTGTCGCTTGATCAATGGGCAAGGCAAAGCCGTTACTACTCAAACCATCCTGAATTATCAGAGAGCTTATTTGAGTAACCGTGGGAGCTTTATCTACCACACCCTTAGTAAATTAGGCACCATCGGTGTGAATGGTAGGTCGCGCGAAACCTTGTTTAAGCAAGACATTCCCCAATTTGACCCCCAAAAAGAACGAGCTTACTCCCTGCCATTGGGTTATGATGCCTATACTGGAAACTTTTGGTTGATGTATGCGGGTGGCTTGAGTTATTTTCACCCGGATAAAGGCCTGCTGCTCAATTTTGATCGTCAGAATACCCCAAAACTACCTCATCTGGTTTACAGCATTTTTGTAGATCTACAAGGCATTGCCTGGCTCTGTTCCATTGATGGATTGTATAAAGTAAGCCCTAATCAGATTCGTTTTAAAACCCTACTAAATAGTGATTTGGATAAAAATGAACCAATTCTGCCAACCCGAGGGATTGTAGAAAATGGCCCGAGACAGACCTTATACGTCAATGCAGGGAGGACGATGCTGGCCATAAAAAACGGCAGTGTTGAACAAATCCACCAAAGCCAAATGGATTTTTTTGGAATCGGAATGGATGATCAGATGCGAGTTTGGACGGGCGACTCTCAGCTAAATGTTTATGATCCAGTAACGAAAGCCGTTCAGACTTTTTTAACCAACCGGGATTTGTGCGTCATTTGGTCTATTTTTCCCCAAAAGAAAGGCTTGTGGCTGGGATGCAGCAATGGACTGGCTTTTTTTGATTTTGAACAAAAGAAAATCAACTTTGTCCGAAATAAAAAGGGGCAAGCTATCTTGGATAATGCCATCATCCACAGCATAAAGCAGGCCGAGGAGGGGCAACTTTGGTTGTTGACAGAGCAGGGCCTGTTGAGGTTTGACCCCCAAAAAGGAGTTGTCGCCAGGTATTGGACCGGAGGAAAAGGACAATACTTTTTACCAGTAAACAATCTGCGGCATCATTATCAGGACGCGGAGGGCAATTGGTGGATTGCAACTGCGGATGGTTTGTTGAAGTGGAATCCGAAACAGAATACCAAGCGCTTGTTTACGGAAGAGGATGGACTATCCAACCACAACATCTATAGTGTGTACGCTGATGCCTACGGTTTTTTGTGGCTGAGTAGTGATCGGGGCATCATGCAGTTTCAAAAAAGATCGGGTAGAACCAGGATTTTTTTACCGCAGGACGGCCTTTCCCACCACGAATTCAACCGGGTTTCACATTATCAGGCTAAAGACGGAACCATATATTTCGGAAGTTTAAATGGGATTACCATTTTTAATCCACGGGATTTTTACCAGGATTTTGATCGCTCCCCGAACATTCCCCTGATGCTGACTCAGGCTCAGTTGTTTTCCCAAAAGACCAAAAACCTGGAAGATGCAGAACCCCAATATCTCAAAAACAAGAAGATTGTCTTTGAAACAAGCCACCTCTACCTTACCCTGCACTTTGCCTTACTGGACTATCATAGCCCTGATCAGACATTTTATGAATACAAAATTGATCGGCTGGGAGACCGCTGGACCGCTTGTCCGGGAGGTATACTACAATTGGCCGGTTTACCTTATGGGCAGTTCAAGTTGACGATTCGGGCTAAGACGGAGAAAGGGGTATACTCCCAGCAGCGGTTGGTTATTCCCATCCAGGTGCTGCGGCCATTTTATTTCCAGATTTGGTTTTTGTTTGTATCGGGCTTTTTGATCATCGCTGCAATCGTAACCTTTTTTCGTTACCGAAATCAATGGCTTCAGCAGCGAAAGATTGAACTGGAACAAGAGGTAGCTATCCAAACCGAAAAAATCCGCCAGGACAAGGCCATCATCGAAGAACAAGCAGCGGAATTGATCAAATTGGATGCGGCAAAATCCCGCTTTTTTGCCAACGTGACCCACGAATTGCGCACCCCCATCACCCTGATTTTAGGCCCCATTCATACCTATTTGGAGCAAAATCAGCTCAGCCAGCAGGAGGCCGGTTTATTGTACCTGGCCAAAAATTATACGGAAGCTTTGCAACAAATGGTGAATGACTTGTTGGACTTGAGCCAATTGGAGGCTGGTAAATTGACGACTCATGAAGCCCCGGTTCTATTGCAACAAAAAATCCATTTTTTATTGGCTCCTTTTGAGGTGATGGCGGCCAACAAAGGTATTGAATTAACGCTCGGTTATCAGGCTGACCCGACCTTGGTGAGTCAATTGGATCAAAGGTTGTTCAAAATGATCTTCAATAATCTCTTGTCCAACGCCTTGAAATTTACCGAATCAGGTGGACACATTAGGGTATGGGTTAAAGATTTGGCTTCTAATATCCAATTGGAAGTAGAAGACAGTGGCCGGGGAATCCATCCCGACGATTTGCCTTTTGTTTTTGACCGCTATTTCCAAACCCAGTATCAGGAAAACGCCTACGAAGGAGGCACTGGTATAGGGCTGGCTTTGGCCCGGGAGTCGAGTAAAGCCATGGGTGGCACATTGGAGGTGATTAGCACTTGGGGGAAGGGAAGCACCTTTATTTTCCGTTTTCCCAAAAAGGAATTATCGGATGGAACCATAGTGCCGGAATCACTGGAAACCCACAGTTCAACTTTACCAGTAGAAAAAGCCGCTGTAGCAAAAACAATACGCTCCGTAGGAAAAGCTCAATTGCTATTGGTAGAAGACAATGCTGATTTGCGCCAATACCTGACTCAAATTTTAAGCCTGGATTATCAAATTACAGCGCTTTCCAATGGCCGGGAAGCCTGCGAATACCTCAATACCAATACCCCCGACCTGATCATATCTGACATCATGATGCCAGTGATGGATGGATTTCAGTTGCTGGAGTGGTTGAAAACGGGCGCACTGGCCCAAATCCCGGTGATCATGCTGACTGCCCGGGCCGATTTGGGGGACAAACTGCGGGCCCTGCGCATTGGCGTAGACGATTACCTGGTGAAACCTTTTGTGGAAATCGAATTGTTGACCAGGATCCAAAACCTGCTGCAACGCCAGGACCTTCGGCGCAGTTTGGCCCACTCGAACGAAAACCAAACCCCGCTTACAACTCCCGCCACGGAACCCATCACCACAGATGAACCTCTGTCAGACACTGAAAAACAATGGCTGGAATTATTGGAAAAAACGGTTTTAGCGCATCTGAACGACCTCGATTTTTCAGTGAACGACCTGGCTAAAGCGGTCTTTATGTCCCGCTCGGTTTTTACAACGAGATGGGCAGGACTTTAGGGCTCACCCCCAATGAATACATCAATGAAGTACGCTTGGTCAAAGCCATGGAGCTTTTTCAAGCCAACCCCGGAGGGTACAGCGTGAAGGAAATGGCCAGCAAAGTGGGGTATCGAGACGAGAAATATTTTTCGCGTCAGTTCAAACAACGTTTTGGGGTATTGCCTTCCCAGTTTCGTTCCCAGGCCTACTCATGATGTTTACCTCCATATCTTTTTTCCCCCGCCTGTATGGCCACGTTCAACACATTCTGTGCAGGAGGCAGTGGGCAAGTGGCAAATTCAGTAAAAGCGCAAGGTGGGTTGTAAGCTTTATTGAAATCCAAAATGACGGTATTGCTACCCGCTACTGGTTTTTTGGCGTACAAAAAGCGGCCGGATTGGTAGGTATGCTTTGCATTGGTTTTGTCACCAAACAGGATGAAAAATTGATCCCCCTCGTCAATGGGATCCAAACGGTAGGTTTTCCCTTTGAGCGTAAAGACCAAGGCGACCGAGGAGGGCTGCATACTGGTTTGGCCCAATACATCGGTAATGGCGATCTTTTTTTCTTCCGGAAATTTTTCCAATTTGGCTTCGACCCTCCATTTGGCATCGATGGAGTAAGATTCGATGCCGGTAAAATGACTCAGGTTGGGATGCTCCAGGTCGCGCAGGCGGATGCCGTATTTTTCTCCCCGCTTGATCACAAACCAACGCAGCGAGCCGTGGCGCAATACCAAGGGTGCACTGCCCGGACTGTAGATTTTTAACTTTTCTACCCGGTTTTCTCCTTGCCAAAGTTCGGCTTCGGGATTACTTTCTACCCAAACTTCACCATTTTCCAAAATCAAACGGCCCAGATTCGCGGCACTTTTGCCTTTGGGAAAAACGAGTTGGTTGCTGGCATCGGCCCCGAAACTATTGCTATCTGGCCTTAACCAGAACAAGCCTGCCAAATTCAACCAGCCATCCTCTTTTTTCAAAGATTCGATGCGCTCTTTTTGCCAGTTTTTGATTTCTTCTATATATTTTGGGTCGCTGCCATAGCTGAAGCTCAGCAAAGTTAGGCCCAGGGCCAAAAGCCCTGTATTGTACATCCTGGATTGAAACATACCATTGTTCTTTGGGGTAAAGATAAAAAATCCATCGATTAAGTAGTGTTTCAACAAAATAGCTGCTCATGAAGTTGTTCAACAAACGCCAATTTTTACAAACCATCGCCACGCTCAGCGGGGGAGCCATACTTCCAACCAAATCTATGGAATCATTTTTTCAGGAAATCGAACACATTCAGCCGCAGGAATTGGCAACGGATGATGCTTTTTGGCAAAAAATCCGTGCAGCCTATGGCGTGACCAAGGACTTTATCCACCTCGAAAATGGCTATTACTCCCTGGCGGCAAAGGAAGTATTGGACAACTACCTCGGACACATTCAACGGGTCAATGCCGTTTCCTCCTACTACATGCGCACCCGGCAAGGGGAAGATAAACTGGCTTCTCGACAAGCCTTGGCGCGTTTGTTGGGCTGCCCCATTGAAGAACTCATCATTACCCGCAATACCACCGAATCGCTGGATACCATCATCGCAGGCATCGACTGGAAACCTGGCGATGAAGCCCTGATGGCCGAACAAGACTACGGGGCCATGCTTGACATGTTCAAACTCCAAGCACGGCGCTATGGCATTGTCAATAAGATGGTGTCAGTACCCCTACATCCCGCTTCGGATGAAGAGATAGTGAGCCTTTACGAAAAAGCCATTACGCCGAAAACCCGCTTGTTGATGATCTGCCACATGATTAACATCACTGGGCACATTTTACCGGTGAGAAAAATCGCAGACATGGCCCATCGACATGGGGTAGAAGTGATGGTGGATGGAGCGCACGCCTTTGCTCATCTGGACTTTAAAATCAGTGATCTGGGTTGTGATTATTACGGCAGTAGTTTGCACAAATGGCTGGGCAACCCACTCGGAGCAGGTATTCTGTATGTGCGCAAGGAGAAAATTGCCAAAATCTGGCAACTCTTCGGCGATATGGGTTATGCTGACGACGACATTCGCAAACTCAACCATACAGGGACCCACCCCGTGGCCACCGACCTGGCTATTTTGGATGCCATCCGCTTTCACGAAATGATCGGCATCCAGCGCAAGGAAGCCCGCTTGCGTTACCTGCAACACTACTGGACGGATCAGGTGCGCAATCATCCTAAAATTCTGCTGAATACTCCTGCCGATCCCCAGCGTTCCTGTGGTATCGCCAATGTAGGCATCCAGGGCATTAAACCCGCCGATCTGGCGAAAACCTTGATGGAAAAATACAAGATTTTCACCGTGGCGATCGATTATGCGAATGTGCATGGCGTGCGGGTGACGCCGCATTTGTACGTGGGTACGAAGGAGTTGGATCTGTTTGTGGGGGCGTTGAAGGAGTTGGCGGGGTAATTCTACACCGCAATCTCCTTCCATTTCCCTTTCCTAAAAATGACAATCAAAACCACCGCCAACAAACTTTCACTGGCAGGCACGGCAATACAAATGCCCATCACCTCCAAATCCATGGTTATTGCAAGAAAATAGGCCAGCGGAATTTCAATCAGCCAAAAGCAGACGAAATTCGCAATCATCGGGGTACGGGTATCGCCAGCACCGTTGAAAGCCTGACTGATCACCATCCCGAAGGAGTACATCACGTTGCCTATACTGAGGATGCGCAGGGTCATCACGCCGATCCTGGTAACCTCGGGCAGATCGGTGAAAAAGGTCATAAAAAAGGGCGCAAAAACAATACATATCACTGAAACGCCTAGCAAAAAAATTGTATTGAAATAGCCAGCACGCCAGGCAGATGTTTCCGCTCGATCGGGTTGTTTGGCCCCTAGGTTTTGACCCACCAGCGTTGCGGCTGCATTGGCTAGTCCCCAAGATGGCAATAGCGCAAAAATGATCACCCGGATGCCAATGGTATAACCCGCTACCGACTCGCTGCCAAAACGCGAAATGATACGCATCAGGAAAATCCAACTCGCCGAAGCAATGATGAACTGAATGGCTCCCGACACCGAAACTTCCAACAAACGTTTGATGATGCCTAGGTCAATTTTCATCAGATTGCGCTTGATCTGAATGGCCCCTTTGCCCCAAAACATATTGTAGAGTTGATAAAGTACCCCAATGCTGCGGCCGGTTGTAGTCGCTATAGCTGCCCCCGTAACACCCATCGCTGGAATCGGACCCAGGCCAAATATAAAAATCGGGTCCAAAATGATGTTCAGGCCATTGGCAAGCAGCAGTGTGCGCATGGCGATGGCTGGATCGCCCGCGCCACGGAATACCCCATTGAGCAAAAAAAGCAGCAGGATCACCACATTGGAGCCAAACATGATGCGGACAAAGTTGAGCCCCGTCTTTATTACTTCCGGGCTAGCCCCCATAAAGCGCAGGATGTCTTCAGCGAAAATGAAGCCAAGGATTCCGGTAACTGTCCCGAAGGCTACACCCACGATCAAGGCTTGAAAAGCCGTGAAGGAAGCCGCTTCGGGATTTTTTTCACCAATGCGCCGTGCGACTAAGGCTGTCGCACCAGAACTGCAGCCAATGGCCACGGAATAAATCAGGGTAAGAATTGCTTCAGTGAGCCCAATGGTAGTCACCGCTTCCACACTCACCTGCGAGACAAAAAAGATGTCAACCAGCGCAAACAAAGACTCCATAAACATCTCAATGACCATGGGAATGGCCAAAATGAAGAGAGCTTGGTTTAAATTGCCAGTTGTGTAATCGCGCTCTTTGCCTTTGATCGCGTCAATGATAACAGTCAGTGTTGAATCTTGCATAGTTGAATAAGGTTAGGGTCGGTGGGGCGAGTTCTTAGTAATATTGAAACCTTGGAACTTTGGAACCCTTTACCCCCTGTTTCCGTTCCATTCGTCGCCTAAAAAATTTAGATTAGACAGAATTTTTTATTTTTCCGATTCACAAAATAACGCAGAAATATGAGTCATCCCGAAATTTTGGGATAACAAACCGCGGATGCGGTTGAATTCAGAATAGCCCCGGTCGTCCGGGGTCATTTTGGTAGCAAAGGGTTTCGCAACCGCGGATGCGGTTGAACTTTTTGCCCAATTGAGTTCAACCACTGCCGTGGTTGCCGCCAATTTGACCCAACTATTTACCCCGGACGACCGGGGCTATGATAAATTCAATCGCTCCGCGATTAGGTAAATGCCCGATTTTGACTTTTCAAAAATTCGGGATGACGAATTTTTTGCGTCATACAATGAAGCCAAATATGTCCAGACTTTTACTGTTGTTGTGCTTTTTACCGCTGGTTGTTTTTTCCCAAACACCCGCCAAAAGAATGTTGGAGCATGCCGACATCGCCAAGTGGAAAAGCATTGAATCCTCCAAAATATCTGGAGATGGCCGTTGGGTAGGCTATGTCGTTAAACCACTCGAAGGAGATGGTGAACTGCGCTTGTACGACGGGCAAAGCGACAAAACGCTGAGTGTGCCCCGGGCCGAAAACCTCAACTTCAGCCAGGACAGCCGTTACCTCGCCTTCATCATTAAACCCTTTCGTGACAGCACCATGAACATGCGGCGGCGCAAGGTCAAAAGAGATGACCTGCCCAAAGATACCCTTGGGGTTTACGACCTGCGCACCATGAAACTGAGCAAATATGCCGGGGTCAAATCCTATCAGATGCCCGAAAAATGGTCGGGTTGGTTGGTTTACTTGCGCGAACCTGCAAAAGCCTTACCGAAAGATACTTCCAAATTTGTCTGGAAAAAAGAAAATGAAGAGAATGGCAGCCGCCTGGTTTTACTCGAATTGGGCGCCAATCAAGAACGGCTGATCGGCTATGTCAAGTCGTACCAACTAGCACGCGACAAAGCGCGGATTGCCTGGTACACCACTGGTGGCGATCCCGAGCAAAAGCCCGGCGTATACGTATTTGATGGTGAAACCCGTCAAACCAAACACGTTTTGGCCCAGAAAGGCAACGTCAAACAACTCACGTTTGACCGCCCTGGCACCCAATTGGCCTTCGTGGCGGACGTGGATACCACCAAGGCTAGGGTTCGTCCTTTTGGCTTGTACCATTGGCAAAGTACGGCAGATAAAGCTCGTTTGGTGCTAGGCCAGGGCGCTAGTTTTTTACCAAAAAATTGGTTGCCCAGCGACAATGGAAACCTCTCTTTTGCCAAGGATGGCTCCAAGCTCTACTTTGGCATTGCCCCGCCGCCCATTTTGGCAGACACAACGCTGTTGGAGGAAGAGATTGTCAACGTAGAAGTATGGTCTACCACGGATGAGCGGATTTACCCCATGCAAAAAGTACAATTGGAGCAGGATCGCCGTCGCTCTTATACCTGTGTTCTGCACGTTGCGGACGGTAAATTGGTGCAATTGGGGAACCTGGATATTCCCGAAGTTCGCCTGAGCAACGAAGGCAATGGCAATCAGGTCCTGGGCATTTCCAACAAGCCCTACCGCATCCAGATGACCTGGGACACCGAACCCGTCAATGACGTTTACCTGATCGATGTACAAAGTGGTAAAAATGAAAAAATTGCCACCGCTGCACACGGCAACCCCAACCTGTCGCCCATGGGTAAATACATCTATTGGTACAGCTTGACCGATAGCGCCTGGATGGCCTGGAACATTGCCAAAAAAAGCCTGGTCAAATTGAGCAACAACGAGAAGGTGAAATTTTACGACGAACTGGCCGATAGTCCGGAAAACCCTAACTCCTATGGTTTTGCAGGTTGGACCAGTGAAGACGACTATTTCATGGCCTACGACCGCTACGACATCTGGATGCTCGACCCCACCGGCCAGCTCAAGCCTACCAACCTGACCAATATGCGGGCGGAAAAAACGGAAATGCGCTACATCCGCACTGACCCTGAAGAACGTTCGATCGAGGAGGTAAAACCCTTGTTGCTGCATTTTACCAATGACCTGAGTAAAGAGGAAGGCTACATGTGGTACGACATCCATAGCGGCAAAAAACGCCCATTGCAAAAAGGGGCCTACAATTTCTCCTCGCAGGTACAAAAGGCCAAAAACGCCGATCGTTGGATCTTCACCCGGGAAAATTTCCAAACTTTCCCGGACATCGTTTATTCCGCTGATCTGCAAAACATCAAAACCATCAGTCAGGCCAACCCCCAACAAGCTGAATTCTTCTGGGGCACCTCCGAGTTGACGGAATGGACTGCACTCGACGGCCAAAAATTACGAGGTATTCTGATCAAACCTGCTGGTTTTGATCCCAAGAAAAAATACCCGATGATCACCTACTTCTACGAACGAATGACCGACCAATTGCACCACCACTGGACGCCGGGCTACAACCGCAGCATGCTCAATTTTGCACAGTTGGCCAGTCGTGGCTTTTTGGTCTTTATCCCGGATATCCCTTACCGCATCGGTTACCCCGGGGAAAGTGCCCAAAACGCGATCATTTCCGGAGTAACTGCATTGCTCGATAAAGGCTTTGTGGACAAAGACAACCTGGGTGTGCAAGGCCACAGTTGGGGTGGTTACCAAATTGCCTACCTGGTCACCAAAACGAATATCTTCAAGTGTGCAGAATCGGGCGCACCCGTGGTAAACATGGTGTCGGCCTATGGCGGAATTCGTTGGGAAAGTGGCATGAGCCGCATGTTCCAGTACGAGCATACCCAAAGCCGGATTGGTGGGACCCTTTGGGAAAAACCACTGCGTTACCTGGAAAATTCCCCCATCTTTTTCATCGATAAGGTGAGTACTCCACTGCTGATCATGGCCAATGATAAGGACGGAGCAGTTCCCTGGTATCAGGGCATCGAATTTTACATGGGCCTGCGCCGCCTGGGCAAACCCGCCTGGTTGCTGAACTACAACGAAGAAGGCCACGGTCTGGTCAAACTACAAAACCGCAAGGACTTCCAATTGCGGATGTTGCAGTTTTTTGAGCACTATTTGAAAGGTGCGCCGAAGCCGGTGTGGATGGAAAAGGGGGTTGCGGCGATTGAGAAAGGCGTGAAATAATTGATGAATGATAAATGATGAGTGATGAATTGGTTGTTGAGTAAAATTCATCACTTATCACTCATCATTTATCATTATTCAAGCACTTTCAACACCAACTTCCCATTTTTCTCCCCCGTAAACAACCTCAAGAAAGTCTCGTAAAAGTTCTCAATCCCCTCGTAGACGTCCTCGCGGGTTTTGAGCTTGCCTTCCTGAATCCATTGGGCCATTTCGCGGGCGGCGGTGCCGTAGTTTTTGGCGTAATCGAAGACCACCATTCCTTCCATACGTGCCCGATTGACGAGCAGGGATAGGTAATTGCTGGGACCAGCTACGGGTGTGGTGTTGTTGTATTGTGAAATCGCACCACAAATCACTACCCGGGCTTTGAAGCGCAGGCGAGTAAGCGCGATGTTGAGGATTTCACCGCCGACATTGTCAAAATAAACGTCCACACCATCGGGGCATTCCCGTTTTAAACCGGCTTTTACATCTTCGTTTTTGTAGTCGATAGCCCCGTCGAAGCCCAGTTCGTCCAAAATGTAGCGGATGTTGTGGGAGCCACCAGCAATGCCTACCACTTTGCAGCCTTTGATTTTGGCAATTTGCCCCACCACACTACCTACTGCACCCGCAGCTCCGGAAACCAGCACAACGTCACCAGCTTTGGCCTGTCCCACGTCCAGCAGACCGTGATAAGCCGTTTGTCCGGGCATACCCAGGGTGCCGATGTAAGTGGGCAAAGAAGCCAGCGTGGGGTCTACTTTGAACCAGCCCTTCCCTTCTGTTACCACATATTGCTGCACCCCACCATTGCCGGATACATAATCCCCTACGGCCAGATTGGGATGTTGATTGACGGCAATCACCTGGCCGACTGAGCCTGCACGCATCACCTCGCCGATGCCTACGGGCGGAATGTAAGACTTGCTATCGTTTAGCCAACCCCGCATAGCAGGGTCGAGAGAGATGTAATACTGCTGGATCAAGGCCTGGCCTTCGGCCAATTCAGGCACAGGCTGTGCCTCTAATTTCCAGGTATCAGCTTCGGGTAATCCAACTGGTCGTTTAACCAGGATGAGTTGTTTGTTTGTCATCATGCCTTTGGTTTTGCAGCAATAGGCTGCTAAGCGGAAAAAACGATTTCCACTTCGAAAGTTAGATAAATTTAAATGAATGTAGAGATTGATCTGATTGTTCTGTTGGTAACCAAGGTATGATTTAGTGACTACGTCCAGGCCATTACGTCCTAAAGTATATTTTTTCAAAAGAGCTTTATTGTCTATCTACTGATTCCCTTCAACTATTTCCTGTACTTTTTAATCTTCAATACATGAGAAAAACTACACTTGTTGGTCTTTTACTGGTACTACCGTTTATGGTGATGGCCCAACAAACCCAAAATGCTCCCTCCCTGGCTAAAGAAACCTGGAACGCTGGTTTGTTTTTGGGGTATTCCAATGTTTTGGGTGATTTGGTTGTGCCCAAATTTACGTTCAACAACCCAAACTTTGCCTACGGCTTTTTTATAAGTCAAGATTGGACCAATCGGCTTGCCTGGAGAGCAAATTTTTACTCCGGGCGCTTGAATGCATCTGATTCAGATTACGATGAAAACCGAGTGCGGAATACCGATTTCTCTACAGCACTGATTGAGCTGGGATTTAATGGAGAATATAGCCTGATTAAAAAAATACCTGCCCCTGCTTATGGTGCACCCTTTAAACTTCGACTGGTTCCATACCTGACGAGTGGTTTGGGACTTGGGTTCATCAACCCCTCGGTTTCTTATGGTGGAGTGCTGAAAACTGAAGAAGCACAGGACAGAGCCGCGAAAAAACCAAAAACAAACCTGGTGATCCCCATGGGAATTGGAGTGAAAGCTGATTTGAGCAGGAATATTTACCTGGGGCTTGAATTTGGTTACCGCCTTACTTTTACGGACTACATTGATGGGGTAAAAGTGTCCGGTGATCCGAAAGATAAGGATGCATACAATATTGGTGGCATTTCCCTGGGGTTCCATTTGAGTGAAAAAGATACTGACCGTGATGGGGTAGTGGATACGGAAGACAAATGTCCTACCATTGCAGGAAAGGCTACATTGCAAGGTTGCCCCGATGCAGATGAAGATGGAGTGGCGGACAAAAATGATAAATGCCCCGATGTCGCCGGACTGAAACACCTTGAAGGTTGTCCTGATAAAGACGGTGATGGCATTGCTGATGCGGAAGATACCTGCCCGGATGTGGCTGGTTCAGTTCGTTTTTCTGGCTGCCCTGATACCGACGGCGATGGGATTCCTGACAAGGAAGACAAATGCCCAACTGTGGCAGGAATAAGTGCTCAACAAGGCTGCCCAGACAATGACGGCGATGGTGTAATCAATGATCAAGACCAGTGCCCTGATCAGGCTGGTCCTGCAAGTATGAATGGCTGCCCCGACCAAGATAAAGACGGTATAGCCGACAAGGACGATGAATGCCCTACTATTGCTGGCTGGAAACAATTCAATGGTTGCCCGGATTCCGACAACGATGGGGTTGAAGACCGTAAAGACAAATGCCCAAACACCTTTGGTTTGCAGTCAAACAATGGGTGTCCAGAAATTAAATCAGAGGATAAAGCAATCTTGGCCTTTGCGATGAGCAACGTCAATTTTGAAACCAATAGTGCTAAATTACTACCTTCTTCATTGGAGGTTTTGGACAAAGTTGCGGAAGTGATGCAGCGTTACCCAGAATTTAAACTGATGATCGAAGGCCATACGGATGATGTGGGCGATGCGGCTGCAAACCAACGTTTGTCTGAAAACCGTGTACAAACATGTGCACTGTATCTTCAAAGCAAAGGCATCAACGCAGCAAATCTGCGTACTCAAGGATTTGGAGAAAGTAAACCCATTGCCGATAACCGTACTCCTGCTGGGCGGAAACAAAACCGTAGAGTTGAGTTTCGGGTGGAGCAACAGTGAACGACTGGAAGTTTCAGGATAAGAAGTTAGGTGTATTAAAGCTTTGGAAGCTTTGATACCATTGAGATTTAGGCCTAACTTCTAAGGTGGCCCCTAAGGTGAACTAAGGTGTCTGAGGTGGTGAGAGGGCGTCCTGCACCGCAGGACTTTTTTCTTTTCCACCACCTCAGACACCTTAGTTCACCTTAGGGGCCACCTTAGTGTTTATGCACATTTATCGAGTCCCCCATTCCCACAAACCAAAAGAAACTTTTTTATCCAGCGGGTGCCCAGATTGTTTCAGGGTCAGGGCGATTTGCCCCCGGTGGTGGGCCTCATGGGCAATTAAATAACCAAGGAAACCAGTTGGATGGGGTTTGAAACCCTTGATTCGCCCTTCAACTACACCGATTTCAAACAACTGGGCGATGGCTTCCCCACTTTTTTGCAGTTGCTCGACCAGGAGCAATTTGCTGATGTTTTCCTTTTCAATTTTTTCAGCCAGCGCCAATAAATCGGGTTGAGCTGATTTGAGCCACATCAGGCGGACGTTGTGCAGGTGTGCAAACTGCTCGCCCACATTACGGCCTTTGGAGGCAGAAACATCCACGAAGGAGGTTTCTGCAATGGCGTCGAGCAAGTACAGGTTGATGCGGTTGTTGATGTGCCAGGTTTCGGTGAGTGGGTGCATCTTTTTTTAAACAAGTATACTAAATCTCCCTCCAGAGATTGCCGTTTTTGGTTGATAATTTTTGAAGTTTACCTTGCAAAAAAGTTTTTTCTAACTCCAGCTCGGCAGCTTGAAAATCACGCCCGGTCAATAGCGTAAACTCCTTGGTAGTCAGGCTTGGATAGTGCTGAAAAACTTCATTTGGATCAATGTTTTTTTTGCTGGCTTGAGGGTGTAATTTGAGCAAAGTTTGTTCAAATAAATCATAAGGCCGAAACCCGTAAACCGTCAAACGATTCAGCTCCGCATCCGTAAAAAAGAAGGTGGGAAAACTTCTAACTCCCATCTGGCGGGCAAAAGTTAAATCGGCCTGAAAAAGATCCTGCGCCCGACCTTCGTAATCACTTTTGAACTGGGCCACATCCAGTCCGGTTTCCAGGGCTGCTTGAGCCAAGTGCTCCCAGCGGGTGATGTTCTTTTTTTCCAAAAATACCTTTTCCCGAATGTTGCGCAGAAAGTTTATCGCCAGGGCCTCGCTTTGCAACTGGGCTGCCTTAAAAGCCACCGAAGGTGGGTAAGAAGAGGGGAGGGGGTCTTCCAACCAAACATCGCCATCGATGGGCATTTCGTAATGGGCACTCACTTCATCCCAATGCGGCGCTACGTCACTAGCCTTGCTGATGCCGCCGCTGTTGTAGATCTCCCAGGAAGGCAATAAGCCGCCCATAAAATACTCAATGTCAAAATAATCGCCGTATTCCAGATTGAGTTTACGCAGCTGGGGCTCCACTCCCCAACAAGCGGAGCAAATGGGGTCGGTAAAATAGGTGATGCGGATAGGTTTTACTTCTTTTTCAGGAATTTCACACACCCCTGTTTCCGGGTCGCAAAGCATGGCATTTGTTTTTTTAGTTTCAATATTCATGGTAGTATAACTTTTTGCAAAGGTCGCTTGTTAACCTTTGCAGCACAAGAAGTCAAAAAAATATGACTACCCACAATCAAGAAAATAGTGAAGAAGCTTGCCCAGCTGAAGGGCTTCTCAAACTTTTGGCGGGGAAGTGGAAAGCCCAGATTTTTCGCCTTGCCTTGGAACATCCTTTGCGCTTCAATGCCTTGCTGCGGCAATTGCCAGACGCGAATAAACAGTCCATTGCCTTGGCTCTAAAGGAATTGGAAGAAGCGGGATTGTTGGTTAAAACAACAATCAAGCAAAAACCATTGCACATCGAATATGTACTATCGGAAAAAGGGCTGGCTTTGGTCCCCGTATTCAGAAACCTGGAACAATTGGCCAATATTTAAATTTTCTCAATCAAAATATCCAGTTTGATTCCTGCCGGGCTAAGTTTGGCTTTGGTTTCGGTCATAGCCTCGAGGGCTTCTTGCCGACTCGGGTACAAATCCTCCAAAAACAGGATGTAGTATTTGCCGTTTGGAAAAAAACAGGGCCCCCAGATGCCATTGACGGGTACGCCCAGTCTGCGGAAGCGCCCAATCGCCCGTTTGAGCAAATCGCTGTCGTAAAACACGCCCATACGCACCATGAAGCGTTGATCTCCGACGCTGCGCAAACGGCTGCAGGGATAGTGAATAAAGCCCTTAGACGTATACACTACAATTTTTTCGCGGAGATTTCTGGCTTCTTCGGGCGTCAAACTCGATTCTGGACGATAGATATAAGGCAGACTATTTTTTACAAAAGGTTTAATATCAGTAGAGTCGAGTATAATGTCCTGAATCAAATTTTCATTGCCGTACAGGCGCTGCATGTAGGTGGTCATTTGTTGCTCATACGTGGCTTCATTGACGTAGCGAATGGGTTTCTTTTTGAATTCCCGCGCCAATATCAAGGTCATGGCTCCAATACAAGCCAAAATAACCCCGATTTGTTTGTACACTGGCCGTTCAAAACGCAGCAGGTTTTGGAGATTTTGACGCAAGGGTAAGTTGTTGAGCCAGTCTACAAATTGGGTCCACCAATCGCGGGTGCTGATGTTTTTCTCCACGAATTGGGTGAAATCATTTTTGGTAAAAAACTGCACCACCCGGCGTTTGAGTTGAAAATCCGGATCGTCAATGGAAGGTGCCATGTGGAGTTTCACCTTGAGGTCTTCCCCTACTTCAACCATCCCGAAACCATTGTGAATACACTGCCGCCGCAATTCTTTGAAGTAGGGATCTTCATAACCTGAAAACACATCGTGGGCATAGGCCACCCACTGATCATCGGCAAAATACTGGTTGAATTGGGCAATGGCGTAAATGTAGCGGTAACGAGGCAAGGAGCGCAACAGATAATACCAGGTGAGTCCAAATAAAAAAATGATAACCTGTAGTAAAATTACACCCCACAAAAAGTAATGGGGCAACAAGGCCAACCACTTTTGGACATGGGCTAAAATAAACAACAAGGCTACTGTCAAATAAGCCATAGCTGCTGCATCCCACCCAATCAACTGCTTAAGAATGGTAAAACGCAGTTCATCACGTCTATGATAGTCCGTAGCTTCAAAAGTGATGATAAAATTGCGGCCATCTTCTTCTTTGAAGGCCAGGAACCCGTCGGCTACAATCCCGCCAACTCCACGTAAATCCGAACTGACTTCAATATCACTAGCCCGCGGGCGACTCTTGTAATACCCCCGCAGAAATTTCAGTACCTCCTTCTTGATTTCATCCTCAGTTACCTGATTCATAGTGATGGTTTAGGAGTTGAGGAGTTGAGAAGTTTAGGCTTCCGCAGCGTCTTTGACAAAGACCTTGTCCAAGTCGCTGCGTAAGCCTAAACTTCTCAACTCCTCAACTTCTCAACATTAAACGTAGCCCCTCATTGCATACACCAACATTCCCACCCATTCTTTGAACAACCCTTCCCAATCGCCCAGTACGGCTGGGTCAAACTGAACCCAGGCCCAGCCCCCCAGATCGGTGCTTTTATAATCGGTACAGTAATAGTCAAACTCCAGTCCAGCCTTGCGAAAACAAGCACGCGCTCGCCGCATGTGCCAGGCCGAGGTGATCAGCAGACAGGTGGCCTGAGGGTATTTGGCCTTGATGATTTTCGTGGAGAATTGGGCGTTTTCCCAGGTATTGCGGGCTTGCGGTTCTACAATCACCACTTTGCGGTCAATCCCCATGTCTTCTACAAAGTCAACCACCTCCTGCGATTCTAACTTGCCTTTGGTAATGATGTTTGAAGAACCTCCGGTGAGCAAAATGTTCCTGATTTTGCCTTGCTGATACAACTCTAAAGTTTGCGTCAGGCGATTCACACTGGAGTTGAAATGATGCCGCCCATCCTGAGGGTAACCATTGGAATTGCTGTAACCGCCCAACAAAATACCTATATCGTAAGATTGAGTCAGTTTTTGGGGTGGCAATTCCCACATGCCGCAAACAGCCTCATACAAACCCCTATTGCTGAACAATATCAACACGACCAACAAGATCAAGGCATAACGTCGACGCCGGGCCGCTCGTTTACTGATGAATGCGAGAAACGCCAGAATCATAACCCAAAACATTGGGCGAATCAAAAACAATAAGGCTTTGGATAGGAAAAAAAACATAACACCTATTTTGGTACGGGCAACCCTGCGTGGTTGCCCCAACGATCAAAATGAAAAATAGCTCTGAAAAATGATGCTCAAAACTTCAGGTCGTGTCAATTTCAGTAGGCTGTACACAAAAACAATTCCGTATAAACCGCCCCAAAAATGCGCATTGTGGCCAATGTTGTCATTGCCGTAACGATCCATGTAAGCGGAGTAAGCCAGGTAAAGTACGCCATAAATGCCTGCTGGGATGATCCAAAATACCTTATCCCAGGGATTCATAAAGATGTAACCAAAAACCACTGCGGATACTCCTCCTGATGCCCCGACAGCCCGATAACTCGGATTGTCCCGATGCCGGAAATAATCAGGCAAGGCCGACAAAACGATCCCGCTGAAATAGAACAAGATGTATAGCGTGATGCCAACTTGTGGGCCAAAATAAGCTTTGAAATAATACTCAATGCCTACTCCAAACATCCACAGGGTGATCAGGTTGAACAACAAGTGATTGCCATCTGCATGCACCATTCCGTGGGTGAGGAAGCGGAAATAATCGTTTTGCCGCTTCATTTCGTAGGGAATAAACATGAGTTTGTTGTACATGTCGGGCCGACTAAAGGCTTGCCAGGAGATCAGGCCGGTCAGCACCAACAATGCCAAGGTAAAGTTCAATTGCTCCATTGCAGTTAACTGTTGTGATATGGTTCATTGCGCAAGATAGTCATCGCACGGTACAGTTGCTCTAAAAAAAACAAACGAATCATCTGGTGGGAAAATGTCATCGCCGACAGGGAAAGTTTATAATTCGCGCGTTGATACACCGCTTCGGAAAAACCAAAAGCACCTCCTACCTGAAAAACGAGGCGTTTGTAAGGGGCTTGAAACCACTGATCCATATTGGCTGCAAATTGCTCGGAGGTGTAGACCTTGCCCCGCTCATCCAGCAATATGAGGCAGTCGTCATTTTTCAGGCGTTGCAGAATTTGTTCTCCTTCCTTGATTTTGAGTTGTTCTGGCTCGAGTTTGCCACCGTTTTTGATGTCGGGGATCAGCACGGTTTCGTAAGACAAATAGTGCTTCAGGCGGCGTTCGTAAATGCTGCAGCCCTCTTCGAGGTATTTGTCGGCGGTTTTGCCAATGTAGGAGAAGGTGGTTTTCATTACATCTTGTTAAAACATAAATTCTTTACTCTGCTTGCGCCGTAGGCGCACAATTTCTTAGGTGAACCCCTTAGATGAACTTAGGTGCCTTAGGTGGTGAACAAGGGCCCTGCTTCGCAGGGCATTTTTTTGTTTTCACCACCTAAGGCACCTAAGTTCATCTAAGGGGTTCACCTAAGAAGTTTTTGCGTTCAGCCTAAGGGCATCTGTGCAGCTAAGCTAAGCGATTTTTGCAAAAGAGGCCTTGTTCAAGAACCTACAGCACCTTCCCAAGCACCAATTCCCCCACTTTTTCTCCTTGCTTCTGTCCATTTGTAATCGCATCAATAAAGTGAATCCCACCATATAGCCTCGAAATCCCCGCCTCAGCCGCCGCCTGTTTAAAAGAAGTAAAAGACCGTTTTTTTAAGCCAAAACGCTCTTCGACTGTATCTGTGTAAGCAAAGTTATCGCCAAAAAAATGGGTCAAAATGGTGGCTGCCGCCGAAGAAATGGTGGAGTGCCCGCTGAGGTATTCCGGGAACGGTGGTGTTTGCAGGAAGGGCTTCCACTTTGGGTCGATGTACTTGCGGATGGCCGTTTCCGGGCGGATGCGGTTGCTGCGGTATTTTTCATCCCAGCAGCAGTAAAAGCCGTCCATCAGGCCAATGGCCAGGGCGGTGTACACCTGGATGGTTTTGGCCACACTCGCCTTACTTTGTTGGCAGGCAATCCCGGCAATGCCCATCCAATGTGCGCCAGGAGAGATTTTTTTCATACCCACCATCAAGTGGCCGTTGTCTTGTAGGGCAAAGGGGTTGCAATCCCAAAAAGCGGCAATTTCCTGTTTCTCTTTGGTCAAATCCTGGGCATATACCTCTTGCATTTGAGCATAAAAGCCGGATTTTTTATCCGCTGAAAAAGGCTCTGGCGGTGCGGGTTTGAATTGCGCCGCTGAATCGAGGGTGAAGGGGCGAATGGTATTGAAATAGGGTTCTACCGGAGCAAAATAACCCGGCGGAGTGGGATACCAGGAACCTTCAGTCCCCAGTGGCGTATAGCGCGGATAATTGCTGATGCGGTTGTAGCGGTCGGCCTTAGCGTAGGCCAGGATTTGGGCGCTGATGGCCTGGGCATAAGCCAGGGCATTATCCAATTGAACAGGGTCAACGCCGGATATTTTTAATGAATCCAGCCATTTTTTTCCCAAAGTATCCAGTCTTGGGCCGGAGGGTTGGAGTTTTTTGGCGGTTTCGTACATGGCTAGGGCGGCGGCCAGTTGGTAGTCGTACTCACCAGTGGTACCGGGTTTTTCAATTTTGGGGAAATCGTTCAACCTGCCGTGCATGGAAGGGAATTCCGAGTCGTGCAGGGCGATCACTTCATAAGCGGCCAGACAGGTGTACGAAAAGAATCGGGCAGCGAGGGGTGGATTGCTCACGTCGTGGATCATCACGTCGGTCATTTGGGTGATGACTTTGGAGATGTCACTGGAGCTGATTTCGGGGCTGACTGCTGCCTTTTTCTGACAGCTGATCAAAAAAAACAGCAATAAACAACCATACAAGGATGGTCTTATATGTCGCTTAAAATCAATCATGATTAAAATTTAGTCGGTTAACTTAGTTCGAAGATGTTGCAAAGGTTAACTTTTCGAAAGTCTGAAACTTTCGAAAAGGGGCATAGAGTTGAGTGTAACCTTTAATCTAAATGCGCCTTTTCAAAAGGTTCAGCCTTTTGAAAAGTTCTTTAGCGCAATACTTTGAATAAAAACATAGTGCTAAAGAAATTAAAATTAACCTTTAAAATCAATCCCAGGTAAATGCTTTCACTGGCTGTTGGTGCACCCCAACAATCAACTTGTCCTGCACCACCAGCACACTCCTTACATCCCCAACCAGCCGCAAACCTGCCTGTTTTTGTGGAACTGCACTGAATGCCCCTTTTCCATCTCCCCGCAAGATCAGGCCATAATTCGCATCGTATTTGCCAAATTTCAAACGGGCTTTGCTGATGTTTCCCCCCAGGAACAAATCCTTTTTCCCATCCTGATCATAATCGAGGCTGCTGATGGCAAAAATGGGTGATGCCTGAACCTCCAGGGGCAGCGCTTTTTCCTGAAACTTCCCTTTGGCATCAGCTACAAACAAGGCGGTTTTGAGAAAATTGGCTTCCAAGCGGGTAGCGCCCTTCAGTTCATCAGCGGTAAACACTTCCTTCAGCGTCGCATCCGCATAACTTTTGTAATCCGGGAATCGACCCCGCATGATGCTCATTTGGTCCAACAGTTCATCACGGGTAACGTATGGATAACTGGTGCCCTGTTTGAAAAAACAAAGGATGGGATCCACCGCGCCATTGTCGTCAAAATCTTTGAAGTACAATTCTGCGGGTTCCTTATCGCTAGCTTTGAGCTGGGAGTTTTGGCCCAGGTTTCCAACCAGCAGATCCATTTTTCCATCTCCGGTTAGGTCTTCGAGTAGGAGTTTATTCCAACAGCCTGCGTATTTTTTGTCAAAATAATCCCCACTCACTTCGGCCCATTTTCCATTTTTTTGCCCCAAAACCGTAATCGGCATAAACTCACCTACAATGATCAGTTCCGGCTTTTTATCCCCGTTCAAATCATGCCATGCTGCATCGCTAACCAGGCCGATGTTCGACAGGGTAGGCGCGAGGCTGGAAGTTTGGTCTTTGAACAGCCCCTTACCATCGTTGATCAAGAGGTAGCTGCGCGGGATTTCTGGGTAACGACCTGGAACTACCCGGCCACCAACAAACAAGTCCATTTTCCTATCGCCGTTCACATCTGCTGCGCGAACACAACTTTTGCTGACCAGCATCTTCGGCAGGGCCTTGGCACTTTTGCTGAAATTGCCTTTGCCATCGTTCAGGTACAGGCGGTCTTGCAAGGCTGCATCCTCGGGCATAAAATTGGCATAACCTCCGCTGCACACGTACAAGTCTGCTGACCCATCGCCATTGGCGTCAAAGAACAGGGCATCGGCATCATCGCTGGCTTTGTCGGCTTCAAAAGCGGCCTGGTTTTTCCGCGTGAACGAGCCATTTTTATTTTGCAAAAACAAGGCCCCGGCCTGGCCACTGCCACCTCCAACGTATACATCTTCCAGGCCATCCCCGTTTGCATCGCCCTTGGTCATACAAGGCCCAACCTGGGAGAGCGGGTTACTGAGTAGGGGTTGGCGTTTAAAATCATTGAGGTTGTTACTAGCTGCGGTATAGGCAATCGGGCTGGCTACTTCTTTAAAAATAGCCGGAGTGATTGGTGCTGTTTTTGAAGCTTGAGCCCCCGCATTTTTTTCACTCAAAGTCAATTGTTGGTCGGCCTTTACCTGACGCAAAACCTCAGTTTTGCCACTCAACCAGGTTATTTTGAGGCTGTCAATTGAGCTGCTTTCGCCCAATCCAAAATGCAAAACCGGCGTAACGCTGGATTGATACCCACGGGTTGGCATTTGTTCTAGGTACTGCATTTTATTGCCCTGGAAAATGGTCACTTTGGCACCCAGGCCTAGCTTGTTTTGCCCATCACCTTCCAGTTTAACTTTTAGGTAATGGTGTTTAAATCGTTTGTCTGCTTCGTTTTGATAGATGGCCGCTGCCAGATTGATGTTGTTCACCACCAGGTCCAAATCGCCGTCATTGTCCAAGTCGGAGTAAGCGGCGCCGTTGCTATTGGAAGGTTGGGCGATGCCCCAGGCCTGGCTTTGGTTTTCAAAACTCAGGCCATCCTTGTTTTTGAAGACGTAATTGCTGAGGTTGGAAGCCGGGATTTGCTGCACCAGTTCCAAGACGTTTTGGCGCTGGATATTACCCTGGTTGTTTTGGACGTAATCGCCCATGTATTTCAGGAAGTCGAGGTTGGTGTAGTCGCGCAGGTAACCATTGGTGATGTAGAGGTCTTTCCAACCATCGTTGTCGTAATCGGCAAAAAGCGCAGCCCAACTCCAGTCGGTACTGGAAATACCCGCCAATTGCCCCATTTCGGTAAAGGTCAAAGTGCCATTGACCAGGCCCTGGTTGATCTGGAGCATGTTGCGCATGTACTGGTGACCAAAGCCTACCCGGAGGTTGAAGTCAAATTTTTCGTAGTTGTCCGGGGCCATTAGGAGTTTCTGACGGCGATTGTCTTCGGGCAACATGTCAAGGGTGAAAATATCCACCAGGCCGTCGTTGTTAACGTCAGCGGCGTCGCTGCCCATCGAGAAATGGGAAAAATGCCCGATGCTGGTATTGATTTGATTGACAAAACCTCCCCGCTGATTGTTGATGTACAAAAAGTCGGGAATGGTGTAGTCGTTGGAAATGTACATGTCGATCCAACCGTCGCCGTTGTAGTCGGCCATAGCGGCCCCCAGGCCGTAGGAAAGAGCTGAGCTGAGTAAGCCAGCTTGTTGGGTAATGTCTTTAAACAAGGGTTGCCCATCGGGGCCTTTATCCTGGCGAAACAGGCGCATGCCATTTTCTGGGTCGTCTACTTTGAGGATTTCGGCGGTGGTAGCCTCATCCAAAACTGGGAGCGAGCGCGGGTTGTGGTTCAGCAAAAACATGTCCAGATCCCCGTCCTTATCGTAGTCAAAAAAACTGGCCTGGGTGCTGGTACCAGGGCTGTTGAGGCCGTATTCAGCGGCTTTTTCAGTGAAAACGGGTTTGCCATTGGGGTCTACCCCTTGATTGATGAACAGTTGATTTGCGCGAGCTTCGGGGCTCACGCTACCCGAATAACAAACATAAATATCCAACAATCCATCGCCATTCACATCGGCCATGGTGGTACCCGTTTTCCAGGGCCCTTCCCGGCCCGTTACACCTGCGCCAATGGTGATGTCTTCAAAAACCATGTTGCCCTTGTTCAAATAAAGGCGATTGGATTGCATGTTGCTGGTGAAATACAAGTCGTCGAGACCATCGTTGTTGACATCGCCTACTGCTACGCCGCCACCGTTGTAGAAGTATTCATACATGAGGACGTTGGTATTGAGGCCTTCAGTGATGGCATTTTGGAAATCTACGCCCGTTTTAGCAGGGTCAAGCAAGGTAAACAGGGCATCAGCGGGAGCGTTCCCGGGGGTAGTACTTTTTTTGCATTGGCATAAAAACAAAAGAAGGCAAAGGAAAGCACTTACTTTCAGATAGGTATGGATGGCGCTCATTGTTGGCATTGTTTCAAAAGGTATGTGGTAGGCACAAATTTAGCACAAAGGCCCTAAAAGCAAAGCAAAGGGGCACAAAAGACCATTCGTTCTTTTGCGCCCCTTGCATTTATTTCAGTAGACTAACTCAGGATTAGTACCCTGGGTTTTGAACCAGTTTATTGTTCCGGTTCATCTCATCGCGATGGATCGGCAAGTAGTACTGTTTATCCAACCAGGCGCGGTTTTCCTTACCTGGGTCAATTTCAAAGACCTTGTAAGTATAATCGTAATTGGTCGGATCGTACTTGTACAATGTCACGTTTTTGCCCGCTTTCAAGGTACCGGTGATGTTGATACCATTGGCTTTGCGGCCCAGGGTGGTGGGCGCAATCATCCATCGGCGCGTATCGTGATAACGCTGCTCTTCCAGGTACATTTCGATGCGTTTTTCGTTGCGCATGCGTTGCTTGAGGGCATCACCGGATTCGGTCAGGGCAGGCATACCTGCGCGGAAACGAATCTTGTTGAGCCAGGTACGCGCAGTAGCGTCGTCACCCAATTCGATCAAAGCCTCAGCGTAGTTGAAGATGGCTTCAGTGTAACGCAAAGTTGGCCATGGAATTTGTTGCCAGGTGTTTTGGTCAACAATGGATGGGTTTGGATCGATGAACTTCCGTGCGTAATAGCCAGTGTAGCTGCCATTCCAGTCTTCCACGGTACTCTTACGGGTATCCAAACCGAAGTGTGGCACTTTGCTGGCACCATTCATCACTTCGTAAGTACCCGTTTGAATTTGGTTGGCTGGATCTTTTGATGCAACATCGGAAGTACGTGGCTTCCAGTTTGAACCATCATAAAGAATTGAAGCGTAGAAACGTGGATCACGATTGGTATAGGGGGCTGCAGCGTGGGTTGGATTTGTCCAATCAAATTTGCTGCCATCCATCATTTCGTAATCATCGACCATTAGCTGGATCGGCGTGTTACCCGCCCAGTTGTGGTAACCGTTAGGACCGTTGAACAGACCCTGACGACCACCGTTTTCTTGCTTGGCGTTGATGAAATAACGACCCAGAATGATTTCTTTTTCACCGCCATTGCGGGACAAAGAAGCATTCATGTAGTTGTTTACCGCGTCTGCTTGTGCAGCTGGAGCCGACAAACCAAGTTGGTAACCAAAGCCTGGCAAATCCAGTACTGCTTTGGCTGCATCACGCGCTTTTTCCCAACGTGCTTTGCGGTCTCCACTCACATAGCCAACCAATTCTGGCTTGGCGTAGCTTGCGATTACACTTGACTTCGCTTTGGCGGTTGGAATGTCGTGCAGGTCACTGGCAGCGTACAACAATACGCGAGACTTCAACGCCAGGGCAGCAGCTTTGGTGGCCCGGCCAGCCACCAGCGTTTTTCCGTCCAACAATGCAGCGGCTTCATCACAATCCTTCACGATGAAGTTCACACACTCTTCGTAGGTATTTCTCGCCGACAAAAAGTCGGTGTCACTCAATTCATAAGGCTTATCCACGATTGGAACGCCCCCGAAATAACGCAGCAATTGCTGGTAGTAGTAGGCACGCATAAACTTGGCTTCTCCCTTCAAACGATCTACCAGGGTAGGGTTGTTGAATTGTGGAGCTTCCAGGTTTTTCAATGCCAGGTTGGCAGCGCGAATCCGCAGGTACATGTTGCCCCAGCTTAAGGTGCCATTGATCCATCCTGGATCGGCTGGGTTGGAGCGTCCTTCCGTGATGGTGGTAATACCCCGTCCAGGGTGCGTGAAGATGGTCTCGTCGGTCAGCGAAGCGTTCATTTGCTCGTCGAAACCGCCATTGCCAAGTCCGGCGTAGATTTCAGAAACAAAAGCTTCAGCCAGCGAACCATCCGTCCAAACCGCCGTTTGAGCCAACTGGTCCAGGGGTTGTGTATTGACGAAGTCGTCATTACAACTGTTGATGAACAAAACTGCAATTAATCCTATGATGATGTTTCTCATCGTTTTATTGATTTTTAGGGTGTTAGAAAGTAACAGTTACACCACCGTTGATTACCCGCTGTTGTGGGTAGAACTGGCCAGTAGCACTGCTAGATTCTGGGTCAAACGCATCGAAATCAGAAATGGTAAAGAGGTTCAAACCATTGACATAAACCCGGAAGCTGGTCATCTTTGCCTTTTTGACGATGTTGTCAGGTAAGGAGTAGCCAATTTCTACGTTTTTCAAACGGATGTAGTCAGTACTTCTGAACCAATAATCGTTACCACCGGAGTAGTATTGGTCGCTACGGTTGGCAATCCGTGGGTGTACACTGCTTGGGTTTTCAACCGTCCAGCGATCAGTATACATGCTCAACAGGTAGTTACCGATGTTACCCATTTCACCTGGGCTTACATATTGCTTGGCACCTGCGGAACCCTGGAAGAGGATGTTCAGGTCAAATCCTTGATAGCTGGCAATCACATTCAAACCACCCTGGAAAGTAGGGGTGTTGTTGAAGTCGGTGCGTACACGGTCGTCAGGAGTAATTTTTCCGTCGCCGTTGAAGTCTTTGTACTTCATGTCGCCAGGACGTAGCGTATTGACGATGGCTTTGTAGTCCAATTTTTCTGCATCGATTTCTGCCTGAGTAGCGAATACCCCATCGTACTGGTAAACTTGCTCGGTAAACATTGGGCGACCAGTGGTGCGCTGCCATTCTGGAGCACCAGGTGCTTCATCCCAGAAAAGGATTTTGTTTTTGGCATAACCCCCGTTTACACTTACATTCAACTTCAGTTTGCCAATGTTGGTACGGTAGCCAATCAAGGCGTCGAAACCTTTGTTCTCCACTTCGCCAATGTTTTGAGCTGGCAAAGTCAAACCAGTGGACTGAGGCACGGATGCGTTTTTGGTCCACAAGATGTTGGTCCGCTTGTTGTTGAAGTAGTCAAATTCAAAAGTAATCTTGTCGTTCAAAATCGATCCTTCCAAACCAATGTTGGCATTGGTAGCAACTTCCCAAGTGATCAGCTCATTGGGGATACGCGCTTCAAACAAGGTTTTGGTTTCCACGTTGCCCAAGATGTAGCTTCTGAAGCCATAAGTAGACAGGTACTGATAAGTCGCGATTTGGTCGTTACCCATCTGGCCCCAGGAGCCTCTCAGTTTCAGGTAGTTGATGGCAGGAATAGCATCCATGAATTTTTCTTCAGAAAGCACCCAACCACCCATCACGCCAGGGAAGAAGCCATAGCGGGTTTCTTCAGGGAAGATGTCCGAACCATCATAACGCCACAGGAATTCCAGCAGGTATTTTTCCTTGAAGTTGTAAGCCACCCGGCCAAAGTAGTTCAAACGAGCGCGAGTAAACGCACCACCGCCATTGTTTTTTTCGAGGTCACCACCCGCAAACAATTGATCAAGCGCTGGTGAAATGAAGAAACGACGGAAAGCTTGGAAGTTGGTACCATCGATGGTTTCCCGGTTGGAGCCGGCCAGAACGGTCAGGTTATGGTCACCAAAGGTTTTTTCATAGGTCAAAACTCCACCCAACAAAACGTTCAATTGAGTACTGTTGAACAGGTCGAGGCGAGGCTCTGCTGGACCACGTTTTGCGGCAACCAGTTTGGGCGTAACCCCATCGGCTTCAAAGCCGGTGCCACGCTCGTACAAAGTCCAGGGCGTTTGCCAAAGTTTGCGGTTGGTGTTGAGTTTGTCAATCGCCGCAGTACCCGAGAATTTCAAACCTTTGATGCCAGGGATTTTGATGTCAATCTGGCCATTGGTTTGGAAATAATCGCGCTTGTCCTGGTCATAACCCGTTTGGTTGGTGGTGATCACCACTGGGTTTTCACCGTTTTCGATGTCTGGACCAGGGCGTCCGTCAGGCCAGTAAGCTGGCTGTTGTGGCTTGCCACGGATCAACATCCGGAAGATGGCGCCTGCACCCCGGGTAGGGAAGAAGCGGTATTCCTGACGACCCAACATACCCAAATTGACGTTGATAAACTCGTTGATCTTGGCATCCAGGTTGATGCGCAGGTCGTACTGCTTGTAACCTGTAGCTGAGTTGATGTACACCCCATCCTGATTCTGGTAACCCAAAGACGCAAGGTATTTGAGGTTTTCAGTACCCCCGGTCATTTGCAGGTTGTGGCGCTGTTGTGGCGACCAATTTTTGATGGTTTCGGCATACCAATCGGTATTGGGGTGTCCCCATGGGTCCGAACCATCGCGGTACTTCTGAAAATCCTCAGGTTGGAATGGTGCTTTGCGCACCTGGCCATTTGGACGAGTGTAAGTGCCAGTGGTTTTGTAAGCAGTTGTTGCTGCGGCCCACTCGCTGGCAGGCAATCCGTAAATGTCCAGGTCATTCAACATTTCAGTATACTGAGCCGCATCAGCTACAGCTGGCAGTTGCGTTGGCTGGGTATACCCCTGGTTGAAAGAATAAGACAATTCTGGCTTGCTGATTTTACCTCTTTTGGTCGTGATCAGGATAACTCCGTTGGCTGCACGAGAACCATAAATGGCTGCCGATGCGTCCTTCAATACCGAAATTTTTTCGATATCGTTGGGGTTCAAACGATCCAAGCCCCCTGCACGAGCAGGGATACCGTCGATTACGATCAAGGCATCGTTGTTGTTCAGGGTGTTGGAGCCCCGAATCCGGATACCGGAACCATCGTAACCAGGCTCACCACTGCGGTTTACAGCGACTACCCCGGCCATGCGGCCAGCAATAGAGTTGGAAACGTTGACAGCAGGAGATTTAACCAAGTCGGAACCTTTTACGCTGGAGACTGCCCCAGTAACGGTTTCCTTTTTTTGTACACCATAACCTACAACTACTACTTCGTCGAGCAGCAGGTTGTCAGTAGACATGGTAACGTCAAGATTTGTGCGACCAGCAAGGGCTATTTCTTGCGTGGCGTAGCCGGTGTAGGAAAAAACTAGTGTAGCGTTTGCATCTGGTGCATTTAAACTAAAACTGCCGTCAAGCTCCGAAACTGTACCCGTGGTCGTGTTTTTAACCAGGATACTTACGCCGATGAGCGGCCCACTATCCTTGTCAATCACCTTACCCGAGATTTTGGTTTGTGCAAAAGCACCCGGAGGGAGACACGCGCCTGCTATACATAGCAAGAGAACTAACAGACTGCGTAGATTGGTTTTTTTCATGTGTTCTGCCGTGTTTGATAGGTTATTAAAAAATCAGGGAAATACGCGATAAATGTAAAGAATACTTTTATAGATTTTGAAAATTTTTTAATAAAAAAAGAAAATTTCGTGAATTTAGTAAATTTAGGAATAAAATAGAGGATTTTACTTAAGTTAAATTGTGTTGCGAAAAAAAAAGACTGCCGAGAACAAAAAATCCCAGCAGTCTTTAGCCATTAAAAACGGAGATTAGCCCTTTATTTCATTTTTTCCAAAATCAAATCTATCGCCTTATCCAATTGAGGATCTTTTCCTTCGAGGCGATCTTTAAATGTATTCTTTACGTAAACATCTGGTTTAACACCCGTGATTTCAAGGTCTTTCCCATCCATAGAATAACAGCCCCAGGAGGGCAAGCGGTAAAAGGAACCATCCACGAGTCCCTTGCCACTGGTGAAAATGATCCAGCGGTAGGTTTCTGTACCTACTACCGTACCCAATTTAAGGCGTTTGAAGCCTTCTGTAGTCATTTCAGCATCGCTGAGGCTGGGCTCATTTACGAGGAGAACGATGGGTTTGGCACCAGGAGTGAAGTTGGGCTGGGGCGACAGTTGTCCCTCGCGGTACTTCCACTGGAGGTAGGGCTTTTGAGAAAGGAATTGCAAGACCTTGTCGTGGACATTGCCTCCGGTGTTGTAGCGCAAATCCAGGATCAGCGCATCACGCTGCCAGCCTTCACTCACCATTTGTTTGAGGAAATGATCCAGGGCACCGCCGCCCATGTCTTTCATGTGTACGTAAGCAATTTTTTTGCTGCTGCGCTCGTCTACTCGTTTTTGACAACCGGCTTCCCATTCGTCGTACAATAAGTCATTGATGATAAACGTGCTGACTGGGTGGATTTTGACGGTTCGTTCCTCCTGTCCACGCATAAAGGTCAGGCTGATTTCTTCATCCAGTGAAGGTTGAATCAGGTATTGTTCGCGGTTGTTGCGGGGCACTACAGCGGTACCATTCACCTTGATCAAACGATCACCCGGACGAATGTCTTTGTCGGTGCGGTCGGCTGGGCTACGCGCTACGACGCGCTCTACCTTATAAGGATCGTCATTGGAAAACAGGATTCCCGTTCCTGCGCTGCGCCCTTTGTAAAAAATCTCTTCCTCAGTACCATTAGAAGTGAAGGCAAGGTGAGAGGCATTCAGCTCACCCAGCATTTCATTCAACAACTGGCGCAAATCGCTGCGGGTATTGAGTTGGGGCAAAAAAGCGGCGTAACGATCCCGGATGGCCTTCCAGTTTTTACCGTGGAAAGTTTCATCGTAAAAGTTTTGCTCCAGGTTGGCCCAGGTCTCGTAAAACATTTGTGCAAACTCATCCGACAGTTTTTTGCGGAAGGTGTATTCCATATTGATGGTTTCAACCTTGTTGGCATCGATATTGAGCGTAGCAATGTTTCCTCCCGTCAACACGAAGTGCTGGTTTTTGGCGGAACTAATGCCAAAACCAAAGCCTGTAGCGCCCTGAATCATTTCCGTTTTGGGGCGCTCGAAGGGTTCGAGTACCAGTTTCCACAAATTGCCCCGGCCTTCATCGTGGTTGGAGGCGAAGAGGATGATGGTTTTTTCGCCACTTTGGATCACATAGGGTGCACCCTGGCTGCCAAAACTTGGGCCAATTTGTTCAATTCGCTCGTTGAGGAAAGCCTCGTCGATCTGGATGGGCGTTTTTTTAGCAGTGGAGTCTTTGGCGGCTGGTTTATCCGTTTTTTTCTCCTCCTCCTTGAACAGTTCCTTCACTTTGTCGGAGCGGTAAGGGGCATCATAAGCCCGCAGGGCCATGCTGTACAGATTGGGTTCCTGCAGGCCGAAAGGGTAGGAGGCTTGGGTCAAATTGGCCTGGAAATAAATGCTTTTTCCATCGGGCGCCCAACGGGGAGCGGCTTCGGTAACCCCGGTATTGGTCAGGTTCTGGATTTTTTTGGTGTTGAGGTTGTACACCAGAATGTCGCGTTCAAAATTGCGATATCCGGTGTAGAGGATGTGCTGGTCATCGGGGCCAAATTGAGGTTCATCGCTACCCAGGTCCCAGAATTCATCCTTGAGCAAGCTGCTGCTTGTCATGGTCGTCAAATCCAGTAGGCGCATTTCGTGGCGGCCTGCCAGGTATACCGCCTTGGTCTTATCGCTGTTGAAAGCCAGGTTGCGGTTGTTGTGTACATCCTGGGTGAGTTGTTTTTCTGGTACACTGCCATCGGCCGCCTGGGTAAACCAATTTTGGTAGCCCCCTGCGGTTTGGTTATACAGTAAGGTTTTGTTGTCCTTGAGCCAGTGAATTTCTAGTGCGCGACCATCGGAGCGGGTGGCCAATTGTTGAATGAATTTGCCCTTTACATCGGATACAAAGACTTGCCCCCGTGAAATAAAAGCCAGTTTTTTCCCATCATCCGATACATCAAAATTGGAGATGTTACCTTTGATGCTGAAATCCTGGAGTTTGTTCAGGGTGACGTTTTGAGGAATCCGAATGCCAACAGTTTCTGCTTTCTTTTTCTTTACATCATACACCTGAATTTGATAGTCCCGGCGGAAGGCCACCTTCTCGCCATTGGCACTCACCTGGGGATACCAGATCGAAGTGGAAAAATCGGTCAACTTGAGCTTCTTGTCCTTTTCAAAAGTGTATAGGTTGTACTCGCCATTGGCTTCATCGGAAATGAAATAAAAATTGCCTTGGCGATCAAAAGTTACCCCAAAATCCTTACCGGTCCAATTGGTGTATTGTTTGAACTCACCAGAACGGGGATTGTAGGATTGAATGTCGGGATTGTGGTCACCTTTGTACCCTTTGCGGGTCACAGCTGAGTAACTTTCCCATGACTCGTTGAAGAAAATTTCGCCTCCCCGAGGATGTTCGGCAACGTCGTTGACGGTATGGTGGTAATGGGGGAACAAACGCATCGGCGTACCGCCTTCTACGGAAACCTTGTAGCCACTGAAACGATTGTAGCGCGAAGAGGTGAAGTAAATAAAGCCACTGTCCCAGGACCAACCGTTGACTACGTCATTGGCATCGTGGTAGGTCAATTGGCGGATTTCGCCTCCATCCAGTGGCAGCAGGTACACATCGGTATTCCCGTATTGCTGGGCATTAAAGGCCAGCCATTTGCCATCAGGTGAGGGACGGGGGAAACGTTCGTCACCTTCCATGGCGGTGAGGCGGGTAGCGAGGCCGCCCGCGCTGGGCACTTTCCAGATGTCGCCAGCGTAGGTGAAATACAGGGTGCTGCCATCGGGCGAAAGGCTGGGATGGTCGCTGAAGTAGGCACCGGATTGGTTTTGGGCAAAGGCACCAAAGGCCAGCATTGAAATGAACAACATCGTAGGGGCAACCCTTGCGGTTGCCCAAAACATCATAGGAACAACCCGTGTGGTTGCCCTGACAATAAACAGCCAGGTAGATTTTTGCATGGTTAGTGAAAGGTTTGGGTGATTAAATGAGGACTAAATTAGTAGAAATTTTGAATTTATTCCAAGATGCTACTTGGCGCATAACGCGATATGAACTAGCCCTGAAAGGGCGACATCTGCTCAAGAATGGGTACAGCCCATTCTATTCCAAGATGCTGTGCCATCTGCCACAAGGTGGACTAGCCCTGAAGGGGCGACATACCTTCAAGAATGGGTACAGCCCATTCTAAGCGGGTCGAGTAATGAATGTCTTAAGCTAAGAAGCCCTGAAGGGGCGACATCAGTCGGTGGGATTATGTCGCCCCTTCAGGGCTGGTAGTGTGAATAGAGCTGGGCTGCTGGATCGAATGGGCGTCGCCCATTCTTGATGGGATATCGCCCTTTCAGGGCTAGTTCGCTGTCAACCAAACCGCCGAATATCCACTTCCCCCTCCATCGCCTTCCCCTCCAGCATCACCTCACTTAAATGCCTCGCCCAAAACGGTGCCAATGAAGCTCCTTTCGTCCCCAAACCATTGAAAATCCACAAGTTTGAAAACTCAGGATGCTGCCCCAAAAAAGGCCGTCGATCCTTCACCGTGGGCCGGATAGCCGCCCAATGATCCACTACTTTGAACGGCAGTTTCACCACCGTTTTTAAACGTTCCAGGAGTTCCTCCTGAGCCTGTTCTGTAGGCTGATCGTCCGTGAATTGCCAGGCGTAAGTGGCCCCAACCCAGTACAGGTCATTGCCGAGAGGGGCGAGGAAGGTATTGTTTTGTTTGACGATGTGCTCAAAACCCGCTCCGGGAATTTCCACAATCAACACTTCACCCTTGTCGCCACGAAAGGGGAGGTAGTTGAAAAAGGGGTTTTTGACCCCGCCGTAACCTTCACAAAAAACGACCCTTGAAGCATCAATATCTCCATAGGTGACTCCGTCTGGGTTGACAACCAGTTCATCGTACTGAAAATAATTTTTACTCAGTCGATTTTTTCCCAGCAAATGTTTTTGAAAAAAATCCAAAAAAACGCTGACGTTCAATTGCGCACTTTGTAGGGTTTGGCCATAGGCGAGGGTAGGGTAGAGGAGTGGTTCGAGTGGTGCCTTGTCGGCGTGATCACCCATGTAGGCCTGATAGCCGGGGTCACCTGCGCGGGCGAGCCAATCGTTTTCTTCTTTAGCGGAAGTGAGGGCACGCAGGATGCTGCGTTCGTGGAAAAACGGGCCGCCGAGTAATTGCTCCAACTCCCGGTAAGTTTGTCGGGCAAAAGGAATGAGTTCGTCCACCCGCCAGGATTTGACGAAGTAACGTCCCGTAACAGGATTGATCAAACCGGCAGCACGCCGGGAAGCTGAACCTGCACCATCGGGATCGATGACGTAAATGGAGGCACCAGCTTTTTCCAAAAAGTAGGCAAGAAGAGAACCAGCCAGGCCCTGGCCGACGATGAGGTAGTCAATTTTCATGGGAGTGGGTTGGGGGGGCAAACAGATTTAGGCGATATGGTCGGATTAAGTCTGGGGCTGGCGCTGGTACAAGTCTCCAGACTTGTACCAATATCAGCACGTCTCTGACGTGTAGTTGCTCAATATTTTCGCGTTGCGCGTGCGTCAGAGACGCAAAAATATTGGTACAAGTCAGAGACTTGTACCAGCGTGTCAGACACTTGTACCAGCTAGTTGGGGTTGTTTTTGCACATTTTACTGTAGTCTGAGAACCCCCGACCCCTAAAGGGAAGTACAGCTTACGTAAGTCGAAAATTCGATTTTTTATGCAGAAAGCCAAAATCTTAGGCATACGTAAAATGTACTCCCCTTTAGGGGTCGGGGGTTGGTAGATTCCAGCACAACCTTGCACTGAACCCACCGATAAAACCTTACTTATTGATGCATAAAACTCCATATCATCCTCCATTTTACCCCAAACCTTCCAATTCAACCTTCAACTTCTTCGGTAAACTCTCCACCACCAAATCATACGAATGATCGATCAGCTCCTGTAGCAGTTTATTGCTCAGACCAGCCTCACAATGCACGGTGTTCCAGTGCTTTTTGTTCATGTGGTAGCCTGGAAGTACGTCGTCGGGGTATTCTTCACGCAATTCGATGGCCCGCTCGGGGTCACATTTGAGGTTGATGGTTTGTACATCCACATCCAGGGGAACCAGTGCAAATATTTTGCCCATAACCTTTAGCACCATGGTAGTTTCACCGAAAGGAAAACTTTCTTCAACCCCTTTTTTTGCCAGGCAATAGGCGCAAACTTCTTCGACGTTCATAACGTTAGTTTGTGATTAAGAGCCTGTTTTCGTTTCCACCCAAAAAACTTAAACAAGCTCTAGAGCGGCTAAATTTATGAAAAATTCAGCCTACTTTGCACACAAAACAGGGACAAACATGCAGACCCAAAAACTCATTCAGGGGATTCACCACGTTACGGCCACCGTCAATGACGCGCAGGAGGACTACGATTTTTATACCCGCGTGCTGGGTATGCGACTTGTGAAAAAAACCGTGAATTTTGACAATGTACACGTATACCATTTTTATTATGCCGATGAGGTGGGCACTCCGGGAACTGTTTTTACCACCTTCCCTTACAAAGGCCAACCCAATGTAAAACAGGGAACCGAAGGTTCGGGTATGATCCTGACTACGGCATTATCAGTACCTACTGCTGCCTTGCCTTTTTGGGAACAACGCCTGCATGCCCACGGCGTTTTGTTGACCCACGGTGAACGCTTCGGGCAACCTTTTCTTTGGTTTCGGGACCCATCCGGCCTGCAAATTGAATTGATGGGAGATGATAGCGATACCCGTGCACCCTGGCTGAATCCTTCCGAACCGGAGATTACGGCTTACTTTGCCATTCGGGGTATTCACCACGTGATGTTGTCGGTCGCACCAGAGCATTGGCAGTCCATGATTGAGTTTTTAACTTCTGAAATGAACATGGCAGTGGCGGCAGAGGAAAACAACCGCATCCGCCTCAATGTCAACGGTGGCGGGGCTGGGCATTACCTGGAAATGCGCCGCGATGCCTATAGCCATAAGGGCCGCAACGGCATCGGCACCGTTCACCACGTGGCCTGGAAGGTAGCTGATGATGAAGCGTTGATGGCCATGCAGGCGCGGATCGCTGAACTGGGCCTGAATCCTACCGAATTCAGAGACCGCAAGTATTTTCATTCGGTGTATTTTAAACCTTCTGCGGGCATGTGGTTCGAAATGGCGACCATGCAACCCGGATTTACCGTGGATGAATCGCGGGAAGAGCTGGGTACTCATTTGCATTTGCCCGAATGGGAGGAGCCAAAGCGGGCGGAGATTGAGGCGGTATTGCCAAAATTGAGTTGA
Source organism: Haliscomenobacter sp. (assembly GCF_965225875.1). Lineage (GTDB taxonomy): Bacteria > Bacteroidota > Bacteroidia > Chitinophagales > Saprospiraceae > Haliscomenobacter. The sequence goes on along the minus strand of NZ_CBDDBS010000002.1, from coordinate 479,222 downwards.
GGAATACATTAGAGAACCAACGCTTTCTAAGGTGCATCTTGAGTGCCGGAGGTTTCTTAGGTGGTGAAATAATTTTTTTACCACCTAAGAAACCTCCGGCACTTAAGCTACACCTCAGCTAATGAAGACCATGAAATCAAGATCGACTTTTCTACTTTTACTGCTCAGCGCATTTTCCATTAAAGCGCAAAACCTGAGCAAAGCCTTGCACCTCAACCAGCAGGAACATTTCCGAGGCGCACTACCTGTGATGGAAATCCAGGAAACGTACCAGAACCTGCAAAGCAAAAAACAAACCCGCACCCGTTCGCTTTACGACGCTGAACAAAAAATCATCCTTAAAGCGGTATACGAAAACGATCAACTCAGGGCCAAGGATACGATCACTTATCAAAATGCGGTAGGGGTAAAAAAGGCCACTATTTTTGAAACCTGGGCTGCAGATGGCACTTACGATCGCCGGACCGAAAACTACGTTTACGATACCCGTGGCTTTTTGGTGCGCATCCGGGAGTTCAGCAAAGATGGTTACCTGCGCTTTGAAACCCGCATTAAAAACGTGGGTCGGGGCCAACCTTACGTCATTGACAAATTTGACGACGACGACAACATGACCGGAGGAACCGAGGAGGCAGAGTACTTGCCAGAATTGAATCGCTATGTCGTTAAAAAAATGAATGTGCTGGGCAAAGAATCTTCCCGCGATACTTTTGTGCTTGATCCACAGCAGCGAGCCGCTTTTCCAGCCAAAGGCGAAACCTACAATGAAAAAGGAGACCTGATCAAATCCATCACGCCAAAAGCAGTCACTATTTACGATTATCGCTACGATGAACAGGGCAACTGGATAGAGAAAAAAGGCTTCTTGGTAGAAATGGAAAAAGGTAAGGAAAAAAAGGTTTTGTTGGAGAAATGGGAGCGGAAGATCAGTTATAAACCTAAATCCTGAAGCGATTAAAAGCTGCATGGTTCAATTTTCTCAACTCCTCAATTATCTTTGTCGCCAATATCCAAACAAAGAAAACAACACAACCGTGGCAGGAAGTATTTTTGGCAGTGCCTTTCGCATCAGTACCTTTGGAGAATCACATGGCAAGGCCATTGGAGTCATTATCGACGGTTGCCCAGCTGGACTAGACATCGATGAAGCTTTCATCCAGGCCGAACTGGATCGCCGCAAACCCGGCCAATCAGCCATCGTCACCCAACGCAAAGAGAGCGATACCGTACAAATTCTCTCCGGCATTTTTGAGGGCAAAAGTACCGGCACACCCATCGGCATGCTCATTCCCAACGACGACCAGCGTTCTCATGATTATGGCCATATTGCCGATAAATACCGCCCTTCTCACGCAGATTTCACCTATCAGGAAAAATACGGTGTTCGCGACTACCGGGGTGGCGGCCGCTCCTCAGCCCGTGAAACGGCAGCCCGGGTAGCAGCTGGCGCCATTGCCAAATTGTTTTTGGCACAAAACGGAGTGAATATTCAGGCTTATGTCAGTCAGGTCGGGCCCCTTATTTTGCAAAAAAGCGCGGATGAACTGGACCTCTCGCTGACCGAATCCAACGACGTGCGTTGCCCCGACCCGGAAATGGCTGTCCAAATGATCGACCTGATCAAAGCCGTGCGCAAGGATGGGGATACCATCGGTGGGGTGGTGAGTGCGGTGATCACGGGTTGCCCGGTAGGACTGGGCGAACCTGCCTTTGATAAACTCCACGCCGATCTGGGCAAAGCCATGCTCAGCATCAATGCCTGCAAGGGTTTTGAATATGGCTCTGGTTTCGCCGGAGTAAGTATGCGCGGCTCGGAACACAACGACGTTTTTTACCAAGAAAATGGCAAAATCAAAACCCGCACGAATCATTCTGGCGGCATTCAAGGTGGTATTTCCAACGGCATGGAAATCACTTTTCGGGTAGCCTTTAAACCCGTAGCCACCATTATCCCCGCCCAGGAATCGGTCAACACACAAGGTGAAAGTGTGGAGGTAACTGGTCGCGGTCGGCATGACCCCTGTGTGTTGCCCCGGGCAGTGCCGATTGTAGAGTCGATGGCGGCGCTGGTGTTGGCGGATCACTTGTTGCGGCAAAGAATGACGAAGAGTGAAAAGTGAAAAGTAAAAAATAATTGTATATAGAGGAGAGGCTTTATTTTTCAGGGAAAATTTTATTTTTGATAAAAAAACAGCTATGCCATCTAAAAAATATTTCAAGAACCTTATTGTAGATGCAAAAATAGGGAAAGCATTAGTCGAAATGATGAAGTTGACGGAAGATAATGGCCAAGATGACTTGTACAATGATTTACTACTGCTTTCTTCTCGCTACAAGCGCAATGAGGACCAGCTTAATCGAGGTGTCATTGATACCCGGGACTACGACTTGGCAATCAACCGCATTTCCAATACATTGAATGAATACGTTGAGCAGTTGGAAATAAAAGAGGAAGAGGAAACTGGCACGACTAAGCCTGCCACAACAGCTGTAGCGGATGCCGCTCCGGATAGATTTGTAGCTCTGCCGGCTGAAAAACCTAAAAAAATAAAGTACGTTGAAAAGGCTTTCCGAGAAATTGAGCCTTACTCAAATCAAGGACTCGCCCTAATCGTAACCGCTACTGATACAGAGACTTCAGCCTTACATCAAAAAATGACCCCACTGCCTAATGAAGAAGGGTTATTTGAAGTGAAAAAAGATAACGCTACTTATTTTTTGGGCAAACTAGGGAATTTCGTCATTGCGAATGTTGAATGCGGCAGTATGGGATCTACAGCCTCAATGGGTTCTATCATAACGGTTTCAAATGCCATCAGTGCTCTCCAACCCAAATTTGTATTGATGGTTGGCATTGCATTTGGTGTTGATGCTTTCAAGCAGAACATTGGAGATGTATTGGTTTCTGAACATATCATTCCATATGAAACACAAAGAATAGGCAATGATCAGGACGTTTGGAGAGGTACTAAACCAGAAGCCAGCAACACCTTACGTGATAATTTCAAAAACCTTCGCGATTGGGAATATACTTTGCCAAATGGGGAGGAAGCAAGCTTGGAACTATGTGACATTTTATCAGGTGAAAAATTAATTGACAATCTGAGTCTACGAGATGAAATGATTAAACAGTTTCCAACTGCTAAAGGTGGAGAAATGGAAGGAGCAGGACTCTATGCTGCTTGTCAAAGCAAAAAAGTAGACTGGATTCTGATCAAATCCATATGCGACTTTGCTGACGGCAATAAAGGAAGTGGTAAAAAAGATAAACAAGCATTGGCCATTGATACTGCGCTTCATGCCTGCTTGCATGTTTTTAACAAAAAATATGTGTTTGAAGCCCTTGGATTGAACGCACTTCAGGAAGCTTGATCTGTTTAGGCAGTAGTCCACGTGTTCGAAATGTGGACTATTGCCTAATTTGAATTTCACCAGTGGTATTTTTATCACTCATCACTTGTCACTTTTCCTCTCCCCCGCCTTTCGTTTGAAACTCCGGATAAAATCCGCAAAAGAGTCGTACTCTTTTCTGAAACTCAAGCCTGTGCCCACTTGAAACCTTCGTCCACCCACATCGGGTTGCAGCTTTTGGAAAATGCGCAATTTGAGGTTGCGGTCAGGGGTGATGGCATATTCGATGACCACGTCGGTACCCACAAAAGTATTGACCTCCGTACCCGGCACATTGTTTTGGATGTTGCCCCCCACCTGTACCGAAAGGCGGTCTTTGAGGAAGTAGGGTTTGAGGCTGAACTGAAATTCGTTGCTGCCACTGCTGGTCAGGGCCTGCCGCACATTGAAGTTGATGTCGGAAAGAACACCTTCCCCCACCAGGTCTTTCAACAATTCGGTAACCATTAAGGATACTTGATTGGAGACCAATTCACTCACCGAATTGAGCGCAAAGGCGCGGGCCTGGGTGCCCAGTGCAAAATCTGCGGGCAGAAATTGACCAAAGAGGATCAAACCCGAAACCTGTTTGTTCAATTCGTTTTGATCCTGTTTGAGGACCCGAATTTTACTTTCCACATAACTTTGCAGGTCACCCCGCAGGTTGGGAAAAAACAAGTCAAAATCTATGGTTGGTTTAAGCAAATCGCCCCGCAATTTCATCCGCAAATCGATGCTGGTATTGGTATTGGCTGCTGCTTTTAATTCATCGGAAGCAGCTACGAGGTATTCCTGAATAAAGCTATAAACCGACGCACTCAGATCACGGTACTCCGCTTCCAGGTTGATGATGGCGCCAAAAGGGTCGCCATTCCAGGTAAGGGTACCTCCTTCTTTAACTCGGAATCCTTTGTTGAACAAGTTGTAGAGCGTAAAGAGGTATTCGCCCTCGTCGATCACGATTTCGCCAAACATCTTAAAATCACCACCCCGGGGCACTGAGATTTGTACAGCCCCACGCCCTGCTCCCTTGATGACGTCCCCTGATTGTTCGTTAAAAATGATCTGCATTTCTGCGCCACGTTGCACGGTGATGTCCAGGTTAATGCCGACCCCGGTGAGTTCCCGTTCGTCCTTGGTTTTTTCGGTTTTGGGCGTTTTTTCTACAAAACGGACAAAATTCAATTGCCCCACTTTGCGCTCGTTGCTAACCGGGATGATCAAACGAGAACCTTCACCTACTGAGGCGATCACGGAAATATCGGGCCGCTGGAAGGAGCCAGAAAAATTGATTTTGCCCATCCCAATGGCCTGGCCGTAAAACTGTTCATTGTCGCCTTTTTTGGTGTCAAGCGCAAAGAAGGGTTCAAGGGTATTTAAACTGGCGTTGAAGCCAAACCTTTTGAGGTGATCGTGGCGAATACCCCCATCCAGGCGAGCGCGGTTTTTGCGCTTGTCGTACAAAACCATGCCAGACAAGTCAAAAAGAAAGTTGTCCACTTCCACGTTAGCCCGCTCAAAGGTATAATTCGTTTTGAGGTAGTCCACCGTCATTCCTCCTTTCATCAGGTACATATTGCCCGCAATGTTGGGGTTGTTAAAATCGCCGTTGACATGTATATCTGTATCAAAATAGCCGTATAGGTTTTTAAAAACATCCCCTACGAAATAGTCGGCGATGTTGAGTGGATAAGAATGGATATTGAGATTGGCATCGAAATATCTGGCTTGCTGCTCGGTACTTTCACCAAAAGTGCTGAGGTTGTAATAGCCTTCCAACAACAATTGAGCGGTATCTTTGGTGAGCGAAAAATAGGCCTCCAGCGGGTGTTGGCGGTCTTGCATTTTTACATCCAGGCGCATCAGGCCCCAATCGTCCTGATTGATAAAAAGGGTATCACTGACCAGGGATAAGCCGAGATTTTTTAAACCTAGCAAATCCTCTGCCCGGGCTTCCAGGTTACAACGACCGCTAAATTCCATCGGCTCAAAATTGAGGTAGCCATTGAGCAGACCCATATCCATGTTGTTCATGGCCAGTTTGACCCCTTTGCGGCCCAAACGATCGAGGCGAATGGACTTTTTGCCATCCTGGAGCACAAAGTCCTGGACATCAATGTAATCTTTGCCAAAAACGATGGTGTTGCGCGGGTTGATGGACCAATTGGTATTCAACAGGTGCAAATCGGAGTTGCTCAGGCGCATCAGCATGGTACTGCTGTCGCGGATGTAAAAACGCCCATCCAGGTTGACTTTGGACAAAACCTTGGAGGATTTGTCGGCATAAGTCAGTCCAAAATCAATCGTATCCCGATCGACCGAGGTTTGCAGCGTGATATTGGGTAGTTTTTGTTTGTCATTGATGTTCAGCGAGGCCGTATTGAGTGTGATAAAACCTTGACCATTACTTAAATCAATGCGCAGGCCCAAATCCGTGGCGGCCATAGATCCAAAACGAAACTCTGGAGCATCCAGTTTGGTGACCAATTTTGCCGTGAGGTTGTCAAATTCTCCCGTCAGCGTGAAGTTTTTTAAGGGACCCAACTGGGCATTGAGCAATTCGTGTAAGCCCCCGCTGTTTTTAATTTTGATGTCGTACTTGAATTGTTGAGGCCGCAACAGGGAATCAATTTTATTCAACTTAAAGCGTTGGGCAAAACCAGGGAAATTGTCATAAATAAAAAGTTGAAATGCCGCCGGGATTTTTTCAATATCAAAGCGACCATTCAGATGAGCATCCATCACATCGGAGGCAATGTCCAACTTGCGATTGCCGGTACTATCCAGGGTAGACGAGATGTCAACAATTTTGAAGTGGTAAGTTTGGTCACCTTTGTTGAGGTCAAAGTCTTTAAATTCGGCTTTGCCGACTAAATCCACCAGGTTTTTGGCCTGAATGTTCACATCTACATTCCCGGTCAATACAATGTCTTCTTTGCTGAAATTGAGTTTTTGTAGGTTGAGTTTATTGATGGAAGAGTAAAAATTGTATTCGGGTATCTCTTTGGAAAGGTCAACTTTACCCGTAAAATTCAGATCGATGTTGTCATCGGCGATAACCAGATTCCCGTCAAATTTGCGGGACTTAAGCTCCCCTTGCATTTGGGCGTTGGTGTATTTGTATCCCTTGAATTCAAAACTTTTGATGTCTGCACTAAGCTTGGCCCGGGCGTTTTTACCAGCCAAGCCATACCCGTCGCCTTCACCTACTTTGGCAAGCAGGCTGATTTTCCCAAAATTGTTGTTGTCAGTCCATTTGCCCAGGTCAAAATTGTTGAGCACCACGGTTCCCGAATAAGAGGCCCGTTCGGGGCTTTCGGTATTTTTGAGAGAAACGTTCAGGTTGGCACTCCCAATGCTGGTGGACAATTGCCCGATGGTGGTGAAGCTGTTGAAAAAGCCGATAAAGTCACCCCGGTATTCCAGCTTGCCCAGTTTGTCAAAATTGCGGGGCAAGCTAAAATTGGGCAATAAATCGCGCAAAGTGCGCATGCTGGTGCTGAGCTGATCCATGCGCAATTCGATGGACTCGTTGTCTTTCACGGCCAGATTCCGGGCATCAAAACGGCCTTGTAAAAAAGTGCCATCGGGCAGCAATAGCCTGAATTTACGCCCATTCAAGTTGTTGACCAGACCATAAATTCGGCCATCGAGCGAGAGCGTCGTTTCTTTGTTTTTGCGAAAAAAAGGATTTGTAGTCAAATCCGAAGCAAAGGCCATGATGTCGCGCATGGCAATTTGGGCGCCATTGAATCGGTTGTCCATCCGCACGAGATTGGGGAAATCGCCAAAATCGTCGAAAGAGTCAAACTTCAACTGAATGGTATCGCCGATGTTGGAATGTGGGGTGACGAGGGCAGCCCCGTTGAGGGTGATTTCCTGGGAACTAACAATGGCTTCTTTGGCGGCCAAACGGGACAACTCAAAGCCGCTTTTTTCACGGAGTGAAATGTTCCCCAGGTTGCCCGAAAAGACATTGTTGCTGATTTTGAAGTTTTGGATTTTGATGTCGATATCGCGCACTTCCATGTGGGCAAAATCGATGGTATCGCGGGCAACCTTAATTTTAGGCGATTTGCGGTAATTGTGTACGTTAAAAACGGATTCGGAAAAATCAATTTCGGCCACATCAACTTTCCAGCGGGTTGTATCTACGGCACTACTGTCCACTGGTACTTGTTCTTCAATTTCAGTCAAAGAGTCCTCATAACCAGGGCCATAATCCAGTTCGTCAATTAGCACTCTGGCCCCTTTGAATCGAATGTATTTGGCCTGAATTATTTTTTTAGGCAGGTTCATTTTATCTATGGCGATCCGACCCCGGTAGATTTTGATTTCCATCCTTTGTCCCCGATGGAGGTCATTTTTGAGAAAACTGACCTTGTCAAGGTTGAGTTTTTTAATCGCAAGTGCAAAGGGCTTTTTTTCTTTTTTAGGGGCTTCTGGTTGGGGTGGAAAAAGCCGTTGCAGCAAAATCTCCAAATTGTTCATTTCTGAAGCAGGCGCTTTTTGAATGTTGAAGCGCCCCTCAGCGATGCTCAGTACATCAAAAACCAAACCTTCACGGATTAATGTGATGGGGCTGAGTTTGATTTGAGCGCTCAGACTTTTGCAAAACAGCAAGGTATCGCCTTGGTCATCTTCGATATAGACATCATTGAGCACCACTTGATTGAAAAAACTCAGGCGGAAATGGCCCACTTCGGTGCGGGTATGGGTGGTTTTGGAAATGGCTTTGGTGACCTCATCGATGACCCATTCCTGTATGATGGGGATCTGAAAAAGCAGGAATAAAACCGTTACGCTTACTGCTGTTACAGTAAGCGTGATCCTGAGGGTGGCAGCAACCCGACGGTATATTTGCCAAAGCACCCACCGGATTTCGCGCCAATTTTGCTTCGTTTTTGGTTCCTGATTCTCCATTCTGCAATAAAAACCCAAAACTACGGCAAAATGACAGGTTTGCGCCTTACATTAACAAAAATTTAGTACGGCTTTGTACCGTACTTCGTACTATTTGATATTTTGCTCGGAGGACATAAATTGCCCCTGGCTTTAGCCTGGGGTATCGGGACACCCTCTTGATTGGACTTTAGTCCTGGCTTGAAAATTAAGACTTGGGCTAAAGCCCGATCAAGAGGGCATCCCGATCCACGCGCTAAAGCACGTGGCAATTTATTTCCTCTGCTTCCAAAAGACAAAAATGTTTGGTAATATGATCAAACCTACATCTCATTTCATATGGTAGCTGCCTACTTTGAACAATTCCGTGGCCCCATTCAGCTGGCCACTTTACCAGACCCTACACCCCGAGCAGGTGCAGTGGTCATTCGTGTACACGCCACTGGCATTTGCCGCAGTGATTGGCATGGCTGGCAAGGCCACGATTCGGATGTACACCTGCCGCATGTGCCTGGCCATGAACTGGCGGGAACCGTGGAAGCGATAGGAGCTGGGGTGAAAAAATGGAAACCAGGTGATCGAGTTACTGTGCCTTTTTGTGTTGGTTGTGGCGATTGCCCACAATGCCACCAAGGGCAGCAACAGATTTGCGACCATTATTTTCAGCCCGGGTTTACAGCTTGGGGTTCCTTTGCCGAATACGTAGCCATCGACCATGCCGATCACAATCTGGTGCGTTTACCCGATGAAATGGACTTTAGTACGGCGGCCGTTTTGGGTTGTCGCTTCATCACGGCCTGGCGCGGGGTTACTGCTCAAGGACGAGTTCGAGGCGGAGAATGGGTGGCGGTGTACGGTTGTGGCGGGGTGGGTTTGTCGGCCATCATGATTGCTGCCGCTTTTGGTGCCCAGCCCATTGCGATTGACATTGATGAAGAAAAACTGGCCCTGGCGCTTTCTCTGGGGGCGGTAGCAGCGGTCAATGTGCGCAAAACCCCGGATGTGGTGGCAGCGGTGCGCGAGATCAGCAAGGGTGGCACCCAATTGTCGGTAGATGCCCTGGGCAGCCATGAAACCTGTAAAAACTCCATCCTCAGCTTGCGCAAGCGAGGCCGCCATGTACAAATGGGCCTTTTGGCCGGCGATCAGGCCAATCCACCACTACCGATGGGGGCCGTGATTGCCAACGAATTGGAGATCATCGGGAGCCACGGTATGCAGGCGCATCAGTTTCCCAGCATGTTGGACATGATTGTTGCTGGAAAAATTCAACCACAGCGGATGTTGGGTAAGGTTGTTTCATTGGAACAGGGCATTCAGGAGTTGATGGATTTGAATTCGTTTCGAGGAAATGGGGTGACGGTGATTGGGTTTCCAGGGTGATATTACATGATGAGATACAAATAACCTCTACTCAACTTTTATTTAACATGTGTAAAGTATTTTGTTGCCCAAATGATTTACTCATGAGAATGTACCTTTTTACCATCCTGCTTCTATTGAACACAGGATTGATTTCAGCGCAAAATGTTGCACCTGAGACTAAATTTTTGGTGCAACCCTATCTCCAATTTTCCACCCAAAACGGCATGTATGTGCTCTGGGAAACCAAAGAGCCCGCCAGCACCCTTGTACAATTCGGGGAAGCCCGAGCCAAAGTAGATCAAGTTGTACTCGACCGGGAAGCTCGGCTGGATGGTACCCGCCTGATGCACGAAGTATTGCTCGACAACCTGAAACCCGAAACCAATTATTTCTGGCAGGTGACCGCCATAACCCAATCTGGTGAAAAGATTCAATCGCCTGTTTACACCTTTAAAACGGCGGTAAAAGACAGTAGTGCATACCTGTTTGGCCTGGTTGGCGACACCCAACGCAATAACCGTACGCCCTGGGCCTGGGGTAAAATTGCCGAAAAACTGTGGCAGGATCGCCCCAATTTTGTGGTTCACGCCGGGGATGTGGTGGATCAGGGTATGGATAAAAACGATTGGGTGGACAATTTTTTTCCCAATGGTCAGATCTTGATGAGCCGGGTGCCCGTATACACCGCCATTGGGAACCACGAACAAGACGCGCCTTACTACTACCAATACATGGCGGCACCCGCCCCGGAATACTACTATACTTTTAAATACGGTAATGCGCAGTTTTTTATGATCGACTCCAATCGCGACCTCAGTGAAGGCTCTGAGCAATACAACTGGTTGGAATGGGAGTTGTCCAAATCTACGGCTACCTGGAAAATCGCCGTACACCACCATCCTCCATATTCCTCCGACTCCGACGATCATGGTAACACTGCCAGAGAGTTGTCTGCGTTGGGCGGAAGCAATGCCCGCAACCTGGTACCGCTGTATGAACGTTACGGATTGGATTTTTGCCTCTTTGGCCATACCCACCTTTATGAACGTACCTGGCCCCTCAAGGAAAACCGGATCAACATGAAGGATGGTGTGGTGTACATCAATTCCGGTGGGGCAGGGGGTGGCCTGGAAGAGTTTGCGCCTACCCGGAGTTGGTTTACGACGGACTTACAAATCGTGCACCACTACTGCACTTTCGCCATATTTGAAAACAATCTGGTGTTCAAAGCCATCGACCATGAAGGCCGTTTGTTTGATGCCTTTCAAATGCAAAAAGATGCTGCCAAAGGAAAAACCGCAAGTGTAATCCAGCCGCCTGCGCCGCAAATTAATGCAAGTGCCACCTTGTTTCAGGATCAAACAAAAGTCGCTTTATCGGCTGCTTTTGAAGGATTACAAGTGCGGTATACCCTGGACGGCTCGGAACCCACCCTAAACAGTGCTTTGTACAAGCAAGAATTGGTCATCAGGCAAAGTACTGTACTCAAAACTCGTGCGTATACGCAGGATGGTCGGGCCAGTCGGGTAATGAGTATGGATTTGCGGAAAATGGCCGCACAGCCAGCACAAAAAGTCAAAAAAACGGAAAAAGGACTGAAATTCAGCTACTACGAAGGAGACTGGACTAAGCTCCCCGATTTTAAAACCTTGACGCCAGTAAAAACGGGCATCAGTAATCAGGTGGGCCTGGCAGAAATCGGCCATCGTGACAACCTGTTTGCAGTGGCCTTGGAAGGTTATATTGAGGTGGCTGAAACCGGAGCAAAAACCTTGTACCTCAGTGCTGACAATGGTGCCAAATTATACTTGAATGATCAATTGATGATTGACCAAACTGGTGATCATCCCTCCATCAAAAAAATGGCTCAAACTTTATTGGCGGCAGGAAAACACAAAATCCGGATTGAATATTTTGAGTTGAGTGGCTCTCAGTTTTTGCAGGCGGGATGGTGGGAAGATAAGGTGGGGGCGGTGCCGTTTACACCGTTTCAGTTACACCATGAATAGTTGAGGAGGTTGAGAAGGTTGAGGGAGGTTGAGGCTGCCGCAGCGACTTGGACGTAGTCCTTGTCTAAGTTGCTGCGGTAGCCTCAACATTCTCAACCTCCCTCAACCTTCTCAACCATCACAATCATCACAGTTTGACAATCAATGTCGTCGTAAACGACCTTCCATCCGAAGGCCAAACCCCCGGCCCCGGATAAATCGTAGGCCGCTTGGTGAAATACTGCGTATCTGTGAAGTTGCTCACACTGGCCCGTAGAGAGAAATGTTTGTTGAAACGGTAGGTCGCGTTGAAGTCGAACAAACCGTAGGCAGGAACAGTGCCTTTGGAGCCATTGGGACTTGGATTAACCGTGTTTTCAGGGTCAGAATAACTCATGGCTACCCAGCTGTACTGAAGTGCTGCGCTAAGTTTGTGGTAACGGCCTTGTATTCCATTTCGCGTCATCCACTCTGGCGTAGATTCGATCCGATTACCTGCAATTTCGGTGATTTTTCCTCCCGTTACCAAAGTACCTTGCACATACCGGGCATCAAAATAAGAGGTGGAGGTAAAGACGCTGATGCTGCCACTTTTGGTTTGTAGCACATTCACTTCGGTGTAAAACTCGACCCCACGAGTGATGGTATTGCCCAGGTTGGTTTTGAACACCAGTGATTGGCCATTCTCCTGAATGATGGTGCTGCCCATGCGGTTGTTGTAATGGAGGGCAAAAACGGATACGTCAAAATGTACGCGGTTGCGCCAGTTGCCCCGGATACCCAGTTCAGCATTGAATCCTTTGGCGTCCAAAAGGTTGGTGTCAATTTTTTCCAGCGCATTAGCCGGAATCACATCCGCAAAAATGACCGGGCGGTAAGCTTCGGAAATCCCCGCGTACAAACTGGCAAAGCCATTGAGTTTGTACTGTGCACTGGCTCCAAACAGTGGAAAACGGTGCATGATTTGATTGGGCACTTTAGCTGGCGCCAGATATGAAATGGTGCCCGTCATGTCGGTGGTGCCATTTTCTACCCGCATACCAGCAGACACCGACAAGCGTGGGTTCAACTGCAACAAGTGCTCGGCAAATACAGCGATGTTCCCGGTGCGGAACCACAAATCCCGGCCATAACCAGGCGTAACCAAACTCAGGTCGTAGTCAAAACCAGCCGTACCTTTGCCGATTTGTTGACGGTTCAGGTCATTGTTGATGTAGCGTACGCCAGCAATGGTGGTGTGTTTGATGCCACCCGTGTTGAACTGGTGTTTGAAACGTGCTTCGGCGGTGAAGCTGTTGAAGTTATCAATGTCTACCTGGCGATTGGAATAAACACCTGCAGCATTGGGAACGTCCAGTTTGTCGGCAAAACCTACAAACATCACACTGTTGCGGGTACCGTACAAGCCATTGGCAATAACGCTGAGTTGGGTACGGGGGCTGATTTTCCAATCCAAATTGAGGGAAGGGACCCAGATGTCAGGGGCGTAATAATTGCGGGCACGTGTGGATTGCCGTGGATTGTCATAAAACAACCCATCAGAAAGCGGCCCAGGGATGTGGTAGTTGTAGTAGGAGTGGGCGACTTCCGCTTTGAGGGTCAAATTGGGTGAAAAAGCATAAGCCATGGAAAGGAATTGGCCATTGGATTTGCTGTCGCCGTTGTCGCGGTAGCCATCCGAAGCGCGGTTGTGCGCATAGGCATAATAGCTGAATTTGCCAATTTTGCCACCAATGGCGTGGTACATGCTGCGGGTGTCGAAGGAACCGTAATTGAGCTGGCCTTCGTAAGAAATTTTGCGGGTAGTATCCGCCGTTTTGGTGACGTAATTGATCATTCCACCAAAAGTAGCACCATACTGCAAAGAGGCTGTTCCCCGGATCAGTTCTACTTTTTCCACACTCTCCATCGGGGCGCTAAAGTGACTGGCGGGGTAGCCGTACAAGTCGCTGTTGGTCATCACCCCATTGAGGCGTACGTTGTATTCCCAGGAGCGGTGTGGGTCGAGGCCACGGGTGGCGATGTTGATTTGGTTGCCCGAGCCATCCATGTCGTACACAAAAACGCCGGGGACTTTGGCAAACAATTGACGCCCCGTTTTGTCGGCCAGGTTGACATCCATATCGGCGATTGAAATCACCTCGTTTTTTTTGCCCGAGGCGATGTAGGTGCCGACTACTTCTGGCAAACGTTCAATCACGGTTTGTTGCTGGCTTAACTCCCGTACCGTGAAGGTATTGAGGTCAATACTGGTGGCGGTCAGGCTTACCTCCACGTAAAGATCGGATTTGACGGCTACTTCCTGGGGCAGGTAACCAAGCAGTGAAATGGACAAGATCTGCTGCTGCCCGGGTTGGGCAGCGATTTCAAAACGCCCTTCGGCGTTGCTTTCCACCCCGGTGTTGCTTCCTTTCCAGAGGATAGCTGCCCCTTTGAGCGGCTGGTTTTGGGCGTCGGTGATGCGTCCTTTTACCACTTGGCCTTGGACCAAAAATGGCAAAAAACACAAAAGCCCGAGTAAATACTTGGACATAGGATTACAATTTTTTCAAGAGTTAGAGTAAAAAATGTGTGTTAGAGTAAAAAAGAAAATATAAGTACCCGTAGGTTTTAGGACAAAGATATCTTGCGCCCCAAAAGCCTGAAATGACAAACGTTAGATAATCCTTTGTTAGTGAAGTTGTATGTAGATAGGAATGCTCACCTGCAATGAGTGCAAAAGTAACACAGCATAGGTAAAAATAAAAACGCAAAGTCGTTTTTTAACGCATTTTAAGCACTTTTTAATGTTGTGAGCAGAACTTGTTTGACAAGGAAGAGTGAGAACATTAACAAAAAAGGGTGCAAGCAGTCGAACTCAACTGCTTGCACCCTACTAAAATCGGGATTCATACTTAGAGCCAGTCTAATTGTTTTTTATAACTTTAACGAGGGCGTATTTGCCATTGCTTTTGACTTTGACCAATAAAACTCCCTTATAATCCAGGTTTTGGATCTGGAAGGCATGTTTGTCGGTAATATTGGATGATTTAACCACCCGTAGTACTCTGCCCAGCGCATCGATGACTTCAAGCTCAAGCGGGTTGGACTTTTCCAGCTTTACTTCGATGTTTAAAACTTCATTAAATGGATTGGGGTAAGCATAAACGACTGGCTTAATATCTTCCAGGCTGTTGGTTGATACAATTTTGCCAACAAAGGGATACAAGTTAAAGGATTGACTATCAAAATAGGCCAACCTGTTCGGAATGGTCTGGGTTATCTTGTTGAAATCCGCGGTTGAGATTTTTGAAGCCCTGTATTTGACCATCAACCAAGGCAAAAAGCTTTCAGCAATATCTTCCCTGGTAGGATTATCCCGTGCATAAGTAGAAATAAAATTCCCATCCTTACTTTGAGCGGTTTTCCAACCAGACGAAGCTGCATGCGCAAAATCCAAGGAGGTATGCGCTGCTTCATGAACTAAAGTTTCTTCAATAATCCCAGAAGCTTCATAAGCAGCTGATTGTCCTGTATGAATGAGTATAGAATTATTTCCTCCACCAAATGGTTGTACACCTTGATGTATCCAGATTTGATCCACATCTAATCTCAAGCAAAAAGGCAACTGGCCAATTAAACGGGCATATTTTTCTGCTTCAACTTTTGCTAATTCAAGCGTTCCAAATTCTGGATTAACTACGGCTTCTGAAAATACCCCATCTTTCCATACCACATCAAACAAATAGGCATTAATGTTTATCCAGTTGTTTACTCTTCTATCATAAACTTGTCGCTGACCGCGCCCGGCATAGGTCGTACTTTTAATAGAAGATGAGTCTGACGAGGTGATAATGTCAGGGTCAATGAAAATAGTTCCGGAATAGGGTGGAGTCTGAGCTTCCATTTTGAAAAAACTCAGAGCTGAAAAAACTGCGACAAAAAAAATATACAATCTCATGACAACGTGTTACACTATTTTTCAAAATCAGTTAGCAGCTTCATGTAGCGCATAGGGTTCCCAAACAGGAGCAACCCTTTGCGCTGCATTCAAATTGTAGGTTAATTTTTCAAAACCTTCACCATACCATATTTGCCGTTGCTTTTTACTTTGACAAATAAAATTCCCTTATGATCCAGGTTTTGGATCTGGAAAAAATGTTTGCCCGTAACATTGGGTGATTTAAGTACCCTTAGTACTCTGCCCAGCGCATCGATGACTTCAAGTTCAAGAGCATTAGGTTTTTCAAGGCTTACTTCGACATTTAAAACTTCATTAAAGGGGTTGGGATACGCATTGATTGAATAAATGGGTAAAATATCATGGGTGGGGGTGGTTGTAGCTGGAGAACCAGAGGGGTTGTATCCATTCAAGCGCAAATCCACCGGGGGCATCCAGGTATTGTCTCCATTGAAGATTTTTTTCATAAAATTAGCCCGCTGAGTACTGGTAATGCCAGGTGACTGAAACCATTCCACGGCTCTTGGCCCAGGGTAGGTATAAGTACTAAAACGACTATTGAACCAACTTTGCAAATCGTAACAAAAACATTCAGAGCTTCGGCCCCTTTCTGCATCACACATGTTGTTGGCGTCAATTATTGGAATCCAACCAGCCAAATCCATTAACGCATGACCAAATTCATGTACACCATGATCAAATTTTCTGAATTCCGTGTCCAGGGGACGATTCGTAATTCCGACCTTGTTGGTAAGCTCTTCAGATACCAAAATCCATTTTTTAAAGGCTCCATAACCAGATGAACCTCTCAAGCGGGCAACGCTAGAACTACTAAAACCCGTTGTGAAAAATTGATTGGGGACAGCGCTATTCAGGTCATTTTTATTGATCAAAATCAAACTTTGGCCTTTCATGGCTGCAAGTGTTTTAACCAGGTTTGGATCTACTTTAGGGTCGGAGGGTTTGGGCGCAACAACGGCATTCATCATGTTGTTGATGACAAAATAATAATTGACGATCACCCAGTCGCTGCTGGTATTGGTTGCAAAAAAGGTGACGCCATTGAGTCCTTTGAGGAATTTGTTGTAAGTTGCAGCTATAGCGCTTGCAAATATATTTAAGCTGACATTGGGGTTGTCTACATAATACAAATCAATGTTAGCCTTGGTGGGTAGAGGCAGGAAATAATCTCTAACCATTTGATTAAACTGAAATACCCAGGTCTGATTTTTATTGCCGGTAGCAGGGTTATCTGATTGTACCCCGGTACTGAAAGACAGCGCTTTTGTGGCAGTGACCCCGATCAATTGGAAGGCATTGGTGCCAAACTTGGTGACATCCGATTGCTTCACTTCCCATTCGCGCACGCCTTGACCCGTTGAAAAGGTAAGTGTACCTGAAGCAGAAAGCAAAAGTGGGAAATTTTCTCCTTTGGCCTTGTTGATCAATAGTCGTTTTCCGCCTCCAAGGTCTTTGCATCGCCAAAGGAATCGATCACAATTTCCGGTCGAAGGGATGAGTTCCATCAGCAGCTTGTCATTGCTGTCAAAGGTAAGCCCCTTTTTTTGGTCAACTTGGATTGCGGCACTCTCCAGGAGTATTTTGGATTGTATAAAAAACCAGAACCCATCATCGGTCATTTCCGGGCTTACGCCGATGTACTTTGGGGTTAAATTGGCCCAACTGGTGCCATTCCATCTTTGGTACGCTCCCTGGAGGTCAATTTTAATGAGTTGATTGTCGTTGTCTTGCAACAATTTCGCATTGCTGCCGATTAATGTTGCCTGGTTTCCAGTTCCACTGAGGGCCCAAACGCTGTTGTCTGATTGTTTAATGTAGTAGGTCTTGTTGTCTATAGTGATGATTTGCATGATGTCCAGCCAGTTGTTGGTGCCAAGGCTGCTGAAGAGTTTGATCTGGCTATCATTTTGATGTGCAACGATTTGCCCGTTTTCGCAACGCAGTAAATCACAACCGGAAAGTATTTGGTTGGCACCATCAAACACCAGGTCTCCCGATAAAGAGAGCGTTTTCTGCTGACAAAAGAGCATTTGTTTTAAATAGTCAGTATCAAAATTCTCATTGAGAAAAATTTTATGCCGGGCTTGACCAGTTTTTTTTATGGCCAAAACGTCTTGTTGTTGGCCCGCACCAGTATTGGTATTGGTTACATAGCCAAAATATTTATTAAAAGCTTCTACCCCCGTAGTGATCACCTTGGGTGTTGATCCAGTTTGTTCGTACAAGGTGTTGTCCTGGAGGTAAAAATTCCGAGTAACATTATTGATGGAGATGCTGGTAGATTGCAGCACCAGCAGGTCATAAGTACCCTTGGCCAATTGCCATCCATCTACCACAATGTAGTAAGTGCCGGGGTCTAGATACCGCTTGATCGTAGACTCTTTTAGGCCTGAATTCCCGCCGCCGGAATCAACAAAATCATTGTTGTTGCAGGACCTGAGCAGGATAAGATCCAATGCCGCCGATTTATTGCTGAGTTTGATGGATACATCGCCACCCGTCCATTCCAGTTTGTGCACAACCTCGGGGCCAGTCAATTGCCACCAGGGGTCGTTGTTGTAGGTGGATACATTGCTTTTACCGTTGGTGCTGGTATTGCCCTGGATGGTTTTTCCAATGGTGACCACGGGAGCATTAGTGCAATTCAGCTGGGCAAAAGCCTCTACGCTATTGAGGAGTAATAAACCTGCACATAACATTTTCAGGGTGTGAACGACAAACAAGCAGTACAAGTTGGATTTTTTGTTCGGGCTCAAAAGGCTAGTTAGCGGTTGCATGGTTTTTAGGTGTTTTGATTTTACCATAGTTTTTTATGCATAAAAATAGCCCCTTCCCCCACCTGCATTTGCTTTGCGTAGGGCGATGTTCTAAACGGTAGCCACTATGTTCTGAATGGTAATTTTTACTTCATTTTAATGCAGCGCACATGGTTACCAACCCGGGTATCCTGCCCTTTGATTTTGACAATGCCCAGGTTATTTACTTCGAAGGAATAAGCTTCTTTTTTGGGGGTGTTGGCTACCCGGTCAATGCTCCACCAAAATCCAATGGCATTTTGTAAACCCGAGCCATAACTGTCGATGCGGCCGTTCAGGGTTGCGTTAAAGCCGCTGTCTCCACCGGTGAGTAGTCTTTTCCCGGCCACGCCTAAGCCGCCAAGTTGTTCGATCAACTCCTCCCAATCTGCTTTAGTAGGAATCCTGAAACCTTCCGGGCAAATGGCGCAGTTTTGAATGGTTCGATAATTA
Organism: Haliscomenobacter sp.; assembly: GCF_965225875.1. Classification (GTDB taxonomy): domain Bacteria; phylum Bacteroidota; class Bacteroidia; order Chitinophagales; family Saprospiraceae; genus Haliscomenobacter. The sequence continues at coordinate 460,368 of NZ_CBDDBS010000002.1, read as the reverse complement.
TAAATGATCCCTTTATTACCCAAATCTTTATTGTCGTAAAAGGCATAGTGCGGATGAAGTGTATCGTAAAAAGCAACGCCAGGGCCTCGTTCCAGGCCATCTGAAAAGATGACTTTCAGGTCATTGTTACATTCAATTTTGTTGTTCCGCAGGTCTTCAGCCATCCAGGTTTGGGTGCCAATTTTGATGGTTTTGTATTGGTTTCCGCCCTTATCGGTGCAAAAGCCTACCAGAGTATCCTTTTTCTCAGAAGTATTCCCTGATTCTTGGGTCGTAGAGGTTGAACAACTTGAGGTAAGAAGATTCCAACAGAAAATGGCAAGGTAAACGAGTGGTACAATAATTTTAGGCAATTTCATGGTGGCACAATTGAAGGAAACAAGCGATTGTTCGAGTAGCTCTGCTTGGTTCTAATCCGTAAAACTACAAAGGAATTTTTATACCTTTCAGGCAACTTCAACAAAAAGGATTAGATGTATGAGAAGGCTGTTCACTTTTACTTTCATGAGTATGATACTGCTCCTGGGAATAAAATGGGCAGCGTTGGCTCAATCATCCAAAGCACTCGTCCCGGTACAATTGCAACAAACCTTACGCAAGGCCAAACAACTCATTGACTTATCCCGGAGCGACAGTGCGATTTATCATCTCTCACCGCTCATCCAACAATTGGAAGAGCAAAATTTAACCCATACTTCTTTTTGTTTAGATGTAAACTTGAATCTGGGTATTGCGCATGCCGATGACAACCAGAATGTGCAAGCCATGCGGATACTCAACACCGTAAAAGATCAAAGTCGCATAAAAGGTCAGTGGCAGATCTATACAGAGGCTTGCCTAGGTTTGGCTCAGTTGCAGCAAAAATTACTCAGACCAAATCAGGCCAAAACCAACCTCGACGATGCTCGGAGCGTGATTGTTCTACATGGTTTAAGTGCCACATATCCTGCTTTGGCAATAACTAGCGCATCCTGGCATTACAACTTTGGCTATCCCGATAGTGTGAGGTATTATGCTTTGGATGCCATCAAAAGTGCCCAAAAATTCAATCTTCCAGTTTTGCTCGCAGATGGCTACACCTTAATGGGGCTTTATGAAGAAGAGGCTCAACCTCGGACAGCAATCACTTACCATCAACAATCAGTGGATGTTTTTCGTAAAATGCACAATTATAAGAGCTTAAGTGAAGAATACCTGCACATTGTGGGCTTATATTTAAAATTGGTGGATTACCATAAAGCCAGCTTGTATGTCGATTCTGCTATTGTAACTGCCTATCAGTCGATAGCAGTTGGAGATGAAAAAAATGCTACTTTACACGAGGCCTATTTGAATAAGGGCGGGATTTTCAAACAAGTTGGCAGGTTTGATTCTGCTTATTTTTATTCGAATCGGGGCTGGTCGCAAAAGGTTTTGTTTATGGAACTGCAAGACCACCATCGCGCGGTAGAAGTGGACGAAAAATACAAAGACGAACAGCGCACGCAGCAACTCAAAATACAAGAACAACTCCTCGTTTTGGAGCGACAACGCTTTCGTGGTGCCTTGATCATGGCCTGCATCACCCTGTTTTTGACCAGCATTTTGGTGTATTATTATTTGCGCTTGCGAAAAGCCAATCGGATTACCAGGCAACAGTCTAAAACCATTCTTGAAACGAACGATAAACTGTCTCACTCCCTTGAACAACAGATCATGCTGCAAGGCGAAATTCACCATCGGGTGAAAAACAACCTCCAGGTGATCATCAGTTTGTTGGAACTGCAAAAAGAAGACATCAAAGACGAAAACACCCGCAATGGATTGGAAGCAATGTCGTCCAGAATCTATGCGATTGCTGCGGTACATGATGTGTTGTACCATGGACAAGAAGGGCAACTGGTCGACTTTTTGAATTACACCAAAAAACTATGTTCACACCTCCAGCAAGCCATGGCCCGGGAAGACTCAACGTTTAAGCTAAAAATCCCGGAGCAGCTCTTCAATTTAGACACCCTGATTCCGCTTGGGATTATGCTGAATGAATTGATTACCAATAGTTTTAAATATGGACATCAAAAGGGCAGCCCAACGCTGATTGATATTCAGTTAAAACCCGAACAAAATGGATTCTATTTGTATTACAAAGACAATGGACCTGGCTTTGCAAGTGGCCACTTAGAGGGGCGGGAAGGCGGCCTCGGGGCCTATTTGATCAGAAGTATGGCTCGCCAATTAAGGGGGCGTGTGGAGTCGCAAAACGATGGAGGAGCCAGTTACACTATTTTTTTTCAGGAAAAAAATGCGCTTAACTTAGCTCAGGTTTAATTTAGGAGAATCCAATTCATTAAACAATGCGATCTTGAGAAAGTGGAAGATTCTAATCGTCGAAGATGAAATCTTAATTGCAGATACGCTTCAAAGGTACCTGGAACAGCAGGGGTATCAGGTGAGCGGTATTGCCATTTCTTATGAGGAAGCGGTAGAACTTTTTACAGCGGAGCAGCCCGACATGGTGCTGATTGATATTCGTTTGAGTGGGCCTAAAACCGGGATTGACCTGGCCCTCTTCCTTCAGCAGCAAACCCAACCGGTACCTTTTATATACCTGACCTCACAAACCGACAAAAAGAATATTGATCAGGCCAAACAAACCTTTCCGGCGTCTTTTTTAACCAAACCCATCCAGGCCTCAGCCCTTTATGCCAATATAGAAATTGCCCTGCACAAACAAGAGACTCAAAACCTCCATGAAACCAAACTCAGTATCTATGATGGGGCGAACATGTACCTGGTACCAGCAGAAGACATTTTGTACTTAAAGGCAGATCATGTCTACGTTGAAGTGTACACAAAACATCAAGGCATCCTGATTCAACGCAAATCTTTAACGGAAATGCTGGAAGATTTACCCCTTCCTCCTTTCCTTCAAGTTCACCGCAGTTTTGTGATCAACCTGAAAGCGATCACGGGCTGGCAACATCATTGCGTTTTTATTCATGATACTACTATTCCTATTAGCCGCTCCAGAAGAAAGGAAATTCTAAAGTATTTGGAAGAGATGGCCTGAACTATTGAAACATTTTTCTACTAGTGGACTTGTTTGACAAAAAACAGCGTATCTACTGCCATCCGAGGGAATTCCAGCGGTAAATCATCAGCGGCAACCCGATCAAAGCCATTTTTTTCATAAAACTTAACCGCTGCTTCAAGGCGGGGAACGGTACCCAACCAAATACTTTTCAGGCCATTTTTAATACACCATTCCAGGGCTATATCCATCAAGGATTGAGCCAGGCCATACGTTTTTCCCCGATACTCAGCTGCTACAAACATTTTGCGCAAGGCAGCCCGGTGTGGTGGGAATTCAATCAAAGCAATCGTGCCGATAACCCGATTTTCTGCACTGGTGGCTACCCAGAAATTGCCCCGACCTTGTTGGTAGACTTCGGGAATGGTGAACAAGTCGGGTTGATCATCAAGGGTGATGGGCACCTTGAATTCAATTTGCTGGATGGGCAAAATCAAGTCGATGATGCCTTGGCAGTGTTCGGGTTGGTAGGTTTGTATGGTGATCATTGGTCTGAACTCATGAATCGGCCAGGAGCTGGTGGTAAACCTCCAAACCCTGTGCAGTTAAATGTGGGGCCAAGGTAGCAAAAAACAGTCGAACGTAGTGCTTGCGTTTGTAATCTGAATCGCCATCCAGCATGATTTCGGCACTTGCCATCCAATAATCGCCAATCAAAGAGGCTTGCTCAATCCAGTCCTGGAATTGGGCCGGGTATCGCTCGGGTTGCACCCAGCCACCCGCTTGTAAGGCTGCAATGAGGGGAAGAAACTGGCTTTGGCGCACTTTGGCCAGTTCCCGGAAATGCTTTTTCAGGGGCTCGTGCCTGCGCATGATGTCCGCAAAATCCAGCATCAAAAATTTGTAGCGCTGGAAAATGGAGAAAGTATGCTCGATGGAATGGTAGGTAAATGGCAGGTTGATGCCCTGGGTACTGGCCAATTGCATACTTTCTGCAATCAGTGCATCCAGCTCCTCTACGAGCCGAAAATACAGGGCTTCTACGATTACATCTACATTGGCGTAATGGTAACTCAGGTTGCCAGGGCTCATGTTTAGCTGATCTCCAATGCTGCGGATGCTTACCTGAGCAACCCCCTGTTCATTGAGCAATTCCAGCGCTTTTTCGAGAATCCTTTCTTTCGTTTTTGACATTTCGGGAAAAATATTTTTAGAACACTTGACCTAATCGTGCAAAGTTAGTACATTTGTTCTAAATTTAAAAACACCTACCGACTCATGAAGATCAACATTATTGGTGCAGGCATTGGCGGACTTACCGCGGCCATAGCACTTGAAAAAAAGGGCCATCAGGTTGAATTGTTCGATGCCGCCGCGGCACTGCGCCCAATCGGGGCAGGCATCATTATGGCCTCCAACGCCATGCAGATTGCCCGCAGATTGGGGTTCGCAGATGGAATTGTCCAGGCTGGTAACGTACTCGACTACTTTGGCGTTGCAGATCACCTAGGGCGGCCTTTACAAATGATGAACATCCAGGCCATTCGGGCAAAATTTGGTGAACCCAGCGTGGCCATCCACCGGGGGCAATTGCAACAGGTTTTGCTGCAACAATTGCCCAATACTACCATTCACCTGAACAAAAGACTTCAATCGATCCAACAAGTTCCTGGGGGCAAAGTAATAGCTTTTTTTGAAGATGGCAGCCAAGGCGAATCCGATTTATTGATCGGAGCGGATGGGTTGCGCTCAGCAACTCGGAAAGCCATTTTTGGTGAAAAACCACTGCGGTACTCTAGTCACACTTGTTGGCGCGGCATCATCGAACACCAGTTCGAAGCCCACCATGAGGCCAAAGAATTGTGGGCAAAAACGGGGGGCAAAAGGGTAGCCATGATTCAAGTAGCACCCAACAAGGTTTATTTTTATTATACCGAAAAACACAAGCCAGGCTTTAAGGTATCTACAACTGATCAGCTCAGTTATTTGCAGGCGCAATTCAGGGAATTTCCGCCTATGTATACCGAAGTGATCACCAAAGCCAAGAATTCCGAAATTTTTCATGATGACTTGTACGACCTCAAGCCGCTCGCCAAATGGCATCAGGATCGGGTTATGCTGTTGGGTGACGCCGCCCACGCCACTACACCCAATATGGGACAGGGCGGTTGTCAGGCCATTGAGGATGCCTGGTATTTGGCGGAATACCTGGAGCGTTACAACAATGTCTCGGAGGCTTTTGCTGCTTACGAACAATTCCGGCGGCCCAAGGTGAATTTTGTGGTGAATACTTCCTTTATGCTTGGGAAAATAAGCAACTTGGGAGGTAGTTTGGGGCATCGTTTGCGGAATTGGGTATTGTCGGCTACGCCGAAGAAGATGGGTGAACGGCAGATGGAGGCTTTGTTTAGGTTAAGTTGAAAAGTTGAAATGTTGTCGTCTGAATCTAAGTTTTATAAAGGCGAAGCGACAAAAAGTTACATCCAAGCAATAGCGCCAAATGAGTTGACCAGCGGCAGCGCCGCCAAACGTCTGTAGGGGAAAGGGAACGAAGGTAGATTTTAAGGTGCGTAGCACCGCAACAGAAGAAAAGTTGCGGTGCTACGCACCTTAACTGCACTGCGTGTTCTAGATACTACAGACGTTTGGCGGCGCTGCCGCTGGTCGTAAACACTAAATATTGAAAATTGTACAACCGTTTACCGCAAACTCATATCCCGTAGCTTCGGCGCCTTCCACCACGTCGTCAACACCACCACCAAAGTCATACTTCCTCCAAAAATGACGGAAGGCACAAGCCCCATGAATTTCGCCGCCAGACCCGACTCAAAGGCTCCCAATTCATTCGAAGATCCAATGAACAAGGCGTTGACTGCCGAAACCCGGCCCCGCATTTCATTGGGGGTATACAACTGGACGATGGTACCTCGGATCACCATGCTGATGTTGTCAAAAAAGCCGGTACCCGCCAGCATCAGCAGGGAGAACCAAAAGGATTTAGAAACAGCAAAAAGAATGGTACAAAGGCCAAAACCAGCCACGGCACCCAGCAGTATTTTCCCCGTATTGGCCAAGGGTGGGCGATAGGCCAAAATCCAGGCCATGATGAAAGCCCCTACTGCGGGAGCTGCGCGCAGCGCGCCAAACCCTTCGGGACCCACCTCCAAAACGTCTTTGGCAAAGGCCGGTAACAAGGCTATAGCTCCCCCAAATAAAACGGCAAACATATCTAAGGCCAGGCTAGCCAGGATGATCTGGTTTTTAAATACAAAATCCAAACCCGTACGGACGCTGACCAAAAAACCTTCGCGGGGCATCTTTTTTCCCTCCGTTTGTTGAGGCGCATGTTTGCTGGGAACCAATAAAATAAAGCCCAATCCCGTCATGGCTAAGGCAGCTGCCAAGGCATAACTTGGCCAGGCACTGTGGCTCGTGGCGCACAAAAGTCCTCCAACTGCGGGGCCGCCAATCGAGGAAAGTTGCCAGGTCATGGTATTCCAGGTGGTGGCATTGGTGTACAATTGGGGGGGAACCAGTTGCGCAGCAAAAGCTGTCTGCGCTGGGCTCATAAACCCTCGGATCAGGCCGGTCAGCCCAATGATGAGGTAGATGGGTGTAGCACCGTATTCATTAAGTACCTCAGGAAATTGATGGGTAATCAGGTACAGACTAAAGGCACAAATGGTATACAGACTGATACACGTAATCATGATTTTGCGTCGATCAAAGATGTCGGCAATGTAGCCACCAATCAAGGTCACCAGCAAAAAAGGCAAAAACTCGGCCAAACCAATCAAACCCAACGCAAAGGGTTCCTGGGTTATTTCATAAATCTGCCAACCCACCGTTGGCCCCAGTACATTTACCCCGAAAGTAACCGCCACCCGGGAAAAGAGGTAGTTTCGGTAATCGGCAATTTTGAGTACCTCGTAAGCGTCCTTTGGTTGCGATTGTGCCATGTGTTTTTGTGCCTGTTGGAAAGTGGGCACAAGATACGGTTCTTGAGCATCTCTGGTAAATCCCACTTACTGCTTTTGCAAATACTGCCGGGCAAAGCCAATTTTATCCACAATTTTGACATCTATCCGCACATCTGGAACAATTCCAGTTTGATTGTACCCTTTACCCAAATGCACTGCATCGTTTAGGCTGTAAGTTGGATAGCCAAAAAAGATACCCTGGGTTTCGCAGCCCAAACTGACCATGTTGATGTTGTTGTAATCGACCACGCCACCCGTGTTTTCACCCATCGTGACGACCTTGCTGCTTACCCCTTTGGAATACAAAATGAAGGTTTCGGCGGCACTCATGTTGCCCCGGTCGGTGAGGATGACTACTTTTTTGAGTTTGGAAGGCAAGGGCTTCAGTTCAAGTGGCCCAAATGCCGGACCCTTCACCATTTTGCCCATTTCTTCCTGCATGGCTGCCACCACTGGAGCATAGGGGTCATTGCTGCGGGAGGTAGCAAATTTTTTAAAATAGTCCAGGTTATCAGCTGAAGCGATGGCAAAACCGACTTGACTCAGAGCCGGTTTTTCGTAGTACAAACCCAACAAATCGAAATAGATGCCATTGCCTCCGGTATTGCCCCGAATGTCGATGATGAGGTATTCCGTTTCGGTCAATTCCTTAAAATGCCCCATCACCACTGCATCAAACTGTTTTTTGTCAATCAGGAATGAAGGGATGGTAAGCAATATCGTTTGATCATCCAGTTTTTTGACACTCGGTAGGGTAGGGTCATACAGCGGAGCATTTTTATCCAATAATTTCCCCCAGGTAAAGCCACCCCAGATGGATAAGAGTTGATTGTCTTTGTAAGGCGTGATTTTGACGTAGCGCGGGGCATAGGCGTTGGTGTAGTAGAGGCCTTCCCATAGTCCATTGCTGAGGCTTACGCCCATCTTGACTTCACCAGCTTTGCTGCTATCGGGAGCTTCAAGCACGACTGCAACATGACTGAAGGGGATTTTTGGGTTGCTGTTTTTAAGGATGGCGAATTTGGAAGTTCCATCCGTCCAGTAGCCTTCGATACCCGTTTTATTGCCAGGATTGAGCTTTTGTAAATCGACTTTTTGAGCCTTAATCAGCGCTTTGGAAGCGCTCAATTCTGCCTCGGGTAACTTCGGAAACTCAGTTACAAAGAGGTGCCCATCTTTAAAAAAACTCAAAAAAGCCTGCATGAGTTTGGCACAGCTGTTTAAAGGAGTTTTAGCTGCCAAGGCTCGATACTGGAGTTTCCTGGCTTGATAGCTTGGGCCAATTTTGTCCTTGGTCAGGTGATAGGCGATGTAATTGGCTTCCAGTTTTTGGTACATGCGCTCAACATTTTCTGCACAGGTGCAGGGATCGGCTTGTGCAAAAAGCATACTGCTGAATGCCATCATAAGGCACAATGGGAAAAATACTTTCATGGTATAAATGGTTTTAGAAACAGCGTAGAATGACGATAGAGCAGGCGAGTATGGCGTAGACTAAAATGTTGACTTAATAGTTACAGCTAAAGACAGATTTTTTTGATCGAGGATTGCAGATAGAAATAGTATTTTCGTGCATTAACCGAATAAGACATGAAAAACCTGATCTTTTTGCTCTTCCTGAGCATCGCTTCGCTGGCTAATGCCCAAAATGCAGAAACGGCCAAACCCAAATTGTACAATCCCGCTGCGGATGCCAAAGCCGACATCGAAGCTGCGGTGAAGCAGGCGGCCAAAGAGGGCAAACACGTGTTGCTACAAATTGGTGGCAATTGGTGCGGCTGGTGCATTCTTTTTCACAACAAAGTGACTACCAATGACACCCTCAAAACGGCCTTGGAGAAAAATTTCATCCCTTACCATTTGAATTACAGTCCGGAGAATAAAAATGAAGAAATTCTGGCATCACTTGGTTACCCTGAGCGTTTTGGCTTCCCTGTATTTGTAATTCTGGATGGTAAAGGCAATCGCCTACATACCCAAAATAGCGCCTATCTGGAACAGGGCAAAGGCCACAGTACGGCTGCTGTATTGGAGTTTTTTAACCATTGGTCGCCAAAGGCGATTGATCCGAAGACGTATCAGAAGAAGGGGAAGTGAGTGGAAGCTAGACTAACAAACATTTTTATTTTTTGCCACAAAGGCTCAAAGGCTCAAAGGCACAAAGTGCAAATTTTCTGATTAACCGGACTTTGTGTCTTCGTGTCTTTGTGTCTTTGTGGTGAATAAAAGGTGTAGTCGCATGATAGAAACATTACCTTAAAGCCTTGATTTTTTGAATAGTGTATTTCTTTTTTCTATCAAAATTACCATCAAAATCCCCAAAGTATAAGCCAATATATCCTGCCACTCAAATGAGCTGCCAATGATGATGCGCGCAGCTCTGGAATGTTGTAATCCCAACACTTCAACAATGCGGAAATATTGCAACAACTCAACGGTATAGGCGAATACCAAAACGCCCAATGCCGTAGGCACCACGGGTGTATTCAAAAATGATTTGACGAAGCAATAAATCAGGATCACCACCAAAAAATCGCCGATGTAAGGGCGAATGAATTGATCGTGAACGAAGAGGGCAATGAGGACTTCGGTGACGAAAAGCAAAATGGTATAAACAAAATACCTGGGATTGAATTTCATTAATTTATGCATTAGGTGTTAAACATTCCCGATTGATCTCTCCAATTTTCCGGCACCCCGCCAAACGCATGGTCAACTCAAAATCGGACATCAAATGCCGCAACACCTGATATACGCCCTGTTGCCCACCCAAGGTAAGTCCATACACATAAGGCCGACCCAAACCAACCGCATTAGCACCCAACGCCAATGCCTTGAACACATCCGCCCCGCCGCGAATACCACTGTCAAGGATTATGGGCACTTGTTTGTTGACAGCCGCTACAATCCCTGGTAACGCCTCAATGGCGCTGATGGAACCATCTACTTGCCGACCTCCGTGATTGGACACTACGATGCCATCCATCCCATAATCCAGTGCTTTGCGGGCATCATCCGGGTGTAAGATGCCTTTAAGTAAGATGGGGAGCTTTGTGTGCTCGCGCAGGAAGGCCAGATCCTCCCAGGTGATGGCTGGATTGGAATAAGTTTGGACAAAAAGTTGCACGGCAGCCATGGGACGACCTGAACGCAATTTGCGTAAGAACCCTTTGCCGGGATATCGACTCACACTGCTGACCAAGCCCTTGATCAAGTCCAAAGAAAGGGGAGGTCTAGCTGGTGCTGCCCCCGGATTTTGCAGCTTTTCATCCAACATTTTTTGAAACACCGGATCGGAAGTATACTGGGCAATACCTTTCCCTTCCAAAAAAGGCAGATAGGCCAATTCTAAATCCATGGTGCGCCAACCGAGTAGGGTCGTATCCAGCGTAAGCACGATGCCACTGCAACCACAAGCCTCAGCTCGTTGGACAAAACTGGCCACGAGGTCCCGATTTTTGGACCAATACAATTGAAAAAAGCGGGGGCTAGAGCCCATTGCTTCAGCACAGGTTTCCATGGGTACGGAGGCCTGATTGGAAAAAACGTAGGGAATGCCCAGTTCAGCGGCGGCCCGTGCTACGGCCAGATCGGCCTCGGGATGCACCATTTCCAAAACCCCAATTGGGCAAAGCCAAAAGGGGGATGGTGTTTTTTGTCCAAATAACTCCGTTGAAGTGTCGCCTTGCTCCACATTGCGCAACATCCGGGGTACAATTTTCCATTGCCCAAAGCCGGAACGATTGCTCACTACCGTGTCCTGATTGCCAGCACCACCCACAATGTACCCAGCTGCCTGGGGGCTCATTTTTTGGATGGCCGCAGTTTCCAGTTTGTTCCAGTCGGGGTTGATGGTATCTTTTTTTCCGGCAAATCCATTGATGTAGATTTTGGATTGCCAATCGATGGCTTTGTGCATGGTAGAGCTTGGTTAAACGGTAAAGCTCTAAAGTAGAAAAACCTGGGCGTTTGGTGTGGTTTTGGAACGAACTTTTTGTGCTGACCTGCGTATATTGGAGATGATTCGGCTGTGCTACAAAATCGGTTTATGCAAAAAATATGGATGATTCCGGATTGTAGAGACGCACGGCCGTGCGTCTCTACGGTGCGTTGCCCTCGATTTTGTTGGGCCCTCAAAGGATTCTTGAAGATAGACGGTATGAAAAAATGGATTTATGTTTGTTTGCTTCTCCCTTTCCTGTGGCAGCAGGGTTTTGCCCAGGAAAGTGACCTGGATCGATTAGGTACCTGGAACGTGCTCAATGTTAAAGCTGACATCGGCGAACGCTGGACTATTTTTGTAGAGCCTCAATTGCGCAGTCTGCGCTGGTACGATCATTTCCACTACTACGAAATCAAGGGGGGAGTGACTTACGATTTGAGCAAGACCTTCAGTCTGACTACCGGCTTTGGGCGTTACGATACCTACCAGGAAGGCGGCGATTTTGTCACCCCCAAAGCCAACAACGAAATCAGGACCTGGCTGCAATTGCAGATGTACCAATACCTCAATCGGATCCGCTTTGAACACCGTTACCGCGCTGAACAACGCTGGACGAGCAATGGTTTTCGCAACCGGTTTCGTTACCGCTTCAATACCTTGATGCCGCTCAATGCCCCAAAAGTAGAGCCCGGTGTTTTTTTCCTGACTGCTTCAGATGAGTTATTCCTGACGGATCGGGCACCCTATTTTGAACGCAACCGCTTTTTTGCCGGGATAGGCTACGAATTTTCTCCCCTTTTTACCCTTCAATCGGGTTGGATGAATCAGTTCGATTACCGCATCAACGATGAAACCGGGCGCAATTTTTTTCAAATCTCTTTTCTTTTTGAACTGCAGTGGCAACAAGCAAAACGAACCACCCGACCCGATTCGATGAATTAAAAAACAAGATTACATATACAAGCTGCGCACAAAGGATTATTTTAGCCCGAAAATAAGATGCATATGGCGACGGGCACCGCAATTGTACTATCTGGAGGAATGTTGAATGAAATCAATGCTAAAACCACGCATGGACTGTTGCGGGGCAGTGAACGCTTTGAAATTTTGGCCGTAATTGACACCAATCACGCGGGCAAAGATGCAGGAGAAGTAATGGATGGCCGCCCCTGTAATATACCGGTATATGCCACAATTGACGAAGCGCTACAAAAGGTAAGTGTACTACCTGATTTTTGTATTGTTGGGGTAGCGACGATAGGTGGTGTATTGCCTCCGAGTATCCTTGACGAAATTCGCGAGGCTTTGATGCACGGCATTTCGATTGTGAATGGCTTGCATGATTTTTTGAGCGAAAGGCCAGACATTCTAAAACTTTCCCAAGCCAATGCAGCCATGCTGATCGATGTGCGCAAGCCCAAGCGCCGCGCTGAATTACATTTTTGGGAAGGAAAAATTTATCAAGTTACCGCGCCAATCGTGGCTGTAATGGGCATGGATTGTGCCACCGGCAAACGCACCACCGCCCGTTTTTTGCGCGATGCTTGCCGGGCGGTAGGCAAAAATGCCCACATGATCTACACCGGGCAAACGGGTTGGATGCAAGGTGGAGAGTACGGTTTTATTTTTGATTCTACGCTCAATGATTTTATCTCAGGGGAGCTGGAGCACGCCATCGTGTCTTGTTGGGAGGAAACCCAGGCGGACATCATTTTCCTGGAAGGGCAGTCGGCTCTGCGCAATCCAAGTGGGCCGTGTGGGCCGGAGTTTTTGATTTCCGGCAACGCCAAAAAAGTGGTGCTGGTAGTGCCGATAAAGCGGGAGTTTTATGATGATTTGCCGGAGTGGGGGAGGATTCCTTCGGTGGAGAGTGAGATTGCGTTGATCAACGCGTATGGTTCTGAGGTGGTTGCAGTGGCATTGAATACGCAGGGGGCAACGGGGGAGGAAATTGAGGCGTATCGGAAGGAGTATGAGGGGAAATTGGGGGTGCCGGTGGTAGCGCCGCTAGAAGAGGGGGTGGGGAGGATTGTGGAGATTTTATGAGCTAACTATTGTGTTTTATGAAAATTATTTGGATATTTGAAAAAATGAAAATTATTACGGTAAAATTATTTGACTACTTCACTTTTGGACCGAACTCTGTATCTAATACTGCTCTATTTAAATATACACGCTAAAACTAAAAAGTAATCTCGAATGACTCTATTTGAGTTGATTGGTGATTATTTAACCAACTAATTCCAGTGAAATGTTTAACGTGCACCTAGCTGAAGGCTATCCCTTGCCTTCGGAAACCCTGAAAGCTGTAAATGAAAAACTATCCAATGATATAGTTATTGGGGAACTTCATGACAACAGTTCACTTCAAAATCAGCTAAAAATAGAAAAGCCTATTCCACAGTTGAAAGAGAGGCTAAATGATCATTCGCTCCAACTTCGACTGTATGAAAATATGCTGCATGAGGTCATTAAAGCAGAAATACATGGCGTTCTGACAATTGCTTGCGATCCATCCATTCGAGAGCGCTTATTGGAATTATTGCATACATGTGAATTGGGGCAGACTTTTATTGATAAAAATTCTAATAATTTATTTAAGCTCTTACACGAAACCGCTTTCCGATTTAGTAGATACTTACATTCTGAGGCAGAAGAGAAATATTTTCATTGGGATATACCCGAAATGCTCAATGATATAATCCTTACCTACGAGCAAAAATACGAACTACTTTTTTTTCTAAGAGAATGTTTGAATAATATTCGAAAGCACTCAGAATTTACTTATGCTAGCATTCGAGCTATGTACACGCCGACTAATGATCGAGTAATACTTTGTGTTGAAGACAACGGGGTAGGTATACCCCATCAACTAGGCTTATCCAAAGATGTACTTAATCTTCGAAGCGATACATTTGCAACTTTTCTAGAACAGCTTGATTCCTACCGAAGATGCGGAATAGTGGAACTGTACCGTAAAACTTTAGAGATCAAAGGCCAATTGGAGATATACTCCTGTTGCAATACAGGTACCACGATAACACTTAGTTTTCCTCTAAACCCTTAGATTCTAAAAATATGGTAATCTTTTTTGAAGACAGTGATTATTTCTTCCAGTTGGAAGCCGTTTTCCAGGAATACAAAATTATCGCAAAAGGTTGGCGTAATTATGACCAATTGAGTGAACATATACGTATTTACCAACCTAAACTTGCTCTTTTGGACATAGAAATTGGGAAAAACAAAGAAGCAGGCCTGGAAGCTCTTCAACTCATCAAAGATCGTTTTCCCCGATTGCGCACTATTGTGTTGAGTGGCTACCCTGAGTACGTATTGAGGGCTTTTCGGATAGGAGCCGATGGGTACTTGCTCAAAGAAGATATTGCTCACTCCATGGAGTACATTCGTGAAGTGATTGGGGAGGTAAAAGAAGGAAAAATCTGCATGTCCAATGAGGTCCGCAGGGTTATTGTGGAGGCTCTGGCTCCCTACGAAAAGGTAGACCTCAATACACGTGAACGACAAATCCTTTGTTTGGCTGCGAGCGACAAAAGTTGCCCACAGATTGCCCAAGTTCTGAAACTGACCCCTCAAACGGTGGAAACCTACTTTAAAAACATCAAAGGTAAATTGAACTGCCATACCATCCAGGGACTTGTGGCCAAAGCACTTCGCAATAATTTGATCCTTATGGAAGAATTTATATCCTGAATCCAGGAGTGGAATTTTTCGGAATCCCGATATTGTAAATAAGTTACTTGACAATATAAAATTTCAGTTACTTCTTTGCACTAAGATTAAAATTTTGAAATTCTCCCAGTACAATGATAGACATTGCCCTCAAACTCATCAGTGCCGAAATGAATGCTGCCAATGTAGCCAGTACCCCTAATACGGTAGTTCTGGCAAATGTGGCAGATCTTGAAGATCCAGGTGCTGGTTTTGAAGGTGATGTATTGCTTACTCTAGTCAACATCGAAGAAGAAAGTACGCTCAAAAATTTGCCCGCAGCTATTAAAAACAGTAATGGCTTTGTAGAATACCGAAACCCCCCAATCTATCTGAATTTGTACCTGCTCTTTGCCTGCAATCAGCCCAACACCCATTATGATCGAGCCTTGCATCAGTTGTCAGAAGTTATTCGCTTTCTTCAAGGTAGGAGAGTATTTAAACTGAGTAGTTCTTCAGTTTTTACGCCTGATCGTAATGAAATAGACTTTGAAGACTTGGAATTGAGTCTCAACCTGTACACAATGACCTTTGAACAGATCAACCACTTGTGGGGCTCCCTAGGTGGAAGACAAATGCCATTTGTAATGTATAAGGCTCGATTAGTAGCTCTTGACTCACGCCGTCCTCTCGGCACAGGCACCTTGATTGAAGAGATCAATACATTAGAAAATGCTGACATCTCATGATTCCTGGCCTAAAACAATCAAGCACTAAACATCCAATTTATGCGAAACATTGTCTTCAGACGGCTTTTTGAACTTCGAGTCCTCCATGCTTATTTTCTCGATAACCGGAAGTGGAGTGGAAAACCGCAGGAGCGATTTTACGATCATCCTGTAGAAGACCAGGCCAGTTTGTTGACTGAAAAATACGACATTCAAAAAGATCTTTACCTGCAACCAACCCGACAAACCGCTCAACTCATCGACGCTATGCGTTTGCGCTGGCGTATGCTACCTACAGGCTTGGTCGTTGGTATTGAGGTAAATAAAATCGGGAACAGGTTTTTCCCTCGATTTCCGATTTCAACAGACAAGCTTACTTTTAGCTTCCTGATCAAGGTTCGAAATGCCTATTGGTATAATTTTACCAATCATGCACTGAACCTGCCCTGGCCTGCAAAATACCATTTTACGAACCAGATTGCCTCTGGAGAGGTGAAATCTGCACCATCCCTTTCCAATAATCCACCAGGTTTTGTGGCCAATTCACATCGAACTTGGGATATGGGAGAACTCAGGATTCAAAACAATCAACTACAATATGCCACAAAAATAAACCCAACAGACAGTGATTTTGAGCCAGTAAATGCTGGTAAACCCAATTACCGTTGGGCCAATACTTCGGATCGGCGCGTACTGCCCAAAAACTTCGAATTTGTTTTTGATGAAAAATCCAAACCTGTTGACAATGTCACTTTCAGACTTGTAAGAATGAGTGATAACGTAGAGCAAAAGGTCATAAATCAAACTTTTAGTACTCCGCCGGATACCTTTCAGGTCAACTTCAGTGATCAACCTAATGATTGGTACCAGCTCGAAACGCAGGTTAATGGAGAAGATTTTGGACCAAGCCAACGTATTCTGCTAAGCGATGAGGTGGCAGGATCTGATGTATTTGGCCTTGTTGAAATGGTTCATGACGCAGGACTACCTGATGAATTTAAACTTTTTGAAGATGATGGGGCTCTACGCATTGCAGAAGATCCACTTCAACCCAATCGTTGGCGGCCACAGGCTGTCTTTGACATTCGCCTCCTCAGCAGGCCTACTTACTGGAGATATCAAATTAAAGGCAAAGTACCTTCGGCTACACCTGTTCAGTCGTTGGGGGCAAAAACGCTGCAAACCCGCTTACCTCGCTACCTCACTCAAAGCACTCAACGGGTTGTTTTGGATGGGGGGGCCACGCCGCCTTTTTTACCGGGCCCGGATAATCTGAACCTACATTTTGATAGGAACCGAAGAGAATATTTTTCAGAAATCTTTGTCTCACTTTAAATTAAAAACAACCACTCGTCATGGCAGTATACAGAACACCAGGGGTATATATTGAAGAGATACCCAAATTTCCACCTAGTGTGGCACCAGTGCAGACCGCTATTCCCGTATTTATCGGCTACACCGAGAAGGCGCGTTTGGATGGTCGCGATGTGTTCATGGAACCACAACGTATTTCCTCTCATCTAGAGTACGTAGATATTTTTGGCCTACCACAACCTGAAGAAAATCTAGTAGTCACCATTGATAATCAACGAGATGGCGCGGGCAATATAACCAGGGAAGCCGTAACAGCTGATTTTGACTGGGCCAACAACCTCTCTCCTTCAAGGCACGTAATGTATTATAGTTTGCAAATTTATTTCGCCAATGGAGGAGGGCCTTGCTGGATCATTTCTGTTGGAGCTTATCTACCTTATGGGGAAACCCTTCCAGTAGCAGGACTTCAACAAGGACTGACTAAAGCCCGAGAACTTGACGAACCAACCTTAATCGTATTTCCAGAAGGACAAGGGATGAGTGTAGGCGAATACCATGGACTAATGCAAGAAGCCCTACTTCAGGCTGTAGACCTAAAGGATAGATTCGTCATAATGGATATTCATCAAACAGGTCGTGGATTTAGTCGCACTCAACAAACGCTTGAGGCAATTCAAGAATTTCGTGATGGTGCTGTTGGTGGCATGAGTGTTGGTGAACTCAAATATGGTGCGGTTTATTTCCCAGGTATTCGCTCAACTGCTGATTACGAAGTCAATAAAAACAGTACCATTATCCGCCGCTTTAATAATGGACAGCCAGCGTCGGAAGAAGCCTACAATGATTTGAATAACCGGGATAAATCCAAGGCAGATCTGGCGATTCGCAATATGTCCATCTATCTGCCGGCATCACCAGCTATGGCTGGCATTTATGCTCGAGTGGACAATACGAGAGGGGTTTGGAAAGCTCCTGCTAATGAAGGAGTTGTAGCCGTTGATGGCATCAATGTCAATCTCAACGATCAACAGCAAGAGACACTGAATGTCGACGATGGCAACGGCTTGTCCGTCAACGTGATCCGGAAGTTCGTTGGTCGAGGCATCAAAGTCTGGGGAGCACGTACCCTGGCTGGCAATGACAATGAATGGCGTTACATCTCGGTACGTCGTTTTTTCAATATGGTAGAGGAATCGGTGAAAAAATCCACTTATCAATTTGTTTTTGAGCCCAATGATGCGAATACATGGGTACGGCTTAAAGGAATGATTGAAAACTTCCTTTTGCTACAATGGCGGGCAGGGGCTTTGCAAGGCTCTACCCCTGAAAAAGCTTACTTTGTAAAAGTTGGACTCGGAGAAACCATGTCAGCACTGGATATTCTGGAAGGGCGTTTGATCGTGGAAATAGGTATGGCCGTTGTACGCCCTGCCGAATTCATCATCCTGCGCTTCATGCATAAGTTGCCGGAAAGCTAGACATGGAAATTGACATAAAAATCGGTTAGTCAGCATTTTACCTAACTATCATTTTAAATATTTGAAAAATGAGTGGATCAACTCAAAACGTGGCGGAAGAATTCACATGTAAAGATACCTACAAGCATGTTGGTACAATAAAGGAAGAATTCCTTGCACCGCCTTCCGAAAAAAAGCTTTGTGAACCTGAAACACCTGAAAAAGGCAAGCGCCGGAGGTTTAGTAAAGCTGCTGAAGATGAAATACTAAATGGGATTGCTGCCTCTAGTGGAAAGATACCTATCGCTTTATCCAATGAACAGGTGCAGCTCAACAATTACCACCTCAAAGTTGAAGACCAAACCAATATTGGATTGTTACTTTGTGGTGCCCTGAATACCCAAGATGCTTATGCCAACTTGAATTATTGCTTGGCTCTCACCCTAGTTTCTGAAAGTGCAGAACTTCCAAAAATCCTTTCCGAACTGACTAAGCTTGCTGCAAGTTCTGGAGGCGAATTTCCAAAAATTGCCGAGTTAATCAAAAAAACTTATGATCAGATTTGTATAACTGATAAGGCATTCAATTCCATGAAGGCTTGCATTGACAAGGTTTGCAACAAGGAAGATAAGATAACCCTTAAAGATGAATTAACTCGCCTTGATGATTTGGAAGATTGTTTAAAAAAACTCAAAACTCAGGCGGAGGAAGCTGTTATGTCAGTGATACAAAGTGCTTCAATTTTTGCCCAACACAATTTACCTAACCTTGAAAGTGTGATAGCTGAAATTAAACCTCAAGCAGAAAGGTTTAAAAAAGACGTTGACGAAAATGCAAGTGCAGCTAGTAAAAGTGCTGCCGAGTGGCAAAAGAAATATGCTGAATCTATTACTTCTATTGCTCAGGCGCACAGCGAATATGGTAAAGCTAGCTCAGCTAAAACAGGCAAAGAATCAGCCTATTGCTTTATTGATCAAAGCCGTGCTGAGATGAAAAACCAAAAAGCTGCCCTACTTGAAATATTTGACCCCACGAACAAAAATGCCACGAGCAATCCACGAGAAGGAAAATCTGGAAAAAGCAAATAACCATCCACTTTATTCACTCAAAGGCCGACTTCGTTTCGGCACCAATCCATCGCACAATGGAAAGTGAACTGACCATAACTAAATACATTAACGATCTCAAGAACGGTAGGGATACCGCTGAGCGCGTTTATCAGGTGCGCAAATCTCTTTGGGAACGTGCCATAGCAGCTTATTCTAAAGCCCAAATGGTGGAAGGTGCACTTAAAGCCGCCTGCGACCGCATAGAAACTACAGTTGATACTGCAGAGGCCATCAACAATACCCTCATTCGAGCAGCTAAAGCTGGGCATAATGTCTTTCAAAACACAAATAAAGCCCGGCAAGCAAGCGAATTGCTTAATTACGAAATGATGGATATCCTTTGCCAGGCAGAAGTTTTTGCTAAAAAAATGGACAAATTTAGAATCGATGTACTTGCTAAACTTGGAGCCGACAAACCAGTAGCCACTTGCATTGACGATCTCATTAAAACCCTTGCTGACATAAGCAAACATGCTCAAGAAGGATTGAATAAAACTTTATCAGGGGTTAGTGTGATTCATGATATCCAGGCTGCTATTGCTGATAATTGTGGTATTAATGCTCGCTTACTTAGTTTGACAGCGCAACTCAAAACTTGTGGTATGAAAGACAACCAATCACAAGAAGAGCTAGATCTAGGAAAAGAATATGTATGTACTGTTCCTGATATTGGTTCAATGGAGGATAAGGATTGTGGTAACCAGTACAAGGCTTACACTTTAGCTGTATTACCAGTTTGCAACCATGACTTTAAATCAAGCTTCAACAAGTACCGAAACGAGACCAAAAACAACTTTGATAAGGCAAAGAAAAAAAGCGAAGCTGCATTAGCTTGGTTGAATTGTACTGCAGAGCAGAAAAACCTTGCCGAGGCCAATTTTAACGCTTGCAAAGCTGCTTACGACGCTGCTGTTGCTGCTAAAAAATGTTGAATCTAATTTTTCATCTATTTCCTTCAATAACACATCATGGCTGTATACCCATTGCCAAAATTCCACTACCAGGTAGACTGGAATGGCACAATCATAAGTTTTTCAGAAGTATCTGGCCTTTCAGCTGAAACTGAGGTGATCGAATACCGCCACGGCGATAGCCCGGAGTATCACAAGATCAAAATGCCAGGCATGCAAAAATTCGGCAACGTAACCCTCAAACGGGGGATATTCAAGGATCGTAATGATTTCCACGATTGGTGGAAAGAAACCCGGATGTTTCAAGAGGGCAACAACGTGGGCTCCTTGTATCGTCGTACGGTTACCATCAGTATCCTCAATGAGGAACATAGTCCTATTGTTACCTACAAGCTTACCAATGCATTTCCGACAAAAGTGCAGCCTTCTGATCTAAAGGCAGATGGCAACGAAGTGGCCATTGAAACCCTTGAGTTGGTACACGAAAAACTGGAGATTTCGTATCAGGCTTGATTGCCCTAATCCAAAAAATTCATGAGCTACTATCCTTATAGCGGATTTTACTTTAGGGTGAGCTTTGAAGGGCTTTCAAATGGCAACAATGATGTTTCTTTCCAGTCTGTCAAGGGCCTTGAGGTACAAGTCGAAACAGAAACTTTCAAGGAAGGTGGCTTGCTTTTCAACGAACACGTTGTTCCGGTTAGGGCTAAATGTAGTCCTTTGATCTTGGAACGTGGTGTTTTTAAGCCTGAAAACTCTGCCATTATCGGCTGGTGCAAAAAGGCTTTACTGGAATTCGAGTTCCAGCCCATTACCATTACGGTTTCGTTATTTGGTGAAAACGGGAGCGCGCTGCTCACTTGGTCTTTGCGTCACGCCTGGCCTAAAAGCTGGAAAATCAAAGATTTAAATGCTCAGCAAGGAGAGGTGCTCATTGAAACCTTGGAGATCAATTACAACGCATTTAGTATTAAACCTTAATCTCAATTGAAACAATGCCCATCGAAATCAGGGAACTCAACATCAAAGTGAATATCAGCGAAGGTGGAAGTGCTTCAGCAGCACCATTAGCAGCACCTGAGGGCGGGAATGCCGGTACAGGGGCTAATGATCAACAAGATGCCCTCATTGCCATGGTTATTGAAAAGGTTTTGGAAATACTGAAACGACAAAATGAACGATAACCATGAGCCTTAGAAAGATAGTCTTAATTGCTTTTGGTGATGAAACCTTGGCCCGATCCGAATTAGGACGCTTTACCATTCCTATTAATCCGGAATCATACACCAGGAAACACCAGATTCATCTGGAAAACTCACAGAATCCAGGTAGCCAGTCTAATAATGCGCGTCATGGCAGTACTCCCGTAGAAGAACTGCGTTTGGAATTCATTTTTGACAATACCAATACCATAGAAGGCAATTTGCTCAATGGTACTGAGGTGAGCAAACAAGTAGAGGATTTTTTGAAGCTAACCTATAAGTTAAATGGGGATATTCGGAGACCCAATTTTTTAAAAATCATCTGGGCCAATGATTTTGTATTTGATTGCCAATTGGCGGAAGCTTCTGTCAACTATACTTTATTCAAACCAGATGGGACTCCGTTGCGCGCCAAAATCTCTGCGACATTTAAAGAACACAAAGCTCCATTCATCCGAGTACAAGAAGAAGGCAAGGTCAGTGAATTGGGCAATGCAGTAGCAACCGTTTCCCAAAATGGTGAACGAGTAGCTAACGTAACTCAAAAGGCCTACACTGCTGCCAATAGTTTATTGCAGGTGGCCAAGGCCAATGATTTGGTCAATTTTCGAAAAACACTCAATGAAGCGTCCCAATTAGTGCTTCCTGCAATCAATCAAGCCCAGAATGCCCTACAAGGAGGAGTGGCACAGGTACAAAATGCAGCCAATCAAGCGAGAAATGCAGCACAAAATGCAGCCAATACTGCACAAAATGCAGTGAATCAGGCAAAAATTGCTGCACAAAATGCCTCTGGAGCTGTGCAAAACACGGCAAACCAGGTCAAAAACGCTGCTCAAAATGCCGCTCAAACCGCACAAAATGCTGCCAATAGTGCTAAAAACGCAGCAGAACAAGCTAAAAATGCCGCTCAAAATGCTCGAAATACCGCCCAGAATACCGCTCAAACAGCCCGAAATGTTGCTAACCAAGTGAAAAACCTTTTTTAACAACTAAATTGGAAAGATCAAATGCCGGATCCCCAAGTCATACCCTCTAATGCAGTAGCGGGCGTCGTTTCGACCGAAATACTGATTGATGGCAACCGAATCCCTGAGGTGATTCAGGTACTTTCCATTAGTATTCATAAGCAGGTCAACCGAATTCCCAGCGCTACTTTAGTAATTCGAGATGGAAGCACTGCTGCAGAAACTTTTGAGGTTTCGGATGGTGACTTGTTTACGCCAGGTAAAAGTATAGAAATAAAAGGCGGGTATGATGGCAATAAAACTACACTTTTTAAAGGGATCTTGATTTGCCATTCGATCAAAATCCGGGAAAATGCCCAGTCTTTCCTCACTATTGAGTGCAAAGACGAAGTAGTTCGACTTAGTCTGGGGCGAAAAAATAAATACTTTACCCAGACCAAGGATAGTGATGTAATGGGTGAACTGCTGGGATCATTGGCTGGAGATATTGAGGATACCAATGAAACCCATGATGAACTGGTTCAACACCATACCAACGATTGGGATTTTTTATGTATGCGGGCTGAAGCTAACGGAAAATTGGTAATAGCCGATGATGGTGTTGTAAACATTAAAGCTCCTGTTACAGAGGCGGCGGCACTCAGCATTCGATTCGGGGCCACTATCCTCGAATTTGAAGCAGAAATGGATGCTCGCAACACCTGGCAAGCAGTAAAAGCAAGCTCTTGGAATTATACTCGTCAGGAATTGGAAACTGCCGAAACTACAGATGTAGATTTTGATGACCTGCAAGGCAATTTTTCTCCCCAAGCACTTGCAATTGCGGCAGCTCCAGAATTTTTTGAGTTAAGGCACAGCGGTCAGTTATCCTCTTCCGAAACTGAAGCCTGGGCCAAAGCAGCCATGCTCAAAAGCCGAATGGCTAAAATACGCGGAAGGGCAAAATTTACTGGTTTTCCTGGCCTTAAACCAGGAAATTGGTTGGGCCTGGAGGGAGTGGGTAGTCGATTTCAGGGCCGGGCATTTGTTTCTGCAATTCGACATGATTTTTCAGGAGGGAGCTGGTTCACCCATGCTCAATTTGGTATGGAGCCAACCTGGGCTGCAGCTCGCGCCGAGGTCGGAGATTTCCCGTCTGGTGGCCTACACAATGGTGTGACGGGACTTCAAATTGGAATTGTTGTGCAGTTGGAAAATGACCCAAATGGAGATCACCGCATTCTGGTCAAGTTGCCTACCCTAGACAATGACGCCCGTGGGATTTGGTCAAGGGTGGCCTGTTTGGATGCTGGTAATGAACGTGGCTCTTTTTTCAGGCCCGAAATTGGAGATGAGGTGGTGGTAGGTTTTATCAATGGAGACCCCCGGGAAGCAGTCGTTTTAGGGCAACTGAACAGCCAGGCAAAACCGGCACCTATCACCGCATCCGACGACAACCACATCAAGGGTTTGTACACCCGCAGTAAAATGAAACTTCAATTTGATGATGAAAAAAAAATCATAACCATCGAAACACCAGGTGGGAATAGTATCGTGATTGACGAGGACGACCAAAGCATTACCCTTAAAGACCAAAACAACAATAAAATTAAGATGGGTACGGATGGCATTGAGATGAGTAGCCCCAAGGACATCAAAATCAATGCTCAAGGAAAAATTGAACAAAAGGCAACTCAGGATATGAGTATCGAAGGGATGAATACAAACATTAAGGCCAACACCGCTTTGGGCCTCAATGGGCAAGCGAGTGCATCCCTGGAATCCTCCGGAGTTGCTAAAATCCAGGGCAACCTGGTTAAAATTAACTAAGCAATGGTTCAAAAAGACAATATCGTTCTTAGATGGAATACTGCGCTGCTCTCAGCAGTCAGGACCTCGGCAGCCAAACCACCGGCAGTGGCACGCGCCATTGCTATGCTCCATAATGCCATGTACGATGCCTGGGCCCATTTTGATGCAGTCGCACTCCCGGTGCGTACCGAACGAATGCGACGTGCACCATTGGCTATGCGAAACGATTTCAATCGGGAAAAAGCACTGAGTTATGGAGCTTTCCGTGTGTTGGTAGATTTGTTTCCGCAGCAAAGCCCCACATTTAAAGGAATCATGCAAGAGTATGGTTTTGACCCTGACTACCCAAACTATTATGATGATACTACTCCACCCAATGATGTTGACTTAAATCCAGGCATGATTGGAAATACTGCTGCAAGAGACATTTTGGAGTATTACCATCAGGATGGATCCAATCAACAGGGTAAATATGAAGACCTGAATAAGGATTACATTCCTGTTAATGAGCCTCAGTTTGCTCCCGTGAAGAACATTAACCACTGGCAAGCTCTGCGCGATCCCAAAAGTAATGAAGCACAGCAGTTTCTTTACCCCCACTGGGGTTGGGTCAAACCTTTTGTATTTAATCCCAAACGCGACTTGTCAGGCATTAAAAAGCCGATACAATATCCTCGCCCTCTACCTCTTTCGAGTGATGATGACCTGGAACAACTTACTCAGGAAGAAAAGAATGCCGCAATTGCTTTTGAAAAACAATGCCATTTGGTACTTGATTACAGTGCCAATCTGAATGATGAGACAAAAACCATTGCGGAATTCTGGGCTGGTGGTGGTGGTACAGAGACCCCACCTGGTATGTGGTGTCTAATGGCCAGGGCTGTTTCTCACCGCGACTGTCATGATTTGAACCAAGATGTAAAACTCTTTTTTGCTTTGGGAATGGCCATGTTGGACGCCAGTATTGCTTGTTGGTATCTCAAAGTAACGAGGGATTACTGCCGGCCAATTACGGCCATTCACACCCTTCTTGAAGGTCGTGAATTTTATTTTTGGGGTGGACCATTTCAAGGGAAAGTTTGTAAACCTGCTGAAACATGGTTACCCTTTCTACCTACCCCTCCCTTTGCGGAATATGTATCAGGGCATAGCACCTTCAGTGCTGCTGGTGGCACTATTCTGAATCGCTTTACTGAAAGAGACTATTTTGGCCACACTGTGCATATTCCTGCCGGGAGCTCAAAAATAGAGCCAGGGGTAACTCCTGCTCAGGATATGAAACTCCATTGGGAATATTTTTGCAACGCTGTGGAACAAGCAGGTATCTCCCGGGTAATTGGAGGGATTCATTTTATGGATGGGAACCTGCAAGGTCAAAAACTTGGTACTCAAATCGCCAAATTGGTCTGGGAAAGAGTACTGGAGTACTGCAATGGAACTTATCAGGAAATGCCTGAATATTGTTAAATTATTTCAGCTCAAATTGAAAACCTTATGCCACCAGCAGCAACCATTGGAAGTATGCATGTCTGCCCGCTTAGCAATCCCGGACCTGTTCCCCATGTAGGGGGCCCCATTATCGGACCAGGCGCCCCTAACGTTTTGATAGGTGGACAACCAGCTGCAGTACTAGGAGATATGTGTGTTTGTACAGGCCCCCCAGATAGCATCATCAAAGGATCAGGAACAGTGCTATTCGGTGGGAAGCCAGCAGCTCGTATGGGTGATTCCACTGCTCATGGTGGTACTATCGCGGTTGGAGTTCCAACGGTGATAATTGGAGGATGATAGATTTTTAATTTATTTATCATTGATAAACATTTTTTTATGGGTGATTTTCTTGGAAGAGGTTGGGCTTTCCCCCCTAGTTTCGATGCTGAAATAGGGGGGATACAACTGGTGGAAGCCCAGGAAGACATCCAGCAAAGCATAGGAATCTTACTTTCCACAGCTTTGGGTGAGCGGGTCATGCGCCCAGATTTTGGCTGCAACCTCAAGGTATTTCAGTTTGAACCCATGAATAGTGGCTTTTTGGCTTACATGCGTGATCTGGTATACAAAGCTCTGGTTTTACATGAGCCACGCATAAGGGTCGATAATATTCAAATTTCATCCGACGAACAATTGGAGGGCAAATTGCTCATCATCATTGATTATTTCATTCGGAACACCAATAGCCGCAACAACTTTGTATACGATTTTTACCTGGAAAGAAACGCTTAAAAAATCAAACTCCAAGCATGCGCGTAAACTTTGGCATCGATCATCCACTTCAGCGCGACGGCAATAGCCAGTCTCAGCGAGAAGTTCCGGCTCAAGCTCCGGAAACTGCGCCTGTTGATGGTCGTCAGGTGCCTGATTTGTTATACTTCTGGCTGAGGCTGTCCAGGGTTTTGTTGCATTGGAATTTAGACGGCCGAGTGCGGGATTGGATGGTTTTTTTTGATAAAAGTGTTCCTTTTAAACTGGCTGAAATTTATCAGGAGCAACCTGAAAAGTGGTGGGCAGGTTATCAGGAATACCGAAATCGTGCTGATCAGGGAGGTGGGGATGCGCTTGAACTATTACTTTCTTATTTGTTTAATGCCTTTTTTCAGCATCAAAACTGGCATCAAATTCTACAACATGATTCCACCGAGGTGAGCCGTACCGTTCGTAACCTCAGTGTTACTAACCTGCATTTCGTTTTAGAGACCTTTGTTGGAATTTACAATACGCTTTATCAGCGCTTTGGGGTTAAAGTAAACCCGCAAAGTAGTATTTTTTTTAACATCAATGCGCGCCAGGAAGTTTGGCAGTTTGAGAACGACGATTGGAGCTATCTGGATCCGCTTTTGAACGGAAAAATTGGTAATCGAGAAACGATTCTTCCACATGTTTTACCGCGCTTAGATAGTATCGCTGAAGTGTTGTATAAATCCAGGATTGCCATTAGGGATGCCTATGGAAATTCCGATCCTGACTGGGAAAGCCTTATTGCCACGGATGCTGAACACCAGCCTCATATTGGT
Source organism: Haliscomenobacter sp. (assembly GCF_965225875.1). Lineage (GTDB taxonomy): Bacteria > Bacteroidota > Bacteroidia > Chitinophagales > Saprospiraceae > Haliscomenobacter. The sequence continues at coordinate 433,275 of NZ_CBDDBS010000002.1, read as the reverse complement.
TTGATGCTGGCATTCTTAAGAATATTTCGCATCGTTCAGGGTGATTTTAATGCACTAACTGAACGTCACCTTCAATTCTTTTACCGCCAGGTTTTGCAACTCACCGAGCAGGAAGCAGTACCAGATGCTGCCCATCTCAGTCTTCAGCTTGCCAAGCATGTAGATACTTATAAAATTGAGCAGGGAACTAGTTTTAAGGATGGAAAGGACCTCAACAAGGCTGAAATTGTCTTTTCTGCTACCGAAGAAACGGTTCTTAATCAAGCTTCAGTTGCAGACATACGAACCTTGTTTTTCCCAATGCCGCCTGGTCCTTTAAACGATATATGCCCACCAGAAGTGGCACCTGCCAAGCAAATCCAATTAAACATTCCTTTTTTGAAGAAAAATCTGACCAAGGATTTTTCACCTTTTGGTAATGAACATGGGGATAAAGGACGGATGGGTTTTGTTTTGGGTGGGCCCGTATTGCAAATGACGGAGGGCAATAGAATAATAAAACTTCAACTGGTTTTTGATACAGATGCTGCTAATCTGCCAAGCGAAAAGGACTTCAAAGACTTCTTAAGTTGTGAAATTACGACTGAGAAAAATTGGCTGGCCTTAAGCATAGATAGTGCTATCCCTACTCCTCAGGGTTCAAAAACTTTGGTAGAAATCAAATTTACCGTTGGACCGGATAAGGATTCTATCGCACCGCTTAAAGAGGTCAAACTCAATCCCTATGGTAGTGAATATCCGTTGTTAAGAACCCAAATAAACCTGGATGCGCCTGGATACAGTAATTTTTATGGTAAATTAAAATCAAACACGCTTAGTAAAATCAGTCTACTTACCGAAGTCACCGGGCTTTCTAAAAAAGTTATCTTGAGTAATGACGAAGGCCCTATTAATGTAACCAAAGTCTTTCAGCCATTCGGGACCCGGGCACAACATCGCTTTTATGTACAACACCCTGACCTGGAAAATAAATCAGTTTCTCTGCTCAATTTAAGATTGACGTTTGATGCTGGTTCAACCCGTGACCAGTTAGTAGAAGTTTATCGAGCGTACAGTGGACCAACTGATTTCGATCGTACCACGGTTGATCTTGATTATTGGATGGTTAATGCTGCACTTGAAGAAAAAATGCCAGCTTTGAAAACTGGGCAACTCCTTTTTTCTGGCAATGATAATGCTCAGTCAAATACACTTCAATTGCTTGCTAACCCTCTTACCTTTATTAAGGGTGACTCTATTGGGATTAAAATTGATGGGGACCCGTTTGTACACAATCATTTTCCGTTAATTCTTGCCAGACAAGCAGAAGCGGCAAGAAAATTAGGCTCTAATTCGATCACTGTCGAACCTTTGGCCTGGTATAAAAAAACTGATGGAGGAGGGTTTGAAACTGGAGAATCCCTTTCAGTTCCATTAAACGCGGTCAATTACTCTGTTCCATTCCCGGGGGTTCCTCACAACCCTACAGTCCTTGGTTTTTCTTTGGAATACCATGCCAATCAATCTATACATAAAATCATTCAACTTCTGCCCTTTGATGACAGTACTGAAACCGTTAAAATAGCGGATAAGGCCAATTCGACTAAAAGTGATATACCTTCCACAGTAACGAGTACCTTATTGCCTTTCATAAAGGATGAAGGTCACTTGTATTTGGGATTAAAAAACGCTCCAATTCAAGGGAATGTAGCTCTGCTTTTCCAGGTCAATGAATACACAGGCAATTCTGATCTCAAATTACCCGCCTTGGAATGGTCGGTACTTAAAGCTGACAACTCCTGGAGGGTGTTACAAAAAGACATCGATTTTAGTGACGATACAGAGGGTTTGGCTCAGGCAGGTATCATTCGTTTTGAACTACCACCGGAAGCTGCTCGAGCGGGTTTCAGCGTTCTACCAGAAGGCCACACCTGGTTGCGGGCAAGGGCAATGACCCACAGCGCGGCATTTGATCGGTTGCTGGGGCTTCATATTCAAGCTGTTAAGACCGTTTTTACCCCAGAGCCTAACAACGACCTGGACAGATTAAATCAAGCCTTGCCGGATGGAAGTCTGAAAAAAATAGTGGTTGATACCGCCAATATTGCCAAAATTGAACAACCCTACGCTACATTCGGAGGAAAAGCGCCAGAAAGGCCGGAAAATTTCTACCGCCGCATTGCCGAACGACTGCGCCACAAAGGCCGTGCAGTGAACATTTGGGATTACGAATACCTAGTTCTAGAGGCTTTCCCACAGATATATAAAGTAAAATGCCTGACGCATACATTGGGTCTCCCAGGAATGAAATATGACTTTGAATTCCTCAATGGCAAAGTTACCCTAGTAGTAATTCCGAATGTCAGAAACTTACCTCTATCACAACGTGAAAAACCAAAGGCAAGCCAGAATCTATTGGGTGATATTCAGCGATTTTTGAAGGATCGAATATCGCCCTTTGTATGCCTTCAGGTACTCAACCCAAGGTACGAAACCATTAATGTGAACTTTGAGGTAAAGTTCCGACCAGGAAAAGACGATGCCTACTATAAAAAAGTACTGGAAGAAGAGATCAAAACCTTTCTCTCGCCCTGGCGGGCTGATGAGCCTGCCGAAATTCAGTTTGGAGGAGAAGTCTATCGCTCCAGTCTGATCGACTTTTGTGATAGCCGTGAATACGTCGATTTTGTCCAGAATTTTCAGATGATTGGTAAGCAAGTTAACGGTTCAAAACCTGACGAATACCGTGTAGCGTCCCTTACTGCTCGTTCCGTACTGACAGCTGGAGATATTTCCATCAGAACCTTCTAATTTTTACAATTATGTCAATAACACGTTCTGCCCTTAAATCCAGATTCAATCCCAGTAACAATACTGTACCTACAGGTGCTGATTATTATTCGCTGATTTCTAGTGTTTTAAACTTAGCTGAAGATAAGTTTTACGGAGTTTGGCGATCTACTGCGGTTTATTATGCTGAGGCCATTGTAATCCATAATAAAGCTTTTTACCAATTGAATGCCAAGGCAACTATACCTTTTTGTTCCAATACAAACCCAAAAGATGATCAGGCTAATTGGAATGAATTTCAGGAAACTGCAAAAGACGAGGATTGGATATTTTCCGATGAAAAAACAAAAATCCTGCTTTATGCCAATACAAATGTGCAAAAGGTAGGCATTGGTACAACCAATCCACAGGCAAGCTTGGAAGTAGCAAAAAAAGAAACAGGTACGATAAAATTACAACCTGAGCTTCCCGAGCCTGAACTAACAATTGTTAATGAAGACCCCGACTGCAAAAAGAATAACCTGGTATTGCGGGTAACTACCTCGGCTGTAGAATTGGAAACCAATTCCCCAGAAGGCTTTCAGATACAAAAAATTCTTCCTGATGAAATCAATCAAGACGCCTTAATAATCAGTGCGGATGCTACCAATACAGCCCAACCCAGAGTGGGAATTGGTACTTCAAAAGCTGAAGCTCATTTGGAAGTCAAATTGGAAAAAGCTGGCTCAATAAAGGTGGACGGTGGGGAAAACAACGGAAAGCCTTCTTTGAAAATCCAAAAAGAAGAAGGGGCATTGCTTAAAATTTCAGCAAGCCCTGAAGCTGCCGAGGTATTCACCTGGAGTGAAAAGGGGCTTTTATTCAAAGGGGACCTGAACGATGTAGAAACAACTTTTGTGTGTATTTCTCCCGAAGGAAAACTGGGTATCGCTACGGAAAACCCTAGTGCAGACCTACACATTGCTTCTGAAGATGATCGCGATGGCCACATCAAAATTGGGTTCAACAACACCCTCCCAACACTCAACCTGATCAATCATCGGGCTACAGAGTCCGCCTACAACAATGCCTTTGCTCTAGGTACCAATATGGACGAAGCCATATTAAAAACCGACAGTAAAAATGGTTTTGCTTTTAAGACCAATGCAAAAACTCCATCGACTGAAAAAACAGTTGGAGAATTGACTGAAGGGCAAACCTTGATGCAACTTCATCCCAGCGGCCTTTTAAGCGTAGGTGTAAGGTATACTGGTCCATTTTTGTTAGATGTAAATGGTTTCGACCGAAACTACGGCCATTACACCATCGCAGAAGACGCAAAAATTGATCCACAAAACTGTGCAGAAATTGGAGATGTCACCAGGAGTTTTTGTGATTTGAAACCCTTGCGATTCAAGTGGCGGGACAAGGTTTTTGGAGACGATGAAGGCAAATGGAATTTTGGCCTTAAAGCAGAAGAAGTGGAAAATCTATTTCCCGAAGTTGTTCTCGACAATGCCGTCTCCTATGAAGCACTGGTGCCTGTATTGGTCAAGGTACTACAGGAGCAAATTTCCTATATCGGCACATTGGAAGACCGCATAAAAAAGCTGGAACTCGGCCAGAAAAAACAATCCTGACCCTTTAAACCTTAAGCAAAATGCCCCTGCAGTCACAGGCTCAGTACATAACTCAAGATAGCAACGCCTTCCCGGAATGGCTTGACTTCGAGTATCTTCGTCAACGAGGACTGGAACACCTTGGTCTGCTGTCAGGTAATCTTTGGACCGACCACAACACCCATGATCCAGGCATTACCATGCTGGAAGTATTGTGCTTTGCACTTATGGATCTGGGTTATCGCAACCAATTTGATACCTCTGCTATATTTGCTCGAAAACCTGCGGACCTGCTGGCTTCACCCAAAATAGATGACAACTTTTGGACACCTGCCGAAATACTCTCAGGAAACCCACTCACCCTTAAAGATTATGCGCGCCTCTTGTTGGACATTCCCGGTGTTCGCAATGCCTGGTTGGAAAAAGCTTCGAATCAGGAAGTCAAACTGTATCGTAACAAAAATTTAAAAAATCTGGATTATGGATCTGAAGGTAAGTTTGAAAATCCAGTGAATCTTCATATTTCCGGCCTTTATAATGTATATCTTGATTTGGAGCCATTTTTGGCAGACTCCGATAGTTTTGGAAAAAGTCTTTCACCCGAAATGGTGATGGCTACTGCCCGAGAGCGTTTACATGCCCACCGAAACCTCTGTGAAGATTTTCTCAATATTTCAATTATCCCTAAAGAGAATGTTTGGTTTTGTATGGAAATTGACCTCCGACCAGAGGTTGACCCGGAAGACGTTTTCCTGAATATTTTTGATATGGTTCAACAAATGTTGACCCCTTCACCGCATTTCCACACTTTACAGGAGATGCTTGAAAAGGGGTATGACATTGATCAACTTTTTGAGGGTCGCCCCCTTGTAAAGGGTACAAACGAGCAAGTATATAGCCATGGTTTTTTGGAATCCAATGTACTGGAAACCCTTAGCGCGAAAAAAGAACTCAATTTATCCGACGTTTATCAGCTGATCATCTCTCAGTTACCTAGAAAAGGAGTACGTGGGATCCGACGGCTCACCTTTTTTAGTGATTCCATGCCCAATGGAGCAAGCTGGAATTTGACTTTGGATCAGCTTAAAAGCCCAAGGCTCCTGCTAGAGAAATGCGAAATCCTGTACAGCAAAGGGCAACTCCCCATTCGGTACGATTCTAGTGCAGCAAAAAGAAAACTCAATCAAAGATTAGCCAATTACAACAAGGTACTTCGTGATCCTTATGAACTGGGTGATTTTATTCCTCAGGGTAAACACTATGACTTTGCAGAATATACATCCATTCAGCGGGAGTTCCCGGCCGTTTACGGCATCAATGAGAACGAACTTCCAATCATTAGTGATAAACTTCCCGAAAAAGACCGCCAGGCTAAGGAGATCAGGAAACGGCAATCCTTGCAATTGAAGGCCTACCTTGCTTTTTTTGATCAGTTGTTGGCCAATTACCTTTCCCAATTGGCTAATGTGAGACAACTTTTTGCACTCAGGCCAAAAGAATTGCCCCGCAACACCTATTTCAACACCCTCGTTGAAAACATGCCCGATGCCGGATTGATCCTTAGAGGAGAGGACTATGATCAACAACAAACCGAAAGTTATTCACTTTTTCATGGCCGGGTATTTGCTCGTTTTTTCCCTTTTATTAAAACAGGTAAGCTGCGGTATGAGGATTACCTTGGTGAATTTAACACCAAACCCCTGTTGAAAAATACAGAGAATTTATTCCGTCAGGCTTTTGAACAAAATTTGATTCAGTTAGAAATTTATGATAGATGGAATGAAGAAGGGGGAGAAAACCTGCCCGAAAACAAACTTTTTTACTTCTTATTCAAGCTTGTCGGACAGGGGGCCGTACTCATCAGCGAGCTGTTTTACAAAACACGTAATGATGCAGAAAACGCTGCAAACCTGCTGCGTTACCTGGCCTTTCTTGAGGAAAGTTATAGCTACGAGGAAACCCTTGAAGGTTACATTGGCCATTTGGTATACAAACCTATTGCTTATGCTGATTATTTGAGCCGGATAACAGAGTCACCGGAAATTTTTAACCAACGGAGGGATAAATTTCTTAATCATTTGCTGGCCCGCTTCGGTGAGCAATTCACTGAGTATACTTTGTTGTCCTTTGCATTGGAAGGTGCTCAAAAAGCCATGCCCGAAATATTAGCAGACAAGGCACGTTTTTTATCCCGCTATGATGAAACTGCCCGGAATCGGGGCAAGGGTTTTGATTATACCAAGCCCAAAGTATGGGATACCGAAAATGTTTCGGGTTTTGAGCAACGGGTAGCTGGTTTTATGGGGCTTGACAATTGGAGCCGTCGTACGCTCAGCCATCTTAAACTGGTTGGAGAGCAAACAAGTTCGTACTATCAATGGAAGATTAAAGATCTCCCCATCTTTGAAAGTCATTCTCCTCAGGTTAAGGATGAAACTTTAGCCGAAGCATTCCGCACCGGAACGATTTATCGGCATGATTGCGAAGAGCAAGGGCTTTATAGTTTTACCTTAAAAACCGCAGACAATTGTACCCAGATTAGCTATCTTCCCTTTATAACGAATGCCGAAGAAAGGGAAGAAACCATCAATTATTGGCAAAAATTCTTTGAAGGGCAGATTGTAACAGCCCAAAAAACCGATCAGCGCTTCCGTTTTGTATTGAAAAACCTGGCAGATGAAATAGTGTTGAAAAGCTCAGACTGGTTTATCAATACCTCTTCAGCAATGTTGGGTTTTTATAAGGCAGTTCAACACGCCTTGAACGACAACTTTGGAGAAATAATAGATGGCCGTAGTCAGGGGCAGGAATACGACTTTTCTTTTTACCTGAAAGATGAAAATGGTGTCAAAATTGCCGAAGCTACCCGTTTTTTTGAAACTCCAGAGCTCAAAAACCAATTCAAATCATCCTTTATAGCCGATTTAAAAAACTCTTGGCCTGAGTTCTCTGTCAATTATTCTGATGGTTTCATCGAATGGGCTGTGCGTGATCAGCAAGGAGAAACTTTGTTCCAGAGCAGTAGACGCCATAAAATTGATGATCAGGCTGGTGCCTTTGAAAGGGTATGGCAAGCACTGCTTTTAAGCCGTCAGGTAAACGGTTGGCGCATTTTACCTTGCTCCGAGCAGCTGGGATACTACTTGTCACTTGGAAAAATTGATGCAAAGGCTAGGCTTTTTCTTCCTGCAGATAAACCGGAAAATTGGCTTGAAATAGCCCGTTCACCTAAACACTTTGCTTCTGAAGGGGAAGCTTCAGTTGCATTAAAACTGCTTCAGCAAGCTTTGGAAATTCCCACTTATCTGGAGCGTGCTATTCAGCCCGAAAAAAAGGCTGGTTATCGATTCCTCTGGTTTTCAAAGGAAAGTTCAGATCCATTGTTTAGAAGCAATGTGTTTTTTAATACCCGCACTGAAGCTGCAATTGCTTTTGAAGCTTTCTTGAAAGCGGCCCAGAAAATCGAAAACTATCTTCCCATGCCCAATGGGAGGGTTCGGATTCCCTTTATTTTTAAGCGCGAAATTCCGGTTGGAGACCCTAAACAAGAAGTACCAGTCTTTGATGAAGAAACTTTTGAAGCCCTTTCTTTGATTCCGTTTCCTGAAGGGAACCGAGAGGAATATTGTAAAAAGATCAGGGCCGAAATTGAAGCGGATATCGCCCAAATGAGCACTTTTTTATTCACTGAGGGTCGATATTTTACCAGTATTACCCTAAATGGGGAAGAGGATAAAACCTACCACCTACGCGGGAAAAATGATTATCAGGATGAAATTCAGGCCTATCAGGCTTTGTACATTCAGCTCCAGGAAATGAAGAAAGGAGGGCTAAGTGTGCTCGAAGGACCATCTGATAATTACCGCCTGTTGTTGTCATCAGAAGAAAGGATAATTGCTGAAGCTGATGAAGAATTTGAAAAACTCCCGGTCTGGATTTTACCGCCTTACCTTAAATCACATCCAGAAACAATTGCTGATGCTTATGGGTATCTTATTCCGTTTTGGGATTGTGCAGGCAGTTTGAATTACTTTTACAGCACTAGCGATCAGGTTTTTGAAACTGCTGAGTTGGCGATCACCGCAGGAACCGGGGTATTGCAGCAGTTCAATGACGCTCAGAATCAAGACCAAATTCTGAAAATTGAATCATCTAAAATTGTATTAATTGAGCCCTTAAATGGGAAAGAAATTGCTGAAACGAGTCCCTTTCCAAATCCTGAACAAGCAAAAAGTGCCAAAGAATCAATTAAAGGGAGCTTACCTAAACAACTAATTTTTAAAATAAATGACAATAAGGTGGCTTGTGCCCCTGAAGTGGCTCCAGGTAAAAAGAAAGTAACAGGCTCTCCTCAAAAAGATGAAAAAGTTATTCATTGTTGTGAGCCCGAAATAATCCGTGGTGAACCGGATGCCTTTTTTGGTCCAAACAATCCGAACCTGAGCTGTGCTCCTGATTTGGAGGCAGATAGTCTCATGTCCCTTTTACCCTCTTTTCAGCCTGACTACCCCAATCCCAAATCAGAAAATGATATAGCACCCCATTTTACCCGTTTCCGATTGCGTGACGAAAATTATGTAATTGCTCGTTTTTACACCACCTTTTTGGACGCTGCCTCACGGAATGCTGCCCATCTTGCCTTTTGGCAATATTGGCAATGCGCGGATAAAAAATTCCCTGATTTGCTGGCTCCTGAAATGGTACAGGAAGTGACGCCCCGCATTATGCCCAGTAAAGATAAATGTTCACCAAAACAGGTTCTTCAACCTTATTATTTTCAATTGAGCCTGGCATGCGGAGCATCTTGCTTCACTTTGCGGAGCAACGAAGTATTTAGTGATGAGGAAGAAATCAAAGCAGCATTAAGCGACCAATTACGGGTTTCCTATGTAGCATTGTTGGCTGATTGCAATGCTTTCGTCGTACAAAAAGTAGGAAATGGCCCAAAGCGTTATGAAATCCAGGTTTTCGATTACCGAAAAGTAGCATTAACCCCAAAATTCCATTTGCTAAAGCGGTACAATACTCAGCTTGAAGCAAACAAAGCAATAAAGGAAATCAACAATTGTGCAAAACGTTATCCATTTTTTATTGACAATTCAGGTAAAATAGGAGTTCGACTATACAATGTTTCCAGCGAGGAATACGAATGGATTGGGGTAAATGCTTACAGTACCATCATTGAAGCGCGCAACGCTTTTATGGAGATGCTGCGCCTTTTGGAAGTCCCGGCTAATATTTGCCGCAGGACCAGGCCTTTTGCTTTGGACCTGGGAGAGGTAATGCTCGATTCTGTCTCCTATGAATCTTTAACCGAAGGGGAGAACCCAGGTTGCTTCAAATCGGTACGGCATGAAATAAAAGTTTGGGAAATTGGGGTGGAGAATGACTTATTGAACCAGGTTTTTAAACCAGATGGAGTGGTCGTCGCTCCTGTAGACAATGCCTGTCAATATACCTATAAAGTTGTAAATGACGGCTACCACCTGGCTTTTCACCCCTACCAATACCGCAATGCCAACATACGAGCTGAAAAAAAGAAGGAACTGATGCGTTTGTATGCGTGTGGAAACACACCACAGATAAGCAAACTTATATCCAAACAGTTTAATGACAGTATAGAAGAGAGGATCATCAAAAAAAAGGATGAAGAGTACAAAGTAACCGTTACCATTCCAGGTTATTGCACCTTTACTTTTGAAGGGCAGACTTTCAATTGGCGAAGTCCCTTAACCCATGATGGCAAATCTAAATGTCAGATCTGGTTTGAACAAATGACTCCATGGGTGGAATACCCGGAATTTTACCACATCACCCCCATTGATAAAGAAAAAGATCAGTACCAACTTGAATTGCACAATGAAGATGGTATTACCGTAGCAATTGCTTACGAAAACGACTCCTCATTATTTAGTTTCGAGGAAGCCTCAAGTAAACAAAAAGAGAGCATTTTATTTTCCCATGAATACCCTGTTAAATGGGTACGCCCAACCCGAAAAGAAACAGCACCATATTTTGTTCTCAGGATTTACAGTCGATACTGGCAAGTTTCCAATCAGGCAATCGATGAGGTAACCGGGGCTTATATCTGGGAAAGTTTTAAGCATTTTAAAACTGAAGATGAAGCCTTAAAGTATAAAGACAAATGCTTTGGGCTGCTTTTTGAAACTGAGCAAATAAAATCAGGGTTCGCCTTATTGGATACTCAAGGTGAAGATTGTAATGATTTCAGCTTTGAACTGGTAGACAATAAAAGGACAATTGCCCAATATCCAGGTCGATTCCCAAGCCGGCATTCAGCAGAAGATGGCGCAAAACGGATGTTGAAACTGCTGGATTCAGAAGGTTTTCACGTCGTAGAAAACATTCTGCTTCGGCCTTTTTTGAAGCCTGAAAAGGATGAAAATGAGCTTTTGAAACTGCCACCTGAACTCACAGCTTTATGGGATATTTCAGAAGATCAAGATCTGGAGGCTTTTCGCCCATGTATTGAGAAATACCTCCCGGGAGGAGATCCCTATTCAGCCCAGGTCACGGTTGTATTGCCTTTTTGGGCAAAACGTTTCCGCAATTCCCGTTTCCGTGATTTCTTCGAAAATACCCTCCGCCGTGAGTTGCCAGCACATTGCAAACTTGCGGTGAATTGGGTGAACCCGCGAGAAATGTTTGAATTTGAATACAGATACAAGCAATGGTTGATCCAATTGGCCAATGGTAATTTTGAAGAAGGAAAATCCAAACTTATCCGAGCCATAGAGAAAATAAAAAGCACCTACACCAAGGTATTGGATGACGCTGATGCCTTCATTGACGAAATTACTTTATTGTAAACTTTCCAATCCAAGTTTCATATGAGCACCACACAACCAAACAACCTGGTCTTATTCAAAAAAGGGGCTGTACTCCGCCACGGAGAGCTCAACGATGTGGTCAGCTTTTTTGATCAGGCCCAAAAATTCTCCAACCTATATCTAGATGGTACCGGGATTGTGAGTGGATTGGAGGTAAAATTGGAAAACGGAATAGTAACAGTTTCCCCAGGTGTTGCAGTTATGCCCAATGGCCAATTGGTTCGCCTTGAAAACCCCTGCCATTTAGTTCTAAGCGAGGAAATCACTCCCGATGAAAAGATGAAGCCATACTTCAGCCATTTGAAACTTCTCAGGGTGCGGCAGGATACTGACACTGGAAACATTCAACGAATTGCTCCAGGCGATTGTGTTCTGGTCAAACTGGAAGAACAAGGAGGCTCAAATAATGCTTCAAGTTGTTTCCGGGAAAATGATGTCAATGAAAAACGTACTTATGCGCTGGTTTTTTACATTGCCACACCTAAACCCCAAGATGCTCCTGCCGCAAAACCTTGCTTTCAACATTTGTGCCTTCCTACTTTTACAGGCGAAGACATAGAGTCCCTAAGCTCAAGGGAAGTATTTTATCAAAAATTCATCCAAAAAATCGGGCAAGGTAGTGAAGAACTTTACCAAAGCATTGAGTTGTTTTCGGGATGCTTCCCAGGGCTCTTTTGCTACGAAAAACCTGAGGATTTCAGGAAAATGCTTTTGGATGATAAGGAGAACCAAATAAAAACAAGTCCCAACTATGCTTATGATTACTTGCGGACCCTGGCAAGTGCCTATAATGAGCTAATTTCCTTGCCTTACTTTCACCACAACAAACGCCGCTGGATTCCCCAAAACTATCCAAATGTAATTGGTCTGGGCCGTATTCCAGCCCACTGTTGGGGTGAAGATGATTGCCGCCACGAATGGCAGAGCGCCATAAAACCAGTGGAAGGTAAAGAAGAAGCCCAATTTTACGCTCAACGCCTTTTGGAGCTCTGCAAAGCGGAAAACCTCAATTTCCAGGCCAGTCAAAATCTTACCTATACCCCTTCTCGTTCCGATGAAGTGCCTTTAAGCTTACGTGCCATTCCCTGGTATGCAAACCATGAAAAGATTCGCAATCAATGGAATTTTCTGGCTACTCGGCGGAGCCTTCAAGGCCAAATTCCGCCAGGTGAGCACACATTCTGTTACAACGAGGGTTGTAATTTTGTACAGGTCAGCGGGCATATTGAAAAATCTGGAAGGCTAACAAGAACTTTAAATCAGGACGACCTTTATTTAAATGCAGATCGATCACTACAAACGCTTAAAAAAGAATTGAATCTTCCATTCCAGATCAAGCTCTGTAGCTTTCCAGCATCGCAGCCAGGTGGCATAATACAACTCAGGAACTATTTTTTACAGCATCCTGGACTCCAACCCATGGGCGGGGTACCCAAAGGTGGAACCTTATTGCTACTTGTAGAGCAGGGTGAGGAGGGAGTTAGAGTTTTAGGCGATTTTGCTTTGCCCTATTACGATTGGTACCAGGAACCACCCGCAGTTAACGTGGAAAAAGTAATTGCTCAATTCATCGTGGAGAGTCCAAACAATTTTGGACAGGGTGCTGAGGATGGTATTGAATGTTATGTTTTTCCATTAAAAGAGTTATTGACCAATGGACCTGGAAAAGAACTGCTCCCTTTAGAAGTCAATTTCAAAAGCACCTCTGAAAATGCTACCGAATTTCAGTGGAGCGTTGATGGTAAAGACATTAAAGTTGGTGGAAGATCCAGCGCGTTTAAACATAAATTCGATTTTAACCAGAGAAAAGCATCTTTCATCGTAAGCCTGGATGCCAGTAACAACAATCAGGCACCCGTAAGTATTTCTAAAAAAATTCAGGGTATTTATGCTGATTTTGAACTGGATAAAGATTCTCTTAGACAATGGGAAGAAGTTATTGTTTCAATAGGTGAAACCCTCAGTTTTTACAAGAATGAGAATGTAATCAAAATTAGGCTGGTTCTTTCACCTAGAGTAATAGAAACCGAGCAGGAACTTCTTCTGAGTTGGTCCAATAAATCCCTGCCTGCTGATCAATATGTGTGGAAATGGTTTAAGGCTGGTGATCTTACTCCTGAAGATGTACGGGAAACGGATAGGCGAAATTTGGATTTTACTACCTTATTGCAAAATTTTACTGGCAAGGAACAGACGTACGTCATTGAACTCAATACCATACACCAAAGCACGGGCATTGTTGACCAGAAAAACATCCTGTTGGAAATCAGTATTGACAACAGAGATCAAGCCGTCCAAACTTCAACTTCACTCGAAACCACCCTACGTACCCGCCACAACCAATACCGTAAAGCGGCTAACCTGGCTAGTGAGGCACATCCAGAATTGGTGCAAACCCGAGCTTTCATCAGCCTTATTGGCCTTTTTAACAGCAACGATGGCCCTGAAGACCTGCTCAGGTCTTTCAAAAATGCCGTTACTCAACTCAGCTTCGACAAACGTGAAGCTTCCGTTCCGACCGAAGCTTATCAAGTTTTGTTGGAAAATGCCCTGAATTTTACCCTGGACAAATTGTTTTTCTTGTTCCCAAATGGCCTGCCAGTGGCAACCAACAAAGCATTGGATACCATTTTGAAGGGACTACCAGAAAAAACCGGTTACCAACTTGATTCAACAACATTGGGTAGTTGGAACCCCAAGGCATTAAGCAGCCCGAAGCACAAAAAAGTTAGGGATGCACTCATTAAAAAATTTAAAGCCTAAAATAGCCCTTTATGAAGCACCTGATCAACAAAGTAAGCCTGATGGTGGCCGTCGACCGACGCGCTAAAGGCTATGCCTTGAATCAGGAGCTCGGGCATTGGTTCCTCAGCGACATGGTACCTGAGTTAGAAGCGCTATTTGAACAACTTATTCCAGATAACCAACTGCTGCGTATTGATCAACTGGATCTGGAACTTCCGTTGATCAGCATGAAGGATTGGCGGGAAAAATTGCGTACGGCAATTTTGGAAGCCCTGGAAACGCAAATAAACCTTCTTCTCTCGGGTAAGGGGGCAAACACCAAACTTCTTCCAAGTACCCAGGGGCACTTTGAGGCATGGCTGTATTTTCTGAGTCAGGGTAATTTACCACCCTATTATGCAGCAGCATCTGAACAGGTTCGCCTCGAAGCAGTGCTACAGGAAGTCGCTGCACGTCGTTCGGCTTTGGAGCAATTGTTAAAAACCTTGAGGAATAACCCGCAAAGTGTTGAGCGACTGGTCAAACAACACACTCCAATTTTCCTGACCCGTTTGGCCGGTGCAGTTTGTGGAAAATCCCTTGAACCCTTGTTTGAGGCATTTCAAGCGCTTGGAAATTGGATGCTAGAGCAGGATTTTCAGCGCATGGTATTCAAACATGTCCCTGGCGCTAAATCAAAAAGTGCGGCGCATTCCTCAGATTTTTCATCGCCAGTATCCGTATTGTCTTCTCAGCCACAGCCAGGAACTCCTAAGGTAGTCAGGGCTTTGACCCAAAAATTTTGGGAAGCATTTTTTCAGCAGATTGTTGAAACTGGTGGTCTTATTCATGAAGAACCTTTTTTGAAAAAAATCCTGTGGTCGCTGTTTAAAGAAATATATGGGATTGATGTTGAGTATTTTATACAAAAACTAAATACCTCAAAAGCGACGAAACACAATACCATGGTTCAAACCAGGGTTTTGGCCCTCCATAGCCGTTTTCAGGGTTTGCCAACTTTTGCCCGCCAGGTGTCGGAAGTATTTTTACCCAAACTTTCTATGGAGGCTAGCGAACAACTGGACGATAAGCTGTCCAACAATCCAGGCTTGTCTATGGAAAAAACAGTGAAAACATCTTCCCCCACAACCGAGGCTCTGGAGCCTGAAATTAGCAAACCTACATCAGCAATAAACGATCAGCCAACACAGCATTCAGAAAGTACTTCGCCATTTGATGAAAGCACGCATTTGGGAAATCCCTCAAATTCAGACACCCTTCAGCCTGATTCCCTTCATGGAGGGGCAAACACACCTGCACCGAAAGACACCCACAATTTTGAAGAACTTCCCGATGAAACACCCCAGTTCCTGCAAAACGCTGGCCTAGTGCTGCTTCATCCCTTCCTGACACACCTGTTTGAGCATTGTGCTTATCTGGAAGGGAAAGATTTCAAAAGTGATTACGCCCGTATCCAGGCCATCCAACTGCTGCATTACATCGCTACCGGCATGCGGGAGGCACCCGAATACGAATTGTACCTGCCCAAAATCCTTTGCAGCTGGGAAATGTCGAACCCGGTTGAGCGCGAATTTTTACCGGAGCCTGAGCATGTAGCGGAAGCTGAAAGCATGATGCAGGCTGCCATTCAGCATTGGGGGGCACTTGGAAAAGTGAGCAACGATAGCCTCCGCCAGGGCTTTCTGCAACGCCCGGGCAAAATCAGCCGCCGTGAAGACCATTACCTCTTGCAAGTAGAACCTCAAACCCTCGATATCCTTTTGCAAAAACTGCCCTGGGGCATGGGCATCTTCAAACTACCCTGGATGAAGAACCTGCTCCATGTAGAATGGAATGTATGAACCGTAACTAAAAATCAACCACGTGCCTGTCATCGCTATCGCCATACAAAAAGGAGGGTCCGGAAAAACCACTACCGCCCTCAACCTTGCTGCTGCCTGGCGCGAGTTGGGGCAAAACGTGTTGCTTGTCGACCTGGACCCCCAGTGCAACCTCACCCAATCGATGGGTTTACGGGAAAATCCTCGTCCCAGTATTTTCGACATCCTTGATGCAGAAGCCTCCGGCGATGCGACCGAACTTGCCTCCATCATTCGGCAAATCAACGGCATCCCGTTTATACCCGCTTCCCTGGAACTGGCCAAAGCCGAACTGAAACTCATCAGCGTTTACGGCCGCGAAAAACTGTTGAAAGCTTTGCTTGAACCTTTGCGCAATCAATACGATCACATCATTCTCGATTGCCCGCCAGCTATTGGTATGCTTACCCTCAATGCCCTGGTGGCCAGTGATTATGTGCTCCTGCCCATGCAGGCTGAGTTTCTGCCCTTACAAGGTTTGTTGAGTTTTATGGAGCTGATAATGAAGGATATTATTGGCAAAAAACTCAATCCGGGGCTCGAAATTCTCGGTATTCTCATCACGCGTTACGATCCTCGCAACCTGATGACCCCTCGCATCCTCGAACGCTTACATCAAGACTATGAAGACAAAGTGCTGCTGACCCAGATCAGGCCCAATATCGCATTGGCTAAAGCCCAGGAACAGGGACTCGACGTATTCAAATACGCCCCCGAATCCAACGGTGCCCTCAACTACATGGCTCTGGCTTTTGAACTGAACAACCGACTGAAAAACCTGCAAAAAACCTGAATATAGCCATGCAAAACGCCGATACTAAATCCCGCAGCGCTGCCCCCCGCATCCAACGCGGCAGCGAAACCAGCTCGGCTCAGTCCGAGGCTGCGGAGGCGTTTTTTATGCCCCCCGTTCAGGCCAAACTGACCATCAATCAACCCGGCGACCCCTACGAACAGGAAGCCGACCGGGTAGCGGATCAAGTGGTGCAACGTTTGGAAAACCCATCCGGGCCTGCTGTGGACACGGTGCAACGGATGCCCATTACGCCCTTGCAGCGCAGCGCGATCCCCAGCCATACGGCCATTCAGGCCAAATGCACCGATTGTGAACAGGAGGAAAAACTGCAAAAAAAGGAAGAGGAGGAGCAGCCGATTCAGGAAAAAATTCAGCGCAAGCCGATTTTTGAAAGTGGAGCTGAGCCGCCGGATGAGGGCGGGAGCGTGCAGCGTAAAGCAGAACCCGGGTGGGGAAATGTACAAATGAAATGTGCGAGCTGTGAGTCAGAAGAACAAGTGCAGGAAAAAGAAGAGGAGGAATTGCCAATTCAGGAAAAAATTCAGCGTAAACCAATTTTTGATAGTGGGGCGGAGCCACCTGACGACGAGGGTAGTTTACAGCGCAAAGCTGAACCTGCTTTGGGAAACATTCAGATGAAATGTGCGGCTTGCGAGCAGGAGGAGAAAGTGCAACGTGAAGGAGGCGACGCTGCTCCAAATGTGCCTGACAATTTTTCTAGTCGCCTGCAATCTTCTAAAGGTGGGGGTTCACCACTATCCCCTGATGTCAGCTCCTCTATGGGCCAGGCTATGGGTGCGGATTTTTCCAGCGTACGTGTGCATACCGGGAGCGAGGCGGTAGGGATGAGTAATAGCATCCAGGCGCAGGCGTTTACGCATGGCAGTGATGTGTATTTTAATGAGGGGAAGTATGATACGGGGAGTAGAGATGGGAAAAGGTTGTTGGCGCATGAGTTGGTGCATGTGGGGCAGCAGGGGGGCTCTATTCATAAATCCCTCGATGTCATCCAAAGAGCCATTAACCCAGAAAGGCAACGGCAGCGAAATGAGTTTTTCTGGGTCAGATACAACCTGACCGAGGCCGACCCCTTATCCGGAATTACCCCTTTTTCTTCTGCCGAAACTTATGCCGAAAAAACGACGCAGGGGCAACGCATCATCCGCGAGGCGAGGATTAATTTTAGTGGCGTTCTGCTGGTCGTCGACGGGATTTTAGGCCCCAGAACGCTCATTGCGCTGCGACATGTTGCCATTATGCCCGACGGCACTCCACTCAAGGCGGATCTGATCGCACTCGGGTTCAACTTGAACAATTTGGTCCCAGGGGCTAGTATCAGGGGAGCACTGGCTGATGTATTAAGGCCCACTTTTATTGCTACCTGGCATTCGAGCACCGATATCCATGCCATCGTACGCCACAGCCGGGAAGCATATAGCGGAAGGTATAACCAGCCGTTTAGTCGAGAGTTAAACCAGTATTTATTTCAAGCGGCCAATATTCCCGAAGGCCTGACCATGGATGACCGCCTTGAAATCCTGAGCCAGTTGCACACCGGAGACCAGATTAGGAGTACCTTATCGGTGGTGAGTACAACCCGCGGATTTCTGCATTTTAACGACGTGGAATTGATGCTGGGAAGAGACAGCCGTAAGCCGACTGTGTTTCTCGCTTTTCTTTATCATTTGGCTCAAAACACCGACGTTGCCACGATAGATGCGGCTTTCAATATTTCCTATCCGACGACCGCCGCCAGAAATGCCCGGCAGCACATTTCGGAGCAACCTGGCCCGGAAACCATTTTCGGCACCATTTTGCAGGGCCTACTCGTGGCGCACTATTTGGTCCCTAAAGACCCGGATACTGTGCAGGGGCTCGTCGCAGCCTATCGAAGCGAAAAGACCCGACAGAACGAGGAAAGACGAAGGGAGATCGAAGTTGGCAACCGGGAAGCGGTGAGACAGCGGGCCGACCAGATCATCGGTATCTTGGACGGCGAAAGGCCAATAGCCTGGTGGTTGAGAATAGAAACGATCCTAAGGGAGTTTGTCGGGATGGGGGAAGTATTCGAATATTTGGTGGAAGACTTGGAAAGGCGATCGCAACGGGATTATTATAATTATCTAATCGACGAGATTATCGCAACCAACGCATTTGCCCC
Source organism: Haliscomenobacter sp. (assembly GCF_965225875.1). Taxonomy (GTDB): domain Bacteria; phylum Bacteroidota; class Bacteroidia; order Chitinophagales; family Saprospiraceae; genus Haliscomenobacter. The sequence continues at coordinate 414,496 of NZ_CBDDBS010000002.1, read as the reverse complement.
CTTGGATCTGATCGTGCGTTTGAGCCTTCCTACACGCTTCGCCAGTGACCCGCGCACAGTGAAAGCTATAGAACGACTGCACGCTATAATAGAGGGTTCTCGCCATCATCGCTACGTTACGGGAGAAACACAAGCCGTTTTGCTGGATGGAATGACGAGGTTGGAAATTGGCGAAATCGCAGGAGAAAAGGACGAGGCTTATATTTACGACACCGATTTTCAAAGACTCAAGCAGGATAAACTCGAAAGGCTCCGGCATGAAGCCAACAGGGCAAGCATGGAGATTTTCGGACGAATACTACGGGGGGAGGACACCACGTCTTACACCGAGGCGCAGCTCACGCAAGTGATTATTCAGGAAGCCGTCAGGCGCATGGGCGGGATTACCGAAGAAGACCTCGAAGATATCCTCTATGAAGAGAGCGTTCGACTCTTAGGAGTGACCGCTTTCACCGACGAGAGCGGCGTAGAACGATACCGCGTCGAATACGAGACGGTTTTCAGAGAGAACGGTGGATCCTGGCGGACCCAGGAAAACAGTCGGAGCGTGCATTCCGACTCGGAGTTTGAGTACAAGCTGTTTATGTACAGCTTTTCTCAAACTGGGGACATCATGCGGACGGCAGCCATGGCGGTTGCCTTCGGTTCGGTCGCCGTGACAGCCTGGGCAACCGGCGCACTGGGTATGCTGATCGCCATGGGCGGTGGCGTGGGCCCGGTCCTGACTTCGGTAGGCTTGTCCGTGCTGATCTATATGGTTACGGCGGAAAGACTGACCCCTGAAGGGTTTATTCAGGCGGTTTTGGTTGGCTATCTCGGGGCAGTAGGTTTCCGATTCTTGAGCCCCGTCGGCGCCGCTGCTGGCAGGAGGATACTGTTTGGCGGCAATATCGGGCCAGCAACTTTTCAACGGGCTTTGGCTTCCTGGGTCATCCAAAGAACCGTCACAGGTGCTCTCGTCGGCGGAACGACTGGCCTGGGGCACGTCTTTATTTCGGATATGATACAAATCCTAGCCGGCAACAGGATGGGATTTTCTTCGGTGGATACCTATCTGAGGTCGATGGGATGGGGTATGCTTTTTGGAGTGGCCTTTGAGATCGGTGCAAATGCGGTGTTAGAGCCACTGTTTCGGGTAGCTGGAAGGACAGCCTTGGCTACCGTTACTGAAGTTACTCAGTTGATCAGGGCTAACAATATTTCCCCCTCCAGGTGGACGATAGAATCCGTGGCCGCCTTGAACAATCTCAGGGTTTGGGCTACCGAAGCCTTCGGCCCCGATTTTTTCCGCCGGGTTTTCAATGGCTTCAAGACAAGGTTCGAAGAATTCGGCGCCCACCTGATGAGCGGCGCTCGCTTGAGGATATACCGCCAGGTACTCGAGATGTCGGAAATGCGCCTGTCGCGCGAAGCCATGCAAGGTTTGGAGCGGATGTCAAGTATCGCGACTTCCGCCGACGACGACTTGGTGGTGTCTATACTGGACCGGCTAAGGTCATCCACTCCCAAAACGGAAATATATCTGCGTTTTATCGCTAATCTTCAAGGTGGCAGGGTCGTTATCCCACACTTAGACGAATTGGTGGCGGCTTTTCTGCGCGCTTCGGTAGACGACGTCGCATTCCAAAAGATATTGGGATTGGTGTTGGACAACGGAATTCCCAGCATCCCGAACTTGAGCAGGGCGCTCAGGCAGCACGCCGAAGGGGGACCGGGGCTGGATACAAGCCTGAACCGTCCGGATCCCAATGAAACGGTAGCTGCTAATATTCTGGTAGGCGAAGGAAGAAGAGTGTTGTCGCTTCCCCGATCTGCGACCGCCGGGGTGCGGGTAGGAGATTTTTTAGTGGATGGGAGCTTATTGGAACTGAAAACCATCCAACCGGGAGCAGGCCGCAATACGATTCAAAACGCCATCGAAGCGTCAACCAGAGGGCAGGGGCAGGCGAGAAATATGCTGGTAAACGCTTCCAACAGCGGCCAGGAATGGGATAGCCTAGTAGTACAGTCCACCTCAGCGAGAACCAACGGTGCCCTGGATTCCGCCCGGATACTAGGACAGAGAAACGTCAACATAGTCACCAGATACCGGATGAACGCCACCCATGGTGAACACGAAGTCAGCGTCAGTATCAACGGCGCCCCTCATTTCATGAGCGATGCGAGGTCGGTCATCAGGATGATGGAAACTATGCGACAATCCGGCCAGTTCGAAGGCGTGGCCGTTCAGTCGCTCAACCTACAGGGAAGAACTTTTGAAACTGTTGTAACTTTACCATAAAAAAGTAAATTATGGCCCGAGACGTTTATATTTTTATCAAAACCGACGCTTCACCGGCAGAATTGGTCAATCAGTTGAATCAATGGATGAACTGGAAATTATCTTATACGAAAAACGATTATGTCGAGTGGCATGAGCAGATTTTTCGTGAAGACAATTTCGTGATTACCCTGCATAAAAATCATTTACTGGACGACATGGACATACCTTTCGAGCGATTCGATTATTATTTAGACGTGTTGGATGTTTCCGACCAATCCTACGAGAAATGGTTGGCATGGATAAACGAGGTGCCGAAATCAATCTTCCTGGACTTGTGTTCTTTAAAAGTTTGGGAATTGATGTTTACGATCGGGACCCAAAATTTTGTCATGATTTGCAATGGTCAAGGTCCTATTTAAAAATAACAATAATTTTTCAGATTTCTTGCAAATTATTGACCTTCAAGATAAACAAATTCTGCTTTTCACTTTCCTTAATTTCCAAAACTTGTATATTGGTATTTATACTCATTAAAAAAGCGCAATTCCTAAACTCAAACAATTTTTTCAAAACATCAAAGTATAACGACCACCACCATGAAATCCATCTTCCACTCCACCCCCCGCAGCCGCCGCGCCAAACCCCAGCCTCAGCACGAAGCCCAAGCTGAGTCACCCAGCGCATTCTTCCAACCCAAGCTCACCATCAATGCGCCCAATGACCAATACGAGCGCGAAGCCGACTTTAATTCAATACAACACCCCATTTTACCCAAAACCATAACCAATTAAACTCAGCACCTATGCAAACCCTCTTTGAATGTTGGAACGGCGGCCAGATCGCTATCCAGAACAACCAACCCTGGTTCGGGTTTCAGTTTCCCGCTCATAACCAGGAAGTACTCTCCTTTTTCCAACTCAGCGCCCGGATATGGGAGACCATGGCTGGAATAGATTGCTACCTAAGTATGGGCGGGCAAGCCTTTGATGTGCCCAATTTCCCCGTAGAGGAAGTCAATTATGTGGTGGCCAATGTACAACGGACCATGGGATATGCCCCCTACGTTATACCTCATATAGCGCCTACCAATTTCGGCAATTCAGTCCCCGTAAAAGTGGTGGTTTGGGTCAGCTTGGGAACCGGGCGAGCCGATATGTACAATCCATTTACCGGGTATGTGTACGGCCAGCAACTGATCATGCCCCAGACTCAGCAATTTCAGCCCACGTTTTACAACCAGTTCAACATGAACATACAAACCAATGGTGGAGTGCAGGGTACAGGACAAAAAAGCACTTTGGCTAAATTAGCTGGAATAATGAAAGACATGAACGCTGTTTTTGGAGAAGCGGGTAAGATGTACGACTTTTTTGACCAACGTTTTGATTTTGGCGGGGGCAATGACTATGGTGGTGATTGGTCTGGCGGCGGCGGTTGGTAGATGGGGTGAATTATGGACATTATACCCCTATACAACAAATGTTCATTAACCCTTGAAACAATCACCTCAAACCCATATATTTGTAACTATGACCACTGGAAAAATGCAACTGCTATATCAGTTGAACAACTCAAAAATACCCAAAGTATAACGACCACCACCATGAAATCCATCTTCCACTCCACCCTCCGTAGCCGCCGCGCCAAACCCCAGCCTCAGCACGAAGCCCAGGCTGAGTCCCCCAGCGCATTCTTCCAACCCAAACTCACCATCAACGCGCCCAACGACCAATACGAGCGCGAAGCCGATGCAGTAGCCGATCAGGTGGTCAACGAACAAAGCTCCAATGCCGCAGGACTCAACGGGCAAGCCACCATCCAACGCAAACCCATCAGCCAAATTCAGCGCCTGGCTACCCCCGCCGAGGAGAAAATGCCAGCTACCAATGACGCCCGCATGGCGGAAGATAAAATGATTCAGGAAAAACCTGAAATCCAACGCATGGACGCGCCTAAGGAGGAAGAAAAGCCGGTGCAAAAAATGGATGCACCCAAAGAGGAAGAAAAGCCAGTGCAAAAAATGGATGCGCCTAAGGAGGAAGAAAAACCCATTCAAAAAGCTGACGAAAAGGAAGAATTACAAGCCAAGGAGGAAAAGGAAGAACCCCTCCAAGCCAAATCACAAGGTGGTACTTCACAAGCATCGCCAAACTTCAGTTCACGCCTGTCGGCGCGTAAAGGGCAAGGCTCGGCCCTGCCAAAAAACACTCAAACCCAAATGGAGCAAGGCATCGGAGCCGACTTCAGTCAGGTGCGCATCCATACCGATTCCGAGGCAGCGAACATGAACAAAGAGATCAGCGCGCAAGCCTTTACGCATGGGCAGGATGTGTATTTCAACCAGGGAAAGTTCAGCCCAGGGAGCGCGGAGGGGCAACGCTTGTTGGCGCATGAGTTGACGCATGTGGTACAGCAAGGAGGTACAGTTCAACGGCAGGCAATCCCAGATGCCTCGTCGCCGCAAGCTGCACGTACCTTTGCATTCAGTTCAAATTCGCAAACTTTCAGCCGTTTTGACGTTACCTATACTCCGGTTGGGCCAAGCCCAGAGATGGGTAGACTGGATGTGACCATGCGCGTACATTTTACATTTAGAGGAGCTTTTAATGAAGCTGAGCGACAACGATATACAAGTGATTTTGAAAACTCCATTGAAACTGCCTGGAGCAACCAACATGAATTGGTCTTAAACGACTCCAATATGGATCCTCATCGTTGTCAGGTATACATTAATGTAGTGACAGTGGATGACCCTGCAAACGCACACTTTCGTGCAACCGTAGCTCAAAGACGATCAAATTTTCGTTCCAATGTCGATGAAGATCGGGTAGCTTTAGGTCAACATGATGCCAACGACAGCACTGAAACAAGAGTGTCTATAGCCGATTTATTTAAAAGAATTGGGGACTTTGATTTTGACAGTGCAGCTATAAATACTGATGTACAAAGTGATTTGGACGAATTGGTTGCTTTTCTAAATGGCGTCCCAGCTTCCATCAGAAGTGCCGGTGACATTTGGATTAATTACACAGGTCTTGCCAGTTCAGAAGGGAATATGAACTATAACAGGAGACTTGCTGAAAGACGTATTAACACTGTTCAAGGCCATATTCAGAGTGCATTTCCAGATTTGATAGCTATAGAATCTACTAATCCCCAAGGAGAAGCCAATACTGAAGCTGATGCCAAATACCGTAGAGTAGATGTATCGATAGACCTTCCAAATACGATTGAACCTGATACGACCAGGCAGAACACAGCCGCACATGAAGCAGGCCATATGTTTGGACTTGGAGATGAATATATTGAAGAGGGAAGAGGGAACCACCGTTTTGAAGGGGACAAACCATCACATTATAATATGGTCAGGGATAATATCGGTTTAGACGCCGCCGAAGAGCTTCGAGTTGGTAACAATGAAAGTATTATGTCTCATGGTATGAATGTACATCGTGGTCACTATATCCTTTTCATGGCAGCAATCAGACGAGTTTCAGGAAATGACCATTGGACGGTTGATTAACTTTTATCTGATATGACACCCAACCTACCCATTACTCTCAGCTTCCTTGCGGCACTTATTCGGCACTGCTTGAATTCCTATTTCCCCAAAACTGAAAGAGATGAAATAGGTTTTGAAGAACCTCCTACTGCCCAAACATACAGCAACCCCATGCCCCCAATCCCAACCCTCGAAGACGACGCCCATCCCTTCACCCGCCTAGTCCTCGACAAAAACATGACCGTAGACGAATACGTCGTCCTTTCTGTCAGCCTGGTTCACCACCTCCAGCCCGATTTTTTCGACAGCATCATCTCCGAATTCATCCAGGAAAAACAGGATTTTTTACCCTTGGGAGGAGTCAAAACCTCAAACATCCGCAGCCTGCAACCCACTGCCGAAACCGCGCTTTTTCTACTTGCTGGCCAAGACCTCGAACGACGAATCAAAGTCATGTCCCTCTTCGATCAAGACCACTTCTTTGCCAAAGAGCGTATTCTCATGCTGGAAGAAATGCGCCCTGGAGAACCCGAAAGCGCCGGAAGGTTGATCCTTGATCCCGAGTGGGTGGACCGTATTTTGTACCAAAAAGTAAAAAAGCCGCGCTTCAACAGCAATTTTCCAGCCGAGCTCATTGAAACCAAAATGGATTGGACGGACCTTGTATTGCCCGGTTCCACTCTTGAGGAAGTACAAGAATTGCTCATCTGGCTTAAACATGGCCAATCCTTGCTTGAAGATACCCGCATGGGTAAACGCCTCAAACCCGGTTACCGTGCTTTGTTCTGGGGGCCGCCCGGAACAGGCAAAACCCTCACTGCGGCCTTGCTTGGTAAAGGAACCAATCGGGATGTATACAAAATCGACCTTTCCTTGCTTGTTTCAAAGTATATTGGAGAAACGGAAAAAAACCTCTCCAATCTATTCGACAAAGCAGAAGATAAAAACTGGATTCTCTTTTTTGATGAAGCGGATGCCCTTTTCGGAAAGCGTACCAACGTCAAGGATGCCCATGATAAATACGCCAACCAGGAGGTATCATATTTGTTGCAGCGGGTCGAAAATTTTAATGGGCTGGTCATTTTGGCCTCCAATTTTAAATCCAATATAGATGATGCTTTTGTACGTCGTTTTCAAAGCATTATTCATTTTCCCATGCCCAAACCTGCTGAGCGACTGCGCCTGTGGGAACAATCCATTCCATTAAATTTCGTCAAAAAAGAAACAATTGATTTTCAAGGCATCGCTCAGAAATACGAACTGAGTGGCGCTTCTATTTTAAATGTTGTGCAATACGCTTGCCTGAAAATGGTGGGAAAAGAAAAAATGGAGCTTTCTGAAAATTTCTTGCGGGAGGGAATCATCCGGGAATTCGGAAAAGAAGGAAAAGTTGTGCAATAGAATGATTTTCAAAAAACAAAAAAAACGTAAATTGGAATATGTTTTGAATCCAAGTGGCGATAACCAAATAAATGTTCATTTTGCCCCACTACCAAGGCATTGAGATGCCACACATGTATAAACTAAAACCACCCCATATGACATTACCATCCAACTCACCATTGCTTACCATTATCTCATTTGGCCTTGGCCTCCTTCTCCTTGGCGGCTTCCTCGGTGGAGAACTAGCCAAAAAACGCCAGGACAAGGTAGAGATCAAAGAAATTCAAAAACAGCAAAATGAACTTTTGGCCAAATTGGAAGAGTCGAGAAAAATTGCACTCCAAAATGAGCAAAGGGCCCTTGCTCATATCGACTCCATCTATAAGGTTATTGATGATTTAGCGATACAAGAGCTAAACGTGCGTACGGAAATCAATCGATTGCGGGAAGGACTTGCGCGCAAGCGAAAAGCGCTCGTAACCACTACAAATAAATTAAGTCAAGAAAGCAAAAAAAGTGCTTTTACTTTTGAAAACGAATAAATTATATCAATATGAAAACTAACCTAAAACCCCAACTTGCCATTGGTATTGGGTATTTCTTGTTGTTTCTATTCAGTATCTGTACAGCTCAAGCTCAGTCTCAATCTCCCCCCAAAGGAGTATTCCCAAAGCAGTTTCACCTGAAACGGGATTCAACTACCGATACAATTGACTACCTGGAAGTACACGACGCCAATGCCTTAAAATTATTGGGGGAAAAATTACTGGCTGAAAACTATCCAATTAGCATCATCAAAAAACCGGTTTTAGACCCATTTTTTGAACTGATTCTACAATATGAATCTCAACTGGATGATTGCGAATTGTTGAGTCATCATCATTCAATTTTGGATACCATTCAACAGGAAAAAGAACTGGAGTTAAAAAAAGTAATTCGCCTTCAGGAGGAGCGTGTCAATAATTATAAAAAACTCAATGAAGACCTTAGCCAAGCTAACACGCAGCTCAATTCTCTGCTAAGCAACACCCTTGAAATTGCCAAAGATGGAACCAGGCACCGAGTGAAAAAACAATGGTTGACCGCAGTACTTGGTGCTGGTGTAGGTTTTTCAATAGCAGGGATCATTGCTTCCTTCAAGTAATATGGCTTTTTGCACTTCTGAAAAATCATGGGATTTACATTTCGATATTTTATAAAACATTTAAACCTCAAAGTATGAAAATCAACAACCATCGATTATGGCTCAATGACCAAAATCCGGCAGAATTTCGTTCCAGCCCCAATCATGCCGGGGTTTTAGATGCCCGTTATTTGGTGATTCATTTCACGGCCGGCAGAAATAAAGAAAGTTCTGTCCAATGGTTCTTAAACCCCAATGCCGACGCTTCTGCACATTTAGTCATTGGTAGAGATGGCACGATTACCCAAATGGTACCATTTGATAAAATCGCATGGCATGCTGGTGCTAGCAGATGGGAAGGTTTAGATCGATTAAATCGTTATTCAATTGGAATAGAATTGGACAATGCAGGTAAACTGACTTACCAGAATGAAAAATGGATGACCTGGTTTGGTGGCACAATTCCCAAAGAGGAAGTGTTGCTCGCTCAACACAAAGATGGTTCTTTAGAGGCAGGTTGGCACATGTATACCCCGGAACAATTGGAATCTTTGGTCCAGGTGGCAGTTTTGCTGGTAAAAAATTACAAGCTTAAGGACGTAATCGGGCACGATGATATCTCTCCGTTTCGTAAAAGCGATCCAGGTCCGGCATTCCCTATGGCTAGCTTTAACGCCAAAGTAATGGGACGCAATGAAGACGAAATGCCCGTTTTTGAAACCACTACCCGATTAAACATCCGACAAGGCCCCGGAGTTGTCTTTTTGACCTTGCCAGAAAGCCCTCTTGATAAAGGAATTCAAATGAATATCCTTCAAACAAAAAATGGCTGGCATATGGTAGACATCCTAAGCGAGGTGAATCAGGAGCATGGTTTACAAGGGTGGGTAAATGGAAATTACATCAAAAGGGTGTGAAAGAATTAAAATCAATTTGGGGGAACAGATCTGCTTCCCCCAATAATTCCCCACCACTACTATAAAAGTTACAATTTTCAGTCTACCTTTGCGCGATTATGAAATTATCGTAATCAGTTAACTGCTCCAAACAGCTAACTGATTTACATTTTAACACGCAAAAGTATCGCACACTTCTATGGAATCCTTAGTGTACTTACTACCAGGTTTTGGTATTTTGGCTTTGCTGTACATGGCTTATTTATCCGCTTGGGTAAGCAAGCAAGATGCGGGTGGAGATAAAATGCAGGAAATTTCGGCTGCAATTGCTGCTGGAGCAATGGCTTTTTTGAAGGCTGAATATAGCCGCCTGGCTATTTTTGCCGTCATCGCCAGTGTATTATTGGTGATTCAATCCCAAATGGTTGAAAACTCCCATTGGTTGATTTTTGTGGCCTTCATCTTTGGCGCAAGCTTTTCGGCGCTCGCTGGTTTCTTTGGTATGCGCATTGCGACCAAAGCCAACGTACGCACTACTCAGGCTGCGAAAACAAGTTTGGCACAAGCCCTTAAAGTTTCCTTTGCCGGAGGTACGGTAATGGGGATGGGCGTTGCAGGCTTGGCAGTATTGGGTTTGAGCGCTTTCTTTATCTTTTTCTACAACTTCTTTATGGGAGGAACCATGGGCGACAGCGTGGATACGGTGATCAGCATGGAGCGCGTCCTGGAAGTATTGGCGGGTTTTTCGCTGGGAGCGGAATCCATTGCCTTGTTTGCCCGGGTTGGTGGCGGTATTTATACCAAAGCTGCTGACGTAGGTGCCGACCTCGTAGGAAAAGTAGAAGCAGGTATTCCTGAAGACGACCCGCGTAACCCTGCCACTATTGCCGACAACGTTGGTGACAACGTAGGTGACGTAGCAGGTATGGGTGCTGACCTTTTTGGCTCTTATGTGGCAACCGTATTGGCAGCGATGGTATTGGGCAACTACCTTATTGTAGATAACCCAAGTGTATTGGCCGACGCATTTGGCGGCATCGGTCCAATTTTGTTGCCGATGTTGATTGCTGGCCTGGGCATTATTTTTTCCCTGTTAGGCAGCTTGTTGGTTCGTGTAGGTGAAGGCAATGCGTCTTCTCAAACGGTACAAAATGCACTCAACCGAGGTAACTGGGGCTCGATTATCCTGACAGCTGTGGTATGTTATCCAGTAATCACCTGGATGTTGCCTACCGATTTGAACATCAACTATTTTGGCGAAGGTGTTAGATCTGTACCTTCTATCAACGTGTTTTTTGCAGTATTGGTAGGTCTGGTCGTAGGTGGCTTGATCTCGCTGATTACTGAGTACTATACCGCCATGGGCAAGAAGCCGGTGAATGACATCATTCAACGTTCTTCCACTGGTCCTGCTACCAATATCATCGAAGGTTTGGCGCAAGGGATGCTTTCCACTGCAATGCCAGTTATCCTTTTTGCAGTAGCGATTTTTGTTACTTATTCTTTGGCTGGTTTCTACGGAGTAGCATTGGCAGCTTCCGGTATGATGGCCACTACAGCCATGCAGTTGGCTATTGACGCTTTCGGACCGATTGCCGACAACGCTGGGGGTATCGCCGAAATGAGCGAATTGCCCAAAGAAGTACGCGAGCGTACCGACATTCTGGATGCAGTAGGCAACACCACTGCGGCCATCGGTAAAGGTTTTGCAATTGCTTCAGCGGCTTTGACTGCACTTGGTTTGTTTGCCGCATATGTGACTTTTACCAAAATTGATGGGATCAACATCTTTAAAGCAGATGTACTTTCCGCCTTGTTTGTGGGTGGTATGATTCCGGTGGTATTCTCCGCCTTTGCAATGCGTGCCGTAGGTCGTGCCGCGATGTCGATGGTACAAGAAGTACGTCGCCAGTTCCGCGAAATTCCAGGCATTATGGAAGGAACGGGCAAACCAGACTATGGCCGTTGTGTAGACATTTCTACCAAAGCAGCCATCAAAGAGATGACCATTCCAGGTTTGATTACCATCGTTACCCCGATTGTGATTGGTTTCTTGTTGGGACCAGAAGCATTGGGTGGCTACATGGCTGGTGTAACCGTATCTGGTGTCATGTGGGCCATCTTCCAGTCTAACGCTGGTGGTGCCTGGGACAACGCCAAGAAGTCATTTGAAAAAGGTGTTGAAATCGACGGTCAAATGTACTACAAAGGGTCTGAGCCACACAAAGCTGCCGTTATCGGTGACACAGTGGGTGACCCTTTCAAAGATACCTCTGGTCCATCAATGAACATCCTCATCAAATTGAGCTGTCTGGTTGGTTTGGCCATTGCTCCAATCCTCGGTGAGCGTTATGCTGCCCAGCAGGAGGAACTTGGTCAAAAACAAGAGAAAAAAGAAATCAAACTGGAATCGAAGTTGGAGAAAGATGCTCCAGCGGAGGTGTTCTAGTCTGAGAAAGTATAAATGAAAAAACGCCTGTTCACATGTGTGTGAGCAGGCGTTTTTTTGTTCAAAACTCATCAAATTGGAAATAATAAAGCATCACTCCACTCTTCAAAGTATGTGGATTCGCCCAATTTATTTCTCAAATCTAAACCCTGCCTCCCGAAAGTTCCAAACTTTCGGGAGGCTCCAAGCAAAGAAAACCTGTTTGTTACCCTAATCCCAAAAAAAACTTTACTTCCAATCCCCCAACTCCCATCCATATTCCGGAGCAACCAACTCCGGCGCATGATGCGGCTTCTTCCGCGCATCCACAATCAGCGGCCCTCGGCAGCCCCAGTGCTTATGCTCCACAAAGGCATCCACTCCATGTACATCATGCGATGGATTGGCTCGAGTGAATGTAACCCACAAGAAATTATTCAAAGTAGCCGCCAAAAACTGTGGATCGTCACACAAAACAATCATTGGAAATCCTTCCAGCCCAGCCTGCCCTTTTAAAGCATCGGCCAGAACCTGAACATCCCCATATGCTTCATTATTGGTAAACGTTGGCCCACTAATCGCCAATACTCCTGGTAAAGCAACTTGCGGTCCACTAAACCCAGTCGGTAAATTAAAGGCCGAAGAGGGTAGGGTAGTGGCCAGGTCCCGGCGTTTTTTCCCCCGACAAGCCATCACCACCTTAGAACCCGCATTCCAGCCCGAACCTGAATAATCCAGGGTATCAATCGTGGTTTTTGTGTAAAAATGTAGGTCCCGCGTCCAGTCGATGCGTTCAAGTACGTGCCTGAGATATTCGGCAATGTGGTGACAATCCAAATTCGGATCGTCATCGGCCGCCGCAATGATCAGGAATTTGGCCAAACTGGTTTGCCCAGAACCCAGAATGTGATTGGCCTGGGTCAAAATCTCCTCCGGTACGCGCTCGCGGAAGGGCATGTAGCGCTCCTGCCCGATGGCCAGCAATAAGGGGTGAACCCCAGCCGCGTCCACAGCATGAATTTGTTTGATCCCTGGAAATTCCTGAGGGGTAAGCAGTTTGACAATTTTATGGATCAGGTACCCAAAACTACTGTCCTCCATCGGCGGGCGGCCCACTACACTGAAATGCCAGAGTGGATCTTTTCGGTAATACACTTTATGCACATCCATCACAGGGAAATCGTGGGTCAAGCTGTAATAGCCCAGGTGGTCACCAAATGGCCCTTCAGGTTTTTTCTCCCCCTTACGAATGGTGCCCGTGATCACAAAATCGGCATCACTGGACAAGACATAACCATCCTGCCAGGTATAACGGAAGCGCCGCCCGGCCAGCATACCCGCAAAAGTCAATTCGGATAAACCTTCCGGCAAAGGCATAATTGCCGAAAAAGCATGCGATGGTGGCCCGCCAATAAAAATGGAACACTTGAAATCTTCTTCGGTCTCATTGTATAAGGTGTGGTGCACCCCAATGCCCCGATGCAACTGATAATGCAGACCAATTTCTTTGTTGGTGACATAGTCATTGCCGTCCAGCTGGATGCGGTACATCCCCAGATTGGATTGCATGATGTTTTTGGAACCCGGAGGCAAGCTGAACACTTGGGGCATGGTTACAAAAGCTCCCCCGTCCATTGGCCAGGATTTGATCAAGGGCAATTGATCGATGGTGGTCTCGCCCCATTGTACCGGTGCCTTACCGAGGCTACGCATGGGCAAAGCACTCAAGGCCGTAAAAGGGGAGCCTAAGTACCGGGTAGGGTTTTTGAAAAAATTAGCCGGATCGGCTTTAAGCTCAATCACCCGTTTGACTTTCTCCAGGGTATGCCGAAAAATGAAGTCGGTCCTGTCGTAGGTACCATATATATTACTCACTGCCTGGAAAGGACTACCTTTTACTTTTTCAAATAAAATCGCCGGGCCACCTTCGTCAAAAACGCGGCGGTGGATTTCAGCCATTTCGAGGTTCGGATCTACCTCTTTTTTGATGCGGAGCAGTTGGCCGTTTTTTTCCAGGTCATTCACACAAGCGCGCAGGCTGGAGTAACTCATAAAAGCTTTGTTTAGGTTCTGTGCAAGCAACAAAAATAAGCAGGAAGAGTTTTTGACCAAGCTCAATTCCCAATAATTGCAGAATCAGCACAAAAGGAGTCGAACAATGGTAAAAATCCGTAATCACATTGAAAAAAATCATTGCATTGCTGCAAATTCCTGCAAAAGCATGACCGTTTTTTCATTAATCCTTTTTACCTTTCGCCGTCCAAACAAGAATAAACAAAAACACCGATATGCAGCAGTACCATACACTGCTTCAGCACATCCTGGAAAATGGAGTACGCAAGCATGACCGTACGGGCACAGGCACCATCAGTGTTTTTGGTTATCAAATGAGGTTTGACCTCAATCAGGGATTCCCACTTATCACCACGAAGAAAGTACACATCAAATCCATTATCCACGAGTTGTTGTGGTTCCTCAAAGGGGATACCAACATCCAATACCTCGTGAAAAATGGAGTAGCCATTTGGAATGAATGGCCATTTCAGTTTTGGTTGCAAAACAATCATCCTGAACTGGCAACTGAAAAATACAGCCTGGCCTGGAAAGACAAGCTGGGTGCATTCGTGGAGCGCATTAAAACCGATGATGACTTTGCGGCCCAATGGGGTAACCTAGGGCCAGTCTATGGTCAACAATGGCGCAATTTTGAAGGTGTGGATCAAATTGTACAAGTGGTAAACGACATCCGGCGCAACCCGGATTCTCGGCGTTTGTTGGTGTCGGCCTGGAATCCAAAGGATATTCCAGTGATGGTCAAATCAGGTTTACCTCCCTGTCACGCCCTGTTTCAGTTTTATGTGGCGGATGGCAAACTTTCTTGTCAGTTGTATCAACGTTCTGCCGATGTATTTCTCGGCGTTCCTTTCAATATTGCTTCCTATGCCTTGCTTACGCTGATGATGGCACAAGTTTGTGGCCTGCAAGCCGGTGAATTTATTCATTCATTTGGCGATGCCCACTTGTACCTCAATCACCTTGAACAAGCCCAACTTCAACTTTCCCGCGAACCACGACCCCTTCCTAAAATGAAATTGAACCCGGAAGTGAATGAAATCTTTGATTTTCAATACAGTGATTTTTCACTAAGCGACTACGACCCTTACCCAGCTATCAAGGCTGAAGTATCGGTGTAAATAAGGCAAGCTTATATTTATTTAGAGATAATCTAAATAACTACGTCTTTCCTTAAAAGTTTGTTAAAAAGATATAGCTAATTATATCTTTGCGCTGACTGAAAAATGACAGTTTATACAATCTTGTTATACTAGGTTATAAAACGCAAGTACGATGATATTTAAGTCTCTGACTAGCCGAGTACTGCTCATTGCATCTCTATTGTTCAGTACCATGGCAATGTACGGCCAGGGTGCGGCAAAGGGCGATGACAAGGCGGGGAAAACCCTTTTCCAGAACAATTGTGCCTCTTGTCACAACAAAAACATGAAGAGCGACCTTACGGGGCCTGCTCTAGGCGGTGTAGAAGAGCGTTGGGCTGCTTACCCACGCACCGATTTGTACAAGTGGATTCGCAATTCCCAATCCATGATCAACAGCCATCCACGGGGCAAGGAACTGTGGGCCAAATGGCAACCAACCGTGATGAACAGCTTCAACGGCTTGAGTGATCAGGATATTGAGAACATCCTTGCGTACATCCAGTGTATGTACGATGGCTCTTGTGATCCAGCTGCTGCTGCCGCTGCAGGTGGTGCAGCAGGGGGTACTACCGGAGAAACGCCAAAGAACAACACTACCTTATTTATCTTGCTTGCAGGTATCCTGGGTATTTTTGCTGTTGTATTGGCGCGTATCCTGTCCAACCTCAAGTACATGTTGGCCGTGAAAGAAGGCCAGGCTGCTGAACGCCAAAGCCTAAAACAAATTCTGCTCAGCAAAAGTGTCATTGCTTTTGCACTGTTTGCAGCAGTTGTACTGGGTGGCTATACCACTGTGAACCAGGCGATTTCACTGGGTCGCCAGCAAGGGTATCAGCCCGATCAGCCGATCAAATTCTCACACACCACTCACGCAGGTGTGCACAAGATCAATTGTAACTATTGCCACGATAGCGCACGCCGGAGCAAACACTCCTCCATTCCTGCAGCGAATACCTGTATGAATTGTCACCGCGCCATCAAAGTTGGTTCCAAGTATGGTACTGCGGAGTTGACCAAAATTTTTGCTTCGATCGGGTACGATCCTAAAGCAGACAAATACATCGAGAATTACGAGAACCTCTCCGAGGACGACATCAAGAGCACTTATACTGCATGGATTGAAGACAATGCGATCCAGGCTGGTAAGTCTCCAGATGCTGCGGTCAAAGAAGGTGGCTTGCAATGGGATGCCATCAAAGAGGCATTGACTGATGCCAAAACTGGCGATAAAAAAATCCAGGGTCCAATTGAGTGGGTACGCATCCACAACTTGCCAGACCACGTTTACTTCAACCACGCTCAACACGTATCAGTAGGTAAGGTAGAATGCCAGACCTGCCACGGTAAAGTGGAAGAAATGGATGTGTTGCAGCAACACGCGCCACTGTCGATGGGTTGGTGTATCAACTGCCACCGCCAAACGGAGGTCAAGTTTGCCGACAACGGATACTACAACGAGTACTACGCCAAGTTCCACAAAGAACTCCAGGAAGGTAAGCGGAAAAAAGTAACCGTTGAAGACATTGGCGGTTTGGAATGCCAAAAATGCCATTACTAGCCCACGACTAAAGTCATGGGTTGGAACCCACCCCACGGATTTATCCGTGGGAGGGCATGTTCCGCCTCAGCCCACGGATTTATTCGTGGGTTCGATATCGCCCGCCCAGCGGGTCTTTGGATAACCAGACGCATCTCAACTCAGATGAAAAACCAAAATAAAGAAATCTGGATCGGTACAGATCAAATTGCCAACGATCCGATTTACAACGAGATTACCAATCAGGAGTTTTACGAGCGGCCATTATCTGAGCAATTGGCTGACGAAAAAACAATGGACCTGAATGCCAATCGCCGCGACTTCCTCAAGTACCTCGGTTTTGGCCTCGGCGCAGCAACCATTGCTGCCAGCTGTGATATTCCAATCAAAAAAGCAATCCCTTACGTCGTCAAACCTGACGAAATTGTACCAGGGGTAGCTACTTATTATGCCTCTTCTTTTGTAAACGGAGGTGACTATTGCGCTATTTTGGTGAAGACCCGTGAAGGTCGCCCCATCAAAGTAGAAGGCAATAGCCTTTCCAGTGTTACGAAGGGTGGTACCAGCGCACGGGCCCAGGCCAGTGTGTTGAGCTTGTACGACTCTAACCGTTTCGATGGTCCTTACCGTGTAAAAGGAGGTAAGGTAGATCGGGCGGACGCCAGATTTGGCAAAGGCCCATCACTGTCGGAAATCGATCGCGAAATTGCAGCCAAGCTCAACAGTGGTAGCCGTATTCGCATCGTGGCGCCTACCATCCTGAGCCCAATGACCAAGCAGGCGATTGCCGATTTCCAGGCAGCCTACGCCAATACTGAGGTCGTCATCTACGACCCATCTTCCAGCTCTGCTTTGTTGCAAGCCAACGAGCAGTGTTTTGGTCAGGCGCTAGTTCCTGCTTACAGCTTCGATAAAGCTGAAGTTATTGTTGGTTTTGAGTGTGACTTTTTGGGCAGCTGGGTTTCTCCAGTTGAATTTGCTACCCAGTACATCCAAAACCGCAAAATCACCGATGTAAACCAAACCAAGATGTCGCGCCACTACCAAGTGGAAGCGCACTTGAGTTTGACTGGCTCCAACGCCGATAACCGGATTTTGGTAAAACCATCTCACCAGGGAGCTGCCGTTGTTGCATTGCACAACGAAGTGGCTGCGTTGACTGGCGGAACCAAAGTTTCTGGACCATCTCTACCTGCTGAAACGGCAGCAAAGTTCAAAGCTGTTGCAAAGGATTTGGTTGCTTCCAAAGGCAAAGCCCTGGTTGTTTCCGGTTCCAACAACACTGGCGAACAAATCCTGGTGAACTCCATCAACGCAATGTTGGACTCCTATGGCAACACCATCACTTTTGCCAATGCTTCAAATCAGCGCCAAGGACAGGACAAAAATGTTCAAAAACTGGTTAGAGACATGGCTGCTGGCCAGGTGGACGCAGTTTTCTTCTTCGATGGAGTTAACCCTGCTTATGACCTGCCTAACAGCGATAAGTTCCGCGATGCCATTGCTAAAGTGAAGCTGAAAGTTTCCTTTTCTATTGCACCCAACGAAACCGTGCTGCTTTGTGATTATGTAGTGCCTACCAATCACTACCTCGAAAGTTGGGGTGATGCTGAGCCAAAGCAAGGCCACTACAGCCTGATCCAACCCACGATCGCTCCTTTGTTCAAAACCCGTCAGGTTGAAGAAACTTTGTTGACTTGGGCGAAAAGCGACAAGTTGAACAAAGATTCCGAGCAGCCAATGTACGATTACCTGGTAGCTTTCTGGGAAGCCAACATCTTTACTAAGCAAAGCCGTTTCGCCACTTTCCAAAGCTTCTGGGACAGCACTTTGCACGATGGTATCTTTGAGGTGCCTTCTGCTGTGGTTCCTGAGTTTGGTTTCGGTGGTGATGTAGCTGCGGCAGCGGCTAAAGTGCGCAAACCTGCGGCAGATGGACTGGAATTGGCTTTCTTCGAAACAGTAAACCTGGGTGATGGTAAATACGCCAACAACCCTTGGTTGCAAGAAATGCCTGATCCAGTTGCTCGTACAGTATGGGGCAACAACCTGGCTGTTCCACTCAAGTACGAAGGTGGCATTCGCTTCAAAGCCCTGAATGACCTCAACCAACGTGAAATGTATGGCTCAGCTGACTATGTGGAAGTTGAAGCCAAAGGACAAAAAGTAACCACAACTGCTGTTCGCCAGTTCGGTCAGATGTGGGATACGGTTGGTTTGGCCATCGGTTATGGTCGCGAATGTACTGGCTATCAGGGCCGCGCTATTGGTGACAAAGTGGGTGTCAATGTTTATCCAATGATGAGCATCGACGCTGATGGCAACACCCAATACTACGCAGTAAGCGCTAAAGTATCTGAATCAGTCGGAAAAGACAAAGACTTTGCTTGTGTGCAATACCACCACGGTATGGGTATGACCGGCAAAGATAAAGATGGCAAACAGATCAAAGCCAGCGATGGCAAAGACCTGAACCTGGACGAACACACCTCTATGACTCTTGGTGCTGGTTACCAGGGCGGTATTGTGGATCGTTCGATCATCTATAAAGGCAACATCAAAGAATTGCCGGAACTAGCTGAGAAAATCAAGGAAAAACGTACCGAGGCTCAACACCTCAACGATCAAACCCTCTATCCATTTGACAAATACGTAGCGGATCGCTATAGCCAGTCACAATGGTGGGCAATGCACGTTGATCTGAGTGCCTGTATCGGTTGTGGCGCCTGCCAGGTAGCTTGTGTGGCGGAAAACAACGTACCCGTTGTAGGTAAGTTTGAAGTATCCCGCCACCACGAAATGAGCTGGTTGCGCATCGACCGTTACTTCTTTGGCGATTACGAAACGCCAAACGTGGTTTACCAACCGATGATGTGCCAGCATTGTGATAACGCTCCATGCGAAAACGTTTGTCCAGTAAACGCCACCAACCACAGTTCTGAAGGTTTGAACCAAATGTCGTACAACCGTTGTATCGGTACGCGTTACTGCGCCAACAACTGTCCGTACAAAGTACGTCGCTTCAACTGGCTGGATTACACCACTGCCGATATTTTCCCAATCAACGAGAACCACATCAACGGTGAAGAACTGCCTTACACTGCTGATAACCTGATGCGGATGGTTTTGAACCCAGACGTAACGGTACGCTCTCGTGGGGTAATTGAAAAATGTAGTTTCTGCGTACAACGCATCCAGGAAGGTAAACTGACTGCCAAGCGTGAAGGCCGCAAACTGAAGGAAAATGATGTTAAAACTGCTTGTCAAACGGCTTGTCCTACTGGTGCCATCGTATTCGGTGACCGCAACGACAAAACTGCCGAAGTGAGCAAGCGGATGCAGCATCCGTTGAACTACCTCGCCCTCGAGGAAATCAACGTACAATCTTCGGTAAACTACCAGGCAAAGGTTGTCAACCGCAACGAAGCAGTATAAAGGTTGAGAAGTTGAGAAGTTGAGGAGTTTAGTACGCTCAACCTCTCAACTCCTCAACTTCTCAACTTCTCAACTTTTACAAAAAGACACACGATTCATCGTGGAATTATAACAACACCATCATGAGTGGACACATTTCTCCAATACGGGAACCCCTGATTACAGGTGCAAAAACGTACCACCAAATCACGGAGGACATCTGTGGGCCTACTGAACGTACGCCTTCCGTTGCCTGGATGATTGCCTTCATTCTTGCCGTAACGGGTCTCGCAGTTTATGTATTTTGTGTAACCTGGACCATCTGGGTCGGTATCGGTTCCTGGAACCTGAACCGGACGATCAACTGGGGTTGGGACATTACTAACTTCGTTTGGTGGGTCGGTATCGGTCACGCGGGTACTTTGATTTCTGCCATCTTGTTGCTGTTCCGTCAGAAATGGCGGACAGGGGTAAACCGCGCAGCAGAAGCGATGACCATCTTCGCGGTAATTTGCGCCGGTCAGTTCCCGCTCATTCACATGGGCCGTCTTTGGCTGGGTTTTTTCATTTTCCCTTACCCCAACACTCGCGGACCACTTTGGGTCAACTTCAACTCTCCGCTGCTTTGGGACGTATTTGCGATCTCTACCTATTTCACGGTTTCTTTGCTGTTCTGGTACACCGGTTTGGTGCCTGACTTTGCAACTGTACGCGACCGTGCTTCTGGTTTCCGTCGCAAAATGTACAACTTCCTGGCTTTCGGCTGGACGGGTTCTGCCAAACACTGGCAGCGTTGGGAAAGTTTGTCACTGATCCTGGCGGGTTTGTCCACTCCGCTGGTACTTTCAGTACACACCATCGTATCCTTTGACTTTGCTACTTCGGTAATTCCTGGTTGGCATACCACGATCTTCCCTCCATACTTCGTAGCGGGTGCGATCTTCTCTGGTTTTGCGATGGTGCAAACGCTGATGATCATTACCCGGAAAGTATTGCATTTGCAAGACTACATCACGCTGGAGCACATCGATAGTATGAACAAGGTAATCCTCGCGACTGGAAACATTGTTGGGGTGGCTTACCTTACAGAATTGTTCATCTCCTGGTATTCTGGGTACATTTATGAGCAATTCGCTTTTTACAACCGCTTGATGGGCCCCTATTTCTGGTCTTACATCGGGATGATGGCTTGTAACGTAATTTCTCCACAGATTTTCTGGAGTAAAAAATTGCGGAAAAACATCACTGTGACCTTTGCGATGTCCATCTTCATCAACATCGGGATGTGGTTCGAGCGCTTCGTGATTATTGCCTCTACCTTGGCGCGTGACTATTTACCTTCTTCCTGGAGCTACTATTCAGCTACCTGGGTAGAGGTTGGTCTCTTCATTGGTACTTTAGGCTTGTTCTCTACCTGTTTCATGATTTTCACCCGCGTTGCACCGGTTGTAGCCATCGCTGAAGTCAAGAGTATTTTGAAAAATGCTGGTGACCAGTATGTAGGGATGAAAAACGCACTGAAGCATGGCCACAAGCATGAATCAGTGGAAGCAAACGGCGGCGACGCGCACTAATCTAAATTTCGAGACAGCAAAAACGAAGTGCAATGACAAGATCTCCAAATAAAGATGTACTCTTCGGTCTGTATGATGACGAGACCAAGATTCTCAGTGCAGTCAGCCAAGCTCGTGCTGCACACCTGGACATTTACGATGTGTTCACTCCATTCCCAGTTCACGGAATGGAAGACGCAATGGGTTTTACCGAAAGCCGCATTCACCAGGCTGGTTTTGTATATGGTTTGATTGGAACCCTGACTGCATTCCTGGGTATGACCTGGGTGTTTACCAGCGATTGGCCCATCATTTTTGGTGGTAAACCATACTGGTCAGTTCCTGCGTTCATTCCGGTCACTTTTGAGTTGACGGTACTTTTCGCCAGTATTGGTATGGTGGTTACTTTTTATACCGTCTGCGGTATGGGCCCTGGCATCCTCAACCCTACACTGCACGACCGCATTACCGACGATAAATTCTGTCTGGCCTTTGATGTAACCGATGTATCAGATGATGAAAAAGCCAAGTTCAAGGCCTTTTTGGAAACATCCGGTGCTGAAGAAATTGATCAAAAGCACATTTAAACCCGGACAGCCGGTCAATGTTTGAACCAAGGAAAATCGAGCAATGATGAAAAACTTAAAATATATTCTTTATTCGGTAGCCGCAGTCAGCCTGCTCTACTCCTGCACACCAGCAGGAGGCAATTATGCTGGCAAGGAATACATGCCGGATATGGCACACTCAGTAGGATTTGAATCACAGTCGTATGCCAACTATTCCCGCAACAACTGGGATAGCGCAAGTGTGATCAACCGCAAATTTTTGTCTCGCCCATTGAATCCTGCTGCAGGGACTATTCCTCGGGGTTATGCGGGCTTTAGTTTTGCCAGCCCAGAGGCTTATGACTCCATCATGAACATCCTCAGAGGGGGCAATCAACTCAATGCCATTGCGGTACCTGTAAACGGGAAAGTTCCTTACCACTACGGTAATACCGAAGAAGAAAGGATTCGCGCCAGCAAGGATATTGTAGGTAATCCCTTCCCGATTTCAGAAGCGGGTTTGGCAAAAGGCAAAGAACTCTACGATATTTATTGTGGCATTTGCCACGGTGAAAAAGGCGATGGTGCTGGTTATTTGGTGCGCGACGCCAACCCTGCCAAGGGCGACTTAGGCGGTGTATACCCAGCTGCTCCAGCCAATTTTATGTTGGACACATTTTACATTTCTACCAATGGACGTTTTTACCATGCAATCATGTACGGCAAAAACGTGATGGGTGGTTATGCTGAAAAATTGAGCTTTGAGGAAAGATGGCAAGTGATTCACTACATCCGCTCTTTGCAGGCAACTGCTAAAGGTTTGGCTTACAGCGCTAGCGCGAATACGCTGAACCCCAGCTTTGCTGTTCCTGCGGCACAAGTGAAAAAACTGGCTACGGCTCCTCCTCCTCCCCCTCCTGCTCCAGCTGGTGGTGAAGGTAGTGGTACCAAATCCAAGAGCGGTAAGTAATTTGATTAACCTTCTTTTGAAGAAAAATAAATAACCGACGAGCAATGAACCAATTCACCTTCGAAGCCAAGCAAAAGACTTTCCTGCTCGGGTTTATGATACTCGGTGTGTTGTGTCTGGTGTTGTCCTACTTTGTGGACTCCGAACCCATGCACGTACGCTTCTGGTCTAACTATCTCCACAATACAGTGTTCTTCACTGGTATTGCAGGTATTTCCATGTTCATTCTAGCTGCATTTACCACTGGTTGGGCCGGTTGGTATACTGGGATGAAACGGGTTTGGGAAGCTTTTTCCCTGTTTTTGTTGCCAGCTTTCTTGCTTTTCATCCCTATTATTATCGGGATGTGGGGGCACTGGCATCACCTCTATCACTGGGCGGATCACCATGCTGTTGAGGCCGATCCAATCCTTAAAGGTAAATCTGGATTTCTAAATCCTGTCTGGTATACTCTCGGTACAGCGATTATTGTACTAGGCTGGTATTACTTCGCCTTCAAAAACCGCCAATTGTCGGTTGCTGAAGACACAGATGGTCAAGGTATTGGCGATAATTTCTGGCACCACCGCAAGATCCGCATTTATGCAGCGATCTTCCTGCCTGTATTTGGCTTCACTAGTGCAGCAATGATTTGGCAGTGGGTGATGTCGGTAGATGCACACTGGTATTCAACTTTGTTTGCCTGGTACAGTGGCGCTAGCTGGTTCATTTCGGCCATGGCGGTTACCATTCTGATGCTGATGTATTTGAAAGGCAAGGGGTATTATGAAAATGTTTCAGCCAACCACTTGCACGATATTGGCAAGTTTTTGTTTGCCATCAGCATTTTCTGGACCTACATGTGGTTCTCTCAGTACATGCTGATTTGGTATGCCAACGTTGGGGAAGAAACCATTTACTTCCGCCACCGTTTGGACAACTATCGTCCTTTGTTCTTTGCCAACCTGATCATCAACTTTGTACTGCCATTCTTTATTTTGCTGCGCAACGACAACAAACGCAAATATGGTCCAATGGCCATTGCGGCTATCCTGACCTTGTTTGGTCACTGGCTGGATTTCTTCCTGATGATCAAGCCTGGTACCCGTTTAACTGCAATCGAAGCAGCAGCAGAACATGCTGGTGGACATGGAGCCGAGGCTGCCGAAGCTGGTCATAAATTCCTGAGTTTTGCCGCTGGTTTTACCATGCCAGGTTTATTGGAACTGGGTATTTTCCTCGGCTTTTTGGCTGGTTTTGTTTACTTTGTATTCAAACAACTGGAAAAAGCTGCGCTGGTGCCTGCGAACGACCCATACCTGGATGAAACCATGCACCACTCAGTTTGGCCTTATCCAGAAGATGGGCATGGAGCCCATGATGCACATCACTAATTTAGACAAAGTCTAAACAAGTGAAAAGCGTCGCAATGGTGGAACACATCATTGAATCTTTGGTTGTAAATTTGAATTCGATAAAATTTAGAGAATAATGACTGCTTTGCTCGTATTCTTAAGTCTCATCCTGATCGTTGTGATTGCCATTCAAATTGGCAAGGTAACCGAATTGGCTGCCAAAATTCGGGGCGAGGAAGAAATGCAGGAGATTGTCAATGGTAGGCAAGGGCTCTACATGTTCATTTTTATGATCGCTTTTTTGTTGCTTACGGCCTATACCGGCTCAGCATACAAAAACTATTACCTGGGTTTTGGTCCGATGCAGGCAGCATCTGCTCACGGTGGCAAGATTGACGCCATGTTTAGCATAACCCTGGTGATTTGTGGGATTGTATTTGTGATTACTCATATCCTGCTGTTTTATTATGCTTGGAAATACTCAGGCAAGCGGAATGGAAAATCCAAGTTCATTGCCCACGACAACAAGTTGGAAATGATCTGGACCGCCATCCCAGCTGTAGTGATGGCATTCTTGGTAATCCGTGGTTTGGATGCCTGGAATGAAATTATGGCCGACATCCAACCGGGTGAAGACTATATGGAAATCGAAGCAACTGGTTTCCAATTTGGTTGGGCCTTGCGCTATCCTGGTCCAGATGGAGTTTTGGGGCCTAAAAACTACAAACTCATCACAGGTGCAAACCCATTGGGCCAGGATTGGACCGATGAGCGGAACGTAGACGATTTCCATGCCGATGAATTGGTGCTTCCTAAAGGCAAAAAGATTCGGGTACGGATTACTTCTAAAGACGTTTTGCACAACTTTTACCTGCCTCATTTCCGGGTAAAAATGGACGCGATTCCAGGTATTCCTACCTACTTCGTGTTTGAGCCGCAAAAAACCAATGAGGAATTCCGCGAGCAATTGCGCAATTACCCTGAATACCAGGTACCATCCGATCCGAAAGATCCAAACTCCAAACCAAAATGGGAGGTGTTTGACTACGAATTGGCTTGTGCCGAGTTGTGTGGCAATAGCCACTTTGCGATGCGCAAGACTGTAAAAATTGTGGAGCCAGAAGCATATGAAATGTGGGCTGCTCAGCAAAAGTCTTACTACCTGAGCAATATTCGCTTTAAGGACGAAGACCCAAATAAAGACAAACTGTTCTCTTCTGAAATTGAAGCTCGGAAAGAAGAGTTTGCCGAAGCTTTGGATACTGCTTTGATTACTGGTAAAAAAACTGTACAATTCAGTTATGTAACCTTTGCAACTGGTTCAGACAAACTGACTGGTGTATCTCGTTACGAACTGGACAACCTGGCGGCAGCCATGAAGGAAAAGCCAGGCTTGAAAGTACAATTGGCTGGCCATACAGACGATACTGGTGAAGATGCTCAAAACCTGACCTTGTCGCAAAAACGTGCCGATGCGGTGCTGAAATACCTGCAAAGCAAAGGTGTAGCAGTTGCTCGCCTAAGCGCTAAAGGTTATGGTGAATCTCAACCAGTAGCTGCTAACGACAGTGACGAAAATCGCGCGAAGAACCGCCGTACGGAGTTCCGTATTGTGGCGCAATAATATAAATGTTGAATTGAACCATATGGGTTCAATTGAGTTGTTATGGAATGGCTCAATTTAGAATTTAGCATTGTAAACGTATTTAAAACATTCAGCAGATGGCTCACGTAGCAAACCATCCAATGACGCAAGAAGAAGAGCTGATTGAAAAACTGGGTTACGATGATCATTTCCACGATCATCACGAAGGTGACCGATATCAGTCCAACTTCATCAATACTTATGTGTTTAGCATGGACCACAAAATCATTGCCAAACAATTCCTCATTACGGGGATGATTTGGGCTTTGATTGGTGCAGGCATGTCTTTGATTTTCCGTCTGCAATTGGGCTTTCCTGAAGAAAGTATGGCCTGGTTGAAACCCCTTCTGGGCAAATGGATCATCATCAACGCGGAGACCGGAATGGGTACTCTTTCGCAAGATTTTTATTATGCGTTGGTGACCATGCACGGAACCATCCTGGTGTTTTTTGTACTGACCGCTGGTTTGAGTGGTACTTTCAGTAACCTGCTCATTCCTTTACAGCTGGGTGCACGAGACATGGCATCGCCCTTCTTGAACATGCTTTCATACTGGTTCTTCTTCATGTCCGGTATGATCATGCTCTTCTCCCTGTTTGTGAGTACAGGACCATTCTCTGGAGGATGGACCGCTTATCCACCTTTGAGTGCATTGCCACAAGCCTCCTCCGGCTCGGGTGCAGGTATGACCCTGTGGTTGTTGAGCTTGGTCTTCTTTGTAGTTTCTGTACTACTTGGGGGGATCAACTACATCACCACCGTATTGAACCTACGTACCAAAGGTATGACCATGTGGCGGATGCCATTGACCATTTGGGCCTTCTTCGTGACGGCAATTATCGGTCTTTTGTCTTTCCCTGTATTGGTTTCTGGTTTCTTGCTGCTGATGTTCGACCGCGGTATGGGCACGAGCTTTTACCTTAGCGAAATTTTTGTCGGTGGTCAGGCTCTGGATCACGTAGGTGGTAGCCCAATTTTGTACCAGCACTTGTTCTGGTTCCTGGGCCACCCTGAAGTATACATCATCATTTTGCCAGCGATGGGTTTGGTATCAGAAGTACTTTCCGTACATTCTCGCAAACCAATCTTTGGTTACAAGGCGATGGTTTACTCGATTTTGGCGATTGCATTCCTATCCTTCATCGTGTGGGCACACCACATGTTTATGTCGGGGGTTAACCCATTTATCTCCAACTTCTTTGTGGTGTTCACCCTGATCATTGCTGTTCCTTCGGCGGTGAAGGTGTTCAACTGGATTTCAACCTTGTATGGTGGTAATATCCGCTTCACAGCGGCAAGTATGTTTGCGATTGGTTTCGTATCGATGTTCATCTCTGGTGGTTTGACAGGTATCTTCCTGGGTAACTCTGCCATTGACATCCAACAGCACGATACCTATTTCGTGGTTGCGCACTTCCACATTGTAATGGGGGTTGCTGCATTCTTCGGGATGTTTGCAGGAATCTACAACTGGTTCCCCAAGATGTACGGTCGTTTTATGAATGAAACACTGGGTAAAATTCACTTCTGGGGTACCATGATTGGTGCTTATGCCATCTTCTGGCCGATGCACTACATTGGTATGGCTGGGGTGCCACGTCGCTACTATCGTTTCGACACCTTTGCTTCATTCTCACACTTCGATGACCTGAACAAGTTTATTACGATCGCAGCCATCGCTACTTTTGCTTTCCAGGTTTTGTTCGTGGTTAACTTCTTCTACAGCATCTGGAAGGGTAAAAAGATGACTACTCAAAACCCATGGGGTGCTTCTACCCTGGAGTGGACTACGGCGATTAACCCTGGGCACGGTAACTGGGCAGGTAAGATCCCTACGGTACACCGCTGGCCTTATGACTACGGCAAAGATGGTAAGGAGTTCATCTCCCAGATCACGCCGATGGAAGAAGGAGAAACAGCTGGTGATCATTGATGAGGTTGTGTTGAACAACAGCCAAGGCTGTTTGAGGTAAGAAAAGATCATTTTCAATAGGAGAGGAGGGTTAAATTGATTTAGCCCTCCTCCCCAATACTTCTCGATTAAAGTGGAGGTAAAAACAGCAGTACTAAAACCTTTGGCGTCTTTTTGGCAAAAGGTGGAAGACTTCAAATTACTGGTAAAATTGCGATTGACCCTCACCGTGGTTTTTTCTTCGGTGATGGCGTACCTGATTGCGGTACCTGGCCCTGTTTCAGGGTTGAGTATTGTGATACTTGCAGTAGGTGGTTTTTTGGTTACAGCAGCTGCGAATACACTCAATCAGGTGCTGGAAAAGGACTTTGACCGCTTGATGAAACGTACGGCCAATCGCCCCCTGGTAACTGGCCGGATGAAAGTTGCTGATGCGGTGCTTTGGGCTGGATTAATGAGTATGGTTGGCATCACTGCCCTTGCTTTATTCAATCCCTGGACGGCCTTTTTTGGTACCTTGGCACTGGTTTCTTATGCTTTCTTGTACACCCCGTTGAAAAGAATTTCCCCCATTGCTGTGGTAGTGGGAGCAGTTCCGGGAGCTTTACCAACCTTAATTGGTGCTGCTGCTGCGGAAGGATATATCTCTGCGCTGGGATTGACTTTGTTTACTATACAGTTCTTCTGGCAGTTTCCCCATTTTTGGTCGATTGCCTGGTTAGGACGGGAAGATTACGAAAAGGCAGGTTACAAATTGTTGCCTGGCCCTGAAGGACAGAAAGAGCAATACACCGCTTTGCAATCCTTTTTGTACGCTCTGGTGCTTATTCCGGTAGGTTTCCTACCCATGAGCCTGGGAGTCGCCGGATGGATTTCGACTACTTGTATTGTGGTATCGAGCGTCCTTTTTGCCTATTTAGGCTGGCGTTTGTACCAGAATAATGATCGCAAATCGGCATTGCACTTAATGTTCTTCTCATTTGTGTACATTCCGCTTGTTTTGCTTGTGTTATTACTGGATCAACTTTAATCTGGAAAACCATGGAAGGAAGCTTCCCTAATGCTTACGGTCGGAATAAAATACATCCTCAGACTTTCGCCTTGCTTGTTGCGTGTGCGAGTATTATGATGATGTTTGCAGCCTGGACAAGTGCCTTTATGGTGCGCCAAGCTGCCGGGAATTGGCTGGAGTTTAGCCTGCCCCAGGTGTTTACCTTAAGCACTGTTTTGATTCTGCTGAGTAGTTTTGCTTTGCACGTTTCATACCGTGCTTTTCTGAAAGGCAATGAAAAAGTATACCAATATGGTTTGGTAGCAAGTCTGGTGCTGGGTTTTTCTTTTTTGTATACCCAATATCAAGGCTGGTTGGCTCTCTCCGCAATAGGCGTAGAATTGACCACCAACCCTTCTGGATCTTTTGTGTATGTGTTTTCGTATGTGCATGCAGCGCACGTAGTTGGAGGCTTGGCCATTCTGCTTTTAGCAGCTCTGCATGCATTTTCCCTGGGCTTAAAAGTAACGCCCAAGCGAAAACATCGCTTTGAATTGAGCATGATCTACTGGCATTTTGTAGATTTGCTCTGGGTTTACATCTTTTTCTTTTTAATGACGCAAATGTAAGCCACCCCAAGGCATTTACCTTGGGAGGCCATAATACAACAACAACCCATGACTTTAGTCGTGGAAAAAAAGCTATCTAATGGCGACTACAGATACCGCACTTGAACACCACGTTCATGAACACGATCACGAAGGCGATGCCTGGGGTGGGGGAGCAGCTCCGTTCAAGGCCAGCTATGGCAAACTGATGATGTGGTACTTCCTTTTATCGGATGCCTTTACCTTTGCCGGCTTTTTGATTACTTATGGTGCGCTGCGTTTCAGCAGCCCTACCTGGCCTGTACCAGACTTTGTGTTTGCTACAGACCCCTTCGGCATTTCCGCTACTCTGGGTAAGGCGCCATTGATCTTCGTAACCTTTATGTCCTTTTTGCTGATCATCAGCTCGGTAACGATGGTTCGTGCCGTACAGGAAGGCCACCGGGAAAACAAAAACGGGGTATTGATCTGGATGATTCTGACCATTTTTGGTGGGTTGGGCTTCTTGGGCTGCCAGGCTTGGGAGTGGACCAACTTGATTGGGGGTGAAAACATGTCTTTGACCCGCAATACTTTTGGCACTCATACAGCCGATGGTTACTATCTCGATCATGAAGGCAAAAAAAGTGCAGAAACCTTCCGTGAGGGAGAAAGTTACCTGATTCACCGCCACGTGGCTGGTGCACATGGCGAAGGCCATGGAGCTGGACATGGTGCTGCTCATGAATACAAACCAGGCGATCAGGCTGGTTATATGATGGACGACCAAGGTTTCATCCACCGCAAATACGTTTATGCTGATGGACCACTGAAAGGTCAAACTCAAACCGAACAATTTGGTCCCCGAGCTTTCGGTGCACTATTCTTCTTCATCACGGGGTTCCACGGTTTTCACGTATTTTCGGGAGTGGTATTCTTGTTGATCATTGCGCTTAACGTGGCCAGTGGAGTGTACGCGGCGCGGAAGAATGGCTACGAAATGGTCGAAAAAATTGGGTTGTACTGGCACTTTGTAGACTTGGTTTGGGTCTTCGTGTTCCTGGTATTTTACCTCCTTTAACATCCAATGGTTGAACCTATTTAATGCTCTATAGATGTCACACGTATCTTACGAACAAAGTAAAAAAAACGTAGTCAAAGGTTTGATCCTTCTGGCGGTAGTCACCCTGATTGAGGTAATTATTTCTCTCTTTGGGAAAGGCCACATTTTCAAGGGGGTTCATGGCAATGTCATTGTACTGGCCATCTGCGGCTTGTTGATCACCGCATTTTCCTTGTACAAGGCCTATTTCATTGTGTATGAATTCATGCACATGAAGTACGAAGTAAAGGGCTTGGCCATGAGTGTATTGTTGCCAACCTTGTTGTTGGTCTGGGCCATTATTGCCTTCTTTCAGGAAGGAAATGCTTGGAAAAACCGCCGCGAAGATGTTCAGAAACGCAACGCGCAACCAATTACTCCGGCACAGGAAGGCAGTTTGTTGTCGCCTGATACCTATCAAATAGACTGGAAGGGTTAATCCTTTTCGAAATAGATTCAAAAGGCGGGCTACAACCCGCCTTTTGTGTTTAAGTGATTTTCTGCCTAATGTTAAGGACTTTTTCTTTTGATCAAAGTATGACCGAATGCTTGAAAACATTTACTCCTTTGGGATGTTTTGCTAGCATCATTTGTGGGGCAAAATGAACACTTACTCTTCATCGCCCCTAAAAGAAAATCGAACGGAATGAAAAAATGGCTACAAACCACGGCACTTTTTTTGATGTTGTTGGTAATGCCTGCGCTGAGTTGGTACTACCTCAAAAAAGGAGAGCGCTACCAGGTCGAAATGCGTGCCGAACTAAAAGACTACGGCAAAGTGCCGAAATTTTCCCTGCCAAAACTGTTGGACAGCGATAGCTTGTCGAGCACAGATTTACAGAACAATGTGATCATTGCGAAAGAACTGGACGCTCGTGAACTGGAGCAGGACAAGGATTTGCTTTTTGCCCTGGGGAGTCTGCATACCCAGTTCGACGATCGTTGGGACGTGCTTTTTTTGCTGCATACCACAGTGCAAGATTCGGGTAAAATAGGTGCCTTTTTGCGCAAAAACAAACTGGCTGATCCCGAACAAATTTTGATTACCAGCAGTTCACCGGAACTGATTCAATCCTATTCCTTCCCCAAAGCAGGCATGGTGGCAATCATTGACACGGTAGGTACCATTCGCCGCTACTACAATTACCGCGATGGCAATGAACTACGCCGCCTGACCGAGCATGTTACCGTACTCATGCATCGCGACAAAAATAACGACCCTTATTTGAACCGCGAAAAAGAAAAATAGGATGGAAGCTAATCTGCAATTGGAAAAGAAGTTGAACGTAGCCGCCTGGATCATCA
This sequence comes from Haliscomenobacter sp., assembly GCF_965225875.1. Classification (GTDB taxonomy): domain Bacteria; phylum Bacteroidota; class Bacteroidia; order Chitinophagales; family Saprospiraceae; genus Haliscomenobacter. Next base: position 382,784 of record NZ_CBDDBS010000002.1, on the reverse strand, counting down.
CGGTGGCAGTGTTGGGACTGGTAGGGATGATGCGCAGGGTGAAAATCACTATGCCTGAAGGAGTAGATTTGGGCTTTTTGCCACCATTCCACGCGACTTTGAACGCCTTAACGGCGGTAGTTTTGTTGGTCGCCTTTTATTACATCAAGCAGAAAAAAGTGCAGCAGCACCGCAATGCCATTTATGTGGCGATTGTGCTTTCGGTGCTTTTTTTATTGTCGTATGTGGCTTACCACTTTACAACGCCCGAAACCTTGTTTGGAGATAGCAATCACGATGGAGTTGTAAGCGAAGTGGAAAAGGCTGCTGTGAGTGGGATTCGCCCATTTTATCTGGTGTTGCTCCTCAGCCACATCGCACTTGCAGCGGGCATTTTCCCTTTCATTTTGTTTACTTTTATTAGGGCTTACACCAACCAGATTGAGCGCCATCGTAAAATGGCGCGTTGGGTTTTCCCTTTGTGGCTTTATGTGGCCATTACCGGACCAATCTGTTATTTTATGTTGAGTCCTTATTATTAATTGCTTAATTTTGAACAAAAATTGACGCTATGCGCTCGATGAAATATTTCAAGATTGGATTGATCCTCGCAGCTTTGTTCCTGTTTGCTGCACCTGCTGTGGATGCGCAATGCCCCATGTGCCGTATGGCTGTGGAAAGCAATCTAAAAGCTGGTGGCAAAGCTGGGAAAGGCCTCAATGCGGGGATTCTCTACATGTTGGCTACCCCTTATGTTTTGGTAGGTAGCTTGGCTTTTGTATGGTGGCGTAACCGCCGCAAAAATCAAGATCTGCTGGAGAAAGAAGAGAAAGGGGAATAAGCAGCCAGCAAAGAATGATTAGCTGTCAGCAATCTGCAAGAATTATATTGTTTTGCAGGACGGCACTAATCTGAATCCTACTCCCCGAAAGTTCCAAACTTTCGGGGAGTTCAAGGCAACGATGAAATGATAGACATTTGGGTCAACTGATTTTTAATCAATTTTCCCTACGCGGTCATAATGAAAAAAACTCGAATAAAACAAGGCCCCCCAACCCAACAAATAACACAAGCCTCCCAGAGGGGTAATTGGCCCTAACCACCCAACTGAAATATGGTGCAAGTCTCTTGTACTCAACGCATATAAGGAGCCAGAAAACAGCAGCACGCCAGCCGTAAAGGCCCAACCTGCAAAACGCAGTGCACCCTTGCGGCCAAAATGGCTCAAAACTGCAACTACCAAAATGGCGATTGCGTGGTAAAATTGATACCTTACCGCCGTTTCAAAAGTCTCAAAATGTTTTGGACTCAGGTGCGGCCGCAGGCCATGAGCGGCAAAAGCCCCTAAGGCTACCGCAAAAAAGCCAATCAGGCTACCAATGCGTAAAAATAAATTCCTCATAGATCGTGGCTTAAGTCTAGTCGAGTGGCAAAGATACTTCAATATCAGGTTTTGCAAAGATTCTACCCTGGGGTACTCAGTCTGTTTTTGGTCATTTCTCTACTTTCCTGTCAGCATCGCCAAAACCTGGAGCCCCTGGTGCCTGCCAATGCCTTGGCAGTGCTTACTACCTCAAAAACTAACATTGAATTGCCCTTCCCAGCCCTTAACTGGAGTAAAGTATTGATGCCATTGAGCAAAAATCAAACTGGAATTTTATACATCAGCACCACCCAAACCACGATTAAAATTTCCCAGATAAAAGGTTTAAAATGGATCACTCAGACCCAATGGCGAGGCGTGCAATTTGAACATTTTGAAGATGGCAAGGGCCAAAAATGGGTGTTGACTCAAATCAAAAAGGTCAAATATCTAGCGCATGAAGCTGTGTTGGTGGAAGAAGCTGCATTGGCGTTTAAAGCGGGAAAACGCCCTGCCTGGATCACTTCATTATCCGCCAATCAGCTCCAGTTTAACTACGCTGCCCTGAGTGATTTTTATGGGCTTAAAGGGGACGCACTGGCAGACCTTTGCAACAATGTTAGTTTGGACCTGGGAACTCAAGTAGGGCATTTCAAGGGGCAGTTGCAATTTGTGAATACTCCTGCCCTGGTTGAACAAGACTTAGCAGCTGTTTTAAACATTGCTCCAGGATCGGCGCGGAGTTTTGTCCCATATTTTGGCGCTGATAGAGCTTTGCCCCAATTAAAGCCCGAATCGGCCTTTTTACTTCATTTTGGACGGGGAAAAATCAGCCAAGCCGCCCTGATTTTGCCCTTTGCCTCGAATGCTTTGGCTCAAAATGCCTTGCAGGAACTGGCCGGAAATTATGGAGCATTAGCTGCCTTAAACTATCAAACTTATACCCTGCAACCCGTCCTGGATATCGGCTTAAATGCTTTGAATATCCGCCAGGCTACGCTTTGCGTTTTTGAGCGTTTTTTGGTCATTGGAGCTTCCGAAAACCTGATGGAGCGCTGGATCGATGCAGTTATCGTGGGCAATACCATTGCCAAACAGTTGCGCCAGCCCCCCAGTGGTTTGTGGATGCGCTTGAGTGCTGATCGAGGCCTCGGCATCTTGATGGCCCAACTCAATCAAATTTTAAACCTGCAATTGGCACTTCCCGATCCCATACAGTGGGAAGGCGAAATAAACGGTAAGAGCTGGACATTTCGGAATGCTCCCAACCTGGAATCCAATAACCAGGCTTCGGCTGAACTTTGGCAGCTGGATTTGCCGCAAGGCAAGGTCACACAACTGTGGGCCATCGAAGCCTGGGACTTGTGCCTGCTTGAAACCGACCAACAACATCTGCTCGTACTGGACCTGGAAGGGAATGTGCACTGGGATAAAAAGCTGGAATCTTCACTCGTAGGCCCTGTGACATCGGTATTACGCCCGGAATTGGGGCAGACTCTGGTTTATTTCAGCACCGAAAAATCCATTCATGCACTACAACCTGATGGTCAGGAAGCGCCAGGTTTTCCCCTGGCCCTAAGTAAGGCTACCACTTCGGGTTTGTGCGTGGGTGGACGCGAGCAGTTTTTGTTTTATTCCAGCGAAGATGGCCGGGTATACGGCATGGACCGGAATGGACAACCCCTAAGTGGCTGGAACCCGGGGCCAAAAATTGGAATGGTAAAACAAGCCTTGAGCTATTTTCAATCGGCCACCGAGGATTATTTACTTGCCCTGACTGAGGAAGGGAAATTCTACGTGTTGGATCGGTCTACCCAGATGCATTTTCCTGCCCAAACGCTTAAAGGGCCTTTTACCAGCTCTCCCCAGTGGCAATGGGACCAACTGAGCCAACGGATAGTGGTTGCGGATGGGCAAGGTAAGGCGCAGGTGTTTACTGAAAAAGGGGAGTCTTTTTCACTGGCGATCGCGGCTGGTTTGTCTGGCGCAACTCGGTTTTGTTTTGCTGATTTAATTGGGGATGGGCGAAAGGATTATTTGACGGCGAATGGGGCACAGTTGTTTTTGTACGCCTATAACCAGGATGATGGATTCCAATTGGTGTTTAAAAAATCTTTCAAGGGGCAAATTGACGGGCTTACTGCCGCAGGGCAAAAGGAAAATGCCAGGATTATTTGTAGCATTTCAAGTGAACATCAGGTATGGTGTTTTTCTGCCAAAGGGAAGGCGCTCAACAGATTCCCGGTTGCTGGGGACCATTTTTCTTTTTTCCCAGCACAAGAAATTATACTTACAACAATTGATAATCGGGTTTATGCTTATGCGTTGTAAAATGGAATGCAATTACATGGCGCCCCCATTGATTCAAAATTAATCTTAACTTAGGAAGTATAAAAACCTAAAACCATGCAAAAATACATTTTCCTTCCGACCTTCCTCTTGTTCCTCCTGGCCTGTGAGCCACAAAATGCGCTCCCCGACCCTGCAAAACTCAAACAGGAAATCGTCGACGCCGAAGCTGCTTTCGCCAAAATGGCCGACGACAAAGGTATTGCCGAGGCTTTTTATACCTTTGCTGCCGAAGACGCCGTCATCAAACGCCAAAACGATACCTTGATCATGGGGCGCGATGGCATTCGACAATACTACAGTGCGCCTTTTTACCAAAGTGCAAAAGTAGATTGGAAGCCCGACTACGTCAAAGTGTCCGCTCATGGTGATTTGGCTTATACCTACGGAAAGTTCACCTGGACCAGCCAAGACAGTACCGGCAAAGTCAACGAAATCAAGGGAATATTTCATACCGTTTGGCAACGGCAAGCTGATGGGAGCTGGAAATATGTTTGGGATTAGGGCATTTGGCATTTAAACTCAATGAAGTGAGGGGGGCAGCAAATAGCCGGAGTTACTACTTTTTCCTAAGGCACTTGTGCTGCTTGGGGCTTATCCTCTTAAACCTATTGCCCAGGGGATACACTCAGCTCCAAAAGCCAAAGCTCCACTTCAAACACATCCAAAACGAAGACGGCCTCGCCAACAGCACCATTGAAGCCATTCACCAGGATCAGCGTGGCTTCATTTGGTTAGGCACCCGCGACGGACTGAACCGTTACGACGGGCAGCAAATGACCGTGTACAGATACAGCCCAAAATATCCCTATAGCCTCAGCGACAGTTACATTACCTGCATTTATGAAGACCGCCAGCACCAGCTTTGGGTCGGTACGCTCAATGGTTTGAACCGTTATGACCCCCGACTTAACCGTTTTACCCGTTTTCAACATACCAATCAGCAGAAAAACAGCCTCAGCCACAACTATGTAACGGCCATACTGGAAGATCACCAAGGCAATTTTTGGGCGACCACCCTCGGCGGAGGCATCAATGTTATGGATCGCAAAACCGGTACTTTTCGCAGTTACCACCAAAATGATGGCCTAAGCAGTACCGAAACCTTTTGTGTTTTTGAAGACATCAATGCTAAAATATGGGTAGGAACTGCTAAAGGCCTCCACCTTTTTGACCCAATTACAAAACGATTTCGGAATATCCTCCTGCCCCAGAACCTGCGTGGTGGCGCTCAACCAGCCATCCGTAGTATCGCAGGATTAAAAAACGGGCATTTGATACTAGGCAGCAGCGACAATGGCCTGATTGACTACGATCCCCGAAGTGGAGCTTGTCTGCAGTACATTCACAGCGACGCCGACCCTTTTTCCATCAGTAGCAATTTGGTACGCAGTGTTTTGCTCAGCAAAAATGGCCAAATCTGGGTGGGCAGCATCAATGGCGGCCTGGATCGTTTTGATCTCACAACAGGCCGCTTCTACAATTACCAAAACGAACCCGACAATCCCCAAAGCCTCTCCCAGCGGACCGTATCTGCCCTTTTCGAAGACAATCAGGGCAACCTCTGGATTGGTACCCACCGCGGTGGAGTGAACCTCTACATGCCCAAAACCGAAAAATTTGAACTGTACCGCCAGGAGCCCCGCCCGAATAGTTTGAGCTACAACGATGTCAAAACCTTTGCCGAAGACCGTTTTGGCTACATCTGGATCGGCACCGATGGGGGAGGACTTAACCGTTTTGAGCGCAAAACCCGCAGCTTTAAACACTACCGCCATCAAGCTTTTGATCCACGCACCATTGGCTCCAACGAGGTACTGGATATTTTTGAAGACCGCCAGGGACAACTCTGGGTGGGTTCCTGGGGTGGGGGCCTGTGTTTGTACGAGCGCGGCGGGGAGCAATTTACCCGCTTTCAAAATCGCCCGGGGGATTCAAAAAGCATCAGTTCCAATTACATCCAAAAGATCTTTGAAGACCGGGAGGGCAATTTTTGGGTGGCCACCTATTTTGGCGGACTGAACCTGTTTGACCGTCAAAGCCAGACTTTTCGCCGCATCACCAAAAGTGAAAGTGGCAAAACCCGTTTACTGGGCAACAACATCGTATCGATCAACGAAGACCAGAGCGGAAACCTCTGGATTGGCACCGACGACGGGGGGCTCAATTGCCTCAACGCCAGTACGGGAGAGTTCAGTCACTATTTTCATCAGAACGAAAAGAAGCCAGACTTGAGGGTTTTGTTTGTGGACAAAAAAGGCCAGCTTTGGTTGGGCCAGGCCGGGTTGTATCGCTTTGACAATCAGCAAAAAAAATTCAAACTGTTCACCCAGCAAGCAGGCTTGGCAACGGAATTCATCAAGGGAATCGCCGAAGATGAGGAGGGCAACTTGTGGGTTTCCACTTCCCATGGCCTCACCAAAATTCATCCCCAAACCTTACGCTTTCGCAAATTCAATACCGCAGATGGGCTCCAGGGCCTGGAATTTGAAGCCAATGCTTATTTAAAAACCAAAGACGGGCAGCTCTTCTTTGGCGGCGTGAATGGCTTCAATACCTTTTACCCCAAAAACATCGCCACCAATGAATACCTGCCTCCGGTCTACCTCACCGATTTTCACATTTACAACGAGAAGGTCTGGCCAGGGGATAAAAGCTCACCTTTATCTCAGGACATCAGTTTGACCGACAAAATAGTACTCAACTACAAACAGGCCACTTTTTCCTTTGACTTCGCTGCGCTGAATTACACCGCCGCCGAAAACAATCAATATGCCTACATGCTGGAAAATTGGGACCAGGGCTGGAATGAAGTGGGTACCGAAAAGCGTGCTTCCTACACCAATGTCAGCCCAGGAGAATACACTTTCCGCGTCAAGGCCAGCAACAACGATGGCGTGTGGAACGAAACCTGGCGTAGTTTAAAAGTGCTGATTTTACCACCTTTTTGGGCCACCTGGTGGTTTCGAACCTTGCTAGTTCTAAGCATTGGCGCTGGTTTGTACTGGTTTTACCGCTTTCGCCGGGATTTGGAACTGCAACGTTTGGAGGAACAAAAACGCGAGGAATTGCACCAATTGCAATTGCAGTTTTTTACCAACATCACCCACGAATTTCGCACCCCTTTGTCGCTAATTTTGGGGCCGATCGAAAAGTTGCTGAAAGAAGAAACCCGCCTGAGTCAACGCAAGGATTACCAGGTGATCCAGCGGAACACCAATCGACTCCTGCATTTGGTTAACGAATTGATGGACTTCCGCAAATCCGAAGCGGGTATCCTGCGCCTGCACGTAATGGAGGGCAACGTAGCCTGGTTTTTAGAGGAGATTGCCGAAGAATTCAGCGCGCTGGCCCAGGAAAAAGGCATTGATTTTGTGGTAAATCCAAGGCGGGCAGGCACTGGTTTTTGGTTTGATCGGCAGATTTTGGAAAAAATCCTCATCAACCTGATCAGCAATGCCTTTAAATACACACCTGTTGGCGGCCAGATAGTGCTGGAAATTGTGGAGAACCTGGACAATTTTAAACCCAGTTTTGCCAGCGAACTGACCCTGAAAAGTGAGTACAAAGCCCAACGTTACCTCTATTTTCGGGTACTCGACAATGGCATTGGTATTTCCAAAGAATCGATCGGGCATTTGTTTGAACGTTACTACCGCATTTCAGATGCGCATTTGGGCTCTGGGATTGGTTTGGCTTTTGTCAAAAGTTTGACAGCACTGCACAAAGGCTTGATTTTGGTGTCCAGCGAGCGGCATCAGGGCACCGAAATTGTGATTGGAATCCCCTGTGCCCGAGAGGATTACGGCTCAAAAGAACTCTGGTTAGATGGCCAGGACAGTCCCGCAACTTTGGAAAGCCTCCAGGCGCAATACGATTATTTTATGCCTTTGGGCGAGGAAAAACCAGAGTTGAATGGCGACTTACCCATGATACCATCCTCCAGCTTTCACATTCTGGTGGTAGACGACAATGAAGAATTGCGCACATTTTTACGCGAAGTTTTGGCTAGTCGCTACCAGGTTTCAGAAGCCCAGGATGGCCAGGAGGCCTACACAAAAGCCCTTGCTGAACAGCCCGACCTCATCATCAGCGACATCATGATGCCGGTGATGGATGGTATTGAGTTTTGTAAAAAAGTGAAAGCAGATCCGCAACTCGCCCACATACCCTTTGTGTTGTTGACGGCGAAAGAGGCCCTGGAATCCAAGATTGAAGGCACCAGCTCCGGGGCCGATTATTACTTCGCCAAACCAATCAGCATCGAATTGTTGGAGTTGAACATCAAAAACATTTTTGCCCAAAAACAAAAAATGGTCGAGCGCTACGTGCAGGATCACCACGCAGAAGTGAAGGATCAGGTACATTCCGCCAAAGACAAACAATTCCTGGAAGCCCTTATCGCTCTGATCGAGGCCAACCTACTCAACTCCGAGCTGAACAGCGACTACCTCTGCACCCAAATGGGCATGAGCCGCACCAAATTGTACAACAAACTCAAAGGTATGACCAACCAGTCGATCAACGACTTTGTGCGCAGCGTACGTTTGAAAAATGCGGTAAAATTGATGGTGAATCAGGATGTTTCCCTTGCTGAGGTGATGTACAATGTGGGCATTCAAACGCAGTCGTATTTTACCAAGGCCTTTAAGGCGGAGTATGGCAAGACGCCGTCGCAGTTTTTGAAGGAATTGCAGGGGCGGGGTTGAACCTAAATTAGCGCTTCAGCACCACAATGCTTTCAACTTTCACCGAGCCAGGAATCTCACTCAAAAGATCAACTCCGTAGAACAATTTTGGGTACTTACTAATATCCATCATGTAAAAAATATCGGGATCTTCCTTGTCTTGCAAGCTTAAAAAACCATCCGGTTCCACAGGGATTCTGGAGTCAACCAAAGCCTGTATTTTTTCAAAACTGTCCCCGACTTGCACTCCTGAGGCTGTTGGGATTTGCTCATCAAAGATGCTTATTCGGGAAATTTGTTGCCGATCCTGCCAGTTGCCCTCCGCCACAAAGGCTCTTTTATTGTGTCGACTAAAAACCAAAGCATTCCAGCTGTGGGATTCATTTTCTTCGTCACTAATCAAGGTACTTTTTTGCTGAAAGCAAGAGGCCCATGGGTTATGAATCGTGGGAATATTTTTATTTAAAAGTTTGGCTTTAATCGCATTGACAGTGATGGAACATGGGGCAAGGGGAGCCCTTCCAGGGCAGATAAGCGGGCCTGCCAAAATGAATAAAAAAATAATGTTAAAAAGTTTAATAAAAACCATTTTTTGTTATAAATTTAAAACTTTTATCATTCCTTAAAACGCTGAAACCATGAAAAGAATTTCTCTAATCTATTGGATCATCACCGGGCTTTTTGCGGCCTTTATGATTTTTTCTTCCATCTCCAACGTGACCTTAGCTCCGGAAGCGGTTGCCTTGTTGAGTGACCATCTGGGGTATCCGAAGTACATCATTCCTTTTTTGGGAATTGCCAAAATTTTGGGTTCCATTGTGATTTTGATTCCTTCCTTTCGCCGCATCAAGGAATGGGCTTACGCGGGCTTGTTTTTTGACCTATTCGGTGCGTTTTTTTCCTTGCTCAAAGTAGAAGGCCCTAAGCCAGAAGTGTTTTTTATGCTGATTTTTATTGGCTTGTTGCTGGCCTCGTATTTTTTGTGGCATAAGAAGTTGGCTACTGCGGCATAGGTTAGAGACAAGCGAGAATTTTTTGATTTGGCGTCAGCCAAATCAAAAAAATTCACAAACAAAAAACGCCAACCAGGATTTCTCCCGATTGGCGTCTTTTGTTTGTAGAAGACGCACAGTCGTACATCTTCTACACCCTATTCACAACCGCGGCTTAGTAGCCAGGGTTCTGCTTCAGGATATCAGCACCGATGATGTCGATCTGATCTTGTGGGATTGGCAGCAATTCATGCTTTCCAGCAGTGAATTTAGCACCACCCAATGTACCTGCCAAGAACTTGGATTCGTAGGTGAGGTAAGCATTGATAGTAGACTCCGCAATGCCCCAACGTACGAGGTCATAGAAACGGTGACCTTCACCAGACAATTCAATCTTGCGCTCAAAACGTACTGCATTGCGTGCAACGTTTTTGTCGGTCCAAGCAGTGTTGTACAAGCCGATCACGTAGTTGGCAGCGTTAGAGCCGTCAGCACGTTTTACAAAGCCAGCAGGGTTAGCAGCACGAGCGCGAACCAGGTTCACATATTCGCGTGCTTTTTCCAAGCTACCGATTTCTACTTCACACTCAGCAGCCATCAGCAGTACATCTGCAAAACGGATGATGGTGAAGTTTTGAGCAGTATAACCAGGAGTCCAGGAGCTGTTGTCTTGCAGAGAACCACGGTCAGACTTGTAATAAGTATACTTCTTAGGAGAGTAAGGACCACCGTTAGGCTGGTTGCGAATCCAGGCCACACCGGGGTGATCTTGCCAATCCAGGAATGGAATACCACGACGGCCAACTGACCAGTCGAGGCGTGGATCCAAAGTACCTGCATCAGGAGTAAATGCATCACTGGAACCAACACCCATGTCCGTTTTTACCTGGTTTGCACCAGTGTTGTAGCTACCATCCAACAGTGGAAGACCATTGGCGTCTACACGGAAAGAGTTCACCAATTCGAAGCTAGGCTGGAAGAATCCACAGCAGTTACCAGGACCGTTAGGACCAGTGTTGTATGGATAGTTCAAGTCAAATTCAGCGTTGGCGTTGTTTACACTACCCGTGTTGGCAGCAGCCTGCCAAGCCCATACGGATTCAGCGTTGTTGTCGTTAGAACCTTTGTACAGGTCGCCATACTTGGCTTCCAGTGCATATTTCTTGCCGTTGCTGGTTACACCATTAGCGATACAAGCGTCGAATTGAGCTTTTGCTTCAGCATACTTCTTCTGATACAAGTAAGTTTTGCCGAGGTAAGCAGCAGCAGCCCACTTGTTTACGCGACCAACTGAGCTCTGAGTAGCAGGCAGGTTGTCCAGTGCATATTTGAAGTCTGCTTCAATCTTAGGCCACAGATCCTGGTTGTTTGGCACTTTTTCAATGCCACTACCATAATCTACACTTTCATCGACATAAGGCGTGTTGTTGTAGTTGCGCTTCAGCTGGAAGTAGTAGTGTGCGCGCAAGAAACGAGCTTGTGCAGCTACACTAGTCTTGGTTGCTTCAGTCACATCTGGCTGTGCATCAGCGATCAGGCGCAACACGAGGTTGGCCCGAGCGATACCTTCATACAGACCTACAAAGTTGTCGCGGATAACCCCTTGCGTTGATTGGTATTCAAAACGCTGGATTGGGTTGATGTCAGAAAAGTCACCGGGGTCGGTACCTTTGTTGGCATCACCACCACGAACACTACCCCAAACCCAGTTGATGGGGTGTACCATCCGGCGGCCACGACCACTTACTTGGGAGTACACAGAAATAAGGGCAGCTTCGATACCCTTTGAAGTAGTCAATTGGGCATTGGCCAACTGACCGGTCGGAGCAACCTCCAAAAAGCTATCCTTACAGGCAAAGCCAATCAAGGCCAGCAGGGCCAGGGCAAAACCAGTAATGAGCAATCTATTTTTCATGTTAGATCATTTATTTAGCTTAACAACTTAAGCAGTTAAGTGTTTTTAGAAACCAACGTTTACACCAAAGTTAAAGCTTCTGGTAATTGGGTAGTTACCTACGTCGATACCGAATTGAGTATCTGCGTTTCCACCTACTGATGGATCCAAACCTTCGTACTTGGTGATGGTCACCAGGTTGTTGGCAGATGCAAAAATCCGCAAACGGGTAATTTTCAACTTAGCCAGTGTGGAAGCTGGCAGGGTATAACCCAATCCCAGGTTCTGCAAACGTACATAAGCCCCATCTTCAACATAGAAAGAGTTGGCCTGGGTGTTGGTACTGAAGTTCGATGCAGTTTCGAAAATTGGAATTTTCGCATCGCGGTTGGTTGGAGACCAAGAATCCTTCACACGTTCTGCAATGGCTGCTCCCTGGAAAGATGGGAAGAAGTCGGTAAACCACTTAGAAGCATTGAAAATCTTGTTGCCGAATACACCGTTGGCGTAAGCAGTGAAGTCAAAGTTCTTGTAAGTCAAGGTCAAGCCGATACCACCCGAGAACTTAGGAACTGGGCTACCCAGATAAGTACGGTCGTTAACGTCGATTTTGTTGTCGCCATTCAGGTCTGCATAACGGAAACGGCCAATGCCTTTACCATCTTGAGCAGGTGAATTCGCAACTTCTTCAGCAGTTTGGAACAAACCAGTCACTTCATAACCAAAGAAGGCAGAAATAGACTGACCCAACTGGTTGCGGATTGGCGTAAGACCACGGTAACCTGGGTTAACGGTAGTCAGGTAAGTCAAACCTGGAGCCAATGAAGAAATTTCGTTCTTCAGTGCACCTGCAGTCACGTTCAGTTCGTACTTCAAGTCACCTACGATGTTGCCACGAGTGATCACCTGGATGTCTACCCCAGCGTTCAACATTTCAGCAATGTTTACAGCAGGAGGAGCTGCGTCAACACCGTTGGTAGCTGCAATAGGCACTTGCAACAACAAATCACGGGTTTTCTTATTCCAAATGTCCAAAATCACGTCCAATTTGCCATTGAAGAAGGTACCATCGAAACCGATGTTCTGGGTAACCGAAGTTTCCCACTTGGCATCAGGGTTACCAATACGAGTCCGGTAGAAACCAGCAACTGCACTGGAGTTGGTACCGTTGATGTCGTAAGAAGAGGCACCAATGCTACCACCAAACAAGTTGAATTGGTTGTTAGGGTTAACGTTGTTGGAGTTACCCATGATCCCGTAACCACCACGGATCTTCAAATCGTCGATCCACTTCAGGTTTTGCATGAATTTTTCGGAAGAGATCCGCCATGCAGCAGAGAAGGCTGGGAACACCCCGTAACGGTTGTTTTCGCCAAAACGAGAAGAACCGTCGCGACGTACCAGACCAGTCAGGATGTACTTGTCGTTGAAATTGTAAGCAACCCGACCGAAGTAAGAAGCGAAGTTTACCCCTTTGCCGTAGTTACTGTTTGGTGGGTTAGTCGTAGTGTTTGGCAAGGTGATGAAGTCTGGATCATTGGAGAATGGGTTCAAACCACTGCCACCGATGCTGCGGAAACGACCATCATTCAGGGCTTCCTGACCAACCAAAACGTCGATACCATGTACCCCAAACTTCTTCTTATAGTTGGCAGTATTGGTAACTACCCAAGCAAAGCTGAAACCACCACCTTCGTTATAGGTAAAGGCGGAGTTGTTTTCAGAGTTCTCGTATTGGATACCGAAGTAGCCGACGTTGTAGTTGTTTCCGTAGTTGCCACCCAAGCTGGTGCGCAGCACCAAACCTGGGATCAGGTCGTACTCGGCATAAATGTTACCAAAGAAGCTGGTGTTGAAGCCACGGTTGTCACGGCCACGGTCGCGGTTAGCAACTGGGTTACGTGGGTTGTTGAAACCTTTAGAAGCAGTACCGGCATAACCACCAAACTCGTCATAAACGGGAATGATGGAAGGCATGCGGAAGGCTTGCAGTACGTCGTTTTCGTCGTCACCAACACCCAAACCACCGTTATCACCAGTTTGACCCAGAATCTGACGGTAAGTAAACTGCAGGTTTTCACCAATGCGCAATTTGTTGGTCAGGTTGAACTCAGAGTTGGCACGGAAAGTGTGGCGTTTGAATTCGTTGTACAACAAGATACCTGATTGATTCTGTGTGCTCAAGCCGAAGTAGAAACGGCTGCCTTCACCACCACCGGAGAAACCCAATGAGTGACGAGTAATTGGTGCAGTACGTGTAACTGCATCGTACCAGTCGGTACCTGCTTTGTTCGCTTTGGTAACCTGATAGATGCCACCACGAGTTGGATCGATGTTGTATTTGGCCTTTTCTGCTTCCAGGTTTACACTACCAATTACACCTGCATTGGCACCAACGCTAAGGTAATCAGGAAGAACCGGAGCATTACCACCCAAACCGATTGTACCAAATTGAGGGTGTGCAAACTTGATACCAGAGTTGGTATAACCTTGGGCAGTCCATTTAGCAAAATCGGTAGGGTTCATCATTGCCTGGCCTTGGCCTGGATCGGTGAAACCATACAGACCATCATAAGTTACACTCAACTTACGAGCGCTTTTTGAGCCTTTTTTAGTGGTGTAAACGATTACCCCACTCGCTGCACGAGCACCATAAATAGAAGCCGCAGCTGCGTCTTTCAATACGGTAGTAGACTCGATATCACCAGGATTGAGGAAGTCAGTAGAACCAACTGGAACCCCGTCCACAATGTACAATGGCTCGTTTCCACCGAAGGAACCGAAGCCCCGTACGCGGATTTGGCTGGTTGTACCAGGCTGACCGTTGGTTACTACCGTTACCCCGGATACGCGACCAGCCAACTGCTGCTCTACGTTACCAGAAGGAACCAGTACCAGGTCTTTGGCTTTTACAGTTGATACCGCACCTGTTGCTTCCCGACGGCTGTCTACGGTGTAACCCGTTACAACCAATTCTTTCAGCGTAGATACGTCTTCTTCTAATGTGATGTTGTAAGCACTTTGTGCGTCCAATGCCACCTCTAGGGTACGGTAACCCACATAGCTGATTACCAGAGCGCCTCCGGTACTGGGCACCTCCATTGAGAAAGTACCATCCAATTCGGTAACTACACCGGTGGCAGTACCTTTTAGCAGAACGTTAACTCCAGGCAGGCCTTCCCGATTGGTGTCAGTGATCTTCCCACTGATCGTCCGTTGTCCCATTGCTGCGATGGCCGGCAAGCACAGCAGCAGGAATACGGCAAGCCTCTGAAGTAGAGCTGAATAGCTGTTTTTCATGAACTAGCAGAATTTAAGATTGGTTAAATAAGAATGTAATTCAAACCCGATTACCCAAATGTCACTAAGCGTTTTTTAAGAATTGTCCATCAAAAATAGTATTTTGGTATAAAATTTGGCGATTTGTTGAAAATAATTATTTTTCATCCAAAGAAGCCCACTTTATCCAAAAAGTTGATGGATTCTCCAAAACCCTATCAGATCAACGTTTTAGTGCAAACGATTGCGGCTTGGACATCGGAAAAAATGTAAAAAAAAATCTTTTCAGAATATTTGAGAATCTTTTTGAGCTGACTCAGAATAAAGCAAAAGCCATTTATCTTGCGGCGGTAAAAAAGGGGAGATTCCCTGTAAACAAGTTAGACCAATGAGAGCGTCGCACCTACTTCTTATTCTACCTCTTTTAATTTGGGGTTGCAAAAACAGCAAAACCAGTCTTTTTGAACAATTGTCGCCTCAA
This sequence comes from Haliscomenobacter sp., assembly GCF_965225875.1. Classification (GTDB taxonomy): domain Bacteria; phylum Bacteroidota; class Bacteroidia; order Chitinophagales; family Saprospiraceae; genus Haliscomenobacter. Next base: position 367,759 of record NZ_CBDDBS010000002.1, on the reverse strand, counting down.
AAAACGGGGGTGAGCTTCAACAACACCATCTCCGACAACGATTCTTTCAACATCATGACCTACGAGTACATCTACAATGGTGGGGGAGTAGGTATTGCGGATTTTAACCAGGACGGCTTGCAGGATTTGTTCTTTTCCGGCAATCAGGTTGAAAACAAGCTATACCTTAATAAAGGAGATTGGAAGTTTGAAGACATTACTGCCTCCGCTGGAGTAGGAGGGAAGGAGCGTTGGAAATCCGGGGTGGCCATCACCGATCTCAACTACGATGGCCGTATGGATATCTATGTGGCCTGTATGACTTACTCCCCTGGACCTCGCCGGGCCAACTTGTTTTACGTCAATCAAGGCAACGACAAAAACGGCGTTCCTACCTTTAAAGAAATGGCTCCGGAATATGGCATCGCCGATACCGCCCATACTACTGCTTGTGCTTTTTTGGACTACGACAATGATGGGGACCAGGACCTGTATCTTGCCGTGAACCATCAACGCAAGGTTGGAAACAAAAACTTGTCAGCTAATTCATTCCATACCAGAAACCCCGATTCCATTTCTTTCAACCACGATAAATTGTACCGCAACGACTGGGATCCGGTGCGTAAACATGCGGTATTTACCGATGTCTCTTTGGCGGCAGGCATCAAAGGGGAAGGTTTTGGCTTAGCCATCAACATTACCGACCTGAACCGCGACGGCTGGAAAGACATTTATGTGAGCAATGATTACCTCACCAACGATCACCTATATATCAACAATCACGACGGCACCTTTACCGATCGATTGAGAGAATACGTCAAACATACCTCTTACTCTGCCATGGGTAACGAGGTGGTCGACTTGAACAACGACGGCTTGGTAGATATTGTAGCTGTCGACATGATGCCAGAGGACAACTATCGGCGCAAAACCATGTTGCCCGCCAACAACTACAACACTTTTCAAAATTTCGAAGAATTCAAATATGTGCACCAGTATGTGCGCAATACCCTCCAACTTAACCAAGGAAATGCTCCGGGAACCAATACTCCGGTGTTCAGTGAAATATCCATGTTTGCTGGAGTGAGTTCAACCGATTGGAGCTGGACGCCGCTTTCGGCAGATTTTGACCAGGATGGCTATCGGGATTTGATCATTACCAATGGTTTTCCCAAAGACGTAACCGACCTGGATTTTGCCGACTACAACTCCAATGCCAATACCTATGCCTCCCCAGGTTTTTTGAACGACAACATTCCTTCAGTAAAACTCAAAAACTACGCTTTTCGCAACCGTGGTGATTTGACTTTTGAAAGTATGGGCGAAAAATGGGGGATTACCGAAACCTCCTTTTCCAATGGTGCCGCATATGGTGATTTGGACAATGATGGCGATTTGGACTATGTGGTCAACAACATCAACGATCCAGCATCGATTTTTAGGAATAATGCTGTCGCGGGTGCCCCGGACGACGACCGCACGGATCGCACCAACGGGTGGTTATCCATTAAATTACACGGTGATTCCCTGAACCCCATGGGGCTGGGCGCCTGGGTTGAAATCCAATACGGCGACAAGCAAAAACAGGTTTGGGAGCACAGCATTTATCGAGGCTACCTTTCTTCCATGCAGGCTTTGGCCCATTTTGGTTTGGGTAAAAATGAAATAGTCGATAAGGTGATCATCACCTGGCCCAATCAAAAGCAACAAGTACTGAATCAGATCAAGGCCAATCAAGTGCTGGACATCAACTACCGTGATGCCAAACTCAATCAGGCACCACCGCCACCTCCGCCGATTCAAGCCTGGTTCAACAATGTAACGGCCAAGACCGGGGTGAACTACGTGCATCCCGAAACTGATTACATCGATTTCAACCTGCAGCCCCTTTTGCCTCACAAACTATCCCAGTACGGCCCTGGCATGGCAGTTGCTGATGTCAATGGAGACCAATTGGATGACTTTTTTGTCTCGGCTGGGCACTTTCGCAAAGGGCATTTCTTTATCCAGAAACCAGATGGCACGTTTCAGGAGCAGGATTTATTAGAAGGACCCGATGGCCGGGACAAACGGGGCGAAGACCTGGGCGTATTGTTCTTTGATGTAGATCAGGATGGCGACCAGGATTTGTACTCGGTTAGGGGCGGAGTGGAATACCCAGCTGATGAGCCTTCCTATCAGGATGTTTTATACCTTAATAATAATGGTAAATTCAGTCCGGCAGTGGGTGCCTTGCCTACTTTCCTCAAAAGTGGTTCTTGTGTCAGAGCAGCCGATTACGATCGGGATGGCGATTTGGATCTCTTCATTGGTGGTCGGGCCAAACACAAAGAATACCCAAAACCGCTGAGCAGTTATTTGCTGCGCAATGAAAGCAAAGCAGGTAAGCCCAAATTTGTGCTGGCAAACGATCAGGTCGCGCCTCAATTGAATGATTTGGGGATGGTTTGTGATGCCTTGTGGACGGATTATGACCAGGACGGCTGGGTAGATTTGATGCTCGCCGGAGAATGGATGCCCCTCACCTTGTTTAAAAACAATCAGGGCAAGTTGAGCAATGCAACGAAAGGTAGTGGGCTGGAAAATTATCCGGGATGGTGGAATAGCCTGATCGGCGCTGATTTTGATGCGGATGGCGACATTGATTACCTGGCTGGCAACCTGGGGCTGAACACGCTATTTAAAGCTTCTCCCAAACAGCCACTTGGCGTATACGCCGCTGACTTTGACGGCAACCAGGGCTATGACGTGATTCCCGCGGTATTTTTTCCCAACCAAAAGGGCAAACCAGAGGAATTCCCTTACCACAATCGCCTGGATATGGACAAACAGTTGATCCTGAGTAAGAGGAGTTACCTGATGCACGCTGAGTTCGCCCAAATCAACATGACCCAATATTTGAGCAACTTTCCCACCATTAAACCACTCCACCTGACCGCTACCCATTTACAAAGCAGTTTTATCCGCAACATGGGCAATGGGAAATTTGTGGTGGAGGCGCTACCCACTGCTGCTCAATTCGCCCCCATTTATGGCATGCTTGCCAGCGACTGGAATGCCGATGGGCATTTGGACGCCCTTTGTGTAGGCAACGACTACGGCATGGAAGTGACCACCGGGCATTGTGACGCCTTAAACGGCTTATTGTTACTCGGGGATGGCAAAGGGGGATTTAAAAATTGCTCCTTGCAACAATCTGGGTTTTATGTACCTGGTGATGCCAAAAGTTTGGTGCAATTGAGCAATGCCAAAGGGGAGTTGTACCTGATAGCTGGGCAAAACCGGGGCCCCTTACAAGTATTTTCTCCTTTCACCTCAAGTCCAAAATTGCTGGACTATACCCAAAATGATGCACGAGCGGAACTGAAACTCAGCAATGGAGAGACTCTTTTTTATGAACTGTATCAAGGAAGTGGGTTTTTATCCCAATCAGCTAGAAAAATCGCGCTTCCTAAAACCACTCAAGAAGTAACCCTGTATGATTTTAAGGGAAAAAAACGAGTTGTTAAAATTTAAACAAAATAAATGGAGTGCATAATAAATTAACCTTTCAACCCTTGCAAATGGCACACTGCCATTTGCAAGGCAGCATTTTGGTAGCCTCATACGTAATAATGTGTTGAATGTAGGGGAATCGCTTTGGTAATATTCCCCCTAGAAAAAAAATCAAAAAATATTTGACGGTTTTTTGATTTTGTCAAAAAAAAGTCGATCTTCGGTATTATGATAGTGTTCAATCAACACCATCTATTTTTTAGCATAAATAGTATCAACCAGTAGCAACCGCTTGACCATTGTTCTGCACGACTAAATTCTGGGTTATTTAAACTTGAGCGAGTGGTTATGGAAATTTACCCCCCTAACTCACCCAATCAACCGGATCTTCTCAATCCGGTACAAGTACTACCTTTTTGCAACATACCCAACAAGTAACACAAACAAATACACAATTTTCCCGACTGACAACAGGGTGAAGCATGCCCTGTATGGATCGTACTTGGATACAATCAATCTGGATACTTCTGGCGGAGCTTTCTTCGTCCAGAAGCCTAAATTAACAATCATTTTAACCAAACCATTACTATCATGGTTCATGCTTACCAAACCTGGCAAAAATACACTACCCTGGTAGTTGTTTTTTGCTTATTTTCCATTGCAGCGTTGGCACAACGCAGCATCGGTGGTAAGGTGGTAGATGTTGCTGGTAATCCACTTATCGGCGCATCTGTCATTGTAAAAGGTACCACCAACGGTACCTACACTGATGACAGTGGAGCATTTTCACTCACTATTGAGGGCCAGTCGCCGGCATTGATCGTTTCTTACTTGGGCTATCGCACCAAGGAAGTTGCCTTGACTGGTGCTGAGACCAATGTTTCAGTTACCCTGGAGGAAAGCGATCTGGCGCTGGAAGAAGTACTGGTGACCGGGTACTCCACCCAACAAAAGAAAGACCTTACGGGGGCGGTTTCGGTTGTAAAAACCAAAGATCTGCTTTCTGTTCCTGCTGGAAACTTCCAGCAACAACTAGCTGGCCGGGCGGCTGGTGTTGTGGTCGGGGACAACGGTGAACCTGGTTCGCCCGTTAGTATCCGTATCCGTGGGGTGGGTACTTTTGGCAACAATGACCCGCTTTATGTGATCGACGGGGTGCCTCGGGATGCCAACCGCATGGTGGACCTGAACCCCAGCGATATTGAAACCTTCCAAATCTTGAAAGATGCTTCGGCTGCTTCTATTTATGGTTCCAGAGCTGCCAATGGGGTAATCATCATTACCACCAAAAAAGGTAAAGCTGGTCAAACCAAAGTGTCTTACTCTGGCTATTACGGGGTGCAAAACCACGGCAAACTCATCGATGTGTTGAACGCACAGGAATGGGCTACCATGCGTTTTCAAGCTTTGGCAAATGCTGGTCTCAGTGTAGCTGACGCCGGCCAAAACATCCCACAATTGTATGGTACTGGATCTACTCCGGTATTGCCAGACTATATTTTTCCTGCTGGTGCCAAAGAAGGAGACCCCCGGGTGAATCCTGCCAACTACAATGCAGACATCAATTCACCGAATTTCAACCTGATTACCAAGGCGAATAAGCAAGGTACCAACTGGCAGGAGGAACTGTACCAAACTGCCCCTATTCAAGACCACAACCTGTCTTTCACTGGGGGCAATAAGGGAAGTGTTTATGCCCTTACCTTGAATTATTACAACCAGGAAGGTTTGGTCATCCATACCTACAACAAACGCTACAGTATGCGTTTGAACTCTGAATTCAAAATTGGCAAATACCTGAGCATTGGCGAAAACATGAAAATTTCGCACAATGAAGACATTCGTACTTTGGGGAACGCAACCGGGGGCTCCGCCATTACCGGTGCCATCCAAATGCAACCAATTGTACCTGTGTACGACATCAATGGCTTTTTTGGAGGTGCTAAAGGAATTGTATCCAATTCGGGGAACCCGATTGCCGACCGTTACCGCCAAAAAGACAACCGCAACTACGGGCTGAATGCCTTTGGTAGTTTGTACACCAACTTGAACCTGGGTTTTCTGGGGGGCATCTTCAATGACTTTACCTTCCGGTCTCAAATTGGCTTTGATTATGGCATGTGGAACGGTTATGCCTTTGGATACCGCAACATTGAAGCGGCGGAGGTGGTATCTTCCAACTCCTTTAATCAATATTCGGGGTATGGCTTTAGCTGGACTTTGTACAACACCCTTACCTTTGACCGCCAATTGAGTGAAAAACAAAAATTGAAGGTCTATGTAGGTACTGAAGCAGTGTTGTCTTCTGGTCGGGACATGAGTGGTACCCGGGTCAACTACTTTGTAGACTCTCAGAACTTCTGGACTTTGAATGCGGGAAGTGCACTCGGCCAACAAGTTGGTGGAGGTGCTTATTCTGGTCCGGCATTGTACTCGGTTTTTGGCCGGGTAGAATACAATCTGATGGACAAATACATCATCAATGGTACCGTACGTAGGGATGGTTCTTCCGTATTTGGGCCTGAAAACCGCTATGGGGTGTTCCCAGCCTTTGGGGTAGCTTGGCGGGTTTCAAGCGAAAGTTTTATGCAAAACGTCACCTTCTTCAACGACATGAAGTTGCGTTTTGGCTGGGGCCAAACGGGGAACCAAAAAATCAATGCCAGCAACCCGTATAGCACTTTCGGATCAGGTCCTGGTTCTTCTGCATACGACATCAATGGTACCAGTACTTCTCCAATTCTGGGTTTTGAATCCACTCGTTTGGGTAACCCTGCTTCCAAGTGGGAAACAACTACCTCTACCAACATCGGTATCGACGCGACCATGCTGGACAATAAACTGGAAGTTTCCCTTGAATGGTGGAATAGAAGAACCACTGATTTGTTGTATGTGCAGGAACTTCCAGGCACAGCTGGTGACTTGGCTGCACCTGCTATCAACATTGGCGACATGAAAAACGTTGGGGTAGATGCCCAGTTGACTTATCATGGCCAAACTGCTGGTGATAAACTGAAGTACAATGTGGGTGTTACTTTTGGTACCTATAACAATGAAATTCTTCGGGTGGGTACCAACGATGCCACCTTCTTTACCGGTGGTGGTACTCGGATTGGCAACATCAGCCGTAGTTTGAAAGGCTACCCGATTGCCTCTTTCTATGGTTACCAGGTAATTGGTTTCTTCCAGAACGATGATGAAATCAAAAATTCACCGGATCAGCCAGGTGAAGAAAAAGTGGGCCGTTACCGCCTTGCCGACATCAATGGTGATGGTGTTGTAAATGAATCTGACCAAACTTTCATTGGCAACCCACACCCTGACTTTACTTATGGTGTTAACCTGGATTTAAGCTTCAAAAACTGGGACTTCTCCGCATTCTTCCAGGGCTCTCAAGGCAATGAACTGTTTAACTTTGCCCGTTGGGAGATCGATTACGAAGTGTTTAACCTCAACCGTTCCAAAGAGGCCTTGTACGATTCCTGGACGCCAAACAACCGGGATGCAGCACTGCCACGCCTCGATTTTGGAGACCAGGTTTCCAACAGCTTCCTGCACAGCCGCTACGTAGAAGATGGATCTTATGTCGCTTTGCGGCAGGTACAGTTGGGCTATTCTTTCCAACACATTGGTAAAATGAAGGTAGATCGTTTGCGCCTTTATTTGCAGGCTACCAACCCAATCATTATCACCAAGTATCGTGGGTATAACCCTGCCATTACCACCAACGGGTTTGGGGATGGTGCAGACCGCGCAATGGGAATTGATTATGGTGCCTATCCAGTTAACAAACAATTGATTATAGGTGCAAACCTGACTTTCTAATGGCCCTGAGCTGCTAGATTCGTCAGTTTGTAAATTTATGATAAACAAAACACAACCATGAAAAAGATCTTATTTCTGGTTTTAATCACCATAACCCTTGGAGGCGCATTTTATGCCTGCCAGGAGTCTTTTCTGGATCGGCCACCGCTGGGTGGTTTGGATGAAACCACTTTGGCCAATTCAAAAGGAGTAGAAGCAGTGCTCATCGGTGCTTATTCCTTGTTGGATGGTTGGGCCCAGGGCTGGGGTAGTGGCGATGCCTGGCATGCTTCTGCTTCCAACTGGGTATTTGGTGGAATTTGTGGTGGAGACGCCCACAAAGGTTCCGACAACGGGGACCAGAACGCAGTAAACCCCATTGCTCGTTACGAGGGATTGCCAAGCAATGCCTATTTCCGGGGGAAATGGCGGGTACTGTATGATGGCGTTGCCCGGTCCAATTCTGTTTTGAAATTGTTGGCTAAAGCAACTGATATTTCTGCGGCCAGAGCCAAGCAAATTGAAGGTGAAGCTCGTTTTTTGAGAGGCCATTACCATTTTGAAGCAAAAAAATGCTTCAACAACATTCCTTATGTTGACGATAAAGCTACCGACTTTAACGTGCCCAACGATCGGGACGTTTGGCCAGACATCGTGAATGACCTGAAATTTGCATACGACAACCTGCCTGAAACCCAGGCCGAAGTGGGTCGCGTCAACAAGTGGACGGCGGGTGCCCTCCTGGCTAAAGCGTACATGTTCCAACGCAAATTTGCCGAGGCAAAGCCACTTTTGGAAGCCATTATCGCCAATGGCAAAACTTCCAAAGGGGAGAAGTATGGCTTGAACGCCAAATATGGGGATAACTTCCTCATCGCGACCAAAAACAACAAGGAGTCGGTTTTTGCAGTGCAGTCTTCCGTAAATGATGGCGAAGGGGCTGGTGAAAATGGCAACTACGGAGATGTATTGAACTTCCCATACCAAGGTGGTCCCGGCACTTGCTGCGGATTTTACCAGCCTTCACAGGAATTGGTGAATTCTTTCCGTACCGATGCCAATGGTTTGCCTTTGTTGGATGGTAGCCACAACATTGGGGCCAACCAGATCAAAAATGACCAGGGGGTCGACAGCAAAGATCCATTTACGCCGGACGCAGGTCGCATCGATCCACGCCTTGACCGTACCGTAGGTCGTAGAGGGATTCCTTACCTGGATTGGGGGCTTTATCCTGGTGAAGACTGGATCCGCGACCAATCTTATGGTGGCCCATACGCGCCAATCAAGCACGTTTACAAAAAGTCAGAACAGGGTAGTGGTTCAACTGCCTCTGGTTGGGCCTTGGGCGCTTCAGCCAACAACGTCAACCTGATCCGTTTTGCACACATCCTCCTTTGGGCAGCTGAGTGTGAAGTGGAAGTAGGGAGCTTGGAAGCAGCACGTGCTTATGTAAACCAGGTGCGGGCTAGAGCGGCCAATCCAGCTGACTTTGTACTCAACAACGGAGCTCCAGCTGCAAATTATGTAGTTGATACCTACAAAACGCCCTGGACCGATAAAACCCTGGCCAGAAAAGCCGTGCAATTTGAGCACAAAATTGAGTTTGGTATGGAAGGTCACCGTTTCTTCGACCTGGTGCGTTGGGGTATAGCAAAAGATGCTTTGACGGCTTACCTGGCTTATGAAAGTAAACTGCGGGTTGCGGCATTGGGTGGTGCATCCTTTACTGCGGGTAAGAGTGAATATTTCCCGATTCCTCAACAGGAGATTGTAGCCAGTACCGTCAATGGTCAGGCTACCCTGAAGCAGAATCCGGGGTATTAAGCAATTTTTTGCGTCATACAAATACAACTACAGTCTTTTTTCACACGGCGGGGACCACTCCCCGCATACGTCTAAGGACGGGGAGCCGTTGGGTCACCAGCGGCTCTACCCCGCCTTATTTTGGGGTCAGCGGAGAGCAGCAATATTCCTGCTTTCCGCTCATTTCTTTGGTTCTTTCCCTATTTTAGCCGTCTGAATCTTTTATTTATGCGCATCACATATTGCCTGTTGGGTTTGTTGCTGCTGTGGAGTTGTACGGCTCGCAAAAAAACTCTATTTGAATTGGTAAGTGCCGACCAAAGCGGAGTCAGTTTTGTCAATTCCATTGTTGAAGATGCCCGCTACAACATTCTTGATTTTGAGTATGTGTACAATGGAGGGGGCGTGGCTGTTGGAGATTTTAACAATGATAAACTACAAGACCTATTTTTTACCGGCAATCAAGTAGACAATGCCTTGTATCTCAATGGAGGGGATTTTAAGTTTAAAGACATCAGCAAAACAGCTGGGGTAACTTCACCTGATAAATGGTGCTCAGGTGCCGCCGTGGTAGACATCAATGGCGATGGCTGGCAAGACCTGTACGTTTGTGCCAACATGGAACTGGAAGCAGACAAACGAGCGAATCAATTCTACATCAACCAGGGACTCGACGCTAAGGGAAACCCCGTGTTTAAAGATTTTGCACCAATCATGGGCATTGCTGATACTGGTTATTCCACCCAGGCTGCCTTTTTTGATTACGATAAGGACAATGACCTCGACCTCTACGTGCTCACCAATGAAGTAGAGATTTTTTTCCCAAACCAATACCGCGATAAAATCAATGATGGTTCAGCGCGCAACAATGACCGATTGTACCGCAATGATGGACCGGGAGCGGATGGCCTGCCCCGTTTTACCCTGGTCAGCAAAGCCGCAGGGGTTACCATGGAAGGCTATGGCTTGGGGTTGGCCATTAGTGACGTCAACCAGGATGGCTGGCCGGATATTTATGTTTGCAATGATTACCTGGCCAACGACCTCTTGTGGATGAACCAAAAAAATGGCTCTTTTTACAACGCTGCGCCAAAACTCTTGAAGCACACCAGTCAGTTTGCCATGGGCAACGATGTAGCCGACATCAACAACGACGGCTGGTCCGACCTATTTGCCCTCGATATGTTGCCTTTTACCAATGAGCGCAAAAAGCTATTCCTACCCGCCAACAACTACAGCAAATACCTCAACAATGAAAAATACGGTTACCAGTACCAATATGTGCGCAATACGCTGCAACTGAGCAATGGTTTTGGCCCAATCGATACAACTGGAGCCCCTTTCAGCGAAATAGCCTGTTTTTTGGGCTTGCATGAGACGGAATGGAGTTGGTCGCCCCTGATGATTGACCCAGACAACGACGGCCTGCGAGATATCTTGATCACCAATGGGTTTCCCAAAGACGTGAGCGACCAGGACTTTGGCGTTTTTCGTGCCAATACCAATTATTTGCGCACCACAAAAGAAGAGCTGTTGGGGATGATCCCAGAGGTTAAGGTCTCCAATTTTGCCTTTCACAATCAGGGTGAACTGAGTTTTAAAAATGTGACAAAAGACTGGGGCCTGGAGCGACCTTCTTTTTCCAATGGCGCTGCCTATGCAGATTTGGATAATGATGGTGACTTGGATTACATCGTTTGCAACATTGATGAAGCGCCTTTTTTGTACCGCAATACCCTGAATGAAGGCAAAGAAAAGCCCCACTATTTGCGCCTGGCATTCAAAGGGCTAAAAGGGAATCCTCAAGGCTTTGGCGCCAAAATCTGGGCTTACCAGCAAGGGAAGCTCGTGCAATACCAGGAGCAATTTACCATTCGGGGCTATTTGGGTTCGGTGGAACCCATCCTGCATCTGGGGTTGGGGAAAGTGGCTGAACTGGATTCCTTGCGGGTGGTATGGCCAGATGATCGGGTGCAAGTGTTGAAAAATGTCAAAGCGGATCAAGTTTTGACCCTGGATCAGAACCAAGCTAAGGGAAAATACAATTACGAGAGAAAAATCACTAAACCACTTTTGCAAGAGCAAAGTACCCAATTGGCTTTAAACTACCTGCACCAGGAAGCCGAATTCATCGATTACAACATCCAGAGAACCTTGCCCCATAAATTGTCCCAATCTGGCCCCGCTCTGGCGGTAGGAGATGTAAATGGGGATGGGTTGGAAGATGTGATTGTTACAGGCTCTTACCCCAACCCGGGAGATGTATTGCTGCAACAAAAAAATGGCCATTTTCAAGCACCACAAGCACTTGATCTGGCTGGTGCCAAAGCTGGCGAAAGCACTGGCGCTGTACTCTTTGATGCGGATGGTGATGGAGACAATGATTTGTACATTGTTCGGGGCGGCTACGAGTTTGCGCCCAACTCAGCAGAGTACCAGGACTTGTTTTTTTTGAACGAAGGTGGCGGAAAATTAAGCTTGCAAAAAAATGCCATTCCTGCGGAAACCTATAGTGGTTCATGCGTTAAGGCTGCCGATTTTGATGGAGATGGTGATCAGGATTTGTTTGTAGGCGGCCGTTGTGTTCCCGGGAAGTACCCCTCGCCTGCACCGAGTATGTTGTTGCGCAATGATAGCAAAGGTTCAAAGCAGGTTAAGTTTAGTGATGTTTCTGGGGCCGTAGCGCCTGAATTGTACGATTTGGGCATGATTACCGATGCCGTTTGGGTAGACGTAGACGAGGATCAACAACTGGACCTGATGTTGGCCGGGGAATGGATGCCCCTCACCTTGTTTAAAAACCAAAAAGGAATATTGCAAAAAGTCAAAACCGATAATGGCCTGGAAAAATACGCAGGCTGGTGGAATAGCCTCCTGGCCGAGGATTTTGACCAGGATGGTGATGTTGATTTTTTGGCAGGAAACCTGGGGCTCAATTCCTTGTTTAAAGCCAGTGATTCCGAACCACTTCAGTATTTGTCTGCTGATTTTGACGACAATGGCAATTACGATTTTATCTTATTCCAATATGGCCTCGGGCTGGATGGAAAAAGGCGCCCCTATGTGTACAATACCCGTGATGATTTGATCAAACAGTTGTTGTTGATGCGGGATCGTTTTCCAAAGTACAGTAACTACGCCACTGCGACTTTTGACAATTTGCTCCAACCCGCTGAACTAAAAAAAGCTTCCTCACGATCGGTCAACTACTTACAAAGCAGCTACATAGAAAACCTCGGCAATGGTCGTTTTTCCATTCATCCACTCCCAGCAAGCGCTCAACTCGCCCCCATTTATGGCATGAGTGCCGCTGACATCGATCAGGACGGTCATTTGGATGCCATCCTGGCCACCAATGGTTTTGATGCCGATGTGTTCACCGGGCGGTATGATGCACTGAATGGTTTGGCGTTGAAAGGAAATGGAAAAGGAGCTTTTCAGGCGCTGTCCTGGCAGCGGAGTGGGGTAGTGGTAAAGGGAGATGGCAAGGCTTGTGTGCCCATAAGGGGTGCAGATGGGCAAATCCGATTTTTGATGAGTCAGAATCGGGGAACGTTGAAGGTTTTTGGGAAGTAGGGAGGTGATTGGTTTTTACCATTAAAGAGATTAGGTTATGATTTTTGAATACGCTACTGGGGCCTCAGAACCCCCGACCCCTAAAGGGGAGCACATGGTAGGTCAGTACCGAAAAATACCTTTTGATAGGAAAAGCACTTTTTTATGCTATCCGAAAATGTACTCCCCTTTAGGGGTCGGGGGTTCTGAGGCCTCTGCAGAATCTTCAAAGGCAGCCGACGCTGGTACAAGTCTCCAGACTTGTACCAATATCAGCACGTCTCGGACGTGTGGCCGCTCAATATTTTCGCATTGCGCATGCGTCAGAGACGCAAAAATGTTGGTACAAGTCTGGAGACTTGTACCAGCACGAGGGCTTGTACCAGCAAAGGGACTTGCACCCGCAAACGCACCCGCAAAACCTTCTAGGCAAAGCGCCATTTTTTTTTCCTTAATCGCCATTTTCATTTTTTTATTCACCGCCTGCACCCCCCCGGAAACACCCTACCGCCCCAGTGCCGCCAGCCACGACCCACAAACCATCCATGAACTTGGTCAGGCGCTGACCGATGTGATTGTACACGATGTGTTTTCGCCACCCGTGGCAGCACGCATCTATTCCTATTCCCATCTGGCTGCTTACGAAGCCCTGAGATGGGATGATGCCGGAGATTACCCCTCATTAACCCAACAAATGCGCGGCTTTGTGGCTATACCTGAGCCCCAGGACGATGGTGCGCCCCATTGCTTCCCTCTGGTTGCTGCACATGCCATGATTGGAGTGAGTAAAATGTTGGTGTTTTCGGATACGATGCTGGATCGTAAGGCTGCCCCCATTTTTAAAAGATTTGCAGCACTCCATTTACCTAAAGCCGTTGAAAGCCGATCCAAAGCCTATGCCGAAAAAATAGTCGCAGCTATCGCCCAGCGCATCAAAACCGACAATTACAAAGAAACCCGTGGATTTTCTCGTTATACCCCACAAAGTATCCCAGGCCATTGGGAACCTACTCCCCCTGAATACATGGATGCGATTGAGCCACACTGGCATAAGCTGTTGCCATTTGTGCTGGACAGTGCTAGCCAGTTTAAACCAATCCCACCAGCTCCGTATAGCCAATCCCCTGGAAGTCCATTTTATCGGGATATGCTCTTTGTTTACGAAACCTCAAAACAACTTAGCGAAGAACAAAAAGCCATTGCCAATTTTTGGGATTGTAACCCCTTTGTGACCCACAACGAGGGGCATTTGATGTTTGCCACTAAAAAAATCACTCCGGGCGGGCATTGGATGGGCATTACACGGATTGTTTGCCAAAAAACCAAAGCTGACCTGGTAAAAAGTGCCTGGAGTTATGCGCTGACCGCCGTTACCTTGAATGAAGCATTTATTAGTTGCTGGGATGAAAAATACCGTAGTGCGTACGTACGCCCGGAAACGGCCATTCGAGCATTAAAAGACCCCAAGTGGTTCCCATTGTTGCAAACCCCACCATTTCCGGAGTATACCAGTGGCCATAGTGTGGTCTCTTCTGCAAGTGCGGTGGTATTGACACATCTTTACGGGGATTCATTTGCATATGTGGATTCGGTTGAAGTAATTTACGGCCTGCCGCCAAGAAGCTTTCCTTCTTTTAGCGCTGCTGCTACCGAAGCATCCAGAAGCAGATTGTACGGCGGCATCCATTTTTTGCCTGCAATTGAAAACGGTGTTAAACAAGGCCAGGCGATTGGGAATTATTTGATTCAACAGTTAAATCTAAAGCGTTGACTAAGCTTAATACCTTTTCAATTGTAGTATTTGTTGGTCTTCTATTTTTGGTTTGGACAAATACAGCCTGTGATCAAAAAGAACAAGGGCAAAAACTAGCCGAATTATACTGTGGTGCCTGCCATTTGTTTCCGGAACCAGGTTTGTTGGATAAAAAAGGCTGGGAGGAAGGTGTACTGCCACAAATGGCCATTCGAATGGGGATGGCTGACCCTGACTTTAACGAATTAAACCCGGAAGAATACCAAACAATTCTGGAAAAAGGCGGCTTGCCCCTAAAACCCATGGTTAGTAAAAAAGATTGGAGTAAAATTGTGGCCTATTACCTCAAGAATGCTCCCGAAAACATACCAGCCCAGCAGGGCGCATTACCCATCCAGCTGGATACTCAACAGTTCAAGCCGCAGATTTTATGGCAATCTCCAGGGGAAAGGCCAAATTTTTCCTTGTTGAAATTTTTTCCAGGACAAAACACCTTGGTTGCTGGGCAGCGTGAGGGGAAGGTATTTTTTTTTAAGGAATTAGGGCAAAAACTTCAGGATTCTTTATTTGCCCCCTCTTCAGCCAGTGATATCAACATCACTCCCAATGGTCACGTCCAATTGTTGTTGATGGGCAAAATGGATCCCAATGATGCCTACTCCGGAGATTTACTTGAAATTGAAAAAAGAGCTGGGCGTTGGAAAGTCCTGCGTAGTTTAGTGAAAGGCTTGAATCGTCCGGTACAATTTGCGCCTTTTGATCAAGGTGAAGCCGGCGAGCAAGCCTTTGCCATCAGCGAATTTGGACATTATACGGGTGCTTTGAGTTGGCACGAAACAAGTGCGGATGGAAAAAGTAAAGTATATCAGCTTTTTAATGGCCCAGGAGCCCGGGTGGCAAATGTAGTTGATTTGGACCAAGATGGCAAACAGGACATTGTAGCGCTGCTCAGCCAGGGTGATGAAAAAATCATTTGGTTTAAAAACCTGGGCAAAGGGGTGTTTGATCCCCGGCTGCTTGCGCGTTTTTTACCCATTTATGGATCGAGTTATCTGGACATCGCAGACATGAACCAGGATGGAAAGCTCGACCTAATCCATTCTGCTGGTGACAATTACGATTACAGCTATGCCTTGAAAGGATACCATGGCATTCGAATTTTGTTGAATCAGGGGAAAGAATACTTTGTGGAGAAGAAATTTTTGCCCCTTCATGGAGCAGGGAAGGTACTGGTGGAGGACTTTGATCAGGATGGTAAACCCGATTTGGCTTGTACTTCTTATTTCCCCGATTATACCCAAAAACCTCTGGGTGGTTTTGTGGTATTCAAAAATCAGGGAAACCTGAAATTCAGTGCCCATACTTTTCCTTTGGGGGATAAAGCCAATTGGTTGTTGATGGATAAGGGTGATGTGGATCAAGATGGCGACTGCGACATCATTCTGGGGGCATGCAGCATCAATAATACAGTACCCAAACCACTGCGGCAGGATTGGAATCAACTGGGAATCGGGGTTTTACTATTCCGAAACCAGCTCCGGTAACTCAGGGTGCTTGCAAAATCGCCAGGCTTTTCCTGTTTTTTCCAAACACCTTGCGTATCTTTGGCCAATTCTTTTTAATAAACAAACAATTAACACACAAACTGCTATCAATTTAAGTTATGGCAAATAACCTTTCTCTACGGGCTGCCGACAACATTCGTATCCTGTCGGCCGCGATGGTGGAAAAAGCACAATCTGGTCACCCTGGTGGCCCAATGGGCGGTGCTGATTTTACCCATATTCTCTATTCCGAGTTTTTGGAATACGATCCAAGTGACATGTACTGGCCCTTGCGCGATCGTTTTTTTCTCGACGCAGGCCACATGTCGGCCATGCTATACGGGCAACAAGCCCTGCTGGGTAATTATACGCTGGAAGAAATTAGCAATTTTCGCCAATGGGGTAGCCCAACTCCTGGACACCCGGAAGTAGACGTTGAGCGGGGTATTGAAAACACCTCCGGTCCACTCGGTTTAGGGCATGCTTTTGGTATTGGCGCTGCCATTGCTGAGCGTTTCCTGGCCCAACGTTTTGGTGAAGAAGTAGCACACAAAACCTACATCTACATTTCTGACGGTGGGGTACAAGAGGAAATTTCGCAAGGTGCAGGCCGGATTGCCGGCTTTTTGGGCCTGGGCAATATTGTGATGTTTTACGACGCCAACGACATCCAGCTCTCTACCGAAGTGGATGCCGTAACGAGTGAAGATACTGCTAAAAAATACGAGGCTTGGCATTGGCATGTACAAACCGTAGTGGGTAACGACCACGATGCATTGCGTGCAGCCATTAAGGCCGCCATTGCCGAAACTGATCGCCCGTCCCTGATCATTGGTAAAACCATTATGGGTAAAGGGGTGAAAAAAGAGGATGGTTCAGCTTTTGAAGGTGAAGTGGAATTGCACGGTAAACCACTGGGACAATCCAAAGCTTCTTATACCAAAACCATTGAAGGATTGGGCGGCGATCCCAGCAATCCTTTCCAGATTTTCCCCGATGTAGCAGAATACTATGCGGGCATTTTGGATCAAAAACGCCAAGCTGCAGCGGCGCGTAAAGCCAAGTTTGCCAGCTGGGAACAAGCTAACCCGGCTCAAGCGGCTAAACTTGCCACCTGGTTGAGTGGTAAACTGCCAGAAATCAACTGGGGCGAAATTGCCCAAAAGGAAAACGATGCTACCCGCAACGCTTCCGGCAATGTACTGGCTTACCTGGCCGGGAAGGTAGAGAACCTGATTGTGGCTTCAGCTGACTTGAGCAACTCCGACAAAACGGATAGCTTCCTGAAAAAGACTACAGCGTTTACCAAAGGTGATTTTTCGGGCTCATTCCTGCAAGCAGGGGTAGCCGAGTTGACCATGGCCGCATTGTCGATTGGTATGTCACTACACGGAGGTGTAATTCCGGTGTGTGCAACCTTCTTTGCTTTTTCTGATTACATGAAACCCGCCATTCGGGTAGCCGCTTTGATGGAAAAGCAAGTGATTTTTGTATGGACTCACGATGCTTTCCGGGTAGGGGAGGATGGGCCTACGCACCAGCCAATTGAACAGGAAGCTCAACTGCGCTTGTTGGAACAATTGAAAAACCACTCGGGTAAAAATGGCGTATTGGCCTTACGACCTGCAGACAGCCACGAAACCACCATTTGCTGGAAATTGGCGCTGGAAAACCAGGATTCACCTTCGGGCTTGATCTTGTCCCGTCAAAACATCAATGACCTGCCAGCCGCATCCAGCCGCTTTGCAGAGGCCAGCCAGGCAGAACGGGGAGCCTATATCGTGCAAAATTGCGCGGGTACGCCAGATGTGATTTTGGTGGCCAATGGTTCTGAGGTAGCAACGTTGGTTGCAGGTGCCAAAATATTGAGTGAAGATAAAGGTTTGAAAGTACGGATTGTTTCTGCACCTTCCGAAGGGCTGTTCCGGACTCAATCGGTGGATTATCAAGAAACAGTATTGCCTTCAAATGTGCCTACTTTTGGACTTACTGCTGGGTTACCAGTTACCCTGCGTGGCTTGGTGGGTTCCCGGGGCAAGGTTTGGGGCTTGGGCCATTTTGGGTACTCTGCACCGTATAAGGTGTTGGACGAAAAATTTGGCTTTACACCAGAGAATGTGGTTAAGCAGGTGATTGAAATGTTGTAAATACGACTCATTCAATTAATACAAAAGAAAGAGGGTTCTTCACGATCATGTGAAGAACCCTCTTCTTGTTTTTAGACTAAGCTTTTCGCTTACTTAGTCTCGGTCTTTGCCCCCTGCGGCAATAGCATCTTTGATGTTCTTGATGGTAGTTTGGATGTCTGCATTAGCAGGATCCAAAGCCAACATTTTTTCAAAGTAAGTCAATGCCTTGGGCAGATCGGGAGTTTCGATGTGGTTGACATAATATTCACCCAAGTAAGCGTAAGCAGCAATGACGTTGGTTTTGGTCCGTTGGTCTGCTTTTTCGAGGGTGGGTTCGATCAACTCCAGGTATTTTTCATAGAACGGCTTGGCGAATGATTTCTTCTCAGCAGTATCCAACGCTATGTTGATCCGGGCACGAGTATACCAGCCTGCCGCATAAGTTGGGTTTAACTCGTTTACCTTGCGGTATGCAGAGTCAGCCAATGCGTAGTTCTTCATGACCATGTGGCTGTTGCCAATGAAGAAGTAATCTTGGTTGGTTGGCTTAACCTTCAATATCTTTTGGTTGTAGAAGTCTATAGCTTTGGGGTAGTCTTTGGCATCGTAGTACATCCTACCAATCATATCATAAACCTCAGTACGGCTGCTGTCCATTTCTACCACTTTCATGTAGTTCATGGCCGCAGCATCTTTTTCACCCAGTTTGGCGGCAGCTTTAGCATAGTACTCGTAGTCAGAAGTATATTTCTTACGATTGACTTCTTTCTCAAAGAACAATTTCGAAGCGTCAAAAGACTCCTTGAAACTGCCTTTTTCATAGTATGCCCAAGCCAAATAGCGGTACATTTCACCACGAGCAGGGTCTTGTTGCAATACTGTTTTTGCTTCAGTAATGGCCCGGTCGTAGTCTTTGGCCAGGGCAGTTAAGAAACGAACCAAACGCGCCCGTGCATCAATATCCGTACCCACCAGTTCTACATACTTGGACAATAGGGGCGTACCTTTTGAGTACAACTTATTGTTGAAGTAGATTTCATAAAGGTCTTTGTAGGCAGGAGAATAGTTGGGGAACTTTGCGACGATGTCCTCCAGGTTTTTTTGTGCGACATCCGCAATCCCACTTTTCAGGTAGGTCCGGGCGATCTTCATCAAGATTTCCGGATTCTGCTTGTCTTTTTCAGATGCAAAAGTATAGTTGGTTTGTGCATCGCCAATTTTGTCTGCAGCAACCAAAGCATCGCCCAACAACATGAAGTAGCGTGGATTTTTGGTGTCGTTGTCACGAGCCAAAGTAAAATTCTCCAACGCTTTATCGATGTTTGGTTTTTGGCTGGTCAGATAGGCACTACCGATCAGGGCATAAGCTTCTGCAGGTTTTTTCTTCACAAAACGCAGTGCCCGACCAAATGACTTTTCAGCATCTTGGCCCAAGCCTTTATCGAGTGCAATTTTACCAACTCCCACGTGTGGAGCTGGAGCATCTGGTGCCAAAGCTAAACCTTTGTTGTACCAGAAAGCAGCGGAATCCTGTGCTTCGTCGAAGTAAAAGGTTTCCCCTAAATAGTAGTAGCCGTCACCATTGGTAGGCTCTTTTTGAATCAGTTCTCTGGCCATTTTGCGGGCACCGGAGATGTTTTCATCAGACATCATCTTTTGGATTTCCGCTACGGTTTGCGCAAATGCTCCTTGCGAAACCAAAATGAATACAGACCACAACACAAGTTTCTTCATTGCCGATGAATTTTGAATGGTTAGCACTTACTTGTCTATTTTTCAAGTTTAAAAGGTTCCGAAGTCAGTTCGATGTTGTACTCCAGTTTGTAATAAGGAGGAATACCCGCCTTTTGAATGATGCGTTGGCCTATGTCACTCGCAATAAATGACGCAAAACCGGTACCTAACCCTGAGCGACCTTCCCGCGTGATGATGAAAATATCCCGACGAAAGGGATACAGCTTTTCAATCATGTTTGCGGCATAAGGTTTGTAGGGCTTAGAGGCATTTTCTCCTTCACAAACGGATACAGCCATCAACTTCGCCTCCGACCGTAGTTTTTTGCCTAATGGATCATCATAGTCGCTGATCCAGCTGTAGCCAATGATTCCCAAAGCTCCGGGATGTTGAGCTACATATTCTACTACGGAAGGATTATCTTTAAGGGCATAGGCATTGGCGGGAAGTTTTTTGAGTTTGATCATATCCATAACGAATTGAACCGTACTGGAATTTTGATTGTCAAACACCAGAGTGACTTTTCCGCTTCTATTATTTGGACTCAATTGATCCCAGGATGTAACATCTCCTTTCAGTACTTTAAGAATACTTTCACAAGTCAGAGATGTATCAGGGTTATTTGGGTGTACCATAAAAGCTACTGCATCAGTAGCGATTTGGGTAGTTATAGGTGTAGAATTTATTCTTTTTAAATAAGCTTTCTCTTCTGAGGTCAGTGGCCGCGCACTGATTACAGTACGGGCAGAGTCTTTAAGGAATTCGTTCATGGCCTGGATCCCAGGCAAGTACTTTATGTCAACTGAGGCACGGTTGTAAGTGTGTTCAAACATATCTTCCTCGGCAATAACCAAAGGAAAAAGGGTTTCATCGGCAAGGATGCGGATTTTACCAAAAGTAGCACCATCCTCAGGTGTACTTCCTTTATCGCTGCATCCGATGGAGACGAATAAAGCAAGGATAACAATGACGAACCAACGCATAGGTAGTGATTTCACGATAACCAAGTTGTAAAAGGCTGAAAAATCAATCATCATCTTTTTCCTCAAGTTGTTTGGACGCGAAAAATTGTCTTGCAATGCGAAAAACACCATATGCCAGGAAAAGCACACCTAGTAATGTGTTCACAGCAAAAGGACTAATAGGTTTTATTTTGAGGACAAACACGCCGGCGAGAATATAGGCTAGTCCAAACAATGATACAAAAGCAATACGAAGGAGATTCATTTTGATAAAGTTGAGCAATTGATCAATTGAGAAGTTGAATGACCAGCACCAAGTTTTCGCTCAGCGACTAATCCTCCAACTTCTCAACCTATCAATTTTACTCGAGTTTGAAGCGGATTGGCAAGTTAAACTGAACCCGAACTGGTTGTCCGCGTTGTTTACCTGGTTGCCACTTGGGCATGCCGCGCACTACGCGCAAGGCTTCTTCGTCGCAACCTGCACCAATACCTTTCACTACAGTCGCACCAGCAATAGAACCGTCCCGTTCTACCACGAATTGCACAACAACCATCCCTTCTACACCGTTTTCCTTCGCAATGGTTGGATATTCGATGTTTTGGGCAAGGTAACGGAGCAATGCGGCCTGACCATCAGGGAAAGAAGGCATCTGTTCTACCACCTTAAAAACCTCTTGAGTAACCTTTGGTTTTTCTTCCTCCTGAACTACAGGGGGAGGTGGTGCTTCTTCGATGGGCTCATCACCAAGTCCGGCAACAACACCATCGTCGCTACCTTCTTGAGTTTTGGTGCTGATCTCCACGTCCTTCAATTCTTCAACAGTAGGTGGTGGAACTTCTTCAACCACTTCTTCATCCTTTTTTACCACCGGAATGGTAAAAGCGATGGTTGGGCGTGCAGGTGGCGGCTCCACCGGAGGAGGTGGGGGTGGCGGTTCCTGCTTGGGATCGACAGATGGCGGTTCCGACAACGATACCTCGACGTTTAAGGTCTCTTCCTCAGGCAAGTTATCGCGGATGAAATTCACAATACTCGGAAGTGCAGCAGCAAAGGCCAGCAGAACTATAGCGAGAATCGTTGCACGAGTCATACGCTTGTGGTATGCTTTGCGCAGCTGATAAGCGCCGTATTCTTTATTCCGGTACTTAAAGATCAGATCATCCAGATCCGCCTTCATGATATCCCCGACTAACCCAGCATTGGATACATCGTTCGTATTCATGAGAGCATCATTTTTAATTGGTTATTTAAGCTTCAGGGAGTTGAATCCCTTAGTTGGGCGCAAACGGTTGCCAGAACCTACCGCAATCAATGAATCAATGGAATTGAAATCATCAATAATTGCGTAACGTTTTACACCCGTGATTGCCATTTCGTCAAGTACATCTACCATGTTCCGGTATTTGGATTCTGGTAGTGGTTTAATCATGACAAACAGTTCATCTTTGTTGCCCCACTGTTGTTGTACTGCTTTCTGACGATCTTTGATCATCGAGCGCAGCCCTGTGCGGGAAAACGTAACACTGTCTACATTTACACCTGTAGCATCGTCGGCACCAACATAGCAGTACACCATGTCACGTTTGCCCAATACGATGGCATAAGTTTTTGATTGCTTGATGGGTTTTTCTTCCACCTCTTGATTCTCATCTTTTGCTGGTTTGTTTACTTCCATTGCCTTAGGCTTACTGAAAGTAGTTGCCAACATAAAGAATGTAATCAGAAGGAACCCCAAGTCAACCATCGCAGTCAAATCCACCCGGGTTGACTGCTTTTTAGATCGCGATTTACCGCCTTTCCCCCCCTTATCGGGGATGTTCATTTCTGCCATGGCTGTTGCGCTTTTATGGACTTAGAATAGGGTTACCTTCGATTATTCCTTTGCCGTAGTAGCTTCACCAGAACCACGCGCAGAGGTAATCAAGTTGAATTTGTTGACTTTCTTTTGTTGAAGCTGTGCGATTACTTCATTCACGGCTTCATAGTCAGCATCTTTGTCTGCCTTGATGGCAATCCTCATAATCTCACTAGAAGGACGACCTTCACGAACGCGAATTTCCTCATTGGATTGGCGAATCAATTGCACCAAATCCATAAATTCACTTTGTTTAGGCGGAACAACTTCCAGCGATATCCCAGGTTGTTTCATCCGGGCGCGTGCATCGTTGGACAAGCTGAGCAACTGCGGCAACTGTGAAACAGGAACACCAAAGGCATCAAGCAAACGGAATGCGTTGACTTGATCTGCATTCAGTTTGAGGTTGTAACGCTCTTGAAGTTTGGTCAGCAGACTCAGGCGTGTGTTTTGATCGTCTACCCCAACATATACCTGCCCTTCCTTATTCACTTGAATGAGCAGAATATTTCTGTCTGGAACAGCTACTTGAGCTGTTGAGGCAGGGATGCTGATTTCAGCAACCTCACTGGGACGGAACTTCGTCGTCAAGATGAAGAACGTCAACAAGAGGAAAGCTACGTCGCACATCGCCGTCATGTCAATTGCCGTGCTTTTCCGAGCAACTTTAATTTTGGCCATAATACTTCTTTTTAAAAATGCTCTAACTACCTAGATGCAGGCTTGCTACAAAGTGGTGTGTGGCAGAGCAATTTTTTTTAAAAAAAATTACTTGTGCTTAGCAGCAAAAGTTTGAGCAATGCTGAAGCCGGCCTCATCGATGGCATAAGTCATACCGTCGATACGGGTTGTAAAGAAGTTGTAGAAAATAATCGCAAAGGCTGAAGTACCGATACCCAAGGCTGTGTTGATCAAGGCCTCAGAGATACCTGAAGACAGTGCAACTGCGTCTGGAGCACCAGCAGTCGCCAAAGCGGAGAAGGCCTTGATCATACCGATAACCGTACCCAACAGACCCAACAGCGTTGCGATCGAGGAGATGGTTGCCAGGATTACCAGGTTTCTTTCCAACATTGGCAATTCCAATGAAGTAGCTTCTTCGATCTCTTTGGAGATAGCCAAAACTTTTTGGTCGCGGTCCAAAGCTTCAGTTGTAGTCGCCATTTCTTGGTATTTACCCAAACCAGCTTTAACAACATTGGCTACAGAGCCTCTTTGCTTGTCACATTCAGCAATGGCACTAGCTACATTGTCACTAGAAAGGAAAGACTGTACCTTCCGTACAAAAGTAGGAATAGAGCCTTTACCGCTAGCAGCAGTGATGGTGAAAATGCGCTCGATGAACACAGCAATTACCAACAGGAAGTTGGCCATCAGAACCGGTACCAGTGTACCACCTTTGTACATCATCCCCAGGTAGTTACCTGGTTTTGGGTGACCAGCAGGGTCGCCATTCTCAAAGTTTGCCTTGGCGCCCAAAACATAGTTGAACAATAAGATGGCCACGACCAACAGGATCGGAATAATAAAATAAGCGAAAACGCGGCTGAATTGTCCAGACTCAGCTTTTTTAGCTGCACTAGCAGCTGGTTTTGTCGATTTACTCATGGCTAATCAGGATTTTAGAAAAAAATTATTTTTTAGTTAACAAATGTTTTACCAATAGGAAACGTGGGAAGGAAGTGTTCGCAGCCGTGAAGATAAACAAAAGATAATTCTTTGCAAGTATAAAATTTCCCGGAAAATATGGCTTTGCACAGCTTGTGACAATAATAAAGATGTTTAATCGTAGAGAAAAACACAACAAGTGCTATAATTTGATGGGTAAAGTTTTGATAGTGTTGAAAATACAATAAGAAAAGGGCAAAATGCCCGCATTTTGCCCTTTTCACAGTAGATTTTATTATTTGTAAAAAATACAAGATTTTTTATTTGGTAGACATTCGGGTAACATTGTACGAGCTTACCATCCGTTTAAAACGACATTGGGGAAGATACCCAAGACCAACAAAACCAAGGTACAGATCACCAAAACAGTGGAATAACCGAGTACATATGGTACGGTGACAGGGCCCTCTTCCGCACTTTGGAATGCAGTGCGCATTACTTTAAAATAGTAGAAAATCCCAATTGCCGAATTTAATGCGGCCAGTACCACCAACCAGGCATAACCATTGTGGAGTGCGTCTACAAAAACGGCGTATTTGCCGATGAACCCAGCCAAGGGAGGAATTCCGGCGAGTGAGAGCATCGCCAGCACCAGGCAAAAAGTAAGCAAGGGTTTGCTTTGGTACAAACCTTTTAGCCCATCAATGGATCCAGAACCCAAACTTTCTTTAACCGTAAGGTATACCGCAATAGCAATCACGTTGGCAATTGAATACACCAACATATAATACAGCACGGTGGAGGAGGAGTTGGCACCCAGACCAACCAGTGCCAGCATCACATAACCAGCATTGGCAATGCTGGAGAAGGCCAACAAACGTTTCAGGTTATTTTGGTTTAGGGCCATCAAGTTGCCCGTGGTCATGGTTAATGCAGACAATACGGCAAGCAATGGCGTGAAACTATCTTCAATAGGTGCTATTGCCTGAGTCAAAAAACGCAGAAACCCTCCAAATGCAGCAGTTTTTGCCACCGTAGACATAAATAGCATAATTACGGCTGGAGAACCCTGATAAACATCCGGTGCCCAAAAGTGGAAGGGGGCTGCTGAAATTTTAAAAATAAAGGCAATCATAATGAGCATGACGCCCAATTTAACCAGGGGTGCGGTTTCTGGTGTGCTGCTTAAGTAGTTACTTATGGCACCAAAATCAAAGCTACCACTCATCCCATACATCAACACCATGCCTAAAAGCAAAAAGACAGTGATGAAGGAGCCCATCAAGAAGTATTTCAACCCGGCTTCGTTGGAAAGTAAATTGTTTCGTTCGCTGGTTGCCAATATATACAATGGTATAGAGAGGATTTCCAGCCCGACAAAGAACATCACCAGATTGTAGCTGCCTACCATGATCATACCTCCAACAACTGAAAACAGGAACAAGGCATAAATATCGCCCAGGTGTTCAGTAGTGTCACGGTAATAACGACGACTCAGGATCAAAATAACCAAAGTAACGCCCATTAATACGGCTGAAAAATTGACGGCAAAGCTGTCAAACTTCAACATGCCTGAATAAGTTGGCGCGTCTTGCAGGTTCTGAGGGAGAAAATTGGCTACAAAACCAGCCAATGTTGCCAGCAAAACTGCGGGCAGGGCCAGCTTTTTTAGTTTATAAGCCCCAATGAACATGGACAAAATGCCCGCCAGTGAAAGTATAATGATCGGATACATACCTTATGTTTAATGGGTCGTTTTCAAAGTGATTGCAACAATTGATCAATGGCAGGTTGTGCAATTCGGGTAATCAATCCCGGCAGCAGACCCATCAAAATGATCGCGATGACGATAGGAACCAGAACCAGTTTTTCCCAAATGTCTAAATCTGCGAAAGCGTTGACCTTGGTTTCACCCAACATCACCCCTTGGTAAGATTTAAACATATAAACGGCGCCGAGGATAACCCCCGAACCTGCTACTAAGCTCCAAACCCAGTTTTGGTTGAACAACGAAGAAAGCAGCATAAATTCACCCGGAAAACCATTCGTCAAAGGCAGGGCTACGCTGCCTAGCAAAACAATAAAATAGGTGGTTGCAAACCAGGGGGCAAGATTCCGAATCCCCCCCAGCGAAGCAATATCATTGGTTTGGGTACGGTCCATCAAAATAGAACATACGTAAAATAAACCAATCGCATTGACACCGTGAGCAAACATTTGTAAGATGGAGCCAGTCAAACCTTCACTGCTCATGGTCAAAATACCTGCAGCAATCAAACCAACGTGAGCAATCGAAGAGTAGGCAAACAAACGTTTTAGGTCTTTTTGTTGAATGGCAATGACGCTGGCATAAGCAACGCCAACCACGATCAAACCAATCACCCAAGGCCCGTTGGCCTGAACTGCACCAGGTACCACGGGTAAAACCCAACGAATGATGCTGTACAAACCCATTTTTAGCATAATCCCTGAAAGCAACATCGTACCAGCAGTGGGTGCCTGGGTATAAGTATCTGGTTGCCAAGTATGGAAGGGGAAAATTGGAATTTTGATAGCGTAAGCCAACATGAATGCCAAAAAGACAAAATTTGCTGCTTCCGGGCTAAGGTCCACTTCGTATACCTTGGAAATATCGAAAGAGGCCGGGCTCCATTGCTGGCTCAAAAAGATGATGGCCACCAGCATCAACAAACTACCCAGCAAGGTGTAAATGAAAAACTTGATTGCGGTCTTGCGGTTTTGGCCAGTGCCCCACAACAAGACCAGGAAATAAGCAGGAATAAGCGCCAATTCCCAGAAAATATAATACAAGAATAAATCCTGGGCCACAAAAACCCCGGTCATTGCTCCTTGCATCATTAGCATCAGGCCATAAAATAGGCCCCGATGGTCCATATCTTTTTTAACAGTAGAAAGGAAGATCAAGGGAGACAGCAAGTTGGTCAGCAGAAGCATGACCATACTGATGCCATCGGCACCTACGTGGTAACTGATTCCCAAATTAGGCAACCAATTGTTCTGGGCCTCAAATTGAACACCTCCAGTTGGCACAAAATTCGCAGCCATATAAACGCTCAGAGCACCAGCGAGCACTGAAAGAAAAAGTGCTTGCCAGCGGGTGCTGTTGGTTCCCGGAATCAACGTGAGGAGAAAACCTCCCAAAATGGGTATAAAGAGTAAAAGTGTAGTCAGCATGAGCGTTTTCGTTAAAACAAGATTTGTAATGCCAACAAGAGTATAATGCCCAGGGCAAAGACGAAGAGGTACAAACCTACTGCGCCTTGTTGGATGTATTTTAATAAAGCACCTGCACCCGTGATGGATTGGCCTACACCATTGATGATCCCGTCAAAAATTTTGGGATCTACAATTCGGCCAAAGAACTCCGATAACATTTGGATCGGTTTTACAAACAGGGTATGGTACAGTTCGTCCACAAAATATTTGTGGCTGAGTACCCGACCAAGACCTTGTTCAGCTTCATCTTCGACTGGGACGGTATTTTTACCCACATATATGGAATAGGCGAAGCCAATTACCACTACCACAAGGGTAACTACAATCCCCATCAACATCCATTCGGTGCTGGCGGAAATGGCATGGTGGTGCTCATGACCTTCCTTCATACCCAACACTCCAGCAAGCGTGTGTTGCAACCAGTCACCACCACCCATCAGAGCTGGCCAGTTGAGGAAACCACCGATTACCGAAAGCACAGCGAGTATGCCCAATGGAGCAGTCATCGAGATCGGCGATTCGTGAGCATGGTGCAAAACATCGTGTTCCACTCGACTTTGGCCAAAAAAGACCAGGAAGAACATGCGGAACATATAAAATACCGTAAGCAAGGAGGCAATTACACCAGCTGCAAACAGCAATGGACTTTTTTCGTAAGCGGCCAACAGGATTTGGTCTTTGGAAACAAACCCCGCAAAAGGTGGAATACCCGCAATGGCCAGGGTACCGATCAAAAATACGATGAAGGTAACGGGTAACACCTTGCGCAAGGCACCCATTTTGCGAATGTCTTGCTCTCCGTCCAGGCCGTGGATCACACTACCTGCTCCCAGGAACAACAAGGCTTTGAAAAAAGCGTGGGTCACCAGGTGGAAAAAAGCAGCAACGTAAGCGCCCAATCCCAGGGCAAAGAACATCAAACCCAATTGTGATACGGTGGAGTAGGCGAGGACCTTCTTGATGTCGTTTTGTTTCAGACCAATTGTAGCGGCAAAAATCGAGGTAGCCAGGCCCAATACCGTCAGCACTTGCATACTAATGGGGCTTAGGTCGAATAAGACGTGGCTGCGGATGGTGAGGTAAATACCCGCAGTAACCATCGTTGCCGCGTGGATCAGGGCCGATACCGGAGTAGGACCAGCCATCGCGTCAGGCAACCAAGTATACAGTGGAATTTGAGCACTTTTACCCGCTGCGCCAACAATGAACAATAAAGTAATTGCAGTTAGGGTACTTACTGGGATCTGGCTTAAAGTTTCAGCATTGAATACACCATCGTAATTCAGGGTACCAAAGTTGACCAGAATCAGGAACAAACCCAGCAAAAAGCCGAGGTCGCCAATTCGGTTCATGACGAAGGCTTTTTTAGCCGCTTCGTTGTATTCATCTACTTTGAACCAGAAGCCAATCAACAAGTAAGAGCAGAGTCCTACACCTTCCCAACCTGCAAAAAGCAGCAGGTAGTTGTCGCTCATCACCAAAATGAGCATAAAAAACACGAATAAGTTGAGGTAGGCAAAAAAGTAGTTGTGCCGCTCATCATCGTGCATGTAACCAGTAGAATAAATATGAATCAAAGATCCTACTCCGCTGATCACCAACATCATGATCAATGAAAGCGGATCGACTAAAAAGCCAAAATCAACCGACCAGGTACCAGTTGATACCCAAGTGAACAAGTTTTGTTCTAAAGCGCCATTGCTAAAAACTGCTCCCATCAATCCAAGGGATAGAACAAAGGAGGCTAAAACACTTGCGCAACCGATCATTCCAGCCACTCCTTTGGGGAGCTGTTTTGCCCCCAAACCCAAGACGAAAAAGCCGAGGAGCGGAAGTACGGGAATGAGCCAAATTAGGTTTTCCATAAAAAAAGTTGAGGAGTTGAGCGCTTGGATACCTGGTCACTGAGCGAAGCCGAAGTGCCAGGGGGTCAAGCGCTCAACTTATTTACCATTTTAACTGCTTCAAGGCATTGATGTCTACCGATTTTACATTCCGGTAAATCATCATCAAAATCCCCAGGCCCAGTGCAACTTCAGCTGCAGCAACGACCATCACAAAAAAGACAAACACTTGTCCACTGGGATCTCCCCGGTGAGCAGAGAAAGCTACTGCCAGCAAATTCACTGCGTTGAGCATCAATTCAATGGACATGAACACTACGATCATGTTGCGGCGGCGCAGCACCCCGATCATCCCGATGCAAAAAAGAATCAGGCTAAGGATTACAAAATGTTCGAGTGGAACGGTATCGAATATACTTTTTTCCATAACTATTCTTCTTTTTTGGTCAGTACAATCACCCCAACCATGGTAGCAATAAGCAGCACGGAGGTTAGTTCAAAGGGCAATAAATACTCGTTGAAAAGCATCTTTCCAAGCACTTTGACCGTACCATTCTCAGCAGTATTGTCACCTCTGACCGGGAGAGTGGTTGCGTAGGCACCATAACCCAAAATACCGGCCATCGCAATACCTACCAAAACTGCGATCCATTTGATGTTGACATTGCTGCGTATGATGGTACTGACTGTATTCAAATTGAGCATCATCACCACAAAAAGGAAAAGTACCATGATGGCTCCCGCATAGACAATGATATGCACAACGGCTACAAATTCTGCTTTGAGCTGTAGGTAGAGACCCGACATGGCGAAGAAAGTAACCACCAAAGCCAAGACGCTATACATGGCATTGCGGGAAAAAATGGTAGCCAATGCTCCAACAATGGTAATGAGGGCTAGACCGTAAAAAATAACCTGATCCATGTGCTTTATTTGTCCTTCTTGCGTTTGCTAATGTCGATGCGGCCTTCCAGGGCTACCTTTTCTACCAAATCCTCTTTGTGGAAGATGAAATCGGAACGCTCGTAATTAGAGCCCACAATCCGATCGGTAAGGTAAATGGCATCTTTGGGGCAGGCTTCTTCGCACAAACCACAAAAGATACAGCGCAACATATTGATGTCGTACTCTACCGCATATTTTTCCTCGCGGTAGAGGTGTTCTTCTCCTTTTTGGCGCTCGCCAGCCACAATTGTGATGGCTTCGGCAGGGCAGGATACCGCACAAAGCCCACAGGCAGTGCAGTTTTCACGCCCTTCTGCATCCCGCTTGAGTACGTGCTGGCCACGGAAAATGACGCTGTGCTCACGCACTTGTTCAGGGTATTGAACAGTGGCACCTTTTTTCAACATATGCGAAAACGTCACCCGTAAGCCACCAACGATGGCTGGCAGGTACATGCGTTCGGTAAAGGTCATTTCCTTATTCGAAACTTGTTTGGAACGATTGGTCAATTGCATGTTTACCCGTTTTGCTTAGATGAAACTAAAAATTGCACCATAAACGACCACCAACAAAATAGCCAGGGGCATCAGTACCTGCCAACCCAAACGCATGAGTTGGTCGTAGCGGAAACGTGGAATCGTCCAACGAATCCACATGAAAAAGAAAATGAAAAAGACGATTTTGGCAAAAAGTACCGCCACACCTACCAGTACCGCAATACCAGCAGGCAACAAACTCATGCCCGGGAAGTGGTAGCCACCAAAAAACAGGGTTGAAATCACTGCCGAAGACGCGAACATGTTGACGTATTCTGAAAACAGGAAGAAACCCAATTTCATACTGGTGTATTCGGTGTGGTAACCACCTACCAATTCGGTTTCACATTCTGGAAGATCAAAGGGTGTCCGGTTGGTTTCGGCAAAAGCACAGATCAGGAAGATCAAAAAACCAAAGGGATATTTGAATACATTCCAAATTTCATGCTGAGATTCAACAATTGCACTCAACTGCAAAGATTCACTCCCCAGAATGATTGGGATGATGGACAATCCCATCGCCAATTCATAACTGATCATTTGAGAAGAGGCGCGTACGGCACCCAGCAGAGAATACTTGTTGTTGGAAGACCATCCTCCAATCAAAATGCCATAAACACCCAGAGAAACAATACCAAAAATGTAAAGAATCCCGACATTGATGTCTGCAATTTGCAGGGCATATTTTTGTCCCCCGATCTCGAAGTATTTTGGACTCCAGGGAATCACCGCACTGGTCATCAAGGCCGTCAACATCGCAATGCTAGGGCCAAGAATAAACAAGATGCGGTTTGAACCCGTTGGACGGTGCTCTTCCTTAAAGATCATTTTGACCCCGTCGGCAATGGGTTGCAACAATCCCAGAGGGCCAGCCCGGTTGGGGCCGATCCGGTCCTGCATAAATGCCGCAACTTTGCGCTCAAAATAAGTGCTATAAGCGGCAATGCCCAGGGTGATCACAAACAGGATCACTGCCAGAAGTAGCTTGAAGGTTATTACAGATGCTAGTATCATTGCGCTGCTTCAATTTGAGGATGAACAACATCCAATTCGTAAGGCAAATGATTTTGGGCAATGACCGAATGGGTATCGATTCGGCGTGGGCCTTCAATCACCCAGTCTGATTTTTGCTTAGTTTCAAAGCGGCAGGTGTTGCAGATGAACTCATCTACTTCACCATATTTGTCTTTCCTTCCGGTTACCCGCAATACTTCTTCACCCTGAAACCACAAGGTAACTTTGCCACTACACTTGTCGCAATGGCGATGGGCGTTCATTGGCTTGGTGAACCATACCCGGCTTTTGAAACGGAAGGTTTTATCGGTCAATGCTCCCACTGGACATACGTCAATGACGTTGCCAGAGAAATCATTGTCGATGACATTTTGGATATAAGTGCTGATTTCGGCAGCATCTCCACGATTGATGACCCCGTGACGACGTTCATTGGTCAATTGATCAGCAGTGTATACGCAGCGATAGCACAGGATGCAACGGGTCATGTGCAACTGAATATAGGGACCAATGTCAATTTTATCGAATGTTCTGCGACCAAAATCGTAGCGGGTAGTAGCAGCACCATGCTCGTAGGAAAGGTCCTGCAAATGGCATTCGCCCGCTTGGTCACAAACTGGGCAGTCCAGAGGGTGGTTGATTAACAATAATTCTACAATACCCTTCCGTGCTTCTATGACTTCGGGCGATGTGACATTTTCCACCACCATCCCATCCGCAATTTGGGTACAGCAGGAGGCTACCAGTTTAGGCATCCCTCTCGGGTTCTGCTCCGAAGATTTGGTCACTTTTACCAAACAAACCCGGCACTTACCACCACTGCCTTTCAGCTTGGAATAGTAGCACATGGCGGGTGGCACATTCTCTCCGATCATCCTGGCTGCATTCAGGATGGTGGTACCGGGTGGTACGTCGATGGTGATGTTGTCGATGGTTACCTTTGGCATTCGTTTATCGCTTTCCCACGACCAAAGTCATGGGGTGAGTTTCTCCCACGGCTAAAGCCATGGGGTGAGTTTCTCCCACGGCTAAAGCCATGGGGTGAGTTTCTCCCACGGCTAAAGCCATGGGTTGTTTTTTATGGTGCCTCCCACGGATGAATCCGTGGGTTGGCGGAGATCCCACGACTAAAGTCATGGGGTGTTTTTTATGCGGTTACCTGTTCAATCGGTTCAGCGGAGCGACCCATCCCGTAATTGCGGCGGGTTGCTTCCTGAGGCTGGAGGACGTGCCACTCAAATTCATCACGGAAGTGACGAATTGCAGCAGCTACGGGCCATGCCGAGGCATCACCAAATGGACAGATGGTGTTGCCTTCAATTTTGCGTTGTACGTCCCACAGCAAGTCGATGTCTTCCATACGTCCATGACCGTGTTCCAGGCGGTGCAGGATTTTTTCCATCCAGCCGGTACCTTCACGGCAGGGGCTACACTGGCCGCAAGATTCGTGGTGGTAAAAGCGGGAAAAATTCCAGGTATTGCGCACCACGCATTGATCTTCGTCAAAAACAATGAAGCCACCTGAACCCAGCATACTGCCAGTAGCGAAACCACCGTCAGACAAGGATTCGTAGCTCATCAGGCGAGGTTCGCCTTTGGCCGTTTTGGTGATCAGGCGATTGGGTAGAATGGGGACGGACGAACCACCTGGCACGAGTGCCTTGAGTTGTTTCCCTCCTTTGATGCCGCCACAATATTCGTCGGAGTAAATGAATTCTTCAACTGGAACACCCAATTCAATTTCGTATACGCCGGGTTTGTTGATGTTGCCACAAGCTGAAATCAACTTGGTACCGGTGCTTGCTCCGATGCCGATTTTAGCGTAGGTTTCCCCACCCTCATTGATGATGAAAGGGACTTTACAAATGGTTTCAACGTTGTTGACAATGGTTGGGCAGCCCCACAAACCTTCTACGGCGGGGAAGGGAGGCTTGATACGAGGATTGCCCCGCTTGCCTTCCAGCGATTCTATCAAAGCGGTTTCTTCACCACAGATATAGGCACCTCCACCGGGGTGGACGTGTAAATCTAGCGAATAGCCGGTACCTAGGATGTTTTCACCCAGGTAACCTTTGGCATAAGCTTCATCGATGGCCTGCTGAAGGATGTGCAGAATGTACATGTACTCCCCACGTATATAAATGTAGGCAGTACGAACACCCAATGCAAAACTGGAAGCAATCATACCCTCAACCAGCAGGTGAGGGATTTTTTCCATCAAGAGCCTATCCTTAAAAGTGCCAGGTTCGGATTCGTCGGCATTGCAGAGCAGGTAACGAGGTTTGTCGGAGCCTTTAAAAATAAAGCTCCACTTCATTCCCGTTGGAAAACCTGCACCACCACGGCCACGCAAGCCAGATTTTTTTACTTCTTCGGTGACCTCATCCGGTTGCATTTTTTTCAATGCTTTTTCCACCGCACGGTATCCGCCGTTTTTGATGTATCCTTCGATTCCGGTGATTTCCGGTTTATGGATGTGCTCGGTTAATATTTTCAACCTACTCATAGCTGTGTGGCGTTTTGTCTGAAGGCCTCCAATAGTTGGTCAATCTTCTCCTCGGTCAAAAACTCATGGTATTTTTCTCCAACTTGCATCATCGGGCCATAACCACAAGCTCCAAGGCATTCCACTGTTTTGATGGTGAACATTCCATCTGGAGTAGTTTCCCCGTCCTGAATGTTCAACTTTTGCTCCAGGTACTTGACGATGTTGTCGGAACCGACCAGCATACAAGGGCCGGTACGGCAAACCTCCAACACATTTTTGCCAACAGGCTTGACGTGGAACATGGTGTAAAAAGTAGCTACTTCGTACACCTCGATGTGCTGAATATCGAGCAACTCAGCTACATAATCCATCACTTCTACACTGATCCAACCGAAGTCTTTTTGGGCCAGGTGCAGAATGGGCAAAATGGCCGATTTCTGCTTTCCTTCAGGATACCGCTTAATCAGCGTTTGAACCTGGGTCAGACGTTCTGGTGAAAAAGTTATGTTTTTTGTCTCGATCATTGGTTAAGCATCTAATTCACCCGCAATCACATTCATGCTACTCATCGTCAGAATGGCGTCTGAAAGCATTGAACCCTTGATCATTTCGGGAAAAGCCTGGTAATAAATAAAGCAGGGGCGACGGAAGTGCAAGCGATAGGGTTGACGACCACCATCACTAATGAGGTAAAAGCCTAATTCACCATTACCACCTTCCACTGCGTGGTATACTTCACCTTTGGGGACATCAACCTCTCCCATCACAATTTTGAAGTGCCAAATCAGGGCCTCCATTTTGGTATAGACGTCCTGCTTTGGAGGCAGGTAAAACTCGGGTACATGGGCGAAATAATCACCTTTGGGCATTTGTTGCAATTTGGCGTAGGCTTGCTCAAGAATGCTCAAACTTTGCCAGATTTCTTCGTTGCGCACGCAGAAACGATCGTATACATCACCCGATTGACCAATGGGAATGATGAAGTCGAAATCTTCGTAGGAAGAGTAGGGGTTCATCACCCGCACATCGTAGTCCAAACCAGCCGCACGCAAATTGGGCCCAGTGAAACTGTAACTCAGCGCATCTTCCACGCTGATGCCACCGACACCAATGGTCCGATCCATGAAGATTCGGTTGCGGGACAACAAGCCTTCAAACTCCTTCCATACTTTGGGGAATTCGTCCAAAAACTTGCGGATGCGACGCATCACGTTATCGTCAAAGTCGCGTTCAAAACCACCGATGCGGCCCATGTTGGTAGTCAAGCGGGAGCCGCAGATTGCTTCATAAATTTCGTAAACATGCTCCCGTTGTTGGAACACGTACACGAAGCCTGTTAAAGCTCCGGTATCTACCCCGATTACACTATTACAAATCAAGTGGTCGGTGATGCGGGCCAACTCCATGATGATCACCCGCATGTAATCCACCCGTTTTGGGGTTTGCACGCCAAGCAATTTTTCTACTGTCATCTGCCAACCCAAATTGTTGATGGGGGCTGAGCAATAATTGAGTCGGTCGGTAATCGGGGTGATTTGATAAAAAGGCCGGTGTTCCGCCAATTTTTCAAAGGCACGGTGAATGTAGCCAATGGTGGCCTCACCGGATACAATGTATTCGCCATCCATTTGCAGCACGTTTTGGAATATACCGTGCGTTGCGGGGTGGGTAGGACCCAGGTTAAGCGTATTGTATTGCTTTTCCTCGTGGAGTCCGGGTGGAGTGGTTTGTAAGGTATCCATCAGCGGCCGAAATATTTGTCGTCCTTGTCGGTGCGGGTTCCATCTTCCAATGGATACTGCTTCAACATCGGATGATAATCCATGTCGTCGACATTCAAGATGCGGCGCAAATCAGGGTGCCCGGTAAACTGAATGCCAAAAAAATCAAAGGTTTCTCTTTCCATCCAGTTTGCCCCTTTAAAAACGGTAGTCGCAGTAGGCACTACTGGATCATTGGCTGGAAAAAAGGTCCGCAGGCGCAAACGAACGTTGTGCACCAAGCTATGCACATGGTAAATGACGCCCAACTCCTGCCCGCTTTGTTCAGGAAAATGTACGCCACAAAGATCGGTCAGGAAAATGAATTGGAAAGCCGCATCTTCCTTGAGCCATTTGATGATGTCGATCACATCTTCACGTGGTACATTTAAAGAGAGCAAACCAAATGGTTCATCATGGCTAAGAATTTTACCCGGGAATTGGGCTGAAAGTCTTTCCACAATTGATTCGTGGGTAATATCGGTAGCAGTCATAATGGACTTCGATTATTCAATGCCGTAAGAAGTCAACAATTGTTGGTATTCATCACTGTTGCGGCGGCGCAAAGATTCGTTTTTCACCAATTCCTGAATTTTCATTACCCCGTCGATGATGGCTTCAGGGGTAGGAGGGCAACCAGGAACATATACGTCGACCGGAATCACCTTATCGATACCCTGCAAAACGCTGTAGGTATCAAAAATTCCACCTGAAGATGCGCATGCACCAACTGCCAAGACCCAACGTGGTTCTGCCATTTGCAGGTAAACTTGTTTGAGCACAGGCCCCATTTTTTTAGCAATGGTGCCCATTACCATCAGCAAATCAGCCTGGCGAGGGGAAAAACTAAGGCGTTCAGAGCCAAAACGGGCCAAATCATAATGTGCACCCATGGTAGCCATGAACTCGATACCGCAGCAGGAGGTAGCGAAAGGAAGGGGCCAAATGGAATTGGCGCGAGCCAGACCAATGGCTTTATCTAAAGAAGTGGCAAAAAAACCTTGTCCGGTGTGACCTTCGGGACTTTCAACCAGTTTAACAGCCATTATTGATGAATTATGAATGATGAATTATGAATGATGAATCATCCACAATTCAGGATAGTTTTTAAAAATTACATCTGCCCTTTCTCCCAGTTGAGGGCTCCTTTTTTCAAAATATAAAGGTAACCTAAAAAGAGAGGGGCAATGAACAATAACATTTTCAAGTAGCCTTCACCACCCAGTTCCTTAAAATTGACTGCCCAGGGATAAAAGAAGATCACCTCCACGTCAAACAACACAAAAAGAATGGCAGTAAGGAAATACTTGATGGAAAAAGGCAGACGAGCGTTACCTACCGATTCAATGCCACATTCAAATGCTTCAGCTTTTTGAGCGGTATGGCGCTTTGGGCCTAGCATGTGGGTAGCCAGCATGGTAGTGACGACGAAACCACCGGCAACCAGCAGTTGAATCAAAATTGCGATATAATCAAATTGGATTTCCATGGTTCAAATGTATTTGAGTGATTTCCATTGCAACAATTGGCACCGACAACCCATGAATTTATTCGTGGGAGAGTGCAACTTATCCAGTCAAAATTGTGTCAATGGGAATTCAGGAGCAAAAGTATCAAAGCATTTTCAAATTATTAACAGTATTGCAAAGTAAAGGTTTGTAATAAATTTATTTGTACGAAGTCTAAATAAAAAACAAAATAAGTTGATAGTCAAATAGTTGTGTTTTCAATCGATACTGAAAATATAGTTTGATTTGGAAAAAAAACCAAAAGCAGAATATAATGTGGAGGATTGGGGAGGAGTTAGAATAAGGTTTCCTGCTTAAAAGAAAAAAAATCGCCCGGAAGTGCAAGCATCCAGGCGAAGCAAGGAATAGAAGTTTCATTCTTGCTATTTTTTACTTTTTATCTTTTGATCAGCGTAGTGCCAGTGTGAAACATAGGCAGGATCGTGGCGAATTTGTTTGATGGTTTCGATGGGGTTATGGAAGTAATTGCTGAGAAAGGGTTGTTTACTCAGGTCATAACCTTTTTCCAGGAGTGATTTTTCCAACAGCGCATAATATTGCTTGATCTGAGGCGCATTTTGATCAATCATTTGGTCAAATTCAGCGTCTGAAAAAAGTTTTTCAAATTTACTATTCGGCATTTTGTTGGCAACAACAGATGGGGGATTGGCAGAATCCTGAGTTGCCAGGTTAGGTGAGGGGGCCTTGCCTTCAAGGTAGGCCATAATCTGGGCTACCTTTTGATTGGTACGCTCTAGTTCTTGTTGAAGTGCTTCCATTTTACCGCTAAGATCCTGGTTGTTGATCCCTACAGCGACATTGACAATGTTTAGAGGCTTGGCCTCAGCGGATTCCCAGGCTACGCCAATGATGCGTTTATAGTCACCAATTTTCATGGCGGAAGGAGCAACCGCGAGGGCGAAACCGTCGTTATTGCCTGAAGGCAGGATGTAATCCCCTATATTGCCCCTGCCAATTATTCGAACAGGGACTTGTCCCATGAAGGCTACTTTTTCAAACTTACTTTCCTGGCCTTGGGTTGGCATGTTTCCAAGCACAATGGGTTTGTTGGATACTACCATGTAATGATCTGCATTTTGGGTGCTCAGGGAAATTTTCCCTCCTTTTACCCCAACAATTTCTCCGGGTTTGAGATCACGTTCACCAGGTACTTTTTCCAACCATTCAGCGTAGTCTCCGGAGCCAGATTCGTAGGTGACACCCACGTTAAGGTTTTTTTCGATGTTGTAAGCAATAAGTTCTGCTGCCAAGGCAATGCCTTCAGCCGTAATAGCGGCTGCTTGTAAGGCAATCGGCGCTGCCTCGGCAATGGTGACAATTTGAGCGGCTACTACAGCTGCCTCAGTAAATAAGGATGCTGCATCCAAAGCAAGCGCAATCGTATTGATGGTAAAAATGGTATTGGTAAAAACATAGTCAAAACTGGTGGCCAACTCTCCCGTAGTTTGGCCCTCCACACGGCCCCAAATGTCTTCATCATCTGCAAAGGTCAAAAAATTGTTGTCACCGCTGCGCGAGCCATCAATTTTGATGTACACTCCTTGCTTGCAACCTTCTGCTACGATTGAATAACTCTCAGGATCTTGATCCCCATTATCGGCGCATACGGAAAAGGTACGAATCAAACCATCTGCGGTGATGATCATTCGAGTTACATTGTTGGTTTTAAAAACCAGATCTTTGGCATCACGGGTGCCTAGGAAATGAGTGGGGGGACGAGTATTGGTATTGCCACTCGTTGTCCAGTAGATGGATTGATTTTTTTCCTGGGGCAAATTGATTTCAGTAGCCGTTTCTACCAATTGTGAGGCGGTGGCGGCATAAAAAGCGTAAGGTACCGACATCAATTCGGCACTATTCACCAGTGTAAAATTTCGCTTACCCTGAGGATCTAGTTTGATGTCTATCCAAATTTGTTCTTTGGACCAGGGAACCTCCTGCAGCACTCCCTGAATTTCTTTACCCCGACCGATGACAATGTGGAACAAACCCAGTGCATCGGTTCGTACTTCGTGGATTTCTGCATAATGCTCTTTTTGCGCTCCATTTTTCGAAGACAAAGCTATTTTGAGGGTAATGGTTTGATTGGCTAGTAATTGTCCTTCTGCGTTGCGCGCAACTGCCTGGTAATTGATCCCTTGGGCAATGGATTGGTTTGACTGAGCACTGCTCACATTTATGCCCAGAACCAGCAAATAGGAGAGGAGTAGGATTTTTTTCATAAGATATTTTGCTTTGGCACTACAAAAAGAATCGAAGTTTGGGAATGGGCTACCTTTTAGCTTGTAATTGTTGGTCAAAAAAGCCCCATTGAGATAGTAGATTAGGGTCTCGACGTAATTGTTTTAGCCCGTCTACTGGTTTTTGCAGCAACTGCTGGAACCAGGGAATCTGAGCAGGGTCGTACCCTTTTGAGTTCAATTCTTTTGCAATCCGGCTGAAAGAGTCATTCAGGATTGTAGCATTTTGTTCAATGATTTGATCAAAAGCTTCATCGCTAAATAATTTTTGTAACTCAGATTGGGTATTGGTTTTAGAGGACGATGCGGTAACTGCGCTGGAAGGGGATAGTGTAGTAGTTTTTCCCTCCAAAAACGCAATGATTTGATCGACCTTTTGATTTGTTTCCTGCAATTCAGCCGCAAATTGCTCCACTGCGGGGCTAAAACTGTTTCTATGTATACCCACCGCAGCCTTGATTACATTGATTGGGGCATCTTTGGCTGCTTCCCAGGCCACACCAATTATACGGCGGTGATCTGCAATCGGAAGTTTATCAGGAGCAATTGCGATTGCAAAACCGTCATTGTTTCCAGATGGAATGAGGTAGTCGCCAATGGCTACCTTACCGATTACCCGCACTGGAACCTGGCCAAGGAAAGCAATTTTTTCAAAATGTGTTTGCCCCTTGCCTGGGGGTTGCATATT
Organism: Haliscomenobacter sp.; assembly: GCF_965225875.1. Classification (GTDB taxonomy): domain Bacteria; phylum Bacteroidota; class Bacteroidia; order Chitinophagales; family Saprospiraceae; genus Haliscomenobacter. The sequence continues at coordinate 327,253 of NZ_CBDDBS010000002.1, read as the reverse complement.
GCCCAACACAATCGGACGGGTGGATACCACCATGAAGTGATCGGCATCTTGAGTATTTAAGGAGATTTTGCCACCTTTTACGCCGACTACTTCAGCGGGTAAAAGATTTCTGACCCCTGGTGCGCATTCCAACCATTCCGCATAGTCGCCAGCACCTGATTCGTAGGTTACTCCTACATTGGTTAATTTGTTGATGTTGTAGCCAATCCACTCAGCAATGAGGAATGCAAAACGGGCGTCAACAGCTTTGGCCTGGAGGCCAATCGGTATTGCTTCTGCGATGGTAAGGAGTTGTGCAGCAACAATAATAACTTCGCCGGCCAATCCGGTGAGGTTGGTGGCCATTGAAACGGTACGAATGCCAAAAACGGTGTTTTCAAATAAATAGTCAAAACTCGTAAATAGCTCCCCGGTAGTCTGGCCTTCAATGCGCCCCCAAGTGCCTTCATCGTCGGCGAAGGTGACAAAGTTGTTGTCTCCATCCCGGGTGCCATTCACTTTGATATAAATACCTTGTTTGCAACCTTGGGCAAGAATGGCGTAGCTCGCGGTATCCTGATCACCATTGTCGACACAGGTGCTAAATGTTTTGATTCTGCCATCGGCAGTGATGATCATGCGGGTGGTGTTGTCGGTTTTAAAAACCAGGTCTTGACTGTCGCGAGTACCCAAAAAATGGGTAGGTGGGCGGGTATTGCTGTTTCCGCCAGTGGTCCAGTAGGTGGATTGGTTCTTTTCAGTGGGGAGTTCAAGTTCAACAACATTTTCCACCAATTGGCTTGCGGTGGCTGCATGGAGGGCGTAGGGTACCGACATGAGTTCGGAGCGATTGACCAAATTAAAGGCTCTGCCTCCTTGGGGATCTAACTCAATATTCAACCAAATCTGTTCTTTGGAAAAAGGAACTTTAGCAAAGTTGCCCAGCACCTCTTTGCCTCGGCCAATGGTTAATTGGAACAAACCCTGCGCGTCGGTTTTGGTGTCATGGATTTCTGAATAATACCTATTGGGATTTATCTCGTCGGAGGAAAGGGATACTCTAAGGGCGATATTTTGCCTGGCCAAAACTTGTCCTGAAGCATCTCGGGCAACGGCTTGGTAATTGAACCCTTGCGCATCAGCGTTTTGTGCCTTAATACCCATAGCTATACAATAAGCCATTAAAAGGGGAAGGAGTAGTTTGTGCTTCATGAGAAAATGATTTGGAAACAAGCAAATAATTGTTTTGCTCGAAAAGGCGGATGGCTATTTTCGAACAAAGAAGCAGGCTTACTAGCAAAGGGGAAACAGCTAAAGGTTCACTTGACGATTGCAACGATAAAAGTAGTGTAGAATAACAAAAGCATGGTTTGTTGAGGTTGCAAAATGGTTCGCTGAGGTTGCAAATGTGAATTTCGGGCAAAAAAAAAATGCCGCCTAAAGTTTCCCTTGGGCGGCGTTAGAGTAGGGGAGAGACCCTACAAGAATAAAGATTATTTCTTCTTCTGAAACTTCTGATCAACCACACTCCATTGAGTTAAATAATTTGGATCTCTCCGCATTTCCTTAATGGTAGGAATTGGGTCATTCAAAAATGCTTCCAATTGTGGGTTGTTGTCGAAATTGCGACCTTGCCTTGCCAACTCTGCTTTGGTTTGGGCCATAATTTGTTTTATGGATTCAGCATTGTTGTCCAGGAATTGATCAAATTGCTCATCGGTCAATAGTTTAGCGGAAGGTGCGCTAGTGACATTGGCATTTCCGGGTGTAGCCATCATTTTGCCAGCGTTCAATTCACTACTTGTTTGTAGTGGAGCTTTACCTTCAAGGTAGGCAAGAATGTTGTCAACCTTATTGGAAATTTCTTCCACTTTGGGAGCCAAATCATTGTTATTCAATCCAATGCCTACCTTTACATAGTTGAGCGGAGCATCTTTGGCAGCTTGCCAGGCAACACCTACTACTTTAGCAAAGTCTGAAATCATCATTTGTGATGGTTTTACCGCAATACCAGTACCATCATTTTTGCCTGAGGGGATGATGTAATCTCCCACATCAACTTTGCCTACTACCTTTACAGGCACTTGACCCATAAACGCTACTTTTTCATAAAAAGCTTTCTTATCAGCCTGTGGGGCATTGCCCAACACAATAGGCCGTTGAGATACGATCATGTAATGTGAGCCATGAGTAGTATTCAAGGAAATTTTTCCACCATTAACGGCTACAATATCTCCATAACGCATGTCGGGTTCACCCTTGGCGCGCTCCAGCCATTCCGCATAGTCACCAGCACCTGACTCGTAGGCTACTCCAATGTTGTCCCGAAGGTCGTTTTCCCAGGTAATCCATTCTGTAGCGAGAGCTGCTGCCTCAACACCAATCACAACTGCGTTTGCGGTAAGTGCAACAGCAGCTGCGGTGAAGCCTGGAGTGGCAAAAGCCAGGATGATGGTTGCGGCGGCGGCTACAGCTGCAGCATACAAACCAGCTGCTTCAGCGGCAGTTGCTACTGCAGTAGCTGCGAGAGAAACCGCAGATAAGGTAAACAAAGCTACCTGAGTTTTATACTCTGAGGTTGCATACAATTCATCAAGGGTTTGACCTTCCACGCGCCCCCATACTCCTTCATCATCGGCGAAGGTCAGGAAGTTATTGTCATTGTCCCGAGAACCATTAACCTTGATGTAAATGCCCTGGTCACTACCTTCTACTGTAAGCGGGTAATTGCCCATGTTTTCATCATCTCCAGAAGAACCTGTTCCCTTAACCCCACTGTAAATTTGCAGTTGCCCTTCTTTAGTCAAGATGACCCTGGTAGTGTTGTTGGTTTTGACCACCAGATCCTGATTGTCACGGGTACCTAAAAAATGAGTCTCCGGACGAGTCGCAGTGTTACCTCCCGTATGCCAATAAATTGACTGGTTCTTTTCGGTTGGCAGTTCAATGGCTGTAGCGTCATTTACGAGCTGAGAAGCAGTTTGTGCATGAAAGGCGTAAGGTACCGCACGCATTTCAGAGCTTCCTAAAAGGGCAAACTCTCGCCCCCCGCTTGCATCTAAAGCAACATTGAGCCAGATTGCTTGGCTTGCCCAGGGAATATCTTTGACTGCACCAGATTGCTCTTTCCCTTCGCCAATTACAAGACTAAACATACCAAGTTCATCGGTAGTCACCTGATGAATTTCAGAGTAATATGTTTTGTTGTCAGTGGAATTGGTAGCAAAAGAAAGTTTGAGAGATATATTTTGATTAGCCAGTAGCTTACCAAAGGCATCCCGCGCAACAGCCTGGTAATTCATGCCTTGGGCAGCACTATTGGTTTGCCCCATAACAGCCTGAATCAACAAGACGTTGCATATGATCAGAATCGATAAAATCTTTTTCATACCCTTAAAATTTGATCAATAGGAAACTTGATTGGTTCAAATTTGGCCTATTTTTTTGACGACTTAATTTTTTGATCCACTAATGCCCACTGGGTAAGGTAGGTCGGATCACGGCGTACTTCTTTGATGAAGGGAAGTGGGTTGTCCAACATTTCCACCATCTTGGGATTTTTGCTCAAATCATAACCCTGTTTGATCAGGCTAAGTTTGGCTTCGGCGTACATTTGGGTGAAGAAATCAGCATTTTTATCAATCAACTGATCAAACTCTTCATCAGTATATAGCTTGTTTATTGTAGTTTGTGGCTTCATGCTTGGTACGTTTGCCAGCACAGTTCCATCACCATTAAGAGGCGCTTTCCCTTCCAGGTAAGCCATGATTTGCTCCACTTTTTGGTTCAACTCGTCTACTTTACGGGTCAAATCATTGCTGTTGATGCCCACTGCTACATTTATATAGTTCAGCGGTGCTTCTTTGGCTGCTTCCCAAGCTACCCCTACGATTCTAGCGTAGTCTCCCAGTTTCATTTCACTGGGGTTTACGGCAATACCCAAACCATCGTTATTGCCAGAAGGAAGGATGTAATCGCCAATAGCTACTTTACCAACCACTTTTACGGGCACCTGGCCCATAAAGGCTACTTTTTCAAAGTTCTCTTGTTTGGCAGGTTGGGGGGCGTTACCCAATACGATTGGGCGCATGGAAACCACCATGAAGTGATCTACCTCTTTCGTGTTCAAAGAAATTTGACCAGCTTTCACGCCTACAATTTCACCAAAATGCATATCGCGCTCGCCTTTTTTGCGCTCTAACCATTCTGCATAGTCACCGGCCCCAGATTCATAAGTTACTCCAATGTTGTCACGAAGGTCATTTTCCCAGGTGATCCATTCTGTGGCCAAAGAGGCCGCTTCTACACCCAGTGCAACCGCATTGGCTACGGCGCCAACTGCAGCAGCAGCACCCACTCCTGATGCGGCCAAACCAACAGCTTCTGCGGTATAAGCTACTACTTGAGCGGCCAGAGAAATAGTTTGTAAAGTAAATAAAGCTACCTGAGTTTTATACTCCGAGCTTGCATACAGTTCATCCAGGGTTTGTCCTTCAATTCGTCCCCAGACTCCTTCATCGTCAGCGAAAGTGACAAAGTTGTTGTCATTGTCCCGAGAGCCATTCACTTTGATGTAAATCCCTTGGTCGCTACCTTGTACTGTGACTGGATAGTTGGCCATTGCTTCATCGTCTCCAGGCATGCCATTACCTTTAACGCCGCTGAATACCTGCATTTGGCCTTCTTTGGTAAATTTTACCCGAGTTGTATTATTGGTCTTAAGCACCAAATCCTGGTTGTCCCGTGTACCAACAAAATGGGTAGCAGGTCGAGTATTGGTGTTACCTCCTGTGGTCCAATAAATGGATTGGTTTTTTTCTAAAGGCAAGTCTATGGCGCTGGCTTCATCTACAATCTGCGAGGCAGTAGCAGCATGAAATGCATAGGGCACTGAAAGCAACTTGGCAGAACTTACCAAATTGTAATTTTTGCCCGCTTTATCATCCATCGCAATGTTGAGCCAAACCTGTTCTTTAGCCCAGGGAACATCGGCTAGAACGCCAGAGGCATTTTTACCTTCTCCGATTACCAATTTGAACAGACCATTTTGATCAGTTACAACCTGGTGCGTTTCGGTATAATATTCAGTTTGTGCCCCAGTTTTGGATACTAAGGAAATTTTTAGTGAGACAGGGAGATTGGCAATGATTTGCCCCTTTGCATCCCTGGCTACAGCCTGATAATTCATACCCTGCGCAGCCGCCGTACTCTGTGCTGACAAGGCAAGACCGCCTAAGAGGTTGGCAGCAATCAAAAAGAGTAATAATTTTTTCATGCCAATAGGATTAAAAGTTGAAAAGGGCCAAGCCCAATAGAGTCAATTTATGTGGAGTCTTCCTAGTGTGTTTTAACGACTTTGAAGACTTCGATTGGTTTCCCGTTTTGTTGTGATACTTTCAGAAAATAGGTTCCTGAAGGTAGATTGCTCAGGTTAAACTCAGTATTGCCCTGGGATAAATTGGTGCGTTGAACCAACACCCGGCCCTGAATATCCACCAATTGAGCGAAAAGTGCTTTTTGTTTGGCATCACTGACCAGAACATTCAGCGTAGACTGAACAGGATTGGGCGCAATGCTCACCTTGGGGGAACTGTATTCGGGCAATAAGGTTACTTCCAGCATAGGTTGATGAAAACCTTCCGTGGTAAATCCTCCAGGGGTGTTCCAACGGGAGACGGCAGTTTCTCCCAAAGTCCAATCCAAACTAATGGTTGCAGTTTGCATTTTTCCACCAGCAGTACTGATTACCTCTGGTGACAATGATTGAGCTTTACCGAGGATGGTGGTACAAACCACAACTCCAACCAGAATTAATTGAATATAGTTCTTCATGATCTAAAAGGTTGGTGGAGCGCTACTTTACAACCTTGCCGCTATCGTGCTGAAAATTCAGCCCAAAAGCGGCAAGGGTTGTAAGGTGCATCCGTGTGATTAACGGTTCAACAGAATCATTTTTTTGGTATCGGTAAAGTCAGCGGTTTCGAGGGTGTAGTACAACACGCCGCTGGCTCTCAAATCGGCTTGCTTCAGAATGACCTTGTTTTCCCCCTTGACATAATTGCCCTCCATGCGGTAGACCAAACTTCCTTTGGTGTCGCGGATGGTCAAAGTGCCCTTGGTGGCCTTGGGCAGATAGAACCCGATGAGGGTTTCATCCTGGAAGGGGTTGGGAGTATTCTGGCGCAGTACAGCAAAATCCTGAGTGACATCAGCACCGAAGCTGAGTTTGACGCCGATGGCCTCATTTTGCTTATCGTAGGCTTCAGCTGGAGTAAGGCGACTGCTGATGTTCAACACTTCGCTCAATTTCACAGCGGCTTTGGCTCTCAATTTCAAGGTGAACAGCACCTCATTGCCAGCGGCATTGAGGGTACTGCTGAGGTTCCAGCTGGTAGTGATGGCACCTTTGTCCTTGAAGACACCAAAGTTATCGGCCTTGGCAACTCCGTATTCGATTCCTTCGAGCTCGACTGCATTCAGGTCATAGTTCAAGGTGAACTGGTAGCCCTGGATGTTTTGCAAGTCTTTAGCGCGAATGGCAATCTCGTAAGGCGAGTTGGCCTTCATGGCGATCTCGTTGGTGTTCAACAACAAGGCACGGTCGCTACGGGTTTCAGCGGCTGCTACCCCACTGATGGTTGCTGCACTACCGTTGACATCACCCATTTTGACTGCGATGAAGTCGGCTCTGACATTACCAGCCAGGTCATTGACGTTGACGATCTCAGGGTACTCAGCCGTGAATGGGTTTTGAGCATCCGGGAACTTGTAAGCAGCGTCGACGAATTTCCAGCTAGGTACATTGTTGAACTTGGTATCGATCTGCAGGATCAACTTGCGGATCTGGATCATGTCCAGGGTACTGATCGACTTAGAGTTGTTGACGTCAGCAGCAATCATGCGGTATACCCCTTCGAGCGGCTTCACGCCGAGGATGTGCTTCTGGATCAAAACAAGGTCGAAAGTAGAAACTCCATTGAGGTGATCTTTATCCAATTGAGCACTTACGCTGAAGTCACTTCCTTTGTTGAGGCTATTGAAGACAAAGGTACCTGCACCCGGAGTATTGTACTTCATCGTAGCAGCACCACTCAGGTCAACTTGAGCACCCTGGAGTGGTTCAGCTTCATCAGTAGTGATCAAACCGGAGATGCTACCCAGGGTTACATTGCCCGAACCGCCGCAAACTTTACGGTTGTCCTGAACTTCAATGTAGGTTACACAGAAGTCGTGGTTACCGGCATTGTCCCATGCATGCAATTCAACCAGGATGGTTTTGCCAGCATCGGCACAATTAAGGAGCAAGCTGGTCTGAGACTCTACCGCCGGGCTACCTACCCGATTGATGGAGTACTTGGTGACCAGTTTAGCACCCGTTGTATTGGTTTCAGGACCTTGGCCATTGCAATCGTAGATTTTGGAAGCTACGAAATCAGAAGCCCATACAGTCATCATGCCAGCACCTGCGCCATCAGGCATCAATTCGGTACTCAAACCATTGATACAGATTGGAGCCGGAGCCTTGCAATCTTCGACAGTGAATGGAATCCGGGTGGCGTCACTCAGGTTACCACACTCATCGCGTACGACCACGATCAGGTCATGTTTGCCTTGAGGCAAGTTGCTGACATTGATCTCGAACTGACCATTGCCCAATGCTTTGGTACTCCAACGAGGAGTAGCGTAAAGAATCATGCTACCTGCATCGCGAGTTTGGAACGGAGCAATCATCAAGTATTGAGTTTCGAGGGTCACTTCGTTGGTACAGTTGTCCTTACCGGTTACCACCATTTTGATGTTGGCCAGGCAATCAGCACCTTCACGGATGCAGAACTTGGCAGGATCACCAGTCACTACTGGTTTCACTTCGTCGTATACTTTGATGATCTGGGTATACATGAAGGAGTGGTAGAACTCACCTACTGGCAAACCGTAAGGATTGTCCTGGAAGGCGCTTTCGCAGTATGGTGGAATGAAGGCTTCATCGTTAGCAGTTCCGACCTTACCATCGTTCAAGGTACCTTCTTCAGGTGTCTCGTTCAAGGACAGGTAGAACTCTTCACGCTGGTCTTTGTTTTTGTCGCGAACCAGTACATAGATTGGCGTTTTGCCGTATCCATTGTAAGCGCGATCGACCACATAAACACTTCCTTCAGTCATTGGATCACCACAACGATCATCGTAAGCACACCAGTCGATGACGGTGTAGGTACGGAAGATTTTGTAGCACTCATCATCGGAAGCATCGTAGCGCTTATCGCTGACGTTGACCGCGAGGATGTCACAACCCAATTCTTTGGTGAAAGCAGTATCAATCACTGGTACTTTGCAGTCGCGTTGGTCTACGTCTTTAGGGAAGCAGATGTTGTACTCGCGTACTGGCAATACCCGGATGATTTGCTTACAGGTAGTGGTAATTGGGCCATTAGCCGTTTGTTTGGTCAATACCCAAATCCGTTCGATGGTACCAGCGCCACATTTCAGGCGTTTCACCGTACTGTAGGCAGTATCTGCCTGGATACAAACTGCACCGCTATTGATGATCACATCACCAAACACTTTAGCAGACAACACCTTATTGTCAATGATACCGATGTTTTTATCGTTGCAGTAGATGGTAACTTCCCAAGGAGCAAGGCACTGGATTGGCGTTTTGTCATCTACCTGGATGTTGTTCCAGCAGTAGTTGAGGTTGCCAAATTTGTCCATACCCCACAGTTCAACCATCAACGCACTTCCATCACAACAGAAGAACGGAACAGTATCCATCAATGGGGTCATGATAATGCCAGATCCATTGCCAGCTGCTGGTGGGTTCTTCGTGAAGTATTCGCCAATGGTGAAGTATTCTTCGATCTCGGCAACGCCGTTGCTATTGAGATCGATGTAATCATAATCGTCAGCTTTGCCGTTGCCGTTCAAGTCAAGCTTACCTTTAGATGGATCATAAGGATCAAGCTTGCCATTTTTATTGGCGTCAATTACCCGTGGGAATTTCAGCATCGTCGCAACGCAGGCATCAGCTACTGGACGGCGCACTTTCACCCACTTCAACTTACAGTTGTCCCAGCTACCTTCGTCCAGGTCTTTAGCGGCTACAAAGCCGTTGCCCTGGTTATCGAGGGTAATGTTCAACTTGTCGTCGCACTTCATTACGGGCGAAATCTTGTCTACGATCCGAACAGGGATCCAAACAACACTATCTTGATAGCATGCGTCGTAAACCCGTACTTCTACAAACCAGTCGCCTAGCGTTGGTACTCCAGATACGGTGTAACCTTTAGCACAGTCACCAGTGACTTTTACTCCCGGATCAGTTTTGAGCACGAACACACCAGTGGGGCGCTCATCCAGGTCAAGGATCGCTACACGTTCTACTACGCGGATTTCATAGCACCAGTCACTTTGCTCAGTTACATTGAAGCTGGAGCGGTTGAATACAAATCCACCTGTACAATCCATCGGACCAGTAGAGTACTCCAGTACGTCATCCGGATCGTAAGTAGCAGTAGCTGTTTTTGGATTGGCTTGAGGAGCGCCAGTATAAGCACCTACTTTACCATCCTTATCGATATCTAGTGCAGTGATGATTGGTCTTTCGCTGTCACCTACGATGATGGTTTGTTGCCAGGTATAGCGGCCACCACTCCAGGTACTTTCAGCGTAGCAATCGTTGCCAGTCGCTGGCTGGATCAAGTAGTTTGGATAGGCAGTTCCGGTTCCATAGCACCAGTCGAAGATTGACCAAGTACGGATGATCTTCTTGCCACACAAGCCTTGGCCAGTAGAGAAGGAAACTTCATCCGTGTAGTTGAAGGCAAAACCACAGTAATCTTTTCCGGTGAGGTAAATCTTCTTACCTGATCCATTGATGTAGTAGGGCACACTTTCAGCGATATTGTACTTCTTGCCGGCCAAATCAGCGGGTAGAATCAAATTATCACCTTTGGCTTTGTCGTTCGGCACCTCAATCTTGCACAAGGGCAATTTGATGACTGGACGATAGATGTTGATCAACTGGCTGCAATTGGCCTTGTTGCCCATCAAATCTATGAAACTGAAGGTACGGCGAATCTGAGCGTAGAGGTAACCCTGAGCAGCAGATGCGTTGCAATCAGCAAAGTATTCAATTTCGTCCTTAACGTTTTCCAGTCTTGGCGTACCACAAGCATCGGTTGCTGTAGCCTTTCCAGTATAGTAAGCATACAGGCTATCGTTCCATGATCTGGTCACGTTGTAGATGCTGTCCACATCCGAGCACACAAAAGTATATGTACCAACGATCTGGTTCTTGGAGTTCAACTTGCGGGAAGTATTCGGTGGACAAGTCACTACTGGAGGAATCTTGTCTACAAAGATGATTGGACCCCAAATCACATTACAGTGGTTGGAAACACTTCTTACTTTGTAAATCAAGGTGCGATCACGGTATTTCTTCACGTCAAATGGAACGCGATCTACAGAAGCCCAGAGGGTTTCCTCAGTCCATTTATCCTGAATGATCACCCGGTAGTAGCTACCCATTGGATACTTGTCAAAACCACAAGCTGCGATGAAATTGGGCACCAGTAGGTCAGCATTTACAACAGCCTCACAGTTGGCATCCAATGCAATTTGGAATTCTTTGTAACCACTGTTCCACTTAGTCTTGAACCAGCAAGAGTCATTCATTATGGCTTTGTCGTCTTCGTCTTCGTACTTATCACGACCAGTTACGTTTGGAGAAACGTAAGGCAGTTGATAATCACCTTTCAATCCGCGGTCGGCAACCATACCTTCAAAGAGGATACCGTCACCACCAGCAGGATAAGCCAGGTTAGCCATTGGCATTGGATCGTCGTACTCATCGGTTGAGTCAAATACTACGATGGACTTGCCAAAGCGTGGATGGAAGAAGCGGAAGTCGGTCAAAGGCCGCTTGTCTCCAGTTTGTTTGTTGAATCCTACCGCACGAGCTGTAACGGAGGCAGACAACATCCATGGATAAGCCGCGTCCTTGGTTGGATCAATTTCGAATTCAATTTGTACACACAAAATAGAGTCACCACGCAGCAGGAAGTGTGCATTCTCAGAAGTTGGCACCAACAGTTTGGTATCAGTAGTACCATTGTAGTTGGGGTTGACCTTCAGCAAGTCTTTTGGTTTTGCGTTAACTGCAGACTTGAAGTTGACCAAAGACGACTTTCTGATCTTCTGGTGTGGTAAATTGGTTACAAATGCGCTATCAACGATGGTTACAATTGGCTTGGAAGCCGTGTACAAGGCTGGGCCATATGCGTTCAACAGGTTGAAGAACATCTGGAAGCTATCGAGTGGCACTTCTTGTGGGTTTTTCACACACAAGTGCGTAATCACGTTGAAGTTGCCGCAAATCTGGCTGGTTGGGAAGTTCACCCCAACGATGTCCATACTTGCTTCTACGTTTGGTTCGTCTACCCAACCAATATCTACTGACTTATCCCACTGGTTGTCGGGGAAGAAGGCCGGAGTAAATGGATTGGCATTGTCGTCCGCATCCCGTTTGCCATTTTCGATGGCGTCATTGGCTCTCAATTCCGCACCAGACCCACCTTCACGTGCATCATTAATTGGATTCGGCGCGGCGAACAGTGGGCGATCATTGACACAAACTTCAGGTTGGCGGTTGTTGCCATCGGTGATTTTTACAAAAGCACCAGGGCCTCGACTTGTGCCACCTACTCCTGAGGTGCGGCCATCGCTATCCTGGCCATCGCTTACCCCAGGGTTATCCTGGAGGGTTACTACTCGGTGTTTCGGCCAGGCATTCACAAAGCTGGCACTGTCGGTTGCAAAGTATTTCATTGGCAACACGTAGTAGATACCAGGGATCAAACCGCGGAAGGAATACAAACCGCTGTCAGCTGCTGGAGAGATACCGGTTTTCACCAGAGCACCAGGAGCATAAGTGCCTACTCCCGGAGGAGCGATTGTACGGTTGTACAAAATATCGGTCACTGTGCCCAAAGAGCTAAGGCTAGTCTGGTAACCCACAGTGTCGAATACACCGGTAGTACCATTTACACCACCCCAGATCAGTACGAGGTGCAGAGAGTCAACCACATCTTCGCGGGTATCCTGATCACCGAATACATCGTGATCAAACCAGGCCAGGTTGCCAATTTTGCCTACTGGAATTGCGTAATCTTCCACTTCCCCTTGTGGGTATGGATATCTTCCGGTATTGCCAGGAGCATCAGTCCAGTTGGCTGGTGGCGCCAAGATTGGTCCTAATGGCAAGTTATTTTCGAATGACTTGACGAAAGGTGGCAAAGTCATGTGGAAAATATTGTTGTCATCACCCAAGCCATTCGGGAAGGCAGTTGGGAATTGAGTAGCATAGTTGGTCCAACCCAGGCGGAAACGCATGAAGATGGTACCAGAGTCAAATACTGCGGTAGTTGGCACCCGGAAGGCCAGGATCGTACTGTCTACACCATTAGCACCTGTAGCAGGCAAAGTAGCCGTGCGGGTAGGTGTGCCCAATGCAGGTACCAAATTGGTCGAGAATGGCGCCGTTGCAGAAACAGATTGGTGGGTAAATTCAAGCTTTTCAGCCGGAAGATCCATCACCCCGTTGCCGTTCCAGTCCATAAAGCCATCGAGGTACGCAGTTTTGTTGACGTAGCCACCATTGGTGGTATCCTGCGAAGTATAGTTGACTTTGATGTAAGCGTATTCACCAGGGAGCAGTGGAGAAAGCAGGCGAACACCTGTTTCATCATCCGCAGTCACACCTTTTTTGAAGGCACCCTGGTCATCGTCATCACCACCAGCTTTGCTACCAGCATCTGCATCTGGTTTGCCGTTCAATTCTCCATCTACACCTTTACCGAGGTAGAGGCGAGGCTGGATGGCGTGGCGTGGGCCAAATTTACCACTGAACAAAGCATCCATCGAATCGCGCAGGGTCAGGTATTTAGAACCAGGCAGGATGGCAGTGATCGGCAGATCGCCATAATCAAATCCGGTATAACCAAAGTCACGGGTTTCGTCGTATTGGTTGTCCGGGAAGTTATTCAGGGCATCGGCGGAAGGAGGGAGGTTGTTTCCTGGCACCAATCCACCTACGTCATTGCGTGGAGCATTTTCATCCAGACACAACATCATCGGATTGGTGATGGTGAAGGTGTCGGTAGTAATGCGGTTGTCGATCAACAGGTCGTCGCCATTGCTATTGTCATCAATACAAGCATCGTCAGATGGATTCGGATTGTTGAACGTAGCGGTCATTCCTGCTGGGTCAGACACGATGATCTGGTAAACTGGATTTGGAATACCAGAAGGATCAACGTTGCCAATCAAGCCACAGAAGTAGTAGCGGCCATTGGCGTCGGTGGTATCGTGATAAGTATATTCGTAAAGGTCACCTGAATTCAGGATGCCATCCAAACCTGCGAATTGCAGTTTGATTGGCACATTGGCAATACCTGGTTCAAGCAAATCCTGGAAGCCATCGTAATCGCGGTCTTCAAATACGGTGTTGCCCACTTTAGACAGCGAGATGAAATAATCTTCCACTTCACCGTAAGGAATGATGCCACCGGGAACCTGACTTGTGCCTGCTCCGGGTTGTGGGTCAGGGAAGTTGAGGTTTGGTGCCAAAATTCCGTTTGGTCCGAGGCGTGGATCAAAGCTGATGCGGAAACGAGACAAAATATTGCCATTGTTGTAAGCCACATTAGCAGGAACTTTGAAGCTCAAGCGAACAGAATCACCAGCGAACTTCAAGAAACTCATTTCCAGTTTTACCGCCTGAGTATTGGCCTCCAATACAATTGGGTTGCCATTCAGATGGGTAAAGATGATGTGTTCGTTGGCATCAATGACGCCCGCGCCATCGTCAAAGTTACCATCACCGTTCCAGTCAAACCAGGCGTGCAAGTATGCATCCGGGCCGTCCAGGTTGATTTTGGCATGGTACTTCACGGTAATTTGAGCTTCATAACCAGCAATCATTGGGGTCACAAAGCGGATACCATCTTCATCATCGCCACAAACATTGGCAGCATTGTGGAATGGCCAACGACGACCTTGTGAAGGATCGTATGGGAAGTTGGGATAGTTGCTGAAGTCGGCGATTGGATCATCACCACCTGCATCTGGAGCTGGTTTGAATTCAGCACCAGCATCCTGGTCGGGTTGTCCCAACCATTCTACATCCTGACAGTTACCCAAACGCAAGTCTGGCGTAACGATGTGTTTAGGTCCTTCAGGCTTGGTGCCGTTTTCAGTGGTCACAAAATTGGTTACTGAAGGATTGTTGCCAGATTCTGCCAAGTCACCGAGATCAAGACCAACATAACCAAAGTCAATCCGTTGTTCTACGCGATCATCTGGGAATACACCCAATGCGTTTGGATCGAGCAGTTGAGGATTGCCTTGATCAAGAATACCTTCTTCGTCCGTGCCAATCTGGTCAATCTTGAGCTTGAACATTTGGCTCTTAGATTGTCTGCGCTCCCCACTTAAATAATCCCATGGATTTTTGAGTGGTTTCCCATCGCTATCAAGGTCTTCCTCAGTTACATTTTTGATGTGGTCAAAACGAGAAGGCGTCAGACCAAAAGTATCGATTGAAATGATCTGGTAAACACCTTCAATCAAGCCAGTGAAGCAGTACAGACCTTTCGCATCGGTGTAGGTTTGCAAGACTGAATCCTGGATGAAATCTCGGGTTGTACTTCCATCGATGAGTTTCGTATTTGGGTTTTGCGCTGTATTTTGAGTAACTGAATCACAACGACCAGTTACAGGATCTACACCGCCAAAACGCAATACAACGCGAACATTCTGGATACCCAGGTTGATCTCTTCAGCATCTTGCAGGCCGTTGTTGTTGCGGTCTTCCCAAACCAGGTTGCCCAGTTTGAAGATTGGCAGGAAGTAATCTTCCACTTCACCGTCAGCAGCTGAGCCATTGGGGCTAGGTGCCGCGTTGAAAGGTACATCCGTAGTGAAACGGAAGCGGAAATATACTTTACCGCCGGCGAAAGTGGCATTGGCTGGTACGGCGAAGTTGACGATCTGAGCCGTTACGGTTGTATTGGCTGCAACAACGACATCATCAACGTATTCAAGAACACCATCGCTATTCCAATCTGCCCAAATGTGTAGGGTAGCTGGAACAGGTTCATTATTGGTACCGGTGAAAGACAGCTGTGCATTGCTACCGGGAGTCAGCGGACTCAGGAAGATAATGCCATCTTCATCATCAGGAATCAGATTATTGTCGTCGCCAGTCGCTCTTTCAGTTGGTTGGCCATCGGCTTCAGTATCAATAAATTTACCCATAAACACACGAGGAGTCACTGGCACCCCGTGACGAGGTCCATTGTATACCCGGCGAGTTTGGTAATCGTTATTGCCGGTGCCAGCGGTAGCGTCAGGTAAGTCACCATATTCCGCACCGCGCAACTCAACAATAAAGTCTTCGACTTCCCCATCTGGCGCCTGCCCGTATGCGTCGAGGATATTGCCAGAAGTCAAACGGATACGTACTCCAATAGAATCAGAAGTAGGTATATTCGGAATGCGAATACCTAAATCAACATTGCCTGTAAAGTTGGCAGCAACCGAACGCTGATAAGTCTCGGTAACTCCATTGAACTGACCGTCACCATTCCAGTCAATAAAGGCCCAGAGAGTGGCGCTTTTACCTAAATTGTTGGTTACAGGTATACGGAATACCGTACTGTCGGTAGAAATAAGTGGATAAGGCAATAAAGTAGCGGGATTCAAGAAGTTATTAGGACTCAAATCCTCGTCATCAAAGGTATTTGTATCATCACCCGTTGCTGGCTGGTTAGGCTGGCCTTCCAATTCAGGATCGGGAGGCGTAGCACCAATATACAGTGCATACAGTGTATCCAGCGCAGGGGTGGTGACGATAATTGGTACGATTTTGTGGCTTGGGCCAGGCTGGCCACCTTGCTTATCAGTAATGTAGCGAGGCTCAGGCAAGTCACCCCAGTCATAGCCCACAATGGTCACCCAGGTGTCTTCTACTTCACCAAGGATGTCGGTAGTGATCCCTTGTACAGGGCCAGTAGATAGCTGTACGGCTACACTTTCATTACTCAAACGGAAACGGGTAGCAACTCGCTCAGGCAGAGGATTCGGTAAAACCGGAACATTGAAGATTACATTGTAATAACCGCTTGCTCCTGCAGGAATGGTTATTGGGCCAGATTTTTGATTGGGCGAAGCGTCTTCAAAAGAGCCATCGTCGTTCCAATCTGCAAAACCCATCAGATAAGCATTTGCACCAGTTAAGTTGGTCACAAACACTTTAAACACTGCGGGTTTTCCACGAATAATTGAATCAGGTTGAATGACACCATCTTCGTCATCGATGCCATTGATGTCATCACCAAAGGCATTTGCCTGAGGTTGACCATCAGCTTCTGCATCGATGGTGTTGCCAATTTTTAATCTTGCATCAATTCGGTGGCGCGGCCCGCGAGAGCCGTTGATGTTAAAGATGGTTTCATAGTTTCCTGTTCCTGTACCAGCAGCGGCATCCGGGAGGTCACCATAGTCGAAACCAGCTACACCTTGCAACATATAATCTTCAACTTCACCGTCAGGTGCTGGGCCATAAGCGTCGAACACAGCGCCCGAGGTCATCCGTACGCGAACGCCGATATTGCCAGAAGCGAATATTGGAATTGCCAAGTTAAACACTACTGTATGCGTGCCAGAATCTACGGTAGTAGAATAGCGCTCAGTAACGTTTTCAAAAACGCCATTGTTATTCCAATCTACAAACACGATTACATTCGCAGTAGTGTCAAGATTGTTGGTTACAGGGAAGGTCATAGTGATGCTATTGCCAGCAATCAGAGAGTCGGCAGTAGCAGGATTGGTAAACCAGGAACGATTTACGTTTTCGTCATTTACACCATTATTATTGTCACCATCAGCCAACAAAGAAGGCTTACCATCACCTTCTGCATCAGGAGGAGTAGTACCGATGAACATCGCAGGCTGGCGGTTGGTTACTTCAGGACGTGGATCGATGTCCAAGGAATCGATTCCGTGGCTAGGTCCAACCAGACCGCCTTGCAAATCGGTAGCGAATTTTGGCTCAGGTAAGTCACCAAAATCCTTCATGGTATAAGTGATACAAAGGGTATGCTCTACTGAAGGCGCAAAAACCATCCCATGGAACTGGAATACTGGAAGATCGAAATCAGTACCAGATAAGGTTAAGCCCAAACGTAGTTTACCATCTTGTGCCAAACGATTTTGGGCATCAATTATACCCAATTGCCCCAGGTTGGTATAGGGTCCAGTTGCATTTGCTCCAATGGTAAAGTCATTGTATTTGGTATCAAACAGATCGTCAAAAATATTGGGATCGTAACCAATATAATCGTAGTAGTACTTGTCAGCAATCTGGGTAATGTCAAATTGAATGTCGCCCGTTGCACTGGTATTGACAACATCCACTTCACAGACCTGCTGGAAGCCGCCTTGTAAGGAAATAGGGCGATATTCGATTTTTTGGATGGTGGCATTTTTAGGTACATAATTTGAAATGTCAAATTCAATGTACCCGCGCATTTCTACTCTTTCATTGTTGCCACCATTGGCTACGGTTTGGCGAATCCGACCAACTGCAATGCCCCCGGCATTATCGTCGATCAGATTATCACTAGCACAAATATCTTCATATGCAGTTTGGAAATATCCACCTTTTACGCCAGGAATGTCACACACAATGGTTTTTAAACCCAAAGTGGAAACAACATCGGGTGGGGGAGGGCCCAAAAGTGGGCAAGAACCAATCACATTGGAAGGGCAACCTGAAGCGCTGGTTACTGTAATATTGGTGTAGTTGCCTACGCCCAAACCCGAGATGGTATAAGGGAACTGAGCAAAAGTCAAGGCTGGAATAGTTTGCACCATATTTGCAGGTGTAGTATACTGCAAAGTATAAGGTGGACTACCCGGGTTATTGCTCATCCCAATGGTGATCGACCCATTTGTAGCGCTGGCTGTAGTCGGCTCTACTTTGGAGTGGGTGATTTGGGGGGCAGTATTCACGGTGTACGGAACCGCGAGGATGGGGCCAAAACACAGCGTGGCATTGTTTCTTTTGCGCACATAAAGCGTCCCCGTGGCAGCAGGTGCTACTGCTGGCGAATAGGTTAGACCCGTGCTTATAGAAGGATTGGCTGGAACGGTAGCCGTATTATTGGTGTACCACCGAAATACCTCGCTGGCTTGTAAGGCTGAGGTTAAGTTGACTGTTATATTGGTACCCTGACAAACCGCAGTGACCGGAGTTGCTGTTACCGGAGAAGGAGGAGGAGGATCATTTAAGGTGATACTCACTACATTGGAAGTACACCCTGGCGTCGGCGGTCCGAGCAGACTCCTTACAAAAATATTCGTGTAATTACCCATTGCCAAAAGGCTAACCACAATTTGGCCGGCAGCATTGGTCATTACGGTATCACCTGATTTAGGCAAGCCCGGGGATGGGCCTGAAAAGTTTAGGCGATATTTGGTTTTGGGTACCAAACCAGAAATGGTAAAGGTTCCGTCAGAACCACCACATTTGGTGGGGTCTACTTTTGCCACTGAAATGGTCGGTGGAATATCACCCACGCCGACCGGGTTACTGGTCAGCATACAGGTGTTTTCGGTAACTTTTACCTGAAAACGACACCAGGAGTTCGCTGCGGTAACCGACGCTAAATTATAGGTTTGGTTTGGTCCAGTTTGTAAATCTGCAAGCGTAAAATTTGCGGAACCCACGCCGCCTAAAGAAGCTACCCAAATGCTGGCAGCAGTACTACTAGTAGATTCTGCGATGATGCCAAAAACGCTCGGGTTTTCCAAACCTACTACAAAAGTGCTAAAGTCATCACCGCCTAGGTTGGCAATGGATACCCCTTTTGAGGTAGCAATATAGATGAGATTATTTGCCACGGCGATGTCCCGAATGGGATCATCTGGCAAATTACTGTTTGAGTTGTTGAAAAATACCCAGTTTAAGCCACCATTGGTAGAAATCCCGATGCCGTTATCGGTACCAGCATAAAGGATTCCGTTGTTGAAATAAATGGTGGTGATGTTGTTGCTGGGTAAGCCATTGCCTACCGTGAATTGGGTGAAGTTTACTCCATTGTCATTGGAAACATAAACGCCCATGTTGGTGGCTACATATACATTGGTACCTTCTACAAAAATATCGGAAACGGATACTCCAGGGATAGTAGTATTAAAGGTACCTCCGTTTAACTGACGAGAAAGCCCGAGTGAAGTTGCTGCATAGGTATAATTATTCCCCCCATTGCTAGTAGCCGCTGAAGCTCGGACGCTCAGTACCGGGATACCGTTGCCAGTATCATATAAGGTAGGGAAAGTAGCACCATTGTCACCAGAAACAAATAAGCCCTGGTTGGTGGAAACAAATACAAAAGACCCTCTGACAAAAACATGGTTGATGGCTTCAGCTGGAAGTGCAACTTCGGTATAGGTCATCCCACTATTGCGTGAAATAACCAAACCTTGTGGAGTGGCTATATAGATATTGCCTCCATTTTTAGCAATCGAAGTACCAATAGGGGTAGGAAAACCTGCCGTAGTATTGGTGAATGCTGGTGCACAAACACTTTGCCAAGTATAAGCATCAAAGCCTCCAGTTGGTGTACTGAAGGTTACGTTTGCACCTAGGCATTGGAACATGTTGGTTGGATCCACCAATGCCGGACGGATACCAGGAATGGTATACAAACCGTATTCGCAACCTTCAATGAGACCATTGCTGGCGACAATCCGGATTTCAAAATTGCTACCACTGACATCATAAGGAATCACTGCCTGGATTGCACCGGATTTAGCCGTAGAGACCAATCGACCGATGGTGCGGGAGGTAGTGAAATTATTGTTACTGAGCTGAATGGTATAAATGTTGCCTGCATTGATTGGATCAGCGGCATTGAATTCGTAAAGCAGATTGAGGTACTCACCTTGGCAAAAAATCGAGCCATTGGCTTTCATTGGAGTCATATCTGCATTTTCCAGGGTACCACTGCCAATGCGGAAAGGTAAAGACTGGTTGCTGATTATACCATTGGGGTTACTGGACACAATGCGCATCCGGTACCCTGTACCAGTAGGAACATTGGGGAAAGTCCCACTGAGTGTTCCATTCCCAGTGATGCTTGCCGAAGCTCCAGGAATATTAGTAGGAGAGGCAAAGCTTCCCGATGCATTGCTCAATTGCAATGTAAAGGTATTTGGTGAAATGAAGTCACAGTCTAGTAAATAAGAGACTGAAATTGGATCCCCTACACAATAAGGCCCCAACGGGTTTGGGTAATTGGCCGTAATCTGGTCACCTGATATGGTGAATGGGGAAGTGGTTGAACTCCCGCCAGGACTGTTGGAGTTAACCCTTAATCTATAGCCAGCACTCGGGGTGACGGCTCCAAGGTTTCCAGATATGGAACCAGGGCTCGCTCCTGGACCAGCCGCAATGTTACCAATGATGGTTCCGGGAAAATTCCCACTTGCATCACTCAGTTCAAGGGTAACACTAGTACTAGTAGTCCAACCAGCAAAGTTAAACGTGACCGTTACGTTTGTGCTCGGACACACAGGAGTGCCCGTTGTGAGTGTTGCTGAACTGGGCTGTGCGAAAGCCAGACCACTCAAAAAGAGGGCTGGCATCATGACCAGAAAGGATTTGAAAAAGGGCTTTCTTAGTTTTTCACTGGAGTGAAAAAAAGAAGCAAAAATCCCTACAGGAGAATTACTCAAGAGTAAGGGTCTTTTCATGAGATACCGATTTATAAAAAATAGCGTTATTATCAAAACAGCTGACACTAAAGTCATTACAACTTTGGTGAGCAGATTCAATCTTTGAAATGGAATGATCGCGATAAAATTATTTACTGGTCGTCTCTGAACAGCAATCAATTCCCAAAAGAATAGTACAAGGTAGTCAAAAGAAATTCCTTGCGAAGATAGGCTAAACCTGCTTATGTAGTATGAGTGGATGGCTTTTTTTTTCTATCCTATGTAATCCTTATGTTGGCTTTTTTATGTCGTCTTTATTTTGTTGGATAGTTGGTGCGCTTCTTGTTGCTTTTAATAAAATAATAATATGATATTCGCTCTGCCTTATTTGTCGGGCTTTTAATCTACAATGAATTGATACCCTACGCCCTTCAAGGTGATGATTTGCACCCGTTCATCTTCCCGTAAATAGTCCCGCAAACGAGTAATGTACACGTCAAGGTTCCTTGAGTTAAAAAAAGAATCATCACCCCAAATCTGTTGCATGATCATTTTTCGTTCTACCGTAAAATTGCGATGATCGGCCAGGATTTTGAGCAGCTCTGCTTCGCGGTGGGACAATTTCCGGATTTGGGTTTGAAGCCTCAACTCGTACTTGCGCAGGTCAAATTCGTACTTACCCAAGTGGATGATTCCGTTTTGCTCGCCACCCGTTTCAATAGCGTTTTGACCACTCAGGTTGAGCAAATTGTGGATGCGGGCAATCAATTCCTCCATACTGAAAGGCTTGCGGATGTAGTCGTTTCCACCGGAAGTGAAACCTTTCAGAACATCTTCCGTTTGTGTTTTGGCAGTCAGGAAAATAATAGGAAGGGTAGGGAAGCGTTGGCGAATATCAGCACCTAATTCATAACCGTTGCGATTGGGCAACATTATATCAAGCAGGCAAATGTCGGGGAGAAAAGAATCGAAAGAAGCCATTACCCTGGCACCATCGTCGATCATTACGACTTCAAATCCCCGGCTTTCGAGGCTTTCCTGGACAATTTTGCCCAAAAACAGCTCATCTTCTACGTACAGTACTTTTGTTGCCACTATACCTTATTTATTGTGTCTGGGCAAAAATACCGTAAAACGGGTCCCATTGTCTACTTCACTATCCAAAATGATTTGCCCACCGTGCTGTTGAATGACGCCAGCTACGTAACTCAAACCCAAACCATAACCTTTGACGTTGTGCCGATCCCCATTAGGAACTCTAAAGAACTGATCAAAAACTTTACTTTGATACTCCTTGGGAATCCCAATGCCCTGGTCTTTTACACTTAGGGTGAGGGAGCCGTTGTGCTCGGACAGGTTGATGTCGATGTTGGGTTGGTCTTTGCTGTATTTTAATGCATTGTCCAAAAGATTATACACCACGTTGGTCAGGTGAATCGGATCTGCATCAATTTGAAAATCCTGGCCTTCGGTAGTAAAGTTCACCTTGGCCCGATTTTTTTCAAATTGCAGGCTGAGCGACTCCAGGATTTTTTGTACCGCATTTTTCAAATTAAAAGGCTCACGCTGGATTTGTAAAGTCTGACTTTCAAACATCGACATCTTTAATACCCGATCCACCAGCATGGCCAACCTTTGCATTTCGTGCTGAGAAATATCGATGTATTCCCGGGTGCGTTGTGGATTGTTCAGGGCGTTAAAATCCTTCAGGGCTTCAAGTGCGACGCTTACAGTCGCAATGGGTGTTTTTAACTCATGAGTAATATTGCTGATGAAGTCGTTTTTTAACTTGGTCAATTGTTGTTGCTGGCGCAAACTACGGAAGATCACCCAAAAAGTCAGCCCCGTGAACAACAAGAGGAACAAACCAAAAATCATCTGCGGGGTCATCCGTTTGAGCAAAAACCAGCGGTAATCGTCTACCACCAACCGATAAAATTGAAAAGGTGGAATACTGGCTGGCGCATAATGTACAATCCCTTCCTTGGATAATTCATCGGGTAAGGAATCGATTTTGCTCACTGAAAAAGTTAGGGGCAAATCATTTTTTTCCAACTGACTTTTGTATCGTTTGACCAATTGATCTTTGGGAATCGTGTCGTCAGATAGCTCAAACATAGCATTGGCCCCCTTAGGGATTTTGCTCAAAGCCAAACTGATTCCTCTGCGCAAGCCAAAGGTGCGACGGAAACGCTCATCCTTAGGGCTGCGTTGGCGCAAATAAAAATTGATGGGTCTTTTTTCCGGGAAAGTGTCGCGGTGGACAAAAGTGACACTGTCCATCCGAACAACTACCATGGTGGAGGGTTTGGATGGTGGAGGAGCTTTGGATTCAAACTGAAAATTGGGCGGAATAACTTGTCTGATGGAACGTTTGGGGTCTTCTTCCATAAAGACAATCTTGCGCTGGATGAGTGAGTCCTGCAAATCCCGGATTGTTTGGATAAAAACATTCTCAGATTGGTGGCGCAAAATGCTCTCTTGTTCCTGATATACCTTTTTTAGCCAGTAAATCTGGAATATCGCCAGCAGGAGCAAGCTGCCCGTCATTAAAGCCCGATATAAGGTATTGTGCCGATACAAATCATTAGTATTTAAAAATGGTAGAGATACTTTCTCCATTCTTGCACAAAGTTACAGCAAAGCAAAAGGCCGCGCACCTGCCTTTAACCATTATTAACCTTAAATCAAGGAACGTTAACTTGGGGACTACTCGATTCAGGCTTAGCTTTGTAGGATAAAAAAGGAATTACCCATGAGGAATTTATTGCTGTTATTTTTTGGGTTGTTGTCCCTGGCTGTTTCAGCCCAAAACAACGAAGGCACCGTATTGTACAAACAAACGGTATACATGCGCCGGGAATTTCAAGCCAATGCACCAGCAAATGCTGATCCGAATATGGCTCGGAACATCCCCGAATCTATGACCAACGAGTTCAACCTCAATTTCACCGCCACAACCTCACTTTACAAGGAAATTGCTTCGGCTACCGATGAAGCTGCTGGTGGTGAAGGTGGCGGGATGCGGTTTATGATGCGTCGCTTCAACCCACCTATTTATAAGGATTTGGCCAACAACCGCCAGGTTGAAGAAGTCGATTTGTTTGGCAAGCAGTTTTTGATCGATGATGCGATCCAAACCCGCGCCTGGAAAGTGACTGGCCAGCAAAAGAAAATCCTTGACTACCCATGTATCTCGGCTACTTTTACCGACAGCTTGATGGGCCGCGCCCGGGTTGTCACTGCTTGGTTTGCGCCAACCATTCCAGTTGCTCTCGGGCCACAGGGTTATGGTGGTTTGCCCGGAATGATTTTGGAAGTTGATTTCGACGGTGGTCGCAGTGTCATTACTGCTGCAGAAGTGAAATTGCAAAAACCAGCGGAAGGCAGCATCAAGGTGCCAGAAAAAGGCAAAAAAGTAACCCGTGCGGAATACAACAAAATCCGTGAGGAGAAAATGAAAGAAATGCGCGAATCCGGTATGATGCAGGGACGTCCTGGTGGCCCAGGTACACAAATCATTATTCGGAACTAGTTTTATTTCGGAATGGGGATTTTGGAGGACCAGTGAAATCCGAAATCCCCATTCCGAAATCCTAAAACCCTGATCTCGAATCGTAATTGTTCTTCTGATAAGGTATTTTGATGAAATCCAGGGTGCCTGGTTTCACTTGAATGTTCAGCACATAAGTACCCCGCTGAGGTTGCCACGCAAAGGAAAGTTGCCAGCAATGCAGGTCGCGGGTAAAGCCAATCGCCGGATAAGTCAATCCTTTGCTGACAAAGTCATATCCAATATTACCCACGGATACGCCCCAATTTTTGGTCAGCTCCACATTCCCTTGCGCATTGATTGAGTTGGTTCCCATCCGAAAGACCGTTTCGTTGCCACGTGCTTCCCAGGAAAAATCCAGGTTGTGGGAAATGCTGAAGTTCTCAAACAAGCTCAGAAAATCCTGTTCTTGTTCATCCCTCTTTTTGGGTTGATTGTTGCGCACATCCGTAACCAATTCTTCTTTTTTACCCTGAAACATTTCGCGGATTTTTTGTACCGTCAAATCGGTCACAAAGGAAAAACGCGCCGTTTCCATCCGCGGGATAATTCTGCCCTGTTGCCATACCGTGCGGTTGTAGCGCAAGCCTTGTGAATTTTCCAGATAGGGGTCCAAACTCATAAAAAAGCCCATGGTGGTCATTCCTTTGAAAAAACGGGCCGTCGTACTCATGCTGAGCTGGCTCCATTTCAAAGAGTCAGCAGCGTAGTTGTAACTACCACCAATGACCAGGTTGTCGATGAGTTTGATTTTTTTCTCCATCGAATCCTTTTTGGAATAAGCTTTGGCCTGGAAAATGTTGTTGAGGCTATACCCTATGGCCATCTGTCGTCCACTGGGCGTAGGCGTGCCGTACACCGCGATGTTGTCGAAGCGAGAGTAAATCTGTTTGATCAGTGGGTATCGTGAATCCTGTTGTACACTGTCAAAATAATTCAGAGCGGGATTCAGGTAGTTGGGAGAATAGTTGAAAGAGAGGTTGGGGCGCATTTCCCAACGCACCGCCCGTAGAGGGGTAAATTTACCCGTTTTGAGGGTGAAAAAGATCCGGGTATTCAAACTTACTCCTGCTGAAAACTGCCGGAAAGAGGCAAAACCCGATAGGGTATCGGTTCGGACCGTACCAAAAGTAGTATCGTAACGAATTAATGACTTGCTTGGGTCAAAGGGGTCATCAAGGGTATCAGCTGTGATGACATTCCGGGAGTCAAAGGATTTGGAGATCGATTTTAACTGCCAAATTTCATTAAAACTCACATTGGGGTTGACGTTGATGTATTTCAATAACTTGAAAGAGGTGTTGGCGTCGATGTTGTGCCTGGCTCCAGCAACAGCGTCATTCCACATTTTTTGGGTAAAAATCGAGGTGTCATTCGTGACAAAACTGTTGCGCGCCTCACCAGCATAGCGCAGGGCGATACTTTCGTACCACTTATCTTGAGTTACTTTTTTCTTAAAGGGGTAGAGGGTTTGGGTCTGGAATTGTACGTTCGGAAAATTGATGGTTACCTTGCGGTTGTTCAGGTTTTGGCTGTGGTTGAAAGAAGCACTGAGGCTGTAGGGTTTTCCGGGCCAGGTTTTGGAAAAATTCAGGTTGGAGTACAATTGGGAGTTCAAAACGTTGTAGGCGTCGTTGTACACCCGTTGTTGGTTGCGGTTCCCCTGGATGTTGATGTTGCCCCCAATTTTTGCGTTGGGGTGGGCTGCTGCCTCCTGGTTGAGGTTGAACTGGATGCCAAAACTTTTGGTGCGCCCAAATTTTCCGGTTTCCAAATTCTCCTGTACCTGGGAGTCAAAACGCAGGTTCAATCCCGATGCAAACTGATATCGTTTGCGGTAATCCGCCTGCAACGCTACTCCATAAGTGCCCCGGAAGTAAATGTTGCTGCGCAAAGCAAGGTTCAGGTGGTCTCCAACCGGGAAATACCAGCCAATGTCACGTAAACCAAAGCCCCAGGATTCAGAGTACTCATAATCTTTCGGAAACAACAAACCTGTGCTGCGCCCCTTTTTCAATGGAAAAAAACCAAAGGGCAACCAAATTGGAGTAGGAACGCCCATGATTTCTATCTGGGATGGCCCTACGATGGCCAATTTATCCGGGATGATTTTTTGCTTGGTACTGCGGACCCCAAAGTGCGGGTGGTCGGCCTCACAGGTGGTAAAAAGCAGCTTTTGACCAAAGAGGGTGTTTTCAGGTTTTGAGGTGTCTTTTTTCTCTCCTTGAATGAACTTCATCCTCGATCCATGCACAAAAAGGTCCGTTTGTTTGGTGCGCACATCGTAGACCATACCCTTGCGGGTTTTGAAGTTATAGCGCATTCGTTTGGCCGTAAAAGTTTGGTCGCCGTCCTGAAATTCCGGGACTCCGATCAATTGCCCGGTCACCGTATCCTCTCGCAACTCGGCGGTAACCAGATTGTTGGCCCAATCTAGCTCAATAAATGCCGCTTTTAGGTTGATGTCGGTATATTTTACCGAAGCCTGACCGTATAAATAGATTTTTTTCGCAATATTGTCCAAAACCATGGAATCCACGGCGTTGTATTCAACCGGAGCATCCAGGGAATCATTGGAAAAACGAATGGTACGAGGTGCACTGAACTGAAAAGAATCAGGGAAAACAACCGGAAGCGTGTCTGCAACGTTTAGGCTGTCAGGCAATTTGGGATAAGGATCTTGCGCCAGTAAAGGGGAAAACCCCAAGCAAAATAATAAAATTGCCCAGCTACTTGTTGCATTCCAAAAATGAATTCGGTTATTTTGCATTTTGTTCATAATCAAACCCAAATCAATATTTATTGCTTTTGAACTCAGCCTCGATTTAATCCAGACCCACGAACTATGACACAATCAATGATTTCTTTCCAAACGAAGCTCATCCTCATCTTGTCCGCTGCCATCTTAGGCTTTAACGTTTCCTTAGCAGCCTTTGGCTATGGGCCGGGCAAAGTTATACAAAGCCACCGAATCCCTACGGATAAGCTGCGAAATTATTCCTTATCAGATTCTTTGCGACAAAAGCCCAGTTCCTCCTACCAACTCAAAACCGTAGTCATTGACGCTGGTCACGGTGGCCACGACCCCGGTTGCCACGGAGCTAGTGCGCACGAAAAACACGTAACCCTGGCCATCGCCAAAAAACTGGCTGAACAGTTGCAGCAACGTTTTCCCGGGCTTAAAGTCGTCCTGACCCGCGACAAAGATGTTTTCATCCCTTTGTACGAGCGGGCCGATATCGCCAATAAACACAACGCCGATTTGTTCATTTCCATACATTGCAACGCCATGCCTGGCAACAACAGTGGAACTTACGGCACGGAAACCTACGTGATGGGTTTACACACCGCCCAATACAATCTGGAGGTGGCGAAACGTGAAAACGCTGCCATACTCCTGGAAGATAATTACCAAAAAAATTACGACTACGATCCAAATTCTCCAGAGGGGCACATCATGATCAGCATGTTTCAAAATGCATATTTGAAACAAAGTTTACAATTCGCCGAACTGGTCGAAAACAAGTTGAGCATGCAAGCCAAGCGCAAATCACGCGGCGTTAAACAGGCCGGTTTTGTAGTACTGAAAGCAACGGCCATGCCCAGCGTTTTGGTGGAAGTAGGTTTTTTGACAAACCCCACGGAAGAGCAATTTTTGAATGGCCAATACGGCCAGGATCAGGTGGCTGGAGCGATGTTGGAAGCCTTCACTTTGTACAAAAACCACGCCGAATCACCCGATTTCAACAGCGAAAGCCAGTATGAAAACTCTGGGCAAAAAGAGGCCGTAGCCAGTACCAACAACACCGGAAATCCAGTGGCCTATGCTTATGGCTCTTCCAATCAAAACCTCAACAATACCACTGCGGCCCAAAATGAAAACAAAACCACTGAACTGGCCAAACCCAAGGAGATTCCTGCACCAGAACGCGCCAATGATCCCGGAGGCAATAGCCATAATGCTACCACCAATAGCAACCCGGGCTACGTAAATACGGCCAGCCGTTATGGTCCAGTACCGCCAGGGCCCAACCTCAATCGGAACCAGCCGACGAACAATCCAATTAACCCACCAGCGGTCAGCAATAGCGCTCCAGTTAATTTCAAAATCCAGTTGGCCGCAACTCCAGCTGCCCCCAACCAGTCTGAATCAAAATGGAAAACTTTCCCCTTTCCGCTGGAAGTGGCTCAGGAAGACAATCTATACAAGGTCCGTACCCAGGCTTACACGGATTACCAACAGGCCAACCAGGTGCGTAACCGTTGCAAAGAACTGGGTTTCAACGATGCTTTTATCGTGGCATTTAAGGATGGAAAACGAATTTCTTTGCCGGAAGCTAAAAAAGCTTTGGGCATCCCGTAGAAGGTTGAGGAGTTGAGGAGTTTAGGCTACCGCAGCAATTTTGACAATATCCTTTTCCAAGTCGCTACAGTAGACTAAACTTCTAAACTTCTCAACACCTCAACTTCTCAACTCTTTTTCTATCTTTGCGCCTCCAAAATTTTGCATTTCATGTCAAACGAAGTTAAAATCGCCCTTCTGGCCGTTGTTGCAATTGCACTTTCCATTTGGGGAATCAAATTCATCAAAGGGAAAAACATCCTCACCCGCTCCAACCTCTACTACGTGGAATACGAGGATGCACTCAGCATCCAAACCTCCTCGTCGGTGGTGATCCAAGGGGTGAACGTTGGCTTTGTGGCCGATGTCAAACTGCAAAAAGGTTCGGAAAAAGTCCTGGTTACTCTGGATTTGAACAAGGACCTGGAAGTGCCCAAAGGCACCCGCGCGGAAATTTTTGCCAATGGTTTTATGGGTACCAAAAGCGTCCGCCTGCAATTCCCACCCGTGGAAGAACGCCAAGGTATGCTTGAACCGGGTTCTTACCTGATCCCTGGTGCAGTTGGTTTCCTGGGCGCCAATATCCCTCAGGAAGAACTTAAACAATACGTACAAATCATCCAGGACGGCATCAAAGGTGCACTGGATTCGCTCAATGAGGGCCTGAGCCATGGGGATCCCAACAGCCCCATCAACCGCAGCCTGAAAAACCTGGAACTGACTCTGGCCAATCTGCAATCGGCAACCTCTTCAGCTGATCGCCTACTGGCTTCTTCTTCCGGCGAAATCAAAGGTACCCTCAAAAGCCTGAACGAACTAAGTGCCAGCCTGGCCAGCAGCAAAGCCAAAATCGGCAGCATCATCAACAATGCGGATAAATTCAGCGGCCAGTTGAATGAAATGGACCTGAAAAAGACCATGACTGAAGTGGATCAGACCCTGGCCGGACTAAAAGTGACTTTGAACAAGGCCGATAAGGCTTTGGGCTCTGTGGAAGGGATGATGACCGATGTCAAAGCGGGTAAAGGCTCATTGGGTAAATTACTCAGCAATGATAGCCTGTACAACAGCATTGATCGCTTGAGTGCGAACGCTGATTCTCTGACCAAAGACATTAAAAGCCGTCCTTATAGATACATTCCGCTGAAAGGTAGAAAGCGGGTGTTGAAGTATGATAAATTGGACGCGAAGAAGCAATAAGATTTGGGAATTCGTGGTTTCGGATTTCGGTGGACTTTCAGGCTTGAAAGCCTACCGAAATCACGAAATCCGACACCCGAAATCCTACAGTTTCGGGCAGATCAACCGCGACCGACTCCGATCCGGCTTAATATACGTCAACGACATCTCAAAGGCCCCTCTCGAATAATTCGAAGCCTTCAGCCCCGAAGAAGTGATATCATAACTGAAACCCAGATTCCATTTTTCCAATTCAAAAATAGCGGCTACGATCACCGCATCCACACCAATGCCACGATCAGCGCGGTTGTTGACGTGGGTCCACAAGCCGGTACGCAAGGCCAGTTCCTTCCACTCGCGGTTGGTGTAGCGAATGTTGGCACCTACAGTGGTGCTCATCATCGGGCCTTGGTTCATGTACAAGAAGGCGGGCATGAGGCTCAACTGTTTGGTTAGCGGCAGTTCGCCACCGCCGTGGATGCTGTAGCGCCGGAATATCCGCACCTGATCATCACCCGTAAAGGAGGCCGAGGGGGTATTCAAATGGTGCATGGCTCCACCGATGTACAAACTTTTGTTGTCGTCCCAAACGGCATACCATAGCACACCGGCATTAAAATCAAAATAAGGATTACTGCTTACGCCATCAAAGGCCTCATTGGTAGGGGCATTGGGGTCGAAAAAATACCCATTGGCATCGTATTGCGCCGAAAAGGACAAATCCGACCAGTTGAGCGATTGCTGGGCAAAACCCAATTGTGCCCCCGCTACAATGTACTGTTCATTGGCGGCATAACGCCCGCCGTTTACCTGTTTGAGGTAAGCCCCACCGACGTTGAATTGGGTCAGGTGAAAATTGGCCAGGCCCGCCTGATCGCGCATAGCAGAGCCACTGATGGCAAAATAGTCCTTTTGCACCGCACGGAACCGCTGGTCCCAACTGGCTGAAACGGTTCGGAATGGTTTGTTGCCCAAAAGGCTGTAATACAAGTCGCGGTAATTCACTGCCAGTCGGGCGGACCCGCTGGTTACACCGGCCATCGCGGGATTCACATGCAGGGGGGAGGCATAAAATTGGGCGAAGCGGGGGTCTTGCGCCTGTATTTTCGCCCAAAAGGACAAAAACAGGATCGAAAATAGTACGTATTGCTTCATGTTTTGGAATTATTCAAGGCTCAAGATAAGCTTGATCAGGCTTTCTTTTCGCTAAGATACGGAGTTTAACATTTATAAACATTTTCAAAAATACAAAAAGCAGCTAAAATGGTTGCGCTGAAATAATTTCCTTAGTTTTACCACCTGTCAATTACATGTCCATGAATCGTTTTAGCATCGCCCTATTCGGTATTTTAGGTTTCTGTTCTTATTGCCTCCAGGGTCAAAATGCCTTGCTTGCTCCCATTTCCCCACGCAGCAATGCCATGGGCAAAACAGCACTGAATTTTACGGATTTGCACAGCCTTTTTGGCAACCAGGCCGGTCTGGCCAACTTGGAAACCTTCGGCGTAATGGGCATGGTGGAACAACGATATTTACTGGCTGATCTAAATCATGCCGCATTTGGAGCGGCTTTGCCCACCTTTTCGGGTGTTTTTGGCCTGACTCTGCGCAATTTTGGCACCGGAGATTATCGTGAGACAGGGGCTGGCCTGGCTTATGCCCGCAAATTGTCAGATCGCCTGCGCATTGGTGGGCAATTGAATTGGTCGCAGATCAGCATCAGCGAATACGGTAACCGATCCTTGTTTAATGTGGATTTTGGCATCCAAGCAGAGTTGTTGCCAAAACTCTGGGCAGCAGCTCAGGTGCGCAACGCCATTCGCCAACAATTGCTGGATGGAGAGTATACGCCGACCGTTTTTAGCGCAGGTTTGTCCTATGCAGTAGGGGATAAAGTGATGTTGTACACGGAATTGTACAAAGACATTGACTTCCCTGCGGATATGCGCATCGGCATCGAGTACAACCCTTCCAAGGCCATTTACCTACGCGCTGGAGTGAATACGGCCCCTGGAGGCTGGAGTTTTGGCTTCGGCCTGCCCGTTTTCCAAAACCTGGTATTTGATTGTGCTGCAGCTTATCATCCCTACCTGGGCTTCACTCCCTCCGCAGGACTAGCCTTCCGTAAAAAAAAGTGATGTGCTAAATCCTAATCTACCTTGCGCCGAAAGCTCAAAATCCCGAAGTTGCCACCCTAAGATGCCCTTAGGTGCCCTTAGGTGGTTCAAATAAAAAACTCGCCGCAGGCGAGCCCCAAATCTGAATAAACACGCTAAGTAGCAATGAAAAACCTGTTAATCGTCGCCGCAACCGAATTTGAAATAGCCCCCGTAATGCAATGGTTGGAGCAACAAAAAGCCCCCGACGCCAATCGAAAATTCATCTTTAATGAATTGGAAATTAGTATATTGTTGACAGGAGTAGGCCTGCCGCTGGCCATGTTCCAACTCACCCGGGCTCTCACCACTGCGCGTTACGATCTGGTAATCAACGCGGGTATAGCTGGTGCTTTGGATACCCGCCTTGAACTCGGCGCAGTCGTGCAAGTGATCTCGGAAACCTTCGCCGATTTAGGTGTGGAAGAAGCCGATGGCAGTTTTACGGATTTATTCAAACTCAATTTGATCCACCCAGAAGCACCACCTTTTCAGGATCGGAAGATGGTCAACACCTTTGGTTCTGCCTATGATTTTTTACCCAAAGTACATGGCATTACCGTCAACAAGGTACACGGCTCCGCTGCCAGCATCGAACAGCTCAAACGCCGCAGCAATGCCAGTGTGGAAAGTATGGAAGGGGCCGCCACTTTTTATGCTTGTTTGATGTACCAGACGCCTTTTTTGGAAATCCGCTCCATCTCCAACTTCGTTGAGCCCCGCAATCGGGATGCCTGGGAAATTCCTTTGGCCATTGAAAATTTGAATGGGGTACTCATTGATATGTTAAAAGGATTGATTGAGAATAAATTACAAGCAGACTAGTCCTGTTCTCTGGGCGCCTCCGTCACCAAAGTGGTGTCCGAAACCAAGGTAGGCACCAGATATCCTCCGGTGTCAATATTCACTTTAGGCAACATGCTTTTGAGTTCCCGCCAATCGCTGCTGCCCTTGATGGCCGTTTGATAAACGTAGACCTCGCGCAAACTTGTAACTGCCTTTAAATGAGCCAAACCCGCCTTGCTGACTTTGGTGTTGATCAGATTGAGGTAGTTCAAGTATTTGGCAGATTTCAGTGCGCTCAGCCCTGCATCACTCACTTTAGTGCCATCCAGATACAACTTGGTCAAATGGGGCAATTCAGCCAGTATTTTCAGGTCTTGATCGCCCACCGCAACCCCACTTAAACGCAGCGCCACCACTTGTTTGGCCACTGGTTTTAACAAAGCCAGGTCTTTGGCATCGGCATCTGGCACATTGATGAGATTGACCGACAAAAAGGTGTTGTTTTGCCCCAACGGAAGCACCACTGCACCCGCATTCCTCAAAGCTTGGATGGCTTGCTGGTCTGGGTCGGGCACCTTGACCTCCGGCCAAATTGAAACTTCCGAAGCTGACTCAGATTTCCCTTTTTGTAAGGCTGCCAGCAAAGGTTTGACTTCCTCGCTTTGTGGCAAATCCTTCACTTTTTTATCATAAGCAGCACCCGTTTCTATCCACCAGTGCAACAACTTAACTTCTGCCTCACTGAGTTGATTTTTCTCCTTGGGGGGCATGTGTTTTTCATCCGATTTAGGCAAGAGCAGGCGGCGCATCATTTCACTGTCGGCTACTTTCCTCACCAGGATAATTTCCCCGTTTTTTCCTCCCTTTTGAATGGAATCTGGGCTGTCTAGCCGCAGTTTGCCCTTCTGTTTGGTCGAACCATGGCAGGACACACATTTTTCTTGCAACAAAGGGGCAACTACCGCTGCGTAGACATTGGCCTCTGGCAGGTTTTTGATTTGAGCAGGGGCTAAAACGGCGGGTGGTAGCCCCAACCAGGCGCGGTAAGGCTCTGGCAAGGCCTGAGTCAAATAATCGCTGCCGTGGGTCAAAGAACCACCCAAATGCCCGGCTACACTGACCAGGGTCACTAAAACGATTTGGAGCAAAAATCCAAACCTTTGGTTGATCCCCGATTTTTGCAGCAGGAGCAATAAAGCACCCCATACGGCCACGGCAATGCCCAAGTTGCGGTGTTGGTTCAAGGCCTGCAAATCGTATTCTCCGCTCAAAGACAGCACATATCCCGTCACACAGGAAAAAATGGCAGCCAGGGTACCCATCAACAAGGCGAAAGGCACTACTGCTTTTAAATGTTGAAAGCGTTGCCAACGACCAAGCCAGGCAAAAAGCACCGCCAGGAGCAAAATGCCTATGGGCAGGTGAACGAGTAAGGGATGGAAACGACCGAGGAGATTAAGCATAAAAGTTGAGGAGTTGAGGGAAGTTGAGGAGTTGAGGCTGCCGCAGAGACTTAGACACTGGCTTTGCCAAAATCGCTCGCGGCAGCCTCAACTCCTCAACTTCTAAACTATTTTTTAACAAGGTACCGTGAACGCAGCAATTCCATCATATGCACATTGATGGCCCATTGATCTGCTAGTGGTTGCTGTGTATAGGGCACCGTAGGCAGGTACATGGGTGGGCCAAATTCGGTTAAGATGGTCATTGGCTGTTTTTGATTCACTTTCATTTCCACCACCTTATCCCACCAGGCGAGGTGAGCCTTGAGCGCATCTGCCCATTCGGGTGCACGAGGATCGGTTACCTGTGGCCCTTCCTGGTGTCCTACGCGAGAATGGATGTGATCGGTGCGGGAAAGCGCCAGGTCAACGGTTTCCTTTTGATCCGCCAACAGCGATTCGTGTACCACACACCAATGCGAAATATCGAGCGTAAGGCGCATGCCGGGGATTTTTTCCAACAAGGCCCGGGTAATGGGCGCTGAATAACAAATCCGCCCGCGATGGGTTTCGTGATATACGGGTACCCCCGCGGCTTTACCCGCGGTTATGCTCAATTCAATGATGTTTTGGGCCTGATCCTGGCTGAAATAGTCTTTGCCCGAATGGCAATTGATGTACAGCGGCTTGAGATTTGAGGCATTCTTTAAAGCCTGGATGAATTGGGTGAAATGCTCCTTAAAGTCACTGCTACCGGAACCGACTAAGAGCCCATACTCCAGGCCATTCGCCTTGGTTGCCCTCTCGAGTGCAATCCGGTCTGTATCGTTAGTCGGTGCCCAAACCTCGATGCCATCGTAGCCTGCTTTTTTGGCTTTGGCACAAAATTCATCCATAGTACCACTAAATCCCCAGTTGGTGGCCAGCATTTTTAGGGAAAAATCTGCCGGAACTTCGAAAGACAACGGCGTTTCAGCCAGAGCCGAAAATTGATCAATCATGAGCCCTGCGCCAAGACTGAGGGATTGAGCGAGGAATTTGCGTCGATTATGCATAAAAAAAGTTAAGGAGTTGAGGAGTTGAGGAGTTGAGGAGTTGAGGCTACCGCGAATGAAGTTGACAATGTCCTTGTCCAAGTCGCTCGCGGTAGCCAAACTCCTCAACTTCTCAACTCCTCAACAGTTAAACTATTGCCCTAATCACTTCTCCCTCCACATCCGTCAGCCGGAAAGGCCGACCCTGGAAAGGAAACGTGAATTGTTCGTGATCAAAACCCAACTGATTGAGAACGGTGGCCTGAACATCAAAAACGGAAACCTTGCCACTAATGGGGCTAAAGCCAATTTCATCGGTTTGGCCATGAGTCACCCCTTTTTGGATACCTCCACCGCACATCCATATGGTGAAAGCATCGGCATGGTGGTCGCGGCCCTTGAATGGCAATTCCAGTCCATTCCGGTTTTCTTGCATGGGGGTACGGCCAAATTCTGAGCCCCACACGATCAGTGTTTCATCCAATAATCCCCGTTGCTTGAGGTCGAGAATGAGGGCACTAATGGGTTTATCAATTTGGCGGCATTTGTTGACCAAACCAATGTCTACCGCACCTCCTGCATCAGTTCCATGGGTATCCCAGCCCCAATCGTATAGCTGGACAAAACGCACCCCTTTTTCAACCAGTTTACGAGCAAGCAGGACGTTGTTGGCGAAGGATTCTTTGCCGGGTTGAACCCCGTACATTTCCTTAATGTACTCCGGCTCATCGTTGATGTTCATCACCTCCGGGGCGGAAACCTGCATGCGGTAAGCCATTTCATACTGGGCGATCCGCGACATGATTTCGGGATCCTGGAATTCTTCGTAAGTTTTGCGGTTTACCTCGTTGATGGCGTCGATGGAGGCTTTGCGCAAGTCGCGGTCGATGCCGTGGGGGTCTTGCAGGTACAAAACGGGTTCACCCGCCGAGCGGCATTGCACCCCCTGATACACCGAAGGCAAAAAGCCACTGCCCCAGACTGCTTTGCCCGCATCGGGGTTTTGTCCGCCGGAAGTCAGCACCACAAAGCCGGGCAGGTTGTTGTTTTCGGAACCCAATCCATAAGTCACCCAGGAACCCATACTGGGCCGCCCCAGACGTGCACTGCCCGTTTGCATCATCAATTGGGCGGGAGCATGGTTGAACTGATCGGTATGCACTGCCTTGAGGAACGAAACCTCATCGGCCAGCTCGGCAAAATGGGGCAAAATGTCGGCCACCCAGGCCCCTGATTGTCCACGCTGCTGGAATTTAGATTGTGGACCCAGCATTTTGGGTACGCCGCGAATGAACGCAAAACGTTTGCCCTCCAGCAAGGACTCGGGGCACAATTGCCCGTCCAGTTTAGCCAAATCGGGTTTGAAGTCAAACATTTCCAATTGGGAAGGCGCCCCGGCCATGTGCAAATAAATCACCGCTTTGGCCTTACCCGGAAAATGGGGTGGGCGGGGCATCATCGGGTTATTGGGGTCGTATTGGATTGGACTAATGCCCGTGGTATTTCCACCTGGAACACAAGAGCCCAGCAATTGACTCAAGGCCATGGCACCCAGACCCATACCACATTGTTTGAGGAACAAACGCCGGGTGGATAACTCGGCTTTGCTCAGGATGGCTTCCTGGTATATGTTGATTTTTGATTGGTGCATAGGATTCCAAATTCATAATTTCTTTTACGAAAATACTCTTTTTGGAATGGTTTTGAAATAAAAAAAAGTAAAGAAGAGGCTTTGTAATAGGAATATTATTTTCCCGCATGCGAAAGTAAATTCATAAAAAGAACTTCCTCATAAAATTTGATTTTTTGAGGAAGCCCTTTTCGTTTTTATGAGAAGGCCCTTTATCACTCAGCACCTGGATTCCCAAAACGACGATACACCACTATCCCCATATTCATGTAAATGTCTTTAGCACCGGGGCTGGCTGAAAAACTAATACCGTCCAGATAATCGGTAAAACTACCCCGAATACTGCCTTCTACGGCCAAAGTAAATTTTTCCGATAAGTCAAATTTAAGCCCCAATCCTATTGGTAGACTGACACTCAATAAGGAATTTCCATATGCGCGGTCTTTCTTAATACCCGCAATAATTTGTTCATTTTTTCCCGGGTAATTTGAAAAATCGGTATTGAGCCCTCCTCCCATTAATCCGACTCCAGCAAACAAATAAGGGGAAATCAACTTATCCATGTTAATTTTTCCTTCAGCATCCGTGAAAAAGCGATTAGCTCCGAATGGCTCCCATTCGCCCACAACACCAAGTTCTACGAGATTGGTATTGAAATTAAAATCGCGGGATTCTCGACTTTCATAATGTTCATCGTCTCCTTTGAGTTTCAGATAAGTAAGCCCAACCCGAAAGCCAAAACGCTTGGATAAATTCGTTCGTGTGGTCAGGCCTATGCTAGGCGTAAAATCCTTAAACCGAGAAGTAAGTGTTGGATTTACATCCCCTGAGTAGGCCGCCAGGCCTGCAAAAACACCGACTTCCCATCCAGATTGTGCTCGAATTAAGGTCATCGAAAGGAGCAAATAGAGCAAGATTACAGGTTCTTTCATCTTAAGTTGTTTTTTCGAATAAAAAAAAATTCAATCAATTGACATTTAGCAGTGGGGCAAGAATAAGTGCTCATTTTTCTTGAGCCAGAAGATTAGATAAGGCGCTTGAAATGAAATGTTTACTTGTTTAATCCTCTGGGAAAATGAGCACTTGTTTTTTGTCGCCCCTAGTCCAATCCTAACTTTTTGTAATCACCTCATCCAAATTCAAAATCGCATTGGCAACGATGGTCAAAGCAGCATGTACAGCCGGGTCTTTGACCTTTTGTTCACCCAACAATTCCTGCGTCAACTTAGGATCAGCCTGGTATTTGGCCAGGGCTTTTTGATATAGCTGTGCCAAAATCACTCCCTTTTTGGCATCAATTTTATGCTTGAGCGCGAGGTAATACCCCCGGGCAATTTGGCGATCCACCTCCGTGCCTGCATACCGCATCCGTTTGGCCAAAGCCTGAGCTGCTTCCACATAAACGGGGTCGTTCAAGGTCACCAACGCCTGCAAAGGTGTATTGGTGCGAATCCTGCGCGCGGTGCACACATTGCGCGAAGTCCCATCAAAGGTCAGCATGGAAGGGTAGGCACTGGTGCGTTTGTGATAGGTGTATACGGCGCGGCGGTAGCGGTCTTCGCCCTGACTCAGCACCCATTTTTCGTTACCATAAGGGCTGGCCCAGATGCCTTCGGGCTGGTAAGGCATCACACCCGGGCCGTACATTTTGGTACTCAACAAACCACTCAACACCATGGCCTGGTCGCGTACTTGCTCAGCACTCAGGCGTACCCGAGGGCCTCGGGCATAGTAGCGATTGTAGGGGTCTTTTTCCCGCAATTGAGGCGAAGTTTCAGAGCGTTGCTGGTAGGTATTGCTGCTTACGATGTTTTTCAACGCGGTTTTGATGCTCCATTTTTGCTGGTGAGTAAACTGCCAGGCCAGGTAGTCCAACAATTCGGGGTGGGTAGGAGGAGTGCCTTGTGAACCCATGTCTTCAAGGGTTTCTACTAAGCCCATTCCAAAAACCTGCTCCCACAAGCGATTGACAAAAGTGCGGGCGGTCAATGGATTTTCGGCACTGGTCAACCACTGAGCAAAACCCAAGCGATTATTGGGTACATTTTTGTCCACTGTGCCCAAAATTTTAGGCACCCCGGGCTCTACTTCTTTACCTTTGACCAGCCAGTTACCCCGCTCAAAAACCTGGGTTTTGCGCTGCATAAACGATGGATTTTCCACCATAACAGGCGTAGAAGCTGGATCAGAATTGAGCAAATGCCAGAAATCTGCCTGGTATTTGGCGTAACCAGCATCGTCTTTGCCAGGAAATGGTTGGGTGAAATAAAACCAGTCAAAACTAACTCCACCTTTGGTCAGGTCCTGGATACTCGGGTTGCGGTATACCCAGTACAAATCGTGTTTTCCACTGGGGGCTTTGATGTCCAGTTCGATATTTCTCCAGCCGCCTTCAGGACTGGGCAATTTAAACTGTAGCACCAACGGACCTTTCACACTGTCCGCGTGAATTTCCCAGGTTCCTCCTTCCGCATGGGGGCGGAGGCGACAAATCAACTTACTGGCCCCATTTGTACCTACCTGTTTGAAGCGGGCCACCCCGTCTTTGCGCATCACCAAGGTTTTGGTGTCGTACAATTCACTATTGACAAATTGGTCGCCAGCAATGGAGTAAATGGAAGGTTGTAGGGTTTTGAGGAAGGTGTACATTTCCAAACTGCGTTTCGGCGTACTTACCTGAGCCACCCATTTGCAGAGGCTGTCCAGCTTGACACTGTCGGCGGTAGGGTAGTGGCGCAAGAGGGGATATTCCTCATAAGTATCTTCGTCACGAGCATTGTTGAAATAAGCCATTACCCGGTAATATTCCTCGTGTTTGATGTCTTCGTAAGGGTGGCCATGGCATTGGGTGCAGGCAAAAGTGGTGCCCAGTAGCCCTTCAAAAGTGGTATTGATGCGGTCAACCACAGCGGCTACCCGAAACTCCTCATTGTCGGTACCTCCCTCGTCATTGGTGGTGGTGTTGCGGTGAAAAGCAGTGGCCAGGTATTGTTCATCGGAAGGATTGGGCAACAGGTCGCCTGCGATTTGTTCTGTCAAAAATTGATTGTAGGGCATGTCCCGATTGAGGGCACGGATCAACCAATCGCGGTAATGCCAAATTTGTCGACCTGGGTCCCGCTCGTAGCCTTTGGTGTCGGCATAGCGGGCGATGTCCAGCCACATGGAGGCCCAACGTTCGCCAAAACGCGGGGAAGCCAGAAGGGCGTCCACGAGTTTGTCGTAAGCTGCCGGACTCTGGTCCTGGAGGTAGGCTTTGGCGATATCATCGGGTGCAGGCATGCCGATCAAATCTAGACTGACCCGCCGCAACAAGGTTGCTTTGTCGGCCTTGGGAGATGGATTTAGGCCTTGTTTTTGCATTTCGGCCAGAATAAACTTGTCAATGTCACTCTTGGCCCAAGTGCTGTTTTTTTGTGGAAACAAACCCAAAAATCCTTTCAACGAAGGTACTTTTACAGGTTGAACAGGCACATAAGCCCAGTGGGTGTCCCACACTGCACCTTCTTTGATCCATTGCCGCAGGGTAGCAATTTCTGCATTGGACAATGGGGCCGCCTCGTAGGGCATGCGCTCTTCGGGATCGTGGTGGGTAATCCGGCGCATCAACTCACTTTCGTTGGGTTTACCGGGTACGATGGCGGGTTTGCCCGATTCGTTTGGGCGCAACAACTCCTCGCGGTTCATCATGCTGAAGCCGCCATTTTTTTTCACCCCACCATGACAGGAGATGCATTTTTTGTTAAAAATAGGTTTGACCTGCGTATTGAAATGGACGGGCTCTTTGCTCAAACCTACCCAGT
This sequence comes from Haliscomenobacter sp., assembly GCF_965225875.1. GTDB lineage: Bacteria > Bacteroidota > Bacteroidia > Chitinophagales > Saprospiraceae > Haliscomenobacter. The sequence continues at coordinate 286,574 of NZ_CBDDBS010000002.1, read as the reverse complement.
TGGCCAGCAAAAGTAACAACAACAACAGGCTGATGCTAAACAGGAAATAGCGGCTATTTTGGAGGACAGAGAATTTCATCTTGCGATTTCGATTGTGGCTCGGATGTAAACAAGACTCCAATTTAAACAAGCTGTGGAAAAAATGATTGCAATAGCTCTAGAAATTTACAATAAATTTGCCGCATGACTTTCCCGGAGATACTCAAAGCGCTCAAGCAAAAACAATACAAACCGCTGTACTTCCTGCACGGCGACGAGGCCTATTTCATCGATGTGATCAGCGATGCCATCGAGAATGAGGTGCTCAATGAAAGCGAAAAGGCTTTTAATCAAACCATTGTGTACGGTAAAGACGTTGACCACTTGACCATCGTTGACGTGGCGCGCCGTTACCCCATGATGTCGCAACACCAGGTAGTGATCCTCAAGGAAGCACAGGACATGAAAACCCTCAAAGACCTGCAAACCTATGTGGAAAAACCATTGGACAGCACCATCTTGGTGATTTGTTACAAAAATGGCAAGTACAATTTTAACTCCAAATTTGGCAAAGCCGTGCAGGCCAATGGAGTCGTATTCGAATCCAAACGCCTCTACGACAACCAGGTGCCCAACTGGATTCAGGATTACCTCAAAGACAAAAAACTGAATATCCGCCCCGAAGCTTCCGCCCTGATCGCCGAGTACCTCGGTACCGAACTCAACAAGGTGGCCAACGAACTGGACAAAATGGCGATCAACCTACCGCCGGGTACCGAAATCACCACCAAACACATTGAGGAACAAATCGGCATCAGCAAGGATTACAACGTGTTTGAGTTGCAAAAAGCCCTCGGCCAACGCGATATTCTCAAGGCCAATCGCATCGCTAATTACTTCGCCGCCAATCCCAAACGCAACCCGATTACTGTGATCATTTCTTCCCTCTACAGCTTTTTTAGCAAGGTGTATTTGCTCAATTTTTTCTTACAGGCTTCCGAAAAAGAACAACTGGAAGCACTGGAATTGCGCTCCGCTTTTTTCCTCAAAGACTACCGCGAAGCAACGCGTTTTTTCAACCGGGCACGGGCGGAAAAGGCGATTGAGGTGTTGAAAGAGTTTGATTTAAAATCTAAAGGGGTGAATTACAATAGCACAGGGAAGGGAGAAGAGGAATTGTTGCGGGAGATGGTGTATTTGTTGTTGCATTGAGGGGGCTATTTAAGCTTATCGCCCCCTCACCGCACACACCGAAATCCAGTCGTCCCATTCCGTTCAAAACCCGGCGCAATCCGCATCAATTTTTGCGTATAATTCAATTCCCGCGGCCCTCCTTCCACATACCACCAACTGCTGGCAGGCAAATAATAACTACCTCCCTTGAGGATCAGGTACTGGTTGGTGCCATTGCTGTACAAATCATTGGTCATTTGCCACACACAACCGACAAGATCTTCCAGGCCGTGGGGGTTCGCTCCTTTTGGATAGGAACCAACCGGGTACAATTTGCCATTGCCTGTATTGCACAAGGTGGAATCCACCTGCAATTTGGACACCGTGAGGGTTTCGGTGATCACCTGTTGTTCCCGTTTTACTTGCGCGTCTTTGCTCCAGGGCCATTCGCGCAGGTCGGAGGTTTGGGCCGCGTATTGCCATTCAATCTCGCTGGGTAGGCGTTTTTTGGCCCAACGTGCATAAGCCTGAGCGTCTTCATAACTCACATAAATCACGGGAAACTGTTCCTGCCCCTTGGGGATTTTCCCGCCATGCCAGTGCCGCAGGAAATTGGTGGTATCCTTCGGGCGGTATTTGGACTGCAACAAAAACTGGGCAAACTGGGCATTGGTTACCGGGTGTTTGTCCATCAAAAAAGCAGGGATGTTCAATTCCTCTTGAGGGTATTCACGGGGGTTGGGGATAAAATCATCGCCGTACTTCACCTTCATGCGAAACTTCCCGGCTGGAATTTGAACCATACCAGCAGGGATAGTCTGACTGGGAAAAAAGGCCGCTTTTTGGCTGATCAGTCGAGCTAATCCTGTCTCTACCTCGATTACTCTTTCATCCAACAACTCGCCCTGGTCAAAAAGCTGGATGACGAACTTTCCTTCAGGGCGTTCAAATACCTTGTGCAAGGCAATTTGTTGGGCATTGATGCCATAGATTTTGGGCGTTTGATCGTAAGCGGGATGCCCGGACCAAATGCGGATTTCCTGGCCCCGGGCCGCTGAAAAGCTCAATATATCCCCCTTGCGTTCTACTTGCAAAATACTGGGCAAAACGGCAATTGCACCCACCGCTCCCTCATTGTTCGTACCCAGCCACTTTTGGGAAAAGGCTTCCAGATCAGCTGAAACAACCCATTTTCCATTTTTTTCAATTGGCTTTAACTCCTCATGGTTCCAAAGATCGACAAGGTGATAAGCAGCTTTTACTGGCGTTTCAAACAATGGTCCAGTGTATCCAGCCGGTTGTAAACTGAACAGCGTGAACAAGGTTTTTTCCGCACCCGGCCATTGATTGATGTAAATGCTATCACGTTGACTCGGCCAAAGCGGCATATATTGTTTTTGGGAAAAAACGGCAGCATTCTCGCGCAATACCCGCAGGGTTCGGCCCCAAAATCGATAATCCTCTTCCACCCAATTGGGGTGCCCCGGACGGAACTGATTGATCTCCGTACCATAACCATTGAACATCGAAAGAGCATACTCCCGCCGAATTGGCTCCAGATAAATTTCAGCAACCCGGAAAATGGCAAAATCGGGCCGGATAAACTTGTTCAAATTGAGCAGAGGAGGGTAGTACAGGGCATTGTGGACCCGACCTGACACAATGCCGGGCATATCGCGGGGCACAGCCATACCTTCGCTGTACATGATGACCCCGGGGCGAACTTTATCGGCGGCGGCCTGGCGCTCGGGGGTGGATTTGCCTTCGGTATCGAGCACCACGCCGTCGGCAGTGATTGCCTCAATCATTTCGGCCATTCCCGTGTGGTGATCTACCCAACGGGTGCTTTCGTCCCAGGGATTGTAGCTGATGAAAAATTTCGTTTGGTACTTTTTGCGCCCCATTTCGGCCAGTTGCTTCAAACTTTTCAGGCCACCCGGCAAAGCGCGGTACATGTCCCACTGGTTGCGCTGATCCAATCCCAGCATCGGCCAATTGGGCCAAATGCCTACTACTTCATCGCCGCCATAAAGGGTCTTGGCTTTTTTTAAGAAGTCTTCATAGCGGTATTTTTGGCTTTGAGGATCGTAAAAGTCTTTGTCCCAGGCCATGATCAGGTGCATGGCATAGGTCTTGCGTATCCATTGCAAATCGGGACGTTGATAGAGGGTTTCGTCAAATTGTTTTCCCTCCAAATCAAACAAGTACTGCTCCTGAAACATCCGCCGCAAGCCTTCCTGCCATTCGCCTTGGTAAGACATGATCCAATATTGGTAAGTGGTATTACCTCCTGGCAATAAAATGGTTTCAAAACGGCGGCGCTGGATTTTTTGATTCCAGGCTGTTCGGCGTGTGAGGGCACAATAGCTTTGGCCATTGGCAGCTTTGGCATCTGCATAGCCCAGGTGCCAGGCGTTGTCAGGTACGATTACGTTTACGGGTTTTAGGCCCGGGCGAAAAAGGTGGGTACGGGAAAGGCCATGTTTGCCCAGGCCCGTCATGTAGATGCGCTCCTCATCGGCACCAAAGGGGACGACATTTTCCAGCGTAAGGGTATCTCCAGGGGTGTTGTTTTCGAACCGTAGAGCGAATTTGGCGTATTCACCTTGGGCTTTTTCAGGCCACAATGCCAAGCTGATTTTGCCCACCTGATAGTAAGTAGTGTCCTGGACTTTGCGTTGGAAAACGGCATCTTTGCTGAAAATTGTTTTTCCATTGAGGACGAAAGAGCCTAGCTCAAATTCTGCGTTTTGATGGCGCAGCTTTGGCGTGCTTTGGGCAAAAATAAATTGGGGGAGGAACAGATAAAACAGCAATAGGGTACGTGTCATTTCGCGCTGGTTTTATTGGTACTATTTGCGGGGATTTAAAAGAAATAATTTACTTTTGAATAATCTACTTTTTGCCTAAAAAATACCACCTTGAAACACTTCGCCCTATTGTTGCTCTGGCTTATTTCAGCACTTTTTGGTTGCAACAACCGCAATTCCAAAAAACTGAAGCAAGATCTTCCCTGGTTCCCGAATACCGACAATCCCGCTGTACAAGTCATGGAAATTCCGCTAGACAGTGGGTATACCGTGCAAACCTTCTTCGTTTCCCCTGAGCGGAAAGAAGTATACGTCGTGGCACACACCAAAGTTCAGCAAAGTGGCGATTACAAACTAGAGGACCGTTTTCGTACGGATTATCTGCTCTTGCACCTGGATGCCAAGGGGCAGGTTTTGCAACGCGTGGAGTTGCCTGAATCGCGATATAGTTATTCATCTTACCTTTGGCTGGAACACCAAAATCTGGTGTTTTATCTGGATGACAAGGTTCGCTTGTATGATGTCGAGAGCATGAAAATTACGGAAGAGATTCCTTGTTATGTACAACATGATTTTCCGTCCAACAAAAACCTGGTAGAATTATTCCCGGAAGAGCAATTGGAGCTGTACCTACCTGCCCGGGAAAAGGCGCTCAAAAAGAGTGTTTCAACCAGAGTGCTTAGTTTACCGAGCGGGGGAGGGGTGGTACTCCTATTAGAAATGGCGAAGCAAAAAAGAACTGTTTGGTCCATTCTGGATTCTCTTGAAGTTGATCAATTTACGCGAAAATATGGACAGATTGAGCCTCCAGCCAACCCGGGCTGGAATTACGATTCCGAAACTGGCCTTTTCCGCCTGGAGGATGGGAACATGGTTTTGGAAACCACCAAGAAGGTCTCGATGGGCACCCAACTGGATTATCCCAATTACAAGTCGCGCTCAGCAATGCAGTACGAACTTCTGATTGGAGGTAAAAAGGCCCATTTTGCGACCACAGATCGCTTTCGTTATCCGCTTTATGTGTTTTGCGCACAAAACGATTATCTGAGTGCTTCCGGGACAGAGGCCTGGATTGCTTACGATGGAAAATTGTATCGTCTGGAATAAACCTTTTTTCTACCAAATAAATAACCATGCAAAAAACACTTACTTTTTGTCTTCTCTTTTTGTTGGCCACCCATTGGTCCTCGGCCCAAAACACCAATCCGCTCTACGCGCAAACCAGCGAAATGGCGAACCAAATGGTGCAATACGATGCCGACAAAGGTAGCATCATGCGCTTTTATGCCACCAGCAACCCAATGGAATTCCGCGGCCCAGTTTCCGGCTACAACTCGCCAGAGCGACGCCAGCGTTTGCTTGGACTGATCAATGCCAACCTCAAACAACTGGAATCGATCGATTTTGACAAAATGAACATCAATGGCAAGGTCGATTATTTGTTGTTTAAACGCAATCTCGAAGACGAGCAGTACCAACTCCAGGCCGAGCAAAAAACTACGATCAGATTGTCCAACATTTGCCCTTTTCGGATCACATTTATACGCTCATCAAGTCCCGTAACCGGGGCCAAAGCGTGAATGGACAAGAGGTAGCCAAGGCCATGAACGACATCCTGAACGAGGTCAAACAAGCCAATGGCAAACTCAAAGGAGTAGAGCCATTTGACCAAAACCTCGCCAATCTGGCCTCCGAAGCAGTCAAAGGCATGCAGGCCATCTTGAAAAGTTACTACAATTTTTACAATGCTTACGATCCGCAGTTTTCCTGGTGGGTACCCAAAACCTACACGAGCCTGGATGCCGAGTTGGAAACTTACGCCAAAGGCCTGGCAGGCAAAGGCAAAAGCACCAGTACCCAAAAAGATGATGGCAGTGGCATAGTGGGCAAACCAATCGGCAGGGAGGAATTGATTCGCCAGCTCAAACTCGAATTTATTCCTTACACACCTGATGAATTGATCGACATTGCCAATAAAGAGTTTGCCTGGTGTGATGCGGAATTGCTCAAGGCCAGCAAGGAAATGGGTTTTGGTAACGACTGGAAAGCAGCGCAGGAGAAGGTCAAAAACAGCTTTGTACCTCCCGGCCAACAGCCTGAGGCGATGTTGGAATTGTACGACCAATCAGTAGCTTTTTTGAAAAAATATGACCTGGTGACCATCCCCCCAATCGCCGAAGAAACCTGGCGGGTCAACATGATGTCGGCTGAACGCCAACTGGTCAGCCCCTTTTTCCTGGGAGGAGAATCGCTGATCATTTCCTACCCAACGCCCACCATGAGCTACGATGAAAAAATGATGAGTATGCGCGGTAACAACCCACATTTTTCAAGGGCTACCGTACACCATGAGTTGATTGCCGGGCACCATTTGCAGGGTTTTATGAACAACCGGAACAAAACCTACCGCAAATTTGGAACACCCTTTTGGCACGAAGGCAACGCCCTGTATTGGGAGTTTTTGTTGTGGGATATGAAATTCCCCCGCTCGCCGGAGGATCGAATTGGCATGTTGTTTTGGCGCATGCACCGCTGTGCACGGATCATCTTTTCCCTGAAATACCACCTGGGTGAATGGACGCCACAGCAATGCATCGACTTTTTGGTGGATCGGGTTGGACACGAACGCGCCAACGCAGAAGGAGAGGTGCGCCGCTCTTTTACAGGCAATTACGGCCCGCTTTACCAATTGGCCTACATGGTAGGCGGCCTGCAATTTTATGCCCTCAAAAAAGAACTGGTCGACAGCAAAAAGATGACCATCAAACAATACCACGATGCCATTTTGCAGGAAAATGCTCTGCCTGTAGAAATGCTCCGCGCGATTTTGACCAACCAAAATTTGAAAAAAGATTTCAAAACCCAGTGGCGATTTTACGACAAAACCAAGCCCTAAATTTGTCCGATTTTGCCGAAGCACTGTCCGCATTTGAACAAAAAACTGTTCGAATGCGGACAGTGTTATTGATTGTTTTATTTCCAAAAAGCTGCAAATCAATACATTTTAAAACTGGCACTTTTTTAGCTTATTTGCATCAATAAGCAAGAACAATCCTATCCTATGTTGCAGAACTATCTGAAAATCACCTGGCGCAACCTTCGCCGCAATCGTGTATACGCCTTACTCAATGTAGTGGGATTAAGCCTGGGCATCGGCTGTGGGCTTCTGGTGTTTTGGTTTATCCGTTTTCACACCACCCACGACGCTTTTCACAAGGACATTGACCGGGTGTATCAAGTCACCACTGAGTTTCATTTTGATGGTACCAGCTACTCACGAGGTGTCCCCCCGCCAACCTGGAAAGCGGTGCGGGACGAAACTTCGGCTACTGCGGCCACAATTTGTATTGAAGGCTATGAAAAATTAATGGCATTGATTGATGCCAATGGGCGACCTGCTAAAAAATTCAAGGAAGGCCCTGGCCCCAAACTGGCTTATGTGGCTCCATCCTACTTCAAGGTATTTGACTATGAATGGCAAGTCGGTTCAGCCAAATCCCTGGCCAAGCCAAATACTTTGGTCATCAGCAAAAGAATGGCAGAGAAGTACTTTGGGGATGAAGACCCCATTGGCCGTATCATCAAGCTGGAAAACGAACTGAATCTGGAGGTGACTGGGATTGTCAATGATCCACCGGACAACACGGACTTGCCTTATGAGTTTTTTGTCTCCTTCGCTACCCTGGAGAACAACAAAGACTTCGTATACGGTGGGCCAGAACTGACTACCTGGAGTGGTGTCAATTCCAATACCTACTGTTTTGCATTATTGCCTCCTGAAGTGACTGCTGCGCGTTTTCAAAAGGAAATTGACGCCATCAGCAAAAAATACCACGGTAAGGATTATAAAGCTTACGCACACCCCATCATCAAATTCCGGGAAATCCACCATTCCGAGCGCTATTACGGGCCAGTACCATACAAGTGGATCTACATCATGGGAACCATCGGTATTTTCCTTATCGCTACAGCCTGCTTCAATTTCATCAACATGGCCACCGCTCAAGCCATGCGTCGGGCCAAAGAAGTGGGTATTCGCAAGGCCGTTGGCGGCCAAAGAGGGCAGGTCTTTTTTCAATTTATTGCTGAAACAGGTGTGATCACCGCCGTAGCCCTGGTCTTAGGGTTCGCCATGGCCACCTTTGCCTTACCTTCCCTGAACAAGTGGTTGAACCTAGGTGGCGGATGGCCCAGTCACGTAAGTTGGAATGACACCATGCTGTGGGTGTTTATCATTACACTGTTTTTGACGGTCGTATTTTTGGCGGGGTCTTACCCAGGATTAATTTTGGCCGGTTTCCGCCCAGTAGTGGCCCTCAAGGGAGGCATCAATCAACAACAGGCGGGAGGCTTGAACATCCGCCGTAGCTTGATTGTAGTGCAGTTTGTACTCATTCAATTGTTGGTGATTTGTACTTTGGTCATCAACGGTCAGGTCGACTTTATGATGAACAAACCAATCGGCTACGAAACCAAAGGTATTGTCGAGATAACCATTCCTACTCCGGAAAAAATCAATCAAACGACCTTTCGGGAGCGTTTGTTGAGCATTCCTGGGGTCAAGGACGCCTCTTTTTTCTTGTTTTCACCTACTACCAATTCCAACAATACGACCAATTTCCGCTTTGATACCCGCCAAAAGGACGAAATCTGGCAGATGAACACCAAAAATGCTGATCATCATTACATCGAAACTTATGGATTGACCTTAGTGGCTGGTAAAAACATTCCGCCCAGCGACACGGTGCAAGGGTATTTGGTCAACGAAAAAGTGGTCGAACGTTTGGGGGTGAAAAACCCGGAAGACATCATCGGTAAAAAGCTGCGGGTTTGGGGAATTGATGCCCCTATTTATGGGGTGTTGAAGAACTGGAACAATGCCTCTTTTGAGCAGGAAATTGCACCCATCGCAGTCTTTACCTACAAAGACATTCACTACAATTGTGGCTTACGGCTCAGCAGCAACAACCTGCAAAAGACCATGAAAGAGGTGGAAAAACTCTGGAACAGTTATTTCCCCGATCACCTTTATGAGCAGTCTTTTTTGGATGAAAGCATTGCCCGCAACTATGAATTTGTGCGTACCATGCTGCGTTTGGTGCAGATTTTTTCCCTCATCGCCATTTTTATAGGCTGTTTGGGGCTGTATGGCTTGGTTAAATTTATGGCCGTACAAAAGACCAAAGAAATTGGAGTGCGCAAGGTGCTGGGCGCCAATTTGGCCCAAATCCTAGGGCTTTTTGGCAAAGAAATATCCTTCCTGGTCGGCATTGCTTTTCTGGTTGCTGCACCCCTGGGCTGGTACTTGATGAATGCCTGGTTGCAAGATTACACTTACCGGATTCCAATCGGGTTTGGGACCCTGGTTTTTGCGGTGTTTATCACTTTAGGGGTAGCACTGCTTACGTCGAGTTATGAATCGATCAAGGCGGCGTTGGTTAATCCGGCGAAGTCTTTGAAGTCGGAGTAAGTGAAGAATAGTTTTAAAAAAGGTTGAGCCAAAAGAAAAGTAAGGCTATTTATCATCAAGTTTAACGGCGAAGCACAAAGCCAGAACGCCCCCTCGAAAGTTTCAGACTTTCGAGGGGTTTTGTTTGCACCATATTGAACTAGAAAGTAGATCTAAGAATTTGTTAGCCTAGATCGGTTTGGTGTTTTTTGTTCAAAATTGTGCGCGAAAGAACTTTTCAAAAGGCATACTCATTTTATACCTCGGGCTTAAAATATTGGTTTGGGTATTTTGAAAAATAAGTTGCTTTAATCAATGTTCCTCCTCCGGATTAGGCACCGTCTCCTCCTTCACCACCTTATTCTCCACCACAAACCACGACGCCACATAAGCCGTAAAGGTCCCAAACAAACCCACCCCCGCCGTCATTAAAATGGCCGCAATAATCCGACCTTCGGTAGTGACCGGGAATTTGTCTCCATAGCCAACCGTAGTAATGGTTACATAAGCCCACCAGATGGCATCCTCAGCGGTTTTGATGTTGCTATTGGGATCGGTTTCGACTTGCAAAATGGCGATGGCTGAAAAAATGACCAGCAGAATGGCGGTCAGTGAAGCAGAGGTCAGTGCCCCTTTGGCTTTGTTCTGAAAAACGTAATGAAACAGATTGTGAATCGAACGAAATGCCCGGACTACTCGCAGCAAGCGGATAAGGCGCAACAAACGCCCCGCCCGCAAGGCATCAATGGTCGGAATACTGGCGATGAGGTCAATCCAACCCCAACGCATGAATTTTAGCTTGTTTTCTGCTTTGGCAAAACGGACACAAAACTCAATAAAAAAGACGCCACAAATCGCATTGTCGAAATACTGGAGTAGGGTAGAAGTTTCCGGAGGCAATTCATAGGCGGTATCGATGATGAGCGCCCCCAGGATGTAAATGGATAGAAAAATGACGACGATGTTCAGAATGCCCAATTTGTTCTCGGCGGAGTGTGTAGCCATAACCTTCGGTTTTAGGATAAAAAACGATCAGGGCATATATACGAAGGAATGGGTTTGGGGGTTACAAACTCCAGGGTTTTAAATGGGCACGGTAGAGACGCACGGCCGTGCGTCTCTTTTGCTAGATGTATTGCCGTAGCATAGTCGAACGGCCGTGCGTTTCTACAATCTCCTGAGTCTAAAATAATATACGCCACCCCGCACATTGGCGCGCAAATTGAGCCGTTCCCAACTCAGGTTATTCACCCCGCAGAGGTAAGTCATAGCTGGGCGCCCCCGATCAAAGAAGTCCATGTCGAGGAAAAATTCGACATCATTTTCATCATCATAATTAGCTCGGTCGAGGACAAGCTCCCAATAACCGGGATACACGACGCGATCCAGACGGTCATCGTAAGAGGCACTGTAATCGCGGTAAAATTCGATGATGTCGCCTACAAATTCCGCATCGCGGTTTTCGCGGAAGAGGTCTCCATTTTCTTTAAATGAAGCACTTTCGAAAATCCAGGACCCGTAGAGGCGATCCTCCTTGCGTTCCAAACGGTATTCGTCGGTACAGGAGCTGGCCAGGATGATAAAAGCCAGGTAAGTAAAGAGCTTGAATGTAGATTTCATGAGCATTTCTTTTGGATTATTTAGAATTTGAACAAGTTGTTCGTGTCAAAACACATTTCAATGATAAACAATCTATCTGCTCCCCCCTATAGCCATAACTTACTTTAACCCTCTGCCTGGAAACTTTAACTAGCGTTAAACTGATGTTAATGGATTAGAAAGTATTCTTTTTCTCAAAATTTCCTATTTTTGGTCTAACGACGGCCTGAAAATTGAACCTAAAAGCCAAAGCTTACTATGAGATTGAAATTCTACCTAACCATTCACGGTAAGGCCGTTGTGTATTGTTTGGTGTTCTGGTGCCTAATGTTCAGCACTCCACTTCTTGCCCAACAAGTCCCCCTCAACGATTGCTCCAACCTCGGCTTCGAAAAAGGCACTTTTGAAGGTTGGCGAGGGGAATATGGTTTTGTCAAAGATCCCACCTTTGGAAATCGCCCCAAAGAAGAAGACCTAAAAGTTGGTTTGATTCCTCAGCGCCACACCATTGTGCGCAGGGACATGGGCAACGATTTTTTGGTCAGAATTGAATCCCTGCCGATGGTTTCGATTGGCAACTATGCCGCTCGCCTGGGGAATTCCCGCAATGGAAAAGAATTCGACCGCCTGATCACCTCCTTTCGGGTGACCCAGGAAAATTCCCTCTTTTTGTACAAGTTCGCCGTGGTCATGGAAGACCCCGACCACAAACCCAAACAGCAGCCCCGCTTCACCGTGGAAGTACTCAACCAGCGCAATGTGCGCACCCCTTGTGGTTTGTACGAAGTGGCAGCCGCTGAAAATATCCCTGGATTTAAAAACCAAAACTTGCTGCGCATCCGCAACTGGACGGCTGCGGCCATCGACCTGCGGGATTACATCGGGCAGGTGATCACCCTGCGTTTTACCGTGAATGACTGCACCGAAGGTTTACATTTTGGCTACGCTTACCTGGACGCTGAATGCCTAAGTGCCAAAATTTACCCTTCTTATTTTTGTCCGGGTTTGGACACCACAATCACCCTTACCGCCCCGGAAGGCTTTTCAGCCTATCGTTGGAGTACCGGACAAACAACCCGCAGCATTACGCTGAACAAACCCCAGGCGGGAAGTAAGGTTTTTTTGACCGTAAAACCTTTCAACAGTTTGGCCGAAGATTGCCAATTTACCTTTGAGTTCGAAATCCCGGAGCGTTTTACCCGGGACTTGTTGGCTCAGGATACCGTGAAGTTTTGTGGCAACAAACCCCAAATAGTCACCCCTATCGATGATAATTTTGAAACCTTCGTCTGGCGACTGGGTAAAAACGGGCCCATTGTTTCCAATGAAAAACAAGTCCAGCTCACCCAGTCGGGTACCTATTATCTCGAAGCTCGTGACCGATCTTGTGTATTCCAGGATTCGGTACAATCCCGTACTTTTCCCGAGCCGCGGGTAACTGCCCAACTCGACCCACCCAAGTGTGATGGCACTCCGAGCGGGCGCATCAGCTTGCAGGGACCTGGTGCCTTACAATATGCCTGGAGCACTGGAGACTCGGCTGCCAGCATCAGCCAACTGCCCGGCGGAAATTATTTTGTCACCGTGACCGATCCTCGGCTGGGTTGTACATTCGAGCGTAGTTTTGACCTGCCTTCCGCACCAGCTTTCCAAGCCTCAGCCTTGACCCTGGCCCAGCCCTGCGGGGAGCTGCAAGCTGGTCGGGCACAAATCAACATTCAAGGCGGGACTGCACCTTACAACGTGCGCTGGAGCACGGGAGATACCAGCCGCATCATTCAAATGAACCAGGCCGGACGTTTCAAAGTCATCGTAACCGACGCCCAGGGCTGCCAACGCCGGGACAGTGTGGAAGTGCAAAAAATGGAAATCAGCACTACCTCCATCCCTGGTAAGTGTTTTGGGGATAAAAACGGCCTGATTACCGTACGCGCCATGGGTGGAAGCCCCGAATACCAATATCAGTTGGGCAATCGCCCGATGAGTCGGGATTCGGTATTTCGAAATTTGCCCCCTGGCACCTATATGCTCCTTGCTGCCGATCAAAGTGGTTGCAAAATAGCCCGCATGATTGAATTGCCAGCGCCGGAGTTGTTTCAGGTGAGCTTGCCGAAAGATACTACAGTTGACTTGGGTGCAGCATTGTTTCTGCGGCCCGATGGCAGTGCGCCAATTGCGACCTACCGCTGGAATGGATCTTACCCTGATCTTTGTGCAGCTTGTCCCGAGCTTAACATTCCAAGGGTAACGGCCAACGGAACGGTTAGCTTGGAAGCGGTAGATGAAAATGGCTGTTTGGCTAAAACCTCCCTGCGGATTTTGGTCCAAAAGAACTACAAGGTGTACATCCCCAACGCCATTAGCCCCAACGGGGATCGCCAGAATGACTTTTTTGAAATTTTCCCGGGCACCAGCACCCTACGCGTCAAGTCATTGGAAATTTTCACTCGTTGGGGTGAAGTCGCTTTTGCTTTTGACGCGGACTCAAGTACGGATAGCCCTCGTTGGGATGGGACTTTCCGGGGCAAATCGATGGGAAATGAAGTGGTCGTTTACAAGGCAGTGATAGAGTTCATCGATGGGGTGGAGAAGATGTTTACGGGAAGTATCACCGTGTTGAAGTGAAGCAATTTTCTAGTTAGTGCACTAGCTAAATCCATAAGAAACATATGAACAAGTTGATTGCCTTTGCAATGTTATTGGTTCTCTGCGCCTGTAAGCAAGCTGAACCGCCCGTGGTAGAAATTGACGATGAAAATTTGACCCCTGAAAAAATCGACTCGATTTTGATGGAGTACAATTTTACTTATGAAGACCCGGTTTTTCTCAAAAGTAGCAAACAGGTGCTTATTCCTATTTCGACGGATTTGCTTGAAAAAAGAAAATACAGCAGGAGTGACAGCTATTATTACAGTGAAGAGGAACCACGTTACTGGAACCTTTTATTTTATAACCCGGAAACCGGGACTACCCGATTATTGACCGATAAAAAATGGAGCATCTCCAATTTTGATACCAACATGGAAGAAACGGGACCAATCCTTGCACGAAGCATTATTTACCAAATCACAACCAGAGATTACAACCATGACGGCAAATTAAATGAACTGGATGCGGAGCACCTTTTTGTCTCGGATCCAGATGGTACCAATTTGCAACAGCTTTCCCCACCTAATGAGGATTTTTCTTATTATAAGATCATTCCCGAAACTGACCAATTGATCATCAAAACCATTCGCAATACGGATGACAAACCCGAGTTCAGCAGCGACGATGAGTTCATTTGGTACAAAGCTGAGGTGAAAAACGGAGTTTGGCAAACAGTAGAAATCATCGACTCAACCCTGCGAAAATCCATCGCCAATCTATACTTTGAAAAGTGGTTGAAGAAAAAGAAAGGAAAGGATTGAATCGAATTTTCCTATTCACGAGGGTATATCGAAACATCAAGACTGGTAAAATATTGCGCAATTCTGAGCAGCAATTCCGCAGGTAAAGCATCTTGTAACATTGGTCGTTCTGTACCACTTTCGTAACCAATGTCCAAAATACGTTTTGGACATTGATACCAAAACTGGAGCAAATCAGGGGGCAGGTTCTCCACGGCAGCACAAAAATGTCGAATGGTTTCGGAGGCAGTAGGGTAGGCTTCTCCAAGTTCAAAGCGCACAAAATTGTCGCCAGCATCCTCCGGTGTAACCAAGGGAATGAGTTGTTTCCAGTGCGCGATAAGCGGCTGGAGATCAGTATGAGCGTGGATATCGAGGTCGACGTTGAGGAAGTGGGGGGTAGGCATATGGATAAGTTTTAGGTTTAGAAAGGATCAAGTCAAACCTTGTAAAATAGCCAGTTCCACCGGGCCATAATCATGGTTTGCCCTTTGAAGATTGAATTCTCCACGCATCAACAAAGGTGGCTGCGCCATAAATTTAGGTTCCTTGCCCCGATGGGCCTGGGCGGCATGTACGATAAAGGGATGGCAAAGGTATACCGTCCCGGCTTGGCCGGTAGCTAAGATTTCGGGATTTTCTTCTGTGCCGTTGAGTTGATGCGCCAATTCCATAAAGGATAAACCCGCTTCGCCAGCAGGAGCTAAAATTTTGGCTACTTTCAGGTGTGATCCTACGCGGATTCGGGTAGGTGCGTCGGTTTCACCAACATCAGAAAAAAGGAACAGCATCAGCAATGCCCGGCCTCTGGAAACCACATTGATGCGCCATTCAAAGTAATTGGCTGCGTTTTCGCCTGGGAAACTCGCATCCACATGCCAACCCGTATCATTGGGTTCTTCCTGGCTGGGGAAACGAATCGGAAAAGAGCCCAGGCTCATTCTGGGTAGCCAGTTGCCTGCTCCGGCGAGTTGGTCATAAGCAGAAAGTAGTTGCGGAGTATTGGCTGCTTGTTGAAAAGGCTCCTGAAAGTATTCACCCAGACGGATTACAGGTTGGGTCCAGGTGCTGGGGTCATTTGCATCAACGGGAAGGTCTTGCCAGAGGATTTGACGGCAGATGGCAGCAAGTTCGCTGGGAAAAGCCTGCTCCAACTTGACATAACCTTCGTGGATGAATTGCTCAATTTGGGAATCGCTGAGTGTAGGCATGATGAATACTAAAGGCTTGTGGTGATCAGTTGCCGGGTTTCGGCGTAGCTGTCATAACGCAGTTCGGGGAGGATTCGTTCCGTGAGGGCCTCGTTTTTGAGCAAGATTTCGACTATTTCTTTGCGGTGAACGCCACAGGTCATTTTGTGGTACAAGGCAAGCAAAGGGGCCTGGCAATCCTTGGTTTGATTGGCTTTGTAAATGTCGACAAAAGACCAAACCAGTGCGTGAATTTTGTGCTGTTTCTTAGCTTTTGACACCAATCCTTCCAACAATTTGCCGTCTCCTTCCTGATAGTTGCTGACGAGTAAGTTGGTGTAATTCGCAGGGTGTTTGGCTTTTGGGATGATGCTGAGGGCAAATTCGCGGATGGCTGGATCGCTAAAATACCGTAGCGCATTGACTGCATATTCAATGAGTCGGTCTTTGCGCTTGTTTTTACCCTTGGCGATCTTCAAAATCACTTGATGATCAAAAGGGAATTTAACCCGATCGAATACCCGCAGGTACTTTTCCTGGCGCAGCCGATCCGTTTCTTTTAAAAAATCATTTGCCAGTTTTTTGATGTCTGATTTTGACAGTTCTTTGGCACCCACAGGAGGAAGTGGGACAACGGCACCGCTATTGATTTTTTCGGTAACAATGCTGTAATTGTATTGGGGCCTTTCTCTTTTGTAAACTGAAAATTTATTGGCTAGGATGGTGTCAAAATAAATTTTTATGGCATGATCACTTTTTGCAGCTTGTTCAAAGGCAGCATATACGTCAATATCTGGATTGTTTTCCTGAAAATCATCCAACATAAAACTGTCATCACATTCTTCTGGATCATTTTGAATGATTTTACCCTTGACACTTGCAACATATTTTAATCCTTCCAAGCCATCCATTTCGATGATTGCCTCTTCGCCAATCAATTCGGCACCCTTAATGGTTTTTTTGTAAAACCGCCTATACATGGCTTTGCGGGCTGCTTCATCTCCTTGTTTAGCGTACAAAGCGGCCAGGTTAAACAGTTGATCCAAGGCCCCAATGTCTTTTTTTTCTCGAGCCAAGGCTTTAAAGATAGCCCTACGGATTTTGGCACGGTGCTTGGACAATTGAATGAGTTCAAAAACATAATCGGCCCTGCTACCTTCTGCTTGATTGTCGTAGGAATGGTTGTGTAGTGCAGCTTTAATAATCAACTTGGAAACATTGAGCTTTGGGTGGGCTTGCAGGATGAGATGGGCTTGGCCAGTGCCACGTTTAATGGCACTTTTGAATTGGGATTTGAGGATGGTTTTTTTCATGTTGAAAATGGTAACTTCCAACTCACGGTTTTAGTTCCAATTCCCAAATGGAGTAGGCACAAAACAAAAAAAGGAAGCCAAAAACCTAAGTTTTCAACTTCCTTTTAGAGCGGATGACGAGATTCGAACCCGCGACCTCAACCTTGGCAAGGTTGCGCTCTACCAGCTGAGCTACATCCGCAAAATGGGGTGTGGGTGTGAGGGGTGTGGTAGTGTGCGTGTGTGGTGCCTTGTGCTGAAATGTTTTTGATAACTCATTTTCGTTTCAGCGTGCGCAAAGATAATACAGCGAGAAGAGGAAAAACAAATTTTTCGGTGGATTTTTTTTGATTTTTTTACCAGAAAGGCATAAATGTTTGATTTTGAAAAGGAAAAACAATCACGTTATGGTGTAGAGACGTTGCATGCAACGTCTTTACGTCGTGCAACGTCTCTACAGATTCAATTTTCCACCATCACCTCCACCTCTTTTTCCATTTTCGGTAGCCGAATCCGCCGCAACACAGGAGGCAGTAGCGCAACCGCAACCATCAGAATGCCCGCAAAACCAAGTGAAATTGGTTGTGTAGCGGGCACCCCAATGGTACAGATCAACAGAATAAACAACGTAGAAAACGGTAAAGACAAAGCGATAAAATTCAGGGCGAGGCCAGGGTTAAAAATCCGATTAGTAGAGACGTTGCATGCAACGTCTCTACCTTTTTTTTCTGATTCAAGCCCATGAACAGCCGCAATGTGTGCAAAAGGCCAAAAACTCACCGCACTTTGAGGGAACACCACCGCCAAAATTGCTGCAGCGGGACTCATCGCCGGAGCAATGCTCAAAAAGATGCCACTGATCAGCAAGGTCAACCCTGCCCGCAGCAGCAATAGCCCACCAATCATGCGCAACTCCGCCCAGCGCGGTTGCACCGAGATGCCGATGTACAGCAGCACCAAAGGCGTCATGATGGCCCCAATTTTGAGCACTACATCCTGTACAAACGCAGGTAAATTGTCCAGGTGCCAACCCATGCTGAGGAAGAACAAGGCGAAAACCAGCACGATATTGACCGGCTCTCTGACCAGAGTCAACAACAGGTCTTTGACTTTGGCAGAGGTAGATACATTCTCGCTGGGAAAAAAGCGATAATACCAGCGCATCGCCAACAAGTACAGAATAATCAGTACAAAGACCTTATTGCCCAAATCCCCCAGCGCTGCCCAGGCCACCGCCTGATCACCCTGGTATTCCGCCAGTATGGGGAAGCAGGACAAACCCGGTGCCAGGGAAGGAATCATCATCAACAAGGTGCGGAAATCCGGCGAACCACGCTCAATCCCCATGTAGGGCAGCAAAAGGTAACATAGTCCAAATAGCAATACATTGAATACCAGCGCCAAAATGGGCAAACTAATCAACTCTATGTGCACTTCCGTTTTAAGCAGGGCAATAAATATGGTGGCGGGTAAGGCCAAACTCAGGATGATGATTTTGAGGCCATCGGCTTGTTCCTTGCTTTTGATTTTGGATTTCAAAAGTAGGCCAATGGCGATCAAAGCCAAAAGCGCAATGGCCTTTTGCAATGCGATGTTCATGTGCTTTAGTTAAAAGGACAACCAAAAAATACCAGCAATGTCTAGTAGTGTGACTTATGCCAGTACTTTTTTCAAACTATCAGTAAACAACTTGAGCTCATCCGGCAAACCGACACTCACGCGGCAATACGTCTTGGCGTCTACCTCAAAGGAGCGAACAGCTACTCCAGAATCGTACATTTTTTTCAGGAAGTCCTTGCCGTTCATCACGATGGGGAACAACACAAAACTGGTATGCGAAGGCACGTAGCTGAAACCCGCTTTTTTGAGCTCGGCACAAATGTATTCGCGACCTTCGGCAGTTAGTTTCCGGGAACGCTCCTGAAACTCCTTGTCTTCCATGCTGGCAATGGCGCCATTCACAGAGGTGATACACATGCCCATGTTGCCACGAACCATGGTTTCGATTTTTTCCAGCGTCTTGGGCAAGGCTACAATGTAACCAATGCGCAAACCAGCCATCCCGTGAATTTTGCTAAAGGTGCGGGCCACAATCACGTTTTTGCCTTTTGCGACCAAATCCACCATGCTGGAAGCCATTGGATTTTCCAAATAGTCCAGGTAAGCTTCGTCCACAAACACCGGCGCTTTATCTGCGGCTTTGTTGCAAAAAGTCCGCAACTCAGCGGCATCGGTGATGGAGCCCGTTGGGTTGTTGGGATTGCACACATACACCAATTTGGTGTTGGCGTCGATGGCCCTTTCCATGGCGGCACAATCGTGTGACCAATCCTTTTTCAGGGGTACATTTTTCCAAGTCGCTTTAAATGCTTTGGCGGTATTGATCAGCGACATGTAGGCTGGATCGGCGGAAACGATGTTGCCTCCTTCGAGGAAGTGAGTAATGGCCACCTTTTCCAACAAATCGGTCGAGCCAGGGCCCATCATGATGTACTCTTCACTCACCCCTTCTCTTTCGGCGATCATTTTCCGCAGCTTGGCAGCTTCACCATGCGCGTAACGATTGCCATTGATGGCGGTTTCGATGACGGCCAAACGGGCTTTAGGCGAAGGCCCAAAAGGGTTTTCGTTGGCATTCAAACGAGCGACGCTCGGTGGCATAATCAAAGGTAGTTTGAAGTCAATTTCTTTGAGGCGGCTTTGCTCGGCCCAGGTGCTGGCCTGATCCATCGCAAAGGTAGTACGACCCAATGCCGCAGGTGTTACCGCAGCTCCAGAAGCAATGACAAGGGAGGAACGCAACCAACTGCGTCGGCTCAGATTCGAGTTATTCATGACAAGTGTGTATTTTGATGCAATAAAATTTCCTTCCGAATTTGGTCGGTACTGGAATAGCAATCTAATCTTTGGCGAGTAATGAAAAGGACGTGATGGGACTGACTGATGGTCAAAATTGCCAAAAAAAACGGACAAAAGGAAGAGAAAAAAATGGGGGCTGAAAAAAAGATTTAATTGTAAAAAAATATGAATTAGGTGGATTTATGTTTGTTAAAAAGCAAGTGAACTAAAATATTATTTGGAAATAGACAGAGGAGTATTTGGCCCTATTTTACTCAATGTCAATGGCTATATCGGATGTTTCATGCGCGGTCGTATTGCCAGGGCAACGACACATTATTTTTCGGAACCAATAAATATCACCGGGTAGGGCGCTATCGATCAGAGGGCGAACGGAGTCATTGAATTTTCCTCCGGTATTTTGGGCCCTTTGAACGACCCCATTTTTACTGATTTTGATTAAGGAATATTCAACAATATCGCAACGAGCATCGAAGCCACAACACTCAAGAACAGGAATGACCCCTCCCTGGGCTTTAAATACGCCATTTCGCATGCTGCCTTTGTTCGAGTTATTTATTTTAGCAATGGCTTCAAGTTGGCGCACATGGAATTTTTTTTCCCAAATCCCATCCTTGGTTTTTACCTTTAAAGTCAATCGCCCATCTTGTTTCGGGTTGATCGAAAACTCCCCGTTTTTGCCACGAACCTGAGCATAAAAAACTTCATCACTATCATAAGTATCGATTTCTGCGGTAATTTGATTGGCCTGAACAGCTTGATTTTGTCGGGCGACAATGGTGACTGGGTTGTCCACACCCTGATACAGGTAGTTGCATTCTCTGGTGGATACGGCGACTTGTGGCTTTTTTATATCCAGTATACTTGTGGAAAAACAGGTGATCGTTACAAGGATGAGCAGTACATGTTGCATGAAATTGGGCTTTTATGCAGAACGGAATCGAAGCTAAAAGTTACAATAAACGGGGCTTGAGGTACCGAAACCATAGCCAGGCAAGACCCAGCAACAAGCAGATAGCCCCACCCAAACCAATGTATTTTCCCCAGGGATCGTACACCGCCTCCGTCGCCCCAATCCCAATCAATCCCGCCCAAAAATACGGGTGCACTTCATCATGCGGCCGGTTTTCCAACAAGTTCAACTTGGCGAGTTGCAGTGCCCGGTCGCGGCTAGTTCCTTTTTTCAACAGGGTAAAAAAGTCGACCATCAGCTCCGCAGTGCGCGCATCGTCGACACTCCAGAGGGTATTCACCACACTTTTGGCACCTGCGTGGATGAAGCCATGCGCCAGACTAATCACCCCTTCACCCGAGTGGTAATCGCCAATGCCCGTTTCACAGGCACTCAGCACTACCAGCTCAGTTGGCAAGCGCATGGCGTACAGATCACGGGTATACAAGTATTCGTTGCTCTTGCTGTCCTTTTGCTCCGCAAAAGCAATGGCCGAATAGTTGTCGATCTCTTTGTGGACAAAATATTTGCCATGCGTGGCCAAATGCAGGATGTCGTAATGTGGAGCCAGTTCCCTGAAAGACCGCAAAGTGGCTCGGGAGCCAGTGAGGATT
This sequence comes from Haliscomenobacter sp., assembly GCF_965225875.1. GTDB lineage: Bacteria > Bacteroidota > Bacteroidia > Chitinophagales > Saprospiraceae > Haliscomenobacter. The sequence continues at coordinate 265,268 of NZ_CBDDBS010000002.1, read as the reverse complement.
TTAGCGCCCCACAAGCGACTGATTTGTTCTGCTTCGGGGATGTTGTTGTACAGCGTACCTAAGCCAAGGGAATGCTTTCGAAAATCGGGTGCCATGGCCAATAGGCTAGGTTTGAACCAATTGTGGTGGCTTTTTCGACTCAGCTCCCAGGATAAGCTCCCTGAATAACTGTATTGAATGGCAAATTGCCGCAAGAGGTAGGCATGGCTTTTAAAGCGATCCACTCTTTTGGGTTGTTGGGTTAGCAGGGCTTCGAAGGGCAAATAATTCAAAGCGCCGTCTGCTACAATGATCACACTTTGTACATCCTTTAGAACGGGCTGTAAGGGCTTAAAAATGTCCCGGTATAAACCAAGTGAAAGTTGGGCCCAATCCAGCAAATTGCTGTCCAGGGCAGCGCCATTCAGTGCTGGGTACAAGCGTAAGAGTTGGCGGAAGGCCACTACTTTTTGGAACAAGTAAGATGGTTTTGGCAAACTGTAACCGTAGAGCTGATCTTTTTTGAGCACAAATACCAACAAACTACTCTTGGCTTCAAAATATTCAACCAGAGCCTGTTGCCCTTTTAATAGTTTTCGACGCAGGTGAGTCGAACTGTAAACCGTATCTTGTTGCAGTGGAGTAATGCCCTTTTGTTTTTGCCAGCGGGCAATCACCCTATTCAGGCTATCCAAGCGCCGGATTTGCCCCAACATTTCCCGATCCAGTTGGGCGGCCCGGGTCGGACTGGTGATCCGTTCACTTTCCAGCGCGGCCAGCCTGGCGCGTAAATTTTGCTCCAGTTCACTCCATTTTTTTGGCATTTGGGATTGCGCATTCGATTGCCCCAATTGCACTGCATCCAACAATTGAGCTGCTTTGCTTTTTTCGCTCAAAATGAATGCCCGTTCCAGGAAGGCCTGATCGCCACTTTGTTGCCAAATCCGGAAGTAGAGGTCGGTTGCTTCCTGGTACATGGTGTATTCCTCTTGCAACCAAAATTGGCGGGCGTCGATGCTGTTGATTTGTCGGCGCAAAAAGGCCATTAGGCGCAAGGCTTCGAGATTGACCTCTGCTGCTTTTTTTTGCAGGAGCAATGCCTTGCTTTTGTTCGAAGTGCTAATGGCTGCGGCTTTCCAGGTTTGTCCCTGTTGCGCCAATATTTCCATTACTTCTCGGGTTACTTCATTGCCCCACAAGGTTTGACCAGTCCGGTAACCCAAGGCGTTTAACGCTTTTTGCAATATGGCGCCACTCTGGTCAATTGCCCCTTTTTGTAGCAAAATTTCTGCCTGGGTGCGCAAAATCTGGGTGTAAGCTACCCCGCGATTTTGCTTGATTTGTTGTAAGGACTCCAATGACAGTCGGCAGTGTTGCTGCGCTGAATCTAAAAAACCCTGTCGGATGTAACAAATGGCCATGCTGTTGTGCATTTGAGCCAAATCGGGATGCCCCTGTGGGAAGTTTTGATGCAAAGCAGCAGCGGCAATTGTGAAATATTGAATAGCCAGACCGTATTCAATTTTTTGCATGTAACAGTTGGCAATGTTGTTGTAAATGGCGGCAGCAAAGATTTGATCGCCATACAGGGATTCAACCAGGGGTAAAGCATCAAAATGATAATGCAAGGCCTCATCGTACTTGCCCATTCGTTGGTAGCTCAAGCCAATCTTATGCCAGGCGGGTGCACTGGAAGGGGCGCTGGGGCCACCATATAAGTGAACTGCCTGCTGCAAATAGGGAATCGCCGTCGCAAAATCTCCTTTTGCTAAAAATACTTCGCCAATGTTCTCCAGCGTAGTGGCTAAGGAGGAGTGATCCCGACCAAAGGTTTGTTGCCGAATGCTGAGCACCCGCTGGAAAAGTGCCATTGCCTGGTCCCATTGTCCCATTTCCAGCAGCACCTTACCCAGATTATTCAAAGTCGGGGTGATTTTGTTGTGGTTTGAACCAAAGGTTTTTTCCCGAATGTTTAGCGCCGCACGGTATTCCCGGGCCGCTTCCTGAAAATCGCCGTTGAAATAGGCGCAGTTGCCCAAATTATTGTGACTCACCGCAATGTCGGCATGATTGGGGGGGAGAATCGCCTGACGAATGCGCAGCGCACGTTGATGCATTTGCCAGGCAGCAGCATAATCCCCTAATTCGAGCTGGCAATTGCCAATATTGTTGTAGGAATCGGCGGTTTTTTCGTGCTTTTCGCCAAATAACACGATGCGGAGTTTGAGCGCGTTTTGATGCCATTGGATGGCACGGGTGAAGTTGTCTAATTTGAGTTCGTACTCGCCGAGATTGTTCCAGGCCTGGGCGATGAGCGGGTGACCTTTGCTTTGAAATGTTTGGAGTTGTTGAAGACTGCTCAGGAAAAAGGCTTTTGCCTTGGGGAAATTGGATTGTTCTATGGCAATGTCCCCTAATAGAAGTAGTGCTTTGGCATTTATTTCTGGATCTTTTTGCCGCTCTATCACCGCTTTGGCAATTGTCGCAGCCTCCTGATAACGAAGGGAATCAAAAAGCGTTTGAGCTTGTTGAAGCTTGCTCAGGGCTTGATTTTGCCCCCAGCTCATTCCGACCCAAAGCAGAAAACTACCCAATAAAATGCAATGCTTCCTCATTTCTCAACGTTTCTGAACGTGTTTGTCCCTTGCACATGGGCAAAATACTTATTTTCGCAAAAATAAACCCTATGGTCTGTATTCTTGTACTTAGGGTAAGGGTTCAATAACCTTCTTACGCCTTCAAAAAGAATAAATGGACGATTTATTAAAATTTATCGACAAACCTGGCACATTATTCTGCTTAAAAACACCTACTCCATGAACGCCATCACCTACACGAACGAGTCATTAGTAGCGGCGATCAAAAAAGGCGGCACCGTAAGACAAACGGCAATCCGCTGGTTGTACGACGACAAAGAATTGCAGCAGCGCGTCGTTTCATTCGTCAAAAACAATCGGGGCAACCAAGAAGATGGTACCGATATGTTTCACGAAGGAATCATCGTGCTGGACCGCAACATCCGGGAAGACAAATTCCGGGGTGAAGCACCTGTAAAAGGTTACCTGTATTCGATTTGTCGTTTTTTGTGGATGAACCAAATGCGCAAACAAGAACGTGTATCCCTGGTCGATCCCATCAAACCAGCGCAGGAAGAACCCGATCTGGAAACACCAGAAGTCAGCTTCCGCACCGAAGAACGTAAGAACTTACTCAGCCACCTGCTTGATCAACTCGGCGAACAATGCCGCAAAGTGTTGGAGATGTGGAAGTTGTCGTACTCAATGGCTGAGATTGCCGAAACCCTGCAACTCAGCAACGAGGCTAACGCCCGCAAAATTAAGTACCGCTGCCACCTGGCCTTGATGGAATTCCTGGAAAAAAACCCAGGCATGGTCAAACAACTTAAAGATGTGTTATGAAGCTTGAAAATTATTACGACCGAATCGACCAGTACCATGCTGGGGAATTGTCGACAGGAGATCGCCAGAACTTTGAACGGGAACTCGGCAGCAACGAAGAGTTGCGCCAAGCTGAAGAATTATACCGCCTGAGTTTGAGCGCACTGGATTATGGAGTAGAAGAAAGCCTGCGTAAAGACTTGAAGAAATGGGAAAAGGAAGGCAATCAGGCGGCTTCCGGTGGTCGGATCATTAACCTTCGCCGCAGTATTTTTATTATGGGTGCTGCAGCTGCTGTTTTGTTGCTGGTATTTTTTGCCCGCCCATTTCTGATGCCAGCGCCAAGCGGTGATGAGTTGTTCGCCAGCTATTACAAGGCCCCTGATGCACAAAGTATGCGCGGTGGTTCCGTTCCACAAAATGCCTTAACTGCAGCCAAGAAGGCTCTGGCTGAAGAAAGTTACGCCGATGCAATTGAAGATTTTTCCCGGATTCCTGAAGGTGACCCCTTGTACGTGGAAGCCCAATATTACCTGGGGCACGCATTGGTAGGTTTGAAAAACTACAGTGCAGCTAAAAAAGCTTTTGCGATAGCCGCGGATTCTAACGAATCCAAGTTTAATGAAAAAGGCGAGTGGAATTATATTTTGGCTTGCTTGAAGTTGGGACCAATGGATGCTGCTGTTGAATCAAAATTAAAAACCATCGCGCAGGATGAGGATAGTTCTTTCGCCAAAGATGCGCGCGAAATCTTGAAGAAGATGAAGTAAATCTTTACACTATAATATTGTTAAAAGCTGAAGGCTTGAAGAAACGGTCACCGAGCGGAGTCGAGGTGTGGTTTTTTCAAGCCTTCAGCTTTTTGATTACATGGTGTAGCTTTTTTCGAATAAATGAACCCAAAAATTTACATTTGTTGCCATGGAAACCCAACAGATTTTTGACCAAATCACCCAAGCCAGCATCCAGCTCATCCTGCATGAGCCCTTCTACGGGCATGTGTTGACTGGGCTGGTCAAAGCGCTCAATGCGGAGGTTCCAAGCCTGTCACTGGGTGTAAACGCCAACAAAACCCCCAAACTCGCCATCAATCCAACTTACTGGCAGGAGGAATTGAGCACTCCAGCCCAACGACTCGGAGCACTCAAACACGAAGTGCTTCACCTGGTATTCGGGCACCTGCTGCGGGAGCAGGAATTTGCGAACATCCACATTTTTCAATTCGCTGCCGATTTGGTAGTGAACCAATATTTAAGCCCCGAACAGCTCAACCCAGCTTCACTCACTTTGAACCTCTTCCCTGAACTGGATTTGCAGCCTTTTCGCTCCGTCGATACCTACTATGATGAACTGACCAATGCCTGGAACAAAACCTTACGTCGTGGACAAATCATCAGCCCGAAACTATCCAACTTGATGGCAACGGGTACAGGCCCACTAGCGGGACATGATTTATGGCAAAATGAGGTAGGTACCCTGAGTGCTGCTGAAAAAAAGGTGCTGGCGACTGGAATGCAACAGATTGTGCAAAATGCCCTTCAACGAGTGGGAAACAAAGGCCGAGGCAGCTTACCTGGGGTTTTACAAACAGAATTGAACCAGTTGGTCATAACCCCTGAGCCCACGCTGGATTGGCGGCGTTTCTTGCGGCTCTTTGTTGGAGCTGGCCAACGTACTTTTTTGCAAAACACCATCCGCAAACCTTCCCGGCGCTACGGCGTCAATCCTGGTTTGCGCATCCGCAACAAACACAAATTGCTCATCGCCCTGGATACTTCGGCGAGTATTGCCGATGCGGAAATACAGGCTTTTTTTCAGGAAATCCAGCAAATTTGGCGCCTGGGTACCGAAATTTTTATCCTGGAATGTGACACCCAGATCAACAATGCCTATATTTATCGGGGTACAACTCCGGCAGTAGTTGCTGGTCGTGGGGGCACCCATTTTGATGCGGCCATCATCTACGCCAATCAACAATCGGATGCAGATGCGGTGGTGTATTTCACCGATGGATTGGGCCCTGCGCCGAGTTTGCCCTGTCGTAAGCCCCTGTTGTGGATGATCAGTGGGGGAAAACGGGGCGGAGATTGGCAGAATTGGGCGCATTTGCCGGGAAGGAAATTACGCATGTAAAACTTTGATTTTGGCAATTTTTTGGAAAAACGACACGATCCTTGAATGCCTTTTCAAAAGGTTCAGCCTTTGAAAAGTTCTTTAGCGCAAGATTGTGCAGGCAAAACCCCTTCGAAAGTCTGAAACTTTCGAAGGGGGGCTCTGGTGCTGTCCTTCGCCTTCTGGATCGGAAAATAATCCTGTAATTGACTATGCACAACTACCAATACTACGGAACCAAAGTAAATGCCGGGGAGCTAAAGGCTTTCATCCAACACATCTTCCAAACCAATCAGGTGCTGGAAGGGGAGGGGAAACGCAAATCACCCATCTGCATCTGGGGTCGCCACGGCATTGGTAAAACCGAGATCGTTGAGAACCTGGCCCGGCAAAACGGCTATCAATACGCCTATATCGCCCCCGCTCAATTTGAAGAAATGGGGGATTTGGTGGGCATGCCCGCCATTGAAGGAGAACGCACCGTTTTTCGTGCACCCGCCTGGGTGCCTGATGCCCCCGGGCCTGGCATTCTGTTGATTGACGACGTCAACCGCGCCGACGAACGCATCCTGCGCGGCATCATGCAGCTGCTGCAAAACCACGAACTGATCAGTTGGCAATTGCCGCCCCAGTGGCAAATCATTCTGACTGCCAACCCTGATGGTGGAGATTATTCCGTCACCCCCATGGATGATGCGATGCTGACCCGCATGCTGCACGTTACCCTGGAATTTGACCTCAAAACCTGGGTGCAATGGGCCGAACAAAACGAGGTGGATGCCCGAGGCATCAATTTTGTACTCCTTTATCCCGAAATCATTACCGGGCAACGTACCACTCCGCGCACTTTGGTGCAGTTTTTTGAAGCCATCAAATCGATTAAAGACCTGAGCGCCAACCTGGGCCTGGTGCGCATTTTGGCCGATTCCTGCCTGGATGAACAAAGCGCCACGGCTTTTATTTCCTTTGTCAACCACAACCTGAGTGATTTGATTACCCCGGAACAAATCTGCAATGCACAGGATTTTGAAAAAGAAGTCTTTTTGCCTTTTCAAAAAATGGTGGTCAAACAGCCGATTCGGGTGGACATCATCGCGGCCTTGTGTACCCGGCTGGCGAATTATTTGCTACAAGATGCTCAATCGTTGAGTCCTGCACAACTCAACAATTTGAAAGCCTTTTTAAAAATTGATTTTATTCCGAATGATATTCGCTTTACTTTATTGAAGGATTTGACTTCGGGCGGTCAAGCGGGTTTGAAGGGATTGTTGGCGGATGTGGAATTGGGGAAGTTGTTGTTGAAGCAGATGTGATTTTTAATTTCTTTGGATAGGGAGTTCTTGTGGTAGAGGGTGGCGAAGTTGAGAGTGTTACATGAGCTTTTGTTTGAGGGAGGGAGGCTTTAGAATTTATAATTTCATCAACTTGATAATGAATAGATTGCTGCTCCTAGATGGGCAGTTCCACGACTTTCCGAAAAATACAAAATGAGAAGTACGCAGACCACCTACGAAAAACGCTATCACCATACATAATTGGCTCTAACTCTCAAAAAAATCAAGTTAAAGCCAATTATTAATCTTATTTTTGGCTTTAACTTGATTTTTACTGTACTTGAAGCCAAAAATTTGACGAACATGGAAAACATAATTGGTCGGAAAGAAGAAATAAACGTTTTTGAGCAATTAAAAGAAAGCCGCAAACCTGCGTTTGTGGCAATATATGGTCGGCGAAGGGTTGGCAAGACCTATTTGGTTAAACAGTTTTTTGGCAAATCCTTTAGTTTTTATATGACTGGCGTTGCCAATGTAGCAACGCGTCAGCACTTGAGCAATTTCCACACGGCTTTGGTTGGTCGTTATCCTCAAGCTGAGCGTTTTCGACAACCGAAAGATTGGTTTCAAGCCTTTCAGCAACTCATTTCCATCTTAGAAATAAAAGACGAATCTGAAAAAACAATCATTTTTTTGGATGAATTACCTTGGCTAGATACGCCCAAATCGGGTTTCATTCCTGCTCTTGAGCATTTTTGGAACAGTTGGGCAAGTTCGCGTAACGATGTTTTACTGATCGTGTGTGGTTCGGCGGCCTCCTGGATGATCAACAACCTCATCAACCATCGCGGTGGTTTGCACAATCGTGTGACTCATCGCCTTATTTTGGAACCCTTTACCTTGGCTGAATGCGAACAGTATTTCAGGTCGCGAGGAATGAATTATGAACGGTATCAGATCCTCCAAATTTACATGGTCACTGGGGGGATACCTTTTTACCTGGAGCAAATAGAAAAAGGTTTGACGGCGACTCAAAATATTGATCGATTGTGTTTTACAAAAAATGGAATGCTACGAACGGAGTTTGATAACCTTTATACTTCACTCTTTAAAGCTGCCGACAAACATACCTTGATCATCGAAACATTGGCAAAAAAAAACAAAGGAATGAGTCGAGAGGAGTTGGTGCAAAAAACGCCATTTTCAAACGCGGGCAGTCTGACCCGCATCTTGTCCGAATTGGAAGAAAGTGGATTTATTCGCCGATATAAATCTTTTGGATACACCACGCGCAATGTCCAATACCAGGTTGCTGACTTTTACTCATTGTTTTATCTCAAATTCATCAAGAATGCCGACCTGAACGACCAAAATTCATGGCTAGACCGCATGGACAATCCCGAAGTTCGTGCTTGGAGCGGTTATGCTTTTGAGCAAATTTGTAGAGCACACCTTGGCCAAATAAAACGGGCTTTGGGAATCGGCAGCGTGCAAACGCAATCAAGTGTATGGCAGGGCAACGACGGACTGAATGCGGCACAAGTGGACTTGGTGATTGATCGCAGAGACCAGACCATCAACCTCTGCGAGATGAAATTTTCGGTCAATCGCTTTGTTATAGAAAAGGCTTACGCCGACAGTTTACGCCAAAAAATAGGCGTTTTTAAGGCCACAACCGCTACACGCAAGTCCATTTTCCTCACCTTTATCACCACTTTTGGTTTAGTACAAAATGAGTATGCCGGGAGTCTAGTGCAAAATTCGTTGACTACGGACGCCTTGTTTGATTATTGAAAATAGGCTTGAGGCAGCGCGGAAGCAAAGAAACCTATTGCCAAGTAGGTGAATACTCATTGATTCTTCAAATTATACAACACCAACAACTGCGGAAAACTACTCACACTATGCACTGCCAACTGCGTCACCTCCGCCGCTGTATGAAAATAAGACCCCAAAATGATGTCCTGATCGCCATCCCGATCAAAATCGCCCGCCTCCATACACAGCCATTTTCCCGCCACTGCATCAGGAGTTACAGCGGCAGTAAAGTTTAGTTTTCCATCGTTGTTCAGAAATACAAAACCATGCTCGGGCTGCTCCAGATTGGTGTAAAAAGCAATGGCCGCAATATCCAAATCGCCATCCAGGTCAAAATCACGGGCCAGGGCTTTGCTGGTGCCATAGAGGGGATAAAAGAATTTTTCGCTGAATTGGTTTTTGCCATCATTCAAAAAAATACGAATACCGTGATACGGTTTTAAAATGGCGGACAGGTCCCAATTGTCCCCATTCGTAACCAACAAATCCAGGAAACCATCCTGGTTGAAGTCGGCCATTTCCAGGTAGCTCAGGCCATACACGGGAGGAAACTGCAAGACTACCTTTTCTTCAAAACGCCCTTGGTCCTGATTGTAATAAATGCTGATTGCTTCGTAAGCCTGGGCACGCAGCACGACCAGGTCATTTTTTTGATCCCCGTTCATGTCCCGAATTTCTACCTGCCGGGTTCCAGGCAAGGTGCTGAGGATGTGCTCTTTGGTAGGGTCACCCTGATCGTACCAGGCCAGCTGGCCCCGGTGATTGCCAAAACTACAAACCACCAGGTCTTCTTTCCCGTCACAATTCAAGTCCCCGGCGGCAAATTGTACGGGTCGGGCCAGAGGGCCAAGTTTGAGCCCATTCGGGTCGCCGTCCAGCGCGTGCAATTCTCCCTGTTTTTGATCAGAAGGCACAATGGAACCAATGCTCAGTAAGCGGGGGGCTTTGTTGCGGGGAAAATCCATGTCCACCGCCGGGCTTTTGATTTGGGATTGATTGACCAGTTGAAATTGGGTGTTCATCAGGTATAGGTCATTGTGGGCATCACCAATAAAAAAGTGCCCCGATCGAGCATCGTATTTGATCATGGTGGTTTGGGGAAACTGGCGATCTCCGAAACTGACGTACTGCCCCAAGAAAGAACTGAGTTGCTGAGGAGCATTTGTGGTAGGTAAGGGCAGTTGACTGGGCGCTTCGTGTTCAAAGTACTTGACGATCAGGTTCCAATCTTTGAGCGACAACAAGGGTTGCTCGGGGTAAATGTTCCATTCTTGCAGGGTTTTGGCATCCTCGGGATTGAGGGAAGCTGTATTTGGGGCGTCCTTGGTTTTGACCCCCAAGCGCAGACCCATATTGGGAAGTACGCTGCTCACCCAGGTTTTTTTATCCAAAAGGGCAGGTTCAGTAAAGAGGTGACAACGCTGACAGTGGATCAGGGCCAGTTTTTTGCCTTTGGTAATGGAATCAGCTGGAGCCGAAGCTGGATCATTAACTACCCATGCCCGCTGATTCTTTCCGGCATTGGATAAAATCAGAACCATTAAAGGGAAAACCAAAGCTAAAAACAACTGACTCCTGCTCATGATATGCGGTGTATAAAAAATAAACTGCTAACGAGCAGAACTCATTAGCAGTCTATCAAAAATAAAAAAAGCTAGTTCAAATATCTAATAAGGTATGAAACTCACTTTACATCCCAGAAAACCTTGGTAGCCAAATTGTCCTTACCACTTACGGTAGAGTAGTTGCTCGGATTGTAAATGGACTCGCTGGTTGGGTAAAACCAACGTACCGGTGGTTGTTTCTGAGTATTGGCTGGATCGTCACGGAAGCTAAGTTTGGGCAAATCCAGGCGTCTGATTTCAGCCCAAAGATCCACTGGTTGTACCACGTTGAAGTGGATCCACTTCTGAGTAGCAATCAGGTTCAACTTGTCGGTGTTGCTTCCCCAGTTCACTGCAGCACTGGTGATGTAATCATTGATCTCGGTATCATTTGTTGCAGCAGGTGCAGGCGTAGTGGCGTCATTGCTCAACTTGCGCAGGTTGTAGTAAAATTCTACCGACTGCTTGATGGCTGTTTCATAGGCCGCTTTGGCTAGTGCATCGTTGTTGGCCTTGAGGTAATATTCAGCGATGAGCAAGCTAACTTCAGCAGCATTGATGACCACACCGGGGAAGAACTGGTTGCGGCTCATGGTAGAACGGTTGTACAAAGACAAAGTACCACCAGCAACGAGTGCAGTTTGGGTAGAAGCATCTGAAAGTGGGTCCAGACCAATGTATTCACCCTTGGCATTTTGCCCTGGCTCAAACATCACGCGCAGGCGAGGGTCGCCGCTCGTTTTCATGTGGTCGATCATCTTTTTGCCCGCAACGTTGCCATCCCAATCTTCCAAACCAGAACGGAAGTTCTTGGAGTGGATATCGGTGTTCAAATCGTAGACATTGATTTGAATATTTTGCGCATTGGTAGTGACAACCGGATATTTGGCGGGATCAGCCAGGATGCTGCCGATTTCACTGTTAGCCCTTGCTTGCAGGGAAGCTACCCCGGATACCCGGGTCAACATGCGCAGGCGCAGGGAGTTGCAATAACGTTTCCAAGCAGCAACATCACCTTTGTTGAGGAAATCCTGGGTTTTGAAACCTATCTGGATTCCTGGAGAAACGGTAATTGTATTCAACTCATCCGCCAATGCTTTCAAATCATCCAGCATTTTGGCATAAATGGCTTCGGCACCATCGTATTTAGCGTAAGATTTTTCATAATCCCCACCATTTGTACTCAACAAAGCAGCAGTAGAAAATGGAATGTCACCATGCAAATCTACCACCCGTTGAGTGTGGTCATAGAGGTAAATGGTGGCGGCAATCATGTAAATGCGGCGATCTTTTTTGTCGACTTCTTCGCCTCGTCCCATGACTTTTTCCAATTCGCGGTACTGTGCCAAGAAACTGTAGTAGTTGTTCCAACGGTCACCTAAACCAGCTGAGGGTGGAATGTATTGGTTGTCGGAATTCACCCAGCCCACCGCTTGGTTCCAGCGTTGCAGAGAGGTACGCAGGACCACGAAGTAATTCCAGTAATCAGGCAAAACGTACCACTTGTTGGCATTCAAAAAGCCCGTGAATTGCTTTTCAACTGTAGTAGCCGTGATTTTAGAAGGATCGGCATAGCTCGATGCGAAGTCAGATTTTTGGCAGGCCACCGACAACACCACCAAAGCGAAAAACGCTATATAAATTTTTGATTTCATTGTTGACAAATTTTCAAGTTTACCATGAAAAACAAGGATTAGAAGCTGGCTCTGATCATCACACCCATGGTGCGAGAAGAGGGGTTGGTACCCGCGTTGTTGACGGTTTGAGTCCAGCGAGAACCCGAGGTCAACTGCTCTGCGTCAATATCCTTAATCGTCCGGTAGAAATAGAAGAGGTTGCGGCCAAATACGGACAAGTTCAGTTTGCTGAAGCCCAACTTGCTGATCATACTTTGTGGCAAGTTGTAGCCCAGTGTCAACTCCCGCATTTTGATGTAAGAGTTTTTCACGACGTACAACTCATACCGAGAAGAGCTGTACTGAGGGCCACCCCAGTTGTAAGTGTTCCAGTAGTAGAAAGCCTGCGAAATGACGTTGGTATTGGGTTCGCCATTTGCCAGTACTCCAGGGATCAACATCCCGTCGTTGAACACTTTTTCGCCATTTGGTCCTTTGTCGCTAGTAGTTTGCACCCCTTTGCCATTAGAAACATAGTAGCTCAAACCACCACTCTCTTTATCCATGTATTTGGTACTTTCCTCCAACAAACCACGGCTGATCATCCAGTTGATACCCGTTGGCATCACATGGCCGCCGAAGCGGAAGTCGGCCAAGGCGTCCAGGGTAATTCCTTTGAAAGTCAGGGTGCTGAAAAAGCCACCTACTGCCTTAGGCATGGCATTACCAACCTTTTTCCAGTTGCGGGAATCCAATTGGTACAAACCGTTGGCATTGACAATCTGCTGACCACTAGCATTGGTAGCAACGGGTGGTACATAGAAGTCACCCATAGGCTGACCAACTACGGAACGCAACTGCGCTGCGCTACCATCGTAATCGGCATGTAACAATTCAGTGGCGTTGTTTGCCAGTTTTTCAACTACGTTTTTGTTGCTGGAGTAGTTGACCCCAATTTCCCAGAAAAGATTAGTCGATTTGACAACTGTACCACGTAGGGCCAATTCAAGGCCTTTGTTGCGCAGGGTACCAATGTTGGTTAGGACGGAGGTAGCTCCAGAAGTAGATGCCACAGTCAGCGGCAAAATTTGATCTACGATCTGGGCATTGTAGTAAGATGCTTCAAACGTAATACGGTTTTTCAGGAAACGAGCTTCCAAACCAAACTCCAATTCTTTCTTTTGCTCAGGACGGATCAGGTCGTTGCCAAAAGAAGAAGAAATGTTGGTGTACAGCACTGGAGAGCCTCCAATTGCTTGAACGCCCAGGGTTCCCTGGTTGTACGCGATGTTCGCACGGTAGATGTCTGGATAGTTACCTACCACACCATAAGATCCTCTGAGTTTACCAAAGGAAATGAACTCAGGCAGTTTGAAGGCTTCGCTGAAGATGAAGCTGGTATTGACCGAAGGATAAATGAAGCTGTTGTTCTCCGGGTTCATGGTAGAAGTCCGGTCGCGGCGGATGGTACCTTCTACAAACAAGTATCCTTTGTAATCAAGGTTAATTGTTCCAATGTAGGCGTCTTTCACCAGGGCGGAACGGCTGGATCCACTATTGGCTACGTTAATTGATGCGGCAATGTCAAACAGGTTTTCTGTACTCAAACCACCATTGGTACCCCGGCTTACAAAAGTAGCAACATCTTTGGTCGCCATGTAACCACCCATTACATTCAACTCAAAGTCAGGAGATAAACGTTTGGTGTAGGTCAGCAATGCATCGCCATAAAGGATAGAGTAAAGGTTGTTTTCCAAGCCAAAATAGCCAGAGTTACCAAAGGCCAATGGTCTTTCGGTGTAGTTTCTAGTTTCAATGCGCTCGGAAGTGAAGTCTGTAGAAATTCTACCCCGGAATTTCAAATCAGGCAAAATCTGGTAGTGGTGGGTCATACTGGCGATTACCCGATTGCTGAATTCATCCAGCAGGTTTTTGTTGACCCGCCAAACGTAATCAGCGATATCCCCTTTGAATCCGTTGTATATGATGTTTTCGTTAGGTGTCAAACTCTGCCCAGTACCAGTAACGAAACGATATCCACGGCTGGTCTGGTACTTGTTCAGGTACCAATCGGCGTTGTCAAAACGGCCAATCATCCCGGTAAAGTTGTTGATCATCCGGTCGATAGAGTAGGGGCGGTTTTCGGTCTTTTGGTTGATGTAGTTGACCATCAGATCGGTTGACCATTTTCTACCCAAACGGAAGGTGCTATTGAGGTTGGCTATGTTTTTCTGGTTGCCAGCATTGAGGCTCAAGCCCGCGTTGTCCTGACGAGTCAAAGAAAAACGGATGTTGCTGTTTTCGGAGGCCTGTGAAACGGCAACGTTAACGTTTGCAGTGTGGCCTTGCTGATACAAGCCTGCATAGTTGTCTTCCTGAGCTTCGTATGGGCGAATAATACCATCCCAGCCCATGATTGGCTTGCCGTCAAATTTTGGCCCAAAGTTGATGGAATAGTTCAAAATACCACGAGTTTCTTTGGTGCCATCACCGTTGGTGTCGTAATAAATAAAACCTTCAGCATCCTGGCCACCATTGTTCACATGGATGGGCGCCCCTGCACCACGGATGTTTTGGTATCTTGGCAAATAGGCTACGTTGTCCACACCATAGCTGGCGTTGAAGTCCACGTTCATGCCTTTTTTGCCTTTTCCACTTTTGGTCGTAATCAACACTACCCCGTTTACGGCTTCGGAGCCGTACAATGCAGCTGCAGAAGCACCTTTCAGGATCGAGATGTTGTCGATGTCTTCAGGGTTGATGTCCAAAAGGCCATTACCACGGAGGCGTTGGTCACTCCAGTAGTCGTTGTTGCGCACTTCACCATCGCGGATCGGTACCCCGTCGAGTACAATCAGGGGCTGGCTGCGGCCAGTGATGGAGTTAACCCCACGGATGTTGATGTTGACCGCACTAGTGGCACCCCCGGGAGTTGCAGCAATGCGCACACCAGGAGCTTTACCGTACAGGGCAGTCGCCAGGTTGGGTGTGCCCGCATTGGTCAGGTCTTCTGCTTTGATGGTACTGCTGGCATAACCCAGGGCTTTTTGCTGTTTGCTCATGCCCAAGGCGGTAACGACGACTCCTTCCAATTGAGAAGCCGCTTCTACCATGACCACATCCACTACGTTACGGCCATTGATCGGTTCTTCCAAACTCTGAAATCCGGTAAAGGAAAAAACGAGCGTATTCGTCAATGCAGTAGTAAGTGAAAATTCCCCTTTCTCATCAGTTACTGTACCCGTTGAAGTACCTTTTACAAGTACATAAGCGCCGGGTAGTGGCTCCTTGTCGGCTCCGGTTACTTTACCAGATACCTTTTGAGCGAAAGCGCTGTAGCTCATCGTGCAAAACAACACAATAAGCAGAAGTAGGCTTTTTTTCATAGAGTGCAAAGTTTAAGATGGTAATAAGTGTAAAAACAAATTTCTTACTGCCCTTACAAGACTTGCTCGTAATTGGGGATGTCTATTTTTGTGGGTTTCAATCGCTCAATGTTTTCCATGACGAGTGCTGCAGCGCCGATCATTTCGGCTTGATGACCCAGTTCGGATACTTTGATGTCGGTATTGTGAACGAGCCGGGGAATGCAGTATTCCGTCAATGCCTGTTGAATCGGTGCTTTCCAGATTCTTCCAGCCATAGCCCCGCGGCCACTCAAAACGATCAGTTTGGGATTGAGCAAATGAATCAATATGGCCACGCCTCTTCCTACGAACAATCCAATATCTGAAAGTAGTTCTATCGCAAATTGATCACCTTCCAGGGCCGCCCGTATGATCATCTTGTTCGCCTCTTCCGGTATGTCAAAAGGCACATTTTGCAGGCAGGATATCCGACCAGCTTTTAAACCCTTTCTAGCGTTTTCGACGAGTACCAAAAGAGAGGTTTCCGTTTCAAGGCAGCCTTGTTTGCCGCAGCTACAGAGTTTGTTGTTGTTGAACAGTGGGATGTGGCTGAATTCACCGGCAAAACCAATTTCACCCCGGTAAAGTGCCCCATCCAGAATCATTCCCAGGCCTACGCCCCAACCCATATTGATTACCATGACGTTTTTTTCAGCAATGGCTGCGCCAAACCTCAGTTCTGCCAGAGCGATCAAACTGGAATCATTGTCAATAAAAACCGGAAGCTCTAAGGCTTTGGAAATGAAATGAGTAATGCTCCGGTTTGTCTTTAAAAAGGAGTAGTTGATCCCCTTTTGAGCATCTATAAATCCCGGCATAGCAATGCCTATACCAATGATTTTTTCCTTTGAAACCAGGCTGTTTTGAACAAATGCGTCAATAGCCTGGGTCAAAATAGTTAAGGCTTCGTCGTTTCCCTTCAAAGGCAGATCTACCTTCATCATCTCGCCAACGAACTCGTTGTGCATATTCAACAAGGCGATGCGGGTGATGAGCTGATCCATAGACACTGCAACGATATAGTTGACATCTTCCCGAATCGAATACATCACGGGTCTTCTTCCGCCGGTAGAAGCCGCCAGGCCACTCTCTACTATTTTGTCTTCTTCAATTAACTCATTGACTAACTTAGTGATCAAGGGTAAACTCTTGTCCATCTTGTCGCATAAATCGGCGCAAGACAACATTCGAGAGAAATAAAGCTCTCTGATTAAACCACGTTTGTTTTTGTCTTTTTTAACTGACATATCGAGAATAGGTGACAAAGAATCAAAAGAAGTTTAACAAATCTAGATAGTTTTTTAATTTTTTTATAAAAGCTCGAAAAGTTTTTTTAATTTTTTTAATAATAAGCCATGCAATGGTGATAAAAAACATTATTTGGCTAAGCCATAGTGTCGCGAAACGTAATGGGGTAACGGCACCTTCCGTAATATTCTGTGAAAACACCCCAAAGCCTATTTAATTTTATTCCAGCCTGTCAGGAGTAATTTATTTTTCACATTCTTACTTTTTTTCAAAACATTCATCCGGTTTTTTAGTTACATTTAACACAATTGTGAACCACAACCTAATATCAGAACCATGACGCCACCACTGACCAACAAGGTGCAGTCTTGTGGGTGCAAGCGGCAGGAAAAACAGCGCAAACGGCAACGCATGTCTTTCCTGCTGACGCTCCTTGTGGCTATTCTTCCCAAGTGCCCATTCTGTGCCTTTGGCTATTCCAGTGTAGTGGTGATGTGTAGTGGTGCCAAAATTCACAATTACCAGGCCAACGTACTGGGCTTCCTTTCAATTCCACTGGCTTTCGCCGTTTTAATCTCACTGTGCTGGAACTACCGGGGTAAAAGAACCGGGCTAGCGGTGGGTATTGCCACTTTAGGGATCATTCCCCTGGTGTATGCCCAACTCATTTCCGGCAACCCATTGCAATATTTCCTGGGAACAGGCTTGATCCTTTTGGCGGTCTTGCTCAATGGTCGTTGGTACCATCGGTTCTTCAAATCGCAAACAAATACGATAACCTTATAAACTTATAGACCTACATGATTCCGCAAGCATTTCATTACGAAGCGCCCGCAAACCTGGAAGGAGCCATCGCTTTGCTGCAAAAGTATGGTTCCGATGCCAAGATCATGTCTGGAGGGCACAGTCTCATCCCTATGATGAAACTGCGCCTGGCCACTCCAGAACATGTGATTGACATCAGTGGCATCCAGGGCCTGGAGTACATCCGGGAGGAGGGCGGCTACCTTAAAATTGGAGCGCTCACCAAAGAGGTGGCGCTCGAAGAATCTAGTTTGATTCACCAAAAGTACCCCCTCATCGCCGATGCGACCAAAATGATCGCCGACCCTTCGGTACGCAATCTGGCCACCGTAGGGGGTAACCTCGCCCACGGCGATGCCGCCAACGACCATCCAGCGGTAATGCTCGCACTGCGTGCCAGTGTAGTAGCCGCTGGCCCCAATGGTGATCGCGAAATCCCCATCGACGACTTTTTCCTGGGCTTCTTTACCACTGCCCTCGAAGCAGATGAAATCCTGACCGAAATCCGCATTCCAATTCCTCCAGCCCGTAGTGGTGGGGCCTATTTAAAAATGGAGCGCAAAGTGGGCGATTATGCCACCGCCGCCACCGCAGTTCAACTCAGCCTGGATGCAGACGGCAAATGTGCCCAGATCGGTATCGGCCTTACCAATGTCAGTGCGGCTCCTATGCGTGCTACTCGCTCCGAGGACTTGTTGCGCGGCCAGGTGCTTACCGAGGATTTGATCCAACAAGCAGCCAAGATGGCGGCACAGGATTGTGATCCTAACCCGGATTTGCGCGGGTCAATCGCCTACAAGCGCTCGATTGTCAAAACTTTTACGGCAAGGGCCATTCACAAAGCCCTCGAACGCGCGGGAGCCTAGTTTTTCATCCTTAACTTTTATTCTAATGGCAAATATTACTGTTCATATCAATGGTGTAGCGCATACGGTGGATGTGGAGCCACGCCTATTGCTGGTGCACCTCATTCGCGAAAACCTCAACCTGACTGGTACCCACGTTGGTTGTGATACTTCCAGCTGTGGAGCCTGCACGGTGCTCATGGATGGGCGTTCGGTTAAGTCTTGTACGGTTTATGCAGTGCAAGCCAATGGCAAGGAAATCAAAACCATCGAAGGCCTGGCTCAAGGTGGCCTCCATCCTTTGCAAGAGGGATTTAAAGAAGAACATGGTCTACAGTGCGGTTTTTGTACCCCTGGCATGATCATGCGCTGTGTTGATTTGCTGGAACGCAACCCGAATCCAACGGAAGAAGAAATCCGCTGGGGTATTTCTGGAAACTTGTGCCGCTGTACGGGGTACAACAACATTGTGAAGGCTGTACAATATGCTGCTCAAAAAATGCAAGGAGCCGAGGCTCCTGCCGCTGAAACTGTGGCTTAAGAAGCTTTTTGAGTTTTTAATCTTTTAAATTGACAATTCATGTTTTGCAATACATCCAAAGAAATCGGCGGCATGGGCCACGGCCTTAAACGTAAGGAGGATGCCCGTTTCCTACAGGGCAAAGGCCATTACGTGGACGACGTCAAGCTGCCCGGCATGTTGTACATGGACATTGTACGCAGCCCTTATGCCTACGCCAAAATCCTCAACATCGATGCGACCAAAGCCCTGGAAATTCCGGGCGTGTTGGCCGTCATTACCGGGCGTGACCTCGAGAAATACAACCTACACTGGATGCCCACCCTCATGTCGGATACTCAAATGGTGTTGCCTACTGACACCGTAATGTATTACGCCCAGGAGGTTTGTGCAGTCATCGCCACCGAGCGCTACATTGCAGCCGATGGGGTAGCGGCCGTGGAAGTGGAATACGAGCCCATGAAACCCATCATGGACCCGCACAAAGCCCTTGATCCCGGGATGCCCATTCTGCGCCCCGACAAAGGCAAAACCGACAACCACATCTGGCACTGGGAAGCTGGCGACCGCGAGGCGACCGACAAACTTTTTGCCAACGCAGACGTGGTGGTAAAGGAACAGGTGTACATCCCGCGCATCCACGTAGCCTCCATTGAGACCTGTGGTTGTGTAGCTGATTTTGATCCCGTTGAGGCCCATCTTACAATGTACATGACCACACAGGCACCGCACGCCATCCGTACGGTGATTGCCCTGGTGGCTGGCCACGTTGGACTTTCGGAAGAAAAAGTTCGGGTCATCGCTTCCGATATTGGAGGTGGTTTTGGTGGCAAAGTGCCAGTTTACCCAGGCTACGTGATCGCAATCGCTGCCTCTGTGTTGATCGGTAAACCCGTGAAGTGGATCGAAGACCGCATGGAAAACCTGCAAGCCGATTCCTTTGCCCGTGATTACGACATGACCTGCGAATTGGCGGCTACCAAGGACGGAAAAATTCAGGGTTTGCGCATCAAAACCCTGGCCGACCATGGCTATACCGACGCTGCTGCCAATCCCTCCAAATACCCGGCGGGAATGTTTTCCATCTGTACGGGGTCCTATGATTATGGCGTCGCCTTTACGGAGATGGATGCGGTATACACCAACAAACCACCCGGCGGCGTGGCCTACCGTTGCTCTTTCCGCGTAACTGAAGCCGTTCACGCCATTGAACGCATGGTAGATCGCCTGGCCTTGGAAATAGGCAAAGATTCTGCCCAATTGCGCATGGAAAACTTCATCAAAAAGGAGCAATTCCCTTACCACTCTCCATTGGGTTGGGAATACGACAGCGGTGATTATGGACCTGCCCTTCAAATGGCAATGGATATCGTGGGTTACGATGAGCTGCGCAAAGAACAAGCTGAAAAGCGCAAACGCGGCGAATTGATGGGCATTGGCATCTGTAGCTTTACCGAAGTGGTGGGGGCAGGGCCGTCCAAAGACTTCGATATTCTGGGCATCAAAATGTTTGACTCGGCCGAGATTCGGGTCCACCCAACTGGCAAGGCCATTGCCCGATTTGGTACCAAATCCCAAGGTCAGGGTCACGAAACGACCTACGCCCAAATCATCGCTCAGGAACTGGGTATTCCCGCTGAGCACATTCATATCGAAGAAGGAGATACGGATACCGCACCTTACGGCCTGGGTACTTACGCCAGCCGTAGTACACCTACTGCTGGTGCCGCCGCCGCGGTAGCTGCCCGTAAACTGAGGGACAAGGCGCGCAAAATTGCTGCCTATCTGCTCGAAGTGAGTGAAGAAGACCTGGAATGGGAAGTAGGCAAATTTTATGTAAAAGGAGCGCCTGAAAAGTCAAAAACCATTCAGGAACTCGTGTTTGCCGCCTACACCAACCACCCTCAAGGCATGGAGGCGGGCTTTGAAGCGACCCATTACTACGATCCGCCCAACCTGACCTTCCCATTCGGTTCGTACATCTGCGTGGTAGACATCGACCCGGAAACAGGTAGCATCAAAATCCGCCGCTTTGTGGCCATCGACGATTGTGGCAACATCATCAATCCAATGATTGTGCAAGGCCAGATTCATGGTGGTTTAACCCAGGGCCTGGCACCTGCCATGTTCGAGGAGTTGATCTACGATGAAGACGGCAATATGCTCAACGGTTCTTTCATGGATTACCTGGTTCCTACGGCGGTTGAGTCGCCCAGTTGGGAAACTGGTCACACCATTACGCCTTGCCCCCACCACCCAATTGGGGCCAAAGGGGTAGGGGAGTCGCCAACGGTTGGTGCGCCACCCGCTATTGCGAATGCCATCATCGACGCCTTGTCACACCTTGGAGTTACCCACATCGATATTCCAATTACGCCCCAAAAGGTGTGGAATATTTTGGTGGAAAAAGGAGTGATTGAAGCAGTGTAAATTGAAGTTGAGAGGTTGAGGAGTTTAGAAGTTGAGGCTACCGCAGGAGACTTGGACAAGGATATGTCAAAATCGCTTGCGGTAGCCTCAACTTCTCAACTTCTCAACTTCTCAACTATCCCTCAACCATTCCGAATGCATTCACCGATCCAAGACATCTCCTCCCTCATGGCTGGTTTCGACCGCCTGGGTTACGTCATTGAAGAAGAACTGGCTACTGTAGTTTATTTGTCGCTGAAATTGGGCAAACCCATCCTGGTGGAAGGCAATCCGGGGATTGGCAAAACCGAACTGGCCAACATGCTGGCGCGTTTGCTGGATACCCAATTGATTCGTTTGCAGTGCTACGAAGGTTTGGACATCAACTCGGCAGTGTACGAATGGAATTACCAAAAACAACTCCTGGGTATCAAAATCCAGGAACACAGCACGCTCAACGAAGCCGAAAAGGAAAAAAACATCTTCAGTGAGGATTATCTCCTGAAGCGGCCACTGTTGCAATCCATTTCGGCCAAGGACAAATCCCCCGTTTTGCTCATTGACGAAATTGACCGTACCGATGAGGAGTTTGAGGCGTTTTTGCTGGAGTTGTTGTCGGAGTTTCAAATCACCATTCCGGAATTGGGCACCATCAAGGCGCAGCACATTCCCTACGTCATCCTTACTTCCAATCGGACCCGTGAATTGAGCGATGCCCTCAAACGGCGCTGCTTGTACCACTGGGTGGATTATCCTTCGATGGAAAAAGAATTGGCCATTGTGTACAAACGTTTTCCAGAGATTGAGCAAAGGCTGGCGACCCAATTGGTGCATTTCATCCAAGCCTTGCGCCAAAAGAAATTGCAAAAAACACCGGGTGTTTCCGAAACCCTCGATTGGGCGCTGAGCCTGATGACCCTGGGGTATCAAACCCTGGATGTTCAGGCGGTAGCGCGTACTTATGGATGTATTTTGAAATCGACGGAGGACATTAAGATGTTGCAGGAAGAAGGGGTTGAATCTTTACTAATGGCTTAATGATTGATGAACCAAGCAACATTTACCCGATCCATCATTGGCTTTGCCCAATTTGCCCGCAGCCGAGGGCTCAACGTGGGCGTAGAGGAAACCTTCTCCGCCTTGCGCGCGATGGAACTGGGTTTGTTTGAGGAAAAAGCTACCTTTTACTACGCACTCAAGGCCCTGTTTTGTTGCAACAAAGACCAATTGGCCCTGTTTGACAAGCTTTTTGGCATCTATTGGGAAACCAAAAACGACGACCCGAAACGCCAACAGTCCCGGCAAAAAATTACCAACCCCCAACATTTGCCCAAACAGCCCAGCGTGCTGAGCGTGTGGGGTTTTGGGGATGGAGATAAAAACCAGGAAGAGGACAGCAAAACGGTAACCGGAGGCAATGCCACCGCGCGGCTGCGCAAAACCGACTTTTCAAAAGTAGCAGAAATGGACGCCAGTATTTTGGAAGAAATTGCTGAAAAACTGTGGCGCGAAATGAGCAAACGCCTCAAGCGGCGGATGAAAAGGCGGTACACCCGTGAAACCATCGACCTGCGACGGACCATACGAGCCAGTTTGCCCCACGGCGGTGAAGCCATTGAGTTGCGCTACCGGGGCAAAAAGCCGCGCAAGATGCGTTTGATCATTTTGCTCGACGTCAGTGGCTCGATGGACAAGTACAGCTTTTTCCTGCTGCGTTTTGTTTGGGCGTTGCAATCATATTTTGAACAAGTGGAATCCTTCGTGTTCAGTACCCACTTAAGGCGCATCACGGAGGTTTTGAAAACCAATGGTTTGGAAAAAACGTTGTTCCAATTGAGTACTCAGGCCGACAACTGGTCGAGTGGCACCAAAATAGGGGAATGCCTCCGCGATTTCAACGAGCGTTTTGCACCCCAGATTTTGACCCGTTCCTCTATGGTCATTGTGCTAAGTGATGGGCTTGATACGGGTGAAAAAGGAACGTTGGAATCCGAAATCCAAAAAATTCGCCGCAAAACCCGGCGTTTGATTTGGCTAAACCCCCTCAAAGGTACCCGCGATTACGAACCCAGCGCCCGCGGCATGAGCGAAGCGCTGCCGTACATCGATCATTTTCATGCTGCCCATAATCTGGAGAGTATGTTGGAATTAGAGGACTTGTTGTGCAGCATTTAACTTTAAAAAAATGAACAACGAAATTTACGAAATGGCTTCCGACCTCATCACGCAAGGTGAACCCTTCGCGACGGTGACGGTGGTGCGCAACGAAGCGCCCAGTTCCGGCAAAACTGGCGACAAAGCCCTCGTCAATAAAACTGGAGTATTGAAAGGTTGGGTAGGCGGCGGCTGTGTGTATTCCATTGTGCTCAAGGAAGTCACCGAAGCCCTGGACGATGGCAAACCCCGCCTCGTGCGGGTGAGTCCCTCGCCCCAGACTGACCCGCCCCGGGGCGTCAAAGAATACAAAATGACCTGCTACAGCGGCGGTGAGGTGGACTTGTACATCGAACCTGTGATGCCCAAGCCGCACCTGGTCATCATCGGTAAATCCATCATTGGCCGCGCCCTGATGAAGGCCGCCAAAGGCATCGACTTCCGCCTCACCGTGATCAATGAAGAAGCCAATGCTGAAGTGTTCCCCGAAGCGGATCATCACCAAAGCAACTTTGACCTCGGGGGTATTCCTTTCAATAAACACACCTTCATCGTGGTGGCAACTCAGGGCGACAACGATGAACGGGGCCTAAAAACCGCACTGAGGGTCAAATGCCGCTATGTGGGCTTCATCTCCAGTCGTAAAAAGCGTGACGCAGTTTTTGCCAACCTGCTAAACATGGGCATTGCGCAGGAGCAATTGGATGAGGTACATGCGCCAGCTGGAACCGACATCAATGCCAAAACCCCACAAGAGGTGGCCATCAGCATTTTGGCGGAAATTATTCAGGAATACCGCACCAAAGAGGTATCTTTCGAATATTTTTCGGCTCCTTTTACTGAGGCTAAAACTGAAGCAATAGAGGACCCGCAAAGGCCCCAAATCGTCACGAACCCCGTTTGTGGAATGCCCATTTCCCTGGGCATGGCCAAATACATTGTGGAACAAAACGGTACACCGATTTATTTTTGCTGCGATGGCTGCAAGATTAAATTTGATGCGGAACCGGAAAAATATTCAATGAAAGGTTGAGAAGTTGAGGGGTTTAGAAGTTGAGGCTGCCGCGAGTGGTCACTGAGCGGAGTCGAAGTGTCGCTCGTGGTAGCCTCAACTTCTAAACTCCTCAACCCCTCAACTCCAAAACTTAACTTATGACGCTCAGCGGAACCTACACCGTAAACGCTCCTGCCCAAACCATTTGGGACATGATGATGGATCCAGAAATCCTGGCGCGCATTACCCCCGCCATCACCAAACTGGAAAAAATCGATGACGAAAACTTCAAAGCCATAGCCGAAGTTAAAATCGGCCCGGTTGGCGGCTCTTTTTCGGGCAACCTCAAAATGGTGGACAAAGTGCAACCCGAATCCTTCAAACTGATCATTCAGCAAAACAGTAAAATCGGCAACGCCGCCGCGGAAGTCAACATGAACATGAAAGCCCTTTCCGATACCCAAACGGAAGTGAGCTTCACCGGAGATGTAAAACTCTCTGGCATGCTCGCCACCATGGGCGGGCGGGTGATTACCCCGGTAGCGAACATGTTGTCGAAGCAGTTTTTTGAAGCGCTGGAGAAGGAGGTGAATGGGTAAGGAGAAATCCTGATCATTATTGTAAAAACAATGGAGCGATTGAGTGCTGTGGTGTATTCAGTCGCTCCATTGTTTTACGGGAATCTTGAAGGGTATGGAGGCTCTAAAACCTGCGATCGTTGAACCTACCTTTTGTCTAAAGTGTGAACAATGCCCCTCCTTACATTTCATTTGGTTTTTCCACCAATTATCCAGTTCTTTGCACGAATGAACCTTTTTGATTCAGTCTTGTTTGCTGAAAGGTTCTAACAACATCAAGAGGGAATCCTAGGATATGAGCTTAGCAAAAAAAGTAAACCTGATCATTTATCGGTTCCGCGAGCGCGGCCTGGAAATATTTTTGGTGAATGCCCCTGATTCTGAAGAATGGGCCATTCCTCAAAATCAAACTGAGGCCGAGGCTCCCAATTCCCTCATCAGCGATGCCGATCGTTTCATCGAATTGGACCCAATCCACTCAGAAAACGGCGCCAAAGAAGAAGCCTACGCCGTAGAAGGGGAGTGGCATGACATCCCTTCGCTCAAATCCATGCTCTACGAAGATGCGGTTCAGCTCAAGGACAAGTTCCAAAACGAGATGAACCAGGGCACTTTTGTGGCCTTCAAAGAAGCCTTTAAAAAAGTAATGCCTCACCAATATGCCTTTCTCAAGGAGCTGAAAGACATTTTGACGGATCGGAATTCGGTAAAGGATTTGTAATCAGTTCCTTGCTTCAAAAGCCATACTCCGGCACCAGGCCAGGTAATCTTTCATGTACAAACAAGATTGATTGATTTTATACTCCAATTGTTTGCTCATCACCTTGGGCAAATTGCTATCCATTATTTTTTTTCCCAATTCTTCTCTCAGGTAAGTAATGCTGCTGATGTGTTGAGCGATTGCTGAATCACACTGAGCGGGAACAGGTTCGGTTAATTTCTGCCTGGCCTGTTGGTAATAGTTGGCGGCTTGATCCAGCTGTAATTGTAATTTTTCCAATTGGCTCATTTCAAAAGGTCGGTCAGGCGAGAACTGTTCCTGCAAACGCAAGCCCAGATTGTATACACAAGGGTCTTTTTGTTGGCTGAGTAGGTGATCTTGGGCGGTCTGCAAACGATTACTAAGCGCGGACACTTTATTTTTGACAGCAGGATCCAATGGCTGCTTTGTCCAATCTTGCGCCTTTGTCAATGCTGTGGCTAAAAAATCCAGTCGACTTTCAAGTGCGGTGGGATCCAGCATTTCGGCCCATTCCGGTTGTTCTTTTTCCAATTTGGCCCAATGCCGTTCAGTCTTGTGGAGCCATTTTAAGGCACTGCCATCAGGGGAGCAGGCGATCAGAATGAGCAGGCAAAGCCCACTAAGGATTAGAGGTGTGTTGGAGGATCTCATATGTCTCTTTAATAGACCGTTGGAATAGAAAATCTAGTGCATTTCCATGCGATGCCGGGCCAATAGGGCACAAATGGCTAGTTGTTCTTCGGGAGTTAAGTTGCTGTTGTCGATCACAATAGCCTCTGGTGAGCGCATCAGAGGGCTGTCAGAACGGGTAGAATCGATGTAATC
Source organism: Haliscomenobacter sp. (assembly GCF_965225875.1). Lineage (GTDB taxonomy): Bacteria > Bacteroidota > Bacteroidia > Chitinophagales > Saprospiraceae > Haliscomenobacter. The sequence goes on along the minus strand of NZ_CBDDBS010000002.1, from coordinate 238,941 downwards.
GCGCTCGTAAAGGTTGTGCAGGATGTCTTCGTAATCTACGATATGCCCTTGCTCAAACAGTTGCAATTGCCTTCGTTCCACTCGCCGTTGAACGGTGGCAGTCAGGAAAATTTTGAGGGCAGCGTGAGGAAATACGACCGTACCAATGTCCCGACCATCCATCACTACGCCGTGGTTTTTGGCTAGTTCGCGTTGGCGTTGAACCATTTTGCGTCGGACCTCTGGGATGGTTGCTACCGGGCTTACTTTAGCGGCTACGTCCATCTCCCGAATGCGATCTTCCACATCGCGCCCGTTGAGTATGGTACGATTGCCGGTTTCAACCAAGGAAAAACTCACCTCAACCTGACCCAGGTGTTGCTGAATCATTGTATGGTCGTATAGATCGACCTGGTTTTCTAAAAAAAAGAGAGTAACGGCCCGGTACATGGCACCGGAATCGATATAAATGTAGCCCAACTCGCGGGCAAGGGCACGAGCCAAGGTGCTTTTTCCGCAGGAGGAATGACCGTCGATAGCTATTTGAAACATGTCAACACTCAACTTTTCAAGGCAAAACACAAAAAAGCCCCGCTGTTGGGCGGGGCCTCTATGTCGTGGTTGATGCGGGAGAACCCGAATCAATCAATACTCATCATCATTGAAGAGGAAGTCATCCTTTTTGGGATAATCGGGCCAAATGTCCTCAATGCTTTCGTACAGTTCATCCCCATCGTCCTCCATTACTTGCAAGTTCTCAATGACCTCCAATGGAGCGCCAGAGCGAATCGCATAGTCAATCAACTCATCGCGAGTAGCCGGATATGGTGCGTCTTCAAGGTGAGACGCAAGGTCTAACGTCCAGTACATATTGATTTCAAAATTTAAATGAATGCCATATTAAAGCAAATAATCCCAGAATTGCGGTAAAGTTGGGCAAAAGAACTAAAAATTTTGCAGGATTAATTGAATTGCCCCAAAATTTCGTATTCTTGGCCGATAAATTCTTCCGGCAGGCGTCCAATTTCTGCAGAATTGGCGGGTCCCGTCGGGTCACAAAAGTAATATTTTCGTCCCTGATATTCAATAGCATCCCCATCAAATTCGGGGATTGAGACCGCAATGGTCAAATGATCAGGAAATCCAATAATCAACATAGGCCAACCCAGCAGTTCTTTCACCAGGGCGTAGTACAGTGCCGAGCGGTCTTCACAATCGGAAAAAGGATAATGGAACAATTCGTCAGGAACCATTGGTTTACTCCGACCAAAATATTCCTTGTCCTCTTTATACTTGAAACAAGAACGGGTAAACACCGTCAGTAGTTCCAATGCTTCCATCCCACTTTTTCCCTTAATCAGTTGGGTCAGTTGAGGCAGCAAACTGCTACGCAAAACTTCCGACATGGGGGCCTTGAGGTATTCTCGCTCGTCAATCAGGGGGTGGCGTTCCAACATGCGCACCAAATTGCGATCGAAATTGACTTCCAGGCTGTAATTTTGCCCTTTGTAGGTAAATCCCAGCGACTTTTTTTCCACTTGAGGCTTTAGTCCCGGAAGTACACCTAAACCAAAGACAAAAGATTTTCCATTTGGTTTCGCGGCGAAGTCAAGCAAAAAAACGCCTTCTTCATCCGCTTTGGTATTGCTTGCACTCAAATTGACAAAAGTACGCCCCCGATCTTCAATCAAGGGTGCTTCGTATATCTCATTGGTGGTATACACACATACAAAGACGCGCTGCTCCCGAAAAGTCACACGGGTATCAAAACCACTTTCAGACATACAAAACCATAACAACAAATTCTTTTCGGCATTGGAACGCCCATTGAAGATTTGTTCCGTTGCGCTGCGTAGCATTTCGTAATACAACCAATCGTTGAGCGCAAGTGTATTCCGTTGATTTTTTAACTCATTCAACAGCAATTGATGTGCAGTGCGTTGCAGTAAGGTATAATAACTTTTGATGTTTTTTCCCTCGATGACCGGCTTGGGTACTTGAAGCAGGTCGGTATTGTAGCTGAGGCGAACTTTTTCACTATAAAAATTGAACTCTACGGTGCGAACCTCTGCCATAATGAAGGAATGGCTAAACAACAGGGCAAGAAGGGAGTATAGGTATAGGATAGGGCGCACAGTTCATGGGTTTTATAGATGGGGCAGATTATAGGGTTCGGATTGCACAAAATTTGCTCCGAACCCTACATACCCTTATAAAATCATCATAGAATCTCCATAACTAAAGAAGCGGTACTCTTCTTTTACTGCTTCCTCATAAGCCTGCATCACCAGTTCGTAGCCGCCAAAAGCACAAATCATAATCAACAAACTTGATTTGGGCAAATGGAAGTTGGTAATCATCGAATCCGCAATGCTAAAATCGTAAGGCGGATAGATGAATTTATTGGTCCAACCTTCGGCTGGTTTGAGCAAACCTTCAGCAGATACCGCCGATTCAATGGCCCGCATGGAAGTGGTACCTACTGCACAGATGTGGTGATTGCCTTCCTTGGCTTTGTTGACCAAATCAACCGAAGCAGCCGGAATGCGGAAATACTCAGCATCCATTTTGTGTTTGGAAAGGTCTTCCACATCAATGCTGCGGAAAGTACCCAAACCAACGTGCAAAGTCAATTCAGCAAAATCAACCCCTTTGATTTCCAGGCGTTTCATCAACTCCCGGCTAAAGTGCAAACCCGCAGTAGGCGCTGCTACCGCGCCAATTTCTTTGGCGTAAACGGTTTGGTACCGATCGCGGTCGATGTCTTCAGCAGGTCGAACGATGTATTTGGGCAAAGGCGTATTGCCCAGGGTAGCGAGTTCTTTTTGGAATTCGTCATCGGTACCCTCGTATAAAAAGCGGATGGTACGACCCCGTGAGGTGGTATTGTCCACTACTTCGGCAACCAGAATGTCGTTGTCATTGTCGTCGCTGAAATACAACTTGTTGCCTACCCGAATTTTACGGGCTGGGTCAACTAGTACGTCCCAAAGACGGGATTCGTTGTTGAGTTCACGAAGCAGAAACACTTCAATTTTGGCACCCGTTTTTTCTTTGCGCCCATACAAACGAGCAGGAAAAACCTTGGTGTTGTTGAAGACCATTACATCGCCCTCGTCAAAATAGGTCAGGATGTCTTTAAAAACCTTGTGCTCAATGGTACCAGTTTTCCGGTTGATGACCATCATGCGGGCCTCATGGCGGTTATCGGCGGGGTATTGTGCAATCAGTTTTTTGGGTAGTTCGTAAGTGAATTGAGAAAGTTTGGTCCTCATCTCTACAGTTTGGTTTTCCTTTTAGTGGTCAAAGATAAAAAGCACAAAGATAGTAACTTTGTTCGGAATAAATCAGTTTGAAAAAAAATTTACTTTATTCAAATTGAGTCAAAACGCCATACATGAAACGTTCAACCGGAAAAAATAGTTGTTGATCGATTGAAAATGGTGCATTGAAGGGCATTGACTATGTTTGTACAAATAATAAGCGCGGATTATGGGCATCGTTTTACGAATCATTTACGAGAGTGTGGTACAAGCTTTGGGGCAACTCAACGCCAATCGCCTGCGTAGTTTTTTGTCCTTGCTGGGGATTACCATCGGTATCTTCTGCATCATTGGTGTTTTTTCAGCAGTCGATTCGCTGGAAGACAATGTGCGGGGCAGTTTGTCCAAATTGGGCGACGATGTCATCTACATCCAAAAAATATCCTGGTCTGAAAATCCTGACAACTGGTTCAAATACCTCCGTCGCCCCAATGTCAATTATCAAGACTATGAGGTGGTCAAAGAAAAGGTTCGCTCGGCCCAATTGAGTACTTTTTATGTAGGCATCGGACGACGTACGGTCAAGTACCTGAAATCGAGCGCCGATCGTGCGTACATGCTGGGCGTAACCACGGAGTTTTCGGACATGTTCAAACTAAATTATGAACAAGGGCGCTTTTTTTCGCCAAACGAATACCACTATGGTGCCAACAAATGTGTTTTGGGGTTCAAAGTGGCCGAAGCCGTTTTTGGCAGTCTTGACCCCATTGGTAAATCCGTAAAAATAAATGGGCGGAAGTACGAGGTAATCGGCGTCATTGAAAAATCGGGTGAGAGCATCATCAACGTGATGAACTTCGATGAAGTGATTCTCGTCTCTTATGAATTGGCCCGTAAAATCGCCAACCTTAAGTCGAACAATTTATTTGGCGATGCGACTCTATGCATCAAAGCGGCAGAGGGTGTTTCGCTTGAACAAATGAAAGACGAGGTTACCGGAAAATTGCGCTCCCACCGCCGCTTGAAGCCCAAACAAGACGATAACTTTTCCATGAACCAATTGTCCATCATCTCCAACTTCCTGAGCGGCTTTTTTAACGTACTCAATATTCTGGGGATTTTTATTGGCGGTTTTGCCATCTTGGTGGGCATGTTTAGTGTGGCTAATATCATGTTCGTTTCCGTCAAAGAGCGCACCCGCCTGATTGGCATCAAAAAAGCCCTGGGCGCCAAACGCTACATCATCCTGCTCGAGTTTTTGATCGAGTCGGTCATCTTGTGTATCCTGGGTGGGATTGCTGGCTTGCTGTTGGTCATGGTAGCCATGTATGGTTTGTCTCAAATCTCAGACTCCTTCAAGTTGTTTCTTTCGGTAAATAACGCTGCTTTGGGAATAATCCTTTCCACGGTCATCGGGGTATTGGCGGGGATGATCCCGGCTATGCAGGCTTCGAGGATGGATCCGGTGGAGGCGATGAGAAAATAGGTTTAGAAAAAGTTGAGGAAGGTTGAGAAGGTTTAGGCTGCCGCAGCGATTTTGACAATGACCTTGTCTAAGCCGCTGCGGCAGCCTTAACCTCCCTCAACCTTCCCCAACCTCCTCAACCCCCAAAAAAGAATTTGTGTTCCTAATCTAAAAAAACTGCATCTTTGCATTGAATTTTGATTTCTATTGTCAAGTAAACAGATTAACGTTGAATTTCACTGATTTTGGCCTACATCCCGACTTGTTAGATGGCATCGATGCGATGAACTATAAGACGGCCACCCCAATCCAAGAAAAAGCAATTCCTGTCATCCTGGAGGGTAAAGACCTCATAGGAATAGCCCAGACGGGCACTGGCAAAACTGCCGCTTTCATCCTTCCTGTAATTAACGAGATCATCGAATCCGGAGTAGCCAACAGCACTCAGGCGCTCGTTATCGTGCCTACCCGTGAATTGGCGGTACAAATTGATCAGGTGATCGAGGCGTACTCGTACTTTACTGGTGTGTCCTCCATTGCCATTTATGGTGGTGGCGACGGCAAAGAATTTGCACAGGAAAAAAACGCCTTTGTCAGCGGTGTCGACATTGTGATCGCTACCCCTGGTCGTTTGATTTCCCATCTCAACATGGGGTATGTCAACTTTTCCAAACTGCGTTTCCTGATCCTCGACGAAGCTGACCGCATGCTGGACATGGGTTTCCAACCCGACCTGATGCGCATCATTGCTAAAATACCAGCCAAACGCCAGAATTTGTTGTTTTCAGCCACCATGCCCGATGGCGTGATGAAACTGGCGCGGACCTTGATGAATAGCCAACCGATCACGATCAGCATTGCCCTGTCCAAACCCGCCGAGGGAGTTACCCAACGAGCTTATGTGGTGTACGAAGAGCAAAAACTGGCCCTCGTCACCGACTTGCTCAAAGACCGCAGAGGCCAACGGATTGTGGTGTTCTGCTCTTCTAAAGCTTCGGTGAGTTCCCTGTATAGCAAGCTGCAGCGCAAAAACCTCTCCGTAGGTCAAATGAGCAGCGACGTGGAACAGGACCAGCGCGAAGAAACCATGTTGGCGTTCAAAAACAGCAAAATTGACATCATCGTTGCTACCGACGTAATCAGCCGAGGCATCGACGTGGACGGCATCGATCTGGTGGTCAACTACGATGTGCCCCGCGACCCTGAGGATTACGTACACCGCGTAGGTCGTACGGCTCGTGCCGAGCGCAAAGGTGAAGCCATCACCCTGGTATCCCCGATGGACCAGCACCGCTTCCGTCGGATTGAAAAACTGATCGATAAAGACATTGAAAAACTGACTCCCCCCAAAAGCCTGGGCGAGGGGCCAGAATATTCACCGAATGCACGCCGGGGCAAAAGCACCGGGCCTCATTCTCATCGCCCCGCTGGTGGTCATGGTCAACATGGTCGGAAAAATCCGGCAGCACCGGGGAATAGAGAAGGTGGAAATAGCGGTGGCGGTGGCCAACGCAAGAAAAAGCCAGGAGGAAATAACCGCTGGGGTAAGCCGAAACCGACAGGGGAACGGACTGAGCCAGGGAGAGATGGGGTGCAGTAGAAGAAATTACTGACCTCATTTAAATACTTAGCCCATTGAAAAGGTATTCTCAATGGGCTATTCTATTTATAAATTAAAAGGATTGGCTGACATTATCCTTTTTTACACAAATAGTGGATTTCACTACATTAAGCAAGACTCAAAACAACTCCGCCTGCACCCCGCTACTTTCCACTTCCGGCATTTCACCAGTACTAGCCTTCGGCAAAATTGTTGGCAAAATTCGCTTGATCAACCGAAGCCGTTTGCTGTAAACCTGACGGGTCTCATCATAAATGCCGTAATGGTCGATCTTGTCGATCCTTACCCCACCAAAGCAGTGAATAATCTTGCCTTCGGGCATGAGGATACCCACGTGGCTGATGCGGCCCTGGCTGTTTTCAAAAAAGGCCAGATCACCGGCTTGGGCGTTTTCGATGAAGTCGATGTTGTCGCCGATTTCGATTTGTTCGGCAGCTTCACGAGGTACTTTGTAGCCAGCCATTTGAAAAACCATTTGCACCAGGGCGGGGCTATCCATACCAAAAGGTGAACGGCCACCCCAAAGGAAAGGGGTATTCAGGTAACGTTTGGCCAATTTGATGATAAAATCGGCGCTGGGTTGGAAATCTCCGGGAGCTACTGCCTGGCCGCTGAAGGTATAAAACACTTCCCCCAGGCGGAAGCGGATGCCGTCAAACTCGGGCAAACGCGCGCCCATGGTGATGGGAATAAAATGATCGGCCCCCATGACAGGCTGTACCAGTTCAAGGCTATAGGAAAAATGGGAGTTGAACCGTTCAAATTCGGAGGGCGTAATGGCTTTGAGCTGATTGCTTTCTACCCAACCGATAAAATTGTCGCAGGAGGCGCGCACTTTACACCATTGTTTGCCTTTTTCTTCCATGACCTCTACCGTTTCCCCAAACAACAATTGGGAAATCATCTCACTGCGTTGAGAGGGGGAATGTCGCACTGGCACAACGCTTAGTGGACAAATGGCTAGATGAAGGTGGCGTTTGCTTTCCAAAGGCAATGAATATTCGTGGTCGTAGAACCAAAAATAATAAAAATTGCTGAATACCGTTGTGAATGGGTAAAGTAAAAACATAAACTAGCCCTGAATCAGAAAAAGCCGGGTTGATTCGGTACTTTTGTATGACGCAAAAAATTACTTCCCGATTTTTTTGAGGCTTTTGAATAGGAAGCTCACTTGAAATGAAGCGTTCGACTTCCTATTCAAAACCCAAATCGGGAAGTTAATTTTTCTGCGTTATGTTGCATCCAATTTCAAAGAATACTCCTATGCGAAAACAATACGCGATACTAGTTTTGACTCTATTGATGATTATCACCAAACTAGCGGGTCAAGACTCCCATTTTTCCCAGTTTTATGCTTCCCCATTGTACCTCAACCCCGGCCTGACGGGAGCTTTTGATGGCAAATACCGGATTTCCACCATATACCGCGACCAGGGTCGCAACTTGCTGGACGAACCCTACACCACCTTTTCGGCAGCAGCAGATTTCCGTTTCGATGTAGGTACCAAAGGTAAAGATGCAGTGGGCTTGGGCATGATCTTTTTAAATGACCGCAGCGCCTCGGTCAATTTTTACACCAATACCATTGGCGTTTCGGGCGCTTACCATAAAGCGCTTAACCGCTACGGGGATCAATACCTTTCGTTGGGAGTACAATTTGGTATTGGGCAACGCAACATCAACTACGAAAACCTGAGTTTTGAGGACCAGTTCAACGGCCAGGATGGGTACACCGATCCTACCGCTGAAGTCTACCCCTTCAACAATTTTGGCTACGGCGATATCGCAGTTGGACTCAACTATACCTACGCTCCAGGCGACAAACTGGCCGTTTTTGCCGGAGCAGCCATGCACCACGTGCTGGAGCCCCAGGTGAGTTTTTATGCAAAAGAAGAGGTAGAGGAACGCCGCAACGACAATCAGTTGTTTCGCAAGTATTCGGCATACATCAACCTGCAATACCCCATCAACAACCGGGTGCAGTTTTCCCCCCGCATTTTGGGTTACATTCAAGGGCCACACCTGACGGTTAATGCGGGTGGGAACTTCCGTTTTTTGTTGGATGACATAGAAGGAACGGCTTTACATGTGGGTGGTTGGGTGCGCCCGGTGCGCAATTTTACCAATAGATTTGTACCGGATGCCGTGATCCTGATGACTGGTATTGAATACAATAATTTCCTGATCGGAGTCAGTTATGATGCGCGTTTGGGCAATCTGGCTAGTTCGGGTCGTCGTTTGGGGGCATTGGAAATCTCCCTGGCCTTTTTGGGGAATTATGACAATGAGACGGTGCTGTGCCCGAAATTTTAGGAGTGGGTTAGGATTTTGCGGGTATTTTTGTCCCACTGCATAGTGCCCATCATCACCTTCCCTGCATAATTTGATAAAATTCCACAATCCGTAGATCCGTTAACATGTCCTGTGGCCGGATGCGCTGCCGCAATACAATGCCTTCTAAGGTGCGGCAACGGCTGAGTGCTACATACGTTTGCCCATGTTCAAATGCACCAGTCCCCAGGTCAATGATGACTCGATCAAAGGTTTTGCCCTGTGCTTTGTGGATGGTTACCGCCCAGGCCAGGCGCAAGGGGAACTGAGTGAAAGTTCCAATCACTTCGGACAGGATTTCATCGGGATTAGCCGGATCACTTTTGTAGCGAATGATTTCCCAGGTCACGGGCGTCACTTCAATTTCCTTCCACTCCAGGCCATTTTCTTCAATCAAAATCTTTAGCGATTCCTGTTCCAGGGCTACAACTTTACCGATGGTGCCATTCACATAGCGGCGCTCTGGGTCATTTTTCAACAGCATGACCTGGGCACCCAATTTCAAACAGAGTGCAGCATCAGCGGGGTATTGGGTTGGGTTGAATTCTCCAGTGACCGAAGCCAGATACTTGCGCTCCGGCTCATCAATTTTGCTGAGTTCACTTTGGTTGATGCGATCAGCGGTGGCGTTGCGGGCACAAAGGGTGATGTAGAGTTCTTCGGACTCAAAATTGGGCTCATACCGCTCATTCAATTCATCCAGGTCATCCTGGTCGGCGTGATTGAGGCGAATGGCGTCGAGCAGGCGCAAAAAATGCCGGTTGTCCTGGCGGTATACTTTGCGCAATTCCAACATTTCTAGTTCAAATCCTTGTCGAAACAGCTGGGCGGAAAAGAAAAATGGGGACTCATAGGTGCTGCTGAAAACCTCCAGTTCAAAGTCGGTAGAAACCACCGGGGGCAACTGGAACATGTCGCCAAAAAAGACGACTTGCACCCCACCAAAAGGTAAAGGACTATCCCGATTGAGGCGCAGGAAAAAGTCAATATTGTCCAACATATCGGCCCGGACCATCGAAATTTCATCGATGACCAGGACATCCATATTCCGGTAAAGCCGTCGGTCTTTCCGTTTGCTGATTTCGCGGGGGGAAATAAAACGCGGAGGGAAGCCAAAAAAGGAATGAATGGTTTGCCCCCGTACATTGAGGGCAGCGACTCCGGTGGGGGCCAGGACTACCACTTTTTTACGGGTGGTATTGAGGTACAATTGCAGCAGAGTAGATTTACCCGTGCCTGCCCGGCCGGTGATGAACAGGTTTTTGCCCTCTTTTTCGATCAGATCGAGCGCAATTTTGAAGTCGCTATTCAGTTCCAGTGCTTTCATCAAAACAGGCTCATTTGACCGGCTGCATCGGTGGTGATTTTTTCCGGTCCTCGGGCCACAATTTCAGTAAAGGGCAACAGGGATTGATGCAAATAAGCGGCCAATTCGGGGGCCAACAAGTTATCGGGTTCATGGGTGAAAAAATACACCTCCTGCAAACCCGCCTCATGCCAGCCGCGCAAACGAGGAATCCAGTCCTGAATGCGGCTGTAATCGCTCGGATGCAGGGCATTCCCCACAAAACGGATCATTGCCACCGCTGAAGTTAGGTGCATATGCAACACATCACGCCGTCCGGCTACATCGGTGAGCACGGTGCCGATACCCGCCTTGGTCAGCATGCCTAATGCTTTCTCCCGCTCACCGGCAGGGCCTTCAAACCAGGATTCGTGGCGCATTTCCACATTCAGCGGGAGTTCTTTGGGCCAACGTTCTACAAAGCGCTCCAGAATTCCCGCTTGTTGTAGGCCAAAATGGGGTGGTAGTTGTAAAAAGCAGGCCCCCAGTTTTTCCTCCAACTGAGCCGTGACTTCACAAAAATTGAGGAAAAGCGGATTGCTGATGCCCAAATCCCGGCTGTGGCTCAGGATCTGGGGGATTTTTGGGCAAAAACGAAAGTCAGCTGGTGTATCTTTTTTCCAGTTCTGGATTTGTTCCGGGCTGGGGATGCGGTAATGGGTGGTATTCAGCTCAATGGTATTGAATTGTTTGCCGTAGGCGCGCAAAAAGCCTTCCGGTTTGGTACCCGCCGGGTAATAGGAGCCCACCCATTCTTTCATCGACCAACCCGTGCAGCCAATGTAGAAGTGGAATTTTTCAGACTTGTTGTACTTTCGCAGCGTTTCAGCAGTGCCAGAGGCATCCTCTGGCAAACTAAAATCGACTTTGCTGATGTCGGGGAGTTTCCCAAATTCCATAGCTGGGTAAACTTTTTACAAATGAATCAGTAAAGTTAACGCTTTGTTCAGTAGAAAGGGATTTGAGATGAAAAACGATTTCCAAATTGCTAAAAAAATGAAGACCGAGCTGTTCAACCGCGAACAGGCTAATTCATTGCGTCGTTTAACTGTGGCTCTGGATCTGGTCGATTTTTACAGCAATGATTACTTGGGCATGGCACAAAATCCGGCGGTAAAAACAGCCATCCAAAACGCTTTGGAAGAGGATGGTCCTTTGGGGGCCACTGGGTCACGCCTGATCAGCGGCAATCGGCAAGAAATGGAAGCCTTTGAGCACTTTTTGGCGACTTTTCATCACAGCGAAAAAGCACTTTTGTTCAATTCGGGTTATGCCGCCAATCAAGGCTTGTTGTCTTGTATGGCCGAGCGGCATGATACCATACTTTACGACCAGCTGATTCACGCCTCTTTGCGGGAAGGACTGAAACTGAGTTTAGCCGTTCATTATTCTTTTCGCCACAATGACTTGGAGCATTTGGAGCAAAAGTTACAAATAGCCAAAGGCCAGATTTTTGTCGTCGTAGAAAGTGTGTATTCGATGGATGGAGATGAAGCTCCTCTGATCGAAATGCTGGAGTTGTGTGAAAAATATGGGGCTGCCCTGATCGTGGATGAAGCGCACGCGACCGGGGTCTTAGGGCCGGAAGGGCGCGGATTGGTGGCTGAATTGGGCTTGGAAGCGCGGGTTTGGGCACGGATTTACACCTTTGGCAAGGCTTTAGGTGGCCACGGTGCCGCGATTTGTGGCCCGAGCTACTTAATCGACTACCTGATCAATTTTTCCAAACCCTTCATCTACACTACAGCCTTGCCCTGGCATGGTTTGGCGGGTGTTCAAGCGGCCTACCGGGAAATGCAAAAAGGAACCGAACTGAGGGCCTTGAAGCAAAATATCCGCTTTTTTACCGAACAAATGCCCGCTTCATTGCGTCCACTGTTTATTCCGAGCCGCAGTGCGATCCAGAGTTTGGTGTATCCAGGCAATTCGGCGGTGAGGGAACTGGCGAAAACGCTGCAAGACCACGGATTTGCGGTGTGGCCGATTCTGCATCCGACGGTGCCCAAAGGGCAGGAACGGCTGCGGATTTGTTTGCACAGTTTTAATACGGAAGAGCACATCCGGAAGTTGCTGGAGTTGTTGGAGAGAGGGATTAAGATTTGAAAAACATAGAGTTGGTTTGGGGATGGCTAAAGCGACATTTTGGAGCACAAAGGACACAAAGGAGGGCACAAAGAACACAAAGGTGAGATGTTGACAGGGGGCTGAATCTAGATTACGATTGAAGTCTTTAACAAGTTACAAGCGACGTCAAAGTCGCTCTCTCTGTGCCCTTTGTGCCCTCCTTTGTGTCCTTTGTGCTCCAAAATGCCGCTTTGGTTCTCCTCTGACCGATTCATCAAAAGATACGACCATCGTGAATCAATACTTTGTAACCGGCATCGGCACCGAAATCGGCAAAACCATCGTATCCGCCATCCTCACCGAGGCGCTCCACGCCGACTATTGGAAACCCATTCAATCGGGAGACCTGGACAATTCCGATTCCCTGAAAATCCAGCGCTGGGTCAGCAACCCACATACCCGCATTCATCCTGAACGTTTTCGTTTGAACATGCCCCTTTCACCCCATGCGTCCGCGGCCATTGATGGGGTGGAGATCAAAGTCCGGGATTTCCAACTGCCCGACACCTCCCGTCCGTTGATTGTAGAAGGTGCTGGTGGTTTGATGGTGCCCTTGAATCATCAGGAATCCATGCTGGACTTGATCCAACACCTGAACTTGCCCGTGATCCTGGTCAGTCGGCATTATTTAGGGAGCATTAATCATACTTTGTTAAGCTTGGAGGTGTTGCGTTCGCGGGGGATTCCGCTGGCTGGATTGTTGTACAATGGAGCAGAGAATGTGGCTTCGGAACAAGCGATTGAGGAGTTGAGCGGGGTGAAGGTATTGGGGAGAGTGGGGGAGATGGGGGAGGTTTCGGCTGAGGCGATTGCAAGGGAGGCGGAGGTGCTGCGAAGTATTTTTGAGGTTTAAAATAATTGGATATCATCTGGAAAGTAGAAATCGAGAAAAATGAAAAGAGCCACATTGGTATTCATTTTAATGCTAATTTATAAGGGGGTAATTTTGAGAGTGTTCAAAAAAGTGTGTCAAAGTTAAAGAGTAGGAATTAACTTTGAAAACATGAAAAAGGAACGGAAACAAAGACCAAGAATGGAGGACTTAATCCCGAATTCAGAAATTCGGAAAGAAGTTCTAAAAGCCTTGTACAGCGGAGAAGGATTGACAGGTCGAGACGGGATCTTCAGCCAACTACTGCAAGATATGGTGAATGCCGCTTTGGAAGGGGAAATGGATGCTCAAATATCAGAGAGCAGAGAGGAAGGTTCAAATAATCGTCGTAATGGCCACACGCAGAAGACCTTACGGAGCAAGTTTGGGCCAATAGAAGTGTCACCACCACGTGATCGGGCGGGAGAATTTGAACCGAAAGTGGTTGGCAAATGGGAGCGAGAGCTACATACAGGGTTTGATGAAATGATTTTGAGTTTGTACGGCCGGGGTCAATCGGTAGAAGATATCCGTCATCATTTGGCGGAATTGTATGGGGTTGAGTTAAGTACAGGCACGATCAGCGCGGTGACTAGCCGAGTATGGAACCGGATTGTGGAGTGGCAAAGTCGTCCCTTAAGCCCCTGTTATGCGATCATTTATTTGGATGGGATTCACTACAAAGTGAGACAGGAAGGTCGGTATGATACAAAGGTTGTGCAGACAGTATATGGAGTTGATAGCCAAGGGAGTCGTGATGTATTAGGATTATATGTAGAAGCCCATGAAGGAGCCCGAAACTGGGGCTTGGTACTGGAAGATCTCAAACGACGTGGAGTTGAAGATGTACTATTTTTCTGTGTTGATGGCCTTAAAGGCTTCAAAGAAGTGATTGAGGAAGTGTTCCCTCAAAGTATCGTGCAGCGTTGTGTGGTGCATATGATTCGGTCCTCGACTCGATTTGTTAAAGACAAGGATATCAAGGCTGTATGTGCTGATTTACGAAAGATTTATACTGCTGCTACAGAAGGGCAAGCTTTGAATGCCTTGGCTGCATTCAAAGAAAAATGGGATAAACCTTACAAAGAAATTGCCCAAAAATGGGAGGAATCCTGGAGTGAACTGATGGCTTTCATGGCGTTTAAATCCGATATTCGGCGCATGATCTATACCACTAACCCAGTGGAGGCGCTCCATCGGGTGATGCGCAAGGTCACCAAAGCCAAAGGTGCCTGGACGGATGAAAATGCCTTGACCAAGCAACTTTTTCTAGCTCTGACCACCAATGAAAAAAGCTGGAAACGGCAGGCTTATCACTGGAAAAGTGTGCAAAAGGAGTTGAGTGAGTACTTTGGGGAGCGCTTCTCCAAATGGATAGATGCTTGACAAGAAAGCCGCCTAGGGGCGGCTCCTCAGCGTCAAAAAGTAAATTGCCTCCTTTGATCGGCAATTCACTTTTTGACGCTGAGGTCAATAAAAATCTTTTGACACACTTTTTTGAACAATCCCGTAATTTTAGGCCAAACAGCCAATATTGATACAATTGGATTCTATCATAACGGAACGATTGAATACAATTGGCAGTCCCTTAAAAGAGACAAGACATTTGATGAGAAGACTTTTTTTCTTCAAGAGAAATATGCAAATGGCAACATTCACAAGGAATATTTCAGGAATAATGATTCAACATTTTTATATACTGAGTATTATGAAAACCCCGATACAACAGTGGAATACAAAAGCGCTTCCTGGGGAAAAAAGCGAGAGGGATATGTAATGGTTTCAAACCAAACAACAGGAGATACAATAGTTGTAATTAGCCCCGCAACGTATGCAGAAAGTAGATATATGGACACTTTACTACTTCCTATTAAGCAATGGACTTTCTATTACTCAAATGGGAACAAGAAAGCTGAAGGCGAATTTTTAGATGGGAAACGGCATGGCTTGTGGAAATTTTATGACGAATTCCAAAACCTAAATCAAAAGATAAAATATAATATAGGGGGAATCGAAACAATTGAACTGATCAATCGGATTGAGGAAAAATCATTTGAAATTACAGAAAAGGAAATTAATGGAATGTGGATCATTCACGATCCAGCAGCAAATGGCGGATATACCCCTAACCCCAAATTCAATGACTATAGATTTATGCATAAAATTGAAAAAATTAATGGAATTGGGGATATTTATAACTTTGTTGAAAGTGGAGAATTGGAGTATACCAAGACGAAAATAGTTAAGACTGAATATAAAGATACAGAAAAAGGGCTTTTAATAAATAGGTTATTTGACAAGGTGGAAGAATCAAAAGGAAGTTGGGTCTTAATAAATTATCACCAACTAGAAATGACGCTGGTAGGAAAAAAAGAATTATTTGAAGTGGAATACATTTCAGAAAACGAGTTGAGATTAAGGAAAATAAAAACTTCACTCGACAAATGAATGGAGTTAAGTTTGGTAAAGAATAATTTGCTCAGCCTTCCTGAAAAAATGAACTTTGTGCCCACATTTTTGCTGTCTTTAAAAGAACCCGCATGGGTCTAACCCAAACTGTTGTACCATGTCAACCCAACCCAACTGGATCACCCGCGACCGTGCCCACATCTGGCACCCCTACACCCAAATGAAAACCGCCGACGCCCCCATCGCCATTGTGGCGGGTAAAGGCGCCGAACTGTACGATGAAACGGGCAAGGTCTATATCGATGCCGTAGCCTCCTGGTGGACCAATATCCACGGCCACGCCCATCCTTACATGGCCGAAAAACTGGCCGAGCAAGCCCACAAACTCGAACACGTCATCTTTGCGGGCTTCACCCACCCAAGCGCGATTGAGCTGGCCGAACGATTGTTGCCCCTGCTGCCGGAAGGACAAAGCAAGGTTTTTTTCTCCGACAATGGGTCCACTGCCGTAGAAGTCGGCATCAAAATGGCGATTCAATACTTTTACAATCAAGGCATCACCCGCAAAAAAGTCATCGCTTTTGATTTGGCCTACCATGGAGATACCTTTGGGACCATGTCGGTGGGAGGCGATTTGTCTTTTTATGATGCCTTTCAGGATTTTTTGTACATGGTCGAACGTATTCCTACGCCCGTCCCCGGTCAGGAGGCGGCCTGTCTGCAAGCCCTGGAAGCCCATTTGCAAAAAGGCGACGTAGCCGCTTTTATATTCGAGCCCCTGGTTTTGGGGGCAGGTGGGATGTTGATGTACTCCCCGGAGGTGTTGGATCAATTGATGGCCTTGTGCAAAAAATACGGTGCGCTGTGCGTGGCGGACGAAGTGATGACCGGATTTGGCCGGACGGGCAAACTGTTTGCCACCCTGCACTGTACCGAAAAACCAGACATCATCGCCCTCTCCAAAGGCCTGACGGGCGGCATGTTGCCCATGGCACTGACCACCTGTACCGAAGCAATTTACCAGGCTTTTTATTCCGACGACAAAATGAAAGCCCTCTACCACGGCCATTCTTTTACCGGTAACCCACTCGGCTGCGCCGTGGCCCTGGCGAGTTTGGATATTTTACTGTCGGAAGAAACCCAGCAAAACATCCAGCGTTTGGTGCAACGCCAGGCTGCTTTTTTGGCAAAAATAAAAGACCACCAACAGGTACTCAACATCCGCCAAACCGGTACCATTCTCGCCATCGAATTTAAGACCGAAAGCAACAGCGGTTATTTTAATAATTTAAGAGACCATTTGTACCGATTTTTCCTTCAGCATGGCTTAATTTTGCGGCCTTTGGGAAATGTGGTGTACGTTCTGCCGCCTTATTGCATCACCGATGTCCAACTGGATCAGGTGTATGCTGCGATAGAAAAAGCCCTTGATTTCGGAATGGGGATTTCGGATTTCGGAAATGCCTGAATCTGAAAAACCTCCGAAATCCGAAATCTGTAATCCGAAATCATAAATGGTGAGCAAAATCGGCATAACCGGCTGGGGCAGTATTTCCGCTTTGGGTTTTGATCCCTGGAGCAGCTATCTACAAACAGCACGGCATTACCTGGTACAAGACGCTTATGGGCACTGGATGGGCCGCCTGCCTGTTGCAGCAGAGTCCAGAATCATTAAATTGTGTGCCAGCGATAAACACTATTTTCAGGTGGATCGATCGGTACTGTTGGCCATTACTGCGGCGCAACAAGCAGTTGCCCGAGCGGGTTGGCAGGCTGGCCCTGGTTTGGGCATTCAAATTGGTTCCTCGCGTGGCGCAACCAACACATGGGAGCATTACCACCAGCAATGGGAAGGTGGCATCGAAGGTGGCCTTTCTCCGATGACGTCCCCATTGACCACTTTAGGCAACCTCTCCTCTTGGGTGGGTTATCACTTGCGCAGCGGAGATATGGTGGCCGAACACTCGGTTACCTGTAGCACCGCCCTGCATGGCATCCTGAGTGGAATGACCTGGCTGGAAAGTGGCCGGGTACAACGTTATCTGGCTGGTGGTACCGAAGCACCTTTAACTCCATTCACCATCGCCCAAATGAAAGCCTTGCGCATCATGGCCGGAGTGGATGATTACGATTATCCGGTGCGTTCTCTGGATCTGGAAAAAACGGCGAACACCATGGCCTTGGGCGAAGGCGCAGCCTGTTTTTGTATGGAAAAAGACCCCGCAGCGGCCATCGCCTGGATTGAAGGCATTGGCTTTACCACCGAATGGGGCGGTACTCCAACCAATGTCACCAAAAATGCGGACGGCCTGCAACGCGCCATGCGCATGGCCTGGGAAGAGGCCGGTTGCCCCAAAGTGGATGTGGTAGTCACTCACGCTCCCGGCACCAAACAAGGGGATGCTACCGAAATGCACGCCATTCAGGCGGTATTTGGCCACGATATGCCCGCAGTGACCAACAACAAATGGAAATTGGGTCATACCTTGGGCGCGTCGGGCGGCCTGAGTTTGGAATTTGCCTTGTTGATGTTAATCCACGGTCAATTTATTGGAATTCCCTATCTTGCCGCCGCTACCACGGAAATCCCGGCACCCGAAACCATATTGGTCAATGCCCAGGGTTTTGGTGGGAATTCGGTCAGCATTTTGCTGCGTAAAGGGAATAAATAGTTGGTAAAGTTTTATCAATAAAAACTCAAACATGGCTGAAACACAAAAGCACTGGACTTTAGAAGAGATCCTGGAAGTTTATCATACTCCTTTGTTGGAACTGGTTTTTCAGGCGGCTACTGTGCACCGCCAACACCACAATCCACGCGAAGTGCAGATCAGCACTTTGGTTTCGGTAAAAACGGGTGGCTGCCCCGAAGATTGTGGCTATTGCCCGCAGGCTGCCCGCTACCATACTGGCGTTGGAAATGAACCCATGATGACGGTTGATTCCGTTCGTTCCGCAGCCCTTCAGGCCCAGGCGATTGGTGCTTCCCGCTTGTGTATGGGCGCAGCCTGGCGTTCGGTTAAGGACGATGCCGATTTTGACCATGTCATTGAATTGGTCAAAACCGTTCGTGGCCTGGACATGGAAGTATGTTGTACCCTGGGTATGCTCAACGAGCACCAGGCCAAACGCCTCGCCAATGCAGGCCTGTACGCCTACAACCACAACCTCGATACTTCCGAAGAATATTACGACGACATCATTTCTACCCGCAGCTATGACGATCGCCTCAAAACCCTTTCCAATGTGCGCAAGGCCAACCTCTCAGTTTGCTCAGGTGGCATCATTGGCATGGGGGAATCGGTTGAAGACCGCTGCAAGATGCTGTTGACGCTGTCACAGCTTAACCCCATTCCCGAGTCAGTACCCGTCAATGCCCTGGTTGCAGTTGAAGGCACCCCGATGGAAGACATCGAACCGATCCCGATGTGGGACATCATTAGAATGGTGGCTACCACCCGGATTGTGATGCCGCAAACTACAGTGCGTTTGTCGGCTGGTCGTACCGAAATGAGCCAGGAAGGGCAGGCACTTTGCTTTATGGCTGGCGCAGGCTCTATTTTTGCTGGCGAAAAACTGCTCACTACCCCAAATCCAGATGCTTACGAGGACATGGACATGTTCAATGCCCTGGGTTTATTGCCCAAACGCCCCTTTGCCGATGGTTTTGTGCCTGAAATCAAAGAAGAAGAGGTGGCAGTTGCCGAAGAAATCAAATGGTCGCGCCCCGGCCACCGCATCGAAGCCAATGTGAAGTATGCGGAAATGGGTAAGGAAAAACGTAAAACCGAAAAAACGTTGTAGTGGCGCCCCTTTGTGGGCGCCCACAAAATGGCACCCATAAGGGTTTCCCATCAAAATAAATTTAGTCAAGGGTAGTCACATAGGGCCGCCCCAACAAAGGCAGCCACATAGGGCTGCCCCAACAACCCGGATAACATGAAAACACGTCAACAAATCGTTGCTGGCAACTGGAAGATGAACAAAACTTACGGCGAAGGCCGTGAGCTGGCAACCGAAATTGTAGCACGCCTGAAACCTTCCGATACGAAGGTGGTGCTTTGTACCCCTTTTATTCACTTGGCCATGGTCCAGGACCTGATCAATGGTGTCAGCAATTTGTACACTAGTGCCCAAAACTGCCACCAGGAGGACAAGGGTGCCTACACTGGGGAAATTTCAGTGGAAATGCTGAAATCAGTTGGAGTGGGCTACGTCATTTTGGGCCACTCTGAGCGCCGCGAATACTTTGCGGAGTCCGATGAACTGCTGGCCAAAAAAGTAGATAAAGTACTCGCAGGTGGTTTGTTACCCATCTTTTGCTGCGGTGAAAGCCTGGACATTCGTGATGCGGGCACCCATATCGCCCACGTAGAAGCACAAATCAAAGCGGGTTTGTTCCACCTGAGTGCCGAAGATTTTGCCAAGGTAGTGATAGCCTACGAACCCATTTGGGCCATTGGAACCGGACGTACCGCTTCTCCAGAACAGGCTCAGGACATGCATGCAGCCATTCGTGCCCTGCTGGCCAGCAAATATGGTGCTGCAGCTGCCAATGCTACAACCATCCTTTATGGGGGTAGTGTAAATGGTGGCAATGCAGCCGTACTTTTTGCTCAACCCGACGTGGACGGCGGCCTGGTAGGCGGCGCTTCCTTAAAGGCGGAGGAGTTTATTACGATTGTGGAGGCGACGAAGTAAGGAAAAAGTTGAGAAGTTTAGGAGTTGAGAAGTTGAGGCTACCGCAGCGATTTAGACAAAGTTCTTATACAAGTCGCTGCGGTAGCCTCAACTCCTCAACCTCTCAACTTCTCAACTACCCCTCACTTCATCTTCCGATTCAACGCAAAACTAAAATTCTCATCCCCCACCATCATTCGCTGCTGTTTATCCAAAAAGAACAGCACATTGTCATCTCCCACCAAAAATTGCAAGGCCTCATCCTTTTTGTCGTCTGGATTAAGGTGATAAATCACCGTTTCCCCTTTTTGTTCGATTGACCAGGTACCCGTGATCGGCTGAGCCCGGCGGAAGATTCTGATCGCCGTATAAGTCGTCGGTTTCAAGGTCACGGAATCGCGATACAAGGTGAATCGCCATTTCAATTTGATGCACTCATCGCTTACCGGAATGGCGTATTCATTGGCCAATTCAGTACAAGGCGTTCTTCCATCAAAAACTGCCACGTAAGGCGTTGCTTTGGTCAGGGTAGCCGTGGCCAAAGTAGGAAATGCTGCTTTTTGACGAGTCGGATTTTTGCGGTTCAACGAATAACTCCAGCCACCATTGCCCACCATCAGTTGTTGATCGGGGCCGAGTAAATGAAAGAGGTTTTCATTGAGTTTGAGTAGAGAAAGTCGAAGGCCGGAATTGCCAGTACTCAACTGGTAGATATCCCCTTTGGGCACTGAGCTTTTTTGTGTGCTGAAAGTTCCTTTGATTTCCTGGTGGTATTCTATCACAAAGCCCATTGTATTGGGCTTACTTTCACCATATTTGATGTTCAATTCAAAGGAATTATTGGGTGTCAGGACCAAATTCCAACGGATAAAATCAATGACCCCACTTTCCTTGATTTGAAGCATAGTCTTCATCGCCTCATCACAAGGTGTGCTTGCCTGGAGTTCAATGGCGGTATCGTCTTTGTGGGAATCCTGAGCATTTAATAAGCCAAGGCTACCTATCAATAACAACAATAAAGTTCTCATAGACCTGATTTTAAGTTGAACTATGCCTAAAGTAAGGTTTTTTGATCAGCCCAAATGAATAGGAGATCAACGACCAAATCCGGGATAGCAACAACAGTTTACCAGTCAAATTTTAACAGCGAAACGCCCTGCCTTGGCAATTCAATCTCCATCTTTAATGCTCCATTGTTGGTTTTTACATAAGCGGGCGAACTCAACAGCGTCAATTGTCCAGCCTTTTCCAAAATGGCAATTTGCTCCGCAGTCGGATTTTCCGGTGAGCCCATTTTTTTCCACACCTCATAGGAATTGCTGTTTTCATCGTCGATGCGGTAATGGTGCAGGTTGAGGGTTTTGGCAGTAAAACCCTTCAGGTTGAGCTCGATGCTGGCACTGCCTGTTTTTACATCATCATCGTGGTAATGCCAGAGCATCACCGCAACTGAGCGCAGGTCTTTACTGGCAATCCCATCGATATCGGCTTTGGGGCCACGTACACTGGAATCCCGAATGGCGGTATAGCTATAGTTTTGGTTGCCTTTTACTTCTACCCGTTTGCCTTTCATCAGGGCGAACATGCGGAAGACGTTCAGCACCGGTTTGTCGATGCCATTGGTGGCCAAATCGCGGAAACCATAGAAATAAGGCTGGTTTTCAAACTCAAAAGACCAACTCACTGCCCCTCTCAAATTCACCTTGAAATGATCTGCCAGTGCGTATTTGCGGGCAAAAGAAGCGGCGGTGTAGCTGGAATACATAGTGCCGTTGCGGTAGGCATTTGAAGGATTGGTTTTCATGCCACAAGCCGCGCAACCCTCGGGGTCCGACTCGCCAATGATGATGGGTAAACTTTTGAGGGTAGGGTAGGAGGCCACAATGCGGAAACCTTCGGAAATGTCGCGCAGTTGGGTGCCCATGTTCATTTGTACGTGCCCATCCACTATTTTGGGCGCACCTTTGGCGTGGAAGGTGATGAAATCAAGGGGAGCCCCAATTTTTCCAGTCGCATAATTTTTACCGGAAACACAATGGGTGAGGAAGGTTTTTAAAAAATCAGCCGCCTTGTTCCAGCTCGGCCCGGTTGTTTCTGGGCCACCCATGCGGATGGTCGGTAAAGCTCTTTTGGCTGCATCAGCGGTGTAGTCGTACAACTTGCAGTATTCTTCCACCGTGCCTTTCCAATAGCCAATGTTGGGTTCGTTCCAGAGTTCCCAGTACCAGCTTTCTACCTCGGCTTTACCATAACGTTCCACCGCGTGTTTCACCCAGGTGTAGACCAGGTCGGCCCATTTTTTGTAGTCTTTAGGTGGGTAAGCCCAACCCGTGTACACTTTATCGTAAGGCATGCCGGGCTGCCAGTGGTGCTCGTAGGGCTGGGGATTGGTTGACAGGGCTTCGGGCATGAAGCTGAATTGCGCCATCGGTTTGATGCCCCTTTGGAGGTAGGTGTCGAAAATTTTGTCGAGGATGGTAAAATCGTAAATGGGCTTGCCATTGGCATCTTCGGTATAGACGTTGGTAGAACCCCACTTGAGGTTCATGGTATCGTGACCAGAAGTGAGCAGGTTGTGTGCGCGAAAATAAACGGGCACCGGGCTCATCGCGCTGAGTTCACTGAGGAGTTTTTTCCCGTCGCGCATGTAGGCATAGTTGGGTTCGTCGGCCCCAAACCAGGCCCAAAAAGGATGCATCTCCCCAATCTCTTTGTTGAGGTCGACGTTGATGATGGTTTTTTGAGCAAAAACAAATTGGGCAGCTCCAAGGAGCAGGCAGTAAAGGATAAACTTTTTCATCCCAAAGGAATTAGATGGCTAATGAATTTTGTTTGTTCGTACTATAACGCTCAAAATAACTCTTTACCAGGACATTGATGAAACGTTTGAGGTAGGCTTCGTTAAAAAAACTGTTGGACCAGTTTTCAAAACGTTGACTTTGAATGCCCAAATAGAAAAAATAAAGGCAAACGCCCAGCATAGGTAGCACCCGTTTTTCTTCAGCACTGAGTGGGGTAACGGATTCGTAACCCTGAATAAAACTTTGCACTTTGGGCAAACATTCGGGCTTGTCTCTTTCCACACTGTGCACTTGCAAAACATAATAAGCTACATCCAGACACAAGCAACCATTACCACAAAAATCAAAGTCAAAAATGGTGACTTCGCCCGTTTTGCTGATGTTCAGGTTGTCAAACCAGATGTCCAGGTGAACGGCTCCGGTACGCAATTCTTCCTCTTGAATATTGGCCAGGTAATCGAGCAGGTATTTTTGGGTGCTTTTTATGAAGTCTGTTTCGGCGCAGTCAGCGGGTAAAAAGGGCAGGAACTTGGCTGTGGAATTGACCAATAAAACCTCGGCATTGTAGCTAATCCGTTCCAGCTTAAAATTCTGCGTCACCTGATGCAGGCGAGCCATGATGGCCCCAATAGCATAATGGGTTTCGACTGAAAAGTTGTGCAGTTTTTCCCCCTCTGCATAGGAAAAAAGTACCCCAAATCTTTCCCCCTCAGGAGCGTGCAAGGTTTGGATGTATTCCCCTTCGGCATCGGGTATTGGATGGGAAATGGGGATTTGAGCATCGCGGAGGGCGGTCAGCAAACGGATTTCCTCAAGGATTTCCAGACGAGATCGCCAATTCAAGCTGTACACCCGAAAAATCCATTTGCGGCTTTGATCCTTTACGAAGTAAGTATGATTGATCCCAGCTTTGATCAATTGACAGGTACTACCTGGACTCAAATTGTATTTTTTACACAAAAAAACACCTAGCGCCTCCCCATTGAGGATGGAGCTGGATACGGGAAATGTTTGCATGGGTGCAGTTTGATTAAATAGACTTGAGGTAAATTGAAAATCAAGAATTTGTACACAAATCTAGAGCCCCTCCTCGAAAGTTTTGGACTTTCGAGGAGGTCGAGCAAAGCACTGTTTCGTTGCTTAACCTCGGATTGTAGAGACGCACGGCCGTGCGTCTCTACTTTCGGGGAGGGGTTTCAGATCGTGCATACGCCTTTTAGTTATTGGGTAAGTAAATTATCACAAGTCTGACCGAGTAAACTCCATCCCCTCATAAGTCAACTTCTCCACCTTGCCCTCTACATTCAAGCTGAATGTGCCCATAGCAGTTCCATACCAATCCTGGGTGTAAGGCCCACGGAAGGTATCATAATGCCAGTGGTTTAGTTTGGCGCTGACAAATTGATTGAGGGTAATCAGCAGTTTGTTGCCCTCTAGAGCCACCACTGCTTCGCCGTAAAGGGGATGAGTGTATTTCCCTACGTAGTCCGCCAATGGTTTGCTAGGTTGAGTATTGAGCGTTTGTTTGGCCTTGAAGGCAGCCTCTTCCTTGTCCGCTTGATCTTGAATTCCTTTGTAGAGGGTCAAAAACTCCGCATTCCAATCGCGATTGCCTCCTAGAGAAAAGAGGTCGAAAGCTTTGTAAACCAAGGCGTGGCGCACTTCGGTGTGGTCAAAATTCCCAAAAATGTAAATACCCAGTTTCGCTTCAGGCAATTGGGCGTGCATGGCAATTTCACCCGCCAGACTCCCGGTATGGTAATTGATTTTTTTGCCCTTGTAATCGTGTTGGAACCAACCCAGGCCATAAGTCGTCCAGTTGGGTTTTATCAATTGCATAGTGGGGTAAAATTGCCCAGCCGGAACCAGCACCTGCGGGCGAAACAACTCCACCCAGGTATCGGGTTCTATAAGGCGGCCCCCGGCGTATTTGCTGCTGTCCAGCATACAGATCATCCACTTGCTCATGTCGTCGATGCAGGAGTGGACACTGCCAGCCGGGCCAATCTGGTCAGCGCTAGTGGCTTCAATTACTTTGATGGCGCCATTGACCCGGAAATGGGGTTTGGACAAATTGCTGGTGGGTGTGCTTTTCAGGGTTGGGTAGGTGTTGTTCATGCCCAGCGGCTTGAAAATTCGGGCCTGGATGAATGCCTCCCATTTTTGTCCACTGAGTTTTTCAATCACTTTACCTGCCGCCAGGTAAAAAATATTCTGGTAGATGAAACTGGCCCGCAGCGGGTAACTGGGCACCACCTGCTGCATTTTGCGCAGCACTTCATCGCCCGACACATCCATGATGCTCCACAAAAAATCGGCATTGCCTACGCCGCTGTTGTGGGTGAACAGGTCGCGGATTTTGAGGTCGCGGGTCACGTAAGGATCGTAGAGCAGGAATTCGGGCAGGTGTTTGCTGACTGGGTCATCCCAGGTGGCTTTGCCTTCATCGATGAGTATGGCCATACACACGGCGGTCATGGCTTTGGTGGTGGAGGCGCAGGCGAATTGGGTTTGGGTGTTTACCATATTCGTGGTGCCAAGCTGCCGGACGCCGTAGGCTTTTTTGAAAAGGATTTGTCCGTCTTTTACCACGGCTACGGCCATGCCGGGCATTTGCCAACTTTGCATGGCTTTTTCGGCGTAGCTGTCGAAGGCTTGGGTTTGTTGGCTTAGGTTTTGGGCAAAAAGGGACAAGGCCCCAACGAGGAGGCAAAGCAGTGTGATTGTTTTTTTCATACCTGATTTATGGATCGTTAGTAAAAGTTTAGTTGATTAGGTGTAACTATTTAGCAGCCGCCTGCGGCGGTTTTTTATTTTATACCACGAAGACACTAAGGCACAAAGACATTAAGCGCTAAAATGTTGTTTCTTCCTGTCTTTGTGTCTTGGTGTCTTTGTGGTGAAAAATCCCGCCTCAGGCGGCTGCTAAATAGTTACGATTAGGTTTATAAAAACTACTGCTGTGCCTCCCAAATCGCCTGCAACAAACCTGTACCCGGCCTATCATCGGTCAATTGCCAAAACATGATGCCGCCCAGCTTTTGCTTCATCACGTACTGCGTTTTGAGTTTCACCGAACTGTAGTCGTCAAAAGTAGCAAATTCCTTGCGCTGCGGACTGTAGGCCCAAGGCGCCTGAGAGATTGAATCGCGGTAAAACACAAAACCCTCTTCCGCTGTAAAAGTGCTGGAAATGCGGTGGTAAGGCACAAAGGATTTGAACTTGCCCGACTGGTACAAACCCCGATTGACGTTTTCAACCTCCACCCAACTGCGGGCATAAAAAGCTGCACCTAAAATGATCTTTTCCGCAGGTACCCCAATTTTTAGCAATTGCTGCACCCCATCCGCACCCGAGGCTTTTTGCTTTTCATTGGAAAACAGCGGGGTATGGTGTCCGGTAACGGTGCTAAACCCACTCACCAGATCGTAACTCATCAAATTCACATAATTGACCAGGGGCATCACTTTGTCCCACTCGATGGATTTTTCAATAAAACTGGCAAAGCCCCCGGCAGCAAAACTCAGGACCGCTTTTTTACCCAAAACCTGCCGCAATTCCTGCACCAGGGCGGTGAAATGGGCCTTGTCTTCGGGCATAAAGGCGTGCCCGGGATAACCCTCAATGCCCGGATATTCCCAATCCAGGTCGATGCCGTCGGCCCCGTATTCTCGCATGAGGTCTTTGACAGAGCGGGCAAATTCCTGGCGACCTTCAGCTTTGGCAAAAACGCCCGAGCAAGGCGCGCAACCGCCCCAACCACCGAGCGAAAGCATCACTTTGAGTTGTTTGTGCTTTTTTTTGAGGGCAACGAGGTTGCGAATAGCGATGCTGTCTTTGGCATTGTCTACAGCGAGGCGCTGGCCACGCAGGTGGCAAAAACTGTAAATGACGTGGGTGACCTGCTCCCATTTGTATTTGTCCAGGTTTTGGCCATTGCCCATGTAGTAGGCGACAGTGGCTATTTTTTTAGGTTTGGCAGGGGAAGGAACTGTATGATGCGGAACAAAAAACAGGCTCAAAAAGCCCAGGGAGAGGAATGCTGAAATGCTACGCGCAAACAGGGAATGGAACATGATAAACTGGTTTATGGTTTGGGTAAAATGTAGGGACAAGATTAAAAAAATCTGGATTAATTCCGCAACAATTGCACCTTCTGCGTCAAAGTTCCTTCTTGGATGTTGCCACTTTCATCCAGTACTTGATATCTAATAGCGACCATGTACACCCCTGGATCAGCAGGATTTTGGCGAGCCCGTCCATCCCATTGCACATCCGCCCCGCTAGCCGAAAACAGGCGATCGCCCCAACGGCTGTACACACTCATCTCCACATTTTGCAGGGGGCAATTGCTGAACAAGCCCAGCTGATCGTTGAGGCCATCGTCGTTGGGACTAAACGCATTCGGCAGATAGACCAAACAGGCGCAAGGCTCGCGCTTTACTTCATACTCCAAGATGGTGGGAGCTATACAATTGTAATCGGATGCGCGATAAATGCCTGGCTTGCTGAGGGTTCGGCTGGAAGAAGGGGTGCCATCCTCCCAGATGAAATCGGCATTGGGCAACTCGATACTCCAGTCTAAACCACAGCTTAAGGTGCTGTCGATGTGAACGATGCGATTTTGGGTGAGATCACAACTCTGCGCAAAGGAGAATTTCCAGGGCGCATTGTCAATTTTGGCTTCGAGGTAGCGCGGATTGAAAGGAAAAAAACTCACTGTTTGTGGCGCAACGGTGATTGGGTAGGTATGTGCTGATGTCGAACCGAAATCTTCCCAACGGAAACAGGTACCTTGACTGGAGTCGATGGCGGCTTGTAGCACAAATCCGGCGTAGCGATCTGCTGAAGCCTCCCTTAAATCCTGGCTTCCAATGATGCTAACCCGGCCTTTGCTAGCCAGGCTTTGATAAATACCATCTGTTTGGAGTGACTGCGCAATCAGCAAGCGCCGCTGGCGGCTGATTTGGCCATTTTGACTCAGCGTCAACTGACTGGGGTAATTTTCATTGGCTCCTGGATGATTGTATACCGCAAACAAATTGCCATTATCCAGCACTTGCAGGTCGGCGGAGCGACCGGTGGTTTTGAAATCGGGACTGTTCCAGACAATCTCCCCATTTGGATTGATTTTGTAAAAAAATGCGCGGTCATCTTTGAGCGCTTCAAAAATATAACCGCCTTCCACCTCAACCGGGCCACCCACCGGATAATACCCACCCGCACTTTCCCTGGAATCAAAAGTGGTGGCCCACAATAGATCTCCCGTTGCGTTAAACCGGAAGGTATAAATCCCGGAACGGCAAAGAAAACCACCATCTCGGGTCAAAATGGCTTCGCCAGTTGATTCAAAAGGAGCAAATACCTTTCCCCACTGGATGGTCAAACTTGGATCAAAAATGCACAAAAAACCACGTTTGGCGGTGCTGAAATCCAGAACAAGGCCAAAGGCCATGAGGTTGCCATTGGGCAAAACCTGGATGTTGTAGGTGAAGTTGTCCACAGTCCCCATGTGCATCATGCGGTAGGCCAATTCGTTGCCTTTGGGGCCAAGTTTCAGGATGAAAATGTATTCACTACCACTTTCATAAGCCGAGCCATAGATGAAAACCTCATTGTTTGAGTTGATCTTGACGTCCTTGAACGTCATGAAATTTTGCTTCCATTCGAAGTTTTTGCTCCAAACCGTATTGCCACAGGGATCAAGCCGCAGGATGTTGATGCCGCCATTGCGGTTGGCAGTTTCACCCCGAACCGGGGAGCCACAGATCAACAGGTCTCCATTGGAAAAGCGGGCAATTTTTTGCTCATACGGCTTAACCGATTTCTCCAGCAACTTGAAGTACTGTTGGGAGAAACCCGAGAGGCTGTAAAACAGCAGAAACAAGGCCATAGTATGTTGGAACCCGCTTTTCATTATCCAAATATACGACTAAATTTGCGCTAAAATGTCGCCTAATTAACACAGGTTTACGTATGCCCTTCATTTCAAAAGACGATTACCTTCCACCCTGGTTGTTTCGCAATGCCTATGTGAACACCATCTATCCTTCGCTGCGGCGTGAAGTACCAGATTTACACTATACAAGAGAACGCATCGATACGCCCGACGGGGATTTTTTGGATCTCGATTGGGCTGCGCAAGGCAGTAATCGACTAGTTCTGGTGCTGCATGGCCTCGAAAGCTCAGCGGAACGGGGTTACATCAAAGGGATGATCCGGCGTTTTTATCTGGAAGGCTGGGATGGGCTGGGTATGAATTTCCGGGGATGTAGTGGCGAGAACAATCGACTCCTGCGCACCTACCACATCGGGGAAACGGGTGATCTGGATGTAGTGCTGCAACACGTTTTGTCGAAAAACCAGTACCGTGAAATCGCCTTGGTCGGGTTTAGCCTTGGGGGCAACGTGGTGATGAAATACCTCGGGGAAAAAAGCACTCAGGTGTATCCCGAAATCAAAAAAGCCGTGGCTATATCCGTGCCATGTGATGTGCCCAGCGCCAATGAAGAGTTCAACAAATTGAAGAACTGGATTTACATGTACCGCTTCATGAGCACCCTGAATCCCAAAATGCACGAAAAAGCCCAACGTTTCCCCGATCAGTTTCAGGTCAGCATTCCCAAACCACGCAATTTTGGCGAGTTTGATGGGGCTTTTACGGCGCCGGTGCACGGTTTTGAAAGCGCAGAAGACTATTGGATGCGCAACAGCAGTATCCGCTTTTTACCCGACATTTGCATTCCAACTTTGTTGATCAATGCCAAGGATGATACTTTTTTAAGCCCTTCTTGTTTTCCCTATGAACTGGCGGAAAAATCTCCTTATTTCCACTTGATGGCGCCGAAGTATGGCGGGCATTGTGGGTTTTACACGCCGGGAAAGCGGAATGTATACTGGTCGGAGGAGCAGGCTTGGGCGTTTGTAGCGGGGTAGGTTGAATTATCCAACCTACGCAAATTTCCTTTTGCCTACCTTAAATAATCGGAAGCAGATCACAACTTTAAAATGCCCCTCCGAAAGTTTCAGACTTTCGGAGGGTTTTTATTTGCACCATTTTGCGCAAAAGAAATAAATCGCCCCGAACAAAATTGGGATGATCCGTTTATCTGCACCATTGTGCGCTAAAGAACTTTTCAAAAGGATGGACCTTTTAAAAAGGCATACAAGATTTTACCTCGCGCATCCCGATCAACTAATCACATACGGCGGCAAAACCTTCCGCGCCTCCCGATCAGGATCATTTTGCAAGGCACAGGTATCGTCCAGGAACATGGTTTCACCCTTATCCGAAGAATATTTGGCCCACTTGGGCAATCCACCACCGTTGGGGTCACCCGTTTTCATGAACTGCAACAAAGCCCCAGCCATTTTTTGAGACAAGGCCCTTGGGCGTGCTCCTCCACCCGTATGTGATAGCATGGTATCAGTGTTGTAAAACCAAAAGCAAATATCCAGACAATGGAAAGCCCGCAGCCGATTGTCGAACAGGGGCGGCTGCCAGCCAAACCAGGCCAGGTATACCGGAGCCTCCTGCTTCGATTTGGAATCAGCCAATAAGATCGACCTTTGACGGTGATTGGTGATCATCGACCAGATGTCGGCTGGTTTTTTATTGGGAAAGGTTTTGGCGTAGGCATCCACAATTGCACCTGCTTTTTCGCCATAAGTGCCTTTGAATTGCTCCTTCAAGCCCTCCAAGGTAATGGACTCCCTGCTGGAATCGGTCCAGGTGTTGAAACTTTCGTTGGTCACCGAACAAATCATCATCGGAACTTTGGCAGCGTAGGGCGAGGCCTTTGGCAAATAGGGGTGATCGGGGATGTGTTTGCCATCTACCCGCGGCTGAAAGATTTGGGTGGCACTGGCCGCACTTTTTCCTGAATCTTTGGCCAGTTTTTCCGCGGCCCGAACCGCTATTTCGTAGTACTTCTGCCAGGGCATTTGTTGGAGTTGATCTACTTGAGTGTTTTCCAGCCCGGCCTCCTTCAGGATGTAGGTACCCAGTTTTTTGGAAAGATCGGGAAGACCCAAATCAACCCTGGCCCCACTTAAAACGACTGCCTTGCTGAATAAACCTTTTGCAGCAGGCATGGCAGTAGTGGTACACACTTTGGAGCCGCCGCCGGATTGTCCCATGATGGTTACATTGTTGGGATCACCGCCAAAGTTGGCAATATTGTCGCGTATCCATTCCAGGGCGGCCACCAAATCCAGCATCCCGACATTGCCGGAGGAGGCATATTTTTCTCCACCTACCCCGGAAAGATCGGTAAAACCAAGCGGCCCCAGGCGGTGATTGACCGAACAAAAGACCACATCTCCAAGCCGGGCCAGATTTTCTCCTTTGTACCCTTCGTGCTCAATGGCGTTGCCATTCCAAAAACCACCGCCGTGCATCCACAAGAGGACCGGGCGTTTTTTGCCATCGTTATAACCTGGCGTAAAGATGTTAATGCGCAAACAATCCTCACTGACATCGTCGTAGTTCCACTGGTCCCGGAAGGAGGCGAACTTGTTTGCGTAGCGGTTTTCCATTTGTTGCGGTGCCGAGTTGCCCCACCACAGGGCAGGGTAGACGTCGGTCCAGGGCTTGGGTTTTTGTGGAGGCATAAAACGATTGGCACCCGAGGTATCTGCTCCGTAGGGAATGCCCACGAAGTGGTAAATGTTCCGCAAGATGTAGCCGCGCACCTTGCCATAGCTGGTATTGGCCAGGGCAATATTGTCACCGACGAACAATACCTGATCATCCTCTTTGGCTTGCTCCACTTTACTGGCATTGCTGGCAAGTGCAAAGGGCGATCCCAGCCCCAGGGCGGCGGCCCCGGCGCTGAGGGTTTTAAAAAAGCGACGGCGGGTTGCTTGTGTTTTTTTCATGATCTAATCGTAGGTTAAGTAGTATATGAAGGTAGCAAATTAAGTCTTTGCACAAGTCTAAAGCCCCTCCCCGAAGGTTTTAGACCTTCGGGGAGGTTAAGCAGCGGTGCATTGCTCGACCGCCCCGAAAGTCTAAAACTTTCG
Organism: Haliscomenobacter sp.; assembly: GCF_965225875.1. Taxonomy (GTDB): domain Bacteria; phylum Bacteroidota; class Bacteroidia; order Chitinophagales; family Saprospiraceae; genus Haliscomenobacter. The sequence goes on along the minus strand of NZ_CBDDBS010000002.1, from coordinate 207,028 downwards.
GGGCGGAGTTTTAGATTGTGCATATGCCTGTCCATTATTTGCCAATTAAATTGCAAAAAATTTATCGGACAATTTTCCCCATCGGAGTTTCCACCCCAGTCATCTCCCAACGCCCCAAGCTCACTGGAATATTCCCCATGGCACTGAAGCGATCCAGAAACTCCTTGACTTGAAAGGGTTCTTTTTTTAACTCTTTCAAACGGGCAAAATCCATCATGGCCTGTTCGATCAAGTATTTTCCGGTCAGGTAACTGGTGCCATAGCCCGGCTGACGGAGGTAGAGGTGTTGTTCAAAAATCCGCAATTCGGGTTCCGTTTTCATCCAGCCTCGGGGGGTGTAGTCCACATGCAGACCTCCGGCTTCTTGCATGGTCATCTCGTTGGCATGGGCATAGAGGGAACCCAGGCCGCGGGCAGCCCGCTGAGCCAGCATGATGTGCACAATCTCGCGTACCCGGGGATCGTCCTTGTACAAGCCCGCCTGCATGAACATTTCCTCAACGGCGGTGGCAATGCCTTCGTTGTGGGAGTCGAAAATGTTGTAGAGCAGGGGCGCACGGCGGATCTCATTGGCATGTGGCTCCTGGTCCATTAGGGCCAGTTCAAACCAGTGGTAAAAATGGGAATACAGCGGGCGCGGGTCGTAATGCACGGTAATCCAGAAAAAGTTGCGTTTTTCCTGCGGCACAAATTTGCCCAAATGCGCTTCCAGGGCCGGAGCGAAATAATCCTTCATGCTCATGATCTCGTCATTTTTGAGGAAATTGAGCAGGCTTTGTGCTGCACGTTTGGCCAGGGCATCATAAGCTTCGGGGGAGTCCACTGCGACGAGTTCCGGGAGTTTGCGGTTGGCGTGTTCTTCGAGCTTGAGGGCCGACCAGGCGCGGGCCAGCTCCCGTTTGAGGAGCATCACTTCATCGTCCCAAGTCAGGGGCACGAGGTGGACGTTTTGCTGATACCAGGTATAGTTTTCTTTGCCGATGCCGGAGGGCCCGGTTTTGGTTTTGGCCTCTTTTTCCAACCAAGTGACGAACTGATCAGTGGAGCTTATGCAGGTTTGGATGGTTTTGGCCAGTTCCGTATCGGCTTTTACCCCGGGTAAATCCAGCATGGCCTTTAAATTTTCACTTTGGGAGCGAATGTCGCGAATCCCGGCAATCCAGAGGTCTTTGGCATTACCCGTCAGGTTGAGTTGAGCTTGTTCATTCAAGGCTGGGATGACCCGCAAATCGCTCAACAAACGTTCCTTCTCTTTTGGGCTCAAAGGAAAGGTATAGGTCCAAAGATCGGCAACCCGGTGGTGGGTTGGGCCTTCATGTGCTGGTACATCACTGCGGTCGGTATAGATGGATTGGTAAAAAGCGGGGTCACGCGCCCAGGGCTGGAGCACGCGTTGGTTGAAATCGTAGCCATTCATTTCTGCCAAGAGGATGGTCCAATCTACCCGTTGGGGGATGGTCCAATTGCTGGTATCCATGGCCAGGAGTTGGGCTTGGAGTTTTTTGAACTCGGGTTGGCGTTTTTGGAAAGTGGCAGCGGTGTAATCGGGTGCCTCATCGCGTAAGGGTGGCGTTTCGAAGCTGCGCCAGTTTTTGAAGAGGGCAAGCAGGTCGCTGTATTGGGCAGAACCTTTGGTGGGGGTCGGTTCGGATTGACAGCTGTTGAGCAGGCAGGCTGCAAGGAGCAAGGCTAGGGAAAGACGCATGGTGAACTTGGTTTTGTGCTGAACAAGATACACCAGAATAAACATCATCGGAAAATCCGTTGCCAAATTCTTTTTGGAAAAGACGGCCTCACTACGACAACTTCACCAGTTAATAAATTGGGATCATCGACCAAGGTAATTTTGATTTTTTTATTGGTTACTTCATCGAGATTAATTTGTAAGCGCTCAAAACCGACATAATTGGTAGTCAAGACTTTCGCTTGCCTCAAATCAGTAGGTACTACTAATTTGAACTCACCATCCAGATCAGAAACGGCGCCAATATTAGTTTCCCCAATTTGAATGAACACATCCGAAAGTGGTTCATTGTCTTCAGATATGATGGTTCCAATTATTTCAGCACTAGCTGTATCTCTTTTATTAATGGATTTATCGACTATTTCATAACGTGATTTATGGCCTTTGCAATTAGAATGGTTGATCGTTTTGCTGGTTTGGCAGGAACTCGCGGTTAGTAGGGTGCCTAATACAAGGGTGCTAAGGGATGGTTGAAGTGAAGTCCTCGGTGGCTGTTTGAGGCTCTTGTTCAGTTGGTATAATTGCTCTTCACCAAAATGACCACAGGTTTTGACCTTGCTTTTTTGCTCAAAATAACCAATGATTTCCTGATTGGATAGTTGAGTGAAATCGATAACATCTTTTTGGCACCCCTGGCAATAACGGCCTCCCGAAACAGGTTCCATGTCTTCCCATTTTTGGGAGCAGGTAAAGCCTAACTTGATTGCTTGGATGTGTTTGTTTTGATGGCTACTCATAACTTCTTCGCTGCCTCCACCAAAGTTTTAAACTCTGCTTTAAAGCCATATTCATCATTTAATTTCAACGTATTCAACCAGTTCAATACCTCGGGATAAGTGCTGCTGCCTTTGTATTGGGAATTGGTGATCAACATGGAAAAAGCGGCTACACTGGCACTGAAACGCATAAAATCGCTGGACTGCGGGAAGGTTTTTCCCGCATCAAAAATGTCCAGACGCAGGGGATTGCTTTGGTCCGAGTCCGGTTTTTTGTAGCGAAAATCGATCACAAAAGTGGGTGCGGATTTGGCGGTAGCCTTAGCATTTGGCACTATTTCGTACAAGGCTGTGATGTTTTGATTGGCGCCAATTTCACCAGCGTCCTTTTTATCGTCCTCAAAGTCCTCTTCATTCAATACCCGGTTTTCGTAACCAATCAAGCGATAGGCTTTCACGTTTTCGGGGTTAAATTCGACCTGCACTTTTACGTCTTTGGCAACGGTATAAAACTTGCTGTAATCGTAAATGAAGACCTTTTTGAGTTGGGTCAAATTGTCAATGTATTCGTAGGTACCGTTGCCGTTGTCGGCAATTTGCTCGAGCATGGCATCATTGAGGTTGCCGCGACCCACCCCTAGTACGGTTAAATAAATGCCCAGCTCCCGTTTTTCTTCAATCAATTTCACCAGCTCCTCCTGCGAAGAAGGTCCCACGTTGAAATCCCCATCGGTACCAATGACAACCCGGTTGTTGCCTCCAACGATGAGGTTTTCCTGGGCAATTTTGTAGGCGGTGATGATGCCTTCGGCCCCGGCGGTACTGCCGCCTGAACCCAGTTTGTCAATGGCTTTTTTAATCTTACTTTTGTCATTGCCGGGAGTGGATTCGAGCACCACGCCCGCTGAACCCGCATAGGTGACAATGGCCACCCGGTCGGCGCTGGACAAACCATCTACAAAGTATTTGAAACCATTTTTCAACAAGTCCAGTTTGTCCTCACTGGCCATGGAACCGGATACATCGATCAAAAAGACAAAGTTAGAGGCAGGGAGTTTTTCCTGGGCAATGGGCTGCCCTTTGATGCCGATACGCACCAATTTGTTGGCTGCATTCCAGGGACAGGCACTGACTTCTCCATTCAAGGTGATGGGGTGGGCACCAGGGTTGAACTCGTAATCCAGTTGGAAATAATTGAGCAGTTCTTCAGTACGAACCGCCCCCTTGGGAGGCATTTGGCGGTCCTGCTGGATGAACCTGCGTACATTGGCATAAGAGGCGCCATCGGCATCAATGGAAAAAGTTGAAACCGGTTTTTCAGAGACATCAATAAAGGGATTTTCTTCCTGGTTGGTGTACTTGTCGCCAGAGTGGGAAATTTCGCGAATGCCGGAAAAATCGTAACTAGTGGTAGTGCAAGAGCTAATGCCGAGCACCAAGTGCAGGAAGAGGAAATGAATCGGTTTCATTTTGAGCGGTTTTGCTTTTTGCAGCATAAGATAACAACAAAAATTCAGCTCCGCAAGGCATTTAACATTTGTTCCTCGACCACTCGCTCCAGGAGCCGACATAGAGTTTTGGAATCTCCAAACCTGCCTGCGCCACTGCCAGCAAAGTGTGACAAGCCGTCACCCCAGAGCCACAGTGAACGATCAAGTGATCGGCGGGTCTTTCGGCAAAAGATTCCTGATATATGGCTTTTAACTCGCTTGGTGACTTGAATAAACCATTGGCATCCAGGTTTTCACTGAAGGGAATATTGATGGCTCCGGGAATGTGCCCGGCAATCAAATCAATCGGCTCCACCAAACCCAGGTACCGATCGTGGTCTCGCACATCAACAACCAGGTAATCGGGATCCTGGGCGACTTGTTCCACTTCAGCCATATCGGCCTGGGGCAATTGCCAGGCCTTGATCGGGTAGGGGAGGTTTTCTTTGGGCTGCTCTATGCCCGCACTCATGGGAACCCCAGCTCGCTCCGCAGCCTGGATGCCGCCATCCAGAACTTGAACCCTGGAATGCCCAATGGCCAGAAGCATCCACCAAAAGCGGGCAGCGGCATTGGCTCCACTTTTGTCGTCGTACACCACCACGTGGCTTTGGGGGCTGATGCCGAGTTTGCCCAAAGTTTCGGAGAATTGAGCCAAAGTGGGCAATGGGTGCCTGCCACCCTGGGATACATCCGCTTTGATGTCCGCCAATTGGTTGTCGAGGTCTACAAATAGAGCTCCCGCCAGGTGTTTTTGGATGTAATTTTCCCGGGCATTTTTGCCATTGGTGGCATCGATGAGGACCAGGTCGGGGGAGTTGATGAGTTGCATGAGGTCGGTGGCTTGGATGAGAGGGCGGATGGGATGCATGATTGATGTTAGTTTTTAGGTTTTAGAAAAAAAACTAAGGGAATGTGCCTAAATCTAAAACCTCTCCCCGAAAGTTTTAGACTTTCGGGGAGTTAAAGCAGCGGTGCATTGCTCGACCTCCCCGAAAGTCTAAAACTTTCGGGGAGGAGTTTTAGATCCTGCATGTGTCTAATTGTTTGGTAATCAAATCAGCACAAGCCTATTGGTTTTTACCTGGTTTTGGATTAAATGCAGCCAAATGATCCTTCAATATCTCCAGCAATTCATCAAATGAAATTTTTAAACCATTGCTGCTAATGCTTATAGGTGTTCCGTACTGTCGGTAGTTCAAGGCCATCAATTTCCGTTTCCAGCCATTGCTTTGGCGATCGATGTAATCCTGAGGGTTTTTGACCAAAATGAGGATCAAGCGCTGGCGCTGGATTTGCTGCACCTGAATGTCTTCAATGTCTTTCCATGAAATTTGCCCAAGGGAAAGCCCTCCTGAGTTGTCGTTTAAGCCCTGCTCGTTGATGATCAGCCCGGGGCGTGAGTCGAAAAGTTTGCGGATCACCAAAATGGCAATGCCCCCAAAAAATAGAATCGAAACAAGGCCTAAAACTATGAGCAAAGTAGATTCCAGCGAGGAACCTGTTCTGCTCGGTGGTGCCAACACAAACCAAAAACCGATGGCAACAAAGGCGAATGCTCCAAGGGTGGAAAGCAAAAGTTTGCCTTTGGAGAGGGGAATGGAGATGGGTAGCTTGGTGGTCATATTGAGCCGTAGATTCTTTGAGGACGAAGATAATTTATTGATTCATTTATTGTTTCGACTGATGGCGAAAACAACAACGGAGTTTGGCAACAATTGAATGAATTTTTCTTTTGGTTTTAGTGTTTCTAAGGTGTCACCGTTGCGTTCCATGTTGTTTATAAGGTTGCGAAAATTGCTTAAAATCAACACCTTTTCAATTTTCAGGATCAAATATTCCGTTTCTTTTTCGGCTTTGTAGAAATATTTCACGCCATCAATTACGGCATCACTGGCTCCATCCAATAGTCCAACCTGAAAAGTATCCCTGGAAAGTTTGATGATGAATTCGTTTCCATAGTTGTAGGTATTGTATTCGATGCTGGTTTTGCCACTGGTGGTTGACGCCCGGTACCTTTTTGTGCTCACATCGTAAACTTCTTCAAGCTCAGCTTCGATGTTTAAACGGGCTTTGCTGCCCTGAAAATCCAGAATTACTTCCTGCAATTCGGTATTCCTGATGAACAAAACACCATTGGCAGTTCCATTGAAGTTACCAGTTTTTACCTTGCTGAAGACGCTGTTGAATGCTTTGTTGTTGATTACAGTTTGGTTTCGTTGAGCAATGAGTGGGAGGCTCAATGCAAAGGAAATTAGGAAGAGCGCAGAATTTAAGTGAGGCATAATTGTTGTATAATCATTGATCATTCAGTTATGAAACTCAAGATACCGCTAATCCCAAATGCTGTCTCACCTCTGGCGACCTAAACGAAGGCACAATATCCTCCGGTGGAACCCCAGCCTCCAATAATTCGTCAATGACTCCTTCTTCAGTCCAATCTTCCTGAATCCAGATTTTCCCATTTTTGATGTCAAAATGAAGTGTACAGCCATGAAGCCTTTTGGTGCCATCCCAGCCTATCTTCATCAAGTAATAATGATCGCCTTTTTCGTCAACCACTATCTGCGCTTCATACTCATCGATATGTCTGGTTAGAGGATACACGTGAGCTTGAATGATGTTTTTGATAATTTCACGGTAGCGAGCTATTTTTTCCATAAGACAATTTCATTTTTAGAGGTGTCAAAAACAAAATATTGTACCTCCTCTTCTTCGAGGGTGATTTGAACGAATTCTTTGCGGAACAGGCGATCATAGGCTTCTGAAGGAACGGCTAAAATTACCTGACGATCCTCTTGGTGAGTTAACCGCAGAATTCTTCGATAATTTAGGTACTGCCCCAAAACTTCGTGAAATTCATAGATGAGAGATCTTGCAACGAAACTTTTTACTTCCACTGCAATCTTAAGTTCTCCCTTTTCGGCTGCAATTACTTTCTCTGCACCAAGATCAATGGACAGATCAGCGTCACATATTGCACTTGAAATGGATCATGCGTAATTGTCCATCCATCCTTTATAAGGGCATCTCGAACATTATTGTGGTAGATATCTCTAGCCATAAATTTCTTTACTGCAAAAATACGGTTTTTAAGGTGGATTTGTAAATGGAATCCAACTACAAGATCAGAACCTGTTCAAAAAAAGTAAGCGCTTTGCTGGGCCTTGTAAGAGCGACATCTACCACGTAACGATGTAACCTCAAGTACCACCACTCATCCTTCAATCGAAACAACCTCACTCAGCGGCAAAGCCCGGCACGTCAAAATATACCCCGCGGCCCTCTCCGCATCCGTCAGCGCACCCTGTTTTTGCAATTGAACACTACCACTGCTGCAGTGCAGTTTGCAAGTACCACAAAGACCTCGCTTGCAGGAATGAGGCAAAGGGATTTGCTGGGCCAATGCCGCTTGTAAGATGGTTTCCGCAGCGCCTACTTCAAAATGGTAGACAGTCTTCTCGATTTGGGCGCTAACTTTTGTCTTTACGGCACTGTCTTGAGCGTTTTTAGCATCCAGCGCTGAAGCTTGTTCCTGAGTTGGATTTCGGTTAAAAATCGCTTCAAAACGTGTTTCATAATCTTTGAATTCAGTGCCCATCCATTTGTCCCACCAGGTAAAGTACAGGGCATAATTGCCGTCAAACAATTGGTGGTGCATGTTGTGATGGGTGGAGGGCGTTTTGTATTTTAAGATGGGGATTTTGGTCCAGCCTTTAGGATACACTTCGTAGCCCAAATGCCCGACCACATTGTTGAGCATGTCATACAGCTGCCAGGCAATGATTACTCCGATGTGTAGCGGAAATATAAAGGGCAATAAAAAGCCCATCGCATTTTCCACCAGTGCCTCAGATGGATGAAAAGAAAAAGAAGTTAGGGGCGAAGGATCGGTACTTTCGTGGTGTACCCGGTGAAAGATAGGATACAGTTTAGGGTGGTGCATGGCGCGGTGCGACCAGTAAAAAAAAGTGTCATTGAGAAACAGCAGCAAGGCAAAACTCAGCGGCAGCCACCACCATCCGTATTGATCGGGCTGGGAATACAAGCGGGTGTAACCTTGTGATTGCAAATACAAGAGCACGATGTCCATCCCCGCAAAGACAAGCAGGCTACTGCCAGAGTGCCATAAGTCGTGCTTGAAATGATGGGTAGTCGCCTGGGGCTGGGGTTGAATCCGGATGCGCTGAAATTGCTTCTTCCAGATCACCCAAAAAATGAGGAAAAGCGGCACACTGAATAGGAGGTAAAAAATGGCCTGCTCTAAAAATGCTCCAAAGAAATGTCCAATTAGATCCTGAAAATGCATGGGTGTAGGGTTAAACGTTGTGAATGATTGACCCTGCAAAGTTCTGGACTTCTTGCTTGGATGTCTTTGAGCTATGTCAAAAAGCAATTTGATCTATGTCAAAAAAGTGAACAGGTGATCACTGCTTACCCGATCGAATCCTGCTCAAAGTCTCCTGCGAAATGTTGAGATAAGAGGCGATATGCCCAAGACTAATGCGATTGGTGATGTTGGGGAATTGCCCGAGCAGCTTTTCATAACGTTGCCGGGCATTCAAGAACTGCAAGTCGCCGACCCGATCTTCCATTTGGGGGACGTAGTGGGTTTCAAAAAGTTTGATGTACCACAAAGCCACGGCATGGTGCTGCTGCAACAAGCGCTGCAATACCACATAATCGATGGCGTATACGCTGGAATCCTCCAGGAGTTGAATGCTCTCCAATGCCGGGGTTTGTTGGATCAAACTGGAGGTATCAGCAATGATATCGGGTTCAAAAGAGAACCAAACATTGACCTCCTTTCCTTCCTCGTCGGTATAAAAATAGCGTACCGCCCCCTTGACCAAAAACCAAAGTTGATGACAGGTACGACCTTGTTTCAGAAGGTAGTAATTTTTGGGGAACTCGTAAAACTGAAAACAGGCCGCCAGCTCCTCCAAAAGTTGGGGCGGTAATAGGTGAATTTTTTGGATGAATGACTTTAATTCCATAGGCTTAAAAATATACTCGTCAGTTGAATACTAATTGCTCAATTCATGTTCAAAGGTGAGCGCACAACCTAGCCCTGCAAGGGCGTCATCCCTCAAGGAAGGGTGTAGCCCTTTCATGTTCAAAAGCGAACGCACAACCAAGCCCTGAAAGGGCGTCATCACCTAAGGAAGGGCATCGCCCTTTCGGTTACCCACCAGCGCACCTCCTTCACCAGTGTTCCCACCAGCGTAGCTCTTCTGACCGCGCCACTCACACCAGCATCCCTTCCCCAATCCCCCCCACCACCGCCCGCACCAACGGCGATCCATTCTTCCCCAAATACACCAACGCACTATCAATCGCTACCGAAACAAAAGGGCTGTCATCGGTATGCACCAGTTCCTTTACCACAATATTAGGCTCCTTGCTCAGATCATAAGCCGAAGAAATGAAGGCAATACCCCGACCAACTTCCACCAAACTGATCAGCAGTTCCAAAGACGACACCTCCTGCACAATTTTTCCCATGCGGCTAAATCCGGCCAACTGGCACATCTGCTCTATCTCATCGTACACCGGATGCAGGCTGCGGGTGATTTCCACCCAGCGTTCATCACGCAGAGATGCCAGGCTAAGCGAGGCTTCCAGTGCCCGGGGATGTTGCTGGGAAAGGATGATCCGCAAACTGCCCTTATTGATCACCTTGGCATTGAGCTCAGCGTAATGCAGGGGGAGTAGCGTCAGACCCAGATCGATTTTTTCAGCCAACACGGCTTCCTGCACACTCTGGGGAGTAGGGAATTCCACCAGTTTGACCTCCACATTGGGGAAATCCCGATTGAGCACTTGCAGCAATTCCACGATGCGTTCACGTAGGGCAGTTTTGTATACCCCTACATGGAGCACTTGCTGGTGCAGACCAATTTCGCGGGCTTGTTCGATGGCTTGCTGGCTGAGTTGCAGGATTTTTTGTGCAGCCTGAAAAAAGTGTTGCCCTGCCTCACTAAGTTCTACCTTGCGCAGGTGTTGGCGACTGGCGCGGATAAAAAGCTCCACCCCAATTTCATTTTCCAATAAGGCAATTTGTTGACTCAGGGCGGGTTGAGAAACATACAGCCGCTGGGCCGCTTTACTGAAATGCAGTTCTTCGGCCACGGCCACAAAATAGCGCAATTGACGTAGTTCCATGATTCAGTATAAGTTTTGCTTATGACAAAATTAGAAAATTGTATTGGTTTGGGTGGGGCTTTTGGAGAAACTTTGTGGGGAAGTTGAGGAGTTGAGAAAGGTTGAGAAGTTGAGGCTGCCGCGAGCGACTTAAACGCATCCCTTGTCCAAATCGCTCGCGGCAGCCTCAACTTCTCAACCCCTCAACTTCTCAACTAAAATAAAACCAAATTCACATGCCACTTATTCTCGAAAATCCCCAAACTGCCCTGAATACCCCCACCGATTTCCTGCCGCTACTCGGCACCGACCACATTGAATTTTACGTCGGGAATGCAAAACAATCTGCCCATTTTTACGAACATGCCTTTGGTTTTGAAATGATCGGTTACGCCGGGCCAGAAACTGGTGTGAAGGATCGTGCCTCTTACGTGTTGAAGCAAGGCAAAATCCGCCTGGTGCTGACTACCTCTTTGGTTCCTTATTCTGAAATTTCGGAACACGTACGCCGCCACGGCGACGGGGTCAAGGTTATGGCCCTGTGGGTGGAAGATGCCCGCCTCGCGTACGAGGAAACCCTGCGTCGGGGTGCCGAATCCGCTGCTGAGCCTAAAGTATTACGCGACGGAAACGGTGAAGTTGTTGTTGCTTCCATCAAAACCTACGGCGACACCATCCACACCTTTGTAGAACGCAAAAACTACCGTGGCGTATTTTTGCCCGGCTTTGTAGCCCGCAAAAGTGCAGCTTTCCGCGGCAGCGTTGGTTTACAGTATGTGGATCACTGCGTCGGCAATGTTGAATTGGGACAGATGAACCAGTGGGTGAAATTTTATGAAGAGGTGATGGGTTTCAAACTGCTACTCACTTTCGACGACAAGGACATCTCCACCGAATACTCCGCCCTGATGTCCAAAGTGGTTTCCAACGGCAACGGCTACATCAAATTCCCCATCAACGAACCAGCTGCTGGCCGCAAAAAATCGCAGGTGGATGAATACCTCGACTTTTACGGTGGCCCCGGCGTTCAACACATCGCCGTAGCTACCAACGATATCATCCATACCGTAGGTGAATTGCGCAGCCGGGGTGTGGAATTCCTGGAAGTACCAGCCAGTTATTACGATGACTTGCTGGAACGTGTTGGCAAAATTGACGAAGATCTGCAACCTCTCAAAGACTTGAACATTCTTGTCGATCGCGACGAGGAAGGCTACCTCCTGCAAATCTTCACCAAACCGGTTGAAGACCGGCCAACTTTGTTTTTTGAAATCATCCAACGTAAGGGAGCGGTTTCTTTTGGCAAAGGAAATTTTAAGGCGCTTTTTGAGGCCATTGAGCGCGAACAGGCTCGGAGAGGGAATCTGTAAATTTGGTTGAGGAGTTGAGAAGTTGAGGCTACCGCAGGGACTTGGACAAGGTCACGTCAAAGCCGCTCGCGGTAGCCTCAACTTCTCAACTCCTCAACTTCTCAACTATTTTTCCATCAATTCTTGTTTATCTAAAATTAAACCCATATTTTTGTTTTGCCTTTTAGTTTAAAACTATTCTTTGCATCTTGCCTTTCGTTTTGTGTACAAACCACATTCCTGGTTTGGCCACTTGCGTATTTTTAGTTTATCCACACAAAACGAAAATTCAATGGATCTGCAGCGCAATCCACAACTGGAACTGGCCTTTGATTATGTGCGCAATACCCGCAAAAATGTGTTCCTGACCGGTAAAGCAGGTACAGGAAAAACGACTTTTTTGCGCCAACTCCGCCTGGAGTCGGTCAAACGAATGGTTGTGGTAGCCTCCACCGGGGTAGCTGCCATCAATGCTGGAGGGATGACGATCCACTCTTTTTTTCAATTGCCTTTTGGGCCCTATTTGCCCGGGCAAATGGAAGACCCCTCCCGGATGCGGCGCTTCACCCGCGAAAAAATCAATCTGATCAAAAGCCTCGATCTCCTGGTCATCGACGAGATCAGTATGGTGCGTGCCGATGTGTTGGATGGCATCGATGAGGTGCTGCGGCGCCACCGGGACCGTTCACGACCCTTTGGCGGGGTGCAATTGTTGATGATCGGCGATTTGCACCAGCTGCCACCCGTAGTTAAAGATGAAGAATGGAACCTGCTGCGTGAACATTATAAAACCGCGTACTTCTTTGGTAGTCAGGCGTTGCAACAAACCGATACCGTTCGTATTGAACTCAAACACATCTACCGCCAGTCGGATGAACATTTTATCGCCCTCCTGAACAAGGTGCGCGATAACAAAATTGACCAGGACGTTCTCGCTCAACTCAATAGCCGCTACATCGCCAATTTTCAGCCCAAGGAAGAAGACGCATACATTACCCTCACTTCACACAACCAGGCTGCCCGCGACATCAATGCTACCAAGTTGGACCTGATCGCAGGTAAACCCATCCAATACAAGGCAATCGTTACTGGCGACTTCCCCAGTTTTTCCTATCCTACGGATGAACTTTTGGACATCAAAGTGGACGCCCAGGTGATGTTTGTTAAAAATGACATTTCCCAGGAAAAGCGCTACTACAATGGCAAAATTGGCAAGGTGACCCGCATTGTTGGAGAAGTGATCTATGTAAAATGCCCCGGTGACACTGAAGAAATTGACGTCAAACCCGACGAGTGGAACAACGTTAAATATACCCTGGACGAAGAAAGTAAAGAAGTCAAGGAAGAAATCCTGGGCACTTTCAAACAATATCCCCTAAAACTGGCTTGGGCCATCACCATCCACAAAAGCCAGGGTTTAACCTTTGAACGCGCCATTATTGATGCGCAGGCCGCTTTTGCCCATGGGCAGGTGTACGTGGCGCTGAGTCGCTGCAAGAGTTTTGAGGGCATTGTGCTCCATTCCAAAATTGGCCAATCCAGCGTGCGCACCGATACGATAGTCAAAAATTACACCGAAGAGGCCGACAAAAGCATCCCCGACGAGAGCCATTTGAACCAATCTAAAATCGAATTCCAACAGGGTTTGATTCATGAGCTGTTCGATTTTCGGACCCTAAAACGGCATTTGGAAAACGCCAAGCGGACTTTTTTGAGCCATGAAAATACCGTTTCCTCTGAAGCCGTGGCCCAGGTTTTGCTCATTGAGCAGCAGTGCCGCAATGTGGTGGTGGGGATTGCAGACAAGTTTAAACCCCAAATCGAAGGCTATTTTCAACAGACTGTTCTACCAGAAGAAAATGCGGACCTACAGCAGCGCATCCAAAAAGCTTGCGCTTATTTTGAAGAAAAACTGGAACTGCTGATGCCGCTGCTGAAAGAAATCCCGATGGCGACCGACAACAAGGCCATCGAAAAATTGGCCCTAGAAGCGCTACAATACCTGGAAAAAGAATTGTTCATCAAAAAAGCCTGTTTTGTACAGGCTAAGTCGGGTTTTGTGGCCCAACAATACCTCCAAACCAAGGCCAACGCTGAAATCGACTATTCGCGCGCACCGGCTAAACCCAAAGTCAACAAAAAGAGCATCGCTCAACAAACCGCTCACCCGGATTTGTATTTCGCCCTCCACAAATGGCGCGAAGACCTGGCCGCCAATCACGATACCGAAGGATTTATGATTTTGCCCCAAAAAACCTTGGTGCAGCTGGTAGAAATGTTGCCGACCAGCACTGCTGCGCTCAAAAAAGTGAAGGGTATGGGCTCAACCAAAATCAAACAGTTTGGCACGGACATTTTGAATGTGATCAATGCCTACGTGGAAAAAAATGGCTTGCAAGAAATGCAACTGTTTCTGCCGGATTTGGAAGAAGCCCCCAAACCGCCCAAAACGGATACCAAAACGCTGAGTTACGAGTTGTACAAAGCAGGAAAAACCATTGAAGAAATTGCTGCAGAGCGTGGCTTTGCGCCCACCACCATTGAGGGCCACCTTGCCCATTTTGTAGGCACCGGGCATTTAGATGTGCTGGATTTTGTGGAGGAAAGGAAAATGCAAACCATCATTGCCCAATTTCAGCAAAGTGAAACGGGGTACTTAGGCGAAGTGAAAGCGGCGCTGGGGGATGATTTTTCTTACCTCGAAATTCGCATGGTGCAAAAACACCTGGAGCGACTGGCGGCAAAAATGGGGTTGTAAGTGCTGCGAATTTCCTCAATTGTATCCCAATTGACCAAACTATTCTGCCTCGGAGCAGGAAGAATCCAATACCTTTGTGTCTAATGTGGAAATAACCAGATGACAATGAGAATCTATTTCGTGCTTTTGCTTGCCTTTTTTGCTGCGTTCAGCAGCAAAGCCCAAACGCTGAGTTTTAACCCTGCTGACATCAACACCATTGCCGAGGCGGAAGCCAAAGGCTACACCGCCAGTTTGCTGAGCCCGGAAGTAGCACCCTCCGAAAATTACGATGTAAAATACCATCGCCTCGAACTGTGGATTGACCCCAATATGCGCTACATCAAAGGTATGGTAACTACCTACTTCCAAACCCTGGAAGCCAATTTTTCGGCCATCCACTTCGACCTCAATGAGCCCTTGCGGGTGGATTCCGTGTTTTACAAAGGCAAAAAAGTCACTTATACCCATAGCAATCTGGTCTTACGCATCAACCTGCCCAAGGCGCTAAACAAAGCTGTTCTGGATTCATTGACCATTTTTTGGCAAGGCGAACCAGCTGACAATGGCTTCGGTTCTTTTGAACAAACCACCCATAATGGTGTCCCTATCATTTGGACCCTTTCCGAACCCTACGGCGCCCGCGACTGGTGGCCCTGCAAACAAACCCTGACCGATAAAATTGATTCACTGGACATGTGGATTTCCTGCCGGAAAGACTATAAAGCAGCCAGTAACGGCTTGTTGATTGCCGAAATTGAAAAAGGTACCGACAAGACCTACCGCTGGAAACACCGTTACCCCATCGCGAATTACCTGGTTGCTTTTGCGGTGACCAATTATGAACGTTACACCGAGTATGCCAACCTGAAATCGGGCCGTATGCCGATCGAAAACTACGTGTATCCCGAGCACAAATCCTTCGCCCAAACGGGCACCAAGGACTTGATCCCAGTGATTGAACTCTTCGATTCCCTTTTTGTAGACTATCCTTTCCGCAAGGAAAAATACGGCCACGCTCAGTTCAGTTGGGGTGGGGGTATGGAGCACCAAACCATGACCTTCGTGATCAATTACGGCTATGAATTGCTGGCCCACGAATTGGCGCACCAATGGTTTGGAGACCATACGACCTGTGGTTCCTGGGAAGACATTTGGCTCAACGAGGGTTTTGCTACTTACCTCTCAGGGCTGGCCTACGAATTTCGGCAACCTCAATACTGGCAAAGTTTTAAAAGTGGCCGGATCAATAGTGCCATCAGCCAGGCTGGCGGCAGTGTTTTTGTGACCGATACGACCAGCGTCAACCGCATTTTCAGCAGCCGCCTGTCCTACAACAAAGGCGCGATGGTCTTGCACATGTTGCGCTGGAAATTGGGCGATCAAGCCTTCTTCCAAGGTGTACGCAACTACCTCAACGCGCCTGAGCATGCTTATGGTTTCGCCAAAACGCCCCAGTTCAAAGCCCATCTGGAAGCGGCTGGCAAGCAGAACTTGACTGAGTTTTTTAAAGACTGGTACTATGGCCAGGGCTATCCCATTTATCAGGTCAGCGTTCGCCAGGAAGGGGATCAAAAAGTGATCATTCGACTGAATCAAACAACTTCGCACAACTCGGTTTCCTTTTTTGAAATGCCCGTGCCGATTGTGCTGACCGGAGCTGGAGGCAAAACCTACGAAGCGCGTTTGGAAAATACTTTTAATGGACAGGAGTTTACGGTATATCCTGGTTTTAACGTTACCCAGGCGCAGTTTGACCCAAAACTTTGGTTGGTGGCGCGTACCAGTGGGCTTACAGTGGGAACCGCGGAGGTGGAAAAAGGTGGTTTTGCCTTGTATCCGAACCCAAGTTCCGGACTTACCCGCCTGGTACTGGAAGAACGTGCTGGAAACATTCGTCGGGTGGTGGTGAACAGTGTAAATGGGGCGCTGATGAATGCTCTTGTTCAGGTGCTGAACCAGCGGGAGGCAAGTGTGGATTTGAGTGGTATGCCCGTCGGGATGTATTTTGTACGGGTGGAAACGGAGAAAGGGGTTTGGGTGCAGAATGTGGTGCGGAATTGAGCCTGAAGGGAGTTGCAACAAGGAGGGGAGTGTTGGCAACTGCAGGCTTTGGGTACCTTTAACCCATCATTCGTTGGATCAATTAAAATGCTCGGTGATAAAAGCAATCAACTGCTCTGCTGGCATTTTATTTGAAGTGCTGGTCGTGGACACAGCATTTTTGTACTGGGGGGTGTCGGCCAGGAAATGGATGAATTGTTCCTGAATCTGTCCCGTCCCGGTTACATGCACTTCATCGATATTGGGCATGATGGCTGCAATCTCCTTGAAGAACTTATGAGTCAAGGCAATTTCTTGCTTGTTGGCTGCATTTTCGCTGGAATTACCAGCTGAACCAGGATTGTTCACCGTTCCCAGTGCAACAAAAGCCTCATCCTCATTATTTTCCTTGCCGATAATGATCGCATGATGGGAATCCATCCATACGCCAAACTGTTTTTTGTTTTTGGTTGACATGTGTTGTTTTTTCCCAAGTTAGGGGAAATATAGGAGGAATGGGTTTTTTGGGCGCAAATTGTGATTGGTAATGAATTAAAATTTAATTAAGTTCAGGTAAGGTTAACTCACTTGATGGAATTGCATTTTAAAGTTTACAAAAAAAATAGCAAACGAAAAATTTAAAAATACTTTTGTTTGATCTCCCCAGCTTTTTTACTTTTGTTCCCCCGGGTTCTCCCCAGGGCCGATCAGTTCTATTTTAGCTGGTACAAGTCTCCAGACTTGTACCAACATTTTCGCGTCTCCAGACGCATTAGCAACGCGAAAATGTTGAGCAAACACACGTCAGAGACTTGCTAATAATGGTACAAGTCTGGAGACTTGTACCAGCGCCAGCGCCTAAAATTAGAACTGATCGGCTCTGGGGTTCTTCCTGGAGAAACAAAATGCCAGAAATCGATGAGCAGTACCAAACACCTCGAATTAATCGCCCAAGCCACGGGCATCTCCTTTGGACGAGTCAAAAACACCATCCAGTTGTTGGACGAGGGTTCCACCATTCCGTTTATTTCCCGTTACCGTAAAGAAGCCACGGGCGAGTTGGATGAAGTACAAATCGCCGAAATCCAGCGCGAGCACAAAAAATTCGAGGAGCTGGAAAAACGCAAGGAAAGTGTACTCGGCTCCATTGCTGAGCAGGGCAAGCTCACCGATGAACTGCGCCAACGCATCGAAAACTGCTACGACCCCACCGTGTTGGAAGACATTTACCTTCCTTATAAACGCAAAAAGAAAACCCGCGCCTCGGTAGCCCGCGAAAAAGGCCTGGAACCCCTGGCTCTGCGCATCCTCGAACAACGCGACTCCGACGATCCTGAACTACTGGCGGGCAAATACCTCACGGATGAGGTGCCCAGCGTGGAAGAAGCCCTGGCCGGCGCCCGCGACATCATCGCCGAGATGGTCAATGAAAGTGAAGACGCCCGGAACCTGATGCGCCGCATTTATTCCAAAACCGCCATTGTGCAATCCAAAGTAGCCCGCGGCAAGGAGAAGGAAGGCGACAAATACAAAGACTATTTCGACTTTTCGGAGGCGCTCAACAAGTGCCCTTCCCACCGCCTGCTGGCCATGCGCCGGGGCGAGGAAGAAGGTTTTTTGCGGGTGTTGATCGTGCCAGATGACGAAGAGGACACCAAATACCAATTGGAAAAACGTTTCATCAAAGCTGCAAACGCTGCTAGTGGGGAGGTGAAAGCCGCCATCCACGACAGCTACGAGCGTTTGTTGGCCCCCTCAATTGAAACCGAATTCCGCAACATCTCTAAAGAAAAAGCCGACAAAGAAGCCATCGACGTGTTCACCCAAAACCTGCGGCAGTTGTTGCTGGCCGCACCCCTGGGGCAAAAAAGAGTGATGGGGCTCGATCCTGGCTTCCGCACGGGCTGCAAACTGGTGGTACTGGACGACAATGGCAACCTAGTCGAAAACCTCGCCATTTATCCCCACCCACCCCAATCGGACGAAGCGGGTGCGAAAAAAACCATCGCTTTTTTGGTCGACAAACACGGCATCGATGCCATCGCCGTAGGCAACGGAACGGCTGGCCGGGAAACTCTGAGCCTCTGCCGGAGCATCAACTTCAACCACGAGGTGGAAGTATTTATGGTCAATGAAGCGGGGGCTTCCATCTATTCGGCTTCGGATGTGGCACGGGAAGAATTCCCCGATTACGATGTAACCGTGCGCGGCGCCGTGTCCATTGGTCGCCGTTTGATGGACCCCCTGGCGGAACTGGTAAAAATTGACCCCAAATCCATCGGGGTAGGGCAGTACCAGCACGACGTCAACCAAACCATGCTCAAAGAAAGCCTGGATCAGGTGGTGGAAAGTTGTGTGAACAGCGTGGGCGTAAACCTCAACACCGCGAGCAAACACCTCCTGACTTACATCTCTGGACTTGGGCCAGTGATCGCTAAAAACATCGTGGAATACCGGGCACAAAATGGGGCATTCAGCTCGCGGAGTGAAATCAAAAAAGTAGCCCGTTTGGGTGACAAAGCATTTGAACAATGTGCGGGTTTCTTGCGTATTCGTGGCGCTAAAAACCCTTTGGACAATACGGCGGTACACCCGGAAAGCTACCACATTGTTGAACAAATGGCGAAAGACTTGAACTGCAAGGTCAAAGACCTGATCAGCGATGCCCAGTTGCGCCGCAAGGTAGAACTCAAGCGTTACGTGAGCGATAAAGTGGGACTCCCTACGCTGCAAGACATCATGAAGGAATTGGAAAAACCGGGTCTTGACCCCCGGGGTACCGCCAAATCCTTCGACTTCGGAAATGTACACAGCATTGAAGACTTGCGACCAGGCATGGTTCTGCCCGGCATCGTGGAAAACATCACCAATTTTGGAGCCTTTATCGATATTGGCATCAAGGAAAAGGGCCTGGTACACGTATCCCAAATGGCCAATCGTTTTGTGAAAAACCCCATGGAGGTCGTGAGTCTGCGCCAGGAGGTGAATGTACGAATCGTGGAAGTGGACATTGCGCGGAAGCGGGTGCAGCTGTCGATGAAGGATGTGTGACCCTGTAGAGACGCACGGCTGTGCGTCTCATCCCAGATATTGAGACGCACAGCCGTGCGTCTCTACAAATCACCAACAATGAACATCGAAATCACCCAACACCAAGGACAAACTTTAGCCGAAGTCACCGGCGCTTCCATTCAAAACGCCCAGGAAGCCCTGGAAATCCTCATCAATTGCGCCTATGGTGGTGCCGAAAAAATCATCATCCACGCCGATCAATTGATGCCTGATTTTTTTGACTTAAAAACCGGGATCGCTGGAGAAATCCTGCAAAAGGTTTCCACTTATCAATTGCGATTGGCCATAGTTGGAGATTTTAGCCAGTACAGCAGCAAAAGTTTGAGGGACTTCATTTTTGAAAGCAATAAAGTGGGGCGGGTTAATTTTGTTGCGTCGGTAGAAGAGGCCAAGGAGAAGCTTTGTGCTTAGCAGAATTTTTTGAAAATGGGCTTTATCCCCATGTCATTGATTTTAGGGTTTTTGGATTGAATTTGGTATCGTGCTTTTGCCTCAGAACCCCCAGCCCTAAAGGGGAGCCCAGCCTACGTAAGCTTGAAATTTATTTCTTTTTCACCTGAAGATCAAAATTTTAAACATACGTAAAATGTACTCCCCTTTAGGGGTCGGGGGTTGGTAGATCTCAGTACAACCCTGCACTGAATGTACTTTTTTTTCTTAAGGCAATGAAAATGGGTTTTAGCCCTCGCTTAAAAATTAAAGCCAGGACTAAAGTCCATCAAAGAAGCAATCTCCATCCACGCGCTAAAGCACGTGGCAATTCATGTCCTTCGCTTCTGAAATACAAAATGTCCAGTATGGCTCCAGCCCCTATCACCAGCCGTTCCCGGCGATCACCCCTGCATACCACTCCGCCGAAGCCTTTGGCACCCGCTGCAAAGTCCCTTCTTCCACAAACGTAATCCCAAATTTTTTGGAATAACCTGAAGCCCACTCAAAATTGTCCAGCAGCGACCAGATGAAGTAACCCTCCACGTTTACCCCGCTGGCGATGGCTTCCTCAATCGCGCCCAGATAGCCCTCAAAAAAAGCGATACGCTCCAGATCAGCCACTTTCCCGTCCTGCAATTGATCATCAAAAGCACAACCATTTTCGGTGATGTAAATCGGCGGATTGTCGTAACGATTGGCGATCCATTGCAGGAGTTTGCGGCAACCCCAGGGCACGATCGCCCATTGCATATCCGTCAAGGCCCAATCGGGTGATACGCTGAGGTTCACGTCCTGATCGGCGCTCAGGCCACCGTTGCCGTACACGCTGCCCGCTTCACTATTTTCACTAGCATCGGCGGCGTACATGGTGGTGTAGTGGTTGAGGCCAAAAAAATCGGAAGAACCTTGAATCATTTCTTTTTCTGCAGGGGTAAAGCTGGGCAAACGTTCACCCAGGCGCTCCCGCATCACCGCCGGGTAATCTCCTTTGTAAATCGGGTCGGCAAACCAGGCCAGGAAAAACTCCAGGGCTCGCTCCGCCGCCGCCTGATCTGCTGGGCTGTTGGTGAGTGGTTCGCGCCAATCGCAGTTGTTGGTGATGCCAATTTTGCCCCCTTGTTGGGCCTGATAGGTTTGGCGGTAAACCTGTACTGCTTTGGCGTGAGCTTTCAGCAAGTTGTGCCCAGCCAGATAAGGTAAGTCGGGCGACTGAATACCCGGAGCAAAAACGCCGTGCCCGTAACCCAGAATGGCCACCACCCAGGCTTCGTTGATGGTGATCCAGTTTTTGACCCGATCGCCGAAACTGCGGAAACACAAGTCGGCGTATTCGGCAAAAGCATCGACAATGCCTTCACCCAACCAGCCGTGTAGTTCAAACTCCAGCGCTGCGGGCAAATCCCAATGGTAGAGCGTAATCCAGGGTTCTATACCCGCTTGCAACAACTCATCGATAAGGGCATTGTAAAAATCGATCCCGGCCTGATTCACGGCACCCCGCCCGGCGGGTAGCAATCTGGGCCAAGAGATGGAAAAACGGTAGGCTTTGAGGCCGAGTTGTTTCATCAGGGCTACGTCTTCGCGGAAACGGTGGTAATGGTCACAGGCGATATTCCCCGTGTCGCCTGCGTGGACTTTTCCCGGAATCATACAAAAGACGTCCCAAATGGAGGGGCCTTTTCCATCGCTCAAGTGGCCCCCTTCAATCTGGTAAGCCGAGGTTGCGCTGCCCCACAGAAAGTTATCGGGGAAGCTTTTGTTTTTTGCCATGATCTAAAAGCTAGTTTAAAAATGTGGGAACAAGTTATTTTTTTTTCGTTCCTTAGTCTCACATTCCATGTGCTTTAATCATTCGTTTTTTTTGATCACAACAAAAAAATCATCTTTTTCATGCTCTCTACGCTAGATCTCCTGATCATCGCCGCCTATTTCGCGTTGATGATCGTGCTGGGTTTGTACATGCGCAACCAGGCCAAAAAAAGCAAGGACGCCTACCTGATGGGCGGCAAATCATTACCCTGGTACATGCTGGGCTTGAGTGACGCCAGCGATATGTTCGACATCAGTGGTACCATGCTGCTGGTGAGTATGGCCTTTCTCTACGGCTTCAAAAGTGTGTTCATCCCCTGGATGTGGCCGGTTTTTAACCAAATCTTTTTGATGGTATTCCTGAGTCGTTGGCTCAGGCGCAGCAATGCCACTACCGGAGCCGAATGGCTGGGCACCCGCTTTGGCCTCAACGACAAGGGCGTGCGCCAAAGCCACCTGGTAGTCGTCTTTTTTGCCCTCATCCTGTGCATTGGGTATATGGCCTATGCTTTTGTGGGCGTGGGCGAGTTTTTACAAATCTTCTTACCCTACGAGCGAGTCCGCGATGTCCTACCCTTCCTGAGTGCGGGCGAGGGCGCCTATGGCATGGGTACTCCCGAATACGTGGAGGCACTACAAGCTTCAAAGCACCATACTGCACAGTTTTATGGGGTAGTCATTTCCCTGGTCGCTATGTTTTACAGCATTGTGGGAGGTATGCACGGGATTGTACTGGCCGATGTGATCAAGTACTGTGTGATGATCGTTTGTTCCCTGTTTGTAGGGGTGATTGCGATGAATCACCTGGCGCAATCGGATGTGGATATTTTGAGCAAAGTGCCCGGAGGCTGGGATTCACCATTTTTTGGTACCCACCTGGGCCTGGATTGGTCTACTATGCTCAACGATGCCCGGATCAAAATGGAACAAGACGGCTATCAACTCTTTTCCGCCGTGGTTGGGATGATGTTGATCAGTGGCATCATGAAAAGTTTGGCGGGGCCAGCCCCCAATTACGATTGTCAAAAAATCTTGAGCACCCGCAGCCCAGAAGAAGCCGCCAAAATGAGTGGCTTCATTTCAGTGATCCTGATGCCCATTCGGTATTTTATGACCATGGGTTTTTGCGTATTGGGCATCCTGTATTTTGAACAATTGAACCTGACTCGTTTGGGCGAAGGCATCATCAACTTTGAAAGCATCATGCCCGCCGTGATTAGCAAATACCTGCCAGTGGGTTTGATTGGTTTGGTTTTGGCCGGTTTTCTAGGGGCTTTTATGAGCAACTTCAGCGGTACTTTGAACGCGGGCCAGGCTTATTTGGTGAACGACATTTACCTCAAATTTGTCAACCCTCAGGCGGAGCGCAAGCAGGTCATCACCATGAGTTACCTGAGTGGGGTAGTGATGGTGATTTTTGGAATTGGCCTTGGTTTGTTCATCAAGGACGTGAACATGATTTTTAACATCATTACGGCCGGACTTTACGGCGGTTTTGTATGTGCCAATGTGTTGAAATGGTACTGGTGGCGCTTCAATGCGACTGGGTATTTTTATGGGATGTTGGCAGGTATTGTGGCTAGTGCCATTCCACCCGCCCTGTCGGTGAGCGGCATCACCCATTATTTTGATGGTACCCGCATGTTGTATTTCTTTCCGGTGTTCATTGTCATCCAGTTTGTCGCCTGTATTCTGGGGACTTATGCGGCTCCGGCTACGAACCAGGATACCTTGTTGACTTTTTACAAAACGGTGCGGCCTTGGGGTTTTTGGAAACCCATCCACGCTTTGGCTGTAGCGGAAGATCCCACTTTTGAAGGCAACAAAAACTTTGGGGTAAACATGCTCAATTTGTTCCTGGGCATCACCGGACAATTGTTGCTCATGCTGCTGCCCATGTACCTGATTTTGAACAAGTGGACGGGGCTGGGGATTGTGCTGGCCTTGTTGGTTGTTGTGTTTGTGGTGATGAAACGGACCTGGTGGAATCGCTTGACGGATTGGTAGGTTGATGTGCTTTTATGAATTTGATTTTCAAATAAATATTAGAAGTACGCACGATCTAAAGCCCCTCCTCGAAAGTTTTAGACTTTCGAGAAGGTCGAGCAAAGCACTGTTTCGTTGCTTAACCTCCTCGAAAGTCTAAAACTTTCGAGGAGGGATTTTAGATTTGCGTAAATCCTTACCCCAGCGCCACATCCAAAACCATCATGATGCTAAACCCCGTCAATGTCGCCATGGTCGCCAAATCGGTATTGCCCGCTTGCTGCGCCTCGGGGATCAATTCTTCTACCACCACATAAATCATGGCACCCGCAGCAAAAGCCAAGGCATAAGGCAAAATTGGCTGCATCACCAACACCGCAGCGGCACCAATTACCCCGGCGATGGGCTCCACTACGCCCGACAACTGCCCATACCAAAAAGCTTTCCGACGCGTCATACCTTCCCGGCGCAAGGGCACGGATACAGCAGTACCTTCAGGGAAGTTTTGAATGCCAATCCCGATGGCTAAGGCTACGGCTGCACCCAAACTGGCACTGGGAATGCCTTGAGCCACTGCACCAAAAGCCACTCCGACCGCCAAACCTTCCGGGATGTTGTGCAGGGTAATGGCCAACACCAGCAAAATGCTGCGCCGCCAACTGGTAGGTACACCCTCCGCTTTGTCTAACCCCAGGTGCAAGTGGGGCAGATACTGATCGATAAAATGCAGGAACAAACCGCCACCCATAAAACCGACTAGGGCAGGCAGCCAGGCGGGTAAACGTTTACCCTCACTCATTTCAATCGCTGGAGCCAGCAGCGACCAAAAGCTGGCGGCAATCATCACCCCAGCGGCCAGGCCCAGCATGGCATCAAGTACTTTTTGATTGATGGTTTTGAAGAAAAAAACCAATGAGGCCCCTAATGCCGTCACCCCCCAGGTGAAACAGGTGGCCAACAAGGCTTGCAGGACTGGATGCAAGCCGATGAAACTCTCGGTAATGGTATTGATCGATAACATAGCTTGATCTTTATTTGATGAATCAAAAATATAATTTAGATTAGTCTAAATAAAGATTGAGGCACTGCTTTTTACGACTACAATGAGCGGTTTTTACGATTTAAAAAGAAACTAAAATTCGGGTAGTTGTGATATGAATTACACCTCTTCAATCTTTGAAGCCTTGATTTGTGGCAGTTGAGGAACATTGATCCCGGCTTGATCAAAACGTTTTTTTACGGATTCAAACATATCACAAGAGATGACAAAGGCATCGGCAGAGTTTTTGGCCCAAACCCAGGCGCGCACCCGGATGCCGTATTCATCGACGCGAATCACCCGAACCAAAATTTCCGGCTTACCGTTCACAATGTCCTCGGGAGTGCGATTGTCGCAGCGCAGGGGATGTTTTATGGCTTCGTCGAACAGGATACTTTTGACCAAATCAATATCCGACCGAACATCCACAGAAATTTCAAACCAGGTACAAATTTTATCATCCGCAAAATCAGCATTGATGATGATTTCCTGATTGATCACTGAATTGGGAATGATGATGCGGCGGTTTTCAAAATCGCGGATGATGGTGTGCCGCAGGGTGATGTCTTCGACTTGCCCGCTGAGTTTGTTGTCGCGCAAACGCAAACGATCATTGATGCTAAAGGGCTTAAAAATAACAATAAATATACCGCTCACAATGTTCGACAAGGCATTTTGCGAAGCCAAACCAATCGCCACTGCCAAAATCCCTGCAGCCCCTAACAATGAGGTTGCGATCGCTTTTAAACTCGGCACCGAAGCAATGGCCCAACTGATGCCAATCACATAGATCAACCCCGACAAAAAATGTCGCAAAAAGTGGTAGTGAATGGGATCACCCTTGATCAGTTTGATGGCTTTTTCAATGAAACGTTTGGAGACGCGATCCATGATGTAGGCCACAATGGAAGTGGCCAGCAAAATGCCGAGAAAGGTGACGACCAGGCCGAAATGGGTGCGGAAGAATTCGTTCATTGCAGAGTGTGTGCTTGAGGGTAAAGGTAGTTGGTTTTTTAGAGATAAGAACAATAAAAAAGCTGGGATGGATCAGGACTAATCCGAAAAAATGAAAGAACATTGTAATGTTATAATTCCAAAAAATTAGCCCATATATCTACCTCTCCCACAAAATCCTCGCCTCACCTTCCCCAATCCCCCAATCTTTCCTACCTTGCAGCTTCAAAAAACAAAGCACGATGAACTACTGGCTCGTCAAATCCGAACCCGACGCTTACAGCTACGATGAACTAGAACGCACTGGCCGCGGCATGTGGGATGGTGTGCGCAACTACGCCGCCCGCAACAACCTGCGTGCCATGCAGGAAGGCGATCAGGTCCTGTTTTACCACAGCAACATTGGTCTGGAGGTGGTGGGTATTTGCCAGGTAGCCAAAGAGCATTACCCCGACCCTACGGCTGAATCGGGCGATTGGTCGGTGGTGGAAGTGACTCCGGTGCGGCGTTTGAAGCGGGGAGTTACCTTGAAAGAAATCAAGGCGACGCCGGAATTGGCGAACATTGGTTTGATTAAGTTGAGCCGTTTGTCGGTGATGCCGGTGACGGCAGAGGAGTTTGAAAAAATCCTCGCAATGAGTGAGGAGTAGTGTGTCGCTTTGGTCTAAGCGCCAAAGGCGCAAAAAACTAAGGTGTCCTAAGGTGTCTAAGGTGGTTCAATTTAAAATGGCTCTGCGAGCCATACTTTTTGTTTTGAACCACCTTAGGCACATTAGGACACCTTAGGTAGACATCGCTAACCATTTTCCGCCATCCCCTCCTCTAATCATTCCGCCGAAGCCTTTAGAAAACACCAAAAAGCCTGTTTCTCCAGCTTTGAAAAGAGCCCTCAACCAAAATTGCCAGACAACAAAAGGCCATTGCTTGGGATCGTAAATCATCAATTTTCAAATCCAGCCTGCCATCGAAAAACCAGTAGTTTGTTGCCCAGAAACAAAACTACATGAACGACGCAAACATTCTGGACAAACCGAAAATCCACCCGGCCATTGAAGCCAAATGCCAGGAAATCGGCTTTACCATGCCTTCCGACCTATACATCGGCACTTTACTAAAAACCTTGATCAGCTCCAAACCAGCCGCTAATGTGCTTGAACTGGGTACTGGAATCGGCCTGTCCCTGTCCTGGATGATCGACGGACTGGATGCCCATTCCAAACTTACCACCGTTGACAATGACCCGGCCTTATGTGCCATCGCACAGGATTTTTTTGGTACTGATTCTCGCCTCAACATCGTTTGTGCAGAAGGAACCGAATGGATCAAAAATTACCAGGGCGATGCTTTCGACCTGATTTTTGCCGACGCCTGGCCCGGTAAATACAGCGAGATCAATGAAACCCTGGCTTTGCTGAAAATTGGCGGCTTTTACGTGATTGATGATATGTCGGCACAACCCAATTGGCCGGCCGGACACCAGGACAAGGTGGATGCACTGGTGGCTTATCTGGAGCAACGCGAAGACCTGACTTTAACCAAAATGAATTGGTCAACTGGCGTCATCGTTGCAACCAGAAGGAGCTGAAACTTGTATTCTTTCCTAAATCCATAACCTATGCCCAAAACAGAAACCTTGGAGCGCTTCATCGCCATGGTGGAGTCCAACCAACACGACCTGGCCATTGAAACCTTTTATACTGAGGATGCGACCATGCAGGAAAACCAATCCCCACCCCGGGTTGGGCGAGATTTTTTGGTCGCCAATGAAAAGAGTGTACTGGAAAGAGTGGCCAGTGTCAGTTCAAAATGTATCCGCCCTGTGTTTGTTGATGGCGATTTGGTGGTGATCCGCTGGGTATTCAAATTCACCTACAAAAACGGAACGGGTTCAGAGATCGAGGAATTGGCGTACCAGCGCTGGAACGGCGAGCTCATCCAGCAAGAGCAATTCTTTTACGATCCCAAACAAATGATTCCGAAATAAGCAGGTTTAATAACTCACATTACGCATTTTATTTACCGCAGAGTTTCACCGAGTACACGCAGAGTTTCGCGGAGTTTTTTTAGGAGCACCTGCGGTGCGGATAGGCTACGGAGGTCGCCATTGTTGAAGCTTGGGTCCTTTTACCTTTTATCAACTTATTTACATTATCACTGGCTTGTTTTAAGCAAGATTTTTCTGGAACACAACCTCCAGCCACCACAGGTGGCGAACTCCTTAAAACTAAAAAACTCCGCGAAACTCTGCGTGTACTCGGTGAAACTCTGCGGTAAAAAACCTACGGTTAAATTGAAATCGCAATATGTATCAAAGATGCTCATTTTACTTTCATCAGGTGAAGTCTATGAACAGCACTCCGTAATGTGAGTTAATAAATCTTTGGCCCTAAACCCTCCAATAAATACCCCTTGACGTAATCTTCGATACCCGCTTCCAAACTGTAAAATGGCTCAGCATAACCCACACTGTGCAACTTGGCCATGTTGGCTTCGGTGAAGTATTGATAGGTGTCTCTGATATCAGCAGGGGTGTCCACAAAACTGATTTTGGGTTCCAGCCCCATGGCCTTGAAGGTATTGCTGGCCAAATCCAGGAAGGTGCGAGCCTGGCCCGTACCCAGGTTGTACAAGCCATTTTGAGGGCGGTTTAGGTACAAAAAGTACATCACCTTCAAAACGTCTTTGACATAAATGAAGTCCCGGCTTTGTTCACCATCCTTAAAATCTGGGCGGTGGGAGCGGAACAATTTCATGCCACCAGTTTCTTTGATTTGGCGATAGGTATGCCAAATTACCGAGGCCATGCGCCCTTTGTGGTATTCATTGGGGCCGTAAACGTTGAAAAACTTCAAACCAGCCCAAAATGGCGGTGTCTTTTCCTGCTGTAAAGCCCAGATGTCGAAGTCGTTTTTGGAGCGCCCGTAGGGATTGAGTGGCTGCAATTGGCTAACTATTTCGTGTTGATCCTCGTAGCCCAACTCGCCCAAGCCATAGGTAGCTGCACTGGATGCGTAAATCAGCGGAATGTTGAAACGGGTGCATTGCTCCCACAATTGTTGAGTGTAATGCAGGTTCAGGTGGTCAAAAATGGCCGTGTCCTGTTCGGTGGTGTCGGTGCGGGCACCCAAATGGAAAATGAAATCTACGCTGGCATGCATGCGCTCCAGCCAGGAAAACAGTTGCTCCCGATCCAATTTTTGGATGTAGGACTTACCCAGGAGGTTGCGGTTTTTATCCGCCCGACTGAATTCATCTACCACCACGAGGTTTAAATGCCCGGCATCGTTGAGTTGCCGTACCATGGCACTACCAATAAAGCCTGCTGCTCCAGTTACGATAATCATTGGAAATGGGTTGAATATTGGGGTAAAGGTATAAAATAGCTGTGCTTAAAACAGAACAATCACTCCTTTTTTGGCGGCGGCTGATAATCCAGGGGCAATAAATCGCCCAACAATTGTGATGCCCAAAAGCCCTCTACCCGTACCGCAGCGGGTTCGAGGATGCGGCCCGTTGCATCCAGTTCGATGGATGGTTTGTCCAGAAAAATCAGGGAGGTACGCGGACCGTACTGGCCGGGTGCCCAGGAGTAGGTGGATTTGGAGTATTTGACCTGTAAGTAGTTTTTGAAATGTAAAAAAAGACTGGAATCTTTTTCTACCACAAAATCTGGATAATCCACTTTGTTGGTGTCCACCCTTTCAATAAACCTTTGCACCTCAGAGGCATAAAGCGCCTCTTGATAAGGGTTGTTTTTGCGTACAGCTTGATAAAAAGGGATTTTTTTCAAAGCGTTTAAGGCAGATTTGGTCTGGGAAGTTTCCCGGAAATTGGGATTGGGCATTCGCTCTACCCAGTGCAACTCAAACCCGTCTTCCTGCAGTTTTCGCTGACGCACAGCATGACCAAAGTGCAACAAAGAACCTTCATACGCCAATAGTTGATTGTTTTTCCAGCGCCGCTCCTGTTGCTTGTTGCCGGTCATGAAGGTAAAAAAAGGATAACCCGTAATGATGAAATTGTGATTGACCACATTGTATTCGTATTGGCGTAGTTCGTAGGTTATTTTGTAGCCAAAAGCTTTGTGTTCAATCTGTAGCGGCTCATCGGCGCTTGCCCGCATGGTAAAAGTGGCCGTATCATAAGCAAATTGCAAAACCTCGGGATTGAGAATGGTACAATCGCTGGCAAAAAATGTGGTGCCGATGGCCAGTTCTTTAAACACTTCCAGGTTTTCGTACCAGGCCTTCCCACGTTTGGAATTCACTTCAAAGGCCTTCATTTCATTGACCTTTGGGACCAGTTTAAAAACCAAAATTTTGTCTGCATAAGATTCCGTAATGGGAAAAATCAAGGTCTCATAACCCAGATAGGAAACCACCAGCTCAACCTGCAAGCCCATCGACTTGATGCTGAATTTTCCCTCAATATCACTTTGGACTCCAATGGTAGTATTGTTGTAATAAACGTTGGCGAAGGCCAGCGGCTCGTTGGTGCTGGCGTCGACAATGCGGCCCCTTAAGTTTTGAGTATGTCCAGCAGATGCCAATCCAACAATCAGCAGAAAAGAAAACCATATAGGCAATTGGCAAGCTGGCATAGGCGGGAGATGAAGGGTTCCAAGTTTCAGGGCGCTAAACCCTGAAACTCGGAACCAACAAAACAATTATTCTGCATACGCCTCCAAAGGCGGACAAGTACAAATCAAATTCCGGTCTCCAAAAGCGTTGTCGATCCGGCTCACCGAAGGCCAGAACTTAAAGCCCTGGCGCAGGTAGGGCAGGGGATAGGCCGCTTTTTCACGGGAGTAGCTGTAAGGCCATTCATCCGCAGTGACCAGATCAGCCGTGTGTGGCGCATTGCTCAGAACATTGGATTTTGGATCCGCTTCACCCGTAGCGATTTCGTCAATTTCTTTCCGAATCAACAATAGGGCGTCACAGAAACGATCCAGTTCGTCCAAACTTTCACTCTCCGTCGGCTCGATCATGATCGTACCAGCCACCGGGAACGAGAGGGTAGGCGCGTGGAAACCATAATCCATCAAACGTTTGGCCACATCTTCCGCACTGATTAAGGCTTTGAAGGGGCGCAAGTCGACGATCAACTCGTGGGCGCTGCGGCCTTTTTCACCCGTATACAACACCTCGTACTGGCCTTCCAGACGGGCTTTGATGTAGTTGGCGTTCAGGATGGCGTATTCAGTAGAAGCTTTTACCCCCACTTTACCCAACATGCGCACATAGCCGTAGCTGATCAGCAGGATGCTGGCACTGCCCCATGGCGCAGCAGATACGGCGTGGATGCCATGATCACCACCGGTAGCAACCAGGGCGTGTTTGGGCAAAAATGGCTTCAAACTGTTGTTGACACAAATTGGTCCCATGCCCGGGCCGCCGCCACCGTGTGGAATGGCGAATGTTTTGTGCAGGTTCAGGTGACACACATCCGCACCAATTTCGGCAGGACTGGTCAGGCCTACCTGGGCGTTCATGTTGGCACCGTCCATGTATACTTTGCCACCGTGTTGGTGGATGATGGCACAAATTTCCTTGATTCGGGTTTCAAACACCCCGTGAGTAGAGGGGTAAGTCACCATCAGACAGGACAGATTGGCGCTGTGTTTTTCGGCTTTGGCACCCAGGTCTTCCAAGTCGATGTTGCCCTGGTCGTCGCAGCTAACCACTACCACTTCCATACCCGCCATTACGGCGCTGGCTGGGTTGGTACCATGCGCAGAGGATGGAATCAGGGCCACATTGCGGTGGGTGTTGCCATTGGCTTCGTGGTAGGCACGAATGGTCAACAAACCGGCGTATTCCCCTTGTGCGCCAGAATTGGGCTGCAAGGAGCAGGCATCAAACCCGGTGCAGGCACAAAGGTAGGCCTCCAGTTCTTCAAAAATTTGCTGGTAACCCTTGGCCTGATCAGCAGGAATGAAAGGATGCAAATTGGCAAAAGCTGGCCAACTTACCGGCATCAACTCACTGGCCGCATTGAGCTTCATGGTACAGGAGCCCAATGGGATCATGGAATGCGTCAGAGACAAGTCCCGGTTTTCCAGGCGCTTGATGTAGCGCATCATTTTGCTCTCGGTATGGTAGCTGTTGAACACCGGATGGCTCAGGTATTCGCTGTCGCGCTGGAGTGGAGCGGGGATTTGTGGCGTAAGGGTTCCACTAAAATCAATGCTTGCGTTGGCATTTTTGACTTTGGCAAAAACCGCTACGATGTCGCTCAAATCAACCGGCAGAACCGTTTCATCCAGGGTAATTTGTACGGCCCCTGCTGGGTAGTAAAAATTGATTCCGGCAGCCAGTGCAGCCTTTTGAATGGCTTGCTGGGTAGCAGCGTCGGTTTCAATGAACAAGGTATCGAAGTAGTGGGCATTCTTTTGGGTATAGCCAAGCGCTTGCAGGTTTTTGGCCAAAATTTGCGCACTGCTGTGCACCCGCTGGGCAATGGCTTTGATGCCCTTGGGCCCGTGATAGGCCGCGTACATGCCCGCCATGATGGCCAACAATGCCTGTGCTGTACAGATATTGGAAGTCGCTTTTTCGCGGCGGATGTGTTGCTCGCGGGTTTGCAGCGCCATGCGCAGCGCCCGTTTGCCGTGGCTATCTACTGATACCCCGATGATGCGACCGGGGATCAAACGTTTGTATTCGTCTTTGGTGGCAAAAAAGGCAGCGTGTGGACCACCATAACCCATGGGCACACCAAAACGTTGGGAGTTGCCAACTACCGCGTCGGCACCCCATTCACCCGGAGGGGTTAGCAGGGCCAGGGCCAGCAGGTCGGAACATACCGTAACCGTAATGTCTTTGGCGTGTGCTTCCTCGGTCAGGGCGCGGTAATCTTCCACCGATCCATTTCCGGCAGGGTATTGGAGCAAGATGCCGAAGCAGTTTTCATCCAAAACAAAATCAGCAACCGATTTAATCACCACCTCAATCCCCAGTGGCTTGGCCCGGGTGATCAGCAAATCGATGGTTTGTGGATAAACCTGATCAGAAACCAGATAGGTATTGGCCGTTTTGCGTTTTTTGCTCACCACACTGTGGAACATCGCCATGGCTTCCGCAGCAGCAGTACCTTCATCCAACAAAGAAGCGTTGGCAATAGGCAATGCGGTCATATCGCTGACCATGGTCTGGAAATTGAGCAATGCTTCCAAACGACCCTGGGCAATTTCCGCCTGGTAGGGCGTGTACTGGGTGTACCAACCTGGGTTTTGGAAAATATTGCGCGAAATGACCGATGGCGTAATGGTTCCGTAATACCCCAATCCGAGGTAAGAGCGGAAAACCTGGTTTTTCGCGGCTATTTTTTCTAACTCACGCAAGTACTCGAATTCAGAAAGTGCGTCCGGTAGGGCCAGGTCACCTTTGAGGCGAATGGCAGCGGGTACCGTTTCATCGATGAGTTGATCGAGGGAAGAAACGCCGATTGCGGTCAACATTTCCTGTAATTCTGCGGCATTGGGGCCAATATGTCGATCAATGAACTGATCAAAAAATGTCATTGTGCTCATGTTGCAAAACCCTGCTTGGTTTGGTTAGGAAAAAGAAAGCGCAAAGGTACTAATTCACCACATAAAAATAGTGGTTCGATTGTGCATAATTGCCATGACAAAGATCATTTGCGCTACACAGGAACTCAAATGGAGTACCAATGGTTGAGTATTTTTGATTTTAATTCTAACTTTAGTCGAAATTCACAAATCCAAACCCTATAATCATGAAAAACATCCAATTCCCAGTTCAATTCACCTTCAAAATTGGTACCCTTTCCAACGATTTTTTGGTTGAAGACGCGATGGGCAATGACATTGGCTACGTGCGCCAAAAAATGCTCAAAATGGTTGATGAGGTGGTTGTGTACGACAATGACCTCAAATCCAATATTTTATTTACCATCAAAGCCAACAAATGGATTGATTTTTCTGCCACCTATACCTTTACCAATCACCTGGGCCAGGAAATTGGCCGGATTGGCCGCAAAGGCTGGGCTTCAATCTGGAAAGCCCGTTATGAAATTTTTGATGAAAAGGCGAACCAGGATTTGCTGATCCAGGAAGAAAATGGCTGGATCAAGGTAGCGGATGCGGTACTCAGCGAAATTCCCATCCTGGGTTTATTTACCGGATACCTTTTCAACCCTTCTTACATCGTTACCCGCCCTGACGGCACCGAAGTCATTCGTTTGAAAAAGCAGCCTTCGCTGGTTGGTCGGCGCTTTTTACTGGAAAAACTGAACAACTTCGAGCCAGGGGAAGAGGAACGAGTGATCCTGGGGCTGATGATGATGATTTTGATGGAAAGACGGAGAGGTTAATTAGGACATCCGAAAAATTGGCCTTGGGTACCCCGGTTGAAAGGCAGCCTCCTGATGCAGCGATAACTTATAATCGTATTGGCTTTCAATGGTTCTGCAAGCTTCCCGGATGAGGTGTTGAATCTCCTCCGGGGTGCTTTCCACCCGCATGTTGAGGAGCAAATTGACGGAGGATTTGGGGAAAATATTGAGTTGGGCCGCAGCTTGAAAGTTATTGGTAAAACTGACCTTGGTTTCGCCGTCAATTAAAAACTTGAGGTGCCCGATGTTGTAGCCCTGAGCCACGGTTTTGTGGTAAATTTCATTGATCAGGTATTCAGTGCCTTGCAGCGCATTTTCGCCAGATACTTCCATAGATTGATCCAGCCAGGCCAACCTGGCCTCACCTTGAGCGTAGGTGTCGTAGTCAATTTGCAGGGATTTAAGCTGGGAGGTCTGGGTGTTGGCATCAATGGTGTCCAACCAGGTTTTCAGACTATCTTGGTCAAAAGTATTTTGGTACAACAAGATTTTTTCGCCAAACTTTTCCTGCATCAATTCCTGGATTTCATCCAAAGCTTCAGCAGAAATCAGGTCGATTTTGGTCACCACAATTATCCCCGCTTCTTCGAGTTGCTTTTTAAAAATGTACAAAATCGATTCATCAAAACTGGAGGCATTCTCCCCAAGGATCAATTGGAGCAGGCGAACGTCAGCAAAGGTGGAAAGACTTACTTGTGCAATGGGCCGATATTGGAGTAGGGGTTTTAATACCGTGGCAACGATGTCGGTACAAGAACCCACCGATTCTGCAAAAATCACTTCCACCTGGTGCTCTTCCAGCAAAGCCTGAATGTTGTCGTCCAGATCCTGGTAATTGCAGCAAAAACAGCCATTGATCACTTGTTTGCTGGGAATGTTTTGGTTTTTAAACAGTCCATGATCCACCAGAATCATCCCCTGGTCGTTGGTGATGACGCCAATTTTTTGACCAGCCTGGATCAATTGGACGGCGGCCTGATGGATGGCGGTGGTTTTTCCACTGCCCAAAAAACCGCTTAAAAGGTGAATTTTCATGGTTTTTTATTTTGAACAAACGCTTGATGCAGGCTCCTGGACATTTTGCTCGGAGGACATCAATTGCCACGTGCTTTAGCGCGTGGATCTGGCTTCCCCTTTTGACCGGGCTTTAGCCCAATGCTTAATTTTCAAACCAGGGCTAAAGCCCAAATCCGAGGGTATTCCTCTAACCCCAGGCTAAAGCCAGGGGCTATTCAATCATTATTCAGGCTAAAGCCTGGAGGTTTTCGATTATCTTTCAGGCTGATGAAGTTTTTAAAAGAAAGCGTTCCTAAATGAGTCAGAAATTGAGAAAAGCGGGCAGTTACAAAAGATCGTTTATTTCCAAAAATTTCATCAGCCTGGGGTAATTGATGTCCTCCGAGCAGAATTTCCAATAATTTATACCTCATAACAATCACAATCCTCCTCACATTTCGGCGGCACCTGCAAAGGATACCCCAGCATAATTTCCGCCTCGGTAGCCTCACGCACCGCATCGATGATGACTTCAAAAACAAAGTCTTCATGTGCGGAGAGGGTTAAAGATACGCGAGGTTTATCGCCAACTTTGAACCCATTCAGTTGCTTTTGCAAATCGGGGTGAATGGCCGCTGAGCCTTGTAAAAACCCGATTGGGTCACGACTCAGCGTATCTTCCAGGATATCTCCGGCCTGATTTTTCATCAAATAGCGGATAAAAACCACCCGATTATTCTCGATTTGCATCAGCTGGTTTTTGCTTTAACTACGGTTTTTTGAACGTCGATTTTGCCATAAACCGCCTGTACCGTTACCTTTCCTGCTTTCAAGCTAACTGTGCCAAATCCAGTTTCCGTTGACAGGAAGGAAGTGAAATCCCCAATTTTGGAATCGACATACAAGGTTTTGTCCACTGCATCGTAACGTACTCCGGTAAGCGCCTGCAAGTAGCCATAACTGGACAAAGCCCGGCCGTACCAGTGGCCACATTCGTATTCGTTAAAGGGGTTGCGGATACGCCCATCGTAACGGTTGCGGCTGACTTGCAGGATTTCTAGACCCTCAGCTACATTGCCGACCAACATCAAGTGGGATGCAACCTGGTGTTCAATGCCCGTCCATACTTCATCGCTGTATACAAATGGTAGAGAGAGCTTGCCGCCCTTGGGCCAGGAACAAAGTAACAAACCGCCGTCGTCACCAAACGCAAAGGAGGGGCGTTGGGGATTGGCATGTTCGCTCAGGTTTTGTTTCAAGTTGTATTTGTGCACGGCTTTGAGGTGGCTTTTGATTTTGACTTGATCCACCACATCGTTCAAGCCGCACATCAGCGCGATCCAGGAACCCAGTACACCATCGGAAAGACAACCTTTGCCGTATTGGTATTTTGGGCCTTCTTTTACCAATAACTCCTTGGCCTCTTTGGAGTATTCACCACCAAAACTCTGGGCTTTGGTTGGGTCTTCGGCGGCCAAACCTTTAAACTGAATGTCCTGGATGAAAAACTCTCCATCGTAGAGGCGGGTTTCCATTTCTTTTTTGCCTTTTTCCAGAATGGACTTGTAGCGGGCCATGTCCTTTTTGAGGTAGCTACCCATGGCAATGAGTGCATTCAAGGCCCCGAGATAAAAGCTGCTGTGCATGCCATCCGCGCCCCAAAATTCAATGTCGTAGGTATTGTGGTGGGGTTCTTCGAGTACTCCTTTTTCTTTCGGATCCCAGGTACTGATGCAATAATCCAGGCTCTTTTTCACCATGGGGTAAATCTTTTTGAGCCAGGTATCGTCGCCACTGATGCGCCACTCGCGGTGCACTTTCATGATGCCACCCAATTGGCCATCGGCAGCAGCATGGAATTCGTGGGTGTTGGGCGTAATCGGCAAACGGGTGCGGAAGTTTTGGTGCCCCTTGTCGTCCTGGCTTTCACAAAATTCCGTATTGCGTAAGCTGCGTTCCAGAGCCGGGAATAAGTGGGCCATGGCTTGAGCGTAGTTCCACACGTGGGTACATGAGCCGTGACAACAACCCCAGGAATCCCCACAACCTTCAAAATTCCACAAACGGCCATCGTATTGCCGCATCACGGTGGGGGATTTGAGGATGGTCAGGTTGGCTGCTACTGCTTCGATGACTTCGAGCGGCAGGGTGCTTTTGTAAAACGCATCAGTAAAAAGCAAGGTGTTTTTGCGCAGCTCGGGGTATTGATTTTGCCAAAAAGCAGCTACTTCTTCAATGTTTTTGAACTGACTGCTGTACCAGGGTTTGAAATATTGTCCAGCAAAATCCTGGTCGTATTTGTCCAAACCAATATCACCAGGAGAGTTGCAACAGCCGGATTCAGGATCGCAGTTTTCCTTGCGAATGCCCAATGCGCCGTGGGTTTGTTTGGAGTCGGGTGTATACCAGGCCACGAACACCTTGATGGTTTTTTCCTGACCTTTTGCCAAGCTGAAGGGTACGTAAAGTGAAGCACCTGGTGCGGCTTTTTCTACGGGAGCCACTGCCTTGGTTTCCGCATTTTTGACTGTATTCCAGGCCATCGTGAGGGGATCCCACCAGCCGCCGCGAAACCAGCAATGGTCAACGATGGTGTTGTCTTCTTCGGTGAAAAAGGCAAAATCACTGCGCAAGGGATCCTCTTTAGTGCCTTCTTCGCTTAGGATAAATCCATTTTTCAGCGGGCGGATCAGGTTGTTTCCTCCATTGACTTTTAAAAAATTGGGGGAATTGATGGAAAAAATGGCCTCAAGGGTTTTTTCACCCAGATTTTTAAAACTGTATTCCAGTGCACCAATGGGCAGGCTGGAGTTGTTTTCGTCGGTGGGAATAAAGGGGCTCCAACCGGTGAGGCGTACTTTCAGCGGTAGGTCTTTGTCGGCGAGGTCAATGTGTGAAAAGGGAAAGCGAATGCTGCAAGTGGCCTGGCGAAAATGGGGCAAACCCGTAGTCGCTCCGGTCGCGCCATTGCCAGCATCGCGTTGCCCAAATTTTTTCCAATTGGGTGGAGGGCCTTCGAGCACTTTGGCGCCATTGGGCAATCCTTTGACGGAAATAGCTGCAAAAATATTGGGTACGCTAAAAATATCGGGTTTGTTTTTGATCGACATGTGGGAAATCGCCCCGGTTCCTTCCAAACAAAACATACCGGCCCCGATGCCCCCAATTGGAAAGGCGACTTGATTCAAGTATTCACCAGTGTAAGGGGAATTGTAGGGGCGGAGGCGTTTGGATGGTTGTTCAACCTCAACGTTGGTTTGTTCATTTTCTCGCAACCTGATTTCCTCCGCTTTGCTTACGTTGAGTGGGAGGGTAGCACCCAGGGTGCCGATACCAATGTTGCGGATGAATGCGCGGCGATCTGATGTTTTTTTCATTGGCAAAAGTTAAAGGTGTTGTGGTTTACTGCCAATGAAAAGTAATAAGAATCAATGAATTTTGAGGTTTTTTATCCCTGAAAAAGCATAAAACGGCTGAGGTAATATCTTAGATGCGCTTAGGTGTCTAAGGTGGTAAGAAAAATAGCCTCTTCACGCTTGCGCGCAAGAGTTTTTATTGAAACACCTTAGACACCTAAGCGCACCTTGGGAAGTAACCTTAGACCCGTTCAATAACCATGGCCGAAGCACCACCACCACCATTACAGATGGCCGCCAAACCAATTTTGGCTTCTTTTTGGTTCAATACATTGGTCAGCGTTGTAACGATACGGGCACCAGAGGCTCCGAGTGGATGCCCCAAAGCACAAGCACCACCAAATATATTGACCTTCGCCTCCTCGATGCCCAAAACCTGATTGAAGGCCATCGGCACCACGGCGAACGCCTCGTTGACCTCAAAAAAATCGACATCGCTGGTGCTGATGCCAGCCCGTTTCATTGCCAAAGGAGCAGCAATGGTTGGGGTAGTGGTGAACCATTGTGGCTCCTGCTCAGCGTCGGCAAAAGCAAGGATTTTGGCAATGGGCGTAAGTCCCAGTTTTTCCACCATTTCTTTGCTGGCCAAAATCAGTGCAGCTGCGCCATCATTCAGGGTACTAGCGTTGGCTGCGGTGACGGTTCCGGTTTTGCTGAAGGCCGGGCGGAGGGTGGGTATTTTGCTGAAATCTACTTTTTTGTATTCTTCGTCTTCTACCAGGTCGATGGCGTCGCCCATGCGTTGAGGGATGCTCACTGGCACTATTTCGTTTTTGAACCAACCGTTTTGGGTTGCTTCTGCGGCCAGGGTATAGGAGCGGATGGCAAATTCGTCTTGAGCTTCCCGAGAAATGTTGAACTTGGCTGCAGTAGCGTCACCACAAGTGCCCATGGCCTGGTGGTCGTAGGCATCGGTGAGGCCGTCTTTGGCAAGTCCGTCTACGAGTTCCATGTTGCCGTATTTACTGCCCCAACGTGCGGAAGGCACGTAGTAGGGGATGTTGCTCATGCTTTCCATTCCGCCCGCTACCACCAGGTCGGTGTAACCCAGCATGATGGATTGGGCCCCGTACATGATGGATTTCATGCCGGAAGCGCATACTTTATTGATGGTGGTACAAGGTACATTGTCGGGGATGCCGGCACCTCTGGACGCCTGGCGGGCAGGGGCTTGGCCCAGATTGGCGGAGCAGACGTTGCCCATCAGCACTTCTTGGACTTGACCGGGGGCAACTCCGGCTTTGGCGAGTGCACCTTTGATGGCGATGCTACCCAATTGGGTGGCGCTAAAACCAGCGAGTACGCCGCCAAAACTACCCATTGGGGTACGAACGGCCGAAA
Source organism: Haliscomenobacter sp. (assembly GCF_965225875.1). Classification (GTDB taxonomy): domain Bacteria; phylum Bacteroidota; class Bacteroidia; order Chitinophagales; family Saprospiraceae; genus Haliscomenobacter. Next base: position 167,402 of record NZ_CBDDBS010000002.1, on the reverse strand, counting down.
CGATGAATACTTCTTTCATATTAATGGTTTGGAAAGGACTAATCTGGTTGAGAAGCTTGAGGAAGTTGAGAAGGTTGAGACCGTCTAAACTTGCACACAAAATTAAACCTGTTTTCCAGTCCAGTATTCAACAGCAGGGGAATTATTCCGGTTGACTTAAAGCCTGAAAGTTTTTTTCAAAAACCAAAGCCCTGTTGTTCAGCTTTTTGAAGCAAAAAATAGCAGGTAGACGCAAAGAAAATAGTTTTTATTTGCAAAAAGGGTTGTTTAATCCAAAAGCCTGCTTTATATTTGCAGTCCTAAACAGCGCGGCGTGGAGCAGTTGGTAGCTCGTCGGGCTCATAACCCGAAGGTCGTAGGTTCAAGTCCTGCCGCCGCTACGAAGTAAAGCCGGATGATGTAATGTCGTCCGGCTTTTTTATTTTACCTCACTTCGTTGCTATCTTTTTCCCTTCTCGATTGATGTAGTAGCGTTCGGTGCCTTTTTGGACGAGGGCTTTGTTTTCGAAGTCGAAGGGTTCCATCGAATCATAGATTAATGGAATCATTACCTGGCCGCTTTTATCTACACATCCCCATTTTCCTTCTTTTTTGACCAATACCCATTTGTCTTTAAATTGTCGGATTTCTTCAAAATCGCAATTGAGCAGACTCCCTTCTTTAGTAAAATACATACCTCTTCTACCTTTGAGTATAGTCAGGATATTGTTTTCACCACTCCAATTGACTATGTCATAAACCAGAGGCAGAACCAGCTTCCCATCAAGCTTAATACAACCTGATTTCCCATTTTTTTGAACAATGGCAATGCCATTTGAAAATCCAAAGTCTTTTTCAAATTGAGGCTCAATAATTATCGAACCTTTTTGATGAATGGCACCCCATTTTCCATTCAGGAGGACACTCGAAATACTGTCGCTGAACCTCATGCGCCGATCAAATTGAGGAGGGATGGTGAATTCTCCATTTTTGTTGATGCGACCCCACTTACCGTCCTTTTTGACATTGGCTTCGGTTTGGGTGTACGTAAACATGTCAACTTCTTCAAATTGAGGAGGGATAATGAATTCCTCTTTTTTATTAATGAAACCCCATTTCCCGTCTTTTTGCGCTGCTGCTATTCCCAATACAAAGTCGCTAACTTTTTCAAACTTAGATTCATCCAGAAATTTGCCACTTTGGTCAACTTTGATCCATTTACCATCTTTTTTAGCCCGGGTAATCCCTGAAAAGTCAAATGGTTCAACCTCTTCAAACTGAGGCGGGAATAGGTATTCTCCAGATTCTTTTAGATAGCCCCATTTTCCGTTTAGTTTAACCTCAGTAATTCCAGTGAGAAAAAAGGATTTTGCTTCTTCAAATTGAGGAGGCGTTATTATTTTTCCGGTTTTGTGGATAAAACCAAATTTCCCGCTGGCTTTTACAAGAATTAATTTCTCGTAAAGATTGCCCATTTCGTCGAATTGAGGCGCAATAAGGAATTTTCCATAGGTGTCAAGCAAGCCCCATTTTCCGTTTTGTTTTATTTTAGCAACTCCCTCTTCGAAGTTTTTAACATCCTCAAAAATTGGGTTGATTAAAAATTCGCCTTGTTGGTTGATTAGCCCCCATTTACTGGCTTTGCGTACCAAAGCTGAACCTGATTCAAAATTATAGACGGATTCGAATTGAGGTTGGATTCTCACCTGGCCTTCAAGGTCAAGAAATCCTACTTTGCCATTTTGTCTGAAATCGATCATTCCTTCGGAGAAGTGGCCGACTGCATCAAATTGAGGCTGGAACAGGAATCGTCCGGATTTGTTGATCACCCCCCATTTGTCTGCTTTTTTGACCAAGCAGATATTCCCCAAAAATGGTACTGCTTCCGTAAATTGGGCCTCATGCAAAAACTGACCAGCTAAGTTGATTAAACCCCATTGGTTATCTCTTTTGACTAAGGCAACTTCATTTGTAAAAAAAGGTGGTTCATCAAATTGAGCTGCTAAAATAATGCGCCCAGATAGATGGATCAAACCACAAAGTTCATTGACTTGAAATAAGAGAACACTGTCATTTACTGCACCAATCGCATCAAATTCTGGTTTGAAAAGGATTTTCCCGTTCGAGGTGATTAAACCCCATTTATCTTTTGATTTAAAAACCAAATGCTCATCATAAAATTGTTGAATGCTTTCAAACTGTGGTTGAATTAAAATTTGCCCCGTGGTATCCACTACTCCACACAATTTGTTCATTGAAATAATGGCTAAATTGTGGTTAAGCATACCAATTGAATCATAGATAGTTGAAAGCACAAATTTCCCTCGCTTGTCGATTAAGCCCCATTTTTTTTCTTGTTGGACACGTAAGAATTGATTGGAAAAATCAAAAAGCCTGTCAAATTGTGGTGGTACAATAAACTGCCCGGATAGATTGATCACTCCCCATTGTTTGTCAGGTTTTACAAAAGCAAAGCCATTTTCAAATTTTCGAACATCATTGTATTGAGCACCAATGACTAATTTACCTGTTTTATTTATATAGCCCCATTTCCCGTTTACTTCAACTCTCGCCAAATCACCTTCAAATGAAGTCGCTGAAATGAATTGGGGTTCAATGACATAACGACCAGTTCGGTTAATAAAACCATGAAGACCACCTTTTCTAACTAGAGCCAGTTCTCCCTGAAAGGAGTTTGCATGGTCAAATTCAAAAGGAATGATCACTTTTCCAGCGGAGTCAATGTAACCATATTTCCCGCTTTTTTGCACGCAAGCCAATCCTTCTTGAAATGGTTTGGCATCATCATACTCGGGCTGAATGACGAACTTTCCAGATGTATTCATAAATCCAAATCTATCCTGACGAACCAATGCAAGCCCTTTTGAGAAATTATGAATTAACCGAAATTGAAAAGGATGAATGTATTGTCCCTTTGTATTGATTAAAGCCCAAGTCCGTTGATCTTTACTTACCCACGCAACTCCTTGATGAAAAGGCAATGCTTCCCGGAACTGTGGCGGAATTATGAATTCCCCACGCTTATTGATGTAGCCGAGGTAGGAATCTTTTCTGACTACTGCAATATTCTGTGTAAATGGAGTTGCTGATTCAAATTGTGGATTGATGATTGTTTTGCCTTTAAAATCGGTATAGCCCCAAACGTTATATTTCTGGAAAGGGATCAAGGTATCGGATGAAGTAGCTACTGTAAAATTACTGGGAACACTGGTATTAGCAGTTAGTGCAACAGGAACCGCCCTAAACCAATTCATTAAAAAAAAGAAAAGAAGCATTGGATAAGGTTTTATGCCTTCAAACTTACTCACAAGTTCTCCTATTACAAAATCCCACAGCTTTTGTATTTTGCAGCGTTTTTCACCCAAACCCAATTTCCCAATGATCATCCAGGAACTCATTCACTCTCTACCACAAATTGGCAAAGTGGAATGGATTGGCTTGCGGCCTGCCTCGCGCGCGACCCTCGTGCCAGTAGAATCCGTAGAAGCCCAAACCGAAAATGGGTTGACTGGTGATCGTTATGCAGGCCAAAATGGCAAACGCCAGGTGACCTTGATTCAGGCGGAGCATCTGGTCGCCGCAGGCGCGATTTTGGGGCGAGAACCCATCGATCCTCAATTGACTCGGCGGAACATTGTGGTGTCAGGAATTAATTTGCTGGCCTTAAAAGACCAACAATTTCGCATCGGTGAAGCCGTATTGGAAATGACAGGCAAGTGTTTTCCCTGTCAAAGGATGGAAGAAAACCTGGGACCAGGCGGCTACAACGCGATGCGCGGGCATGGCGGCATTACGGCCAGGGTGATCAAAGGCGGAAGCATCAAGCTTGGGGATGAAGTCGCGTTGATTCTGCCTGAAAAACCGGTGTAACTTTTTTAAGACTTAAACTGTTTTTGAGTGTGTATTTGGAATTCTGGTTTGCACTACAAATACACACTTATCAACCCAAACAGCACGAATTGCTACTATGGACAACATGATCAACATTACCCTGCTCGATCGGGACGGGGTAAAACACGAACTGGAAGGCCCAACAGACATGAACATGAACCTCATGGAACTGTGTAAAGCCTATGAATTACCAGTAAAAGGAACTTGTGGAGGGATGGCCTTGTGCTCAACTTGCCACGTATATGTACTGAGCGATCACGACTTGCCTGAGATGAGTGAAGATGAAGAAAACATCCTGGATCAGGCCTTTTTTGTGAAAGACAATTCCCGCTTGGGTTGCCAATTGCATTTGAACGATGAGCTGGAAGGGCTTACCGTCCAATTGGCTCCTGAGTCAGAAAATTAAAACATATGGGCTTAACCAAAGCTGATCTTTTTACTGCTGAACAAAACCGCCTGGCCGACTTGTTTCGGGCCGTAGCACATCCAGCCAGGATCGCCATTCTGGAGTATTTGTTGCAGGTGCAGGGCTGCGTGTGTGGCGATATTGTACACGCCATCCCACTTTCGCAGTCTACTGTGTCCCAACACCTGAACGAACTGAAAAAAGTTGGCCTGATTAAAGGTGAGGTAGAAGGGGTGCGGGTTTGTTATTGCATTGATCAGAAAGTTTGGACGGAGGTGAAAACCATGCTGGATGGCTTCATGGCCAAAGCGAAATGCTTTTGCTGATGCTTTCTTAGGTGTGTCTTAGGTGCCTTAAGTTTCTTAGGTGGTGAATAAGCAATTTTTTACCACCTAAGAAACTTAAGGCACCTAAGAGTCACTTCAGGTCGTTATTCGGTTTTAGTGATCAAGCCACCTTTGCGGCTATCCACCTCCACCGTTACCTTATCTGCTTTCCCACTCACAATCCAGCGCACTTTTACAAATCCCATCCCCGGGATATTGGGCACTTCGATCGTTTGAGGGGTGTATTTCTGTTCTTTGGTCTGGTTGAAATCTTCGTTTTCAACGATCATCCCCGCTACCACCGTCGCATTTTTCAAAGTGATGTAATCTGGCCGTTCAATTTTGTACTTCAGGTCATGCGCCGAGTGGGTAGGCATGATGCGACTGTTGTACACTGTGGCGGTGATCTCGGTCAGGTTGTTGCCAAGTGGCTTCTTCTTGATGCTGAATACCTCCAGTTGGGGCATTTGGTAGGCATGCAAGAGGGTAAAAGACATGTTGCGGTGAGCGTCTTCTTCCAGCAAAAAGCCCGGGTGGTTGCGCAGGTAGTTCTTTTTAGGGCCACCAATTTCAACATCACCAAACTGTGGGTGTTTGAACGGTTTCCATTGAACATAACCATCACCCATCAATAGGTATTTGTCAAACTCTTCGTAATCCTGGTTTTGGAAGCGGTTTTGTTGCGCATTGGGCTGTTGGTTGAACAATTTGAAGGAAGTCATCAATTCGTTGCTGAAGGTAAACACCCCACGAGTCAGCGCAAACCAGTCGATCTCGCCACCATATACCGTGTACAAGTCCTTGTGGATGATGAAATACTTGTACCCAGGGACAATTTTTTCCCCAATTTTACCAATCACATCGTATACCGCAATATCACTTTGGCTGTAAAAAGGATCGTCCTCGGCAGCTCCGGGGCCACGTAGAAACATCCCCCCATTGTTGTGGTAACTTTGGGCACCGGCAATATTGGGGTGAGCCAGGACAAAACTTTTGATGTTGCGGGTTTCTGGCAAGGTGCCGGGGTAAAACAAGGCGCCACCTTGTACGTAATTGGGTTGCCAGTTCCAGGCCCAGTCGCGGTTAGGGTCGTAGGTACCCCAGTTGTCTTCGTTCACTTGTCCGTCGCCATCGTTGTCGAGGCCTTCAGATCCCAATAAATCGTATTCACCCGCTTCGTCAGTGCGTGCAGGTACCATACGGGTAGGGTAGGTGGGGTCCACTTTCCAACGGCCGAGCGGGTTTTTGCGGCGCATGGTCACGATGTTGCCGTCGCCATCCAGGTCGTCGAGTTTGTCTTCATCGATCACGCCATCGTCGTCGTCGTCCAGGGGCATCATTCCGGAACGGGAGCTGCTGGCAGTGTTGGGGTTGTGGATGAAGTTTTCACGGCCATCCAGGTTGATGGAAGGGATGATGTAAAAAACCCGGTCGCGCAGCAACTCGCGGATGAAAGGCATGGTGTAAAAATTCTCGGCCAGGTACCAAGCGGTGTACATGGCGATTTCGCCCCCCTGGATCTCGTTGCCGTGAATATTGCCGTCGATGTAAAAACCTGGCTTGCGATCGGGGATGCCGGATTTGAAATCGGTGATGGTCATCAACCACATCTCACGGCCTTGAAAGGACTTGCCAATGGATTGCAATTTGACCAAATCGGGGTGGGCCTTAACCATGCGCTGGCAAAAATCGGAGATTTGAGCGTAGTCGTGGTACTTCCGCCATTCCTCCTTGACCTTGGGATCGGCGGGTGAACCGACTGCGCGCATGCCATTGAGGTCGGCAGGGCTGATGTTGGGTTGGGTTTGCGCGAAAGCAGTAACACCCAACAAACAGAAGAAAAACAATAATTTATTCATAGTGTGAAACTTCTAAGAGGATGATTAATTGAGGGTGAATTCTACAGTTTTGCTGCCTGCGGTAGGACAGGTGACGGTGACGGAGATTTTACCCGTACCATTTACCAACCAGGTGTATTCCACAAATTCGCCAGCGCCCATTGAAGCTTGCAGGTTCATTTTTTTGCCCGAAAGGATGGTTTGGGTAGCACTATTATTCAAGGTAGTCCGCACTTTGGATACGTACTTGACCCGATTACCCAGGTCAGCAAAAGTGGGCAGAAATCCTTTGTTGATCACTTGCACCGTGATGCGGTTCACACCAGCGGATAGGGGCTCCACTTTGCTGTTGACAATATCCAGGCTGGGCATGGCTGCCGCCAAATCCAATACAAATTTATTGTGTTTTTGAGCAACATCATCGAGGTATGAAACCGGTGGGTTCCAACGTGCATAGGGCAACAAACCTCCAACTTCCACTTTTTTACCTGGGAAATCTGGGTGTTTGATTTCCTTCCAATCGGCAAAAACGGCTACTTTTTCGGCGTCAGCCCATTTGAAGAAAATTTCATCGGGGCTTAAGGCTCCTGCGGCTGGTGCTTTTTGTTTTTGTGAAGAATCCTGGGGCGGCATTTGTGGCCACCAGCCCGGGGTGCCAAAGCCGAAACGGCCGGCGTGGTAGTAAGCGGTTTGGACCAGACTTCCTTTGCCCAAGGGCATGGCTGGCGCATTTTTTAAACCTGTAGCGGTATTGTACATTTTGGAAACGTACTCGCCTACTGCGGCGTCTTTTTCCAGGGGCCCAGTTACGATGCGGTTGCGGGCTTTGGCTGCATCGTATTTGGTGGCGGTTGAAAGGTTGTTCTCAGGGCCAAATACGATTACGCCAAAGATGTTGAGGTTGCGGTACAACACTTCCAAAACGGCCTTGGTTTCTGCTTCCGAAGCGGCGTAAACGCCAGATTCTTTTTCAAAATAAGGATAGTTGAAGGTGAAGTTTTTATTGATATTGACGCCGCCTTCGCCGTCTTCATTCCAGTTGTTGTCCTTGTCATTGTCGGTACCTTCGCTGAGCAGCAGGTATTTGCCTACTTCACCTTTGGTGGGATCGGCTTTGAGCAAAATGCGTGGATCACTTTTGCCGGGAATCAAAGTGCCAGTGGGATCTTCCACCCGCATTTGGGTGATCAAGCCATCGGCATTGAGGTCTTCGGATGGGTCTTCGTTGATGCGGCCATCGCGGTCTTCGTCACTGGAAGTGGCATTCCCCGAGCGTTCAAATTTACTTTTGCCCTGATCCCAGGCATCGGGATTGGCACAGGCCATGATGTAAAGGGTCTTTTTGCTGAGCAAATCTTTGACCTGGTCACTAGAGTTGGTCAGCATTTTTTCAGCCATCAACAACAGCGTTTCGGTGCCAGCAGGATGACTGCCATCGAGGCCAGCTACCAGCAATAATGCTGGTTTACTGCTCGGATTGCCTTGTGAAAGGGTGAGTAGCCAAAGGTCTTTGCCCCCTGCACTTTTGCCCGCTGAACTGACCGAGGCCATGCTGGCATTTTTACTGGCCAGATCCTTAATGCGGGCAGTCAGTTGAGGGAAAGTGGAGTAGGTTTTTTGAGCAGATAAACTGCCCCAAAAGCCACAAAGAATGAGTAAAGCAATAAGCCTCATGTGTACGAGTTTAACTGATTTTTGGTTAGGACGAGGTCCATCAATTGGGTAAATATGGGGAAAGGGAATGGGATGTGCAAGGAGACTGGCATCAGAGAAGATAAACAACTAGATTCTAGAAGGATCAATGGGATAGAAATAGACCAATTGCGTTAACAATCAAAAAAGGCTGACCAGATTACCCCGGCCAGCCTCTCAACAATAGAACACTCTAAAATAGATATCTTTACTTCTTCTCGAAGCGTACATTGTCAATACATACATTCACCGCAGAGCTGCCCGCGTTGAACGCCACACCGAAATCCTCCGTAATGGAAGCCAGGTTCACAATCCCTTTGCTGCCATCAGAGAAGGCGGTAATTGGAACCGTCACCGTAATCCAACCGTCGGTTTTGTAGGAGCCTGTGGCTTCCCAAGGCTTCCAGCGGTACCAGAAATCCCCTTCGGAACCTTTCAAGCGCCAGGCAAATTCCCCACCCGTGATGGGAGCAAGCACATTAACGTCAAACTTCAACACATAGCCACTGATGTTCGTTCCAATGGTGCTACCGGGGAAATTATTGGCCCCATTGCGCCAGAAAAAGCCCGTCCAGCCATTGCAGCTTTGGTTGACGCGGAAATATTTGCTACCGTCCACACTGAGGTTGGGGTCATTTTCATTCACTCCGGCGTCGCCCCACCAGCGATCCAGGCCGTCAAAGTTGAAAAACACCAAACTCAAATCGGCCACCGGATCGATACCCTGGAAGTTGATTTCGGGAGACTCGATGGTTTCGCCTTTGGTGGTGATGAATTTGATTTTACCAATCCCGTTTTTGGTCTTGATGGGCACAACAACTTCAATAATGGTATTGGATTTGGCCCCAAACATCGTTGCTGCTATTTCACCAGGGAAAATCACCTCGCTGATTTCATCCAGGTTTTCTCCCTCAATGCGGATTTTTTGGCCAGGTTTGGCGGTAGTTGGCATTTTGGTGATCACCGAAGAAGTAGAAGCCAGGATGTTGAGTTCTTGAGTAGAAGCCACTTCATCGCCATTGTTGGCGACCAGGGTAATGGCACCAGAAGCAGTTCCCACGGGTACAATCACTTTGATTTGACTAGCCGTAGCATTTTTTACGTCCACTTCTTTGCCGCCACTGAATTTCACCTTAGCCACAATATCAAGGTCACTGCCACTGATGGTCAATTCCTTGCTGACCTGAATATCCCCAGGTGTAATGGACGAAATGCTGGGTTTAACCAGGTTCAGGGCCTCAGTCGAAGTCACTGATTTGTTGGAGGCGGCACCGAAGCTGATTGTGCCTACCCTTGCATCCGCAGGTACACGCACCTGGATTTCGCTCTCGCTGCGCTCCGATTGGATGGTACCCGTTTTGTTGCCACCAAAAGTGACGGACGTCACCAAATCCAGGTCTTTTCCTTTCACGGTGATGAGTCCACCAGTTTTGGCTGGATTGGGCGCAATGCTGCTGACGGTCGGCGACAACATGGTCACTGTTGGGGTACTGCTCACTTCGACCAGGGAGGCCATGCCGAGTTTAATGGCACCATCCTGGCTATTGGCGGGCACTTTTACCACAATTTTCCCAGCCTCTTTGCTTTCAAAAGTACTGACTTTGGTGCCACCAGGGAAAGTGATCTCCTTGGTCAAATCCAGATCGGTTCCTGTGATGGTCATGCTTGCCCCCGCTTTTACTGGGCTAGGTGCAATGCCGCTCACCACCGGAGTAGTAACTTCCAGAGCAGTAGCCGATTCAATCAAAATTGGGTCAGCCATGCCATTGGAAATGACAAACAAGCCGCTTTGGGCATCGGCAGGGACCACCACTTCCAGCTTGGTTTCGCTTTGGCTTTTAAAAACTGTAACCGATTTTTTATTGCTAAAAATGACTTCCTTGATCAGGTTCAGGTAAGTCCCTTCGATGGTCACTGTTGCGCCTGGCCGCAATTTAGCGGGGCTAAAGCTGGTGATGGCGATCGGCTCGGAAATGGTCAACAAGGATTTGGAGGTAATGTCCCCACTTGGCGTTTTGAGGGTGACCTTACCAGCCACAGCTGCCTTGGGCACATCGATCACAATCGATTCCGAAGTTTTCGTTTTGAAGGTCGTTACCTCTACATTATTGGGCAGCACAATGGCGCTGACCTTATCCAGGTTTACGCCAATGAAGTGCAATTCACCACCACGCAATGCGGGCGAAGGCCCAAAACTGTTGAGTTGTACCAGTCCACTGGCGATGTCATCGTCCTTTTTGCAGTTGTTGAGCACAAAAAGCACCGCCAACAACAAGCTGGTCAAGAGGACGGGTTTTATGGATAGCTTGCGAAACATAGCATCTTAGGTTTAACATTAATTTTGAACGATCCGAATGTTGTCTACCGCGATTTTCACCGGGTTGGTGCCATTGGCTGGGCCAAAAAGCATAAAAACCACATTCGTTAAATTGGACAGGTTCTCAATTTTACGGGTGCCCGTTTCATCAGAATCGGAATCGTCCTTGCCGTATTTGAATTCAGTCAGCGGAATGGAAATTGTCACCCAGCCATTGGTTTTGAAAGGGCCATTTTTCCAAGGCTTCCAGCGGGCGATGGCTGTCCCCGCAGCATCGCGGCCATGATCATCCGCATAGGGGCCGAAGAACATTTCCATCCGCACGTCCTTCCATTCCTGAGGCACGTTGCATTCAAACTTGAGGGTCAGGTCGTTGATGGAACCTGTGGCAACGGGTACACGGCCACGGCCACGGGTTGCCCAGTATTGCATGGTCAATTCATTGGTCCATTGCCAGGCACCATTGGCGTTGTGCTTGAACAACACGTAACTGCCATCGCAGCCGGGCATGGTTGGATCGGCATTGGCAGCGGTGATGGGTGCAGTCCAAGTTTCGTGGTTTTTACCATCGTAATTCAGGATGATGTTGCGGTTGTCGCGAAACAAGAAGCGCGATTTTACTTTACCAAAGTTGGTTTGAATGGAAATTGGCCCAGGTTTTGCGCCGGCAGGTACTTTAACCTTCAAACTGGTTTTGGTAAGGGCTACAATTTCAGCCGCCAGATTGTCGGTAAAAAAAACTTTAGGCTCAAAAAAGAAGTCGCCTTCTAATTCAACTATGCCGCCATCGGGCACGTATTCACACTTGATGGAGCTGAGCACTGGCGCAGGTACATTGACTTTGAAGTCGTAAGACATTTCGCTGCCATCTTTAAAGACGAAGCGCATTTTGTCCGACACTTTGCTGGGTACGGTGCTGGGCACGCTCACCAGAATGGTTTTGTTGGTGATGTAAGTAGGGTTCAAAGTGGCCTTTTGGTCATTGAACCACAGCTCCCGGGTGTTTTGCAGGTTTTCACCCACAATGGCCACGAGGCTGCCCATAAAAGCGCCCACTACCAATGAATCGGCTGCCTTCGGATCGGTGATCCGCACGTATTTGACTACTGGTGTGCCCGTACTGACGTCGTCATTGTCCTCCTTTTTACAAGAAAAAATGCTGACAGCCAAAACGATAAATAAGGCAGTATATGAAAAAAAAGATTTCATGTTGTCTGATTTGGTCGTTTAACAATACTACTTGAATTGATATTCTTCCGCAGCCACGCCCGGTGCCAATTTGGAATTGGCTACTACTTCGGCCGCAGGAATGGGCAAATTCATCTTCGAGCCATCCACTTTGATCAAACTCGGTGGAGGATTGATTTGATAACCTGCCATAGTGTTTTCGTCGGGTGCATTCGGCGTGTTGATGCGGAAAAAAGTGGTTTCTTTTTCCTGCGCACTCAAATAGGCCAACGCCGCTTGAGGATTCCGGTAGTAAAAGCGTTTGATGTCGAACCAGTTGATGCTCTCCAATCCAAATTCAATCCGACGCTCTTTCAACAGGTCGTTGAAGGTAATGCTTGACTTGGTAGCCAGGCCAGCCCGGGTACGGATCGCGTTGAAATACTGGAGTGCCTTGGCATCGGCAGTAGAAGGTGCGGCACCCAAAGTCGCTTCTGCATAAATCAGGTAAACATCGGCCAAACGCAATATGTATTGATTCAAGGCCACCGCTTGTCCGGTTGATACCTTCCCTGCGTTGTCCTGAGCACTGCCCACGATGTACTTTTTCAAGCTGTTGAGTACCGGAGGCGCGTTTTCCAGGGCAATGTTGGGATCTTTGGGATCGCGGTTGACCAGTTTGAAGGTATAACCTCCATTGTCCTTGTTGATTTCTGGATAAAAATCTCCCGGCTTCATGTAAATCGAGGGTTGACGCTTGTCTCCCGGCTCAACATCCTGCATAAAGTCGTAGGTCACACCTTTGCCACCACCCCAGGCTTCACTGTTGCCTGTGATGACGCTGCTGCGTGCCCAGTTGGCCTGGCGGCTATTGCCCAAACCATACGAACCTTCCATCCACTGCATGGCAAACAGGGACTCGGGGTTGTTGTTGTTTTCGATTTTGAACAAATCAGCATAATTGCTCATCAAGGACAAGCCGCTGGTTTCGATCACTTCAGCAGCCAGGGCTTTGGCTTTGGCAAAGTTTTCAGCTGACTTGGCATCACTCAGGTTTTGAGCCATGGTGAGGTGCAGTTTGGCCAACATGCCCTTGGCCGACCATTGGGTTACCCGACCTGGGCTATCCGAAGTGGGCAGGTTTTCGGCGGCAAAAGCCAAATCGCGGCGGATGAATTCGTAGATGCTGGCCTTGGTATTTTTGGGTAAAATCAGGTTGTTGGCGGCCACCAGTTCGGTCGAGTTTTCTACGATGGGTACTTCGCCCCAAAATTCGGCCAACATGTAATAGGCAGTGCCGCGAATGAAACGAGCTTCACCCAGTGCCCGGTTGATCACCTGCTCACTCACCTTCCCCGCAGCTGCGGGAGGCATGTCGTTGATGATGGAGTTGGCGTAGGAAATTACGCGGAACAAACCCTTCCAACCAGAAGAAATGTGGGCATTACCTTCGGTGAAAGAGAAATAGAAGAACTGCCCCTCCTGATCCCAGGTGTGGTACAGGTTGCCTGCCATTTCGTCGCCCGCGCACCAGAAAAACTTGTCGTTGAAGTCAAACCAGGGGAAACCGTACAGGGAAGCGGTCGACGCCTTGATTTCGGTTTCGTTGCGGTAAAAATTGTCCGCAGTCAGGCGATCTACTGGGGTGATGTCCAGAAAATCCTTGCCACAAGAGCTGGCCAGCAGGACTGCGCAAAAAGAAATGATGTATTTGAAATGATGTTTCATGTCTTGATTTTTATGTTGTTGTGCCGTGTGTAGAGACGCAACATGTTGCGTCTTGCTAGGGGAGACGTAACATGTTACGTCTCTCCACGGGTTAAAAATCCACATCCAAACCAAAGGTGATCACCCGGGGCGTTGGGTACCGGCCCATGTCCACGTTTTGCAGCAAGGGATCCTGGTTGAAAGCACCAATCTCCGGATCGTAACCAGAGTAGTTGGTAATGGTGTAGATGTTTTGGGCATTCACATACAATCTCAATTTTTGCACCCGGATTTTCTGCAAAATTCCCTGTGGGAAAGTATAGCCAAAGCGGATGTTTTGGATGCGGGTATAAGAACCATCTTCGATGAAACGGTCCGACATCCGGGTATTCCGGTTGTTGTCCGTAGTGGTTGGTCGGGGTAGGGTAGCGCCTGGGTTGGCAATCACTACGTTGGTCGGATCGAGGCTGGAACCAGTTGGGTTTTTCAAGGCGTAACGCACCCGATTGTCCACCGTCCGGGCCTGGTTGCCAAAAATGGTAACCTGACCTTCCGTCAATACGCGGGAGTAATTCAGTACTTCGGCACCGTAAGACCCGGTGAGGTAAACGGTAAGGTCAAAGTTCTTGTAGGTGAAACTGTTGTTCAAACCCATGGTGAAATCCGGGTTGGGATTCCCAATGATGGTTTGATCCTGGGTGTTCACCACACCATCGCCATTCAGGTCTTTGAACTTGATGTCGCCAATCCATACCCCGGTTCTTTTGTCCACCAGGTTTTTGCCTTCATTGGATGGATCAGGAATCTGTACCGCATGGCCCAAAATGTCCTCCTGACTGGTAAACAAACCCTCGGTTACATAGCCATAAAACTGCCCCAGGGGCAAACCAACTCCGGTCCGGGTTGCGGTCTGGAATTCGCTGTACCAATACAAGTTCCGCCAGTAAATCCGGGCATCGTTGTCCAAAGCCACTACTTTATTGCGGTTCAAAGACATGGTGAAGTCGGTATTCCAGCTGAAATTGTCGGTTTTGATGTTGCGGGTATTCAGACCAATGTCAATCCCCTTGTTTTCCATCTGGCCTACGTTGGCGTAAGGCGCGCGGATGTCGTTGTAACCCGAACCACCCAGGTAGCTAGGCACGGAGAGTTGCAGCAACATGTCGTTGGTGCGTTTTTGGTACACGTCAACAGTCAGGTCGGCACGGCCTTTGAACAAGGACAAGTCTACCCCTACGTTCCATTGCTGGGTAGCTTCCCACTTCAGTTTTGGATTGGCAATTTGTTGCAAACGATAAGCTGTTCCAAAAGGAGTGGTGATGGTTTGCAGCGCGGAACCAAAAAGGTAGTTGCCAATGGCCTGGTTGCCCACTTCGCCATAACCTATGCGTAGTTTGATGTCGGTATTCAAACCTTTCATAAACTCTTCTTCACCCAATCTCCAGGCAAAAGAGCCAGAGGGGAAGTAACCCCAGCGGTTTTCAGGGCCAAATTTGGAAGAACCATCCGCCCGCATGGTGAAGGTAAAGAGGTAGCGCTCGCCAAAATTGTAATTGAAGCGGCCAAAGTAAGACTCAATAGATGCGCCATCTTTCCAGCCCGAGGTGCGTGAAGTCACGTCTTCACCCTCGCTGAGTACCTGAATGTCGTTGGAAGCAAAGTTTTTCTTGGTCACTACTGAACCTTCCCAGTTTGATTTTTGGGCTTCCTGGCCCAACATGGCGGTCAACTTATGTTTGGTGCCCAGGGTGAAATTGTAAGTCAGGTAGTTTTTCAAAATCCAGAAGAAACTACTCTCTTCCCGCTGGCGCAACTGGTTTTCGCGGTTGACCAACACACCCCACTTGTAGGTAGGCTGGAAGGCTTTGTTCAGGGAGTTGTTGTCGTCAAAGCTCAATTCAGAGCGGAAGGTCAGGCCTTTCATCAAAGTCAGGTCTCCGTATACATTGGCCATGATGCGCTGGCGTTGCAGGGTATTATTGCGTTGCAGGGCCGCAGCTACGGGGTTGAAGGAAGAGGCACCAGCCTGAGCTTCTGGCCCGGCGTAATCACCATTGATGTCCTTGACAGGTACATCGGGTGCCATGACCAGGGATTGAATAATGACCCCATCACCACCATCGTTGAGGGTGATTTTTTCGTTGGTATTGGCGTAGGCAAAACTACCACCAATTTTGAGCCAACTTTTTACTTGATTGTCTAAGTTTATGCGGGTGGTGTAGCGGTTAAAATCCGAACCAATAATGATGCCATCCTGTTGGAACAAGCCGCCAGAAATAGCATAAGTCATCTTGTCGCTGCCGCCAGATACCGAAAGTTGGTGGCTGTGCATGCCAGCCTGGCGGAAAACTTCATCCTGCCAATCTGTGCCAGGGCCCAGGAGGCTGGGGTCGAGGTAATGTTGGTTCAGCGGCAAGCCCAAATCAGCAGTTACCTGGGCCTGATAATCGGCAAATTGCGGCAGATTCATCATTTCAATACGCCGTGGCAGTTCTTGCTGAGCATAATAAGCGTTGTAGGATACTTTTGATTCGCCTTTTTTGCCCCGCTTGGTGGTCACCAGGATCACCCCGTTGGCCGCACGAGCGCCGTAAATGGCCGAAGCGGAAGCATCTTTCAATACTTCGATGCTGACAATGTCGTTGGGGTTGATGGCGGCAAGAGGGTTAACCCGGTTTTGGCCATTGGCCCCACCGGCCCAGTCAAAGCCCGATACGCCTGAACCATCGCCCTGGAAAGGAATTCCGTCGATGACGTACAAGGGCTCACTAGAACCCGTAATGGAGTTGGCTCCCCGAATGCGGATCGATGCTGCCCCACCCGGTGCACCCGAGTTTTGGGTCACCTGTACCCCCGCGACCCGGCCTTGCAAGGCCTGGTCAAAGTTGGTGAACACCGAACTTTTGATCTGTTCGCCAGTTACCGAGCCGACTGCCCCAGTGAGATCACTTCTTTTGGCGGTACCATACCCTACCACTACTGTTTCTTCCAAGAGGGTAGCGTCGGGTTCCAGTTCAACATTCAAAACGGTTTCATTCCCTACAGTCAGGGTTTTGGGACTGAGCCCGAGGTACGAAAATACCAGTACTTCGCCTTTGGCAGCTTGAATGGCGTAATTGCCGCTGGCATCCGTCACCGTTCCGCGCTCGGCGGCCGATTGTACTTGTACGGTTGCCCCAATCAGCGCTTCTCCTGCCGAGGAACTAAGTTTCCCGGTGATTGTCCGCATCTGCGCACTCAGTAGGGTGGCGAATAGGAGCCCCAGAGGGACCATCATCCACCGCATCATTCTTGGAAAAGATGTAGAAAATTGCATAAGTGAGTGAATTAGCATTTTGGTAAGTACAGTTCCCAAAAGTCCGATCTCAGCAGCAGAATAATAGGGGGAAAATTGTTCAAAAACAGGGGGGATTTATTACAGCGCCGTGACTTGGGCGTAATAATCTTTGGAAATGCGCGTACTTAATGATTGAGCCTGAGTTCCCTGGGAACCTTTTGGTGGATTGCCGACGTTTTCTCCCTACTTTTGCTTGAAGTGTATATTTTTATAACATGAACGATGACACCTTCAATATTCCAAGCCCCATTCTTTTCCACCCTTTGAAACACCACCTTGGGTATCTCCGCCATTTTATTCACAACAGTACTGATGAGGCATTTTATGCAGCGATGCCCCGGATCGGCGCTTCTCAAATGGATTTGTATTGTGGTGAACTCAGCTTGCGCAACATTGGACAAGAAATTTTGGGGCAATTAGCCGCCAGAGGAATTGTAGCGGAGGCTGACTTTATTTCCTTTTTGACTCAAGGCGAGGGGTATCAAAATGTAAGCATTTCGGATGGTTCAACCTGGACACTGTTGCGTGGAGATGACTATGAACGTTATGTGCACATTCATCCGGCGCGTTACGCTCAGCACTGCATCCGGGTCAAAGCGGGGGCGCTCAAAACAGCGATTATAATACAGCGGCAGGGTTTGACCCCAAAGAGTGATACGGCTCAGGTCAATGCCTTGCGGATGAGTATTGGCCTTTCGGCGATTAAAGATTTGCAGGAGAGTGAAGGGATTGGGCGAATTTGGGAGATTTTGACCAACACAATTTAGCATTGATCGACGCTAAATTTTTTAAAATCCCACCATCCCTAAGGTGTTCTAAGGTGTCTAAGGTGGTTCAAATAAAACATGCTAATTTTGTTTAATTTATTTAAACCACCTTAGACACCTTAGAACACCTTAGGGATGGTCTGTGCCTTCAAATTTTTACTACATAGCTTAGATATTTAAACTGTTTAAACTTCACACCCAGCTCTGACTTTCATCATTTTCCGACGCTTCAATGCTCAGCAGATTTGCACAAATGTGGAAATCATGAAAAAGGCTGTTTCTCCCAAACCGCTTGGCGTGTATTTATTACTCTTCCTGCTCCTGTTCTTGGCCATTGGCGGGATTTATGGCGGAATGATGCTGATCACAGACCCTTCGGGCGAAAAAATCCAATTCCCACCCGAAGTCATCGAGCGTTTGCCTTTTCCAGATTATTTCATCCCAGGCATCATCTTAATCCTGGGGATGAGTGTTTTACCCTTATTGACCACTTATGCCCTCTTGTTTCGGCCAAATTGGAAATGGCCGCAATTCCTGAACATCTACCCTGAGCAATATTGGGCCTGGACATTTGCACTATACACAGGCATCATTTTGGCCATTTGGATCAATGTCCAAATCCTGATCACCGGAGCGATTGGGCAAATTCAACCTTTTTATGGCTTGTACGCAGTGGCCCTCATCATTTGTAGCCTGTTGCCGAAAGTTATGCGCTACTATCGGCTACCTGAAACAATCTAAATCGTTTAACTATGTTACGGTTAATGCTTATTTTGGTTTTATTGGTCATAATAGTGGTAGGACTAATTTTTATCCATTTTGAACAAGAATTTCATCGCGATGTACACTTGGCTTTGCAGCAAAACAAAGCTCAAACAGGTGATTTGTTGCTTGAAAAAGACCTGGAGCATTTGCCTCCCCCCGTGCAGCGCTACCTGCGTTTTGTGGGCGTTGTAAACCAACCCAAAGTCAAAAATATCCGCATTGTGTTCAAGGGGCAGATGCGGGATAAAGGGAAGGATTGGTTCCCTTTCACCAGTGAACAGTACAATGGCTTTGAAAAATACACCCGCCTGTTTTTTATGAAGGGGAAAATGTTTGGGCTAACTGTGCCGGGCTACCATGCTTACCAAAATAAAAATGCGTCGATGCGCATCAAGCTATTTGGTTTATTCCCAATCGTATCTGTCCAGGGAAATGAACTGTTTAAAGCGGAAACGGTTACCATTTTTAACGACATGTGTTTGTTGGCGCCAGCTACTTTGATCGATTCCCGCATCAGATGGGAAACCATTGATGATACTACCGCAAGAGCGAGCTTTACCAATGAAGGAGTTAGCATCCAGGCAACTTTGTACTTTAATGCCAGGGGGCAATTGGTCAATTTTGTTTCTGATGATCGCTATGCAGTCAGTGATATGAAACGCTATCGCTTTTCTACGCCAATTACCGATTACAAAAACTTCAATGGTATTAACGTAATCTCCTTTGGAGAAGCGGTGTGGCATTACCCGGATGGGGAATTTGTGTATGGAAAATTTGAATTGCAGGAGATTGTGTACAATGTTGAACCCTTTTGAGGGTATTTGGGTCAACGCATTGTAGAGACGCAGGATCCTGCGTCTCTACAATGGGGAACTAGACGCACGGCCGTGCGTCTCTACCGTATTTAATTTTTCAAAATCTTTCCAGGGATTTGTTGGCTTTTTTGCCCGTAGGTCACTTTGAAGTTATAGATCTCGCCATCTTCCTCCATCGGAATCAGCATCACCATGCGGGAAGCATTAACAGACTTCAAAATCATTTTGGCTTCAATGGTGCCGTCGATGATGGTGAAGGTGCCATCTTTGGCCAATTTCCACTTGTACGTTTCAATGGGGCGTTCGGAAGACACACAACGTTGGTGGCGCTCAAAGCTGACGGTATGATCGGGATTAATTTTCATCACGTCGTCGAGGGCGCAGGTAGGCGTTTCGGCCATGATGTTGGTAGTTTCGTAACCATCACCATTGACGTCGCAAGGTTTGTCGGCGGTGATGGTGAGAATTTTCCAACTGCCTTTCATCAGGTATTCGGAGTCAATATCCAGCATTTGGGTGGATTCCTTTGGCTCGGCCACAGTAGTAGCAGGGGTAGTATGTTCGGTTTTGGACTCTTTGTCTACCAATCCATTGGGTGAAAAAGTAGATGCCAAAAGGGTGGAAAGCAAGATCAGGATACGCATGGGACAATGTTTATGGGTTTAAGTAGCTCACCACATTAAATCAATCATTTTGAAGGGCTATTTTTTCCTCATCCTTCGTTAAAAAGCCTCGCCGATGCGCTGCATCGCCTGCGTTTTTTGCCTCGGCTGTAGAAAAAATAGCCACTGCAAAAGTGATCATTTAATGGGCAGCTACTTTATGTGTATTTATACGTAAAAACGTCACACTGGTAACACCAAAAAATGCATTCCTATTCCAAAAAAATACGGTTTTGTGGATTTTTGGTCGAAAATGTGGAGGGAGTGGGAAACAATACCCCATTTTGTGGAAAATGGACAATAAAAAAGCGGGTTTGATGCACTGCACCAAACCCGCTTTTTATTTATTATTTAGAATAGCCAATTACATAGCCAATTCAATCACAGTTTCTTCGTGTTGGCTGATGTCCAAACCTTCTTCTTCCTGATCTTCAGATACCCGAAGAGGAGTAATCAGATTCGTTAATTTGTATACCAACCAAGAACCAACACCGGTGAAAGCTACTACAGCTACCAGTGCGATCAAGTGATTGATCAACAGTTTAGGGCTGCCTGTAGCAAAAACGCCACCAAATGCATCTGTTGCGAAAAGTGCAGTCATCAACATACCCACGATACCACCAATACCGTGGCATGGGAATACGTCCAGGGTGTCATCCAAGCTGGTACGAGACTTGCGAACAACTGCGTAGTTTGAAACGGTTGCAGCTACTGCACCAATCAGCAAACTTGGGCCATAATTGATGTAACCACAAGCAGGGGTGATGGCAACCAAACCAACCACAGCACCGATACAGGCACCCAAAGCAGAGGGCTTGCGGCCACGCATGGTGTCAACCAAAATCCAGACGATAGCAGCAGATGCAGAAGCCAGGTTAGTGTTCACAAATGCAGTTACTGCCTGACCATTTGCAGCCAATGCCGAACCACCGTTGAAACCGAACCAGCCGAACCACAACAAACCTGTACCCAGGATTACATATGGTGTGTAAAGAACAGCATGAGCTTGTCCTTCGATGTGGGTTTTTCTTCTGCCCAATACCATTGCACCTACCAGGGCGGCAATACCTGCAGAAATGTGTACAACAGTACCACCTGCAAAGTCAAGTACGCCCAATTTGAACAACCAGCCTTCTGGGTGCCATGCCCAGTGTGCCAGCGGAGCATAAATCAGCAAGCTCCACAGTACGATGAAAACAATGTAGCTCCAGAAGCGGACGCGTTCAGCAAACGAACCCGTAATCAGGGCTGGAGTGATGATGGCAAACTTCAACTGGAAGGCTGCAAACAATACAAAAGGAATACCTTGGTTGATACCAGGGTTGGCTGCTGGTGCCGTACCAACTCCATTGAACATGAAGTGGGTCATTGGGTTGCCAACAAAACCACCGATGGAATCACCGAAGGCCAAGCTGAAACCTACCACGTACCAAATCACACTGATGATACCCAATGCAATGAAGCTTTGGAGCATGGTAGAGATAATGTTCTTAGGGCTAACCATCCCGCCATAAAAGAACGAGAGGCCAGGCGTCATCAGCAACACCATACTTGAAGCTACCAAAAGCCAAGCTATGTTGCCTGAATCAAATGTTACGCCTTCTGCAGGTGCTGGAAAAGTTGCCGGATAAAAGGAGGCAACAATAGAGATGATGAGGAGCAGCACAAAGCTGAACGTAGCCATCGGCTTGTTCGTAATCAATTGTGTCATACCGTTTCCGATTTAAAGCTTTAGTTGATCTTAAAGCAGTTAAAAAAAAGGGTTAAAAAAAATTTTTTGCTTTAGTTGTATGGCAAAAGTACAAGTAATTCTTTGAAATATTCTCAACTTCAGGTCGAGAATTTTACAAAAATGCTCAAAAGAAAATAAAAAAGAAAAATTGAGGGGATCGGAAAAATTAATTTTAGCTAAGTTCCCTCCTGGCATAAATATCTTTGGTGTTTACAATAAGCCTTCATTTTTTAAAGTCGAATAAATCCGTGATGAAAGGCGGCTTTTCGCTTGATGTGCCGCTTGAGTGACCCAAAACTGGATGTGGAAAACCTGCTGTCCACTAGCTTCAATGCCCTCAAAGCTTACCAGTGGTTCGGGTTGCGTCAGGATGGCTTCTTCCCGAATAGAACAGGCTTTGATCATTTCCATCACCCGTTTGGGGTCGGAGTTTGCTTGGGTCCGAATGGCCAATTCGTACATTCTGGGCCCAGCCGACCAACTGTGACTTACCACTTGTTTGTACACCAAATCGGTATTGGGCACCACGAGTAGGCCCCCATCTATTTTTCGGATTTTACTGCTGCGCAACTTGATTTCCAAAATTTCTCCTTCTTCTCCATTGACGATCACCTGATCGCCAACCCGAAATGGTCGTTCAAAAATCAATACCAAACCTGCCAGTATATTGGCTACAAAACTTTGTAAGCCAAACCCCAGGCCAATGGCCAGTGCGCCAATGATCAGGCTCAATTTTTGAACGTCAAAACCAAGGTAGGCAATTGCCAGCAGCACACCTACAAAGACCAATAAGTATTGCACCAAATGCCCAACCGCCATTGGGACGCCGTATTCAAACTGGAATCGCTCCAGAATTTCTTCTTCCAAAAGGTACCTAAACAGTTTCCCGATCAGCCAGGCAACGATGATAATGGCACAAAAACCCAGTACCCCGCCTACAGTGAGCCGTACCGTCCCAAAACTATAACCTGCATCCCAGAATTGCCCGAAAGTATATTCCAAAGGCCCCAACAGACGCAATGCATTGAGTATAAATCCAAACCAAACCAATACACCACTGATGCGCAGCAATTTACTCGTACCATTTAAAAAAGCGTTGCGGTCTTTTGCCAAAGTTTGTCCTTCCTCCGCTGGGCGCAAATTGAGCACAAAACGAAGTAGCCCTTCAATGACCATTGTTGCGCTAAAGATGATCAGCCCGGTAAGGATTATTTTTTCGAGCGAGAGGTTAAATACCTCGGCCAGGGTGTCATAACCTGCAATGTTCCCCAGCGCCGCCATACTGGCCACCACCAGAAAAATGGGTGCTGCAAATTGCATAATTCGTGCAAATACCGCACTGGTCAAAGGTTCGCGGAACCACTGTCGGTCGCGGAAGCCGACCGAAAAAACAAACAGCCCCAGGGATACACTTTCCAGCACCATGAACCAGCGAAAAATGACTTGATTGGCAATGGCTGATTTAAGCATCAAGTGCACAAAAAACAGCGCACCAACCAGGTAAATGCTCCAGCGGATATTGGGAATGACAAACCTTGGTACAATAACGACAAAAGGCACCACCAGGGCCATCACAATCATTTCACTAAAAACGGAAGGCCGATTGGGATACAGTAGGGGAGTCATCAACAAAGTAATCAGAAAGGCAGTGGTCAGTGGTTTGGAAAAAACAATCTCCGTAGCGAGGTTAAATTCGTTCTGTTTGTTGTATTTGCGGTCTTTTTTGAAAAAGGAGTTGCCCAACATAAAAAACAGGCCAATGCCCAGGAAGAGCATCAGGTGCAGGAACATGCGGTCGCGATTGCTTTGTAAAAACTCGTTGAACTCCTTTTTGAAATAATCCAGGGCTACCCGGCGGTAACTTTGTTCGGCGGTGGATTGGCTAAAAATGGGGATTTCAAAGATGTTTTGTCGGCGTTTGGTCAACATGCTTTGCAGCTCCAGGTTTTCCAGACCCTCCATGTTGGAAAGGTGGTATTGGCAAAAAAGTTTTTGATCCAATACCGTACTTTGTAGGCGCAGCACCGCATTGCGTTGAGCCAAAAGTCCGGTATTCGCCTGGTTGAGGTCGTATTGTAGTGAATCAATGCGCTGTTTGACCTCGACTGGAATGTCTTTGAACGCCGTGGTGGTGAAGCGCCACTTTTCCTGCATGGTTCCCAGCTGTTCGAGCAGGGATTGGAGGCTGCTGGAGTAGTTTTGTAAACGTTTCCCTTCTTCCTGCAATTGCCGCAGGTAACGCCGCCAACGTCCCGCCAAGCTACCACTGATGCGGCTGGCTACTTGCTGCTCCCACACGTAATTGGAGGTTTTTTGTAAACTATCTGCCGCCCGACGCAGGGAATCTACCGACTCTTGCACGCTACTCAACACAGAGTTGCTTTCCAGCACAGGCCGCAATTGATTGCGGAGAAACAACTCGGAATTGCCCAGTTCTTCAGCCAGTTGTAAAATGGGAATGGCCACCACGGTGTCCGCTTGGGCAGCAACAGGAGCTTGGGAAAAAACGGGCAGGGTGGACAGGGTCAATAAAAACAATAGGATATAGCCTCTCATGGATGTGCACATATTTGCAACGAATGATGGGAGCAAGGTAGGGAGGAATGACGAATTTTTCGAATGACGACTGACGAATTTGGCCAGTGGCCCTCATTTAATCAATCAGGTGATTTTGCCGGGCCAATTTCAACAACATCTGCAAACTATTCGCTTCAAACTTCTGCATCAAGTTTTTCCGGTGTGTTTCTACGGTGAGCGGGCTCAAAAAAAGCTGTTTGGCGATTTGCGGTCCGGTCAGCCCCTCATTCAGCCAATGTAGAATTTCTTTTTCCCGGCGAGTCAGGATTGGGGCTTGTTGGGTGGCACTTTCCACATTGCGGTACTGTTCCAGGA
Source organism: Haliscomenobacter sp. (assembly GCF_965225875.1). Taxonomy (GTDB): domain Bacteria; phylum Bacteroidota; class Bacteroidia; order Chitinophagales; family Saprospiraceae; genus Haliscomenobacter. Next base: position 143,088 of record NZ_CBDDBS010000002.1, on the reverse strand, counting down.
TTTTGGCGTTGGAACTTTTGCAGAGGTAAATTTTTCCCATTTGCACTTGTTCAATGGCATCAATCAATTCCTGCCGTTCCATGTTTTTGAGCAAATAGCCGTTGCCGCCGCGTTGGAGGAATTGAGTGATTAGACCTGTTTCGTTGCTGGAAGTTAAGGCAATGATTTTGCTAGTGGGGTAAAGCTGGTGGATTTCACGGCACAAATCCAGGCCATCCCGATCCGGCAGGTTTAAATCGAGCAAAATGACCTCAAAATGCTGATCCTTAAGCATATCGAGCGCTTTTTGAGCCGTTTTGGCAAAAGCGCTGACCAGGAGCCCTTCCACACTCGCCAGCATGGTTTTTACCCCATCTACCACTAAAGGGTGATCATCGATAAGCAGAATCTGTGTCATTTTACGAAGGTAAGGAATGGAAATAAAATAAAGTAAAGCCAAACTGTGTACTTTATTCTATTTCCATTCCTAATAAAAACTCCATCATCACGGTAGTACCCAAGCCCTGTGCAGAATCGATGTTGAGTTCGCCATTGAGGTAACTCACCCGGCTTTGGATGGTTTTTAAACCTGCGCCAGCGTTCTCTTCGCTTACATTAAAGCCTTGACCGTCGTCCTCAATGGTGATGCTCAATTTTTCCTGGTGCCGATTGAATTGGATGATCACTTGAGTGGCCCGAGCGTGTTTGAGAATGTTGTTGAGCAACTCCTGCACAATCCGGTAAAGCATGATTTCCGTTTGTGGGTTAAGGCGATTTTCCATACCGTATGCTTGCAGGCTGATCTTGAGCAGTCGGCTGCCTTGGATGTTGTTGCACAGATCTTGGATGGCATTGATCAGGCCGAGTTTAAGCAGCACTTCGGGCATGAGGTTGTGGGCAATCCGCCGCAGTTCTTCGGCGGCAGAATGGATCAATTCCATGCTTTTTTGGAAAAGTGGAAGCGCACCAAAAGTAGGTTGCTCGTGTTGCAAGGTACTGAAATACATTTTTACGGTGGAAAACAAGCCACCCAGGCCATCGTGCAAATCCCGGGCGATGCGGTTGCGTTCTGATTCCTGCCCGGTGATCATCGATTGTAGGGAAACCACTTGCTGTTCTTTTTCAAGCGAGATGATTTTTTCATCCTGAAGTTTTTTGTCCTGCTCCAAGAGTTGACGGCGCTGGCGGTCATTTTTGCTTTTAAATCCAAAATAAAAACCTCCCAGGATTAAAAATCCCAGGCTAAAGAAAAGATAAGTATTGCGTTGTTTGAGGATCAGGCTTTGTTCCAGTTTTTCGTTTTTTAAGTGTAGAATCTCACTTTCCTTGCGCTCGCTTTCAAAAGCTGCTTCGAGGTAAGCACTGTACTGCCGGGTTTCGGCCCGGAGAATGCTATCATTGAGTTGGGTATATTGCTGAATGTAGCGATAAGCCTGAGCCGACTGACCAATTTTGGCGTAATACTCACCCAAGTCTCGACAGACTAGATAGTACGTATCCTGGCTCTGGGCTTCCAGGGCCTCTTTTTCAGCACGATGCAAGTAGGTATAGGCTTGTGGTAAATCCCCAAGTTTCAAATAAGTTCGGCCAATGGCATGATGGTATTGTGCCACCTGATAATTGCCCCGCAAAGCTTTTTCCAAGGCATTCTGATAAAAGGACAATGCTTGTGGATACTGGGCGCGTTTGTAGTGGTACAAACCGATGAGGTTGAAGGCATCGGCGGCCAGCCCATAGTCGAGGCTACGTTGAATAAAGGTTTGTAAACTGGGGAGGTAAACCTGGGCGGAATCCAGCTTGTTCAGGGCTACATAATTGTTGATCAGGTAGTAATGACAATAGGCCATTTGCAAGCTATCGCCGTGTTTTTGGGCAATGGCCAACAGACTTTTGCTGCGGGCAATGGCCTGTTCGTGGTTTTTGGTTTCGCCCAAAATGGCAATCAGGTTTTGATAAGGAATGATTTCCAGCAGGGTGTCTTTCAATTGGTGAAAAACTTCAATTGCCGCTGCAAATTCCTGGGTAGCGTTCCAGAGTTTACTTTGGATGTAATACCAGTTGCCTCGGGCATTGTGAATTTTCCCCAGCATATCGAGGCGTTTCATAGCGCTAAAAAGCTTTTCGGCGGTGTCCAGATGCCCTTTTGATTGGGCGTAATTTCCCAAATCCAGGTAGGTGTTACCCAACAAATAGTGCGCCCGAGCCGCGCCTAGTTTGTATCCGATTTTTTTGCTCAAATCAAGACTGCGCTGGGCGTAATCGAGGGCGGCCTTGGCATCGTAATAACCGACGTTGTTGCCCAGTTCCATCCATAGTTTGACCCGTTGGGTATCGGCTTTGGTCTTTCGCAGTGCATTTTTTAAACTATCGATCAAATGGGCATCAGGTTGTGCTGTACTCACCAGGCAGCAACCCAAAATACCCAGCAGGATCATCCAGTAATTTATCTTCATCGGCATTGTACTATGTAATAGGGCAAAAATAAGGCTTTTAACTTCCCCAAACCCGGCAATCTACTACCTGGATTCCGGTAATTTTTGCCCTGCTAAAACCCTGCCTTCCAGGGATTGTGCTCCCTCCAAACCAGCCCTAGCTTTGTGGAGTCAAAAACACCAAACCATGAAATGGATAACTCTATTTTTCACCCTGGCAGTAGGTATAGCCACAAATGCCCAAAACAAAATGAAAGAACTCGTCATCAACGATGTAGTGGTACCCGCCCAAACAGTGGCCCAAATGGAAGCGGCTTACCAAGTTAAATTTGTTCCCGGTAGCTATTGGTACGATCGCATGACTGGGGCTTTCGGCATCAAAGGTGGGCCTTGCACCGGAATCGGAGTGGCTGGGCTCAACGTTGGCGGGCCGCTCAAATCCAATGCCTCCGGAGGGGGAACCAACGTGTTCATCAATGGCCGCGACCTGCATCCACAAGATGTGCTGGCGTTTCAGACCTTCATGCAAGTGATACCAGGCCGTTACTGGATGGATGCCTACGGCAATTTTGGGTATGAAAACATGCCTTATGCGCTGGGCAATGTGTACCAGTTGTACCGCGCCAAATTTGGCCGCAGCAATGGCGGCGCTACTTCCTATTATAAAAACAACCCCTGGAGTGGGGAAAGCACCAGCTTTGGGGGCGATGGCTCCTTTATGTATTATTCCTCCAAAAAGTCGGATGGAACTACCTATGAGTATTTTTCTGACCATTAAAATAAATCGAAACAACATCCTCTAGATCCTCAACCTCACAAACCGTTCCTTATTCTTTATTTGTCCAAAAAATGATTGCATTCACCATTTCTTTTATTCAAAAACACCATTACCATGAAAATGCATTCGTTTTTTAGTCTTCTGATTGTATTGGCCATGAACAGCCCGATTTGGGCCCAGTGGCAAAGTGTAAACAACAACGCTGCCATCATCACCACCGCCAATGTGGGGGTGGGGGTTAACAACCCGGATGCCAAATTCCATGTAGGAAGCGGCGGTGCCCGCTTCAATGATTGGGTGCGCATTGGTGGCAATACCGATGGCTACTCCTGGAAACTAGGCATCTCCGGCAACATCATCACCCGTAGTGGGCACGTGATTCTGGGAGCCGACAACAACGACCGCATCGGCATTGGCCTTACCAATCCCGACGCCAAACTACACGTCAACGGCAGCATGCGCGTCAACGACTGGATGCGCATTGGCGGCAATACGGATGGTTTTGCCTGGAAACTGGGCGTAACCGGGAACATCATCACCCGTGGTGGCAATGTGATCCTGGCTGCAAATGCCAATGATCTGGTGGGGATTGGATCTACACGTATTCCGGCGGGATTTAAACTTGCAGTGCAAGGCAAAATTATTGCCGAGGATGTCAAGGTGTTGCCTGCGGCCAACTGGCCCGACTACGTTTTTCTACCGGACTACGAGCTACTGCCTTTGCAAAAACTGGAGCAACACATTCGCGAAAAAGGGCATTTGCCAGGGATTCCTTCGGCACAGGAGGTGGCGGCACAAGCTGGCTTTGAGGTAGGTGAAATGCAACGAAAACTTCTGGAAAAGGTCGAAGAATTGTCTTTGTATGTCATCGCGCTGAATCGGAAAGTGGAGGCCTTGGAGCAAAAGAAATGATTTGAATGACGAATTTTTCGAATGACGAATGACGAATTTGGGGCATTGCCCTCTAGGTTTGTTGGCAGGTTTAAATAAATGGAACCCAAATCTAGCGTTTCCAAAAAACTTTGATGCGACCACCCAATTCGTCATTCGTCATTCGAAAAACTCGTCATTTCCATTCCTTCAATCCGTCATTCCTCTCTCAAATCATTCGTCATCCACTATTTGTACCCCCTCAGACTAAACTTTTTCCCTCCAAACACCTTATATTAGCTAAATGCGCGTTATTTTTGAGCGAACGGTACAGCTTTTTGTTTAAAAGGAAAGCCCCGTTGATTTTGTAAGGCGATCTATCAAACCGAACTATGCGATTATTTTCTACTGCCGCATGGTTGTACTATCTTTTTGTGGGGGCGTTTACGGCGACCCTTCCACAACAGGTAAAGGTTTGGAAATCCCAATCGTCCCTTTCTAGTTTTGCGGCACTTAGCTGTCGTCAGGATGTCATTTTTACCCTCGATGCAAATTGCCAAGTTAGCCTGAGTCCACAACAAGTTTTACTAGGTGGCGACGATGCCACCGACTGGGCGCGTTTGCAGGTATTGGTCAACGACTCCAATCCCTTTAACCGCAACATTGCGGATGGAGCTGGTAGATTTGCTTATTTGGTACGAGACATCATTTCAGGAAGTATCATTTGTCAGAGTACCTTGATTACTGAGGACAAACGGCCCCCGGCTGTACAGGCTATTGATTGGGCGCGTGATACCCTGGATTGGTTGTGTTTTGACATCGACAGCATTTACAATATTCCCGCGTCCTGGCAAAAACCGCAATACAATTACTACACGGGTAGGGTGGTATTTACCGACAATTGCAACGGTGTCCTCGCCAATCTTAAGGTCAGCGACCGCCTGGTGCTGGGGGATTGTGATAGTACTTTTTACGCCAAAATATACCGCAATTTTTCTGCGGAGGATGCCTTAGGCAACCGCGAAGACACTACACAGGTGATTGTTTTTTGGCGGCCTGATTGGAAAAAACTACATTTTCCCAAGGATACTGCCATACACTCCTGCATTCCGGAGGTCATCCGCACGCCTAGGTTGTATCCATTCTGGGTCAATGCAGTAGGGGATACCACGGTTTTTGACCGCGAGTTTTGTGGTTTGTCCATTGAGCGGCAGGTTACTGAAACGCTGATTTGTCGCCGGGGTCGTAAGGTGATTCAATCTTTAAAGTTATTTGATTGGTGTGCCGGAGGCATTGTGTATACCGACACCACCTTGATGAAAATTGGGGATTTGCAAGCTCCTGTCATCACCAAGCCAAGCAAACCCATTGAGGTGTCAACCCAGCCAATGAGTTGTACGGCTACCTTGCCAGTCACTCCGGATCAGTTGCAACGACTTTACCAGATTGGTTTCAGCGATTGTGATGCGGTGCAATTGAGCGTGAAGGTCAAATCATACGTAGCGCGGCCAAGCGTAGGGGACTCGGTTTGGTTGGAAAAAGTATACCCCATCAGCAATGGCGTAATGAACAATTTGCCAGTAGGCAAACATCGCGTATTGTTGTACGCATATGACCCCTGTTTGAATAATAGACTTGATTCCGTTGAGCTACGGGTTAAAGATAAAATAGCGCCACAGGTACGTTGTGACAATGCCATCAATGTAAGTGTAAGCAATGGTTATGGTCGGCTTACCGTCGCAGATGTAGACGAAGGCTCCAGCGACAACTGCCAATTGCAATCGCTCAAAGTGCGCCGGGTAGTATCTACTGCCTGTACCATGGCTTTTGATCAGAATGGAAATGGTAAATTGGATACAGCTGATGCCCTAACCTTGGAAAATGGCATTTTTTATACCCTGCCTGCTGATCGGGTCGACTTTTTTTGTTGTGACATCGGTGCCAAAGTACGGGTGGAGTTGATTGCCCGTGATGCCGTAGGCAACAGCAGCAAGTGTTGGTTGGATGTACCCGTAGAGGACAAAACACTGCTGCAATGCGTGGTACCTGCTGACACGAATATTTTGTGTACGGATAAAAACCTGGGAAATCTTAGCCTATTTGGGGTAGGCAAAGTGTTGAATGACCCCTGTGGTTTGTTGAGCATTGTGTCTCTACCCACCTTGGATAAACTGGACAATTGTGGAGTAGGAACCCTTACTCGGCGCTGGCAGGTGGTGCGCAATCTGGGCAAAGCCAATGAGCAACGTAGCCCGGAGTGCATTCAGGTGATCCGGGTTACTGCAATTCGGGATTATGCCATTCGTTTCCCCAAGGACACTTCGCTTACCTGCCAACAAATTCCACCAGGCAATAAACTCATTCATCAGGAAAACGGGTGCAACATTCTGGCTTTCAGTGTGAACGATGTGAAATTTACCTCTACGGGACAAGAGTGTTATAAAATCTTACGCACCTGGACGATCATCAATTGGTGTGAGTACAAGGAAGGTGCCCAGCCCGTTATCCTGGATCGGGACTACGATGGGGATGGCGAACGTGGCAATACCGCTTTCTGGTTGTTGGTTCAACCCAATGGGACAACCTACATAGACCAGGACCAAGTCATAAACAATACCATTCCCAATGCCAAAGGCTACTGGACCAACAGCATCGAGCGCCCCCTCCTGCAGTCGCGGGGCATCTGGGAGTACACGCAGTTGATCAAGGTTTACGACGATGAAGCCCCAAAGATTACTCTGCTGAGCAGTAGTTTTTTTGATGCCCGCAATAACGACTGCACCGGGGATGTCAATTACCAGTTTTCGATCGCTGAAAACTGCAATAGCCAGGACCTGAAAGTGGAAGCCCTTTATGATGAAAAAGCGGATGGTAAAATTGATCGTACGCTGAAACTGGTAGGCACCTATCCACGTTACCGCATTCAGGAGCGATTGCCCATTGGCATCCATAAAATTCAGATCAATGCTTCTGATGGCTGCGGAAATGTAGGCCGGGAAACCATCCAGATTGAAGTGCGCGATGTAAAAGGACCAGCCCCGATTTGTATCAACGGTCTGGTCGTTGAATTAATGCCATTGCCAGTACCGGAAGACATCGACCGCGACGGCGACCTGGACCCGGGAGCTGCCGTAGTTTGGGCCAAAGACTTTGTTGCCAGCAAAGTTGAGGATTGTTCAGGCATTGTAGGCTATTCGATTCACCGGGCGGATGACATTGAAAGTCGCAGTGAAAAACCCGACCCTAAACACACCAGTATAACCCTAACCTGTGATGATCGCCCCAGCGTTTTGGTGTATGTTTACGCCTGGGATACCAGAGGCAATTACGGCTATTGTGAAACCTATGTATTGGTCCAAGACAACCGCGGCTTATGCCCGAGGGTTGGTAGTTCCAGCATCAGTGGCACCATTAAAACCTTTTCAGGAAAGCCTATATATAACGCCAATGTGCAGTTGAGTGGAGTACAAAATGAAACAACACTTAGCAACCAGAATGGCCAATTCAGCTTCAAACAATTAAAAGAAAACAATGATTATACTGTTTCCCCTCATTTGAATACCAATCATTTGGACGGGGTCAGTACTTACGATATTGTGCTCATCACCCGGCATATTTTAGGGTCCATGCCATTTGACAACCCCTACAAATTCATTGCTGCGGATGTGGATTTGTCTGGTTTTGTGTCCACCTACGACATTATCCAAATCCGTAAAGTTGTGCTACGCCTGGATCTGGAATTTAAAAAATGCCCAAGCTGGCGCTTCGTAGATGCATCTTTTCGGTTTAAAGACCCACAAAATCCCCTGATAGAAACCATCCCGGAAGCACGCAATTACAACAACCTGAACAGCGAAATGTTGGGTGCTGATTTTGTTGCTGTAAAAATGGGAGATGTGAGTGGAAACGCCTCCAAAGAAAATATAAACGCCACACCTGAGCTGCGCAATGTTGCAGACAGAACCTTACAAACCGGGGCTCTGCCCGATGAAATTAAAGCAGGTGAATTGTATACTGTTCCACTGAATTTGGTAAATGCCAGCGAGTTGGCCGGTGCCCAGTTTAGTCTGCAATTCAACCCGGAGCTTTTGAGCTTCCTCAACATCGAATACCGCGATGCCGGTATGGAAAGTATTGGCTTAAGTGACCTTGAACGTGGGTTGATCCGGGTATCCTGGTTGAATACAGGCAAAAAAGCGGGCAAATTGGCTACCCTTGAGTTTAGGGCCAAAAAATCAGGTAGCTCAAATGAGCTGTTTCATTTAGTGGAACGAGATTTGGCACCAGAAGCCTATACCGATGGGGGAGAGCTTGAAAAAATTGTGCTTGAGGGTAATTTGGAGCGGGAAAGCCTAAAGCCTCAATTCCAGCTTTATCCCAATTCGCCTAATCCTTTTAGTCAGTCCACCACCATCGAATTTGATTTAGGCGAAGCAGGGCCTGCAAGCTTGCAGATCAGTGACTTATCGGGCCGTGTACTCAAGTCCATCCGGCAGGATTACCCAGCAGGTCATCAAAAAATTGTTATTGATAAAACGGACTTGAACCAGGTTGGCGTACTGCTGTATACCCTGCAAGCCGGGGCTTATCGCAAGACGATGAAGATGGTGGTGTATTAGGGGAGTTGAGGAGTTTAAGAGTTGAGAAGTTGAGGCTACCGCAGTGATTTTGACAAAAATCTCGTCCAAGACGCTGCGGTAGCCTCAACTTCTCAACCCCTCAACTTCTCAACCCCTCAACTTCTCAACTAATACCCTTATCTTCGCCTCCATGAATTACTCCTTTTTTATCGCCAAAAAAGTAGCTGCCGAGGGAGAACAATCCTTTGCGCGGGTGATCATTCGGATCGCGGTTATTGCCATTGCGCTGAGTATCAGTGTGATGATTTGCGCTACTGCCCTGGTTTCGGGCTTTAAACGGGAAATCAGCAGTAAAATTTTTGGCTTTTGGGGGCATATCCACATTACCAATGCCAGTGTTTACGAGAATTTACTGGAGGAATCCTATGTGGATAAAAACCAGAATTTTTATCCTTCTTTGGATACCATTCGCCGGGTTGCCTTTCTCGAAAAACGCAATATCCTGGGGCGGGAGGTCAAAAGAAAACGCTACACCAACGGAGGAGTAAGACACATTCAAGTGTATGCTTTTAAAGGAGGCATCATCAAGGCCAAAGACGAAATCGAGGGGATATTTTTAAAAGGAGTAGGACAGGATTTTGATTGGCATTTTTTGAGCCAATACCTCGTGGCCGGTAAACCCATCAACACCAAGGATAGCACGGCTTCCAATGAAATCCTCATCTCCCGCACTACGGCTAATCGCCTCAAGGTTGGGGTAGGGGATGGCTTTCGGGTTCATTTTGTGCAAAATGGTGAACAACTCAAACGCAGCTTTAAAATTTGTGGCATTTACAAAACGGGTTTGGAGGAATACGACCGCCAATTCGCCCTGGTAGACATTCGCAAAATCCAGCAATTGCTCGGTTGGACTGAAGATCAAGTAGCAGGGTTCGAGGTCTTTCTTGACGACATCAACGACTTAAAGCCCCTTTCCGAAGACATTTATTACAACCATATCCCCAACGAACTTTATGCAGAAACCATCCGCCAAAAATTCCCGGGTATTTTTAACTGGCTGGATTTGCAAAACATCAACGAGGTGGTGATTCTTAGCTTGATGGTCATTGTAGCCATCATCAATATGATTACTGCCTTGATGATCCTTATTTTTGAGCGCACCAACATGATCGGGGTACTCAAAAGTATGGGCGCACGCAATTGGGGTATTCGTCGCATCTTCCTGTACTATGCTTCCTACATCATCCTCAATGGGTTGTTTTGGGGGAATTTGTTGGGGATTGCCTTGTGCCTCTTGCAAAAATATTTCAAATTCATTCGCCTGGATGAGGAAAACTACTACCTCTCTTATGCCCCGGTCCACTTCAACGTCTGGAGCATTATATTGCTGAATGTCGGCACATTGGTAATTACCTTGCTATTTTTGGTCATTCCTTCCTATTTGGTGAGTCGGATTAGTCCGGTCAAAGCGATTCGTTTTGATTAATGCCCCAATGCTCATGCACCCAAAAAACAAACCTTATGGCTTGCTTAGACTAAACTTGTGGTTTGGAACTTACCCACAACGGTTAGGCCGCTTATTCAAGCGTTCAAGCTTTCGACATCCAGCCGATTTTGCCTTTGTTTTGCTCGATTTGTTAGGTGTACTCGATTGCTTTGAGTTGATCAATGCAATGCTTTTAAAACGAAATACGCGTGGCTTGAGCGATGCAGAAAAATTTTCAGCCCGGATGGTCTTTGGCAATGCCATTCCTCTGGATCTCGTGCGCATTGATGAAAACGCCAGAATTGGAACGCGTAGCACGGGCATAGTATACGTTTCCGGCTTTACCATCAACAGTTGGGGAACTTTCTCCGAAGCTATCCTGATTCACGAGTTGGTGCATGTATGGCAGTATTGGCAGCAAGGTGCCGCTTACATCCCACGCGCACTGCGGGCACAACGCAGCGCCATGGGGTATAACTACGGCGGGCTTCCTGCTTTGCAAAAAGCTAAATACCTATCTGAATTCAACCTGGAGCAACAGGGGGATTTGGTCATGGATTATTTCCTGCTTTTGCAAGACCGTCCGGCTTCCTGGGCGCCCGAAGCTGGTGCCATCGACCTCCCTTTGTACGAAACCTTCGTAGACCAGATACGAAATGCAACATAATACCGTTTTTGAGGCGGATTTAGGAACAGATTTGTTAAGTTTGCGGGCGAATTGAGGAGTCGGGAAATAACCAGATTCTGGAACCCAAACGCCAAACGTTATGGTCAGATATTACCTCAAAGTGGATGGTCGATTGAAGGAGCTGGAGCAACCTGAAGCAGGCTGTTGGGTCAATATTACCCCCCCCTTCAACCAGGAAGAATTGGAAGAAGTGGCGCAAACCTTCGATTCCCCGCTCGAATTTTTTACCGACTCTCTGGACATCGACGAACGTTCGCGTTACGAAATCGAAGATGAGGTGCGACTCATTTTGGTCAATACCCCCGTTCTCAACCCAACGGAAGAAGAAAACGATGCCATCTACATCACAGTTCCCATTGGTATCATTTTGGCCGATGAGCACGTGATCACCATCACTTCCATCGAAAATCCGGTTTTGCAACGGTTTTTAGATGACAAGGTGAAAAATTTCGACCCCTCAGATTCCATTCAGTTTATTCTCCAAATTCTGGAGCAAAACGTATATCGTTTTTTGACTTGCCTCAAAAAGTTAGACCTCAAGCGCAACCTCATCGAACAGGAATTGTACCACTCCAGCCGGAACCGGGAGTTGAGACAATTGTTGAGCATCGAAAAAAGCCTGGTCTATTTTGTAAACTCGCTCAGTGCCAATGACTTGCTCAATATGAAGATGAAGCGCACTGATTTTTTGGCGATCCGGGATGATGAAGAAAAATTCGATCTTTTTGAAGGCATCATCATTGACAATGGCCAGGCCTTGGAAATGTCCAATGTATACAGCAATATCCTTAGTGGAACGATGGATACCTATGCGTCGATTATTTCAAATAACATGAACGTTACTATACACCGTCTGACACTCGTTACCATCTTTTTGGCCGTACCTACGCTGATAGCCAGTTTTTTCGGGATGAACGTACCCCTTCCGTTTCAAACCAGCCGTTTCGCGGTATATTTGATCATTGTCCTGGCCTTGGTCATCAGTTTGTTACTCGCCTTGTATTTTCAACGAAAACGCCTGTTTTAAAGCCAATTCTCTCCTGAGTTTTCCACATTTTATTTGAGTTATCCACATGTGGAAAAATAATTCAACCTTACAAATAATTGATTTTTAGTTAATTGAAAAAGTTTTCCACTTTGTGTGGATAACTATTTCTTACAAGTTTTTTTTGATGATGTTAATTTTACATAAAATCGAAAGGAAATAATTTTTCATTTTAAGATACAGGGATGCTGAAAAGAATCCCTCTTTGTTGCTTACTGGTACTGGGGTGAACCGTTAGATTAAGGTTCACCCTTTTTTTTTCTTGAATGTTATTTTTATCTTGCCACTATACCATAAATCTTAAAAAATCGTTAAAAAAAGCATACTTTTCCAGCTGACTCCATAATCTAATTGTCGTCGTCCAGGTTTACTTCAGTTATTATTAATTTCGAGGGCTCCTACACGAAGCTGCGAAAATGAGAGAAGGAATGAGAAACTACACCATTGCTTTACTGTGTTGCTTTTTGCCTTTTTGGCTCGCGGCACAGGTAAGGTGGGAAACTGGATTGTTACTGGGAGGCGCTGGATATCAAGGTGATCTTAACCCTGAGAATTATCCGCTGTTGAATGAGTTGAATCCAGCATATGGTGGGTTTTTTCGTTATTATTTGACTCCTTCATTTTCAACCAGATTGTGGGGCATGAGTACGCAGCTGAGTGGCAGTGACCGAAATTTTCCACTGGAAGCTCCTCATCGTTTGCGCGATTTTTCCTTTCGAAGCAAATTCACTGAATTCAGTTTCACCTTTGAATGGGACCCTTTTGGCAAGTCTCATTATCCTGAAAGCAAATACCGGTATCATCCCAAGGTTACGCCTTACTTTTTTGCAGGAATTGGTGTGGCCAGGTTCAAACCAGAAACCGATTATCAAGTCGACTTCAAAATCGATGAAAACATTGCTCCACCCATTTTGGCTGACGAAGCCAAAAGCCGAACTGTTCAGTTGCCGGTAGTGCCCTTTGGTGGCGGATTGCGTTTTGATTTGAGTAAATCCACAACTATTGCATTAGAAGGAGCATTTCGTTTTGCAGACAGTGATTACCTCGATGGGGTAAGTGCTACAGGAAACCCTAAAAGGAGGGATTGGTATGCGGCTGCTGGAATAAATTTGATTGTAAGGATGGGGGTACGCGACAGCGACGGAGATGGTTTTTTGGATAAAATTGACGCCTGCCCCAGGCTGAAAGGGGTAGAATCGGCCAAAGGTTGCCCGGATAGCGATGGTGATGGAGTAGAAGATGCAGAAGATGCTTGCCCGGAAGCCAAAGGCAACCCGATGAGTGGTGGGTGTCCGGATACAGATGGTGACGGCTTTATGGATTCGGCTGATCTTTGCCCCCGTGATTCTGGTATTGTCGAAACGGAGGGCTGCCCCGATCGAGACAACGACTGCATTGCGGACATCGACGATGCCTGCCCCGATTTGCCAGGGATGCCCGCATTTGGAGGTTGTCCTGATACCGATTGGGATGGGGTATCCGATAAGGACGATCCCTGCCCGGATGAGAAAGGCCTGCCCGGATCGAATGGTTGCCCAGAACCAGATACCGACTGTGATGGTTTGATTGATAAATTCGACCGCTGCCCCGAAGTAGCCGATACGACCAATCAATATGGTTGCCCGGACACGGACAAAGATGGGTTAATTGATCTGGATGACCGCTGTCCCGAGAAAGCGGGTCCTTTGACTTTTAAAGGTTGTCCTGATACGGACGGCGACGGGTTTCCCGATCCTGATGATCGTTGCCCTGAAATAGCCGATACCATTGCCACCCATTTTGGCTGCCCGGACACGGACAAAGATGGTATAATTGATTTGGATGACCGTTGCCCTGAGGTAGCTGGATTGTTAAAAAAATTGGGTTGCCCGGAACTGCGCAAAGAGGACCAGGCCGTACTTATACGAGCCCGCAACGAGGTAAGATTCAAGACCGGAAGTGCGATACTATTGCCCAGTTCCAAAAAAATCCTGGACAAGGTAGCTGCCTTGATGATGCGTTATCCTGCGTATCAATTGAACATTCAAGGACATACAGATAGCCAAGGAAAAGATGAATTTAATTTGAATTTGTCAAAAAAACGGGCCCAATCATGCTATGACTACTTGCTTTTACGTTCTATCGACGCTAAACGAATAGAGCATGAAGGATTCGGCGAAACAAAACCAATTGCGAGCAATAAAACTGCCCAAGGACGGGTGCTCAATCGCCGGGTTGAATTTTTATTGGATGTCAAGCAGTAGCAACCTGTTTTTTCCAAAAACTATTTAAGTATGAAAGAATCAGTACTTTTTCTGTGCTTGATCATGACTATGACCATGATCAAAGCGCAAACCGTGTGGGAAGGTGGCGTTTTTGCCGGGATGGCGGTTTACTCAGGAGATATTAACCCAACGCTTACTCCCCGCTTCAAGGATTTTACCCCAAGTTTGGGACTTATTGCCCGGACGAATGTGTCTAACCGCATTGGCTTTAGGGGCGGAATTACTTACCTTAAATTGCAGGGAGACGATGATAATTATGTAGGTCGTGAATCCCGGGATTTTGATTTCACCACCGATTTAGTGGAATTAAGTGTATTGGGCGAATGGGAGCCTTTTGGTTCCAATCGTTATTATACCGATGCAGCCGGGAATGTAAACATGGATAAACTGATCTCCCCTTACTTGTATGCAGGGGTTGGCTTGTTAGGCGGGGTGCTCAATACCAATTTCTCCAATTATACGGGAAATAGTGAAGACATAAAAGCGGGAATCCAGAAAGATCGAGCTTATGGCAATTCATTGCTCGGGGTAAGTATTCCCGTTGGTTTGGGGATGAAATTTGATATTTCGGAGGGCTTTACCGTGGCATTAGAGGGCTGCGTTCGAGCTAGTTTTTCAGATTACCTGGATGGGATCAGTTTCGCCGCCAGCCCTGATGCTAAAGATATTTACATGAATTTGGGGATCGTTGTATATCGCCGCTTTGGAAATCCTCGCCGCTGGAGATAATTTTTTCATAATTTGAAGCCAAATACCTTCAATATGAACACCACAAGAACTTATCTCCTGTTAGCCTTACTTAATTTAATGACAGTTTACGCATTCTCCCAAAAAGTCCGCATGGGCTTTTTGGGAGGAGCGAATTTCACCCTGGCGAACTACGATTTTCCAAAGGACATAACCATTGATAATGCGTACGTCAGCAGTTGGCAGGCCAATCCCGGCCCTGGTTTGTCTCTGGGTTTTGACATTGAATACGATTTAAGTGATAAATTATTTGCCTCTACCGGAATTGTGCTCAATCAATACAGCTTTAAAGCCATCAAAACAAATGATTACCTCAATCAAGAAACCATCCTAGAAAACAAGTACCAATTTGGCGTTTTTGAGCTTCAATTGCCATTGCTACTCCATTATCGAGTGGGCAAATTCAGTGCTGGTGTGGGCACCTTTGCTGCACTAGGGGTAGCTGGCAAGTTCACCTTCAAAAATGTGGAGAATGGCGATTTGGAAAACGATTACCACCAAGCATTGGTGTTCAATAAGGATGAAATGGAATACGCGGATTTTAGGCCAGTAAATGCAGGCTTGAGTGGAGAAATAGGGTACGGTGTCAAAAGATGGCGTCTTGCGGCCCACCTTGATCTGGGCCTGGTCAATCTTGCGCCCAAAGCCCCGTCCAACGACGTGGAGGTGCAAAAATATCCCTTGAAACGCTCCAGCCTGGGGATGACTTTTTTGTATCAGCCCTGGCCACGGTAAGTCATTTACTCTTCAATCAAACGCAATCCACTTTGTTCATCGCGGGCGTTGAGCTTTGCATCTACACGCGCAGTTACCTTGATCTTGTTTTTGGGGCTCACCCAGGAGCCACCGCGCAAGGGCTTTTTAGCCTCATTTTCAACTTTACAATTAAGCTGCGCAGGAAAACTCCCCTGGCACCATTCGCGTACATTGCCCCCCAAGTCATAAATATCCAGGTTATTGGGCTTCTTTAGCCCTACTTTATGGGTATGCTCCTTGATGGTGCTGAACCAGGCTACCTCACTGGCTTGTTTGCTGCCTGGATACTGGAATCCATGTGGATTTTTGCCGCCACGCGCAGCATATTCCCATTCTACCTCGTAGGGCAGGCGGTATCTTTTGCCTCTGGCTTTACTGGCCTTTTGCAGGAATTCCTGCACATCATTCCAGGAAACATTTTCAACCGGGCAATCTGCACAGCCTTTTTTAAAGGCGGGGTTTTTGCCCATAATTTCCAACCAATCGGTTTGGGTGATTTCGTATTTGCCCAGACGGAAGCTGTTGATTTGGATGGTATCAGTGGGACAGACCTTGTTGCCATAATGTTTTTCCAAGGGGAGTTTTCCTCCTTCCACCCTCACCATTGTGAAACCTGATTTGCGCACTTTGGTCGGATCACCTGGTTTGATCGGCCCCGGATCCAAAGGTTTGTTTTCCAAGGGTTTTACTGGCTTTTGACCGGCGTTTTTTATTTTAGGGACGGCCTTACTCTTATTTGCAGCGCCACTAGTTTTATTTTTTGCTGGATCGCTTGGTTTGACATTAATTGCTTTGTTGTTCAGCGCTGTTGCTGGAGTATCTTTTGGTGCAACAGGGGTATCGAGGACAACGTCGATGGTAGATTGATTGCTATCCCTCTTAGCTTGGTTGCTTTTTAGGGATGGATCTGTTTTTTCCTGTTTGGGTTCTTCAATGATTTTGGGCTTCCGATCAAACCAACCTAGCCGTGTACCCAAAGCCCAAATTCCCGCCGCAAACATAAAGAGGAGCAAGATAGAAGCGACCATGCTGTATTTGCCATTGACCACGGTAGCAATAAGCCCCCCTGTACGGCTTTCGGGCTCGGAAGAATACAAAAAAGTGTAGCCCGCACTCTGGAAACCTGCCGTGGCTTCTACATTTTCAAGGGGTTCAGCTACTACTTCGATGATTTCTTCCAGTACTATTTCCCGTTTGACGGGGCGATTGTGCAGGTATTCCTTGACGGCTACTACTAATAAAAGGGGCAAGGCACCAGTACGGATTGGTTTGACCTTGAATTGCCACTCGGTATAAGCGTGTTCTTCTAAAAATTGCTCCGCCGAATTGATGAGCTGGATGTTGAAAGCTGGGGCATCGTTGGGGTCTTTTAACTCCACCTCCATGATTTCAGATACCCGCACTGGTTTTAAAACCGTGTCCTTATTGAGGTCCAGGTTTTCAACAATTACTTCTTCGTTAAAGGCCAGGCGCACAATACAACGGTAGGCTTTTTCTGGGTCCAATTCCATCTTGCGTGGAATTTGGTAGAGTAGTGCTCCGGTTTTTCGTCCTCCCGCAGCGGCAGTAGTGTTGGGTACTTCAAAATCTTCGGTAGTAAGGTTGGTAACCAGGTTGAGGATGTCATCACTCAAGCGGTTGTAGGCAATTTCTAGCTGTTCCTGACTGAGAATCCCCTTGATGCGGTCTTTATTGATGCGGTTGAGCCGGGTTTCCAATTGAAAAACCAGGTTGTACTTTTCTGTTTGTTCGGGTAAGGCCTTTTTGAGCATAGTGATGGCCGAACTGAGTCCATCTTTGGCCAGACTTTCACGTAAGGTAGCTTGGAAGGTATCTAAGGCTTCGGGTTGCATTTAATACGGGTTGAATAGCAATAACGCCTAAAAAATGGGGTATTGCACCTTCAAAGATAAAAAAGTCGTGAAAGAAAACCGAAGGAGAAGGTTTAATCAAGTGTTTATTATCTTCACTATCTCGAATCTCCTTCATTCAAACCAATTCCTATGCTTGAGGTACTTCAGGAACACATTATCAAACGTTTGGGCAAAATCCCCGAACGCTTTGAAGAAGTAGCCAATGCGTTTGAACCTCTACACCCCAAACGAGGAA
This sequence comes from Haliscomenobacter sp., assembly GCF_965225875.1. GTDB lineage: Bacteria > Bacteroidota > Bacteroidia > Chitinophagales > Saprospiraceae > Haliscomenobacter. The sequence continues at coordinate 125,354 of NZ_CBDDBS010000002.1, read as the reverse complement.
CTTACCTGCTTCGAGAAGCTGAGGTTTGCAAGCATGTCTACTTCATTGTAGAAGGTTGTGTGCAGGTATTTGTCATCGATAAAAATGGCAATGAAGCCACCCGCGAGCTGTACACCGAAGAGCAGTGGGTGACGGATATTTTTGGATTCAAAAATCAACAAGCTTCCGAAGAATACATCAAATGTGTTGAACCCTGCCAATTACTTCGCATACATTATGATGCATTTCAACGCTTTTCGGTAGAGATTCCGGCCTTCGCACAGATTTATCAGCAGATTCTGGAGCTCTCCTACAGCAATACGGTGTACCGAGTAAATACCCTGACTTCTCTGGATGCACTCGATCGGATTAAATGGTTGATGGAAAACAAGCCCAAACTCATGACCCGCCTGTCCAGCAAACTAATCGCCTCTTATCTGGGCATCAGCCCCGAAACCATGACCCGCCTCAAAGGAAAGTTGTAAGGCCCAAAATCATTGACATTTATCAAGAGTCTTTGGAGTTCAATGCCGGAATTTTGTGTCATTGAATCACTAAATTGACACGGGATGAAAGAATTCGCAATGCGAATTACACCGAAATCCGTCCTATGTCACCCTTCGAAATTTAATCATCATGGATAAGTTATTGAGCATTGGCCGCTATTTATTCCCACTGTCGTTTTTGATGTACGTGGGCTTACACCTGGGTAAACCTGAAGTGGGTGCAAGTTTTGTACCCGACTATCTTCCTTTCCCACTGTTCTGGAATTATTTTACGATGGTTTGCATCGTCTTGTTCATCACTAGTGCCGTGATCGGCAAGTACGATAAACTGGCCTATACCCTCATGGCGCTTTATGTCATTTTAATGGCTGTTCTGGTGCACTTGCCACGGGCTAGTGGCCAGGAACTGGGTGCGGAAATGATGGCAGCTGATCTGGCCCGCGAAATGGAATTGGAAATGGTAAATTTTTTCCGCAACATCATGGTTACTGGAGCATTGCTGGGCTTTGCGCGGTATGTAGCCAAAGACAAGCGCATCATCGGTTGAGGAATTTTATTATTCTGTTGAAAGGGATCAAACCTTTTTGCCAAATTGCCATTTGATAAAAAAGGTTTGATCCAATGCTTCAATTGAAGAAAATACTGAAACAAATGATCCGCATTTCAGATGAAGAGCTTGAGGCGTTCTCAGGTTTGTGCTACAAAAAAGCATTCAAACGAAAAGCGCTGTTGAGTCAGGAAGCAAAATTCATCACGGAGGTGTATTTTATTGAAAAAGGCATCATTCGGGTTAAATTGGATGACCTTGGTGGTACTGAACACACCATTCATTTTGCCATCGAAAACCAGTTTATCGCCGATTACCGTGCTTTTTTGACCCAACAAAAATCAGCGTATCAGCTACAAGCCCTGGAGGATACCGAAACCATCGTAATACCCAAATCGGCCATTGATTGGGGTTATTCCAATCTGGAGCAAGGTGAAAAATTGGGCAGATTGATTGCCGAATACTACTTTGTTTATTTGGATTCCCGCATTCAATACCTTTATACTTTAAGCCCCAAAGAGCGTTATGATTTGATGAATGAAATTTTTCCTAACATTCACAATCGCGTTCCTCAACACATGATTGCCTCTTACCTGGGGATCACTCCCGTTCACTTGAGCAGGCTCAAAAGTCAAAGTTTGATTCCATAAAAAGCCTTAACATTTGTTATCGTTTTGTTTTTCTCCTACGGTTCATCTTTGCCATGAATTAAAATGGATACCCAAAATGGATCTTTCCAATACAGAAAAACAAAGGATTAAAACCCAATTCGGCGAATGGGCGATCGTAACGGGTGCATCTTCGGGAATTGGGTTGGAACTGGCAACACAGTTGGCCTCAGCTGGCTTCAACCTCATTCTCAATGCCAGAAATGAAGAGCGTTTGCTTAAGGTTGCACAGCAACTACAAAGCCACAAGATTGAGATTAAATCGGTGGTTGCCGATCTGTCGGACAAAGATGGCGTGGAAAAAATCATTCAGTCTACCCAAGGATTGAAGGTCGGCTTACTCATCAACAATGCAGGCTATGGAACTTCCGGCTTGTTTGTGGATGCTTCACTGGATTCGGAAATCAACATGCTGCGAGTAAACTGTGAGGCGGTGCTTGCCCTTACCCATTATTTTGCGCAACAGTTTAAGGAACAGGGGAGGGGAGGAATCATTTTCTTGAGCTCTTTGGTCGCCTTTCAGGGAGTGCCCTATGCTGCCAATTACGCCGCATCCAAGGCTTACATTCAATCATTTTCGGAAGCCCTGGCCGTGGAGTTGAAGGCATTTGGCGTGGATGTGTTGGCTGCTGCGCCTGGACCTGTTCAGAGTGGATTTGGGCAAAGGGCCAATATGAAAATGGACAATGCCATGGCCGCAGATCGACTGGGCGTTCCTATACTCAGGGCCCTGGGTAAACAAAGCAAGGTGGTTCCAGGGTTGCTTTCAAAAGTATTGACTTATGCCTTGCGCACAGTGCCGCGTTTTATAAAGGTGAAAATTATGGAAAAGGTCATGAGCGGGTTTACGCAACACCAAAGGTAGGGAACGGTGTAGCTGATATTTTCCACCATTTTTTTAGTAGCTTGTGGCAATGCTAAATGACAACCCAAACGAAAATACCTCCATAAAAATGACAAAAGTTTTAATTACAGGGGCTACCGGAAATGTAGGAACCGTGGTAATCGATGCTTTAAGCAAACTGCAGCACAACCTTGACCTATATGCTGGAGTAAGGGATATAAATGAAGACAAAAATAAATTTGCCAACTACACCATTCAATTTTCACAGTTTGACTTTACCGATTTCAAATCATACCAACAGGCTCTAGCGGGTTTCGACATCTTATTTTTACTTAGACCACCCCAAATTTCAGAAGTAGAAAAATATTTTAAACCAATCGTGGATACTTGCAAAAATGAAGGGGTAAAGCACATTGTTTTTTTATCCGTTCAGGGCGTAGAGCACAGTAAAATTATCCCGCATCACAAAATTGAAAAGCTTTTGGTGGAAAGTAAAATACCGTACACCTTTTTGCGACCTGCGTATTTCATGCAAAACTTTACCACCACTTTGCGTAATGACTTAATACAGCACCAACAAATTTGTTTACCTGCTGGTCGTGCCAAGTTTACACTCATTGATGTGCGGGATATCGGTGAGGTTGCCGCTAAAATTTTGATCAATATTTCCGCGCACATCAATCAATCCTATGATTTAACTTGTAAAGAAAGTTTGACTTTTTCGGAAATGGCTGAAGCCTTAAGTCGTAAATTAGAGATTAATATTCGGTTTAAATCTCCCAATCTCATTAGTTTCTTCTTGACAAAAAGAAAAGAAAAAATGCCGACGATGTTGATTCTGGTAATGATCATGCTACACTACTTTCCACGGTTTCAGAAAGAACCTTCCATAACAGATTGGGTGGAGAAAATCACCGGTAGAGCTCCGACAAGTTTTGAGCAATTTATCCATGATCACAAAAAATCATTGACTGTGTGAATCATGAAAGACATTTTTCAAATGTACAACATTGGCCATTTTATCAACCAGCCGCATAACCCGACTGAGTTTGAAATCCTGCGCTTTGACGAAATGGCTGAACCCAACGTGGACGACTTTCACAAACACAGCTTCTATGAAATACTCTGGACGGAAAAAGGCAAAAGCAAACAAATCATTGACTATAACGAATACGAAGTAAAACCCAATAGCTTGTTTTTTATTTCACCCAACCAGGTGCATCATTTTGAAGAATGGAAACCACTTTCCGGTGGAACCATCTTGTTTACAGAAGATTTTTATCTCCTCAACCGAAGCAACCAAGACACCTTATTCGAACTGAGTTTTTTAGACAACCTGTATGCAAATCCTTGTATTGCTTTTACCAAAAAATCGTTTGCTGAGGTATCCAAGCTCATTTATCAAATTGAAGCTGAACAAAAACGCAAAGACCGCAATACAAGCATCATTCAGGCCTACTTGCATATCTTACTTGCCCAAGTTCAGCGACACATCGACACCACCAATCCTAACATAGTTTCCAAAAAATACCTGATCCAGTTTAAGCAATTCAAACAAGTACTAGAAGATCACTTTTGGGAAAACAAAACCGCAAATTATTATGCCGAACAGTTGCACATTACTCAGCACCACCTCAACCTGATTTGCAAAGCAATCACCAACAACACCGCGACCGATATCATCAGGTCCAGAAGCATTCTTGAAGCCAAACGGCTATTGACTTTTACCGACAAAACCATCGCTGAAATTGCTTTTGAATTGAATTTTACTGACAGTTCATACTTTGCTAAAACCTTCAAATCTTTTACAAACCATACGCCACAGGAATTTAAAACCAAAATGTCCGAAAAATACCGAACAAGGTAGTTTCTGTCATAACCCTCAAGCTTCACATCGCCGCACCTTTGCCCTGTCAATAATGACAAACTAATTTTAAACCATTCTGGCAATGACAGAGGCACAAATTCAAAGTTCAGTAGAAGAAATTGTAGCCCTTGCCCTTTCGGGTCAGGGGCTGGAAGCTTGGCAAAAGTTTTACCACCAGGACGTAGAAAAAATTGATTTAGATGGCATCAGCATTCAGGGCAAAGAGAAGGTCATCGCAGCCAATCAAACCTTGCTGGGTAACATTACCGAAGTAAGAACTTTTACCAATGCTGGTACGGTGGTAAAAGGAAATCGTAGCTTTATTGTTTGGGATGTGGATTTTGATGTAAAAGACCTGGGTACCATCAGCACAGTCGAAATTTGTATTCAAGATTGGCAAGATGGTCAGATCATTAAAGAACGTTTCTTTGCCTAAATCTAAGGGACATGACACAGAAAACTTGGTTGATCACCGGTGTTTCCAGTGGTTTGGGTCAGGCTTTGGCCCAAACCGTTATTGAACGTGGCGATAGGGTCATTGGCACCTTTCGACAGCAGGCACAAATTGATGCTTTTAATGATTTGTATCCAAATAAGGCCATTGGAATCAAACTTGACTTGACCAATCCAGGGAGCATTCAGCATGCTTTTGAATTTGTAAACTCAACATTTGGCGCACTCGATGTATTGGTGAACAATGCCGGACTGGGATTTGCGGGGGCAATCGAAGAAACGAGCAACGAAGAAACAAGAGCGGTTTTTGAAGCAAATTTCTTTGGAGTAATAAATCTCACCAAGACTTTTCTCCCCCTGTTTCGCCAACAAAAAAGTGGGCACATCATTCAAATCTCTTCGCACGGAGGTTTTAAAGCATTTGCAGGATTTGGAATTTACAACGCCAGCAAGTTTGCCCTGGAAGGATTTAGCGAGGCCCTGGCTCAGGAAATTGAACCGCTTGGCATCAAACTGACCATTGTTGAGCCCGGGCCTTTCCGGACTAATTTTGCTGGCAGTAGTCTCAAATTTGCGGAACAAACCATCGATGATTATCTTGCAACCGCAGGGGCGTTTAAAGAGAAGTTGAAAAGTGTCAACGGCCTGCAGGAAGGCGATCCAAACAAAGCAGCTACAGCCATTTACAACATGACTACGATGGAAAAACCGCCTTTGCGGCTGCCCCTTGGGAAGGTTGCGTTGCACTCCTTGACAAGCAAATTAGCAAGTGTACAAACGGACCTCGATAATTATCGCAGTGTTGCCGAAAGTGTAGTGTATTAGCAAACAAAAGCCTATGACCGAAAACAAAGACACCTGGATCAAAACAGGGTACGAAATTTTTGCCTTATCTGGTGAAAATGGACTAAAAGTGGAAGCACTTGCTAAAAAAGTAGGCATTAGCAAGTCTTCCTTTTACCACCATTTTGCTGACCTGGAAATTTTTGTAGAATATCTTTTGAAATTTCATTTGCAGCAGTCCGAAGTAATGGCGGCCAAAGAAAAAAATGCCAAAAACATCGACCCTGAATTGATCACTATTTTGGTAGAGCACAAGATGGACTTATTGTTTAACCGTCAGTTGCGGATCAATCAACAACAGCAACACTACAAAGAAACACTGCACAAATCCAATCAGATCATTGGAAACGAATTTGTCAAACTTTGGGCAAAAGACTTGAACCTCAACCTCAGTCAAGGGCAGTTAGAAAGTTTATTTGAATTGGCTTTGGAGAATTTTTACCTGCAAATCAACGCTGAAAACCTCAATCCTCTATGGCTATCCGCCTATTTCAGCAACCTGAAACGGATTGCCCGAAATTTCGTTTAGTATGACGCAAAATTTTCAGCGTTACTTAGCCCATTGTACGGTAGCGTCTACAATTGCCCGGCAGCGGCCATTACTTTTGCTCAAAATCACCATTAAATGAGCAATCTAATGACCCAACAAGCGCACAAATCGTATCTGAAAATCACCGCTTTTGTGATCGCTTCATTTGGCCCCATCTTCTTTTTAGGCACTATGTTGGCCACTTCGGAGCCAGCCAGATGGACGCTTGATTTTTTAAGTTTTCCGGTAGATGGCGTACAAAATTACGAAGCAGCCACCACCCGGTTTCTTTCTGCACTTACGGGTGGTTTCCTACTCGGCTGGGGGGTATGCGTTTGGTGTTTGCAAAAATGGGTGTACGACCTCGCCCCCGAAGGCGTGAGGAAAGCGGTACTAAGTGGGCTTTTGGCCTGGTTTATTTTGGACAGTTCCGGGTCAATCGCTTCGGGCAATGCCTCCAATGCTGTTTTTAACGTGATTGTGCTCTTTCTTGCAGTTGGTCCACTTTGGAGACCTGCCAAAGCCTAAATTGTCTTCCAACAAAAGAGGATGGCACTATTTACGTTGATCGGTTATCCCTGACTTCTGCAAAAAGCCAAAAATACCCATCCCTATGAGTAAGGCCATTGCTTTAAAAAACTCGGCGGCAATCAGATTGGAGGTACCTAGTGCAAGAGCAATGCTGTACAATGCCAGCAAAATACCACTCAATGAAATCAGATACATGTTCATAATAATTGTGTTTAAAATTTGGCAGGGTAAAGCCTGAAATTATTTTTTAAGGCTCTTGATTCAGGCTTGTACAACCATAAAATACAAGGGCATACCAATGGTAATGTTGAAAGGAAAAGTTACGCCCAGTGCCATGGGTACATATAGCCCAGGATCAGCCTTGGGTGCAGCCAATTGCATGGCAGCAGGAACGGCTATGTACGAGGCACTGGCCGCCAGGATGGCAAAGATGAAACGGTTACCCGGATCATGGGTCATCCATTGACTCAGGTAGGCCACCACACAACCGTTTATGGCAGGGATGATAATGGCAAAAAGGGTAACAAACCAACCATATCGCCAGAAGGTAGCAAAACGTTTGGCGGTTACAATCCCCATTTCTAAAAGAAACAAGGCCAGAAATCCTTTAAAAATATCGGTGGTGAATGGTTTGATGCCTTCGGCTTGTTTGGTGTCGGCGATGAGCCCAATGATCAAACTTCCCAGTATCATCAGCACACTGCCATTGGTAAAGGAATGTTTGAGCAATTTGCCCAAACTTATCTTCTCCGAGCCTTCACTTGTTTTATCAAATTGCATCATCAAAATGACCCCCACGATGATGGCAGGCGACTCCATGAGTGCCATCACTGCTACCATATGTCCCCCCGAGGTGAGTTTTTCCATTTCCAAAAAAGAGACTGCTGCTACAAAGGTGACTGCACTTACCGAGCCGTAGGACGCCGCGACAGCACCAGCATCGCTGACACTGAGTTTCCTCTTCAGGATAAAAAAGGTGTACAGGGGAATGATAGCGGCCAAGGCCAACCCAAATAAGAGGGAGTAAACAATCTCGGCATTAAATCCACTGTGCGCCAGCTCCTGACCTCCCTTGAAGCCAATGGAAAAAAGCAAGTAAAGGGAGATGAATCGGCTCGAAGAGGCGGGTATTTCCAGGTCGCTCTTTAAGCATGCGGAAATGATGCCCAGTACAAAAAATAGCAAAGTTGGATTGGTGAGATTGCTGATTAAAATTTGAAATTCCATGCTGTTTTGTGTTTATACCCAGGGTGAAATATGCTTACCCTGATGGGTTAAAATTTGGCAGCGCAAAAATGAAAGGCTTATTTCATTTGTTTTTATTTATGTTTTAAATGGAAATTATAAGATTTTTTTATAAATATGGTTTCCCATTTCCCTCAAAACAAGAGTGTCCTGTTCTCAATGCAAATTGAAAACAGGACACTTCTTTTTACTACCGCTTGAATTTATTCTATGGGCTCTTATTGCTTACTGAATTTCAGCATCTCACCCGCCTGTCCCTCGGTAGAAACCCGCAGATAATACATTCCGGCCGGAAGGGTATGGATGTCTAATTCGGCTTGTGTACTGCCAGCCTCCAGATTTTGACGCTGGGTGATTTTGCCATTCAAATCCAACACCTCAAGGGTGATTTTACCGGTGCCCAGCTTATCGCCCAATTGAACATTCAGTAAATCCTGGGTTGGATTGGGGAAGATCGTCGAGCTTTGCAAAGTACCCACCGCATTGCTACCACAACGTCTTACGGTAAAGGCGGCTCCAGCTACGTCCAGCCCAGCACAGATGCTACCTCCACCTTGTACCAATAGGCTGTTTACATCAAACCCGGTCGTTTGACCCGGTTTCACGATGCTCAAATCCAGTGTAGCTGGATTGTACACCAGGGTGTGGATGCGGTATTTCCCTTCGCGGTTTACAAAAAACTCTGGGTTGTTGGTATTTACCGCCCGAATGATCAGACTATCTCCTTCGGTCAATACCCACAAGGAACGGTAGCCGCTAGGGCCGCTGGGCTGGTGCAGAATACTCGCCTTGAGCCTTACAGGGCGAATGCCACTCAGACAAGTATTTGGTTGAGGTATAATACGACCGATGTTGACCTGACATGGGCAATTTTTTACATTGAAGCTCGCTCCCGCTACATCCAGCGCTGCACAAATGCTGCCTCCACCTTGGATCAGCAAACCGTTGACATCTACCCCAGTAGTCTGACCAAATTTGACGATGCCCAAATCCAGGGTTGAGGTGTTGTACACCAGGGTATGAATGGTGAATCGCCCCGTATCCCGTACCGTAAACAGCGGCAGGTTGTTTGCCTGCTGAATCACCAGGTTGTTGCCCGAAGTCAACACGTACAACAAGCGGTAACCCGTGGGTACCGTTGGCAACTGTCGAATGCTGGCCGCAAGTACTGCCTGTCCGCCTTGCAAGCAAGCTGAGCTGCTGAGGGCACGCAAACTACCCGCCTCGGCTTTGCAGCAAACTGCAGTGGATACCTCAAATTTCGCACCTGCTACATCGAGTGAAGCACAAATTTTGCCACCGCCCTGACGCAACAGTGAATTAACATCGAATCCGGTGGTTACCCCGGGGCGTACAATCCCCAAATTGAGGGTAGCTGGATTGTATACCAACGTATGAATGGTGTACTTGCCAGCAGCATTTACGGTGAAATTGGGGCTAGCTCCTGCTCCGACGATCACCAAACTGTCACTCCGCGTAAGCACATAGGCTACTTGATAGCCTGCTGGTACAACCGGACGAGCTCCCTGTACCGCTCTAAGGTTGGCCGAACCGGATTGCAAGCAACCATCGGTCAATGGGCGTAAGGTTCCAGCATTGGCAGTGCATGGACAAATTTCAACGTTAAATTTCGCTCCAGCTACGTCCAGGGCAGCACAAATGCTACCTCCTCCTTGCCGCAACAAACCGTTGACTGTAACACCTGTAGTGACACCAAGCTGCACAATTCCCAGGTTCAAGGTGGCTGGATTATATACCAAGGTATGGATGGTGTATTTCCCCGGAGCAGTGACTTTGAACTCTGGTTTTGCACCAGCATTGATGATGACCAGGCTGTCTCCACGCGTCAGCACATAAACTACCTGGAAGCTATCGGGTACTACGGGGGCAGTGGCTACAGTCGCCCGCAAAGTAAGGGTATCCCCATCCAGGCAGGCGCGGGTTTCTGGGCGTAAGGTTCCAGCACTGGCAAAACAGGGTGCCTCGCAAGCGCTAAAGCTGAACTTGGCTCCAGTTACATCCAGGGCTGCACAAATGTTGCCGCCGCCCTGGATGAGTAAGCCATTGACGTCAAAACCCGTAGTTATGCCGGGCTTGACAATGCTCAAATCCAGGGTACTGGGATTGTACACTAGAGTGTGAATGGTGTAATTGGCATCAGGGGTTACGCGGAAATAGGGAAAGCGGCTCACGCCCTGAATGACCAGGCTGTCTCCTTTGGTCAATACATAAAGTACTTGAAATCCGGTGGGTACACTGGGCGCTACTACTTGGGTAGCCTGCACACTGTTGCTGGTGCCGATTTGACACATTTTGAGGTCACCCAAACGGCCTACACTTGCGCGGCAACTGTTTTGGGCCTGGGCTGAGGTAACAATACTAAAACTGAAGAGGGTTAAAAAAAGGCTGTAGGCAAAGCTCCGCCAGCCTCTTGAATTGAGGTGAACTTTCTGATTCATAATGGTTTCGGTTTTTAGAAATCTGCTTTTCCTAACTAAAAAGAGCGGTGATTGTTGACGGAAAAATGGAGAAACAACAATTTTGTCACATACATGACTTACTACCTATATTAACTAAACAAATACAAAGGTGTTATTTCTGAATACCAAGTTTCACTTTCTCGATGATATCGTTTTCTACACCCCAGGAATAAATGTGATCCAAAATTGGAATAAAAGATGCCCCTAGTTTGCTCAGGCTGTACTCCGTTCTGGGCGGAATTTCACCATAATCTTTTTTTAAAACCCATCCATCTTCCACCAAGACCGATAATTGCTGGGTGAGCATTTTTTCTGAAATGTGGGGTATACTCCTTTGCAGCGCTTTGTAACGCAAGGGCTGTTCCCGCAGATTCCACAAAATAATCAGTTTCCAGCGTCCTCCAATCACTTTGAGGGTAGCCGCAATAGGGCAATCATCCGTAATGGACTGCTCATTGATGAAATTGGTAGAAGTTTCTTTTCGCATAATTACACGCACTTTTTTGTAGGTACCTTACTTTTTGTGAGTAAAGATAATTCTCCTCAACTTTGTCCTATCATTTTATTTAAAAGAATTTCAATGGAAATGAAAAAAAAGAAAATCATCGTCATTGGAGGCAGTTCGGGCATCGGCAAAGCTGTTGCAGAGATGGCTGCTGAGTGGGGCAATCAGGTCATCCTGACCAGTAGATCGCTGGAAAGAGCTGAGGCTACTGCTCGTGCAATAGGTAGTTCAGCCATTGGGCGAGCCCTGGATATATCAGATGAAGCTCAGGTACAAGCTTTTTTTGATGTCAAATGCCTCCATAAATGGTGAGACCATTCATATAGACGGAGGTAGCCGATTAATCTAATCTTTTCAAATCTATCTAATCATGTCAACAATACAAATTGCAACTTCGGTTGAGGAATTGGTTTCATTGGCTCTGGAAGGCAAGTGGGAGCTTGCTTTTGAAAAATTTTACCATCCAGATTTTGAAAAAACCGACTTGGATGGTATCCCAGTTGTGGGGATGGAGCAAAATTTAACCAACGGCCGCGCCTTCTCGGCCAAGATTTCTAATGTGAGAGATTTTTCGTGTACGGGAAAAATCGTCAAAGACAACCGCAGCTTTATTGTCTGGTCTTTTGACTTTGATTTGGATGGTAGTCCGTTTAAAGTGCTCGAAGTAGCCATCCAGGATTGGGAAAATGGAAAAATTGTAAAAGAGCGGTTTGTAGCTTAAAACCGCCCATTGGCACAGCGTCAAGTTTTATGCATAACTACTGGCAATTTCCAATCGCCACAATTTTATGTGTAAACTTGACGGTGCTAAGGGTCTTTAATGCTCTACGGTTTTTGAAAATTTGCTAACAAAAAATCCTGGGGAATCAGAAAAATTTTGCTTATCCTAATTGAGCTTTAAGGTCGCCAAGAATGGAATTAGGATGAGCATCCAGGATTTTTATCCCAGAATTGATGGCCGGAAAAAGGTTGTGAAATAATGCTTTACTTTCTGCATCCACTCCGCCACCAATTACCACAGCATCAAAGTTTCTAATCCTGAATAAATCAATGGCTTCCTCATTTTGATTGGCCCCTGTTGCGTCGTAGCCATTTTTTTCAAGCAGGACAATTACCTTTTCCATGATCGCAGGATGTCGACCAATAATGAGTATTTTTTTCTTTTGCGCCATATCACTTTTTAAATAGATGGTTCACAACTTTATCACTACCCCTAAAATTTGACCATAAGAATATTGAAATTTAAAATCCGACATAGACAACGCTTAAACATGCAACAAATTTAGGTGATTTATATGGGATTAGCCAGTTATTTTATTAGCTGACTCATATAATTGAATCATACAACTGATCAGGCGTTTAACAAATCCGAACAGCTTTGTCCGAATCTGGACATGTATTTTTTTTAATATTTTGTAAAGAATTGATATTCATTTTTTTTAAAAATATGGCATGTTTTATGGAGTTCTTCTATAACAAAGCTTGAGATTCTCCAATCGAACCTTTGTTTGATTTTTCGGTTACACTCCAAAACTGCTCATTTATGTTCAGCACGCTCTTCAAATTATCCCTGCGGCGGTTCCGTCAGAATCCATTATTTAGCTTGTTGCAAATCGGCGGCTTAGCCCTCGGGATTGCCACTGCGTTGTTGCTTTGGACGTACATCAGTGCTGAACTGTCTTTTAATCGTTACCACCAAAAAACCGAACAATTGTATCGAATCCTGATTGAGGACAAGGATGGCACAATCAGCGATTATACGCCCCCTGCTTTGGCACCCTGGCTGAAGAAGGAGTTCCCTGAAGTTCAAAATTTTGCCCGTACCAACAGCAACAGTGAGGGCGTGGTATCTAGTTTTGGTACCAGCCTTAACGAAGACAAGCCCCGCAATGCTTTTCGGGAGGTGAGTACCATTGCTTATGCAGACGGTGAGTTATTTCGCCTCTTTAGTTTTGAATCAAAAAGCGGAAAGGTCAATATTGACCGGGCCCAGGAAGTAGCTATTTCCGAATCCTATGCCAAAAAATATTTCGGCGAAGATGATCCATTGGGCATGACCCTGAAGTTGAACAACCAGTTTGGTGCACTGCCTTATACCATCACCGGGGTCTTTAAAGACATGCCGGAGACATCAGACTACCGCTTTGATCTTCTGTTTTCCCTACGCACCCTGGAGAATCCCGCTAATTTGAACGGAAATGATTGGGCCGCTTTGGATACCTGGTATTCGGCGTCGTATGCCAGTTTCCTGGAGCTGCGTGACGGCATAGCTTTGGATCGATTGGAGCAAAAAATCAATGCGGGTTTAAAAAAAGTATTGCCTGAAAATGAGTCTCGGGTACGGTTACAGCCACTTGCAGAAATGCACCTTGGAAAAAGTAATGACGATCCATATCCTACTTTTGGCAATCGCAGCTTGATTTTGGCTTTGGGCGCCATTACCTTTTTGATCCTCTTTATAGCATGGGCCAATTATGTCAATTTGTCTACGGCTCAGGGGTATCAGCAAGTTCAAAATGTAGGTATTCGCCGTACCATTGGTGCTACCCGAATCCAGGTAGCTGCACCTTATTTTATGGATTCTTTGCTATTAACCGCTTTTGGCGTACTGATTGCTTTGCCCTTGATTGCGGCATTTCGTCCAATGGTATCTGCCATGATCGGACGTGATATCAACCCCTTTAGCCTTTTTGGCCAATCTTATTTGTGGCTTTTTGTTGCCGTAGTTTTGCTAGGCACTGCTACGGCTGGAGCTTATATAGCCTGGTTGCTGTCGGGAGTTAAGCCGGTTCAAATGCTGAATAAACAAACCCAAGGCGCTCGCTCGGGAATAGGAACCCGGAATGTATTGGTAATTGTACAATTTGCCATTTCTATCTTGTTTATCATCGGAGCTTTGGTTATGCAGCGTCAATTGCACTTTATGCAAGGCAAGAACCTGGGCATGAACCTCGAACAAATTTTGGTCATTCGCGGTCCTGAAAGTGGTGAGGCAGAGGCAAGAAAACAAAACCTGAATGTACTGCGTAGTGAGCTGGAAAAATATGCCTGGGTAGAGGATTTTTGTTTTACCGGCTGTTTACCAGGCGCTACGTTCAACCAAAACTTCTCCACAGCAGGGTTTGCTTCACAGTTTTCTACCCCTGAGGACACCAAGAAGAGTTACACCATGGCCATGGTTGATCACTTGTTTCAACCTACTTATGAAATCCCCCTCCTCGCAGGCAAAAACCTCACGGCTGAAGATGCCCGCAATGGATATAGCCAAAGCAATTCCCTTATGTTGAATGAAACAGCCGCCCGGCAAATGGGATTTGATCGTCCCGCGGAAGCGGCAGGCCAGTTGATTAAGTGGAATGATCAAAATCTGTTGGTAAAAGGCGTACTCAAAGATTACCACAACCGGGGCTTGCAACAAGCCATCGAGCCCATGGTGTTTTTGCCATCCACCAATTCTAATTTGATCAGTATCCGAGTGGGTACGGAGCAATTAGCCAATCACTTAACCCAACTTAAAGAGCTGTATAATAAACTTTTTCCTACCGAGCCATACGAGTATTATTTCGAAAAAGACGACTTCGACAAGCAATACCTGGCCGAGCAACGCCTGGGCAATATTGCCACTGCTGCTTCTTTTATGGCCGTGTTGTTGTCTTGTTTCGGTTTGTTGGGCTTGATTATCCATTCGATTGGTCGGCGCACCAAAGAGATTGGGATTCGGAAGGTATTGGGCGCTTCAATAGCAAGTATTACCAATATGCTTACGCTGAATTTCCTCAAACTGGTGCTGATTGCGATTCTCCTGGCAAGCCCAATTGCCTGGTATTTCATGCAGCAATGGCTGAGTGGTTTTGCTTACCACATCAATCTGGATTGGTGGATTTTTGCTTTGGCTGGAACCATGGCTTTACTCATTGCCGCCATTACGGTGGGTGTTCTTAGTGTAAAAGCGGCAATGACCAATCCAGTGGAGGTGTTGAAAACAGAATGAATTGGGGGGGCGCTCATTGAGATTCCTCCATTGCCAGACGGTTACAACCTAACAGCACCTCCTGGAGTTGGGAACCCTGTGAGCGCAAAGGATCGATTCCTTTGACCAGCCTTGCCCTTAAAAAGTACAATTCTTCCCGATTGTATTTTTTTGAGCCTCTAACCAGGTCATTTTTGATTAACATTTCCTGCTGATTTTGTTTGGGGTTGAACCAACCGTTCAATTCCGAACATTGATGGCAAACCCCGTTTTTATTTACTAAGGCACAACGGTGGTCGAATATTTCAGTCATGGTTTTCCGGCCATCCTGCAATAAGTATTTGATCACACCTTCTGTCTTGTCAAGGATGATGCAAATCTCGGCAACTGAAAAGTCATACACGTCTTTCAACAGAACTGCAATTTGATTTTCAATGGGGAGATTTTTGCCAATGCAGGTAAAGCAGGTATCAATGTGCTCATTCATCTCATACCTTGAATCTACTGCGCTTTCGTGAACCTGGACAATCTTTGCGCGTAAAACTTCGTTTCCGAGCACCAGTTTTTTTGCCTTTTCACTCACATCAGCTGTCCAGCGTTTTTGCCTTTTTAAGTAATTGTACGCGAGGTTGGTAGCAATTTGAAAAACCCATGTTTTTAGAGAGGACTCGCCCTTAAACGTCGATAATTTATCAAATGCCTTGATGAAGGTATCGTGAAGGATGTCCTCTGTATCATTGCGATTGGCCAAAAGTCGATACAGATAGGATTTTAATTGTGCTTGAAACCCGATAAATAGTTCTTGAAAGGCATTGATGTCACCTTCTATGGCCTGTTTTAAGGTTGTTTCTTCTTTCATTTTCAAAATTGCTAACTGGGTACAGCGAATGAGCTATACCCAGTTTGAATGAATATTGCAGGATTTTTATTTGGTAGTCAACACTACTTTGCCCGTCGTTTTGCGGGCTTCGATTTGACGATGGGCTTCCGCAGCATCTCGCAATAAAAACGAATGGGGCGTGGAAATATGCAATTTACCCTTAGCTATCATTCCGATTACTGCGCCTAATGCTTCTTGCCAAACCGCAGTTTGATGGGTGATGAAATGCGCCAAATTAAAACCAATCTGACTCAAATTTTCATCCACAAAATACTCTGGATGGACAGTGCCCTGAATTCCACTGGCGCAGCCATAGATAACAAGTTGCCCTCCAGGTGCCAATGATTTTACAGTTTCATCATATACATCGCCGCCTACCATTTCAAAGGCAAGATCTACACCTTTTCCATCATTTTGATTTTTAAGTTCAATACCCCAGTTGGGCTTAGAGTAGTTGATGAGCACATCGGCTCCATTTGCTTTGGCTACTTCCAATTTTTGATCAGAACTACTCGCAGCAAAAACTTTGGCGCCACCCATTTTGGCCAACTGTACCAATAAAGAACCCACACCTCCAGCAGCAGCATTGACCAATACGGATTTTCCTTTTACGTCTTTAGCTACCTGTGCCATCATCAATTGAGCGGTAGAACCTTGCACAAAAATAGCCGTTGCTGCTTTGGCATCCAAGTGTGGAGGGATTGGTACACAATATTGGGCGTGGGCAGTCACACATTCGGCGTAGCCCCCACCAGCAGGAAGTATTGCCAATACCCTTGCACCTAGGGTGTAAGGCGCAACAACACCTTCACCCACCGCAATGATTTCCCCTACAACTTCCGAACCCAACACATGGGGTAGAGGAGTCGGCATAAAATACTGGTTGCGCCTGCGCAGGGTGTCGGAATAGTTTACGCCGATGGCTTCCGTTTGAAGAATGACTTCGCCTGGTTTGGGTTGTGGAATCTCTGCTTCAACCAAGGTTAACACCTCTGGGGCACCATAAGCACTAAGCAGTACTTGTTTGAATTTGTTTGTCATACTGAATAAATTTTGATTGTTGCAGTTGTGACAAACGAGGAGGTGGAAACGGATGAAAAAAGAGATGTATTGTTGAACAAAGGTCTGGATTTTTTTTTATGATCATACGCGATTAATACATCACATCAACATGATACTTTTCAGTGATCAACAGTCCATTGGGCAATTGGAAAAAAGGAAGGGAGGTTATTTTTATCTTACCCTCTCTGCTGAAACTGTCAATGGTTTCCAAAACAAGCGCAATACTCGCTTACTTTGCACCCTGGATCAACAATTGACTTTTCAATGTGGTCTTAATCACCTGGGCGACGGGAACTTTTTTATCATCATTAGTGGAAAAAACTTAAAAGCCATCCATAAACAATTGGGCGATGTGGTCGCTTTTGAGCTTCGAGAAGACCCCAATCCTTTAGGGGTTGACATGCCAGAGGTTTTGATGGTACTACTAGAGCAGGATGAAGAGATCAACGCTCTATTCCAAAAATTGTCTTTAGGCAAACAACGGCATGTGATCCACGCTATCAAGAACCTTAAGGACATTGATAAACAGATTGGAAATGCGATAAATATAATTCAAACTCATACTGTTTCAAAAAGAAATTTATAGCATGTCAACTCAAGGCAAAATATTCCTGTCGACGGCTGATGAAAAACTCGCCCACATCATCAGCCTCATTCCCGAGCCTTTGGTCGAAAGTACCGGGGATGTATTTTTTGACCTGATGAGTTGTATTCTGGAGCAGCAAATTCATTATCGGAGCACCAAGAAAACTTTTGCCAAAATGCTTCAACGGGCCGAGATCGACCGCTTGACTCTACAAAACTTTCCTGCTTTCGAAGCAAAGGCCTTGGGGGATGCAAAATTATCGCTCAGTAAGTATGAGACCGTACTTGCTGTGCTGGATTTTTTTACAGAAAACAAGTTGGATTGGAATGCCCTGAGTGATGATGCGATCAGGCAACAATTGTCTTCTATCAAAGGAATTGGCAAGTGGACGATCGATATGATCTTGCTTTTTACGCTAAATCGACCTAATGTTTTTCCTTATGATGATTTTCACCTCAAACAGGTCATGCCCCGGGTCTATGGCCTGGATCCAAGTTCGAAACTAAAAGCACAAATGTTGGAAATAGCCAGTTTATGGGGGAATCATCGCTCTTTAGCCGTAAAATACTTATTGAGTTGGAAAGACCATCAAAACAAAGTCAAATGAAGCGTTCAGGTACAGCGGATCTTAAATTGATGGGGGGAAGTATTCCTGCATGGTTGTTTGAAAGAATGATCAAACTGAGCCTGCCGATTGTCCAGTCAATCGTTTTGGAATATGGGCAAAAGGAGTTTTTGCGCAAACTTTCTGACCCTTTTTGGTTTCAAAGCTTTGGCGCAGTCATCGGCATGGACTGGAATTCTTCCGGTGTAACCACTGCGGTAATGAGCGCTTTGAAAAAATCGCTGAACCCCCATGCTCCCGAACTGGGCATTTACATCTGTGGAGGAAAAGGTAAGGAGTCTTTACAAACGCCACATGAACTGCTCAAGATTGGCGAAAAAACGGGCTTAAACGGGGATGAATTGGCCAAATGCAGCCGCCTGACCGCCAAAGTGGATAATACTGCTGTTCAGGACGGATTTCAGGTTTACCTGCACAGTTTTATCCTCAGTGCCGAGGGTGATTGGTCGGTGATCCAGCAGGGGATGAATACCGATACTGCACAGGCCCGGCGTTACCACTGGAATTCGGCCAGTTTGCACTCTTTTGTGGAGGAGCCCCATACGGCCATTTGCGGCGAAAACCAGGGTGAAATTTTAAACCTGACCGATAAACGGGCACTACCTGCCCAAAAAGCCATGCTGGCCATCGCTCAAGAACATCCCGATAAAATTTTGCAGGAGATCCCTCACATGAAACTGCCTGACTATTGCGACATTAAATCCAAAGATGTAGATTTGAAGCGCCTGGGTAGTATTTTGTGGCTTGCTCAGGAAAGCCAAACCCAATCCTTTGAAGATTTATTGTTGCTCAATGGTTTGGGGCCAAGAACTTTACAGTCTCTGGCTTTGGTCAGCGAAGTCATCCATGGCACGCCTTCCCGTTTTTCAGATCCGGCTCGCTATGCTTTTGCCCACGGCGGAAAAAGTGGCCGCCCCTTTCCGGTACCCATCAAGGTGTACGATGAAACCATTGAAACTTTGACTAATGCGGTAGAAAAGGCAAAACTGGGGGATTTGGACAAACAAGAGTCAATCAAAATGCTTAGCCTGCTGGCACAAAAGGCTGAAAAGGACTTTACGCCCCAGGATAATTTAGATGCACTCCTCAACAAAGAAAAAGAGGATGCCTGGAAGTACGGGGGCAGGACGATTCATGGATTGGCTAAGCCGAAGCACTGAACAAATGCTTATACCAAGACCAATATCGATCACCATGCGTAACCTACTTTTTATCCCCCTGTTCGCCCTGCTCTGCACTCAGTTGCTCGCGCAAAAAACGCCTTTGCGCCGCGCGGACAGTTTCTTTGGCCTTCATTTTGATTTTCATGCCAATACGGGAGATAGCCTGGTTGGGAAAACCCTTACCGAAGGGATGATCGATAGTTTGTTGAGCGCCGTCAAACCAGATTTCATTCAAGTTGATTCCAAAGGCCATCCGGGCGTAGTGAGTTATCCGAGCAAGGTAACCAATGGCACAATGGTCAAAAGTTTTGCCAAAGATCCACTGGCCTTGTTTCGCCAGGTGACCCAAAAACACGGAGTTGCGCTTTATGTGCATTATTCCGGTGTGTGGGACGATGCTGCCCTCCGCAAACACCCCGAATGGGCTGCCGTGGACGCCACGGGGAAGGCCAGCACTCAAAAGACCTCGGTACATAGTCCTTACGTGGATGAACTCCTGATCCCTCAGCTAAAAGAAATAGCCGATTACGGCGTGGACGGGGTATGGGTAGATGGGGACTGCTGGGCAACCGTGCTGGATTATGGGACGCAGGCCCTGGAAAAATTCAAACGCAACACTGGTATCAAAACGGTACCCAAAGCGAAAACTGATCCCGATTACCCCGCTTTTATGTATTTTGCCCGCGAGTCGTTTAAAAGCTACGTGGGACGCTACACCGATGAGTTGCACCGCTACAAACCTGGTTTCCAGGTGGCTTCCAACTGGGCTTTTTCTTCCTTCATGCCCGAACCCGTTGAGCTCAATGTAGACTTCATGTCGGGTGACCTGGCACCCATGAATGGCGTCAATTCAGCCCTTTTTGAAGCCCGCGTTTTGGCGGCGCAGTCTCGGCATTACAACAAGCCCTGGGATTTGATGTCCTGGAGTTTCAATACCCAGTGGGGTACAAGCAATCATTGTGCAAAAACGGCGCTTAACCTGAGCCAGGAAGCAGCCGAGGTCATCGCCATGGGCGGGGCTTTTCAGTGTTACTTCACCCAAAACCGGGATGCTTCGATCCGGGTGCAACAGGTCAAAACGATGGCGGAGCTGGCTAAATTTGTACGCGCCCGGCAACCCTTTACCCAAGGTGCCCGAGCCATTCCCCAGGTCGCCTTGCTGTATTCGCTGGCCAGTTACCACAAGTACAGCTCTAGCATTTACGGAAACGGGGTAGCCGAGGCTTCGAAAGCCATCCTCAGCGCGCTGATGGATGCTCAGCATGCGGTTGAGGTATTGTCGGAGCACCACCTGCGGGGCAATTTGGCCAAGTACCCCTTGGTCGTGATCCCGGAGTGGGCCTATTTGGAGGAGGATTTTTTGCAAGAACTCAAAACCTATGTGTACAATGGCGGGAAACTGCTGGTGATCGGAGCTGAGGCCTGTCAAAACTTCAAAACTGAACTGGGGATAGAACCACAGGGCCAAGCCCTGAAAAGTCGGTTTTGGGTCATGGGAAAAGGCAATCTCGGCTTGGGTAACGATTGGATACAGCCCGTCAAATTGTTGAGCCAGGTGCGTAGTTTGGGATCGTATTATCTTCAGGAAGATTCACGCTTTCCGGCTGGCAGCATTGCGTCGATGGCGGATTATGGCCGGGGAAAAATCGCTGGTATTTATGGCAATCTGGGCTCGAGTTACCGCAACTTTCAATCACCACAGTTACGCGATTTTTTGGATGGGATAGTAAAACAATTGTTCCCCCAGCCCTTGGTGGAGGTCAGTGGCTCCAAGCTCGTGCACCTGACCGTAAATGAGTTGAACGGTAAGCTGACCATTAACCTGGTCAATGCTGGAGGGAACTACAACAGTGACAAGGTCTCGACTTATGATGAACTGCCCGCTTTGCGGAACCTGACCCTTAAAATTCGCAGCAGCCAAAAGCCGCTGCGAATCATCCAACAACCAGAGCAACGGCCCCTGGCGTTCAGTTATGAGCGTGGAATCGTCACGGTGAAGGTGCCAGAGGTGGGGATTCATTCGATACTTGTGGTATCAAAGTGATTTCATTTTTTTCCTCATTTCATACCGATCGATACTGCTACTACCACACCGTGTTCATTCACATACTCAAGATTGATGACGTCTTTGGAGGTGTAATCGCCCATCATCAGTTCACAGTCAAGCGTAGGTGTTCTTTTGGAAAAGTCAACTCCTTCGATGCGCTGGATTTTCCCATTAATGAATTCAATGAGGATGGTATCATGAAAAACCTTGGGAAATACCTTGCCTTTATTCAGCGTGTTTTGCGCTTGTAGGAAACTAGCCACAAAGACGATGAACAGTATAACCAGCAGTCGATTGATCATGTCTAATTGGATTTTGGTTTATAAATGTTTTAGCTAAAATTGTATTGCTTTGGATGCTTCAGATTGTACAATTGATCAATTATTTCAACATTTGTATTCCGATTCTGTTCTTTTGAATACCCAAAACATGGATTCCCAATGAAATTGTTAGCCCTTCACGATTTCCCTCTCCAAGCGTTCGACAAGCTGCGCTATGCCGACACTGATCGTCAGGGTCATGTCAACAATGCCAACTTCTCTACTTTTCTGGAAACTGGACGGGTGGAGTTTTTATACCATCCAGAAATACCCATTTTGCAGGATGGCTTCAGTTTTGTCATTGCGGCGCTACACTTGAATTTTATCGAAGAAATGACTTGGCCGGGACGGGTGGACATTGGGACCGCTGTACTGAAGGTTGGCAATAGTTCGATCACCCTTTATCAGCAATTGTTTCAACAAGACAAATGTGTAGCCAGTGCGGAAACAGTGATTGTGCAAATGGACGACAATAGTCGGAAAAGTGCTCCGCTTGGTGCCTTGGCAAAGGATAAATTGGATCGGTGGAAAATTGAGATTTAGGTATACTCGAAAGCATTCGTTCTTTAAGGAAAAGCCAAGGTTTGTCCGCATTCAATTCCGATTTTTCGTTTGAGCATCGGTTCAAAACTCTGCGTTCATCCCCGTTTTTCGGCATTCCTGTAAATTGATTTTTAACCCTTATCTACATTCGATATTTTGGAATCATCAAAAAGACGCCAAAATGTTTGCATGCACTAAGATTCTATTTATTGCCATTGTCAGCTCTTTGCTATTGACTTCCTGTCAATTGGGACGCTTTGTTTTTTACAACTTCGCTGACATCAATGACCACAAAAAATTCCAGTCGAGACCATTAAAAAGGGGCGCTGATACATTTAGCTTTCCTAAGGCTAGTAGGGGCAAAGTCCCCAAAGAAATTTACAATGGTCCGTTCGACCAGTACCTTGAAGACCATAAAACGGTAGCGTTTTTAATCATCAAAAACGATACGATTCAATATGAAAAGTACTTCAAAGGTTATGACCACGAAAGTATTGTGCCCTCTTTTTCAATGGCAAAATCGGTAACTTCTATTCTAATCGGCTGTGCCATCGACGAGGGACTCATTCAATCGGTTGATGAGCCAATTGTGAAATACATACCCGAGCTAAACAAGGTTGGATTTGATCGGGTAACAATCAAACATCTTTTGCAGATGACCTCTGGAATTCAATTCAATGAAAGTTACGCCAACCCTTTTGGAGATGCCGCTTCCTTTTACTACGGGCTCAACCTGAGGAAACAAATTGAGAAAATGAAGTTAAAAAGTGAGCCTGGAAAGCAGTTTGAGTACATCAGTGGCAATACTCAGCTATTGGGATTGATCCTGGAGCGTGTGCTGAAAGGAAAAACAGTCACCCAATATTTGCAGGAGAAATTATGGACTCCACTCGGAATGGAATATGACGCAAGCTGGAGTATTGACCGAAAAAAAAATGGCCTGGAAAAAACATTTTGCTGTTTAAACGCTAGAGCCAGAGATTTTGCCAAAATAGGACGACTGTATAAAAACGAAGGCAATTGGAATGGCCAGCAAATTGTTTCGCAAGCATGGGTTGAAGCATCCACAAAGTTGGACACCACGAATGGTAGTGTCAGGTACTATCAATACCAATGGTGGTTGCCAACCCCAGGTGAAGACTTTATGGCAGAAGGAATACTGGGCCAATTTGTATACGTAAATCCAGCTAAGGATTTGATCATCGTGAGACTTGGGAAGAATGAAGGCAAAGCAGATTGGTGGACGATTTTTACGGCTCTGGCCAAGGTGTATTGATTTTTTTAGGGCGTCGATTAGCCAGTGACAAGGGTAGTTTCCCACAACTGCCGAATTTTTCATAAACATACAACCAGTAGCTGCCATCACAATTAAAGCGCGTTTGAAAATCGGGGGCATTGTTTTTTGTAGCGTCAAATCTTCTTTTACTCGTTGCTAAACGTTTGTACCAATAGTGAGATTAGGGCCGTTCACGCCTAAAGAACGGGCGAAATAAAGTTACAGCAATATGCCAAAATTATCGTTTTACAGAAAACTCATCAAAATTCATCAACGTAGAAGCCACAATGGTGTAAGCAGCCACCTCCAACTCGTTCAATTGAGCATCACGGGGGTATTCGCCCACTTTCAGCAATTGACTGGCCAACTCAGGATGTTGTTGGAAATAGGTCAATTGTTTTTCAAACAAACGACTCAACTCCAACAATTCATTTTCCCGCGGTTTGCGACTGATCAAGGCTTGAAACCCATACTCCAGGCGCTCGGCGGCCTGGGGTGCTCTTTTGACCATTTTTTCGGCCAAAATCCGGGCGGCCTCCACAAACTGTGGATCGTTCATCAGCACCAGGGCCTGTAAGGGCGACGCCGTTTTTTGCCGCCTCACCACGCAGTACGAGCGATCGGTGGCATCAAAATTGAGCATAGAGGGTGGGGGAGCGCTGCGTTTCCAAATCGTATACAAGCTGCGGCGGTACAAACTATCGCCGTGGTTTTGCACATAGTTCGTAGCATTGCGGGTTGCCAAGGCTTCCCACAATCCGGTAGGCTGGTAGGGGTACACACTGGGTCCACCAATTTGTGGTACCAAAAGCCCACTGGCGGCCAGGGCATTATCGCGCACCAACTCTGCGGACAAACGATGGGCAGGGTAGCGGCTATACAAGTTATTGCTGAAATCCAGTTCTTTGGCCGCAGGACTCGGGGTGGACGATTGCCGGTAAGTCGCCGAGAGCACAATTTGCCGGATAAAGGCTTTCACATCCCAGTTTTTGGCCCTGAAATCAAGCGCCAGCCAATCCAACAAAGCAGGGTGGGAGGGAAGTGCCCCCTGGTTGCCAAAGTCCTCCTGGGTTTCGACCAAACCTTTGCCAAAAAGCATTTGCCAATACCGGTTTACAGCTACCCGAGTAAACAATGGATTTTCGGATGCCAGCAACCATTGCGCCAAACCGAGGCGGTTGCGCGGGTATTTTTTTTCATCAAAAGGAAAAACCTTGCCGAGGGTGCCTGGAGTCACTTCGATGTTGGAGGGCGCATCGTAGGCACCCCGATTGAGGATATAGGTTTTGCGGTAAGTTGGGCGATCGCGCATAACCATCACCTCCTCCTGATCGGTCACCAACTCGTTTTCCTGTTGGCGCAAAGCCAATAAACTGGCCTGGCTAGCGGCAAATTCCGGCTGGAGTCCCCGGAGCAGGTAAAACTCCAGTGCTTGTTGTTGTTCAGTCGGATTGAGGGTAGGTTTAGCCAACAGTTTGCTGAAACGTTCCTGACCGTCAAAAAGCTCCAATACTTCGATTTCCGATAATTGCCGTTTGAACACCTGCAATTCATCCATCACAACATGCTGGATCGTTTTGGAGTTGTTGCCCTGCTCCATCCCCAGCATGAAGTTCTTTTTGGCGCGGATGAATTGATGGCGGGCAAAAACGATGCTTTTTTGCAAATCATCAGTCAACAGCTCGTAGCGGGGGATGCTGCCATTGACCCAAAAGCGAACCCCTGCCGCTTTACTGCTGCCATCATAGGTGAGGGCAAGATGGGTCCACTGGCCCACTTTAAGCGAATCGAGGGTTCTAAAATCGATGGCATTGGCTGGCCAAACGTGATTGAACTGGAAGGACAAAGTGCCGTCCTTATTCAATTTACAAAGCCAGCCGCGGTAGCCCTCTGCATCCCCATTGGTGCGGTTAAAAATGGGCCCTTCTTCTCCTTTTTTGAGCAATTTGACCCAAATGCTGACTGAAAAAGGCTGCTGGCGGTCATAATTGAGCGCTGGGCCAGTGTACAGCCCAGCGTCGCCCCGGAACAAAACGCCGAAGCCTTTTTTGCCCTGGGTTTGTTGGGGGTATTTGTCCCGATCGCCTAAAAATGAAGCCGCTTTGAGGCTAGTGTCGCTTTTTTCCAAGTTCCAGAAGCCTTTAATTTTAGGTAAGGGTTTGATTTTTACAGTACTGTCCTTTTTGCTTTTTTCAATTTCTTTGGCGCGTTTGGCCAGTTCTTCTTTAGATGGCGGGACAATATGGTCAACGGTAAGAGTGCTATCCAGCTTTTCAAAATCGAGGTAGAGTACCCGGCCTGAAGGCTGACTAAAGGCAGTTTTGTCCTCGGTTTTAAGCGCCTGCATCCATTTCTCCAGGTCTTGGAGATATAGTTTGGACACTTGTACTTTGGACAAATGGGGCTGCATCAAGGCGCGCAAACTGTCCAGGCTTTTTTCGGCAGCGGGGCTAGGCAGAATAATGGTAGGCGAAGCCTCTCCGTTGTAAGGCACAATCCCCGTATCGTTGTTCTGGTTAAAAAAAGCGAAAAGGGAATAATAATCTTTGTGTTCGATGGGGTCATATTTGTGGGTATGGCAGCGGGCACACTCGGTGGTGAGGCCCAAAAAAGCTTTGCCAAAGGTGTTCACCCGGTCGGCCACGTATTCGACGCGGTATTCTTCATCCACCACGCCCCCTTCCTGGCTTTGTTGGTGGTTGCGGTTGAAACAAGTAGCCAGGAGCTGATCGCGGGTAGGGTTGGGCAGGAGGTCGCCCGCCAGTTGCCAGGTGATGAATTCGTGGAAGGGTAAATTTTGATTGAAGGCCCGGATCACCCAGTCGCGATAGGGGTAAGTATTGCGCAAGCCATCGTCCTGATAGCCATGGGAGTCGGCATAACGCGCCACATCCAGCCATTCCAGCGCCATTCGTTCGCCATAATGCGGGGAGGACAACAAACGATCCACCAGGTTTTGGTAGGCCAGGGGAGAGGGGTCATTCACAAAAGCACGCACTTCGTCCACGGTGGGAGGTAAGCCAGTGAGATCCAGGTATAGTCGCCGTATCCAGGTTTCTTTGCTGGCCTCCACATTGGGTTTGAGGCCTTTTGCCTCCAGTTTTTCGGCAATAAAATAATCGATGGGATTTTTGACCCAGGCTTTGTTTTGGACGGCTGGGACAGGATGGATTGCCGGAGGAATAAAGGCCCAATGCTGTTGGTATTCCGCACCCTGTTCAATCCATTGGATGAGTAAGTTTTTTTCGGCTTCGCTGAGGCTTAGATTGGATTTGGGAGAAGGCATTACATCATCTGGATCGGTAGTCAGGATCCGTTTGACCAATTCACTTTCCTGGGGTTTGAAAGGGACAATTGCCCGTTTGCCCGATTCCAAAAGAGCGGTAGCTTTTTCAAAGGAAGTGAGTTGGAGACCAGCGTCTACCTTGTTTTCGTCGGGGCCATGGCATTTGAAGCAACGGTCGGCCAGAATGGGTTTGATTTGGCTGTTGAAATCGATTTTGGGTTCGGTGGGGATGTTGGATACCCGGATTTCGCTCCTAATGGGGCTCTGACCGGCAAAAACGCTTGATTGCTGCGTTGCTTGTGCGTCGGAGACGCGGGAATAATCGGTACAAGTCAGAGACTTGTACCAGCCCAAACAGTCCAGCCAGCTAAAAACAGGGTCTGGATTTTGCTTCTTTTCCACCCAAAACCAGGACTGCACGCCAAAAAAGAAGATCAGTGCTACGAAACTGAATAATGTATTGCGATAGCTCATATTCAAGCATTGTCGATAAAAATTTACAATAAAAGGTCTTTCACCACGTGCCCGGCCACATCGGTCAGTCGATAACGCCGGCCCTGAAACTTGAAGGTAAAGCGCTCGTGATCGATGCCCAGGAGATGCATGATGGTGGCCTGGTAATCGTGCACATGTACCGGGTCTTTGATGATGTTGTAGCCAAAATCATCCGTTTCACCGAAGGTAAACCCTTTTTTCACCCCGGCGCCAGCCATCCAGATGGAATAGCAGCGAGGGTGGTGATCGCGCCCATAATTATCGGGGGTCAATTTGCCCTGGGAATAACAGCCCCGGCCAAACTCCCCACCCCAAATCACCAGGGTATCCTCCAGCAGACCACGTTGTTTGAGGTCCAGGATCAAGGCAGCCGAGGCCTGATCCACATCCTTGGCCAGTTTTTTTATGTCGGTAGGTAAATTGCCGTGTTGATCCCAGCCCTGGTGGTACAACTGTACAAAACGCACGTCGTTTTCAATCAATTTACGCGCAAGGAGGCAATTGGCAGCATAAGTTCCCGGTTTGCGAGCCTGGGAGCCATAGAGGTCGAAGACCCAATCCGGTTCCTTACTCACATCCAAGGTATCGGGCACCGCAGTTTGCATGCGGTAGGCCATTTCATACTGGGCAATGCGGCTATTGAGTTCGTCGTCGAGTACGGTTTCCAATTGTTGTTTGTGCAATTTGGCCAATACATCCAGCATGTCCCGACGGGTCACTTTATCGACTCCTGGCGGGTCGTTGAGGTACAAAATCGGATCATCGCCAGAGCGGAACAAGACCCCTTGGTGTTCAGAAGGCAAAAAAGCATTGTTCCACAACTTGGCGTACAACGGTTGGTCGTAGCTGGTGGAACGCGATAAAAGCACACAAAAAGCGGGCAGGTTTTTATTTTCAGAACCCAGCCCATAGCTGATCCAGGAACCAAAACTGGGCCGTGCCCCTTGCTGGCTACCGGTTTGGATAAAAGTCACCGCAGGGTCGTGGTTGATGGCTTCGGTATGGATCGACTTGACGACACAGAGTTCATCGGCGATTTGTTGGTGGTAGGGTAGGAGGTCGCTGAGCCAAATGCGGCCCTGGCCGTATTGGCCGAAAGTAAATTTACCAAAAGCAAGGGGAAAGGAGCGCTGATTGGCCGTCATGCCGGACACCCGCTGTTCGCCCCGAATGGAAGCAGGCAATTCCTGCCCAAACATCTCCTTCAATTTGGGTTTGTAGTCAAACAACTCCAATTGGGAAGGTGCACCACTCTGGAACAAATAAATCACCCGTTTGGCCTTGGGCGGAAAATGGGGCAAATTGTTGTCGTTGGTCAAAAACTCATTGCCCGTCAGCAAGCTGCTCAACGCGGTAGCACCTAAACCCAGCACACTTCCGGATAAAAATTCGCGGCGATTGACCTTGCTGTTGTATTCTTCGAAGATGTTCATTTTAGTGCTTGTTTGTTACCTGAAGGAAGTTCTTTTTTGCCCGGACCCATGGAGTCGGGTTTGGCAAATTGGAATCCCCCCATCACGATTTGTAATTGCGGCATGGCCTTTTTCAATTGTTCAACCCCCTGAGGGCTGACTTTGGTTTGCCATAAGTAGAGCGTTTTCAGGTGCACACACTGCGTCAGTGCCGGGAGTCCTCGATCTGTAATGTTCGTTCCGTACAAGTTGAGTTGTTCTAGGTTGGGCAGGTTTTGCAAATGCGCCAGACCTGCGTCGCTGATGTTGGTTTTTTCCAAATTAAGCCAGGTCAAACTTTTAAAACCAGCCAGTTTTTTGAGGTCATCGTCCTGCACCGGTTGATTGCTCAAGCGGATTCTCAGCAATTGCTTGTTGATGTTATTTAAATCATCCAGCAAGGAGGAACTGTATTTTTTTACATTGACAAAATTCGCCATGAGGTAATTGCTGCCCTGGCCAAAATCGCTGATGATGATGTTGTTTTGTTGCAATTGGGTCAAAGCCGTGGGTGTTGCTGCACCGACGGGGGTACTCAGGATACTGGCCTCCTGACTGGACCTATTTATCGAGGCATTGAGTGATCCTTTGGCCACTAAACTATCAGCGCTGGGAGCTTTGGGGAGTTCAGCCAATTTGAGGCTAGGGATTGCCAGAGCAGTCGGGTTGCTGCCTGCGCCAATGGTAATGGTTTCGATTTGTTCCTGGAAAGATGCCCCCTTTTTGATCCAAAAATGCAAGGCGGCAATTTCCTGTTCGCTGAGCTGGGGTTTGCCTTTGGGAGGCATGTGCTTGTCATCGTCGGCGGGGAGCAGCAAGCAGCTGAAGATGCTGCTGGCGTTGGGGTTTCCGGGACTCAGGATGCTGCCATTTTTTCCCCCTTTTTTAATGAAGGCTTCGGTATCCAGGCGCAGACCACCTTTCATTTTGGTAGCGGAGTGACAACTGTAGCACTTGTTTTCCAAAATGGGCACCACATAATCCTGGTAGATAAAGGTTTTTCGCTCAACGGTTTGGGGGACAGCTCCATTTTCGGTATTTGCGGTTTGGCCAGCAGTAGTACTGGCTAATTCTGCGATTTGCAGACTATCCAGATTGGGGATGTTAACCCGTTGCGCGGTTTTCTTTTTGGGAAAAAGGTAGTCTTCGCCGTGGGTCAGGTTGCCCCCGTAATGGCCAGCTAAGGTCAACAAAATGACGGTGCTGGTCATCAAAATCCAGCGGAAACGTTTAAGCGCAAAAGCCAGTGCAGCCATGGCTGTGGTCGCAATACCGGTCCATTGGTGTTTGGCAACCAAAGCTGCGTCGTATTCCCCAGATTGCGCCAAAATCCAACCCGCCACACAAGCAGCAACCGAGCATAGCGCACCTGAAAACAACGCAAAGCCGATCACCACCTCAATGTCTATTTTTCGGATGCGCTGAAAAACCATCATCGCAAAGGCAAAAAGCAAGATGCCGATGGGCAAGTGGACAATCAGTGGATGGAAGCGACCTATCAGTTCGGTTGGTAGCATGTAAACGAGCGTATTGGTAAGCAATGATGTAGTTGTCTTCTGTTCTCTAAAAGACCTGTAAAATAGATTTTAGCCCTTAGAGCATGTCTAAATATTTTTGTTTTGCTGCAAATGGCCTGGTTTAGGGTCTAAAAATCGGTAAAGTATAGGTGGGATTTTTGCACAATCTTATCTTAATGATGGATTTTTGGGGTGTGGGATATAATCTTACTTCAGCCATTGAGTCCAGCGAATAAACCGAAAGCCAAAAAGCTGCATAATCATCTATAATCTTGCTGCTTTCAATTCTTTTACCGCAAAATCTGCTGCCCGGGCCGTAAGGGCCATATAAGTCAATGATGGATTTTGAGTAGAAGTTGAAGTCATACAGGCCCCATCAGTCACAAACACGTTTTTGCAAGCATGCAACTGATTCCAGGCATTGAGCAAAGAAGTGTTAGGATCTTTCCCCATTCTTACCCCACCCATTTCGTGAATATCAAGCCCAGGAGCCTGATGAGAATCTGAGGTTTTGAAATTGCTGAAACCAGCGGTTGAAAACATGGCCTCGCTTTGCTCAAAAAAGTCTTTGATCATCTTTTCATCATTGTCGTCGTAGTCGATGGATATCTTCAACTTTGGCATGCCAAAAGGATCGAGTTGTTGCTTGTCTAGGGCCAAGAAGTTGCTGGCTTTGGGAATGGTTTCACCCATCATCAACATGCCAACTTTCCAATTGCCCAGACGCCTGGTAGTAAGGTTGTTTTTTAAATCAACGCCAAGGCCATCCGAACTGTAGGCTTGATCCCGTTCAGCCCAGAGAACAGTAGCGTAACCGCGCAGGAAGTCCGTTTCCTGTTGGTATACGTTCCTAAACCGGGGCATGTAGCTGCTACCAGGACGTTTGCCATCAGTAGTACGATCCATAAAGCCATCGTATTCGGCACTCACCCGGGCGCGGTAATTGTGAAAAGCGACATATTTGCCCATGAGGCCATTGTCGTTACCCAGGCCATTGGGAAAACGATTAGAGGTTGAATTGAGCAGAATCAGGTTGGTATTGAAAGCCGCCGCGTTAACAAAAATGATGCGGGCATAAAATTCCATCATCTCCTTGGTTTCGGAATCAAAGACCCGTACCCCCGTTGCCCGTTGTTTTTTTTCATCATAAATAATAGAATGAACCACCGAATTAGGACGAAGGGTCATTTTACCCGTTTGTGCAGCCCAGGGTAAAGTAGCAGCATTGCTGCTGAAATAAGCACCGAAAGGGCAGCCACGTTGACAAATGGTGCGATTCATACATTTACCCCGGCCTTGTTGCAAATGAATGGGCTGCGGCTTGGTCAAATGAGCCATTCTTGCACTTATGACATGGCGATTGGGGTACTTTGCCTTGATTTTTTCTTTGAAGTACGTTTCTACACAGGACATTTCAAAAGGAGGCAAAAACTCCCCATCAGGTAATTCCTCCAGCCCGTCGCGATTACCGGCAATGCCAGCAAATTTTTCAACGTGACTATACCAAGGTGCTACATCATTGTATCCAATTGGCCAGGCAACAGCGAAGTTGTCCCGAGCGGGGCCTTCAAAATCGTACTTGCTCCAACGTTGGGTATGGCGCGCCCAAAGCAAGGATTTGCCCCCGACCTGGTAGCCTCTAATCCAGTCAAAAGGTTTATCCTGGATATAGGGATGCTCTGCATCTTTGACCACAAAATGGGCTGCATCCTCTTTAAAAATGTAGCAACGATTGGCGATAGGATTGGCTTTTTGAACCTCCAGCGGCAGTTCTTCCCGGTGCTCAAATTCCCAAGGATGCATCAAGGTGGTAGGGTAGTCCTCGATGTGTTTAACATCCCGACCCCGCTCCAAAACCAAAGTTTTTAAACCTTTTTCACACAGTTCTTTTGCAGCCCAGCCTCCACTAATGCCCGATCCAATCACAATGGCATCGTAGGTACGTTTTTTCATGCTATTCATGAGACTTTTGGGTTTTTAAGGTTTCAATTTCCAATATTTCCCCGGATGCCTTTTTTTTGACGATGACTTTTTTATCGCCATTCGGCAAAATCTCTTCCTTAATGAACCAGTGGTCCTGATCGTAATCCTGATATACGGAAGGTTTGCTCAATCCAGTTAAACCACGCCAAACGGGTAAGTCCACAGGTTCCCACAATTTGCTTTTGGCTGATTTGTAGGCAGCGTCGATGATCGCATTCACCACATAACCATCATAGAAAGTTTCGCTGGGTTGTTGGCCTGTTTCAAAAGCATCGAACATGTCGATGAACATATTGGTGTAGCCCAATTCGTGCGCCTCATCACCCACTGGAAATTGCCAACCGCTGGAACTCTCCGCTTTTTCGACCACGTAGCCCCCCTCTCCGGCACCGCTGGTGAACATTTCAAAACCCGTGCGCAGCCAGGAGTTCAACCAGATGGTACCTTCGGTGCCCATCACTTCATCGCGTAAATCCATGCCGCCACGAAAAGTCCAGGAAACTTCAAATTGGCCGATTGCTCCATTTTCATACTTCACCAAACCAATCGCGTGGTCTTCGGCGTCGATGGGTTTGACTTGCGTATCAGCCCAACACATGACTTCGACAGGTTTGACCTCCTTTCCAATAAAGTTTCTGGAAATTTCCACACAGTGACAGCCCATATCCAGAATGGCACCTCCACCGGCATAATTCAGATCCCAAAACCAATCGGAGTGGGGTCCGGGGTGCGTTTCTCTGGATTTTGCCCACAAAACCCGTCCGATGGCACCACTCTTGACACTGCTCAAAGATTTCAAAAACTTGGGTGTATAACACAAATCTTCGAGGTAACCCGCAAAGATGCCAGCCTCTTCACAAGCCTGCATCATGCGCAGCGCTTCGGCGGCGTTTCTGCCTAGGGGTTTGGTACACAAGACCGCCTTTTTGTGTTTTACGCACAAATGGACCGCTTCCTCGTGTTGATAATTGGGTAAAGCAATGATCACCAAATCGGCACCCGGGTGTTGAACGGCTGCTTCCATGTCGGTAAAATAGTGGGGAACGGCATAATCCGCTGCAAAGCGCGCTGCCGAGGCTTCACTGCGGGAAAAAACAGCAACTACCTGATCTTTGCTTCGTCTGCCGCATAAAGATTCGGCATAAAAACGCCCGATGAAGCCGCCACCCAGAATGCATAGGTTAGCCATGTTGTTTATGGTTTGATTGGTTCAAAACTAAAAATCCGTGCAGGATTGTCAATAAAAATTGCTTTGAAAAAATGGCCTAAACCCCGTTGATTCAGTTCCTCAACAAAGGTGGTCAGCAAAAAATCCAGACCAGGTTTTCCACCATAAGCGCGCCAATAGCTGTTTTTGGCAGCATCCATACCTGCTGTAATTTGCTCAGGATAGGATGGCAGCAATTTTTCCAATAAAGTATAGGTCCAGTTTTCCTCACCAGTTTTCCAGCGAAAAGCACTGTCGTATTCTACACTCACCCCCGTTTGCATCAGGGCATGGTGATAGTCCAAATCCCGATTCCTGTCCACATGCGAAAGCACAATGTGCTGAAGATTAGCCCCCAGTTTGGCAAAATATTCAGCTTGGGCCAAGGCGTGTTTGCCAGCGTTGGTATGGGTGAGGATTGGAACACCAGTTGCCAGATGAGTATTGACTACTGCCCGAAAAATTTTCTCCTGATGCCTGGTGATTGGTTCATCACCAGTAGCTAATTTGATTAATCCAGCACGATGGGCAGTCCGATTAACAATGGGGCCGTTGTAATCAAACTGATCAATACCCAGTTCAATATCAGCAATGAACAAATCGCTCAATTGCTCTTCGGTGTAGGTATAGCGCCAATGGCTGGCCGGGTAGTACTGTTCGAGGTGGATGCCAGTGGGGACGATGAGCTGGATGCCCGTTTGGCGGGCAATGACAGCAGACTTGATAGGGTTTCTCCCGGCGTTGACTGGCATGGTGTCTACCATAGTCGAACAACCCAGGGTTTTTAAGCCCGTCAACTCGGCTGAGATTTTTTTCACGTCATTCAGCAAAAACGTTGGCTGATTCAGGGTGACATAATTTTCCTCAATCACCACGTGTTCATGTGAAAAAGTGATGCCCATTTTTTCGGAAGGCAAATCGCCTAAGATGGTTCGAATAAAGGACATATCATTTAAAGTTGAGTTTCCATTGGTCTTTTCCGGTAAAAGCAGCTTGATCTGGCGTTTCCAAAACCGCGCCCTGTTGCAGTAGGCTTTCGCGCAGCCTGGTTACATCCAGTAGGCCAGCAGAACTGTCTGTGTCCAGCGATTGCAGAGCAGCCAAGCCGGCAGCCTGCCCCATAGCCATGGTTTGTGCCATGGAGCGACAAGAGGCATGCGCATCGTGTGTGGCGGAGAAGCACCTGCCTACCACCCACACTGTCTGGCTGGTTTTGGGGACTATGGTGCCATAGGGGACCCCATAAATACCACCTGCGGGGATGTATTGCCAGTGCGTTTCACTTTCGCCGTTTTTGCCTTCCCGGTGGTCTTCAATGGGGGCCCCACAGAGCAGAATAGAGTCGTTTGGAATCTGTGCGGCCATACATTCCGCTTTGGTCAGGCGCCATTCACCATACACCCGGCGGGTTTCGCGTACTCCAATTTGGGTAGACAAGCCAATGATTTTGGCATCGGCGTATCCAGGCACCTCCTTTTGAAAAAACGCTTCAAATACAAATGCCTGGCGGCGGCCTTCTACCTCCGCTTTAGTAAGGTCTTGTACATTGAGCGCATTGAGCCCGCCTACTTTTACTGCTACGGTAGAGATACATTTGGGCATATTCATGGCGTGTGCTGAACCTTCTTTGCGGGGTAGGGGCTGGCTGGTTTGCGCCATGATTTGTGCCAGGGCTTTTTTCCCGCCGGCCATTTCAAAAACATCCAGGTCTACATTGGCCATCCGAAATGTGGTGGTCATACTTTGGGCCGGTTCTTGTTCACCGGCGATTTCGTAGTCAAAACCTGCCAGGTGGCAAAAATCAGCATCACCAGATGCGTCGATGATGCGTTGGGGGGTTATTTTCCAAAAACCGGATTTGTTCCAAAAAATACACTCGTAGCGGCCTTCGGAAAGCGGGTTGACGTCGATCAAGGTGGTATGCAACAACATGTCGACTCTAGCTTG
Source organism: Haliscomenobacter sp. (assembly GCF_965225875.1). Lineage (GTDB taxonomy): Bacteria > Bacteroidota > Bacteroidia > Chitinophagales > Saprospiraceae > Haliscomenobacter. The sequence goes on along the minus strand of NZ_CBDDBS010000002.1, from coordinate 89,999 downwards.
GATCAGGAGCTGGTCCCACACATTTTTAAGGCGTTCGGGGTTGTAGTTTACCCCGGTTCCCGCTCCATAAGTATTGGGGCGCAAAAAAATTTCGCCGTGATCATCCAGGGTATTGACCACTACATCTGGCCAACCAGCAACTATCTTTTTTGGCGTTTCGCTAGGGGTGAAAAAACCGTAAAAAGTGTCCAGCATTTGGGTAGATGACCCGCCCAAAAAACCATAACGTTCCACCAGCAATACGCGGTACTTAGGAGAAGCGGCCGCCAATGCAGCGACACAACCGGCCGATCCTGCACCGACCACAAGAATGTCAACTCCTTCAATGGTTTTCAGGTTCCTGTACATCGTTTTTATAGATTTTGCTCAGAAACGTAGCTGGGAATCCCCACTTTTTTGTACATCCTCGAAATGCGGTGGGCATGCTCGTCGTAAGCTGCCTGAAACAACTCCGTTGCACGTTCGGCACCAATTACGGCTCCGGCAGTCAATACTTTGGGCGGGTGGCCAGCCTGGGTCAACAAATTGGCCAACTCGGCTTTAATGCAATTGATGAGCATACAAGATCCCACTGTGGAGCCTGGTGCCACGGGAGTATCCAGGTTTTTAATACTGACCATCGCATCGCCAACAGGTGCACCCGAATCGAGTACGATGTCACAGAAGTCTTGTAGTTTCAGGCCATCCGGCCGTTTGCTGGTACTGGCTTCGGAATGCAGTTGGGAAATGATGCCCACGGTTTTGATGCCTTTTTGTTGGAACAATTCAGCCATTTCGATGGGCACCACATTACAGCCAGAGGAAGAAATGATGAGGGCGGCATCCAGGTCAGACAGGTCAAAGTTTCGCAAAATTTGCTGAGCCAGGCCAATTACATTTTCCAAAAACATGGCTTGCCGTTGCCCGTTGGCACCCACCACCAGGTTGTGAAAGGTCAGGGACAATTCTACGATGGGGTTAAAACCGGGGAAAGAACCGTAACGGGGCCACATCTCTTCTACCATGATGCGGCTGTGGCCGCTGCCAAACACGTGAACCATGCGGCCAGCGAGGATGGAGTTGGCAAATAAAATAGCTACTCGCTGGATGTTTGCTTCTTGCCGGGCTACGGTTTCCAGTAGGCCCTGGCATTTTTGGAGGTAGGTTTGTGTATAAGACATTGGATCTTGCGATTCTGTTGAGTTGATTTAATTTAATGGAAAACAAGTTAATATTGCCCCTCCGAGAGCTCCCAACCCCCATCCACATACAAGGTTTGGCCCGTAGTGAATTTGGAAGCATCGGACATAAAATAAATGGCCGCACCATCCAAATCTTCAGGTCGACCATTTCGGCCCCCATCCAGCGGTTGTTTGGTTTTGACAAAACTCAGGATGGCCTCATCCTTGCTGGCGCGCTCCGACATGGGTGTTTCCACCAATGCCGGGGCCAATAGGTTGACCCGAATGTTGTCGGCAGCGTAATAGGCGGCAATGGATTTGGTAAATCCAATGACGGCTGATTTTGTCGCTGCATAAGCATGCGTAACAAAGTATTTAGGAGAAGGAGAAAACCCCAATACTGAGCCCATATTCAGGATGGTCCCGGCTTTGCCCAAAGCCCGAAACCTGCGGATGGCGGCCTGGTTGGAAAGCATAAGCCCCGTAAGGTTCAGCTCAAAGGTTTTGTTCCAGCCTTCCAGGCTCAGTTCATGCAGCGGGCCGTCGCCAAATTTACGGCCACTTCCCCCCGCTACGTGGTACAAGCCATCAAAATCACCAAAAGTGTCGAGGCATAAATCAATGGCCTGTTCCGCAGTGGCAGGATCGGAGGCATCGCCACTGTACACCCGGGCAGCATCGCCCAGCAAAGCTTGAGCTGCCTGGCCGCTTTCCGGGTTTCTGCCCACTAAAACCACCTGGGCTCCTGCCTGAACAAAAGCTCGGGCAGCCGATAAACCAATGCCCGTGGTGCCGCCGATGATCACAATTTTTTTATCTTTTAGCATAGTTTGCTCAGTTTAAATTACCTCTAGTCGAGGCTATAGGTAATGTATCCACCCTTGTATCCTTTACCGGGATTGGGGCTTACGGCAATCGTGAGGTACTGCTTTTGGCCAATGGAATACGTCGAAGGGATCGCGGTGCCATTGCCCGGTAGTTGGGTCTCCCAAACGATTTCACCATTTGCTTGGTCAAAAGCCCGAAACATTCCATCAGCGGTAGCGGCGATGAAGATGAGCCCTCCGGCTGTCGCAATGCAACCACCCCGGCTGAACATTCCGGACTGTTTGATGCCCATCTTGGCCAGTTTGGGGTCTTCTCCCAGGGGCACTTGCCAGAGGATTTCGCCCCGATTGAGGTCGATGGCATTGAGTGTACCGTAGGGCGGTTTGATGGCAGAGAATCCCCATTTGTCCCGATAAAAATCATATCCTGAAAAGCCATAGGGTTCGGTACTGGCGGATTCCAATCCAGCCTCTCCATTTTTGGTTTCTACTGGGGTTCCTTTCAAATAGGACACGATGGCATTGATTTGAACAGGGGGCAAATGTTTGAACGAGGGCATCGGTTCGGCGCCTCTTCTGATGATGTTTTCGAGTTTTTTGGCCGAATACAGATTGATTTTTGTGCTGATATCGGGGCCTGGCCCCGCACCCTTTTTATCCATACCGTGGCAACTGCTGCAGTACAATTTGAATAAGTTTTCGCCCGTTTTGTCGTTATTCGCGCTCAAACTTTTCATTTCTTGCAGCTTTAAAAACCAGGGCAAATCAACCGAGTTGACAAACATTACCCCAGAATGAGGGTTAACAGCAGCCCCGCCCCAATTGGAGCCCCCATTCGCCGAGGGGACAATGATTGAGCCCCTAAGGTTCGGTGGTTCATAAATACCCGTATTGTATTGTTGGCTAGCGATCTGATCCTTGATGTATTGTTCTGATTCCGGGCTAATGGTGCTGTAATATTCTTTTTTGAAGCCCTGACGGGCAAAAGGGGCAGGTTTGACTGGGATGGGTTGAGTGGGCCAGGGCTTTTCTCCAGGCATCTCACTTGTGGTGGGTACCGGCACCTCTTCAATGGGAAAAATGGGAACACCCGTGTCTCGATTGAATACATATACGTAGCCCATTTTCGTGGCCAGGGCTACAGCATCCACTTTTTTGCCATCTTGTTCAAGGGTTACCAAATTGGGCGGTGAACCATTGTCGCGATCCCACAAATCGTGGTGGGTGGTTTGGAAATGCCAGATGCGTTTGCCTGTTTTGGCATCCAGCGCCAGGAGGCAGTTGGCAAACAGGTTTTGTCCTTCGCGGTCAGCGCCATAAAAATCAAAAGAAGGAGAAGCCGTAGGTACATACACGATGCCTCTTTTTTCATCCAAAGCCATGCCTCCCCAACAATTGGCGCCGCCGTTTTTGTTGCGAGCTCCCGCAGGCCAGGTATCGGCACCATATTCACCGGGTTTGGGGATGGTATAAAAAGTCCAAACCAACTTACCTGTATTCACGTTGAAAGCGCGGATATCTCCGGATGTGGAAGGCAATTCATCGGGCACTTTACAACCAATAATGTACAGGTCCTTGTAGATCACGCCCGGGGCATTGCTGCTGATGGCCACCTCGTTGCGCCGAGCCTTACTTACGCTGAGGCCGGTATAAAAGTCGACTCTCCCGTTTTTGCCAAAACCAGGAATTGGTTTCCCAGTGGAGGCGTCAATCGAATAAAGGGTTGATCCTGAAACGAATAAAATGGCGTCAGGTTTACCTTTGCTGCCGTGGCGATAAGCTATTCCTTTGGTCCAATTGGAAATATCTGAAGCATCTGGCTCAAATTCCCAAATCAATTTTCCGTTGCTACCATCCAGGGCGACCAATTTTTTGGAAGGCATCAAGGCGATCATTTTGCCTTTGATGACCAATGGATTCAAAAAGATACTCGACCCATCGGCGGATTCCTGATGGTGCCAAACCTCTTTTAGTTGTTGCACGTTTTTGAGGTTGATCGCATCCAGTGGTGAAAATTTGCTGTGGCTCGGGTCGTACCCGTAATGAGCCCAGTCTCCTCCATTGTCTGGTTGGTCAAGCTGTTTGGGCAGATTGCCTTGCCAGAGGGCGAGCAGGGGCAGAAGAAAGAGGAGAAATGGTAATTTTTTCATCGTGGTCTTGCGAATTTTGATGTAGAGTTTGGTCAGAATAATACCAATGTGTTGCAATTAAACCAGCTCCTGATTGCAAAAAAACAACTCCTTTAACTATCTTGCCACTACAAATAAACTTTTAACGATACTATTTTGACCAAAATAAAATTAAATAAAAACGCCCTTTTCCAGAAACTTCCCCTGGTTGCCGGGAGTTCGTTCATCGTGAATCGTTACGAGTCGCCGTACTTCGAAACGCCCTGGCATTTTCATGAGGAGTACGAACTAGTGTATTGTGAGCGCGGCTTTGGCATGAAGTTCATCGGCAACAGTTTTTCGACCTATCAGGAAGGCGAGATTGCCTTGATTGGCAAAAATGTTCCCCACCTGTTTAAAGCCGATGATACCTTTTATCAAGTTGAATCCAATGTCAAACCCAGTTCCATTGTGATCCAGTTTTTGGAAGGCTTTTTGGGTAAGCAATTTTTTAATACCCCCGAGATGATAGAGATGAAACAGGTGCTGGCTCTGTCGATGAATGGCATCATGGTATTGGGAGAAACGCGCAGGAAGATCAAAGCCCTGATGTACGAGATGTTGGAGGCTGGGAAAATTGGACGATTGAAAGGTTTGATTGAAATTTTTGGTCTCCTGTCTACCTCCAGCGAATTGCAACCCCTCTCCATCAATACCATCAGGGGCATCAATATTAAAGACAGCCTAAAAATGCACAAGGTATTGGAATATGCGCTGCTGCATTACAAAAACGACATCACTATCCAGGCGGCAGCCAGATTGGCCAATTTGTCCGAATCAGCCTTTTGCCGGTATTTCAAATCACGCACCCAAAAATCCTTCCTCAGCTTTGTCATCGAAATGCGCTTGAATGAGAGCAGTCGTTTGTTGAAAGAAACCGACCTCTCGATCCTCGACATTTGTTATGAGTCGGGCTTTAAAAACCTGTCGAATTTTAATCGGTTGTTCCGTAAGCAGTTTCAGGAAAGCCCGGTGGAGTATCGGAAAAAAAGAGAGGGGTGATTTTGTAGTTGGAGACGAGTAAATGAAATCCATCAATACTGTCCCATCACTTAACTCCAATCCCCCTCTATTTCAGCATCAAGCGATAAGTCTTCAACTGTTGACCCGTTAAATCGAGCTTTAAGATACCCTTAACCGGGCTCAACGCCACTTCATTTGTTTCAACATGAGAGGTATGCCAGGCTTGCCGAATGGGTTTGCTCAGTTGCAGCTTCGGGCTCACGGCTGTAGCATTGAAGTTCCAAAAGCGGGTGATCAAGCCACCCTGGATGCCTTCTTCAGCGGGTTTGACACTCCACAGCAACACATTTGGGTCATCAACCGAGATCAGCGAAAAGTTGTGCGCGCTACTGCCAGTTTTACCTCCATCTACCCATGCTGTGACCAAGGGGTTTTGATGGGCTAAGGCGAATTTCATGGCGGTGCCGGGGTCAAAAGCCGATTGGTGTGCACTCAAGGCAAATTGGTATAAAAAAGCCGATTGGCCATTTTGATTAAAAATGCCCATCATCCCCTTGTCTTCCCTTTTTCTATCCACTTGTCCTCCAGCTAGGGCATGCAGTTCAGCGGAGTTTTCCCAGAGGGAATCAACACTACTTTCCCCCAATTTGAAAAAACTACAATCCAGATTGGAGAGGGTAATGCCGTAATCGCTTTCACTTAAGTCGGCAAAATGATTGAAGGTTTGCCAATCATAGCGGGCGTTTTGAGCGGCATAATGTCCACCCCGGGTTTCTTTTTTTACGGTCAAAACCGCACCCAGTTCTTCGTGGCGAGTGACCTGATTTTTCAGATCAAAAGCAAAAGACCAAGTTTTTACGTCCTTAAAATTAGCCTGGATGCTGTCTTCCACTTCGATGCGCGGGCTATTGGCGTACAAAGTCACCCGAACGGTATGCAAAATGGGGTCCGTCGAAACCGCCTTGAGAGTGACGGACACGGGCCCAGCGTTTTCAATCACCACTGGATTACCGGAATTGAGTTGGCTTGCGCCCAAATCGTTGAGGGATTTCCCTGGCATGACCAAAGCTTTGTCGCCGGCACGGCGGTCGTAGCATTCGGTGATGGCCCCGGAAGGACTCAGGCGAAGTTTGTAATAGTCATTGCTGAGGTACTCCCCTGCAAGCGTTGCCGCCAGGGGGCGCGAACTAGCTAGGCCCTTACGGATTTCAAAAACTTTATAACCCAAGGAAGGAATGTCCTTTGCTTCAATTCGCAGGAAGGATTGTCCACCCTTGACAATCATCTGATGGCTTACTTCACGCTGGTTGCTGAGGTCGATCACTTTAATGGCTTCACTCGCGTCGTAGGGCAAATCCGCCACATCATCGCGGGCCCAGCTGAGGGGATTGAACACGTAAAACCGAGGATTGGCCGATTTTTTGATTTGTTTCCCCAAAGATGCGCTCGAAAGAGCAAAAAGTGAATCAACATAATTGGCGAGTTGCTTTTGTAGTTTGATCTGCCATTCGGCGCGGATGGGGCGGGTTACTGGGCCATCGGCGGTCCAGTTGTGCTCCCAATAAAAGCCCAAAGCCTCCCAGGCTTGTTGCCGAGCATGGTTGAGCGAGGCAGCAAAATTGGGGTTGTTTAACGCCACAATCGAGGCCATGGCTTCGGCGCTGCGGAGTTTTTCCAGGGATCGCCGTACTTGAGCGGTGGTTTCATTCATCGAAGCACAATACAAGTCCCACTCGTTGCCGTAGCTGAGTGATTCAGTGGGGAGATTGGGATAAGTTCGGGCTACGTCTTGGAAAAAATCTTCTTCGTTGGACACCCGCACTTTGCGGTTCGCATTGGTTCCGTTTTGAGCCGCCTGAATAAAAGGGTTGGAAATGAAAGTAGCCAAATCGTCGTGCCCCCAGCCAAAGGCTCCACCGACATTGAATCGATGGGTGGATTGGGGCGAAAGGGTATCACAAAAGGCATCCAGTTCATCCACGATTTGCCCAATCTCTTTCACTGCGTCCTTTGATTTGATGATCAGTCGGCATTCCGCATAACCACCCAGCGGAGTATGCGCATTGGGCTTGCCATTGTAATTGTACCATTTCATCAACACACTTGAACCATCCAATCCCGCGTAGCGGTACAACTGATTGCGGCGATTGGAGCGGTATTCATAGGTCATTTGACTGCCGTAACCCCCGATGCCTTTCCAACTGTATTTGGCACCTGAACCCGCCCACAAGGAACTCAGACCCAGGGGGATGGTATTGTTCTCCATGGCCGTTGCGAGGGTAAAGCGCAGCTTGTGCTCGCGTTCCAGTTGCCCGGCATAATACATCCCGCGCAGCACGGCCTCGGTGGGCTGTGCACCATAAGTACTCACCAGGGAATTCAAAGGGCTGCTGAGGTGCCCCGAGCGGATGGCTGCAATCAAACGATTGAACTGTGCCGGCGAGCGGTATTTTTGATAAGCCCTTAGCCAGTAGCTGCCATCACAATTGTAACGCGCCTGAAAATCAGGAGGATTATTTTTGGTCGAATCGATCTGATGCAGGTAAAAATCGAGCATTTGTACAAAAGCAGAATCGTAGGCTGCTTCATTCGCGGTCCACATGTAGTCGGTATGGTCATCGTTGGCGATGTACAGGCGTTTGACTGGCTGCGCATGTAGGGCCAAAGTGACTGAAAAAATCAGGAATAAGAATACATTGTGCTTCATGATACCTCCGTGATTTTCCCTCCCACAGCAAAGGTTTCTTCAATCCCTGATGGGTCAGCCTACTGAGGTTTTCCGAACGGTACAGGTGGGATTTTCGGAGGAAAGGAACGAGCTGTTCAAACAAATCGCCAATGCTTTTGGCAAGGGATTTAGCATCGGAAACCTATACTTTGCCAATCAATTGTTTCCGCATTACCTCAGCACCTTTATTACCTTGGAGCATTTTCAGCAAAAAAATACCAAGAACCAGACCATTAGCTCAACTGATCGGGCCATAAAGTTGATGCAAGACAACTTGTTACAATCCCTAAGTTTGGAGCAAATTGCCCAATCGGTGCACCTTTCAACTTCCTTTTTTTCGAGAAAATTCAAAGAAGATACTGGTTATGCCCCGATTGAATATTTCAACCAATTGCGCATCCAAAAAGCCTGTCAATTGTTGCATTTTAGCGAGTTGCGCATCAATGAAATTGCCCTGCAAATTGGCATCAGTGACCCCTTTTATTTTTCGCGGTTGTTTAAGCAGCAGATGGGGGTGTCGCCCGCGAAATACCGCAAAATGGAAGGGCAAAAATGATTTATGCTATATTGGTCTTTCCAATTAAATTCAAACCAGCAGCTTCTTCACGCGCTCAGTGCCCGTTTTATAAATAGCGGCTACTTTGTCCATGGAGGTTTTGAGTTGAGCATTGGCTTTTTTGTAGTTTGTCCAAACTTCCCTCAGGCGGTCGGCAATTTGTTTACCCGTAGCATTGTTGATTTCAAATACCCAATCATTGAAACCCAAATCGTAGTACATCTGCCCTTTGATGGTATCTTCGGGTTGGCGTAAATAAAAACAAGGCGTACCGTTGGCAGCAGCTATGATGGGTGAATGGCACTCAAAACTCAGCACGGCATGTGCTTTGGCGTAAATAGAAGCGGCCTCGTCGGGTAACCAGTAGCCCCGTTTTACAACAAAGGGTTTTACGTCGTCGGGCAGGGGATTGATGAGTAGTTCGTCCATGATTTCTACCTGATAGGTCATTTCAGGGCAAACCAGTACCTTATTGCCCGTTTCCCGGACCCAGGCTATCATTGCTTCCCGCAGTTTAGCGTGGTCGATTTCCTTGTATTTTTCGTTGGTTTCTTCTACCAGTTTTATTCGCTCAGCGTTCCAACCGTTGTTGTTGGGATTGAATTTATGATAAGGCGTGTACCGCAACCTGGGCACGGCGCAAATGAATTTTTTATCTTTCAACCCATTGGCTTTCAAAAAAGAATTTCCTTTTTCATCATTTCTGATGTGCATGAAAAACGTAGCATCGGGAGCAAATTGCACATGGTCGCCAGCGATGCCCACCTTTTTCAAATGTTCGATGGATTTGGTTTCCCTGGTATAGATGAAGGCCGCTTTTTGCAAAATGCTTTGGTGGTATTGGCTTGGGTTTTCGAGGGTGGTACCATAAATGCCGAAAGGTTTGGTGGTATGTTTCATCCAGCTCGCCAGGTTATCCCCGCCAACCAGGGATGGCCCCGATCCGTGAATCATCACATCCGCTTTTTTGAAAACTTCCATGATTTCGGGGTTATCCACGTCTTTATCTTTGTTTACACCGCCATAAATGATTTTAACTTTCGGAAAGTTTTTATTCAGCAATTTCTTCACCTCTTCACCATTGCTTCGTTTCCACAAAATAATGGTGGCTTTGGGAATAAAGGTCTCCAGAACGTGTAGCAAGCCAGGCGTATGCCCGATGTCGCCGATATTCACATCTTGCCAACCCGACACCAAAAGTAGGGTAGGGTTATCCTTTTTTGCTACTTGTGTGATAAACGGATTCAGCAGAGACCCTATTGACAATAAGGTAGTTTGTTTGATGAACTCACTTCTTTTCATACGATTGGTATTTTGAGAATGGACTGGAAATGATGATGGTCCAAAACTGTATTTGAACCATCATCTCGTTGACCTGCTTTTAGGCACCAGGATAACCCGGGTTTTGCGCCAATTTTACATCCCGGTTGGCATCAATGGCTTTTTGCGGAATCGGCCAAAGCTCATGGTGGGGCTTCATCGTGGCTTTGGCGTCCCAGTTGTGGATAATGGCTCTTTTGTACAACAGGCCCAATCGAACGAGGGTTCTGCGTCTCGCTTCTTCCACAATGAGTTCCCTGGCTCTTTCGTCCAAAATATAATCAATGTCCACGGCAGCTGCGTCAACCGGCTTGGCATTGGCCCGGGCACGCACCACATTGACATCTGCTGCTGCCAGGGCTGGCTGACCTTTGTGAACGTAGGCCTCTGCCCGCAGCAAATAAGTTTCGGCCAAACGCATTCTGATTTGGTCGTTGTTGGTTCGTCCATTGATCGCTCCCTGTTGCATGGTGCCTTCGATTTTACGAATCATCGGATACCACCAACGCAGGGTATCCACAGCAATATTAGTGGGCGTACCGTTGGGATTGGCCACAAAGGCTTTGCCATTCACCAGTACATAGCGGGCCTTTTGCCCTTTAAACGCCGAGCTTGGGTCATTGTAGTACCAATCCCTACGAATATTGTGCCTTGAATTCCGAATGTCATTGTTGAAATTGTCCTTCCAAATATCGTAGAAAAAGTAATTGGTAGGGCGGTTGCCACCCTGACTGCGACCAATGGAATCAGTAACTAAAATCCTTTTGTTATCCGGAGAGCGAATGTTTTCAAACTGTGGGCCCCACCAGCGTAAATCATGGTTTTGGCTTTCGGCACCGCCTACGGTCAAAAACTCATACTGCACCGCCCAAATGGTCTCCAGGTTCCCCGAAGCTCTATTTTGCTGACCCGTCCAAAATAAATCTGAAAACACATCTCCGGCTCTGGCCGTATTCCCAAATCGTTTGGTCATCAGGCTATACGATCCCGCACTACCGTTGATTACTTTGGTAGCAGCTTCGATGGATTTATCGTAAAAAGAGGCGTCTTTTGTTTCCAAACCCAAGCTGATGTAGACTTCAGAAAGCAAATGCAAGGCCGCCGCCTTATAAATTCTTCCATCTTTGTTAGGGCCCGTTTGTACATTGGGTAGCCAGGTTGAGGCAAACTCCAAGTCGGCCTGGATAAATTTCAAAACTTCCAACCTTGATGCGCGGGTAAAATCGAATCTGGGTTGGGTCAACTCCTTGTCTACAATGGGTACTCCGCCAAACAGATTGACCAGCACATTGTAGGTAAAGGCTCTAAAAAACCTGGCTTCCGCCACCACTTCATTTTTCTCCTTTTCAGTCCATTTCACGGCGGGATTTTCAGCGCGGGAAATAATCAGGTTCGCATTTTTGAGCATAATGGTATACGCCCAATCCCAGTAATACACCACAATCTGGTCTTCGGGCAATAAGAGCGAATAATCTTTCATAAATCTGCCGTCGGCTACACCGCTCGTACACAAATCCGTCCCTGTTCCCATTTGGTCGGGGCGGTCAAGGGTTCTTTCGTCGCGGGCAGCTTTATGCAGTGCCACGATGACCGTTTCAAAACCTGCTTTTGACGTCAGCAGGTTTTCTGGGCTGAATCTGTCCAGAGGTATTTCGTCCAAAAAACTGTCTTTACAACTGCCGCACAAGAGCAACAATAGGCACAACAGGCTTTGACTTACTTTTATAGGATGTAATGAAATTTTCATTGGTTTACGATTTTAAAAGTTTTACCATAAGACTACAAACCGATGTTTAAACCCATTATCCAAGAGGACAACAGTGGGCCGTTGGCAGGTGTCCGCCCACCCGAGCCATGTTCAGGGTCCCAGCCGTCCCATTTGGTCCAGGTTTTGAGGTTTTTGCCGCTCACATACACTTTCACACTGCCGATTTTGGCTTTGGAAAGTACATTTTTGGGCAAATCATAACTCAGGCTGATGTCCTGAAGACGCACGAACGAACGGCTTTGGTAAAAACGATAGCCAAGGGGATTGGGATAGCCGATGCTTGGTCGGTCGCTCAAAGGATTTTCAGGAGTCCAGTAGGGCAAATCCATCAAATTGGTTCGGTCGAAGAAATTGGTACCATGATTTAAGAGGCTGTTGGGGCTATACCCACCAATAACCGCATTGAAAAAGATGGACAATGACAGCCCTCCGTAAGAAAAACGGTTGGTAAGCCCCGCCAAAAAATCGGGTTGGTTAGAATGTAAAACCTGTCTGTCCAACGGAGTGAGTTTCCCATCGCCGTCCACATCCTTAAATTTTACGTAGCCTGGTTTGGAGGTGGGGTCCAATTTATTGTCTTCACCCACTTGCCAGATGCCGTCCCAAACGTAATCAAAGTTGGTGCCGAGGGGTTTTCCAATAAATCTACTGCTGGCAATGTCGTCATCTTCAACCCCATCCTTGTTCAAATCCACGCCCGACAACTTGGTGATCTTGTTGCGGTTGAATGAATACACAAGGTTGCTTGTCCATTTAAACTTAGCTTTTGAAAAGTTTTGGGTGTTCAAAGAAATTTCCAAGCCTTGGTTGTTGGTGCCACCGATGTTGGTAAAATAGGTTTCATAGCCGGTCATATTGGGAATCCGCAATTGTAGGAGCAAATCGGAGGTGTTTTTGGAGTAGTATTCAATGCTACCCGATATTTTTTCATTCAGGATGCTAAAATCCAGGCCTAAATTGGAAGCTACGGTTGTTTCCCAACCCAAGTTATTATTGGACATAGAGGTTGGAGTAATCCCGATGGAGGTAACACCAGCATCGCCAAAAACGTATTGATTGCCCGTTTGGGTGAGGTTCGTTTGGGATGAATAAGGCGAGATGCCCCGGTTCCCATTTTTGCCATAAGTGTACCTTAGTTTTAGGTAACCAATCAAAGGCACATCCTTCATGAACTTTTCTTCCGAGATCAGCCAGCCTATACCCATCGAAGGGAAAACGCCATACTTACGCCCCGATCCAAAAGCCGAGTAGCCGTCCCGTCGGACCGTAGCGTTGAATACATATCGGTTTTTGAATTTGTAGCCAATACGCCCCATGTAGGAGTTTGCGGTTGATTTTAAAGCCGAGGAAGATACGGTTGGATTCTCGCCAATGCCCAGACCGTTGTAAGAAAGGGCGTCGTTAAAAATATTGTTGCTCGAAAGAGAGGAGCCACTTTCGTTGGTCATTTCAAAACTTTGCAACAAGGTTAAATCGACATTGTGGTATTGACCGAGTGCTTTTTGGTATTTCACAATGTGTTCAAGCGTCAAATAATGATGCTTGCGGTGGCTTTTGCTGCCACTTGCCAATCGAGACAAACCATCTCTGGGTTCGTTTATGGAAGGTGTAAAATTGGCATCATCGTTGAACCGGAAATTGTTTCCCAAGTTCAGCCGATACGATAAACCCGAAATCGGCAGGGCCAGGTCGGCGTAAAGGTTATTGAAAAAAGTATTGGTCAACTGTAAATTATCATTCGAGAGCGAAGCCCGAATGGGGTTAGGAGCAATTCCATCGCCCATGGGCAGGTTTCTGATGGCGCCATCTTCATAGAAAAATGAAGAAAAGGGACTCAAATAACTGGCAAACTCCAAATTAGCCGGAACCCCAGAGTAATCTTTTTTGGTATACCCTGAATTGGTACCAATGTTTAGCCAGTCGGTCGCAGCCACTTCAAGATTGAGCCTTGCCGAAAGACGGCTGAAATTATCACCGATAATTCGGCCCTTCATGTCGGTATAAGATCCTGAAATGTAGTAGTTTACTTTTTCGTAACGCCCCGATACGCTCAATTCATGGTTGGACATGGGGGCAGATTGGGCAATGGCTTGCCAGGGGTCAATGGAAATACCCGCGTTTACATTCGCTTCTTCGATTGCTTGTAGGGTAATGGGCCTCCCTAAAAAGGCAGAAGCATCTTTTTTCATTGCCAGATACCGTTCGGGGCCCATCAGTTGTGGGGTATGCGAATAGTCCGACATACCGTAGTAGGTATTGTAATTGAATTTTGGTTTAGCACTTGCTCCCTTTTTGGTGGTAATCAAGATGACTCCGTTGGTGGCTCTTGAACCGTAGATGCTTGCTGAACTCGCATCTTTGAGGATATCCATAGATTCAATATCATTGGAATTAATGTCTGATAGTCCGCCGGTATAAATAATGCCATCCAACACAATCAAAGGTGCATTGCTGGCAGAAATGGATGAATTCCCACGAATCGAGATCGTTCCGTCGGCACCCGGGCGGCCACCGTCGATGACTCTAACCCCCGCTACCGATCCTCGCAGATTTTGCACTGCATTTACATTGGGGCTACTTTCATTTAGTTTGGGGTCTATTCTTACCACGGATCCGGTCAGGTCTTTTTTCTTTTGAGTACCATAACCTACCACCACCACTTCACTCAATGCTTTAGCGTCTGGTACTAAAGTCACCACCAAGGGTAGCCCTTCTTTGGCGGTAAGCTCCTGCGTAATGTACCCTACGAAAGAAAAAACCAGCTGAACCTGTGCCTCAGACAGTTCTATTCTGAAACTCCCATCCACATCTGTGGTAGTACCCAATTGAGTGTTTTTTACCAAAATGGTCACCCCGGGTAAACCTTGCCCGGTTTCATCCATTACTTTTCCAATTATGGTTTGAAGGGGCGGTTTTGAGCCAGGGGTTTGTTGGAACGGGTCTTGAGCAGTGTTGGCACTGGGTTGAAGTTCCAAAGCCGCCCGGTTCAATTGAGTCAATTCATTCAATGACCTGATTTGCTCTATACTTCCGGTTGTTTTGGGTTTTTTATTTTCTTTGACCACGTACGAAGTGCGGTTGAATTTTTTGTACTTCAACCCTAAAGGCAGCAGAAGTTTGTCCAGATTTTGTTCCAAACTTAGGGCCAGGTCAATCGATTTTTGCCGAACTACGATCCCTTCCACCGTTTTTAGTTCAAAAAGGATGTCCACGCGGTATTTTTGTTTGAGTTCCGTCAAGGCGTCACTCAACTGAATGCTGCGGATTTGGGAACTATTGCTATAAGTTGTCTGTCGGTTTTGAGAACTGGCCTGCATTTGAGCGTTTCCAGGAAACCCGAACAGCAATAAGATAGCCATTAGCCCCAAGGCCGGGGCTTTTTGGAATGATTGTATCATGACCTGATGCTTGTAGTAGTGAGTGAAATAAGTTATGGTTCGATCAGCTGGATTTGTTTACCTTCTCGACGGATCTGGATGTCCATCAGTTCAGAAATAGCTTGCAAAAATTCGTCTACATTTTCGGCATGGAAGGAGCCCATTAGTTTGCGTTGTAACAAGGACGAGTCAACGGAAACCTGTAAACCATAGGTTTCTTGCAGGATCAATGCCAGCTCGCTCAAAGGCGTCGCTTGGAAATTGAAGCGTTTCTCCGCCCAATCTGAGGATTCGGAAGGCTCGGCATTGTGCCGGTGCGACATTTGATTTTTTTCATCAAAAGCCACCACATCTCCAGGTTTCAGGATAAGCGTTTGTTGGGTTGATGCCTTTTGATAGTTGATTTTGACTTTTCCTTTGTTCAAAATGACCTTGGCACCGCGGGCGCGCGCAAAGACTGAAAATTCGGTACCCAGAACCACAACCTCAAGGTTTCTGGGAGTCTGGACGATGAATTTTTGATGGTGCTTCAAGTGGGTTACCGCAAAAAATCCCTCCCCTTGCAAATGCACTTTACGATTGTGTTGACCAAAACCCCAACGTGGAACTTTTAGCGTGGAATTTGCATTCAGGGTTACCTTACTTCCATCAGGCAGCACCCATGATTTTACCTCTCCATATTGGGTATGGTAGGTTTGGTAAATCAACCCGGCACGAAAAATCCATAAGCTGGCACCCACCATAATAAGGATTGCAGCAGCTAAGTACCAATAGGCGGTAAATCGCCGAAAGGAAACCTGAGGCTCGCTTACCTCAACCTGTTCCTGAGCAAGGGTTTCAACTGGATGGCTATGCAGGAAATCGAGATACCGTTGAATGAGTTGCTCGCTTTGGGGCAGGTATTCAAGGTTATTGTTTTCCCACTCCTCCAACCATTGATAGTACAGTTCTTCGTTGGCTTCCAGGTGCAACCAGGCGTCAATTTGCCGCCGTTGCAAGGGAGTGCTTCGGTTGGCGAAATGTTCAAATATTAGTTCTTTTGTGATCTCAGCTTCCATGCTTGATGTTTTACTGTTTTGAGAGACTACGTTTTAATAAAAACACCTTATTAGCTCAACCAATTTTTTAAATACAAAATCGATAGGCCAAAGAGCACGATGAGGTAGTCTTTCAAACCTTTCCGAATCAAACTCAGGGCTTTTACCAAATGCACTTCTACGGTCTTGATGGAGAGCCCCATTTCATCGGCAATTTCTTGATAGCGTTTGCCTTCAAATCGGCTTTTGAGAAATACTTTGCGGCATTGTGGGGGCATGGCTTCTACCAATGCTTTGAGCCGCTGACTGGTTTCTTCATATTGGGTAATGTAATCTGGCCGTAACTCCTGCGAGCTTTCTAAACCTACAATGTTTTCAAGGTCAATGGATGGCTTAAACTCGGAACGCAAGTGGGTGTAAGCTGTATTCCGTACACTTCTGAACAGATAAAACCGAAAGGAAGAAGTAACGGAGGCATAAGCTTGAGTTCTCCAGAATTTACAAAAAACCTCACTGACGATGTCTTCGGCCAATTCTTTGGAATACACAAAGCGAATGGCATGGCTGCACAAAGCAAGGTGATAACGCCGAAACAACAATTCGCATCCCCGCTCGGGACTCACTTTAAAAGCCTGTCGGATGAGTGCCTCATCGTTGGTATCGGTCCCTTTCACACTGTATTCCGCCGATACATCTTCCTCTTCCGAAAGCAATCGCAACTTTGCCTCGGAGGTCTTTTGATCAGCATCTTTTGGTAATCTTGCTTGCATTTGACCTGTGAATTTTGGACTGATGTGAGGTTTGGGTTTACCCAACCAAAATTTAATCTTTCAAGACCACAGTTTAGACAAATCCCCTTAGTCGAAAATTGATTTTTATTTTAATAATATATGGATTCAAGTACCAAGACATGAAAACAAGTACGACGTTTGTGCTCTTGCTCAGTCTGAGCAGTTGGGCCTGTTCCTCTATTGAACCTAATGAGGATGCGGAAACCATTTTTAAACAAACCAAGGCGGCCAATGATTCCTCATTACAAGGACACATTGAAAAAGATGCCGAAAAGATTATTGCAGTGTACACCGATGATGCAATCGTTTTGCCCCCGGGAGGTGTAAAACCCATTGTAGGGATCGACAGCATCAGAAAGTACTACCAACAAAATTTGGCCGGGTCGGGCCGTAGCGTCAGCATCAAAACAGAGAACATCCGCTTTGATGTGAGCAGTGAAACAGATGCGACAGAACTGGGTAGATATGTCATCGACTATCAAGCTTCCGATACCTCGGCGGTCACCCCAATTAAAGGTGAAATGCTGATTGTGTGGAAAAAAGTAGATGGTCAATGGAAGATTTATCTGGACATGTGGCACTAGATAATCAACTTACTTCAAATCTATTGATTATCTGAGGTAGTAGCGGCAAAAAATAGCGCATGGATCGGTGGATTTATTTGCTATAAAATCATTTTTTGATGGGCATATTGGCCTTGACCTCGTGCCGCCAGTGCTGCAATTTCCGATGCAACTCTTTCACCTTGGCGGGATATTGGGCAGCCAGGTCATTTTCTTCGCCCAGGTCTTTGCTCAGGTCGTACAGCTCCAGGCACTGATCCTCGTAGTGTTCCACCAATTTCCAGGGGCCTTCGCGCAGTGCCGCTGCTGGTCTACTCAGTTGATTGCTGAAATGCGGATAGTGCCAGTACAAAGCCCCTCGGTTGATGGTCTTTTGTGGAGCTTCCAATAAGGAGAGCACGCTTTGTCCATCCAAACCCGCAGGCACTTTTTCGCCAATCAGCTCCATAAAGGTGGGCACATAATCCACATTGCTGAAGTACTGATCACAAGTTTGTCTAGGCATAATTTTACCTTTCCAAAAAAACAGCGTGGGTACCCGAATGCCTCCTTCGTACACATGGCCTTTCCATTTGCGCAAGGGGGCAGAGTTGGTGGGGATGGGACCCAGTTCTGGGATGCCCACACCGCCATTGTCAGAAGTAAATACGATGAGGGTGTTTTCGAGCATCTGCTGTTTTTGCAATTGTGCCAAAATGCGCCCCACTCCCTCATCCATACTTTCGATCATGGCTCCGTAATCGGGATTGTAGTAGCCCTTGAATTGTTCATATTTACGCAGGTATTTGCTCAACTTATCTGCCCTGGGTACCAGGTAAACATGGGGTGCAGAATAACAGAGGTACAGAAAAAAAGGCTGTTGAGCAGTTTGTTTCTCCAGAAAGGAAAGGGCATAATCGCTCAATTTATCGGTCAAATAATGGCTGCCTTTGTCCACAAAAGTTTTTTGGTAACCATCCTCGTAGATGTTGTAGTTATAGTAGTCCAGGCCATTGCGACCAATCATACGGCTAAAATCAAAACCCTGTCCCCAGGGCGCAATGGAGTCGCCTCCTCCGAGGTGCCATTTACCGATCATGCCAGTTTGGTAGCCCTGGGCTTTGAGCCTTTCCGCGAGGGTGATTTCACGGGCAGAAAGGTACTTTGTCCAAGGCGCCGGGAGTAGATTGGACATTGAATCGCGGCGCTCACCTACCAGAAAATTGGTCAAGTGCAAGCGAGCAGGATGTTTGCCGGTAAGAATGGCCGCCCGTGAAGGGGAACAAACCGTACTGGCTGCATAAGCTTGGGTGAAGCGCAGGCCACCTCTCGCCAGCGAATCTATATGTGGAGTTTCATTGAATGGGTTGCCATAACAGCCCAAATCGGTATAGCCCAGGTCATCGGCTAGAATAAAAATGATATTGGGTTTGGGTGCCACGGTTGCAGATGGAGCGTCCTTCAGCAACCCCAGACCTAGCGCGAGAAAGATAATGGTCCAGATTTTTAGCATAAACTACAATTTTAAGGTAAATTGACGGAGTGACTCAAAGCCACTCCGTTAATAGGTTGAAAATCAATTTTTTATTTTAATCCATTATTCATTTAATCCAAAATGATTTGTTGCTTACCTGTTTTCAGGGGAATCATTTTTCCCGCCCAAATGAACTGCCCACTGATGCCTGGTGGCAAATCCAGTTCGGCTTCGATTCCGGTTTTGCCCTGGCGCTTGAGCTCAAAACGAATATCACCCAGTAGCGTAGGATAGAGTCCTGAAACTTGCTGGAGCATGCCCAGATTAGGGGCAATTTTTAATTTGGAAAAACCTAGCCCAGTGGGCTCTATTCCTGCAATGGTTTTGTAGTAAAAATATGCGGGGGCTGTACTCCAAGGATGACATTCTGAGCGAGTAGGCTTTTTGCCACTTTCGAAGCGCTCCAAGGCCGTCGTCAGGTTTAAATTGACCAACTCTTTCCAGGGTTCTTGGGCCAATTCGAATAAATCGATGGCCTGCGCTTTGTGAATCGCTTCAAAAAGATAGTAGCGATAATAGTAAGTAGCGGGACTAATGCCCTCCTCCTTGAGGATTTTGCTCAGGATGCTCTGGTGCAAGCTGGCAGGAGCAGCATCGGTCAGCACGGCCATGATGTTGCTGTGCTGGTCATAGAAAGACTTATCGGGACGCTCCGCAAAAATCCCACGTTTGGCATCAAAACATTGCTCGTAAACCTTCTTTTTGATGAAATTGGCTCGAGTCAGGTATTGCGTAGCTTCAGTATTTCGGCCGAAGATTTGAAAGATTTTTGCGGCACTTTGCAAAGCATGGACGTAGTGCAAAGTCACCACGGCTGAGTTTAGCCCTTTATGCCCAGGGCCAAGTCCACCTTGGGGACTTTCTACGTACCAATCTACAAAATAATTCCAGGAAGTAGCACCCGCCAAACCATTAGGCTGAATAAGGGCGTCAAAGCTCGCTAATGTATGTTGGATGCCCGATAAAAATTGCTGGGTATAGGCCTTATCGCCGCTGTATTTTAAATAATCGTACACCATATCGACCCAAATGACCGAGTAAGTTGGGTGTACAAAAGTGGATTTTAGCGGATAACAGCTGGTTAAATTTCCATCGGGAAGGCGTGAATAATGAAACTGTTGAAGGGCATTCCGCGTATGCAAATCATTCCCCGTCATCGATTGCCATACCGGGATGTGTACTTTGGAGTCGCCCAGGTATTGCATGGTTTCGTAGTAGGCATCACTTAGAAAATAATCTTGGGTACAAAGCTGAACGGTGCGCTGACAGAGGTCGAAGATTTTGCCGTGCATGGGGTCGTTCGTACTAAACGCAGCCCTGATCGGGATGGAGCTTCCTGTTTTCAGGTTGTAAAAATCAAGCAACTGCAGGGGCTCCTGCTGGGTGATGACATCAATTTGAATAAATCGGAAAGTACGTAGCCACGTAGGCTGGTAGCGCCGATTGAGGCTGCCATCAGCTACAAGCACATCCTGGTAGCCCACCAGTTTTTTGCCTGCTATGTCGTTGCGGTCCCCTTTACTTTTGTCGGGATTGAACAGGTTTTCAGCATAGCTGATTTTGATGCGGGCATTGCGGCCACCTGAGAATTTTAGCTCAGGATATCCTGTTGTCAAAAAGGTTTGATCAACCAAGAAGGAAACTTTGGTATTGGCGGGAATGAGCAAGGGGGATTTTCCCTGTAAAAATGTGACCGGCACGTCAATGCCTTCACTGCGGGCAACCTTGGTCAAACGTTCCTCGGTTTGGACTTGTTGAGGCACATTGCGCGGCTCCAATACCCAACCAAAGGACCCACCAAAAGCACTGGCGTTTTCTAAAAATATAGACTCCTTCCAGGCCGCATCATTGAAATTCAACTGTTCCCAATCCCAGGGGTAGTCGGCGGCTACCAGGCTATCGGTTGGATTACAAGCATAAAAGCCTCCAATGATGTCGGGATTGGCTACGCGCCAGCGTACGGGTTTTTCATGCACGGCTTTGTTCCAAAAAGTTTTCCAGCTGCCCCCCAGTGTATTGACAATTTGTTCTTTTTCCGAAAATCCATTAATGACCAACCCGGTGTGAACCGATTGCATGCCAAAAAAGCGAAAATACCCCCAGTTGATCACTTCGACGGCCAGCACGTTTTCGCCTGCTTGCAAATAGGGGGCGATGTCGATGGTTTCGTAGCGCCAGTGACGAATGTCGGACAATTGTGGGCCAAACCCTACTTTTTTACCGTTTACATAGAGCTGATAATGGTTGTCGGCAGAAACGCTGATGATGAACTGCTGGGGGCGATCGATCAGGCTAAATTTTTTCCGAAACAGAACCACAGCGTGTTCTCCTCCACTAAGGTCCGGGTGGGTAATCCAGCGGGCTTTCCAGCTGGGATTGGTGTATTTGGCGGAAGGCACATTGAGTTCGGGCGCTTGCGCAAAAGCCAAGTGCACCCCAATGAACAGCCACAGGAAAAGGAGTTTTTTTTGCATGACAAAGGAGTTTTAGTAACGCAGAAACATTCGTCATCCCGAATTTTAGGTGAAAAAAGCAATTAGAATCACGGAGTGATTTAATCTGTTTTGCGTCATGCTTATTTAAAGGTGACGATCTCACTGGCAGTGTATCCAATGCGCATAGCCATTGCCTCGATGGACTTTTGCGGCTTGGGGATAGGTCGGGTATAAACCTCCCAGGTGCTGCTGCCTTTTTCCCGAAAAGCGATGGAAGCGCCCGGGGTTGTACAACTGATGCGCAGTTCATTAACTGTCGCCTGTATTGATGGGGCGGAAGTAAGAGGAGCTTGGTCGCCACCATTCCACATCTGTTTGACCAGTTCTTTTTCGGGAATCCCGCCCAAGTCCTTGGTTTGTAACAACCACTGATCCATCGCCTTGCGCATCTTTTTGAGCACAGTCTGGTACTGGGGTTGCGCAGCGAGGTTATTGAGTTGGAAGGGGTCTTTGCCCCAATCGTACAATTCTTCGGCGGGTTTGTTGGGTTCAAACCACAGCAACTGGGCACCACTCAAGGCACCCGCATCCTTCAGCCGCAACATTTCGGCCATCATGGGTTGTTGAATGCGGAATTCAATGTTCTGATAGCGCGGTCGCTCGGGGTAAAAATTGCGGACGTACTGAAACTGCTTGTTCATCACCGAGCGGCTGCGGTCGTACTCTGAATCCATCCGATCACGGGCAGCGAATACCCACTGGCGCTCTTTTTTAGCAGCGAATGGTCCTACAAAGGCTTGACCATCCATTTGTTTTGGCGTAGGTATACCAGCTAGAGAGAGCACGCTTGGCCCTAGGTCAATGGCACTGATCAGGCGTTGGCTGCGGGTGCCGGCCTGAGACCGATTGGGATAACGGATGACCAAGGGGATGTGTAATCCGCGACGATACACCTCACGTTTGAAAAAAGGCAACCCGTCGCCATGATCCGTCCAAAAGAAGATGATGGTTTTGTCCAAGAGACCGTCTTCTTCCAGTTGTCGCAACACTTCACCAACCTGATCGTCCAGTTCGGAGACATTGCTGTAGTGCCGCGCTACATCCTTGCGCACAATGGTATTGTCGGGATAAAAGGGAGGCAAGAGCACTTTGTTTGGATCAACCCTCAAAGGATTTTTGCTGCGTGCCCATACCTGCGATTCATGGGTGGTGGTAAAATTGATGACTGCAAAAAAAGGTTTGCCTGCTGGCCGATTGCGCCAGGAAGCTGTTTTACTGGATTCATCCCATACAGTGGGAGGCGCAATGAATTGATAATCTGTTTTTTCGTTGTTGCAGGTGTAATACCCCGCAGCACGCAGGTATTCCGGGAAACAGCGGATTTCGGGTGGAGGCACCACATTGTATTCTTTAGGTAATCCGGTTTTTTCAGGAAAAGTATTGTACAAAGTGCGCATGTTGTGTCCGCCCACCCGGGTTTGGTAATTGCCAGTGATGATGGCGCAGCGGCTGGGCGCACAAACGCCAGCGGTGGTGTACACCTGTTCATAAACCACACCCTCCCTGGCCAGGCGATCGATATTGGGCGTTTTGACCGTATTGTCGCCATAGGCAGAGAAATGCGGGCTCAAATCTTCGGCAGAAATCCATAAAATATTGGGACGTTCCTGGGCAAAAATTTGCTGGAAACAGCCCAATAAAATCAAGAGTAAAGTGGTATAGAACTGATGCATGGTAGGATAGGTTTGCAAACAAGATACGGAACCCAATAGAACAGGCAACGAGGAAACCCTTTGCTTTCCCCGCTGCTGTTCGCAATAGTAGTAGGACTAACCTGCTAGTTCAATAATACGGTATGGAGTGATTTAAACTAACCTGCATAGTTATGAGCCCCTAAATCATCAGTAGCCAGGGTTCTGTTTGACATTGGGATTGTTGTCCGTTTCAGACAGTGGAATCGGGAACAACAAATGTTTATTGACATCGAAGGCGAAATTGGCGGGTTGATCGGTGCTGAAATCCCAGTTGGCCAAATTGATTTGTCCCCCTTTGTGCCAGCGGCGCAAATCAAACCAGCGGTGCGATTCTTCCCCGGCCAACTCCAAAAAACGCTCTTTTTGGATGGCTGCGATGGTTTCAGCGGCAGTTAAAGTAGTAGGTAAGTCAGCTGGAACCAAACTCCCCACCTTCGTATTGCGGGCACGGGTGCGGATTTGATTGACCAGACCGATGGCCTCGGTGAGGTTTCCTCCGCTTTGAACAATGGCTTCGGCTTTGAGCAAGAGTACATCGGCCAACCGCAAAATGCGAGGATTATTGGCGGATGCGCCGGGTTGTTGGGTTTTTTGGTCTTTTTGCCAGTATTTCAAGAAGAAGCGATTTGCAGGGTTCAAGGTTGAAGCCAGGCGAGGGTCATCTTTATCAAATGCTGCCACCAGTTTTTGGGTTGCCAAATAACGAGGCGAACCAAACATAAGGGAATTGTTTTCGTAAAAACCCCAGAATCCCGATACCGAGCCAATACCTCCGGGTTCAAAATCGTCGCCAAAAGCCACAAATACGTTGTCATTGTTCGGTGGTTGACTGGCCTGGAATTCAAACAAGGATTCGCTGTTGTTTTCCTTTTTTGCATCAAAATT
This sequence comes from Haliscomenobacter sp., assembly GCF_965225875.1. Classification (GTDB taxonomy): domain Bacteria; phylum Bacteroidota; class Bacteroidia; order Chitinophagales; family Saprospiraceae; genus Haliscomenobacter. Next base: position 66,154 of record NZ_CBDDBS010000002.1, on the reverse strand, counting down.
ATCGGCAAAATCGGGCATCAAGCTGCGGTTTTTAATTTGATCAAAAGCTTGAATGGCTGTGGTGTAATCGGCAGCACTTTTGCTGATGGTGGCCCGAAATACCAGGGCTTTGCCCAACATGCCATAGGCTGCGTTTTTGTTTACACGCCCGGCGTTGCGGGCATTGTAGGTTTCTGGCACCAGTTTAGCCGCTTCCGTAAAGTCGCGAATGGCCTGGTTGAGCAATTCGCCTTCGGCTACACCAGGGTTGCTGGTTTGGGCTAAATCCTGGATGCGCTCCACGATCAAGGGTGAAGTGCCTACTGTATTGGCCAGATTGAAGTACATCAAACCACGCAGGAAAAGTGCTTCCCCCTGGTGTTGTTCTTTTAAGCCCGGTGTCGTATAAACCCCATCGGCAACCGTGGCGATTTTTTGCAAAGCCGTATTGGCACGGGCAATCAGGCGATAGCTGGAGGAGTAAAAAGCAGTCCAGCGCCCTTCCGCAGGCTGAATGGTGGCAAAAGTTTCAAAAGGATTGGTTCCTGCAGTAGTGATGTCATCCCCGGGCAAGTGCCTAACGGGGTGTACCCAATTGCCCTGGTTGTAATTGTACAGCTCGGTAAGTTTGGCGTAGACCCCCCGAATTAAACCTTCAAAATCATTTTCAGCTGTAAAAAAGATGTTTTCGGTGGGGTTTCCGGGCGCTACTTCCAGGTTATCTGGATTACAAGCAGACAAAGCCAATGCAAGTGCGAAACTGATGCGTAGGATTTTATTTTTCATGTGTATATTCTTTTGGAAAAAACCATTAATTAACGCAGAAAAATTAACTTCCCGATTTGGGTTTTGAATAGGAAGTTGAACGGTTCATTTCAAGTGAGCTTCCTATTCAAAAGCCTCAAAAAAAATCGGGAAGTAATTTTTTGCGTCATACTAGATCGGTTTAAAATGCAAAGTTCAAGCCCAAAATCCAGGCACGGGCAGGGGGGATACTGTCTACCTCTGGATCCAGCCCGGAATAATTGGTGAACGTGAACACGTTATTTCCAGTTAGGTAAATGCGACAACTCGATACCAACTTACGCTTGCTCAACAGCGAACTGGGCAGCGTATAGCCAATCTGCAGGTTGCGCAAACGCAAAAAGTCGGCATTTTCAATCCAGCGATCCGAGAAACGTGTATTGCTGGCAGGGTCACCAATAACTGCCCGAGGCAAGGTTGTTGAAGGTGTAGTAGGTGTCCAACGCCCACTAACGGAGGTCCAGGAGTTGATGTTTTCGCTGTTCATACTCTCACCCGCACGGCGCTCGTCGTTGACCCGCTGCACATCGCCAATTCCCTGAAAAAACAAAGAGAGGTCAATGCCTTTAAACGCCAAACCAACATTGAAGCCATAATAAAAGCCGGGGATGGTTTTGCCCAAAAAAGTCCGGTCGCCAGCAGCATTGATGACTCCATCGCCATTGAGGTCTTGAAAGTAAAGATCGCCAGGCACTACTTTGTCTCCATTGATGCCATCCTTGGCCACCCGTGCATCTATTTCGGCCTGATTTTGGTACACGCCCGCCACTTTGTATCCAAAGAAATAGCCGATGGGTTGTCCTATTTCGGTACGGCTATCGCTGCCAAAGGGTAGATCGCGGTAAAGCTCGCGCACTTCATTGCGAACGGTGGTAAAATTGCCGGATACGGTGTAACTCAGGTCCGCACCCAGATTTCCGTTCAAACCCAATTGCACTTCTACACCGCTGTTGCGCACCGAGGCAATGTTGTTAACGGGTGAAAACCCAGCATCCAAACCCACACTGGGAGGGAGGGTCACTGCCTGCAAAATCCCGGAAGTCAGTTTGTCGTAATACTCTACAGTAGCCGTCAGTTTGTTGTCAAAAAATGCAGCATCAAAGCCGATGTTCCTGGTCAAAACCCGTTCCCAGGACAGATTTTCTACCGGAAAATCGGGCAAACGAATACCATTGGCCAATGCGCCAAAAGCATCACCATTGACGCCAGAACCATAGGCGTAGTCGGGGTTGAAATTCACTTGAGAAAGGTAGGCAAAGAGGCGGGTCTCCTGGTTGCCTAGTTCACCAATCCCGGCGCGGATTTTAAGGTCCGACAGCCAGTCCTGGCCCTTGAGAAAAGGTTCGGCACTGATGCGCCAGGCCAACGCCAAAGAGGGGAACATCCCCCAACGATAATCTTCCGCAAAACGGGAAGTACCATCGCGGCGTAGAGTGGCATCCAGGTAGTATTTGCTTTTGTAGTTGTAACTCACTCGTGCCATGTAGCCCTGGAGGGCATTGTTTTCCTTGATGACCAAAGCGGTAGAAAAGGGTGGTGTATTGAGCAAGGTACGTGCGTCAGGGTTGTCGGAATTGATTTGGGTATTGTTGGCTTGGGTAAAGGAATTGCCATATACCTGATCCATGGCATTGAGCAAGAGGTCGATGCGGTGCCCGGCAAAATCGCGGGCATAATTGATCGAAAATTCCTTAACCAGGTTGTAATTGCGTGAAATACGTTGGTTGTAGGAGCCTTTGGAGGTGCCATTGGTACCTGCATAAGTGTTGGAAAAGGGAGAAATATAACGGTACGCTTCAATGGCCTGCCAAACATTGCGGGTATTGGTATACAAGTCTGTACTCAATGTACCTTTTAGTTTTAGGCCCTTCAATATTTCCAATTGGGCATAGGCGGAACCCAAAACGCGCAGCAGGTTGTAATCGGTTTGTCGCACGTCATGCAAGCCAAATACATTGGAGCGGGTTCCTGTGCCGTAAAGCAAGGCATTGTTGCTGACGTTGAAAGGTGAACCGGGGCTGACCAGGGTCGGATTAAAATTGGGATTGGGAGTGAAAGTGGGGTTGACCACATTGGCCAAACCTCCTTGTTGATCCTTAATGGGTTGCCAGGGTACGTATCGCCAGGCAGAGGACAGGTCGGTTTGTGAATTGTCCAGGGCTTCTACAAAGCTGGTGCGGTTGGTCAGGCCTATTTCCAGTCGCTTGCCGATGCGGCTGCTGATGTTGGTGGCCAAGGAGTAACGTTTGAGGTTGTTCTCGATGATGGGACTTTCGGTATTGGCAAAGCCCGCAGAGAAATAGTAGTTCGTCCCTTCACTGCCACCCGATACCTTGGCGCTGTAATCTTCGGTTACTGCGTCTTGGTTGATGATGGCCTTTTGCCAATCGGTAGTGGTTTGATTACCGAGGTAAGCGGCATTGCCCTCTTTGTAAAAATTGGGGAGGTTATTGGCCTGAGCCGGGTTGTTGGCATAAGCTTCGCGGACCAGGTTTACATATTCGCTGACGCTGAGTACTTCAAAAACTTTGGGCAAATTTTGAATGCCTCGTGAAGCGGAGATTTCAACTTTAGGTTTGCCCAGTTTGCCTTTTTTGGTAGTGATGATCACTACACCATTGGCCGCACGAACGCCATAAATGGCTGCGGCAGAGGCATCTTTGAGCACCGAAATAGACTCAATGTCATCGGGGTTGATCAAACTGAGCACGTTGATCGTACCCCGAATATCGCCAGCTTGAGCCGAATTGGCCTGCGTGGCACCGTTGGCAAATTCCGTAACGGGCACGCCGTCGATAACGTAGAGAGGTTCGTTGTTACCCAGTGTATTGACGCCACGGATACGCACCGTTGGGCGGGCATTGGGTGCGCCACCTGCTGAACCTACAAACACTCCCGCCAAACGCCCTTGCATGGAAAGCTCAGGATTGATGGCCTTGGCTTTGGTGATGTCTTCCGAATTGACTACGGATACTGCTCCGGTCAAATCGCGGCGTTGGCGCTCGCCGTAACCAATGACCACTACTTCTTTGAGGCTTTTGCTGTCTTCTTTTAGCTGAATGGATAAATTGCTGCGCGGGCCAACCACCTCTTCCAGTGATATAAATCCAACATAGGTAAAGACCAATACAACATTGTCTTGATCGGGGATAGAGAGTTGAAAATTACCAGACTCATCGGTAGCGGTGCCCGTTGAACTTCCCTTGATCAAAATACTTACCCCGATGAGAGGCTCCCCTTTTTCGTCCCGGACCGTACCAGTGACGAGGCGTTCGGGGCCAAGGTAGCTGCTTTTTTGGCGCTGCCCAATTTTGGGGCTGCTCCCGATGCTGTGCTTGGTTTTTTTCAGCACAATAAAATTATCCACTACTGAAAAATGGATGCCACTGTTGATAAAGAGTTCTTTGAGAATGGATTCTAACTTTTTATTGTTGGCTTGGATACTGGTTTTATAAGCGGCATCGATGGCATTGGAACTGTAGACAAAACGTACATCTGCCTTTTTTTCCAAAAGGTGGAGTATTTTTTTGATTCCCAAATCTTTGGCTACGATAGATACCGAGCGATCCAATACATCCTGCCCCAAGGACTTGTGCCCGTAGAGGATACCTGAAAACAGGATGCAAAGCAGCAGTTGATGGACTGAAAATTGCATAAGCTTCCAAAGGATTTTTGGAATGGGTAAATTTTTCTTCATAAATTGGACTGTTTTAAGTTTGGAAAAGACTTGAAAACGGGTGTACTACCACGTTGTGACGAACGCGGCCAAAGTGTTTATTTTGGCCAGTAGTACACGGCAAGCCGATAATGCGCCAACATTATCGGCTCTTTCTTTTTATTCACAATGGTCGCCGAGGATGAATACCGAAGTTCCCCGGATTTCGTAGGCAATGTTGAAGGAGCCACAGAGCAGATCCAATTGTTTTTGCAAGCTTAAACCATTCAAATTGCCTGTAAACTTACAGGAGCGAATGTGCTCATTGGTCAGCACCAATTCAATGCCATATACCTTTTGCATGATGCGGGCAATTTGCTCCAGAGATGTATCCTCAAATTGGAAATCAGCATGGGCCAAATCCGGGATCAAAACCTGAGGCGCATCCACAATGGCTTGCTGGATGATTTTGGATTCCTGGTGAAAAATTCCTTTTTGGTTGGGGGTCAAGATCAGGCCATTGCGCTTTTTGTTGGGTAAAGTTTCAGTGGTGTAAACCGAAACCCGCCCACTGTGCACCGATACTTCGATGGTTTTTTGCAGGACCTGGGGCTTGATGCGAAAACTGGTGCCAAGCACCTCTGTAACCAAACTTTCGGTAAATACCAGAAAAGGTTTTTGGGGATTGGGTTTTACTTCAAAATAGGCTTCACCTTGCAAATACACCTTGCGGGTGCGTCGCCCGTAGTGTTCATCTACCACAATGCTGGCATTCTTTTCCAAAATGATGCTACTCCCATCTGCTAAAACCAGTTTTTGGCGGTGTTGGGAGGTATTGATGCTTTCGATGCCCTGTTGTTGGGCAAGTTCGCTGTAGTTTTTTTGTGCGGTAGCCTGATTTTGCCAATAGAAATAACCCAAAAGCAACAACAAGGTAGCAGCAAGTCCCGCCACAATGCGTAAGCTGAACAAAAGGTGCCTACGGCCTCTATCCATTTGAGTGCTGTTTTGGATGCGTTGCCATAGGCGTTTTTCGGTAGTTGTTAAGGCTTGAGTATCCGCAAAGAGCTCGGTTTGCTGGCTCGACTCGTATTGGGCCTGGTACCAAGTCTCCAATAAGCGTATTTCTTCAGGGCTGCAAGCGCCGCGCAAGTATTTTTCCGACAATTGATCGAATTCTCGTTGGGTCATGGAATACTTAGTTGTTGGATGAAAAATCTTGCAGGTGTTGACGTAGGATTTTGAGCGATTTGGTGATGTGGTACTCTACCGCTTTTTCGCTCAAGGACAGTTGTTCAGCAATGATTTTGTTCGGCAACTCTTCGATTTTGCTCATTCTAAAAACATGGGCAGTTTTTTCGGGCATTCTTTTCATCACTTCTTCAATGGCACGAACCAAATCATTGTGCCGGATGAGGTTTTCGGTATCGTAACTTTCCATCACTTCGTGTAAAATCTGGTATTCTCTGAACTTGCGGAGGTTGATCTGGGATTTGATCAATTTGTTGCATTGATTGCGGGCAGCGATAAACAGGTAAAGCCCCAGGTTTTGGATATTGGATTGCTGTCGATTTTGCCAGAGCCGCGTCATGATCTCATGCACAATCTCTTCCGCGTCTTCGCGATTGCCCAACTGCAAATAAACAAAGCCATACAGGTGCTGCCAATGCCGATGGTAGATGGCCTGGAAAGCACGCGCATCGTCCTTTTTTAATAAGTCAGTTAAGGCATCATCGGGCAGTTGGCCATATTGCATGAGTCGATGTAGGTTTGATGGGCTAAGGCACGATGAAAAAATAAATTTACATTTTGCCTGGACACTTTTTTGATTTTGCATCGTTACCCTTCAGTTGCGTAGGCTCGCTATGCGCCTTCCTCATGCCTTGCCAAATCAAAAAATAGCCGAGTCAATTCTGTAAATTTATTTTTTCATCGTGCCTAAGGTTCTCTAATTGACAAATTTCCCTAAAGCGGATGGCCTTTTTTTTACATTTTTTTTCTGTGGAAAGGATTTTTAAGAAATAAGCAATTGAAAAACAGGATGCTCAAAAAGATAGGTTTAAAAATGACGCAGATTTAAATCGTCTTGGAAGTGAGATTTATGGTTCTACCCGAGCACCCAAGATGCTCAGCGGGGCCAAACGATCCATAGGTTGACGAGTAGCCCACATCATGCCCCTGAAGATGAGAATCCGATACAGGGGATCATCAAAAGTCCAGGTATGGTGGCCAGGCACGCTCACAAAGACCCGCCCTGCGCAGTGCTCCAGCGTCCACATTTGGGGTCGCAAATTCTCCTCTTGCAGGTTATTGGCCAAAACCTTCGCCCGTGAATCAAGATTCCCCGCAAAGTCCCAGTAACATTCATCTGGAATCTGCAAGTTGCTAAAGCCTTTAGCCAAGGGGTGGCTGGGATCAATTAGCCATTCTTTGGTCAGTTTATAACGGGTATGCCCCCGATGTAAGGCCAGACCCGTATAGTTGGCCAAAGCTTTGGCATTGGGTCCATTGGGCCCAGCATTTAAGGCAAAATGAATAAAGACGAGGCCGCCGCCGCGAGCCAGGAATTGTTCCAGTTCCTGACTCCGGTCTTTGAGCTTCAGCGAATCTTTTTCCAAACTCCAAGTTGGGTTATAGGAGTTGAATACGATGAGGTCGGCATTTTGCCATTGTTCGGGGCTGGGCCAATGGATAGCGGGTTCTGCTTCAACGTGCTGGGCCATATTCAACAATCTGGTCCAGCGGGACTGCCACAGCGGATAATCGTGCAAGCCTACTTTTGTATGGCTCGGATCTTTCTCTGCGGCACAAAGTACGATACGAAGCTCTGCCAGTTTTTTGTTGTTTTTATTTTTTAAGGCTGTGCCCAGAATTTGCTCCACCTCGCGCAGCTTGCGGGGCGGGGGAGCGCCTTCCAGCGTCAGTGGCGCGGGCAAGAAGGGTGATTTCCCGGTATCAATCTGAGTGGAGGGTGCTACTTTTGGTTGAGAAACCCCTAAGCCTGGATTAATCTGGTTGAACTTGCCTGGTTGAATTGGAAACTCTGGCCAGACCAAGTTCAATAAATTGATGAAAACAAACCACAAACACAGCATGGCTTTACTTTTCGGTGATTGAATATTGGTACAAAGCAAAACTGTTTTTACTGGACAATTCAAAGGTGACACTACCTTCGGCTTGAACCAGGGCTTCAAAAGATTTCCCGGCACCAGCGATCAGCGTACATTTTACTTTTTTGCCCGTAGGCAACCAAGTTTTTACGGCCTTTCTGGCTTCCGTGGTCGCCTCACGAAACACCAGGAGGTACCCAGATTGGGCATTGCCGATCGATTGGAAGCCCGTCCATTGCAGGCCATCCGGTTCGTTGCCGATCGGGAAAATTTGGCCAGCGTGAATTTTGGTATTGTGCTGGAGGTAGGTCTTTATCAGCTTAGAAGTCGAAGACGCCTCTGGTGGCAGCCCTGTAGCCTCAAACCAGGCCAGGGGCTGGGCAAACATCGCAATGGCAAAAAGATAATCAAAAGAGTAGTTGTTGGGGGCAAAAGGGTCATTGGCCGGGTATTTATCCAGGTTGCGCCATTTGTTCAAAAACTCAATCTGAAAGTTTTGTGCCGGGACGTATTTCGACAACATCCACAAGTTGCGCAGGGTAGTGTAGGGGTAATAATTGGTCCAATCCGTATAGCGGTTTTCCAAAAAAATATTGCCATACTCATTGAGGTAGTGGTAGCCTCCCCGGCGGTTGGCGGTTACATCCAGGTTGAACACCACCTGATGATCTGTAGCCTGGCTGACTTTGTCCAGAAACTTCCGAAAATTCACCTCTGCCAGTTTATCCGGCAATGCCACCCCATCAATTTTGAACGTACGGATGCCATATTTCTGGTAGATTCCGATCAAGACATCAGCGTCTTTTTCCCAATATTCATTGCTGTTGTCTCTACTGGGATTGAACCACAGGCAAACCTCAATGCCCAGTTCTTTGCCTTTTTTTACTACGGGAGCGAGCCCATTGGGGAATTTTTCAGGATGTGGTTCCCAGTATTTAGGATTGTCCCAGATTTTTTCCAAAGATCCCCCTTTGAACGCAGAATTAGAAGAACGCCCCAATTGCCAGCCATCGTCCAGTTGAAAATGGGTAATGCCCAGTTTAGCACCCGCTTCCAATTCCAGCAAGGCAAACTTTTCGCTGACCCGGGTATCCTGACCGCGATCACCCCAGGTGTTCATGAGTACCATTTCGTCGCGTCCAGGCACATGGATGCGCAGTTTGCGTTGGTAGGTACGCAGGGCTTTGTACCGATTGTTGGGATCACCTGCATACACGCCGGTTACAAATCCATAGCCGCGTCGCCACTCCAAAGGGTGTAAATCAGCCGGATTCAAGCCCGCACCAATGACCCGCAGGGTACCGAACTCGGTGAGGAAGTCGCCGCCAGGGTAGGCCAACTGTACATTGGAAGTAGGAGCTTCTTTGAGCAAAAATACCCCGTAGTTGCTGGTATTGTCATGGGCAAAAAGCAGGTTGCCACGGTACAGATTAGGTCGGTATGAGATGGCTCGAACGGTGTTCACCAGGTTGTTGAAGCGGTCGGTAATGTCATAAAACTCCACGGCATCCAGACGCCAATGCCGACCGGGTAGCTCTACTTTTTCAATCACCGGGGTATTGCTCCCGGCGGTGCTGGCGCTCAATTTTTCGAGGTTGACCATGTCGGCCAGGTTGGTGCCCGGCTGTAGCCAAACTGCATTTGAGCTGCCCCGAAAATAGAGATCGCAGGCAATAGCCGGGCAATCGGGATAAATACGAAACACCCGTTTGACTTCCAGTTTATCCAAAAAATAAGTGACTTCGGCGCTCAGGTACTCGGGCGTAACCGAGGTTTTGGGAACAAGTTTTGCCTCAAAGCGGGCATTTTCCACCTTTTCGCCTTGCCCCGGGAAGATCAAGTCTGGTTTATTGCTGCTCATTAGCCAGGTTTTTCGGTTGGCTTTGTCACTTAATGCACGTGAAATGAGGTTGCCTTGATTCCAGAGGTAGGTTCTGGAAATCAGATTGTTGGATATGTATAACGTGTCGTTTTTTAAGGTGGCTGTACAAGATTTGATGTCCTGGGCTTGTATAAATGGAAGCCAAGCAAGTAGACAGAAAAAACAAATGAGGTATTTCATGATGGTCTGATGTTAATCGATTGCTTTTGGTTATTCAAAAGTGATGCAGCTCATCGTTTTCCTTTTTGGGAAACGAGATTGTACAAAACAGGTTCAGTGTATGACCTCAATAGCTTCGCTGTCTTTTTGCACCAACAGAGCAGGCTTAGTCTCCAGGTAATGGCCATTGAGCAGCACGTTTTTTAGTTTTATTGCTTTGGTGTCGTCAAAATAAAAGGTAGGTCTGGCCTCAGTGTCGGGATAATGCACCGTGATATTTCGCATGCTTAGCCCTTTGACATGGCGGACATAAAAGGCGTTGGAAGGCAGTTTCATGCCAAAGGTTTGGCGGTTTTCAGGATAGCCCTTGAGATTTTCCGGGATGATGGACGGAATGGTCTTCAAAGAATCGGCACCCACTGCAATCACGATGCTGATTTGCAAGTCGGAGAGTTCCAGTTGTTCAATCGGGCTTTCCTCCAGGCCAGCGATGATGCTGGGGATAATGCTGCGACATTCCGCCCTAATGTTATGGATGCTGATGTTCCGCATGACGGAGGGTTGCTGATCGGGGTTCAAAAAACGTTTGCCGACCCGCACAAAAATTGGGCTGAGGACATCGGTCATGACAATATTGGAAAAGTGGATGTTTTCGACCAAACCACCATCCACACCTAGAACGACAATGCCACAATTCACACTTTGGGTGTCGGGCAGGTGTACAATATTGGGGGTCATTTTCCAGCGCTGAAACTTGAAGGAGGGCTTTTTGACCACACAATTGTTGACCGTGATGTTGCGAAAGCCAGCTCTTGATCCGGTGCCCAACTTGATGGCGTTGCAAAGCGAGGAAATGACACAATTGCTGACGCTGATGTTTTCACAGAACTTGTCCAGGTATTCACTTTTGAAACACAGGGCATCGTCTTCAGAGTCGATGATGCAATTGGAGATGGTCACATCCTGGGCGTCGACGTCAATGCCATCACAATTGTAATTGAACTTGCTTTGCACAAAAATCCCATCGAGGTTGACTTTTTTGCAGCCGGAGACAGAAATGGTGATCTGGGCTGCATTTAAAATATGGACATCGCGCAATAAGACATCTGTGCAGCGCAAGAAAAACAGGTTTTTGGGGCGGCCATCGGTATTGACCCCCAACTTAAAAACAGCAGCATCTCCCGAGCCTTGAACTGTACCTTTACCAATGATCCCCACCTGTTCGGCCTGATCGGCAATGATGAGTGCCTTCATGGTTTCCACAAATAAACCATTGTGGATAATGGTGCTAAATTTTTTGGCAGCCAGAATATTGTATTCGGGATAATCCAGTGGATTGCTGCTGCCCTGAATCACGGCACCGGGCATGAGATGGAGGTAAACTCTGGATTTTAAAAACAGGGTTCCGGTATAATATTTTCCAGCGGGCACAATCACCTCACCACCACCCTGGCTAAAACAGCGGTCAATGGCGGTTTGAATCGCCCGGGTATTCAGGGTTTTGCCATCCCCTTTGGCACCAAATGTGGTGACGTTGTAGGTTTGGGCAAAACCGACCTGAAGGGTCAGTACAAAAAACAAGGTGTAGATTGACTGCATTGCTTTTAAGTGTTCCATGTCCTCTTTTTAAAGTTTTCTGATTTTGATGTTCCGAAACCATTAAGACCCCATTTTGAATCAGCCAGCCTTTTTCAGGAAAGGGGCTGCCATTGGCTTTCATCCAGCCATTGCTCGATTTTCCATCAAACAACAAAGTCCAGCCTTGTTTCTTTTCCTTGTTGGACAATTGATTGGGCGTTGCTTGCTGCGTATAACCTGCCAGGATGAGTAAGGCTGCACAGAGGCTCAAACCCGGTTTTTTGAAAAAATCCATACGTTTATCCTTTCAGTGGTGGTTTTAAACCGTCATTTCCCAGCCTTTTTCGTAAGTCCGCCCCCACAATTTTGTGGCAGCTTTGTTGTTAAGGATGCGTCCATTTTGTGGGTCGCATTGCAGGGTTGTTCCTGTGCGTTGGGCGATGTTGGCCAGGTGGCAAAGCAGTACACTGCGATGGCCTTCTGCAACTGAGGCAGTAACCGTTGCATTTCCACGTACACTTTCGATAAAGTTGCTCAGGTGGTACATGTCGGCATTGCCGCTGGCGCTCACCGTATTGTTTGGATCAGCCTTGACGTTTGATTTGATTTCTTTGACTAGCTTGTCGGCCGTATCGAATACTTTGTAATCCCCACCACCATAGTTGACGAGTGTACCTTTGTCTCCGTAGATGATGAAACCACGGCCACTGCCTTCGATGGGGTAGGAGTTGCAACTGCGGCCTTCCCAAGTGATTGTTTTATTGTTCCCAAATTCAAAGGAAGCAATTTGCGTATCGGGGGTTTCCCAATCGTCTTTAAAGGCGTAGCGCCCACCTGCCGAGGTTACCTTGGTCGGGAAGTCGACTCCCAAAAACCAGCGACAACAATCGATCTCATGATTCCCATTGTTGCAGGCTTCACCCGTACCCCAGTGCCAAAACCAGTGCCAGTTGTAGTGCACCAGATTGTCCTGGTAGGCCTTACGGGGTGCAGGGCCTTGCCATAGGTCAAAATCCAGGGTAGTTGGCACCGGGATAGATTTTCCTATTCCAATCGATTTGCGCGAATTGGTGTACCAGGCTTTGGCCATGTAGGGGTTACCAATCAAGCCACCGCGTACTTCTTTTACGGCTTCGATCAGGGTAGGGAAGGAGCGACGCTGGCTGCCTACCTGGACAGTTTTGCCATATTTTTTTTGCGCTGCGATCAGCATTTCACCTTCCTGAGGATTGTGGCTGCAAGGCTTTTCAACGTAAACGTGTTTGCCGTTGGCCAGGCCAAGGAGGGTCGCCGGAGCGTGCCAGTGGTCGGGCGCAGCGATGACAAGGGCATCGAAGTCATTTTTGCTGACCAACTTGCGGATGTCTTTTTCTACCGTGGGCTTCCGAGCGGCATTTTTGACCGCGTTTAACCCTCTTTTGATTGCACCATCTTCCACGTCGCAGAGGTAAGCTACCTCTACGCCGGGGATTTCAGCAAATTTTTCGGCGTGGTAAGCCCCACGGCTGTTGACTCCCATTACGGCGACCAAGACTTTGTTGCTGGGTGCATTTTTGCCAAATACCGGAAAGTTAAGGATGGTTAACCCTCCTGCACTGGCAATTGAAGCCTTTTTAATGAATGTTCTGCGCTGCATGCAATTTATTTTTGATTGACCAATTGGATAACTTTTTCTTATTAAAGATTTTTTAGATTTTTTTCAACGGGGGTAAGACTGCCAAATACAATTATCAAATTACCAGTTTTGGCTACGCATTTGGCGGTTTTTGAACTAGGATACGAAGTTTACTTCAGCGCGACGTCGGCTTCTTTTTGTAAAAAATCGGCGTCCGCTTCATGCAGACCAGTGAGCTGCTCTTGCAAGAGGGCATCGTCGGGCACAATATCGATTGGGGTAATGCTGGAAGAAGCGGAAGAAGATTCATTGTAGCCAATATTCGAGGCCCGATTGTAGCAGGAAATCATGGACCAGCGCGGGCGGTCCGAGAGATTGGCATCGGAGCGGTGCAACAAATTGCTGTGGAAGAGGAGGACATCACCCGGCTCCAATTCAACGTACACCAATTCCATGGTTTTGAGCGCCAATTCAACGTAGCGAGCGGCTGCGCCAACTTGTTCGCCGGAAAATCCATGTTCTACCCGCCCCATTTTATGGGAGCCACGGATGACTTGCAAACAACCATTAGCCCGATTGGCTTCGGTAATGGCCACCATGACTGACATCATTTGATCGGGCAATAAAAATTCATTTTTGTACCAATAGCCGTAGTCCTGATGCCATTCCCAAGCACCACCAACCTGCGGTTCCTTTTGCATCAATTTGGAGTGAAAATGGCATACTGCGGCCTCACCTGCCAATACTTTATCTACGGCATCTACCAAACTTTTGCCCCGGGTCAGCAAGCCATAGGCGTCATTGCCTGGCTTGTACCACAAGGCCAATTTGCTGCGTTTGCCCGTACTATCGTTGACGTTGATGGCATGTTTGCTGATGGCATTATCTTCAATGGCAATGTGGTACAATTTGGAAATTTCAGCTGCGCTGAAAAATCCGTGCAGGGTTAAATAACCATCCTGATGGTATTGCTCGATTTGAGCCGAAGTTAAGGTTTGGCGTTGCATGTTTACGGTATTGATAGATTTTCAATTATTGAGCACTGATGCCAAAAAGTTGGCCGCCATAAGTTGCTTTGATTTTCACTCCAAATCCCAATTCAGCCAGCTGTTTGCCCGTGGCCCGCAGGATAGTTTGGCCCGTGATGGCTTCCTGAACCAGGTAAGTTTTGTTGGGATCCAGGTAATTGAGGTACACCTGCTGGCTATCATTTCGGGCACCGTGCCTAAACACACCGATGATTCCTCCAGAGCGGGTTTCGGTATTGATGCGTTGAAATCCATCCCAGCCGCCTTCTTTGGGCTCAGCAAAGCCGGGCAAGTCCTGGCGGTAGCTCATGATGTCGTGCCGTAGGGCCATAGCTTGCAGCCAGTCGGCATAAGCACGGTATTTTTTTAAATCCGTTGGTGATAACTTTCTAGGGTCGCCCAACATGATCGGTAACGCTCCTGCCAGGGATTGGATATGGGTTTCCCAACCTGTGTCTTGCATCGCCAGGTTGCCGATCACCAAAGCGGTAGCGGCCATTGCGGGGGAGCGCCACCAGGCCATGTTGCGTACGCGCAGGTCACCGTCCTGGTTCAACTCGTAAAAATTGGACAACCAATTGCCCTCCGCGTGTTTCAGCATGGCATAGTCGATCAATTGCAGGCCACCCATGGTTTCAAAAGTACAGTCGATGAACAACTTGGGATTCAACGCGTGCAGTTCATCAAAAAGCTGCCACATGAATTCGTAATTTGTGTAGAGTGATTCATGGTGGTCCTGGTGTCCAGGGTGTCCCGTAGCGTAACAGCCCGATCCAGCCGAATCAAAACGATAAGGACTGGTCACGATGGCAAAGTCCAGTTTGAGGTACTCCAAACCATATTCGCTAACCAAGCGACTAAGGATGGTTTTGATGTGTTGATACCAGGCGGTGCCAAAACAGGCAGTATACTTATCGGTATCACCATATAAAAGAAGGGAGGTAGGTTTGCCCTGTTGATCCTGAACAAACCATTGGGGATGCTCTTGGTACACTTTACTTTTCGGGCTAGCGCTGCCTACGCTGACCCATAATCCGGGTTTCATGCCCAGGGACTTGATGTAATCAAAAACCGGTTTGAGTCCATTGGGGAATTTTTGCTTATCGATGCCCCAATCCCCCCAATTGTCCTGCCAACCATCGTCGATCACAAATTCCTTCATACCCGCGGCAGCGGCCGCTGCCGCGAGTTCTTTGATCAAAGCCTCGTTGATGTTGCTTTTGAAGGGCCGCCAGGTATTGTAAACAAAGGTGGGTTTTTCGGTCAATTCTGACAATCGGATGCCCATGTGTTTGCGTATGAAATCCGGCACGGCGGTATTCAACACCTCATCGGGGTCTTTCTGGTTGTTGTACACGATGGTAAAAACGGGCGGCGTTTCAAAAGACTCGCCGGGCTTTAACCATTTGCGAAAAGGGAATGCGGCGTTTTTGTGGCTGAGTCCGGCGCACAGTTCGGGTTTTTCCCAAAACACCGAGGTTCGTTTCAACACACCAGGGGCTTCATTGCCAATGACGATGCCCTGTTTCCATTCAGGATTGTACACCATAACCAGCGCGTCCTGTTTGTTGCCTTCGTAAGGACCAAGGGAACGTCGGCGTCCATAATCGCTGAACACCCAGCTATAAGTATTGGGGGCGTATGTGCCAAGCTTCAATTTTTCAACGTCTACCGATTCTAAGGCAGCGGTACTGGAAGACAGATTTTTGATGCTTAATTTTTTGCGCAGCGCCGGGGATTGAGGATAAAGCAGGTAATGCAGGGTCAGTTCCAACTGTTTGTCCTGACTCAAAAGGGTAACTGAGGCCCCTTGGCCAGCCTTGGTATCGGTGATTTTCTGGATGTTTTGCAAGGTCCATTCTCCCAGGCCCGAGTATACTTTTTCGTTGTATTCAAATTGAAATTCAGGACTATTTTGCTCAAAATAGTTGAACTCGCCCTGGGTGGGTTTGTACACTTTGGTGCTGATGCTACCAGTAGGGGCAGGGAGTTTGATGCTCCGCTGAACCAAGGAATTCTTGAGCGTTAGTTCGTTGTTGTTCCAGCTTACAAAAGACTCCTGGGCGGTACTTAGCTGCCAGATAAGGGCATATAAACCTAGGAAAATCCATCGCTTTTTACTTTTCAGCAAGTGGATAAGCTGCTTAGGATTATTCCGAGTTAAAATCAATCCAATCGTCATTTTTACCAAATTTTCAATTATCATCAAAGATTTTGATGACACAAAATTCGATTATCCGCGCTACCTATTGCTTGACGATCTTATTAAAAACATGGATTATTTTGACTTTTTACAACAACAATATTCTGTTGAAATGTTAAATGGTTACACCTGGGTGATTTCTTGATATTTATTAAATGTAGATTCTTGATAATTTTGCAACTTCTTACGGTATTTTTTTTGACGTTTGGTATGAAGAAGTAAGTGTCTTTCACAATCCGTGGCATTACCATATTCATTTTTTATGACCAAAACCAAAATCTATTGGCTGTGCCAAATCACCGGATGGCTGGGTATGGTGGCCATCGAAGTCATCAACTTCACCTTTTTTATCGTTGGGAAATTCAGCCTTGAGTACTTGTTGTTTTTTCTGACTTTGGCCTTAGTGGGAGTTGTGCTTACACATGCCCTAAAGTTGCTGTTGGCTAGACTGCATTTTTTTCAAAACAATTCCACTTTCAGAATCTGGCTAGGGGCGCTATTGTACTCCCTGACGCTGTCCCTGCTACTAACTTGCGCCAATATTGGCATCAACCTTGCACTGGGAGTCTCCCTGAGTGAACAACTGACTCCAATCAGCCTGTTGGGTCTGACCCTCAACTGGATGCGTTACGTTGGCGTATGGGTGATCATTTATTTTTTGTACAAAATCATGGACATCAATGCGGCGCTCAAACAGGAGAAATTAAGCGTAGAAACCTTGGCCAAAAGCGCCGAATTGGAGCTGTTGCGCTCCCAATTGAATCCACATTTTTTGTTCAATGCGCTCAATAGCATCAAAGCCCTGATTAGCATTGATCCCGAAAAAAGCCGGGAAGCCATTGTGCTCCTAGGGGAAATTTTACGGTTCACCCTCAATTATGGCCAGGAAAGGGAAATTGCCTTACAAGCCGAAATCGAAGAGGTCCAAAAATACCTGCAACTGGAGCAAATCCGCTTTGGCGCTGGTTTGTCAGTAGATTGGCAGATTGATGATCAGGTCCGTCATCAGGTCATCCCACCGGGCATCTTGCTTACTTTGGTCGAAAATGCCATCAAACATGGTCAAGTCAATGCTCAGGGGCTTATTGAGCTGCGCATCGGACTCAAACTCATCAACGATACCATCCAGCTGGAAGTAGCCAACTCTGGAACCTGGCAGCCCGATGCCACTCATCGGGGCGTTGGATTGCGGCTGGTTCAGCGGCGCTTGGAAGCCATTTATGGAACTGCTGCTCAATTTACGCAACACAATGAGCCCAATGCTGTTCTCATCCAAATCACTTTGCCCAAACAATTGCCATGAGCTACCGCGCCTTAATCGTTGAGGATGAATACCTGGCTGCCGAAGAACTCCGCAAAATGCTGGCTGCCCACCCCGAGGTAGAGGTCTTGGGCACTGCCGATACATTGCCTGCCGCCATCGAGCAGATTCAAGCCCTCAAGCCCCAGTTGTTGTTCCTGGACATCAACTTGCGTGGTGCCTCCGGTTTTGATTTGCTCGAACAACTGGATGAGGTTCCATTGGTCATTTTTATCACCGCGTATGATCAGTATGCCATCAAGGCTTTTGAGGTGAGCGCACTGGACTATTTGCTCAAACCGATTAACCCGCAGCGTTTGGCCGAAGCGATCGAAAAACTCAAAAAACAACTCTTGCCAGAAGAGACCAACCCAAGCAGGTTAAGTATAGATAAACGCATTTTTATCAAAGACGGTGAGCAATGTTTTTTTGTTCCCCTTGCGGAAGTATTCCTCATCGAAAGTGTGGGCAATTATGCGCGGATGTATTACGGTAACAACAAGCCACTATTGCACAAGTCGCTCAACTACCTGGAAGAAAAACTCCCGGCCAGCCACTTCTTTCGTGCCAATCGTCAGCATATCCTCAACGTGGAATACATTCAAAACATCCAGGCTTATTTTAACAATACGCTTCTGGTCGATCTGCCAGCTGGGCATCGGGTTGAAATCAGTCAGCGCCAATCGGTCAAGTTTAAGGAGTGGATGGGGATTTAAAAGTTTACTCTTTATCCTTCCACGCGCTCATCACTACATTTCTGCATTCGTGTAAATTGAATGTCCTTCCTGCTGCAAATGCCACATTTTTGGATCATCAAAACGATACCAAAATGTTTGCATTCACCAGTGATACTCTGGTTTGGAAAGGCCAAACCAATCATTTTCAACTCTACAGTGGTGCGGAATTGCTCCTGGACTTGCGTTATTTGTCATCCGGCGAGCAGGAATGCCGCATCAACGGGCACAGCTTCTTTTTTGAACGCAGTGGTTTTTGGAATCCTGTTTATCAGGTGACAGAAGATGGCAACCAACTGATGCGCATGCAACATCAATTCTGGGGCAGTAAAGCCTTCATTTCCTTCGCAGCGCTGGATGGCCCACTGGAAATGCGCTACACCAACGATCCTCAACTCAGCCTAATCATCAGCAAAGGTTCTGAACAAGTCATCCGCTACTCCTTGCAGCTAGGCTTGTCAAAGCCCCCCTTTCGCATCGAACTGGGCAACTTTATGCTGGAAGTAGAGCATTTGTTGCTGCTTCTGGCCCTTTGCTTTATCCTCACCAAAGCCATCGTCAGAGAATACCATGGGTCTCAAGATGAGTTGCTCCTGCTGTTGGGCGCGGCTTGATTATTGTTTGATTATTCATTTCAAATCTCCCGATCATGAAGATTTTTTTGTGCCTGTTTTTGTGCTTGGGGGGAGTTTACCTCTCCGCTCAACAACTACAATGGCAAAAACTCAACACAGAGCCTTATCCGGGCAAACAGGACGACATTTGTTTTGTCTCGCCTCAACTGGGCTGGTATGTCAATGGTTATGGTCGCATTTACCGCACCCGCGACGGTGGCCAAAGCTGGGAAAAACAATGGGAACAAAAGGGGACCTTTTTCCGCTGCGTGGCTTTTTTGGATAGCTTGCGTGGGTTCGCGGGTACAGTAGGTACGGATTATTTCCCCAATGTAACCGACACGATCCCCCTTTATCGTACCCTGGATGGGGGAAAAACCTGGGCACCCGTATCTTACAAAGGGCCTTATGTCAAAGGTCTTTGCGCCATCGACATCGTCAAAGAACAATTCATCAACCATGGCAAAATCGACTACAAATACCACGTCTACGCTGTAGGTCGGGTGGGTAGCCCTGCCATGATGATGGTGTCGGACGATGCTGGCCAAACCTTCATTTCCAGCGACCTGAATGGGGCGGCGAGTATGCTTTTCGACATCAAAATGTTCAACACCAAAGAAGGTATTGCTTGCGCGGCCTCCAATGCCGATATAGCTGAATCCAACGCCCTGATCTTACACACCAAAGATGGAGGCAAAACCTGGAACAAGGTCTTCCAATCGAGCCGCCCTTTTGAAACGACCTGGAAAGTCTCTTTCCCTAGCCGCAAAGTGGGCTATGTTACCATTCAATCCTACAATCCGGACCCCAATGTGAAGCAGCAGCGCGTAGCCAAAACCATCGATGGGGGCCTGAGTTGGAAAGAACTAAACCTTGTGGAAGACCCACAATCCCGCGAATTTGGCATTGGCTTCCTGGATGAGCTTCACGGTTATGTTGGTACAATGAGCACTGGATTTGAAACCAAAGATGGTGGCAAGACCTGGTCAAAGGTAGACCTGGGGCGCGCTTGTAACAAAATCCGCATTTATCAGGAACCGGGCCAAACTTATGGCTACGCCATCGGCGTAAATGTGTTTAAGCTCCAAAAAAGCCCCGAATAGAATCAATCCTCTAACATTTATAGCAAAAACCAAAAATATGCAAAATCTGATTGTAGGCATTTGTATCGTCCTTGGCCTCCTCGTGGGCATGAGTGTACAGGCACAAAGTGAAAACTGGGTGCAAACTGATCTGGGCGAAGGTGTTTCCATTAAATATCCTCAGATTCCCAGCAAGCGCGAGATGGACGGTGGGATCACCTTATTTCGCTTTAAAACCGCCGATAGCCTGGCGGTGCTCACGGTTTTGATTCGCGACTTGAGCAATCTGGGGATCAACGCGGAGCAACTGAGCGCAGCCGCAGAAACTTCAGAATTTTGGGATCAAGTGCAGAGTAGTTCTTTGCAAGCGCTTTCCAATTCTAAATTGCTTAAAGCAGAGCGAATTCAAGTGAATGACCAACCTGCACTGGCGCTTGACCTCGAATTTTCCAGAGATGGAAAGGTCAATGTAATGAGCCAGCTGATCTTTGTAAAAGGGATAAAGAGTTATACGGTGAATTTCAATAGCCTGGAACAAAAAGGAGACCCTGCGGTGAAGGAGGTGTATTTTGCCTCTCTAAAGTTTTAGTTGTTCAGTTCAATAATTTTCAGACTTCCGTTCCCTGTGGCCTGCAGCACTATTTTTGATGGTGCTGTGGGCTTTGGTTTTGGACATCACGGCCTTCAAAAAAAAGAGCTTAGAGGAGCAGATGCCCTCTAAGCCTTTGCATTGAATGTGAATAATACAACTATAGTAGGAAAAAATACGTGCTTTTATTTATTGTCCCTGACCCATTGAAAAGGCCGGTTTTCCATCAAAGGCATACAGGTTTTCCGTTTTTACAACATCAATCTCATGCTTCAGGGCATTGATGAGTAAGGTGATGGTGTCGTGTTTGATGAACTTGCCTTGTTGACCCTGATAGCGACAGCGCCAATGGTCGGTGCAAAAAGTTTCTTCAAATCCTTCGGGCCAAACCTTGATGCCGCGATTGGTGATCATGCTCAATTTAACTTCTTCCACCTCGAGCTCTTTCATCCGATTGGCCAGCTCATCAGGGTTGGTGCCAGACCAGTGCACGAACAAATCTATTCCCATCAGTTCTTTTTTAGCGGGCTTTTTACGCTGGTAGCGCGGCAATTGGATGGGTTTGCCTGCGGCGTAGCTCACCGCTGACAATTGTTGTGGTTGCTGGCCCAGGTTGGCGATTACCGCAGCGGCAAACTCCCTGGTGCCGACCTTTTGTTTGCTCACACCTTCTTTGTAAATGTCGTAGGTATGAATGCCGTCTTCGATGGTTTTCAACCAGGCGTTTTGCACCTTTTCAGCTACTTCGGTTTGACCAATGTGGTTGAGCATCATGATGGCGCCTTGCAACAAACCGGAAGGGTTCGCCAAATTTTGCCCAGCACGCCGCGGAGCTGAGCCGTGAATGGCTTCAAACATGGCACAACTCTCACCAATATTAGCTGAACCAGCTAGCCCCACTGAACCCGCAATTTGAGCAGCTACGTCCGAAAGTACATCCCCATACAAATTGGGCATCACAATGACGTCGAAAGCTTCAGGGGTATCAGCCATTTTGGCGGCGCCAATGTCGATGATCCAGTGTTCGTTTTCGATATCGGGATACTCCCTGGCAATTTCTTCAAACACCTGATGGAAAAGTCCATCGGTTTGTTTCATGATGTTGTCTTTCGTAAAGCAGGTCACCTTTTTGCGGCCGTACTGACGGGCGTATTCAAAAGCGTAGCGTACAATCTTTTCGCAGCCGGGGCGGCTGATCAATTTCAGGCATTGCACCACCTCATCGGTTTGTTGGTGTTCAATACCCGCGTAAAGGTCTTCCTCATTTTCCCGGATGATGACCACATCCATCTGCGGGTGTTTGGTTTTGACAAAGGGATGCAAGCTCATGCAAGGGCGTACGTTGGAGTACAAACCTAAAAACTTACGCGTGGTCACATTCAAACTTTTGTAGCCGCCTCCCTGAGGCGTAGTGATCGGCGCTTTCAGAAATACCTTGTTGCGGCGGATGATGTCCCAGGATTCTTTGGCAATGCCAGCGGTATTACCAGCAAGGTAAACCTTTTCACCTACCTCAATTTCTTCAATCTCAATTTGAGCACCAGCCGCCAGAATAATGTCCAGTGTGGCGTCCATGATTTCGGGACCAATTCCATCCCCTTTTGCTACAGTTATCTTTGTCATATCCGTCGTTTTGATTGTTGACGGTGCAAAACTCTGGAGATTTATTCATATGTTTTTATTTATCTTTGCAATGAAAATCATAAACAAAATTTATGAATTACACTTTAAACCAGTTGCAAGTATTCCAGAAGATTGCCCAAACCCAAAGTGTGACCAAAGCAGCCGAGGAACTACATCTTACCCAACCTGCGGTTTCCATTCAATTGCGCAATTTTCAAAACCAGTTCAAAATACCCCTAACCGAGGTGATCGGGCGGAAGATTTACATTACGGATTTTGGGCGGGAAATTGCCCAGGCAGCCGAGCAGATTCTGGAACAAGTAGCTGCCATTCAGTACAAAACCCTGGCTTATCAGGGGCAGTTGTTTGGCAAACTCAAAGTCTCTGTGGTATCTACCGGGAAGTACGTTATGCCTTACTTCCTGACTGCATTTATGCAAACACACCCCGGTGTTGAGCTAGAGATGGATGTGACCAATAAAACCAAAGTGATCAAGAGCCTGGAAGCAAATGAGGTAGACTTTTCACTTGTTTCTATTTTGCCGGAGCACTTGGCTTTGAATCACATCGATTTATTGGACAATAAGCTTTATTTGGTGGGCAATCGAGATACAACCCCATCCGAAGAAGTTGACTTAAAGGTGTTGTTTGAGCAAAGCCCTTTGATTTTTCGAGAAAAAGGGTCCGGCACCCGCCAGTCAATGGAAAAATTCATCGCTGAGCAACAGCTGAATGTGCAGAAAAAAATGGAATTGACCTCCAATGAGGCAGTCAAACAAGCGGTATTGGCAGGCTTAGGCTACTCCATTATGCCTTTGATCGGCATACGCAATGAGTTACAAAGCGGGGCGATGAAAATTATTCCCCTGGAAGGTTTGCCCATTCATACGGTCTGGCAATTGATTTGGTTAAAAGGTAAAAACTTGTCTCCCGTGGCAAATGCGTATGTGCGACATGTCGAAATGGAAAAGGAACGAATAGCTGATTTGCACTTTACCCATTCCAGATGATCCCCTTTCAGATCCCTATTGTAGGGTCATTTTGATTGTGGTAGAAAGCTGGTAGACCCTCGTCGGAAATCTTCAACTGGTATGGGAAGTTTTGCTACCTTTAATGTCATTTTTAAACAAAACAACCAACATGACTCCCGCTCGTCATTTTAGTAAAAACCCGAAGTTCAATGATCGTCTGCGCCAGGGTGGTCTTTATGTAGCAGTAGCTGCCTTGCTGGCTACCCATACCCAGTGTACCAACAGTGGGGGAGGAGGTGATTGGGAAGCAGTAACCACTTATGAAGTGACCAAAGGCGTGCAAACCACCCTGGAAGAAGTAGAGCCCGATAAATTTGAGGTAGTAGACGAACAATTGCTCGAAGGCAAAGCTGCTTCCAGTGTCATCATCAAACGTTTGACGGGGGAAGTGGATACGCTCGGCCTGGCCGAAGCTCAATCCTTGGTGACTAGTCAGGATACGGTTTCAACCCATTCTACGACAAATAACAATACACATTATCGCCACGGTTATGGAATTGGCCCGGTATTGTACTGGAGTTCATTCGGGCACATGATGGGAAGAAGTTTTAATACTCCTTCTCCATACAACGTTTACCGCAGTAATGGTTTTGCCAGTTCAGGTGTAACCGATCAACTGCGTAGTACAGCCCTTTCACGCACCGAAATGCGGCCCGTACGTGGACGCACCGGATTTTTTGGTGGCAGTGGCCGCTCGCGTTTTGGCTCCTAAACAAAGGGGCAATAAAAAATAAGTGCTTCATTTTGCCAAAGGATTAGATGAGTAAATGGTTCATTTTAAGTTTCTTATCTAATCCTTTGGCCCAAGAAAAATGAAGCACTTATTTTTGCCCCACAACAAAACTTACATGCAGACCCATCAATTGCCCCAATTGCCCAGCGCCGTGTATGAGGAAATGGGCTGGAGCTACTTTTTATCGCCGGAAGGAAATGCTTACCTGACCGAGGAGATCGTTGAAATCAGCGCCGCCGAAAGGGATGCTTTTTATGCCGCGGGTAACCACTTGTATGAACTTTTTGTGGAAGCGGCGGAATACGTTCTGGAGAATGACCTCCTGCACACCCTGGGTATTCCTCCCAATTTGTATGATTTGATTGAGTATACCTGGGAGGATGAAAGACACCTACACCTCTATGGTCGATTTGACATAGTGGGAGGTGTCGATGGCTTGCCGATGAAGGTTTTGGAGTTTAATGCCGATACACCTACCTCAGTTCCCGAAACAGCCATTATCCAATGGGCTCAACTGCGGGCGAACGGAATTTCGGAAGATCGCCAGTTTAATTTTTTATACGAGGCCCTGGTGGACAACTTCAAACGACTGAAAAAGCTCAATCCTGGTCGCGAAGCTGCCATTTTGTTCTCCACGCTGGCTGGCGCACCGGAAGATGATCACAATGTAGAATTGCTCCAAACGGCAGCCCGGGAGGCTGGTTTTGAAACTGCTTTTCGCTACATCGACCAGGTCATCTTTTCAGATGTCAATGGCATCTTTGTCGAAGAAGAGGATGGAAACACTACCCAATATCCCTTCTGGTTCAAACTCATCCCTTGGGAGTACATCGCCGAGGACGAACCGGAATTGTGTCGCATGCTGACCAATATTGTCACTCGCGGCCTGGCCATTGTGCTCAACCCGGCCTACACTATGCTGTTCCAATCCAAGGCCATCATGGCTTACCTTTGGCAACTGCATCCTAAAGATCCATTGCTCCTAAAAACAACCTTGGAAGAACCTGTCGGGCGCGAGCATTATCCTTTTGTAGAAAAAGTGGTTTTGGGTCGAGAGGGTGCCAATGTGGCGATTTTTGACGACGATGGCCTGCCAGAAACTGCCCGCAGTGGCGATTACGAAAATCAGATCAAGGTGTATCAGTCCCTGGCGCAATTGGCACGTGATGATGCGGGAAATTACTATCAAGCGGGTCTGTTTTTTGCCTACGAGGCTTGTGGTATCGGGTTTCGGCGCAGCGCTCACCGCATCATTGACAATGGCGCCCAGTTCATTGGGCACTGGGTAAGAGTGTAAAAGTGTAAAAGTTGAGTACTACTAAGGTGCTCTAAGGTGTCTAAGGTGGTTCAAATATAAATGTTTCTATTATACTTGTTTGAACCACCTTAGACACCTTAGAGCACCTTAGCCGTTATTCATCTACTCCACTCGAGTTATGCCTAAAATAAAAAGATGTTGTTTTAGGGAAACTCCAATTCGAGCTGTATCCCACCCTCCGCTTCATTTTCCTTCTCCAAATTGGACAAAGTCACCCCCAATAGGCGTACTACTGGGGCCTCTTCGAGGTGCTGATCCAGCAAGTCGTGCACAATCCGAATCAACTCATCCAGGTTGCGAATTTCGGAAGCAAAGGAGCGGCTACGGGTAAGGATTTTAAAGTCGGGCGACTTGAGTTTCAGCGTTACCGTACGCCCAAAGTTCTCTGTTTTACTCATGTACCGATGCACCCCTTCCACCAAATCGCTGAGTTTGTTTTTCATGATTTCAGGATCACTCACATCGTCATTAAACGTGCGTTCCGCCCCAATGGATTTGCGGATGCGGTGCGGATTTACGTCCCGATTGTCTTCGGCCCGCACAATGCGGTAATAATGCCGCCCGGCTTTTCCAAAAAATCGCACCAGATCTGCTTCGCTGCGTTCCTTGAGATCGCCCCCTTTGTAAATGCCCATGTTGTGCATTTTGCGGGCGGTAACCTTGCCTACGCCGTGGAATTTTTCCACTGGGAGTTGCTCCAAAAAAGGAATGGCCTCTTCTGGAGTAATCACTTTGATGCCATTGGGTTTGTTGATGTCGGAGGCTATTTTGGCCAAAAACTTGTTGAAAGAAACCCCGGCTGAAGCCGTCAATCCCGTCTCTTTTTCGATGCGTTGTCGGATTTCCTGAGCAATCAGGGTAGCCGAGGACATGTTCTTTTTGTTTTCACTCACGTCCAGGTAGGCTTCATCCAGGGAAAGGGGTTCCACCAGGTCGGTATAATCCAGAAATATCTCCCGAATTTGGTTGGACACAGTACGATACACTTCAAAGCGGGACCGCACAAACACAATCTCCGGGCACAAACGCCGGGCCATTCCACCCGACATGGCACTGCGCACGCCAAATTTTCGCGCCTCGTAACTGGCCGATGCCACTACACCCCGCGTGCCGCCACCACCCACCGCCAAAGGCCTGCCACGCAGCTCCGGGTTGTCCCGTTGCTCCACCGAGGCAAAGAAGGCGTCCATATCGATGTGGATGATTTTGCGCATGGCAATCATTGGCGTTTCAATAGCAAAAATATAAAAACTTATCGGCGACTTTTAAAAAGAAAAATTTTAACTTTTAGTCTTGTTGAATAGAAGGTGATTGCGCCTTTTTAGTATGTTGTGGCAAAATTTAACCATCATGAGACTCACACTTGTCGTCCTCCTCCTGGCCCTGAGCCAACTCTGCCTGGCACAGCCTCAATTCAAAGGCAAATGGAAACCCATCTTCAACGGCAAAAACCTGAAAGGTTGGGATGTAAAAATCCGGGGTTATGCCCTCAATGAAAATTTTGGCAATACCTTCCGGGTGGTAGACGGGAAAATGCAAGTGAATTATGAAGCATATACCGACTTTAAAGAACAGTTCGGGCATATTTTTTACAAAAAACCTTACAGCTATTACATTGTAGCGGCTGAATACCGCTTCATCGGCCAGCAGGCGCCCAAAGGGCCGGATTGGGCTTTTCGCAACAGCGGCATCATGGTCCACGGCCAACCCGCCGCAACCATGGGCAAGGATCAGGATTTCCCCATTTCCATCGAGGTGCAACTCTTGGGACAAGACGTGAACATCAAGGCTCCGCGCACCACCGCGAACCTTTGCACACCCGGTACACATGTAGAGATGAACGGCAAATTGTTTACCCCGCATTGCACCAATTCCAAGTCCAAAACCTACTACGGCGACGAGTGGGTACGCGTTGAAGTAATGGTTTTGGGCGACTCCATCATCAAACACATCGTCAATGGCGATACGGTTTTGACCTATCAAAAACCGCAAATCGGCGGCGGCACCGTCAGCGGTTTTGATCCTGCAGTCAAAAAAGACGGCCAAATGCTCACTTCTGGCACCATTTCCCTGCAAAGTGAAAGCCATCCAGTGGAATTCAGAAAGGTGGAGGTGATGGATTTGGAGAAGTATTATCGGAAGAAGAAATAGGTAGGACTGTAGAGACGCACGGCTGTGCGTCTTAGTTATGGATAAAGAGACGCACAACCGTGCGTCTCTACAAACCTCACGTATGCAAGCCATTTCCCTTTTCGAACTCCAATCCTTCCTGCGTCAAGTAGTTGCACTGAACTTTCCAGATGCGCTATGGGTGCGTTGTGAAATTGCGCAGCTGAGCCAGTCGAGAGGGCATGTGTACCTGGAACTGGTGGAAAAAGCCGAGAATGAAAATGAACCCACTGCTCAAGCTTCGGCGGTCATTTGGCAAAGTGCCCAGCGCAGGTTACAAAGCAAATTGGGGGCCGCCAATTGGAAAGCGCTGCTTCAGGTAGGTGCGGAGGTGCTGTTGCGGGTAAAAGTGGAACACCACGAGCGCTACGGCCTCAAGCTGATGGTGGACGACATCGATCCCAGTTATACCCTGGGCAAACTGGAGCAACGCCGCCGCCAACTGTACGAGCAATTGAAACAGCAGGGGCTCCTGGGCAAAAACGGGGACTTGCCCCTGCGCCCGGTTTTGCAGCGCATTGCCGTGATCAGCTCGGAAACGGCCGCTGGCTTCCAGGATTTTTTACAACATTTGGGCGAAAATGTTTATGGTTATACCTTTAAATCCAGTTTATTTCCTGCCGCCATGCAGGGTGCCCTTGTAGAGACTGAAGTACTGAAACAACTCCTGGCCATCCAGCGCCGGATAGCTGGGTTTGATGCGGTAGTCTTGATTCGGGGCGGAGGTGCCAAGCTGGATCTGGCGGGTTTTGATAGTTTGGCGCTGTGCGAAGCCATTGCGAAATTTCCCTTGCCCATTTTGACCGGGATTGGCCACGATGTGGACGAAACTTTGGTAGATCTGGTGGCCCATACCGCTTTAAAAACCCCCACTGCAGTTGCCGATTATTTGCTGCAACACAACTTGCATTTCGAAAGTCAATTGCTGGAGTTGAGCCAGTTCCTGAGGTATCAGGCGGCGGAAAGTTTCCACGCCGCTGAATTGCAACTCAGTACTTGTATCCAATCTTTACAAACCATCCCTCAACTGATTTTGGCTCGGCAGCAGGATAAGTTGCAGCGCATCGCGGCGGAGTTGCCCCTCGTTGCGCGTTACCAACAACGCGAGCAGGTACAAAAAATCGAACAATTGGAGCAGATTTGCCAATTGTTGAGCATTGAGGGGACATTGCAGCGGGGTTTTGCGCTAGTGTCCAAAAATGGCAAGCCTGTTGCTTCGGCGCAAGAAATTATGGCTGATGAAAGTTTGGAGATTGAATTCAGAGATGGGGTAATTCAAAGTAAGGTGAAGTAACTCTTATGGCCTAACCTCCAGCCAGGGAATACCCCAGCGCCCCTCAAAAAATAATACCCTCACAGTATCCCCTTTGTTCAAACGCTGATAGGTCACTTTATCCACCTGAACCTCATCAATCGGGTAATCGAAGTCTAATGGCTCCAGGCTCAGGTAGTAGGTAGTGGTTTTTCCGGTGGTCTTGTCTTTGTCTAGAATCTGGGCATGGAATCCAGCAGCATTGGATTGATCCAAAGCGCAATTGGTGCACAATATGGCTCCGTAACTGTATGCTAAAGTGATGCCCAAAACGACCAAGGCCATTAAAAAACTTTGACCTTTTTGCCAATCAAATTCCCGGTTTCCAAGTAGCAACCCAGCGGATAAGGGCAGGGCCACCAACGGTAAAAGCCACCAGAGTTTTTCAAAATCATAAATATTCAGATCCAACATTGCTCGAAGAAACAAAGCCATGGATGGGATGAAAAACGCCAAAAAAACGGATGGATGAGTGCTGTTCTTTTTTTCTTCGATATGAATGAGCCCTTTGAATAGTTTGACGAGCACTATGGCTGCAATGGGGCACAACATAGAGGCAATAATGGCTGCAAGGTAGGGCTTTGGATAAAAAAAAGTCCAGGCAGCAATGATTCCTGCCACCCAATTGAGCACCTTGGTACTGAGCCGGGCATTATGAAACTGAGTTTGCCTTTCAGCTACTGAAAATCCAAAAGTATTGTCTTCGATGATGTGTTGGTAACTGTCCCCCATCTCCAATTCGTCAAGGTCAGAATACTTGCTGGCCAGGATGTCGACCAATTCTCCCAAGTTGCCAAAATATTTACTGATTTTAATCCGCTTGACGCCCGGGGTTTTGGCTTCGATGATTAGGGATTTGTCATCGATCCTAAAGCCCTTAATTTCATTCAATTTGATGGAACGACTAAAGAGAATATTTTTATAATCAATGGATTGATCAGTCAGGATTACTTTGCTTACAATGGTGTCTGCAACTCCCGCAATCATCAACCCAATCATGGCTATAGAAACGGGAATGGCGAACCAAAAAAACTCAGCCGTTTCATTTGTTCGCCAACTCGGGATGAACAATAACAGAATTGGCATGCTAAATAAACCAATTAGCAATGGTGCAAAAATGAAGATAAAAATCGCCCAACCCTTGGCCATTTTATATTCCTTCATTGAGGCTCATTTTTCATTCAAAATATTTTTCACACAATTTCGACCCACAATTTAAGGGATATTATCTTTGCTCGCTATGGAAACGACTTACGAAAGCGCTCTGGAAGAACTTCAACAAATCACGCAGCATTTGCAGGAGGGCAAAATTGGCATCGACGAGTTGGCCGTGCAGTTGCAACGGGCCGCTGAACTGATTCGTTTTTGCCGCGAAAAACTGCGCAGCGTGGAAAAAGACATTGAAGGGCTATTTGAAGAATTGACATGATGTCAAACAAGCACATGGAACGGGTTTATTTGGCTACTGGTAGCAACATTGGCGACAAATCGGCCCATCTGGCCAAGGCATTGGAACTCATTGAAGTTTACGTCGGCGATCTGGTGCAAGTCTCCGGGGTGTACCGTACAGCTGCATGGGGTATTGAAGACCAACCCGAGTTTTTGAACCAGGCCATGGCCGTAGATTCCAATCTGGAACCAGAAACCTTGTTGTTGGCAGTCATGGAGATTGAACGCCAAATGGGACGTGAGCGCCGCATCCGTTGGGGTGAACGATTGATCGACATCGACATCCTGTTTTACGGCAATCTGGTTTCCCAGTCCCAACGGCTTACCATACCCCATCCCTTTATCCAGGAGCGCAATTTTGTGTTGCAACCGCTACTCGAAATCGCGCCGGATTTTTACCACCCCGTTTTACAAAAAAGCATTCGTGAACTAGCGGCGGCCTGCCCCGATCCCCTGAAAGTGGAACGGATTTGAACGACCTGATTATGACCGAAAACACCTTTCCATACCAGTTCATCGCCATCGAGGGCAATATCGGCGCTGGCAAAACCACCTTGTCCAATCAACTGGCCGCCGAGTACGGCTGTCGCTTGATCCTGGAACAGTTTACGGACAATCCATTTTTACCGCTTTTTTACGACAATCCTGAACGCTACGCTTTTCCGGTTGAGTTGTTTTTTATGACCGAAAGGCACAAACAGCTCCAAGAGGAACTGTCGCAGACCCACTTGTTTCAACAGTCGATCATCGCCGATTATTTTTTTATCAAAACCTTGTTGTTTGCCAAAAACAACCTCAAAGAAGAAGAATACCGCCTCTTTCAGCGCTTGTTCAATGTGTTGAATTCAACCTTTCCCCGGCCCGATTTGTTGGTGTACCTGCATCGTCCCGTAGAACGCCTGATGTACCAGATCCGCAAACGGGGCCGTGCTTTTGAGCAAGACATCAGCGACGCTTACCTGGAACAAATTCAGGCTGCATACCTGGAGTTTTTCCGCACCGAAAGTTCCATTCCTATTCTGATCATCGAACTGGAAGACCTTGATTTCGCCCATGAACCCGAAGCTTACCAACAAGTCAAAGACCTGATTTTTCAAACCTACTCCTCGGGGGTACACCGCAAAAAGCCATGACCTCATTAAAAACCTACAATACTTTTGGCGTAGAAGCCCAGGCCCCCGAAATGCTGACAATCGAATCAGAAGACCAATTGTTGGAGCTGTTGCGCACACGTGCCAAGCGGCCCTACTTGATTCTCGGTGGCGGTAGCAATGTTTTGTTTCGCCAAAGTCCCAGTGGTGCCGTTTTGCTCAATCGCATCAAGGGCAGAGTTGTGGTAGAGGAAACTACAACTGAGGTTACCATAGGGGTTGGAGCTGGAGAAAACTGGCACGAACTGGTACTGTGGACGCTTGAACACAATTGGGGTGGGTTGGAAAACCTTTCCCTGATTCCCGGCACAGTCGGAGCCGCGCCCATTCAAAACATAGGTGCTTACGGCGTTGAATTGAAAGATACTTTTGTTGGCTTGGAGGCCATTGAATTGAGAAGTGGGGAGGAGCAGGTTTTTTCAGCCGAAGATTGTGCATTTGGCTACCGCGATAGTTATTTCAAAAGGGCAGGTAGGGGCAAATATTTCATCACCCGGGTGTACCTGACTTTGCAAAAACAACCATTGGTCAATATTTCCTACGGGGCGATCAAAGAGGTATTGCAGGCTGCAAATATTGACCAACCCACCATCCAGGATGTAAGCAAAGCAGTGGTGAAAATCCGCAGTTCCAAGTTGCCCGATCCAGCATTCATTGGCAACGCTGGTAGTTTTTTCAAAAACCCGGAACTGGAGGCTGAGCAGTTTACCCGTTTACAAGCTGAGTATCCCCAAATCCCCCATTTTTTTGCCCCCGCAAGCAGGGTGAAAGTGCCCGCTGGCTGGCTCATTGAGCAGTGTGGCTGGAAAGGTCAACGCCGGGGCAATGCGGGCTGTTATGACAAACAGGCGCTGGTGCTGGTCAATTTAGGCGGTGCTACCGGTGCAGAAATTTGGGCATTGGCGCAGGAAATTATGGAAACAGTTAAAATGAAATTTGGGGTAGTGTTGGAAGTAGAGGTCAACGTGATTTGATTATTCCGGGTGAATTGTCTCAAAATTCCCCGTCTTCCGGTTTTTCCGCACATTGTCCCAATGGAAGTAACGGCCATTCATCACGACATACACCCCTGGCGGTAGCATCTGCACAAAAGCCAGGGCGCTCCCCATGTTGAAAAATCCATCCGAAGAAGTGCCAAAAGCGTAGGGAATCATGGCTCCGGTAAGGACTATGGTTTTGCTGTCAAGTGGGGTGTTGGCCAGGTAAGTCGCAGTTTCCACGATGGTGTCGGTACCGTGGGTGATTAAAATCCGATCGTGCTGATTTCGCTGGCAATTGTGGGCAATGATGGAGCGATCGGCATCGGTCATTTGCAGGCTGTCGATCATCATCAGGGTTTTGACGTCGACATCGAGGGTGCAGCGCCCGGTGACCAACATTTTGGGTAGGTGGGTATCCTGGAAATACAATTCACCTTTGATGTAATTGTATTCTTTATCGAAGGTGCCGCCAGTGACGAAGATTTGGATCATGGTATTGGGTAAACAGCATTATAGGACATTTTGCTCGGAGGACATCAATTGCCCCAGGCTTCAGCCTGGGGGCAAAGAAAACCCTCTGATTTGGGCTTTAGCCTTTGCTTAAAAATTAATGCTTAGGCTAAAGCCTGATCAAAGGTGGAAACCCGATCCACGAGCTTTAGCGCGTGGCAATTGATGTCCTCCGGGCAAAATGTCCAGTAGTGTGTGATTCAGGCGGTAAATTTAGGATTATTCTACCTTAAACTTGGCATCATCCAGGCCCTTATTCCATTCGATGGATTTGACCTTGAATTCCAGTGGAAAAGGCAGCACTCCGGCAATAACCACCTTGCGCGGTGCAAAGATTCCGTTTTGTTCTTGATAATCAGCAAATTCAGTGGTTTGTGTTCCCGCTTCGCTGGTTTCTACACTTTTGACCATATAGCCCGTTTTGACATCAAAGTAAGTGGTCTCTTTGTTGCCTTGGGGGTCTTCGATGATCACTTTGTGGGCTTCATTGCCATTCACCGCTTCGGTGCCTTTGTAGCTGAGTTTGTAGCCCAGTTTTGCGTAGTGCAATTCGGGGAAAATCAGGGCTTCGCCCTCGGCTTTTTTCAACTCCTTTTCGCCCATCGCCGCCGATTGGCCTTGCTGGGTTACTTTGCCTTTTTTTCCATCGAATACTTGTGATTGTACCTCATTGCCCATGGCTGTCACACTGATTTTGACTTTTCCCGGATCTTTTTTCAGGGATACCATCTCCAGGGTCATACCTTGCACACTGGCTTCCATGCTCAAGGATTCGTCCTTGATGGCCATCAGTTTTTCCTTGCCGCCAATGGCCTGGATGTATTTGTCGATGACCTGTTCAGCACTAATTCCGCCTGCCGCCGGGGCTGCTGGTGCTTTGACCGGATTGCCATCTGTATCGAAATAATTGACCGTTCCAAAGGCTTTCAACTTATCTGCTACATCATCCTGGCTACCCACCACTACGATGTGGGCATTTGCGGGGAGCAGGTATTTTTGCGCAGCTGCCTGGATTTGCTCAGGGGTGATTTTGCTGAGGCGTTCCAGGTAAGTATTGTAATAATCTTTGGGTAAGCCATAACGAGCCGTGTTGAGGGCATAAGTGGCAATGGTTTGGGGTCTTTCCAAGCGCATGGCAAAAGTGCCGGCCATGACAGCCTTCACCCGACTGAGTTCCTCTGGTTTTACCAAGGTCTCACGCATCTTCTTGAATTCTTGCATGAATTCAACGATGGCACTGTCGGTAACTGCATTGCGGAAGCTACCCGAAGCAGTGAAATAGCCCACTTCCGTATCCGGGCTAACATTTGAGTAAGCACCATAGGTGTACCCTTTGTCCTCCCGCAGGTTCAGGTACAAACGGCTATTGGAATCACCACCAAACAAAGTGTTCATCACAATCACCGCCAAATAATCGGGCTGACTTGGCTTGAGTTGGACAGGGTAAGTAATGTCAATAACAGACTGCACTGAGCCATCCCGGTTGACAAAATCAACCTGCGTTTGTTTGGGCGCAGTTGGGGCTGCGAAAGGTGTTTTGCTTACCGTTCCTTTCTGCCATTTGCCAAAATACTGGGTTGCCTTGGCCAGTGCCTGAGCGGGCGTAATGTCTCCCACCACAATCAGGTAAGAGATATTTGGCTTAAAATAAGTGGCATAATATTTACGGCACTGCTCTAACGTAATTTTATTGACAGTGGCCTCGGTGCTCAGTTCGCCGTAAGGGTGATTTTTGCCGTACCGCACCACATTGGCTACATTTCCAGCAATGGCTTCCGGATCTTCCTTGGCTGAGGCTAGACCAGACAAGGTTTGCTTCTTCAATTTTTCAAACTCCTCGGCTGGGAAGGTGGGATTGAACAACATATCACTCATCAAGGCGAGTACCTTGTCCTGATGTTTGGTCAAACCTGATCCGAACAAACCGGTGGCACTGGAACTGATGTTGGCACCGATAAAATCGATGGCTTCATCCAGTTGGGCCTTGGTTTTGGTTTTGGTGCCGTTGGCCAGCAATGAGCCCGCCATTTCACCTACCCCGGCGAATTCCCCTTCAAGATTGAGCGGGGCATCAATGAAGAGTTGGAAGGATACCTTAGGCAATCGGTGGTTTTCTACCACAATAACCTTGAGTCCGTTTGGCAGTACGTTTTGAACGTAGTTGCCCAGTTGAATTTTTGGTGCAGGAAGGGCAGCTGGTGCCTTTTTGCGAAAATCTTCCTGTGCTTTCAGGGTCAAGCTCAGGCCCAGACCCAGTAAAAAGCATATGCTGTAAATGATGTATTTTTTCATGTTTTGACAGTTCTTCGGGTTAGTCAATTATTGTTTTTGTTCGGGCAACCAGTAGAGTACCACACGGTTGTTTTTGTCCAGGTATTTTTTGGCTACCCTTTGCAAATCTTCGCGTGTCACCTTGAGGTAACGGTTGATGTTGGTGTTGATCAGGTTGGCATCGCCGTAATAGGTCTCAAAATTGGCGAGGTTTTCGGCAATCCCTTCCAGCGTACTGTTTTCGTCAACCAGATCAGCTTCGAGTTGATTGCGCAGTTTTTGGAATTCCGTTTCCGGTACCAATTGGGTTTTTACCCTTTCAATTTCCACATCCAAAGCTTCCTCTACCTTGGCCGGTGCAATTCCTAAGCCTGCAATGCCCAGAATGATAGAGGCTCCTGGTTGCTCCAAAGGCAGCGAAACGGATTGAGCTGCAACAGCCAGCTGTTTTTCATCCACCAAGGCCTTATACATCCGCGATGATTGCCCGCCAGAAAGCAGGCGATTCAACATTTGCAGGGCATAAAAGTCAGGATCGGTTTGGGCAGGGGTGCGGTAAGCCATAAAGACACCAGGCAATTGTACCTTGTCAAAAATGGTGTCTCGAACTTCTTTACCCAATGCCGGCTCAACAATCGTTGGGCGATAAATTGGCCGGGTACCTTTGGGGATGCTTGAGAAATACTTTTCGATCATCGGTTTGATCTGTGCCGGATTGATGTCACCAGCAATGGTCAACACCGCATTGTTGGGCACGTAAAAGTCTTTGTAAAAATTGACATAGTCGGATTCGGTGGCATTGTCCAGGTGCTCCATTGAGCCAATGGGCGTCCAGCGATAGGGGTGTTGCTTGAAGAGGCGCAGCGCCATTTCTTCCAAAAAGCGACCATAAGGCTGATTGTCGATGCGCTGACGGCGCTCTTCTTTCACCACCTGGCGCTGGGTCTCAATACCTTTGGTCTCGACCTTGGCGTGCAACATCCGTTCTGATTCCAGCCACAAAGCCAGAGGCAATTGATTGGACGGCAGAATTTCGTAATAATAGGTACGATCCTGGGAAGTGTTGGCATTGTTGACACCGCCAGCGCCCGAGAGGTATTTGTCAAACTCACCTCGACCTACATTGGCAGAGCCTTCAAACAGCAAGTGCTCAAAGAAGTGAGCAAATCCGGTACGTTCTGGGTTCTCGTTTTTCGAACCGACATGATACAGGACGGACACCACTACAATCGGGGTAGAATGTTCTTCGTGTAAAATCACCTTGAGGCCATTGCTCAGGGTATAGCGTTCAAATTTTACAGGGTTCAACTGAGCATTGGCCAAGAAAGGCAAACTCAGCATACACAACAGCAGGGAATACGAAATACGCATAAGGCTGATTGGTTTAATGGAGAAATAAGGTATCTGGTTTATCTATAAGGTATAAAGACAAATCCAGGCTTAAAAGTTGGCATTAGAACGCTGTTCTTTTAAATTCTTGGATGAAAAATTGGAAAAATATCGACCAATGAAAGTTGAGGAGTTGAGAAGTTTAGAAGTTGAGGCTACCGCGAGCGACTTAGACAAGGACGTTTTCAAAATCGCTCGCGGTAGCCTCAACCTTCTCAACCTTCTCAACTTTCTCAACTTTTTTCCGTAACCTTGCCTATCCAATACCCATCCACCCATGCCAGACGTAAAAATTGAAGCCTCCTGGAAAGCCGCCTTGGCGGAGGAATTTGAAAAGCCTTATTTTCAGGTTTTAATTGATTTTTTGAAAAAAGAAAAAGCCGCCGGGAAGGTCATTTTTCCACCGGGGCCGCTCATCTTTAATGCGTTTGAGTGCACGCCAATTGATGCGGTGAAAGTGGTGATTTTAGGCCAGGATCCTTACCATAACCCAGGAGAAGCCATGGGTTTGTCCTTTTCGGTACCCAAGGGAGTCAGAGTGCCGCCCTCCCTCAAAAACATCTATCAAGAGTTGTTCACCGATTTACAAATCCCGAAAGCAGAGCACGGCGATTTGAGCAACTGGGCCCAGCAAGGGGTATTTTTACTCAATACCATGTTAACGGTAGAGCAAAAGCAGGCCGGCTCTCATCAAAAGGCGGGCTGGCACTTTTTTACGGATGCCGTCATCCAAACCCTTTCAGAGAAGCGGGAACATTTGGTCTTTATGCTTTGGGGAAACCCTGCGCGTAAAAAGGCAGAATTGATAGATGGGAACAAACACCTGATTTTGGAAGCCGCGCACCCTTCACCATTAGCGGGCGGTGCCTTTTTTAATTGCAAACATTTTTCCAAAGCCAACGCCTATTTGAAAGAGCATGGTATGGGAGAGATCAATTGGGTGGTATAATTAAGGTAGGGTTTTATTTGAAAATATCCGCCACTACCTCATCCCGTTTCCCTCTACTGATCGGGATTTTTACGGTACCAATCTCCAGCATATTGCCATCTAGTGCACTGACCTTGGATTTGGCCACGATGTAGGATTTGTGCACCCGGCTAAATTGTTGATTCGGGAGTAGCTCCTCTAGGTTGCGCAAACTTTCAAGGGTGACGTACCTGCGATTGCCACTGCACACAAAGCGGACGTATTCTTTAAGCCCTTCGATGTAGAGGATGTCATCCACGAACACTTTGACCAGTTTGCCATCTACTTTCAAGGATAAAAAATCAGGGGCAGCAGAGCTTTGAGCCGGGTTTCCTGCCTGGCGGGCGTTCAGTAGCTGTTTGGCTTTTTGCACCGCCTGTAAAAATCGTTCAAAGGGAAAAGGTTTGAGCAGGTAGTCCACTACATTGAGGTCGTAGGCCTCGATGGCGTATTCTGTGTAAGCAGTTGTAAAAACAACCAAGGGTGGGTTTTGTAGGGTTTTGAGCAGATTATTACCACTCAGCACGGGCATCTGAATGTCGAGGAACAACAAATCAACCTGGCCCAGCTGCAAACGCTCCAGCGCTTTCATCGGTAATTTTTCTTTACCAACTATTTCCAAATCGGGCACTTGTTGGGCGTAAGTTTCCAGCAAATTGAGCGCGAGGTATTCGTCATCGACGAGCAAGGTGCGGATCATGGCTATAGTTTGAGCTTTAAGTTTACTTCAAAGGTATTGGCCTGGTCCTGCACGTCAAACTGGTGGGCAGCAGGGTACAATAACGCCAGGCGTTGGCGCAGATTATCCAGACCAACACCTCCCACATCGTCCTTTTGTACGTGCTGTACGTCATCTTTGCTATTCCGGGTTTTAAACTGCAGCCATCCTTTTTCGACACGCAATTCAATCTGGATAAAAGCTGTTTCATTGAGCTCAAAATCAGCGTGTTTGCAACAGTTTTCCACCAAGGGAATCAGCAACATGGGTTCGAGCCGAGCGCCCTCAATGTGGCCATCAATTTTAAACGTGATGTTCAGTGGTGTTTCACTGCGCATGCGGAACAGCTGTAAATACTGCTCAATATGGGAGATTTCCGTTTCCAGGGGGATTTGTTCCGCTTTGGAGTCGTAAACTACATAGCGCAAGAGTTTAGAAAGCTGCATGACCATATCCGCAGTTTGTGGAGAGCGAACTACCGCCAGGGAATAAATATTATTCAGGGTGTTGAACAAAAAATGCGGGTTGATCTGGGCGCGCAAAAACTGCAATTGAGCCTCGTTCTGCTTGCTGATGATGGCCAGGTTTTGTTGCTCGTGGCGAAAACGAATCTCCAGAATTTGGTAGAAGGTACTGACCAGAAGTGTGAGGATGTTGGTTAAAATGGCACCAGCCCACCATTTGTTGCCTTCGGATAAGATGACTGTACTGGGCCGAATGGGAGGAAAAAAATCATTCAGGTTGATGCGGATTGCGGCAATGCCGAGCATCAGTAGGGTAGCCCACAGCAGGAATTGTACATAATGGTTTTTTTCAAAATAGCGCTCTACCAGCCAAAGATTGGCATAAAACAACAGCGCCATGGGCAGCAAATTACCCAAACCCCTTAAAAAACTTATGCCCAGATTGCCATACAAGGGCATAAACAACCAGGCATATACCACAATCAACACCAGCCAAACGCCAATGTGAAAAGCTACTTTTAGGCGGTAATTGTTCAAAAAATGCTTATTCATTGTTTTAGCTTGAATGTGTTACCTCAAAGCTACACAATGGCAACATTTTCAGGATATGCTTTCAATGAATGGTAGGAATTTTTAAACGAAAAGCAGGAAAGATGAGAGATGAGAGATGAAAGATGAGAGATTCGCGTTACCGTTTTCATCTCTCATCTCTTATCTCTCATCTTTTCACTCTTTTATTCCTTCACAATCTTCACCACCTCAGTTCCCAGTTCCCCTAAGTTCAACTTGAGGACGTAGAAACCAGCAGGTAGTCCGTCGAGGTCTAAACCATCGAGCAGCGCGCCTGCGTCGACTTTTTTACTGGTACGCAAGCGACCGTCGGCGTTGAACAGTTCCAGGGTGATGGCGCTGTTGGATTGTTGCAGGAATTGGATCACGAGGCGGTCGGTGACCGGGTTGGGATACACGTTGAACAGTTCATCGGCACCAACTCCAACTTTGGTATTGGCCAGTTTGGAGAAAGCGTCTTTACCCGAAACATTGTTGATCATCCGAACCCGGTAAATATTGATGCCTCGTTTGGCATCGTAGTCGATGTATTCGTATTCCTGTTTGCCATCCTTGATGCGAAGCGGTTCTTTCACAGTGGCAATTTTGTCAAACAGCACAGCATCTTTTGAACGTTGTACATCAAAGGTATAGGTATACCCATCGTTGCGTACTGCCCAGTTGAGCCGGATGGTTTGATCGTTCATCGGCACCGCATCGAGACCAAAACTGTTGATACCGCCACCACAAAGGGTTGGGTTGTCACTGATGGAAAGTGAAGTAGAGAAACTACCAACGCAGTTGTTTTCGGAAACCGTTACGGTTACCCCAAAGCGACCAGCGTATTCAAAACCTACGGTGACAACTTTGCCATAGGCAACCCTTGGATTGACACCCGAATCGAAATCCCAGCGCACGCCCGCGTTTTGGGTTCCGGTTTCGATTTGCAAAATGGCATTGTCTTTAAGGCAAAAACCAGTTGGGCTCTTCCAGTCAATTTTTACGGCATCGCCTACTTCAATGGTAACCACATTGTTCTCAATGTAAGGGCAATTGGCGTCTTTGATGCGCACACAACGGGCAAAATAAGTGGTCTGTTGCAGTGGACCTGGATCGTATTCCGGTGAATTGGAATTAGGGATAGGTTCAAAAAACGCCATGTCAAAACGAGAACTACTGACGGATTTCATCCACAAATACTCCACTTCACCAGGGGCGCCACTTGGCGACTCTACATTGACCAGCGGTGCCGGATCAGCACCCGGGCCGCATAATTTCTGATCGTAGCCAATTTTACCAGCATAAGTCAGGTTTACACAAGGTTTGATCAATCCGGCATCAATGGTCAGGTCGATTTCTCCGTCGTCCAGAATAATGACATCCGTCATCAAAGTTGTTGGGTCGTAGTCGCTATCGATTGCATCGTTGCTGCCCGAATTGGCTTTACCGACGGTAAACCCTGGAGGCAGCAGAATGGTCAGCTTGTACTGCCCGGCAGGACCCGTGTAATTGAACTTGCCATTGGCATCCGTTATGATGGTGTCAGGAATAGAAAGGCCACCTTTGGGGATTACCAGAATGACGATTTTTACACCAGGAATACCCGGCTCCCCGGGATCTTGAATACCATCTTCATCTAGGTCATGCCATACAAAATCACCGATAACTGCACGGCAATTCTCGCGGGTAATCACGATCAGTCTGCGCAGTACGGCCTCACAGGCTTCCACGCTGCTGGGTGAAAGGCGCGCAATCAATTCGTAAGTGCCAACTGGAAGGGTACTTGGATCAATGCTGGATACGGGTTGCCCATTGAGTGTAAAGGAAATCTCACCAGGGATTGAACTGGTAGCTTGTAGCACAAATGGTGCGGCATTCACACAGAAAGTATCCCTGAAATCACGCAGGTTGGAGATGCTGATGGTGGGGTAGGAGCAGGTATTGCGGAAAATCATGGTATCCACACCATTCGTCACCCGCAGGGTGTAACCTTGGGCGTCGATGTGCCGGAAAGTCAGGGAGAAAATGCCCGGACTGGTGCTTGGCAGTGTGGTGCCTACTGTTATAGGCAGAGGTGCTGCCGGTGGATTTGGACTGTCATTGCGGAATACCCCAACAGCACTGGTAATGCGCCAGGTTTCTCCCGGCAAGGCCTCAATGGTGATGGTTTCGCGGAAATGGCCAGTGAAGGCGTCACTTGCATTGTTGAGACAAACGCAGGTACCTAAGGTGCTGCCTTTAGGACTTGGCGTGACCCCTGCATCCCAATCCAGGTTACTGGTGCCAGGTTGTACACAAAAAGTATCTGTCGCATAGGTAATCGGGTCAATGTCACTGTCTAATGCATCGTTGGTACCTACATTGGGTTGGGTAGGCCGCAGGGTATCCGGAAGCACAAATGTCACTTTATAACAACCAGGGTCTACAGTGAAAAGGTATTTGCCGTTTAGGCCCGTAGTGGTCATGGCCATTGAAGTATTGCCTGGGTCAACCCGGTTGAGCACAACCTTGATGCCTGGAATGCCAGGTTCTCCAGCATCCATAATCCCGTCTTTGTCGGTATCAAACCACAACATATCGCCAATGAGTGCCTTGCTGGGATTGAGTGCTACTGTACAGGAGGTAACACAACCCAGGGCATCGGTAGTAGTCACAGAGTAAGTACCACCATTGAGGTTTTTAACTGCGCTCGTGGTAGCTCCATTGCTCCAAATATAGGTATATGGCCCGGTACCACCAGTAACCCGCACCTCGGCTTCACCGTCGCTGACTCCAGGTACGGTAACCGCTTTGATAACCACTACCTGGCAAAGCAAAGCTCCTGCATCGCGTACCCGGAAGGTATCAATCACCTGGCATTCGCGGGCATCGGTGACCGTTATGCTGTATAGTCCGGCATTGAGTTGAGTGATGGCTGAGGTTGTAGCTCCGTTGCTCCATTGATAGGTGTAAGGAGTAGTACCACCGCTTACCGTACATCGTGCGGCACCAGTTTGGGGAGCACCACACACTATTGCATTGCCACTCATCCGGGTACGCAAGGTATCGGGTTGAGTGATTACAAAACTGGTATCCTTGCTACAACTGTTTTGATCCGTTACGGTAATGCGGTAAGTACCGGGTGCCAGGTTATCCACCGTAGAGGTGCTGCTGCCATTGCTCCAGTTGTAAGTGAGTGTGCCATTGCCTCCCGTAACGGTCAGAGCAATGCGGCCATTGTTTTCCCCGTTGCAGTTTACATCCGACTTGAGGGCGGTAAATTTAAAACCCGAGTTAAGTAAAATGGTGTCATTGGCCGTTTTGATGCAATTTCTGGCGTCGGTAACGGTAACACTGTAGGGCCCAGGGGGAATGTTTTGAACACTGGAGGTAGTGGCACCATTGCTCCAGAGATATTTATAGGGAGCAGTTCCTCCACTTACGGTGATCTGCCCGGTACCTGCATTGACATTGCTACAAAGGAAATCGCTCACTTTAAGGGTTACGATCAAAGCGGGTGGATCGAGCAGGGTGGCAGAGCCTTGCACTACGCAGGCTTTTGCATCCCGCACAATGACCCCATAAGTTCCTGCCGCCAAAGTATCAATGGTTTGGGTGGCTTTGCGATTGCTCCAGATGTAAACAAAAGGGGCGGTGCCTCCACTCACCAGAGCGGTAATTCGGCCATTGTTTTGGCCCGTGCAATCGATCTGTTTTACATCCAGGGTCAGCTCCATACTCGGCGGCTCGGTGATGGTAGTTGCCCCAAATTTTTGGCAGCCTTTCGCATCAGTTACGGTCACCCGGTAAGTGCCACTGGCCAGGTTTGAGATCGAGTCAGTGGTAGCGCCATTGTTCCACAAATAAGTGAATGGACCAACGCCGCCAGTGGCTTTCACTTTGGCGGTGCCTTTGGTTGCACCACAAGTATTGTTATTGGTAGAAGTAACGGTGATTTCAATCGGAGGGGGCGATTTTACCTCTACATCTACTATTTTAGTACATCCTTTGCCGTCGGTCACGGTAACGCGGTAGGTACCGGGAGCTAATTTGCTAATGGTGTTGGTCGATCCCCCTACCGCCCAATTAAAGGTATAAGGCTGCGAGCCTCCCGTGACTTCAACTAAGGCAAAGCCGTCGATATTGCCCGGGCAAGAAACGGGGACTCCAATGGGCTTGACGTTCAAATTGGAACCCGGTAGCAAAGTGTCTATAGCTGTAGCGGTACAACCCCGCACGTCGGTGGCGGTAACTGTGTAAATGCCCTCACCCAGGCCTGCGATGGTATTGGTGGTAGCTCCGGTGTTCCAGCGGTAAATAAATCCACCGTTGCCGCCACTGGCTGTAGCTGCAATGGAACCATTGAGGTCGCCGGCACAAATTGGATCATCCGGGTCAAGGGTAATTCGGATGGGGGTTTTGTTGGCCACAGTCGTGGTTGCTGTACCTGAACAGCCGCCAGCATCAATCACGGTAACGGAATAAGCTCCAGGTTGCAGGTTGTTGATGGCTGAAGTGGTAGCCCCATTGCTCCATTTGTATTCGTAGGGCGCAGTGCCTCCGCTAACCGTGACATTGGCTGAGCCATTGTTTACGCCAGGGCAAGTAATCGCGGTAGATTTGATGTCCAGGATCATTGGATTGATGGACACGGTAAAGCAGGCGATTTTCCCACACAATTTGGAGTCTGTCACCGTAACGCAGTATTTGCCCGGTTGGGTCGCAGTATAGGTTTGTCCGGGAACCATTCCGTCCCAGGTATACGTATAAGGTGGGAAACCGCCACTTC
The DNA here is from genome assembly GCF_965225875.1 of Haliscomenobacter sp. Taxonomy (GTDB): domain Bacteria; phylum Bacteroidota; class Bacteroidia; order Chitinophagales; family Saprospiraceae; genus Haliscomenobacter. Next base: position 22,420 of record NZ_CBDDBS010000002.1, on the reverse strand, counting down.
CTGTAGCCTTGATGGTGGCTGGAGAAGTACAACTTTGGGACTCAAAAGTCACATTGATGCGTGGTGGATCGGTGAGGGTGGCCGTTCCAGTAACGGTGCGGCTAGCTGCATCCGTAACGCTTACGGTGTAAGTGCCCGCCGCCAAACTACTGACCTCACCAGTGGTGGCGCCTGTACTCCAGGCGAAAGTATAAGGGGCTGTGCCACCGCTCGGTGTGCACACAATTTTGCTTCCTACATTTAACCCAGCACAGGTCGGGTGAGTAATGTCGAAGCTTAGAGAAATTTGTGCCAGTACTTCAGTGTTCCAACTACTGACCAGTAGGGTAAGCCCCAGCAAGAGTAGTTTAATCGGCACGCCATACGTTTGGGACAAAATAGCGTTTGGTCTTTTGAACATTGGATTAAAATTTGTTAGCATGAAAAATACGAACCCGGTGCTGCTCCAAACAGCGAGGCCAATGCAAAAAGACTGAAAAATGGGTTGGACTACTTCAAAAGATGGGGAGAACGAATAAAAATGTAGTTGTGGCTTTACGTACTGCAAATTAACAACTAATTTTTGAGAAGGGCAAAGCTTTGTTAAAGATAATGTGGATTTTTTTTAATGTTAACGGCTTGTTGTCAAAAAAAAAGTCGCACTACTCACTCGCAGTACGACCAACTACTAACAAATTATAATCCCATGAATATACCTCTCTGATAAAGGAGCGAATTTAAGCTTTGCGCTTAATATTCTCGCCTATATAACCAAGATTTTTTCATTTTATTTTACAAAACCTTAAAACAATCTTACGTTTCGGTTTTATAAAATAAAACTGAAAAAGGTTTGATTACAGAATGAACAGCTTAGTTTTGCAATTGGTTTTACGGACAGGCTTAAAAAAAAATAAGTCGCGCTGAATGAGCGCGACTTACTGCATATAATCCCATGAACTTTAAAAACTAATCTTTTCCCTTACGGGTATATTTTGAGTGAAAATCACTTCGAGTTTGGTGGGGAAAGGTTTGCAATAGTAAGTCAGACTTTATCCCTAAACCTGACTTACTATTTTCGCAAACAAAGATCCCATAATGCATATCCAAAATTTGTACCCGATTCATTCATCGGCTACGTTCGTTTGACAATACAAATATGGGGCAAAGAATAGGGGTGTACAAGGACAAAATTTACGTATTGTGAAAAAAATAAAATTAAATAAATGAGGGTTGAATTCAATAAATAAAGGATTTCTGGTTTTTATTTGTGAAAAAAAACGATCAAAAAGAATCCTTTTTCCTGAGAAAAAAATCAAAAAAAATCTTTTTTACCGCTTAAAAGGGTTCGAAAAAGCTGGATTGTTCACAAAAGAAGTATCCGTCAACATTTTTAAAAAGGCAATCAAGTCAGATTTATCCTGATCGGAAAGGGGAAAACCCGTGATGTTGGCATCCTCATTGGCAACACCGTGACCTCCCCGACTGTAATTTTCCAGGACTTCTTCCAGGGTTTTGAAGCGCCCATCGTGCATGTAGGGCGCCGAAAGGGCGACATTGCGCAGGGAGGGTGTACGGAACCGACCATTGTCACTTTGTAATCCGGTCACTTTTCCCCGTCCCAAATCTTTAAATGCACTCAGGTTGGGCACATTGTCCAGTCCGTTGTTGTGGTAGTTGTTATCGGTGAACAGGGGATTGAAGTGGCAATGCGAGCAACCTGGGTGCGCCACAGCTCCGGCATATTCGATAAAAAATAGCTCCAGCCCCCTTTGCTCCTCATCGGTAGGGAAATCTTCCTTGGCCCAAATCACCCGATCATACCGCGAATAAGCACTAATCAGGGTGCGTTCAAACTGACTCAAGGCCTTGACCACCAGATCGCGGGTCAGCTCCGTTTTGCGGCTGATGCCAAAAGCCTGCCTGAAACGGCCAGGATAATCTTTGTGGCGGCGTAGTTTGCGCTCCACATTGTCCCAGGTATCGTCCATTTCCAGGTGGTCTTCGATGGGCAGCAAGGCCTGGCCTTCAAGATCAACCGAGCGGCCGTCCCAAAAGAAGCCCCGGGTATTGTAGGCCAGATTGACCAGAGGCATGGCACTACGGATTCCGTTTTGCCCTCGGATGCCGGGGCTGGTGGCCAATCCGTCAGTAAAGCCCTTTGATTGTTGGTGGCAGGAAGCGCAAGACTGGGTACTATCACGAGACAAAATAGGATCGTAAAACAACATGCGTCCCAGAGCTACGCCCGCTTTGGTCAGGGGGTTGGTGGCCGTTGCTGGAATTGGTGGCATCCATTTGGGAATGCTCAACACGTAATCTTCCGGGGTGTAATTACCCGTGATGAGGTCGGTATCGGGTTTGGGCTCTTCTTTTTTGTCGTCAGGATTACAGGCCCACAACAAGCCCAACACCAATAATAGTACGGGCAACCCTGTGTGGTTGCCCCGCCCCGCGCGATTGCCCCACCATATTATAGTACAACCCAGCTCAATTTTCATCATTCAATGTGTTTAAAAAGGCAATAAGATCAGCACGATCCTGTTTATTCAGTTTCAGCTTGCGCACATTGGGGCTTACATTGAGCCCAGAATGCCCGCCACTGGCATAGTGATCCAGCACTTCATCCAGGGTTTTAAAACGCCCATCGTGCATGTAAGGAGCGGTGTATTTCAGGTTGCGCAAAGTTGGTACCCGAAACAAGCCATTGTCGTTGCGGTTGCCCGTGATGTCGCCCCGCCCCTTGTCCGGGTAATCGTCCAAGGATAACGTTGCAAGCAACCCATTGTTTTCAAAGTTCAAGGTACTGAATAAAGGATCAACGTGGCAATGGTTGCACTCCGAAGTGGGAACTGCCGGGGAAGCATCAAAAAAAATGGTCCAACCCCGTTTTTCCTGTGGCGTAAATTGAGCCTCCTCCCGCATCACCCGGTCAAATTTTGTGTCTGCACTGATCAGGGTGCGCTCGTATTGGGCCAGCGCTTTACCTACCAATATACTATCAATTTCTTTGCGGTTTTTGATGCCAAAAGCCTGCCGAAACAAGCTTGGATATTCGCCATGGGCTTGTAGCTTTTGCAACAGCAGGGGCCAGGAATGCCGCATCTCCAGGCTGTCGCGCACCGGATGTAGCGATTGTTCCTCGAGCGTGGCCACCCGCCCATCCCAGAAGAGCCCCTTGGCGTAAAAGCCCACATTGAGCAAAGACATAGCGCTGCGTTTGCCCATTTTACCTTCCACCCCTGTACTTAAGGCCTTTCCATCAGTAAATGCTAGTTCAGGCTGGTGACAAGAACTGCAAGCGATGCTGCTGTCTTTGGATAAAATGGGGTCAAAAAACAACTTGCGGCCCAGGGCGACTCCGGCTTTGGTCAAAGGGTTATCCGGGGGAATGCGCATGGGCGGGAAGCTGGGGGGATGGGCAGGCTGTACATATTCAGGCTGATAGGGGAGTTGTTGAAGCTCGGATTGGGGCTGGCAGGCGGAGAGGAGGAGGAGAAGGATTGTTCCAACCGGACTAAAGGGCACATACAAGTTTAGGCATTGAATCCAATATAGTACGATTGCCTCAGAACCCCCGACCCCTAAATGGGAGTACAGCTTACGATGCTTCACTATTTTTCCATTTGCACCAGCCGCAACTTTTTCGTGCTTACCGAAAATGTACTCCCCTTTAGGGGTAGGGGGTTCTGAGACAAGAGCAACCTGTTCAACCATTCCCTCAACCTCCAGCATACAACTAGCCTCTTTTATCCATTTTATGCTAACAGCTCCCATTTTCATCACCTACTCCTGATGCACCTTCACCGCTTCCCCCAAATTATCCGCAATAAATTGGGCAATGGCCTTATCCACCGTATGATCCTGGGTGACCTTGCGGAAATCCAGGTAATTCGAGCTGGACTGCGCCAGGACCCGGTGCAAATCAACATCCAGCGCCAAATTGCTGTTGCTTTTGTCTTTGATCACAATGTCTTTCAAAAACACCTTTTTGCGGAAAAACTCATTTTCCCCGATGTGGAAGGTGATTTTGGTGGCGTACTTTCCACTGTTGTCCAGATCGGCATTGCCTTCAATTTTGGTGAACACATAGCCCTTGGCCCAGGACCAATAATTGTCGTCCAGCGGGTGGGGTGGGGTATAGCTGCTCGGGCCAACGGCATTCAGATCGGCAGAAACGCCCAGGCCCAGTTTGATGCCTTTATAAGTACCCGGCGGAATGTTTTTGATGGTAAAATTGATGCCTTTTTGCGCCGCATCGTCGGATTGGATGTTTTTGAAAGAAACCAATTCCACGTCGATGAGCTGGAGGCTGTCGCCCTTGGGGTCATCGGTCTTCAACAGGGCCACATCCGAAATGTAGAACTGGAACAGTTGAAAGCGCAACTTCATGTTGTCGGCATAGGCATAGTCTGCATTGAACATCTTGAGTTTGTTCTGCTCGTACAAACCCCGGAAATTGAGGGTCAATTCGCCGCCGGTATCGCTATTTTTGTCCTCCTTGTCACAAGTCCACAAGCTGAAGACCAGCAAGAGGTAGAATAAAACACGGAATTTATTCATAATGGTAGTGGCTTTTGAAACACCTGTTCAAAAATAGGTTTTCTCGAAATAGTAAACCGCAAAATGGAGGATTTGGTCGGGAGTGGACAATGATTTTTGTTGGGGAGGGAAAAATAAAAGTTTTGGTAAAGTGTGGAGGTGGGCGCTCTTCGATCCCAAAATGCTCGCTGCGCGAGCGGGCTCGACGATCACGAGTTCCAGATCCTACTCCTAGTCGTGCAGGGTAGGCGATTCAAGGTGTGGCCCAATAAGTATTTCGGCATCTCCCTAAAAATTCCGTTTTTTACACCCAAAACCTGCCTACCATGAAAACCTTTGCGCTCCTTGTCTTGCTTGCCCTGTTTATTCCCCTCCAGGCCCAAGTCGATCTGCTCATTACCCAAGTCAACATCGTTGATGTAGCGACCGGGAAAATCCTGCCCAATCAGATCGTGAGCATCAAGGGCAATCGCATCATTTATGCCGGACCACCCAAAGGGAAATTACCCGAAGCCGAACAAATCCTCATTGCCAAAGACAAATACCTCATGCCCGGCCTTTGGGATAACCACGTTCACTTTGGCGGCGATACCCTCATCGACGAAAACGAACAACTCCTGCCCCTTTTCCTGGCCATGGGCGTCACGGCGGTGCGCGACTGCGCGGGTGACATCAGTTTATCGGTACTCCAATGGCGTAAGGAAATCCAGGAAGGCAAACGGGTAGGGCCACGCATTTTCACCTCCGGACCCAAACTGGAAGGCAAAAAATCCATCTGGCCGGGCGATCTGGAAATTGCCACGACCGTCGAGTTGCAACAAGCCCTGGACTCCCTGCAAAAACTCAAGGTGGATTTTGTCAAAATCACCGATAATACCCTGGAGCCCCAATTGTTTCTGCAAAGCATCCGCGAAGCGCGCAAGCGGGGTTGGAAGGTCACCGGGCACATTCCGGTCGCCTTGACCATTCAGGAGGTAGCCGGAGCGGGTTTGTCGGCCATCGAGCACCTGGGCTACGTCATCCGGGCGGCCTCGCGCCAGGAGCAGGAAATCACCAAACAGCGCGCAGCAGGCACGCTGACCGCCCGCCAGGCGAATGAACAATTCCTCGCCACCCTGGACACCTTCACCGCCCTGGCCAATTACCGCAAACTCGCCACCAATGGCACCGCCGTAGTGCCCACCATGATTGGTAGCTACGCCACGGCATACCTGGATCAAAACGACCACAAAAACGATTATTACCTGACTTACCTCGGGCCGGAGTTCAAACGCACCTACCAATGGCGCATCGATCGGGCCATGAAGGATGACTCGGCGGCCATCGACTTGCGGCACCGCCTGTTTGAAACGGCTGCCTCCCTGCTGCCTTTGCTGCATCGCGCTGGCATGACCATCATCGCCGGAACGGATGCGGGCTACCTCAATTCTTTTGATTATCCCGGCTTGGGCATGCACCAGGAGCTGGAGTTGATGGTGCGTTATGGTTTAAGTCCGCGGGAGGCTTTGAAGGCTTCGGTGATCAATGGCCCGGCATTTTTGGGTTTAAGCAAGGATTACGGAGCGGTGAGTAAAGGCAAAATGGCTGACTTATTGCTGCTGGATGCGAACCCATTGCAAAACATTCGGGCTACGCAGCAGATTGAGGGGGTGATTCACGCGGGGAATTGGTGGAGCAAGGCAACCATCCAGGAAGAATTGTCGAAACTCCAAAAATGGGTGGAGAACAAGGAAAAGTAAAAATACTTAGGTGCCTCTTCAGTGCCTTTGGTTTCTTAGGTGGTGAAAGAAACCGCCTCGCGAAGCGGGGCAAAATTTCACCACCTAAGAAACCAAAGGCACTGAAGGGGCACCTAAGGAAGAGAATTAATACTTGGCCGGCTGCCCGGGCTTGGGCAAGGACTTTTTGATGAACTCCCGGATATCCTCATTGCTCGTCTCCAGGTCTTCCTTGCGCAGGTACATCATGTGCCCGCTGCGATAACCCTTCCAGCTCATCCTGTCTTTCAGTTTGCCACTGGGGTCCATTTGCCACATGTTGTATTTGGCGTTGAAGTAGTCGCAAGCGCCATCGTAGTAGCCCGATTGCACCATCAGATGCAGGTAAGGGTTTTGCGCCATGGCCTGGCGCAGGTTTTCACCCGTGCGGTCATTGGTCCGATCCCAGGGGTTCACGGGGCCAAACATGTTGTACTTCAGGTCGGTTTTGTACTTCAATTCTTCGCGCAGGTAGATGTTGATCGGTGGTGTGAAGGAATGCAGCCAGGAAGTAAGCTCAGCACTGTAATCGGGCGCCAAACCTATGTCCTGCCGATCGATCCCCAGGTAGCGCGAATCCAGGCGGCCTACGGTGTAGCCCTTGTCACGCAGCAGTTCCTTCCAGAAAAACTGCACCGTAATGTCCAGGTTGGCTTTGAGAATCACGTCTTCTTTCAGACCGGAATATTTTGCAAATTTGGCCACTACCGCTTTTTTCCTGGCCTCGTCCAGCGAGTGTCCATGGGCAATGGCGGGCAGCAACTCATTCATGGTGAAGGCCTCCACTTCGGGCAAGAGGGCCGTGAGGTCTTTTTGCTGCAAATCGGCTGATAAGGCCTTGTGGTACCAGGCAGTAGCCGCGAAGAAAGGCAAACGCAGGGCCTGATCAACCGCACCGTCGCGCAGAATGCCCAGCTCGGTAGGAGAGACCAGGATTACCCCATTCAGGTACATCCATTGCGAGTTTTGCAGTTCCAGCGCCAGTCCCGATACCCGGGTGGTGCCATAACTTTCCCCAATCAGGTACTTCGGTGAAGCCCAACGGTTGTAGCGGCTGACAAAGGTGTTGAGCCATTCCGCCAGGTACTTGATGTCGGCGTTCACTCCAAAAAACCTGGCAGGGGGGACATCCTTGGCTACAATGCGCGAAAAGCCTGTATTCACTGGGTCGATGTGCACAATGTCGGCCACATCAAGGATGGAGTAGGGGTTGTCCTTGATGCCGTAGGGCATGGTGGGGTAGCCCTCATCGTCGATTTGCAGGATGCGCGGCCCGGTGTAGGCAATGTGCATCCACACCGAAGCGGAACCAGGGCCACCGTTGAACGAAATCACCAGGGGGCGATTGGCGCGGTCTTTCACATCGGTACGTTCATAATAGGTGTAAAACAGCCCGGCGAGAATTTTTCCTTCTTCATCCCACACCGGAATCGTACCTGCATGGGCACGGTAAGGCACTTTTTGGCCTTTAACGGTCACCTCCCGGGTGGTTTCTACAAAATGGTCGGGATTGAGGGTGCGGGTAGGTGAAGTCACTTTGTCATCCTTGGGCGCAGCGCCGGTTGTCGGCGGCGGCGGTGGGGGAGTGGTGGTGTTTGGATTGTTACCTGGTCTGTTTTGGGCGTTAACCAAATGGAGCATCAGCATACATATGCCGACAATGAGCCATTGTTTTTTCATAGAAAATCGTGTTGGTGTTGAAAGTTTTATACTAATCCTTAATGCGTTGAAATTATTGGAAAAAAACAAAACCGGGAAGTGTGGAGGAAGGAAATAGACGGAAGGCAGTAAAGGTGGAACGAATGGCGAACGCCATAAATGACGAATGACGAATAACACCCAACTCCGGGCAATTATTCGTCATTCCTCATTCGAAAAATTCGTCAATTAAAACTACTTCCCGAATCGATAGCCAATGACCATGGTCAGCGGGATATCCCAATTCAAGAGTGGAATTTCGCTCAGGTCTACTGGTTCAGCATCCCCAATGCCATCGATGTTGTACACAAAAGCACGGCCAAAACCAATGTTGAAGTCGAAGTGAAGGCGTTCGTTGCGGGCGAAAGTTTTAAAACCCACCAGGAAGCCTCCCGAAAAACGGCTGGTGTTGTACTCATCGGCGTCCTCGGCCGTACTGCGCGCTTTACCAGAGGAATAGCGGGTGTACAAGCCCGTGTAAAACTTGTCGAGGCCAATATCGCTGGGGTTGAAGTAATAACGACCATTGACGCCAAAACGCAAAGTGGTGTTTTTGAGGTCATCTCCTTCATTAAAATTGATCTTGTTCCAGGAGCCACCAACAACGGCTTCAAGGCCAAAATTGTCGCTGAGGCCGAATTCGCTGCGCAGATTCAGTGTTCCGAACAATGGGGCAAATGGGCCAACTTTTACATCTACCTGGGCAAAGGAAGAGCTGATTGCAGCCATACAAATGACTGCAGTAAGGATGAAGTGCTTCTGCATGATAAACAGTTGATTAGGTGTAGAAAAAAGTGTTGTGTGAGCTTGAATTATAATTGTTATAACTCTATTGTCGGGTGTAAAGTTCCTCTAATCTGCTTTTATATTCAAGCTTCTTAGAGGAACTTTAACTTATTTTAAAACTTTTTAACAACGCAGAAAAATTAACTTCCCGATTTGGGTTTTGAATAGGAAGTCGAACGGTTCATTTCAAGTGAGCTTCCTATTCAAAAGCCTCAAAAAAATCGGGAAGTAATTTTTTGCGTCATACTTAACGCAATTTTCCAACTGCCTCGGCAATGCGTTTGATTGCTTCATTCAATTCTGCCTCCGAAGCAGCATATGAAATCCGGAAACAGTTGTCAGCACCAAAAGCAACTCCTGAAACGGTAGCAACATGCGCCTTCATCATCAGGTAATCGCAGAAGTCATTGGCGTCGTTGACGGCGGTTTCACCATCGGTGGTGCCAAAATAAGCACTGATGTCTGGGAAAATGTAAAAAGCCCCTTGTGGCTGATTGACCTTAAACCCAGGAATTTTGCTCAAACCAGCAATCACCAGATCACGGCGTTTGAGGAAAGCTTCACGCATTTCATAGGTTGGCGTCATGTCTGCCAACAGTGCAAAAGCGGCTGCCTTTTGGCTGAAGGAGTTGGCCCCAGAGGTTACCTGTCCCTGAATTTTGGTGCAAGCATCGGCCAACCAAGCGGGTGCACCGATGTAGCCCAGGCGCCAGCCAGTCATGGCATAACCCTTGGCAAAACCATTGACGGTAACCGTTTGGTTTTTGACATTTTCAAACGCACCAATGCTGACGTGTTTTTCGCCAAAATTGATGAATTCATAAATCTCATCAGAAACGATGAGAATGTCTTCGTGCTGAGCGATCACATCGGCAATGGCTTTCAACTCCTCGTGTGAATACACCATCCCGGTTGGGTTGGAGGGGGAGGAGAAGATGATGGCCTTGGTGCGATCGGTGATGGCTGCGGCGATTTCGGAAGCGGGCACCTTGTAATCTTGCTCAAAGCTCGACTTAAGGATCACTGACTTACCTTCTGCCAATTCTACAATCGCCGAATAAGACACCCAATAAGGCGCCAGGATGATTACTTCATCACCGGGATCCAGAATTGACAAGAAAATATTTGCCAGCGATTGTTTGGCGCCATTGGAAACTACAATCTGGTTGAGGTTGTAATCCAGGTTGTTGTCGCGTTTGAACTTCACCTTGATGGCTTCCCGCAGTTCCTGCAAACCTGCTACCGGCGTGTATTTGGTAATGCCATCATCCAGCGCTTTTTTAGCCGCTTCCTTGATGTGGCTGGGGGTATCAAAATCAGGCTCCCCCAAACTCAGGTTGATCACATTGTGGCCTTGGGCTTTGAGTTCCCGAGCCATTGCCGCCATTTTAAGCGTCTCGGATTCTGCCATCTGCAGTACGCGCTGAGACAGACGAGAGGTAGTCGCAACAGACATGTTTTGAGTTTTTTGAAATTGAACGTTATTAAAACCTAAGGCTGTCAGTAAATGGTTAGGCAAAAAAATGACCTTAGGAAAAATGCGATCAGGACAATCGACAGCAAAAGTACGTGCAAAGTCGCAAAGAACCAAAGAAATTTGGAATGGGGCGATAAAAAAATAAGTGTTCATTTTGCTAGAGGATTAGATAAGGAAACGGTTCATTTCAAGTGGCTTATCTAATCCTCTAGCTCAAGAAAAATGAACATTTATTTTTTGCCCCACTACTATGGAGACCCTTAATTGAGCAAAATCAACCAATGTCAACCCTGAATATTGACATTTGTATCCTTTTTCGCCCATGAAAAGTTTCTATCTTTCCCGCTATAATAGTTCCAATGAAAGACAAGCTTTTGACCCTCGAACAAAAAATCGCTGAGGCCCGGCTCGGCGGTGGGCAGCAACGGATTGATGCCCAGCACAAAAAAGGAAAATTGACGGCTCGCGAACGCGTCCATTTTTTACTCGATCCGGGTTCGTTTGAAGAAATAGGCATGTTTGTGCAACACCGCAGTCGGGATTTTGGGATGGAAAACCAACGTTTCCTGGGCGATGGGGTCATCACAGGATATGGTACCATTGATGGACGTTTGGTGTACGTTTTTTCACAGGATTTTACCGTCTTTGGTGGTTCTCTTTCGGAAGCCCACGCTGAAAAGATCTGTAAAATTATGGATCTGGCCATGCGCAATGGTGCGCCAGTGATTGGTTTGAACGACTCAGGCGGTGCCCGGATTCAGGAAGGGGTGGCCTCTTTGGGGGGCTACGCAGATATTTTTTACCGGAATGTAATGGCTTCTGGAGTGGTGCCCCAAATTTCGGCCATCATGGGCCCGTGTGCTGGGGGAGCGGTGTATTCACCCGCCATGACCGACTTTATCATCATGGTAGAAAACAGTTCCTACATGTTTGTGACTGGCCCCAACGTGGTCAAAACGGTCACGAATGAAGACGTCAGCTCGGAGGATCTTGGGGGTGCCAGTGCACACTCCACCAAATCGGGCGTTACCCACCTCACCGCTGCCAACGACATCGATTGTTTGCAAAAAATCCGGCAACTGGTCAGCTATATGCCCCAGAACTGCGAGGAAAAACCAAGTTTAAAGGCTTACGATTTGGGCGAAGAATGGCGGGAAGAGTTGCGCAACATCGTACCCGACAACCCCAATCAGCCCTACGACATGCGCGATGTCATCAACGGTATTGTGGATGAGGCCTCGTTTATGGAAGTCCAGGAGTCCTTTGCCGAAAACATCGTGGTGGGTTTTGCCCGTTTGGCGGGCCGGAGCATCGGAATCATTGCCAATCAGCCGATCAGTTTGGCCGGAGTACTCGATGTGAACAGTTCCCGCAAAGGGGGGCGTTTTGTCCGTTTTTGCGACAGTTTTAATATCCCCTTGCTGGTGTTGGTAGATGTACCTGGCTTTTTGCCAGGAACGGATCAGGAATGGAACGGGATCATCGTCAACGGGGCCAAATTGCTGTATGCCTTCAGCGAGGCTACAGTGCCACGCATCACCGTCATTACCCGCAAAGCCTACGGCGGCGCTTACGACGTGATGAACTCCAAACACATTGGTGCCGACCTTAATTACGCCTGGCCCGGCGCGGAAATTGCCGTAATGGGTGCCAAAGGAGCTTCGGAAATCATCTTCCGCAAAGAAATCCTGGAAGCAGAGGACCCCGAAGCCATGCTCCTCCAAAAAGAAAAAGAATACCAGGAAGCTTTTGCGCACCCCTACCAGGCGGCTGAGCGCGGCTACATCGATGAAGTAATCGACCCCTGCCTCACCCGCCGTAAACTCATCAAAGCTTTTGCTTCGATCGAAAACAAGGTGGCGCACTTGCCGAAGAAGAAGCATGGGAATATACCTTTGTAAGTGATAAATGATGAATGATAAATGATGAGTGATGAAAAATTCATCATTTATCATTCATCTCTCATCATTCTTCTGCCTATTTTTGTCCCACAACAAAACAATTGGGTAAGTGACCATGCCCAATTTCTAAAGTCTAATTAAAAAAAGAACTTATGAAAAAGTTATCCAACTTCAGCATCTGGCTGATGTTCTTACTTCCCATGACCAATTTGTTGGCCCAAAACATTCAGGAAAATGAACGCACCATGAGCCAGGGTTCCAAACCTGGCTTTTCCATGAACGTCAGTGATTTGGATGCCAAAGAAACCGAACGTTTGTGGATCGATTATTTGAAGGATACCAAAGCTAAAACCAAAAAAGACCGCAAAACCAATGAGGTATTTGCCGACGACGCTTCCATACCCGCCATCAGCACCAACTTGTTGGACATTTATGCCACCTTTACCGAACGCAACAAACAAACGGAAATCATAGTGTGGGTTGATTTGGGTGGTGCCTTTTTGGCTCGTCGCCAGCACCCCGATAAAATTGATGCTTTTGAGCAGTGGTTGAGCGAATTTGGCCGTCGTACCCGGGTGCGCAAAATCGAATTGGAGCAGGAAGCAGAAGAACTGGTGTTTAAGGACCAGAAAAAAGAATTTGACAAACTGATCAAGGAGGAAGAACGCCTGAAAAAAGAAATTGCCGATGCTGAACAACGCATCAATCAGGCGAAAAAAGAGCTGGAAGTCAACAACGCCAATCAAAACAATCGTCGCCAGGAAATGGAGCGGCAGCAGATGAAGATCCAGGAAATTGAGGCGAAGAAGAAGCGGGTAGAGTAGAAACGCAAAATCTTGCGCCTCCGCCAGGCCCTACGGCTGTAGATACGCAGGGTTATACGTCTTCGTTAAACCCACAGCGACATTTCATTGTCACAAAGGGAAAAAAGAGGACTCAAAGGACACAAAGTTATACATTGACAATGTTTTGCTTTGTGTCCTTTGAGTCCTTTTTAGATTTTGCCCCAAATTTCACTTTTCAATCTTCCTCATACAACAAATACTTCTTCCGCATCTCCTTGTACTTCGACAGCCCCGGCTCCCAGCTCTTGCGGATTTCCTTTTCCTTTTTCCTGGCAATGATTTGCTCTTTAAACTGTTTGGTGCCTGCTAAAAAGTCGATGTTGCCCATTTGGCGGCTTTGACTCCGGTCGAAGAATTTTTCTTTGATGGGATAAGCCTTGTACATATCGATCATCCAGCGGATGTTGATGCGACCCTTTTTGCGGAAGGAATCCAGTTTGTATTCCCGTAAGTCAAGGCCATAGCAGGCCTGATCCTGGTGCAGCGGCGTTTCCGACATACCCTTGAGGCTTACCGGAGTAAAGGAAAAATCGAATTTACCCTTCAGTGCAGGGGCCCCCAACACGGTAAAAGGCATATAAGTACCCCGACCCTGACTCAGAATGGTACCCTCAAACAGACAAAGGGAAGGATACAGCAGGATCGACTGCTGGGTGTTCAAGTTGGGCGAAGGAGCCACGGGTAAGGTGTAATCCATGCCGTGGGTATAGTTTTTAAGGGGAATGATTTTGAGTTTGCACTGCTGCTTGTTGGCAATCCAACCTTCACCGTTGATCATTTGGGCGAATTCGCCAATGGTCATGCCGTGGGTGATGGGAATTGGGAAACGGCCAATACCCGACTCCAGGGCCATGTCCAGAATGGGACCGTCGACAAAATCATTGGGATTGGGCCGATCCAGAATCACCAATTCTTTGTCCGCCTCGGCACAGGAGCGCATGGCGTCGCGCAGGGTGTTGATGTAGGTGTAAAAACGGCAACCTACATCCTGAATGTCAAAAATGAGCACGTCAATTTGGGCCATTTCCTCTGGGGTAGGGCGGCTTTTTTTGCCGTACAATGAAACGATTTTGATGCCCGTTTTGGGATCCACTTCGTCTGCTACGTGATCACCATTGCTGGCGTTGTTGCGAAAGCCGTGTTCGGGCCCGAAGATGAGTTTGATGTCTACGCCCAGGGCTTGCAGTGTATCAACACTTAGCTTTTTGCCGATGATCGAAGTTTGATTCACCAACATACCTACTTTTTTGCCTTTTAAATAGGGTAAGTAGGTGTCTATTTGCTCCGCTCCGGTCAGGATGGGTTCGTCTGGGCCTTTGAAAAAAATACTACATAGGAAAAAAATAGGCAGCCAAAGCAATTTCATGAGTGGGAGGTTTGATGGTTAGGTTAAAAACTTCGATGGTCAAAAATAGGAAAAAATCATTATTGCTCAGTATAACTAAGGTGTCCCTTAAGTGGCTTAAGTTTCTTAGGTGGTGAAAGAAAACTTTTTATTCACCACCTAAGAAACTTAAGGCACTTAAGGGACACCTCAGATTATAGGTGCCTAGGGTGTTTTCCGTTCCCGTTCCCAACGCGCACATTCTTCCATCACCGCAATTTCATTACTCAACAAACTGTGCTGCCCCGTGAGCATGAAGGCCTGCGCCTGGAGCACCTGAGTGTAAAACAAGCCGAAATTGTACGCTTTCCCATACTCTACCTGTTTAAAAGCAGCATTCAAGGCGCTGATTTTGTCACTGAAGGCTTTGCGGAATTGAGCCAAAAGGGGCAACATTTCTTTCAACATGGCACTAGCTACCTCCGCGTGTTTGTTGCGGGCTTGCAGCTGAATGGCTTTTACTTTGGTAGGATCGCGATCCCGGCCATATTCACCCATGGCGATCAATGGGAGCTTTTTGATTTCGGCATCTGCCCATTTTTGGACTTCTTCGTGTTTTTGCGCATAACGCTCTTGTACAGCACCTTGAGCCTCGGTCATACTCATATCCGCCATGGATTGCATCAAGGTAGTGGTCATGCCCATCCAGTCGACGTCCATGCCTGCTGGTGCAGCAACTTTACTATTCGGGGTGCCCACTGCGGGTTTGATGCCATTTTTACTCAGTTGCTGGGCAATGTAAGCTTGTTGCTCTGCCTCACTCATCTGGGCAAATTTTTGGGCAAAGGCGGGATCGCTCAACATTTTTTGAGCCATTTCACGGGTGGCGTTGTCCATGGCCGCTTTTTGAGCTGGGCTGACGTTGTTGGCCACGGGTTGAGCTGCTGCGGTGTTGTAACCCATAGGATTTTGGCGGTAAAAATTGGCGGAAATGGCCTGGCTTTGCTGGATATGGTTTTCCAGTTTGTGGGTCCAGTTTTGGTAAAAAGCGAGGGTGTTAGCGCTGGCGCTGCCGTTGGGATAAACCCTTGCATAAGCTTCGGGGAAAGTGCTGCAAGGCTGAGGTAATTCATTGAGCAGGGCTACTGCATCCACGGCTACAATGGGCTGAGCGACACTCAACTGACTCAACAAAATCAATAAACACAAGGTGAAAAAACTGTTTTTTCTCATGGTGTCAAAAGTGTTTAGGGTAAAAACATTAGGTGTTGACTACCCGCTTAGACACCGGGAATAAAAATACGGTGGCAGTATTTTGAACCTGCCTACTGTAATTTCCGACTGAAATGCTTAAAAACAAGATGGAGGAATTTTACTCCATTACTTCATAAATCCGTACCGGCTGCGTTTTATTTTTTACAAGCACATCATCTTTCCGCTGACAAACAAAGGCTTGTTTGATCAGTTGATAGGTGTTCTCACCTACCAGCACTTCTCCTGGCCCACCACTGGACTGAATCCGTTGGGCAGTATTGACCACATCACCGATCACGGTATAATCCAGTCGTTTTAGTGAAACCGACCCGATATTGCCAGACACCATTTCCCCGCTATTGATGCCAATCGACACATTGGGGCTATAGGTGACCCCTACATTCTCTTCCCGTTGGATGGCACAAATTTTTTTCACTACGGCCAGGGAAGCTTCCACCGCTTTGTCCGCGTGAAATTCACCCCTGAAAACGGCCATTACTGCGTCACCCATAAATTTGTCTACATAGCCACCGTGATGCGTGACTTCCTTGACAATCAGGTCAAAGTATTTATTCAAAATGCTGACTACCACGTCCGGTGTTTCGTTTTCGGCGATGGCAGTGAACCCACAAATGTCAATAAAAACGACTGTAGCCTCGATGGTTTCATTGGAAAAAAGGCTCCGTTCAAAATCACAACAAGCCATGAAATTCAAAACGGTGGGGTCGACATACATTTTCAAGATGTTGTTTTCCCGCAAGGCCTGAACTGTGTTTTGCAATTGACTAACATAACCCAGGGTTTTGTCAATGGTGGTTTCGAGGTCATCAAAATTGATGGGTTTGCACAAAAAATCAAAGGCACCCCGGTTCATGGCCAGGCGAATATTGTCCATGTCGCCGTAAGCAGAAACAATTACAGTTTTGATCAAAGGGTTGATTTCGTGCAATTTGAGCAACAAACTGAGCCCATCCAGCCTGGGCATGTTGATGTCACTCAATACCGTATGAATCGTGGGGTCACTGTTGATGATGTTGAGTGCTTCTATACCATCGCTCGCAAAAAAGAACTCGTATTTACCCTCGCGGATTTGGCGACGTAATTTTTGTTTGATCAGGATTTCCAGATCTTGCTCATCATCAACGACCAGGACTTTATTCATGGAGTTTTTCTTTGAGGTTGCTAAAATCGATGGGTTTGGTCAGGAAATCATCGGCACCGAGTACATTGGCTCGTTCACGGTTTTCTTTGTCTCCATACGCCGTGACCATGAACACTTTGGGAGGTGCTTCCGGGTAGATTCCCCGCACTCTCCTCAACAATTCCAAGCCACTCATACCCGGCATGTTGATGTCGGATAAAATCAGGATGATGTTACTGTCTGTTTTTTTCAGTAACTCCAGGGCTGCTTCACCAGAGTGGGCAAATTCAAAAGTAAAGACATTCTCCCGAATTTCTTTTCGAAACTTTTGCTCAAAAAGGGCACGGATATCGGTTTCGTCGTCAACAACTAGGATGCTCATTTTAAACTGGTTTAAGAATTAACGAAGGGGTAATTCAATAATAAAGGTAGTTCCATGTCCTTCTTGAGATTCAACCCTGAGGTGCCCCTGATGTCCTTTTGTAATGATGTCGTAACTGAGCGATAAGCCCAGCCCTGTTCCTTCTCCACTTGGTTTGGTGGTAAAAAAAGGTTGGAAGATTTTATCCTGCAAAGCTATGGGTATCCCCGTGCCGTTGTCACTGATCTTGATTTCAATACCTTGGTCGCTAACAGCGCTACTAGCGATGACTTTGGGTTGGTAATCTTTATCTCCACCTAACTTCTGTCGTTGATCCACGGCATAAAAAGCATTGTTGAACAGATTGAGTAAAACCCGGCCAATGTCTTGTGAAACTAAGTTAACCAAAGGAAGCTGATCTGCCAGTTGTAAGGCATAATCGGCCTGAAACCCTTTGATTTGAGCCCGCAAACCATGGTAACTCAGGCGCAGGCATTCATCGATGAGAACATTGAGGTTGGTTGCTGTTTTTTGGCCACTGCTGGTGCGGGAATGTTCCAGCATGTTTTTGACAATGCTGCTGGCGCGTTTGCCGTGGTGATTGATTTTATCCAGATTTTGTTTCAGGTCAGTAGCTATACTTTGTACTTCTTCCGTATTGCCCTGATTGATTTCTGTTTGCAACTCATCGATCATTTCACTGCTGACTTCGGCAAAGTTGTTGACAAAGTTGAGGGGGTTTTGGATTTCGTGGGCGATACCAGCAGTCAGTTCACCCAGAGATGCCATTTTTTCGCGTTGGACCAGCTGCGTTTGGGTACTCCGCAAAGTTTCGAGGGATTGTTGGAGTTCGAGGGTGCGATCAGCTACCTGACGCTCTAGCGTTTCGTTTTGGGTAGCCAGTATTTCTTGTTTTTCCTGCTCCTGGGCCAGGGTGCGTTGGGAAAGGAGTTCCACTTCCCTTAATTTTTCAGCTAGGGTTTGACTGGCAAAAGAAGACTCTAGAGCAAGGTAAATAGAGACTGATACGGGGATGCTGATGAAGCTAAGGCTGAATGCAAATTGGCCCCATATCCAATTGGGACCAGCCGGGATATAATTCCAAGCAAACAAATAGAATAAGCAGAAAAAGACCAAAAAACCAATTGATCCCCCAAAAATGATTTTACCCCCCCTTTGTTTTTTACGGGTGGCCAACCAGGCAATGCGACCAGTTTCGAAAAAAACCAAAATGCTTGCTAGAATAAAGCCCAGGTTATAACCATTTTGGTAGTTGCTATACAAGATGAGAACACTTGCGCATAAATAAACCACCAAAAACCAGTAAATCAGACCTTTGGGTGTGCTAAAAATAGCGTAGGTTCCTTGTAAAAAGAAAAACAAACTGAGTCCATATGAAATGCTAGCGGTGCTGAGGAAAAACATTTTGGTACTGGCCAGGTCTACGTGTCGATATACCACTCCGATGAAAAGAAGCAAAATTAGATTAAGCAGGGCAAACAAAAAGAAATAAAGGTTAGCCTTCTCTTTTTTGTTGGAGCGAAATAAGGCGAAATGAATCACTGCCAAAATCAAATAAAGACCAAAACGACCAAACTCAAAATAAGGGGTGAGTTCATTGAGTAAAAACTTACCTATGTTTTCGACTTCCATTAAATGCAAAGACAGAGCGACATTTGGGCGGTCAGCAAAAATAAGGTACGGTAGATTTTTTTGCACAGCAAAACGAACCGCCAACACCTGCGTTCCAGATCGGTATAGGGGAAGCCCTAACGTTGTACCATTCCTGGGTGCAAAGGCCAATACCTTACCATTTTGATCAGCTATTTTTCCATAGCTACCGATCATTTTTCCATTTAAAAAAATTTCTGAAGCCCCGGTTTGGGCTACGATACAAGCCAATGTTTTTTGCGTAAAACTGCTATCAACAGTGAATTTGAGTCGAAACCAAACCGTTCTGGATTTCCAAAGTTCTGGGATGTTTTTAAAATCCTGAGTGGGATCAATACTTTTCCATTGGGAGTCATCGTAGTCCGTTTTTACCCATTCGGGATCATCTCCCATCTGCATTTTCCAACCCTGTTTGAGCTCAAGGCCCTGAGCAGGGATGCTATCTATGTGCAACAAATCCTGCTTTTGAGCAAAAGCAGAAAGGCTACACAACAGCAAAAACAGCGTAAAATATCTCATGCTCAGGCATTGGTGCTTGGAAGATTCAACTCAAAGATACCTACAAATCATCCGTGGATTGGAGGATTATTCTCCCAATGGTACGTACTGGTTTCCGAATGGATACAATTGGCTTCCGAATGGTTAATAACTCATATTGCGCAGTTCTATGCTTAGTCTCCATCTAATGTGAGAACGACTGATGCACACAGCGATTTCAATATGTCCATATTTTTTCCGCAGAGTTTCACGGAGTACACGCAGAGTTTCGCGGAGTTTTTTTAGTGGCGCCTGCGGTGCGGAGAG
The DNA here is from genome assembly GCF_965225875.1 of Haliscomenobacter sp. GTDB lineage: Bacteria > Bacteroidota > Bacteroidia > Chitinophagales > Saprospiraceae > Haliscomenobacter. Next base: position 2,883 of record NZ_CBDDBS010000002.1, on the reverse strand, counting down.
GCCACTGAGGTCGCCTTTGTTGAAATTTGGGTACTTACCCTTCATCAAGTCACATGATCATGGGCTTGATCTTAAGCAAGATTTTCTTGGAGCACGACCTCCAGCCACCGCAGGTGGCAAACTCCTTAAAACTTAAAAACTCCACGAAACTCTGCGTGTACTCTGTGAAACTCTGTAGTGAAAAACATTTGGCGCCGCCAAATCAAAAAGAAATCTTGCTGTTCAACCAAGCCTGGACATTAAACCTGCTTGCTCAACTGCTCAATCGCTTTCACCAAGGTATCCAATTCACGCGTAGTGGTGTACACATTAGGCGTCAGACGCACCCCTTTGATGTTTTCCCACTCGATGGCTACATTGTGGATCTTATAGTTCTGGTGTAAAAAATTGGAAACTTCGGCAGGTTTTTTACCTTCAACGGTAAGCAAACCGATGGCGCAGCCGTATTCGAGCTTGAGAGAGGTTTTGACCTTCACTCTAGGCATGGCATTGGCTTTTTCGGCCCAATAATTTTTTAAATAATGCAGGCGTTTTTCCTTGCGCTCGCCCCCGATCATCTCGTGAAAATCAATAGCCTGATTGATGCCCTGTTCAATGGCAAAGGAACGGGTACCCAGGTTTTCAAACTTACGGATGTCTTCACTTTCCGCATCTGGAGCAGCCAGCAGCGGGTACAGGTTTTTGATTTTTTCCTTTTTTACGTACAACATGCCACTTCCAAAGGGAGCGCAAAGCCATTTGTGCAAACTGGTGCCATAATAATCGCAGTCCAGATCAGCTACCGAATATTGGAAGTGGGCAAAGGTATGTGCACCGTCGACCAGCACTTCAATGCCTCGTTTGTGGGCTTCTTTGGCAATTTCCTTGACGGGTAGGATTTGACCCATCCAGTTGATGAGGTGGGTGATCTGTACCACTTTGGTTTTGGCGCTGAAAGCGTCTACATAACTTTTGACCAGGTAATTTTTATCTTCCGAAGGCAATTCCAGGTTGATCCATTTCAGGACGATACCATCCCGTTTTTCCCGCTGCTTCCAGGCGTTGATCATGTTGGGATAATCCTGTTTGGTCAACACGACCTCATCACCAGCTTGCAGGCGGAGCCCAAAAATAATGGTTTCTAAGGCTTCAGAGGAGTTGCGGTTGATGGCTACTTCTTCTTGAGATACTCCGGCCAAATCTGCCAGACGGCGGCGCAGGGGTTCACGGCCTTCGTCCAAGGTACGCCACATGTAGTAGGAAGGAGTTTCGTTACTTAGGCGATTGTAGCGCTCTACAGCCTCTTGTACCACCTTGGGTTGTGGGCAAACGCCACCATTGTTGAGGTTGATGAGGGCCGATGAAACGGTATAAGCTTGACGGACCTGGTACCAAAAGGTTTCATCCTGGATGCTGTCTTCCAGGCTCAAGGCATTGATGCGCTCGATGCTTTGTAAAAAATTCTTTCCTTGTGCGCTGTCTAAAAAGGGCGGAGTTGCCCCTAATGCAGCCAATGCACCGAATTTTTGGAGAAAATTCCGACGTGTAGTCATGGCAAATTTGGTTTTTCCGTTTGGCTTTGATTTGTCCAGGACAAGATAACGAAAAAATGCAAAACCATGATTAGGAGTGACGAATAACCCGAATGACGAATATTGAGCTACGACACACAACTGGACATTTTGCTCGAAGGACATCAATTGCCACGTGCTTATGAAGTTTTCTTTAAAAAGCGTTCTTTGACATATTGGAACTAACATCAGCGAAAGGGCGATAAAAAGGCGACTGTAAAGCCCTTAGGCCCACATATTGAAGCAAAGGCTGGTTTTGATGACCAGGTTGTGCAAACCATTGTTCGACTTTAATTTTCAATGCATCCCATTGATCGACCAGGCGATGATTGTGCAAAAGATCTTGCTTGAGCCATCGCCACATTTTTTCAATGGGATTGAGCCAAGAAGCATAAGTGGGCAAAAACAACAATTGAACGGGTAAATTTTTACCCTTGAACTTTGCTTTAGGCTTGAGATGTTGCCATGATTTGGGTAAAATTATGGGGAATGGAGATTGCTGAGGAGCTAAAGCAGCAAGGACGTCGGGGTGAAAATGAACCGGCCAATTATCCAGGATGACCCAAATGGTTTTTTGAGGATGCTTCAGGGTGAGTTCCTCAAAAAATTGAATGATGGTGGGTACCTTGATTTTATGACGAATCAAATAGTGGGTTTGGCCCGTTAGTCCATTTAAAGCGCCACAGATTCTGAACGTTTTATTGGAATAATGACCTAATCTACACAAGGGTTGCTTTTGCGAAGCTGGACTCCAGTCATAGCCAATCGTGGGCTGGAGATATACGGTGAGCTGATCCAAGAAATAAATTTCCTGCTCTCCAGGATTATGGCTTCGGATTTGCTGTAGCAGGTACTCTACTTTGGCCTGATAAGCTGGATCAGGGCTATGTACATATTGGCGTGCTCGTAAATGGCGAACCCCAATTTTTTTGAGTACTTGCCACACTCCACCCAGGGAGTAGTCCTTAAATGCCTCGATCTTTTCCCTCAATGCCTTTAGCGTCCACCGACTTTGATCTAAACCAAAGTTAGTTGGACTTTGACCTACCACCAACTCAACCTGGGTTTGTAGTTGTGGGGGGCTTAGAGGGGGAAAACCCAGGCTTACGACCGCGGCCTGCCTTTTGTTCTAAGCCTTTGATGCCTCCTGCTTTGTAGCGAACCACCCAGTCATAGACCGTGTTCTTGCGCCGACGTCGCAGTAAGCCTTTGTTTGCAACTTCGTTGCCAAAGGAACCAGACGCAATTTGTAAAATGGCACTCGCTCGCTCTCGAAGATAGGGCTTGGGTGAACGTTTCAAGAGGCCTTCCAAGGCTTCTTTTTCCCCTTCGC
>NZ_CBDDBS010000001.1:0-805604 GCF_965225875.1 Haliscomenobacter sp. | reverse complement strand
CCTGACCGAACTGGAACGCAGCAACTTACAATTGATCCAGGCCGCCGAAAACAAGTAGAACTGCTTTATTTTGAAAAAAAAGTGGCTCAGCACTTGCGTATAATGGTGGGACGTATTACTTTTGCGTCACTCTTGGAAAAAACGCTTTCTGGGACTGGTTTTAGACCTATGGTGTAACGGTAGCACATCTGATTTTGGTTCAGCCTGTTAAGGTTCGAATCCTTATAGGTCTACAAGATTTTACATAATCCGTTGAAAACCAATGTTCATTTTTGAACCGTGGTTAGAATCGTGGTTATTATCTCCAAAAAGGGGCAATTCGTTGGTAGCGGGTGCCCCTTTTTCTTTTTACTCAACCTCGTTAGTTTGAGTTGTTGGCAGCTTTTCTGCTGCATCCTTCGCCAGCTTTTCCACCACTTGAAGAAAGGATATTCCCCAAGTTTCCACCAGCTTTTGAAGAATTTCGTGGGTATCGGGATCAACCCTTAAGGTTTTGTAACCCCGGCGCGTCCCACGCGGTTGGTATTCGCGTTTCACCTTCTTCATGTTATGCACAACATTAGAGTGATTTGACGGAACATACAAACGGAAAATGATAATGTGCTGAACTATTTATGGAACGGCTGCTTTTAGATGGTGATTGGCAATTTTTTCTAGGTTTTTGGAAGCGGCACTTAAATAAATCACTCTTAAAATGTTTTTTGATCCTTCTTTTGACCTGTTGCTGCTCTAATCAGCCAGTAAGTTTTGAATTAGGATTAAATACGATTCGATTAATTGACCGCTTTACTTCTTTTTTTTATTTTTGAGAAAGTCAACTATACCTTTTTAATTCCGTATTATGGATAAGGCTAAATCTCTTTCAAGACCGTCTAAAGGAAAAACGAAGCTCAACATTTGTTGGCCGGGAGCAATATTTAGAGCCTATTTAGGCAAAATTTAAGCCGTTCGCTAGATAGTGACGATTACTACTTCATTTTCAGCATCCATGGACAGAGTGGAGTAGGCAAAACCACCTTGGTAAATAAATTTCAACAACTTGCTAAAGAATATGAAACCTTAGTCATCTATACAAATGAAGATATTCGGGAAATACCTGATTTACTCGGTTTATTTGCCAAGCAATTTAAAGAACAAGGAGCTCCACTCAAAAAACTGGAAGACAGGCACCGTATCTATTTAAAAGAAAAGAAACTATTAGAAGCTGACCCAGAGGCACCAAAAAATATTGGGGCATTTAGTGGAAGAATGATCGCTAAGGGGGGAAAGGAATTAGCACGTAATTTAATACCTGGCGCAAGTATAATTCTAGACCAATTTGATACAGATGCAATTGGTGAGAAAATCGGAGAATTAACCAGCTATTTGGTGAAAAAAAAGATGAACAAAGATGAGGTGGAGTTATTGGTCAAACCTGTTGAGGTGTTAACACTTTTATTTTTGGAAGACTTGAAAGATTATGTGGATAAACCCAAAATTTGCTTCTTTTTCGATACTTATGAAAAAACAGACATTTATCTTGAAGAATGGCTGGGTCAACTATTGGAGGGCAAATTCGGCGATGCCCCAGACAACATTTTAATTTGCATTGCCGGGCAGGAGGAACTTAATCCCAATAAATGGAATGATTTTGCTGGTTCTATAAGTACTATTTCGTTAGAGCCTTTTACCCAAAATGAAGCTAGAAATTATTTATCCAGAAAAAAAGTAACAGACCCTGCTACTATTGACACCATTATCCATCTTTCAGGGTGTTTACCTGTGCTACTTGAGGTATTAGCTAAGACAGCTCCAAATTCACCAGATGAAATAAATGATCGATGTGATACAGCAGTAGAAAGGTTTTTAAAATGGATAGATGAGCCAATATTAAGAGATTTGGCTTTACATGCTGCATTGCCTAACTTACTAAATGAAGATATTATAAAGCAGTTATTATCAGAAGGGGCAGATGCTGTGAAGCTCTTTTACTGGCTCCGTAACAATCCTTTTGTATACAAACGTGATGATCATTGGGCTTATCACGCTCATGTTCGAGAATTAATGCTGCGTTATCAAAGGCAGTTATCCTTAGAAACTTGGGAGGGGCAAAACATCAAATTGGCAGAATATTACCTTCAACGAGCTAATACGATGGGTTTAGAAGGTGACACTGGATGGAAAGATAAGACCTGGCGTGAATGGATGCTAGAACATCATTATCATCAATTATTGGCTGCCCCTAAAAAGGCCATCATAGAGGCAATACGCGCATTTGCTAGAGTCTTTCGCTTGAACGGATTTTCCTCAGCAATACCTTGGAGTGAATTAATTGTTCAAGCTGAGCAAATAACCCAAGAAACAGAATTTGGAATAATTATTAGAAGAGGGGTAGCCGCATGGCAATCAGATGAAAATGAAATTGCGATTCAAATGTTTGACTTGATAAATAAACTGGAATGGCTAGTAGATTCAACAGATAAATGTTTCTTTCATTTTTTGGAAGCACATTGCTGGAACACAATGAGTAACTTGCCTAAAGCTATTTCTCAGCTCCAAAAGGCTATCGAAACTAAACCAGACTTTGCCAACGCATACCAGTTTCTAGGTGATACTTTGCAAGCCTCTGATGACTTACAGGGAGCAATTGCTCAGTACCGAAAAGCTATCGAACTCAACCTGGAAAATAATCTTTTATACACTGGATTAGGACTAGCATTATTGCGTTCCTCTAACCTAACTGAAGCTATTGCACTGTTTCAAAAAGCTATCGAGCTTGATCCAAATATTAGCATATCTTATACCTGTCTAGGTATAGCATTCCAAGTCTCTAATGATCTGCCAGGAGCAATTGTTCAACATCAAAAAGCTATCGAACTCGACCCGGGCGATTCTAATGCATATTTTAACTTGGGTATAGTATTGCAAGCCTCTGATGATCTGCCAGGAGCAATTGCGCAGTTCCAAAAAGTTATCGAACTCGCCCCGGGCAATTCTAATGCATATTTTAACTTGGGTTTAGCATTCCAAGCCTCTAATGACCTGCCGGAAGCAATTACGCAGTTCCAAAAAGTTATCGAACTCGACCCGTGCAATTCTAATGCATATTTTAACTTGGGTTTAGCATTCCAAGCCTCTAATGACCTGCCGGAAGCAATTACGCAGTTCCAAAAAACTATCGAACTCGACCCGGACAATTCTAATGCATGTTTTAACTTGGGTTTGGCATTCCAAGCATCTAATGATCTGCCAGGAGCTATTGCTCAGTTCCAAAAAGCTATCGAACTCAATCCGGAAAATGCGGATGCATACATTGGATTGGGTTATGCATTGCAAGCCTCTAATGATCTGCCAGGAGTTATTGCTCAGTTCCAAAAAGCTATCGAACTCAACCCGGAAAATGCGGATACTTACACTACATTGGGTTATGCATTCCAAGCATCTAATGATCTGCCAGGAGCTATTGCTCAGTTCCAAAAAGCTATCGAACTCAATCCGGATGATGCTGATACTTACGCTGCATTGGGTTATGCATTGCAAGCATCTAATGATCTGCCAGGAGCTATTGCTCAGTTCCAAAAAGCTATCGAACTCAATCCGGATGATGCTGATACTTACGCTGCATTGGGTTATGCATTGCAAGCCTCTAATGATCTGCCAGGAGCTATCGCTCAGTACAAAAAAGCTATCGAACTCAACCCGGATGATGCGGATACTTACGCTGGATTGGGTTATGCATTCCAAGCCTCTAATGATCTGCCGGGAGCTATCGCTCAATACCAAAAAGCTATCGAACTCAACCCGGATGATGCGGGTACTTACACTGGATTGGGTTATGCATTCCAAGCCTCTGATGACTTGCCGGGGGCTATTGCCCAATTCCAAAAAGCAATTGAACTCAACCCGGATAATGCTATTTACTATTACCACCTGGGTAATTTATTGTTAAAGTCAAAGGATTTTCATGGAGCTATTGTAAATTACCAAAAAGCAATTGAAATCAAGTCAGGCTATGCCGATGCTTGGCATGGTTTGGGGTGGGTATATCTTATAACTCACCAATTACAAAATGCAGACGATTATTTGATGAAATCTTGGGAACTTTGGAATAAAAATAATAGCTCCATAGCTATAAATCTTGGCCATGTAGAGCTACTCAAAGGCAATAAAGAAAATGCCATAGAATGGTATAAGAAAAGTATTCAACTAAATGAAAATATAGAAGACTTTTTTGAAGAAATGGAGTCCGATTTTACCGACCTCCAAATGGAAAAGCATGGTATCAGTCTAACTACTTACGACAATCTTTTACAAAAACTAAGGACATTCGTATAAAATAATCACTCCCCAGGACAGACTATTCTGATCTTCGCAATTAATAAAGCAAAACAAAATCATTAGTATTAGTGGGGCACTAAAATAAGTGCAGTGCCCCACTAATACCTTCAAAATTGGATTTGTACGTTAGATAGGTCTATTTTGCAAATCCAAATTACGATAACCGCAAAGATAAAAGCCAAAAAAACAAGGGAGTAAGCCAAATCACGTCCCTTCAATTTTCCTCCTTTAATCTTTAACCACTTGCCGAAATTGAGTTCAAATTCTAACATAGTTTTATTAGTTTAAATGAAGCCTAATTGTTTTTGATAGGCTCTATTGGTTGCTCCTATCCGATACCCTGTAGAAGCTTCAGGCGCAATAAACATCAAAAACCAGCTATTTGACCTAGCTAAAGATGCAGGAGAAACCCAATTGTGTCTCTATTTAGCATCACTTGCATGTTTTATTTGCCAGTAAAAGAGATACCTAATACTCTTTCTTTTAGCAGACAAACCTGATGTTGTTGTTTTCGCTAATACAAATTTAAGGACAGTTTGCGAACTTTGCAACATGTTGTATTTCAGCGCATTAGATCTAAAAAAAAATTGCCCATTTTTTGACCCACAACTGCAATTTTGGATGAGTTTAAAGTTCTAATCCATTCAATACCTTAGTATCCAAATTAACCCCTCGTTAATACTTTTTTAACGAGGGTCAATTTGAATTATTTTTATTTTTATTTGTATTTAATTGTAAATCAATACATTGAACAGTATAAGCGGCATTTAATTTTTTTGATCAAGAAAATAAATATTTAAATATTTAAATTTTAAATCGCTGATTATCTATGGTAATTAAATTAAATATAATTCATATCTAATCAAAAAAAATATTATTTTTTTTTACTACCCCTCTTTTTTGAAAAAAAACAAGGAAATACCCAATTGAAATGGGCACCTAATAGCAGAAAAAAAGGGGAATGCTCAACATCATATCAAAAGCTTTTTGCAGTCTCTTTCTTGTTTCGAGTGTGGACACATCTTTTTACAACACTTTTTTCAATCAATGTGACTAGCTCAGATAATAATACTCGCCTATGTTTGCTTCCTGGTAGAAAAATTAATGACAAATCACCCCTATCTTGCAAAGCTCTGATGTATTCGGATGAACATGCTAAATGTTCAGCGGCTTGTGAGGTAGTAAGTAGCCTTACATTTTCCTCTTGCTTAGCTTGCAAATTCTTTAGTGTATCTAGAAGGGTAGCCTTTACAGCATCGGCTACAGCAATTTGTATTTGTTGCTCCAAACTCATACATACATATTTTGAAGCTCTACCAATGAAGTAGCGAGATTAGGTAAATCGATCATTGGGTTCACTGCCCTACCTTGCCTCCAGGCTTCCCGCTCTATCTGTGGCTTCCAAAAGTGAGTCTTTCTAACTACATAGCTTTGCAAGTCGTTTTGCTCCATTAACAAACCTGCAACTTTGGCATAGTTAAGAGCCTTTTCTAAGTCATTTTCAGCAGTCAAAGCAGCCGACAAAGACAACTGCTTAATCATTATTTTAACGGTTCGGTCTGTTTTGGGTTTTGCTTTAGCCTTTATTCGCTGGTAGTTTTCGGTTTGCACTTGGTCAAAGTCAATGACTGTTATTTTTTCAGCCCTTTGAAGCCTTTTTTGCCTTTGGTGAGCATTTGGAGCATTGCGAAGGGCATCAGCGGGCACCCACTCAAAAAAGCTCTTTGTGGCCACTTCTGTCAAAGCAAGCAAACGCTTTTTATCGAATAAATGCGACCACTCAAAACCACATACGGTTTTTAAAAAATCAGTTTTCAATTCATACTCTAAGCGCCAGATATTACCCTTGACATCATTCAACCCGTTGGCTTTCCAATAGTCCAGAATGTACGTTTTGTGCTGAGATTTTTCGGTTATTTCCCTAGACTTGTCATAGCATCGAATAAGGCGACCACTGGAGCGAGAACCATAGGAAAACCCGGTACACTCCCGCTCAAAATTGGAGTAGTTGTAGGCGCAATTTCCCCCCTTCATGGAGCTTGCCCGGATGGGTACAATTTGCATTTGGTCAACCGATCTAGCAAAAGCCCCAAATTGCGGGCAATCCAAGGCAATATCTGCGCGTAAAACACTCAGAATTTTGGAGCCTATAGCTTTTACAAAGTTGCTGATTATGGAATGCAAGGTAATTTCTGCAAAGTCATCGTAAAATACAGTGTTTTCAAGCTGGAGTTTTGCCGTTTTAGAGAGGTTTTCAAAGATGGAATCAAAGTGAACAGTTCCCATTTTGGAATTACCATAGTATACCGCTGCGCCTGTACGATAAGTTTTTCCGCCAAAGGGCAAAAGCTCAAGGCTGTAAAACTCTGATCCTTTTACAAACGTACAAGTACCTTTTTGATTAAATGCTTCCAATGAGAGGTGACCAACCTCTAATTTGAGTTCAAGCCAATCCAAACCAATAAGAGTCTTTTTTTGATTTGTCCATTTTTCCCCCGTTTTACCTATTGGGGGAAAGTTAGCAGATATGGCTTTAACCGATGGAGCTCCCGTAGCAGCTTTCCAGCCTAGTTTGTTTTTGATCTTGCCCTGGTTAGGAGTAGTTGTGCCAGAAGTAGGTGCTAAGAGGATTGGCTTTAGCTGTGTGGCGTTTTCACTGCAATCGGTGGGATCACCATAAGGTAAGATTTCGGGCGATAGAGCGCCCTCAATGGCATGGCTGCTTTGGTTGTTATTAGCTTCTGTTGAACCAATAACAAACTCATTACAGGCCAAGACGTTTGCTTTTTCAAGCTTTTTACGTAACTTTGGCATGTTGAAAACATTTTTAGCCCGAGAGGGCTTTTTTTGTTTTTAAAAGTCGATTTCGCCAGGTCTTAAAGCCTGGCTTTTTTGTTTTTAAAAGTCGATTTTGCCCACCTTCGCAGTTCAAAAGACCTACAAAAGCGACATAGGGTATTTTTCAAGGTGAATCTGTGATCTGCGATTTTACACGCCAATAGCACAAAATTCGAGGTAAAAAAGCGGGGGGACATTTGCCCCGTTCCCCCCAGCGGGTTCGCATCTACACGAGTTCACCCGGTGGTCGTGAATACCCCTAAACAGTTCCACCGGGTAGCCCATTTGCGGGTTATTTTAAGCAGATTGTGCTGCTAATTGTAACACCTCTTGTTTTTCAAACAATGTAGTTTCACCTATTCTATACCTGGTCAATTGCTCATGCAACACTAGATGTTCACCTCCCAGGATTTCAAAAGCTTCGCTTTCATTTAGCAAAACTTTAATCCCCTTCGCTCCGATGCAGCGATTTTTGAAGACAGTGTCTACACAGTCAATCACCAGCATCTCTAATTCTATTTTGCTCAGATTGTCAACTACCATTAGTTTTTGTTTCTAGTGCAAAAAAAAGCCCTTTGCCACAGGCATTTTGTGAAAACCGTGAAAACTTCCCAGCTTTAATTTTCACCGTAATTTCAGCATTAAAGCTTGCCTCAATTTGTCCACCTTTGAACCTGGTTTAGGTCGTTCATCATCACTTACATATTTTATCTTATTGTGAATTTTTAGGCCAACAAATTCTGCGAATAATTCACAAAGGTTTGGTGGACTAACTTTAATATCAATCCTGCTTACAATGGCCTCAATGATCAAGGGGATAGCTGTTTTGGTCTTGTAAATCCATTCTTTGTTTTCATTCAAAACCTGTAATTCAATTAGAGCATTTATAACTCTTTCATAGTCTATTTTCCGTTCAAATGCTGTTTCAAAAGTTAGTTGTTCGTCCATCGTCATAAAAAGATGTTGAAGCCAGTTAAGTGAGCTGATCACTTCATCTTTGCCTTCTTTTATTTTTGGTAATGGACTATTTTTTAGTTTAACCTTTCCAAACATTTCTTTTTCAAGGTGCTTGCTAAATAATACAAAATCTTGTCTATCAGGTAGATTGGCGTCTATAATCATATTTACCTTATCTACCTTTTTTACTTCAACATTTGCACGGCTATTCTCTCGAAAATGCCATTCTATAAACTCAAAGAAATTGAGGGGCATAATCATTTTGTTTTGCTCCATCACTCCAGCAACATTATGGTAGATAGCATTAAATCTTTCAGCATGCTTCTTAAACAAAGTCATTATTGCCTTAGCAACCTCCAGATATCTCTTTACATTCTCAAATTTGACATCCGAGTCATCTGGATTTTTAGCAAATACATTTTGCCGAAAATCTACATACTCAGCTATGATTTCTTTAGGTGTCATCTTTTCGAGTTGGGCTGAGCGTAGTGCATTCTGCTTATCTAACTCTTCCCATTGCTCCCTTGGTGAAAGTTTCCGTTCTTCGTTCATGCTTGTTATTTTTAGCGTAATCAGGTATGTCAAAATTATTAATTTGCACACCTGGTTATCAGCTTTGATGCCCAAATATTACTCGCCAGTAATATGTTGTATTTTATCATGCTTAAGAAATTGATTTTCAATCGCACCCCCCTCCCCCCCCTTTTTTCACATCCTGCCGTTTAGGTCAAGAGAAGGGAGGGAAAATGTTTACCCCCCCCCTCCCCAATTTTTCTGGGTGGGTGAACAGAGCGGGGCAGCGATACGCGCCGGGACGGCGCTAGATATTTAGGCCACCCCCCGGTTCATCTTTCCCATGCCTCAACCATCTTTCTAATCTCTGCTAAGTCCACCTGAATGGCCGTTTCATTTTCCCACACTTTCCTAACTTCTAATCCAGCACTAGCAACTGCCCTATTCAGATCAATTAAGCCCGCTTTAATCTCATTATCCTGTTGAATAATGGTGCTGCTTTGCTCTTTAATTGTACATACTGTTTGCTCAAGCATTCGCAACCGCTGCCCGGCATTTTGTAGAAGGTAATCCAGTACCACTAAGTGATCTTGAACTAGTGTTAAGTCCATTGTTTTGATTTAGTTGATCAATGAAAAATTCAACCCATTCCAGGTTATTCACCTCTGCTTGCAAAGTTCGTTTCGTAGTTGTGCGCCCTGCTCTCTCATTGGCCAAACGTTGCTGTACAAAGCGGGCATGACGCTTTTTGTACATCTTTAAGCGTTGGCGCAATTGCCAGTCATTGAGGGCAATTTCGTGTGCTATAAAGGGTATTGGGCTTAAGGCTTCCCGGTTCCGTTTCCATTCAGAGAATGTCCGTTCAATGCCCCCGGCACATGGTGGCCATTCTTGCGCCGGGTTGATCCGTTTCCCGTGGTGCTGCTTGATTGAGGTGATCCGCTACCCGTATTTGATGGAGTTGGGTTAGGAGCTGGAGCCGATGCAGTACCGCCTGGCGTCCGGTTGGGTATAGTGATGTTTTTGTAAGCGGCGGGCAACTGCTCAAAACTTACATTGAAAACGGGTTGCTGCATGTTGTCTAGGCTATACAATTCATTAGGAGAAAGGGGTAGGGGTGGAGGTGGTGTATTTTCTTCAATGCGCCGTATGCGCTCCCTCACAAATTGGTTCCAACGGCATCCCAGGGCGTGAAACAATTCGCTCAAAACACTACTGGAAAAATCGTATTGAGTAGGTAATACTTTGGCTTCAATGCCTGATCCTTTTTTGTGGATTTCATCAACAGCAACCGATACAATCAAGATCAAGTGGCAAATGACTGTGAACCAGCTTAACCCGCCTTTGTATCTGCTTGTCCGTTGGTCGGTTTCAGCTACCGTTTGATTGTTGGCCTTTTCAGTTTGTTCCTTAACTTTCCCTAGATCAGCAGCAGCACTAGCTAAGGCTTCGTTTTTCCGGCCAGCAGCAGAACTTATCTCCTTACTCTTTGCTGTTTGTAAGGTGGCCAGTTTTCCGGCCTGGTCAGCCTCCAAAGTGGTGATTCGTTCACGAGCTTGGTTTTTGACGGTGGTGAAGCGCTGCCCAGCTCGTTCTTTAGCTTCGATTCTTTGTAGTTGCCCGGATGCTTGAGCAATCAATGCCTTATACTGTGCTTTGATTGCCTCCAGTTGGACACCATAGCGCCCAGTAATTTCTGTACTGTCTGTTCGCCAAGTGCTGAGTATTTTTTGTTCGGCTTGCTTATATGTCAAATCAGCAGCAGTAGTTTCCTCTAGCTTTGGTTTGGGCTTGACCTGTTCTACGATATCCCGGCTACCGTGGTAACTCATTAAAGTACCTACACTAAGCAGCACCATACAAGCACCCCATACAATGACTGTAAGCGGCAAATCCAGCCCGGAAAATCGACGGTGAAGGATCGCCCGGATACTATACGGCAAAAGCACCCTTAATCCAGTTTCAATAATCGCCACGCCAATAAAAGCCCCTACAATGGCACCACTCCAAGCCAAACCGGGCACAAAGAAAACCAAGCTGGAGTGGATCGCAGTAAACAAAACACCTAACTCCGTAAGGGCTGAAACGACCTGAGCCAAATAGCCCGATACTTTGAGCGCTGGAATCAATCGAGCGTAACGATTGAAAAAATCGCTGTCTTTGGGCAGCGTTAGAAATGATTTCATAAATTTGATTAAGTTTTCATTAGAAAATTGCCCTTGCTTGTCGCCTGCTATTGCTCAAGTGAGGGCTTTTTGTTTCTACCTCCAGGGGTCAGCCATACCCATTTAGGCAGCTCTTACCACCTCTTTAGCCTTTCCAGTTCGGTACAGTTCAGCGCAAGCAATACCATTGCGGATGGAGCATAAAAAGACCATCTGCCCAGGTTCCGGTTTGTAGTCACTCCGAACGAGCAGGCAGTTTTCACCGTCAGTTGCTACATACTTTTCCCAACCGTGGGTGATGTTGCCCGGCATGATACTTTCAAAGTGTTCTTTGGCCTTTTGGCCGAATTGCAAAGCGTTCATTAAATGCTCTTTATAGTTAGAAAATCAGATTACTTAGATTGCCTTGATTTGGGCTTTGATTGCGGCCACGGTTTCCCGGCGCTTTTTGCGCTTTTCGTCCTGGCTAACGCCAATGTATTCCATGAGTTGGGTAGCGTTTTTGTGTCCGGTAACGCTGCAAATTTCATCCACGGGCATGCCCAGATTGTACCAGATGGTGGCAAATGTTCGCCGCGCTGTGTGTGTACCCACGGCTTCCCATTTTTCGATTTCGTATTCTTTGATTTTTCCACCGCTGTCTTCACTCCAGCGCATTTTTTCGGTAATGCCAGCACGGCGGCAAAAGAACTTGACCCGCTCGTTTATCTTCACATCAGCGGTTTTATTGATTTGCTTTCCCACTGTAATAATTGGAGATTGATTGTCGTATTTGGCCAATAAGTCCCCCAATGAATGAGGCACCAAACCCGCGAAAAGGTCTAATTCTACCTCGCAGTAATTTTCGGTCTTTTCCTGTTGGTAAAAGCGTACTAAATCGCCTTTCACTTGGTACGGTTTAATAAATCCGTAATCGCTCCAGCGCTGCCCGGTAAATGATCCAATCAAAAAGCAATCCCTTATTTTTTCATCCAGCCCAGTAAGCTCCAAGGCTGCAAGTCGGTTCAATTCCTCCAAAGAAAGGGCAATAGGTACGTTTTTGGCCTTTTCAACTCCAGCACTTTGTACATTCGCCCAACCTCGTTCTTTTGAAATTGCGTTTTGGTGGTGACCATTGGCTCTTGACTCGTTGATGAATTGCCCGAAGCGCTTTAGAGTGCCTTGTACGTAGGAAACAGAATAGTTTTGTTCAAAGCAATAGCGAATCAGCCTTTTCCGAAAATCCCAGGTAATGGCCTCAAACTTTACATCCTTTGCCCTGGCTTTATCCCAGTCAATCAGCGGCCACGTTGCCACCTTAGCCCCGGTGACAAAATTGTACAAAATGCGCCCGGTAACTTTTAGCTCTTTACGGGTATTTTCTGCACAGTATTCACGCATATAGGCCAATAGGAAAGGCGTTTTGGCTGGTTCAGCTTTGCCCGTTGCCTCGTTCATCAATGCGGAAAAATCAGATTGGGTCAAGTATCCAGCTCCAGACAGGGCTTGTTCGGTGAGTACTTCCAGTGTGTTCAATTCTTCCCGGATGTGGGGTAGGTTACCCGATTTAGGACGGTTGCGCTTGGCATCCCATTGAGCAGGGTTGATGTGCAACCCGGTTGACCACTTCAAAGACTTTTGATAGTGGCGAATGGTTAGAATGATTGCTGTTTTGGCCTTCGCTTTGGCATCTCTTAAGTTAAAATGCACTTTCATAAATGGCTATTTTTGCCAAATCTCCAAATAACTGCCCGTGGTTAAAAATGAGGTTAAAACCGTTGGCGTTTATCTGTTGAGTTGGCTATTTTGCCACAATTCAAAAATGCGAAAGGCCAATAAAGCCAATAATACTGGTTTTAAACGTATTTGTAAAAGTCCTTATAGGTCTACATAGAAAAGGCATAATTACTTGTTCTGCAAGTTTTTATGCCTTTCTTGTTTTGGGGTGGGTGTTTTGATGCTCCGTTTAGAAATCTTCCGAACCGTTTCTGAGCTTCTTTCTTTTTTGTAAAAAACAGTACTCAACAAAATTAGCCAACTACATCTTGGAAAAAAAGAGCCAACACCTTCACAACGATTGCCCCCTTTTTTTTATGTTACACTATCTTTCATTAAAAATCAAAAAATGAAAACTGCAAAATTATTACGTTGGAGCACCCTGCATTTGTGTTTTGCCTTGTTTTTCTGGTCTTGTGGCGGAAACAATTCTGCTGCCCATGAGCACCAGCAAGACGATAAGGCTCAAACCGAACAGAAAGCGGAAAAAGGCAAAGAGTACACCTCTGCTTATGTTTGTCCAATGCATTGTGAGGGCAGTGGAAGTGAAGAAGCAGGCAAATGCCCTGCTTGTGGAATGGATTATGTTGCTCAGGCAGAGCATAGCAAAGATGGCCACAACCATTGATAAACATGAATCATCCCGAATTTTCAAAACAATCTCAAAGCGACATTTTTTATCACAAAGAAAGCACAGAGAACCACAGAGGACACAAATCGAAGCATCGTCTACGTCTAACTTTGTGTTCTTTGTGACCTCTTTTTTTCCTTTGTGATAAAAAAATGTCGCTTTTGTAATGCTTTAAGAAATTTGGGATGACTCATATTTCATTTTAATGTTTCCCTTATTGTTCCCTTAATCCACGTGTTTTACCTTTGGCTAAAACCAAGTAGACCTCAAGATCATGGATTCAAGGAGAGATTTTCTGAAAAAAGCCAGCGTGCTCGCTACGGGTGCGGGCCTGATGGGCTCACTGCCAGCTTCCATTCAAAAAGCATTGGCCATCAACCCGGCGGCGGGCAGCACTTTTTTGGATGCGGAGCACATCGTGATTTTGATGCAGGAAAACCGCTCTTTTGACCATTGTTACGGCACTTTGCAGGGGGTGCGGGGCTTCAACGACCCACGGGCGATCCGTTTGCCCAATCGCAACAAAGTCTGGCTGCAAACAGACAAGCAGGGCAATACCTTCGCGCCTTTTCGCCTGGACATGAAAGGCTCCAACGCGACCTGGCTGCATTCACTGCCCCATTCCTGGGAGGATCAGGTCGATGCGCGCAACAAGGGTTGGCACAACCGCTGGCTGCAAGCCAAACAAACCGGCCTGGCCGACTACAAACACATTCCCCTGACACTGGGCTATTACAACCGGGAAGACATCCCCTTTTATTACGCCCTGGCCGACGCCTTTACGGTATGCGACCAGCATTTTTGCTCCTCTTTGACGGGTACCACGCCCAACCGCCTGTACTTGTGGAGTGGCACGGCGCGGGAACAACCCGATTTTAACACCAAAGCCAATGTCAAAAATGAAGACGTGGACTATGGGAAATGGGCAAAATGGAAATCCTTCCCCGAGCGCCTCGAAGAGCAGGGCATTTCCTGGCGGATTTACCAAAACGAGATCAGTCTGCCTTCGGGTCTGGCGGGAGAAAAAGACGCACTTCTGGCCAATTTTACCGATAACCCGATCGAGTGGTTTGAAAACTATCAAGTGAAGTACCACCCCGAATACCGCCAATACCTGCTGGAGGTGAAGGACAGCTTACCGGGTGAAATCGCCAAACTGGAAGAAAAAATCAAAACCCTGAGTGGTACCGATTTGAGTAAGGCCCAGAAAGAGTTGAGTCGCAAAAAAGAGTTCTTCGAAACCGCCAAAAAAGACCTGGAGCTACACACCCCCGAAAACTTCGCAAAACTGAGCGATTTTCAAAAAAACATCCACCAAAAGGCCTTCACCAACAACCGCAAAGACCCCCATTACCGCGAGCTGAGCACTTTTGAATACCAGGAAAAAGGGGGAAAACGCAGTCTAGAACTCCCCAAAGGTGACATTTTCCACCAATTCCGCCAAGACGTGGAGGGCGGCACCTTGCCTACGGTTTCCTGGCTGGTTGCGCCCGAAAAATTTTCCGACCACCCCACGGCACCCTGGTACGGTGCCTGGTATGTGTCGGAAACCCTGGATATCCTGACCCAAAACCCGGAAGTTTGGAAAAAGACCATTTTTATACTCACCTACGACGAAAATGATGGGTATTACGATCACGTTCCACCTTTCATTGCCCCCAATCACGAAAAGCCGGACACAGGTAAGGTTTCCACTGGCATTGACGCATCTGTCGAACGGGTCAACATCGTGCATGAAAAACAGCGGGCCTATCGCGACCCTGAAAAACAGGCCCGCGAAGACGCTATTGGTCTCGGTTTTCGGGTGCCGATGGTGATTGCTTCACCGTGGAGCCGGGGTGGTCAGGTCTGCTCCGAAGTGTTTGACCATACCTCGGTAGTACAGTTTTTGGAGGGATTCCTGAGTGCCAAAACGAAAAAGGGGATTGTAGAAAGCAATATTTCAGCGTGGCGGCGCACCGTTTGTGGGGATTTGACCTCGGCTTTTAAACCCTACAACGGCGAAAACATCCAACTGCCCAGTTTTGTGGATAAAGAGCCGTTCATCAAAGGGATTTTTGAGGCGCAATACCAGGGCAAACCAGCCAATTTTAAGGCTTTTTCCGACGCAGAAATTGCCCGGATCAACCAGGGAGATCCTGGCTTTGACTGGGGAGGCAAGCAGGAAAAAGGCATCCGCAAATCCTGCCCTTTGTCTTACGAATTGTACGCGGAAGGAGTACTCAAGCAACAGCAATTTGAACTCCAACTCAAAGTGGGCAATAGCGTTTTTGGCAAAAAATCGAATGGCAGCCCCTTTATCGTGTACAACTCAAAACCTTATCAAAATGCCTGGCCCGAGGCCCGCAATTACGCCGTGAAAGCAGGCGATACGCTGACGGATACCTGGGAAATCAACGGTTTTGAGGACAATATATACCACCTGGAGTTGTACGGACCAAATGGTTTTTATCGGGCCTTTCAAGGGGATTTGCAAACCACCCAACTGGAAACGGCACTGACGTATGAAGCAAAAAATAAGGGCTTGACCGGGAATGTAATCCTGGAACTGAAAAACAAGGGCAGCCAAAGTATTCAAGCGGTCGTTGAGGATTTGGCCTATAAAACAGCTGCCAAAACGCTAAGCCTTGCACCCAATAACAGCCAAAAGCTGCGCCTGGACTTGCAAAAAAGCCATCACTGGTATGATTTTGTGGTGAAAATTGTGGGCAATAGCAGTTTTGAACGGCGCTATGCTGGGCACGTGGAAACCGGGGCAGCGAGTTTTACGGACCCGGCGATGGGTGGGGTGATGAGTGCCTAAGGTGTACTAAGATGTCTAAGTTGGTTCATTAAAACACTTGCGCGTAAGCGCGAAGTACACATTTTTTCACCACCTTAGACACTTAAGTACACCCTAGACATTCACCTAAGGTTATTGTTTGACCACAGGTTGGGGCATGTTAATACATTAGTAGTCCTTCCTTTACGCGTGCAGAATCCAAAAAAACTGTTGAAAAGGAAGCCAGGACCGAATCATGCTGTGCTCATTATTTTATTATCTTTACTACCCATCATGTTTAACCAAATCACAAACACATGTTCAAAGAATTTAAAGAATTTGCCCTCAAGGGCAATCTGATCGACACCGCTATTGCTTTCGTGATGGGAGCTGCATTTGGTAAGGTAGTGACCGCATTTGTAGAAAAAATGTTCGCACCGGTAGTGGGCCTTATTTTAGGGGGAGTCAATCTGGCTGAAAAAAAATGGGTGCTCCGTGCCGCTGAAGAAGGTGGGAGACCCGAAGTTGCTATTGCCTGGGGGGAATTTATTACGGCATCCATTGATTTTTTGGTGGTAGCATTTGTAATGTTTATGGTCATCAAAGCGATGAACGCCGCCAAGCGCAAAGAAGTAGAAGCTGCACCCGCGCCACCGGCTGGCCCAAGTGATGTAGAGCTGTTGGCCGAAATCCGCGATTTGTTGAAGAAAGGGTAGGGCGGCAGGATTGCCCAATTTAAAGTTTTTCCTCCTGCTCGACAATGAGTAGGATCTGGAGCGTGCGCTCGTCGAGCCCGCTCGCGCAGCGAGCAATTTGGGATCGACGAGCGCATTTACCCAAACAACAAAACCCCCGATCACCGTAGCAATCGAGGGTTTTGTTGTAGAGACGCACGGCCGTGCGTCTCTACATCGTCCCATCAAAGACGCACAACCGTGCGTCTCTACAGGTTATTCGACAATAATCATCTTTCTGGTAGCCGTGTGATCTTCAGCTTCCAGGGTATAGTACAATACTCCGGTAGCATTGAAATCACTTGCTTTGAGTACCACCTGATTGGCCCCTTTGGCGTAATCAGCGCGAATGCTCTTCAGTACGCGTCCCGTTACATCGCTGATGGTCAAGGTAGCAGCACTTGCTTTTGGCAAATTGAAGCTGATCAGCGTTTCACCATTGAATGGGTTAGGTGTATTCTGCTTCAATTCAAAACCATTGGCCGGGGCTTCGGCTTTGCCAAACTGCAGGGCAACACCCAGTTGCTCGTTGTTTTGGCTGTAAGCTTCGGCGGAAACCACCCGGTTCAGGCTCAAAGTATTGCTCAATTGAGCATCAGCTTTAGCGCGGAGCACAAGCGTAAACAAAGTACCTTGTTTGAAGTCTCCATTCCAGGAAGTGGTGATTACCCCTTCGTTGGTGAATACACCAAAGTTTTCAGCTTTAGCCACACCGTAAACGATGTCAACCAGCTCAACTTTGCTCTTGTCCAGGCTTAGGGCGAACTGATAGCCTTGTACATTCTTCAGGTCAGCAGCATTGAATTCAACGCTGTATTCCTGGCCAGCCTTCAGGGCAGCTTCAGCGGCCTGAATGTTCAAGGTGCCATTGGTACGTACTTCAGCAGTAGCAGCAGCACTTACGCTTGCACTGGCGTTGACGTCACCCACTTTGATGGCTACGAAGTTGGCTGTTGCATTGGCAGGAATGTCGTTGATGCTCACTACTTCAGGGAATGCCGCAGCCCATGGGTTATTGGCATTCGGGAAGGTGTAGCTGGCATCCACAAATCTCCAGGAAGTGTTGTTCTGGAAGTTTTGATCGATGTTGAGGATCAACTTGCGCAGGGCAATCAAATCCAGGGTCGAAATCGACTTGGAGTTGTTCACGTCAGCAGCGATCATTTTGTATGGGCTGTTCAAAGCCGTTACACCCAGGATGTGCTTTTGGATCAACACCAGGTCAAAAGTAGATACCCCGTTCAGGTGGTTTTTGTCCAGTTGCGGAGTTACGGTGAAGTCACCTCCTTTGCTCAGGTTGATGAAGGAGTAACCACCATTGGCAGCAGTAGTGGCACTCTGCGAAGCGGCACCACTCAAAGTGATACTGGCA
Organism: Haliscomenobacter sp.; assembly: GCF_965225875.1. Taxonomy (GTDB): domain Bacteria; phylum Bacteroidota; class Bacteroidia; order Chitinophagales; family Saprospiraceae; genus Haliscomenobacter. Next base: position 787,561 of record NZ_CBDDBS010000001.1, on the reverse strand, counting down.
CCTTGCAAATTACCCGCCCCTTCGGTAGAGATGGTACCGGCAATGCTCACATTACCCGTTGCGGAACCAGGACAAACGCTGCGGTTGTCTTGCACTTCCACATAAGTTACACAGAAGTCATCCTTACCCGCTTCATCCCATGCGTGCAATTCCACTAGGATTACTTTGCCTTTGTCAGCACAAGTCAGGTTGATTCCAGTTTGAGTAGCTACTACTGGGCTACCTACGCGGTTCAGCGAGTACTTGGTAACCAGTTTCAAACCATCCTTGGTTTCTGGGCCTTGGCCGTTGCAATCGTAAATCTTAGAAGCAACGAAGTCAGATGCCCATACTGCCATCATACCACCACCTGCGCCGTCAGGCATCAGTTCAGTGCTCAAGCCGTTGATGCAGATTGGTGCTGGACCTTTGCAGTCTTCAACAGTGAAAGGAATGCGGGTTGCCACACTCAAGTTACCACACTCATCACGTACTACTACGATCAGGTCATGCTTGCCTTGTGGCAAGTTAGCTACGTTGATCTCGAACTGGCCGTTGCCCAAATCTTTGGTGCTCCAGCGTGGAGTAGAGTACAGGATCATCTTGCTGGCATCCAAAGTTTGGCCTGGAGCAATCATCAGGTACTGCGTTTCCAAAGTCACTTGGTCTGAACAGTTGTCCTTACCAGTGATCACCATTTTGATGTTGGCCAAACAATCGCCACCCTCACGGATGCAGAATTTGCCTGGGTCACCAGTTACAACTGGACGAGTGTCATCGTATACCTTGATGATCTGGGTATAGATGAAGCTGTGGTAGAACTCATTTGCGATTTCGCAATATGGTGGTTTGAAGCGGATGTCATCAGCATTGGCATGGATCAAGTCCTTAGAGATGTAGAACTCTTCGATGCCATCACGACGGTTGTCTTCGCGGTCACGAACCAATACATAGATTGGAGCTTTGCCATAGTTGCCAAACACGTCACGAGGAATGATCGAGATGTTGGTTTGCAGCAGTGGGTCACCACAACGGTCGTCGTAAGTACACCAGTTGATTACGGAGTAAGTACGGAACAGTTTGTAGCACTCATCGTCAGATGCATCGTAACGCTTGTCCGAAACGTTGACCGACAAGATGTCACAAGCCAATTCGTCTGTAATAACCGTATCAATGATTGGAGTCTTGCAATCAGTAGCTACGTCTTTAGGGAAGCAAATGTTGTATTCGTGTACTGGCAGGATGTTGATGCGTTGCTTGCAAGTTACGCTGATTGGACCTTTAACCGTTTCTTTGGTCAAAGTCCAAATCCGGTCGATCCAGCCATAGCCACACTTCAATTTCTTCTCAGTAGTGTAAACGGTATCCAGCGCAGCACAATCGTTGCCGGAAGGAATGATTACATCACCGAATGCAGCAGCAGATGTTTTGATATCATCGATCAAAGCGAGGTTTTTGTCATCGCAATAAACGGTAACATCCCATGGAGCCAAACAAGTTGGAGCCACTTTGTCTTCGATCAGGAGGTCCATCCAGCAGTAGTTGGTGTTGCCGTAAACGTCTTCACCCCAGAGTTCCACCGTTACGCGCTCAGCGAGGTCGCAGCAGAAGAATTCCACAAAGTCAGCCAGCGGAGTCATGAGTTTGCCACCCTTCAGGATGAAAGTTTCACCGAAGTCCGCCAAATCGCCGTCGCCGTTGCGGTCAAAACCGTCAGCTTTGGTCCAGTCGCCATCAGCTGGCAGAGGATCCAATTTGCCGTTGTTGTTGCTGTCGTATCCTTTGGCAATGAAGCTAGCTGCACAACCAGCTGGTACATTGCGACGTACAGCAATCCAGTCCAGTTTGCAGTTGTCCCAGCTGCCTTCGTCGATGTCTGCTGCGCTCACCTGAGCATAACCATTGGTGTAGCCGTTGGCATTGCTCAAAGTGACATGCAGGTCATCGTCACACTTCATGACGGGTGCAATCTTGTCTTTCACTTCGAAGATGAAGCAAGTGGTCGAAGCATTGTAGCAGCCATCGAAAGCGTCAATCACCATCAGGTGTTTGCCTACCGGAAGGCCGATCATCATGCCATTCATTACGGCATAATCTACCTTGTCCCAGCAGATTTCATCCTTGTCACAGTCACCCAGTTGATAGTCTTCATTGTTTCCGCGCAGTTCAGCACCTTGCTTTGCACGAACACAGAAAGGATTCTCAGGTCCTTCGTAAACGAGGATGCCTTTTACATAACGATCTTTGGTGTAAACACTTACGCTGATGTTGCCCAAGGTGCAGTTGTCTTTGATGGTCACACCAAAGGCAGACTTGATACCCGCAACAGTTACTGGAATGGCTGCTGTGCAATCCATTGGGCCAGTAGAAATATCGTAAGGTGCTCCGTGAGCGTATTCAATAGTAGGTGCAGTGAAATCACCGATTTTGATCAGGATGTGGAAAGTATCTACGATACCACCCGCGCACCAGTCAAACACATACAGTTCACGGTCGATTTTTACTCCTTTGCCCCCACAGATTGGGAACTCAGTATCCTTGATCGATACCGAATAGTTGCATTCAACCTGGTCGATGAACAAACAACGTGGGTTGGCAGAAGTATTGAAGTAGCTGCATACATATGGCGTTACATCTTCCTTCTTGATCAGGCTCTTGTCAGGAGTACAGGAGTTGTACTCTTTTACCCGATCGTACTTACCTTCGCCAGGACCATTGAACACAAAATCATCCAGGTCTGGGCGAGTGAAGTGGATTTTCTGCACATAAGTGGTTCTCATGCCATTGCAATCGGTAGCGACCCACTCCCGAGAGATGGTGGCATAAATGCCTCGGTCTCTAAGCTCTGGATCAGTACAGGCATAGAATACTACTTTGTCACTCCACTTCAGGGTAATGCGGCAGCCGCAGCTGTAGCAGTTGTCTTTGAAGTAAGCGTAACCCAGGTTTTTGATGTTGTCAGAAACCAGGCCTGGAGGAATCAAACCCAAAGCGCAATTGTCACCAGTTCCAGCAACACCTTCAGCGTTGTTGATGGTTTGGCTGCTCGTTGCAGCAGGACGTGGGGAACTGGTAGCACCTACATTACCAATCGTCAAACGATTGTTCAACACGTAGTTTACATCGTAGCAATCCAAAGTGAAATCGGCCGGAGCACAAATCAGTGCAGGAGCAGTTTTGTCTTCTGCAGTGATTTTACCCCAACAAGGACTAAACACGAAGCATCTTTTGTACTCTTCCTTCAATTGTACCACATAGGTATAGGTGCCTGCACAAGTGATTCGATTTTTATTCTCGCCATTGTTACCACTGATCACCACTTCCAATGCATCACGCAGTACACGGCCGTTTTCGCAGCGGTCAAAATCAAGTACATGATTTGGCAGTACTTCAAATTGGCAATTGGCATCCAGGCTAACATTCACCTGTTCCATACAAGCCAGGCAGGCGACTTCAGTTGGTGGTTCTACCGTGATCGTAATGTAGAAAGGCTCACCAACACAGCTACCCGCTACACTGGTAGGCACTACGCGGTAGATGATGGTTTGATTGACCGTGGTCGTATTGGTCAACAGATCGTTGATGTTTGTGCTGGTACCTGCAGGGTTGATGGTCTCACCGTCAACATTTGGGTTATTGTAAGCAACCGCAGAACCTACGCTCTGTACACTGTACCAGCTAAAGGTGCTAGGTAGTTGGCACTTAACCTGGTTTTGCAAATTGACTCTAACTCGGTTGCAGCTGTAAATCGTTTTTTCCAAAGATTCGCCAATAGGTTTGGGCGAAATGACAAACTGAACGTTGTTGCCAATACCCGTACAGCCATTGGTGTCGGTAACACTGGCACTAAAGGTATAAGTACCTGCACCAGCTCCGGTAAAGTCAACTTCAAAAACGCCAGTCGTATCCCGGGCAATTGCGGCAGGCCCATCACCAAGCGGAGTACAATCCGGACCTACATAAATCCGGGTATGCCCAAAGGAAATGGTATAAGGTGCCGTACCCCCTTGAATGCTAACTGTAACCGTCAGTGTGCTGCCATCGCCTTCACAAGATGCAGCAGGGCCAGTGATGGTAACAACGGGAGCGGAGGTCACCGCAATGTTGACAAAGGTTGTAGCTGAACCACAGTCATTGGTCGCAACAATGGTGTAAAAAGTAGCTGGACTTGCCGCAGTAGGTGTACCACTGATGATACCCGTGGAGTCATCAAAAATCAAACCAGCAGGTAAAGCTGGACTGATGGTAAAGCTTGCACCCACACCACCCCCTATGGTTGGTGTCAGCGGCGTGATTGCCGTATTCGCACAATAAACAACGGTATCAGGAGCATAATAGAATGAGTCAATTTCGGAATCAATGTTCAAAGTGATGACCATACTGGTGTGGGCTGTACCGCAATAAGCATTGTTGGTAATGATGCGGCGGAAATAATAGACACCAGGAGTATTGTAATCATTTAATACGTTGTTGTAGACCTGGTCGTCCGCTTCACCGGCGTTTGCACCCGCTGTAAAGGGACCAGCAGGAGTGGTAGTCGACACTTCCCAGGCAAAGGACTGACCACCAGTAGGATCACCACCTTCCAGGTTATCGGTCAACAGGACTATCGGATTACTCGTTTCGTCTTCACAAAGCGTCACTTCGTTGAGGATGTTCACAAAAAAGCCAATGTTGTTGGCATTGGGCGAAACAACCAATAACCTTGGATTGCTGGAACCGCAGGCGTTATTGGCAACCACAGAAACAGAACCGATTTGAAACAGTGCACCAGAGGTAACGGTAATCGAAGTAGTTCCTTGACCAGCAGTGATCTGCCAACCCGTCGGAACTGACCATGTATAACTGGTTGCTCCGGAAACTGGAGCAATAGAATAGACTAAGCCAGAAGTGTTGTCACAAACACTTATACCACCATTAATGGCACCCGGTTGAGGAGGGCCACCATCTACTACAAAACCATCGGTATTGTTGCTTGGTATAGCACATTCCAGCAAATTGATGGTAATGGTCGTATTGCCATTATTGTTCAAATTTCCAGTAGTAAAAGAGCCAGTACCACCCGTGAAAGTAACGGTGGTATTGTTGTTGCTGGAAGTATTCGCACCAGAAATGCTATATACCACACTATATGTACCATCTGGTACCGTATTTGAACTAAGCACGACTGTCGCAGGCCCATCTTCACAAACAGGTTCGCTTACAGCTACTGAAAAATTGGAAACAACCAGTCCACAGGTCCAGCTTACGCTTACTTGGCCACGGGCACCACTGCCAGCAGTACTTGTTAAGTTTTCAGATCTGCCGCCGCCGCCGCCGCCAGGAGCAAAGCCATTTTGAGCAACCGAAAAGCCTACATCATCGGCACCTGCGCCACCGTCTCCAGCGCCGCCAGCACCACCGCCAGTACCTGCGCCACCGCCAGCCAAACCTCCTTCTCCTGGAGTAGTATTAGTACCCGCAGCACCATTGCGGCCATTGGCCGCAGAAGTAGCAGCACCGCCGCCGCCGCCACCAGCATCGGCATCAATGCCACCAGCATTGGAAGAACCACCGCCATTGCCGCCCGAAAAAGCGCCAATAGTAGGTGTACAAGCACTGGCTAAACCACCAGCACCACCGGTTAGGCCGCTGCCTGCGCTACCACCTACCGCAATGACTGCGCTACCAAAGCTGGAGTTACCTCCGTTTGAGCCTACGCCACCACCGGTACCTACCGTAACAGTGTAGGATGTACCTGGCGTTACGGCAAAGGTACTGGTAGCAAAAGCACCACCGCCACCACCGGCGCGGCCTCCAGTACCACCACCCGCACTACCACCACCCGCACCCCAGGCTTGTACGGTAATGCTGTTTACGCCTTGTGGCACCACAAAAGTACCGCTGGAACTATAAGTAATGGATTGAGCATCGAGGCCAGTGATTAAAGCACAGCAGGCCAGGATAAGCAAGGGAATACGCTGCAAAAGCAGGGATGGAAGTTTGGCCCCAAAGGACGAACTCCTTCCTCCAGGAAAGGTGTAATTCTTTTTCATTTAGGTCGTCGTATTAAAGCGTGTTCTAAAAAAATGGTACAAAACGTTAAAATCAAAACCCAAAAATGCCGCAACTGGCTAAGATACAATGAGATTCGGCTCAAAATTAAGCCAATTAAACCACAACAGAATACCGCTATTAGGAGAAAGATGGATGAAAACAAAAAAAATCCATGTAAACTCAATGGGATTAATGTTTTCCACCTTAAAACTCATTTTCCATTACCTTTGACCGATTATATTTCACCAAAACGAAGCAAATGGTTACCGTCTTGTTGGCCTTGGTATTGGCACTCTTTGCCGCCATGCTTTTTTTGAATGTCTACTTTCGGGTCAAAGTGTTCAAAGTGTACAAAATTTTGGTCCAAAATCGCGTTGAATTCGGTGCTGCCCACCTGTTCAATAAGCAAAAAATGGAAGAAGAGGTCATTTCCCGTTATCCACACATGCGGGAGCACATTTTGGCTTTTGTCAACCACATTCAGTATTCCATGCGGATGGCCACGGTACTCATTTTTTTAATCACACTTTTCGGAGCCATTCTGATGTATTTCAAATAATTAACTATGCTAAAAATAGGTGTACTCGGCACTGGCCATTTGGGGAAAATCCATTTAAAATGCATCCAAATGGCTGTAGAAACCTATGAACTAGTCGGTTTCTACGACCCCAACCCCCAGATGGCCCAAAGTGTGGCCGAACAATTCCAGCTCAAAGCTTTTGACTCGGTGGAAGCCCTCATTCAGGCTGTCGATGTGGTGGATATTGTCACTCCTACCACTACCCACTACGAGTTGGCATTAAAGGCCATTCAGGCGGGTAAGCATGTTTTTATTGAAAAACCACTTACGCACACCATTGCTGAAGCCGAGGAACTCATTCGTTTGAGCAAGGCAAAAGGTGTTCAGGTACAAGTGGGGCACGTGGAACGTTTCAATCCGGCATTTTTGGCTCTGGAGGACATGCCCCTCAAGCCCATGTTCATCGAAGCCCACCGCCTGGCTGCTTTCAACCCGCGAGGCACTGATGTATCGGTGGTGCTCGATTTGATGATCCATGACCTGGACATTGTTTTGAGTATGGTTGACGCGGCGCCGACCAAAGTAAGCGCCAACGGAGTTGCAGTGGTGAGTGAAACGCCGGATATTGCGAACGCGCGCATCGAGTTCGCCAATGGTTGTGTAGCGAACCTAACAGCCAGCCGCATTTCGATGAAACAAATGCGCAAAGTGCGTTTCTTTCAACGGGATGCCTACATCAGCCTAGACTTTTTGGACAAAAATGCTCAGGTGGTGCGCCTATACGATCAGGATGCCCCCAATTTGCCACAAGAGGCAAACCTGCTGGAATGGCATACCCCGCAAGGTGTAAAAATGCTGCACATTGATATGCCCCCCATCGAATCGGTCAATTCGATCAAGATGGAACTGGAGTCTTTTGCCGAAAGCATCGTTCATCAAACTACACCCAAGGTGAGTATTGAGGATGGGTATCAGGCATTGAAATTGGCGTATGAAATCATTGCAGAGATTGATCGGGGGCCCTGGAAGGTTTAACATCTGACTTTACAAAGGAGTAAACATTTGATCATATAGCCTTAACCTCAAAAAATGAGTACTCAGGGGAAAAAGCCTGATATTGCAACCCGAAGATGGAGCCAGGTCACAGCCTGGTTTTTTTTACTGCTGGGGACAAGTACCTGTGACCTGATCAATCCGGAAGAAGAAATTCCTTCGTACATCTGGATCGCTCCTTTTGAGGTACAAACGAATGGGACAACGCAAGGCAGCGCTTCGGCCAAAATCACTGAAGTATGGGTGAGTGTTGACGATGCATTTTTTGGGGTCTATCCATTGCCCGCGAAAATTCCCATCCTCAAAACCGGAAACAGTAAAATCAAACTGGAGGCTGGAGTCAAAGACAATGGCATCAGCACCACACCGGAGATTTATCCTTTTTTTCAGGCTTTGGAGTACAACATCGTACTCAAAGCCAACGAAATAGACAGCATTCGGCCCAAAACCACTTACCGCAGTGGCATCCGTTTTGCTTTTGTAGAAAATTTTGAAAACAATTCACACGTTTTTCAAACCTTGGTCACTGGTAATGAGTCTAATCGCATGAGCATTACCAATGAAGGAGCTTTTGAAGGTAGTGGATCTGGTCTTATTCAACTTAGTACCCAATATCCGGCTGTAGAACTTGCTACCCGCAATACCTACAGCGGCCTGCTGGCCAAAGGGACAGCAGTGTACCTGGAACTCAACTACAAAGCCGAGGTTCCGCTACTCGTAGGGGTAATTGCCTACAAGGCTGGAAACATAAATGCAGGGGGGCAAATCCTGTACTCGGCGGGTTTTAATGCCAGTGAAAACTGGAATAAAATTTATTTTAACCTAAGTCGGATAGTTGCAGACAGCAAATTGGACGAATACCAGATCATACTAAAAACAGAAATACCCAAAAACGCAGATGGTACAATCAATCGATCCAACGCGAAAATCTGGCTTGACAACGTCAAACTCGTCCATTTCTAAAGTTGACTACCTCACAACTACCCGCATCCGTAGGCGCCACACCCTGGTGTATAAGGTTGCCGATTTTTTGTCAGCGATGTTGGTTTGGGCGCTTTTCTTCAGCTATCGCAAGGTATTCGTTGAAAGTGGTACTTTTCCTGCTGACGTAGTAGCTGATCAAAATTTTTGGTACGGTGTCGTGTTGATTCCTCTGGGCTGGGTAGCATTTTATTCGATTTTTGATCACTACAAAGACATTTATCGATTATCAAGGGTGTCCACCTTGGCGCGAACACTTTTTTTGAGCTTTTTTGGGGCAGTTTTTCTGTTTTTTGCGGTCATCCTCGATGATGTCATCATCAGCTACCGTACCTATTACACCTCTTTTTTCACCCTTTTCACCCTGCATTTTGTAATCACAGCAACCGTGAGGATGATCTTGCTGACCCGTGCCAGCAAGCGACTGAAATCGGGCGTAGTCAGTTTTAATACACTGATTATCGGTGGAAATACCAGTGCACTTGAGCTTTATCAGGATTTAACTACCCGCAAAAAAAGCCTTGGGTATAAACTGCTAGGCTTTATAGATACCAATGTGCAAAACAGTTCCCCTTTGCGCAAACATTTGCCCAAACTGGGTTATGTCAATACAATTCCAGCCGTAGTAAGGGATTGTAATGTAGAAGAGGTAATCATTGCCATGGAAAGTAGTGAGAATAGCCGTGTTCGCGAGATCCTCAATACCTTATTTGAATTCAGCCCACCTGTACAAGTCAACATCATCCCCGACATGTACGACATCATGCTTGGGACCGTAAAAATGAACCACGTGTATGGAGCCGTATTGATTCAAATCCGCCAGGATCTTTTGGCCAACTGGCAAGTCATCATCAAACGGATGATTGACCTGCTGGCTTCTTCTTTGTTTTTGCTGGTTTTTGCTCCACTGTATGCCTACATTGCCTTGCGGGTAAAAATGTCTTCTCAAGGCCCAATTTTTTACAAGCAGGAGCGGGTTGGCATCAATGGCAAACCATTTTTTATCATTAAATTCCGCTCCATGTATACCGACGCGGAAAACCAGGGGCCACAGTTGTCGCAGGATGGCGACAATCGGGTTACGCCTTGGGGGGCCACCATGCGCAAATACCGCCTGGACGAACTGCCCCAGTTCTGGAACGTCTTGCGAGGGGAAATGGCCCTGGTTGGCCCCCGTCCTGAACGGCAGTTTTACATCGATCAGATTGTGCCCCGGGCGCCGCATTACAAACACTTGCTCAAAGTGCGCCCCGGCATCACTTCCTGGGGGCAAGTCAAATACGGCTACGCCTCCAATGTAGATCAAATGATTCAGCGCCTGAAATTTGATTTGTTGTACATCGAAAACATGTCGCTTGCCCTGGATTTTAAAATCCTGTTTTATACGGTCCTTGTTTTGCTTCAGGGAAAAGGAAAATAGAGTGAACCAAAACTTCCTTCCAGTTGTATATACTTTCAAATCCGCACAAAGCATTACCTTTGCTGCGGAATTGATTTTTTTACAAAAAAACAACTTAACCGACACGATATGTATCCAATCGAGATTGTAGCGCCGATGTCGCAGGACCTGACTTCTTTTGGGTTCAAAAGCTTAGCTACTCCAGAACAAGTTATTGAGGCATTGGATCAAACAACGGGCACCACCATGATTGTGGTGAATTCTGTGTGTGGCTGTGCAGCAGCAAATGCACGTCCAGGCGCTAAAATGGCACTGCAAGGCGCCAAAAAACCAGATAATTTGGTGACGGTGTTTGCAGGTGTTGATCAGGCTGCTACTGCTAAAGCCCGTGAATACCTACTGCCTTATCCACCCTCTTCTCCTTCGATTGCCCTGTTTAAAGATGGCAAACTGGTTCACTTCCTGGAAAGACACCACATCGAAGGCCGCTCTGCCGAAATCATTGCGGAGAATCTGAAAATGGCTTTTGAAAGATATTGTTAAGGGCTAATCAGAAACTTTGAATTGATCTTATAAAAAATCAGTTCAGCACCGAACAAAGGGAATCGTGTAGGATCACTACAGGATTCCCTTTTTTTGTTCATGCTGGCCTCTTCGGCGAACAGCACTTCATAATATTGGCTCAGTATACAGAATAATATTTTGAAATAGAAAAATAGGCCGTATCGAGAAAGCTTCTTTTTTGGATCAGTAAAACTTTTTTTCTGTGTGTGCGCACACACAATTAATAAAAAAATTTACCTTTGTCTAGGTACTTTTTTAATTCTATACACTATAAGCAAACAGTAAGAACATAGATTTTTTTTAGCAATGCCTATAAATCTATTCAGGAGTGTGTTTGGGACTTAATCTTACAAATACAAGCCTGCCCCCTAATCACATTGTACATGGCTGTATATTTTTCACCAAACCAATTTTCATTTATGAAACAGAAAAGGTTTTACCTAACCCTCGCACTGTTGCTGGGAATGGTATCCTTTACTTTGGCACAGATCAACGTGTCGGGTAAAGTTACCTCCAACACAGGCGAATCCTTGATTGGTGCCAACATTCTGGAAAAAGGAACCACGAATGGAGCGGTCACCGACCTGGATGGGAATTTTAATCTTCGGGTGCAAGCCGGCGCCACCTTACAAGTAACGATGATCGGTTTTGAAAGCAAAGAAGTTGCAGTAGGCAACCAATCTGTTATCAACATTACACTCATTGAGGGGGCTACCCTGGGCGAAGTCGTGGTTACTGCCCTGGGGATCGAACGCGCCCAAAAAACATTGACTTACGCTGCTCAAAAGATTGGAGGAGAGGACATCAACGAAGTGCGCGATGCGAACTTTGTGAACACCCTTTCTGGTAAAGTTGCCGGGATGACGATCACCCAGGCCGCTGGAGGCCCTGGTAGCGCAACCCGGGTTGTATTGCGGGGCAACCGCTCTATTCAAGGCAACAACAATGCCTTGTTTGTAATCGATGGGGTACCCGTTGACAATACTACTGTAGGCGGTAGTGTCGGCAACGACTTTGGTGGCTACAACGGCTCCGACGGTGCTGCCAACATCAACCCAGATGACATCGAATCCATGTCGATCCTGAAAGGTGCTGCGGCAGCGGTATTGTATGGTAGCCGTGCGGCCAACGGGGTGATCCTGATTACTACCAAAAAAGGTAAGGCTGGAAAACTAAGCGTAGATGTCAACTCTGGTATCGTGACCGAAGCACCAACCATTTTGCCCGATGTGCAAAATGAATTTGGACAGGGCAACGGCGGCGTCTCCAACACCACTTCCAGCGGTAGTTGGGGCGGCAAAGCCACTACTTATTCCGACAACATCAGCGCGTTTTTCCGCGATGCCATTTCCCTCAACAACTCGATTGGCATCAAAGGAGGAACGGAAAAGATGCAAACCTATCTGTCGTATTCCAATGCGCAGAACCAGGGCATTATCCCCAACAACGAGCTGAAGCGGAATACCATCACCCTGCGCATCAACAATCAATTGACCTCTCGTTTGTCAACGGATGCTAAAGTTACCTACACCAACCAGGTGATCAACAACAAGATCAAGGTGGGGGAAGAAAGTGGAATCGTGATGAACTTGTACAAAGTACCCCGGAGCATCAGCGACGCAACCATGCAGGATTTTGAAGACGAAAGTGGGAATCCTAAATACTGGACTTCTTCTTCCATTTACATGAATCCTTACTGGACTTTGAACCGCACTTTGAACAGTGAAAACCGCAACCGGATTACTTCTTTACTGGCAGCGAACTACCAACTGACCGATTGGTTGAAAATCACCGGCCGCGCCAGCATCGACCGCTATACCGATAAAGTTACTCGTACTTTTTATGACAAAACCCTGTTGTTTGCGCAGCAAGGTGGCTCCTATGAAGAAGGGTATTACGATGTAATGGAGCGCAACCTGGAAGCTTTCCTGACCGGGGGCAACAAACTGACCGAAAGCATCAGCGTCAATTACGTGGCTGGTACCTCGGTATCCCGTAGAGAATTCAGCCAAACTTTTGCTTCGGCCCAAGGTTTGTTGGTGCCCAATAAGTTTGACCTGAGCTTTGCCCGCAACCGTTCTACCGGTACGTCCAACGTAAAGCGGGAAATCCAATCGGTTTTTGCTTCAGCTCAAATCAGCTTGAAAGATTACTTGTTCCTCGATCTGACCGGGCGCAATGACTGGGCTTCCACCCTGCCTCCGGAAAGCAACTCCTATTTCTACCCATCCGTGGGTTTGAATGCCATTCTTTCGGAGATGACCAACTTGCCAGACTGGGTGAGTTTTATGAAAGTTCGGGGGTCCTGGACTCGGGTAGGTAATGACGTACCACAGGGGATTTTGCTCCAAACCTACAGCTTTGAACAAGGTGGAACGGGTGGCTTTATCCGTCGCGACGGGACTCAACCAATTCCTGATGCCAAGCCTGAGTTGACTACTTCTTTGGAATTTGGTTTAGACTGGCGTTTGTTTAAAAATCGGGTTGGCATCGACCTTACCTGGTATAAAACCAACTCAGTCAACCAATTGCTGCAATTGGAATTGGCGGCCCCTTCAGGTTTTGATCGCCAGTACATCAATGCCGGTAACATCCAGAATACCGGGGTAGAATTGACCCTTAACCTTGGTGTGATCCGCAAAGAGGTAGGTTTGAATTGGGACATCACTGTGAACTATGCCAAAAACAATCCGAAAGTAATTGAATTGCATCCTGACATCAAGCAGGCCTTCCTCGGTGGAGGTTATGGCCGTACAGCTGGTCCGCTGGTGCAGGAAGGAGGCAAATTTGGCGATTTGTACAGCGAAGGCTGGAAACGTGATGCACAAGGTCGCTTGGTGGTTGATGCTAGTGGCAAACCTGTAGGTAGCGGTTCTGGTGGTACTTTGGTGGGCAACTACAACCCTGACTTCATGTTGGGCCTTACCAATACCTTTACCCTCAACCGTTTGTCTTTGAACATCTTGATTGATGGCCGCTTCGGAGGTGTAATGACTTCCGGTACTGAAGCCAACCTGGCTTTTGACGGTACAGCCTCCTACACCACCGCCAACCGTACCGGCGGCTGGATTCTGGACGCAGTAACTGCCACTGGTGAGAAGAACACCAAGGCCATCGACGCAGAAACCTTCTGGACTACGGTATCCGGTGGTCGTTACAGCTGGGGCGAATTGTTCACCTACGACGCAACCAATGTACGGATTCGTGAATTGGCCCTGGGCTACGATTTTAAACTGAACAGCAAATTCATCCGTTCGGCCAAGTTGTCTTTGGTGAGCCGCAACCTCTTGTTTTTGTACAGAGGTAATGCGATCCTGGACATCCCTGGAGTACCAACGCGTAAGTTGAATTTTGACCCGGATATCAACCTGGGTTCAGGGAACTACCAAGGGGTTGAATACGGCAACTTACCTTCTACCCGCACGATTGGTTTGAACCTGAAGTTGACCTTTTAACTTTAATTCAAAGCACCAATTGTGATCTTTAACAAACTAAAATTAAAATGTCAAATACCATGAAAATCTTCAAAACCAAGTTTATATCGCTTGGCATTCTGGCCGCTTTGGCCATCGCCTCGTCGGTGTATCTTTCTTCTTGTACGAAGGATTTCGAGGAATTAAATACGGATAAGACCAAGTTGACCACTTTGACCAAAACAGAGTTCCCTTACCTGTTTTCCAAGGCGCAGTCGGCTTCTTCTTATGCTTTCTGGCGGTATCAGGTTGCACAAAACCTTTTTGCCGACCTTTATGCCCAATATTATGCCACCTCGGCTACTTACTTCCCTTCCGACCGTTATGTGATCCGGATGGACTGGATGCGCTGGCACTGGACACCCATTTACACCGAGGCAGTTCCTCAGCTGAAAACCTTGTTGGAACAAACCGACCCGAATTCTGCTGAAAATGCCCTGGCCAAAATCATGTGGGTATACACCTTTCACCGGGTGACCGACTATTATGGCCCAATACCTTACTTCAAAGCGGGCGAGCCTGGCAAAACGGTTGCTTACGATGCACAGGACAAAATTTACGACGACTTTTTTGTGAAGCTGAATGAAGCGGTAACGGTATTGAAAGGAAAAACCGGCGATAAGCCATACGGCGACTTCGACCTGATTTATAAGGGTGACGTGAACAAGTGGATCAAATTTGCCAATACCCTGCGCTTGCGCCTGGCCATGCGGATTTCCAAGGTTAATGCTGCTAAAGCCAAAACCGAAGCCGAAGCTGCGGTTGCGAGTGGGGTAATGACCGATATCGCGGATGACGCCTACATGGTGAAATCTCAGGATGGAGCAGACTTTAATGGCCTTTCCGGCATTTCGGTGTGGAATGAGTTCCGCATGAGTGCCTCTATGGAATCCGTGTTGAAAGGATTTGAAGACCCCCGCATTGGTGTGTACTTCCAACCTGCCAGCAACACGGGTACCTACGAAGGTTTGCGCAATGGCTTGTCGCCTGCTCAGTTGGGTATCGCAGCCAATGGCAACGACAACAACTCGAACGTAGGTGAGCGTTGGGTGAGAGGTAAAGGTGCCGCCTGGTCTGGCCAGAATACCACACCTCAGAACATCATGCATGCTGCTGAAGCCTATCTGTTGCGCGCTGAAGCCGCCCTCAATGGTTGGAGTGTAGGTGGAACCGCCAAGGAATTGTACGAAAAAGGCCTGGAAACCTCAATGAAGCAATGGGGCATCACCGATGCTGCGGCCATAACTGCATACATCAACAGTACCAAAACACCGATTGCTCCGGGTGATCAGCAAAATTCACCTGCCCTGTCAAACATCCCGGTGAAATGGGGTGCTACCGTAGCCGAGCAACGTGAACAAATTGGTACCCAGAAATGGTTGGCCCTGTATCCTGATGGCATCGAAGCCTGGGCTGAATTCCGCCGTACCCGTTACCCTAAATTGTACGCACCGGTCAACAGCGAGAACGCGGATGTACCTGCAGGCCAGTTCCTACGCCGCATTCCTTTCCTTGACCTGGAGAAAAACACCAACAAACCAGCTGTGGACGCTGCCGCCGCCTTATTGGGTGGACCGGACAAAGCCAGCACCCCGCTGTGGTGGGATAAAAACTGATTTCAAGCTTAATTTTTGATAATATTGTAGGGACAACGTAACCAAAACGTTGTCCCTGTTTTTTTAATCGTTCCTGAAGTACCAAATCACATGAGAGGTTTACTGCTAGGTTTATTACTAATCGGGCTTTTAACGGCTTGTTCTGATTCCAAAAAACAATTGTTCAGCCCTCTGAGCAAAGGCCGAACCGGAGTGGATTTTCGCAATCTGCTGATCGAAAGCCCCGACCTCAATGTGCTCAATTACCAATACTTTTACAATGGCAGTGGCGTAGCCGTAGGCGACATCAACAACGATGGGTTGAGCGACCTTTGTTTTGCTGGAAACATGGTCAAAAACCGCCTGTACCTCAATCAGGGCAACTTCAAATTTAAAGATATCACTCTGCAGTCCACCATCGCCGATAAACAAGGCTGGTGCACCGGGGTAACTATGGTCGACATCAATCAGGATGGTTGGTTAGACATCTACATTTGCCGCTCGGCAGATGTGGAAGCGGCGCGCCGTAAAAACCTGCTTTTTATCAACAATAAAGACCTCACCTTTACAGAAAGCGCTGAGCAATATGGCCTGGACGACGAAGGCTATTCTACCCATGCCTCCTTTTTTGACATGGACCGGGATGGCGACCTGGACATGTTTGTTTTGAACCATTCCACCAATGAATACGCCGGTTTTCGCAAGGAAATGACTGGCTTGAAGCAACAAAAAAACGAGTTGTACGGCAGTAAACTCTACCGCAATGATGGCGGGAATTTCAGCAACGTTACCGAAGAGGCCGGGATTACCAGCAATGTGCTGAGCTTTGGCTTAGGCTTGGCCGTATTTGACAGCAACAACGACGGTTGGCTGGATATTTACGTCAGCAACGACTTCAACGAGGAAGACTACCTCTTTGTGAACCAGCAAAATGGCACGTTTAAAGAACAGGTCAGGGATGCCTTCGACTACGTATCACTCTTCTCGATGGGTTGCGATGCAGCCGATTTTAACAACGATGGAAAAATAGACCTGGCCACCCTCGACATGTTGCCCGAAGACAACGCCACTCAAAAAATGCACTCCGGTGCCGAGAACTACGACAAGGTGCAAATGCTTTTCCAAAATGGCTTCCATTACCAGTTCAGCCGCAACATGCTACAACTCAACAATGGGGATGGTACCTTTAGTGAAATGGGCCAACTGGCGGGTGTGTCGAACACCGATTGGAGTTGGTCAGCGCTTTTTGCCGATTATGACCTGGATGGTCAAAAAGACCTTTTCGTCACCAACGGCTATGTGAAGGATTACACCAATATGGACTTCCTGCGTTTTTCCGCCGAACTCGCCAGTGAATCAGAGCGGAAACTGAGCCAAAAAGAACTCATTCAGGCATTATTGGAAAAAATGCCGGGCTCCAAAACGGAAAATTACATGTTCCACAATCGTGGTGACCTGCACTTTGCCAAGGTCACCAAGGATTGGGGTTTGGCGGGTCAGGGCTTTTCCTCGGGCGCAGCCTATGCCGATTTGGACAATGACGGCGACCTGGACCTGGTCATCAACAAAATAGACGAAGCAGCAGGCCTTTACCGCAATAACGCCGAAACCCTAACGGGCAATCAATACCTGAAAATTCAACTCCAGGATCAGGCCCCCAACATCGAGGCAATTGGTACCCAGGTGAAGGTCTTTACCCGGGATGGCCAACAAATCCAGCAGCAGATGCCTTCGCGTGGTTATGCCTCTTCGGTGGAGCGTCACCTGATTTTTGGTTTAGGCAAAAACAAACAAGTCGATTCGATCGTAGTCGTTTGGAATGATGGCCAAAAACAGGTGTTGAATAATGTAAAATCCAATCAGACCCTGCAAATCAAAAAAGCCCAAAGCCTGCTCGCTTTTGCTGCCCAAGCAGAAAAAGTTTTCTTTTTGGCGACCAACAACCTAAGCCATCAACACCTGGAGAACAAGTTTCAGGACTTCAAAACCCAGCCCCTGCTGCCGCATTTTTTATCGCGGTGTGGACCACATCTGGCCAAAGGAGATGTCAATGGAGATGGCCGGGAAGATGTGTACATTGGTGCTGCCAAAGGTTCAGTAGGTGTATTGTACATGCAGGCCTCCAATGGCAACTGGGTAGTGCAAAAAAACACCCCTTTCCAAGCGGATGCGGGCTGCGAAGACAGCGATGCCTTATTTTTCGATGCCGATGGAGACAAAGACCTCGACCTCTACGTAGCCAGCGGTGGTTACGAATTTGCTGAAAATGACCCTGCGCTCCAGGATCGCCTTTATGTGAATGATGGCCGGGGAAATTTTAGCAAAAATGCCAGCGCACTCCCCGCTGAAAGCAAGTCCGCCGCCTGCGTACGTGCTGCAGATGTAGACCGGGATGGGGACCAGGACTTGTTCATTGGAGGCTACGTCATCCCCTCCAAATACCCGCTTGCTCCCGCCAGTTCGCTCTTGATCAACAATGGCAAAGGCCAATTCAGCGACCAAAGCGCCAGCCTTGCGCCAGCATTCGCCCAACTGGGGATGGTACGCGACGCCTGCTGGGCCGATCTCAATCAGGATCGGCAAATGGATTTAATTGTAGTCGGGGAGTGGATGCCTGTACAGGTATTCATCCAGCAAAAAGGCCAGTTACAACCCAGCAATACCTGGTCGGTCGAGGCCTCCAGCGGTTGGTGGAATCGGCTCGTGGCGGCAGATTTTGATCAAGACGGCGACCTGGATCTAGTGGCAGGCAATCTGGGAACCAACGCCCAGTTCAAAGCCTCAATTGCTGAACCTGTTACCTTGCATTACAAAGATTTTATGGGCTCGGGTGCCATCAATCCAATCCTCTGCTATTTCATCGGCGGTAAAAGTTACCCGGCGGCATCGCGGGATGACCTGCTGGAACAATTGGTCTTTTTGAAGAAAAAATACACCAGCTATGCAGCCTATGCCAATGCCACGCTTAATGATGTGTTTAGCAAGGAGCAGTTGCAGGGGGCGCAAACCTTGGATGCTGTACAATTACAAAGTTGTTATTTTGAAAACACCGGGAAAGGTTTCGAGATGCAGTCTTTGTGCCCTGAGGCCCAATTTTCCCCCATTTATGCCCTGGAATCCCTGGATGTGAATGCCGATGGGCATTTGGATCTCGTTGCCGCAGGCAACAACCAAACCAGCAGGGTCAAATTTGGGCACTATTCAGCCAATCATGGCCTGGTTTTGCTCGGAAATGGCAAAGGGAAATTCAAGGCTTGTACAAGTCCTCAGTCTGGATTGAAGCTTCGTGCGGATGTGCGGGATGTTATTCAGGTCAAAACAGCTACAGGGACTCAGCTGATTTTTGGCATCAATGATCAGGCTGTACAAACTTATCGCCTGGGTTTGTAAGGAATGATGTTCAAAAAGGAATCATTAATCGGGCTCTAAGTTTATAAATGAGGCTGGCAATATGGATTGTATTTTTATAGGCAAAATGGTGCATGTAAAACCTTATCAAAAGTTTCAGACTTTCGATAAGTTCTTTAGCGCAAGCTGTTCAAGCAAAAACTTCCAATCTAGTTCTACATTTAAAAGTGAATTAGGCAAACTAAATTTAGGCTAGGTTATTTTTTCTCATGCCTTACTTCGTAACTTACATCCAGATCTATTCGGAATACTACATCACTTCAGATCTTATGAGAGTTACAACCTGCATCATTACCCTGCTTTGGAGCGTCATTTCTTTCGCTCAAGGGCCCCTCAAAGTTAGCACCAATCAACGCTACCTCGTCAAAGCCGATGGCTCCGCCTTTTTCTGGCTGGGCGACACCGCCTGGGAGCTGTTCCACCGCCTGAATCGGGAAGAGGCCACTCAATACCTGAGCAATCGAGCTGCCAAAGGTTTTACGGTGATTCAGGCTGTTGCCCTGGCCGAAATGGACGGCCTCAACACCCCTAATCCCTATGGTGACAAACCTTTGTGGAAAAACGACCCAACAACCCCCAACGACGCCTATTTCAAACATGTCGATTTTATTGTGGACAAAGCGGCCGAACTGGGCCTGTTTATTGGCTTGTTACCCACCTGGGGGGATAAAGTATTTAAAGACCGCTGGGGCATTGGACCTGAAATTTTCACTCCAGAAAATGCCAAAATCTACGGTCAATGGATTGGTGCCCGGTACAAAGACCGCAAAAACATCATCTGGATCATGGGGGGCGACCGCAATCCCCGCAATGAGCAGGACCTGGCCGTTTGGCGGGCTATGGCTGCGGGTGTCATCGATGGAGTAGGGGGCACAGACAAAGCCTTGATGACCTTTCACCCCCAACCCAATGACTTGCAAGACGGTGGCTCCTCCAAATGGTTCCACAACGATGCCTGGCTGGATTTCAACATGTTTCAAACCGGGCACTGCCGCGAAAACAACGTGTGGGACCGCATCCAGGTCGCTTATAAAAAGACACCCATCAAACCCGTACTGGACGGGGAAACCATTTACGAAGACCACCCCGTTTGTTTCAATGCCAAAGACCTGGGCACCTCCAGTGCTTACGATGTGCGCAAACACGCCTATTTGGATGTGTTTGCCGGTGCTTGTGGCCACACTTACGGTTGTCACGACATCTGGCAGATGTACGACAAAACCCGTGAGCCAGTCAATGGGCCCCATATAGTCTGGCAAGAAGCAATGGATCTGCCTGGCGCGACCCAGATGCAATACTTGCGCCGACTGATGGAATCCCGTCCCATGCTTGATCGGGTTCCTGACCAAAGCCTGATTACCAGTGCCCGGGCTGAACACGATCGGGTGCAGGCCACCCGGGGTAAGGATTATCTTTTTGTCTATTCTTCGCAGGGCAAACCCTTCACGGTCAACTTGGGTAAAATCAGTGGAAAAACCCTCCAGGCCACTTGGTACAATCCGCGCAATGGCGAAACCAAAGTGGCCGACAAGGTGCCCAATGTAGGACAAAAAGCATTCACCCCACCCAGCAGTGGCTACGGTCAGGATTGGGTATTGTTGTTGGATGACAGCAGCAAAGGCTATCCAGTACCAAAGTAGTGGGGTAAAATGAACACTTATCTTTTATCACCCCAAAACAAGACCGCTATGGGATACTTTGGAACAAGTGAAGACCTGCCTGCAACAACTTCATTCCGAGCAGGCGCCTGGACTGGCGTTTACGAAGCGGGTAAACTCCGTTACCTCCGTTTGGGGAATTGTGAAGTTTTGCGCATGATTTACCCGGCCATCCGCGACCAACATTGGCGCACCGCTCCGGCACAAATCCTCAGTGAAAGAATCCAGATTGAAGCCCAATCCTTTTCCATCGAATACACGGCGCGTTACCAGTTGGAGGCTGTAGATTTTCAGGCGCATTATGTATTCGAGGGCGACGCTGAAGGCCGTCTGAGTGTGACCATGCTGGGCGAAGCCCTGGCTGATTTTCAGCGCAACCGCATCGGCTTGTGTGTATTGCAGCCCATCGATACCTGTGCGGGAAAACCCGTATCCATCATCCATCCTGACGGCAGCCGGGAAGCTTCAACTTTTCCCAGCTTGATTAGCCCCCATCAACCTTTTATCGGAGTACAAGGCATGGAGTGGAGCCCCGCCCCTGGCCTGCAAGTACAACTCTTTTTTGAAGGGGACATTTTTGAAATGGAAGACCAGCGCAACTGGACAGATAGTTCTTACAAAACTTACAGTACTCCCTTGTCGATCCCTTATCCGGTGCAGGTGCAAAAGGGCGAAAGAATGCAGCAAAAACTTATCCTGCAAGCTCAGCCCAATGCCGTAGCAAATACGGAACCTGAACAACTGGAGATAAAAGTGTTGGAACAGACTTATGCATTTCCGAAGCTGGGAACAGACTGGAACACAGATTTTACGCCACAAACGCCAGCCTTACCCTTTGATTTTTTGAACTTGCTGTTGAAACTGGATCAGCCCGATTGGATAGAAAAACTGGCCGCCGCTGCGCAAACTGCAAAGCTGCAAAACAAAAAACTGGGACTCAGTGTGGCCTTAAGGTCAACTGCGGATCTTGCCCCTTTGACCCAGGGATTAGAACCCCTTAGCGACCAAATCCAACAACTTTGTATCCTGTCAGCAAGTGGTCCGGTACCTGCGGCGGACTTGATGGAGGCCGCCTACGCGGCATTGAAAGCCAACTTTCCTCACCTCCCAGTTGGTTTCGGCACCGACGGCTACTTTACCCAACTCAATCGCAATCGCCCTCAAACAATTGCTTTTGATTTTCTACAGTTTTCACCCAATCCTCAGGTACATGCCTTCGATACGCTCACGATCATCGAAAACCTGAGTGCCCAGCGGGATGTTGTGCGGACTGCCCAAAGTTTTGCCCCGGGCAAAGCCATCCATGCTGCTCCCATCACCTTGCGGGCGCGACACAATCCCAACCCGGCGGATGCGATTGACCCTCGTCAACATAGCCACCTGGCTGCGGCTTGGACATTGCTGAGTATAAAATACCTGGCGTCTTGTGCGGCGTTGAGTTATTTTGAATGGGTAGGTGAAAAAGGGGTTTTGCCCCAAGATGGTTCTTCACCCCTGGCGGATTATTTGCAGCAGATTGCGGAATTTCAGCCGGTCTGCATCGTGGATACCACTTCCAGTGACCCTCTGAAAAAGGATTTGTTGTTATTGGAAAACGGCCAGAAGGAACGACTGGGGTTTGAGGTGGATTTTGAGGCGGGGGAAATTCGGGTGTTTTAGCAACAAATGACTAAGCGGGCATCGCCTTAAAATACAACTGCGCATACCTCGCAATGTACTTCCCAATTACATCAAATTCCAGATTCACCAAATCCCCCTCCTTAATCGACTGAAAGGTAGTATGCTCATAGGTATAAGGAATGATCGATACCGAAAACAGGTCATCCACCGGGCTCACCACCGTCAAACTCACGCCATTGATACAAATTGAACCCTTGTCCACCAGCAAATGCTCTTCGGTAGGTGTGTAGCGGAAATGAAAATTCCAGGAGCCATCACGATCGTCGACTTTGGTGCACACACCTGTGCCATCCACGTGGCCTTGTACGATGTGCCCATCCAGGCGACCATTCGAGCGCATGGCCCGTTCCAGATTGACCAGGCTGCCGACTTGCCATTGCCCCAGGTTGCTGCGTTTTAAAGTCTCTTCGATGGCCGTGACAGTGTGGATATTGTCTTGGATGGCTACCACCGTGAGGCAGACCCCATTGTGGGACACACTTTGGTCAATTTTGAGCTCAGCAGAAATGCTGGAGGCAATGCTGAAATGTACATTGCTGCCTTCCTGGCGGATTTGTTTGACTTCGCCCAGTGATTCGATGATGCCTGTGAACATACAGAGATTGAATTTGTGTGCAAACATAAACAAGCTTAAGAGAGAAAAGATGCGGGTGTAAATTTAATAAACGGTCAATTGCAACCTATCAAAAAGCACCAATTCCGCACCAGCAGTAAACAAGGCCTCAATATTTGAAACCTCGTTTTCAAATAAAGCAATTAATTCCTCATTTTTGATATTGCCGAATTGAAGCAGCAATACTTTAGGTGGCGCGCCTTGTGCTAGGTAAGCATCAAAGAAATCACTGTCTTTAGTAATAATGATTCGATTTTCTCGTGCAGCTATTTCTCGGATTTCTTTGTCTTGCAGTAAGTGTCCTTCTGGAAAAAAAGTAGTGTGAATTGTATCACAACCTTTCGCATTTAGAAATTTCGCTAATTTATATGGGAGTTGAGTATCAACTATAAATTTGAGCATATGCTAAGCGGCAACGAGCGGAATAATTGATTTTACATTTGCCATGCGAGCAGCAAACAATAAGCAAGCGTAAATATCTTCTTGCTCCAAATAGGGATAATCCTCTAGAATTTCTTCATGAGTCATACCTGCTGCAAGCAACTCCAGCAACTGCGCTACGGTAAAACGCATATTGCGGATACTCGGTTTGCCATGCGAGACTTCAGAATTAATGGTAATGCGTTCGATGATAGTTTCCATATCCTACAAAAATACTAGAAAATTTGTTGAAAATAAAGAAAATCTTTCTCCATTCGGACGGTAGCAGCAGCAACCCAGTTCGGAGCTATGTGTACTCCGCTGGGCAATCCTACCCGCCAGGCACAAACCTTCCCAGAACAATTTCACAACTTGCTCCATTCCCTCAAAACCGCCCAATAAAATAGCCCATCATTCACTCCGCAGCGACTTCACCGGGTTCATCAGGGCCGCTTTTACACTTTGAAAACTTACCGTCAAAAAAGCGATGCCCACTGCCAGCAGGCCTGCCAGTGCAAACATCCACCACTGTAACTCGATGCGGTAAGCAAAATCGGCCAGCCAACGCTTGGTGAAATAATAAGCAATCGGCATGGCGATGAGGATGGCGATAAACACCAATTTCAAAAAATCCTTGGTCAGGAGCAGGGTAATGCCAGCGACCTTGGCGCCCAACACTTTGCGGATGCCGATTTCTTTGGTACGCTGTTGAATGACAAAAGTTGCCAGTCCGAATAAGCCTAAACAGGCCACCAATACCGCCAAAGCGGTAAAAATAGCCATCAGTGCGCCCATGCGCTGCTCCGTGCGGAACAATTGGTCGTATTGATCATCGAGAAAAGATGGATTGAAAGGGCGCATAGGTACAGTTTCTTTCCAAATTTGCCCCACTTTAGCCAATAAAGCGCGTGAGTCCTGGCCGGCTCCAACGCGCAACAGGGCGCTGCTGAATTGACCCGCCTCATTGTACAACACGACGGGGCCTACCTCCGTGCGCAAGGAGGCGATATGGAAATCGCGGATCACTCCTACAATGGTTCCCTCATTGAACAACCTACACCTGCGGCCAATGGCCTCTTCTGGCTTCAGGTTGTAATGCTTCAAAAAAGCTTCATTGACAATGAATTCGGTAATTACATTGTCGCTACTTATTTTTTTAGGATCGAAATTGCGCCCTGCCAGCATTGAAATTCCCAGGGTTGGAAGATAATGCTCGTCGGCCCCGATACCCCCTACTATGTGCCAATCGCTATTGTCTTTAGGATTGGGATTGAGCGAGAAGCCGTTGCCAATGACGGTCTCAAAGGGCGAACGATGGGTTTGTGCAACACTTTCAATCCCGCTCAGTCCGCGCAACTTTGTACAAAACGGCTTCAACTGATCGCGTAAATCGGCGTTTCCCTGCAAATAAACCACCTGATCTTTATCCATCCCCAATTTTTCCGATTGCATAAAGCGAAGTTGCGCTCCGATGACTACGCTGCCCACAATCAAAAAAGCTGACCCGGCAAATTGGAAGACCACCAAAACCTTGCGAAGGGGCAATCCGGAATGCTGCATGGAGTCTGGGTTCCCTTTCAAGGTGGTCACTGGCTTGTATTTTGCCAATACGATGGCCGGATAAAAACCTGCCAAAAAGGAAAGTGCAACCCAGGCCACCGTCAATACCAATAAAAAATTGGGTTCAAGGAGTCGGAATGGGATTTCTTTGCCGAGTAATTCATTCAACATCGGCAGGGTCAAAGCAGTCAATGCGACCGATAAAACAATTGCAGGCAATACTAAAATGAAGGATTCACCCAAAAACTGGGTTACCAATTGGCCCTTCTTGGCCCCCAATGCCTTGCGCACCCCCGTTTCTTTGGCCCTTACCGACGCCTTGGCAGTAGCCAAATTGATGTAATTGATACAGGCAATGCCCAAAATCAGTAAGGCAATGGCACCTAGGAGGTCTAAATACCGACTATCCGTAATGGCCAAAGCATCAGAATAATTAAAAACCTCCGTATTGAAATGCACCACGTTGAGGGGTTCTAGGGGCAGGTGCAAGCTTCTTTGGGTGATCTTCTCCTCCGGCGGATAGATCCAATTTTCAATTTTTTTCGCCAGTGTGTTCAACTTGGCTCCTGGTTGTAGCAAAACCCAGGTTGTATAATTGGGGTTGTTCCACTCAATGTTTTTTTCCGACTGAGCGTAACCCTCAAGGCTGTAATGCGAAGTGAGAAAATTGAAAGAAAAATGCGAATTGGCTGGCACATCTTCCATCACTGCAGCCACTTCATAATCTTTGTTGTTGTTGAAATTCAGAGTTTTATCAATAGGGTTTTCGTCGCCGAAATATTTCTGGGCCATACTTTTTGTCAAAATCAGGGTATTCGGTCGCGCCAGGGCACTTTTTAAATCACCTTTGAGGGCTTTAAAATCGAACAAATCAAAAAAATTGGGATCTGCGTAGGCAAATCCCGATTCGTCGAAAAGGCGGTCTTTGTATCGAATGGTTCGAGGCCGCCATTCTGTCGAAAACCGGGTAACATCCTTTACTTCTGGAAAACGGCGCTTCAACTCCGGCCCCACAAATACCGGAACCGAAGGTGAAATCACCTGTTCATTGCCCATCAGTACGTCGTAATTCACCCGGTACAAGCGATCTTTGTGTAGGTGAAACTGATCAAAACTGCGCTCATGGCTGATGTATAAAAGAATGAGTAAGCAGGCAGCCAGGCCGATGCTTAGCCCGGTAAGATTGAGCAGGGTGTATCCCAAATGCTTTTTCAGGGTACGGAGGGCGAGTAACAGGTTTTTGTTAAACATAAGCTTAGGTCTTTTTTCAATAAAAGCTCAGCGTTTAATCGGCCCGCAACACAGCTTTGCGGAGTTGCCAAGGAATAATCCGCAAAGAACATGCCACGTGTCTAAAATATTGTTTATCAGTTTTTAATAAAATGAATTCCTGTTCGATTTTGAACAATTCGATCTGTTTTCGGACATTTTTAGCATCAACCAAAGCCACTTCCAAAATAGCGAAATACACTTCTCAGGTGTAAGATTGTATATTTGTAAGCATGGGGTCTTACTACTGGACATTTTTGTATTTTAGAAGCGACGCCTAAAACCTGCACGACGATGAAAAAGAGCCACTTCTATATTTTGTTTGTACTTGGGTCTATTCTCCTCAACTGCAAAACAGGGAATAAAGCCACTCGCCTTTCTGTAAACGGCCTGGCAGATGCTGAAAAAAACCTGGATCACGCTGGCTTTATCCGCGATTTTGACAATAAAGCATTGGCAAGGGGGGAGAGAATTTACAATGCCAACTGCATCAATTGCCACGGAGACGAAGAAAACGAAGGCTCCATCCCGATGTCCTTAAAGTTTTGGTCCGAGCCATTTAAAGCAGGCAATGATGCTTATGCCATGTACCGAACCATCACTCAGGGCTACGGTGCCATGCCACCACAAGTGACGCTCAGTCCTCAAGAAAAATACGACGTCATCCATTACATCCAAACCAAATTGGTGTCCAAAAACAAAACTTCACCCCTTGCGCCAGTAACCCCCGAATACCTTGCTGCGCTGCCCAAAGGCACATCGAGAGGGCCAGCTCTTAAACCTTACCAGCCCTGGGCCGACATGGATTATGGGAATTTCCTGATCAACACTTACGAATTAGCCGACGAAAAAACGGGCATTCCCCGCTATCACTCCCCCGGCCCATCCCCTTTCCGGGACGAAGACTACTCGAAAAACAATTTTGCGTACAAAGGTATTGCCGTGCGTTTGGACAAGGGTGCTGGTGGGGTTTCCAAAGGCAA
Organism: Haliscomenobacter sp.; assembly: GCF_965225875.1. Lineage (GTDB taxonomy): Bacteria > Bacteroidota > Bacteroidia > Chitinophagales > Saprospiraceae > Haliscomenobacter. Next base: position 760,370 of record NZ_CBDDBS010000001.1, on the reverse strand, counting down.
AGCCTGGATGATTTTTGACCACGACCTCATGCGTGTCGCAGGGGCATACACCGGCGAGGGTTTTATCGATTGGAACGCCATATTGCTCAACGACAAACACGAAACTTACCCGCGAACCATCGGTAAGCTCCACTTTGAAACGCCCGTAGGCCCAGGGTGGGCAAATCCAACAACTGGAGAATTTGAGGACCCTCGCTTCGTAGCTCGTGATGGAAGGAAGTTTGGGCCACTGCCTAAACCCTGGGCCAATTACAAAGGCCTTTATCATTTTGAAGACCAAGTCATTCTTTCCTATACCGTTGGTGAATCGGCTATTTTAGAAAAATTCGGGTTCGTCAACTCATCCATTTTTACCCGAACACTGAATGTCTCACCTTCCAATTCTATTCTAAAAATGCGGGTGGCCAATTTGCCGGCCAAAGTAAGCATCTCGGGCAAAGGAGCTACCCTGGTTGAAGAAAATGGGCAGATTTTCCTCAGCATCGATGCCAAAAATCCGGTAAAAGTTTGTGTAATGATTGGCGACAAGGATGCCGACTTTTCTAAGCAGAACTGGCCTGAGCCCGAATCTTTGATCAAATACACCCTGGGAAAAGGCCGTGCTCATTATCCTGAAACCATTAAAACCTTTGCAACCAAGGGGAAAGAAGATGGCCCTTTTGCCATTGATCAATTGACCCCACCCTTCGACAATCCCTGGGCTTGTCGCATGAAATTGAGTGGGATTGATTTTTTTAAAGATGCCAATACCGCTGCCGCCTGTGCCACCGATGGCGACATTTGGTTGATCAAGGGGCTTTTGGACCCCAAAGGTGTCCTGACCTGGCAACGCATTGGTTCGGGGCTGTTCCAACCTCTGGGCATTAAAATAGTAGCTGAAAAAATATACGTCACTTGTCGGGACCAATTGGTGCGCCTGCAGGACTTGAACGGAGACAAGGAAACCGACTTTTATGAAAGTTTCAACCACGATCATCAGGTAAGCGATCATTTCCATGAATTTGCGATGGGCCTACAAACCGACCAGGAAGGCAACTTTTATTATGCCAAAAGTGGCCGGCACGCCCGGGAGGCGCTCATTCCACAACATGGAACTTTGCTGAAAGTTAGTGCAGACGGCTCTAGAACCGACATCATCGCCACGGGTTTTAGAGCCGCCAATGGAGTATGTATCAATCCCGACGGTAGCTTTATTGTCACCGACCAACAGGGCTATTGGAATCCGATGAATCGCATCAACTGGGTCAAAGGGGTAGGGAAATTTTACGGCAATATGTGGGGCTACAACCCGCCAAAAGATTCGTCACGGGCAGCCATGGAGCAGCCATTGGTGTGGGTCGACATGAACTACGACCGCTCACCCTCCGAAATGGTGTGGGTCGACAGCAAAAAATGGGGTGCCTTGAATGGTGGCCTGCTGAGCCTTTCTTATGGCTATGGAAAGATTCAGTATGTGCTGAAAGAAACCGTCAATGGGCAAGAGCAAGGAGCGGTGATCGATTTGCCGGGAATTAAATTCCTTACCGGGGTCATGCGTGGTAGGTTCAATCCTGCGGATGGCCAACTGTATGCCTGTGGAATGTCGGCCTGGGGCACCAACCAAATGATGCGCGGGGGCGGTTTGTACCGGGTTCGCTATACGGGCAAAACACTTCCGATTCCCATTAAAATGCAGGTACTCGAAGAGAGCATAATACTGAATTTTGATACCCAACTGGACCCAAACTCTACCACTGATTTGACCAATTTTACAGTAAAAACCTGGCAATTGCTGAGGAGTAAAAAATACGGCTCAGAACGATTGGACCAGAAAGTTTTGGAAGTAAGCAAAGCCCAAGCAGAAGGCAGTAGTTTGAAATTGAGCATTAAAAACCTGGAAAAAGTGGACGTAATCACCATCGATTACAACATCAAAAACACCAAAGGTGAGGCATTAAAAGGCTCTATTCAAGGCACCATTCATCAACTTGGGAAATAGAATGGTTACCTAGAGCTGGACGCTAAATGTATACAATTATTGGTGAAAATTAAGAAGGAAAGAAAAAACTCCCCTGCGGTGGAGGTGGAATTGGGATAAGTTAAAGCAATGTTCTATTGTGGCACCGCAGGGAGAGGAGGAAGGTGTTTGGTTTTACAAAAGTCAAACGGTTAATGGGAATTAAATGTAGGGATCAGTGGTGTTTAACAAAATCATTTCAGTTAACTGGTAATTTAGCATTACTTGTACTGGAATCCAAGTTTCACTGGATTTGAGATTTAGCTATTATCAGTTGTTTTTGACTTCTCAAAAGTACTTCATCTAAATAGGGGAATGGGCAAAAAAGGACAATTACACACATTCAGATAACAGATGAACTGTTTTTAAAAACACAATATATTTACACGAAAATATTCCTAAGCCGTGTACCCATCCAACCAAATCAAAAATTCGCGCAAACGCTGCTGAGCAACGGGTACTTTGGCCCCGGTACTGAGCACGATGCAGGACTCGCGATTGTCGTATTGCCGGATGTATTTGTAATTGACCAAATAGCCATTGTGGACCCGGAAAAAGCCCTTACCAGCCAGGGAGCGTTCAAAAATACCCAGGTTCCTACCTGCGCCTACGGGCTGGTTATCTGCCATGTAAAAACGGGTGATCGGGCCATCCGCCTTCAAATAACAGATGTCGTCGATTTTCAATAAATCAAAACCCGAATGACTGGATATGCGGATAAAAGTGGGCGCTTTTTTATTCAATTCGGCAATCTGCCCTTCGAGGTTGTGGGTCATGTATTTTTCTACTGCCCGGCGCAAACGATCCGCTTCCACTGGTTTGATCAGGTAATCCACTGCGTCCACCTCAAAAGCCTGGGCGCCAAACTGCGGATAAGCTGTCACAAAAATAATTGCGGGCGCAAACCCCTCTTCCTTGAGGCTTTTGGCCAAATCAACCCCTTTGATTTCGGGCATTTCAATGTCGAGAAAAACCAGATCAGGGCGCAGTTCCAGAATACCAGCCTTGGCCTCTACCGCTGATTGGTACTGTTTGATGACCACCACATCCGGGCAGTAATTGCTCAAGTCGCGCTCCAATACTTCCAGAGCGTCTTTTTCGTCATCTACCAATATGGTTTTGATCATCATGGTATTCAGTTTTTGGGGATGGAAAATGGATTTCAACGCGGGTGCCAGTGTTCGTACCACGATCGGCAAGGTCAACGATGTTTATGCTTGCGGCTTGATTAAAACGTTCATTGAACAGTTTGAGGCGGTCGGCACACAAACCCATGCCAACACCTGAGCTGGCCAGAGAAAGTTCTTTGCCTTTTTCGCTACTGGCTTTGCGCCCAATCCCATTGTCTTCAATACTGAGCAAGACCGTAGATTCAGCATTCATGGTCACCGCAATCACCAGGGCTTGATGCGGAGAATTGTCCTTAAACGCGTGTTTGATGGCATTTTCGGCATAGGGCTGCAACAAAAGTGGTGGCAATTGAATGGCATCGAGGTGGATGTCAGGATCTAGTTCAAAAACGACCTTGAAACGATCCCGAAAACGCAATTGTTCTAGGTCGAGGTACAATTTGAGCAAATCCAGTTCTTCCCGCAGAGAAATGCTGGACTTTTCGGTCAATTCAAAGATTTGCCCCAATAAAATGCCCAATTTAGATAGGTATAAACTTGCATCGCCCGCCTTGTCGCGGGCGATGAGGTTGCGGATGGAATTGATGCAATTGGCTACAAAATGGGGCTTGAGTTGTTCGCGCAGGGCCAGCAATTCAGTTTCGGCCAAGGCTTGCTGCTTTTGGGTACCGATGACGTTGATTTGCTGTTGAATCAGACCTTTACTTTGCTCCTGAAGCTCCAATTTTCTTTGATCCAACTCCAGTTCTTTGGCAACGCTGAGCGTCTTCGCGTGTTTGGCGTTTTCTTTAGCGGTTTTTAAGGCGAGGTTTTGGGCTTCATTGCGGTCGCGTAAAATGGTATGGTGCCGAAAACTCAGCGCAACCGCCAAACAGAGCACATCCACAATTATGGCTACGTGCAGGGGCATGTCCCCGAGATGCAAAAAAGTCAGGGGACTTTCACCTCCCAGTCGGGTGCCGATAAAATTGCCAAGAATGGCACCCACTGCCGCCAAAAACGAGCCAAACAGCACCCAACCGACCATCACCCCCAACTTGCGTTGGTACAACTTCACAAAATTCCAAATCCAGAAAATGGACAGAGGTGCCAACACCGGCTGCATAAAATCCAGGCGTTCCCAGTACAACTTGGTAAGGAAATGCACCGGAATCAGGCAAACCAGGATCACATTGCTCCAAATGATGAATTTTTCCAACCATTTCCACTGCAGCCGGTCGCGAAGCAAGTAAAAAATAAATATTTGATAGGCCACAAAAGAGAGCAAATAAACCGGCGCCCGCAAGTGTTCCCACCACCAGGAAGCAGCTGGGAAGTACAAACCCAGATCAAGGAAGGGATTGATTTTTTCCAGGCGGCGAAAAATCAAAAACCACATCAAACCCAGGTAAATTACGTAGTAAATGAAAGCTTTATCGCGTTGTTGCAGGTATTGGATGAGCCCCAACAACATCGAAAAACTTAAAAAACTCAGCAAAGCAACATAAAACATCAGGTAGTGTAAAGCCGGTACCCCGGTAAGTTCCTGATACCCTTGGGCGCTGTACAATTGGAATTGGTGTTTTTTGGCCACCTTACACAACACAAAAATGGTGTCATTTTGCAGTGGGGGAATGGTTAGCAGGACTTTTCCCTCCTCGGGGCGGTAGACCAGACTGCTGTACGACTGTCGATCCCAACTGCTGATTTCGTTGTAAAAATGTAAGGGCCGTCCCTTTTCCCGCTGGATCATTCCAAATTTCAACCTGGTTTTGAGGGTAGGAAGGGGAAAAATGAGCCTTGCGGTATCTCGTCCTGGATTGTGGAGTACAAAAACGCTCAATACACTTTTGCCGTCGGCAGGGAATTTATTGGTCTGGTTTTTAGCCGAATGAGCATTGGCAAGGTACCAGGCTTGAACGGATGATGGGGTTACTGCAATGCTAGAAGGGAAGTTCAATACCAATGGTTGAAAAGAATAGCTGAGGCCTTCATTGGTCAGTGGCTGGTCCAAAACTGCCTGCACATTGATCCGGGGCTGAGCTGGCAAGAGCTGAACCAACCCACAGAGGCAAAAACAAAGCAGCCATTGGCAGAACCTATTCATAGAATATATTTTTGGCTATGTAGTGGGGCAAAATGAGCACTTATTTTTTTATTGCCCCTATGCTAAGCATTTTGGCGCGTTCGTTTTTTGGTTTTTAACAAACGCGTCCTTTTGTTGAATAAATCCCCACGATCATCTCACGGTTGTTTTTTGTGGATGCTCACGGTCCAGCCCCCCGGACTTCCTTCCAGTGTGCCACTAAAATCTGTACCCAGATTGTAGTTTTTTAACTGCTCCTGGGCATCCATCCAAATCTCCGGTTGGATTTTGGAGAGTTCAAACCCCAAGTTGTCGCTTTGTAAACTGATTTTCACCCAAGCTTCTGCTTCTTCCTGTATCAACCGTAGCCCCGGTCTGCCCGATGTTGGAAATTTTGCACTATGGTACAACAAAGACAAAAACAGCAAGGAAGGACACTGCCATTGTGGTTGCAAAGTTGATCCAGGCAACTCGATGGCAAAATCATTGAGTTGTACCAGGCGTTTACAGAGTTCTAATTCCCGTTGAATGGCAATACTTGGTTCGGCAGCAAAAAACAATAAATCACGCACGAAACCGCCAAAGCGGGTGAGCTGTTCATCCGCCGCTTGTACCTGCTCATTGGCCAGGTGTTGGTTGAGTTGCTGCAGGATGTCATCACTGGTTTTGGCCAAAAAGCCGTAGCGGAGGGTGCGCAGCTGGAGCCGCTTATAGGCCAGTTCGCGTTGATTTTTTGAGTCCAGTTTTTGATTGCTGACAATTTCTTCTTCCTGAATGGCCAGTTGCCGTTTAACTGCGGCCAATTCCTGTTCCAGGGTTACCTGCAAACGGCGCTCGTGGATGTGTCGCTGCTCCAGGGCCTTGGTTTCCCGTTCGCGGAAAGCCAGGTGCTCCTGCAACCAGCTTTTTTCCTGTTCACCCAAACTCACCAAAAAGAACACACTCTCCAAAAGGCCACCTATTCCAATGGGTAAAAAGCCCAAATCAACGCCTTGCACACTACTCAACTGCTTTTCAAAAAAAGTAAAAGCAAGCAAGGACAGGAAAAAGCCCCCAATCAAGGCAAAAGCACTGCGCAGGATATATTTGGTTGGTGCGTAATTGACTTTGCTTAAAAACCAGATCGCCCGCATGCTGAACAACACCACAAACCAGAGAAAAAGGTAAAACAACACCCAGCTAAGGTAAAGCTGATCGAGCCAAAGCAGGATTAAGTCCAGCAAAAAATAGCCCAGTAAAAAAAGTTTGGCCCTGTCTTGGATGGATTCAAACCACTCCGCTCCAACCCGCTTTTTTACATAGGAATAAATAAACTGCAGGTAGGTATAAAAAATAGCCACCATAAGCCCGGCTTTGGTGTAATTCCAATCTACCCAAGGAGCTTGAGCACTTTCAACCGCATTTTGATCAATGATTTCCTGTAAAAAATAAAACGCCAGGCTCCATTTGAAGGCGGTGTACCACCCAAATACCTCGCGTCGGCGAGACAAGTAAAAAATGGAACTCACGATGGCCAGCGTAAAAAACAGGCTGATAAAGATGGTTTGGCCAAACGCCAGATTTTTCAATTTAGATGCCTGCGCCACCCTAAAATCATCCAGATTCCAAAGGGTTGGTGCGAGGTCCAAACCGAGGCGATTGTCTTTGATCAGGAGGTAAAAAATGACCGTTTTGCCTTTGGGCAAGGTGTATCGATACACTTGATTGGCAGCCAGGTTAAAGCCGATGTTTTGTTGTTTTTGGGCTTTGGGTTTGGGCAAAGGGTAACTGCGGCGATCCACTTCGACCCAAGCATTTTTGATGAAAGATTGTTCAATGCCCAGAGGAAAGTTTTGACCACTACGGTTTTCAACCCGAAAGGCCAGCCAATATTCATACAAACCGCGTTGAAATTTGCCCTTGGGCTCAAAATGATCAGGGCCTACCAGCGCCAACCCCTGCCCTCCGCGGAGCTGGGCTTGAGCCAATGGAAAGGGAATGGGCCTGGATGAGGTCAATATGCGCAATTCCGAGCCCAGGCGGCAAGAATCAAAATCGGAATGGATGGCACAAGCTTCCAAATAGGCCGGGCCTTGTGCAGCGATAGTAGCACACAAAAAACAACACAGCATCAGGGTGTTCAGAAGGTGTAGATTTATTTTTGCTGCTTTCATTAGGAGCTGTGGGTGAATACAGAGCCAAAAGGTACTAAAAATTGGGGATAATCCATTATTACTGGAATTTCTATCCTGAAAGCTGTATTTTTGAAAAATCGACATAAGTCCTTAAAATTGAGTAAAATTTAAACAGAAAAAAGAGGTATTTTCCTTATCTTTGCCGCCTTTTCTGAATCCATCGGGGCGATAAAAAAATAAGTGTTTCATTTTGCTAAAGGATTAGATAAGAAAACGATTCATTTTAAGTTTCTTATCTAATCCTTTGGCTCAGAAAAAATGAACACTTATTTTTGCCCCACTACATTGTTATCATGAGCAGCAACATCGTCGCGATAGTAGGGCGTCCCAACGTAGGCAAATCTACTTTTTTTAACCGCTTGATTGGGGAACGCCAATCTATTGTGGATGACACTTCTGGGGTTACCCGAGATCGGCAATACGGCAGTAGTTATTGGAACAGTAAAAACTTCACCGTAGTGGATACGGGAGGTTTTGTCCAAAACTCGGAAGATGTCTTTGAGGCAGCCATCCGCGAACAGGTCAAAATTGCCATCGAAGAAGCCACGGTGATTATTTTTATGGTGGATGTTACCACCGGAATCACCGATTTGGATGACCAGGTAGCGGACTTGCTGCGCCGCAGCAAAAAGCCCGTTTTTTTGGTGGTCAACAAAGTGGACAACGGCCAACGTTTGTTTGAAGCCAATGAATTTTGGAGCCTCGGCTTTGAAAATACCTTTTTCCTGAGTTCACTCACCGGTAGTGGGAGTGGGGAAATTTTGGACGCAGTGGCGGAGCATCTGAATGAAGACGAGCTCCCCAATGAAAACAGCCTGCCCCGATTTGCCATCGTTGGTCAACCCAACGTGGGCAAATCCTCGCTGACCAATGCCCTGCTGGGAGTAGAGCGCAACCTGGTAACGGATATAGCAGGAACCACGCGTGATTCCATCAATGCCGTGTATTCCAAGTTTGACAAGGAATTTATTCTGGTAGACACCGCTGGGATTCGCAAAAAGGCCAAGGTGCACGAAAACCTGGAGTTTTACTCTGTCATGCGTGCCATCAAAGCCATCGAAGAATGTGATGTGTGTATCCTGATGATTGATGCTCAAACGGGACTGGAAGCCCAGGATCAGGCGATTTTCCGCCTCGCCCAGCGCCGCAATAAAGGCATTGTCATTTTGGTCAACAAATGGGACCTGGTTGAAAAAGAAACCAATACCGCCCGGGATTACGAAAAGGTGATCAAGGAACGGATTGCTCCATTTACGGATGTACCTGTCATCTTTATCTCAGTATTGGACAAAACCCGGATTTTTCGGGCGGTTGAAGCAGCACTCGAAGTGTACGAAAACCGCAACCGCAAGGTGAAAACTTCAGAATTGAACGAACTGCTGCTGGATGTAATTGAAAAATCACCTCCGCCTTCCCACCGTGGCAAGTTCATCAAAATCAAATACATCACTCAATTGCCCTTGGCCTATCCGGCTTTTATATTTTTCTGCAATTTCCCGACCCACGTCAAGGAGAACTACAAGAACTTTTTGGAAAACCAGTTGCGGAAAAACTATAATTTCACGGGCGTTACCATCAGTATTTTCTTCCGCAAGAAATAATTGTTTATGCCGTTTATTCCAACTCCAATCCCCGATCTGTTGGTGTTTGAACCCCAGGTTTGGGCCGACGAGCGCGGTTACTTTTTTGAAGCCTTCAATGCTCAAACGTTTAAAGCTGCCGGGATTGAGGCCAATTTTGTGCAAGACAACCAGGCGCGATCTACCTTTGGCGTATTGCGCGGCTTGCATTACCAGTTGGAACCTTTTGCCCAAGCCAAATTGGTGCGGGTGCTGGAGGGGGAGGTACTGGATGTGGTAGTAGATATTCGCCCGCAGTCCCCCACCTATGGCCAATGGTACAGCATCCGGCTCAGCGCCGAAAACAAAAAGCAATTGTTCGTTCCGCGTGGTTTCGCTCATGGTTATGTGGTGCTCAGTCCTACCGCCGAGTTTTTTTACAAGTGTGATAATTTTTATTCCAAAGCGCACGAAGGGGGGATCCACTACAATGATCCACAACTAAAAATCGACTGGGAAATCGACCTGAGTGAGGCCATTTTATCCGAGAAGGATCAGGTTTTGCCATATTTTGGAGCACATCGGTGATGCAATTTATTTTGGCAGCCCCTTACAATTAAATTTGTTCCTGAATGACCTCGATTTTCTCCAATATTTAGGCAGCATTCCTACCCTCTGGTACGTTTTCCGATTGTCGATTTACCGACCAATTTGAGTAGGCTATTGGCAGTCTGAAATAAACTTCGTAGTTTGGATAAATTTTTGTGGTCTATGGAGATAGCATGGCCTGCCAACTATGAAGAAGACGACTTGATTCAAGCATGTGTACGGCGAGAGCGTTGGGCACAACAAGCCTTGTATGAACAGTACTACGGTAAAATGATGGGCATCTGTTTGCGCTATGCAAATGGTGAAGAAGATGCACTGGACATTTTGCACGAGGGCTTCATCAAGGTCTTTAAAAATGTGAACAAGTTTCAGCCGGGTACTTCAATTACAGCGTGGATGCGGCGAATCATGGTCAATACCGCCATTGATTTTTACCGCAAAAGCATCCGCCGCCGTACTGAAGACATCGATCAGGCCGTCCAACTAAGCGTAGAAGACGCCGATGCCGTGAGCATGTGCAGCCAACAGGAAATCCTGGAGGCGATCCAACAGCTCACTCCTGCATACCGAACCGTTTTCAACCTGTACATCCTGGAAGGTTATTCCCACAAGGAAATAGCCGACCTTCTGAACATTACCGAAAGCACCTCCCGGTCTAACCTGGTGAAGGCGCGCCTCAAACTGAAAGAGATATTGATGTCCCGCAACTACGACGAAAATGGAGCAGCCGCAATTTGACCGACTCATTCGTGAAAAACTGGAGAACCTTAATCCGGAATTCCGTGCCGACCATTGGCAACGGATGCAAGCAGCAATGGCCTCTGATGAAGAGCTGGAGCCCCTCAATGCTGCCGAGTCTGCTTTCGACCGGGAAGTGCTTCAACAGATGCGTCATTTTAATGTAGGTGCTGCACCTCGGCATTGGGCCCGCTTGCGGCGTCGGATGGAAGAGGCCTTGTATTTGCGCAACCTTATCTTGGGGTCCAAGTTTGGCGAAGTTTTAGTCTTTACCCTCGCGCTTTTGCTTTTTGTACAATTGCCGCTATCCAATCCAGAAAACAAAGCCTCTTTCCCCACAGAAAATACAGCTCCAAACCAACAGGCAATTGCTGGCCGTGTGAACAATAACGCTGCTTCCAAACCATCCACGGGCCAAGCCAAACAACTTGCGTCCAATAAACATTTGAGACAAGGCAGCAATCGTCACGATGACCGAAACCATGACGCCGTATTTTCTTACAACGCCCCCGAGGTCGAAATTGTATCACACCCCAATCAAAAGGCACTTTCCACGTTGGAATCAGCTAACCCAACCCTGGTTGGAAAAACTCCTGAGCTGGGCAACCAAACTTTACAGATTGAAGACCCCAAACACGCTGAGGCCATGTCCAACTACTATGTGTTTGGCAATCAACTGACGCCGCTGGCTCAACAGCGCTCCAATGCTGTTCTTCAGCGACGCCTGAGCATTTTTGAAGCCAACGCCCTCAAACCATTCCGCAAAAAGACCCTCTTGAGTGCGGCAATGTTTGGAGGTTCGGATTACAATCAAATCATAACCCCCGCGAATGAAGAAAACCGCACGGATGTCTTTAGCCGTTATGCCTTGGGCTACAGTGGAGGGATTCTTTTTTCAGCAGAAAGAGGCCGCTGGGAGTTGGGTACAGGTTTGATTTATGCAGCGAAGCCTTACAATCCTCGCCAGATCATAAAACTCGAGGGTAGTTTAGATCAAGGTTATACCAAAGCTTCATTCAACCAGGTTGCCCTCGACATCATCAACATTCCTTTCCACGCTCGTTATAATTTCTTCCTGCACAAACGTTCCCGTTTGTATGCAGTGATCGGTGGTTCCTTGCAAGTGGCTGCTTCTGCTTCTTATTTTATCACTACGGCTTCTTCTGCACCCCTCAAACCCGAAATGCGCGATGACCTCTTCGACAATACCTCGGGAGGAATTTTAGAAGGTGGCTCAGTGAAAGAAAACGGCTACATTACCGGAAATCTGGGCTTGGGTGTTGAACACTTTATGAGCGACCGCTGGAGTCTCTTCGCTCAACCGACCTATCAACATTCGCTTGGACATTTTTCGGATGGATTTGGACCTAGCCACGACCGTATCAATACCATGTCACTCTGGATGGGTATCCGCGTGAGAATCCTAGAATAAGGCTGGTGCCCATTGGGACAAAACAGAGGTATGAAATAAATCATGCCCTGCTTCTGCAATGCTCGCCCATTGCAGTTGGGGAATTTGTTGTGCCAAATAAGCAAATGAAGCAGGTGGGATCACTGCGTCGCGTTCCCCCGTAATGAGCCGTTGTGGCAGGTCAGGCGTTGTTGACAAAAAAGAACAACTTGAACGTAAGCTTGGGAAAGCCGCTGCGGAAAGCCAAATGCCCTTTAATCGTTTGCGGGTAGCTTCCGTTTGCAGGTGCTGACGCATAAATTTCAGGCTGAAGGCATCCAGGCATTTCCATTCATACAATTTATTCGCCCACTTCAGCAACAGGTCAGACCGATCAAACCAACGAACCACTTGTTTTTTTATTCCTAAAGGTAAGTGATCAAAAAAGGCATACCACCCACGCCGCGGCAAGCCATCCGGTGCCAATAAAACCAGCCGTTCCCAACGCTGGGCTTCATCTCTGGCCAAAGCCAACGCAAGCCGGGCCCCGAAACTAAAACCAATCAGGCTGTACTTCACCTGCTGTTTTTTGGCCAACAACAAATCAATGGCTTCCCGCATGTCATTAATGGAAAAATGATCTTTCTTCCAATCGGAATCTCCATGCCAAGGCAAATCGAGGGCAATCAAACAGACATCTTTGGGCAGGTAAGGGGCTAAGGGTGCAAAAACACTTCCATCTTGGGCGAAGCCGTGGAAGGCAAGCCAGAGGTGGGGCCCATTTCCGTGATGGTGGTAGGAAAGGGTTCCGTGGGTAAGATGTAGTTCGTTTTTTTGCATAAAAAATTAAGCCTGCTTTGCGAATGAACGGCTCTCCAGTTTACTCAATCATCGGTTTTAATGCTGCCAAAGTAATCAATTTATTATTGGATTCCTTTTGCCAGGCCAAGTCTTCCAACTCCAACCAAAAACATTGCGCTACCGCTGGTACAGGTCTCCAGACCTGTACCATTATCTGCATGTCTCCTGACGTGTGTAATCAAAAGAAAATGAGTTCTTTAATCTTTAAAAATCAGCCTTCTCCAACAAAAGGCTTGCCCATGTCGTTTAACATCGTGCATGATTTTGCGTCTGGAGACGCAGGGATATTGGTACAAGTCTGGAGACTTGTACCAGCGTTGCGCCTCAAAGCTGACGGACAAGACTTGGGCTAGGGGAAAATAGATTTGGGCTAGTGGATAATTATTCTATGCATAGCAAAAAAAGTATATGTCGGTCTTCAAAAAATTTATTACTTACTTTTTCCTGTGTATCCCGTTTGCCTGTAATCAGACGCAACAAGGTGAGGATTACCTCTCTTTGTATTACCCTATAAAAGTAAATGGTAAATTCGGTCTTATCGATACTTCAGGGCAAATTGTGATGGAGCCAAAGTATTTGAATGTTTATCCCCTAAAAAAAGATGTATTTTTAATTGAAGATTCCATAGGAAAGCGCATGGTTAATAATCAAGGTTCAGTTTTACTAAAAATTCCTCCAAACTCGATGCCTCTAGATTTTAATGGGGAATGGATCAAAGTTGATGAGATAGAAAACGACACTGTTTTTTTCTATGATCTAGATGGGCAAAAACGGCTAGCAATTCCTAATCAGGGAATTTCACATATTAGTGGGAATTTTGATGAGTGTGATCGACTTTTAGCGGTATTGAGCGAAGGGAAATTCCTTTATTTGAATAGGAAAGGAGAAAAGGTATTTTCCATTAGCGGAGGCGTGCCTAGTTCATTTGACGCTAAAAGTAGGTTGGCTTGTATAATCTATACTAAGAAGACTTGTTACTATGACACTATGGGGCGGGTAAAGTTTTGTGTCCCGGGAGAGGGAAATCAGTTAAATGAGGGATTAGCTTTGATTGAACAATCTAATAAAAAATATTTCATCAATGAATTTGGCAAAAAATCCTTGGATGTAAGTCCGTACGACTATGTAGATCCATGGTTTCATGATGGTATTACTTTAGTAATCAAAGGAGAATCCCATGGGTATATTAATTCCAAAGGAAATGTGGTAATTCCATTGATTTACAGCCAGGTTTCTCGCTTTACTTTAGGTCTTGCCACTGCACAAGACCCAAAGGATGATAAATGGATCATAATCAATCGCCAAAATCAAGTTGTATCAGATAAAAGGTTTGATTGGCTGGATCAGTTTGGCTTTCAAGGTTACTTATGTAAGGCGAGCATAGGTGACACTACTGGCTGGATCAATAGGAGAGGGGAATTCGTGTGGGTTGATCCAGATTAAAAGCAATTTTTTCATTCCCAGCTAGTTCAAGTCTTCCGAAACCAACCAAAAATATTGCGTCACCGCTGGTACAGGTCTCCAGACCTGTACCATTATCCGCACGTCTCCTGACGTGTGTAATTTGAAGAAAATGAGGTCTTTAATCTTTGAAAACTGGTCCCTCCAACAAAAGACTTGTCGTTGTCGTTAAACATCGTGCATAATTTTGCGTCAAACTACTCGCCTTTCCGATTCGTACATTACTTTATTGACACGATGAGGATGTACAAATTCAATCCCATTAAAAACAGGGCAGGCAATGAAACAAACAGGGTGTCTTTTGATTTTATCCGTACCAGCACGCCAAAAAACATCAATAACGCTAAGCCTCCTGAAGAAAGCAGCAATATAGGGGTGTAGACCAATCCGCAAAGAAGACCAGCCGCCCCCAGTAATTCCAAAACTATGGTGAGCATTCCTATTCGCTCCAAACCAAAGCGTTTGAATTCGCTTTTCATGTGAGGAGAAAAAAAATACGATATGCTATACGCAAAAAAAGAGAGGCTTGAAATGAAAATACAAAAGTGGAGTAGGCTCACGATTTAAGGATATTTGATGAAACCAAAGCAATGAAAATGCACAGCAGTAAAAGGAATAAAGAAGGCAAATGTTTCACCAAAGGGTTGCTTATTTTGAAGTGAAAAAATTGTGCAGCTACCATCAGTAAACCCATCAGCAGCGATGGCACAAGCACTAAAGACGGATACCATATGCCTGCAACAAGTAAGGTCGCCAACGCTATTTTGGTGGCACCAACTGCGCTGCGTGTTAAGTCACTAAGTCCGAATTGTTTGAATTCTAGGATGATGTTGTGAAATCTAAATATCCAAACATAAGCCACTGAGAATGCTACAATGATTTGACAAGCTGTCGTGAAGTTGATCATTTTGTTTTTTTATTTTCGTTCTATTCATCTGGCCTTTCGGAGATTGTCCCATGTGGAGAGAAGAGGTAGATCGTCGATTTAGGATAGCTGATACTCAAATGTAGTGAAAAATAGGCGCAAGACTGGTATTTTCAAGCTGAAAGGGATATTCGTCCTGTAAAAACCAAGTAAAAGGTTGCTGGATGCTTTCGTACCATCGAGGGGCAGGATCGCTAATGTTGACGATTAAAAATGAGAATGAGATGAAAAAAATAGTCTATTATTTACTTTTACTTTCATTCCCGGCGTGCTACGAAGAAGATGTGGATGTTGAACAAGAGGCCAAGAGAATAGGGAAGTTCTTTTGTAATTGTATGTATACCGAACTCGTTAAAAGAGATTATCGACATGCTAGAGTTTTGTGTGAATCCAAGGCAAAAATCAAGTTTAAATGGTACAGGAAGTATGTCGCATATCTCTCCCTGCCTGACACAAGCCATACAATAAGTCGTGAAAGGCATACAGTTATCCAAATTTCCTCTGAAGTAATGATCTATCTTCGAGAGCATTGTTGTGAGGAAACTAAGTCAGGCCCCTGCCAGGAGCGTAAAGACTAAATGGACTGAACTTTCTTAAACATTCAGAACTTATCTTAAAATTCAATTTTTATGCCCCAAATAACAGCACGATTAAAAAACAAAGTAATAGCCGCCATTTGTATCTGTATCATAACGATACAATTTTGGAGCTGTAAACCACATGGCGACATCCAAGCAGAAGCTCAATTTGCAGGAAAAAAATATTGCCAATGTATGCGCCAACGCTTAAAAAAGGAAGAGTTTAAATGCGCGGTTATGTATTGTGAATCTAAGATGGTTTTGGCCAGTGAATATGCTCTTTCTCACTACGTTGAATTGAGATTTTGGAACCAAACTTATCCCTTAATGCCAAATGAGGACAAAGAAAAAGCAGATCAATTTTGGGAGGAGTTTTGTCACTATACTGATTGCAATTGTTATCAAGCATCCCGGGTTGATTATTGGCGGAACAATAAACTGGAAAATGGGACGAAGTACGATGAGTAATGAGCGCAAAAGAACGGGAATATCAACCAACTAAGGTGCCCCTTTAGTGCCTTAGGTTTCTTAGGTGGTGAAAAAAGAAGTCACCTGCGAAGCAGGATATAATTCTTCACCACCTTAGAAACCTAAGGCACTAAAGGGGCACCTCAGGAAGATAGGCATTTTACTCCACCTTCAGCGGCACATACGGCTTAAACAACGAAAACTGCACCGTTTCCACCTTCTTCCGATAATCCGCAAACTTCGTACTGAAGAAATTATTGATGCGGTTCAACACATCTGCAGTTTGTTTGCGGGCTTGAGCCAGCATACGTTGGGCACCCTGGTTCGGTGCGCCCTCTGATGCGTTGATGTATTGCTGGGCGCGTCCAAGTGCTGAAGTCAGGTTGTCGTCATCGCGCTGGATGCCTTTGACATCTTCGGGTTCCATGTAGAGGCGTTCCAGGATGTTCAGACTGTCTTGTAGTGCTTTACCCAGTTTGGACAATTGTTGTTTGGTACTATCCGGTGCATTGGCCAGGGCCGCATCTACCCGGCGAATGGTATTGCGGGCTTCCTTGAGCTGATCGAAACCGTCGCTGGCTTTTTTGATCACTTTTTCAAAGTCGCGGTACGCAGCGTCCTTGGCTTTCAAGTCCTCCATTTTTACCTCAAGGCGTGGGTCAGACTTGACTGTTACTGAGGTCGAATCCTTGAGTTTGCCCCAAATTGCCACTACTTTGTAGGTGCCGGGCAGTACCTGTGGGCCGCTGGGTGCATCTTCATCCGGGCGGCGTTCCTGGCGGCTGGGCTGGCGGACTCCGTTGCGATTCAAAGGCCAGTAGACTTTTACCATACCCGTATCTACCCGAGAGCTAAAGGTTCGAACGGTATCCCCGGTACTGGAAAGGATGACTATTTTTACCCGCTCGGGGCGTTTTTCTTCCTTGGCTGCGGCAGGTTTTGCAGTTGTGCTTGCAGGTGCAGCGGCAGGTTTTACATAAGGTGCCCACAAGGTGATCCAGGCACCAGGCGCCTTGTTTTCCCCGGCAAACATCCCGTCGGCAGAGAAGCGGATGCCTTCAAAAGATTTAAACGCTGCCTGATAAGCATCCGGAACGGGGAAAACTTTGAAGGGTTGCTCCAGCACCTTGCCACCCGTACGGGCAATTTCGCGTAGGGGGCGGATGTCGTCCAAAATCCAGAATGCCCGACCAAAAGTAGCAATGATCAGGTCGTGATCACGCGGGTGGATTTTCATGTCAGCAGTAGGTACGCTGGGGTAACCATTGGTCCACTTGGTCCAGGTGGTACCCTTGTCGATGCTGAGGTACAAACCTTGATCGGTGCCCAGAAACAACAACTTGGGCTCGATCGGGTCCTGTACAATACACAAAGTGAAACCACTCACCTTGTTTTCATCCACAATTTTGCGGAAAGTTTGGCCGTAATCGCTGGTATGGTACACGATGGGCCGCCAGTCGTTGCGGCGGTAGTCGTTCACGATCACAAAAGCCTCTCCGGCATTCTGTGGTGAAGCTTCGATGTAGGGAATCCAGCTTGCCGCCTTGTAACCCGGCAGTTTGCTGATCAGATTGCTCCAGGTTTTGCCGCCGTCGCGGGTCAATTGGAGGTTACCATCATCGGTACCCACCCAAATCACCTTCGCGTCTTTGGGGCTGGGGGCAATCGCCAGGATGGTGGTATGGTTTTCGGCGTTGGTTGCGTCCAGGGTCAAACCACCACTCAGGTGAGGTTTTTGTTTGGAGGTATCGTTGGTGGTCAGGTCAGGAGAAATGATCTCCCAGCTTTGGCCACAATCTTTGCTGTAGTGCAAAAACTGGCTGCCAAAATACACCCCGCAGGCATTGTGCGGGTCCTGGGAAAAACCAGCGTTCCAGTTGAAGCGCAGCTCGGTACCGTTGGGCGAAGTGGGTTTGATGAACTGGGTTTTGCCCGTTTCGGTATCCACGTAACCTACATTGCCCCCTTGCGACATGGCGTAGACATACCGCGAATTGTCGGGGCGGAAACCGAGGTCAAAACCATCGCCGAAGAACACTTCCAACCACTGGCTGGTACGGATTCCTCCGGCTTGCCAAACGGCACTTGGGCCAACCCAGGAACCGTTGTCCTGCATGCCACCCCCAATTTTGTAAGGGATCGACATGTCGTAGTTGACGTGGTAAAACTGGCCCACCGGAATGTTTTCAATGAAGCGCCAGCTTTTTCCGCCATCATGCGAGATGTTCAAACCACCGTCGTTGCCGTCAATGATGTAATTCGGATCATTTGGATGAATCCAGAAGGCATGGTGATCGGGGTGTACACCCGAGTAGGGGAGTACGGTTTCAAAAGTTTTACCCCCATCTTCACTTTTGGTGACCAAAGAGAAAATATTCCAGAGGCGGTTTTCATTCTTGGGGTCAACATAAATTTCAGCGTAATAAAAGGGACGGTCGCCAATGTTTTTGGTAGCTACTACACTCCATTTTTTGCCACCATCAACGGATTTGTACAAGGCATTGTCTTTGGCTTCCACCAAAGCATAAACGATATTGGGTTTGGAGCGGGAAATCGCCAACCCAACCCGGCCGAGCATACCTTTAGGTAAGCCGTCGGCGTCACTGCGGCGTTCCCAGGTATCGCCACCATCGTGGGTCACGTAGATGCCAGAGCCTGCTCCTCCCGAATTGAAGGTCCAGGGCTTGCGGCCATATTCCCACATGGCTACGATGATTTTGTTGGGGTTGCTGGGGTCTACAACCATGTCGGCCACACCGGTTTGGTTGTTGACATAGAGGATTCGTTCCCAGTTTTTACCTCCATCCTTGGTCCGGTACACGCCGCGTTCCTCATTGGGGCCATAGGCTGAACCTTGAGCTCCGGCGAAAACCACATTGGGATTGTCGCGGTGAATGATGATGCGGTGGATGGTTTTGGTCTCTTTCAACCCCATGTTTTTCCAAGTCTTTCCTGCATCGAGCGAACGGAAAATACCCAAACCGAAGTTTTGAGAGTTGCGCGGGTTGCCCTCACCCGTTCCGACCCAAATGTCGCTTGGATTGGATTGGTTGATGGCAATGGCACCAATGGATTGAATGGCTTGATCGTCAAAAATAGGCGTCCAGGTGATGCCACCACTTTCGGACTTCCACACCCCACCCGAAGCGCTGCCCACGTAAATGTGGTCGGGCTCGCTTTGTACAACGTCAATGGCGGTGATCCGCCCAGACATCCCGGATGGGCCAATGTTGCGTGGTTTGATGTTTTTGAACGGTTTGAGATCAAGGCTTTGTGCAGGGAGAGACATAGCAAAAACTGCACAACAAAGGGTAAACAGCAGCCTAGGTTGCATAAATTTGGATTTGGTTATAGCTGAGATAGAAAATACCCCCAGAAAGTTGTGGTAGCGGGGTGAATAGGCGAATATACCCCACACGAATTGAAAAATAAATGAACAAAGCCCAAAGGCCCAATTGCAAGGGGATAAGGCAGTAAAACGAAGATCAAAGTCGCTTTGGCCCGATTTGTGTAGGTGGAATAATCGCTGGATTGAGGTCAAAAAAAACTATTCTTCGCTTCAATGCATTATATTACATGCTGTTTTATAAAAAAATCTGGAGAAGAGATGATTGACGCAAAAATGCAATACGCTTTCAAAACCGTCCCTGACGATTTATTGAAAGTTCAACGCTATACCCTTTCTAACGGATTACAATTGTTTTTGAGTGTAAATAAAAATGAACCAAGAGTGTACACCAATATTGTGGTAAGGGCAGGATCCAAACAAGATCCACCGGAGACTACAGGCTTGGCCCACTACATGGAGCATATGTTATTTAAAGGCACCAGCCGCATTGGGACATTGGATTGGGAAAAAGAAAAAGTACTACTGGAGCAAATTTCTGATTTGTACGAAGCCCACCGGGCCACTCAGGATGAAGCTGAGCGCCGGCGGATTTATGCCGAAATTGATCGGGTATCTTTTGAAGCTGCCAAATTGACGGCTCCCAGCGAATACGACAAATTGGTGAGCAACATTGGCGCCAAAGATACCAATGCCTACACCTGGGTTGAGCAGACTGTTTACGTCAATGACATCCCAGCCAATGAACTGGAACGTTGGATGCAACTGGAATCTGAACGTTTTCGGATGATGGCCCTGCGTTTGTTCCATACCGAGTTGGAAACTGTTTACGAAGAGTTCAATATTTCTCAGGATAAGGATGTTCGCAAAGTCAACACCGCGATCCGGGAAGTACTTTTCCCTTCACATCCCTATGGAACCCAAACCACCATTGGATCGGCAGAACATTTGCGCACCCCTTCACAGGTGAACATCCAGAAGTATTTCCAAACCTACTATGTTCCGAACAACATGGCTCTGGCTATGGCGGGTGATTTTGACCCTGCACAGGTGGTAGAATTGGCAGAAAAATACTTTGGTACCTACGAGCCCAAACCCGTTCCACCCTTCACTTTTTCCCCACAACCAGATCTGAATGAACCCGTTCTGAAGGTGGTTTATGGGCAAGAACCTGCATTGGTGATGCTCGCCTGGCGCTTTGATCAGGCCAAATCGGCAGATACCCTTTTCCTTTTGCTGATCCGTACCCTTTTGTACAACGACCAGGCGGGTCTACTTGACCTGAATGTCAATCAGCAGCAAAAGGTATTGGAGTCGGAATCCTGGTTCTGGTTTTATGAAGATTATTCCGTCTTTGGTTTGTATGGCAAACCTCGGGAAGGCCAAACCCTGGAAGAAGTTAAGGAAATTCTCCTGGGCGAATTGCAAAAAATATGCCGGGGTGAATTTGAAGAATGGATGGTAGAAGCGGTCATCAACGACTACAAACTCGGACAAGTGATGGCTTCAGAATCCAATAGTGCCCGGGTCAATGCCATGACCAGCAGTTTTATCCTCGGGATGGACTGGGAGCACTACACTCGCCGAATCAGCGACATTGCCAAAATCACCAAAGAACAAATTGTCGAATTTGCCCAAAAGCATTTTAAGGACAATTACGTTGAAGTACAAAAAGTACAAGCGGAAGATTCCAACGTGATCAAGGTAGAAAAACCGGAGATCACCGCCGTGGAACTCAATCGAGACTCGGTTTCCGATTACGCCCAGGCTTTTTTAGACATTAGCACTCCGCGGATTGAGCCCGTTTTTGTTGATTTTGAAACAGCCATTCAATCCACCACGCTCAAATCGGGTGTACAGTTGGATTATGTCCGCAACCCGAACAATTCGCTTTTCCGTCTGGATTACATTTTCCCGATGGGAAAAAACAGCGATCGCAGGTTGGCCATCGCGGTACAATACCTGCCTTACCTGGGTACGAGTCGCTACAGTTCCGCTGATTTGCAAAGGGAATTGTACCGTTGGGGATTGAGCTTCGAAGTCAGCAATGACGATGATTACACTTACATGACCCTGAGTGGCCTGGAAGACAACATGCTCAAGGGATTGGAGTTGTTGGAGCACATCATCAGCAGTCTTCAACCGGATACCGCCATTCTGCAAAACGTTGTGACCGATGCTTTGACCCACCGGGCCAATGCGAAGAAGGATCGGAATATAGTGTTGCGCAACGCCTTGGGGAATTACGCCCGTTACGGCACCGATTCGCCTTTTACCTATCGCCTGGCGGTAGAAGAATTGCGCCAATTGGAGGCCGACGAGCTTTGCCAAAAAATCAAGGACCTGAGTAGCTTTGAGCACAAGATTTACTACTACGGGCAAATGCCGATGACGGAAGTAACCAACTTGCTGGAAACCCACCACCGGGTTACTTCGCCATTGAAAAAAGCCGTTCCATCCCGGGCATTTACCCAACTGGATACCAAAGAAAACCAGGTGGTATTTTTGGATTTCCCGATTGTCCAAACGGATGTGATGCTGGTTTCCAAAGGCACCCCACAGTTCAACATGGATGAACACCTGAGTAGCGATCTGTTCAACGATTATTTTGGCTTGGGACTTTCTTCGATCGTTTTCCAGGAAATTCGGGAATCCAAAGCATTGGCTTATTCCACCTATGCCTTTTACAGCTCGCCCCGCAAACGGGATTGGGCGCACTACCTGCAAGCCTATGTGGGTACGCAGCCCGATAAACTTTCGGATGCTATTCCTACTTTCCTGCAATTGTTGAATGAAATGCCAGTGGTTGATTCTCAAATTGAACACGCCCGACAAGCCATTCTGAAACGTATCGAAAGTGAGCGCATCATCCCTTCCCGGATATACTGGACGGCACGCGCCAATCAGGAACTGGGCTATACGGGCGATATGCGTCAGGAAATTTATCAACATACCGAACGCTCTAGCAGCCGGGATTTGGTCGCTTTCCATGAAGAATATGTACGGGGTCGTGCTTATACCTTCCTGGTTATGGGCAGCAAATCTCAGGTGGATTTGAAATATCTGGAAAACTTCGGGGCGTTGCGGGAAGTGAGTCTGGAGGAGGTGTTTGGCTACTAACGTTAATCTTAGCCTGTAGGCTGACAAATAGGCTTTGAAAAAAGCCATACAACTCATTATGCCTTCCCGAAAGGTACACCCTTTCGGGAAGTTCTTTAGCGTACCATTTTGAATGCAAAGTTCTGATCAAATGATTTTTGCGCAAGACGGTGCAGTTAAGAACCCTCCGAAAGTCTGAAACTTTCGGAGGGGAGTTCTGGAGCCGTGCTTTACTTTTGGTATTTGAAGTAAACGCCAGGTTTTACACTACTATTAGACTGCCATCATTATGCAGGCTCTTTTCCAACATCCACCCAGCCCTCTTCAACGCTTCCAACACCCGATCCTGGAAGCTCGAAACCTCACTTGTTTCATCAAACGCGACGACTTATTACAACTGGAAACCCAACCTGGGGATCAAGCTTTTTGCGGCAACAAATGGCGCAAACTGAAATACAACCTGGCTGCCGCTCGTGAGCAGGGTTTCAAGACATTATTCACCTTCGGCGGAGCATTTTCCAATCACATTGCGGCTACCGCCAGCGCGGGGAAATTATTTGGTTTCAATACCATCGGCATCATCAGAGGGGAGAAGGTACTGCCCTTGAATCCGACCCTGGATTTTGCTACGGATTGTGGGATGGAATTACATTTTTGGTCTCGGGAAGCTTATCGACGCAAAGACGATCCACAGGTATTGGCTCAATTGCAAGCGCAGTTTCCTCAAGCCTATATCATTCCGGAAGGGGGGACCAATACTCTGGCTTTGCGCGGTTGTGCAGAACTGGCCGAAGAGATTTTGGCGCAAGCAGAGGTGGATTACGTTTGTTTGAGTTGTGGGACAGGCGGTACCCTGGCGGGTATGATTCAGGGTTTGGCGGGCCGGGCCTTTGCGCTGGGTTTTTCAGCTTTGAAGGGAGATTTTCACAAAGCGGAAGTTCAACAGTTATTGGGTTCGAACAGCCTTGACAATTGGGCTATTGCTACCGAGTACCATTTTGGTGGCTACGCCAAAACGCCTCCTGAGTTGCTGGATTTTTTGGTGGAAATAAAAAAGTATGATCTGCCTTTGGAGCCCATTTATACGGGGAAAATGATGTGGGGAGTGCTGGATAGGGCAAAGCAAGGTTATTTTCCAGCCGGTTCCAGGATATGTGTGGTGCATACGGGGGGCATGCAAGGCTGGCGCTAATTTCTAAGGTGTTCCTTGGGTGCCTTAGGTTTCTTAGGTGGTGAAGAATAGATTTTGCACCACCTAAGAAACCTAGGCACCCAAGAGTCACCTCAGTCGGGTCACTTCAAATCAATCACTCTTGCCACCTTCTCCTCTTCCAATACCTTATTAAAACGCTCCAGAGTATTTTTCACCGCCACATCGTAGCGTTGTGAAATTCCCTGGTATACCTTTTTAATGTCGGAGTAAGCTTCTAGTACCCCACCAGTTGGACGGTGATGATCTCCGATGAGTACGCTGTAAATCCGCGCCATGTGGTTGATGAAGCGCCGAGGATAATTAAAATTGTCCTGGCTGGCTTCGGCCTGGTTTTGCACGATTTCATCTTCTACTGCAGTCAGGCCTTTGGCCAATTCCGTAGCCAGATCCTTGATTTTGGCAGCATGACCAGCTTTTACGGCCAGCCCGGCAGCGTCCTCAATTTGCTCCCGCAAACTGCGCAGGTTTTTGATCTTGCGTTGAGAGTCGCTGATCAGGTCGCGCATTTCCAGGGCTAGTTTTTCCTGCGCCACATAATCTTCCTGTTTTACATCCTTCCAGCGTGGATCGGGCAGCACTTTAAAGGCCTGGGTTTTGCTTTCTTTCCCGACCGTAACGCGGACCTGGTAATCACCCGGCGCTGCGGGTGGCCCCATGATGGGAACGCCCATTTCCATCAGCACCAGCCGTTCAGCGTTGATTGGGCCATCGTGCAACAAATCCCAGGACAAGGTATTCCAGCCTTTTTTCAAACTCAGTTTGCTGCGGCGATCTTCTCCTTTAGAACTGTAAGTGCGCACTACTTTTCCTTGCGCGTTCAGAATTTCCAGCTTGCTTTCGGTATCCTTGCCGGGTTCATCGGCGAGGTTGACATGGAATACCGCCCGGTAGCCGCTCACATTGGTGCGGTAGGTATCGCGAGGTTTGTACAGGTGTAAGGCAGCTTTGGCTTGTTCGTTTTGCAGTTGTTCCAAAACCGATACACCTTCCAAAAGCCAGAATCCGCGGCCCTGGGTGCTCATGGCCAGATCGCCGTGGTGAACTTCCAGGTCAGTGATTGGTGTATAGGGGAGGTTCAACTGCAGCGATTGCCAGTGTGCTCCATCGTCGAAGGAAACGTAAATGCCATATTCCGTTCCGGCAAACAACAAGCCTTTTTTGTCTGAATCCTCAGCAATGGCGCGGGTGAAGTGGCCGCTGGGGATGCCATTTTTTCCATCAGTCAACAATTGCCAGCTTTTGCCATAATCATTGGTGCGCAGGATGTAGGGCTTGAAATCGTTGTTGCGGTAATTTTGTACAGCCACGAATGCCCTCCCCGGCGTGTGTACCGACAACTCAATTTTATTGATGGTACATTCAAAAGGAATGATGCCTTTTGGCGTGATCTCGGTCCAGGTTTTACCTCCATCCCGGGTGATGTGGATGCGGCCATCGTCGCTGCCTACCCATAGTTCGCCGGCGGTTTGAGGCGCTTCTTCAATCACGAAGGCCGTACTGTATACCTCCACTCCGGTAGCATCGTGCTGAATGGGGCCACCGGGCATGATCAGGTATTGATCCAACTTGCGGGTCAGATCGGGACTGATGATTTGCCAGGTCTGGCCATCGTCGGTGGAGCGGTGCACGTAATTGGAACAATAGTATATGGTGTTCGCCTGGTGTTTGGACGCCAATACGGGGGCATTCCACTGAAAACGGTACTTCAGATCGCGCATTACGGTACCCTCGGTATAGTGGGGATACGCGGTCAATTGGCGAACTTCTCCAGTGGCGCGATTCATCCGTGTGATTTCGCCGCTGTATGCTGTTGCCCAGATGATGTTTGGGTCGGTCGGGCTAACTGCCACATCGGCGCATTCGCTGCCCCCCGCATCGTGCCAGTGCTCGGTATCACTCAGGCCTCCGGGTTCGCGGGAAGGAACACTGATGGTACTGTTGTCCTGTTGGCCAGCATAAAGCAGGTATGGAAATTGTTCGTCAACGGTGACGCGGTAAAATTCCGAAGTAGGTTGATTGTGCTGATCGGTCCAGGTTTTGCCACCGTTCAAACTCACCGTTGCACCCCCATCGTTGCAGTTGATCATGATGTTGGGGTTATCGGGGTTGAGCCAGATGCCGTGGCAGTCGCCGTGGGGTACGTTGATTTCTTCAAAGGTTTTGCCCCCATCGATCGACTTCATAAAGTCGACATTGTTGATGTACACCGCATTTTCGTTTTTAGGATCAGCGGTAACGTGGCTGTAGTACCAACCGCGTTGTTGCAGGCGGTGGTCGCGACATACCCGCGTCCAGGAATCTCCGGCGTCTTCACTGCGGTACAGGCCAGAAGTAGCGTCGTCTGGCGTGATCACGATGGCCCAAAGGCGGTTGGGGTTGACGGGAGAAGCAGTGATGCCGATGCGGCCGAGTAGGCCAGTGGGTAGGCCACCTTCCAGTTTTTTCCAGGTAGTACCCCCATCGACTGATTTCCAGATGCCGCCTTTATTATTGCCATCATGGATGGTCCATGGCTTGCGTTCGGCGCGCCACATGGCAGCGTAGAGGATACGCGGGTTACTGGGGTCCATTACCAGGTCGACACAACCGGTGGAATCTCCGGCGGTATGTACCAGATCCCATTTTTTGCCGCCGTCAGTTGTGCGGTACACCCCTCGTTCAGGGTTAGGTCCAAAGGGGTTGCCCAGGGCTGCCACAAAAGCCACATCGGGATTTTGGGGGTGGACTTCGATTTTGCCTACCATGCCGGACTTGGGCAAACCGATGAAATCCCAGGTTTTGCCTTTGTCACTGCTTCGGTAGACCCCAACTCCAGCGGAGATGTTGCCCCGTGGGCAAGCCGAACCCGTACCCACGTAAATAACCGAAGGGTCGGAGGGTGCAACGGCAATCGCCCCGATGGAGCCACATTTGATCTGGCCATCGGACAAATTTTCCCAGGTATTGCCTGCATCGTTGCTGCGCCAAACTCCACCACCCGTTGCACCCAGGTAAAAGGTGAAGGGCTCCTGGCGAACCCCGGTGGTTGCCGTCGCCCGGCCTCCCCGGCTTGGGCCAACGTGGCGGTATTTCAAATTGGCCAACAAATCTGGCTGGATGATCGCATTCGGATCTTTGGTGGTTTGGGCTAAGGCCAAAAAAGCGTGGCTCATCAACACCACGCACAGAAAAAATTTCTGCATGTTTTTTTTGCTGGGAAGATAGCGATTTCCGCATTTTGTCGACTAAAAACATGCATTGATAATTTTACTGAAAAAATCATGATAATATTTTGTCCAAAACTCTTTTTAAAAAATAAAATTCATTGCTTACCTTAGTGTGCGAATTACATTATCGGTTTTGTTTCCATGAACTCACCAACACTTAAACTCTACCCAATTCTGCCATTTTCAAAGTATTAAACATATGTTGAACAGATTTCTATCCTTGTGCGTAATCCTCGCAGCCTTTGCAGTGGGTACTGCTTTTGTGCTGAAAAAAGAAAAAGCTGCGCCAGAAGTTGCTCCGAATACCTTGACTGCTGCTGAAAAAGCAGCTGGCTGGATCTTGCTTTTTGACGGCAAAACGACAAAAGGCTGGCGCAATTACAACAAACAAACCATCGGCGAGCGCTGGAAAATAGCAGATGGAGTCCTGTACCTGGACGTATCCAACAAAAATGCCGACGGCTTTCAGGTAGGTGGCGGTGGCGACATCATTACCGAGGCTGAATACGAAAACTACGAATTGCGCATCGAGTGGAAAATTGCCAAATGTGGCAACAGTGGTATCATTTACCATATCCACGAAGATCCGTCTATTCGCTATCCTTGGCAGACTGGCCCAGAATTACAACTCATCGACAATGACTGTCACCCCGATGCCAAATTTGAAAATCGCCGGGCTTGTAGCCTCTATGATATGTATGTGGCCACCCCTCAAACGGCCAAGCCGGTCGGAGAATGGAACAAAGTCCGCCTGATCTGTAAAGGCGATATGGTAGAACATTGGCTGAATGGTAAAAAAGTGGTTTCTACCACGATGGGTTCTGCCGAGTGGAATGCCTTGATCCCGAAGAGTAAGTGGAAGGACCACCCCAAGTTTGGCACCTTCCGCAAAGGACACATTGGTCTGCAAGACCACGGTGATGGAATCTCCTTCCGCAACATCAAACTGCGGAAACTATAAACAGGCTTGACAAGTGGTTGAACAGTGTTAATCGACAGAATTTGACGCCGAGATTTTGGATTTCAGCGACTTATTTTTGAAGCGTAATGCAGCGCATTGTAATGAAAAAATAAGGAAGATGAAATTCAAAAGATCAAGTCAAAAATGTCGATTAACACTGTTCAACCACTTAGAAGCCTATAACAAACAACATTCAACAGACACTTTTAACTCGGTCTTGCTATGATCAACAAATCACGACTTTTTTACGGCAGTTGTTTTGCCCTTATCACGACCGCCTTGTCTTTTAGCATCAGGGCGGGTATTCTACCCCAGCTTGGTGAAGAGCTTGGTTTGTCAGCTGAACAATTGGGATATATCAACTCCATGTGGTTCCTCGGATTTCCGATTTCCATGGTAATCGGTGGATTAGTTTATCACACCGTTGGAGGCAAACGCATCATGCAGTTTGCTTTTTTGGCGCATGCAATCGGTATTCTGATGACTATTTATTCCGGCAGCTATGTTGGATTGCTTATTTCCACGTTGCTCATTGGGATAGGAAATGGATGTACGGAAGCGGCTTGTAATCCGATGATTGCAGACGCTTTTGAGGGCAACACCATGAGCAAAATGTTGAATCGTTTTCACATGTGGTTTCCCGGCGGTATAGTCATTGGTAGTTTGGTTTCAAAATTCATGACTGATGCTGGTTTTGGCTGGGAGGCGCAGATTTGGGTTATTATAATTCCTACCCTGGTTTATGCCTACTTGTTCTATGGCCAAGATTGGCCGGTAGCTAAAACCAAGGAAGAGGCTAGTTTGTCCATGAATCTTAAAGCGATGTTTTCGCCATTGTTCATTTTTATGATGGTTTGTATGGCGTTAACCGCAATATCAGAGTTTGGCCCGCAACAGTGGGTTGGTTTGATATTGGCAAAGAGTGGCGCTCAACCCATGTTGATTCTGGCCTTGGTTACTGGTTTGATGGCTGTATGTAGGTATTTTGGCGGAGAAGTTGTTCACAAATTCGATCAGACCGGGGTGCTTCTTGGGTCTGCCGTTCTTGCTGCCATTGGAATATTTCTTTTCAGTACACAAACCGGAGCAATGGCCTATGTGGCTGCAATTTTCTTCGCATTTGGGGTAGCTTATTTCTGGCCTAATATGATTGGTTTTATTGCCGACAAAATACCCGCCAGTGGTGCCTTGGGGATGTCGATTATCGGTGCAGTCGGAATGTTCTCTACATCGATTTTTCAGCCCATTATTGGGCGTTGGATTGATTCCGATAAGGCAGCTGCAGCAGCAACCGGACTTACTGGTGATGAACTGGAATTGGTGGCAGGTCAGGCTACTTTGGGAACGATGGTCTTATTCCCAGGTATATTGATTGTGTTGTTTACCATTCTGTTTTTTTGGGTAAAAAAAGGAAAAGCTAACGCTTAACATCAGTCTTTTTTCAGCTTCTTTCAACCTACAGATTGCAAACCAAGTGACCCAACACTTTTTTTAAGGGAAAAACTTGGAATTAAGCCTGGGGATGTGGCAAAAAACCATACCTCAGGCTTATCTTTATCCAGAACTTTTTAACACCTACGGATCATGAAACGCAAAATAAGAATGGGCATGGTAGGTGGTGGCCGTGGAGCCTTCATAGGAGGAGTACACCGGATTGCCGCCGCTATCGATGGCCATATCGAACTGGTATGTGGCGCTTTTAGCAGTGACCCTGAACGCTCTCGTTTGTCGGGCGAAGACCTGTACGTGCCCGCCAACCGGGTTTACGGCAGCTACCAGGAAATGATTGAAAAAGAAAAGTTGTTACCAGAGGGCGAGCGGATGGATTTTGTGTCCATCGTAACCCCCAACCACGTGCATTTCGGCCCCGCTAAAATGGCGCTGGAAAATGGTTTTCACGTGGTTTGTGACAAACCCCTTGCCTTTACCATGGAAGAGGCTTTGGAACTAGAAGCTTTGGTAGAAAAAACCGGACTCATTTTTGCCCTCACCCACAACTACACCGGCTACCCGATGGTGAAACAAGCCCGGGCGATGGTGCGCAACGGGGAGTTGGGCAAAATCCGCAAAGTGGTAGTGGAATATCCCCAAGGTTGGCTTTCCCGCAAGGAAGAAGATACCAATTACAAGCAGGCCATCTGGCGCACCGACCCAACCCAATCGGGCATCGCTGGAGCCATGGGTGATATTGGTACCCACGCTGAAAACCTGGCTGAATACATCACGGGCTTACAAATCACCGAAATGTGTGCCGACATCAGCACCTTTGTGGAAGGCCGCAAACTGGATGACGATGGCAACGTGCTCCTGCACTTTGACAATGGCGCCAAGGGAATTCTGCACGCCAGCCAAATCTCGGCGGGTGAAGAAAACGGACTGAATATCCGGGTTTACGGTGAAGAAGGTGGTTTGTACTGGCGGCAGGAAGAGCCAAATACCTTGCTGGTTACCCGTTTGGACAAGCCCAAAGAAATTTACCGCCCTAAAATCACCCCGCTCAGCCCGGAAGCGAATGCCCACATTCGGGTACCTGCGGGCCACCCGGAAGGTTACCTGGAGGCTTTTGCCAACATTTACCGGAACTTTGCACTGGCTGTGCAAGCACGTATGGCGGGTGAAGCGGCTGATCCACTGCTTGACTTCCCATCAGTAAAGGACGGCGTACGCGGCATGCGCTTTATTGAAAAAGTAATTGAATCTGGAAAATCCACTGCGAAGTGGGTGAAATTTTGAATATAGTTGAGAAGTTGAGGAGTTGAGAAGTTGAGGCTACCGCAGCGACCCGGTCACTGAGCGTAGCCGAAGTGGCCGGGTCGCTACGGCAGCCTCAACTTCTCAACCCCTCAACTCCTAAACTTTTTTATGCGCGCCATCATCTTCGCCGCCGGCCTCGGTACCCGGCTTCGTCCCATCACCGACTCCATGCCCAAGGCATTGGTACCTGTAAAAGGGCATCCCTTGCTTGAAATTGCCATTCTTCGCCTCAAAGCAGCGGGTTGCCGAGACATCATCGTGAACATCCACCATTTTGGCGAGCAAATCATCGATTTTTTACAAGCCAAAGACCATTTTGGGATCAACATTCAAATTTCGGATGAGCGGGATTTGCTCTTGGATACGGGAGGCGGGCTGAAAAAAGCGGAGTGGTTTTTGAAAGAAGAGCCTTTTTTGGTGACCAATGCCGACGCTCTGACCAATCTCGATTTGCGGCAATTTTATCAAACTCATTTGCAAAACGATGCCCTGGCAACTTTGGCGGTGCGTCAACGGGAAAGTTCGCGCTATTTTTTGTTCAACTCAGTTGGGCAATTGTGCGGCTGGAGTAATGTAAAAACTGGCGAGACCCGTTTGTCGCGCGATGAGCCCGACTTAAAGCCCCGGTGCTTCAGCGGCATTCATGCAATCAGTCCACAGATTTTTGATTTTTTCCCGGCGGAGGCCTCTGTTTTTTCCATCATTGATACTTATCTGAGTGCGGCTGCGACCGAAAGGATTGTGGCTTATCCGCACGATGGGGATATTTGGATGGATGTGGGGAAAATCCCGCAGTTGGAAAAAGCGGGCGAGATTTTGGAGGCGGTGTTGCCGCGGTAATTCAAGGCTCAATTTGGACGCGATAGGTTAACTCCATAATGGCTTTAAGACCGTGATTGCTTTTTCGGTCAAGTTTCCACGTAGGGCCTTCGGTCAGGATGGATGCGATCCGTTGATCGACTATAGGATGTATAGAGCTCTTGAATCGATAATTATAGATGCGACCGTCTGGATTAAAAAATAACTGAATTTTACAAATGGACGAAGCTAGATCGCTATTGGTGAGATTTGGGGAATTTCCAAGTTGTCGTGAATAAATTTAAGTGCTCCTAAACTCCCATTAGGAAAGCTGAACCCACTTTGATAGAAATCAGTATAATAATGGCCAGGGTAAAACACTTCTGTACCTTTTGGATATCGTGTTGCGGGTTTAAAAATAAATTTAGCTAAAAAAACACGCGGTTGACTAAAGCCGTAATAATCTATTGACGTCCAAGGGATAGACTGGAGTGCAGATACAGTAGCCTTAGCAAACGGACTATCAGAACTTTGCAGGATTTGGAGCGAATCAATCAACCCACGGCTATTGAGCATGCCGTGCAACATGAATGAATCTTTTTCAGTATCTGGCTTTTTTTCCAGCCTGGCCTGAATTTTCAGGTCGGAAATAAGCCTTTGAGTCAAAGCTCTAACCTGGCCAGGGTAGTCTAAAAAATCACCTATCGCAGTTACTTCGTAAAACACATAGGGCTTTCGAGCCACGCCGATAAGCTTATAGAACCGTAAGGAGTCCAACGTTTGGTTACTCCAAAATAATTCAGCATAAATTCTGGCGTCAATTACATCGGCTTGATCCACATAACCATTGAGATAGGTAGATTCATTTCCGGGCAACCAACCTGTGGGCACTTGGGATAAAGCCGATAACAGTTGCTTTGCCAGTTGAGTATCCCTGCAATTGATAATCCCGTAACCGCTCACGTTGCCAGTATAATCAATACTTAAGTAAACTTGAGCACGAGCAATGGGCGTTGTGGAGACTTCTGCCCAATTGATTTTCGCCCGCAAGAAAGTAGCAAAAGCTTTCTCAGTGCAGTTTTTTTGCTCAGTGATATAAGCACTTCTTTTTTCGCAGCTTGGCCAAATGGGGTAGTTGAGTTCCTTGTTGGGGTAAGGGGCGGTTTGAGCCAAGGACACTATGGCGTACATTGAGAGTAATATACTAAGGCTGATTTTTAGCAGGTGCATGATTAAGGTTATACGCTGATGATACAAAGCAACTGGCCTAGGCCCATTTTTTATACCCCTCATACCGATAATACTTAGGCCTAGAATCCATCCGCAAATGCAACCAAGAAACTCCCAAACCCGCTGTACTCAGCCACAGTGGTTGATCATTCAAAGCCGCTTCATACAATTCACCTACTCTTTTCCAGAATTCATCCTGCTGTGCCGCTGGGGCATGCCTTACAAATTGGGCAAGATGCGCGTAACAATTGGCATCGCCAATCGGTGTAGGCACCAGCAAATGGGCGTCTTTGCCCAGGTTTAAAAAATCTACGACTGCTTTGCCTTGCGCAAAATATTCCTGAAAAGCGCTTTGATCTGGAATGATGTGGCGCAAAGGAGCGCTGTTGATGGCGACGAATTCAAAGGAAAGACTGGTTTGAGTTTGGGTCATTGGTGCTACTTCCCAATAGTATGCCTCAAAGGGAATTTCGGCGAGAAAACTGTTGAAGTAGCTGCGAAAAGGGGTGGAGCTTTGCCAGAGTTGAATCACTTGGGCGAAGGATAATGGCTCATCTTGTTCCTTGATTTGGAATTGGAGCGTTGTTGGGGCTTGAGTTATAGGGTCAGCTTGCCACATGTTTTAGTAGGTTCAAGGTATAAAGTGATAAGGTGTAAGCGAGGCTAAAGCGACATGATAGCAACGCGGATGCCACGGATGCCACGGATTTACGCGGATTTTCTTTTGCCTGCGGCAAAAGTTTTTCGGCCACAAATGACACAAATTTTCACAAATTAAAGCCCAAACTTCGTTTGTGCTAGAGCACTGAATTAAAGTTTCGCGGAGGTACAAACGAAGTTTGTGCCCAATTTGTGAAAATTTGTGTCATTTGTGGCTTACCCCATCACGCCGAAGGCGGGATAAAAATCCGTGTAAATCCGTGGCATCCGAGTCATCCGTGCAGCTATCATGTCGCTTTAGAAAATATTTTCAACCAATTTACTTCCTCAATACCCCATCAACTTCTTCAACTTCTCTACAAACCGCCCCACTGGCAAAAACTGCTTTTCCAAAGAAGTAGCAAACGGAATTGGAGTATCCAATGCAGCCTCCCGCATCACCGGCGCATCCAGGTATTCAAACAAATGCTCAGAAATGTAGGCCGCGATTTCCCCTCCAATGCCTCCCACTAGGGTGTCTTCGTGCAGAATGATCACCTTGTTCGTTTTGCGTACACTCGTTTCGATGGTTTCATAATCGAGGGGAAGCAAAGTCCGCAAGTCGATGATTTCGGCGTCGATGCCCAGTTCGGCGATCACTTTTTGTGCCCATTGAACCCCCATGCCGTAAGTCACCACGGTCAGGGCTTTGCCCTCGCGTACTACCCGGGCTTTGCCAATTTCTACGGTGTAGTAGTCATCAGGGATGGCCTCACTCAAGCTGCGGTACAGAGCCTTGTGCTCAAAGTACATCACCGGGTTGGGATCTTCAAAAGCGTCCAGCAAAAGCCCTTTCGCATCATAAGGGGTAGCCGGGTACACCACTTTTAAACCTGGTGTATGAAAGAACCAGGCCTCATTACTCTGAGAGTGGAACGGCCCTGCGCCCGTACCCGCGCCCGTAGGCATACGTACGACCACGTCGGCATTGGCGCCCCAGCGGTAGTGCAGTTTCGCCAGGTTGTTGATGATTTGGTTGAAGCCGCAGGTCACAAAATCAGCAAATTGCATTTCGACCATGGCTTTGTAGCCCTTCAGACTCAAGCCCAGAGCGGCACCCACAATGGCACTTTCACACAGTGGCGTATTGCGCACCCGCTCCTTGCCAAATTGGGCCACAAAACCATCCGTAATTTTGAACACCCCACCGTAATCGGCAATATCCTGGCCCATCAGGATGAGCTTATCGTGTTTTTCCATGGCCTGACGGAGGCCATCGGAAATGGCATCGACAAATCGTTTGTCGGTTTTTTGCTCGGTCTTTGGTGTTGTAAGCTGCGGTACGTAAGGTGCGTACACGTCGGCCAATTCTTCAGCCAACTCATTCTGCGGATCACCTTCCTCAAAGGCATGTTGCAAACCCGCTTCGATGTGTTTTTTCCACTTGGCCGTCAAGTCCTTCTTGCTCACTTCGGTAAGCAGGCCTTCCTCCATCAAAAAGCGCTCGTAATTGCTCAATGGATCGCGCAAGGCCCAATGATCCATCAGGGCTTTGGGCACGTATTTGGTGCCCGAAGCTTCCTCGTGCCCCCGCATGCGGAAGGTCATACATTCCAGCAGTACGGGCTCGGGATTTTCGCGCATGGATTCGGCCAGTTCGGACACCGTGCGGTACACCTCCAGGATGTTGTTGCCATCAATGGTCAGGGCTTTCATGCCGTAGCCGATGCCTTTGTCGGCCAATTGGGCGCAACGATATTGTTCGGTCGGTGGCGTGGACAAGCCGTAGCCATTGTTTTCAATCAAAAAAATCACCGGCAATTGCCACACGGCGGCTACATTGAGCGCTTCGTGGAATTCGCCTTCGCTGGTGGCGCCGTCGCCGGTAAAAGCCAAACTTACCCGCCCTTCACCCGAGAGTTTGTGGGCCAAACCTACTCCTCCCGCCAGCGAAAGTTGTGGCCCCAGGTGGGAGATCATCCCAACAATATGGTGCTCCAAAGTGCCGAAGTGGAAAGAACGATCCCGACCCTTGGTGTAACCAGAGTATTTGCCTTGCCATTGGGCAAACAAGCGGTCAAAAGGCACCTCGCGTACGGTGAATACCCCCAAATTGCGGTGCATGGGAAAGATCATCTCATCGGGCAACAAGGCAGCAGTTGCCCCCACGGAAATGGCCTCCTGACCAATGCCGGAAAACCATTTGCTCACTTTGCCTTGGCGAAGCAACTTGAGCATCTTATCTTCGATCAGGCGTGGATAAAGCAGTTGGCTGTACAGGCTGAGCAGTAACTCGTCGGAAAAGCCTGCGCGGTTGAAAACCATCTGGTCTACAGCGGCGTCTTGCATGGTAATTTGGTTAGGTACGGGCCAAAAGTACGATAAGTCTGATAAAAAATTGGTGTTTATGCTAAGGATTGAACGGGTTTTGCCCCAGGATATTTTGACCCTGCAAAGGGTGGTGGAGGAAACGTATTTGCCTTATTTTCGTTACCTCTGGCACGATGAGGGAACGGCTTATTTGGCTTACATCAACAATGTGGAGGTGTTGGAACAACATTTGGCGAAGCCTCAGCACCATTATTATTTCGCGAGGCTGGAGGATGATACCATTGCGGGTTACCTGAAACTTATTTTTGAGGCCCCAATTCCTGATACTCCATTTAGCAATGCGGTCTCTTTGGATAAAATTTACCTGACTGAAGCGGCAAAAGGAAAGGGCATCGGGAAATTACTGATGGATTTTGCGGACGAACAGGTACAGATCACCAAGGCGGAGTATATGTGGTTGCGGGTAATGGACAGCAACGCGTACAATCTGGATTTTTATGTGAAAAATGGGTATAAGATATTGTACAAACGCTGGCTGGAATTGCCCAATATTAAAGAAGAGTATCGAGGGATATTTACGATGATAAAGCGCTTAGCCTAAAACAGTGTGGAAAATTTGGGTTTAATTAAACACTACAATACATTTGCGTGAAAAAATATTTATAATGGAAAATGACTTTCAACAATTAAATGAGGATAAGTTAGAAATACTAATCCAAAAAGTTGTAGAGTGGTACGCATTGGAAGACGCAAACAATCATCTGGTAGGCCAACGACTCTCAGCGTTGGGTGTTGAAGAGCAGTATCATCAAATGATTCGAACTAAAGCACATCGACGTGTACAAGATGCGACTCACCGTCAAGGCGATATCAAATTATTAATCGGCATTGTCCTGATATTCCTAGCGTTTTTTTTATTCTTAATCTCCATTGAGATAAACTTCGGATTAACGTGGCAAATCATAACAGGCATTCTAATTATTGGTACATATTTGATTGTTTCAGGGATTATTCAAAAGAGATCAATATAGAATTTACTGTTCCCTTTTTCCTTTAAACACCGCCCGAATCCAAACTGGCACCACCAGCGCTCCCGCTGCCAAATACAAATAATACGACAACAAGCGCCAGATTGTCGAAATCACCGTAGCGTGGGTATTGCTGTGCACATAATCGGTCAGGAAACCGTTGAAGGCCAGTTCGATGATCCCTGCACCGCCCGGAGTGGGGCTGAACATGACCACAAAAAACATGGTTTGGAGCCGAGCATACAACTCACTTTGAAAACGCAAAGTCAATGGCAATTCGGGTGTAAAGGCAATAACCAAACAGCTGATCAGCAAAAAGCGGAAAATCCAGGCCAGCAGAGTTCCAACTACCGCCTGGAGGTGAATGCGCCAGCCTTGCTCTTTCAGCCCTTTTGATGCGGTGACCAAATCCTCACCCAATTTGATTGCACCTTGATGAAAACGGCGCAGCAAACGGTTATTCGTAGCCCAGCCCAACAAACGTTTCATCTGTTGTGGACCCCAGAAAATGCCGTATGCGAAAATAATGGAGTACACGATCATAAAAATGTAAAAGCCGAGGGCCAAATAACCCCATTGGCCCAGATCGCCAAAAGACTGCGCACCTGGCCGTAAAATGTCAAATCCAAAAATGAAGAACAAGATGGGCAAGGTACAGAGCATAAACAAGGCATCCAGCACAATGGTATAGGTCACAATGGTCACGGTGCGGGCTACCGAAAGTTTTTCCTGCGACAAAATAAAAAAGGCTACCGCTGAGCCACCCAGCGCGGATGGTGAAACCGCTGAACTAAACTCCCAAATAATCACCACCTCAATACATTTCCACCAGGAAAGCTCTTTATTGGTCAAAGCCCGCAAGCGGAAAGCATAGGATAGATCTCGAATTAAGACCGTCAGAATGCCCATGCCAATCCAAAAATAAACATGCCCGGTCCATTGGATGCGTTTGAACTCTTCCGGGTCAAAATTGCGCCACAACATGTAAAATACTCCGGCAAGGCCGAGTAAGGCGGGGATGATGATGCGGTAGGGCGAAATTGACTTTAATGCCTTGTGCTGATCCTTTTCAGTATCTTTCCAGGCTTCTTCTTGCTTCACTCTGACGTGGTTTTGGGGCGCTATTTTTGCTGCCCAATTTTTATTAAATGCCAAAATCAGGATTTTTTTCCATTTTTGGTAATGATTAGGAAAATATGGACAAAGAAGAACAACTCAAACGCTGGAGACTGGTACTTGGGCAAAATGCTGACCCTAAAGATAGCATCGGGCTAGGGGAGGAAGAGCAGGGCATGGACAAAGTCCTGGACGCCTTGTACGATAGCGAACGCGAGCGTGGACTGGGTAGTTCCTCGCCCAATGTAACGCGCTGGTTGGGAGACATCCGCAAGTATTTCCCTGCTCCCGTGGTACAATTAATGCAAAAAGATGCTCTGGAGCGTTTGCGTTTGCACCAGATGTTGTTGCAGCCCGAATTGTTGGAAACCTTACAAGCCGATGTACATTTGGTCAGCACCTTGCTGAGTTTGAAAAAAGTCTTGCCCGCACAAACCCGCGAAACTGCCCGCGAGGTCATCCGCAAGGTGGTAAAAGAATTAGAAAAAAAACTGCGCCAACCCCTGCAAAATGCCATCAAAGGTAGCCTTAGTCGGGTGGCTCGTTCCCGCCGCCCCAAACCCAACGCCATCGATTGGCACCGCACCATCCGCGCCAATCTGAAACACTACCAAGAAGAATACCACAGCATCATCCCCGAAAAACTTTGGGGCTTCGGCCGTCGCCAGCCCAAAATGAAAGACCTGATCCTGCTGGTGGACCAAAGTGGCTCTATGGCCGCATCGGTGGTTTACGCCGGGATCGTGGGCTCAATTATGGCATCCATGCCCAGTATCACCACCCGTTTCATCGTATTTGATACCAGTGTGGTTGACCTCAGCGAGAATTTGCATGATGTAGTTGACTTGCTTTTTGCCACCCAGCTCGGCGGGGGTACACACATCAGTAAGGCCCTGCGTTATGCCCGCCAGCACATTCGCCAGCCCAAGCATACGATTATGGTCCTGATTTCGGACTTGATGGAAGGCGGGCCACAGGAGGACCTGCTCCGCCAAGCCGCGGAAATTAAGGCCACGGGTGTCAATTTGATTGCCCTGCTGGCCTTGAATGACAAGGGCGCACCGATGTACGATCACCATATTGCTACGCAATTCACACAGTTGGAGATTCCCACTTTTGCGTGTACACCGGATGCTTTTCCGGATTTGATGGCGAAAGCGATCAAGGGGGAGAGGTTGCGGGGGGCGCCGTGAGGTCATATTCTAAGGTCAACCTATAATTTAGCGTAAATTCGCTACCCACTTTCCAAAATTTAGCGTAAATTCGCCAATTCTTTCGTTTGTGCTGGAATTTCTGGCACAACGAACCAATCTGCGTTTTTTAGCCTCAACCTTAACCAGACCAAATAGCGGGTACCGGGATTGCCAGTACCCGCCATCAAACCAAATGACGATGAACTTTCATTTGTCCGAAGAGCACTTGGCCGTTCAGGCCGCAGCCCGTGATTTTGCCCAAAAAGAATTGAAGCCTGGCGTCATCGAACGCGATTCCAAAATGGAATACCCTTACGAGCAAATCAAAAAGATGGGCGAGTTGGGCTTTTTAGGCATGATGGTTTCGCCAGAACACGGTGGAGGGGGGATGGATTCCTTGTCCTACGTACTCGCCATGGAAGAAATTTCCAAAATAGACAATTCCTGTTCGGTGATCATGTCGGTCAACAATTCCCTGGTTTGCTGGGGCATTGAAACCTTTGGCAGTGCCGAACAAAAAGCCAAATACTTGCCCAAACTGGCCAGCGGTGAATGGATCGGCTCTTTCTGCCTATCCGAACCCGAAGCGGGCAGCGATGCCACCAGCCAGCGCACCACCGCTGTTGACATGGGTGACCATTACCTGCTCAATGGTACCAAAAACTGGATCACCAACGGCGGTACTTCCAAATTGCACCTGGTGATGGCCCAAACCCACCCGGAAAAAGGTTCCAAGGGCATCAATTGCTTGATTGTGGAAACCAGTATGCCTGGCGTGGCCATCGGGGCCAAAGAAGATAAACTGGGCATCCGCTCATCGGATACCCACACCATTATGTATACCGATGTCAAAGTGCCGAAGGAAAACCGGATCGGGGAAGATGGTTTCGGGTTCAAATTCGCCATGAAAAGCCTGGCGGGTGGCCGCATCGGCATCGCCGCCCAAGCCTTGGGCATTGCTGGTGGCGCTTATGAACTGGCTCTGGAATACTCCAAACAACGTACCGCCTTTGGCAAACCCATCAACCAACACCAGGCCGTCGCTTTCAAACTAGCCGATATGGCCACAGAAATTGAAGCGGCCAAATTGATGGTTTACCGGGCTGCCTGGCTCAAAGACCAAGGGTTGGACTACAGTGCCGCCAGCGCGATGGCCAAATTGTATGCTTCAGAAGTGGCGATGCGCCATAGTGTGGAAGCGGTGCAGGTACACGGGGGCTATGGTTTTGTGAAAGAATACCACGTAGAGCGTTTGATGCGCGATGCGAAGATTACTCAGATTTATGAGGGGACTTCAGAAGTGCAGCGGATTGTGATTTCAAGGGAAGTTACGGGAGGGAAACCTTATTTGCCGGTTTAAGGAAGAATATACGGCATCTTGCTTGGCTTAATGCCAAAAATAATAGCACAAAGGAAAAAAAGAGGACACAAAGAACACAAAGCGAAGCGTTGTCAACGTCTAACTTTGTGTTCTTTGTGTCCTCTTTTTTTCCTTTGTGATAAAAAAAATGTCGCTTTGGTGCAAATCCTTAGTTGTAGCCCTACAACAAGCGCCTCTGCACGAACGCCATTAACGCCTTCACCTTTGGTGTATACGGCGGAAACAACACACTCAGCGTCCCAAAATTCCGCTTCACAACCGCCTTTTCATTCGAAAAAGCCACAAAGCCGTGAAAGCCCATGTATTTGCCGATTCCACTGTTGTTCACCCCACCAAAAGGTAAATTCGGGTTGCCAAAACCCAACATGTAGTCATTGATCACCGTGCCTCCCGCCGAGGTATTGGCCATGATGTAGTTGATGAAGCGTCGATTGCGAGCACCGATGTACAAGGAGAGCGGTTTTGGCCGTTTGCGGATGATTTGAACGACTTCTTCCTGGCTTGAAAAAGGCAAAACGGGCAGGATTGGCCCAAATATTTCCTCTTCCATGATCGCCATGTCATCGCTGATGTTGCCCAGAAGGGTAGGGGGTACAAACAGTTCCGCCTCATTCCAGGTACCGCCCAATAACTCCAATGCGCCCTTACTGATGGCATCGTCGTACAGGCGCCGCAAGCGCAGGTAGTGCCGGTGGTTGACAATGCGGCAATAATCCGGGTTGCTTTCCAGACTGGGTAAATCGGTATACAATCGCTTTAAGGATTTTTCAAAAGCACCTACAAAGGCGTCCATCTTGGACTCGTGCACCAGGACGTAATCGGGTGCAATGCAGGTTTGGCCATTGTTGAGGCATTTGCCCCAGGCCAGGTTGTAACTTAGTGTATCAATGGCAGCGGATGCGTCCAAAATAGCCGGGGATTTTCCTCCCAGTTCCAGCGTCACCGAAGCCAGGTTTTTGGCGGCAGCGGCCATCACGATTTTGCCAATCTGTGGACTTCCAGTAAAAAAGATGTGATCGAAAGGCAGCTCCAACAATGCCGTAGCCAAACTTGCATCTCCTTCTAACAAAGCCACCTCTTCTTCGGAGAACAACTTTTTGATGGCCTTCGCCATAAATGCAGCCGTATATGGCGTCAATTCCGAGGGCTTGATGATGGCGGTATTCCCGGCTGCAATTGCATAAACGAGCGGAGAAAAAGTAAGGTTAAATGGGTAGTTCCAGGGGGAAATGATCAAACTTACCCCTTTGGCTTCATACTCGATGTAAGAAGTAGTGCCCAGCAAAGTAATTGGCGTAGGTACTTTATGCGGCCGCATCCAACGGCGCAACTCGCGGCGGGCGTGTAGTGCATGGCTTCTCACCACTGCTATTTCCGACAACATCACCTCGACCTCGGCTTTGCGGAAATCCTGGTACATGGCATCCTTTAGCCCTTGCATTTCCTGCTCGTCGTCCATAAACTGGATCAGGCGATTCAGGCGGGCGATGCGCTCGGTAGCAGTAGTATTGGCTAGCTCAGGGGCGTATTGTTGTTGCTTTTCAAAAAGAGCCTGGATGTTTATTTGGCTGGCGGTGATGGTTTCCATGAGCTACAGAAATTATTGGAATTTTTCAATGTCGTACCCTTTCATGATTGTATCCTCGTAATTGCCAGGCATCAGGCGGGCAATGCTGTCCATGTAGCGGGCGTCTTTGCCAATCAGGACCCGTTTTTCCTTGCGTTCAATACCCTTGATGATACGTTTGGCGGCATCGGCGGCGCTGGTTTTGGCCATACGGTCGAAGACCTCCGAAAATTTATTGAGCCGTGCGGTTTGCTGGGTATCAATGTTCCGAACGATATTGGTTTTGATGCCACCTGGGTGGACGCAAGTTACGCTTACACTGGTTTTTGCCAATTCCTGGCGCAGCACTTCGGTAAAGCCACGTACTGCAAACTTTGCGGTTACGTAAGCCCCTTGATCGGGGTAAGCGGCAATGCCAAAAATACTGGATACATTGACCAAGGCAGCTTCTGGCCTTTCCCTTAAAAAAGGAATGAAGGCCTTGGAGCCATAAATGACCCCCCACATGTTGATGTTGATCACTTTTTCAAAAAGCTCGTAGGAAGTACTTTCAATTTTTTGCTGCAAGAGGGAAATGCCAGCATTGTTGATGACGATGTCGACCCCACCGAAGAGGTTCACTGTTTCCTGGGCGAAATGGTACATTTCCGTACGATCGGCTACACTAAAGGCCCGACCAGCTACCGTCCCACCTTGGGCTTCAACCAACTGAACAGTTTCTTGCAAGGTTTCTTCATTCCAATCGTTGAGCACAACACTCGCTCCCGCAGCAGCAAGCTGAAGGGCCAATTCCCGGCCCATTCCGGAACCCGCTCCGGTAATGACCGCTACTTTTTTAGAAAAATCTTTCACGCGCGACCTGATTTTAGCACAGGGCTGGGAGTTGGTTTGCCTCCCCAGCCCTGTGCTGACATGACCTGTCAATATTAGGTTTTTTCAGAGGAAATTTCAGGTACAGGGGCAGGTTTTTTTGAAAAAGACCAGACTAGTCGATACTTTCCAACACTTTTTGGATTTCTCTCAAGCTTTTGGGTTGATAAACCAGGTTGTAACTTTGTTTACTCTCTCCTATTTTGATGTCCTTCACCGCCAACATTGAACGCCCCTGGTCCACTTTGATTCCAATCAACTTGGCAGGCATTCCCTTCGGGATATTGTCTGAGAGGTATTCCCCCTGTAAGGTTTTGATTTTGACCGATAAAATGCTCGGCAAATGAGGGAAAACCAGCATCAAACGTTCTTCACTTGCATCGCTATCCTGAATGGCAATCTGGGTTAGTTGGGATTCTGGAGTGTCCATAAATTTATCACAATTGATCCATCCCAGGCGATTGACGGCGAAAAAATAGCGATCCAGGGTTTGTTGCGACAATTGGCCATCGCTGCTAACCCCTTTTTCGTACAATTCCTGCATCTTTTTTTGGTCTTGTTCCCGATTGGCGGCAGCATGGTTCGCTTCATTCAGGGCAGCTTGATAATTCTGAATATCACCATTGAGTGCTTCCTGGTAAAGGCTGACATAATTCAAACTGTCCTGAAAATATTTCTTCCACTGCATGCTATCGCGGCGGAAGTATTTTAGGTCCCGTTGGTAGTTTTTTACTTGTTTAGCATAGATTCGATCCTTTTGCACTTCGACTCTCTGCTTGTTGGTAAAGATTTTTTGAAAGAAATTTAAATGAACCTTGATGTTCTCACGGCGGGGTTTTTGTGGTAGGGTTCTTCTGGTCCTGGTATTCAGTTTAGGCCGAACAGGCTGTTTTACCAGTTGATTGATCGCTGTTTCTCTAAATATGGCAAATTGTCTTACTGCGTCCACTGACAAATCTTTGCCAGATGCAGCCAAAAGTGAAGTTGCTTTACGTTGGGTGGGGTTCCAGTTGAGGTGACCTTGGTGATGAGGGTCTTTGTCCCCCAGGAACAATGCCATAGCTGGATCAAATTGACCTTTCCGTATGGGCATCCCAACGCCAATTTCTTTTTGGGGCGCCAGCTGAAGTTCCTGCCCTTGAGCCAGGGCTTTAAGGTTTATCATACCTCCAGTGGCCAGTAATTTGTGGTTGGAAGAAGTACTCAGCCCAGCCATAAGCATGTCACTCAATCCATAATACTCCTGAATTTGCAAAGTTACCTCTCCTTCAGCTACTGGACTACCGTTGGCATAGACAAAGGCTTGAGCTGGAATCATCAAAAAAGTACCCTGATGGGTGAGTAAGCAGGTGGATTTAGTGCTGGAAATGGGATATGTATAGGTCTGGGTATGATCTAACTTGTTCAATAAACTTTGGAAACTTTCGCTAAAAACAGCCTGGATAAAGACATCAACCCGACGGTTTTTGGGGCGATTTTCAACTGTGTTGTTGTCCGCAAGGGCTTTCTGCTCTCCATAGTTGTTCAGTTTTGCATTTTGAGTTGCCAGGCCCAAGCTGTCGAGGTAGGCCAAAACCGCGTCCGCCCGTCGTTGCCCCAACGCCTGATTGTAAGCATTGCTGCCTTCATCGTCTGTATAAGCTTGAATGTTGATTTGATAACTTTCGGCACCACTCAGGTCCATGCTGGCCTTACTCAGGATTTTATAAGCTTCAGCAGAAAGCTGGTGCTGATCGGAGTTAAAATAAACGGTGTAGGTGAAATTTGTAGTTTGGGCACTTAGCACAAAGTTGGCCAATACCCCAAGGAAGAGCAAGTAACACCTCATGGCAATTTAGGTTTAGTGTGTTAGCGATTAATCATATAACACCAAAACCCGTTTAAATTACACCTAACTGAGTATTTTTTTAAAATTATTTATGGCCTGCGCAGTGGTTGCTTTAAAGATTCATAAAATGATTCGAGGTAATTGATCGCATCGCTACGCCCGGCAGCGCTCAAGGCCTTAAATCCTTTGATGTG
The DNA here is from genome assembly GCF_965225875.1 of Haliscomenobacter sp. Taxonomy (GTDB): domain Bacteria; phylum Bacteroidota; class Bacteroidia; order Chitinophagales; family Saprospiraceae; genus Haliscomenobacter. Next base: position 715,662 of record NZ_CBDDBS010000001.1, on the reverse strand, counting down.
ATCAATCATCGCCTGGCGTTTGGATTCAAAAAGCGCTTTGGTCGAGGCTATTTCGGCGTCACTTTGGGTCAAACTCAGAAAAATGCGCTCGCGGATGCTAGTGAGTTTATAATCGGCATTGGGCAAGGCGTAACTGGCGTTGACAAAGCCTGAAAAGTCAAAGTCATAAGGAACGATAGCAGCCTTGCTCCCATCTTTAAACTTCAACATCTTTACGTTGCGCACCATTTGGATGGACCAGTCGGTATTGCCAATCATGTATTCAAACATGCAGGCCGCATTGACTTGCTCCATGTTGAAACTGTCTTTGGGAGTAGAAAAACAATCGTCGCATAGCTTGGCGCCATAACGTTTGGCCATGCTGCCTTCGTCTTCCATCAAAATTCCCCAACCACTGGATTTAGCCTTGGATTTGCTGTCGCGGTATTTGATTTCTACCAAATGCACCTTTAATGCATAAGGGCTGATCATTTGATACAACTTATAAGCCAGATATTCCCGCATCAAAAACTCTTTGCCTTCGAAGCCTTCCACACAATGGGTAATGAGTTTGAGCTCATCATCTTTGGCCAGGCCTGCTTTTTGCAAATCACCTTTGTTGAAATTGAGTTTGAGCGGTGGTAATACGCAAATGCGGCGGCGGAATTTCCCACGAGACCGTAGTTTGACCTCCCATTTTTGGACTTGCCCTGCGGCATCAGTAAAAGTTATGCTGGCAGGTTGGTACTCATTGGTCTTTTTTTGATCTTTGAGCAGGGTCATGTCCGTACTCAACTCCATTTCAAGTACATCGCCAAGGGCCATGAAGTCGAAAATGGTTTTGGTAGAGTCCTTTTTTTGGCCATACAACACGCTGCATCCAAGGATCAGGGTGCTAAAAAAGAGGAGTGAGTGTTTGGTCAACATGGGTTGCTGGATATTTCTTAGGAACAGAACTGAAATAAAGGTAAAGATGCAAAAAAGGCCAAACATTTTTTACCTGCTCAAAATTAATTTAGCGACCCAACTGAGTATCGTCGGTAATGACGATGCAGCAACTGCTTTGGATTAAGGGATTGTAATTCGGGGTTAATGGATAAATTTGCTTCATGATTTGGGTTTTGTGTGCATTAAATTGCCCTGGCCTGTCTGGGACTTTTATCCTGTTGACCCGGTAATACAAAAATAAAAGGATGCCCGGGCAGATGCACTACCAGTTACTCCACATTTGTTCCAACGCAGATTGGCCAATAGGGAGGTGATGGTTTTATTTAATTTGCTCAAAAATAATCTTTTGTGAGTTTGTTAAAACAGGTTTTATTATGCTAAAAGCTGCATTGCGCAAAGATAAATCACTATGGGCAGAAGTGTTGCAACAAGCATCCGACGCTCAACAATTTCAACTATGGTGGCTGGGTCAGAGTGGCTTTTTGTTGCAATGGCAGGGCAAGCGAGTACTTTTTGACCCCTACCTTTCCGACTCACTCACCCGCAAATATGCTCAGACCAACAAACCACACGTACGCATCAGCGAACGAGTCATTGACCCTATACTGCTTCATGACATTGATATTTTGACCTCCAGCCACAATCATACCGACCATTTGGATGCAGAGACCTTGCAGCCAATTTTGGCCAATAACCCGCAAGTCTCCTTTGTTATCCCGGAAGCCAACCGGGATTTTGTGGTAGAAAGGGTTGGGTGTGCACAGGACTTCCCTTTGGGATTAAACGACGGTCAAGACCTGCAACTGGGAATGTTCACCTTGCACGGTGTGCCTGCTGCCCACAATGAACTGGAAAGAGATGACCAGGGCAATTGCCGTTTTATGGGGTATGTGCTCGAATTTGGCTCCTGGAAAATTTACCACAGCGGCGATACGCTCTGGTACCCGGGAATGGTAGAGATCTTAAAACCTTTCCAAGTGGACATTGCCTTATTACCCATCAACGGCAATGATCCATCACGTGGTGTGGCGGGCAATTTGAACGCCCAGGAAGCAGTGGAGTTGGGGCTGGCGATTGGTGCTAAACTGGTGATTCCTCATCACTACGACCTATTTGAATTCAACACCGCCGATCCTCAAACATTCATTGACCTCGCCGAGAAAATGGGACAAGCCTATAAAGTACTCGCCCTCGGCGAAGCCATAAAAATTTAACATACTTAATTTCAGGCGCCTGTTTCGCATTTGCCAGAATAGTTTTAACTTGAACAGCAGTGAGCAACCAGCTTTCAGCCAAAGCATCCCCCTAGCTGATGGCCAATAGCTCACTGCTGACGGCTAAAACCATATTCCCATGGCTGAAACTTTTTGGCGTTTTACCAACGATACCGGACAACCTTACCTCATTGGCCTTTTTCACGGCGACAAAGACGGGCACCTGGTGGTGCACTGCAACTCCCGGGTTGTACTCGTTGATTTTAATGTACAACAATCTAAGGCCTATTCTTTTTTCATTGAAGAAGAACTTTGTGAACTAAAACTGGATCGAGAGGATACTGGATTTAAATATTCGTGTCAGATCAATGTAGATGCAGATACCCCGAAAAACCGTTGGCGAAAATCTACCGAACAGACCGAAAAAACCTACACCCAACGCGCCTGGTGGATTGCTGGCGGCACCTTTGTCTTCCTCATCATTTTGAGCATCTTATTAAGAAATGTCTTTTTTCCCAAAATCTGAATTATTTTTGCTGCACTATTAAGCATAAAAAGTAATTGGCCTTGAAGCATTTGGCACAACACATCGAGAGTTTGATTTTTACGGCGGATGCCCCCATTTCATTTACCGACATTCGAGCTTGTTTGGAAGAAACCTTTGGATTAGAATTCCACCAGGAAGAACTGGAAAAGGCGATTCAAGGGCTGATTGAAAAATATCAGGACGAATCCTTTGCTTTTGAACTGATCGAAATTAGCGAAGGTTACCAATTTTTGACCAAAGGGGCCTACCACAACACGGTTGGGACCCTACTCAAACAAAGAACCCGTAAACGCCTTTCGCGTGCAGCTTTGGAGACGCTGGCCATCGTGGCGTACAGGCAGCCTGTGTCAAAAACAGACATCGAAAAAATTCGTGGAGTCAATTCTGATTACGCCATACAGAAACTATTGGAGAAGGAACTTGTTTCTATTGTAGGCCGGAGTGAAGGCCCAGGTAAACCGCTCTTGTACGGTGCCGGGGATAAGTTTATGAATTATTTTGGGCTAAAAAGCATCAAAGACTTGCCACAACCCAAAGAATTTAAAGACCCGGAAAACCTCATCGGCGAACCTGAAGACATTGAAGAACTGGCGGAAAATGCCGCTGATCCAATTGAAGATTAAGCAATATGGAAGATTTGCTCGTAAACCGGGTGGCCAATAGTGGCTTGATTACGATAAACCTGGAAGATTTTTTCCCTGCTGGCGAAATTGCCCATTTCGATCTGGTCGATTACCTGTTCATGGGGCTGATTTTGAAGGAAAAAGATTTCCGGGAAGCGCTCAAAAACCACGACTGGACGCAGTACCAGGACAAGGTTTTATTGGTTTATTGCTCCAACGATTCCATTATTCCGGTTTGGGCCTATATGCTGGTGGCTACTTACGCGGAACCTTTCGCGAAAGATATTTTTCAAGGGGATGCCGACAATTATTATAAGGCGGCTTTCAACCGATCTTTGAGTCAAATCGATCCTGCCGCTTATGCTGGTCAACGCATCGTCATCAAAGGCTGTAGTGATAAACCTGTGCCACCTTCCGCATACCTGGAACTGACCCGTTTGCTCAAACCACATGTACTGAGCATCATGTATGGAGAGCCCTGCTCTACTGTACCCATTTACAAGCGGAAAGCGTAAACCACTTGGAGGTGTGGCCTGAGGCCGCAATTTTTTGTATCTTTGAGCCACTACTTATACTTTTCGACTATGCAAAAGGGACTTCGAATCTACGTTGCGGTAGCTGCCGCACTTTTTACCATTGCACTTTTGAGTTCTTACAGCGGCTTGCGTTCGGGCAACAATGGGGGAGATAACGATAGTTTGCCGCAAGTCATCAAAAGTGTGAACCTCAACCGCAAGTTCGATTTTGCAGGTGAAGTGGTGCCTACCGAAAGTTTCGATGTACGTGAACGGCTGGAAAAAGAACTGCTGATCAACTCTTACCTACACGCCAATACCCTGATCAACATTAAACGGACCGCACGGTATTTCCCCTTGATTGAAAAAGTATTGGCTGAAAACGACCTACCCAACGATTTGAAATATTTCCCGGTCATCGAAAGCAACCTCAGCAATGCCACTTCCTCGGCGGGGGCTAAGGGGCTTTGGCAGTTTATGAAAAGTTCAGCCGATTATTATGGTCTGGAAGTAAATGAAGAAGTGGACGAACGTTACCACGTGGAAAAAGCAACCCGAGCAGGGATCAAATACCTGAAAGACCTCAAAAAACGCTTTGGTTCCTGGGCACTAGTTGCCGCCGCCTACAATATGGGGCCAACCCGCCTCGCCAGCGACATCAAACTTCAACGCGCCGAGTCTTATTACCAACTCAACCTGCCCGACGAGACTTTACGTTATTTCTTTCGCCTAATCGCGGTCAAGGACATTTTTGAAAACCCCCAGCAATATGGCTTTTATCTCGACAACGACAATTACCCCCCTCTTGATAATTACAAAATTGTAGAAGTCAAAACGCCCATTTTGAGCCTGGGCGACTTTGCCAAAGAACACAATACCACCTATCGGATGCTCAAAATTTACAACCCCTGGCTGATTGACTCCAAATTGAGCAATCGGGCTGGAAAGTTGTATGAGATCAAAATCCCCAAGTAAAAATTTACGCAATGAATATATCTTGCCGCCGCAAGAAACATTCATACCGCGATGAAAAAATTCCTTTTGCTTTTTGGGCTATTTTTCAGCCTGATTTTCACTGGCATTGCCCAGGAAACCTTCACGAATCCTTTATTGCCCTCCGGTGCCGACCCTTACAGTTTTTACAAGGACGGCTACTACTATTATACCCATACCATGGGCAATCGATTGGGCATTTGGAAAACTAAAAACCTGGCCAACCTCAAAACAGCTCAGGCAAAAATCATCTGGACGCCTCCACCCGGCACGCTGTATTCCAAGGAAATCTGGGCCCCGGAAATTCATTTTATCCAGGGCAAGTGGTACATGTATTTCGCAGCTGATGATGGCGACAACAACCATCACCGCATGTATGTCCTGGAAAATGCTTCACCCGACCCCATGCAAGGCAATTGGGATTTTAAAGGAAAAGTGGCCGACGCCACCGACAAATGGGCCATTGATGGTGACGTTTTTGAGCACAATGGCCAATTTTACATGATTTGGTCGGGCTGGGAAGGTGACGTCAACGTACAGCAAAACATTTACATCGCCAAAATGAAAAACCCCTGGACGATTGAAGGCCCGAGGGTGATGCTTTCCGGTTCAGACTTCGACTGGGAAAAACACGGCGATTTGCCCGGTAATCCCAGCCATGTCAATGTCAACGAAGGACCGCAAATTTTGAAGCACGAGGATAAATTGTTGATCATTTATTCCGCCAGTGGGTGCTGGACCGATTTTTACGCATTGGGGATGTTGAGTGCGGATAAAAACGCGGACTTGCTCAATGCCAAAAGTTGGACCAAATCCCCTCAACCTGTTTTTAAAGCTTCCCCCGAAAATGGCGTTTATGCCCCTGGTCACAATTCATTTTTCAAATCGCCGGATGGCAAGGAAGACTGGATTTTGTACCATGCGAATGCCAAACCAGGGCAAGGTTGTGGCACTTTTCGGTCACCCAGAATGCAAAAATTCAGCTGGAATGCCGATGGTACACCCAATTTTGGCACCCCGGTAAAAGAGCAGGAGGTGTTAGCCATACCCTCTGGGCAAACCCGTGCCAGTGCAAAAGCCAAGCTGCCCCGAAACCCCATTTTTGAAGGTTGGTATGCGGACCCGGAAGGCGTGATTTTGGGCAACAAATACTGGATATTCCCAACTTTTTCAGCCAAATACAAAGCCCAGGTTTTTTTGGATGCTTTTTCTTCCAAAGATCTCGTAAACTGGAAAAAGCACCCGAGAATTCTCGACACCAACGCAATCAAATGGGCCAATATGGCCATGTGGGCTCCATCGATTGTAGAAAAAGACAAGCAGTACTTCCTGTTTTTTTCAGCCAATGATATCCAAAGTGCCGAAAGGAACAAAGTGAAAGACGATACCATGGGGGGCATTGGGATTGCGGTGGCCAATCGGCCCGAAGGCCCTTATCGAGATTATTTGGGAAAACCGCTGATCAATCACTTTTACAATAAAGCTCAGCCCATTGATCAATTCGTTTTTCAGGATAAAGACCAGCAGTACTACATCATTTACGGTGGCTGGGGACATTGCAATATTGGCAAACTCAATGCTGATTTTACGGCTTTGACACCCTTTCCAAATGGCGATTTGGTCAAAGAGATCACCCCGGAAGGTTATGTCGAAGGGCCGACGATGTTCATTCGCAATGGAAAATACTACCTCATGTGGTCGGAAGGTGGTTGGACCAACGGCACCTACAAAGTAGCTTATGCTATGGCGGATGGAGTGATGGGGCCTTTTAAAAAGATCGGCACGATTTTAACTGCCGATGAAAAAATTGCTACTGGTGCCGGACACCATTCGGTCATCAATATTCCCAATACGGATGAATGGTACATGGTTTATCACCGCCGCCCGATCCCCAATTTTGACAGAGACCACCGGGTGGTGTGCATTGACCGCCTTTACTTTAATGCCGATGGCACGATCAAAGATGTAAAAATGACCTTTGAAGGGGTGAAGCGAAAATTGAAATAAGGACCATCCTGCTGAATATTTTGCTCGGAGGACATCAATTGCCTCCTGTTTTAGCTGGAGGAGGGCGAGATAACTTGTTTTGGGCTTTAGCCCTAGCTCGAAAATTAAGACTTGGGCTGAAGCCCATTAAAAGGGCAAGTGCCCGTCCACGAGCTAAAGCACGTGGCAATTGATGTCCTTCGCTTCTCAAAAACAAAATCATTCGGTAGCGTGGGTAGCGATATTTTCTTTTTAGTTACCGTTGCAAAATCAACCGCAACCCCACCGAAGATTGTCGATGTTTGAGCCGAATCACATACATCCCTGAAGGATAACGCCCCAGATCCAGTGTCCAGTCCTGGAATGCTTGATCTGGAACAAAGGTTTCCAAGAGTTGGCCACTCATATTGTACAACTCCATGCTGGCCCCGTCGATAGCGGTAGAGAGGTGGATATTGACTTTACCTGTACTGGGTACGGGTTCCAGCCCGACATCCAGGTTGTTGATTTTTTGCAGGTTGCTTTGAAAAACGGTGAAGGCCCGCACCGGGGAAAAAATGGTAGCGCATAAAGTGGTGGCTTTTACCCGCCAAAAATAGCGACCAGGGGCTAAATCCTGAGCGCGTTGGTACTCCGTTACTTCCAGATTAGCCACCCAAATTGGGAACTTAAAAAGCGAATCGGAAGCTACTTCCAACTCGTAGCGCAAATTAGACCCCGTACCGCTCCAGGACAAACGCGGGCGTTGATCCAGGGTGACGGCTGAAGCCGCAGGTGTGTTGAGCACTGGGGTTGAAGGAGGTGAAGAAACTTCAAAATTGACCTTTACGCTGTCTCGTAGCTTATTTTGGTTGGTGTAAAAAGTAAGCTCATAGGTGCCCGGTAAGAGTTGCCGCAAATTTTTGGCCTTGGCCTGAAAGAAGACACCTGCTTTGATTTTGGCGGGGTCTTCACTAAAGGTCAGTGACAAGGGCAGGCGCGGAGAGAGCCGATAACTCAAGACTGCCGAGCCCTGATAACCATCTGCTGCTTTGAGGGAAAAAACCAAAGAATCAGCTTGGCATCTGGCCTGGAAATCGGGCAGAACCGAAGCCCGAATGCTGGGGGCAATGGAAAATTCCTGATAGGTATTGGCGAATTGGCTGGTATCACAAACATTGGTGCCCCACACTTTCCAGTAAAAAGTCCCTTTTAAATCCAGTCTTTCAATTTGATAAGTGGTATCAAAGGTGTTGTAACGCCCCACAATGTTTTTAAATCCTGGATCAGTTGCCAATAAGACCGAATACCGTTGTACAAAATTTGCTTTGTGCCAACTCAGTTGCACCGGTAAAGGCACCAGATTGTCGCCATTTTGGGGCTCCAAAGCTTTTACTTGACCGGGAGTTTGAACAACCTCCAACAAAATGAAGCGGGACAGTGTATCTGTACCGATAATGGCCTGCACCTTGATGGTTTGAAAGCCGGAAAGGGAAGCAGATTCGTTGCTGATTTCCAGGGTGGTTTTCGTGCCCGTAGTTGGATTGCTGCCAAATCTGGCTATGAGGCCTTTAGGTAAATCGGCTACCCTGAAACGCAGCGACAAGGCATTCGGGTTGTTCACCTGCAGATTCCAGGTCGCTTTCCCAATGCCACAAACCCGGCGAATTTCCTGATCAATGTTGATGTTGTTGCCACACTGGTAGTGCCAACGGCCCGGCATTTCCTCAAGACCAGCCCGGTCTGGGTCGAGCCATTCTTTTAGGCGGTTGGTTTGGCTAGTGCCTGCATCCCAGGAAGCATCGAAGCTGCCAAAAGAATCGTAACCAGTATTGCCACAGAGGGCGGTTCCACCATGTAGTTGACCCAACACCTGGCCTTTCAGGTTGAACAAAGGTGCCCCTGAAGAACCATCCTCAGTGCTGCCAATGTCCCAGCGGGGAATGATCAAATGGGAACCATTGGCGACTTGGGTAGAAGCCCCCCAATTGCCGAGATAGGTGCTTCGTCCCGAATAACTGAAGCGTTTTTCCTCACTACCTGCCTGATGAATGGTGACCACGCCGTCGTTGGGGGTTTGCATGGTGGCGTTCCAACCTGCGAAATAGGCATTGGCATCGGCTACGACTGGGTCGTCGAGTTCCAAAAGGGTAAAATCGGAATTGGCGTTGGTAGCCCTTTGGACCATTCCGGAATTAAAAATGGTGAATGCTCCATCGCCGGATGAAGCGTTGGCTACACTGCCGGGTTGGCGACAAAAACTATTTTGAAAATTCCAGTACACCACCAAAGAGGGCGCGTCGGAGGTGCGGCTTTGGCAGTGGCGTGCGGTTACAAAATAAGGTTTGCAGTCTTCCTTGCCATTGTTGACCAAATATCCAGTACAGATTGAAGTGCCTCTAATGCTCATTAATCCCACGGCCTGGGCTACATCCCGAAAGTTTTCGATTTGGGGATAACCATTGTTTTGTCCACAAAGGATATCGATATGGCATCCTGAGGAGCGAACAACACTCAGGTTCATAAAATCGTGGTTCACATAACTCAACTGTAAATTCAAATCCGATTTTTGACGGGTAGGCAAGGTGATTTCCAAAATAACCTCCTCACTTTCGATGATGGGGCTCCAAAATTCAGCATGGTCTTCATTGTCCGCACTGCGGAATGGACCAATTTTTTCTGCCGTTTTTCCATTGATCAAAAAGAATTCCGCACCAACAGGAAGGTAAAAATTGGTAAAACCAAAATTGAGCGAATATGCCCCAGTGGAACGTACACTCAAACGCCAACGGCTCGTGCCCGGAGTTGATTCTACCCAGACTCCACTGTTTTCTGGATTGTAATCTACCTCAATCGCTTTGGCAAATTGCGGAGCCCTTCCCATTTGCCGCAAATTAAACTCCTCTTCCTGCAAGGCAGCGTTGTTCTGAATCGGCATATTCACCCGGGGAACACGCCCAAACAAGGGGTGTTCCCATTGGTCTTTGGTCGGGAATTGCTGCGCGCTGAGTAAATTGCTGCAAAACAGTAAAAAAGCGAGGAGTAAAGTATGCTTCATAATACTTGAATTAATACAAAGGCTTTTAACCTAAAAATAATGCTTATTGCACGCCAAAGGTTGCCAGATAAGCCTTAAGTGTAGGTCGCCTGACAAAAGTAAGTCTTGATTCAACTTTTCCTGTATATTTAAGTTTATTCTGGAACTTGAATAAAAGTACAATCTTTTCTTCAAACGTTGGGGGCCGAACTTGGTACCCCTCGAACTACAAACTTTTACCCATGATCGTGGAAGACCACAACGTTGTTACCCTAAGTTATGAATTGCGGGAAGGCGGCCCCGAAGGAGAAATATTGGAGGTGATGAATGTTCATTATCCATTCAAGTTTTTTTGCGGTGGCGATCAATTGCTGCCTGCATTTGAAGAACAATTGCGCGGACTGAGAGAGGGCGAAGCTTTTGAATTTACCCTCCCTCCTGACCTCGCTTATGGCGACCTCGATCTGGATCAGGTGCTGGACATTCCACGTGATGTTTTTGAAGAAGAAGACAAAGGCGGCCTGGAAAATCTCCTCATTGAGGGCAATTTCATCCAATTGACCGACGAAGAAGGGGAACAGTTCAACGGCAAAATTTTGTCCTGGGACGAGGAGTTGGTCAAAGTGGATTTTAATCACGCCATGGCAGGTAAAACCTTGCACTTTAAAGGCGTTGTACTCAATATCCGCAAAGCTACTGTGGATGAACTGATCCGCAAACAGGTGGTGGAAGAAGATGGCGTACGTGGTTGGGATTGGGGAGTAAACTAAATTTTGGTATGGAACAGGCATTGAGTATTGATACACAATTGCGGCAGCGGGTTCAGCAACTTTTGGCTGGATTGTGCCAAGGTTTATACGAGCGGGAAGAGGCCATGAAATTGGCGCTACTCAGCGCTTTGGCGGGTGAAAGTATTTTTTTGCTGGGTCCTCCGGGAGTGGGCAAAAGTTTGATTGCCCGGCGGCTCAAACACGCTTTTCGGGATGGTGTTTCCTTCGAATATTTGATGAGCAAGTTCAGTACGCCCGACGAGGTTTTTGGCCCGGTTTCCATCAAAAAGCTCAAGGAAGAAGACCGCTACGAACGCATCACTGAGCGCTACCTGCCGGGAGCCAATGTGGTTTTTTTAGACGAAATCTGGAAAGCCGGCCCGGCCATTCAAAACGCCCTGCTCACAATCCTCAACGAAAAAATTTACCGCAACGGTGACCAGGACCTGCGGGTGAACATCCGTGGCATCATCACCGCCTCGAACGAATTGCCGCCGCGCAATGCCAGTTTGGACCCCATTTGGGACCGTTTTTTGTTGCGCCTGGAACTGGACAACATCCGCAAGTTCCAGAACTTCGTCAACATGATTGTGGATACCGAGGATGTGTACCAGGTGGATTTGCCCACCGAGCTGCAATTCAGCGAAGAGGAACTCAAACAATTCGACACGGCCATCAACGCCATCGAAGTGCCAGCCGAGGTGCTCAACAGCATCCAGGTACTCAAACTGCGCATCGACGAGCACAATACCCGCACCAACAACCTGGATAATCCCATTCCGATCCACGATCGACGCTGGAAAAAAATTGTACGCCTGTTGCGCACCTCCGCCTTTTTGAATGGCCGCAACCGGGTCGATTTGATGGATTGTTTCCTGATGATCCACTGCCTCTGGAGTCGACCCGAACAAAAAGAGCTGATCGAAGAAATGGTCACCGACGCCATTCGCCGCCACGGCTACAGCATGGCCGTCAACCTGAATCTGCTCAAACGGGAAGTGGAGGATTTTGAAAAAGACGTGAACGATGAAATTCGCGTCAAACACACCGTAGCGGAGGAGCAATTGCTGGTGGTGCAGGAGGATTATTACGAGCTGATCAAGGAAGACCAGCAGTTTGAAGGCTTCCTGGTGCAGGTCAAACAGTTCCGCCAACTCAACCTCGAAGACCTTCAAGTCATCAACCTCTACGATGGCAACCGCAACCTCGTGAACCGCCTGCGCGCCAAACAGGGCCTGGGCGAATTTACCATCGAAGTGAACCACAACGACCGCAGCTATACCTACGCCCTGCGCACCAAAAAAGGGGAACGCCAGGAAGTCATTTTCAAAAAGCCGCACCCCATTGTGCAAAAATACTGGGAGGAGCGCTTCGAACAAATCCGCAGCTACTTGCGCAAACAGGAGGAAAACCTGCGGAATAACCTGCCTGCGGAGTTGGAATTCCTGGAGCAAAATTTATTTGTGGAGGCTCGGTACGCTGAAGTGGTGAAGAGCAATTTGCGGGAAGTGCAGGAGGCTTTGCAGAAGGTGGGCTTGCAGTTGGAGAAGGTGCAGTTTAGTTATGGGGGGTAGGGTTAGGCTTTTATTAAATCAATGGATGGTTTATGGTAAAAGCCATTATCGCCTATTCGGAGAACTCTTTCATAGAGGAACTTACTTATACAGGATTGTGGTAGGGACTTCAACCTGTGGTATTTTTGTAATTCCCAGCCATTCGATGTTGCTCTTTCTGCATAACTTCTGCAGCTTCCGATGATCGAATTAATAGCATGTAGTTTTGTAACTTTTTTTTCCGCATGAAATCTTAAAGCTTCATTTGTGGCTTTATAGATAATTCCATAAATCTGACTAACAGAATAATCCTTTAACAAGTCTTTAATGGTTAAAATTGTCTTTTCTCCAACAGTATAATCCATTTTAAATGTGCTATCTATACTGTTTTTTAGATATTCAATACACTCGTAAGTTGCAACTTTCTCCCATAGCCGGTAGCCATTATGTAAGTCATGTATCTCGATAAAATCTGGGTTCATTAATCGGTTATAAACTTCTAAACCAGTGAGTAATTCGTCATAAACATTAGGGCTCCAAGATACTTGGTATGTGTAGTAACTAAATGAGCCTGTTTCTGAGTCAAGATCAACTATAGATTCTGGGTTTGATTCAGGATGTACGACCAAAACTCGAGTCTCACTAGATAAGTTATGCACTATTTCCTGTGTAAAGGTCTCATCGGGTGTAAGTTTGCACTGAAACAATTGGAAAGGCTTTATTAATTTAAAGTCTTCCGTCATCCCGTCTCTAATAATTGTACCAAGATAAACCCTTTGTTCAAAAGAAAGATCACCTAAATCTATTGGTTCATGTTGATTTAGTGATAAATGAATGGCGATTTGATCTTTTTTTTGCTGAAGGATAATTTTTTGATTTTTTTCTTCTATATCCCTACAATTCCTACAATTACATCTTTGATCATTTTTATGATTACAATTTGGACAGGCTCCGATTTTTAGCGCTCCTTGATAAGATGATTTAGATGGGTATTGAGCTAATAAAAAAACATCACAATAAGGACAAATAGCTTCCAGCTCAATTGGAGGGAAAATTTTATAAAGATTACTTGCTGATGTATTTACATTATATTCTTTTATTAAGGTGTTGATGTTCTCACCAGAATAGTATCGTTTTATGAGTTCGTTTAATTGTTCTGCGTTCAAATGCTGAATTCTGGGATCAATACGCATAAAATTATTTGTTTAAGAACAGTGTGTGGTTTGCTAGGAATATTTTTGTTTAACTGGGTTGAAAGCAAGCAATTTAACGAAAACGATATAAAAACTAAGTTAAATATGCAGGTTTTGTTGTTCATTTTTACAAAACTACGCCACCGCAAACCCTGTAAACTGCCTCACACTCTCCGGATGAAACCCAATGACAATATCCGAAGCAGGGACTCCTTTTTTGACCAATTCCTCGGCTACCAGGATATCCGTATTGTTGGCTAAAAGCCAGATTTTTCCATCAAGTTTGATTTGAAAATGAAAAACCACGCTGTGGATGAATTGCTTCTCATACCAGCCCGTTTCAACCAGCTGGAAGTGATTGTTTCTAGTATCGGTGATTACTTGAAACTCAATCCCGGGGATTGTTTTGCTATCGGCTTCTTCCTGGAGAAAAGCTTCCAGCACTTGCTGGTATTTTTTTATCTTCTTATCCATGATACAATGGTTTCCTCTGAAATATCGTAGACTAAAATTTTGACATTGAAATGCTCACAAATGGCTTCAATGTCAGGAGCTAAAAAGAAAGTACGATAAGCTTCTTCTGAAATAGCAAGAAATAATTCTCTTGTCATATCTCGCTCCTCCATAAAGAATCGATAAACACCATATTGCCCAAAAGCTGCATGAAAATCGTAAGTCATCGATGAACCCAAAAAACTCTTGATTTCTACCGCGATCAGCTCAGTGTCACGCTCAGCGGCAATGAATTTTTCAGCACCTAAATCTATTTCATAAGGCTTTCGACTTAGCCTACGAAGAAGATAAGGATCGTGGGTGATTGTCCATCCGTCTTTTTCAAGCGCTTTGCGTACAATCCTGTGATGTACATCTTTAGCCATAGGGTAAAGCTATTTCTTTTTTATCAAAAAATCAATTGCATAATTCTTCCGTTCAAACAGAGCACTACTCCAACCACCCCTTCAATTCCTCATCACCATCCCACACCTGTTTTGGCAAATACCCCTCAAAATTGGGCACCGATTGATCCGCTCCAGCCTCCAGCAGCATTTTGACAATGGCCTTGTATTGATCCAGATTTTTGCCTTCTGTGCTGCGCAAACCATGTACCGCCCAAAACAAGGGCGTCGATTTAAACTGATGGCAAAGCAAATTGATTTCAGCACCCGCTTCAATCAGTTTTTTGACCAGCTCAGGCCGCCCACACCAGGCCGCCCAATGCAGAGCCGTACCCCCGTGACAGCCCTGGTGCCCAATATTAGCCCCCGCCTCGATGTACAACAAGGCAACCTGATCCGCGTGTAAACTAGCTGCGGCCACCAGTGGCGTATCCTTCAGCAGTTGAGGGTAATTGCCATCGACTTTGGCGCCATGTGCCAGAAACAGCTCCGCCATTTGCCGCCCTTGTTCATCGGAATACACCTTGTGAAAAACGCCATCACAAATCCGGTGCAGGGGGTGCGCCGCTGCGCCTCCTATGTGCTCAATTGAGATTTCGGTATTGGCCAAAGCAGGGTTTTGGGTCAGGGCAGATTGAATGCCAGCCAGGTCTACATTTTTTATCAACTCGATCATACGCGGTGATTAATTTTTTCTCAAAAAAACAAAAAATATCAGAAAGAATCAATTGCTTGTATTTTTTGTTTTAATTTCTTGATCGAAATCAATTTATCACAGGCTCAACACTTTTTACTGCTATTCGTTTATGCAAATATGAATCAGACCCAACTGGAGCAAGAATACGAACGCTTTATCGAATTTGGCAGCATCCTGGATCGCAAGATGCGGCGCTACCTCGTGCAGTACCTGCAAAACAAACTCAGCCCGGGCTCGTACAGCATCCCCGAACTGAAGGACGAGTATTTTCGCTACTTCCAGGCTGCGCTCGATCAACTGTTTGCCTTGCGCGACCTCTTGCCCATCTGCCAGCGCAACCAGCGCATTTCACAGCAGGTAGTGTTGGATACGCTGTTTTGGTTGCGCAAGACCTACGACAAAATGCGGCACAAAAACCCTTACCAGGAAGACCTCAACCGCATCGACAATTGGGCGATTACCCCGCTGCACCTCTTCGTCAAACGTTGGCCCATTCTGATCACCTACCTGGAAAACCACTACCGCCGCGAGGATTTGGATGCCCAGTTTTACAAACAACGCTTTCAAACCCTCATTGGGGAAAAAGCCCTGGAGGACATTCCCGCCGATGAACGCCAACGTGTGGAAATCCTGCTGACCGACCTGCTCGCGCAATGGGATGCCTTGGTGCAAGCCCGGATTCTGGAGTACCAAATCTCCAAATTGGGCGAAGAACTGGACAATTACCTCAACCTGCTCGATGCCAAGGTGCAGGAATACCAAAAACTGCTGCAACTGATCAGCCCTTTCTCCGATTACCTGGGCTGGGACATGTCGCGCTCACTTTGGGAAGACAGCTCTTTCGACGTCATCCAACAGTACCAGGAATTGCTGGAAGATGAAAAATCCATCCAGGAATTGGCCGATTTGTTGGGCAACTTGCGCGAAGCTGAAATTGAAATGGAGGAGGAAACTTTTGAAAAAACCATCATTCGCCAGGAATGGATCACCGACGAACTGACCCCAGCAGAGATCACGGGCATCAAAGAAAGTGGCGATTTGAATCACCTGCTGAGTTCGGAAGCTGCGCTGCTGGGAGATGCCAGTACCGAAGACCTTTTTATGCACAAATGGCTGGGCAAAAACCTGCTCACCCTCCAGTTTGAAGACCGCCGCCTGCAACCCAGCAATGAAAACTACACCGAGGTCCATCAACGCATCAAGCAACGGGAAAAAGGCCCTTTCATCGTGTGTGTGGACACCAGCGAGTCGATGATGGGCCGCCCCGAACAAATCGCCAAGGTGCTTTGCCTGGGCATCCTGAAAATGGCTACCCGCGAAAACCGCCGGGCTTACCTGATCAATTTTTCCATTGGCATCAAAACCCTGGATTTGTACGATATCGCCAACTCCATTGATGCCCTGGCCAAGTTCCTGCGCATGTCTTTCCACGGCGGAACCGACATTTCACTGCCCCTCTACGAAGCCATCCGCCAACTCAAAACCCAGAACTACCGCGATGCCGATGTGCTGGTCATCTCCGATTTTATCATGTACCGGGTGGATCAAAAAGTACTGGAAGAGGTGCGTTATTTTCAGCAAAACAACGCGACTCAATTTCACAGCCTTACCTTGTCCAATGATCCTAACACGGAGCTGTTGAGTTATTTTGATACGAATTGGGTGTATGACCCGGCAAAAAAAGGGGTGGTGAAAGAGTTGACTAAAGTATTACATGGTGCCTAAAAAATGGATGTGCTAACGAATTCTGTTTCATCTCCTGCGAATTCTAATCAGGAATATTTTAATTTTAGTGCCAGTGTACTTTTGTAGGGTACTCAAAAACACTGGCATGAAAAATAGTAAAACCTGGAACCTGAACCTCTTGTTCACTTTTGCCTTTCTTTGGCTCTCTATTGCTGGATCATTTGCTCAATCCTCGAACAGACCTAGTCCGATTTCCTCTCGCGATCAGTTCATTCAACAAATTGCTCCTTATATCGATGGAAGGGAAGAGATAAAAGAGGTATCACGAACTTCTCCTGACTACTACCGTTGGTTGACTCTAGTCTCGCTTGATAAAATCACGAATCAATGGTTGCAAGATGCTCATTATTCAAAAAGTATTCCTTCGAATTGGGCTCGATTTTTATATTCAGGGCACATGGCGGATTCACTGGATATGCTGGGGGAACATATATTTTACCGTCAGCAACTTCATCCAGTTTTAGGGTTTATGTACCATGATACCACATCCTTACTTTTGTCTCTCCTAGATAGGGATACTGTAGTTTTTTTAATCAATAGAGTACTTTGGAATGGACCAACGGATGGAAATTTAATCAAACTGCACCTCCTATTTAAAGACGAGAAAAAAATGCCATTTGTTATCGATATAATGTCTGAGCACAGAGGATCGAGAAGCCAAAAACTTCCTGCCAAAATCAAGGGGGCCTTTTTTTATCCGGAGTCCCACTCAAAACTAAAAAATGCCATTGCTGCTGAGCTGAAAGAAGGGTCTTTGATGGTGTTCAATCGTGAATGGTCAATTATCCACCAAAGTGAAATTGATGCGATTGTCGGACCAGCTTATCGCATTTTAGCCAAAAATAAAGAAACCCAGGAGCTCGGTTATTTCACCATTCGGATCGTAGGATCACCCGGAATTACCTGGCAGTTGAGTTTATTTCAGCCCGAGCAGAAAACCTATTTTGTTATCGGCGAAAAAAAGATGAAAGACTCTTACAAGTACCAACGATTAGCCAAAAAGATCTTGTACTACCTAGCCATAATAATCGGGGGGGGATCTGTGCTGATTCTGGTCATAGTTTTCTTTGTCCAACGCAGGCGCAAGCACCAACAATTGCGCACCCAAATGGCTTTGAGCGGCCTACGTGCCCAACTCAACCCCCATTTTTTATTCAATACCTTAACTTCCATTCAAGACCTGGTCAATCAAGAAAACAAATCCGCTGCCAATCGCTACTTCAACGAAATGGCGCAACTTTTGCGCTACGTGGTGGATGGTTCCGCAGAAGAGTACACCAGCCTGGCTGCTGAATTGGCGGCACTCGAAAAATACTGTTCCCTGGAAGCCCTGCGCACTCCCTTTAACTACCATTTTGACATCCGGCCTGAGATCGATCTGCAAAACATCGAAATCCCCACCATGCTCTTGCAACCTTTTGTAGAAAACGCCATCTTGCATGGGCTACGGCCAAGCTCAATTCCCAAAGACCTCCAGATCAGCATCTGGCCAGAGGGCGAATATCGGATTGGCATCTCCATCATCGACAATGGAATTGGCATTGACGCCGGGGAGGCGAGCCTTCAGCATAACACCCTAAAGCGCAGCCACCAAGGCATTAACACTACCCGCAAACGCATCGAGCTACTGAACATCGGCAAAAAACAAAAAATCACCCTCACCATTGCCGACCGCAGCCAGCTCAAAGCCAAGCAAAAGGGAACCCTTGTGCAACTGTCAATCCCGGTATAAACCCAAGAATGGGTATGCGTGTGAAGTGTGAAAGTGTGAGTGTGGTGGCCTTCCACCGTCCAGAAACTTACGCCAACCCACGGATTTATCCGTGGGAGGCCACCATAAAACCCACCCCACGAATTTATTCGTGGGACACCAATCCGCGGATTTATTCGTGGGGAAAAACCAAAACCAATGATCCGAACCCTCCTCATCGACGACGAAGCCCACAACCACCGCGAACTCTCCCGAGTCCTCGCCGAAACCTGCCCCCAAGTCCACATCCTCGGCCAGGCCTACAGTGCCGCTGAGGCCAAAATACTGTACCAAAACCAAACCCCTGACCTCCTATTCCTCGACATCGAGATGCCCGGCGGCAACGGCTTCCAGTTCCTTGAATCCATCCAACCCGTGCGCGCCGA
The DNA here is from genome assembly GCF_965225875.1 of Haliscomenobacter sp. Lineage (GTDB taxonomy): Bacteria > Bacteroidota > Bacteroidia > Chitinophagales > Saprospiraceae > Haliscomenobacter. The sequence continues at coordinate 696,850 of NZ_CBDDBS010000001.1, read as the reverse complement.
AGTCATTTTTGTCACCGCTTACGACCAATACGCCATTCAAGCCATCAAGTTTGCGGCCCTAGACTACCTGCTCAAACCCGTCAATCCCAGTGAGTTAAAAATAGCAGTAGAGCGAGCCCAGCAAAAAATCCAGGCACGCTGGGGCAACCAACAGCTCCAAGCCTTGCTCGACAACCTCCGCAATCCCCAGCAGCAGCCCAAAATTGCCCTGCCATCCCTTGATCGGGTTGATTTTGTGGAGCCTGATCAAATCATTCGTTGCCAGTCCGACAATACCTACACCCATGTGTTTTTGGAAGATGGCAGCAAATTGCTGATTTCCAAAACCCTACGCGAGTTTTCAACCCTGCTGACTGAATACGGCTTTCTGCGCACCCATCAGTCGCATCTGGTCAACCGCAAGTACATCCGCTCGTTGCTCAAACGCGACGGGGATGTACTGTTGCTGAGCGATGGTACGGAGGTGCCCGTTTCGTTGCGGCAAAAAGGGGAAGTGCTGGCGGGCTTGAAGTAAGAAGAAGGTAAGAACACACGACTCTCATTTTTTGGCATCTCCATTTTGGGGATGTCTTTTGTATTTTAGGGGCTCAATGAAATGGGGGGAATACTCAGTGGATGGGGGGAAGGTATCAAATGCTGAATTGCGACAAAGCAGGTAGATGATATTTGTAGAAAATAAAAAATATGAAAAGGAATCGGATCAGTTTATTGCTCATCTTCTTAGCCTGCCCATTTTTTCTGTTTGCTCAGTTAATGGAAGAAAGCCCCACTTGGCCAGACGTAAATATCTCTGGGGAAGTTGAAGGAGGCTGGGATTATGAAGGAACTTCTTATAGCTTACACCTTTATCGACACTGTTTATGGCGGGATAATCAAATGTGGCCCTATCACCGTATTGCCAGAAAAGGAGACACAACTCTGCTTTCCGTTATTTTTCGAGGAGTGCTTTGTGAGCTTGAATTAATTCCCCAAGGGTATGATTTTCTCAAAGTCCGCTGCCAGACGGGTTTCTTCTTTCTACCGGCAGGAGTATTAGAAGAAGAATTTATTACACTAAAAAGGTTGAACCCTGGGCCGATGACTCCTCGGGAGTTTAGGGAAAGGGCTATCAATTATAGCCGTACTACCAGCTCACGACTCCCTTTCGGGTACCATGAAAACATCAACATTCCACAACGAATACTATCAGAAGACTGGGTTAAAAATGCGAAACAGTTGGAGACAATCCCATCAGCACTGTTAGGGTATTGGCAAGAAATAAAGAAAGGTGTAGAGGGGCAAAAGGGAATAGTGGCTTTTTTCCCTCGTGGGATTTTGACCGCTCAATCGGAAAGAAGTATGTATCCGGTTCACTACTCGGAATTGTCCAGACTGTACAAATTCCAAAACATCTATGCCCTGAGCACAACAATTGAAAGTTATCCATCCGAAGGAGAAATGTGGTTGAAATACCAGAATGATACTCTTACCATTCATAATATCAGTTGGGGGTCAGATTTTGGCAACGCCCCTAGAACTTTTATTCGGAAAAATCGCTTGAAGCCAACTACCCTTCCTGCCTCTCTACAAAAAAAATATCCCGAGTTCAGAGAAGGTTTTTACCCTGAGGTTTCAACTATTGATCCCCCAGAAAACGTCCAGATCGTAGGCGATCAATTGATTTTTAGCGGGTATCGTTTAAACATTACCAAAGTATATAAAAACGAGAATCGTTATGCTATAAATGGAGCTAATAAAGTCAACTACGATGTTTTTGCGGTAGACCCGAAGGCCCAGAAAGAATATTTTTTTGCATTGCTTTTTAATCAAAAAAAAGGTTCTTATTTTCTGTATGCCTTCGGCATACATATGCGGGCTGGCGATGGTACGCTTCAAATATACCCATGGGTTTTTGAAATCAATGGAGGCCTTTATACGGCAAGGAAAGTCTTTCAAATCGTAGTTGCTATTCTGACTCCGGTTTTGTTCTTACTCGCTCTACTCTTTCTCCGCAACCGCCGCAACCGCCGCCAACGCCAACAAGCCCAGCTCGCCCTGCGCGGCATCCGGGCCCAACTCAACCCTCATTTCCTTTTCAATGCCCTGGCCTCCATCCAATCCCTGGTCAATCGCAACGATCAAGAGGGCGCCAATCGTTACCTCAGTGGCTTTTCCAAACTCTTGCGGCATACCCTCTACCATTCGGAACAGGACTACATCAGTTTGGAAGAGGAGTTGGCATACCTGCGGCAATATTGTGAATTGGAGTCCTTGCGTAGCCCTTTTGAGTACACCATTAAAGTAGCTGAAAACTTAGATGTATTCAACACCGAAGTTCCCAGCATGCTGCTACAACCCTACGTGGAAAATGCTATTTTGCACGGCTTGCGCGAGCATCCCGGGCAGCCAGAGCTGGAAGTTTGGATTCACCAGCAGGGCAAAAACCTGCGCTGTGAAATCACTGACAATGGCCAGGGCATCAAAGCAAGTCAGGAGCACAAAAGCCCAAGCGATTTTGCGCCCAAATTGCACGGCATGAGCCTGAGCGCGGAACGGATTCGCTTGTTGAATTTGCGCTTGCGCAAAAAAATCACCCTGGAAGTGGTCAATCGTCGGCAAAGCGAAAAACAGCCTGGTACCCGTATCATCATCAACATCCCCCAATAAACCATTGCGATGAAAGCCATTCTAGTCGACGATGAGCACAACAACCTGGAAAACCTGCGCTTGCTACTCGCCAAATACTGTCCCGAAGTACAGGTGTTGGCAACGGCAACGACCCTCAGCCATGCCCTGGAACATTTTCGGGCGCATCAACCCGAACTGATTTTCCTCGATATTGAAATGCCCGGCGGCAATGGCTTTGAATTGCTGGATGCTTTGAAGGGCTACAATTTTGAAGTCATTTTTGTCACTGCTTTTGACCATTATTCCCTGCGGGCCATCAAATATTCGGCGCTGGACTACCTGCTCAAGCCCTTGGACATTGCCGATTTGCAAGCCGCGGTGCGCAAAGCTCGGGAGCGACTGCAAACGCGCAGTTTTCAGCAACAAGTAGATGTACTGCTGAGCCATTTGGGGCAAAATCCCCGAGCGGCGCGGATTGCGCTACCTTCTTCAGAACGGATTGATTTTGTAGAAATCGCCCAAATCGCCTATTGTCAAGGCGATAGCAATTACACCCACGTTAAGGTTGGTGACCAGGCGCCTGTCCTGGTCGCCAAAACCTTAAAAGAGTTTGAGGAATTGCTCAGCCCGCATGGCTTTTTTCGCACCCACCAGTCCTGGTTGGTCAACCTGGATTTTGTGGTGTCCTTTGTCCGCAAGGACGGAGGTTATGCCCTGATGCGGGATGGGGCACAAGTGCCGGTGGCGCAGCAGAAGCGGAAGGATTTTTTAGGGAAGATTTAATTAAGCTCGCCTCTTCCCCAAACTTCCCCACACCATCGCCCACAATTCCTCAAACGGAATTACTTCCAATTCATACCCCTGCGGACTCATTTGCAGTGGATATTGCTCCAACAATTTCAAATAGCGCTCCGCCCGAGACAACACAGTTTGGGGATGGAAATGCGCCTTCGGAATTTGCAACAACAAACGAATGAAGACATTACATCGATAATTTTCATCCTGCTTCAAATAGCGACTGCAATACCGCTCGATCGCTTCGATGCGGCTGAGTACGGCGTCATGGCGTTTTTGGGCGATGAGGAACAAAATTTGGATGACTAGAATGGGAACGTTCATGCCCCGCTTGTCTTTGGAAAAAATGGGTACTTCGTTGAGAAACTTGTTGAGGCGAAATTTGCCACTCGCTTCCACCGAACTAGATTTGAGCTTGCCAATAAAAAGCAGGTACTCCAGCCAGGCTTCATAAATTTTCCATTTTTCCAGGGCGCGTTTGCCCAGGGTATGGAACGATGGGTGATTGGTAGCATGTTGCCAAACCTGCTGCGCTTCTGCGTAGTTGTGGGTGTGCAATGCCAAAATCAGGCACAGTTCCCGGTTTTTAAACCAATTGAAGGAGCCTTCTTTTTCCAGCTCCAGCGCTTTTTCCACCACCATTCGCCCCGCAAGGTAATTTTTGAGCTGAATGTGGCAAACCAGCTTTTGGTACAAAAAAGTCAAAAAAGCCGCCTTGGGCACAAATTCAATGCTGCTTAAAGCAGCTAATGCTTCATCACAAGCCAGGGCCGCTTCGGCATAATTGACCTCAGCCATCAATGCTGCCACTTTGAGCAAGTACATGTGGCGCAAAAAATGATAAGAGCGGTGTTGTTCCTGCAAAGGAGCCAATTGCTCATAGTACGCTCTGGCCGGAGAGGGCTCAGTCGAGGCATTTTGATCGAACAAATGACTGTACACCAAACGGATGTACAAGTCCTCGGCCAGATTTTCACTTTGCCAAAGCTGCACGTATTGGGTATGCAATTCATCGTAATGCTTTAGTTTGCGGGCATCCGGCTGGCGAGTGGAATAATAAAGGCGTAGAATTTTACTGATGTTTACCAACAATTCCGAAAACTGGTAGTATTCCGCCCGTTTGAAAATTTTGAGTGCCAAATCCACTGCTATTTTGCTGGCACCCCGGTTGAGTAGAATTTTAACCGCGGCCCATTCCTTGCAACAACTGATGTAGGCCCGGTCCCAATCCGAATAACCAGCTTGTTTGACATCAATGAAAAACAGTGCGTTGACCAGGCGGTTTTTGAGCTGGTTTTTGAGCTTGCGGTAGGCGTGATCGTTAGGTGCAGCATTAAAATAGTACTGGGCCGCCTCTTCATCCGTGCAAAACTCCCGCGAAGCAATTTTTACATAAAGACTGTTGACCATTGAAACCCTGCCTTGCTCGGCTTGCCCAAGCAATTCAATGGATTTGAGTTTGTTGCGGCTGACCAGATCAACCAAATCCTGAATGATTTCCATAATACCCTCAATGTTGAACGAACGAAGAAATGCCTGTTTGCAAACAGGTTGAGTGCAAATGGAAATTGTTTGAAAGGTTGCAGTTGGAGATAGTAAGAAAGGCAAGCAAATAATGCTTCAAATATGCTGCCCTTTTTTGAAAGAAGCAAGACCTAGGGCAATAAAAAAAGCCCATCAAAGAAACTCAAACAGCTTCAAGGATGAGCCTGTACTTGCCTTACATAGAAACTATTATTTACACGACCTTTCCTAATTGATGGATTTTCAATAAAATAAGCCGCTGGTTAAAGCAGGGGAGAGGGCTTCTCTGATTTCCCTCCCCCGGTCTTGCTAATCACCCTTTGTTAACAATGATCCTCTTTTATCAAAAATCATAGGTCAAAGATAGCGGGACCAGGAGTGCCACACAGTACCAGAAAGGCCTTGTAAGTTCCCACGCAGAATTGCGCGGAAATTCAATCGGAAGGTTTGTAAGTTTTTGACAAACAATGTTTAATGAAAAAAGTCGAGCAAGAGAAATCAAGTTGTACTTTTGCTTTTCTCTAACTTGTTTAAAAACGGATAGGAGAAAACCACGGCCATAATCACCGCCGCGCCCCAATAAAAAGTAGAACTGACTTCTTTGTCTTCATTCAGCAAAAGCCAGGCAAGCACGATGGCGTAAACCGGCTCCAAGTTCATCGTCAGGTTGGAGGTAAAAGCGGTAAGATGTTTCAAGGCGTTCAAAGACAGGACGTAAGCAAAAGTTGTACACAATAGAGCCAATACCAACAAATAAGCCCAATCACTCCAGTGGGGAGGCAGCATGACAGGAAAACCCGCACTACTCGCTCCCGAGCCGATAATCACCAATCCCAAAAACAAACAGGCGCTGCTCAATTCTACAAAAGTGATGCTCATGGCATCGAGGTTTGCCACCTGGGATTTGTTCAAAATGGCAAATAGTGCCGCCAACAATGCCGCGATGACGCCCACCACGAGGCCATCCACCATCGAAAAATCGATGCCATTGACCACCAGCGCCATCCCAGGAATGATCAAGAAACCCAAGCCTAGTTCCAGGGTGTTGAATTTTTTCTTTAAAATCAAGGGCTCCAGAATAGCTGAAAACAGGGAAGTAGAGCCCATTGCCAGCACCCCAACCGAGGAATTGGACAATTTGATCGCGCCATAAAAAGCCAACCAATGCAAACCCACGATGGTCCCGATGCCGACCAAAACCAGCAATTGTCGCTTTGGGAGGGTTTTCAGCAGTTTGAACACATTGATCAATAACATCAAACTCAGAGATGTAATCAATACCCGCCACCATACCAGCACCAGGGCGCTCAATTGAATCATTTTACCCAAAATGGCGGTAAGACCAAAGAGCAAAACTGCCAAATGCAGTTGGAGATACGCTTTTTGTGCTGCTGTCATTGAACTATTCTCCTGGTTTGTTTATTTAGGTAGGCAAGATAAAATCATTTTTTACCAATAAGTGCTAGACCACATTGATTAATTGTAATCTGGCACTAACCATTAATTCAGATAATCATGTTAAAAGTTGGTGATCAGGCTCCAGCCTTTACGCTATTTTCTAGCGACAAAAAAGAAGTGAAGTTGGAAGACTTTCAAGGACAAAATGTCGTTCTGTTGTTTTTCCCTCTGGCGTTTACCAGTGTATGTACCACAGAATTGTGCAACATGCGTGACGACATTGCCTTTTATCAGGGGCTGAATGCCCAGATTCTGGGCCTTTCGGTGGATTCTTTATTCACTTTGGCAAAATTCAAAGAAGAACAACATTTGAATTTTCCACTGTTGTCTGATTTTAACAAAACGATTTCGACCGCTTATGGTGCCTTGTATCCTAAATTTGGTTTTGGGATGGAAGGTGTTTCCAAACGTGCCGCTTTTGTAATTGATGGCAATGGAACAATCCAGTACGCCGAAGTGTTGGAAAATGCGGGAGAAATGCCGAATTTTGCCAATGTAAAAGCAGCTCTGGCTGCCCTTAACTAATTGCTAGTGCCAACGGGTTGTTTTAACCAGATCAAATGAAGATAAAAACAACCCGTTGGCCCTTGTGTTTACTCAAAAAACAATGATCACCGCGTACAATCCTGAGGTAGAAGAATTAGAAGAAGTATTGGTAGAAGACGAGATCGATGAGCTATTGGGCCACCATTCGCGTCTGATTGTGTACAACGATGACCACAACACTTTCGAATGGGTCATCCAGTGTTTTGTAGAAGTATTGGAACATGCCCAGGATCAAGCCGAACAATTGGCCCTAATTATCCACTTTAAAGGAAAAGCAACCGTAAAAACAGCTCCCAAAAAAGAATTGAAGCCCAAAAAAGACGCTTTGATTGACCGAGGGCTTTCCGCAGTCATTGAAGATTAAATTTCTGAATCTATTTTTGAACAAACCATTCAAATCTTGAGGCAAGCGCGCTCCATCGTTTTGCCAAACAAATTTAAAAGCCTATTTTTGCGTTTAAGCAAAAAAAGCTTAGTTTAAACCCCTTGAACTAATGGTTTGCAGAAATTTTATTTTGTCACCTAGCGCATAAGTATAAATGGAATACCCTACCATTAAGGACGGTAAATACACATATATTGAAACCAAGGGCGGAGAAGAAACCCTCATTCTGCTGCATGGCCTCTTTGGCGCTTTGAGCAATTTTGAAGGGATTATTGCCGCCTTCGGCCAGTCTTACAATGTGGTGATCCCCATTCTACCCATGTTTGAACTGCCTATCCGGGAAGTATCCGTGATGGGGCTGGTAGATCACCTTGCCGATTTTATCAAAGACAAAGGCTACAACAAAGTGCACCTGTTGGGCAATTCTTTGGGTGGGCACATTGCGCTGTTGTACACATTAGGGCATCAGGAAAAAATCGCTTCCTTGATTTTGACGGGTAGTTCAGGTTTGTTTGAAAGCGCCATGGGCAATAGTTTCCCCAAACGTGGTGACTACGAATACATCAAGAAAAAAACCCAGGATACCTTCTACGATCCGACCATTGCCTCCAATGAACTGATCGACGAAGTATACAGCATCGTCAACGACCGCAACCGGGCCATTCGAGTCATTGCTACCTCTAAATCGGCAGTGCGGCACAATCTCGGTGATAAGTTACACAACATCAAAGTACCGACTCTGCTCATTTGGGGCCGCCAGGATCAGGTGACACCAGCCTTTGTAGGTGAGAAGTTTCACGAAATGATCCCCCATTCACGCCTGCACCTGATCGAATTTTGTGGTCACGCACCCATGATGGAGAAAAAAGAAGAATTCAATCGTCACTTGTCGGCATTCCTCCAGGAGGTGTCCGGCTTGGTAACGGTAAGCAAATAGACACCTGTTGAGGAGTTGAGGGGTTGAGAAGTTTAGGCTACCGCAGCGATTTAGACGCTACCGTTCTAAACTCCTCAACTTCTAAACTCCTCAACTGTTTTATCCCCCACAGCGGGTGATTTTGTTACAAACTATCATTCTTATTTTTCGCGGTAAAAATTGAACATAGCATGAAAAAAATCTTGTGGTTGTTGTGCATCACCTTGTTTGTGGGTGCGTGCTCAACCCAAAAACCTGTCACAACTAAAACCGAACCTGCCCAGGAATTGATTGCCGAGGTGGATCTGGATACCCTGGATATTGAGTCCAGTGTGGATGAAGGAGAAGGAGAAGGAGAAGGAGAAGAAGAAGTTGAAGTAGAAACAACTTTATCCCCCTATAGCCCTACTGCCAAGCGGGTAAATGATTTGCTGCACACCAAAATTGACGTGCGTTTTGATTGGGCTAAAGAAGAAGTATACGGCAAGGTAACCCTGCGCCTCAAACCCTTCTTTAATCCCACTTCAACCTTGACCCTGGACGCCAAGGGTATGGAGTTCAAAAAAGTGCAATTCGCTGGCAAAGACCAGCAGTTGAAATACACCTACGAAGACAATCAACAGATTGTAATCCAGTTGGGTCGTTCCTTCAACCGCAATGAAGAATACAGCATCTACATTGAATACACCGCCCGCCCCAAAGCCGACGGTGGTAGCGATGCCATCACTTCCAATCAAGGCTTGTTTTTCATCAACCCTCGCAACGAAGAATTGGGCAAACCCCAACAAATTTGGACCCAAGGCGAAACCGAATGGAATTCCCGTTGGTTTCCAACGATTGACCGCCCCAACGAGCGTTGCACCCAGGAGCTTTATGTTACCGTAGAGCAAAAGTTCAAAACCCTTTCCAACGGTATTTTGACTACCTCTACCAACAACGCCGACGGTACCCGTACCGATTACTGGAAAATGGATCTGCCTCATGCGCCCTACTTATTTATGCTGGCCGTAGGCGATTTTGCAGTGGTGAAAGACAAGTGGCGCAACATCGAAGTAGCCTACTACGTGGAGCCGGAATACGAAGCCGATGCCCGCGATATTTTTGCCCACACCCCGGAGATGTTGGAGTTTTTCTCGAACAAACTGGGTGTGAACTACCCCTGGCCCAAGTTTTCCCAAATCATTGTGCGCGACTACGTGTCGGGCGCAATGGAAAACACCACGGCGGTTGTTTTTGGTGACTTTATCCAAAAACACAAATGGGAACTCATCGACGATTCCAATGATAAAATCGTTGCCCACGAAATGTTCCACCACTGGTTTGGTGACTACGTGACCAGCGAAAGCTGGCCCAACCTGACCATGAATGAAGGTTTCGCCAACTACTCTGAATACCTCTGGTTCGAACACAAATACGGCTCCGATTATGCCGATCACCACCTGCTTACCGAGCAAGGCGGCTACCTCGGTTCTGCGGCGGGTGGCGTTCACCCCTTGATTCATTTTGGGGTTCGAGACAAAGACGACATGTTCGATGCGCACAGCTACAATAAAGGTGGTGCGACCTTGCACATGCTGCGCAGTTATTTGGGTGATGAGGTGTTTTTTACCGCACTGAAAAACTACCTGACCCAAAATGCCTTCAAAGCCGTAGAAGCACACAACCTGCGCCTGGCCATGGAGGAAGTGAGTGGCGAAGACCTCAACTGGTTTTTTAACCAATGGTATTTCGCCGCAGGCCATCCCAAATTGAACATCGAATACAGCTACGATGCAGCAGCTAAAGAAGCGGTAGTGCAAGTGAGCCAAACCCAGAGTGAAAAAGGCGTTCCGGGTGTATTTGTAATTCCTGTTGGGGTGGACGTATACGCCAATGGTCGCAGCACCCGCCACGACATTCGGGTAGACCAGCGGGAACAAACCTTCCGCTTCCCAGCCAGCAGTAAACCTGACCTAATCAATTTTGATGCAGACCGGGCACTTTTGGCGGAAATTGAAGACAATAAAACCGAGGAGGAACTGGTCTTTCAATTCAAAAACGCTCCCAAGTTCATGGACCGCAACGAGGCCATCGAACGCCTGATCGGCCTGGAAAGCGACCAGGTGGCTGGCCTTTTGAACACAGCATTGAACGATCGTTTTTACTACATTCGCTCCATTGCATTGGACAATTTGCCTGAGGAAATCAGCCCAGAGCTGATGACCAAATTGCGCGATCTGGCTCAGAATGACAAACACTCTGAGGTTCGCTCCAAGGCCTTGTCTGCATTGGCTGATACTGGCGATCCACAAACTTTGGCAGTAGCCAAAGCTGCCTTTGAAAAAGAACAGGCTCCTAGTGTACGCGCCAGCGCCTTGGGGATCATTTATCAGGAAAACGAAGAAGAAGGTTTGGCCTTGGCCGAAAAACTGGGTGAAACGGCGAAAGGCCCGCTCCTGGAAGCCATTGCTGGAATTTATACCGACAAAGGCGATGCCAAATACCTGCCATTTTTTGAAAAGCGTTTGAAAGATGTGGACGGCTTCACGGCTATTTCTTTCTTCGAAAGTTATCAGATTCTGGCTTCAGCTGGGGATCAGGCAACCATTGACAAAACCATCGAGACCTTGAAGAATTTTGGTACGAGCAGTGATCCATCACTGTGGCGCAAATTTGGTGCAGTTAAAGCCCTGAATGACTTGCGCAACGATTTTCGGGTCAAAGCGCGTAGCGCCTCGGGTACGGAGAAAACCACCTTATCGAGCACAGCTGATCGCATCACCAAAATAATCGAGGACATCAAAAGCAAAGAAACCAACGCTGAATTGAAATCTGTTTATGACCAATTGCCAGTGATTAAATAATTTTCAACCAGCTTTGAGATTTTTTTGTTGTCTATTAGGTAAGTTAGCCGTCAGGAACGTGTGGAAATTTGGTTTTCACACGTTCCTTTCGTTATATTGTAGCGTTAATTAGTTGACTTTAAGTGAGGGATTTATGGCAATGCAAGACAATTACCGACTGTTGATTGAAAAGCTCGATGCTTTCATTCGCAAATATTATGTCAACAAGCTGATCCGCGGCGCTTTGTACAGCGTTGGCACGATCCTGGGCTTGTTCCTGATCGCAGCAGTGTTGGAGTACTTTTATTACTTCGATACCACCGGGCGAAAAATCCTGTTTTATTCCTTTTTAGGCATCAGCGGCCTTGCCTTGGGCAATTGGGTCATTGATCCCCTCTTGCGCTATTTTCACCTGGGGCGGGTCATCAGCCACGAAAAAGCAGCCTCCATCATTGGGGAACATTTCACCAATGTCAAGGACAAACTGCTCAATATCCTCCAACTCAATCAACAAGCGAGTCAGGCAGATCACAAAGAGTTGATTCTGGCGAGTATCAATCAAAAATCGGAGGAAATCAAACCTGTTCCCTTCCAGGCTGCCATCAATCTGGCTCAAAACCGCAAGTACCTGCGTTATGCATTGCCCCCCCTCTTGGTGCTTTTGGTGTTGTTGTTTGCCGCTCCTTCAGTCATTCGCGATAGTACCCAACGTTTGATTCAAAATGGTAAAGAGTTTTTGCGCCCGGCCCCATTTGCATTCAAGCTGGATGAAAAAAAACTGACCGTAGTTCAATACGAAGACTACGATTTGGAAATCAAAGTAGATGGTGCAATCCTGCCCAATGACGTGTTCATTGTTGTTGACGACTATGAATACCGCATGAGCAAAACCAGTCCCAATGAGTTCAGCTACCGCTTCAATAAAGTGGAAAAAGATGTACGCTTTACCTTGCGGGGTGGAGGTGTTGATTCACGCAATTATTTGCTTGAGGTGATCAAAAAGCCGAACATCCGCGATTTCCAGGTCAAACTCAATTACCCGGATTACATCGGCCGTACGGATGAGGTATTGCAAAGCATCGGCGATCTGGTGCTGCCGGTAGGTACCCAGGTGCAGTGGATTTTCAACACAGAATCAACTGAGGCCATCAAAATGCGTTTTTCGCGCAGCAACAAGTCTCAATTGGCTACTCGCCAGGGTGATGACCTGTTTTTGTTTGGCAAAAAAGCGATGTTGGATGAGACTTACAAACTGATCGTTTCCAATGCGGCCCTGCCCAAAGGAGACTCAGTGACTTATTCCATGACCATCATCCCTGATCAATACCCCGAAATCCGGGCCCAAGCTTTTGAAGATAGCACCAATGCCAATGCCAAATATTTTGCAGGCGAAGCCAGCGACGACTACGGTTTGCGCGTGCTCACCTTCAACTACCGCATCCGCAAAGCCAAAAGTGACCCGGGCCAGCTGCAGTCCATCACCATCCAACGCCCCGAAGGCAAAAGCACCACTTTTGACTATTCCTTCGACGCCATGGAACTGGGCCTGAAACCTGGTGACGAACTGAGTTATTACTTTGAAATCAAAGACAACGACGCCGTCAATGGCAGCAAAGCTGCACGTACCGGCGTAATGGTGTTCTCCATGCCTACCTTGGAGGAAATGGAAAAACGCGCCGAGCAAAACGACGATAAAATCAAGGACAACCTGAAAGATGCTTTGGCCGAAGCCAAAAAATTGCAGGAGGAAATCCGTCGCTTGCAAGAAAAACTCTTGCAGGAAAAAGACATCAATTGGCAAACCCGCAAGCAATTAGAAAAACTGCTGGAGCGCCAAAAAGAACTGGAAAAACAAATCAAGGAAGCCCAAAAAGCTTTTGAGGAAAACAAGAAAAACCAGGATCAGCTAGGCGAAACGCCGGAAGAAACCAAGGAAAAGCAGGAAATGCTGGAACAACTCATGGAATCGCTGGAAGACCCAGAGATGAAAGAGCTCATGGAAAAAATCGAAAAACTCATGCAGGAAATGGAGAAAGACCAGGCCCTGGAAATGATGGAGGAGATGAAAGACCGCAATGAGCAGCGTGAGAATGAGTTGGAACGCATGGAAGAGCTGTTCAAACAACTGGAACTGGAACAGGAAATCAATAAGGCCGCCGACAAGCTGGACGAAATGGCCAAAAAACAGGAAGAACTGAGTGAAAAAACCGAGGATAAAAAAGAATCCAACGAACAACTCGAAAAACAGCAGGAAGAGCTGACGAAGGAGTTGGAAGACCTGGAGAAAAAAATGGAGGACATCGAGAAGAAAAACGAAGAACTCGAAAATCCTCAAAAAATGGATGACCCCAAAGAAGGGATGGAGGACATCAAAGAAGACATGAAGGACAGTGAAAAACAACTGGAGCAAAACCAGAACAGCAAGTCCTCCAAGTCACAAAAGAGCGCGGCCCAGAAGATGAAAAACAAGGCCAACAAAATGCGCTCCCAAATGCAGTCGAACCAAATGGAGCAAATGCAGGAGGACATGAAAATGTTGCGCCAATTGCTCGAAAACCTGGTAGGCTTGTCCTTTGACGAGGAAGACTTGATCAATGGCTTGAAAAAAACCGAGATCAATACGCCACGCTACGTTCAGCAGGTGCAGCGCCAATTCAAAATCAAGGACGACTTCCGCGTAGCCGAAGATACCCTCAATGCCCTGAGTAAAAGGGTGTACCAAATCGAGTCTTTCGTGACCGAAAAAGTAGGCGAAATCAAAACCAACATGCGCGAAAGCATCGAACTGCTGGAAGAGCGTGAAAAAGGAATGGCCGCCGATCGCCAGCAGCGCACCATGAAGGGCCTCAACGACCTGGCACTGATGCTCAGTGAGGTGCTCAACAACATGCAACAACAAATGTCGGGCATGATGTCGGGCAGCCAATCTTGCCCCAATCCAGGCAAACAAAATCAAGGACAAGGTAAGGAGGGCAATACTCCCAAGGATAAAATGTCGCCCGGGCAGCAAGGACTCAACAAGGAGATGCAAAATGCCCGTGAAAAAATGAACCAAAAAGATGGCGAGGGAGGCCCCAATGCCAAGGATTTTGCCCAAATGGCCGCCAAACAAGCAGCCATTCGCAAAGCCTTAGAGAAGCAACAGCGCAAATTGCAGCAGCAAGGCAAAGGCAGCAAAGAGCTCCAAGACATCCTGGATCAGATGGACAAAACCGAAACCGAACTGGTCAATAAAAAACTGAGCAACGAAACCCTCAAGCGCCAGCAAGACATCCTAACGCGCCTGCTCGAACACGAAAAAGCCGAGCGCGAACGCGAATTGGATGAAAAGCGCAAATCGGATTCCGCCCAGGATTATCAACGTAAATCACCACCTGCTCTTGAGGAATACCTGAAAAAACGTCGCTCGGAGGTAGAGACGTATAAAACAGTTTCTCCCGCATTGAAGCCTTATTACAAGTCTTTGGTGGAAGAGTATTTCAAGACCTTGAAAGGGGAGTAAGCCATCCTTTCTAAAAAAAGCGCATAAGCAGTTGACCTGATCTTATGCGCTTTTTTTTTGCCCTACAAGCTCCCTCAAACCGCAGCCGCAAAACCTACCGTATCCCGATAATACTGAGGCGAAATATCTGCCCGTTTTTTGAAGAACCGACTGAAATAAAACTCGTCGTCAAAGCCCAACTCGTAAGCAATTTCCTTGATGGATTTGGCGCTGAGGTAGAGCTCTCTTTTCGCCTCAATGACGATTCGGTCGCTGATTAAATCGGTCAAGGTCTTTTGAAAATGAGTTTTGGTGATCTTGCCCAAGGCTTTGGGGGTAATGTTGAGCATTTCCGCGTAATCACTTGCCGAATGTTTGGTCCGGTAATGGGCTTCAATGGCATCTTTTAACTTTTGGAGCACAAAAGGTTCTTTCAAATTGGACATAGCCTCTTTAACCTCAGGTTGTTGATTGATCTTTAAACGTACCGCGTTGATCAACACAATTTTCAGGTAAGCGATCAACAATTCATACTGAGCGAGTTCAGCCTTTTGGGTTTCAGCCACCATTTGTTCGATCAAGCCTTCAAAATGCACCACGTCCGATGCTTCCAAATCGAGGTAAGGAACTTGATAAATGTTGTTGAATAAAAGCCCATTGCAGGCAATCTCTTGATGGTGTTTGAAGATGCAGAAAAACTCGGGATGAAAATTGATGGCCCAACCGTGCAGGGCTCCTTCTGCTTGTAAACGGTATGGCTGATAAGGCGAAAAAGCCATTAAAGACGGTGCACATAGGTCATACTCCGTAAAATCAGCCGTCAAATGTGCCTGACCGGATTTAATCAGGATGATGCTGAAATAGCTGAGTCGTTGCAATTCCTCAAACGGGTTGGCATCTTCAAACGGGAATATTCGAAAGGCCAGGTTTCCCTTCTGGGGGTTGTGCAAGGTAAAGTGTGTGTGCATGTACATTATAAATTCTTACACTCCCTCCGGAGCAATAACTTGATTTTTTGGGGCAGCCCTCAATTTCAGTACTTCTTTTTCCAATGCCTCAAGATACGCTTGTTGGGGTGCAAATGCCGCCTGAATTTCACTCAGGGTATAGCGGGGCGTAATGTGTTGGGGACAATTCCAGTCGTATGCCTGGATCTCGAACAAGATCATTCGCTCGGGCCGGTGTGGATAGTCCGCAGGGTCCAGTTGCTGAAACAACGCGGGGTCATCTTTCAGTTCAACAATTCTGGCATCGGCATATAATTTTAACCTGGCCTGCCGTGGGTAGTCCACCATGATCATAGAAACCTGGGGATGGGTTTGCAGATTACCCACCGAGATGTATTGTTTGTTGCCTTCAAAATCGACTATGCCCAGCGTGTTGGCGTCCAGCACTTTGATAAACCCGGCGGGCCCTCCCCGGTGCTGGATGTATGGATAGCCATTCTCACCAATGCTGGACAGGTAAAAACTATCCCGTTCGGTGATGAACACAATTTCCTGCTCGGATAGTCCATCGGTGTGGCGGAACTGCTCCATGCGAGCATAAGTTTTCCGGCTACCGTGTATTTCTTGCAGCGCCTTTACCGCATCGGTAAAAGCCAGCTTTGCATAATTTTGTGCCATTATTTTAATTTTCGGTCTTTTTCGGCATTTGCTCCCTAACCAAACCATCAGTTAGGGAGCCTGGATTCGTTTACACTTCAACCGTCGCCAGAGTTGGTGCTGCGGGGAAATCAACCGGAATTTTAGTCAGGTTATGCAGATAATTCATCACAATTTTGTCGGCGATCACCATGATCAGGTCTACCAGAGATTCCTGGGTATAACCTGCTGCGAAAAAGGCATCCAACGGAGCTTCTTCACTCAAACGGCCTTTGTTTGCTGCGATCACTTTGGTCAATTGCGCCAGAGCATCCAGTTTGGGATTGAAGGAGGCATACCCACTGCGCAGTTCCAGCACTTGCTCGTCGGTAAAGCCATTCATTTTTCCAATTACCGTATGGGCAGCCAAACAATATTCACAGGTATTGACCTGGCTGACCACCAGATTAATGACTTCTTTTTCTTTTTTGCTTAAAGAGGTTTTGGCATTCTGGAGTTGCAAATAATTACCAAGGGAATTTCTGGAGTAGGCAATGGTAGCGTACAAATTGGGTACGAACCCAAGTGCTGCTTTTAATTGATCAAAAATCACCTGGTTGTTTTCACTGACTTGATCACGGGTTGGAACATTGAACTGTGTCATTTTTTTTCTTTGAGTGGTTAAAGATTAAAAATCAAAGGCTAAAGAGACTTGCCGCTTCGCCGCTGAATGATGACACAAAATTCAGGCTAAATGCCCGTGGAAGGAATGCAGGATTGACGCCAGAGCATGGACGATTTTCCCTGGGAGGGATTTGGGGGCTGGAGAAAAGATGGACATCAAGGGGCAGTTTGTGGATTGTAGCAGTTAGAATCACGGAGTGATTCAATCTTGAATAGCCGCGGTCGTCCGCAGTAAAATTCTAAGCGGAATGTTTCACAACCGCGGTAGTGGTTGAATTGCGCCTCAGTTTGTTCAACCGCTGCCGCGGTTGCGACACACCACAAAACGGCTAAATCCGCGGACGACCGCGGCTATTCAAGATTCAACCGCTGCCGCGGTTTGGGGTTTCAGAATTCGGGATGATTCATGTTAAGCATCTGCTGAGTTTCTACTGCCGGATCAATTCCACATTACAAGTTATCCTCACCATTTGGCCAATGGCCAGCCCACCAGCCTCCAGGGCTGTATTGTATTTTAAATCAAAAACATAACGATCCAAATCGCCCCACACTTTGAGCCCGGCACGCGTGCCGCCCCAGGGGTCTTTGACAATGCCCCCAAATTTGGCGTTCAACACAATTGGCTTGGTGATGCCATGCATGGTCAGATCGCCGTATACTTTGTATTCATTGCCTTTGACCTTGCCCAGTTTTTTCCCTTTGAACACCAGATTAGGGTATTTGCCTGCATCAAAAAAATCAGGACTTCGGAGGTGTTCATCCCGCTTGGCGTCTTGCGTGTTGATGCTTTTTACCTGGGCGCTGAAATCAAAAATGGCATCAGTGAAATCTGGCTTGTCGGCTTGGACATGAATGGTATAATCGTCAAATTTCCCCGTTGTTTCAGAGATGATCAAATGATCAACGGCAAACTGGATGGAAGAATGAGATTTGTCCAACTGCCAGGTGGTTTGTTGGGCTTTGGCCGCTGTGCCAACCAAAGATAAGGCCATCAGGCCAATTAACATTGCTTTTTTCATGGTTGTTTTGTTTAAAAAGCCTGCAAGGTTTTGGTATAAGTTTGTGCAGACCCTTTTGATGCCACAAAACAACGGGTAACGCAGTTGAAAAAAATTAAAGTAGTTTAAGGCTTTATTTCCGGGCCAATTTTCGGCGAATCATGCTCAAAAATTCGGGGGTAATTCCGAGGTAAGCCGCAATTTGACGTTGGGGAATGCGCTGCTCGAGGGTTGGAAATTTGTCAATGAAATGTAGATAACGCTGTTCGGCACTGAAAGATAAATTTTGATTGATGCGTTGTTGCTGGGCTACGAAGGCATTTTGGAGAATGATTCTGAAAAAACGTTCAAATTTTGGGATTTCAACGTAGAGCTTTTCAAGATTATGTTTGGAAATGACCAAAAGCTCAGTGTCCTCCAGTGCGTCGATAAAAAGGCTGGCTGGAGTTTGGGTCAAAAAACTGTACAAATCGCCCGTCCACCAATCTTCGATGGCGAACATCAAAATGTGTTCGAACCCGTTCTCATCAATGGTATAAGTTCTAAGGCAACCTTTGGTAATGAAATGTTCATATCGGCACAGTTCTCCGGGTTGGATCAAAAACCCTTTGCGCTTCAGGGACTTGAACTCCAGCAAAGACAAAAAATAATTGCACTCAGCCTCATTTAGGGAAATGTGTCGGCTGATGTTTTGGATGATCAACGCTTCTCGCATGACTTAACCCAAGATGGATTGAAACACGTCCCGAATTGCTGCCAAGTCTTTTACATGCGCCTTCACCGCATCCATGGTATGCGGCGACTTATCCTCCACACATTGCTCAATGACCAGATGTGGCTGCAATTTCAGCTTCTTCAACTCCCCCGCGAAGCGCCGATAATCAATGTCCCCATCGCCAAACGTTTCGGACCATACCCCATTAACCGACTGTCGGATGTGCAGTTCCACCACCCGTTTGCCATACAATTTCAACACATCGAACACCGCCAGTTGCGAGTTTTGAGAACCCCGGTACACCCAGTGTACATCAAAGCAGAAGGACATGTTCAGGGGTGAGGTATTCAGCAGCATGTGGTGGAATTCGCGGGCACCCGCTTTCATTTCCACATCGTGGGTATGGTAGGCGAGGGTGATGCCTTTTTGCCGTAAGGCTGCCCCCAGTTTGTCCAGGCTAGCCGCTTGCAATTTTAATTCTTCATCGGTTTTGACCTCATCTCCTCCCCAGCGTATAGGTGTAGGATTGGTCACCATTATTTTCGTGCCCAGTTTTTTGACCTCATCGGCAATGGCCAACACAGCGGAGATAGACTTGGCCGCTTCATCCGCCTTGTGCAAAACACTGTTGACATACACCGAGGGCATGGCGATTTGGTATTTTTTGAGCACCGGGCCGAGTTTAATTACCTCTTCGGGCGCATTAAAACTAGGCTCGTAAGCCTTCAGTCCGGTTTTGGCAAAATCGGCCAGGCAAGCATCCAGGTCTTCGCCCCAATTTTTATTGTCGCGGCCATAAAAAGTATACCAGTTGTAGGAATTGGCCGCAATGGGCGTGGGGTAGGGGGCAAATACCTCGGATTGGGTAGAACTCAATACCGTAGCAGCAGATGCTCCGGCAACCAGATTGAGAAATTGGCGGCGATTGGGTGTCATGGCAGAGTAATTATTTTGAACCACCCAAAGTATAAAAAAAAGGAGAGACCCAAAACATTGAATTACACTGATCATTGGAGGAAACGCAAAATTGTAGAGACGCACGGCTGTGCGTCTCACACTGCCCAAGAAGCAAGAGACGCACAGCCGTGCGTCTCTACCCGCCGAGCATTACAGTTTTATCGTAAACGTCTTTCCATTCAGGGTCAACACCGCGACATTGTCACAAGTCCCATTGCCGTAATCCACCTGAATGTCCTTGCCATTCAGCTTCAACAAGCCCAAGCCCTTGCTTACCCAGTAGCAGTTGTTGGCCTTCACCAGCGGTTGATCGATGTTCCAGGTAACCACCTCGTTGTTGGGGAAAAGTACGTCTATATTGCCCGTTACATCGTACACGTCATCACTCCAGTCCCACCAGGTCGCGTGGCCCCGGGTTTGGGTGAAATCGTGAACACCACTCCAGGTCCAGGTTTCGTTTTTGGCGTCGGTGATTTTCACCTTATCGGCTTTGATCTGGTAAACGCCGGCAGTGTTCGTACTGCTGTTGCTGAAGCTGAATTTGCCGTCCAGTTTTACCCCATCTTCGCTGTAATTCTCGTACTGCAAGGTCACCAGCGAGTTGGGTTGCCAAAGTTTACCCACCACCATTGTCACCTTGCCGCTTTTGGTTTTGCCATCTACGTCGGTGCAACCTGTGCCAAAGTCTATCACCACGGTTTTGGGGAAGGTCTTTAAATCGGCGGGAGTAACGGTAATCGTGCCACAGTCCGTACGGATTTCCGGCGTGTTGTTGATCAGGCCATCCACCTCAGCTGCACCCCGAGTGGCAATGCCAAATGAGGTGCCAATCAATTGTTGACTTTTGAGCGCACGGCTGGCCATTTCCACGCTCTCGTCTTCGCTCAGGTCTACATTTTCGTCTTTGGTACAAGCATTAAAAGTAAGGAGGAATAAGCCCATCAGGCCTAAAACGGAAAACCATGTTTGCTTAACCATTGGAAAGTTTTTTGAATTATGAATCGGTTTTTAAATAGGAGGACAAATGCAAAGACGATTTCCGTTGGCGATTGTTACTGGGATTTAATGCTTTAACGTTTTTTTAGGGCTTCTTTAACGTACCAAATCAAAAATAATCAACCCTCTTTTGGCGAATTCAATGGATCATCCGTGCGCAAATAATGTTTATCCGCATAAAAGTTTCCAAACGGAATCACCGAAATTAACAGCAGGATTCCAATCTTCCAGAACTTCCAGCGGTACTCGATGCTACACAGAATCACGAGCAGGATATACAGCACAAACAGCAGTCCGTGCAAAGAGCCGAAATTGCGAACTGCCTGTGGGTACTGCCAGATGTACTTCAGCGGCATGGCGACGAACAACAAAATCAAAAAGGACATGCCTTCGGCGAAAGCAATGACACGCAATCGCCCCAGTGGCGTTTTAAGTAAGGATAACATAGCGGGTGATTTTTAAAATGATCGAAACCAGGGACGTTGTGCCAAAGGCGAAAACGGCCAGGGAATTGCGACCAAAATAATGAATAAAGCGAGGACAAAATAATTGAATAAAATCCGAAACCTGCGGCGCTCGTCCACCTCACGCTTGGCCAAAGCCGCTCCAACTGTAAGAATCACTATGGCCGCGCTCATTAATCCAAAATGCACCAGTGCAAAAAACAGCCCATCACTCCAGCGCATGGACTTATTTTGCCAAAACGATTGAGCAGTAGGGCTGAAAAAGTACACTACAAACCCTACCACCAATTGTAAATGGCTAATGCCTGAAGCACTGGATGTTGCCATGCGGTGTAGGCGAGTGTACGGTTTTTTAAAAACTAAAGCTTCCCAGGCCAGGTAAATGACCAGGAGGATGCTCAATAAAACGAGGTAACGCAGAATCGAGTGGGTAAGGATCAGGTGATACATAGGCAATACTATTTAAGGCAAAAATCGGATTCTAATCAAGCAAACCATTAGTACAAACCCGGCATTTATTCAGCAAAATCAATCACCTTGCGGAAATCTGAAGGATTGTAGCCCGTTTTTTGACGAAAAAAACGGCCAAAATGAGTCAAATCGGCAAAACCCAATTGTTCGGCGATACTCCCCAAGGAGGCAGCAGTTTGCCGCAACAACATTTTAGCCTCTAACAGCCTTTGCTCGGCAATACATTCTGAACAGGTTTTCCCAAACACCCGCCGTACACATTTGTTGAGGTGATTGGGTGAAACATGGAAAAGCGCGGCATAGTCGGCTACCGATTTTTGAGGATCAAATTGTTCACTAAGCACCTTGTTGAAACGTTCGGCGAGTTGGGCTGCACTGCCCGCAGAGCTGCCTGCTTGGACATTGGGTTGTATATAAGGTTTGATGTCGTAAAAGAAGGTCAGCAACAGGTGAACGACCAGGTGTTCCCGATCGGGGTGATTGCTGCGGGAAAGATCAAGCATACGTTGAAGGGCATTGGTCCAATCCTCTATTTTTTCCAGGGGCATTGTCCACATGGCCGGGGCTTGGGCTTGCCAAAAAGGGAAAGGAGCCAGCGGTTGTTTTTGCTGCAATTTTTCAGCCAAAAAATGCGCACTGAAATTGACAAAAAAACCAGTAATGTCCCTACTCATCGACATGACCCGCGAAACCTGGTAAGCGGGCATGAACAGGATTTTGCCCCGATCAAGGTCATAAGTATCCATCCCTCGCATACGGGTAGTGGCACCTCCGGTGATAAAAATAAAATCATGATTGGTGGAACGAACCGCAGGCATGGGGAAAGGATGCTGGAGTGCAGACCAGGAGTTTTCCAGCGGAACGATGGTAAAACGGCTGAAGTCGATGGTGGAAAAAAAGGCACTTGCCTCCCCGAAACGATTTAAAAAAGCCTGATTGTCCAGTACCGGTATGAATGACTCCCTCATGCTGCAAAGCTAAGGGAGTCATTTGTTTATGTTGGTGTTGCTGCCGTAAAATCAATGTCATTTTACACCAGGGACCGCATTTTTTGCAGCCCGGTTTTTGCCACCAATAGGGGATCCTGCTTCCAATAATCCCGATTAAATAGCTCAAGTGAAATGATCTTGGTGCCTCCCATTTCTTTAAGCAATTGCACTATCTTTTCAGTTGGCGCATCACCGTCGCCGGGATAAATGCGGTCCGCGTCGGTTTGCTCTGAAACGGGTTTGTTGTTCACAAAATCATTAAAATGGAAAATCTCTACGGTTTCCCCTTTCAACAAATTCAGGCTATCAAAACCAGATCCGCCCCTGAACAAATGGTAAATATCGGGCAACAAGCGGGCATCAGGATCGTTGGCGGCTGCAGCTACAGCTAATGCCTGCCCCAGGTGAAACAAGGTACCCGACGCACCCCAAAATTCCAGTTGGGGCATTACTCCGGTTTTTCGACCCAAATCCAGGGCTTTTTTGTAACGTTCACCCGCTTTGAACAAATCCAGCGGAGGATCTTTTTTTACTCCGGAAGGTGGAGCAGCAATACGTTTGCAGCCCAATTGCGCCAGCAGGTTCATTTCCTCTTCCAGCTGTTTGAAACCCGCTGCGCGCTGTGCATCATCTTCCACCATCCATGGCGCAAAGGCAATCGCATCTTCCACGGTAATCCCAGCATCTTTTACTTTTTGAGCCAAGGCCGTCATGGTGCCACCTTCCTTGAGGTAGGCATTGAGGTCGGGAAGCCAAATCTCGATGGCATCGTAACCTGCCGCGGCAGCAATTTCAATGTACTTCACAATACCCAGTTTTTGGCCACTGATGGTACTGGTATTCAGGCAAAAGCGAAACTTGGTTTTTTTAGGCGCCACCCCTGCCAACAGGTCAACTGGAAGAATGGCCGCCGCACTGGCAGCCCCTAATGTTTTAAATATGTCACGTCTGTTCATAGCGAAAAAAATGGATTGATGAATGTTCTAGTTTATGAATCATAAAGCTAAGCTAGATTTTTTATATGGGCTTTATGAAATGCTATTAACCCAAGTGCGGTGTATTTTTTCTTTCTATGCAGCTTTTTCACCAAGCAGTTGTTTTACAAACCCTAAGCCCCTATATTTGCCCCCTATTTCAAAAATCACCGCAGCACACTTATGCCAAACCGTTCGAGAGCGCCCAAAATCAAAACCATCACCGACATTCCAATGCCGGAAGTTCAGGAGTTGCGCTTGGATAACGGAATCCCTGTTTATGTTGTGGCCATGGGCACCCAGGAAGTACTCAAGGTAGAGGTCATTTTTAAAGGTGGCCGCCCTTATGAGCACAAAAAACTGGCCTCACGCGCAACGAGTGCGCTCCTGCGTGAAGGGACCCAAAACTACAATTCGGCTGAGTTGGCCGAAAAACTGGACTATTTCGGGAGCAGTCTGGCTATTCCATACCATACCGATACGGCCAGCCTGACCTTGTTGTCTTTGAACAAACACTTCAATCAGGTATTGCCCTTGTTGGGTGAAGTGATCAAAACCCCCAGTTTCCCGGAGCAGGAGTTACAGGCCTTCATCCAACGCAGTGTACAACACCTGCAAGTAGACCTGAGCAAAAACGATGTAGTGGCTTACCGCCAAATCACCGAGATGTTTTTTGGTCCTGAACATCCTTATGGCTACAACAGCACCGCTGAAACCTATAACCAACTCACCCGGGAGGATTTGTTGCAGCACCACCGGAGCTTGTTCACCAAAGACAATTGTGTAATCATCATTAGTGGGAAAGTAACCCCCGAGGTGCTTGAGCAATTGAATGAACAATTGGGGCATGGGATTCCTGCTGGAGTCATTCCCGAGCCCAAACTGATCCTACAGGAAGCCCCACCACAACAAGTGTTGATTTCCAAGCCTGACAGCTTGCAATCGGCCATTCGGATTGGTTTCCGGACCTTCAATCGGCATCATCCCGACTTTTTTGACCTTTCCATCCTCAATGTGATTCTGGGGGGCTACTTTGGCTCCCGTTTGATGACCAATATCCGGGAAGAAAAAGGCTATACCTACAACATTTATTCCACCCTCGATGCCATGCAATTCGATGGTTGCTTTTACATTGGTACCGAGGTGGGTAATGAGTTTGTGGCTGATACACGCACCCAGATTTACCTGGAAATGGATCGCCTGCGGGAAGAACTTGTGGACGAAGACGAACTGGAAATGATGCGCAACTACATCCTGGGCAATTACTTGACCATGATTGATGGACCATTCAACGTAGCCGAGCTAGTGCGCCTGCTGGTTACTGAAAATTTGCCTTTTACAGAGCTGCAAGACTCGGTTGATCTTACCCTGGCCGTTACGCCTGAATCTATTCAAGCCATGGCGCAAAAGTATTTGATCCCCGAGAAAATGAGCGAAGTTATCGTGGGCAAAGCTTAAAAATTGGATTCAAACCATTTTTTAAGCCTTTGATCAAAAAAATTTGGTTAAGCAGGGCCGAACATGCTTAAATGTCGCTAAATTTTCTTTCTTTTGCGAGCATGAAACGCCAGCGGTCAACCAACAGTTTGATCAGATTAGAGCGCGTTTGACATAATTTACAAAAACTCTTAGGTAAGGAAAATTAATGAAGCTGTTCAGTTTTTTTAGACAAGAACTCGCCATTGACCTTGGCACTGCCAATACCCTGATCATGCAAAATGATCAGATTGTTGTGGACGAACCTTCAATCGTAGCCATCAATCGCAAAACCAACCAAACCATTGCGGTTGGTCGCCGTGCGATGCAAATGTTTGAAAAAACCCACGAGGAAATCAAAACTGTTCGCCCGCTGAAAGATGGTGTAATTGCCGATTTTCAGGCGGCTGAAAATATGATCGAGGGCTTCATCAACATGATTGATGGCCGTCGTCGCTTTTTTTCCCACATGAAAATGGTCATCTGTATTCCTTCTGGGATTACTGAAGTGGAAAAACGCGCTGTTTTTGATTCAGCCGATCACGTCGACTCCAAAGAAACCTACCTGATTCATGAGCCAATGGCTGCTGCGTTGGGGATTGGTTTGGATGTAGAAGAACCTGAAGGTAACATGATCATCGACATCGGTGGTGGTACTACCGAAATTGCAGTGATTGCCCTTTCCGGGATCGTGTGTGACCAATCCATCCGCATTGCGGGCGACGAATTCACCAACGACATTGTGAGCTACATGAAGCGCCAGCACAATATCCTGATTGGCGAGCGTACTGCTGAACAAATCAAGATCAGTGTGGGCTCAGCCTTGCATGAGCTTGATGAAGATCAGGCTCCCGAAGATTTTGCAGCTCATGGCCGGGATTTGATGACGGGTATTCCCAAACAAATCAAGGTTGGTTACCGCGAAATCGCCCATTCACTGGATAAATCCATCTCCAAAATTGAAGATGCGGTGCTTAAGGCCCTGGAATCTACTCCACCCGAGTTGGCCGCCGATATTTTCAGAAGGGGCTTGTACCTGACTGGTGGCGGTGCGCTGTTGCGGGGCTTAGACAAACGTATTTCCTTAAAAACCAAACTTCCCGTGCAGGTTGCCGATGATCCATTGCGTGCGGTGGTTCGGGGAACAGGCATAGCATTGAAAAATACTGATCGTTTCACCTTTTTGATCGATCGTAAGAGTGTGTGATTTATAGTGTATAAGGTCGGTTTGAATCATTAGAAATAGTGCTTCAAACCGACCTTATTCCTCACCCGCGAGTTCCAATCACCACATGAATACTTTCCTGCAACTACTCAATCGGGTCAATCACCGAATCTTGTTCCTGGTGCTGTTGGTCGTTTCGCTTTTTCTGATTGTTCAGAACAACGAGGCGCAGGGTAAAATTTTTTGGAATTCGGCAGGGAGAATAACCGGCTTCTTTGGAAGTGGTGCCAACGCCATTCGGAGTTATTTTAACCTGCGACGGGAAAACGAAAAACTGCAACACGAGATCAGTGTACTGCGTGGACAATTGGCTAAAGATCAATACAACAACCAGGTTAGTACAGATACCCTACAACGGGTGATTGACAGTACCCGCATTCAAGTTTACCGATACATCGAAGCGACAGTCGTCAACAACTCCGTGGATAGACCCAAAAACTACCTCACCCTGAATCGAGGCAGCAGACATGGGGTAAAACTAAACATGGGGGTGATTACCACTGACGGGGTATTGGGGGTAGTGCGCTACGTATCGGAGCATTATTGCGTGGTGATGTCCATTTTGCATACCGATTCGCGGGTAAGTGCCCAAATCCGTGGGGTAGACAAAGGTTTTTATGGTTCTCTGGTGTGGAATGGCAAAGACCCTCGTTTTATGCAACTCGTTGATATCCCCAAGCACAATAAAATAAGCTCCAAGGATGACGTGGTTGAAACCACTGGCTTTTCTACTTATTACCCTCCTGGGGTGGCAATCGGGAAAGTGTTTTACCACAGCATTCCTCCAGGGTCCAGCAACCACTTGATTCAGGTCAAACTGTACACCAATATGACCAACGTCCGCTACGCACAAATCGTAGTGAACGAACATGCCGATGAAATCAATCAACTAGAAGCACGCGCCAAAGATGAACAGTAGCTCGACATTGCGCATTTCGCT
Source organism: Haliscomenobacter sp. (assembly GCF_965225875.1). Classification (GTDB taxonomy): domain Bacteria; phylum Bacteroidota; class Bacteroidia; order Chitinophagales; family Saprospiraceae; genus Haliscomenobacter. Next base: position 669,844 of record NZ_CBDDBS010000001.1, on the reverse strand, counting down.
GAAATTCATCATTATTTGGATTCTCCAAATCGTTGTGCTGAAGCAGATACAGTTTTTGCCACTCGGGCCATACTATTACGAAGCATTCGTGTATCCTTTGTTTATTTTACTGCTCCCTTTTGGCATGCACATCAATATGCTGATGCTTGTCGCTTTTTTTTCGGGGCTTCTGATCGATGCTTCTTACAATACCCTGGGTGTACACACGATGAGTGCAGTCGTTTTGGCTTATTGGCGCCCCTCTATTTTGGAGTTGGTTCTACCCCGTGGAATGGACGAAACTTTGACTCCCTCCCTGGCCCGACTCAAATTTTGGCCATTTCTGCGCTATGTGGCCTATTCCTTATTGCTGTATTTGCCTTTTTATTATTCGATGGCGTTTTTCTCTCACGTATTTTTACTGTCTATTGTAGTTAAAAGCCTGCTTAGTTTTATTGTTTCCGTATTTTTTACACTAATTTTAGCAGGCATACTAAACGGCTTAGATTAATTCAATTTTCCCCAAGGGCGATAAAAAAATAAATGTTCATTTTGCTATAGGATTAGATAAGTAAACGGTTCAATTTAAGTGTCTTATCTAATCCTATAGCTTAAGAAAAATGAAAATTTATTTTTACCCCACTACCAAGATAGGCTATGGATATTGGCAGCAATCGTCAACAGGTTATTCAAGTTGTGTTTATCGTTGCAGCAGCGTTGCTATTGACGAGGGCATTTTTTTTACAAGTCATCAATGGAGAATTCAAAACTGCCGACAAGATTACGGGTGCAGTAGCGCGTTTTCCCATTTATCCGGCACGCGGCTTGATTTATGACCGCAATGGAAAATTACTGGTGGTCAATAATCCCATGTATGACCTGATGGTCACTGTGGATGCAATGGATAAGAACATCAATGTAGGGCGCTTTTGCAAACTGGTGGGTATGACCCGCGAAGAGTACAACAAAGCACTGGATAAAGACTTTAAAAGTGGTCGTTTTTCCCGATCGGTTCCTTATGTGTTTAAAAGTAAAATTTCCGCCGAGGCTTTTGCTCGTTTTCAAGAAGCTTTACCTGAATTTCCTGGCTTCGAAATCGTTTTGCGCAACGCCCGTCAGTACCCGGCGCCAGTCGCTGCTCACTTGTTGGGCTATATCCGAGAAGTAGACCAAACCGAGGTGGAAACCCAATCAGACATCTATGCTCCTGGCGACTACATTGGCGCAAGTGGCCTGGAAAAGACCTATGAAAATGAACTAAGGGGCAAAAAGGGAATTGCTTTTGTATTGCGTGACAAATTGGGGCGCTATGCTGGTTCTTATCGCAATGGCAAAGACGATATCCCTGTAGTTCCTGGGCTTGATCTGAGAACCACGGTGGATTTGGAACTCCAGCAATACGCCGAGCACCTGCTTAGCAACAAACGGGCTGGTCTGGTTGCCATTGAACCCAAAACCGGAGAAATTCTGGCCATGGTAACCACCCCGAATTATGACCCCAATCAACTGACAATCACCAACAACGCCCGTGGCGATGTCTATAAAAAATTAGCCGCTGACCCGAATATTCCCTTATTCAATCGGGCGGTAATGGCTCAGTACCCTCCCGGTTCTATCCACAAAACGATTTTGGCCCTCATTGGTCAGCAAATCGGGGTTTGGAACGTGGATCGGGGAGTGAGTTGTGCAGGGGGCTATTTTGCTCCGGGGGTACGGTTGGGTTGTCACCGTCACGCCTATTGTAGTGATGTGCGTTCAGGTATTCAACATTCCTGTAACGCCTATTTCGTAACGCTGTTCCGTACCATTGTCGACATGAATGGTTATCGGCACCCCAATAAAGGCCTGGATACCATCAATCATTACCTGGATAAATTTGGCTATGGCCGCAAACTTGGGGTTGACTACCCGGGAGAACAAGCCGGCCGTTTTCCTACTTCCGCTTTTTTTGATCGTTGGTATGCACGCGATGGCCAGTGGAAATCGATTTGGATTCGTTCGCTGGGCATTGGGCAGGGTGAGTTGTTGTGTACCAATATCCAGTTGGCCAACCTCGCCGCTACGATTGCCAATCGGGGCTATTATTACACCCCCCATTTCCTCAAGGCTTTTGGGGATTCCTCGTTAACCACCCGGAGTACTTTCCGCATTAAGCACGAGGTTGGCATTGAGCGCAGGCACTTCGAGCCCGTAGTAGATGGAATGGAACGGGTTACCATTGCGGGTACCGCCCGACGGGCCTTTATCCCTGATATTGCAATTTGTGGTAAAACGGGTACAGCTGAAAACAGCTCAGGGGAAGACCATTCGATCTTTTTCTGTTTTGCGCCTAAGGATAATCCTCGCATTGCCATTGCGGTATATGCCGAAAATGCTGGTTTTGGGGGCTCTGTCGCAGCGCCCGTGGCCAGTTTGATGATTGAAAAATACCTCAAAGGAGAAATTCGGACGCCCGCTCGCCGGGAAATGGAAAAACAAGTCTTGAAAAAAGACTACATCATTCGGGAAGTTCCAGGGAAAAAAGGCAAATCGAGCCGACCTTGACAAGGGGCGACAAAAAAATAAACACTTATTTTGCCCCACCACTAATTTATTTCTATGAAAAAAGTACTGCCGTTTTTTGTGCTTTTGTTTGTATTGAGCCAGCTTTCTGCTCAGGACAAGCTCAAGATGATTTTTGTAGGTGACATTATGGGGCATGGACCCCAAATTGAGTCCGCCGCCATCGAACCCAATAAACTCTACGATTATTCTCCTTGTTTTCGCTTCATTGCGCCACTTTTGGAACAGTCCGACCTGGCCATCGGCAACCTGGAACTGACTTTGCCGGGTAAGCCTCCTTATACGGGTTATCCTACCTTCAAGAGCCCGGATGAATTGCCCCTGGCTTTGCGCGCTGCTGGCTTTGATTTGTTGGTGACCGCCAACAACCACTCCAATGATGGTGGACTGATCGGGGTGCAAAACACCATCAAGACCCTCGAAAAGAATGGATTTTACCAAACGGGTACCTTTATAGACTCTTCTCACCGGGCGGCCCTATACCCATTGATTGTGTACAAAGGCAATTTTAAACTGGCCTTCCTCAACTATACTTATGGCACCAACGGCATCCCTAACCACAAACCCAGCGTAGTAAACCTCATTGATGAGAAGGCCATCAAAGCCGATATCGATGCGGCCAAAGCCCACAAACCCGATGCCATCATTACCGTAGTGCATTGGGGCGACGAATACCAACTGGCTGAAAACGAACGCCAACGTGCGCTGGCCCAAAAAATGCTGAATTGGGGCTCCACTATGGTGATCGGTGCCCATCCCCACGTGGTGCAGCCCATCAAAAACTATCCCTTGCAGGAAACCAATGGAGCTACCCGCAATGGCCTGGTTGTGTATTCAATGGGGAACTTCATTTCTGCACAAACCAAAACCTATACGGACATTGGTTTGATGGTGGAAATAGAGTTGGAAAAGAAGGGTAGCATACAGGAATCAGCGGTCAGCAATCCGCAAACAATGATTAGTAAAGTAGAGTACATTCCGGTATACCGCTACATTTATCGCCCCGCTGCGGGCAAACCTGTTTACATGACCGTGCCTGTGGCCGCTTTTGAAAATGGAGAAATGCAAGCCCAGCTACCGATGCCGGAAGCTACCCGTGTTGCCATGAAACAAAGTGCGGACGTGATTCGCAAAAACCTGACCCAACACGGTGCCGTAGAACGCAAAGTGAGTGCCAAGGAGATTTCCACTGAAAAATAATTTGCCGTGATCGTATCAGCCATTGTCGCCGCCGCTAAAAATCGCGTCATCGGGATGCACAACCAAATTCCCTGGTATTTGCCTGCCGATTTAAAATACTTCAAAAGGACTACCCTGAATCACCATGTGATTATGGGGCGCAATACTTTTAATTCGATTGGTCGGCCACTGCCCCAACGGACGAACATTGTAGTGACCCGCGACATCTTTTTTGTGGCTACCGATTGTATGGTGGTTCATTCCGTGGATGAAGCCCTGGAGTTGGCTTACGACAATGGTGAAACCGAGGCTTTTATCATTGGTGGAGGCCAGATTTATGAACAAAGCCAGGACTATTGGGATAAAATTTACCTCACCGAAGTTGATCTGGAACCGGAAGGAGAAGTGTTTTTTCCAAAAATTGAACCAAAGGAATGGCGCCTGACTTTTAAAGAAGCCCATAAAGCCGACGACAAAAACGAAATGGACTACATTTTTAAAGTCTACAGCCGAATTGAAAGCAAAGAAGAAGGGTGAGGATTTGCTTTTTAAAAAATAAGTTTTAAATTTGTAGGCAATACGGCACTTTTGTGCATTTGATCAACCCTTAGCAACAATGATTCTCAGGTTATTCATCTTTTAACCTTGAGAACATGACGGAAGATTTTCTCCATTACGCCTGGCGTTACCAGCATTTCAATTCCAATCATTTACAAACCACCCAGGGTCAAAACCTGACCATCCTGGCCATTGGCGAACACAATCGCCACGCTGGCCCCGATTTTCTCAATGCACGCCTGTGGATTGAGGATACCTATTGGGCGGGCAATGTAGAGGTACACCTGAAAGCCTCGGATTGGTTGTTGCACCGACACGAAAAGGACCCCGCTTATGCCAATGTCATTTTACATGTGGTGTTGGATGAGGATCAGGTCATCTACGACCCCAACGGTGAGCGGATTCCATGCCTGGAATTGCGCCGATTGCTCGATCCGCAGCTTTGTAGTGCGTATTACCGCATGCTCAACAACAACTTGTGGATTCCTTGCCAGAATCATTGGCGGGAGGTAAAAACGCTGAGTGTTAAGTTGTGGCTGGAACGGGTAATGGTCGAACGTTTGGAGGGCAAAACCGAGATTGTCAAACGTTTTCTGGAATTCAACCAAGGAGATTGGGAGGAAGTATGTTATCAACTTTTGTTGCGCAATTTTGGCCTCAGCGTCAACCTGGACCCTTGTGAGCAGCTGGCCCGGAGTTTGCCCCTCAAACTCATTGGCCGCCACCGGGATAATTTGTTGCAAATTGAAGCACTACTTTTTGGACAGGCTGGTTTGTTGGAACCGGATTTTGTGGAAAAATACCCGCAACAATTGCAAAGCGAATACCGCTTTTTGCGCCAGAAGTACGGCCTTGAGCCAATGGCAGCCAGCAATTGGAAGTTTTTGCGCATGCGCCCGGCCAATTTTCCGACCATGCGTTTGGCGCAATTTGCAGTGCTCTTGTACCAGGGCAGCAATCTTTTTAGCAAAATTTTAGCAGCACAGGATATCGAAGAACTGGCGCATCTTTTCAGGGTAACCCTGCATGGGTATTGGTCGGAGCACTACACCTTTGATAAGCCTTCAACGCGCAAATTGAAACACCTGGGCACTAGCTTTATCGAATTGCTCATTCTGAATGCCTGTATCCCCCTGGTTTTTTATTACGGCATGTATACCCAGGATACCAAGTATTGCGACAAGGCACTGCGCTTTTTACAAGAGCTTCCTCCCGAGGCCAACCACATCATTGATGGTTGGAAAAAATTAGGCTTTGAGCCCGAAGATGCCGGGCAAAGCCAGGCTTTGATCCACTTGAAGCGGATGTATTGTGATCAGCGGCAGTGTTTGCATTGTGCGGTGGGGGCGGCGATTTTGAAGTGAGGAATCACCAGTGAAACCACAATAAGTAAGTCGTGAGTAAAGGCTAAAGCGACATTTTTTAGCACAAAGAACACAAAGGCAGCACAAAGGGCACAAAGTTAGGCGTTGACGACGCTTTGCTTTGTGAAGCCTTTGTGCTTACCTCCCTAAAAAATAAACTTCGTCGACAAAAACTGCGACTTATGCCCCTCCACGATACCATTCAGAATCTCCTTGTTCTTATCGGTCTCCTTGGTGGCAACGATGGTACGGATGGAAAAAGCCCGCATGGCGTCCTCCACCGAAAGTGTACCCTCCGCGGAGTCCTTGCGCCCGGTGAAGGGGAAGGTATCCGGCCCGCGCTGGCATTGTGCGTTGATGTTGACGCGGCTCACCAGATTCACCAGTTGATCCACCAGATGGGCAATCTCATCAGGGTCATTGCCAAAAATGCTGACTTGTTGACCGTGGGGTGAATCGATTAGATATTGGATCGGTTCTTCCATACTGGCAAAAGAGGCAACGGGTACCACCGGGCCAAACTGTTCCTCCCGGTAAATCTTCATTTTGTCATTTACTGGATAAACCACCGCCGGGTAAAAAAAGGATTCGTGGATGGTCGCGCCACCTTCATTCATGACCTGGGCACCATGTGCCTTCGCATCTTCGACCAAATCCAGCAGATAGGCGGGTTTGTTGGGCTCGGGTAGGGGGGTAATCGCAACCCCTTTTTGCCAAGGCATGCCAAAAGGCAATTGATTCACTGCTGCTGAAAAACGCTTCAGGAATTTGTCGGCAATGTTCTGGTGTACCAGGATGATTTTTATGGCGGTACAACGCTGACCGTTGAAGGACAAAGAGCCTAGGATACATTCGCGGACTGCCAAATCAATGTCGGCATCCTCCAGAATGATGGCCGCGTTTTTGGCATCTAGCCCTAGAACAGCCCGCAGTCGGTTGACCTTCGGGTGCATTTTTTTTAGGTCATTTGCTACCCGACTGGAACCAATCAAGGTCAGGACATTGATTTTGCCCGATTGCATCAAGGCAGGCACTACCGTTCCTCCGCGCCCATATAAGGTATTCATCACGCCCTTGGGGAAGCAGTCGCGGAAGGCTTCCAACATGGGGTAATGCAAGAGGGTACCGTGTTTTGGTGGTTTGAACAAAATGGTATTCCCCATCAACAGGGCAGGAATCAACATGGTATAGGTCTCGTTCAAGGGGTAGTTGAATGGCCCCATACAGAGGACCACTCCGAGCGGTGAGCGGCGAATCTGACCAATGATACCTTGCTCGATGCGGAAACGGGAAGAATTGCGATCGAGCTCTTTAAGCATGTCGATGGTATCGTAGATGTATTCCACGGTACGGTCAAACTCCTTGGTGGAATCGGCAATGGATTTGCCAATTTCGTACATCAACAAATTGACGATCAAGTCTTTTTGCTCAATCATCCGACCGATGAATTTTTCCATACACACGATTCGCTCCCCAATCGGCATGGTTGGCCACTCGCCCCGCCCATTGTCGAAGGCGTGTACCGCAGCTTCGAGTGCGGCATCGGCTTCCGCTTGACCTGCTAATGGATAACTGCCAATGTGGAGGCGTTTCAGGCCATCAGGAGTGTGTACATGTACTGGTGAATACACATCCTGCACGGTGCCTGTCCAGGGAATCATTTGCCCATCGATCAGCATTTCGCGCTGGTGGATGGGGGCGCTAAGCCGGTTTCCCTCAGGAATGCCATTTTCTTCCGGGAACAGTTGGGAAATCTGGTGCTCTAAGGTGTTCATTGTTTGAGTATTGATTCAAAGTAAATAACGCAGAAAAATTAACTTCCCGATTTGGCTTTTGAATAGGAAGTCGAACGCTTCATTTTAAGTGAGCGTCCTATTCAAAAGCCTCAAAAAAAATCGGGAAGTAATTTTTTGCGTCATGCTTAAGTCTTTTGTTGTTGCAAATGGGCTACAGTTTCCTGGATGCCTTGGCGGTAGGTCGTCGCAGCATGTTTAAAATGCCGGACATACTTACTGCTGTCAAACAAGTAATTATATTGGTTTTGGTAGAGCATTTCTACGGCTTCGCCCATTTCGGGAATGAATAAACCCAGCATGCGGGTCATCCATTTGGGCACAATGGTGTATTTGAATTTGGCCCCAAAGGCTTGGGCAACGAGTTCAGCAAAATCCTTTCCGCTTAAGGCGTTTGGATCTGTTGGTAAATTCCAGATCTGATTGTAGGCATCCATGGTGTTGCCTAAGGCAGCAGTAGCTCGGGCTGCATCGGGTGTAAAGGTATAGGAATGTTTGGTATTTGCGTTGACCAAAATTTGAGGGGTTTTACCTTTTGCCAGATTTTGAAAAACCATGTAGTCGACAAAACCAAGGGCGGCACCAGGGCCATAAAAGTCGGCAGCACGTGCAATCATGGCCTGGATGTTGCCATTTTGGACCTCATCCAGGAGCATTTGTTCTATTTTGGCCCTTACTTCTCCTTTTTTGCTACAGGGATTCATAGGGCTTTCTTCCGACATCCAACCCTCTACTTTGCCCAGAGCGTAAACATTGCTGAAAAAAAGAAGCTTGCAGTTGTTTTCCTTACAGGCATCGATCACATTGCGCATGAGCAAGGGCCATTTTTCTTGCCAGACTTTGGTAGAATAAGGCAAACCTGCCGTGAGGTAAGCAATACTTGATCCTTTCAGCGCGGCTTGTACCGCACGGGGATCGAGCAAGTCCGCTGCAAACAATTCGTCGTTGTGGTTGATGGCTTTTGGATTACGGCTGACGAGGCGGATTTGGTCGGTATAAATCATGAGGCTTTTGGCTAAATCATTGCCAATGACGCCCCCGGCTCCGAGGATGGTTTGCATGTTATCAGGTTTTGGTATGGATAAGCTTTAGTTGATGCTCCTTACTTGCGTTTTTAAGATCGGGATTTTTAGGCGTAAATCCAGATTATGGAAGAATTTTTTTTAATGAGTACGGTTTCCACGTTCCCTTTTTCTATTTTTACCCGTACAATGATAATTTGATCCATTTGAAACTGCGTCTGTTTACACCCAAAGCGGAAACGTCCTCGGACGAAAACTTGCTGGCCCACTACCAAAAGAGTGGCGACTTGCAACTTCTGGGTGCCTTGTACAGTCGCTACACGGAACTGGTCTATGGGGTTTGTTTGAAGTACCTGAAGCAAGAAGAAACAGCAGCCGATGCCGTCATGGATATTTTTGAAGAATTGGTTCAAAAGGCAAAAAAGCACGACATCGGCCAGTTTCGGCCCTGGTTGTACGTTTTGGCTAAAAACCATTGCCTGATGCGTTTGCGCAAGGCAGGCCAAAATTTTACAGTAAGTTTTGACCCCGGGCTTATGTATTCCCTCGAATTGTTGCATCCTGATGCAGAAGACCTTCCAGATCGGGAACTGATGCTGAAAAAACTGGAGAACTGCATCGAAAAACTCTCTGATCAACAAAAGGACTGTGTTCGATTGTTTTATTTTGAAGACCGTAGTTACAAGGATATTGCCGATGGCATGCAAGTTGATTTGAACATCGTGCGATCTCATATCCAGAATGGACGGCGGAATTTGAAAAATTGCATCGGGGGCACCTAAAAATAAATGATATGCAAAACCAGGCATTGATCGATCTTTTACGACGCTGGCTGCGCGGTGAAACCCGAGGCAGTGAGGAAAGTCGTTTGGAGCGAGCAGCACAGGAAGATCCTTTCCTGGCAGATGCCTGGGAGGGTTATACCCAAAATGCTGAGGCTGATCACCTGTCAAAAATCAAACAACTCAATACCAAAATTGCGGTAAGAACCCAAACCAATCAACGCAAAACCGGGCCAATCCTGATTTGGTTGCCCCGCCTTGCTGCTGCCGCTGCGGTATTGTTGCTCCTCACTTTTGGCTGGAAATGGCTGTTTGACCCTGCTCCCAAAGCAGACCTCGTAGTTGATGTTCCCAGCGTTGAATCGAAGGCTGAGGCAGAATCTCAACCAACTCCTTCCACACCAGAAGTAGCCGATGTAAGCATTGAAAAAGCAGATAAAACAATCCCATCAAAACGTAATGCCAGTGAGGGCCCTGCGCCAGCCACCCTAAGTACGGAGGAATTGGCAGATGATGGCGCGATAAAAGAAGACGCCAATGGCCTTGCTGCTGCTGAAATCGCAGAGGAGAAGCCCAAAGTTGAATCCAGTAGGGATGATGCACCGGGTAATGCCGCAAGTTCTCGTGCGGCAGGCAATGCCACGGACAAAGACCTGGCAAAAATCAGTCCTGCCCCTGCAACGCGGGATTTGAACGCGCTACAAATGAAACCTACTGTAGGTGGCATAGTTGTAGATGAACGTGGGCAACGGGCGGCGGGCATCCCCGTACAACACAATGCCAATACCTTTGCCATAACCAATGGGGAGGGAGCTTTTGAGTTGCCTTCAGCTACGCCAACCCAAGTGAAGGTCATTGATCCTGGATTTGAAACCCAGTCGCTGCGCCTGGACGACAACGAGGAAAAGGTCGTGTTGCAACGCAAAACCAAAGCACTAAAAAAATCCTTCGATGCCAGCGACCGCCGGGAAGGGGTAGGTTACCCAAGCCCGGAAGGTGGGTTTGAACAATTCGAACAATACATTCAGAAAAACATCGAAATGCCCTTTGAAGCTAAATTGAACGCGGTCAGTGGAGATGTTACCCTGGAATTTACATTTGAAAAAGATGGTAAGCCTGCCCGAATCAGAATACTACGTCCGCTTGGATTTGGGTGTGATCAGATTGCTGAACGGCTCATTGAGGATGGGCCAAAGTGGCGGAATGGAAAACCCGGGACCTGGGTGATTTACAAGGTGGCGTTTAAATAGCCCATGAATTTATTCGTGGGAAAAGTAGCGCCCTGTTTTGCAACAGAGCGCTCCGAAAAATATACTCGATTATTAAAAACTTGTTTCTAGTCTTCCAAATCCGGCTGTGGTGTATAGCGCAGATAAGGCTTCACAATGGTCACCCCTTTCGGGAATTTTTCGATTGCCGCTTCTGTAGATACGGCAGGCACTACGATTACATCTTCACCATGTTTCCAGTCAGCAGGAGTTGCCACGCTGTAATTGGCGGTCAATTGCAGAGAATCCAACACCCGGAGCACTTCATTGAAATTACGCCCCGTAGATGCAGGGTACGTAATCATCAGTTTTACCTTCTTGTCCGGCCCAATGATGAACAATGAACGAACGGTGAAGGTCTCCGAAGCATTCGGGTGGATCATATCGTACAAGCCAGCTACTACTCGGTTTTCATCCGCAATAATGGGAAATTGTACATCCACATGTTGTGTTTCGTTGATGTCATTGACCCAGCCTTTGTGCTTATCCAGCGGATCTACACTTACGGCCAGCACTTTGGTGTTGCGTTTCGCAAATTCGGTACTCAGTGCAGCAGTACGGCCTAGCTCAGTGGTACATACCGGGGTGTAATCAGCAGGGTGTGAAAAAAGGATACCCCAGCCGGTGCCCAGGTACTCGTAAAAATCAATGTCGCCCGCAGTTGTTTGGGCTTGGAAGTTGGGCGCAATGTCGCCGAGACGCAGACTCATATTCTCTGTTTTTAGGTATATGTATGGATTAAGAACATACTTGGATTGAATGCGGTTTAGGGGCGATAAAAAATAAGTGCTCATTTTGCCAGAGGATTAGATAAGTAAACGTTTTACTTCAAGTGTCTTATCTAATCCTCTGGCTCAGGAAAAATGAGCACATATTTTGCCCCACTACTTTGTTGTTTGTGTCATTAATTGGCCCCATCGCATTCAATCCTTAAAGATAAAAACAATCCTGCTGATCAGCTTTGATTTTAATCACTTCTTCCAGATATCCCAGGTTGCACTCAGGTAGTACAGGGCACCAATGGTAGGTCCCGCAGCATACTGTATGTAACGTTGGTTCGCCAGATTGGTGCCCCCCAATTTAAAGGAAGCATTCCATTTTGGCACTTGTAGCGATACCTGTGCATCCACGGTAGAGAAAGAAGAAACTACCCCTTCCGCCAAAGGTGTTTGCCACAGGAAAGTATCCTGCCATTTCCACACCACGTTGAATCCAAAATTGGGCAAGACTTCGCGGTTGCCAAACTGGATATTGCCCGACCAGGTGGGGGTATTGAAACCAGTGATGAAAATGTCGTTGTCATTTTTGGTTTGCAGGTCATTGTAGTTCAGGTTGCCGGAGAGCGAATACTTCTTGTAAAAGTTGTAGCTCAAGCGCAGGGCTGAACCATAATTGTAGTAGGTATTTGTAGCGTTGGTGAATACCCGGTAGCGCACTTGTTTGTTGCGGTCCAGCATATCCAACACTGAGGCATCGGTACCGACCTGTCCATCTCGGGGTACGGCCACTTCTACCTGCCCCAGAAAACCACCATAAACATTGTAGTAAAAATCCCAGTCGAGTACTACTTTGTTGTCAAACAAGACACTTTTTACCCCAGCATCCCAGGCCTGAACCTCTTCAGGCGCCAACTGTGGCAAATTAGCAACCACCAGCAAGTTGCGGTTTTTGAGGCCGGCATCGTTGCGGGTACTTCCTGCCGCTACATCTTTGTTGACCGCTGCAGTGAAAAGATCCAACGAGTTGAGGGTATAGGAGTTTTCCAGGAAGCCCAAGCCCTCATTCACTTTGGCCAAACCACCTACCCGGCGTACGTTGCCATTGTTTACGTAAGAAAGGGCCTCAAACAAAGCCGGGAAACGTACGCCCGACTGGTAGGAGATGCGGTAGTTCCACTTTTCGTTGGGTGAAAAAACGGCGGCCACCCGTGGGTTCCAACGCCCAGGGAAATCGTAGTTGTGGTCATAACGGATCGAGGCAACCAGTTTTAATTTTTCCTCAAACAACAACTTGGTGGCCTGGGCAAAAGCACCCAGCTTGGAATAACGCACCTTGTCGCCACCTGGCAGTGCCCGCTCTTCAATCGGACGGCTAAAATCAACAAAGTTGTTGCCATCGGGAATCACCTCATTGACCCGCAAATCCGTACCCAGCAGTAAACTTACTTTCTCCTTAAGCCAATGCGAAGCATCGTATTGCAGTTCGCCGTGGTACAAGTGGCTGCGTTGCCAAAGCGCGGCTCCACCGGTAGCTGGGGCACCCGTGATCAGAGATGCGTGATCCCAGTTGTTGATGCTGATGATCTTGTTTTTCAAATCCTGGAATGCCTGAGTACCTGGTTCGGGGCGACCTTGGTCGGCACGAGCCCGGGCCGCCAGGTGAGCCTCTGTCAGGGATTTGCCCTGGTCGATGCCACTTTGTAAGGTAGTTTGATACAGGGCGCTCCAATCTTTATTGGTTTTGGTGGTCAATTCAAGATTGTCTACCAGGGGTTTGAGATTATATGAATCGCCCGTGTTTTCATCGGTGAAATACACCCGGGCAGTGAGCCGCTTGTTCTTGAGTTCAAGTGAATGGTTTTGCACCACCGCATCGTTGAGTCTGATTTTGTTGCCGCGCTGGAAAGTTCCGTCCATACTCCCGTAGCGGTAGTTGTAGCTCAACTCCCAATCTTTGAAGGGGCGATAAAACAGGCCACCCGAAAACTTCAGGTTGCTTACCTGGGGTTCGGTCAGGTCTTTTTCCCAATAACCTGTGCGGCGCACGTTGAAAGTTTGGCGTTTGCCGAGGTAGTTGACGGCCACGGCGACGTTGTTGTTGCGCTCATCACCATATCGGTTCCATGCGTCGTAGGCGGGGTTGGTTTCGCCGCTGCCCAGTTCCGGGAAAGCTGGATTGGCTGAGGCTCTGTTGCTGGCGTTTTGATCTACTGCAGCGGAGGATACCCAGTCGATGCCCTGGAAGTAGCTGACGTTTAGCTTTACTGCCAGTTTTTCATTTTTATCTAGAACCTTGGCAAAGCGCAAGGCGGTTTCAGTCATTAATGCAGCGTCGTGGTCAATGTTGTCAACATGATTCACCCCGACACGCTGGTAAAAACTCAGGCCCTGGGTTAAAAATGGATTTTTGCTGCGCAAATGGGCTAGACCATTGATGGAGTTGATCCCGTACAATGCCGAAGCCGAGCCAGGAGTGATTTCAACCGAAGCAATATCCAGTTCTGATGGGCCAATCGTATTGCCAAGAGGCACCCCGAGGGTAGCAGCCTGCACATCCACCCCGTCCACCAATTGCATGAAGCGGAAGTTGTTGGGGTTATTGAATCCCCGGGTATTGGGCACTTTAAAGGTCAAGCTCGAAGTAGTGAGTTGCACCCCCTTCACATTTTCCAAGGCATCATAATAGGATGCGGCGGGCGTTTCCCGAATGGCGCGAATATCCAGTTTTTCAATGGCCACGGGCGATTTAAACAGGCGCTCTTCCACCCGTGAGGCAGTAACCACCATCTCGTCCGACATCATCACCAGGGGCTGCAATTGGAATTGGAGCTTGGCGCGTTCGTTTTCAACCGTAAAAACCTGTTTCTCGTAGCCGATAAAACTGATCTCCAGGGTAAAGGGAAAACGTAGGTAACTTTTGATTACAAACTGTCCATTGTCATCAGTAGTTGCACCCGCCTCATGCTCACGAATGTATACCGTGGCGTTGGCCAAAGGCGTTTTTGCAGCTGCGTCTTTGACTTGGCCACTGATTTCAACCAGGGTGTTTTGGGCGTTGGCCCAGTTGAACCATATGCTGATTCCCCAAAAAATTAAAAAGTAGAAGAACTTGTTCATAAGTCTTGTTTGGTTTGGATATGGGAAAATATGTAGAAGTTAATTGATAAATTACATCGAAAAAATAGAGTTTTATGCCCAAAAAAACCAACCTTTTTAGGATGGTTTTTTTGAGTTTACGGGTCAAAATAACCAGCTGTACAAATTGTAACTTTGGGACAAAATAATGGTGATCCCCACCAGAAACATCAAGGTTTTGGGGCGAATTTGACGAACCAACATAGCTCCTAGGGGTGCCGCCAGTAAGCCTCCGGCAATAAGCCCCAGCACAACTTGCCAACTTTCAACTACAACAAATACCAGAAATACCATCGTACTGAAAAAAGCTACAAAAAACTCAGCAGTGTTAACCGTACCTACTGCTTCACGAGGGTCATTGCCCTGATTGACGATGTTAGAGGTGACAATTGGACCCCATCCACCTCCACCAATGGAGTCAAAAAAACCGCCAAATGCGCCCAACAAGGAGACAAACTTCACTTCGGTTTTGGGTCGCTGGGTACGGAAACTCTTCAATAGAATCAATACCCCCAGAAATAGCAAATACATGGTGATGTAAGGCTTGATCCATTTGCCGTCCAATATCTCCGAGATCATGTAAGCGCCAATAACTGCGCCCAAAATGCCAGGTAAAATGAGGCGGAGCAACAGCTTTCGATCCACATTGCCCAAGTACAAATGGGACAAGCCAGAGGCCCCAGCAGTAAAAACCTTCGTCGTGTGGACACTGGCCGTGGCTACCGCAGGTGAAACCCCAAAATAGAACAACAAAGAAGTACAAGTAACCCCATGCGCCATACCTAATGCACCATCGATTAACTGGGCAATAAACCCAGTCAACAAATAGCCCAAAAATGACCAGTCAAAAGCAAAGGCGGTTTCCGTGCCACCTCGGTTGATAATGCCCCAAAATAGATACAGGGCCATGGCCACTTTCATGGCTATTATCAGCACTGTTATGTGCTTTAGTGAAATTCTTTCGAGCATGTTTGGTGATTGAGTATAAAGTATGGTGGTGTCTATTGATGTTTGGGCACACAAATTTATTAAAACTTCATCAACTTTGTAGGGTTTATGATAAAAAAAATAAGCACCCTTGCGAATATTAGGATTTAGTGCCTCATTAAGAATGAGTTAGCGCATGAATTTTTTTCAATTACGGTGAAGGTTATTGATTGTGGAGGTTAACGCTATTCGCTAGTTCTCAAAATTTTGGGCGGCTTCTTTTTAATGTTTATATTTCTGAACAGTAACCACTTAGTATGACGCAAAAAATTACTTCCCGATTTTTTTAGAGGCTTTTGAATAGGAAGCTCACTTGAAATGAAACGTTCGATTCCCTATTCAAAACCCAAAATCGGGAAGTTAATTTTTCTGCGTTACTTATTAGATTAGTTACCTCCAAATCAAACCGTATGAAAAAGAAACTGCTATGGCTACCCTGCTTATTATGGGCAGCTGTGACTACCCAGTCAGTCCATATCCACGCTCAGCCAGCTAGCGCCGCCCCCGCAACGGAAAAATTCAAGTCCTGGAAAATTCCCAACGTGAGCAATGGGGCGGAGTGCTATTTTTCACCTAATGGGAAAACGCTGATTTACAACGGGAAAGATGCTGGAGATTCCACATTCATGGTGTACACTATAAATGTGGACGGCACAAATCGCAAAAGAATCAACGACAAAGGAGCAGATGCCTGTTCCTACTTTCATCCCAATGGGAAAAGAATCATCTGGACCTCTACCCGGGATCATCTGGACATGCACCCCGGCAACTACTCCGAGGTCAAAGATTATCCGCAAGGCGCAGAATTGTACACCTCGGATTTGAATGGTAAAAAAGTGAAACGCCTGACCAATAACCAGGTTTACGATGCGGAAGTGACTTATGCGCCCGATGGGCATAAAATTCTGTTTGGCCGCCAAATTGATGGCAAAATGGATTTGTGGACCATGAACCCCGATGGTAGCGATCAAAAACAGATCACTTTTACCCCTGATTGGCAGGAGGGCGGGGCATTGTATTTGCCTGACAACAAAACCATCATCACCCGGGCCTGGAAAAAATCGGAAGAAGACAACCGGAGCCGCTCCATGCACCTCTTCACCCTCCAGGAGGATGGTAGCGATTTTAAACAAATCACTTTTGAAGAAGGTACGCATTGGGCACCGAGTCCGGCACCCGACGGGGTTCATGTCTTTTATGTAAAGGTGCTGCCGCCGCACAATTATGACATTTTCTTCCTGAATCTTCAAACCATGCAGGAGCAACAGATTACCAGCAGTCCTTCTTTTGATGGGTTTCCCAGCATATCACCGGATGGGAAGACGCTGGCCTTTTCGTCGAGTAGGGGGAATAAGCCTGGGGACCGATCGTTGTCGCTTTTTCTGATGGATGTGAGTGAGTTGGGTTTGGGGAAAAAGGGGAAGTGAAAAAGTAGGTAAAAAAGAAAAACGGCTTGATGGAATACCCGTCAAGCCGTTTTTGATGACTAGCTATTTTTTTCTACAAGGAAAATAAAAATTGCTATACCGCTTTCTTACGTACGCCAGGAGTATAAGGGTGGATAAAAATACGTTGTGCGTGATCCCACCACCAACGACCATCCCAGTATTCAGAACTGTGTGCCGCTTCGGTATCTTGAGCGTGGCCTACCCGCAGGTAACCCTGGTTGTGCAGTGGGTTGAAAGGAACTCCTTCACGCAGCACTTCCATAAATACCTTGTGGAAGGAACGGTGGAAGAGGGGATGGAATTCGAAGATTTTAAGGGATTTGTTCCAGGAGAAGTCGGCAGTGAGCTGACGACCTTGCCAACTTTGGCCTGCACGAGTGCCCGTGATCAGCAGCATTTCACCTTGCAGGATGGGCAGAATGTTTTCTTCAGTAGAAGCAACAGCTGTTGCCTGATCTTGGGTTTGATTTTCCAATACGCTACCATCGGCAGCGTACACGGCAATCGGCAGCTGATAACGTTCCTGGGTTTTTGCCCAGGTACTGTAAGTTTCTTTGAAGGGGTAGTTGGGGTTGCTGACCACGACTTTGATGGGCAAGTTGTGTGTGGCAATCCAGTGGGTAATGAGTTGATCTTCGAGGGTAAAATTGGTTAAAAAAACCGCCTTACCTGCAAATTGCTCGGCGATGAGGCGGAGGTTTTCTAGAGGGTTAGCTTCGCCCTGGGCGTCCAGTTGGTTGGCGATTTGTGCGACTAAAGCTTGGGTCAGCGTATTCATCTCCTTGTAGTTTTTGATGATTTGTTAGTTGAACGCTACAAAGATAGTGAATGTTTTTAAAAGTCTAGTTTTTCGATAGGATTTTTGAAAAATAAATCACAACTATTATTTTTTGCGCAAATTGAGGTGATATAGCAGTGATGTATGGACTTTAATGGTATTTTTCATTCGAATAAAAACCCACCCAACCTTGAACATCAAAACCCATCTCAAAAACAGCACCTCTTACCGCGTCAGCGGCATGCTGCGCATTGTTGGCCCTGATGAACCCTTTCTTGGCCCGGGCCGGATTGAACTCATGGAACGCATTGCCGCCACTGGCTCGATCAACAAAGCCGCCAAAGAAATGGGGATGTCCTATAAAAAAGCCTGGCTGATGGTGCAATCGCTCAATCGGCAAGCTGAGACGCCCCTGATTGTGACCCAAACGGGCGGTGAGCAGGGTGGGGGAGCCCAACTTAGTGAGACCGCTCAGGCACTCATTCAAACTTACCGCGAGCTCCAGCAACGCTTTGAAGCTTTTTTACAACAAGAAACCCAAAACCTATTGAGAGGCGAATAACCCTGGATCAAGCTGACCAAATAGCATTTGATTGAACTTTTTTTGCCTTTCGTTATTTCTTTAAAAATATAACGCTATTTTAGCTGCGGTTTCCTCATAAACGCCAAGGGCGTATCAGTACTAAGGTGCTCTTAGGTGCCTAAGGTGGTTCAAATTAAAAATTCTACAATTTTTAGAACCAACTAGGTTCATTTTGAACCACCTTAGACACCTAAGGACACCTAAGGGAGTAAGCCAGACCCAAATTTGTCTATTGATATTAGGTTATATACGGCAACCGAGGCTTCTTTTCACAATTGGAAAGGAGCCTGCGGTTCTTTTCAAAAACAATATCTCTATTGCCAAATACCAAACATCAAGTGATGAAATACTTCTTTTTTTTGTTCCTCCTTTTGCCACTGACCTTATCGGCTCAAAAGAAAATAGATCCGAGTGGTTCTATTTCGATTGTTGGCGCGGTAAAACAGGAACTCAAATTCAGCATCGAAGATTTGAAAAAATACCCCAGCCAAAAGGCCGGTCAGGGAAAGCTCAACATCTACAGCCACGACGGTACTCTGCGCAGCACTTTGAAAAGCCTGGAGGGCATTCCGATCAAGGCATTGTTTGAAAAAGTAGAATTTGCCGTAGATTCCCCCAAAGACCTAAGTCAGTTTTACCTGGTTTTTGAAGCGACGGATGGCTATCAGGTGGTGTATTCCTGGAATGAAATTTTCAATACCCCGGTGGGGGATAAAGTGTATGTCCTCACCAAAGCTAATGGGTTGGAGTTGGATGCTATGGAACAGCGGATTGCGGTAGTTTCGATGAGTGATGCCCGAACGGGTCGCCGCTATTTGAAAGGGTTTACTACAATAACGGTCAAACGCTTGTAAGCGCTATTTTATGAAAAAAACAAAGATGAGAATCTGGCTTTTGGCCATTTTTGTTATTATTCAACTTTGGTCTCAACCCCTTGATGCCCAAGACCTCGCCGTAGCCGCCGCTGCCAACGTCCGTTTTGCGCTCGAAGACATTGAAAAAGCCTTTGAAGCCAAAACCAAACTCAAGGTGGAAATCAACTACAGTTCCTCCGGTAAATTGAGCACCCAAATCACCCAGGGTGCCCCTTTTGACGTATTTGTATCCGCCGATGAAGAATATCCGCAGGGTTTGCAAAAAGCCGGGATGACGGCCAATGCACCCAAGGTTTATGCTCAAGGCACTCTGGTATTGTGGAGCACCCAGCCCGGACTGATCCTCAAGCCCGATGGTAAAATACTGTTGGACGCTCGGGTGAAAAAAATTGCAGTCGCCAATGCCAGAACGGCCCCCTATGGGCGAGCGGCGGTTGAATGGCTCAAAAAAAAGGGCCTGTACACCAAGGTAGAAAACCGACTGGTGTACGGCGAAAGTATAGCCCAAACCACCCAATACATCCTGGCTGGTGCCTGTGAAGTGGGCCTGACCGCCAAATCGATGGTCATGGCCGAAGAGATGCGCGGCAAAGGCAAATGGGTAGACATTGACCCAAAACACCATGAGCCGATTCGCCAGGCGGCGGTGATTACCAGTTATGGGCAAAAGCAGCACCCGGAGGCCAGCCGTAAATTTTTTGATTTTTTGTTTTCAGCGGAAGCCAAGAAGATTTGGAAGAAATATGGATACTATTGATTATTTTGATAGGTATTAAAAAATCTGAATAGCGCAATTTTGTCTGAATCCAGGAATCCTTCCACACAGCATCTCCAACTTATGCTTACTTTTAGCGTTCTCATTTTGAGGCTCTTGCTTCAAAAGAACACAAATACTTATACTTGACGAAAAACAAGCAGCCATGAATCTGGTAAAAGGCCTGGCAGAGCTGATTCGAAATACTAAATTGTACCTACCAGAATTATTGCAAAGTATCGAGCACCACCCCAAATTATCGGTATTGTACGAAGGTTTCATCAGCGATAAATTTAAAGATGATGACGATGCTGCCCTGCAGCTTTATCAGTCCAATAAGCGCCATTCGGCTTACCTTAAACTAAAGGGAAACCTGCGTCGGCGTTTGGTGGATGCGGTTTTTTTTATTGACATTCTCAAAGAAAAATTTTCGGATCGGCAACGCGCCTATTTTGAATGTTACAAAGAGTGGGCTGCTGCTAAAATCATTCTGAGCCGCAATACCCAGCCCGCCGCGATGATGCTCTTGGAGCACATTTTGAAAAAAGCCGAAACCTACGAGTTCACTGATCTGGTTGCGGACATTGCTCGGGCGCTTCGCTTGCATTACGGCACCCGCGAAGGGCGTTTGGATAAATTTGGCCATTATAACGAGTTGTACCATAAATATTGGAAAATCCTGAGTGCTGAAGACCTGGCGGAGGAATTGTACGCCAATTTGAGTGCGAACTACGTACAAGAAAAGTCGGTCAAAGCGGAAACACAAGAAGCTGCTCTCCAATTTTATGCCGAACTCCAACCTGCTGTAGAAGAATACGGGACTTATCGACTCTTGTTGTACAGTGGCCTGATTCGACTCATCATTCACTCCAGCGTCAATGATTATGAACAATTGCTAGGTGTATGCGATGATATGTTGGATAAATTCAGCCAAAAGCCCTATACGGCTGGAGTACCCATTCAAATTTTTAACTATCAACAACTGATCTGTTTTATTCAACTCGGTGATTACCCTCGGGGGCAACAGGCAGCACCGCGGGCACTTGAATACATTGAAAGAGGTTCCTACAATTGGTTTAAGTACAACGAACTTTTGCTTCAGCTTTCTTTTCATACCGACAATTTTCAAGGCGGCTGCGAAGTTTTGGAAACGGTATTCAATGAAAAAGCCTTTGATAATTTACCTGCGGCTACCAAAGAAATTTGGCACATCAACCTGGCTTTTGCGGTATTCCTGCAGCGCGAGGGAAAAATCGTTCTCCCTCCTGATGATTCCGTCTTCCATCATTTCCGATTGGGTAAATTCCTCAATACCATTCCCATTTTTTCCAAAGACAAAAGAGGTATGAATGTACCGATATTGATTGTACAAATGTTGTTGCTACTGCAAGAGCAAAAAGATGACGCAGTAATTGATCGCATCGAGGCAATGAAAAAATATTGTAGCCGCTACTTAAAGGAAAATGAACTATTCAGGAGTAACTGCTTCATCAATATGTTGCTAGAAATTCCACTACAGAATTTTCACCCGGTAGCCATTCGGAGACATACCGAAAAATACTGGCAACGATTGATTAAAGTGCCTTTGGAAATGGCGCATCAATCCCGTGAAATTGAAATCATTCCTTACGAAAAGCTTTGGGGCATTATTTTAGGGCATTTGGAAAATAGAGACACCCGAAAAGGGGGGTAAAAATCAAATTGGCCGTAAAAAGGGAGGGGCGGTGCCTAGTTATTCAATTAGACAGCTTAAAAAGAAGCTGGGTAGTTTTCCGTAAAAGTGCTAAATCTCATTGGTTTAATAAATTGATAGTAAGGCTATTAAAATAATTATCTTTACTATTTGGCTTAACTGGTAAAGAAGCAAAACTACAGCTAGTGTCCTTACATCTTAATGCAGTCCTACCGATATTTGTAATCGTAAAGTTTTTTTGAACACTGTAAACATCTGTTTCATGAATGTTATCACCTCAATCACTATGATTGTTGAGCTTGCTATGCTTAACAAAGTGATTACAATCGACACCATTGGCGCTTAGACATTGATGGTATGTAATGCCGTGCGCTAAAAGTGCGCATAACAATGAGCTAGCCAAAACTAAAGCCCCCCAATTGAACACTGTATCAATTGTTTTGGCTGGCTCAACTGTTGAATTACCTCGATTTTCAAGATAACATTTGACTCGTTTTATTTGTCTCTCAAATTGCTGATTATCTATTTATTAGGTTGTATTTGCACCTAATGAACCTTAAAATACGCTGTCAATGCTGATCCCATGTGCAGCATTTACGCATATATCTCTTAACGTTTTTTTTAAGACGACCACACATGCAAACATTTTACAAATACTTGAATCTTCTCAAGTCTTTGAACGGGAGAGGTTTGTTGCCATTTTTGGTAAGCCAACCCTGTGCTCTTCAAAGACCTCGCGCATATCTCTTCACCATTCAAGGTTCGCTGATGCAGTCCAAGCACTTCTACACATTGATGTTGATGCTTTGTTCAATCATCGGGCTCAAAGCCTATGATCGAGTGCCTGTGGCCAATTTTGGTGCGAGCAACTACCCATGCAATACAAAAATGCCTTGGGTTGATTCGTCATTTACCGGACTGAATTCTTCAGTGATCGACCCTGCTTCGGATGGTTTAGCTTGTGTAGGTAGCAATACCAACCTTGCGAATTTGCGCAATAACAACCTGAGCGACTTTGCTTCAATCAATTTTGTAAGTGGACTGGGGGGCTGTAGTTCTACACTGAGTGTGGTAGATACGGATGTATCCGACACTTACCCGGTAGGTACTTTTGCGGGTTATCGGATCGGAACAGCAGGTTTAGTGGGGGTAAGCATAGGTCTGAACATTGTCATATCTACATACAACAACGGCTCTTTTGTGGAGTCGCAAACAGTAGTAAGCTCTGGACTGGGGCTGAACTCTAGTCTGGTCAATGGGGACGGAACTGCTACCCTTGGTTTTATAACTACGGTTGGAGCATTTGATGAAATTCGCATTACTTACACAGCTGCGGTTGCATTGCTGTTTACCGGGACTGTTTACCACGCGGTAGTGCAACGCTATTGTGCAGGCCCTTCGCTGGCTTGTAATGTGCAAACCCGGATGAACAACCCTACTTACCCGACTATCATTGGGACAAGCAATACTGGCCTTACCGGAGGCGTATGTATCGGCTGTTCAGTCAACAATGTTGAAAACGCCGTTAGCAATAGCAGCAGCGATTTTGCCACTATCGTATTGACTGCAGCTTTAGGTACCACGGGTTCTATTGCCGTAAAAGATCAAATTACCGACTATGCCGCAGGAACCTTTGCGGGCTTCGATATATCAAATCCTAATTTGATCAATGCCAATTTGTTGTCAGGAATAACGATCAGGACTTACAAAAATGGTTCGCCAAGGGAAACCTCAAATTCAGGTACCCTTGTCTCAGTGGGATCTTCCTTGCTGACCGGGGCTGGCAAACAAACCGTGGGGTTTGTCACCACCCTCGATTTTGATGAAGTAAAAATAGAAGTTACCAATTTGTTGGGGGTTGCCAGTACAACCAATGTATACGGTGCCGTTTTTCAAAGTTTTTGTGCAGGGCCCGCTTTGCCTTGTAACACCCTTACCGCATTGGCTACGCCTACGTACCCAGTGTTGGTCTCCGGCCCCAGAACGGGCACCTCAGGGGTAGCTTGTGTACTGTGCAGTGTGGATAGTACGAATAACCTCATTGATAATATTCCAAACAATTCGGCCCGAATTAACCTTACCGCAGGAGTTGGATCTATTGGTAGTATCTCCGTTAAAGAACAACTTACGGATTATCCAGCGGGTACTTTTGTTGCTTTTGACATTGAAAATACCGCTTTGGTGGATGTCAGTTTGCTGGCAGGAATCACCATTTCTACTTATTTGAACGGGAACCCTGTTGCCGTGGAATCACAAACGGGCCAGGCCGCTTTACTTTCGGTGAGTACCGGGTTGTTGACCAATTCTGGCCGCCGAACGGTAGGTTTTGTCACTACTGCTCCATTTGATGAGGTGCGCCTGAGTGTGTCCAATACTCTTTTGGTCAATGTGGGCATAACGAGGGTATACAATGTATTCTTTGAAAAATTCTGCCCGGTTGTTTTGGCGTGTAACACAACCAATTACCTCAATAGTCCAGATTTTCCAGTGATCATTGATGATGCACGTACAGGGGTAGATGGGTTGGCTTGTGTGGCATGTTCGGTTCAAAATGCACCTAACGTGATCACCGCTGACAATACCGATTTTGCCACCATTACCACGGTGGTTGGTGCTGCATCTCCTGCCTCTATTGCCGTAAAAGACGTGCTCAGTACCTTCCCGGCAGGAAGTACTGCCGGATTTGTAATTCGGGATGTCAACACCATTTTACAACTTGAATTGTTCAACAGCATTACGATTTCGACCTATAACAATGGGGTGTTTCAAGAAAGCGCTTCTGGTAGTGGCCTGTTGGATCTGGCGGTATTGAACTTACTAAATGCGAGTTTAACCGGATCTAATGATTTTAATATTGGTTTCCGCACAACTTTGCCTTACGATGAAATTCAAATCAGTGTGGGCTCCTTGGCCAGCGTAATCAACATCATTCAGGTTTATGGCGCTTTTGTGGATACCCGTGGAGCCAATGATGCCAACCTTGATTGTTGTCCCCAGACCGCTCCGAATCTTAGTGCAAATACCCTTAGCAATACCTGTCCGACCGTAACGGCGAACTTGAACAGCCTGGTGACCAATATTCCACCAATGAATGCCGACTCCACGGTAAGGTGGTTTACCAATAATGGTGCAACAGGCACTCCTTATGCTACGCCCACAATGGCTACCGCTGGAACTTATTATGCCTTCTTTTATGATACTGTAGATAGTTGTTATGGCCCCGCTTCTGGTGCAGTTACGGTGACCATCAATGCTTGCCCGCCGGTCATTACTTCCAATGGAGGTGGCCCGACAGCCAGTATTTCTGTGCCTGAAAATACCACTCCTGTAACTACCGTAACGGCAACTGACCCGGAAAATGGTACAGTAACTTACAGCATTACGGGTGGGCCAGATGCTGCCAAATTCAGCATAGACCCGATGACAGGTGCCTTGACTTTCATTACACCGCCTGATTTTGAAAACCCTACCGATGTAGGTGGCAATAATGTATACGATGTACAGGTCACCGCAACTGATCCAAGCAATGCTACCGATGTGCAGAATATCGCAGTGACAGTGACGGATGTTAATGAAGCGCCTACAATCACCTCCAATGGTGGTGGCGCAAGTGCAAACATTCCTGTACCTGAAAACACAACTGCGGTAACTACCGTAACAGCAACCGATCCTGAGAATCTTTATGGTACGCCTAAGTTCAGTATTACCGGAGGAGCGGATGCGGCTAAGTTCACGATTGATCCCAATACCGGTGCCTTGAGTTTCGTGTCGGCACCAGATTTTGAAACGCCCACGGACGCAAACCTGGATAACAACTACGAAGTTCAGGTAACCGTAACCGATGCCGGGAATTTAACTGATGTGCAGAACATCACGGTGCCAGTCACCAATGTCAATGAGCCTCCAGTCATTACCTCCAATGGTGGCGGGCCTACCGCCAGCGTTTCTGTACCGGAAAATACTACGCCGGTTACCACCGCTACTTCTACCGATCCTGAGAACGGTACTGTAACCTATAGCATCACGGGTGGACCCGATGGGGCCATGTTCAGCATCGATCCAATGACGGGAGCATTGAGCTTCACCGTGCCGAAAGACTTTGAAAACCCCACCGACGTAGGTACCGATAATGTTTACAATGTTCAAATTACCGCAACTGATCCCAATGGCGGAACCGATGTTCAGGACATCGCAGTAACGGTTACAGATGTCAACGAAAATGGCCAGCTTTCAGTAAAGGTATTGCTACAAGGTGCCTTGTTTAATAGCCCTACTCCAGGCGTCATGCGTGACAACCTGCGCTCAGGAAGCTACATTCCGCTCAATGATCCTTACACGGGATCAGGCAATCCACGCTTTGCACATGCTGGGGCTGGTGGCGCTGCTTCTACCACCTCCGGTGTATTATCGGCCAATGCAGGTACAAATGATGCCATTGTAGATTGGGTTTTTGTGGAGCTGCGTAGTGCGCTGGATTCAACTGTAGTGGTAGAAACCCGTGCAGCACTGGTACAAAGAGACGGTGACGTAGTCAGTCCTGCCGATGGAGCTTCTCCATTGGTCTTGCCAGGCACTGCTGGTAACAGTTATTTCGTAGCGATTAAACACCGCAACCACCTTGGGGTTATGACCGCCACCGAACGAACCATTACGCTGGCTGGAATCACTGTGGATTTCCGCACCATGAGTGACGCAGATGTATACAACTTTTCATCGCCCTTCAGCTACGATGGCAGTGAAATGGTTACCGTAAATGGTTTCAAAGCGCTATGGGCAGGAAATGCCAATGCGGATAAAAAGGTCAAATATCAAGGCCCAACCAACGACAATGCAACGGTGCTGAGTCAAGTCCTGACTTTTCCCGGCAACACCTTGGGTGTTTTTAACTACGATCTTGCTTTAGGCTATTTCTTTGGGGACCTCAATATGGACGGTAAGGTGAAATACCAGGGCACGACCAATGATCCTGGCTTCATGTTCCTCAACCTGATTACCAACTTTACATTGAACGCGCTGGATCTATACAATTACGATTTATTCACTGAGCAAATTCCATAACCAAGTCTGCTATTGGCTTCCCTCTCTTGCTTGCGGGAAAGGGAAGTTTCTCCTTTTGACCACTCAAATTGTATTTCATGAAAAGATTATTACAACTTCTAACCACACTAGGGTTGGTATTACTGGGAGGAGTCCTGTATGGACAAAACCTCGAGTTTACCCTCCGCTACAATATTCCCCTGGCCCGCTATGAGGTTTATGCCCGACCCTCAGCTACCAATGCAACTTTTGCTTGGGGGCCCTCTCAAATTTCGATTGTTGCACCAGCCATCGTGCCCGATGCTGCTTTTACCATTACCAGTGTAAGTGCTGGTGCCTGGCAGGATAACTCCCTCATTTTTGCACCTGCGGTTACACCCGGGTTTGATTACCACGGGGTTGGTTCTTTGGGTGCGCCCACGAACTTGGTAATGAATGTCGAAAAACTCATTTTCCACTTTACCATTACAGGTGGTTGTTATGATGGGCTGCGTTTGTTCATCAATGGTAGCGACCCCAACTCGGCTGCGGCTGGTATGGGCGGTGGCGACTTTTCCAATACCGTTTCCGATGGTTTGGCCAATGAGCGTTACATCGGAAACTACAACAATACCGGAACTTTGTGTAACAACCCTCCGGTGATTAGCTCCAATGGTGGAGGGCCTACTGCCAGTGTATCTGTGCCAGAAAATACCACCGCGGTGACCACCGTAGTTGCTTCTGATCCTGAGAACGACGTAATGACTTACAGCATTTCCGGAGGAGCGGATGCCGCCAAATTTACCATCAATCCAACGACCGGGGTGTTGACCTTTCTGACACCACCTGATTTTGAAAATCCTACCGATGTTGGCTTGAATAACGTCTACGATGTACAAGTAAAAGCCACCGACCCTGGAGGCCTGATGGATATTCAGGACATTGCAGTGACTGTAACCAACGCCAATGAAAACCCAGTGATTACTTCCAATGGGGGAGGTAACGATGCTGCGGTTTCCATTCCAGAAAACACCACTGCAGTCACAACAGTAACTTCTACCGATCCTGAAAATGGGACAGTAACCTATAGCATTACGGGGGGCGCGGATGCTGCCAAATTCAGCGTTGACCCAATGACCGGTGCCTTGGTATTCAATACAGCACCTGACTTTGAAATTCCAACCGACGTAGGTCTGAATAATGTATATGATGTACAGGTAACTGCAACCGATCCTATGGGTGGTACTGATGTGCAAAACATTGCAGTTACAGTAACCAATGTCAACGAACCACCTACCATCACTTCCGATGGTGGAGGCCCAACTGCGACGATTCCCGTAGCTGAAAATACGACCGCAGTAACCACGGTGACGGCTACTGATCCTGAAAACTTGTATGGTACGCCTAAATTCAGCATCACCGGTGGAGCAGACGCTGCTAAATTCAGCATCAATGCAACAACTGGTGCATTGAGCTTTCTGATAGCTCCTGACTTTGAAGTACCCACAGATGCCAATTTGGACAACCAGTACATTGTAACCGTACGGGTAACCGATGCAGGTGGGCTTTTCGACGAACAAATTATTACCGTACCTGTAACCAATGCCAATGAAAACCCGATGATTACTTCCAATGGTGGAGGCAACAACGCCAGTATTTCAGTACCTGAAAACACCACCGCAGTAACTACGGTGACTTCTTTAGATCCTGAAAATGGAACAGTTACCTATAGTATTACTGGTGGAGCAGATGCTGCCAAATTTAGCATTGACCCAATGACAGGTGCTTTGGTTTTTATCACAGCTCCTGACTTTGAAAATCCAACAGATGTAGGTTTGAATAACATATATGATGTGCAGGTTACGGCAACTGACCCACTGGGTGGCACGGATGTACAATCCATTGCAGTAACAGTTACAAATGTAAACGAACCTCCTACCATTACTTCCGACGGCGGTGGCCCAACGGCTACGATTCCCGTAGCTGAAAATACTACAGCGGTAACAACGGTAACGGCTACCGATCCTGAGAATGCATTTGGCGTACCTAAATTTACCATCACTGGTGGAGCGGATGCTGCGAAATTTACGATCAATGCCGCTACAGGCGCTTTAAGCTTCATCACTGCACCCGACTTTGAGGTTCCCGCGGATGCGAACGCTGATAACATGTACCTTGTGCAGGTAACCGTGACCGATGCAGGTGGCTTGACCGACGTGCAAGACATCACTGTACCTGTAACCAACGCCAACGAAAATCCCGTGATTACCTCAAATGGCGGCGGCAATAGTGCTTCAGTTTCAGTACCTGAAAACACCACTGCAGTTACCACCGTAACTTCTACGGATCCTGAAAATGGAACGGTTACTTACAGCATTACTGGTGGAGCGGATGCTGCGAAATTCAGCATTGATCCAATGACGGGTGTGTTGGTGTTCAACGTGGCACCTGATTTTGAAAATCCAACCGACGTAGGCCTGAATAATGTTTATGATGTACAGGTAACCGCAACCGACCCACTGGGTGGCACTGATGTACAAAGCATTGCAGTAACCGTTACGAATGTCAACGAAGCACCTGCCATTACTTCCAACGGCGCTGGGCCAAGTGCAACCATTCCTGTTGCTGAAAATACTACCGCAGTGACAACTGTAACGGCTACGGATCCTGAAAACGCCTACGGTACGCCCAAATTCAGCATTACCGGTGGCGCAGACGCCGCCAAATTCAGCATTGATCCGCTGACGGGTGCTTTGAGCTTCCTGGTGGCACCCGACTTTGAAGTGCCAACGGATGCCAATTTGGACAACAATTATCTTGTACAGGTAACTGTAACGGATGCCGGTGGTTTGACGGATGTACAGGACATTACTGTTCCAGTTACCAACGCCAACGATGCGCCAATCATTACTTCAAATGGAGGAGGTAACAGTGCTGCTGTTTCAGTACCTGAAAACACCACTGCTG
Organism: Haliscomenobacter sp.; assembly: GCF_965225875.1. Classification (GTDB taxonomy): domain Bacteria; phylum Bacteroidota; class Bacteroidia; order Chitinophagales; family Saprospiraceae; genus Haliscomenobacter. Next base: position 640,382 of record NZ_CBDDBS010000001.1, on the reverse strand, counting down.
TCACTACTGTAACTTCTACTGATCCTGACGGGAATCCTGTTACCTACAGCATTACCGGCGGCGCAGATGCAGGGAAGTTTAGCATTGATCCAAATACAGGTGCGTTGACCTTTAATACGCCACCAGATTTTGAAAACCCAACCGACGTAGGTACAAACAATGTTTATGACGTACAGGTTACCGCTTCTGATGGCAATGGTGGTACAGATGTACAAAGTATTGCTGTAACCGTTACCAACGTCAACGAAGCACCAACCATTACATCCAATGGTGCTGGGGTAAATGCTAGCATCTCTATACCCGAGAATACTACGCCAGTAACTACTGTCACTGCTACTGACCCAGAAAACGCCTACGGTACGCCCAAGTTTAGCATTACTGGTGGTGCAGATGCAGCGCTCTTCACGATCGATGCCAATACAGGTGCTCTTGCTTTCATTTCTGGACGCGATTTTGAAAACCCAACTGATGCTGGCTTAAACAACGTATACGACGTACAAGTAACGGTTACTGACGCTGGTGCATTGACTGATGTACAGAACATTGCAGTTACCGTAACGAATGTGGACGAAAACGGTCGCCTCCGCGCTAAAGTACTTCTCCAGGGTGCCTTGTTGGGTACTTTGACCCCGGGTGTAATGCGTGATGATTTGCGGGCGAACGGCTACGTTCCACTTAACGATCCTTATACCTTGTCTGGTAACCCACGGTTTGCCCATGCAGGTAGTGGTGCTGCTGCCAGCACAACGAACCTGGTGTTAAATACTGACGCAGGCACTCCTGATGCAATTGTTGACTGGGTGTTTGTTGAATTGCGCAGTTCTTCTAACTCAAGTGTAGTGCTTGAAACACGTGCAGCATTGTTACAAAGAGATGGTGATGTAGTAAGTCCAACGGATGGTGATTCACCACTTGAGTTTACCAATATGGCGGGTACCAGCTTCTTTGTTTCCATCAAACACCGCAATCACCTTGGCGTGATGACGGCTTCTGCTCAAACCTTGACGGTTGGTGGCACAGTAGTTGATTTTACGACGATGAGTAATGCCAATGTGTTCAACAATGCAGGCTATGATGGCGCAGAAATGATTACCATCGGCGCGGTAAAAGCACTCTGGGCAGGTAATGCCAATGCTGATGTGAAAGTGAAATACCAAGGACCAAGCAATGACAATGCCACTATACTGTCTCAGGTATTGACCCACCCAAGTAACGTGAGCGGTACTTACAACTTCGATTTGGCGTTGGGCTATTTCTCTGGCGACATCAACATGGATGGCAAAGTGAAATACCAAGGTAGTGGTAACGACCCCGCCTTCATTTTTGCCAACATCATCACGAACTACACGCTGAACTTGATGGACTTGTATAACTACGATTTATTTGTTGAACAACTTCCTTAAGATCATTCATATCGATTAACCATGGCCGGCAGCGCGAGCTGTCGGCCCTCTTTGAATCAAAACGACATTTCAAAATCTCTGGGCATGAAAAAGACGATACTCTTTTTTATTTATTCACTTTTCTTGAGCAGCATTCCCATGTTGGCTCAAAACCTTCAACTCACGGTCAGGTATAACCTGGCCTTATCGCGTTATGAGGTATACGCATTACCGTCTTCGAGCAATGCAACTTTTTTCTGGGGGCCTTCCCAAATTTCTCTGGTCGTTCCAGCCTCAGTACCCAATGCTGATCTGGTCATTACCAGTGTGGAGGCAGGTGCCTGGGATGATAACTCCAATGCTTTTGCTCCGGGCGCAGCGCCCGGTAGCGATTTTCATGGAGTAGGTTCCCTGGGTGCCCCAGTCAACTTTACTTCAGGTGTGGAAAAGTTGATTTTTCACTTTACCCTGCCAGGAGGAGGTTGTGTTGAAGGAATTCGTTTGTTTAACAATGGGACTGATCCCAATTCCGCTGCACCAGGTATGGGTGGTGGAGATTACCGCAATACCGTTGTTGATGGTACGGCAACAGAGCGGTATGTCAATAACTTTGCCAACAACGGTACCGTTTGTACTGAAGTACCCATTAGCTGCGGTTGTTACAATGTGAGCGTCTCATTGGATGCCAATTGCCAGTTCACACTTACCCGCAACCTGGTATCCGATGGAAATACTTGTGCGGGAGCATATGTGCGGGTGATGGACAACAATCCGAGTAACAACGATGTCATTGATTGTGCTGGAGTTTGGACCTATGGATTGTTCAACCCTGATGGCACCATCATTTGCTGGGGTAAAGTAACTGCAGAAGACAAGACTGCACCAGCTCTGGTGTGTGCTCCTGCAGATTTCACTTTGGATTGCTACGATGTAAACTACGTGTTGAACAATCGTTTGACGATTGGTAACGTAGGTGCAACCAGCTCTCCACGTCCTGCTGCTACCAGTAGCCAAACCATCAACAACGCTGAAGGCGTTGCTGGAACTGGTGACAATTGCCAATTGGGCTTGATTCCTCCAGGTTTGGTTTCTGACAACATCAAAAACCTGGGTTATGCTTACTTCCGCGACAACTGCTACGCTTGCGGTTGCCGGGTAACCCTGAAGTGGACGGATAAAGTAGTGTTCTATTCCTGTGATCAAATGAGAACCAACGGCGGCATCTATGCGACCATCTCTCGCGAGTGGGTAGCTACTGATTGCAACGGCATGCGTTCTGACTATACTCAGAAGATTCACTTTACTCGTCCAGACATTGATGATTTTGTATTCAATGGTCCTGGCGAAGGCAAGTACGATCGGGTAAAAGAGTACAACTCCTGTACTCCCGACAAGAGCCTGATCAAGAAGGAAGATGTAACGCCATATGTATGCAGCTACTTCAACACGAGTGCCAACCCACGTTGTTTGTTCATCGACCAGGTTGAGTGCAACTATTCTGTAACGATCAAAGACACTGAGTTCCCAATCTGTGGGGGTAAGGGGGTGAAAATTGATCGAGAAATGTATGTATTTGACTGGTGTGCAGGTGGTATCGTAGATACTTTCCACATCCTGATCAAAATCGGTGATTTCACTGCTCCAACTTGTGAGTATGCACATGGTGCTCCTTACGACATCTCTACTGGCCCAATGGATTGCACCGCAGCCATTCCAGTAACTGTTGCTGGCATCAAAACTGCCTTTGGTGTAACCATCAAGGACAACTGTGCGCTGGGTAATGTAAGTGTAAGTGTTTACACCAAAGATCGTTATGTAAAAGGTATCCTTGTTTACGAAGGACCCGAAAACCCGTTCTGTCCTACGCCTCAAACTCAAGGAGCTGAACTGCGTGGTGACCATGATGCTTACCAATTGGGTGACTGTAGCAACAAGGCTATCTGCTGGGATAAGGTAGAATATGCTGTAATGAACGGCATGATGATCGGTCTTCCTGTTGGCCGTCACCTGATGGTGATTGACGCTTTCGATGGTTGCTACAATGCTTCCAAGTGCTGCTTTATCTTCGACGTGAAGGACAAGATTGCACCTGTAATGAAGTGTGACGATGACCTGCACATCACTTTGAGCAATGCCAATGGTTACACCAATGGTTATGCTCAGGTAAGTGCTGACGACATTGACGAAGGCAGCTGGGATAACTGCAAACTGGCTTGGATTGCAGTACGTCGCAACGTACCAACTGCTTGTGCAGCTAGCTTCATTGCTAAAGGATACGATACCAACAACAACGGCAAATTGGATCCTCTGCCAGCTGATGGCGACTGGACCAAAGCGGACGGTTTTGACCGCAACGGCGACGGCGACTTGGCGGACTTCGGTGAAACTTTCATCCTGAAGGGTGGCAAGTTGATGACTCCAATACAAGACATCGTTGAGTTCTTCTGCTGCGATTTGGCAGAGCGCGTAACGATCGAATTGTGGGGTGCTGACGTATATGGCAACACCAACTACTGCTGGGATGACGTGTTGATCGAAGACAAAGTGGCTCCAACTTGTTTGGCTCCATGGGATGTTACCGTTTATTGTGATGACAAAAACCTGGCTTCTATCGACAGCAAAGAAGGATCTGCTGCTGCATTCGGTGATGTAATCATTCCTTCCGGCAACGATTGTGCTGCTCTGGATACGGTTTACACCACTGAGAAGAAATTGAAGTGTGGCGCAGGCTATATCGACCGGATCTGGACTTTGACCAAAGAAACAGTTAAAGGCCCAATCAGCGTAACTTGTAAGCAGCGTGTCAACATTCTGCCAGTACACGAATACAACATTTGCTTCCCTAAAGACGTAGCTACTGATTGTAAGACTCCAATCATTGATACGGTTATCACCGACGAATTGGCTTGTGACATCTTGGCTGTAAACGTAAGCGACAAGCGTTACGATGCATCTGACGATGAGTGCTACAAGTTGTTCCGTACTTACTCTGTAATCAACTGGTGTACTTACGACGACCGTTGTGGTGACCCACTGCTCCAAACCAATATCTCGATCATCGATCGGGCAGTGTTTGGCAACTATGGCAAAGCTCCAATCTATCTGTTGGTTCGTGACCGTGAGCGTAACGTGCGTGATGGCATCGAAGAGTTCTACATCTCTAAGGACTTGATCCACAACAACGCTGATGATATCCGCGTCACCCCGCCTTATTGCGAAGTAGCAGGTGAATTCTACCACAGCTTCATCTATACCCAGATCATCAAGGTATACGATGACACTCGTCCAGTTGTAACTGCTGACCCAGCCAAATTCTGCATCCGCGAGGGTGGCGATTGTTTGGCCAACCTGAAAATGGTGATCACTGGTAAGGACAACTGTTCTGACAAAGTGACCCTGGAAACTCAGTACCTGATGATTGCTCCTGGTCAGACTTTGGATGCCAGCAAGATGATCCTGTACTCTACTCCACGCTGGAGCACCAAAGATTTGGGCAACGGCCAGTTCGAGATCAACGTTGCTAACTTGCCACAAGGCAAGCACGACCTGATCGTAGTTGTACGTGACGAGTGTGGTAACTTGAGTGTTGCAACTCGCATTCCATTCACAGTTGAAGACTGCAAAGGTCCGGCACCAATCTGTATCAACGGCTTGAGCACTGAACTGATGTCTGACGGCAACGGTGGTGGTATGATGGCAGTATGGGCATCTGACTTCGTTGCTTCGAAGATTTACGATTGCAACGGCCAAGGCCCAGAAACCAAGGATGGTTTGAAACTGGTTACCAAGTACTCGATCAACCGCGTAGGTAGCCCAGTAGTTTCTACTCAAACTGGTTTGAACCTGACTTGTGCTGACAAAGGCAAAGTAATTCTGGTTGAATTGCACGCATGGGATGAAGCCGGTAAGGATGACTTCTGCGTAACTTATGTGGAAGTTCAGGACAACCGCAGTGTTTGCCCAACTACCAATCCAATTAATGTAGGGTCAATCGCAGGTACGATTGCCACGGAATCCAGTGCCAAACTTCAGGCTGCCAGCATCACCTTGAGCGGTTCTGCTTCTCAAGCTGCTACAACTACTGCTGCCGGTGCTTACTCTTTTGGCAACCTGACAAAAGGAGCTGACTTCACGGTAACTCCACAATTGGACAAAGACCACGTCAACGGCGTAACCACCTTCGACCTGGTGTTGATCCAAAAGCACATTTTGAATGCACAGCTTTTGAACAGCCCATACAAATTGATCGCGGCAGATGCGAACAATTCCAAGTCGATTTCAACTTTGGACATGATCCAGATTCGGAAATTGATCTTGAACATTGATACACACTTTGCCAATAATACTTCCTGGAGATTCGTAGACGGAACCTATCAATTCCCTGATGCAAGTAATCCTTGGAGCGCTGCATTCCCTGAGGTAGTCAACGTAAATGACCTGGCTGGTGATGTAAGAGCCAATTTTGTAGCGATCAAGATTGGTGATGTCAATGGCAGTGCGAGCACGATAAGCGGAGCAACTTCCAGCGAATTGCGGAGCGGCAAAACCTTGCTGTTCAATACCGAAGAGCAAAGCCTGCAGGCCGGTCAACTCATTCAAGTGCCGATCAAGTTGAAAGCAGAAGAGGCCATTCAAGGCTGGCAGTTTACCCTCAATTGGGACGAATCTGCCTTGAGTCTGGAAGGCGTTGACTACGGTTTGGTGAAAGCAGACCAGACAGGTGTCTTCGCCGAGCGGGGTATGCTGACGACTTCCTGGAACGACCGGAATGCCAAACTGAAAGCGGAAGAAGTACTCTACACCTTGACTTTGCGGGCAAAACAAGCTGGGCAACTCAGCAAGTTGTTGCGTTTGAACAGCAGCTTGACTACTGCCGAAGCCTACAATGCACAGGATGAAGTAATCGGAGTACAACTCAACTTTAGCCAGGCACAAGTACAGGATCTTTACGTTTTGGAGCAAAACAATCCGAACCCATTTGTGGATGAAACCTCGATTGGTTTCTATTTGCCCAAAGCGAGTAGTGCAGTTCTTACGATTCGGGATGTAAAAGGAAGTTTGATCTACCGCAGCGAAGGTGACTATGCCAAAGGACGTAACCAAGTTACCCTGAGCAAGGCACAGTTGAACACAAGTGGCGTATTCTACTACACCTTACAAACCGACGCGTTTACGGAAACCCGTAAGATGGTTTTAACCAACAAATAAACTTGTTATATTAAAGGGTATGCGTACTCGTGTACCCTTTATTTACTGGATCGTATTTTGTTATTAGCAAACTTTCAGGCGTGTCTCTCCCAAAAGAGACACGCTTTTTTTGTTGCCCTCGCTAATCCAAGCCTTCCATCACTTTTTGAACAGCTTCTATATCCAAATCCAAAATCGCTGCAATTTTCTCCGCTTCCAGACCCAATTGTGCAAGCTCAGGTACCGCATGTTTGAGCAACTCTTCTTTGAGTTTGATTTCACCCAATTCAATTCCCTGCTCAATTCCTTGCTCAATTCCTTGTTTTTTAATTTCTTCCAAAATTGCTTCCTCGATTCCCATTGGTTTATCGGCTTTGATGAATTGATTTAAATCCTGTTCAAATTTAAACAGGTTTTCTGAATTTGTAAAGGGCACGAAGTACTTTATGAAGTTGATAATACTGACGATCTTTTCGCGGCTGACTTTACGTTTCAACAAACGTTTGACCAAATTCAACTTTGTGGAATACAACTGATCATCCGTTTTTTTCTTACCAAAATGCTGCCAGGCAGCCTCCATGACCGCCGCAAAAGGATTGGCATCTTTAGCCAAGGTTTCAGGATGGTGGTCACGTAAAACATAGGAATTAAATCGATAGATCACCTCCGTTCCCAGAAAGTTTTCTGCAAACTGCGAGTAGTGATACCTGCGATTCCAATCAGTGTAAATCGCCAAACCAGTCACTGGCTGCTGGTATTTGTCGCGAATGCGGTACATGTACTCAAACATCCTGGCCGCGAACTGGATATCTTGATAGCCTTGGACTTCTACGTGGATCAAAAACCAGGCTTCCAAGCCATCCTTCAACCACACCCGAATGAGTTTGTCTGCATGTCGGTTTTGCCCAGGGTTGTCAGGAATGAGTTTTTGTAGCTCGGTATCCAGAAATTCAAAGCCACGCTCAAAATCAATCTTCTTCACATAGTTTGGAAAGAAATACCGGATGAAATCATCTACCAGATTTTCAATGATTCCCTTCCATAAAATGTCTTTTGAAATGGACATAAACTCTTGATTGAAGCAGCAAGGTAAGGAAGCACTGAGCTGGGATCAAGCCACTTTTGACAGGTTTTGACCAGGGCAAATTGAGCGGATTAAAAGTCGATTGGAACAAAGAGAATGGCTAAATAAATCACCACTTTTTATTTGGCACATTCTACCCCATTCCCTACCTTCGCCCCCGATCTACGGTGCCATACCACCCGGCGGGTGGTGCATGGCTTAATAGGGAATCCGGTGCAAAACCGGAGCTGTCCCCGCAACTGTAAGTTTCAATTAGGCTGTGCGCACAGTCTTTTTAGTTGCTGCCCTTTTCTGGCCACTGGAGCAAATCTCAACTCCGGGAAGGCTGGCCGCAATGAAACGAGCCAGGAGACCTGCCGCTGATAATCCTTAGTCGACACCCGCGGACGGACGGGTTTGGGCCGAGTGCTTGTCACCTTATTACTTATGGCTAAACGGGCTTCCACTGCGGAACAGCTTCGGGGTATGCCACAATTTTTAACCATGTTTAAAGCATTCAACGTGCTGGCGCTGACACTAAGTCTATGTGCAGTTCCAGGATTCCTTTTTTCCCAAAACAATGCAGTAGCAGATTCTGTAAAACAACTCGATCAGGTAGTCATCACCGCCACCAAACACGAGCGCAAGCAAAGCCAAACCGGTAAAGTACTCACTGTGATCAGCGCCGAAGTTTTGGGGCGCTCTTCCGGTCAAACCCTGGCTGAGCTGCTCAATCGCCAGGTCGGTATCATCATCAACGGCGCTCAAAACAACCTGGGGACCAACCAGAATGTCTACATTCGGGGTGCCGGAATTGGTTATTCGCTGATTTTACTGGATGGAATTCCCCTCAACGATCCTTCCAATTTGGCCAACAATTTTGACTTGAACCTCATCCCCATCGATCAAATCGAACGCATCGAAATCCTGAAAGGTGGACAATCCACCCTGTATGGTTCTGATGCCCTGGCAGGAGTCATCAATATCATCAGCAAAAAAAGTTTTCAAAAGCCTCTGGAGCTTCAAGCTATGCTGGGAGCGGGCAGTTACGGCACCTGGAAGGGAAATCTTAGTCTGGGAGGGCAAACTGAAAAAACCAGCTACAGCGCTCAGTTCAGTCGTTTGAACAGCCAGGGTTTTTCCTCGGCTTTTGATGAAAAGGGGGTGGGCAATTTTGACAAGGATGGTTTTGTGGAAAACAATTTTAGCGCTCAGCTTAAACAACGTATTGTACCTGGCCTTTTGCTAAAAGGTTTACTCAACTACAATACCTATACTGCGGACATTGACGCAGGTGCATTCGTAGATGACCAGGATTATACCACCTCCAGCAGCAACCTCCAGGGAGGAGCAGGACTGATTCTTGACAAACAAAACCTGCGCCTGACTGCAAACTTTGTCCTCAACATCACGGAGCGAAATTTTGAGGACGATTCCATTTCAGTACCCGCTTCTGCATTCGACAAATATTCCCGTACTGACTACGTGGGCAGCTCCAATTTTTTGGAAACCTATGGCAATTTTAAGTTTGGACAAAAAATGGACTTACTGCTTGGTGTCGAATACCGCAACCAAAACATGAATCAGCTGTACCACTCGGTCAGTGATTTTGGAGCGTATTTTGACGATTTACGAGCCTATTTGACCCAATCCAGCCTTTTTAGCACTTACGCCTCATTAAATGTGTCGAAGCTTGGTGTTTTTGGTTTTGAGCTTGGAGGAAGGTTTAATCAACATTCAGAATTTGGGACTTACACAACTTACAATGTAAATCCCTATATTTTTCTTGACCAACAATTTAAAGCCTTTGTTAACCTGTCGAGTAGTTTCAAAGCCCCTACACAGTATCAGCTTTTCTCCGACTATGGCAACCTGAAACTGAGGCCAGAAACAGGCACCAACTTTGAAGCAGGAGCACAATGGTTCCGCAAGGATCAATCCGCACAATTTCGGGCAGTTTATTTCCAACGTTCCATGAAGGATGTGATAGCTTTCCTCTCTACTGTATTTCCTCCTTTTGGTCAATACCTCAATTTTAACCAACAGGACGACGCGGGCTTGGAACTGGAAGGGCAAATGCAATGGAGCAAATTCAAGCTGGGTTTTAACTACACCTATGTGGACGGTCAGGTGACCACAAAATTAAACTCAGGCCGGGACACCACTTATTTTAACCTGCTTCGCCGCCCAAAACACGCTGTGAACCTGAACGTGGGCTACAGTTTGAGCAAAAAATGGGAGGCCAGTCTTTCTGTACGCAGTGTTAGCAGACGCATCGACAGTTATTTTAACAGCAGTACTTTCGAATCTTCCGAAGTAGAGTTGGATCCCTACCTGACCCTTGATTTGTACCAGGAATACCGCATCAAACCGAACCTGAAAGTCTTTTTGGATTTGCGCAACCTGAGCAATCAAAAGTTGCTTGACCTTTACGGGTACAATTCCCGGAGGTTTAATTTTATGCTGGGTTTGCAGGGGAAGTTTTAATGAGGAACAGCACTTATTTTTGCCCCACTACTAAAATTCCGCCCCGAAAGTTTAAAACTTTCGGGGCGGTCGAGTAAAGCGAATCATCCCCCCACTTCCTCCAACAACCAACTCCGGTTGATCACACTATCCGTTGCCTCTATTTTTGCCCGTAAAGCTTTTAATTTCTCTTCCAGGACACTGCGGGTATACATTCCATGGTGTTTTAATTCCACCAGCTTTTTGGCAAAGCGCAAAAAATTGGTGTATTCCTTGCGCTGGCTTGGCGACATTTTTTTATTCCGCATCACAAAAATACGGAAGGTCTCGATGAGGGACATCAATGCTTCGGTATCCTTGAGGGCGTAATAAGTACGCAACATCAAGAAGTTGGAGTTCAAATAATACATCACATCCGTGAACTGTACGTGCAACAGATTGGACAGAACCTGCTTGTATTGTTTTTTATTGTAGAACAAATAGGCCAGGTTGTAATTGTAAACATTGTCCCGCTTTGAAACCGGGAGCAACATTTTGTATTCCTGTAAGAAATTTTCCGTCCAGTCAAACTCGCGCAAGTTTCCGCCCAAAGTGGCGATGTTTTTGTAGTTGTACTCGGTGATCATTCCGTTGCTCAACAAGAGTTTGGTTTCCAGACCCCGTTTGTACAAATCAAACAACTCGCGTTTGTAGTCTTCATCGCCCATCATACTGCGCCGAATACAATAATTACTGGCAAAGCCATACAAATCCTGCTTTGCTTCGGGGCTAAAATGATCAAAGGATTCGTTGAGCATCTTTTTGAGCTCCAGGTAATGGACTGGATTCCCCTCATCCCGCATGGTTTGTAAGATGGTCCAGTAGAGTCGGATCGACCAATCCTGGTCACTTGCAGGGGTATCGATGTAATGAGATTGAATGTGCTCCAACAAAGGCGTGAGCAGCCCAAAATCATAATGGGTATTGACCTGCATGGAGTTGGCGGTCAGGTGGCAGCAGTTGCGAAGCTTCTCAATCAAAAAAGAGCGATCGAGGTGGTCCAGCATGGCCTGGAAAGTTTCCGTTTTGGTTCTATCCACATAATGGCCACCGTAATACCCCAGGTTGTAATCCATCCGGTAGTGTGCGTGATGGAAAAAATAATCTTCATATTTTTGATCGGCCAGGTGCTTTTCCAGCAATTTGGCACGATTATTCATGAGTTCGAACTGGTTGCGCTCAAAAGTGGCCTCCAAGGTGTACAAGTCTTCCAACAAAGGTTGTTTTTCGATGTAGTCTATTGCCAAAAACCGATGGAACAGTTTTTTAAGATTCGACATCACATTGTGCAACTTCTGTTCGTCAAAAGTACTTTTCGGGAAGATTTTTTGGTAGACCTTCTCCCGATTTAAAGGGGCATCACCTTTGGCAACTGACTTTAGGACCAACTCCAGCAAGTCTATGGTGGGTTTGTGCTGGTTAAAAAAAGGCGATTGCACCAACTGGCGAAGGCGTTCACGGTCGCGTGGACCCAATTCTGCGATATATTTTACAAGTTTACTGTCCTTCATAAAAAGCTAAAAAATTATTTTTTGGGCTAAAAAATGGGTTTAAAAAAATGATTTACAGCATATTAGCTTGTTGTGTGTGCTGAGAATAAGTCCAGTAAGATAGTTAATTGTACTTAATTTCACAATATCCTCCTCCTACATTTGTATCATGAAGAAGGACAAACAACATCCTTTGGAATAAAAAACGGCTCACGCTGGCAAATTGTAATTCCGACGACGACGACCTAATTTTTTTTTTAGACGACAAGGACCAACACTGACAAATTGTTTTTTCCCATTGAATGTAAAAATTTTCGGCGCCCCCAACGCCTTTCTTTTTGGGGAGTTATAATCTCATGAGTGCGTTGGAAGGGTTCCGTAAATACTATTGCGGAACCCTTTTTTTTTACTTTAAGCATTCACCAGCTTCAATGGTGAGTGACATCTACCCTTTTTATACCTTCAAATCCAGGGCAATGCCTACATCCACGGGGCAATGCCCTTTTTTATGTGCACCAAATATAGAAAGAGGCTGCTTCGCATTTTTGTACGAAGCAGCCTCTTTTGTTATCAGCACATAATTATTTGCGCCAAGGCAAACTATTCACCTTTTTGCCAATGCCATAACCCAAAGCAACCCCGGATGTCGCATCCATACGGAAGTGAACCCCGATTGGTAAGCGGGAATAAGCATTTTCTTCAGCCATTTGGCGGAAGCTGTTAAAGGAACGAGGCTTGCCGATGAATTCGGTACGACCTTCATGGCAACGGTCGGTAAATTGGTAATTTTCCCCAAACAGGCCTGAGAAAATTTCGGCAGCAACCGCCCCAAAAGTAGCATGACCCGAAGGATACGCTGGGAACGGTGGGGTGAAATAACGGCCAGAACCATCGGGGCACATCACCGAATTCCAGGTGCTTGCACCAGGCATTACCTCGCGAATATAATCGATTGGACGTTCGTAATTGTAAGTGAATTTTTGATGCCAGGCACGGATACCCGCATCACAAAGCCCTAGGCCGACCCGGGCGTATACTTCTACCGCTTCACCCAGGCTCAATTTTTCTTTTTCGATCAATTGATTGGCCACTGCAATAAAGCGGCCCGCAGGAGTAAAGGTCAGCGTTGCACAATCATCGCTCCAGAAATCGGCAATCCAATGTTCACTTGGTGCACCTCCTGCTTTGATTTGATTGACCAATTTGAAAGGCTCCAGAGCTTGCTTGTAAATATCAGAGTTGGGATCAGTGCTGTAAGCCAGTGGCTCTGGGCACTTATCCGAAGCATCCGCTACAAAAGTCCGCACCTTGCCCCAATAAGGCAACAAAGCCGGAGAATAGTCAGGAAAAGTAGGTTGCCATTTGCCAGGGCCAGTTGGTGGAACATAGCTAGGGTCGGTAGTGCGCAAAAATGCCCCATCTCCGTCCTTATCCGTTCTGGACCAGTTGAATACCGCATCGGCTACCTGCCGGCCATAGTCCAGCGAACGCACATACACATCGTTGGGCACGGCGAAGCGAAACTTTTCATTGTTGTCCTGCTCAAGAGAGTATACCGCGAACAGCTGTGCTGCCGGTGCAGTAGGGTAAAAATGAGTGATCGAACGCGCATACGTGGCATTCAACACTGCCGGCCAGTAGTAGTCTTCATTGGCATTTGGTTCTGGAATGTCAAGGCCCTTAAAATAGGCGTCGAAAGAATTGTATTTGCTTGACATGCCGTTGACGATGGCCTCATAAGCCGCCAAACCGGTATAGCCTAATGTACGGGCAGCAATAGGAGGGCGGTACCCCGGAGTAAAACGTTCAACGTTCAATTGGATGTTGTTCCAGGCCAGGGCCAGTTCGTAGGTTTCCTTCAGGGGGTCACCTGTTGGATTTTCAATTACATCGGTAGGGTCATCTTTTTGGCAAGTAAACACTGCCACTGCGAGTAGGGCCACCATGGCCGCGTTACGAAGAGTGAGTAGCCAATTTCTCATAGGATTATTATTAACTTGTTAGAATGGATTAATCAGGTTATTGACAAGCCTCTTTGGCCGCATGCAAGAATTTTTTGTTCCATTGCAGGGCTGCCTGAGGGTTTTGTTGTTCCACTTTTATCAAAAAATCCAACACCCGTTTTTCATGTGTCTCTCGCTGCACTTTTAGTTCCATTACCTGTAGTGCGATTAAAGAATCAATTTGCCCACTGCGGGTAATCAAATTCAGGGAAACCGTATCAAGCGTGGTGTAAAAAATTTTGAATTGCTTCAAAAGACCAGCATTGCGGATTTGGATCATGTTCTCCCTGCGACCAGGAGGCATGGTATCCGGTAATACTTGATCGAGGCGAGTAGAAACTACATCCCAAAGCGAATCGATGGTACGTTCATAACGTTGATTGGTGCAATTGAGCTGCTTGCTTTCAGCCAAAAGGGGATTGCCTTCATCTTCGAACGGCAACTCTTTGGAACTACAAGCGCTGCATACCAGGCACATTACCAAAAAACGATACATATTCATACAAGCACTGATCAAAATCGGTTTTGAGAAAGCTCAACGTATTTCAGTGAGCAGGTAAATAGCCAGTAAGGGAGGAAACGATAACTAGATCAATCAGGAGAACCCAAAAGAATGATCAATACTGTAGGACGATTTTTTCTCGAATCAAAAGAATTACAAACAATTAGCTACAAATGTAAAAACTATGTCGTCAACTTGTCAAGTTTTGGCCTTTTTTTTTTCAAGGCACCTGATCTCTGGACTCAAGCCGAGGCTCTATATATTAAGGCGTAAGTTGCACACTTGTGTTTTTATAATCCCATTTGCTGGGCAAAAACTAAAAAACGGGAAAAAATCACTTTTTTAAAAGAAAAAAAGAGGAGTGAACTTCCTTAAAAAAGGAGATTTTAAATTGGTTTAATGAATTGATAATTAAATAGATGGATTAGATTCAATGAGGATAAAAAAACCAGTAATTTGAAAAGATGTACTTAGCAGTGGAGAAAAAAGATAAGACATTTGTATTGTCAGAAGGAAATAAGCGATCAACTACTAACAATCAGGACGACAAAACAGAACCTCAGTTAAAAACGCATTTATAATCCCGTGAACAAAACAATTTTTGTTTCTCAAAGATTTTTTTAGGATGTCAAACGAGATGTCCTTGGTATGTAGATAGCCTCTCAAAGCTCTTTTTGGAAAGCCGGTTGGGTTACCCGACCGGTTTTTTTATTTTTGTCTCAAAGCAAGTGCAAAATAAAGCTTTTCTTTACAACATTCAAGTATTATATAAAATTTTTTCTTAAATGAGCCAACACCTCGTTGCGCCTTCGCTTCTCGCCGCTGATTTTACTCAATTGGCCGCCGAAATGGACTTGGTCAATCGCAGTCAAGCCGATTGGTTACACTTCGATGTCATGGATGGGCGTTTTGTACCGAATATTTCATTCGGATTCCCACTATTGGAAGCAGTGCGAAAACTGTGCCAAAAACCCATTGATGTCCATTTAATGATCGTAGAACCCGAAAAATACATTTCTGAGTTTCGCGACCGGGGTGCCGATGTGATAACAGTGCACTACGAAGCCTGTACGCACCTTCACCGCACAATCCAGCAAATCAAAGCCAGTGGGGCCAAAGCTGGAGTAGCGTTGAATCCACATACCCCGGTGGAACTCCTGGACGATATCCTGGAAGATGTGGATTTGATTTTGATCATGTCAGTCAATCCGGGTTTTGGCGGACAAAAATTCATTTATCGCACCCTTCCTAAAATCCGCCGCTTAAAAGATCGTTTGATAGAGCGAAACCTCAATCCGCTGATCGAAATTGATGGTGGAGTTGGCTTACAGAACGCGGAAGAATTGCTCAAAGCTGGTGCCAATGTACTGGTGGCGGGCAATAGTGTTTTTGCAGCCAAAGATCCTGAAGCCACCATCGCCCAACTGAAGGCGATCGGAGAGGAGGTGTATAAATTTTAGGGCGGCTGCCCCTGTAGAGACGTAGCACGCTACGTCTCTACATTAGAACATCATTGACATGAAAAGAATCCTACTTTTTGCTTTTTCGATACTTCTGACATTGTCTGCCACCGCTCAGGAAGACAACCTGGCCCGCATCACTGGAACGGTTAAAGACGGCTCCAACAACCAGATGGTTGAATTGGTCACCATCTATGTTCGGGGTACCCAGATCAATACTTCCAGTGCTGAAAATGGCCGCTACAGTCTTGATGTACCCGCTAACCGCGATCTGGAATTGGTTTTTTCCAGGGTAGGCTACAAGGAATCTGTCGTAAATGTCAAAGCCATGCCGCCCCGCAGTGCCAAACAAATCGACTTAGAATTGGCGCCCATCGACTCTGACATTGAGTTTGTTGTGCGGGAAAGCCGCCTCGAAACGGCGGGTATGGTGCGTGAAGGGGTTGATCAATTTAAAGTACTACCTACCACTACAGGCAACCTGGAAAGTATCTTGCCAAGTATTGCCTTGGGCACCAGTAGCGGTACGGGAGGTGAACTCAGCTCTCAATACAATGTACGTGGGGGGAACTACGATGAAAACCTCGTGTACGTCAATGACTTTGAAATTTACCGCCCCCAATTGATCCGGGCTGGGCAACAGGAAGGTTTGAGTTTTCCCAACATCGACCTCATGCGCGACCTGTCCTTTTCTTCAGGAGGTTTCGAGGCGCGTTATGGTGACAAACAATCTTCGGTACTCGACATCAAGTACAAACGGCCGGATAGTTTGCGGGCTTCTGCGGCGGCCAGTTTTTTGGGCGGTTCTACCCATATTGAAGGCAGTTTTAAAACCGGGAAGGACAATTTCCGGCGTTTTCGCTACCTCGCGGGGGCACGCTACAAAACCAACCGTTATTTGTTGAGTTCTCTTGATGTCAAAGGGGAGTACGTCCCCAATTTTGCAGACATTCAAACTTACCTTACCTACGACATTACCCGCGACTTGCAGGTAGGTTTCCTGGGCAATTACAACCGTTCAAAATACAGTTTTATCCCGGAGGAAGGCTCAAGCGCTTTTGGTTTGATCAACTACGCTCTGCAATTGTACACCGTATTTGAAGGCCGGGAAGTTGACGATTTTACCACTTCCATGGGCGGATTATCGCTTACCTACCTACCCGATCGCAAACGCAATCCCCTGTTTTTAAAACTCCTGGGCTCTCGTTTCCGCTCGGATGAGAACGAACGCTTTGACATCATCGGGGATTACAGCTTGCGGGAAATTGAGGCCAATTTTGGCAGCGGCAATTTTGGGGATGTCATTGCCGAATTGGGCACCGGAACCCAACACCTCTATGTACGCAACTTCCTCAACATTGATGTGACCAACCTGGAGCACCGGGGTGGCATCGAATTTCAAACTACCCATACCAATTCCGAAGTCACCAGCAGTCACTTCTTGCAATGGGCGCTCAAATACCAGCAGGAAAACATCAACGACCGCATCAACGAATGGGAGCGCCTGGATTCAGCTGGGTATTCCATCCCTTACGATACGGCGAATATTTACCTCTTCAACGTCCTCAAAACCAGCAACCAGCTCAGTTCCAATCGGGTCAACGGATTTTTTCAGGATACTTACACCTTCCGCAACAACGGCAAGGGAGAATGGCGCATCTCGGCGGGAGTTCGGGCCACCTATTGGGATTTGAACCAGGAAATGTTGGTTTCGCCACGGGCGCAGTTGTTGTACAAACCTCTGAAGGGTGAAAAGGACATCTCCTATCGCCTGGCCGCAGGCTTGTACGTGCAACCACCCTTTTACCGCGAAATGCGGGCACCCGATGGCTCGGTCAACACCGATCTCAAAGCACAAAAATCGCTGCACCTGGTGGCCGGTTTGACCTATGATTTTTACATGGGCCAAAACCCCAAAAAATTCCGCCTAATCGGGGAGGCTTATTACAAGTCGCTCTGGGATATGGTCTCGTATGAAATTGAAAACGTGCGCATCCGTTACTCCGGGCTCAACGATTCGGAAGGATACATCACGGGCCTGGATTTGCGGATGAACGGTGAATTTGTACCCGGCGCCGAATCCTACATCAACCTCTCTTTCCTGCGTGCTCGCGAGCGCATCCTGGGCGTACAACACCTGGTGCGGGAAATAGGCCAGGAGGAAGCGACCCCGGTCAAGGACGTACCCCGCCCCACCGACCGCTTTTTCAACCTCTCCATGTTTTTCCAGGATTACCTGCCGAAAAACGAAAACTTCAAAATGCACTTGAACCTCACCGTAGGTGGTGGGCTTCCCTACGGTTTGCGTGGCAACAACATCGTATATCGCAACACCTATCGCTTCAACCCCTACCACCGGGTCGACATTGGTTTTTCCATCCAAATGTGGGATCGCCTCAAAATGGCGGCCAAAAAACCCAACCACTACCTGGGCTTTACCCGCAACTCCTGGCTCAGCCTCGAAGTGTTCAACCTCCTCGACGTACAAAACCAAGCGGGCAACAACTGGATCAAAACTATTTTTCAACAACAATATGCCATTCCCACTTATTTGACCTCCCGGAGGATCAACTTGAGATTGAGGATGGACTTTTAATTAGTGATGAATGATAAATGATGAGTTCTGAATGTTTGGCTCTGATTCATCATTTATCATTCATCGTTCATCACTCAATTATGGCCAAATCACACACTCCACCGCCACCTCCTTCTGCCCCCAAGATGAGCTTTGGGCGCAAGGTGCTGATTTTTTTTATCCTGCTGATCATCATCTCCTTTTTGCTGGATGCGTTGGGGGTGCCGATTGTGCATCGGTCGGAGCAGGAGGAGATATTGGAGCATCCGCATCGGTAGGGGCCTTCAGGAGTAAAAAACAGGATTGAACCTTAACTTTTAGCAGAATGAAACATTTTTATTGTCTCAGAAGCGGAATCCTAACAATGATCTGCTTGTTTTTCTTTACACAAATCAGTTGTCAAATTGATACGCTCGGGATTAAACAGAGTATAATTATGGAGGCGAATAAATTCGTAAATGCCTCCATTAATAACGACATTGAGACAATGTTGCCTTACATGCACCCTGAAGTTGTAAAAATGATCGGTGGAGTGGAGGCTTTGAAGAAGGTGCTTAAAGGTAAAGGCAAAAAAACAACTCCAAGCGAATTCAAGTTTACCCTTAGTTCTCCTGGTGAAATCATCATTGAAGATCAAATTGCCCAATGTGCATTGTACTATGATCTCCTGGTTAAATCAGCAGATTCAAGTGCCACATACCACTCTAACATAATTGCATTATCTGCACCAAATACTGCTAAGAAATGGTATTTTATTGATGCTGTGACGATTTCTTTAGAGTCTATCCGATTTCTTTACCCATTCATTAGCAAAAAATTAGAGTATCAGGACATCACTACCAATAAATCCAACAGAGATGGATTATTGTGGAAAATTCAACCTTTTCTTAAGGCAAAGCACATTGAAGAGTATGATTCACTAGTTGGACAGGTTGTTTTCCAAGATTATGGGAAAAGTGGCAAGGAACTAATGTTTGGAATAGCAGATGTTCAAGGAAATATATTGGTCTCCCCTGAGTATGAGAACATTAAGGGCTTGCGCAATAAATGGCAACTTTCTTTGGATTTGGACAATAGTGTTTGGGCATATAAAAAGGAGCCAAAGGAGACATTTGAAAATCCATACAAGAATTACAATTTATGGATGGATTCAATCAAGTTAAAGTCAGGGCTGATGCTGATTGGGAAATCCAGAGATTCATTTGAGGTAATCGCTCGGAATAAGGTCCTGGGATACGTTACACCCGCAATTATTCCATTTGATGTTGATGCCAAATTCATCGAGCTGTATAAAAATGGATCGTACTACTTAATGAACCAACGAGGTGAGATTGTCATCCCTGCAAATAAGTTCTCAACCGTTTATGAATTTAAAAACGGGTATTCTTCTTTTGCCAAATTAAAACAATCGGAAACTCCAGTATTGATAGATACACTTGGAAATATTTTAAAAAAATTGGACGGATTAGAATTTGGAGATGCTTCAAAACACTTTTTTAGTGTTGGAAAAAAAGGAGAATACCCTTCAAAAATGGGAATCATTGATAGGGATGGTAAAGAACTTATTGCGCCCCAATTTGAAAGAATCGAATTTTTTGGGGATCGTTTTTTTATAGGTAAGAAAAACGATAAATGGATGTTTTTCAACCTGAAGGGAGAGCGAATACTGGATGAAGAATTTGAATGGGTTAACCTGGATGGTGATTATTTGGTGAGTTCTAACCCAAAAAAGCAAAAAATGTATCTTTTCGATAAAGACCTCAAACTGGTTCAAAGTTATGCCTCTGACGGTATTCAATATGTTGTCCAATTATTTATTGACCCTAAAACAAAAGAACCATTTGTCTCTTTTGTTAATGGTTTTGGCAATTTTGTAATGTACAATAAAGAAGGCAAAGCACTTACTGACCCACAATCTGATTGTGATGGCGGATTTATTCCAGGCGGGGTTTTGTATAAAAAAGCTGGGAAGATTGGCCTCGCCTCTAATGGGTATAAAAAAGAGTTGCCGCCGATCTTTAGCGGCTTGGAGTTTTTGGCAAGCAGCAACACTTTATGGGGCAAAATCGACGGAAAATGGGGGCTTCTGGATTGGTAGAAGGGCCAGTTTTTTGCCGGGCGCTCAGTCAAACTTAACAATTGTTTCATTTGAAAACCCAAGCCCTTAGGCCTTCAATGCTTATTTTTGAATGAAAATGTTATCGCCCTTACCATGCAAAGACGCACCTTCCTCAAAAACACCGCTCTAATCAGCATCCCTTTCCTGCTGGATCTCCCACTGGGGAAACCCCAAAAAATCCGCATCGGCCTCATCGCCGACATCCACAAAGACCTCATGTACGATGCCGATGCCCGGCTGGCCAACTTTCTTAAAGCGGCCCAAAAACGCAAACCCGATTTCATCCTGCAAATGGGCGATTTTTGCCAGCCCATACCCAAAAATCAAAACTTCCTCAATCTTTGGAATGCCTACCCTGGCCCCAAGTACCACCTATTGGGCAATCACGATATGGATGGAGGTTTTACCCGGCAGCAAACCATGAATTTTTATGGTATGCAAAGCCCTTACTACTCCTTTGACCTCAAGGGATTCCATTTTGTTTTTCTAGACGGAAATGATCCTAATCCCAAACCTTGGTCCGGTTACAACCGTTACATCGGTGGGGAGCAACTGGAATGGTTAAAGGCGGATTTGGAAAAAGCCAAAGCACCAACACTGGTTTTTTCGCATCAGACCCTGGAAGATCCTTCCGCCGGGGTACACAATGCCAAAGCAATTCAAGCGGTACTGGAAGCGGAGAATCAAAAAGCAGGTTTCCAAAAAATCATCGCCTGCCTTAGCGGCCACAACCATACGAACTACCTCACCCAAATCAATGGCATCCATTATTGCCAAATCAACAGCGCTTCTTATCGTTGGGTGGGGGAACAATACCAGCGGGTTCGTTTGAGCGAAGCCATCGACAAGCAATATCCCATTCTGCGGAGCACCATTCCGTACAAAGACCCCCTGTTTACATTTTTGGAAATTGATCCGGCCAAAGGGCTCATCCACCTGGAAAAAAAGGAAAGCGAATTCATTGGCCCTGGCCCAGCCGAAATGGGTATTGTACAAAAAGTGAATGATCCTATCGCTGCTCAGATTTCAGGCTTTGAGATGGAGTATTAATAGGAAGAAAAAATATGCTCAAATTTTAATTCGGCTAAAATCACCCCCACCCACTGACCTTCCTCATTTGCCGCCCTTCCAATAAGCAAGACCTTAGGCATGAAAAGTGCCAGATCATTCATTGTGAGCGGGTACTTAAGCTTCAAGCATTCACCCTTTGAATGAGTATGTCATGCCGATGCTAGATAAAGACCTGGTGCAACCCTCCGACCTCCAATCGCATAGCGAAGGAACCGGGGCCTTGCGTTCTCAAATTCCTCAATACATCGATTATTTGCCGCCTTGCAACAATGCCTGCCCCGCTGGTGAAAACATCCAGGCCTGGCTCGGGCTTGCGCAGGAAAGCCGCTACGCCGAAGCTTGGCAAAAACTCGTAGAAGAAAACCCCCTGCCCGCAGTACATGGCCGGGTTTGCTACCACCCCTGTGAAGACCACTGCAACCGCAGCTTTATCGACACCCCCGTCAGCATCCACGCCATCGAGCGTTTTTTGGGAGATAAAGCACTGGAGGAAGGGTGGCAGATTGAACTAAATGTACCCTTGTCGGGTAAAAAAGTCCTGATCGTAGGCGGCGGCCCAAGTGGCATTTCCGCTGCGTATCACCTGCGGCGGGCGGGTCACGAGGTGGAAATCCGCGAAGCTGGACCGGTGCTGGGTGGCATGATGCACTTTGGTATTCCACCGTATCGGCTACCGCGCAACATCCTCGATGCAGAAATCCAACGCATCGTCAATCTGGGCATCAAAGTGACCCTCAACCATAAAGTGGAAGATCTCCTAGAGGAAAAAGAAGCCGGAGCTTTTGATGCGGTATTTGTAGCAGTTGGCGCCCATTTGTCCAAAAAAGTGGACATCCCCTCTCGCGATGCTGGCCAAATCCTCGATGCCCTCACCTTTTTAAAAGATACCGAAACGGGCAATGCGCCCAAACTAGGCCGCAAGGTAGCCATCTACGGCGGGGGCAATACCGCCATGGACGCCGCTCGGGTCGCTAAACGCCTGGGCTATGAACCCCTAATCATTTACCGCCGCGACCGCGAACACATGCCTGCCCACTCCTTTGAAGCGGACGAGGCCCTTGCCGAAGGTGTAAAAATCAATTGGCTGCGGACCATCAAGGAAATCAATGAGCAGGAAATCAAGGTGGAAGTGATGGAAGTCAATGCCGAGGGCAAACCCGTCGGTACAGGGCAATTTGAAACCCTGGAAGCCGACGCCCTGATCCTGGCCCTGGGACAAGACAGCGACATTTCCTTTTTAAAAAACATCCCTGACATCAGCTTTGACAACGATGGTAGGGTAGTGGTAGGCCCCGACATGATGACCGGGGCGAAAGGTGTTTTTGCCGGCGGCGACATGGTTCCCAGCGAACGAACTGTAACCGTAGCGGTAGGTCATGGCAAAAAGGCTGCCCGCTACATCGATGCTTTTTTGCGAAATACTACGTATCAAAAAGCGCCAAAACACCCAGTGGTCGGTTTTGAACGCCTTCACATTTGGTACAAAACTTTTGCACCTCAAAGTCCTCAACCCCAAGTGGCAGAGGCAGTACGCGTGCAGGATTTTCGGGAAGTACTAGGTGGTTTGTCCGAAGCAGCGGCCCGTTTTGAAGCTCAACGTTGCCTGTCTTGCGGCAACTGCTTTGAATGTGACGGCTGCTACGGTGCTTGTCCGGAAGATGCGGTCATCAAATTGGGCAAAGGCAATCGCTACCGCTTTGACCTGAACAAGTGTACCGGCTGTGCGGTCTGCTTTGAGCAATGCCCTTGTCACGCCATCGAAATGGTCGCCGATTTTGCCTGATTATTCACCCGAATCAACCACAAAACCATGTCAAAGTCCAATAAACAAGTGACCATCGATGGCAATGAAGCAACCGCCTACATTGCTTATCGCGTCAATGAGGTTTGTGCCATTTATCCCATTACTCCTTCCTCCACCATGGCCGAACTGGCTGATGAATGGTCGGCTCAAAAAGTAAAAAATATTTGGGGGCATGTACCCGAAGTCATCGAAATGCAAAGTGAGGGGGGGGCGGCAGGTGCAGTGCACGGTGCGCTGCAAACAGGTGCCTTGACCACCACCTTTACTGCCTCCCAGGGTTTAATGCTCATGTTGCCCAACATGTACAAAATTGCCGGCGAGTTGACCAGTGCGGTATTTCATGTAGCCGCCCGGTCCTTGGCCGCCCAGGCCTTGTCCATCTTTGGCGACCACAGCGACGTGATGGCGGCTCGGAGCACGGGTTTTTCCATGCTTTGTTCGGCCTCGGTACAAGAAGCGCACGACCTGGCTTTGATCGCTCAGACATCCACCCTAAAAGCCCGCTTGCCCTTCATCCATTTTTTTGATGGGTTTAGAACTTCGCACGAAGTCAATAAAATTAGCCTGATTCCTGACGAGGTCATTTTAAAAATGATTGATGAAAAAGACATCATCGCCCACCGCCAACGGGGGCTCAGCCCGGAACGGCCGATGGTACGGGGTACCGCTCAAAACCCCGATGTCTATTTCCAGGGGCGCGAAACGGTCAACCCCTTTTACGCCCGTACCCCTGAGATTGTCCAACGCGCAATGGACCACTTCGCCGCTTTAACGGGCCGCCAGTATCGACTTTTTGACTACTTCGGGGCTGAAGATGCCGAAAGGGTGATCATCCTGATGGGCTCTGGCGCTCAAACGGCCATCGAAACTTGTAAACATTTGCAATCCAAGGGTGAAAAAATTGGAGTGATTCAAATCCGTTTGTTCCGACCTTTTTCCATGCAGCACTTGCTGGCCGCCATACCCGCATCGGTGAAAAAAATTGCGGTACTGGATCGTTGCAAAGAACCTGGCGCAGCGGGTGAGCCCCTGTACCAAGACGTGATTACGGCGCTGGTAGAAGGCCAATCCCAAGGGCTTTGGGCTCAGTTGCCACAAGTGATTGGAGGGCGTTATGGCTTGTCCAGCAAAGAATTCACCCCGGGGATGGTCAAAGGTATTTTTGATGAATTGAAAAAAGACCAGCCCAAAAACCACTTCACCATCGGGATCAACGATGACGTTTCAGGCAGTAGTTTGTCCTACGATGCATTAGATCTGGAGGATCGGGATTTGACCCAGGCCCTGTTTTTTGCCCTCGGTGCAGATGGTACGGTAGGTGCCAATAAAAACAGCATCAAAATCATTGGGGAAAATACCCAGTTGCATGCCCAGGGTTATTTTGTGTACGATTCCAAAAAATCCGGCTCCCAGACGGTTTCCCACCTGCGTTTTGGCAAAAATCCCATCCGGGCACCTTACCTGATCCGGGAAGCTGATTTTATCGCCTGCCACAAGTTCAATTTTGTGCAAAAAGTGGACATGTTGCAGTACGCCAAACCCGGCGGTACTTTTTTGCTCAACAGCCCTTATGGCCCAGATGAGATTTGGGAAAATTTACCCCATCCCGTTCAGGCGGCCATTTTGGACAAAAAGCTGCGTTTTTATGTGATCGACGCCTCCAAAGTGGCCGAAGAAGTGGACATGGGCAATCGCATCAACACCATCATGCAGGTGTGTTTCTTCGCCTTGTCGGGGGTACTACCGCGTGAGGACGCCATTGCCGAGATCAAACACGCGATCAAAAAAACCTACAGCAAAAAAGGTGAGGCAGTTGTCCAGCAAAACTTCAAAGCGGTGGACGCAACCCTGCTCCATTTGTACGAGGTGGCCGAGATGCCAGAGGCGGGCAGCCAAAGTGAGTTCCCGGAAATTGTTTCGTCAGCGGCACCACAATTTGTACGCGAAGTGACCGCCATGATGATGGATGGTCGGGGCGATGATTTGCCCGTGAGCGCCATGCCAATCGATGGCACGTACCCCAGTGGCACCACCAAATGGGAAAAACGCAACATCTCCGACCTGATCCCGATCTGGGAACCCGATCTGTGCATTCAGTGCGGTAACTGTAGTTTTGTTTGCCCCCACAGCGTGATTCGATCCAAATTTTACCACGAACAAAACTTACAACAAGCACCGGAAGGATTTGCTTCTGCACCCATCAACGCCCGCGGTTTTCCTGAAACGCGCTATACTTTGCAGGTTTACCTGGAAGACTGCACCGGCTGCAACCTCTGCGTAGAAGCTTGTCCAGTAGTGGATACCCAATCCTCTGAGCGCAAAGCCATCAACCTGGCACCCAAAGCCCCGGTGCTGGAAAAAGAACGGGAAAATATCCGCTTTTTTGAAAGCATGCCTTACAACGAGCGGGGCAAAATTGACTACTCGCTGGTGCGGGGGGTGCAATTTTTGGAGCCCTTGTTTGAGTTTTCAGGTGCTTGTGCAGGTTGCGGTGAAACGCCCTATTTGCGCACTGTTTCCCAATTGTTTGGCGACCGTCTGATTGTGGCCAATGCTACGGGTTGCTCCTCCATTTTTGGTGGGAACTTGCCTACCACACCCTGGACAAAGAACTCCGATGGCCGTGGCCCCGCCTGGTCGAACTCACTCTTTGAAGACAATGCCGAATTTGGTCTGGGCATGCGCATTTCGGTGGACAAACACGTGGAAATGGCCAAGGATTTGCTTCAACGGATGCAGGGGCAAATCGACCCCAGTCTGATTAAGGATATCCTGAATGCCAGTCAAAAAACGGAATCCGAAATTGCCCTGCAACGCCACCGGGTAGAACATTTGAATGCCCTCCTAGCCAACTTGCAGCATCCGGACGCGGATCACCTCCGCTCCATCAGCGAGTATTTTGTACGCCGCAGCGTATGGCTGGTAGGTGGTGATGGGTGGGCGTATGACATTGGTTCCTCTGGCCTGGATCATGCCCTGGCCAGCGGTAAGGACATCAACGTATTGGTGATGGACACCGAGGTGTATTCCAACACTGGCGGCCAAATGTCCAAAGCAACCCCCACGGCGGCTACCGCAAAATTTGCTGCTGCCGGGAAACGGGTGGGCAAAAAAGACCTGGCCATGCAAGCCATTTCGTACGGCAACGTTTACGTGGCGCAAATTGCTATGGGCGCCAATCCGCAACAAACTTTGCTGGCCCTGCGCGAAGCAGAAGCCTACCCCGGCCCATCTTTGATCCTGGCCTACAGCCACTGTATCGCCCATGGAATTGACATGGAAAAAGGAATGGATCAGCAAAACCTGGCCGTAGCCTCGGGGTATTGGCCGCTGATTCGCTACAATCCGATGTTGCGCAAGGCGATGAAAAATCCTTTTGTGCTGGATTCTCCACGACCAGTTATTCCATTGACTGAATACGCGTACCGGGAATTGCGCTATAAAGATTTGCAGCGTACCAACCCCACCGAGGCCGAATATTTGATGCAATTGGCGCAGGAAATTGTGGACTTGCGTTGGCAGAATTATGAGAATATGGCAGGGTGGAAGGCGGAGGCGTTTCAGCCGATGGCGTAGGGGAGGAATATTTATTTGTCACCCAAGTCATGAGTGATCCCGAATTTTTGAAAAGTCAAAATCGGTCATAATCCTAATCGCGGAGCGATTGAATTTAGAATAGCCCCGGTCGTCCGGGGTAAATAGTTGGGTCAAATTGGCGGCAACCACGGCAGTGGTTGAACATAATTGGGCAAAAAATTCAACCGCATCCGCGGTTGCGAAACTTTTTGCTACCAAAATGACCCCGGACGACCGGGGCTATTATAAATTTAACCGCATTCGCGGTTTGTCACCCCCCAATTCTGGATGACGAATGTTAGACGTTACCTCATGAATAAAGACTAAAATCTGTGGATTTATCTTTTTCATAAAAGCATCCTGAAGAATTTTGGAAGCCAAAATTCGAACCTGAGGTTGCGGTGTATACATTATTAGGTGATTCTGGAGTATAATTATTGGATTCTGGAGGAGTTATTTCCAAATTCCTCGATTCGATGAAGTCTAATACAAAGGTCAGTAATTTATAAAGCAAATCATTTACCAGATGCTTTAACTCATCAATAGACGTTTTTAATGCATCTTCCAGATAAATAAAGTCGTCTGGGCTATTCATCGAATTCCAAGACATTTCAAGTCCAAACCCTTGATTCGAGTCTGTATCTCTTTTAATATGAGCAATTTTGAAAAGTTTGTCGTCAGTAGTAATTGAAAACGGAACCTTTCGACCATGAATAAAAACATGGCGTTGATGATAGAAAGTATTTAGCTTATTACATGCTTTTTTTGCTTCATTTTCCTGGCCTATTAAATAAAAACATTTTTCGATATTATCTCTTAATCGGCCAGAATAAGCATGATAAGCCATTATCTGATTGCTTGCTTTTCTGTAATCTTCAAACGAATTAATCTGCTTGGTTTTAGATTCTTCATCTACAATTAGTTGCATGAAATATAAAGACTCCAGAACTGTGTAATGATGTTGAGCAAAGTTCTGTCTTATTGCCCCATCAGCTGGAGTGATTTTTTTCATCGTAGCCATTTGTCCATTCCCTTGGTGGCCTATGAATTTTTGCCAAATGGATTCATAAGCAGGGATATTAACTGAGATGAAATCTGCCGCTTGCAGTTCCAGCCCATCGCCGTGGTCTTTAATTTTGTATTCCATAATAGCCTCTAACATCTTGTCGGAGTGGGAAAGTTCCGGGAGGTTAAAATTTGTTTACCTGCTTACCTAAGTATTCATCCGATCAATCGAACAGAAAAACAACATGAACTCCTTCACCAGCGAAAAGCAGCTTCCATCAAATTTTGTTCCTGTTTAGCAATCCCGATTTGAGTGGCTACTTTTCGCCAGTTGCTGACCACACTTTTCACTTGCTCCAGAATAACTTTCATTTCAGGTAGCGTCAATTGGAAGTATTGCCCAACACTTATTGCCAGTTCAAAATCCAGAGCATTGTTGTCCATATCAATGTTCAAGGCCAGTCCATCCTTATCGGTGGAGGGGTTGAGGTCGTAGGCCGGGCTAAGGCTCCAGCCACTTGAGGACAATAAAAAACCGTGATTCCGCAAGTGGTCATCGGCATTTGAAACTGCAATATGAAAAACAATGCGTCGCCACAACTGGTGCAGATCAGCCGTGATGTTTGCTCCAGAAAAACGGATGAACTCAGCCAAATCCAGGTAACTTGGGGTGTATGTTTTGAGCGTTTCTTCATTGTTTCCAGTCATGGTCATTGCTGAAGCAAAGTGGATGCGTTCACCTTGCATTCGGTCAAAACGTTTGGTCAAAAAAGTATGGTATTTGCCATTTACTTTCATCATTCTGGATTCTGCCATGACTATTCCCGCCCCCAAAGCGAGTTTGTAGAGCAGAAACTCCCAGGCTCCTTTATCAACTTCGTCGTGTTGTGAAGGAAATTTTGCAATCCAGGCGTGCCCTTGTTCATCGCGTACATTGGCCTTAGGGCGTGCACCACCCAATGATGACCCCGGGGCAACCAGAATGGCCAGCCACTTTTTGATTTCTTTGTTTTCTGTATCCGACTCGATGATCTGGGCTGCCTGCTGCAATTCCCGGATGGAAGAAATGGGGGGAATGGGATATTGAGCCGCATCGCTCAAAAACGGACCATCAGGATCAGTTTTGAAGCGTAAGGCTCCCATGCGGCTTTCGTCCTGGACACCGAGTAAAAAATCAATGTCATAAAGCGTTGGGGTGGGTTTCCCTGCTTCTTTGGCCAATTGTGCCGCCCTGCGCTTCATGAGGGTACGCCCCCAACGGTCGGGCATGGAGTCGAGAAAAACGCCGAAGTTTTCTTTGCTATTAGGAAATTGTGGACCGCTAAACCAGCCGATGTCGGGATCCAGCAACAACTGTTCCTTTGATTGTACCCAGTCCCGGGCGTATTCGAAGCTAAAAGCTTTTTTACCTTTCGCCTGATGTGCCGAAAGAATACCTACCATTTTGGGTGTTTTCATCCCCTGCCAGTGGGCGTAAACCCAAATATCCGTCTTGTTTGTGCTCATTTCTCTTGGCCTAAGTAGTGGGGCAAAAATAAATGTTCATTTTTCCCGAGGATTAGATAAGACACTTAAATTGAACCGTTTACTTATCTAATCCTCGGGAAAAATGAACATTTATTTTTTTATCGCCCCTAAAAGTTCCAAATCCTGAAGTTTCCTGCCCAGTTCATCGTCTGCAGCCAATTTTAAAAAATCATCCTGTAGTCCCAGAACGCGCAGTACATTGAAATAAGCACCCATTGACACCCCTGGGTTCCCATTTTCGATTTGATAAAGTGTGGCTCGGTTGATATCCGCTCTTTCGGCAACTTGTATGGTAGTCAGCTTTCGTCTTTTTCGGGCTAATTTGATGTTTTGGCCAACTTGCTCGAAGATTTTTAAATGCTTTGGGAAGAGTATTTGTTTTTTGCTTTTCATAGAATGTTGTTTATTATTAGCAAATTTATCAATTTTGCATAAAATAAACAACATAATATTCAATGCTTTTGGTCTACAATCCTTTTTTCCAAAGATAAATGTGCACGTTCACACTACTGGACATTTTTGAAAAAAGCGAGGAAAGCGCGAACTTAGAGTTTACCAAGATCCATACCCAGATGGATTTGACCAAAGCGATCATCGAAATTACCCACACTCAAGGAGTTAGAAAGGATGCCCAAAAACTTCAGGAACTGATGCAAGTAAACGATATCCCCGAAGGCTTCATTTACGATTATAAACTGGGGATTTGGTACAAGTACGACCTTCAAAAGGGCGAACAAAAAGAAAATTCCTCTTGGTGCAGTGCCGTTGGAGTCGATTTGGCTAAGCTGTTGTTTTAAGTTTCCATCAGCCCAAGCATGCCCTGAGGAGCGCCTTTCTTCAAATCCTACCTCACCCACTCCGCCCAGGGAATGACAAAAGGTAAAACCAGTACCCAAACCAAAAAAAACGCTGCCATTCCTGATGGATAGGATTGATTGTTTTTGATTGCCGGAATGGCCACTACGAGCAGCCAGGAACCCTTGTAAATCAGTTGCAGCAAAAGCACTGGAGAAAAAACAAAAGGGCGCCAAAGTCCAAACAGTGATAAAACAGCAATAGCTAACCACAAACAACCTACCAGTCGAATGATGTCGGAGCTAGGATAAGCATTTTGGAAAACCGTAGCAGCAGACAATTTTGGGAAAAACAAAGAGGTAATTCCTATGTAGCCAGCAACGATGATGTTGGCGGCATAAACCAGTTGGAGTGCAGTCATTTTTTAGATTTAATTCAGAACGTCCTCTTTTTGAGAGGGGAAATCATAATGCAAAGATCCTGCTTTTCTGTTTCAACCCACTGCACCTAGGTTAACTTAAACAAGTTTTTCGTTCAGCAGTTAGGGGCTTTTCGCTTCTGCTGGCCAGATGGTATTCGCCCCATTTGTTGATTTCTAAAATTAAGTTGTTCAATGACAATCCGAGTGGGGTAATTGAATATTCAACACGGGGAGGAACTTCGGCAAATACGGTACGGACAATTAACTTTTCCTCTTCCAATTCTTTCAGCACCTTGACCAGCATTTTGGGGGTTACCTCGGGAATAGCACGTTCCAACTCTTTGTAACGGAGTGTACCCTTGTTTACCAGATTGCTGATCACCACAATTTTCCATTTACCACCGATAATGGACATTGCATGGGTGACAGCGCAAATATTTTTTTCATTTTTTTTCATGGCTAAGCTATTGGTTTTAAGCATTACTTTCTAAAAGCATAATAGTATACTTTGTAGTAACCACTATCAAATGTATAGCTACTCCTTTATTTTTGCAACTCACCAAAAAAATATTTTACATGACAAAGCGATTGGATGGTAAAAAAGTAATCGTAGCTGGTGGCAGCCGTGGAATTGGTAAAGAAATTGTACTTGAGTTGGCAAGGCAGGGAGCCCATATTTTGTTTACTTATTCAAGCAAAGAACAGGAAGCAAAAAACACTGAAGCGGAAGCAAAAAAAATCAATCCCTTTGTACTGGCTATGAAAGCGGACATCACCAATAAAGAAGAAATGGCCGGGGCGTTTGATTTTATTTCAAACAACTTTGGGGGTAAACCTGACATTTACATCGGGGTAGCATTTCCTCCTGCTGCTTTTATGCCTACAGCCTTCATGGGTGAAGCAGCTTTTGACAGCATGTTTAATGCGGTCCGCGGGCACTATTTTGCCATGCAAAAAGCCGCATTAAGCCTGAATGAAGGCGGTAAAATCATTGTATTCAGTAGTGGTGCAGCGGCCATGCCACAACCCGCCAGTGGTGCCTATGCAGGTGCAAAAGCAGCTATAGAAAAATTCGCCCTGTCATTGTCGAAAGAAACAGGAAATCAACAGATTACGGTGAATGTTGTTTCTCCGGGAGTTACCCAAACAGAAGGTTTAGTCGCTCCAAAAGAAATGGTCGATATGTTGGTGGCTCAAACACCATTGGGTCGTTTAGGTTCGGTGGCCGATGTGGCTCATGCTACCGTTCAATTGTGTATGCCTGAGATGAGTTGGATAAACGGTCAGGTTATTCAAATAAATGGAGGCATCCTGTAAACCATCAAAATTTCAGAACAACTATGTCAGCCCATACTCAACCAAGTTTATTTGTTTCCCACGGAACCATTTATGAAGCCTTTCAATGGAAAAACTTGTCCATGAGTGCCTTCAAGTTTGATTAGGGGTTATATTCGTCATTCCGAATTTTCGCATATGGACCACCAAGCAGATATAAGTATGCTGCGCAAAAACAGGGAGCTTACCAGCCAATTTATTATTTTTTAAAACTTCTTGCAAAATCCCCAAACTCCTTGTACATTTGCCGCGCTCAAGACCTACCGCTTGTTCGTCAAGGTAAGTAGGTTATGGTTTAACCTTGTAATTGTTAACCAACAATGGCTGTTAAAATTAGATTGCAGCGCATGGGCCGCAAAAAGCGCCCATTCTACCAAATTGTGGTAGCCGATTCTCGCTCTCCTCGTGATGGACGTTTCATCGACAACCTGGGATCTTACAACCCAATGACCAAGCCTGCCACCATCGAAATCGATCGTGACCGCGCTTATGATTGGGTAACCAAAGGTGCTCAGCCTACCGATACCGTTCGTGCGATCTTGCGTTTCAAAGGAGTATATTACCGCAAGCACCTCATGCGTGGGGTTGCCAAAGGTTCTATGACCATTGAAGAAGCAACGGAGAAATTCCAAGCTTGGGTTGACGCCAAGGAGTCGAAAACCGCTGCTCGTGTACAAAAAACTGCTGAGGAGAAAGAAGCTTTCCGCCTGGCAGTATCTGGTGTAGCCAAGGCTAAACCCGTACCCGTAGTAGAAGAGCCAGTAGCTGAAGCAGAAGAAGAAGTGACCGAGGCAACTGCTGACGAAACTGCTGCTGAAGAAACCAGCGAAGAAACTGCTGAATAAGCAGTGTCATTCAGGGTTCGGATTCAGACTCCGAACCCTGAATAAAACTCTTGAATCTTTCATTTGGAGATTCGCCCCAAAGGATTTATCTTTGTTCCAATACCGGACAAATTTTGTCCTACCCAACAAGGCTATACTTTAATCATTAATATATCGCGAACCTGGTAGTGCTTTAAGTTGCACTATCAGGTTTGCCTTTAAAAAGAGCAGGCATATGTACGAACTCGATCAGCAATACTTGGAAGAACTGGAAACCATTGCCTCCGAAATTCAAGAGTCTGACGAACTGGCCCGGTACCTGGATAGCGAAGAGGAAGAAGACTTCACGCGCCTGAAAGAGTTATACGAACCACGCATCGCCCATATTTACGAAGCGGTTGCAAAAGACAATCCATTGCAACTCATCTCCTTTGAATTGGTACTGCTCGACCCGATTTTCGAGGGACTGTTTTTACCCAAAATCCTGGGTTATTCAGTGCTGCGCGGGGAGGTGAATGACCAAGTCAAATACGTGCGCCCACAGGAGCACTTTAAGGACATTCTGTTGGCCATTTGCAGCTCTACCAACTTCGAAATCCTCAAAAAGCGGATTGGACAAACCATCCAGATTGGTTTTGCCTTGAGCAGCGACATCTGGATCACCAACCTGATCAACAGCATCACCAACAAACGCATCCGCTATTACCTGCAAGGGCAAAAGCTGGATCGTTACCGTCGGGACAGCGATCGTAAGGTGGGCTTGGATCGTTACCACAACCAATTCCGCAACGATCATTTTCATACTGCGGACTTCCCAACCACTGCCGCAGACCTTCCAGTGTTGTTCAACCCATTGAAAAACTTTTTGATTCACCGGGCCTCGGTCAAGGTGAACAATACCAGTTTGTTGGAGCCGCTGGACAAGTTCGTAACCAATGAATCGTTGCAAGGCACTACCGAACACATGCAGGTGATGGCCATCTACGCGATGTTCTACGAACTGAGTGATGCCAGCCGCAAGCAACTGAGCAACATTTTTAATAAAGTTCGGGAAAAATCAACAGGATTCAGCGAGCGTTTCCTGCATTTTTTGATGGAATTGCACCATCACCCAATACTCAAAATTTTGCCCGAAGCTGATAAAAAAATGTCGGCGATTGTGGACAAAACCTTCAACGACAAGTTGAGCGAATACTACCAATTGCTCGACATCGTTCACGATAAAGGCTACATCAACGAAGAAGCTCATGAAGCGGTAAAAGTGTTTTACAACAAACACGAAGGGATGTCAACCATCAACGAATGTGTGCGGCAAACCGTTTTCCAATACTTCAACCGTTTCATCAGCAACCTGGAAGAGCGCCATTATCCCGATTTGTTCGACATTTCGAAACAATTCTCGGTCTACATGCGCATTTTTGTGAACGAACAGTTCAACCAGGGCTTGAAAGATTTGTCGATGAACTTCGTTACCCGTGCCCTGACCAAATTCGTCGACAAGCGGGGTAAGGACTATCAGGACATCAAGAAATTTGTCGCTTCTGCTTTCGTTGACTTCGGCTTCCTCAAGGAAAAAGAAGTCGTTGAAATGTTCAAAACCCGGCGGAAGAAAAAGGCTGAATAAGCCAGACGCTTTGAATAAAATAGCTAAAGATATTACTAGGCGGGCCGGATTACAGGTTCGCCTTTTTTGTTGGTTGAGGAGTTGAGAAGCTGAGAAGTTGAGGCTGCCGCAGCGTCATTGTCAAAGTCGCTTGCGGAGCGTCAACTCCTCAACTTCTCAACTCCTCAACCCCTCAACTTCCCAATCAATGAGCCGCATCGTCATCATCTCCAACCGACTTCCCGTCACCATTCAGCAAAATGGTGAGGGTTTAAGTTATTCGCCTAGTGCGGGAGGCCTGGCTACCGGACTCAACTCTCTGGATGACTCCCTCGAACGGGTATGGGTGGGCTGGCCCGGCGAAGAAATTGTCGATCCTCTTGCTCAAGATCAGGTTCGCGAAGACCTCCTCAAAAATGGCTTGGTTCCCGTTTTTTTGAGCAAAAAAGAAATTGAACTCTACTACGAGGGGTTTAGCAACAAAACCATCTGGCCGCACTTTCACTATTTTACGCAGTACACCACTT
Source organism: Haliscomenobacter sp. (assembly GCF_965225875.1). Taxonomy (GTDB): domain Bacteria; phylum Bacteroidota; class Bacteroidia; order Chitinophagales; family Saprospiraceae; genus Haliscomenobacter. The sequence continues at coordinate 605,608 of NZ_CBDDBS010000001.1, read as the reverse complement.
ATCAGGATGAGTATTGGGAGGCTTACAGTTTGGTCAATCAAAAATTTGCGGAAGCCCTCAAACCCATCATCCAGCCAGATGACCTCATTTGGGTACACGATTACCAATTGATGTTGTTGCCCGCGATGATTCGTGCGTTTGCGCCCCAAAATTCGATTGGTTTTTTCCTCCACATTCCTTTTCCTTCTTACGAGATTTTCCGGGTCTTGCCCTGGCGCGAAGCCTTGTTGAAAGGTTTATTGGGCGCCGATCAAATTGGCTTTCACACCTTCGGCTACATGCGGCACTTCCTCAGTGCGGCTTACCGCCTAGGCGGGCACGAGCACTTGTATGGTAAACTGCGGGTAGGCAATCGCCTGATCAATGTGGACGTTTTTCCCATGGGGATCGATTATGAAAAATACGCTCACCCCGGTATCGATTTGTTTGCCAACGATGATTCGTTCAAAATCAAACAACTGGCCCGGAATCGGCGCATTATCATCTCCATCGATCGACTGGATTACACCAAAGGTATCCCCCAACGCATCAAGGCTTTTGAACAGTTCATTGAGCGCTATCCCCAATACATTGGTAAGGTCTCGCTGGTGTTGATTGCGGTACCTTCCCGTTCCAATGTGGACAATTACCGCAAGCTCAAGCAGAGCATCGATACCCTGGTCGGCAAAGTCAACAGTGCTTATGGTACTTTTGACTGGATGCCCATCCAATACCTGTACCGCTCCCTCAATTTTAACGAGTTGAGTACCTTATACCAGGTAGCAGACATTGCGATGATCACCCCCCTGCGGGATGGCATGAACCTGGTGGCTAAAGAGTACATCGCCGCCAAGGATGAACACAAACATGGCGTGCTCATCCTCAGCGAAATGGCTGGTGCTGCCAACGAGCTGAGCTCCGCCTTGCTGGTCAACCCGCACGACATCAACAAGATGGCGGAAGTGATCAAACAGGCCCTGGAAATGAATGAAAATGAGCAGGTGTGGCGCATGGAAACCATGCAACAACACATCAAACGTTACAATGTCAAACATTGGGCGAATACTTTTGTGCAGGAACAAAAACGACTCATGGAACAGCAACAAGCCTTCAACAACATGGTACTTTTGCATGGTCCCCACCGCAATACCTTACTGGAAAAATACCGGACTGCCCAAAACCGCTTGATCATTCTGGATTACGACGGCACCCTGATGTCCTTTCATCCCGATCCACAAGCAGTAGCACCCGACGCGGATTTGATGCGCCTGTTGAGCCAATTGAGCAGTATTGTGGGCAACAAATTGATCATCAATAGTGGCCGCGACCACCAAACCTTACAGACCTGGCTCGGGCCACTTGGCATCGATATGGCTGGCGAACACGGCGTTTGGATCAAACGCAACGGGCAGTGGAAAATCAATCCCGGTTTGTCCAATACCTGGAAAACGGACATTCGCCCCGTGCTGGAGCATCTGGTAGAACGCACTCCCGGCTCATTTGTAGAAGAAAAAGATTACTCTCTGGCCTGGCATTACCGCCGCATCGATCGTGACCTGGGCGAAAAACGCGTGCGTGAAATCCGCGACGGACTCCTCTACATCACTGCCAACCTCGACCTGCAAGTCCTGGAAGGCAACAAGGTAGTGGAAGTCAAACACGCCAGTGTGAGCAAGGGTAAAGCCACTCTGAGCTGGCTCAACGAGCAGGACTGGGATTTTGTGCTGGCCATCGGCGACGACCGCACCGATGAGGATGTGTTTCGGGTACTGCCGGAGGATAGCTCCTTTACGGTGAAAGTGGGGTTGGAGCAAAGTGCTGCGCGCTATACACTGGCGAATGTGGAAGAGGTACGGGGGCTGTTGGCGGAGTTGGTGACGGCGGGGTTTTAGGAACCCTATTTTGGAATAGGAAAACTAAATTCTGCATAGTTAAAAGCCAGGAACACCCCATATCCACCCTTCATATTGGTAAATAATGGTTCAGGATCGGAAAATGCCAGTTCAAAATCTTCTGGGCGATTTTGGGTTCGATAGTATTCGTAAAAGTCTTTGGACACAGTATAAATTTTGCATTCAATGAGATCGGGAGTAAAATTTTGACCAATACCTCCAATCCTGTTTGGTACATCAAATTCAAAAATCAGGTCTACTTCTTGCCCGCGAATACACTCATTCTTAAAGAGAAGGTTATTGCCATAGGTATAAACCAAATCACAAAATTGACCAATTTTAATATTAAGCAGTGTAATATTTGGCGGAGATTCACTATATGCATTTCGACTATCTTTTAAATTGATCACTGTTAAATAAGCACCTTCTTCTGTAGAACTATCTTTCAACCTGAAGGCCCAACGTAACTGAGGATCACCATTGATGCTTAAGTTAGGAGAAGGTTCTAATGTAGAAGAAAGAACAATTGGCCCTAAAGGAATGAGAATAGCTTCAGAACTAACATTCCCAAAATCAGGATGTTCTACTACAATATGGTACTTATTCGATTGATTTGGATTCAAGTCTTCAATAGGTGATTTATAGATACCATTTTTTTGAAAAGGCACTTGCATGATAAACTGCTCATTTAAGTAAAGACTTACTTTGGCGTTATTTATCCAAATTTTTGTCTTTAAAACATCTTGATTAGGAGGAATCGACCTCGAGACTTGGACTTGAATTCCTTCTTGAGGCGAGATAAACGCATTGACTACCATTTGAGCTTGGAAGTCTTCAAATTTGTATTCAATATTCTTCTCACAGGATGAAGCGATTATCAGCAAAAAGAAAATATAAATAGGTTTGATCATGATGTTAATATTTGATAGACCAGGTCAAATAAGGCAAAAATCTGAAAAGTGTACGTTGGAAAAAATACCCTCCAGTTACATCTCCATTGGAAGAGGTGTTTTTAACCTTGTAGTCGATGTAAAAGGGATTTTGACGCCCATAAGCATTGTACATCCCTAATGAAACAATGCTTTCGTGCCCTCTCTTTGTCGTTGTTGAATGAGAAAATCCTAAATCCAAGCGGTGATAATCAGGCATTCGAGCATTATTGCGGCCACTAAAAATAAAACTTGGATAAGAAGATTGATCTACTTGTAAAGTTTGCTGAATGCCTATTGGCATGGTGATAGCAAAACCAGTTTGATATTCAAACGTAGTAGAAAACTTCCATGCAGGATTAATTTGGTAGTTCATCACAATCGCTAAGTCATGTCGACGATCGTATCTAAAAGGGTACCAATTACCATCGTTCACACCTGGTGTTTGGCGATTCGATTTAGACCAAGTGTAAGATACCCAGCCATTCATTCGTCCTGAATTTTTACGAATGAAGCATTCTACGCCATAGGCAACCCCTTTGCCTTGCCCAATAACTAATGTCTGCCATGGGCGACCGCTAACCTCATAATAGTCTAATCCTCGTCGATAGTCGACTAGATTCGACATGTGCTTGTAATAAGTTTCAATTCCGCCTTCCCATACCGCATCCCAAGCTTTCCATAGATAACCCAATCCAAATTGTTGACTAAGCTCTGGTGAATAACCATCAGATGGAGGCGTCCAGATGTCATTTGGAAGCCCAGCGCCATTGGTTGAAAGCAAGTGTAAGGGTTGACTCATTCTACTCCATGAAGCTTGAATAGATTGTGCATTATCTTGCCAATTAAAACTCATCTTGAGCCGGGGTTCTAAGTAGGAATAATGTGTATCCTTGGTAAGAAAATAGTTGCTCAAGCGCAAGCCTGTTTCAATTACGAGGCCTGGAAATGGTCGAAATTGTTGGCTAAGGTAAACACCCAGATTGTTTAAAAAAGTGTTAGGGATATTAAACGTATCGACTAGCCCCAACTCTTCAAAAGGACCGCTGAATTGATTGAAATTAGGCCGAAGCCTTTGATTGGCTAAATCAACCCCTGTTTGAATTGAAAATGCCTCATTTATTTTCCAACTAAGGGTAGAGTGCCAAGCCCAATCACGGATATTCGAAGCGTTCAAAAATCTGGTTTCACTCTGTTGCTCTTGGACACGAGCCGAAAAATTGTATCGGTATTGATTGAAATTAAATACACTCTGTAAAAATGTATTACTACCCATTGCTTTGGTATATCGTAGAGCTGCAGTTGAGTTACCCCAGTTTAATCGGGTTTGACTCTGATCATCAGCAATTCTTGAAGTCAAAGCCCATGTGTCGTATCCATTAAAAAAACTAAAGGAAAGCTTTTCTCTTTCGCTCAGCTCAGTTGTAATCTTTACGTTTACATCATACATCCAATAGGAGAGAAACTCATTAATTTGACCACTTTTAAACTGTAAATACAAGGGTAGGGTTAACAAACTCAAATAAGAAGTACGGGCTGAGGCCATGTATGATGTCTTATTGCCTTTTAGAGGCCCTTCCATCAAATAGCGTGAACTGATTAATCCTACTGAAAGCTCCCGCTTATGTTCTTCACGATTTCCATCTTTCATCGTTACATCTACCACAGAAGACAACCTGCCCCCATAACGAGCTGGAAAACCATCTCTGATTAAACTCACGTTTTTTACTGCGTCAGGATTAAAAACGGATAAAAAGCCAAATAAATGAGCAGTGTTGTAAACGGTAGTCCCGTCCAATAAAATCAAATTCTGGCCTGGAGATCCTCCACGTACAAATAATCCAGCAGTCCCTTCCGCCCCCCCTTGTACACCTGGTGTAAGTTGAAGTGCGCGCATCACGTCCGTTTCACCCAAAAGGGCAGGAATTTGTTTAATCTGTTGAGCGCTCAGCGTAGTTATTCCAAATTGTTCTCGGGCATTTTGAGTATTTTCACCATAAATGGTCACTTCATCTAGTGTTACAGATTCTTGAAGAAAAAAGACTATAAATGTATCCTTTTTGGGAGATGGAATAATCATGCTTTGATAACCAATATAACTTATCACGATCGTATCTGGAAAGTTTCTATCTGAAGTTAAATTGAAATAACCATCTGTATTCGTGGCTACACCATGTGATTGCTGACTAAGCCATAGGTTTGCTCCGATGAGTGGCTCACCACTCTTTAAATCTTTAACATATCCTGAAGTATGAGTGGTATTTTGGGCAAGGCCAGCGTGGCTGAGTACGCTTTGAAAAAATATCAGTAAAGTGAAAATTTTCATTTTCCTCATAAAGTTCTCCTTAGTTTGAAAGGGATAGCTCAAACCTTAGCTGAACTATCCCTTGCTTAATGTAACGAAGTTTTGTTTAGACGAAATATCGGATTTCGTATTAATCTCCATTTAAAATACTACAACTGGCGACACCAGAAGTTCCCACCCTTGTGGATTCATGGCTTGAAGACATCTCAAAAGACACGTTGTTGCTACTTGCATACCCTGAGCATAAGACTGCTCCAACCTGGCTTTCATTTTCTAAATAGTTAGAGTTAGAAGTTGGAGGACAATCATCAGTCCAACCTCCGCAAGAAACGGAGATTGCAGCAACATCTTCTTGAGACCAAATTCCTAAAAAGCCTCTTTTATAATGAGTACTACTGGCTGAAAAAACAAAGAAATTTCCAGGCGCATATTCAATTCCATTTCTCCCTTTCAATTTCCTTTTATTATTGTCGTAATAACTCTCACAGTCTTCAACATTGTTTCTTAATTCAGGTGAACCAGCATTGTGACTTGTTGAGATGACATGATCTCTAATCTTTACACCGGGTATGTCAAGTATTTGATCTACCATGTTTATGTGGCGGCTATGAAAAGAAAAAAGCTTCTCTCTTGTAACCTTATAAAGACTGTCTCCAATTTGGAATATCCCATTTGCATTACAAATATGGGGATAGAAAACACCATATGAATTTTTATCTAAATAAGTATCACTGCCTTCTCTCCACATTGTAAGAATATTCTTATGTTCGTCAAGTAGCTTATTCAAAGAAGCTTTGTCACTGAAATTGAGATCAATAGACTCGAATGCTTCTTGAAAGGATGTGAAACCCTCTAAATTTGCCAATTGCTTCGCTTCATTCTTGCTTGTTGAAAATTTCTGTACCCATTGATGTAAATCTTCCATTTTCTTAAAAACCAGACGTCCATCCTGTACATTAATCGAAGATGAAGTTTTTACTCCATTTGAAAGATTGCTTTCTTTCTCACAAGCTAGCCCAATAAAGAATAAGGCCAACAAAAGAGCGGTTGTTAACTTTTTCATCATACATTTGTTTTTTTAAATTCACATTTGGTGCTTGCTGTGAGTTTTGCAAAACAGTAAGCACTTTTTCTATCATGCTACTTTTTTGGAAGAAGCATGATCAACAATTCAAAGTTACTGTGCCCACTTGCAAAAATTTTGCAAGTGAAATTTTTTCTGAAAAAAAACTTTAATCATCACGCCTCACTATTTTCAACAAGCCACTGAAATCCAGACTAGTCTCATTCATATAGTAATAACTTTGTCTGGATTTACAATACTCGATCTCTGCACCTAATTCTTTTAGGGCATCCAATAAATAGTAAACATGGCGAGGGCATATTCCCAAACGCCGAGCCAAAGCCTGATAATTTCCAGTACCCTTGCGTTGAATCAGATTGTTTAGACGATCCAATAATTGTAACTGATCAATGAACTTCATAACTATTAGGTGTGATTTGTTTAATCTAAAATCTGAACAATCAATGATTTGTATTTAGCAAATAATAAAAGCGCAGAAAGAATAAGTCTAGCTGACTTTCCTTTCTAAAGATAATAGTTCCCTCTTTCGTTTTTGATTTTGTCACAATACAACGTAAAAGTAATGAAAAAAAAAATGCGACTCCAAATATTAACAATGAAATTTCGGTCAAAAAAAACTTTTGGCTTTTACCACATTGCTTTGACCTCACCGCAATGCCTTGCTGTGAGCAGAGTGTGCTGCCCGCTATAGGCTGGCGAATGTGGAAGAGGTAAGAGGGCTGTTGGCGGAGTTGGTGACGGCGGGGTTTTAGGGCGTTCGTACTGCTCCGTAAAGAGGCAATTGTTTAGATTTCAGACAAAAAAATCATTTTTTCTGTCTGAAACCTGGTTTCAAAAACATGTTTCAGACAAAATTATTCATTTTTTTGTCTGAGTTGGGTCAAAGGAATACTTGTATAAGCCCCTAAAAAAGCCTAATTTTATCCAGTCAAACGCTAAAAATGTACCTCAACGACCAACAAGTGCAAACCATTCGCCACTATTTTAAAGACAAGCCTGTCTTGAAGGCTTATCTATTTGGTTCGTTTGTACGAGGGGAAGCGGAAGAAAAAAGTGACGTGGATATTTTAGTTGAACTCGATTACACACAACCTGTGGGTCTTGAGTTTGTAGGCATGAAATTAGACCTTGAAGACCTATTGGGTCGTGAAGTGGATTTGGTGTCGTCGAGAGGGCTTTCAGAGTTTATTGGCCCGGCAATTCATCAAGAAAAAAAGTTGATTTATGCCCGATAGGTTTGGAGATAAAGGGCGGATGGAGCACATGCTTAAAGCCATAAAAACCATAGAGTCCTACACTCAAAAAATCACCTTTGAACAGTTTCAACAAGATAACATGCGCTTAGATGCCTGCATTAGGCAGCTAGGTATTGTGGGAGAAGCCGCAAATCGGATTTCTCCAGATTTAATAACTGAGTATCCCAATGTACCCTGGCGTCAAATTATTGGTCTGCGAAATGTTCTGATTCATGAGTATTTCGGAGTTGATGACAAAAGCATTTGGGATATTATTACAGTGAACCTTCCTCCTTTGAAAGAGAATTTGCAAGAAATTTTGTCGGAGCTTCGTGCTTAATGGCGGCATTTTAGATTTTAGCCCTTGGTCCACATTATTATTGAATCAATTTTTTACATTTGGAAATACAATCACCTGGCTGCTTGGCACCCTTGTCACCTTAAAACCACATCATATGAGCAAAGCAGCAAAAACCATTTTTTACTTTGGCATTTACCTGGCCGGTCTGGGACTTACCCTCCTTATTGTTCCCAATATGTTATTAAACGTTTTTAAAGTACCAACAACCTCCGAAGTATGGATTCGGGTGGTGGGCATGTTGGTGCTTTTCCTGGCTTATTATTATTTGCAGTCGGCCAAGTCTGATTTGATTACCTTTTTTCGCATGACGGTCGTTTCTCGCCTGACTGTGATCCTGTTTTTTGGCGCTTTTGTACTCTTAAAAATGGCTTCGCCAAATATTATCCTTTTTGGGATTGTGGATTTGTTGGGTGCCTTATGGACCCGCCAGTCTTTGCCAAAAAGGAAAAAATAAACGGCATCTGAATGAAAGGGAGCCTGTTATTCCCTCGGTTTCCTTTCCCAAATCATGCCTTTACATCCCATTTTCCCCTCATACGCACTCAAAACGACTCAATACCCATCTTTCGCAAACTTTCTGCGCTGCAAAATGTATATTTGTCGCACTCGATTTTACCGCAACAAAACCGAATCACCTATGCAGCGTTGGAGTATACTTTTTTTTCTTTTGGTATTGACCCTTCCATTCACTTCCACTCGTGCCCAGGCACCCAAACGTTACAGCTCCGGGGAAATTTACGAAGCCATCAAGAAGCTGAATTTTTTAGGTTCAGCGCTTTACATTGCGGCACACCCCGATGATGAAAATACCCTGTTCATTTCATATCTGGCCAATGAGCGCAAAGCCAATGTGGCGTACCTGTCACTTACCAGAGGAGATGGGGGGCAAAACCTGATTGGCCCTGAAATTCGCGAGTTATTGGGCTTATTGCGTACTCAGGAGTTATTGGCTGCCCGCCGAATTGATGGGGGCAAGCAGCTATTCACCCGCGCCAACGATTTTGGGTTTTCCAAAAATCCTGCCGAAACTTTCCAAACCTGGGACCGCAACGATGTTTTGGGCGACGTTGTATGGGCTATTCGCCAATGGCAACCCGACGTGATCATCAATCGGTTTGACCACCGCACGGCAGGCACCACCCACGGCCACCACACGGCTTCCGCAGTCCTTTCGGTAGAGGCTTTTGACTTGGCCAACAACCCCCAGGCTTACCCTGAGCAATTGGCTTACGTTAAGCCCTGGCAACCCCGCCGTACCTTTTTCAACATCTCCTGGTTTTTCTTTGGTAGCCGCGCTGCTTTTGACAAAGCCGATAAATCCAAACTATTCAGTGTAGAAGCTGGAGGATATTTCCCCAATCTGGGCAAATCCAATACCGAAATTGCTGCTGAAAGCCGTAGTTCGCACCGTTGCCAGGGCTTTGGCTCCATGGGCACCCGGGGTACCAGTTTGGAGTACTTCGAATTCATCAAAGGCGACGAACCCAAAAGTAAAACCGACCTCTTTGAAGGCATCAATACCACTTGGACTCGCGTACCAGGTGGGGCGCCCATCGGAGCCATCCTGGCGGCAGTACAAGCCAAATTCCGCTTCGACAATCCAGCGGCGAGTGTAACAGAACTAATCAAAGCGTATCAATTGATTGAAAAACTGCCCGACGGCTATTGGAAAAGGGTGAAATTGGTGGAAATCAAAGACGTGATCAAAGCCTGTTTGGGCCTTTACCACGAAACAGCTACTGCCGATTATTCCGCTGCACCTGGCGACGAAATGACCATTCGTACCGAGGTCATCAACCGCAGTCCGGCCATTGTAGTGTTGGACAAAGTGAGCATCGATCCGATCGGGTTGGATACCGTATTCAACAAGCCACTGACCAACAACCAGGGACTGATCTGGCCGCGTAAAGTGCGCCTTAACAAAGACATGGCTTATACCAGTGCCTATTGGCTGACTGAGCCCGGTACAACGGGCATGTACGCAGTGAAAGATCAACAAATGCGGGGCAAACCCGAAACGCAACGCGCTTTCAAGGCCCGTTACCACTATAAAATCGCGGGGGTTCCCATCGTCTACGAAACGGACATTGTGTACAAAGATGCAGATCCGGCCAAAGGAGAAATTTACCGGCCTTTCGAAATTATTCCTCCCGTGTTTACCAAAGTGACTGAAAAAGTATTGGTCTTCGCCGACAACGCTGCCAAACCAGTTGGTATACAAGTAAAAGCCGGGAAAGGAAACATCAGCGGAACCCTCAAATTGGGTGTGCCGAGTGGCTGGAAAGTGGAACCGGCTGAGGCCAGTTTCAGCATTGCCAAAAAAGGAGACGAAAAGAGCATCAAATTTATGGTCACGCCTCCATCAGGGGCCAGCGAAGGTAAAATTTTCCCGGTAGCGACCATTGATGGGCAGAATTACAGCAAGGAAATGCTCGAAATCAAATACGACCATATTCCGGCCCAAACCGTGTTGCTTAATGCCGAAGCCAAAGTAGCCCATATCGAGTTGAAAAAAGCGGGGCAATTATTGGGTTATGTAGCTGGGGCAGGAGATGACATTCCCGCCAGCTTGCAGCAGATCGGCTACAAAGTAGACATGCTGGGTGAAAAAGACCTCACTCCGGAAAACCTCGCCAAGTACGACGCAGTGATCATGGGAGTTCGGGCCTACAACACCATCGATGCCCTTGCTTACCGGCAAAGCAATTTGATGGAGTACGTCCGCAAAGGGGGAACCATGATTGTACAGTACAACACCAATTTTGAATACAAAGTGGAAGCCAATGAACTGGCGCCCTACAAGTTGAGTGTATCCCGCGACAGGGTAACCGATGAAAATGCCGAGGTTCGGTTCCTCAAGCCTGAGCACAAGATTTTGAATCAACCCAATAAGATTACTGCTCAGGACTTCAGCGGTTGGGTACAAGAACGTGGCTTGTATTTCCCGAACGATTGGGACAAAACGAATTTTGATGCCATCCTCTCCTCCAATGACCCCGGTGAACCCGCCCGCGATGGTGGTTTGTTGGTGGCTAAATATGGATCGGGGTATTACATCTATACGGGGTATTCCTGGTTCCGGCAGTTGCCTGCGGGAGTGCCCGGGGCGTTCCGGCTTTTTGCGAATATGATTTCGATTGGGAAATAAAGGAATGAGGAACATTTGAATCCAATCCGGCACTTCGGCTCCGCTCAGTGACCGGATTGGACTCAAATGTTCCTCATTCCTTTAAACCTTACAAATATGCTCGATAGACCACCTTTTTTCAAGTCCTGGAATCAAGTTTATTTCCTGGTCTTTGTATTCAATGCAGTATTGATTGTGTTGTTTTATTGTATTACTCGATTATTTGCCTGACAACCTATGAATTGGATCGATTGGCTAGTCATGCTGGCCACCCTCATTGGAATCGCAGCTTACGGAATTTGGAGAACCCGTCACATCCGTTCTTCGGAAACCCACATGCGCGGCAGCGATGACCTGAATTGGATGGTCATTGGCTTCAACATCATGGCTACCCAGGCCAGTGCGGTTACTTTTCTCTCCTTGCCTGGCCAGGCTTACGAAGATGGCATGCGCTTTGTGCAGTTTTATTTTGGTCTGCCCCTGGCGATGATCTTTTTGAGCATTTTTGTCATTCCATACTACTATAAGCTCAAAATATACACCGCTTATGAATACCTGGAAAATCGTTTTGGCGTAAATACCCGGGTGTTTACCGCGCTTTTGTTTTTGTTGCAACGGGGCTTTTCCACGGGTTTGTCCTTTTTTGCCCCTTCCATTGTAATGTCGCAGCTACTGGGTTGGTCGCTGAATTTCACCATCCTGTTTATTGCAGGCTTGATTCTGGCCTATACCTACGTCGGTGGTTACAAAGCAGTGAGTTACACCCAAACCTTGCAGTTTTCGGTGATTTGGCTGGGGCTGTTTTTGGCAGCCGGGATCGTCTTTTTCCAATTGCCTCCCGATGTGCATTTCACTGATGCCTTGAGCATTGCCGGTAAAATGGGCAAAGTCAATCTGGTGGATTTTGAATTTGATTTATCCAATCGATATAATTTTTGGTCGGGCATCATTGGGGGGGCCTTCCTGGCCATTTCCTATTTTGGCACCGACCAGTCACAGGTTGCCCGCTATTTGGGCGGTAAATCCCTGGCTGAGGGGCGTTTGGGGCTGATGCTCAACGCCATGATCAAAGTGCCCATGCAATTCCTGATCCTCGGGGTAGGGGTGTTGGTCTTCGTGTTTTACTTGTTTAATCAAGCTCCCTTGCACTTCAACGCGAATAACGTGAATCGCCTGAGTGGCAGCGCAGCGGAGCAGTATCAGGGCTTGGAAACCCAGCAGAAATTAGTCTTTGAACAACGGCGTACTGCAGTTGAGCAAATGATGCAAGCCATGCGGAGTGGAGATGATGAAGGCACTGCTACGGCAAAGGCGGAAGTAGAAACCTTACACGCCACGGAATTGCAGTTGCGGGAAGATGCCAAAGCCTTGATTAAAGACCATGTGCCCGATGCGGCTACCAAAGATACCGACTACGTTTTTATCTCTTATGTGTTGAAGTACATGCCCATCGGGATGATTGGTTTGTTGCTGGCCATGATTTTGGCTGCTGCCTGCTCCTCGGGTGCCTCGGCCATCAATGCCCTGGCCACCACTACGGTGATCGACATCTACCAGCGCTTGTACAAACCGGAGGCGAGTGATCGCCATTATTTGCGCATGTCCAAGTTTTTTGTGGCAGGCTGGTGTTTGATTTCCCTGGCTTTTGCCTTTTCCGCTCAGTTGTTCGACAATCTGATCCAGGCGGTCAACATCATTGGTTCTATCTTTTACGGCGTCATCCTCGGGGTGTTCCTGGCTGCCTTTTTCCAGCCTAAAGTAAAAGGGCGGGCCGTGTTCATTGCCGCTATTTTGACCCAAATCATCGTCATCGTGGTGTACGTGCTCAGTGAGTACAAAATTGACTTGAACCTGTTTGGGCTGGTTATTCCAGTGCGCGTGGCGTATTTGTGGTTGAACTTGATCGGGTGTTTGTTGGTGATGGGGATTGCGGGGTTGTTGCAGGGGGTATTTCCGGAAAAAGACAAGCCAATTGTTGAATAAACTTATAGTGGAGGTAGGGGAATATTGCTTCTACCTCCGCATCACTTCCCGCATCACCCCCAAGTCCAACGGCTTTCCCAAAAAAACATCCGCCCCCGCCACTATGGCCTCCTGGTACAAATCCATTGCACTGAACAAAATGACGTACATCTTCGGGTTGATGGATTTGAATTTTTTGACAAATTCCAGCCCCAGGCCATCCGGCAGATTGTTGTCCAGCAATAGGATATCCGGCCTCAGGCGTTCAGCTACCTGTAGGGCGTCCTTGAGTAAATAGGCAGTCTCTACCGTTTTAAATTCCCGCCGAAAACTGCGCTTTAAAAGCAGACATACATCTTCTTCGTCATCAACAATGAGTAAACTTCTCTGGTCTTCCATGGGTACTTGCATCTAATAGACCTTGTGTGTTCAGGCAGTCTAATCATCCTTTATTATCAAAAGTCATTCCAGCGTTGATTTGATGAAAATACAACAATGAGGGCAAAATCAAGCCCATTTTTGGGACTATTCTTCCCAATGAGGTCGATTTTCCACACTTTTCTACATAACGCCCAAGCTTTACCACACTTTATACCTGGCATGATATTCTTGGTAGATTAGTCGTAAGCAAGCTAAACGAGCAGGTCATTTTAATGACTTTGTACAAACCTTGCCCTTATTGTTCACACAAAATCTCCATATCATGTCCAACAAAAATCTGTTAATGTCCTTTATCACTGGTGCTGCAACCGGTGCGGTTTTGGGAATTCTTTTTGCGCCAGCTTCCGGCGAAGTAACCCGCAAAAAAATCGTGAAAGCAAAACAAGATTCGGCAGAATACCTGGAAGAATTGGTTGAGGAAGGCAAAAAGAGCTGGTACAAAACCAAAGGTAAGGTAGAATCAGGTGCCGGAGTTGCCGCACATGAACTGAACGATTTCATCAGTCACATCCTTAAAACAGGAGAAAGCTGGTGGACGAAATCCAAAAACAGAACATCAAACCTGGTAGACGAAGCCGAAAACACCCTGGAAGAAATTGCCAAAGACGGCAAAAAAGGTGCAAACCAGGTGGTCAAAGAAGGCCGCTCCACTGTCAATGAGATTCAAAATCATTTTTCCTAATTGATACGCGAGGATATTTCATCATTTTGAGTGCGTTGTTGCCAGGGGCTGTGCCCCCGGCAATTTTTTTATAGCCCATAAAAACAATTCTCTATGGAAGCTGCTACGGAAGAAAAAAAAGCCCACCTCGAAATGTTGTCCCATCACGTATTGGACTACCTGGACACCCGGAGGGACTTGTTCATCCTGTCTTTGATCGAAAAGGGATTGTCGGTCTCCTCCAGCATCATCTCGACTGCAGTTTGGGGATTTTTTGGCATCATGATCCTCCTGTTTTTAGGGCTGGGAAGCGCGATTTACCTGGGTAATTTGCTGAACCATCCGGCAATCGGGTACTTTTTGGTGGCGGGTGTTTTTTTGATTATTGCGGGTTTGACCATAGCCTTGGTCCGCAGTTATGTTCGCCAATTGTTGACCCAATCAGTATTAAAGTTAATCCAAGAAAACCAGCTCGATGAAAGTGATTCCTGAATTACAAGCCGAACGCCAGCGCTTGTTGAATCGCCTGGATGATCAAACCCTGGCCATTAAACAAGAGATAGAAGGCATCAAAAACCAGTTGCAACCACTAGAATTGCTCGAAACAGCCATAGAACAGGTTACTGAATCTGTGCAAGACAGTCAACTAACCGCACAATTGACCAAACTGGCGATCAGCGCATTGCCGATTCAGTGGTCGAAGCACCCAGCCGTGGCTACAGGGGTTCGCTTGGCTATGCCCTGGATGCTGGAAAAATTGAGCGATGTAAAGGATGCATTGGGACAGGTGATTTCCTGGGATGGGGTCCAGGAAACGCTGATGGATACTGTAGCGGGTGTACAGCGCGCTTTTAAACAAACGTAACTACGTCAAACCAGTACTTTCCCAGAATCCTGGTCACCTCCACCAAATTACTGAAAGAAGAAGGTTTGGAAATAAAGGAACTTGCCCCCAAACTATAGGATTTGCGTACATGTTCCGGCGATTTTGAAGTCGTCAGAATCACGACTGGGATGTGTTTGAACGCCGGCGATTGTTTAAGTTCGTTCAACACTTGCCAGCCATTTTTCTTTGGCATGTTTAAATCCAGCAAAATCAGGTCGGGCAATTGTTCGGTGCTGGCATCCGGCTGCCCCTGTTTGTCCAGGTAACTGAAGATTTCATCTCCATCGGAGACATAATCCAGGCGGCAAGGGGTTTCACTTTCCTCAAATGCTGTTTGCAGCAGGTAACGATCATCGGGATCGTCATCGACGAGCAGGATGCAGAAGGTTTTTTTGGGCATGCGCTTTGGTTTATTGGGTTACAGCGGGAAAAAAAGAGAAAAAGTACTTCCGCGGTTGAGTTCACTTTTTACAGCAATATAACCATTGTGGTTCAGCATGATTTTTCTACAAATAGCCAATCCAATTCCAGTTCCAGGCATTTCTTTGTCCTTATGTAAACGTTGGAAAAGCTCAAAGATTACGCCCATATGTTTTTTGTCTATGCCAATGCCGTTGTCTGTAAAATTGATCCGATAGAAAGTATAATCGTGATCGCTATCTTCTACTCCAGGAATTTCAAAACCTGCCACCTGAGATGAACTTAGCTGGATGCGTAGAGGTTCATCCGCTCGTGCAAACTTGAGGCTATTGCTCATCAGATGGGTAAACAGCAAATGCAACTGAATGGGGTTGCCCTCGACATTGGGGAGATCTTCGGCTAATTCAACCTGGGCAGATAGTTGAGCAATTTCATCGGCATGTTCCTGCTGAACTTTTTGCAAAATATGGGCAACTGAAATTTCGCTGAAGGTTTGTTGTTCTTCAGCTTTGCCAAGTGTGGTATAAGCAGTTAAATCCTGAATTAAATCACTGATTTCAACTGCAGCCGCACTGAGTTTTTGGACTATAAATTGCACCTCTTCCGGTAATTCATCCCGGTGTTTTTGTTGCAATCGATCGCTGAAAATATTGAGCTTGCGCAATGGTTCTTGAAGATGATGGACGCTGACAAAGTTGAAGTCATCAAGTTGAGCGTGGCTGCGTTGTAACTCACTCAGGTTGCGCAAGAGCAGTTTTTCTGTTTTTAGCCTTCGAAACAGTTCTTGCACCATCTTGAAAAAAGTCCCTGCAAACAAAGCCAGACTCAAGCCAAAGGAAAGCACCAGTGCAATGGTGGAGCGCAGCGCAAATTTGACTTTGTACAAATTCAAACGTGGCATTTCGCTCGATTCCCGGTCTTTCATTTTGCCAATCAATACCCGTACGGTGTCCATGGTCGCTTTCCCCCGACGCATGTAAATGGTTTTTAAATGAGGATTGACCTGAGGTGGAGCCAAGGCTGCACTGAGCGCTTTGCGGGCGTAATAAATGCGTTTTTGTACCAATAAATGCAATTTACCCGCCCTTTGCTGTTGGGCTTTCGTGTCTGGAAGTAAGGAATCGAGGCAGTACAATTCCAGTGGCAATGCCACAACTGCATTTTCAAAAGGGGTAAAAAAAGAAGAATCGCGGGTAAGGATGAAACCTCGTTGGCCTACTTCAATGTCCTTAAGCAAAGAGAGTACGTTTCCGGTACTTTGTAAAATTTGGTAATTGTGCTCCAGGATTTGGGTCGCCTTGTTCCAGTTCTGAAAGGTACGGTACCAATAAGCCCCAACTCCTGCCAGAAGCAGGATGGAAGCAAAAAATCCAATAAAAAGGTAAACCAGCGAAGGCCTCATTCAATCAGGGAATAAGATCTGCGAAACCAAACTTGTACATCGCTTCTAAAACTACGACGGGAGTATGAGAAATATTGGAAATAGGTCGTTTTATTTCTAAAAAAATAAAAGTGCTACTATCAATTGAGACAAGTAAAGCTCAAAATCAAGAGCGACCCACTTTTATTTTTGCAAAATTCCCCAGAATGTAGAATTTATTGCACAAAAATACTCAACTTGGGGTGTGCACTAACCTTGGCATGCTTTTTTTATTTGTGTAAGTATGCTACGTCAAAACCAACACTTCAGCCAAAAGCAGTTGCTCAAACTGTCGCCACAGCAAATTCAGCTGCTGAATTTTATCCAATTCAATGCCCTCGAATTGGAACAGAAAATTCATGACGAATTGGAAGACAACCCGGTGTTGGAAGGCAATACCACCAATGCAAGCCTCAATGCCGAAACTGGAGGCGCTGCGGAAACGGATACCCGCATCGATGACGAGCGCGGCGGATTCCTGGAAGGGTATCAACAGGAGGATTTTATCCCTGATTACCGGGCCAGAGCTGAAGAAAAATCGACTCCGGAATTCCCTTTTTTGGGCAACCTGGTAGAACAAAACGATTTTCGCGAAGCATTGCGCCAGCAATTGACAATGCTCTCCTTATCCGAACGAGCCTTACTCTTGGCTCATTATCTGATCGACAATCTGGAAGACGACGGTTACCTACGCATTTCGCTGGAAGACATTCAGGACAACCTTGCTTTTTCCCAACAACTGTACGCAACGGAAGATGAATTGCTGGAACAATTGGAAACCCTGCAATCACTCGAACCCATCGGAGTAGGAGCCCGGGATTTGCGCGAATGCCTTTTGTTGCAGATTGAAAACAAACCTAGTCAAACCCCTTACATCCATTGCGCCTGGAAAATTGTCAATGCCCATTTGGAAGATTTGGCTGTACACAATTACGACCACATTAAATCGACCTTGCGCATCAGCGGTGATGAACTCCAGCACGCCATAGACCTGATCACCAAACTAAATCCCAAACCCGTAGGTGACAGCGGTGCGCAGCTGTACAAAAACCAGAACATCATCCCGGAGTTTTTGGTCGAACAAAATGAAGCAGGGCTGTTTAGCATCTCTTTGATGAAGGGGAATACTGAACTCCGCTTGAGCAGTGCCATGATGGATAAGTTGGAACAATTGCGCAAGGCCAGGCGCCAGGGGGCTGAAAAAGATAACCACAGTTTCCTGAAATCAAAGATGGATGCGGCGGTATGGTTTATCGAAATGATCAAAATGCGGGAAAACTCTATGCTTCGTTCCATGCAAAGCATTGTACAACTCCAGCCCGAATATTTTCAAAGTGGAGACCCCAAACAGTTGCGACCAATGGGTTTAAAGGACATCGCAGCCATAACCGGTTTTGATGTATCGACCATTTCCCGCGTAACCAGCACCAAATATGCCCAAACGGATTTTGGCGTTGTACACCTCAAATCCCTGTTCAACCAGGGAATCGCCAATGCCGATGGAGACCTGGTGACCAACAAAGAAATCATGGATGCCCTCTCCTCTATTGTTGCCCAAGAAGACAAAAGTAACCCCGTTTCAGACCAGGAGATTGTAGCAAAACTGGCCACCAAGGGGTATGTGCTGGCCCGTAGAACGGTGGCCAAGTACCGCGAAATTTTACATTTACCCGCTGCTAAAATGCGCAAGAGGCAATAAAAAATTTGCCCGACTAATCAAAAGAGTATGAGCCAAGCAAAAATATTGACCATCGACGACGATTTGGATTTGTGTCTGCTCTTGCAGCGCTTCCTGACGCGTAAAGGCTATGAAGTAGTCACGGCCCACAGCGGCGCGGCGGGTATAGCAGCCGCTAAAGCCCAGGTATTCGATCTGGCCATTACTGATTTTCGTTTGGGCGATATGGAAGGCAGCCAAATTCTGGCACATTTTCGCGAGCATCACTCGAATCTGCCTGTATTGGTGATGACGGGGTATTCCGATATCCGCACTGCCGTCAATGTTATGAAACTAGGCGCCCTGGATTACATCACCAAACCCATTGTGCCGGATGAAATCCTGCTGAGCATTCAACGCGCCTTGGATTCGCCCAAAGCACAAGCACAGCCAGAATCGGAAACCCCAGTAGAGGACACCGTAGCCATAAAAACGACCAAAAGTCGCCCCACTCCACAGGGCTACATCATTGGGCAAAGCCCCATGGCGCAAGGCCTGTACAAACAAATTGACCTGGTTGCACCAACCAATTACAGCGTGATCATTTATGGCGAAAGTGGCTCAGGCAAAGAATCTGCAGCCCGGATGATCCACGACCGCAGCCCCCGCAAAAACCAGCCCTTTGTCGCCATGGATTGTGGGGCCATTTCCAGAGATTTGGCCAATAGCGAATTGTTCGGGCATGAAAAAGGGGCTTTTACTGGGGCACTTCAAACCAAAATCGGGCATTTTGAAATGGCCAATGGAGGCACCTTATTTTTAGATGAAGTAGCAAACCTGCCTTACGATGTACAGGTTTCCTTGTTGCGGGTAGTGCAGGAACGGAAGGTGAAACGCATTGGTGGAACCAAGGAAATTAGCCTGGATGTTCGCATCATCGTAGCCAGCAACGAGCGTTTGTTGGAAGCGAGTAAAAATGGAAAATTCCGCGAAGACCTTTTCCACCGCTTCAATGAATTCAGCATTGAGATGCCCTCTTTGCGCGAACGGCGGGAAGACGTCATTGTGTTTGCGCAACAGTTCTTGCAACAAACCTCAGCAGAACTTCAGCGCAACATTACTGGATTTACCCCCGAAGTGGAGCAACTTTTTTTGAACTACCCCTGGTATGGCAACATTCGGGAACTTAAAAATGTGATCAAACGGGCCACCTTGTTGAGTGATGGCCCCTGGGTGGAAGCCAAATGCCTGCCTTTTGAAATTACCCACTATGCGCGCCTGGGCCTGGAGGACAAAGTAGAAACTGGCGCTTCCTTGACAGAACGCCAGGCGGGCAACCAAAAGGATGAAGCACTTCCCCTCGAAGCCCCAAATTTGAGTGCTTTACCGCTTCCAGAAGCGACGTCGATTCCTGCACATACTGACCTGAAATCCATTGCCCAAGGCGCCGAATACCAAATGATCATGCAGGTGCTTTATCAAACCCGTTTCAATAAAAGCAAAGCAGCCCAGTTGTTGGGGGTCGATCGAAAGACCTTATACAACAAGCTGAAAATGTACAACATCAAATAGTACAACATGAAAAATTTTACCCAGCCTGAAACAAGTGTAGACGATAGTGCGAGAATGCTTAAGCTGTATCAACTTTTAGCCAATTCGCTGGCGGACAATGAAATTTTCCTGTTTGATGAAGATTATAAAATCATCATGACGGAGGGCAGCCCGCGCTATTTACGTTTGCAAGCTGAGGAAAATTTTGTAGGTAAAAACCTCAATGAACTGATTGAAACGGGCAAGTTCTCTTTTTTGAAAGACCCGGTTACCCAACTTTTTCAGACCAATAGCCGCTACGATTTAGAGCACGAAATTGAGGGCAGCTTTTACACGACAGCTCTTTACGCGGCAGAACATGAACCAGCGGAGGAAAAAAAATGGATTGGGGTTTTACTCATCAAAGACATTACTGCCCTCACCCGCAAACAGCGCGAGCTCGAACTGCTCAACAAGCGCATCGATCGCTCGAATCAGGAACTGGAAAATTTTGCTTACGTAGCTTCCCATGACCTGCACGCTCCACTGCGCAAAATTCAGTCTTTCGGCAAATTATTATCGGACCGTTACTCAGAAGCTTTGACTGGAAATGGACAGCTCTACCTTGAACGTATCCTGGAGTCAACCAAACGGATGGAGCGCCTCCTGGATGATTTGTTGTCTTTCTCAAGGTCGACCCGCAGCGATGGTGGAATGGTTCCAACCGACCTAGGCCAAGTTTTGCAGGAGGTTTTATCCGACAACAACCTGCTGGATCAACCCGAAATTACCATAAATACCCCCACGGCGCTTCCTGTGATCCGGGCGGTACCTTCTCAAATGCAACAACTTTTCCAAAACCTGCTGGACAATGCCTGCAAGTTTAAACGCCTGGATGTTCCCACGGTGATCGACATTCGTTACCGTCAGGCCACTACGGCCGAACTGCCAGAATTTGAGTTGTGGGTGGAAGGCAATTATTGTGTGCTGGAATTTGCCGACAATGGAATCGGGTTTGATCAGGAAAATGCGGAACGGATTTTTAACATTTTTCAACGATTGCACGGTGTTTCGGAATTTCAGGGATCGGGCATCGGCCTGGCTATTTGTAAAAAAGTAGTAGACAACCACCGCGGCGCCATCAAAGCCACTGGAGTACCTGGAGCCGGGGCAATATTTACCATCGTTTTACCCTTTGAATAAAAAAGCTGAATATGGCTCAAACACTGGAGGTACTCATTGTAGATGATGACGAGGACGATTTTTTCCTGACCTCTGAATATTTGAAACGCATTACCGGACATAATTTCATTATTTCCTGGGCCTCCACCTACGATCAGGCTTTGCAGTTGTTTTCTACTCACCATTTCGACCTCTGTTTTTTTGATTACTTGTTGGGTTTCCGCACGGGATTGGATCTGCTTGTGGTGGCCAAGGAACTGGACTTGCGGGTACCCATTATTTTGCTGACCGGAAAAGGCGATACCCAGGTTGACGTGCAAGCCATTCGCTCCGGTGTCGCTGATTATTTGGAAAAACACGAGCTGGATTCCAAAAAACTGGAGCGCAGCATCCGCTATACCCTGGAACGTACCAAAGCAGCCGAAGAGTTGATGCGGGCGGAAAAACTGGCTGCAACCGGGCGTTTTATGCGCACCCTTGGCCACGAGATCCGCAACCCACTCACCAATATCGACCTGGCAGTAGGCCAATTGTTTCTGGAAAACAAAGACCCCGAATTGGCAGACTACCTGGAAATCATTGAACGCAACAGCAAACGCATCGGCCAGTTGGTTACGGCCTTGTTACAAACCAGCAACCCCGGCCAGCTCACTTTACAAGCCGTTACTTTGTTCGAAATACTGGAGCAAACCCTGGAAATGGCCAAGGACCGCATCGCCTTAAAAAACATCAAATTGGTCAAAGCCTACCAACTGGAGCAGGAAACCATCCAGGTGGACCTTGAAAAATTAAAAATAGCGCTGCTCAACATCATCATCAATGGAGTTGAAATCATGGAGGCAGGGCAGGGCGAGCTGATCATTCGCATCATCAATTTTCCCAAACAGGTCGGGATCGTAATTCAGGACAATGGCCCGGGCATTCCCCGGGAAGTACAAAACCGCATTTTTGAACCCTATTTCTCCAATAAAGTCAATGGGGTAGGGTTGGGGCTAGCCGGTGCCCTGAGCATTGTACAATTGCACGGCGGCAACATCGAGGTGCGCTCCATTGAAGGCCAGGGTGCCACTTTCACCGTTTGGTTAAAACGGTAAATGTGGGCAATACCTCCAATGAGGTGTATCAACACCCCAAAATTCCACACAATTCTACACTTTGTCGCTTCTTTTCACCAGTCAAACCGTGGTATAGCTTTTTTACCTGAGAAGGTATCTAATCACCTTCAAAACCGAAAAGCTATGTTACGCTGGTCAATCACCTTTCTCATCATCGCCCTTGTTGCGGCAGTATTTGGATTTGGTGGCATTGCCGCCGGAGCGGCTACTTTTGCCAAGATCCTCTTCTTCATTGCCATTGCAGTGTTCCTCATTACCTTGATCACTGGCCGCAAACGCATTGACATTTAAATAGCGTCATCGCAATCCCACAAACTATTTCAATTCCTATAAACTATTCCATTATTAACCCCTTAATCATTTACCATGAAAAAGAGAACCTTTGCCTTTGCCCTTTTGATCGCTCTGGGCACCATGTGGGTGTTTTCAAGCACCACTTCTTGCCAAAATAACCAAGCAGCTAAGGAAGCTCAGGAAGACCTGGATCGCGCTGGCGAAAACCTTAAAGATGCCGCTGAGGATGTTGGCGAGGCCATGCGCACCGAGCGCGATGAATTGGCTGAAAACATGCGCCAACAAGGCCGTGAACTAGACCAGGCCATTGCCGAACTGGACAAAAAAATAGAACGAGCCTCCGAAAAAGAAAAGGTACGGTGGATTGAACGCCGCAATGCCCTGGAACAAGATCGTCAGGAACTGAACAAAGACCTGGATCGGATCGGTGAAAACATCGGAGAAGGTTGGGCAGAGTTCAAAAACAGCGTTGCTTCCCGGATGGAACGCATCGCCGACGACCTCAAGACCAAGAATTAATGGAGGTTTTTAGGTTTACTAAACTTTCAAAGTTTAGTAAACCTAAAAACCTAAAGAAAGATTTTAGTCAGCAGCACACAGTACAGTTTGAGAGGCCGCCTCGGAGCTGGGCGGCTTTTTTTTTCATCCTAAAGCACTCGTCATGACTGGATCATCTGCCGAAACTTCGCCATTTTATCTGCGTGTAACCTGCTTCCTGCTTTCCATCGCCCTGTTGTTGTGCGGATTGTACTGGGCACAAGCCATCTTGATTCCCGTTTTAGCAGCTATGTTATTGGCTTTTTTGGTTTTGCCGTTGGTGGGAAAACTCCAACGGTGGCGACTGCCGAACTGGTTGGCAGCACTGTTGGGCGTGCTGGCCGTGCTGGCAGTAGGGATAGCCTTATTTGGTTTTTTATCCTGGCAAATCCTGTCGTTTTCTGGCGATATGCCCATGATGCAAAGTGCCCTGGAACAAAAAGGATCCCATATCTCAACATATATTGAACAACAGTTTAACGTGAGCCGTGAAACACAGTCTGAATGGCTGCGCAAAAAAAGGGACACGTTCATTGACGAAGGCGCAAATAGTGCCATGAACATATTCACAGCAACGGGAGCGGCGGTAGCTGGTCTGGCGCTAATCCCGTTTTTTATGTTTTTTATGTTGTTGTACCGGGAAAAATTCAAAAAGTCAATTGAGTTCCTAGCCCCCGAAAGCCACGAAAAAGTACTGGAAGTCATTCGTAAAATTGCACAGGTTTCTCAGCAGTACCTCCAAGGGATGTTGTTGGTGATCCTGATCCTCAGTGTATTGAACTCAATTGGCTTTTTGTTCCTGGGCTTGAAATACGCCGTTTTGCTGGCCTTTATTGCCGGAGTGCTCAACATCATTCCCTACGTTGGGGTCATGATCGGGAGTTTGATTCCGGTGGCCATTGCCCTGGTGACCAAAGAATCACCCATGTACGCAGTGGGCGCTTTTGGGGTCTGTATGTTTGTACAGTTTTTGGAGAACAACTTCATTACTCCAAAAATCGTCGGATCCAGTGTCAACCTTAACCCGCTTAGTTCTTTGCTGGCCTTACTCATGGGCGGCTTGATCTGGGGGCTGCCGGGGATGGTTTTTGCCATTCCGATGGCGGGCATTTTTAAGGTAATCTGTGACAACGTGGAGAAATTGCGCCTCTACGGGTTCCTGCTGGGTGAGGAAGCCCCTGCGCAGATTCGGAAGTTGAAGTATGCGAGAGGGACGTTTGGGAAGAAGGTGAAGGTGCAACAAGCAGCGGAAACATACCCAAAAAATTAGCACAAAGAAAAAAAGAGAGGGCACAAAGAACACAAAGCGAAGCGTTGTCAACGTCTAACTTTGTGTTCTTTGTGCCCTCTCTTTTTCTTTGTGCTTAAAAAGTGTCGCTTTTAGCAAGCACGATTCATTTCAAAAGGACACTCAGAGATTATCCTTCACCACAATCTCCGCCGTCTTGATCCCTTTCTTCTTGGGCGTAGTGCCAAACACATAATCCCACAATGGTGAAGAAACGCCAAACATGGCATCCTCCGGGCTATAGTGGTGGATCGAGTGGTTGACCCACAAGGCTTTCATGAAATTATTGGGCATACGGAAAATGTGCACCGAATAATGCACCAACAAATACATGGCATATCCCACCAAGAATCCCGCCAGGAACGAAAAGGAATACTTGTCCAGGATCAATTCAAAGAGCAACAACAGGACAGTAGCAATGGTGATGCTTACAAAGGGAGGCATCGCCAAACGTTGTTTGTCTTTTGGATAATCGTGGTGTACCCCATGCATTTTGTATTGCATATCCTTTTTGGTTGGAGTATCTCCTTCCATATGGTACACATAGCGATGTACCAGATACTCCACAAAAGTGAAAACCAATAAGCCCGTAAAGAACAAACCCGTCACCACTGGCCAGCTGAGGTCGGTTTTAACCGAGGTGTAGTACAATAAACAGGCTGAGTACACAAAGAATATCGATACCGGAATGGCAACATGCGTGCGGGTAAAACGATCAATCCACTTGTTTTTGAACAAGGGTATCGAAATGTCTTCATTCGACAGGTACGCTTGTTTTTTTTCAGTCTTCATATGTTTGGTCGGAATTTTATAAATCCGGCGCAAAAATAAACGTCGGAAATGGAATTGTCAAGGTAATAAAAATCACCACCTGTAGAG
This sequence comes from Haliscomenobacter sp., assembly GCF_965225875.1. Lineage (GTDB taxonomy): Bacteria > Bacteroidota > Bacteroidia > Chitinophagales > Saprospiraceae > Haliscomenobacter. Next base: position 580,424 of record NZ_CBDDBS010000001.1, on the reverse strand, counting down.
ACGCACGATCGTGCGTCTCATCTTGGGATCAGATGCCGCCAGACAAGACGCACGATCGTGCGTCTCTACAAGCCCAGGGTTTGCCTAGTCAAGCGAATGTATTTCTTGTACTTCAAACGATAGGTCCGATAGTATTTGATGTAGCGATCCCGCATGGCTTCGTAGCTGTAAAAATAGGCGCTCGAACTACTGGTACCTTCTGCAGGCTCAGGATGTTCATGAATGGTAGGTGGCATGCTGCCCACTGAACCGGCGGCTTCAGAAGGAACACATTCCATCCAGCCTTGTTCCACCATCCAGTCGTCGTTGAACACCTTACCCAGGTAACGGGAGCCGTGGTCTGAAAACAGGGTAACCACCACGTCGTTTTCGGTAAGGGTATCTGCAATTTCAAACACGGCCTGCATTGCTGAGCCGCTGGAATAGCCCACCATCAACCCTTCGTACTTGGCCAGATCCCGCACCTGGAAAGCGCTATCCTTGTCCGTAACTTTTATAAAATCATCCACCAACTCAAAGTTCATGTTGTGCGGGATGATGTTTTTACCCAAACCTTCCACCTTGTAAGGTTTGATTTCGTTGGGGTCGTATTCGTGGGTTTCCCAGAATTTTTTCAAAACGGAGCCATAGGCATCCACCCCAATGATTTTGATGTTGGGGTTTTTTTCTTTCAAATAGCGGGCCGTTCCCGAGAGGGTGCCACCCGTGCCTGCACAACAGACGTAATGGGTGATTTTCCCTTGGGTTTGTGCCCATATCTCTGGTCCGGTGGAGCGATAATGCGCTTCCGCGTTGTCCAGGTTGAAGTTTTGAGCCAGGTAAAAAGAGTTTGGCGTTTCGTGCGCGATGCGCTCGGCGGCTGAATAATAAGAGCGAGGGTCGGCTGGTTCTACGTCTACCGGGCAAATGACTACCTCGGCACCCATTGATTTGAGGAGGGAAATTTTTTCCTGGGAGGCTTTGCTCGTCAAGGTAAGGATACAACGGTACCCCTTGATGGCACTCACCATTGCGATACTGAAACCCGTGTTGCCAGAAGTTGCTTCTACAATTGTACCACCCGGTTTGAGTTTGCCGCTGCGCTCCGCTTCTTCAATCATGAATAAGGCGATGCGATCTTTGGCGCTTTGACCTGGGTTATAGGATTCCACCTTTGCGAATACTTTGGCTGGAATTCCCTGCGCAATACGATTCATGCGAATCAATGGGGTATTGCCTATGGTCGCCAGAACATTTTCGTAATGCATAAGCGCTCTTTTGTTTAATTAGTTAAGGTTAAGGGGCGATAAAAAATAAGGGCTCATTTTGCCAAAGAATTAGATAAGAAAACGTTTCACTTTAAGTGTCTTGTCTAATTCTTTGGCTCAGGAAAAATGAGCACTTATTTTTGCCCCACTACAAAAGCACATTATCAGGCAAGTTCACGGGAAATCAAACACAAAAATAGTAAAAAATGCTTAGTTGAACATCATCCCCATGTTTTAGCCTGTACTTTAATGAGGTGATTCCCTAAGTGTTGCTATATTTGGCCCTGATGTAGACGTTGATTGTCATCAGCAGATACATTGCTCACTCAAACCCGGACGAATGAATACAGGCAACATCAATGTAAAGGCGCGCTTAATTTTGTACCATAAAGGTCAAATTTTGCTCTTGAAGCAAACCAAACCAAATGGGGGAAACTACACACTTGTCGGTGGAAATGTAGAATTGCGCGAATCGGCCCGACAATCAATCATCCGTGAAAGCTTTGAAGAAGCCGGTATTTTACTCAAGCCCGAAGACCTTCATTTGGTACATGTATTGCACAAAATCAAGAAGCAGCAGCAACGCATTGTCATGTACTTCAAAGCCTATTACTGGGAAGGAGAACTCAAAGCCAAAGAAACCCACAAGTTCAAAGAAGCAGAATGGTTTTACCTGGATAAACTCCCCAACAACCTCACCCAAACCGTACGTCACGTATTGGACGAGTACCGCGAAGGCAATTTTTACTCGGAGGTATTGACAAAATAAACAAGCAGTTTAGCTCAGGAACGGAAATCAAAAAGAGTCCTGCCGAAATGTACCTCTATTTGATTTCCCTTACCTATATTTGGTCAGGCTCTACACAACTGACCGAAAAGATGAAAAAACTGTACCATTTCTCCTTGCTGGGTTTACTTTTACTCAGCATCAACCTTTGGGGGCAAAAAAAGAAAACTACGCCCCCAGCCGCAGCTCCTGCACCAGTCGTTACCAATACTTTTGATGCCAAAAACTTCGCCGGACTGCGCTGGCGCAACATTGGCCCATTCCGGGGCGGTCGCTCCAACGCGGTGAGTGGGGTGATCGGCAACGACAACCTTTATTATTGTGGTTACACCGGCGGCGGAATCTGGAAAACCGAAGACGGCGGACTGAACTGGGCCAATATCTCGGACGGCCAATTCAAATCCAGCACCGTAGGCGATATCGCCGTTGCAGAATCTGATCCCAATGTGATTTACGTCGGGATGGGCGAGCACGCCGTGCGTGGGGTGATGACTACCTACGGCGACGGGGTATACAAATCCGTCGATGCAGGTAAAACCTGGAAAAACATCGGTTTGGAAAAAACGCGCCACATCTCCGACGTCGTCATCCACCCGCAAAACCCGGATGTAGTGTACGTGGCTGCTCAAGGCGCTTTGCACGGCCCCAGCCCCGATCGTGGCATTTATAAATCTACTGATGGTGGCACTACCTGGAAAAAAGTCCTCTTCGTTGACGACAACTCCGGTGCCTCCAGCCTGAGTATGGATCATACCAACCCCCGCATTTTGTACGCAGCCACCTGGCAACACCGCCGCACGCCCTGGAAGGTTGAAAGTGGTGGCCCGGGCTCCAGCCTCTGGAAGTCGACCGATGGGGGCGAAAGCTGGAAAAAAATCAACGAAGGTTTGCCCAAAGACCTGGGTAAAATGGGCATCTCTGTTTCCCCCGTCAACCCCAATCGGGTTTTCGCCATTGTGGAAGCGGAAAAAACCAAGTCGGGGCTATACCGCTCCGACAATGGCGGTGAATCCTGGACCTTGCTGAGCTCCGACCAAAACATCAACTCCCGTTCCTGGTATTACATGGAGGTATTCGCTGACCCTGTCAACGCAGATGTGGTTTACGTGCTCAACGCGCCCATGACCCGTTCAATTGATGGTGGCCGCACCTTCAGTACCCTCCGGGTCGGCCACGGCGATACCCACGACCTGTGGATCAACCCGAGGAACAACCAAAACATGATTCTGGGTGACGATGGCGGAGGAGAAATTTCCTTCAATGCTGGCCGCACCTGGTCCACCCAGGGCAATCAGCCCACTGCCCAGTTTTACCGCGTCAACACCGACAATCTTTTCCCTTACCGGGTGTATGGCGGGCAACAAGACAACACTTCGGTAGTCATTTCCAGCCGCAACAATGGCTCGGATATCGGCGTCACCGATTGGTTCATCGGCCCGGGTTGTGAAAGCGCTTTTGTCGCTTTTGACCAAAACAACCCACAAGTCTTATTGGGTGGCTGCTATCAAGGCATCATCGAGGCCCTGGATACCCGCACCAACGAGAGCAAGGACGTCATGGCCTATTCCGCGCTCAACCTGGCCAATCCGCCCAAGAAGATGAAGTACCGCTTCAACTGGAATGCTCCGATTGTCAGCTCGCCACACGACCCCAAAGTGATTTACCACACTGGCAACGTGGTGCTGCGCACCCGCGATGGCGGAATCAGTTGGGAAAAAATCAGCCCCGACCTCACCCGCAACGACAGCACCAAGCAGGAAGTCGGCGGTGGGCCTTTCACCAACGAAGGCGCTGGTGGCGAAAACTACAACACCATTTATTACCTGATCGAATCCAGTTTGGAAAAAGGGGTGATTTACACCGGCTCGGACTGTGGCCTCGTACACGTGAGCCGCGACGACGGCCGCACCTGGACCAACATTACCCCCAAAGACCTGGCTGAATGTTTGATCCAGTCCATCGAGGTTTCTCCACACGACCCGGGTACTGCCTACATCTGTGGCACGCGTTACAAATTCAACGACTTTGTTTCCTATACCTACAAAACCACCGACTACGGCAAAAGCTGGGTGAAAATTGCCACGGGCATCGATGCGGATGATTTCATCAAAGTCATTCGGGAAGACAAAGTAACCAAGGGCTTGCTCTACGCCGGAGCGGAACGGGGCTTTTACCTCTCCACCGATGGCGGCATGCAGTGGAACCGTTTGCAGCTCAATTTACCGATTGTGCCGGTCACCGACTTACAAATCCGCAACAACGACCTGGTAGCCGCTACTGCTGGCCGGGCCTTCTGGATTTTTGACGACCTGGGCACTTTCCAACAGGCTAAGGGTGTGGTCGGAACCGCAACGGTTCAGCTGTTCAAACCCCAGGCTACCCGCCGCTACAGTGGAGGTTCTTCCTACCTCTCCGGTGAAGGCTCCCCGGGCGTGGGTATGAACCCGGCTGAAGGCGTCATTTTTGATTATTACCTCAAGGAAAAAGCCGACACCAATACGCTGCGGGTGGAGATTCTGGACGCAAGTGGCAAGGTGATCCGCAAATTCAGCAACAAAAAAGACGAAAACTACAAGCGTTATCCCGGTGGCCCGGCTCCAGAACCCGTTTTGCCCGCCGCCACTGGTGTGAACCGTTTCGCCTGGGATTTCCGCACCGATGGCCTGGTCGATGTGCCGGGCGTGTTCATTTATGGCGATTATCGCGGACATCGGGTTGCTCCGGGCAGCTACAAAATCCGCCTGAGCCACCGCGGGCAGGTACTGGAACAAAGTGTCGAGGTCTTGCCCGATCCCCGCATCAATGTAAGCCCCGCCGATTGGCAGGCCCAGCAAAGCATGTTGCAAAAATTGGCCGAACAAATCAACGCCATTCACCAGTCGGTACTCCAATTGCGCAAAGTCCGCAAACAACTGGACGCCTACAATGAAGTGCTAAAAGACAATAAAGCCGCCGCCGATTTGCTGAAAAAAGGCCAGGACCTGGTCAAAAAAATCAACGACCTGGAAAGTGAACTGGTGGAGCCACGTACCAAAAACGGCCAGGACGTGATCAACTGGCCCAGCAAACTCAGCGCCGAACTTTTCACCGTACGGGGTAGGGTAGATGTACACGATCCGCGCATCACCCAGGGCAACCGCGATCGTTTTGCAGACTTGAGCGCGGAATGGGCCAAACAGCAGCAAGGACTCCAGAACCTGAAGAAGGAGATTCAGGGGTACAACGAGGAGTTTAAGAAGCAGGGGATTCCGGCGCTGGTGGAGTGAGGAATTTTTCGAGCGAGGAATAACGAATCGCGAGAGGCACTGAGCCTTATAGGCTAGTGTCGATTGGTTCTAAATTGAGCACTGATTTCAACCCCGAAGGGGTGACAGGATTATAGAAATGGATGAATGCCAGTTCGTTTTCCAAAGATAAACCCCGAAGGGGTGACATGATTATAGCAAAGGTTTAATGTCCACATTCTTCCAAGAGAAACCCCGAAGGGGTGGTATTATTTTAAGACGACACGCAAAAGAATAATACCACCCCTTCGGGGTTTCTCTTGGATAACGACCTGGCATTCACCAATTTCTATAATCATGTCACCCCTTCGGGGTTTAATTTTGTCATTCCAACCAATCAAAAAGGTATTTTTCGTTGTATTCGACTTCGAATTTTTGCAAAAACTCCAGGTATTCTTCCTTGAATGTTTTTTTGCGATGGTGTTTTTCCTGATTCAAAATGTACTTATACACCGCATCCATTTGGGAATGGGCGTAGGAGAATGCGCCATAGCCGTCTTGCCAGGAAAATTCATACGGGAGGAATTGCTGGTCATTGATGAAATCACTACTGTTGTTTTTGACATCGCGGATCAAATTGGAAACCGACATGGATGGCTTGAGGCCAACAAAAACATGGACATGATCCGCCACACCATTTACAATGATCGACTTCTGGTTTTTATTTTTGATGACGCCCGCCATGTATTTGAATACCTCTTCTCGCCAGGGTTTCTGCAGCAAATTTTGCCTGCCTTTTACTGCAAAAACATATTGGATGTAGATTTGAGTATAGGTTCCAGCCATTCGTTACTGTTTTTGTGAACCGGTTAAAATAATTATAGACATTCTATACCGAGAAACCCCAAAGGGGTGACAGGATTATAGAATCAATGCCTGTGCCGTTCCTAGAAAAACCCCGAAGGGGTGGCATTATTTTATTTTAAGGTGGCATGCAAAAGAAGAATACCACCCCTTCGGGGTTTCTCTTTTATAAATTAACCGGTTATCTTTTGCTATAATCCTGTCACCCCTTCGGGGTTTTTCTTGCTAAGTGCAATCCAGAACAACCCGCAACACCTCTCATCGAGGAGCGATGTGGGAATTCCCATATCGCTCCTCGATGAGTTCAATGTATTCTCGCGTATTTTTCAGCCTCAGGAAATCCGCTACCATTTTACCCTTAAAAGGTTTCGCCATTTCCGTGGCATTGATCATCTTATTGCCATCGGCAAATTCGAAGCTGATGTGCTGGCCTTCGTAATCAAATTTGATGATCTTCTCGCTCATGGTCTGGTGTGTATTTTTGAAAAAGCAGTGCTAAGATACTGGTGAGCAAGGTAGGGAGATGGGGAAGGGTAGTCAAGGCACTTTTGACGGGATTTGACCAGGGCAAATTCAGAGAATTGACGAATTTTTCGAATGATGAATGACGAATCTTGGGTAACCCCAAATTCGTCATTCATCATTCGAAAAATTCGAAAAACCCCTCAATCCAACAACCTCCGATGATAATTGATCTGCCCCAAATGATACGACAAATGCGCGACCAAATGCACCAAGAAGAACTGGGTCGACATTTTTCCGCCGAACACTTCCTGCGGGTAATCCGCTTCTAGTTGTTCGGGAGTGACCTTGCTCAAGGCCTCGGCCACCACTTTGCGGGTGTTTTCGACCATCTGGATGAGTTCGGCCTGGGGGACGTTTTTTTGTGAAAACTCCAGGTCTCGATCGCGGATGTACCCCGTTTTGCCCAGTTCCCCGCCGATGTAGGTGTTCAAATTGCCCACCAGGTGCAGGCAGAGGTTTCCTGCCGAGTTGCTGATGTTGCCATCAACGATCCAGATATTGGCCTCGTTTTGGTACAGGCCAATTTCCTGGCTGAGGCGCTCAAGGTCTCGTTTGTATAAAGTTTGTAAGGTTTCAAGTAACATGATTAGGTATTTTGAATGACGAGTTTTTCGAATGACGAATGACGAATATTGGGCAGCCCCGTATTCGTCATTCGTCATTCGAAAAATTCGTCATTTTATAAACATCCGGATTGTGTACCTCCATCCAAATCGCCGGATTGGCCACTGGTTTCCAGCCATACTGAGCGTACAAACCATGCGCATCACTGGTAGCCAGGATCCAGCGCCGCAGCCCTTGCAACTGGGGGTGCCCCATGATGGTTTCCATCAACCATTTGGACAAACCTTTGCCTCGATGAGCATCCAGAATATAAACATCACCAAGGTAGGCAAAGATGGCATAGTCGGAAATGATGCGGGCATACCCCACCTGTTCCTCGCCACAGAGGACGATAAATGTGAGCGAGTGCGCTGCCGCTTTTTTTACCGTTTCGAAGGGAATTCCGCGGCTCCAATACGATTCTTTGGACAAATACTGGTGCACGGCATGCAGGTTCAAATGCGCTTTGTCCGTGGTAATGAGGTAATTGTCACGAGTGACCGAAATGTTTTCCATAAGTTGAAGTGAATTGAAACAAATGTACAGTTTCGTGAAAACTATTTACAAACTGTCTCCACCGCTACATTTCAAGTGGCATAATAGTTCCATTTTGCAGTCACAATTTGATCGCTTGTATGTTCAGACGCACCAAAATAATACTCATCTTGATGCTGGGCTTCTCCAGTGTCGCCCTCTCCCAGGGCACCCAAACTCCGGCGGAGTTGGGCAAAGTTGCGTGGGTGCGTGATTTTGAACAAGGCTTGGCGCGGGCCAAAAAAGAACAAAAGCCAGTGTTTTTGCTCTTTCAGGAAGTGCCCGGATGCAGCACTTGCCAACGTTATGGCGCTGAAGTACTGAGCCATCCACTTATTGCTGAAGCCATCGAATCCCTGTTCATCCCTGTTGCGATTTACAACAACAAAGGTGGCAAAGACGCCGAAGTACTCAAGTTGTACAATGAACCTGCCTGGAACAATCCGGTGGTGCGCATTGTGGATGCCAGCAAAAAGAACCTGGCTGAACGGGTTTCAGGAAATTACACGCCCCTGGCGGTATTGAATGCGATGTTGGTGGCCCTGGAAAAAAGCAATCTGGTGGTACCCACTTACTTAGCTTTGTTGCGGGAAGAATTCCAAAGCAGGGAGCTGGGCACCAAAACGGCGACTTTATCGATGTACTGTTTTTGGATCGGTGAAAAAGAACTGGGGAAAATCCCGGGAGTAGTAGCGACCGAAGCTGGATTTATGGCTGGCCGCGAAGTAGTAACCGTGGAGTACAATCCCCGCTTGCTTTCTTTTGAAAACCTGATTGAATCGGGCAGCAAAGTGAAATGTGCCGATGGCGTTTTTACCGCCGATGCGCAGGAGCAAGCTAAAGTAGAAAAGGTCTTGGGAAAAGGCAAAGTGAAAAATCCTTCCACTTATCGCCCCGATCCCGAAAGTAAATATTACCTTTATCAAAGTCATTATCGTTATCTGCCGATGACGGAGTTGCAAGCGGCGCGTGCCAATAGCCTTTTGGCTGGTGGCAAGTCGCCAGAAGAGGTGTTGTCGCCTCGGCAGATTGAACTGGCGCGCGAAATCAAGGCCAATCCAAAGAAAAACTGGAAGCCTATGATTGGCAAGAGCGTCACCGAGTCCTGGCCTTGGCCAACGGCTTGACCCAGATTTGTTTAGAGTTAGAGTACCCAATATCATTGCCGACTACCTGAAGTAGTCGGCCTTTTTTTTGCCCACCAACGTACACTTACCGGATTATTTTATACGTTTCACAACTGATTTCCCCCATTGAGCTGAATATTTTGCTCCCTTCTAGTAACACCCAAATTTTAATCAAATGAAAAAAATTCTATTCGTTTTACCCTTCGTCCTGTTCGGACTGAGCCCTGTTTTTGTGCAGGCGCAGGTATCCAGTGGCAGTGTTGGCATTGGTTTACAGGTGGGCGACCCGAGTGGTTTGACCCTGAAGTTTTACAATGGCAGAAAGGCTTCGGTCGATATTCTAGCGGCCTGGGACTTGAATGATTATTTGTTTGTCAACGTCCATGCCTTGTACCACAAACCGGTGGGCGGTTCCGGCAATGTCAACTTCTTTTATGGCCCGGGGGCATTCATCTCCTTCTATGAGCGTGGCCGCTACGAGGATTACATTGGTGCGGGCATCAGTGGTAACTTCGGTTTGAACGTATTTTTTGACCGCTTCGAACTTTTTGGGCAGATTACGCCAAGGTTGCAGGTGCTTGAATACACCGATGGTGATTTGGGCGGTGGGGTTGGTTTGCGCTTCTATTTTTAAGGTGACACTATGTTGATGAGTCCCAATCTTGGGTGACTCTTTGGTGCCTTAGGTTTCTTAGGTGGTGAAAAAGGAAAAAACCTGCGTAGCAGGATATTCTTTCACCACCTAAGAAACCTAAGGCACTAAAGAGTCACCTCAGATTTTTTAAGGCCTTCTCAATTCTCGGATCAACCCCTTCCGTTCCTACTCCATATTGCAAATACTGCCGCGCATGTTCCATATCCCGCTTTTGCTGCGCAAAGTGTACATAACCAACTTGATACGCAAAATCAGCGATTGCCTGAGGCACCGCCCCACTACTTGGTTTGACGTATTTCATAAAGTCATGAATCGACTGCGAATTAGGATCGTACACCGCAGCTTGGGCAAACACATCCAGCATCGGTTGGAGTTGCAGGTCAATTTTGTAGCGCTCACCGGCCAGCCCGGCCATAAAGCCCCAGGCCGCTTTGTACTCTGGTAAAATGCGGGTCGCCTCGGCTACCATTGGGATCATTTCATTCAGCTTGGCCTTTTTGAGTTCATTGGTCGGCAACTGAGCGTACTCATTGCGGAAGATGGCTACGGCATGGAAGAGTTTGGCGCGGGCACTTCCCGTAGAGATTTTATACGCAGCCTCATTAAGGGTCGTTTCATCTTTCCAATCGGGCAAGCGGGTGAAGGTTTTGAGGGCATAACCTAAAGAAAGCACCGCAATCAGCCCCAGCCCCAGTGGGTAACTTTGCCCTGCACTGAGCCCTAATTTTTTTGGCAAAAACGCCACAATCAACCAGGCGCAAAACAAGCTGAATCCCAGAGAGGGCAAAAACACAAAACGCTCATTCATAAAAGCCCCCACGGTAAAGGGCAAATTTGATACTATAGATAAGGTGATCAAATAAAAGGCCGCCGCAAAAGTGGGGACATTTTTTTTCCAAAGCCCCCAAATGGCCACTCCCGCCAACGCTACATGCAACGCCAGTCCCAACGAAGCCCGCCAATCGTCAAAACCAACCACGGGCACATGATAAGGATAGTAGTCGTGGGTAAGTGGGTGGGGAAAAACCAGGAGTTTGAGGTACCAGCCCAGGGTCAGAAAAATGGTTGCGTATTTATTGCTCGAAGAAAGATTGACAAAAGGGTCGTTCATCGGGTTTGGGTCGGTTTCAGGTCCGCCCAACAACTGCCCGACGATGGCGTAACGCAAGGCCACATACAACACCCCGGTCAGGGCCAGGGTTCCCGTATTGATCAGCAAATGCCGCTTGCTGGCCGAACCAAAATAGTAGATGGCCAATGGAATCACCGCAATAAACGTCAAGGCATTTTCTTTGGACAACAAGCCCAGGAAAAAAACCACGGCGGCAATGATGTTCCAGCGCATCTCGCCCGCTTGTGCGTAGCGCCAACTGGCGTACAAGGCACCCATGGCTCCCAGGGCAGCCATAATTTCGTCGCGCCCTTTGACATTGGCTACCGCTTCACTGTGGATGGGATGCAATACATACAATAAGGTAGCTAAACCAGCCAGGCTGAACCACCAGCTGCCTTTTTCCTGCGGCGGAAAAACCCGGCGCAGGGTGCGGTAGGTCAACCAACCCAATAGGGCGTAAAGCAGCAAGTTGACAAAATGGCTCAAGGCCGCATTTTGCCCAAACAAACCCTTTTCGATGGCAAAAGTGACGATGGACAAGGGCCGGTAACGACCACCCACCAGTAGGTTTTTTTGCTCGCCAAAAAAGCCGGCAAAGGACTCCGTACTCAGGATTTTGCCAATTCCGGCAAAACCTTCCTGCACGTACTGGTTGTTGACGTACATCATCTGGTCGTCCAGCACATAACCATAGCGGAGAGAAGGGGCGTAGAGGAAAAAAGCCAATGCGGCGATGATCAGTCCGGCAGTACCCGTGGAAGATTTGGCCTCCATTGGAACGGCTTTAGCAGTTTTGGAGTTTGGTTTATTGGCACTGCCAGAAGCAGGAACAGATTTGGAGCTAGGCTGGTGTTTCCTTTTTGCCATGATTGTATCCTTGATTTGGGAGCGAAAATAGGAAAAAAGTTTAGAAGCTTGAGCTATATCGGTCGCTGAGCGAAGCCGAAGCGCAGATATAGCTCAAGCTTCTAAACTTTTTTCCCCAATCCTAAAAAAACCTGCTAATCCTGCCTATTTTTGCAGCCGCTATGGGGTGATAAAAAAATAAGTGCTCATTTTGCCAAAGGATTAGATAAGGAAACGATTCATTCCAAGTGCCTTATCTAATCCTTTGGCTTAAGAAAAATGAGCACTTATTTTTGCCCAACTATTATAGCGAAATAAATCTTAAACCATGATTAACATTACTTTCCCAGATGGTAAGGTTCGGGAGTACGAACCAGGAACAACGGCGCTTGAAGTAGCCCGTTCCATCAGCGAGGGCTTGGCCCAGAAGGTTCTTTCGGCAAAAGTAAACGGCGAAGTGTGGGATGCCACCCGTCCGATCCCCACCGACGCGACCTTGACGCTGCTCACCTGGGATGATAAAGACGGAAAAACCACATTCTGGCACTCCTCCGCCCACTTGATGGCCGAGGCATTGGAGGCCCTGTTCCCTGGCATCAAATTTGGTACGGGCCCGGCTACCGAGAATGGTTTTTACTACGATGTTGATCCCGGTGGCAAACAGATCTCGCTGGACGACCTGCCCAAGATCGAGGAGAAAATGCTCGAACTGGCCCGGCAGAAGAATGGCTACATCCGCAGAGACATTACCCGCGATGAAGCCCTGAAGTTTTTCCAGGAGAAAGGAGACGAGTACAAAATTGAACTGATTGAAAAACGCGGTGCCGACGAAGCCCTCACGCTGTATACGCAAGGCAACTTCGTGGACCTTTGCCGCGGGCCACATATTCCGGATACCGGATTCATCAAGGCTGTAAAATTGACCAACGTAGCGGGTGCTTATTGGCAGGGTGATGAGACGCGCCAGCAGTTGCAGCGCATTTATGGGGTTGCTTTCCCCAAACAAAAAGACCTGCAAGAGCACCTCGTGATGCTGGAAGAAGCCCGCAAACGCGATCACCGCAAGTTGGGGCAGGAACTAGAACTTTTTATGTTTTCCGAGCGCGTAGGGGCGGGTTTGCCCATTTGGCTACCCAAGGGCAACGCCCTGCGCGACCGTTTGATGAACTTCCTGCGCACTGAGCAAGAAAAGCGGGGCTACAAACTGGTCACTACCCCCCACATTGGCCGCAAGGAATTGTACGTCACTTCCGGGCACTACGCCAAGTACGGCAAGGATAGTTTCCAACCCATCCACACGCCAAGGGAAGGGGAGGAGTTCCTGCTCAAGCCGATGAACTGCCCTCACCACTGCGAGATTTATGCGCACCGTCCCCACTCTTACCGCGATCTGCCGATGCGTATTGCCGAGTTTGGCACGGTGTATCGCTACGAACAAACAGGCGAGTTGCACGGTTTGTCGCGGGTACGTGGCTTCACTCAAGACGATGCCCACATCTTTTGTACCGAAGATCAGGTAAAGGATGAGTTCCTGAATGTATTGGATCTGACCCGGACGGTTTTGTACAAAATGGGCTTTAAGGAGTTCACGGCTCAAATCTCCCTGCGCGACCCCAATACACCCGAGAAATACCTCGGAACGGACGAAAACTGGCGCAACGCCGAAAACGCCATCATCGAAGCAACCCGTGAGGTAGGCCTAAAAACCACCATGGAGTTGGGCGAAGCTGCCTTCTACGGCCCGAAGCTGGACTTCATGGTGCGCGACGCCATTGGCCGCCAGTGGCAATTGGGTACCATTCAGGTGGATTACAACCTGCCCGAACGTTTTGAACTGGAATACGTAGGCGCCGACAACAAAACCCACCGCCCGGTGATGATCCACCGCGCACCTTTTGGGTCGATGGAGCGCTTCATCAGTATTTTGATTGAAAATACGGCGGGTAAATTCCCGCTTTGGCTCATGCCCGAGCAATATGCACTGCTGCCAATCAGCGATAAATTTGTAGACTACTGCAAAGAAATCGAAGAGAAACTGGCCGCTCACGACATTCGGGGTTACATCGACGACCGCAGCGAAACCATCGGTCGCAAAATCCGGGATACCGAATTAAAACGTATACCTTATATGCTCATCGTTGGTGAGAAGGAAATGGAGGCTGGCGCAGTAGCAGTACGTCGCCAAGGCGAAGGGGATAAGGGCAGTGTGAGCCTGGAGGCTTTTGTGGAGCTGTTCGAGGAAGCACTGGCGAAGGAGGAAGAATAGGAAAAAGTTGAGGAGTTGAGAAGTTGAGAAGTTTAGGCTTCCGCAGTGACTTAGACATGGTTTTCGTCAAAAACGCTGCGGAAGCCTAAACTTCTGAACCCCTCAACTTCTCAACCTTTTTATCATCCAAAAGTTAAAAAAATGCAAATACCTAAATTAGGTTTGCATAATACTTGAACTCAACGTATTTTTAAAGTGTTAAAATTTTGTCCTAAAATACTATTGCATGAAGCACTTCTTACTCTTATTAACCCTGGTACTTTTCATAATCCCGAAAGCGATAGGACAAACAAGCGCTAAGACTGGCAATTGGTATGCATCAGCAGAGGCAGACCGAGGTGTCATCATTGAGGTTTACCCCAATCCAACTACCAGTCACATTGGTTTAACTGACGTTCAAGGTGTGCAAAAAGTGATGGTTTTCAACCTGGCAGGCCGCCAGATGAAAATCTTCGATGACATTGCAGCCGACAAAAAAATGTACGTTGGAGACCTACCCAGAGGGATTTACCTGGTGCGGATCATCGGTGATAAAGACAAAGTCATCACCACCAAGAGGATCAGCAAACAATAAATTAGGGGCGAGAAAAAACAAGCGTTCATTTTGACCCACTATTCAGGTATTCAGGAAAGAACCAAAAACGGCTGGATGAAGTTGAAAAGACTTGATTCAGCCGTTTTCTATTTTAGCTTATGTCCAACACGCTCTTGCAACGCCACACCACCCTCAGCGCCAACCTCCTGGCCTTTTGCCGCTACCTGCGCCAGAAAGGTTTCACCATTGGCCCCCAGGAATCAAGTGCAATGTTGGCTGCGCTAGACATCGTTGAACCCTTTCACGACCCACAATTGTTTCAATATACCCTGCGCGCCACTCTGGCCCGCACGCAACGCGAGCAGGAACTTTTTGATCAAATTTTTCCTCAATATTGGAAGGAGCTGGAAAAAGCGGTTGATTCCAAAATCGCCGAGGACAAGCAGCCGCGCAAACCCGGCACCCGCCAACAACCTCCTTCCCTGCAAGCCCTGAAAAGTTGGCTCAACGGCAAACCTGCCCAGGACAACATCGAATTGGCGGTGTACAGTGCTGGCGAATCCCTGGGGCGCAAGGACTTTTCTATGTTCAGTGCCGAGGAATTGCAGGAAATCAACAAACTGATCCTGCAAATTGCCCGGCGCATGGCGCGTCAATACAGTCGCCGCAAAGAACGCGCCCGCTCCGCCAGTATGCTCGACCTGCGTACGACCATGCGCAAAAACCTGCGTAGGGGAGGAGAGCTGATCGAATTGGCCCGTTTTCGCCCCAAACAACAAAAGAACCAACTCATCCTGCTTTGTGATGTAAGCAAGTCGATGGACTTGTACAGCCAGTTTTTGATCCAGTTCGTGTATGCTTTTCAGCAACTGGGCCAACGGGTGGAGACCTTTGTTTTTTCCACCAGCCTGCAACGCATTACCAAGGTTTTACGCCAAAGTAATTACCGCCAGGTGCTGAACGAACTGAGTGAGACCGTCCCCGGCTGGTCGGGAGGGACCCGCATCGGGGCTTCCTTTGAGCAGTTTTATCAGCAATACAGCCGTTTGTTGCACGGCCATAGCACGGTGCTTATTCTCAGCGACGGGTGTGATACGGGCGATATCGAAGTGCTGGAGGAAAGTATGCGCAAAATTGGCAAAAAGGCCGAGCGGGTGATTTGGCTGAATCCACTGGCGGGTCGGCCTGGTTATGCGCCTGAGGTGCGGGGCATGCAGGTGTCGCTGCCGTACGTGGATCTGTTTGCGCCGCTGCACAATGTGGAGAGTTTACGGGCTTTGGGGAGGGTGTTGTGAGTAACTTTATATTTTCAAAACATTTTTCACCACCTAAGAAACCAAAGGCACTTTAGATTCACCTTAGTTTTATTCCATCTACAAACAAACAACATTAGCCACACCACATGAATAAGTTCAGCCTGTCCTTCTGCTGCCTTCTCTGCTTTTCCAGCCTTTGGGCGCAAAAACCAATTCTGCCCAGCGACCAGTCCGAATGGTGGAAACGCAACAACCTGCGGCTCATCCAAATGAACCTACCCGCCTACGAAGCCGCCAAACTAGACGCAGATAGCATCGTCAAAGACCTGCGCAACTTTTCGGCCAATGCCCTTATCATCAATGCGGGAGGGATCATGGCATTTTACGAAAGCAAGCTGGACTTTCACTACCTCAATCCCTACATGAGGCCAGGCGACCTGGGGCGGATCGTTCAACGTTGCCACGATCACGGGATAAGGGTAATTGTACGTTTCGACTTTAGCCGAGCCGATGTAAGCATTTTCCAAAAGCATCCCGACTGGTTTTATCTATCACCTACTGGCAAAAGAATTGTCAATACCGATAAATACGTCGTGAGCATCAATGCGCCCTATGTGCAGGAAAAAGCCTTTGACATCGTTGCTGAAGTGCTCGACAACTTTGATGTGGATGGAATCTTCCTCAACATGCCCGGCTACCAAACCCGCAATTCCTACGAAAACACCTACGAAGGCATCGACCAAAACGAATACGACAAGGCTGCTTTTAAAAAATGGAGCGGAGGCCTGGACTTGCCCCTGAAAGAAGACAAAAACGACCCCGTTTTTAGAAAATACGAGGAATTTAAAAAGGAAAGCATTAGCCTGTGGTCCAAAAGACTCCATGAATTGGTCAAGGGCCGCAAAAAGAAAGTGGCCATCTGCACTTATCTCGAAGACTATGTCGACATCATTCGCCACGAAAGCCAGACCCACGGATTGCCTTATTGGCCTTACACGGGCAGTGACAATACCAACCACATCGAACAAACCTTTCCCGATAAAATTGTCAGCAATGCCAGCATCCAACAAATCTCTTTCCGCAGTCGCTTCAATGCGGCTGAACCCGAAGAGGTAGGCATCCGCCTCTGGGAAAACCTGGCCAACGGCTCCGGTACCGACGTAAGCCTGATGGGTGACCTGCGGGAGTACGAAGACCAGCGGAATTTTGCGGTGATGAAAAAGATATATGCTTTTCAGAAAAAATGGGAACCCTATTTTGGTAATTACGCCTCGGTGGCCAAAGTTGCAGTGGTCGCCCCGGGTTATTGGCCAGGTGGTTTGCCAATGGAGGAGTATCGGGGCATCCAGATGATGTTGAAGGAAGCGCATATCCCTTTCGACATCATCCAGGACAACCATTTGGCCCGGCTTAAAGCAAAACTGAGTCAATACAAGGTTTTGATTTTACCCGATATTCAATATTTGGCTGCGCAGGATTTAGCGGTTTTGCAGGAGCTTTCGCAGGCGGGTGTATCGCTTTTTGCCAGCAATCGCAGCCTATTTGATGCTCCGGCGGCTTTAAAAACCTTGTTTGGGGCGACTATTGTAAAGGATCTCAACGATGGGGAGGGCAATTATTTACAACCCAATGATCCTAAAATCTTCACCCATTTCGTCGGGCAAAGTATGGTGCATTTTAAGTACAACCTGGGGCTGTACCAATTTGATCGGGGCGACAAGTCGTTACTACCCATTTTGGACAAAGGCCGCCCCGGCCCACCCGAAATGATCGGTGGCCACGATCCGCTCAATTATTTTGCAGCGAACTTGCACCAAAACGGCAAGAGCACCAATGCCTTGATGCCCATCAACATTGGCCGCATTTATTACCAAACGGGGTACGAACAGCACAAGTACCTGGTGCTGGATATTTTGAAGCAGTTGTATCCCGCTCTTGACCAAGAGATCGTCACGAATGCCCATCCCCGGGTAGAAATGATCCTGAATGAATACATGCCGAATACGGCAGAGGTGACCATTGCTACACCTTTTCGTTCGGCTGGGCATATCTTGCACTTGATCAACCTGACGGGTTTTAGTGGGAATACGTATTTTGAACCGCTACCTGTTTACGATACTGAGGTCAAAATTAAGGTGACTTATCGGCCACGGAAAGTTTGGAAATTGGGGGAGGAGAGGCCCATCCCTTTTGTCTACCAGGAAGGATATGTGAGTTTCAAAGTGAGCCGTTTGACGGATTATGCGGGGATTGTAGTGGAGAAATAATTGTTCTATTGCGAAGTACCTGAGGTGTTTCTTTAGTGCCTTAAGTTTCTTAGATGGTGAAAAGAAACAATAGGACAATTTCACCACCTAAGAAACCTAAGGCACCAAAGAGGCGCCACAGGTATAGCGCGCAGAAAAAAACTGCCCTCAACACCACGAAACGTTGAAGGCAGCATCTAAAAATATCGCGTCTGCATCATTTGACACTCAAGAGCGTCAAAGTTTGTTTTTTATCTCCATGCTGGAATACACCCGTTTGAGCCTTGTCCAGCTTGGTCGCCAAGGCTGCAGAAACAAGTACTGGAATCTGCTGGAAATAAGTCCATTCCCCAGAGCTGTTTTCCAAAAGCACAGTACCTTCCATATTCAAGGGCAATTCAAAACTCCCGGCTACAGCCTCCTTTTTCAGCACCTTTACCAATTTTATGGCAATGGAAGATCCATCCTGCGGTGGATTTTCGATGGTGGTTTTGTTGACCTCCAGGGTGTAAACATAGCCCCATTCGTACTCAAAGCCTTGGATTTCATCGTACCAATATTCCCAGTCAGCCTGGCCTTGTGTTTTGACCAAATAACAGAGTTGGACAGATTCGCCCTGACAAGGCACTTTGTAGTGTTGCACGGTCATGGTTTCGGTTTTTTCAGGCGTTTTGCTGCTCGTTTTTGCGGCGTTTTCAGCGCATTGAAAAAACGTGGTTGCCATAACCATTAATACGAGGCATTGAACCATTCGAGTCATCATTTGCGCATGTATTGGAAGGATGCATCAGGACGACCAACATAGCAAGTTTTGGTAAACTTGTATTTTTTGATCAAACACAGTGCCATTTGAGCTTCCGCCATCGAAGTGCCAAAGTCAAAGAGGATGCTGTTGCCATCCGTAATTTTGACCCGCCCACCGATGGTCTGGATTTGTAGATTGGCCGGATTGAAGCTAAGGCAATCTTCACCCGCCAACATAGGTGCATTGGATGCTGCGCCATTGACCAAACTGTACTGGAACGAAGGATCGGGGCGACCTACATAACAACTGCGGTTGAAACCCAGGTGTTTGCACAGTTGAACAATGCGCTCGGCTTCAGCTTTGTTGGGTGCAGCAAACATGGAACTGTTGCCACTGACGACTTTCCAAATGCTACCGCTTTGAACAACTGTAAGACTAGCTGGATTGAAAGTCAAACAATCTTCCGCGCCACAATTGGTCGATTTACAAGGACCAGGAGCGTACAGATTGTTCAGCGCTGCGACGTCTTTGGGGCTTAGTGCATTGCGCTGGCCAATGGTAGTAGCGTTGGTGCCTGGAGGTTTGCGGATCGAAATGGTAGGTTGTCCGTTTTTGGAAAAACCATGGGTGCCGTAGTGCATAATCGAGCCGTAGTCGTAGGTGCCAATGTCGGTACCGTCTGCTACATGTTTGTTGAAGTTGTGTTCCTTGCCTGCGGTGATGTTTGCCCAGTTGACGGTGATGAAATTGTCGCGGTCGGCGCGGGAATGCTCGTGCCAAAGTCCGGCAGCGTGACAAATTTCGTGGGCAATGCTACCTTGTGAGCAGCTTCCAATCACGATGTCTTGCATTCCACCTTGGCGGCCTACATAAGAAGCGCAGCCCGATCCCGACACAAAACGAATGTAATCGCCTTGATTGGTGCGGGGCACCAGACAGATGTTGGTTGTGCTGTTGACATGATTGATGGCCCAATTGATGGCTGCGGTTTGGGGGTGCCCGGGGGTGATGTAATAGGGGATCACCGAGTTTGGCCAGCGGTACTGAGCACCGTCGATAGCCACTGCATTGTCGCCTTCAAAACTAACCAATGGACCAAGGATGATGTCGCCTTCGGTGACTACCAGATTGTTGTATACATCTACTTTAATGCTTTGGGCGACTCTGGCGAAAGGAAGTTTGATCGACAGTTGGCGTTGGGTAGGTGTAATGTTCGTCGCGTACTGTTCTTGTGCGGAGAGGGTAGTGGTGTTGCTCAAAAAAAACAGTAGCATCAGGCAGCTGGAAAGGACAGGTAGTGTTCTGAAAATCGGTTTTTGGGTCAATGAAATCAAGAGTTGATTCCAAAGCCCGGCTAAAGGTGTTTTCATGTCGAAGAGGTTTTAGCATCGTAGCAATATTGCTAGTGACACAATTAAGTGTTGATGCAAAACCCCTTCGTTCCAGATTCTGGTACTTTTTTGAAATAGTTTAAAGCCATACTACTGGGCATTTTTGTATTTCAGAAGTGAAGGACATGAATTGCCATGTGCTTTAGCGCGTGGATGGAGATTGTCTTTTTGATGGACTTTAGTCCTGGCATTAATTTTTAAGCGAGGGCTAAAGCCCATTTTTAAAAAATCCTGCTAACCACGCGCTAAAGCACGTGGCAATTGATGTCCTCCGAGTAAAATGTTCAGTAGTGTGGTTTGAAACCCCACCTCTGGAATGGTTTTAGAAATTTAGCCACGAAGTATAAGCATTTTCGCGAACTAGTCGATCCTGACTTTGTCAGGGTAGATTAGTTAATTTTATCGATTTTTACTAGGTTCTCAAAAGTGTCAATGATGTATTGCCCTACATCGCCTTCTATTTCTTGGCAAAATTTTTCATTTATCTTTGAACGGGCACTTTGGTTAAAGCCTAGAGAAAGTACACAAATATCTTGTGGGTTTAACCGATGCTTAAAACCCTCAATACGAGTGAAACCTGGATGAAAAACTGGTAATACTTTATTAGAGGATTCATAACGGAATACTTCGTTCTTTCTGGCATAAATGAGAGGATCTTGCCTAATAGAAGATTGAAGAAGCCCATTTTTTTTTATTCGGATCGTTGTTTTTTCTGAAGTTACAGTTTGTAGACCATCATCCACGGGTTGTGAAAAAGCTATATACGCTTCACCTGTGAAATTTTCAGGAACAAGTATTTCAAGTTTGGGATCACGAGCGAAATTCAGAGAATCTTTATAGCTCTTGTCTTTCAAGAAAAGCCCTACTTCATCAATATGGCCTGAAATTTCACCTGTTTTATACCCAACAAAAACAATATGACTAGTAAAAAAATATAAATTAGCTTTGAATAAAGACCCGATTTTTACAATTAAAACTGAATCATTACTATTCGATTCAATTAGATATGGAAGACCTGGGGCTTCAAATAAAAAATCATCAACATGTATATTAAAATGCCTAAGCGTATCAAAAACAATGAAATTTTCCGAAAAATCATAATTATACCACTTACCTGTGATATTTTGACTGGTCAGCTTGATGCTATAACCGAAAAAGAAAATGAAAGAAATGATGATTAGAACATTTTTCTTTTTCATAGAAATTATTTGGGAAACAAAAAGAATGTGAATTGTCCTGCGTACAAATGAGTTCTTGGCGTAGACATGTCACTAATCTACGACCAAGTAAGAATAGGCTTCCACCCTTCGTTCCAGATTCTGATGCTTTTTTAAACTAAATCTTTATAATTCACCATTGAACTCCCGATAGATTACGGCCAATAACACTTGACCTACTGCTCTTAAAGTGTACCGGTCAATTTTGTCTATGGTATCCCCGTCCGTGTGCCAATGGTCCACAAAACCAGTTTTACTAGCTGCCGGTTTGTTGATGATGTCGATCATTTTGATCCCTGCAATGTAGTTGACGTACACGTGATCATCGGTAATACCGCCAGTTGCTTCTTCTACAAAATATTGACCATAACCCATTTCTTTGGCCAGGCCCCATACTTTTTGCAGGACATCACCAGCACGCTCGTAAGACACATCGTCGAACCCAAAACGTGCGGATGGGGCACCTACCATATCGAGCAAGATGCCATATTCAGGGCGGATTCCACCTTTATAATGCAGGTTTTTGGCCCAGTATTGGGAACCGAGGCACCAGGTGTCGGATTTAGCGTTTTCACTGCTGTCGCCCCAATCTTCGGCATCAAAAAAGACGATGTCCACGCCAATGTCTACTGGATTGGCCTGCAATTGGCGGGCTACTTCAAGCAGAATGCCTACCCCGCTACCCCCATCGTCAGCACCCATTACGGGTTTGGTTTTGTCACCAGTCGCAATAGGTGAGTCAGCAAAAGGGCGTGAATCCCAGTGGGCAGCCAGGAGAATCCGTCGGCTGAGGTCAGGGCGGTATTGACCAATGATGTTGGTGCTATTCAGTTTTTTGCCATCAAAAGTAGTAGGCGTGAAATTTTGCTCGATGACTTCCAGTCCATAGCCTTTTAGTTTGGCAGAAAGCCAGTTTTTGCAGGCCACGTGAGCGGCAGTATTGGGCACGCGGGGGCCAAACTCGGTTTGTTTGTTTACGTACTGGAAAGCCGAATCACGGTTAAAAGCAGGAACTTTTGCTGCAACAGGGGGCTTTTCATCCACTACTTCGGGCTGGCTTTTTCCATTTTTACAAAAAGTAAAACCAAAAGCCAGAACGCAAATAAGCCCACCCAAGAGGGCCAGTTTATTTTTCATGTTTTTCATATTTATCTTCTTTACCTTCCTTGTCTTCCTTCCCAGCGACAACGATGACAATTTCCCCTTTGATTTTTTCGGGGTGCTGTTGAAAAAACGCAACAAGTGACGCCAAAGTACCCCGATGCGCTTCTTCGAATAACTTGCTCAGTTCGCGTACCACACAAGCGCTGCGCTCAGGGCCACAAAACTCCAAGAGTTGTTCCAATGCCTTTACCAGGCGATGGGGCGATTCGTACAGCGCAAAGGTTTGGGGTAAAGACGCCAGGTATTGCGCTCGGGTTTGTCGGCCTTTTTTATGGGGCAAAAAACCTTCAAAATGAAAACGGTCACAGGGCAATCCCGACAGAACCAGGGCCGGTATCAGCGCGGTTGCACCGGGCAAACATTCTACCCGAATCCCTTGCTTTACACATTCGCGTACCAGCAAAAAACCGGGATCAGAAATACCGGGGGTACCCGCATCCGAGATCAGCGCCAACTTTTTACCCGCCAAAAATTCTCGCATTACCCCATTTACCGCCGTATGCTCATTGTGCGCATGATGGGCCCAGAGGGGAGTTTCGATGCCGTAGTGATCAAGCAACTTGCGTGAAGTACGGGTATCTTCCGCCAGGATGATGTCCACCTCCTTGAGTACCCGAATGGCGCGCAGGGTGATGTCTTCAAGGTTGCCGATGGGCGTTGGAACGAGGTAGAGCATGGGTGAGGCTTAAAAGTTTAATGGTTTTGGATTGCATTCAGTCACTGAGCCGGTCACTGAGCGTAGTCGAAGTGCAGGTCAGTAACCGAATGCAATCCAGAACCATTAAACTTTATTCTATTGCGGTTAATTCAAAAGCGAAACTCTCCATAATCAAATTGGCCAGCAATTTGCGGCAGGCGTTGTCCACCGTTTCACGGGCTTCCTCCTCCGTCTCAGCCTCCAGGGTTAGGGTGATGTGTTTGCCAATGCGCACATCCGCCACACTATGAATATCCAGGCTTTTTAGATTGTGTGACACCGCTTTACCTTGGGGGTCCAGCAATTCTTTATGGGGCATAATGTCAATTTCTGCAACAAATTTCATGGCAATGATTTACGCTTAAAAAAATGGATGAAAATTGAAAAAAGGATGTACAGTGATACCACTATCGCTAAGCCGGCAATTTGCCAAAACAGCAAAACAGCCACTGCAATCGCCGCAAAGATAATTCTTATCTCATTCCCTGTCCATTGTAAGGATTTGAATTTAAAACTAAACATGGGAATTTCTAGAACCATTAGTGCTGAAAAGAGTGCCGTAATTACATAAAACCAGATTGGACTGGCAAAATGTAAAAAAGAACCAGGAGAAAGATAAGCCGCCAACAAGCCCACCATGAACAAAGTGCAACCCGGGGTGGGTAAGCCCAAAAAACCATCGCTTTGCCGCTCATCCAGATTGAATTTGCCCAAACGTAAGGCGGCAAAAAGGGTAATGGTAAAGGCCGGGAGCGCCCGAATTTCCAGATCTGTTGGCCATTGCCCCTGCCAGGCCGCAGCAATCAGTCCGTACAAAATAATCCCTGGCACCAACCCAAATGAAACCATATCGGCCAGCGAATCCAGTTGTTTGCCCAATTCAGAATGCACATTCAGCATGCGTGCAAGCATTCCATCGAATAAATCAGCCAATGCACCCAATGCGACCAACCCCATGGCCCATTCCAAACGTCCGTATAGTAGACATAGGCTCGCACATGCGCCGCAAAAAAGATTCAATAAAGTGATGGCATTGGGAAGGTGGCGACGCATTTGTATTTTTTTTGTCATTCAAAGCACAAAAATATCATCCTCTTTCCAAATGGTGTGATATAAATCTGGCTTAATGGCGTTATTTGTAGTAGCTTCAGTAAACTTTATCAATTGAGAGGCCAAATTGGATCGGCTATGAGAAAAATTTTTGTACTGTTTATTTCTGTGTTTGCGCTAGGCAAGCTTTATGCCCAAGCTCCCGTAAACGACATTTGTACCAATGCCTTTTTATTGGATACATTAGATGGGTGGTGTTCCCGATCAGCACAATTTACGACCGTGGGGGCTACCCCAACAGCAGGTCTAGCTATTCCAACCTGTATGGCTACGGGTACTGTTCATAATGACGTATGGTTTGCGTTTGATGCGATAGGGACGGATGTCAACATCAGTATTGCTGGCGCAACTCGCCTTAATTCTGGTGGTACATTGAGGGCTCCCCAGTTTGCCTTGTACAGGGGCACCTGTGGTAATTTGCAGGAGATGAATACCTGTATTTCGGATGCGTTTAATCGGCATACCATTCAAGCTTTTGCTTCCGGGTTGACCATAGGGCAAAGGTATTTTATCCGGGTCAGTTCCCGTACTAACTTGAATGGTACTTTCAGACTATGTATTAATAATTTTACGGCGAGCCAAACCCCCAGCAGTGATTGTGCAACCGGAAATATTCTTTGTGATAAAAGTTCGATTTCGATTCCACTCGTAATAGGTGAAGGCAAAGATCCTAATGAAATAGATGGTTTTTGTGGAAGAACACGTTGTACCCCTGAAGAGTCTCAGTCGAATTGGTACAAATGGACTTGTGATGTAGCAGGGCCTTTAACGTTTACGATTACTCCTTTGAATCCCGATGATGACATTGATTTTATGGTTTTTGAGCTGCCTAATGGTGTCAATAATTGTGCTCGCAAGGACGTCATAAAATGTATGTCTTCGGGTGAAATCACAGGGCCTGGCATCACCATAAATGATTGGATCAATTGTACTGGCGCAACAGGTTTGCGCGCAAGAGAAAATGGAGATGTAGAATACTGCGGATGCGATGTAGGAAGCAATAACTTCCTTTCTCCACTCAACATGGTGAGTGGCCGCGCCTATGCTTTGGTCGTAAACAATTTTAGCAATTCAGGATCTGGATATACGATCACCTTTGGAGGGACCGGGACTTTTGTCGGTCCTAAGACCGATTTTAATGTAGACTCGAGCCCCGGTTGTATTGGCCAAGAAGTGAAATTTACAGATGCTTCTGTTTTCAATGGAGGATTTACCAAATGGGAATGGTTCTTTGGTCCAACCTCCGATCGTCCAGGAGCCGTAGATGGAAAAGGCCCACATGTGATTCAATTTAATCGGCCAGGTAAAAAAAACATCCTGCTCAGAGCCACCAGTACCGATGGATGCGTAGTGACCAAAATTAAGGAAATTGAGGTAGAATGTTGCAAAAATCACTTCACCCTCAGTAGTCAAACACGGGATGAGAACTGCCCCGATACGCGCACAGGCTCCATTGATGTAGGGGTGAGCAACAACTATGGACCTTACATTTACACATGGAATAATGGGTCACGTACTGAAGACCTTCAAAACCTTAGCCCTGGTACCTACTCCATCAAAATCACCGATCAAGCCACCTGTGATACCAATTTGACTTTCACAGTAAAAGGCCCAACTCCCTTTGTACTTACCGCCCAAGACAAAGAAGCGACCTGTAATGGTGGCCGGGACGGCGAATTAAGTGTTCAACTCACTGGTGGCACTGGACCCTATCAGTACAGCTGGAACAATGGCCCCCTGGTCTCCGACCCAGTTCTCCGCAATGCAGCTGCCGGTGATTACACCTTGCGATGGCGGGACCGAAATGGTTGTGAAAAAGATACTTTACTTAAGGTTCGTGAAATTACTCTGCGGCTCGATCCGACCATTGATGCAGTTACCCGACCGACCTGTTTTGGATCGGCAAATGGCTCCATTGTAGTGCGATTGGGCAATGGGCAAGGACCTTATCAATACAATTGGAATGATGGCCTGGGTTTCCGAGGGGCCAATTCTTTGCTCAATATTCGAGCGGGAACCTATAAGGTATCCGTGCAAGATCAAAACCTCTGCAAGGGTGAATTCAACTTTTCAGTAGCGGATTTTCCACGCCTGGTGCTTCAAATGAACAGCAGTGATCCGAGTTGTTTTGGGGCAAAAGATGGAGCCGTCGATATTTTGGGTAGTGGAGGTACCGGCACTTATACCTATCTCTGGGACAATGGATCCATTGCCCCTTTCCGTTCGGATTTGCCCGCAGGTACCTATCGGGTTACCCTGACCGACTCTAATGGATGTAATCGGGATACACTTGCAAGACTGGTTGACCCACCTTTGTTGCTCATTGGTGATGTCCAGCCGGTAGATGTCATCTGCTTCGGCGATGCGTCAGGCATCATTAGTCTACTTGGAGCTGGGGGCCGACCGCCTTATAAGTATGGCATCAATGGTGGCAATTTTCAAAGCGACAATCGTTTTATTGGGTTAAGGGCTGGAACTTATACGGTTGCGGTTGAAGATGCTGGTGGCTGTACAGCTTCACAAGAAGTAAGCATCAAAGAACCTCCACAATTGCTGGTGGACGCTGGTTTGGATACTTCTATTTCATTGGGGCAAAAAATCACCTTACTGGCCGTGCCGAACAATCCATCGGTTAGTTTTCAGTGGTCGCCTGCTGATCTGGTCACTTGCTCTACCTGTCAAACCACACTGGCAGGCCCCTTACGCACGGTGCGCTATCAGATTGAAATAACCGATGCCACGGGCTGTAAAGCCACCGATCAATTGTTGGTCACGGTGGTCAAAAACCGCCCGATTTATATTCCGAATGGATTTACGCCCGATTTGGACGGTAAAAATGATTTTTTCACCCTCTATGGCGGGCCGGCAGCCCGACGAATTCGACGACTCCAGATTTACGACCGTTGGGGAGAACAAATGTTTGATACCAAAGACATCCCACTTGGCCAGGAGCCCCTCGGCTGGAATGGCACTTATCGGAATCAATTGATGCCCGCGGGCGTGTACGTGTACGTCGCAGAAGTGGAGTTTATTGATGATGAGGTGCTGATATTTAAGGGCGATGTGACCTTGGTGCGGTAAGGGTTAACCTTGGCTTCCATTGGATTTTTTAAGATTTTGTTCTATTTTGGCATTAGAAAAGTCTATGTTGTATAAGTAATTGAATAGACTTTTCTATCCAATTATCAACAAACCCTTTGCCAATGAAAAATTCAATTCAAGCCAAGGTTAATCAATACCTGCAACTGGATTTTATTGATGATGATAGTTTGTGGATTTCAAGTAGTTATACACTCAGAAAAGTAATCGGCATTTTGGGGATGTTGCTACCCCTTTTATTATGGGCAATGATTTTGTGGTACAATAATATCATCTATCCTTTGCCTTCTATTAGCCACTACTACTTTACTCATGCGAGCAGCATTTTTGTAATCACACTTAGTTTATTGGCGGTATTTCTGATCATTTATAAAGGAAAAGAACCAGTGGATTTTTATTTTTCCTTATTTGCCGGGATTTTTGCCATGTGTGTGGTTTTGTTTCCAACCAACAATTTGGTCTGTGAATCTTGCACCTCAACCAATAATTGCGTTGTAACTACCTGGAAAGAACAGCCATTTAGAGAAAAGATTCATTTTATTTCGGCAGGCCTTTTTTTGCTTTGTCTTGCAGTTATGTCCTTTTTTTTATTCACAAAATCAAAACTAAAAGGAAAGGAAAGAGGGCCGAAAAAAAGACTCAGGAATATAATTTATCAGGGCTGTGGCGTATTGATTGTTTTGGCAATTTTGGTTGCTTTTTTAGGCAATGTGTATTATCCCGATTGGTGCCATAAATCAAGTTTTATCTTTTGGATGGAGTTTGTTGCTGTTGAGTGCTTCGGGTTTTCATGGATGGTGAAAGGTGATTCTTTTGCTTGTTTCAGGGATAAAGATGAAAATTTGGTGCAATTCACCCAAATTCAACATGTGGGCATCCCCGTTGCAGACCTTGAAACTTCAAAAACATTTTATAAAGGTTTAGGATTTAAAGAAGTAATGGGGACTACTTTTATACACCATGGTAATGAAGGTAAAGTTGCTATGATGAAAAGAGGTTCCGTTACCATTGAAATATATCAGATGCCTGAACCGGAGCTCACAGAAATTAAAAACCGCAAAAATGGACATATCGATCACATTGCCTTCGATGTAAAAGAAATAGACAAGGTATATGCAACTTTAAAGGCCCACAATTACAAAATTATAGAACCAGGACCTGTGCTTTTACCCTTCTGGGAAAATGGTTGCAAATACTTCAACATTGAAGGACCTGATGGTGAACGATTGGAATTCAATGAAATATTGTAAAGAAGTGGGTCGTATTCCGACCTGGAGATAATGCTCAAGTACTCGCGCCCCCGACACGGGGTAACATACGCCAATGTCGCAGAAGTTGAGATTATTGGATCATGAGCCGTTGATGTTTAAGGGAAATGTGACCTTGGTGCGGTAGAAAATGTTCAAGCCAATTGTGCCAACTGCAGTTTCCCTTTTTCCGTAGCGATCAAAGAAAGTTGCCATTTGAGGAGCTTGATATAGTGCTGAATGATTTCTTTTGCCGAAGTATCCTGTTGGTAAATGAACGATTCATGAATCCAGGAGCGACCCAAAAAGGCCAAAAACGACAAAAACATTTCCTGATCGGGCTCCGATAATTGCAATACACCTTTACTACGTAGTCCGATCAGAATGTTGTTGAGCTGAGTTACCCGTTTTTCATAGGTTTTTGTATACGCATACCGCTTCCTGAGTACTTCTTCAAACTCGGTATTTCCAATTAGCAGACCTCTATACGCATATTGGTTGGTAAATAGCCCCTCATATAAGGCAATAAAGGATTGCAATGAAGGCTCATTTAGGGCATAAGCATCAAAACAAATGTTGTTTCCTTCTGACATTTTTTCCATTAATGCCAAAATAACATCCTCTTTTTTAGGAAAATGGTAAGACATATTGCCTGGACTAATCTCTAAAGCTCGGGCAATGTCACGTACACCAACATTGTGAACTCCTTGATGGTTAAAGAGTTCAAGTGATTTTTCTAATATCTTGCCTTTGGTGTTCATGTTTTTTTAGCACAATGTACTAAATTTATTTGCATTAAATAGTACAATGTACTAATTTTGCTGCAAATAAAATCAACACCTATGCAGTACCCTTTCAAATTGCCCCACAAAATCCAGAATTTCTCGGGCGAAGTAATTGTTTTTAAGGAACGCCTGATTGATCAGGATGGCATCGAAATGATGCTCGTTGAAAACGAAGTAGCTCCAGGCAGTGGCCCTCCCTTTCATGTACACTTTTTGCAGGATGAATACCTCAAAGTTGTCGAAGGAACGATGGGTTATCAATCCAGCGGCGAGCCGGAAAGAATAGCCAACCCAGGTGAAGCTGCTTTATTCAAAAGAGGAGACGTACACCGCTTCTGGAATGCTGGAGACACTCCACTACGTTGTGAAGGTTGGGTAAAACCAGCCAATAGCCTTGATTTTTACCTCGCCGCAGTTTATGCTTCAATGGACAAAGCGGGCAAACATGCTGGCGACCCTTTTGACACCGCCTATCTGATCACTCGTTATCGGACTGAATACGACTTAATGGTTATCCCCACTTTTGTAAAAAAAGTAGTGATGCCTATCATCGTTTCTATTGGAAAAATCCTGGGCAAGTACAAGCATTTTGCCAATGCCCCTGCCCCACTTAAATGAATCACCCATCAAACACCTAAAATCATGACTATTAAAAATTTTCTGTACGGTCTTTCCTGTTTCCTTTTTACGCTGATCATTGGCGCTGCTATTTATGAGCATATTGCAATTTGGCCTCATGCCTTTGCAGCTATACCAGCTTCCCTGGCCATGTTTCAAGGCGAGTATGGCTTGAACTCGGCACCTTTCTGGATGAACATCCATCCATTGACACTGCTAGTGTTCCTAATTAGCCTCTTCATGTCCTGGAAAACAGCACGTAAAAAGCATGTGTTGTTTGCTGTCGTAGGATATGTGGTGGTCTTGATTGCTACCTTCACCTATTTTGTGCCAGAATTGCTCGATTTAACTCAAACACCTTTCTCTGCAGAAGTAAACCAGCAATTGACCAATCGAGGCACGCGCTGGGAAAACCTGAGCCTGGTCAGATTGGGAGTTATTATGGTCATTGCGGCTTATTTGTATGCTGGGGCATTCAAACCTGGGGAGAAAATCCAGTAATGAATTCTTGATTAGGATTCATATGATTTGAAAATCAAGAATTTGTGCGCAAATCTAGAACCCCTCCCCGAAGGTTTCAAACCTTCGGGGAGGTAAAGCAACGAAAAGTGCGTTGCTCGACCGCCCCGAAAGTCTAAAACTTTCGGGGCGGGGTTTCAGATACTGCATATGTTTCTAATTATTTGGCAATCAAATTGCCACAATTCTAATCTATATACTTTTACAGCCTCGGATCCACCTCTTCACTCTCCAATGCCAAAACCCCAAACACACATTCATGCGTTTTGCGCAATGGCTCCTTCGCCACAAAACGCTCAAGGGCCTCCATTCCCAGGGTAAATTCCCGGATAGCCAGCGAACGTTTGTGCCCCAGTCCCCGGCTTTTTAGCTTCTGAATCTGCTCGGGGTGGTCGTATTCCGGCCCGTAGATGATGCGCAAGTACTCGCGGCCCCGACACTTGATGGCAGGTTGTACAAAGCCATCTTCGAGCCGGGTGAGGAATTGACGGGGTTTGATGACCATCCCTTCCTGTCCACGAGCAGTGAGCTCCGACCACCAGTCAATGGCGGCAGTGACCGAGGCTTCGTCGTCCAGATTGACCAGCTGGTATGGTGTGGCCAATAGCAACTCAGGATCGGCGGCGCAAAAACTGGCGATTTCCTCCATGTGCCACAAGTGATCTTGTCCGGAATGTACTCGTCCTTCGGTAGCCAAAATGTGAAAAGGTGCCAATACTAAACCCTTCAACCCATCAACCGGACGGCAATAGTTGCGATAAGCCTGGGTGTACTTTTCGATGGCCTCAGCTCGATCGGTATATCGGGTTTGCAAATCTTCCAGCGGCAAATTCCGCGTATTCCCTAGCGTAAAAGCGGATTGAAGTACCTGCATCGAAGCTGTACCCGCTGCGTGCAAACTGGCGTATTGGTTTTTGATCAACTCCTGGGCTTTGGCCGACCAGGGCATCAACTCACAGTCCAGACAAACCCAATCGGTTTCATGTTTTTCCCAAAAATCACTCTGGGTTAGGGCTGCGTTAACCCGTTGGATGAAAGCAGCTTCCAGGTTTTTGTCATCAAAAAAAGCGCGCCCTGTACGGGTATAACATACGCCCAGGCCACCTTGGATTAGCCCAAAACGGCGGGTAGCGACTTCTTTGGTTTGGCAAACAATGACCACCGCCCGAGAGCCCATGTGTTTTTCTTCACAGATCAACTCGGTTACCCCCATTTTGCGGTAATAAGCAAAACCTTCCAGTGGGTGTTCCAACAAGTCGGGCAGGGCACTCGTTTCGGTAGGTGACATGGTAGGCGGCAGGTAAATCAGCCACTTTGGATTGATGGCAAAACGCGACATTACTTCCAGGGCAGCAATGGAGTTTTCCTCCTTGATCAGAATTTTCTTGTCGTAACGGGTCTCGATGAAGCGGCGACCACTGACATCGGCCATATCCAGCATGTCGTCGTTGGCGTGTTGAGCACTAACACTCATCACGGCATTGCTGCGCTGGATCGGGCGGCTTGGTTTGTAGTATTCCTGCAAAGCGGGTATGGTAACCAATTTTTTTTCAGGGTAGCGCAAGGCCGTCAAACCACCGCCGAAAACACAACCGGTATCGATGTCGATGGTGTTGTTCAGCCATTCGGCGTCGGGTACGGGCGTGTGTCCAAAGACAACCATCGCTTTCCCTTTGTATTCCGCGGCCCAGTTGTAGCGTACGGGCAGACCAAACTCGTCGGTTTCGCCGGTTGTTTCGCCATAAAGGCAAAAAGACCGAACAGCACCACTGGCACGTCCCTGCATTTCCTCCCGCAAGCCCGCGTGAGCGACCACCAATTTCCCCTCATCAAAAACCAGGTGACTGACCAAGCCATCCAAGAAGCCACGCAGTTCGTGTACAAATTCGATGGGCTCATCGGCCAGCTGTTCCAGGGTTTCTGCCAGGCCGTGGCGTACTTGTACATCCTTGCCTTTTAGTTTGCGCAGCAGTTTGTCATCGTGGTTGCCGGGTACACACCAGGCCTGTTGGTTTTTAACCATACTCATCACCAGGCGCAATACCTCTGGTGATTTGGGGCCACGATCTACGAGGTCACCAACAAAAATGGCTTGTCGGCCGGCGGGCGGAGTCACTTTGAAACCATAGTCCAAACTGGGATCTTGACGCTCAATCCGGTATTCCATTTTTTCCAGCAGCAATTGCAGCTCGTCAAAACAGCCGTGTACGTCGCCAATGATGTCGAAAGGCCCTTTGATTTGGCTAAAATCACTCCAACTGGGCGTGCGACGAATTTGCACTGCCGCAATATCCTCCAGGCTATCCAGAATGTAAGTATACCGAAAACCATCCTTGCGCAAAAAGCTCAAAGAGCGTTGCAAGTCCCGGCGTTGGTTGCGGATGACGTGTATGCCAAAATCGCGGTCACTGCGCTGCTCGTGGCGCTCGAACAAGAGTTTCTCTGGCAGGTTGAGCACAATGGCTACGGCTAGGACGTGGTATTGACGGGCCAGAGCCAGCAGGGATTTGCGGGCTTCGGGTTGTACATTGGTGGCGTCCACTACCGTCAGCTTGCCTTGTTTGAGGCGTTTGGCCACAATGAGGTGCAACACTTCAAAGGCGTCGTCGTTGACGTTCAGTGCGTTTTCGCTATCGGCCACCAGGGCACGACAATAGTCAGAGGAGACAATTTCAGTTGGGCGAAAATGTTGCCGGGCAAAAGTTGATTTGCCGGAGCTACTCGCCCCAATGAGAACAACGAGGGCGAGTTCGGGTATGTCGAGTTGGCCGGGTATGGGCCGTGGTTTTTTTAGTTCTTCGGGGTTTTTCATGCTTTCATTTTATGATGAAAATCAAAAAGTATTCAATCCACACTCCGCGTAAACACAGCCATTTGGGAAGCCGCGCCCCAATTCGGATCCTCTTCGCCAATGCCTTCGATGCTAGCGGTATACCCAAACTGGTCACCGACCTTTTGAACCCATTCAGCAAATTCCTGCCGGGTCCATTCAAAGCGGTGATCGCCGTGCCGGAATTTGTCTTCGGGCATAGCGTAGTGGGCGTTGTACTCGCGGTTAGGCGTAGTGACCACCACGGTAGTCGGGCGCGCAAACTCAAATACCGCCCGCTCCAGCGCAGGCAAACGTTCCAAATCCAGGTGTTCAATCACCTCGATCAGGGCAGCTGCATCAAAACCGACCATGCGGCGATCGCGGTAGGTGAGGGCACTTTGGATCAGCTCAATCCGCTCTTTTTGTTTGGGCGTCATGTCCTTCAAATACAGGCGACGGGTAGCGACTTGGAGTACTTGAAAGGATACATCCGCGCCCAAAATTCGCGTAAATTGCCCTTCGCGCAGCAGCATTTTTAACAAACGGCCTTCGCCACAGCCCAGGTCAAGCACCGACTTGGCGCCAGAAGTTTTGAGCACTTCCAGCGCGGCATTCAAGCGTTGTTGGTGCAAAGTGAGGCGTTCTTCTTCTACTTCGAGATTGATTGGCTCGGGTTCAAGTTCGGCGCTTTCATTTCCATCTTCTTCTATAAAACGTGCTAGTGCCATTTTGATCAAAGAGGAATGGTTCAGGTAGCGGCGTACAATGAACTCCCGTTCGGGGTGGTCCTTGAGCCAGCTTTCCCCTTTTTTCAACAAGACCTCAATGTCGTTGCTGGAAATGTAGTAGTGCCGCTCGTAGTCAAACACGGGTAGCAAGACGTACAAGTGTTGCAAGAGTTGCTGTAAGGAGATGTTGTGCTGTAAAGTAATGCTGAAATAGGAACTTTCGCCCCATTCCGGGAACTGCTCATCCAATGGCTGCCGCTCGGCTTGCAAGGTATAACCCAAAGGCTGAAAGATCCGCTCCAACAAACCCAGGCCTCCTTTTACCTTTAGTGCGGGAATTTTTGCTTCCAGGGCCAAAGGGATACCGATCCATTCGGGTTTGTCCTCACAGCGGCCATTGAGCGCGGAGGAATAAACATTGGAGATGGCCGAGCTGGTGAAGGACGAAGCTACGTATGGCCGATCGTTGACGTAGTGCTGCAACATGCGGCTTTCGCCGGGTACTTTGAGGCTACGCACCAACTCAACGGGGTCGATGTCCAGCAACAATACGGCGGTACAACGCTCATCGGTAGCCTCCGGGAAAAATACGTGAGCCTTGCCTCCTGCAGTGCTGAAGGTTTGAACTTTATCGGGATGCTTGTGGAGCAGGTAGCCTAGGTTGGTGGCTGGGTGTTGGGTTGTGGTGATGGATAGGAACATGGGATTTTGTGGGTTTGAAAATAGACATTTTGATGCTGCCAGATAATCAGCACATTAGCCTATTACCAAATCAGCAAAATTTTAAACATTCAAATAACTCATCAAACCCTGATAACGTTCCTTCAAACTGTCCAAATATTCTGCTTCGTTGAAAGAAGCTTTGATTTCGTACTTGAAGCGCTCGAAGGTAGCCAGAATATTGTGGATGTGTTGGAGGTTGATCTTGAGGGTGACGTCGATGCGCTCTGATTCTGGGTAGGAGCTGATAAAAGAACTGAGGATGGTCGCTCCTTCCGATTCCACGATCCGGGCGATTTCGGTCATGGAATAATCCCGGCGGCTCAATTCCAGCACAATGATGCTGCCCGAATCGGCGAAAGAAACCGTGCGGGCAAAGTAACGCAGGAGGTCTTCCAGGGTAATGACACCCAGGTAATTGTTGTCCGCATCCACTACAGGCACAACCGAAAGATCTTGATCGGCAACAATGCGCATGACCTCGTAAATGTGGTCATTGCTGTGCACGTAGGGCCTTTGCAAGGAAAGGCTGTAAGAGCCAATGGCTTCGTTGACGTCGAAGTTCATCACGTCGTCTTCCGACAACACGCCCAACAACTCGCGGTTGTTGACGATGGGTAAGTGGCGCACATAAAATTCACTCATCATTTCCAACGCCACGTCACCAGTGTCGGAAGTTTGTAAGGGAATAATGGCCGTCGAAATCAACGTTTCTGCAATCATTTTATGCTTAATAGCGGGGCAAAAAAATGAACACTTGTTTTTTTGTCGCCCCTTAGTTCATTAGCTTGTTCTTTTGGGTTGCAAACTCTTCTTCAGTCAATAAACCTTTCAATTTCAGCTCGTTTAATTTTTGGAGTTGTTCCAAAATTGGCGAGTGATCCTCGGTCGGTTCTTGTGTGGGCTGTGCCTGGGTGTGAGCCGCCTGTTTTTGTGGGGTAGGCTGCTTGAGGCGGAAACCATTGGCTTCGAACTCGTCAAAAGCGTCCTGGATGCGTACAAAAGCCAGGGCATCGTGTTCCTTGATGCGTTTAAAGTCGGTAAAACCCAGGGTTACGGCCCGGTCCAAATGTTCCAGTGCTTTGTCGGCCTCTTCGTTTAAGGAGTAGGTACAAGCCAGGTTGAAATGGATGGAAATGTCATTGGGGTCCAGGTCCAGGGCTTTTTTGAATTCTTCAATGGCCCCTTGGTAATCGTAATCCTTGTATTTGTCGATGCCACTTTTTTTCAGCATTTGTTGTTTGTCCTGGTTTACAGGCTGACGTACGGGTGCGGTACTGCGTCTTTGTGGCTCCTGTGGACGGCGGCGTTCGTTGCGGTTAAACTCCCTGTCTTCTCGCCGATTTCCACGTTTAACAACTTTGTATTGATCAGGATTGAACTGAAGATTAAATTTATCATCATCCATGGTAAGGATCATGATGCCATGAATGAAACCAACAATCCAGGAGATTGGCAAAGGCAACCAGAAAAAAATGAGATGGAGAAAACCCAGGCCAGTTTGACCAAGATAAAAACGGTGTATACCCAATCCGCCTAAAAATATTGCCAACAGACCAGCAGTTGTTTTGTCTTTCATGATGATGTATTACGCCGGAAAACTTCGACATCCAATTTCGAACCAATGTAAAAACGTATGAGGATGGAAAATGGATGTCTGCCCCGGGCTTATTTTGCGATGTAAAATAACAAAAACTAGATTTTGAGGCAATGTCCGACTTAATTTAGTACAGATCAAAATTAAGTCGATCAAATTCCCCACAATTGAGCTTAAGTTATTATAAGACGAGACAAAAGCCTCAATGGTTGTGAATTTTGCAGGTTAAAACAGTAAAATCGTCCGGATAGTTCTCGTCGCCTCTAAAAGCATCCAGGATGGTTAGCAAGCCCTGGTTGAATGTTTCAGCAGGAAGTTTGAAATTTTCCTGCACGTAATCATACAACAACTCCTCGGTGACAAAGTCCCCGGCACTGTTGCGAATATCGGTCAAACCGTCGGTGTAAGCCAGGATAATGGCTTCCTCTTCCTCTACCTTACATTCACCAATCTCAATACCCGGAATTTTCGCATACGAACCCAGCATAATGCAGCCCTTGTTGAGTTCCAGCAGGCGGTTTTGGGAAACCAGAATCGGGGGGTTATGCCCCGCATTGACATAGCGCAATACCCGCGTACAGGTGTTGTATTCAGCGATGAAAAAAGTAATGAAACGATCACCTTGAGTAATGAGGTTGACCGAAGTATTCAAGTCGCGGATGAATTCGTCAAGGTCCGCTTGTTTATTGATCAAGGTATGGAAGTTGGCCTGAAAATTGGCCATCAACAATGCGGCCGACAAACCCTTACCCGTAAAATCGCCAATGCAGAAGACAATTTTATCGTTGGGAAACTCAATGAAGTCGTAATAATCGCCCCCAACCCCAAAATGTGGTTTGTAAATACTGGCAAATTCATAATTCCGGCAAGAAGGCAACTGCTGAGGGATCAATAGTTTTTGTACATCTCCAGCTAGTTCCATTTCCCGTTTCAGGCGCTCCTGCTCCAATTGGCGTTTGAAGAGGCGTTTGTTTTCCATCGCGACTGCGATGATGTTGGTAATGGTGGTGATGATTTGGACTTTGTTGTACATGTCGTCATCCTCAGCAAAACCCCCAATGAATACATAAGCAATCGCAATATCTTTATGGCGAACGGGGATGACTACGTCGAAATGGCGCATAAGGGGGGAATCATTCTCCTCCAAATTGCGCAAACGAGTATACTTAGGAAAATGAGCCGTGATGTCTTCGCTGAGCAAGTTGGCGGGAATCCCGAGGGAAGTTGCACAGCGCCATATTTCTTCCTCTTTGATGAAGAGCGCCATTTTTTTGATGCCCATTTCCCAACTTAAAAATGAACTGTACATGTCGTACAATTCTACTCCGGATACATTGTTGTTGATGGCCTGAGTGATGCTCAACAGGCGATTGATCTGCAATTGTTTCAAATGCAGTTCTTTCTCCAAGTTTTCAACGTTGGACAGCCGGTTGCGGATTTCAGAAAACTCAGCCATAATAATTGTTTGGTCCAGTGTAGAGACGCACGGCTGTGCGTCTTTAACTACAGAGACGCACAGCCGTGCGTCTCTACAATTTCCCTGTGAAGATAAGCCACAGAAAGGAAAAATAAACGATTTTTGTAAAATGGTGTTATGATCTTACCAAAGTTTAGGGGCGATAAAAAAATGAACATCTATTTTTGCCCCACGGATTAGTGATTTTTGTGCCTCGTTGATATGCCCTTCCTGACACGTAACTGACTATTTCCTAACCTCCAAAGCGCCCTTGATAATGTTTTTCCAACTTACACTGGCCATATTACCTGCAATCCTCATTGCATGGGTAATCTACCGTTCCGATCGGCACGAGCGGGAGAAGTGGTTTCCACTTACCCTATGCTTTATGCTGGGTATGTTGGTTACCCTTCCAGTGATGAAAGTGCAGGAGTTCTTTTACCACCGGGGCATTGATGATCCGGCGAGTTTGTTTTGGGTTTGTGTCACTTCTTTTGTAGTGGTATCTTTTACTGAGGAACTGTTCAAGTTTTTAACCTTGGTGCTGTTCCCCTATTTTCGCCCTTTTTTCAACGAGCCACTCGATGGCATCATTTACGCCGTGATGATCAGTATGGGTTTTGCTACCCTGGAAAATGTACTATACGCTATGGAGTACAGCATTTCTACTACTGCGCTACGAGGGCTTACTGCCGTACCAGCCCATGCGGTTTTTGCTACTATGATGGGTTATTTTGTGGGCAAAGCCAAGTTCAAAACCGAACGGAAAGTCCAAATCCGCTTTTTAGCCACGGGCCTGGGTTTAGCTGTTTTGGTACATGGGTTATACGATTTTTTCATCATCCAGGAGTTTTACGACTGGCTGATTCTTTTGGCGATCGTCACGCTTTTTATCAGCATCTTTTTCGCCATGCGCATGCTCAAAGAGGAGCAGGAAGAGTCGGAGGTTTTGTGGCAAAAAAAGCATCCGCAAACGGCGGTGGATGAGTCGGAGGAAATCGAATCGAACCCTTGATACCCTGGCTTCAATCCTGATCGCCATAAAAAAGTCTAATCTTCTCCACTTTGCTTTAACATTTTTATCTAACTTTACCCCACAAGTGAAAAAATTTACAAGCTGTGGATTCAATTCATCGCTTCAAAGTTGAAGGCATCGCGGGGGAAGAGATTGATTTCGCTGATTTTAAAGGCAAGAAAATTCTAGTGGTCAATGTAGCTTCAGAATGTGGCTACACGCCACAATATGTACAGTTGCAGGAGCTCTACGAAACTTTTAAACATAAACTAGTCGTCGTGGGGCTGCCCTCCAATGATTTTGGCGGGCAAGAGCCCGGCTCTAATACTAGCATCGCCCATTTTTGTAAAATGCGTTACGGGGTAAGTTTCCCCATGACAACCAAAGTCCACATCAAAGGCCCTGAAGTTCACCCTTTGTACCATTGGTTGACCCACAAAAGTGAAAACGGGGTCATGGATTCGGAAGTCGAATGGAATTTTCAAAAATACTTGCTGAACGAAAAAGGCCAATTGATCAATACTTTCCGCTCTTCCATTAGTCCTTTTGATGAGGTTATTTTGGACCAAATCGAGGATTGATCCTTCCTTTGAGGCTGTAAAGCCTGAAATCATCATGCGTTTTAAAGATATTATTGGACAAACCGAGGCAATCAGCACACTCCGGTACATGGTCGAAGCCGACCGTTTGCCGCATGCGCTATTGTTGTTGGGACCTCCGGGTATCGGAAAACGCACGCTGGCTCTGGCACTCAGCCAATATTTGTTGTGTACTCAACGAACCGATGGCGACTCCTGCGGAGAATGTGCCTCCTGTGTCAAAACGTCCAAGCTGATTCACCCAGATGTGCATTTTTCCTTTCCGGTGGTTGGTGCGGGCATGACCAGTGATAAATTTATGGTTCAATGGCGGAAAGCCTTACAGGAAAATCCCTATCAAGATAGCAACCAGTGGCTGCAACTGATTGGAGCTGAAAACAAACAAGGCAACATCAACAAGGATGAATGCCAGAACATCATCCGTAAGCTCAGCCTAAAAACCTTTGAAGCGCCAGTTAAAACCTTGATTCTTTGGCTGCCTGAATACCTTGGAAATGAAGGCAACCGCCTGCTTAAACTCATCGAGGAGCCACCTCCCGCTACCCATTTTATCCTCATTGCTGAAAACGCAGAGTTGATCCTCAATACCATTCTGTCGCGCTGTCAATTGGTGAAAATTCCGATGCTGAATGATCAGGATATAGTGGATGGTTTGTTGCGGCAGGAGCTTTGCCCCGAAGACAAAGCCTGGGGAATTGCACATCTTTCTGATGGTAATTTCAATGAAGCCATTACCTTAGCAGCGAATAAAATAAGCAACGATGCAGCCTTGTTACTTGATTGGCTGCGCAAATGTTACAAAGGTTATGGGCCAGAAATGGTCAAATGGAGTGAAGGTTTTGCCACCCTTGGGCGGGAAAACCAAAAGCATTTTTTGCAGTATGCCCTGCATTTTATGCGCGAGTTTTTGATTATGATGGTAACGGGAAGTACTAATGCCCGACTTCAGGCGGAGGAATTGAGCAGTGCCCAAAATTTGGCAAAAGTGCTCAATGTAGACCAAGTGGAGCAAATAGTACGTTTATTCAACAATTGTTATCAATATGTGGAACGGAACGCAAATCCAAAGATCCTTTTTTTGGATGCTTCCATCCAGCTACATAAAACGATGAAACGATGGGATGTTTAGGTTGTACGAGTTGTGGAACCAGTAGTGGCGGCAGCACCAAAGGATGCAACAGCAGTGGAGGCTGTGCAACGGGTGGATGCAATCGCTTGAATACCTACGATTGGCTGTCCACTTTGGACATCATTGATATTGACCCGCTGAATATTGTTGAAATCAGCTTTAAAAACGGGGTGCACAAGCAGTTTTTTCGGGTAGCCGACCAGGTACGTGTCGTTACAGGCGATATGGTGGTGGCTGAAACCGGAAACGGTTATGACATTGGCAAAGTCAGCCTGTCGGGTGAGCTGGTGCGCTTGCAAATGAAACGCCGCCGGGTGGATGAGCGCTCAGTGAACAATTTCGTGTTGCGCCGCGCCAATGAGCGTGACCTGGAGCGCTTGCAAGAAGCCCGTGAAGCTGAGCAACCGACGATGGTGCGCGCCCGGGCCATTGCGCGTACGCTGGGCCTGGAAATGAAGATTGGCGATGTGGAATACCAGGGTGACAAGCGCAAGGCGACTTTTTATTACACCGCTGATGGTCGGGTCGACTTCCGTGAACTGATCCGGCATTTCGCCAAGGAGTTTCGCGTAAAAATTGAAATGCGGCAGATCGGTGCGCGCCAGGAATCCGCCTTGATTGGTGGGATTGGTTCCTGTGGGCGGGAATTGTGCTGCTCTACCTGGTTGACCGACTTCAAATCGGTATCGACAGCTGCCGCACGCTACCAAAACCTGGCCATCAATCAGGTGAAGCTTTCAGGGCAATGTGGCCGTTTGAAATGTTGCCTCAACTACGAATTGGATACTTATCTGGATGCTCTTTCGGATTTTCCGAGTGGTGCAGATAAACTGTATACTCAAAAAGGGGCTGCGACTTTGATCAAAACCGATATTTTCAAAAAATTGCTTTACTACGTTTACGATCACGAGCGGGGTAGGGGAGCAATTTATCCAATGGATTTGAGCAAGGTCAAGGAAATTCAGGAAATGAACGCACGGGGTGAAAAACCAGCCGAGTTCGATGTTGCAGCTACAACGGCATTCGTACCAGAAGAGGAAGGATTTGTGGACGTGACGGGTGAAATTGAATTGCCCGATGACAAAAAACGCCGCAAAAAGAAAAAGAAAAAACGCCCTGATCAGCAGCGTAGCGGGGAAGGGAACGCACAAAACAACAACCGGGGCGAGAACCGGCCCAAGCCACAAGGTGGTGCTGGTCAAAATCCGGGACAAGGAGATCGACAAGGGCGCCCTGAACGCTCTGAACGCCGCCCCGATCCACAACAACGTGGGAACAACAACCCCCGTCCACCCAAAGAGGAAGGTGCTAATCCTCAGCCACCCAAAGGAAACAATCAGGGGCCACGCCCGAATAATCCGAACAACCCCAATAACCCGAACAACCGGGGCGGGGGCGGAAGCAACAACAACAATTCCGGAGGCAACAATACCGGCGGACGGCCCAATCCACGTCCACCGCAGCCGCCACGTGGGCCACAAAACCAGCAAGGTGGAGGTGATCAAGGCAACAATAACCCGAATCCCCCCAGCAATAACGATGGTGGTGGAAATCCAGAGGGTGGAGGCCAAGGGAACAACAACAACCGGAGAAATAAAAATCGGAATAAACGCCGCCGGTAGTAGTGGCAACCCTATGTGGTTGCCACTACATCAGGGTGCGCCACCCATTTCCATGGGACATGGAAATGATAAGAACGTTAGGGGCAACCACATAGGGGCAACCACATAGGGGCAACCACATAGGGTTGCCCCTACGTTATTCTTTCAAAAAACTCACCTTAGCATCCTCGTATTTCGCCAATTGCTGCTTTAATCCGACGATACTTTTTACCGGGCCGTCATCCGCAGCCAGGTTGATCAACCATTTGGGAATGCTGCCTGCCGGGTCCGATTTGAGTTGGTATTCGAGGCGGATCATACCATTTGCCAGGGGAGTGTAGGTCCATTTGGTTTCCAGCGTTTTGATGCGTACGATTCCGTCCTTCTCAGGAATCATCTGAAATGCGGACTTGCTGGTGGATGTCACTTGTTTGGTATGGGGATCCTGACGCATCACATAATGTACAATCATATCCCGGTCAGAAAAAGGTAAGGGAAAATCTGTACGCA
Source organism: Haliscomenobacter sp. (assembly GCF_965225875.1). Classification (GTDB taxonomy): domain Bacteria; phylum Bacteroidota; class Bacteroidia; order Chitinophagales; family Saprospiraceae; genus Haliscomenobacter. The sequence continues at coordinate 537,836 of NZ_CBDDBS010000001.1, read as the reverse complement.
TGTACAAATAACCTTCAGTGGCACTGACTTCTTTGACCAGGTAGGACTCCTTGAGGCGATAGGCCCAGTTTTTGAGGTTGGGAATATCAGTGGCCAGCGCTACTACTGCTCTTAAACTGGCTTTTACTTCAGTGCGCAGCTTCAATTCTAAAATTCCGGTGATGCTATCCTTGCGGGTATAGACTTGTACCCCATTGTGGTCGTGCCGAAACTTCCAGGGGTTGTTTTGGGCAGCTAAGTGATTAAAGGTCAGGCTGGTGGTCAACCAGAGTAACATGGTCAGGCATTTCATTGCGGGTGGTTTTGACAGTCGTATGCCTGAGTAAACGATTTAATTAAAGGGATTGTTTTGTTTGGGCAACCCTTGGTGGTTGCCTTTGATGGTTGCCACTACCGAATGGCAACCACCAAGGATTGCCACTACTATTTCACATCTCCCATCCATTTTTTTAAGATGGGGTTAAAAATAATGAATAAAGCTCCTGAGATCAGTGCAAAGGTAACCACGGACAAGAACAGGGCTGGCATTTGGCTAGCATTTTCGGTGTCAACACCTCCCGCAAATAAGCCAGCAATCAAATTACCCAAAGATGCACCTACGAACCAGATTCCCATCATTTGCCCGACGTAGCGCTTGGGCGATAATTTGGTCGTAGCACTCAATCCCACCGGGCTCAAGGTCAGTTCACCGATGGAATGTAAAAAATAGGTAAACCACAACCAACCCATACCCACCTTGGTGCCAGCAGCAGCAATTTGAGCCGCAAAATACATGACCACAAAGCCGAATCCCATCAAGATGATCCCGATACCGAATTTAATAGGTGTATTGGGGTTTAAGTTGCGTGCAGCTAATTTTACCCACAACCAGCCAACAATGGGCGCAAAAAGGATAATGACTAAGGAATTCGCGCTTTGCAACATTCCTGCGGGCATTTCCCATGACCCAATCATGCGGTTGGTAAAGTCACGGGCGAAGAGGTTTAAGGAAGAGCCAGCCTGTTCAAATCCGGACCAGAATAAGGCCGCTCCAACAAAGAGGAAAAAGATCACCAACACTTTTTTCTTTTCATCGGGATTCAATCCTCCAGCAACCATGATGTACAGGAAGTAAAAAAGAGTAATTACTACAATGATGACTCCTACGGCCTGGGCAATGCCCGTTGCAGTGGTGACATCGATGATGCCTCTCCATTGGAGTACTGCCAAAAACACAACTAATGCAAGGCCAAGCACCCCAGCCAGGACTCCATTGACTTTACCTACGGCTACACCTTCTTCAACTTCTTCCTTGAGTTTGGGTTTAAGGCCCAGCTCATTGAGGCTACCCTGGGTGAGCCGGAATTGCAACAAACCGAAAAACATCCCGATTGCGGCGGCCCCAAAACCCCAGTGCCAGTTGTAAGCGGCCAGAAAGGGAACAAAGATTTGACCAAAAAAGGAACCCAGGTTGATGCCCATGTAAAAAATGGAAAACCCCTGGTCGCGCCTTGCACCACCTTCGGGATATAAATCGCCCACAACCGTACTAATATTGGGTTTGAGTAACCCCGTACCACTAGCGACAAATACCAGGCCAAGTACAAATATTCCCGGACTACCCGGAATAGCCAGAATCAGGTGACCAATCATGATCAGAATACCTCCGTACCAAATGGCTTTGCGTTGCCCCAAAATATTATCAGCCAGCCAGCCACCGGGTAAGGTCAACAAATACACTCCAGCAGTATACAAACCATAGATGGCCCCTGCTTCGGAAGGGTCAATGCCCAAACCTTTCTCCGCTAAACTCGCAGTCATAAACAAAATCAAGATCGCCCGCATCCCATAATAGGAAAAGCGCTCCCACATTTCGGTAAAAAATAGCGTGGACAAGCCCGCAGGGTGCCCAAAAAATCCCTTGCTCATACTTTAGCCGTCGTTTCGTCAGTAAATTTTTTGCATAATTTAGCAACACCGAATGGTGTCCTCGCTGCTCAAGATAGGGATATTCGGAAATTTTGGAGAAGAAATGCAGTAAATCGGGTGGATTTGTCGGATTTAGAGTACAAAACCCAGATAGCATTGAACGAATAAATTTAGATCCAGTTCTAAATTCCCTTTCCGTCCACACCAAGACATTTTCAGCAAAAGCCCATACTGCCTACTAGCATTTCCGCCGTAAAACCCGCAATTTCGCCTTTATATAAGCGCTTAAACAATTCCAAAACCATGCGTAGCCTCATTCTCTCGTTTTTCCTGGCCTTTTCCCTTTTTACTTGTGAAGAAATCCCTCCAGTGATTACCCCCCTGGAACCGGGCGGCCCCAATGTGAACGTCAAACGGCGGGTGCTGATCGAAGAGTTTACGGGCGTACGCTGCGTCAATTGCCCGGCGGGTACGGTGGAAGTGCTCAATTTGAGGGAATTGTACAAAGACCAAGTGATTTCTGTAGGTGTACATGCTGGTTCCTTTGCGCCTCCTTATCCCGATAGCAAGTACGACTTTCGCACCCCAGAGGGAGACGGAATTATCAACCTCTTGGGTAAACCGCTGGGCTATCCTTCGGCAGTTGTGAATCGCAAATTGTACGATGGCGAATTTGACTTGCAGTTAGGACGTTCGCAATGGGCAGGGTACATTGCTCAGGAGCTTGCTGCTGCACCTTTGGTGGATCTAAAATTGAGCAAAACCTACAATGCAACGACCCGCGTCCTCAAAGTCACCATCGATACCGAGCTGCTCCAACCCCTGCCCCAGGACGATATCCGCCTTAGCGTGATGCTCGCCGAAGACCAAATTGTAGATGTACAACTCACCCCGGATGGTAAAAAAAGTGATTACAGCCATCGCCACAACCTGCGCGACATGCTCACTGCTTTTGACGGCGATTTGATCGGTGGAGAGTTAAAAAGCAGCAAAAAAAGCTCACGCAGCTATACCTTTACTTTACCTGCCAACTGGGTGGACAGTCAGTGCAGCATCATTGCTTTTGCCCATTTGGGCGGTGGGAAGTTGGATGTATTGCAGGTGATTGAGGGGAAAATCCTATAACGAAGTGATGAATGATAAATGATGAGTGATAAATTGGAGCCCTAACTCATCACTCATCATTCATCACTTATCATTTCCTAAGCTGGCATATTCATCAATTTCTTCTTATCCCGAATCGTAATCATCCCATCGGTGATGTCGATATAGCCATCCTGCTTGAATTCAGTGAGCATACGGATTACACTTTCTTTGGCTGTACCGACAATGCGAGCCAGGTCATCGCGCAAGACGTTGATTTCGTCCTTGCCTTCTTTTTCGGCGAGCAGTAAGACTGCGTCGGCTACCCGTTTGCGCACGGAGTTGTAGGCCAATTGCAGGAGTTGTTCTTCTTTTTCGGCGATGTTGTTGGCCAACATTTTGATCAATTGGGAAGAAACATCCCGATTGGCGTGGAGCAGGGCGGTGAAGTCTTCTTTGGGGATGAGGCTCACTTCGGCATCTTCCAGGGCCGCCGCCGAATCATCATAAGTGCTGTCTTTGATCAAATCGACATAACCGATGAAATCACCTTCGGTGTAGATGTCGATGATGTATTCCTTGCCACTTTCGTTGGTTTTAAAAACCTTTACCTTGCCACTTTTGACAAAATAGAGATAACGTGGGTAATCACCTTCCTCATAAACCAGATCCCGCTTTTTGTAGTGCTTGATCTTGCGGTTGTCGGATAGTTTTTTGAGTTCTTCGTAACCTTTAGCGGCGTTGATGAAAGCAGTGATGCCTTGTTCAGTGCGGTCGAACTGTTTGCGCAGGTGTTCGCTTTTTTTCAGACGAGTTTCGATAACAGCCAGCAATTCATCTTTAAAAAAAGGCTTGGTAATGTAGTCGTCCGCGCCAAGGTTCATACCTCGCCGGAAATCAACTCTTTCCGTTTTAGCTGTCAAAAACACAAAAGGAATTGCTGCAGTTTCGGGGCGTTTGCCCAGAATATTGAGTACACCAAAACCATCCAGTTTGGGCATCATTACATCACAAAGAATCAGGTCAGGTTTGACCCTTTGGGCTGCATCTACACCCACAGTACCGTCCTCGGCCAGATGCACCTCATACCCGGAGAGTTCAAGGATTTCCTCCAGGTTTTCGCGTACTTCCTGGTTGTCTTCAATGACCAGAATTTTTTGCTTATTCATCGTTGTGGTGTTTTATGTAACGCAGAAAAATTAAGTTCCCGATTTGGGTTTTGAATAGGAAGTCGAACGCTTCATTTTAAGTGAGCTTCCTATTCAAAAGCCTCTAAAAAAATCGGGAAGTAATTTTTTGCGTCATACTATAAAGATAAGGGAATGTGAACGTGGAAGGTGGTGCCTTCACCCAAGGTACTTTCAAAATGAATACGTCCGCTCATCAATTCCACATAACGTTTGACAATATTTAATCCTAAGCCAGTCCCTGGAATGTTTTCGGCGTTGTGGGCCCGAAAAAAGCGGGTGAACAAATGTTGTTGTTCTTCCTCGGGAATACCAATGCCATGATCCTGGATACTGATGTTCAATTCATTGTTTTCAATGGTGACATAACAATCGATGGTTTTGCCCGGCTCTGAATATTTGATGGCATTGGAAAAAAGATTGATGAATACATTTTTCAGCATCTTTTTGTCCAGTATAATCACCGTATCTGGGCTAACCCCATGGTGTTGGAGAATTTGGCCTGGTTTCAGGAGGGCTTGAACATCGTCCATTACTTCATCGCAAAATTCTTCCAGGTTGAATTCGACCGGTGTAATGGAGATTTTTCCTTCTTCGAGTTTGCTCAAGGACAAAAAATCATTCAGAATACTGATCAGGTTGTTGACCGCAGATTTGATGCGGGTGGTATGCCGCAGCCTTTTGTCTTGTTGGTCTTCACTGGTATACATCTCCAACAAATCTGCGGAAGACAGGATGGTACTCAAAGGTGTACGAAACTCGTGGGAAGCCATCGACACAAACCTTGATTTAAGTGTGTTTAACTCGCGTTCTTTTTCAATGGCTTTGCGCAGCTCCTGTTCGTTTTTGCGTAAAGTGGCTTCCGCTACTTTGCGTTCCTGAATTTCAAATTCCAGTTGGTTATTGGTATTCAGCAACTTATTGATCGTAGTGGCCAATTCTTCGGTACGCCGATGTACTTCCTCTTCCAGGTGCTGATTGAGTTCTTTGATGCGCGCTTCGGCGGCTTTTTCAGCGCTCAAATCGTGCAAAATACCCGTAAACACCATCCTCTCCGGCAGTTGAACTTCACTGATGCTGAGTCGGAGAGGGAAGGTACTGAGGTCTTTGCGCAAGCCCATTACTTCCCGGCCAATGCCGATGATTTTCTTCACCCCGGTTTGGATGTAGTTTTGGATGTAAGTATCGTGAGCATCCCGGTGGGGATTCGGCATGAGCATACGGATGTTTTGGCCAACCAATTCTTCTTCGGAATAAGCGAATAAACGTGCCGCGGCCTCGTTCACGAGTTCAATGATCCCACTCTCATCGATGATGATGATGCCATCTGTAGCTGTTTTGATGATGGCCTTCAAACGTAAGGCTGCTTCAGAATCGTGTTGATGTGCAATTATCCAGTCCAAACCAATGATAATTTTGTGTCGTGAAGGTAAGATAAGTATTCTTTCGGTAATGACTTAATATGTCACTGAATCCGATGACAAAAGTCATTCACAAAAAAACAGAGAACCCTGATCTTGCACAGGTAGAGTAGCAATGCCATGAGAAGAACAATATTTGAACGATACGCGATGGAGAAATCAAGCAAGGCCCAAATCAAGTTGTTAGGGATAGGCTCGGCTAAAGACCGCGCTTTAAAGGCCAATCTTTTGGCTGCATTGGAGGCCTTGGATTTAGAGGTAGAGTTACTGGAAATTAGTAACGTGAATGAGATCCTCAGCTATGGCATTTCAGGCATTCCCGCCCTTTTATTGGATGACAAAATTATCTTCCAAAAAATAGTCCCTTCTGTTGAGGAATTGGGTACCGTATTGAATGAATTGTTGCAATACCGTGAAAGCCCTAAAGGCGTTTGATCGCTAGCTTTTTTCAATCCATTTCATCTGATAAATATCACCATCAAGGTTTGACACTGCTCAGTGCAAGCCAGGAACGGGCTGTGTAATTTTGATTTGTGACGAATGAGAATCTGGAGGAACACTTAAAAATTTAAGCATGGTTCCTTTTCTGTTTCACCCAATCCACATGTATTATGAATCCGAATCGACCCATCAATGAAGTAATGACCTCCAAATTGGTTACCGTCGGCCCTATGGCCAGCGCATATCAGATCAAAGCGATATTTGACCAAAACGAGTTTCATCACCTGCCCGTAGTAGAAGCAAATGACAAACTGCTTGGCATCATCAGCAAGCAGGATTTTTATAAAGTCGCTTATGTACTTTCTCTACAGACTACAGGCCGCACCTGGTCCGAGAAAGAATACGAAGTACTTTGTGCCAAGGACTTGATGACAGAACATCCCCTTACGTTGGAATCAGAAGATACCATCGGGTTAGCCGCAGATATTTTTTTAGCCAATCAATTCCACGCCATTCCAGTTGTAGAAGATGATCGGTTGATTGGCCTGGTCACCACCCACGACCTGCTGTTGTACTCCTTTAATTCGCCCATTGTAGAGGAATGGCAATAAATACCTAGTTGGTATAAGCCCATGGTGAAAATCTAAACGCAAAGAAAAAGCAAAGCCCCCTGCTCATATCGAACAGGGGGCTTATTAATTGGCATTACTTGTTGTAAAGTGCCTATTGGTTATCGTTTGACAATTTTTTGGACACTACCAATCTGGTTCCCTTTTGCGTCGGTTATTCGCAAGAAATAGAATCCAGTCGGTTCGGAGCCTATCGAAAGTAGAATCTGTTGTACAAATTGTCCTTTGTACAAGGATTGCCCTCGCGAGTTGGTCAAGTCATAAAAGAGCTTGACGTAATTATCGGTCTGGATGATCAATAAGTCCGTAGTCGGGTTTGGATAAACCTTGAGTCCTTCAGGAGCGACATCCAAAGGAATATCTGGATTTCCGGTATCGATAGTATCAACAGGAGGTGTTACTATGGTATCCTTCGGAGGAGTCACCACCGTATCTTTAGGCGGAGTGACCACCGTGTCTTTAGGAGGTGTTACGACTGTATCCTTTGGAGGTGTAACGATGGTGTCCGGTGGATTGGTAACCACGGTATCACCAGGGCCACCAATGACGATCGTAGTATCTCCAGGATTCGTGATGGTATCTTTTGGAGGAGTGACCACCGTGTCTTTAGGCGGTGTTACGACGGTATCTTTAGGTGGTGTAACTACCGTATCCTTTGGTGGTTTCGGAGGATCGAGCTTTTTGGGATCAAACTGAGGTACAAAGATCGTCTTGGAAACGATAGTGGTAACACTGTCGCAGCTTGGATCGATGAAAGACCGAGTACGCAGGGTCAGTGTCAAATCGTAAAACCCAGTTCTTGGAAAAACATACCGCAGGGTGTCTTTTGACTTCACCACCGTATCTCTCAAGCCTTTGAAGCTCCAGAAGAACGTTGAATTTTTGACCATGGTATCCGTCAGGTTTCCACGGATAGAGAAGGTATAAAATGGTGCGCCTAAAATAAGTGTATCCTCCACGATTGATAAATCAGCGGGTGGGATCAAGAAGTTAAAGGCGGTGCTTTGGAATTGTACCGACATGTCGTCCAACCAAAGTTTTTCATCTCCTTCACCTGAAAACTCAACGATGTAGGTGATCTTATTGTAAAACGCCACACTATTTGGCGCTTTGGCTTCAATGTTCTGGTAGGTCATGTTCAGGCCAGTATATTCGGCCAATTGAACCCTTTGAGAAAAAAGCCCCTCCAGTTCAGCCCATACTTTTACCGTATCCAATGGACTGACAAATTCGTTGGGAGACATCACTTTCAGGTTCAGGGCCAAATCGCCAAAGAACATGAAGCAAGTCGAATAATTTAACGGCTCCATGACCAAACGAGCTTTTCCGTTGACCCGTTCCAGTTCGATGAAAGACTTACCCGAATAAGGGAAATATCCTTTGGCATTGGCAGGGTTATCCACCACTTTTGCCCCCGTTGATTTGCTGGTGCTCAAAGACCATGGTTTGCCTTGCCCCATCTCTGGCAAGTTGTAGGCCAAAAGCCCTTTGATGGATTCGTTGGTGGGTTCTGTAACTTTTAATACCGCTTTTGACAAAGAGGCATCCTCCAGGGTTTCATCCCGGTGGAACAACAACTTGTCAATGGTCATGTTGCGGGTTGCTTCGGGCAACAAAACCAAAGTATAAAGGGTATTGGCATTAAAGAAAAAGGTGCGGCGAGAGTTTTGCCAAACGTACTTCGAGTCAGGACCGCCTGTTGCAGTTACCCGGCGACGAATGTTATTGGCTGCAGCTTCGTTGATTCGAGGCAGTACAAAACTTGCCGTTGGTGCGGAAAGTTTGCGGCTGAAGTACATGGTATAGTTACCACTGTTGGTCACCTGAATGTGGTAAACGAGCTTGGATGCATTGTAGTCAAGATTGGGAAAGTTGCGGTCAGCAGTAGTGGTGACACCTTTGGTATTCCCATCTTGTTTTATCTCCCAATTAGCCGTTTGGCCTTGTCCGCTTGCTTGATTGTCAGCGAAAGCTTCCGCTTCAAAAAGCAAATAGGCAGACTCGGTCTGGTTAATGATGCGCGCAGTTTGAGCTGACGCGAAGAGATAACAACCTGTTAGTAGCACGGATATAAATAGCCGAATCATGGGTATTATGATTGTGAAAAAAATGACGAAATAACAACCAGATTAATTAGGAAACCTTTACAAAGGTCCGACTGGCCTTTTCATGAGCATGAATCCTGTGCAAGACTTAAAAACAAGAGCTAGGAGAGTAATTAGCTCTGCAAATATAAAAAACCTTTCTGGTTCTCCCTAGCATTTTTAATGATAATAATATAAAATACCGGGTGCAGGGTAGGTGGCTCATAGCTGTCAGCAATCAGCCCTCAGCAATCTGCAACAACAAGGCTGAGGGCTGATTGCTGACAGCTGATCGCTAAATGACTCGCGTTCTTCCCCCGTCAACCAAGATACTGGTACCTGTCACGTAAGCAGCGGCAGGTGTACACAAAAAAGCGGCAACTGAGGCAATTTCTTCAGGCGTGCCAAAACGTTTGGCGGGGATGGTTTCCCGGGCTTGATCCATCTCTTGTTCAAGGGAAATGCCTTTGCGTTGGGCAGCTCCTCCGAGGACTTCTTCCAGTCGTTCAGTTTTGGTGAAACCAGGTAAAACATTGTTTACGGTGATGCCAGTGGCAGCAATTTCGTTAGCAAGGGTCTTTGCCCAGGAGGCTACCGCCCCACGGGTAGTATTGGAAACCCCCAAATTGTCGAGAGGTACCCTCACTGAAGTAGAAACGATGTTTACGATGCGACCAAAGCCTGCTGCCTTCATTTGAGGGATGACCAATTGAGCCAGGAGGTGGTTACACAGGACGTGATTTTGGAAAGCTTCGAGGAATTGTTCTGGTTTGGCGTCCAGAATGGCACCGCCATTGGGCCCTCCGGTATTGTTGACCAGGATATGAATGGGCTTTAAAGTCACCAAACCGTGGACCCGTTGGTGCAATTCTTCCCGCTTGTTAAAATCAGCTACCAAAAAATCATGCTGTTGATGTGGGTGATTTTGCTCCAATTCCTGTACAACTTCTGCCAATAACTCCGCAGAGCGCGCCATAAGTGTTACATTTGCGCCTAGTTTGGCCAGCTCAATGGCGATGGCCTTACCAATTCCTTTGCTGCTGCCACTGACGAGCGCGTTTTTGCCCTGAAGATTTAAATCCATTGTTTCATTATTTTGTGGCAACAAAAATGCAGAATTAATGCCTTATGCAAAAAACTTATTTCGCCTCTGATTTTCACCTCGGGGTGCCCGGAAAATACAGTAGCCAGGAAAGAGAGCGGCAATTGTTGCGCTGGTTGGATCAAATCAGCGTAGATGCTCAGGAGATTTTTCTGGTTGGAGATTTATTCGATTTTTGGTTTGAATACAAAAGAGTCATTCCAAAAGGGTATACCCGATTTTTGGGCAAACTAGCTGAGTTGCGCGACGCAGGTATCCCCATTCAGTTTTTTACGGGGAATCACGATATGTGGATGTTTCGCTATTTTGAGGATGAATTTGGTATTCCGATTCATCGACAACCCATCATGAGAGAAATCAATGGGAAAAGCTTTTTGATTGGCCACGGTGATGGCCTTGGCCCCGGAGACTACGGTTACAAAATGCTCAAACATATTTTTGCCAACCCTTTTTTTCAATGGTGTTTTGCCCGTTTACATCCCAATTTTGGCATGGGGGTGGCCCAATTTTGGTCAGGTCGAAGCCGCAGTGTACATCCTCCGCAGGCGCAGTTTTTAGGCCCTGAAAATGAATGGCTACTCGTTTATATCAATGACCAACTGGAGCGCAAACCTGCTGATTTTTACATCTTTGGTCACCGGCATTTGCCCATCGATTGTGTGCTAAAAAATGGAAAGAGTCGTTATATCAATTTGGGTGAATGGTTGCATTACAATTCTTACGCAGTATTCGATGGTGAAAATCTGGAAATACAGTTTTTTGAAAACCCTCAAGGACAGGTCTTTGGCCCTTAGGTCTTTATTGGTTTGCCTTGTTTTCTTTTTTTTGGACCATCTGGCCCTTGCCCAAAAGGTAGACAGTATCCCTTTGGCCTACAGTTTTGATGCTCAGGTTCAGGTGTTGGGCAGCGATAAACTCAAACAAATTTATTTCGTTTCACCGCGTCAGGTCTTGTACAAGTGTACTGAACAAGGCAAGGTGCTTTTTGAATTCAGCAACCGTTATTTGGGCAACTTGAGCAAAATAGATGTCAGCGATCCCTTCGATATCCTGTTGTATTACCCGGATTATCAGACCCTTATTTTTTTGGACCGGACCCTCAATGTTACAGCGGATATACGCCTGAAGGCTGAACAATTTCCCTTGCCAACACTGGTTGCGCTGAGTCGGGATCGCCAGGTCTGGATTTATGATGCAGGGCTCAACACCCTTAACCGGATGGATCGGCAAGGCAACATCAAAAGCTCCAGTCAGGACTTGAGCCTGCTTTTAGGGCGCCGCTTTAGTCCCAATCAGTTGGTTTGTAATGAAAGAGGGGTGTACCTCGTTGACCCTGAACAAGGCGTATTGAGTTTTGATCTTTTTGCCCAGTTTCAAGCCTTCTTGCCACTGGTGGGTGTTGAACAGTTGCAAACTTTTGATCAATACCTTTTGTACCGCCAACAGGGGAGCTATTACGTGGGAGAAACGATAGGCAACGCCCAACCCCTCCAAGGATTACCCAATAACTTGCTGCTTTTTTGCGGACTGCCGAACTGGATTGTGGCTTGGGATGGCACAAAAATTTTACGCTTTCAAAAATAAGACCATATAAAGACTAACAAGGTATTTAGAAATAGTATTACTTTTAAATCCGTTATTTGACTCCTCTTTTCGGTTTTAGCACATTAACCAAGTTTGGATCACCAGGTGGATCAACACGTAATTTTTGAGGTTTTTTATGGCAAAAAAATAGGTCCATAATCCGCAACCTCATTCTTTTCGTACGTGTCTGTAATTCACCTAAAATACCTAAAATCATGAAGAAGGTTTTTCGAGTACTCGGATTTTTAGTCCTTGCTGTTGTATTGTTGGTTGCTGCTGGAGCGGCTTTTATTCAATTCAGAGGTGTACCTACCTACGAGCCTAAAGATGTCAAAATAACGGTGAAACCTGACTCTACTCGCCTGGAGCGAGGTGAGCACCTCGTAACCCTGATCTGTGCCGAATGCCATCGAGGCGAAGGCAATAAATTAAGTGGGAAACACATGGTTGATGTTCCCGCTATGTTTGGTTACGTGCACTCAGGCAATATTACCCGCGACAAAACCCACGGTGCAGGTCGTTATACCGATGGTGAACTGATCCATTTTTTGCGTACCGGAATTAAGCGTGACGGTTCTTATTCTTACATCATGACCGGTTTTCCTCGCTTATCGGACGAAGATATATACAGCATTGTAGCTTATTTGCGTTCAGATGCACCACAGTTGGACCCTGTTGCCAAATCAAGTCCACCTTGCCAGCCTACCTTTTTTACCAAGTTTTTGACCAATACCGTGTTTAAACCTTTCCCGTATCCAGAAAAACCGATTGTGGCACCACCGGTTACGGACAAAGTAGCCTACGGACGTTATCTGGTGCATGGAGGGGTAGATTGTTACAACTGTCACTCCGCCAATTTTGCGTCCAACAACGCCTTCGAGCCTGAAAAATCGAAAGGTTACCTGGCTGGAGGCAACATATTGATTGATCCTACTGATTTGCGCGAGATACCCTCGGCCAACCTGACTCCACATCCTGAGCATGGTATTGGCAAATGGACGGAAGCAGAATTTGCGGAAGCGGTACGTTTTGGCAAACGCCGGGGTGGAGGCTCATTGAGTGCAGCTATGCCCAAGTTTACGGTAATGACTGATGAAGAGATCAGCGCTATTTATGCTTTTTTGCGTACGGTGCCAGCTACGGATAATGCGGTGGCTAGGGTCAGATAAGGAGTTCCGGGTTTTGGGCCAGAGGGACCAGTTTTAACTCTAGACACTGGCGCTGGTACAAGTCTCCAGACTTGTACCAATATCAACACGTCTTTGACGTGTGTGTTTGCTCGGTGTGTCCGGGTTGCCCGTGCGTCAGAGACGCGAAAATGTTGGTACAAGTCTGGAGACTTGTACCAGCTAGTTTGTCTAATGAAACTAAAATTTCAAAGATCGATGAAACTTTATGTCGATCTTTGTTTGTTCAAGTACCATCATTCGACAAACGCTGGCCGCTGCCAACCCGTACATATGAACCTACAGCCTTTCCGTACCGAACTGCGCATCCTTTTTCACCTAGGTTTGCCTATTGCCCTGGCCGAATTGAGCAGCATGTTGCTGGCTACTTTGGGCACTTTTATGATTGGACAAGTGAATGTTACCGACGTTGCTGCAGCCGGAGCAACCAACCCCATCTTTTGGTTGGTTGCCCTGATCGGCATCGGAGGTTTGTCAATGACCTCGCCCTTAGTGGCCGCGGCAGACGAAAGAGACGACCCGGCTGAAGTCAAACGAATTTTATATGCGAGTGGAATCACCTCATTCCTTTTTTCCTTGGTGGAAGGGATTGTGTTGATTGTGATTGCACTTAATTTTCAACTCCTGGGACATGAGCAGGATGTGGCCAGATTGGCACAGCCCTATCTTTGGATATTGATTGCTCAATTGCCCATGATGTCCTTGTATTTTAACCTCATCTACTTCATTGATGGGCTGTCGATGACCAAAGTTGGTTTGGTATTTTCCCTGGCAGGAGCCCTTTTGGGGGGCACCCTCAATTGGATTTTTGTTTTTGGTATAGGAGGCATTCCTCAACTGGGAGTAGCGGGCCTGGGGCTTTCATTCTTTCTCACCATTGTTGCTCAGCTGATCGGTTTAATTGTCTATTTACGGCGCGGTGCCCGATTCAAAACGATCATGAATGCAGTGATTCATAAAGATGAAATTTGGGCAAAAACAAGGGAATTTATTGGATTGGCCTTGCCCGTTAGCGGACAAGCTTTGATAGAATATTCGGCTTATTCTTTGGGCGCGGTATGGGTTGGACATTTGGGAAAATACTCACTTGCAGGTCATCAGGTAGCGATGACTTTGGCGAGTACCACGTTTGTGGTGCTGATGGCCATTGGGACGGCCGGATCGATTCGGATTGGACAAGCTTTTGGTCAAAAAAACCACAGCCAAATTCGCTTGTCGGGCTTTTCGGCAATGTTTTTAGCCGTGACACTGGTACTGATTCCTGCCTTGTGTTTTATGTTTGGCTCGGGCAGTATTGCCAGGGCTTTTATCGAAGATTCCAAAGTTTGGGACATCGCCTCTGCATTGATCGTCATTGCCGGGTTGTTCCAGGTTTCTGATGCCATGCAATCGGTAGGCATTTCATTGCTGAGGGGAATGGAGGATACTCGAATGCCCTCAATTATATCTTTTGTGGCCTATTGGCTCCTTGGCATGCCTATAGCCTATTGGCTGACCTTCCAATTGGGATGGGGGGTAAAGGGAGTGTGGGTTGGGTTTTTGATCGCTTTGAGTACCCAGGCGGTGTGGTTCACGTGGCGGTTTTATTGGCTGAGTGGAAGACATGTTTGATCATTAACCTTACATTCCTTTCTTCCGCTCCCAATGATTCAAATCTTCAATTTCCTGTAGAATGTACAAATAGTTCTCATAGCGTAGGGAGCTGATTTCTTCCCTTTCCACTGCTGCTTTTACCGCACATTTTGGTTCGTTGCGGTGTAGGCAGGCTCCGCCGAAGCGGCATTGGGGGGATAGAGCGAAAATCTCCCGGAAATTATGGGCTACCTGGTTGGGTTCCAAATGGATAAAACTGAGGGTTTTGATACCCGGAGTATCAATGATTTGCCCGCCCATGTCCAGAGGATGCATTTCGGCAAAAGTGGTAGTGTGCTGCCCTTTGCCTGACCAATCCGAAATTTCACCTACGCGCAATTCCAGGTTGGCTTGGATCTGATTGAGTAAACTCGACTTTCCTACACCCGACTGGCCACTCAGCATCGTGACTTTGTCTTTCAATTGGGCCTTCAACTCAGCGACGCCATCGCCGGTCATGGCTGAGGCCAAAATGACGGTGTAGCCTAAGCCCTGATAAAGATCCTCCAGGTATGCATATACTTCCAGGTCTTCGTCGTTGTACAAATCCGCTTTGTTGAAGACAATAATGGTAGGGATCTCATAGGGTTCTACCATCAGCAAAAAGCGATCGATGAAACCTTGTTTGAGTTTTGGTTGGGTAATGGTGGTGACCAGCAAAGCCTGATCGATGTTGCTGGCTAAAAGGTGCAAATCGTGTTTGCGGCGAGGAGATTGGCGTACCACGTAATTGCGGCGGGGCATGATGCCTTTTATCAGACCGTTCCCCGTTTCATTTTCCATTTCAAACACCACTTCATCCCCGACAGCGATGGGGTTGGTGAGTGGCAAGTCGTTCAAACGCATTTTACCTACCGTACGGCATTCCAACACTTGTCCGTCTTCCATTCGCACATTGTACCAACTCCCCGTCGACTTTATGACTGTTCCTTGCATTTGTTATTCGTTACCTGCTGCACGTACTGCCGCAGCAATTTCGATCAATAATCCTGGATCTTTTTCCAGTGCATTGCCAACCACCAGCAGATCTGCACCTGCCTTTAGGTTGGTATAAGCCAGCTCTGGGCTACGTACTCCACCGCCAGTGAAGAGCGGAACCTCTACAGCTGCGCGTACTGCCTGGATCATCTCTGCACTTACCGGGTGTTGTGCACCACTGCCAGCGTCAAGGTACAACAGCTTTAAACCCAGCATGGTTCCCGCCATGGCTGTACAAACAGCAATTTCAATTTTTTCGGGCGGAATGGGTTGGGTATTGCTCATGTAAGCGGCCGTAGTACTCACGCCGCCATCGATCAATAGGTAGCCTGTCGGAATGATCTCCAAACCCGAAGCTTTCAGATAAGGCGCTGCAATCACGTGTTGACCAATGAGTAAATCCGGATTGCGCCCCGAGATGAGTGAAAGTAGGAGAATGGCATCGGCGCGTGCGGAAATTTGTAAGGGACTACCCGGAAAAATGACCAATGGTTGCCGAACGTTTTGGCGCAGCAACATTAGATATTCCTCCATTTTTGCATCCAGGAGCAAACTGCCCCCAATGAAAAAAAAGTCGACTCCCCGTTCGGCCAGGGCAATGAGTGCATCTACCGATTGGGTACGTAGTCGGTCGGGGTCGATGAGAACCGCCAATTGCTTTTGTCCCGTTGCGCGCGACTGTTCGATGGATGCGTATACCTTTGTGTTCACGTGTTGGTTTCTCTATATGGGGCAATAAAAAAATAAGGGCTCATTTTGCTAAAGGATTAGATGAGTAAGTAGTTTTTTTAAGTGACTTACATGATTCTTTGGCTCAGGGAAAATGAGCACTTACTTTTGCCCCACTACTTTGATGTCAATTAAATTATTGGCATTGCTGATTGATCCCTAAAACATATTTTTCTACCACGCCAATTTCCACTGCCGTCTCGGCACCGGAAAATCCAGTAATCAGCTTGTCTTTCATGTAGTTGCGGGCGAAAGTAGTCAATTTATTTGAGACGGGCATATAAGACCAGTGCCATTTCTCTTCGTTGTAGCCATGAGGGCGCTCGGCGTTTTTGACAGAGTAAGGCTGACAAAACCCAAAATTTCCCGCATTTTTGACCAACCAGGCATAGATTTTTTGGCCATCACCCTGTAAAAACCACTTATCAGAAAGGTTATTCAGGTCAATGTCAGTACCCCAGTGGTGGCGGGATGCACCGGGCATAGCACTGTATTCCATAATCTTGATTGCACGATTTTTGGCAAGGGGGTAGGCTTTAGCGGCATTTTCACCATTAGACAAAATCCGGCTGCCGTTCCATTTGGCCTCCCAAATGCCCTTTTGAGCATCAAAATTGCGGGCTGCCGAGATGATTTTTAAGGAAATTCCCTCTTTAAGTGCAGCAGCATGCATGGATTTGAAAGCTTCGTAAGCGTCTTTACGCATGTACATGTCTGCGCGGTCGGCATAGGGGCTGCTTATTTTGGCAAAATCGGCGTGCTGGGCAGGGTCAAAATGCCCCATCAGGTAGTCCAAATCCAAATCAACTTGCTCGGCTGCTTCGGTTTGTGCCGCCGTTCGTGCTTTTGCCTGGGATTTTTGTTCGTTCAGTTTATGCGATGAACTTCCGGTGTCACTACAACTGGCGCTCCAGAGGCCAAACATCAAAATGGGGATCAAGACTTTTATCATCAGTATTCAAATTCTTTTTGTTCATAAGGATAACCAAAGAGAAACTTCTCCTTGATGAGCGCGGCCACTTTGCTGGGTACCATCATTTCAAAACCAGCATTGCCATTGCGCACCAGTGAGAGCACTTCTTTGGAAAAAATGTGCAGGATGTTGTGATCGTAGCCTTCGATGTCGACAATTTGCTGGTTGTCGATTAAGTGGCGGTACAAAAATTTGGCACCTTCAGGCACTGGGGTATTTTGGGCAGTCATCAATTCTTCATTGCCTTCCTGCATGGCCGGGTACACATAGATCTTGACATTTTTGGTGAACAACTCACCAAAGGCCGCCAACAAACGCCCATCCATGTTTTCATAGTATTTGCGATTGACCAATTCCAGCAAAAACTGCACTCCCAGCACCAAACCAATTTTATTGATGCGGTAGTCGGCCAGGTAATTGATTAATTGAGCGTGTTCTTCACAATTGGAAATGATCACCGTTTGCCCCAGTGCATTCAACAATTCAGCCCGATCCAGGAAGTCTTTTTCATCCAATTCCCCGTCCGATTTTAGGTTGGAAAGGGTGATTTCGGTGAGGAGGTAAGTCTTTTTGGTATCTACATCGGGCTCATTGCGGAACTGTTGATAACCCGTTTTGAGCATGTCCATATTGACGAGGGTAGGGGGGCGGAAACTCCCCCGAACGACCAAGACATCTTTTTTGTACAAAAACTCCGAAGCTTGCAAATTCCGCCCATCGGGGCCAAACATGGCTACATCGGATAGGCCGTGTTTGATCAGGTAAAGACTGAGCAACCGATTGTCCACATGGTCAAAATCGGGGCCAGTGAGGCGCACCATGTCGATCTTGACGCGGCCCCTCAGGCTATCGATCAGGGATTCCAGCAGTTCCTCTGGGTCATCATTGTGGCGGTAGCAGGCATAGAGGAGATTCACACCCAGGATGCCAATGGCTTGTTGCTGGAGTTTGTTGTCGTTGTCGAGCATGCGCACGTGCAACACCAGATCGTTGGGTTCCCCTTCCGGAGTGAGTTGGAAACGAATGCCCAGCCAGCCATCCCCCTGGATGGTTTTGCTGTAATTGATGGCAGCAATGGTGTCAGCAAAAACAAAAAAACTACATTCGGGCCGTTCTTGCCGCAAGCGGGTGTTCATCAACTCGTACTCGTGGTCGAGCATCTTGTACAGGCGTGACTCACAGACATATCGACCACTGGGCTCGGGCCCGTAGATGTGATCGGAATACACCTTGTCGTATGCTGACATGGTTTTGGCAATGGTACCGGCTGCCGCTCCAACCTGGAAAAAGTAGCGGGCTACCTCCTGACCTGCCCCAATTTCAGCAAAAGTGCCGTAAATGAGTGGGTCGAGGTTGATCTCAAGTGCCTTTTGTTCGGTTTCGAGTAGTTTGCGCATGGAAAGAATATTGGGCACAAGGTACGAAATATGTGTGGGGTGTCAGTGCTTGTTGAATTTTTTTTGAATTTGATGATTTCATTTAAGAGCAATCGGGTGCTCAATCAGCATGGAAAGGATTTATAAAAATGTGCTTTCAGGCCACATTTGATGGGCCTGTCCGGTCTACAAAATGACAATCCATCGTAGACCAAGTTCTTTTTTATCCATGCAAAACCTGAAGATCGCCACCGCCCAATTTGAACACAAAAGCGGCGACAAAACCTACAACCTGTCCATTATTGAAAAACTGACGGCTCGTGCAGCCGAGGCTGGTGCCCAGGTCATCGCCTTTCACGAATGCTCCATCACCGGATATACCTTTGCCCGAAACTTATCCAAAGATCAAATGTTGGAGGTGGCCGAATTTGCTCCCGAAGGGGAGAGTACCCAGGCCTTGATTCGCATTTCCCAACAATACAATATCGCTATCCTTGCTGGCCTTTTTGAAAAAGACGAACAAGGCAATTTGTACAAGCTCTACGTTTGTGTGGACAAAACGGGCTTGCTGGCCAAATACCACAAAATCCATCCTTTTATCAATCCCCACCTCACCCCTGGCCAGGGATACTGCGTATTTGACTTGTATGGCTGGAAATGTGGCATCCTGATTTGTTACGACAACAATGTGATAGAAAATGTCCGGGCAACCCGACTCTTGGGTGCCGACATCATTTTTATGCCCCATGTTACGATGTGTACTCCATCCACCCGCCCTGGAGCAGGATTTGTTGATCCAAAACTTTGGGAAAACCGGGAAAATGATCCCACCTCCCTCCGCCTGGAATTTGATGGCATGAAAGGTCGGGACTGGCTGATGAAATGGTTGCCTGCCCGGGCTTATGACAACGGCATTTACGTGGTGTTTGCCAATGCGATTGGCATGGATGACGATCAATTGAAAAATGGTTGCTCGATGATTATTGATCCATTTGGGGATGTGATTGCGGAATGCCGGACTTTGGGGGATGATTTTACCATGGCTACGCTGACGTCGGAAAAATTGACCCAGGCGGGTGGATATAGGTATCTCAAAGCAAGAAAGCCAGAGTTGTACGGAGAGATTTTGGCGCAGGAGCATCGGTCTGAGCAGAAGGTGGTGTGGTTGGATGAAAGTGGAAAATAAAAATTTATGTTTTTATTTTTTTTATCAGACACTTTTTATTATTTTTAGTCACAAAAAAATTATGGACAACCTCATCACCGGCGAACGCATCGCCGACTTGTTATCCATCAAAGGCATTGATTTTGAACAGAAAAAAATGTTTGGTGGGCTCTGTTTTTTGGTAGATGACAAAATGCTGGCTGGCACTTACAAAGGGGGAGTTATGGCGAGAGTAAGCCCTGAGGAAGCAGATCTATTGGCCGAAAAACCTGGTGTCAGCCACATGATCCACGCCGGACGGGCCATGCCAGGTTACCTCATGATTGAAAGTGAGGCATATGAAGAGGATGAAGCTTTGGGCTTTTGGTTGGACAAATGCCTGGAGTACAATCCCAAAGCAAAATCGAGTAAGAAAAAAAAGTAAAGAGTACCATTTTACAAGGCAAAATGGCACCCTTTGAAGTTTTTATTGCTTGGGAATCACACCCAATTGCTGAAGCATCACCAATTGGTCAAGAACTGCCCAATGCTCCACCCCTTTGCCAGCGGCATCAAAACGAATAATGTCTACCTGCTCTAGATCAACTTTTTTATTCGTTGCGGGCATGCCCATAAACGAACCGGTGTTGGTTCCAGTGTAGCGGGAGTGTACAATCACCATGTTTCCTTCGGCAACAATATTGATCGGAGTGGTTTTGCCATCGGGGAAACCGACGTGAAAACCCGAAATCATGATTTTGGCCAACTCAAAATGGCTGCTTGCATTTACTCCAGGAGGAGGTGCCATGTGTTCAACCAAATTGGGGCTAACATACAATGCAAAGGCATTAAGATCTCCGGCATCCACAGCGGAAAGGATTTTTTTGGTGGTCTCTTTGTTTAGTGTGGGTGTTTGTGCAGCAAGAAAGGATGCGCTCAGTAAAAAGCTCAATAGGCTCAGGGTGAAAACATTGGAGATTTTCATTCGTAAAGATTTAGGTGTTAGGTGTAAAAAATCAAATCAAAGCGACTTACGAAAAAATCTCGCCTGTGGATCACCCGAATTATCCTTTTTCAAAAAAATTCCTGCAATGGTTAGGCTTGCTACAAAGTCATTATTATACCAGCAACCAAAATTGGCCAGATGAGGTAACACAGCACCAATAAGCGGTTGGCATAGCCAGCCAATGGAATTACTCCTTCTGGCAACTTTTCGGGTGGTTCGACGTCCGGCCCCATTGGGTACCCCGCTTTTTTAAAGCCCGAAAACAACAAAGCCATGGCTCCCGCCATCAAAACCAAAGCGATCCAGGGAGCATGAGAAGAAAGCAACAAAACGCTCCGATAGGAGGACCAGGGTTCCAGGCTCAGCAAGTGATAACCAATGAGCAAGGTCGCCAGCGGAAGCGTGGGTACCCCGATCATAAAAGAGAGGCCATGGTTAGGGTGTTTTATATCGAACAGGCCGCCCATAATGGCACCAATGCCCGAAATGAAGAGTAAAATCACCCCGATTGATGCCCAAATTGTACCAACAAGGTTCCAAAGCAGTATAGAACTCAGGATGGAACAGGCTCCCCATAAAAAGAAAAATGCGGTCAGGAGCCTTTTGTTTTTACCCAGTGCGTACTCACTGATCATCCGCCAACTCGGTTGAAACTCAGGGCTTACAACGTGCAGCGCCAGTAAACAAAGCAGTGACAGACATCCGGATGCTATTGATAAAACTGCTATAATTTCCATTGAGTCATTATTTTTTCAGGTTATCGAGCAGTTCTTCCAACTGGTCAAGGGCCATCGATAAGCCTTCTTTCATGCCCATTTGAATGACGGTTTCCAAGTCCGCAAGCGATTGATAGGTCACTACCGTTTGTACTTGGGTCGTATCTGAAAGTTCTTCAAACGTGGAGTGCCATTCCGCCCGGGGAAGTTGAGCGTTTAGTTCCCCCTCTGCATCGCAGAAGCCATCCCAACCCTTGTAGCTTTCGATAGGCTGAATGCTAATGTAATCCATACGCCCCCAGTGCTCTTCTCCATCGGGCCCACACATGGCATAATGCCAGTGACCGCCTTCCCGGAAATCCATACTTTTCGTGCGGGCTTTCCATGGTTTTGGGGCAAACCACTGCTCCAATAGTTCGCTTTTGGTGTGACAGTCCCACACCAGTTGGCGGCCTGCTGCAAATTCCCGGCGTACGGTGATGGTGTTTTTTTCCTGGTCGACCAGGAAGTCGAAAAGAAGTTTGGCAGTCATGCTTTATCCGATTTTAAGGTTTGAAGTAAATCGTCGAGTTGATTGTAGCGCTGTTCCCAAATTTTGCGGAACTGCTCAAGCCATTGGTCGATCTCTTTCATTTTATCAATTTTGAGTTGGTAATAAATTTCTCGGCCTTGTTGTTGCTGACTTACCACCTCGCAATCGGTCAGGATTTGCAGGTGTTTTGAAACAGCTTGCCGGGTCGTATCGAAATGTTCAGCGAGGGCGTTTGGCGTCATCGCCTGCACGGCAATCAGGGCGATGATAGCTCGGCGAGTTGGGTCTGCAATGGCTTGGAAAATATCTCTGCGCATGGGTAAATCAATTTGTGCAAATGATCGGTTGCAAATATATGTGCAAATGATCAGTTGCGCAAATTTTTCAGCAGCTTTTTTGGGGAAAAGAGCAACGAGTGATTTAATTGATTGATTTTTAATTTTTTGGATAAAAATAGAATAACCCGACTACTCCGATACTTTATCTCGATATCCTTTGGGTGAAACCCCTGTATGTTT
This sequence comes from Haliscomenobacter sp., assembly GCF_965225875.1. Classification (GTDB taxonomy): domain Bacteria; phylum Bacteroidota; class Bacteroidia; order Chitinophagales; family Saprospiraceae; genus Haliscomenobacter. The sequence goes on along the minus strand of NZ_CBDDBS010000001.1, from coordinate 515,606 downwards.
TTTGAAAAAATTAGAGAAGTAAAAAGGGTCATTAAAACCCAATTCTGCAGCCACTTCTTTTACTGAAAGTTTTTCATACGTCAATAAACGTTTGGCTTCAGAAGTCACCAGGCCATAGATGACCATTTGGGCGGTTTTACCCGCGTGGAGTTTGGCCAGCTCGTTTAGCTTGGCTTCATTGCTTTGTAGTTGTTGTGCCAGGGTAGCCAGGGTAGGTGCCTGTCGGAATTGGTTGCGCACCTTTTCCAGAAATTTTAAAAACAGGGCATCCGGTTTCCAGATTTCATCGCCACGGGCAATTTTGGCGCGGTTGATCATCACCAGGATCAACTCCAGATTGGCATGTACGGAAATGAGGTATTGGTAGGGGTTTAAGGTCAAATCTTCCCGAATTTGCTCCAACAATTGGGTGAAACGCTGGTGCTCAGGTACGGTTATGACTTCATTCATTCCAAAGTGGCAAAAAAGCCCATTGTGAAAAATGAGTTCGATATCGGCATCCGTTTTACAAAAAAAATCATAACTGAATTCCAGTACTACACCCTGGGCATTAGAATCTGCTATCAGCCAATGTACTTGCCCTGAAGTAATGGTAATGACCTCGTGGGCAAGCAGCAAGAATTCGGTCCCGTCCACCATCACCTTGATCTCCCCTGCTGTACACCAAAATAAAACATAACGCATGACCCGGCGTGGGCTTTGTAACGCAGTGTACTCCTCCAAAGGATGCCATTCGATCATAAAAGTAAGTATGGATTTGTCCAGCAATTTAGGCCAATATTTCCACTTTTACCAGGAGGATTAAGGGCAAAATGCAATGCTGTTCACTTCGTACCCCATGCTTAAATAGATAACTCCTTTTGGCTACAACATTGCGACTTTTGGCTACAGCAGGTTTCTGGTTTTTAATGAAAATTGCTGTGACAAATGCCAGAAACATAAACGCGCAATTTCAATGTAATTCTTATGAGATTTACACTAAGCATCAACAACAAACCCACAACGCTGGACGCCGATCCCGAGATGCCTTTACTTTGGCTCATTCGTGATGAAGCCAATTTGAAAGGTACAAAATTTGGCTGTGGCAGAGCCCTTTGTGGGGCCTGTTCTCTTTATGTTGATGGGGAATTGATCCGCTCCTGCTCTTACCCCGTCCGTATGGCGGAAGGAAAAAAAATAACCACCATCGAAGGGCTTTCAAAAGATGAAGCCCACTTGCATCCTGTGCAGCAGGCCTGGATCGAGGTTCAGGTTCCTCAATGTGGTTACTGCCAATCAGGGTTTATGATGGCGGCTGCCAAGCTTTTAGAAGAAATTCCAAATCCCTCCGTTGACGACATCAAGGACGGCATTTCAAACATCTGCAGGTGTGGCACACATCCTCGGATCATCAAAGCAATTCTTTTGGCTGCAAAACTGAAAAATGATGGAAAGCAGGGATAAAAAACCTAAAAAAAGTTTTTCAAGAAGAAAATTTCTTGCGCGCACCGGCACCGGTTTGGCTGGCACTATTGCCTTACTTTATTTTGGCCGTTCTATTATTCGAAGAGAACTGGCAGGCTTTGTCTCAGAAATGGACATGCCACTAGGTATTTCTGATTTTGACCCACATTTGTGGTTTGAAATAAATGCAGACAATACCATAACCCTAATGTCGCCAAAAGTAGAAATGGGTCAGGGCATTTTTGCAGGTTTTGCCATGCTTGCAGCCGAAGAACTAGACCTTGCCCTAGACAAAATAAAAGTGGTGCATGCCAATTCTGCTAAAGGCATTACTACCAATACCGGTGCAAGTACAAGCACTGCAACCATGTATGTGGCTATCCGTGAAGTAGCAGCTACTTTACGTGAAACGCTAAAACTTGCAGCATCGAAGTTGTGGGGCATCAAGCCAGAATCAGTCTTAACCAAAGATGGCCTATTATCAGCAGGCAACAAATCGATTAGCTACGCTGATTTGGCCAAACGAACTTCAAAATGGGAAACTGCCAAAACCCCGGCTTTGCGCCCCGCTTCATCTTTCAAATACGTTGGTAAAGCATATGCCAGGCTTGATCTGACCGATAAAGTTTTAGCAAGGCCCATTTATGGCATAGATATGGATCTGCCCAATATGGTTTATGGGGCCGTTTTGTATAGTCCGTACATAGGGGGGGTATTAAAAAGTGCCGATTTAAGTGCAGCAGAACATGCCCCAGGAGTGCTGAAAGTGGTAAAAGATAAAGAATGGATAGGCGTAGTGGCCAATACCAGATTTGCTGCTGAAAGCGCCATTAATAAAGTAAAAGCGACCTGGGATTACAACGCCAAATACAGTACAAAAGATACGCTGGATGCCGTTACTGTTGGTGTTGGCACTGAAGTGAACATACAGAAAGAAGGCAATACCAGAACAGCCCAAGGTACTCAAGTTTCAAGCGAATATCGCACACCTATTGGTTATCATGCAAGCATGGAACCTAGTATAGTAGTGGCCGATGCGAAAGGTGATCTGTTAACCATCTATTCATCTACGCAAAACAGTACTTTTATGCGGCAAACGCTTTCTGATGCCCTGGGTTTAAAGTCAGAAAATATAGAAATTCATCCTACTTTTTTAGGGGGCGGCTTCGGAAGGCGTAGCTTCAAGCACAATGCGGTGGAAGCTGCCAAACTTTCAAAAGCCGTGGGTAAGCCTGTGCATCTGCTTTATACCAGGCAGCAAGAATTTCAAAATGGCTTTGTAAGACCCAATACGCATCATATTTTAAATGGAAAAATAGACAGCAAAGGAAAAATTGTAGCGCTTGAACACAAGCTTGCAACGGGGCCAATGGGCTTCATGGCCATGCCTGATATTGTGGCACCCCTATTAGGTGCGGATTTTGTGGTGGCAGGGCATGGGGCTAGAATAGCCTATAACATAGAAAACCTAAATACAAGCATTTGGCAGAGTAGCCTACCGTTCCAGACGAGTATGTGGCGTGGCGTGGGTATGTTTGCCAATACTTTCGCTATTGAAAGTTTTATGGATGAATTGGCCCATAAAGCAGGCATAAATCCACTAAAATTCAGAATGGACCATTGTGGCAATACAACTCAATTGAACCGCCGGAAAAAGCTGCTCGAATTAATCGCTGAAAAATCAGGTTGGCATAACCCCCAGGCTGAAGGCGTAGGCCGTGGTTTGGCCGTGTGTGATGACCATAAAACAATTTCAGCGGCTGTAGTAGAAATTAAAATCATTGATGGGGTCATCAAAGTCGTTAAAGTTACACAAGCCATTGATCCAGGCAAAATTATTAACCCGGATGGAGTAAGGCAGCAAGTAGAAGGTGCTACCATGATGGCCATCAGTGCCAGCCTTTATGAACAAGGTACCATAGAAAATGGGCAATTCGTAGAAACCAATTTTCATCAATATCCGGTAGCGAGACTCAGCGACACCCCGGAAATAGAGGTCATTTTGCACGAAGGTTCGGAAAAACCCTCGGGAGTGGGTGAGTCACCTATTTCGCCTATAGCACCCGCTATAGCCAATGCTGTTTTTAATTTGACGGGCAAACGCTTAAGGACTTTACCTTTACAAGCTGCTTTTGAGGGCTATAAAAATTAAGTGGTTTGCATAAAAGAACAAATACCTAAATGAGCAATTCAAAACCAATTAGGATAAAATCCATTACCGATGGATGCCGATTAGCGGGGCTTCAGCCTCCCTATCATCCCCTGATCAGCATTATTGATGTAGCAAGACTAAAGCCTGCTCCTGATGTAAATTCGGTTGTATTTGATTTTTATGTTGTCTCCTTAAAACGAGGATGCAATAACCTTCTTTATGGGCAACAGAAATACGACTTTGATGGAGGCTTAATGGCCTTTATGTCGCCAGGGCAGGTATTGGGTGGTGAAGAAGACGGCATGCCTCCTGCTCTTCAGGGCTGGATGTTGTTTATCCATCCTGATTTTTTATGGAATACCACGCTTGCGAAAAAAATAAAGCAATACGATTACTTTGGTTATGCCACCAACGAAGCTCTATTTCTTTCAGACAAGGAAGAAACCATCATCAATGGTATCATTGATAACATGAAACAGGAATTTAGCGGCAATATTGATAAATTTAGCCAAGACGTAATCGTTGCTCAATTAGAGCTTTTATTTACCTACTCGCAGCGTTTTTACGAACGCCAGTTCATCACCAGAAAAATTACCAATAGCAAAATCCTGACTCGCTTCGAAGACGTATTGACAAGTTATTTTAACAATGAAGACCTACTCGCCAAAGGCCTACCCAATGTGAAAGATATTGCCGATATGCTGCACCTCTCAACCAAATATTTGAGCAGTTTATTGAAACAATTAAGCGGGAAAACGACGCAACAACACATCCATGATAAATTGATTGAAAAAGCGAAAGAAAAGCTGTCCACCACTGAATTATCCGTCAGCGAGATCGCATACGATTTGGGGTTCGAACATTCGCAATCGTTCAGCAAATTGTTCAAGAAAAAAACCAAACAAAGCCCATTGGAGTTCAGAGCCAGCTTTAATTGACTGCCAAAAGTGCTGCGCGCAGTTAGACATCAGCGCAAGGGCTCTAGTTCTACTTCTTCTGGAATGATCAAAAATAAAATGCAGCCTTTTTCGCTGCGCACCCCATGCTTAAAACCAGGCGGCGTGTACAAGTAATCCCCGGTTTTGAGCACTGCCCCTTCAATGCTGCAGGAACCTTCCATTACAAAAATCTCCTCCCCTCCAGGGTGATTGTGGTATGGATATTCAGCACCTGCTTCAAATTTAAGCAGGATGCTGGGTGGGCGGCCATTTTCATCGTAACGCAGGGCTTTTACATAGATGCCTGCGGTATCAATGCCTGCTTCTTGCAGGGGTTGCCACTCCATATTGGGGGTTTGCCGAATGTAGTTTTCAATGCGTGTATCCATCATTTTTTTTACAAATTTCGGGTTTTGCAGTACAAGAAGGAATGGACAATCTTGGGAAAAGCATATAAAATCAAAAAGAGATGAGTCAAAAGTTTACTTTATTTCGTTTCTGTTCCTAATACTCCAAAATTTCGCAAACGCATCTGAACCCAACACGGCTTTTAGAATAGAAGCCAAAAGATTCAATTGGCTTGTCAAGCGTAAGTTCCTCAAATTTATTATTCAAATGTTTCAAATTTATTTTCGGGTCAGGAGCGAAGATATAGTAGGCTTGATCATTTTGGCTGGGGTAATTTTTTTTAGCTGCTTCAATTTCTACGTGATAAGGTACTCGATACTTTATTTTTGTATAATACTTTGCTCGTTTGCCTCTTGTTTTCATTGAGTAGGAATACATAACCATAGTCGTTCTCCATGCACAATAGTCCTGCGCTTCCTTAAGATTAACATCAAGAACTGGATAAGAAGCAGGAAAGTAGTCATTACCGTTATTTCCGATCGATACAACAGGATGATATCCAGATTTAAGATTTTTAGGATCATTTAACATACTATCTAACCGGTATTCCACATATTCATTACCTTTTAGTAGCTTTTTTGCCTTTCCCACATACGCCTCATTTTTAACAAAATAGCATCTATCGTCTATGTTTAAATAGGGCGTTTCTACATTTGTCTCAACCTGATTATTTAAAAGTGAATACAAATATTCTGACCAATCAAAATTAGTGATAGGTTGTGAATCGATGTAAAGCTTATCGGTTAGCTTAATCGTACCTGGTGGAGCGATCTTATTTTTTTGAACATCGGGAATTAAGCTGGCAATAAAAACAATGTATACGTATAAAGTATTCATTTTTAGAGTTGATTCTATTGCATTTGTGATTTATTGTTAATTTCGAATGGCTGGAGATTCACTCCCCCTCCGCCTTAAACAATTCCATCGTATAATCCAACAACTCCTTGCCTCCCCATTTACCGTGCCCCGGAATGACAAATCGAGCTTCAGGGTACTGCGCCTTCACTTTGGCTATCGTTTTGGGCCAATCCCCCAGGTTTGCGTCACCCAGATGCCCCTTATTTGCTTGGACTTCCTTGACCATACAGCCGCCAAACAAAACTCGCTCACTGGGTACATAAGACACAATATTGTCTTTCGAATGCGCTTCTCCAAGGAAACGATTTTCTACAGTATTGCCTCCGATTTTCAGGTTCAGTACTCCTGTAAAACCATTTTGCGGCACGGCAGTGTTTTGACTTTTCGCCAAATCAATGGTTGCTTGATTGGCATAAGAAGGAATACCCCTTTGATGAAAGGCATTAAGCCCACCCAGGCAGTCGTTGTGAAAATGATTGACCACAATGGCTTTTACTTTGGCTTTGAGGTTTTGCTCAATCCAGTCAATGAGTAGAAAAGAAACACTATCATTGGGTGGCGTGTCAAAAACTACAGCTTCACCATTGTTGCAGTAAATCATGCCATTGCAGGGTACTCGCCCCCATTGATTGGTATTGAGGTAGGTGACGTGTACGAGGGTTTTGGATGTGAGTGGCTGGATTTTCAGGGCTTTATTGCTGTATTCTGGCAGTTTTTGGGTGGAACAGCCAGCAAGTAGGGCAAGCCCCAAAATAGCTAATGAGAATGCTTTCATGTCGGTGTGAGTTAATTGATTGAGCTGTGAAAAATACGTGTTTTTGCAAGATTTATTGCGAGATTTTACGGTGTTGGGTTCAAAAATTTAGTCTGATTGAGATTCAATGAGTAATTTGGATGATGGAGTTTCCAATATTTTCAAGCTGACTAAAACAAACCTTCCAGGAACGAACCCGATCCGCCAACTGTTGAGTAAACAAAAATTTTTCAACCATGCAATTCGACCTATCCAAATCCATTGAAATTCTTGAGCGGACACCCTTAGTGCTTAAAACCTTGCTCAGCAACCTATCATCCGATTGGACCCACCAAAATGAAGGTGCTGAAAGCTGGAGTCCTTACGAGGTGATCGCCCATCTGATTCATTGTGAACAAACCGACTGGATTGTGCGGACTAAGGTTATTCTGTCGGAAAAAGAGGATAGAGTTTTCGCGCCTTTTGATCGGTTCGCCCATCTCCATACGGGGCAGGAAAAATCATTGGAAGAACTGTTAGAAGAGTTTCAAAATTTGCGCGAAAAGAGCCTGGAAGAACTCAAATCCATGCAGATCAATGAGGAAAAACTGGAAAGAACCGGTATTCACCCGGCATTTGGAGAAGTGAAGCTGACTCAGCTTTTGGCTTGCTGGACAGCACACGATCTGGGCCATATCGTACAAATCACCCGCGTTATGGCCAAACAATACAAAGATGCAGTAGGCCCCTGGATCGAGTATTTGAGTGTACTGCGCAAATAATTTATGCCCGACTTTGTTTATTTTGCTTCCCAAACCTAATCACCTGCCAACATGGTTCAATTGTTCAACATTCAAGACAAATTTCAAAAAGTTACTGAGTACTGGTCACCAAAAATCGCCGGAGAACTCAACGGGCAATACGTCAAACTGGTCAAAGCCAAAGGCGAGATGATCTGGCATAGTCACGACGACGAGGACGAGTTGTTTATGATTTTTAAAGGCACTTTTGTCATGGAGTTTCGAGACCGAATTGAAAAGGTCGGCCCGGGAGAAGTACTCATTGTGCCCAAAGGGGTAGAGCATTTTCCCCGCACCGAAGGTGACGAAGAAGTTTGGTTGCTTTTATTTGAACCCCAAGCCACCAAACACACGGGGAATATCGAACATGAAATGACCAAACACTTGCAGGATTGGATTTAAAAGGGTGCAAAACGCCAGAGGCTGATTTCCCGTCGGACTTTAAACCCCAGTTTTTCATACAAGCCAATGTTTTTTGCACTGTCCGCGTTGGTGTGGAGGAAAGGGATTTTGTTTTTCCTGAAAATGTTGTTGGCAGTATGAGTAACTAGTTGTTTGGCGTAGCCTTTTCCCAAATGATCGGTATGGGTAACTACAGCACTCACCTCGGTGTAGCCGTCCATTTGCATGCGTTCACCTGTAACGGCGACGAGTTCATTCTCTTTAAAAATCCCGAAATAATCTCCCAAAAGAACAGTTTTGCGCTTGAAAAAACTGGGGTAAAAACGCTGCATGAAGGCAAATAACTCTTCTTCGTATTGACCATTCAAAGGAACGATTGTTTCTTCAACGTGCCGATCAATGGGGTTCTCAATCACCATTTGTGCACATGGGAATTCCCCTTTAAAATTGACCTGACTGGAAAAAAGAGGCTTATTGCCAAGTACAAAAAATGGCCCAGCCACCTTTGCGTGCTCCTTCAATGGAACACTCAGGTCATCATTACCGATAAAAGCGCCAAAGGGGCAAAAATCAGGGTGATAACATTTTAAGGAGCCATAGTCCAGGGCTAAATCCCGATGGGTCTCGTTCAGGCAATGCCAAACGAGGTTGTCCAGTTTTTCCATCTTAAATGCATTCACCGATCAATAGATACACACTTGTCCTTGCCCTACTGGCAAAACGGAAGCAATCACATCCTTGCTGGTGGTTTCATCGTACAGGCGTTCTACCGCCCATTGGACCAGATCGATAGCGGCCAGACAACCCGCTGCGGTAGCAACATTGCCGTGCACCACCAGATGTTGGTCTTCAACTACTTCAACCCCTAATTCTCGCAATGCCTCGGTAGCAGTAGGGTAGGTAGTGGCTGTAATGCCTTCCAAAAGTCCCAATGAAGCCAACAAAAGTGCACCTGAACACATGGAGCAAATCAATTGGCGCTCCGGATCAAGCTCAAATCGACTCAGGTATTCAGTATCTTTGTACAAAGCCCGAGTCCCCGAGCCACTGGCAAAAAAGACCAGATCGGCATCGTTTGCCTCTTCAATACTTCCTTGCATGGCCAGATCGATGCCACAGCTGGATTTGTGGGAAGCAGCAGTGCCCAAAATTTTTACCTCAAAATCTTTTTGGCGAAAACGGACCCGATTCAATAAATCCCAGGGAAGAAAAACGTCTACATCGGTGAATTTGTCGAAGGTGACAATGACGGCTTTTTTCATCGGCAATAGGTTTTAGACAGATAATACAACTGAGCATCAGGATTGGTTCCTTAGATTTCGGCAAGTTGCGGAGTGCTGGCCAGTTCTCTCGCTTTTACAAAGCTGGTCACACACAAGTCTACATCTTCTGGCGTAGTTGCCCAGGAACAAACACTGATGCGGATTACCTTTCTTCCGTGCCATTGTGAGCCCCCGCACCAGCATACGCGAAGTTCCTGTAGGTTTTTCAAAACCTTTTCGGTCATTGAATCCTCGCCACAGGCAATCAAAACTTGATTGAACACCACGTCATTGAGCACTTCAAAGCCCTGATCGCCGAGGTTTTGGGCAAACTGAACGGCGCGTTCGTGTAAATTGGTGACCAATTCATCCACCCCACTTTTCCCCAAGTATTTCAGAACTGCCCAAAGTTCAATCACTCGGGAACGGCGACTCATTTCAGGGGTATAGTACATGCCATCTCGCTTGCCTTCCACGATGTAGGCGCCACTCATGTGCAGAGCCGAAACCAAGGCCTCTTTATCTTGGCATAAGATGATGCCACAATCATAAGGCGTGTTCAAGGTTTTGTGCCCATCTGCTGACCAGGATTGGGCCAGTTCCATTCCTTTGGTCAGATATTGGAACTGTGTCGCTGCGGCTGCCCAGAGGCCAAAGGCTCCGTCGATGTGTACCCAGGCTCCAACTTCATTCGCTTTTTGACAAATTGCTTCAATAGGGTCAAATGAACCAGAGTTGACATTGCCAGCTTGGAGAATGACCAAGGTGTTGCGATCTAATGCGGGCATACTTTCGGGAATAATCCGGCCCTGCTCATCTACCTCTGCCCATTCGATGTTGGCTTTGCCAAACCCAAGCAACTGGATCGCTTTCAGCACCGTGGAGTGGGTATGCTTGCCGGTAACCACCCGCACTTTAGGCGCACCATTCATGCCTTGCTCATTGACATCCCAGTTGTTTTTTTGAAAAAGTCGCCAGCGAGCTGCCGCAAGGCCACAATAAATGGCCATTGAAGAACCACTGACAAAACCTGCGACGGTATGGGAGGGCAAGCCCAGCAGTTCGCACAACCAACTTTCTACTACAGTTTCAAGCTTGGCAGAAATGGGCGACAAAACCTCCATTGCTGAGTTTTGATCCCAAAAATCACTCAAGCCTTTCACCGCCAACGTAGCGGGGATGGAGCTGCCGGTTACAAAACCAAAATAGCGGCCTCCGAGGGTGGGAAGGGTGGCAGGCGAGCCGTAGTGATGCAGGCTGTCCAGGATTTCCTGCACATTTCCAGATGAGTCGGGCATTTCCTCTTCAAAATGCGATAGCTTATTCAAGGCTTCTTCGGTGGGGTAAACATTTCGATCGAAGACCTCGTTTAGGTATTGGAAGGCGTAAGATTGGGCGCTTTTGAAGATTTGATGATCCTGGATCTCCTGGAACATTGCGTCCTGAATTTTGCCTATTTTTGTCAAGTTTGCCATTTGTCTAGGTGATTTTGCTATAGCCCAACAGGTTGAGCTAGGATTATTTTATGGGTTAAGACAAGGCAAAATTAATACTTTATTTTTGAAAGTAATAAAATTTAATTACTTTTCCAGTATGAAAAAATATCCGGTTCGTTGTCCAATTACTGCTTATGAATGCGTCATGGATGGCCATTGGAAACCCATAATTGTGTGGGACCTTAGAAATGGAGGGCTGCGTTTTAAAGAATTGCTGGAACTTTTGGTAGACATTTCCACCAAAGTCCTGACCGATCAATTGAAGGAACTGGAAGAGGATCAGATTGTTATACGGACTTCCTACCGGGAATCTCCGCCTCGGGTAGAGTACGCCCTCACTGAATATGGCAGAACTTTGATACCCGTTTTGGCCACCTTGCGGGAATGGGGTTTTAAACATTTACAGCAAAAACCGACACTTTTGGTAGAAAGTAGCCCTTGGGTGAATCGTTTGAATGAACCGTTGGGGGGATGATCATCTAGAGATCCATTTCCTCCAGATTCATCCGCATTTCCAGCAGATTAGGGGTAAATCCTGCTTTTTCATAAGCCCGTTTGGCCCCCTGGTTTTCAGCATAAACCTCCAGTCTAATCTCTGCAATGTCCTGTTCTTTGATCCAAATCGTCAGGGCATCCAGTACTTTTTGATTGATGCCTTGCCCTCGAAAAGCTGGTTTTACGTACATGAAGCCCAAATAGGCAAAGCGGCTGTGTCGCAGGTAATCCTTGGCTTCCCGGATTTGGGCATAACCCGAACCTACAATTTCCTCACCTGCTATTGCCACAACTACCTCCGCCTCAGGAGATAAAATTAAAGCTTTCAAATCATAATAATGAATTTCTCCGGCTTTTAAGGTAGGGTCGAAGGGTCGCTCGGCGGCTACGATGCCTTGTTCGAATTGGAGGAGTGTGTCTAAATCGGCTACGGTTGCACTTCTGGTGGTAATGCGATCCATCATAACAGGCGATGTTTTTTGCCAAAAGTAAAACAAGACCGTAATTTTTTTTGATTTAGGCTGCCCAAATGCTTCCGTTGGAAACTGTTCGGGCAGCCTAACTTGGTGATATTAGCTCAGGTTTTTAATTCAATACCTTGTTGTTCAAAACATTGTGAGGGAAAATTGGCCCTGGAGGTGGACTGATTTTCGCCTTATCCTCTGCTGTTTTCGCCTGGCGGCGTTGCAGCTCCAAACGGATACTTTCTTCCCCCTTGCGCATGGCCCAAAGGTGATTGGCTGAAAAAATGGGCCGCAACAAAGGCGTCATCAATTTCAAAAAAGGCTTTTCAGCACGGATGCGCCAGTCGTATACCACTTCACAAACTTCGGGCGAAATTTGTTTAAAAGTCCAAACTCCCTGACCAACAAAATCTCCGATGGCTTCCAGCGAATATCCATTGGGAAAATCGGTCTGGAGTACCCTGAATTTCCAACGCAGTGTGTAAGGCAAAAAACCTTTGGTGTACAACTCAACCACTTTTCCGACCCCACCTGGTTGGCCTTTTTCCAAAATTCTGGCATCCAGGTATACACTGGGCCACCAACGTACCAGATCTTCGGCATCTTCGAGGGTACGGTATATTTCTTCGCAGGTGGTCGGCAATTCCCAACGGGTAACAAAATGATAACTAGACATAGATGTGATAGGTGTTTTACGCAAGAAAATAGAATTAAACTTACATACGATTTAGCTTTGATTTTGGATCATAGCTTGTAATTTTTTTTCTAGTTTTGTATAAATCAATGAAAAGTAAGGTGCAATTTCGAGACGAATCGGATTTGGTAAAATTGCTCAAGCAAGGCAATGAACAGGCATTCGGAGAACTGTACGATCGATACTCCGCGATGCTGTTTGGAATCCTGCACCGTATCGTCAACGACCAACGCGAAGTGGAGCACCTGTTGCAAGATTGTTTTGTGAAGATCTGGCAAAACATCAACCAATACGACCCTTCCAAAGGCCGTTTGGCTACCTGGCTCATCAATATCGCGCGCAATCAAGCCATTGATTTTACCCGGTCTAAATATTTTTCTCAGAAGCAAAAAAACCAACCGCTTGAAAATCTCGTACATACGATCGGCTCAAACCATGCCGTTCAAACCATGGACGAAACCATCGGTTTGGCCCAGTTGGTGAAAAAACTACCCGAATCCAGCCGACAAATCATCGAGTGGATGTATTTTGATGGCTATACCCAACAGGAAATTGCAGACAATTTTAATATACCGCTCGGTACTGTGAAGTCCCGGGCACGTTTGGCCCTAAATACCCTAAGAACTTTTTTTTCGCATCAACACAACTTGACATAACCATTGAAAAAACAGTACGACATCACAAATCAGGAAATAGGTGAGTGGCTTTTTGATCCTTCTGTTCCCCCAATCGACGAAACAACAGTCAATCAAACAGAAGATGCCCTGATCCTTTTTGCAGAAGCACATTCCGTGGCACCACCTGCGGCATTGCGGCATGCTATTTTAGATAAAATCAAGGGCTTAAATGAGCAAAAGGCCAATCATCAGCCATTAGATCTTAATGAGCTCCCGTTGTTGAATGAGGAATCCAAGTGGTTGGAATGGAGTGAAGCGGTGGCTGGAATTGAACCTCCGGCTGATTTCGAGGACATTCATATGCACACCCTGGAATCCAATGCACAACGCGATTTGTTCGTGATTTGGGTCAAAGAATTTGTTCCTGAGGAAGTCCACCACGATCTTTTGGAAAGTTTTATGATCCTGGAAGGCTCCTGCGTTTGTTACATCACCAATCAAACTGGCGAAACGCGGACGGTACGCCTCGGTGAAGGGGACTTCATAACCATGCAACTGGAGGAGACGCACGACATCCATGTCACTTCTGAAAAACCAGCCAAGGCCATTTTGCAATGGTATAAATTGGCCGCCTAAGGTGCCCCTTTAGTGCCTTAAGTTTCTTAGGTGGTGAGAAAAAACCTGCGAAGCAGGTTATTGGTTCACCACCTAAGAAACTTAAGGCACTAAAGAATCACCTTAGTAGAAGCAATGACCTATTCAATAATGCCGCTTATTCCCGTACTTTTCCCGTCAATACATTCGCTTTCCCATTAAAAGGGTTTCCAGAAGAGCGCCGAAAACTCACCACCTGCCCTACATGCCACAAGGCATCTGCAATCGGGCCATTGATCAGGTTCCAAAACGGAAACTCGGTTTTATTGGCACCATTTTGAAAAACCATGGTATGGTTGTCCAATTTGGTATCTGCCTTCTTGAGCAAATTGCTGGCTTCTTGCAGTATCTCCAAGGTTTTCCTCCTTTTTACTTCAAACGTAAGGGGTGAAGTTTCTTCCCCGCTCCGCACATTGGGCTGGTTTTTCAAGGCATTGAGTGCAACGGTCGAAAGCCCCATGATGTGATCGATGGTCTCTTCACTGCTGCGTGATTCAGGAGTGGGGCGAAAGGCCAGGTCTTCTGGCCGTAAACCTTCAGTGGCCCAGTAAAAACGGAAGCCGAGCCCGTCGATCATCCGCGCCACTACACTTTCGGCGCTGTAGGATTCTGGATAGGCCGGAATTTCGCGGTAGGGTAGGGTGGTGGTCATTGTTGGATTGTTTTGTGCCCACAAGCTCAATTGTCCCAGCAAGAGCAAGGTGCTGATAATCACTTTTTTCATGTCGGATGCTTTTCTGAAGTAAATCTATTTTAGAAGTTGGTTGAGTTTATGTCGCGAAAGCGAAAAGGAGGCTAATTGAAGCCAAATGAGGCACGAAAAGCGGAGTTTAGCAGCGCTAAATGAGCATTTTCGGAACGAAATTTGGCTTCAATTAGGCCCTTTGGAGCTCGCGACATAAATTCAACCAACTTCTTAAAGATAAAGCTAAAAGTTCAAGCAAATAAGGGAATTTTATGCCTTATCTTTCAGGAGCTTAAAACCAATTGAACGAGAACCAATGATCAAGCCTACACCGTCCCTTTGGAGTTTACTACTGCTCTTTTTACCCTTTTTCACTTTAGCCCAGGATGCTGAAGTATTTCCACCCAATCCAGTCAAACGCAGCATCAATAGCACGAAGATCGAGCAAAATCTCAAGGTTGACGGGCGTTTGGATGAGCCTGTTTGGTCAACCACCAAGCCGGCTTCAGACCTCATCCAAATTGAACCTTTTCAAGGCCAAAAAGCTTCCCAACAAACCGATATTCGGGTTTTGTTCAACAAGCAATTTCTCTATTTCGGCGTTTTCTCCAAGGACTCGCTGGGGCGTAAGGCCCTCCGCGCCATCGATTTTAAACGCGATTTTGATTTTCGCAAACACGACCTCATCAATCTCTCCTTTGATGGTTTTCAGGACGAGCGCAATGCCATGGTTTTTGCCACCAATGCTTTTGGCGTACAACGCGACTTGCTTTCCTTCGACGATGTGTTTTACGACCTCGACTGGGATGGGCTCTGGCGGGTACGCACCACGCGTAGTGATTCGGGCTGGGTGGCCGAAATAGCTATCCCCTGGCAAACTTTACGCTACCCCAAAACCGCCGACAGCATCCAAAGCTGGGGCTTCAACCTGCAACGCAATCGCCGTTTCAGCAACGAAACCAGTGCTTTTTCGGCTTACCCTCGGGCTTTTACTTCTACCCGGATGGATTACGCCGGGGTGTTGACGGGTTTGCAGCCGCCACCACCGCGCCCGAATGTTCGTTTACAGCCTTATGTGTTGTTTTCTTATGACCGCTACAGCTCGCCAGAAACGGGTGAAAAAACCAACACCAGCAACTTCAAACCCGGCGGCGAGGTAAAATGGGGCATCAACACCAATACAGTGCTGGATTTGACCGTGAACACCGATTTCGCGCAAGCCGATGCGGATCGACAGGTCAACAATGTTACGCGCTTCTCAGTGTTTTTTCCGGAACGGCGGCAGTTTTTTCTGGAAAATGCCTCCTTGTTTGGTTTCAACGTTGGCCCTTCTCCGGATGGCTCGGGTGGCTCTATGCGTATTCAGCCCTTTTTTAGCCGCAGCATTGGTTTAAATGACGCCGGTCGCCCTATCCCGATTGAGGCGGGGGGCAGATTGGTGTATCGCTCCAATGAACAAAATTTTGGGGTCCTGGCCATGCGGCAACAAGAGGTGGATGAAAGCCCTGCGACCAATTTTTTTGTAGGTCGCTATTCGCGCAACTTTGGCGAGCAGAATCGTATCGGGGGCTTAATGACCATCAAAAACCGCCCCGACGGCACCAATTTTGTCAGCACGGTGGATGGGTTTTTCCGTTTGAGCGAATCCCAGTCCATCAACGGTTTTGTGATGCATTCGGCAGGTGGGCAATCCAATAAGCAAGGTTTTGCGGGTATCGCGCAGTATGTCAACCTTACCAATCACCACAAAATCTGGCTCACACAATCCGTGGTGACCAAAGATTTTAACCCGGAAATGGGTTTTGTGTCCCGCAAGGACGTCATAAGTGTCTCGCCGGGTATCAACTGGTTTTACCGAGGGAAACTCTTGCCATTCCGTAAGAAGATTCGCGCCTTTGAGCCGGGGTTTTTGCCGGAATTTTATTGGCAGGCCTCCACGGGCAAACTGATTGAACGGCAATTGTGGTTCTTCCCTTTTTGGTTAAATCTCCAAAACGGTGGCTTTTTGGGCTATTCACTCAACCCGGTCTATCAAGGTCTAACCGAAACTTTTTCTCCTTTGGGCGTTAACATCAAACAGGGCGATTACCATTATTTCCGCCAACAAATCTGGGTCAATACTGATCCTTCTAAGGTCATCAACCTTTTTGGGCAGTACGATTGGGGCACGTATTTTAATGGTCAGCTGACCATCACTGACCTGACCTTGCAGTTTGCGCCTTCGCCCCATTTTTCGCTCTCCGGAAAATTCAATCACAATCGCTTTAAAAATGTGGGCGATCAACAAGGAGTTAACACCATTGATTTGTACACTCTGGAAGGGCGTTTTGCCCTGAATCCACGTCTGCAATTGATTGCTTTTTACCAGCAAAATTCAGAGGATGATTCGAAAAACTACAACATCCGACTGTCCTGGGAGTACCGCCCGCTGTCGTTTTTGTACATTGTGTTGAATCGTTACGGGTTTAAGGATTTGTCGAACCTCAGACAGCTTGAAAATCATGGGATTGTGAAATTGAGCTATTTGCGGCAGATTTGAGGGGAGGGTTGATTCTGGCGGAATCTCACTTTTTTAAGGACTTAGAGCGAGCAATAAATGTGTATTGCTCGCTTTATCTCGATTTTTTTTGGACTTAGAGCGAGCAATGGGGTTGAAATGCTCGCTCTAAGTCCGTATTTTTAGGACTTAAAGCGAGCATTCATGTCAAAAGAGTTGATTGGAAGGGAGAATGAGGTGAGTGTACTCAAAAATTTACTCACTACCGATGAAGCCGAACTGGTATCGATCATTGGCCGTAGGCGGGTAGGCAAAACCTTTTTGGTACAGTCCGTATACAGCGAGCGCATTGCATTTGAAATAACCGGTATTCAGCACGCCAAAAACAGCGAACAACTGGAAAATTTTGTCGTTGCGCTGAGCCTGCAAAGCAAATCCCCTCTGCCCCTACAAAAACCCAAAACCTGGCTAGAGGCATTTCATCTGTTGATTTTATACCTGGAAAATGTCATTGAAGGGGAAAAAAAGGTGGTCTTTTTTGACGAACTTCCCTGGCTGGATACCCACCGCTCAGGCTTTCTCAATGCTTTTGGCTTTTTTTGGAATAGTTGGGCGGTGAAAAAAAACATTGTCGTGGTCATCTGCGGCTCAGCTGCTTCATGGATGATCCAAAAAGTGGTACACAACAAAGGTGGACTATACAACCGCATCACCAAACGCCTGCATCTCCAGCCTTTTTCTTTGCGGGAAACCGAATTGTACCTGCAAAACAAAGGCTTGAACCTCAATCGCTACCAAATCACCGAATTGTATATGGCGATGGGCGGAATTCCCCACTACCTCAAAGAAATCCAAAAGGGTGAAAGTGTAGCGCAAAGCATCGACCGGATCTGTTTTGCCAAAGGTGGCACCTTATATGATGAATTTGAACAACTTTATCCTTCCCTTTTTGAAAATGCGGAAAGCCATATGGCAGTCGTCCGGGCTTTGGCGGCTAAACCTTCGGGTTTGAGTAGATTGGAAATTGGGCAAAGTAGTGGAATCTCCAACGGTGGCGGCTTGAGCAAAACCCTGGAAGAGCTGCAACATTCCGGCTTCATTGCGGAATACCTACCCTTCGGACGGGTTAAAAGGGATTCACTTTTTCGCTTGAGTGATGAATACTCCTTGTTCTACCTCAAATTCATCGAGACTTTAAAAAAAGAAGGGGCGGGTATTTGGCAAAGTTTTCACGCCAGCCCGGCTTTCCATGCCTGGAGTGGTTACGCTTTTGAAAGCATTTGCCTCAAACACGTGCCTGAAATCAAAAAGGCGCTCGGTATTTCCGGGGTATTCGCCACCGCTTCGGCTTTTTACCGCAAAGGTTCCGAAGGTATGGACGGCTGCCAAATTGATCTCTTGATCGATCGGGATGATAAGGTGATCAACCTGTGTGAAATCAAATGGGCGAATTCAGAATACATCCTCAGCAAAGCCTACGCGGCGGATTTACGGAAAAAAGTGGCATTGTTTAAGCACTACTCAAAGACAAAGAAGCAGGTGTTTTTGACGTTTATCAGTACGTATGGGGTATTGGAGAATGAGCATAGCCGGGGTTTAGTGGATCGGGAATTGGGATTGGGGGAGTTGTTTGGGGGGTAGCTGAATGATATAATCTTTTAAAATAAATACAAGTAACTATGGTACACAAAACAAGCCTCAAATATTATCCAGATCTAGAATCACTTGCCAAGGAAATTGGTGATTTAAGGTATGATGCACTTGAAGCGTTCTTGCGTCATTTAGCGTTGAAACTCAAAAAAGACAGCGAAGCTGACGCCAAACGCGGCAGACCACAACTTGCAGGCAACTTGATGAATGCCTCCAATTTTTCAGAAACATCGGCTATTGAAATTGGGCGGGCATGGAAAATTTGCGCGCCTTATTTGGAAGATGGTTTGCCAGAAGATATCAAGGAATTTATTCGCAAAAATTATAGGGCCGAAGAGTATTTCAAAGCGATAACACTACTTTATGATTATGAGAGTGCTTATACACTAAACTATAATTTTAAGACAAATAGCTTCAGATTATCAAGATGCCTATTGTATTTATCGGCAGGAGATATCGAACGACTGAAGGAAGAAATAAAAAACTCGGATGACTATCGAGATTTAATCTTGGCCGCCGAATATGATGGCAATTGGAATGGCAATATGATTCGCAATTTCAACAATCCATTCGGAGAAGAACATAAGTTAGAAACAGGACTCAGTGACGCTGATTCTGCGGGACACTCAGAAGATGATTTACCTTTTTAACCTGAGCCAATAACCATAAAACATGCAATCAATCGGCTACATTGAATTCCTAGGCAATGCATTCGAAGCGTTTCATGATACCCAAGATCGCTTCCGTTCGCATTTTCAACTTGACGATTACACCAATTGGTTTTACGATCAAGCCACCGAGTTATTGACTCTATCGACAGACGATACCGAGATCAATTTCAAATATATCCCAATTGGGACCTATTCAGCTAACACTGGAACCTGGTTATGGGCCTGGCACAATTCCCACTCCATTGAAAAAAGTAAGGATCAAACTTTACGCCTTAAAACGTTTGGGACTGAAAAGGGGTATGACAAGCTGATTGAAGGGTATTTTGAAAGTGATGAGTATGCTGGTTGGGAGTTCATTGCCATTGCCCATCAAGTTCTAGGTGGAATTGGCGGGTACAACGTCAAGTCTGAACAAGTGGAAAAATACATGTTGGTGATGGAGCAGATCGACAATGATGTTGCCGCCAAGATAAAAGAACAAACCATCACTTGTGAAAAGCACGGTGCAAATCGTATGGCTTTCATCTGCCAGCATTTGAACACCGAAACCCAAACCGGGTTTGAAGAAGCATTCCCAAGCTACAAAGGTATGGAAGTAGAGGAAGATGATGATTTACAAGCCTGGTGTGATCAGTGTGAGTTGGAAAGGCTGCGCACGGATGGTTGGAATGATGAATCCATGGAATTTGCGGGGATAAAACTGGTTTGTGAAGATTGTTATTTTGAAATTAAGGCGTTTAATTTAACAAAATAAGTACTTGACAATGCTAAACAAAATCACCTCCAATCCCAAACTCGTCTTCCTCCTCGACTGCCTCGGCGCCTTACTCTCCGCCTTCCTTTTAGGCGTAGCATTGCCCAGCTTCCAACCCATCTTCGGCATGCCCAGCAATGTCCTATATGGGCTGGCTGCGCTTGCCGCCCTGTTTGCGATCTACTCGTTTTGGAATTATCGCTGGTTCAAGGAGAATTGGCGGCCTTATCTGCGAGGGATTGCGATAGTCAACCTGTTGTATTGCTGTTTGACAGCTGCATTGGTGATCTACTTTCGTCAAGAACTGACCCAGTGGGGACTCTTGTATTTTTTGCAGGAAATGGTGGTTATCATGGTAGTAGTGATGCTTGAGTTCAAAACCATTGCCAGGAAAAATTAAACACTCTAAAGTACTACCCACAAATCTAAAATCCCCACCCGAAGGTTCCAAACCTTCGGGTGGGTCGTGCAACGCATCAATTTACATATGCAGCGCCCGGTTCCCCGTCGCTGCCAATGCCGCTTCCTTAAACGCTTCCGTATACGTCGGGTGCGCGTGGCTCATCCGCGCCGCATCCTCCGCCGAAGCCCGGAATTCCATCAAGGCTACCGCTTCTGCAATCATATCCGCAGTACGTGGGCCGACCATGTGTACGCCCAAAATTTCATCACTCACCTGGTGGGACAACACTTTCACCATCCCATCCGTGTCCATACTCGCCCGGGCGCGGCCCAGGGCTTTGAAGGGGAATTTGCCTACTTTGTAAGGCACACCCGCTTCTTTGAGTTGTTCTTCGGTTTGACCTACACCCGCTACTTCTGGCCAGGTGTACACTACGCCTGGGATGAGGTTGTAGTCGATATGAGGTTTTTGGCCGACAATGGTTTCGGCAACAAAAACCCCTTCTTCTTCCGCTTTATGCGCCAACATGGCCCCTTTGATCACGTCGCCGATGGCGTAGATGCCAGGTATGTTGGTTTGCAGGTGGTCATCTACCAGCACCCGGCCTTTTTCATCCAATTGTACGCCGGCGTTTTCCAGCCCCAATTTATCGGTAAAAGGTCGACGACCAATGGCCACCAGGCAATAGTCTGCTTCAATGCTAAGTTTTTCGTCAGTATCGCGTTTTTGGTATTCCACTACTACCTTGTCTGCGGAAGGAGTCACGGCAGTCACCATGTGTTTGAGGTGGAACTTGATGCCAGCCTTACCGAGTGAGCGTTGCAGTTCCTTACTGCAGTCACCATCCATCCCGGGGATAATGCGATCCAGATACTCGATCACATCGATCTGGGTGCCTAGGCGGGCATATACCGAACCCAATTCCAGGCCAATCACCCCGCCCCCAATGATGACAATCCGGCCAGGTACTTCCTGAATGTTCAGTGCTTCGGTAGAAGTGATGACCCGTTTTTTATCGTAATTGAAACTCGCAGGCACGATGGGCTTGGAACCAGTGGCGATAATGGTTTTGTCGGTTTCGATGTCCTGAGTAGTGCCATCTTCTTTGGTCACTTTGATCAAGTTGGCATTGACAAAAGAACCAAAGCCGTAATAGACTTCGATTTTATTTTTTTTCATCAAAAACTCCACCCCTTTGACCGTCTGGCTTACCACGTCGTTTTTGCGCTTGATCATTTGGGGCATGTTCACTTTCAGGTTTTCCAGCTCAATGCCGTGCTCGCTGAATTTTTCATGAGCCGCATGATAGTGCTCTGAAGAATCAAGCAATGCTTTGGATGGGATACAACCCACGTTCAAACAGGTGCCCCCCAGGGCATTGTACCGCTCGATAATGGCAGTTTTGAGTCCCAACTGGGCGCAACGAATGGCGGCTACATACCCCCCGGGGCCAGAGCCGATCACAGTTACATCGTATTTCATAAGGTTGTGAAATTTGAGGGCAAAAGTAGAGGTTTTATCCAACCCAATTGCCTTTTACTCCAAAAAGAACAGGTCGACAGAGGTTTTTTGTTCACGCTTTTTCAAAATCAGTAGATCTGCGTAGTGGATTACGCAGAGTAGCGGATGTGCCCAGGCTAGGAAAGCTCCCATCTTTGTGTCATCACAAACACCTAATTTTTTTCAAAAACATCAAAACCTTAAAACATGAAAAAGTTACTGTTCAATTTGTTCTTCCTTGCTGGCTTCATCCTTTTCGGTCAAAATTTGCAGGCTCAGGCCCCAAAAATGGAAAACGCTGAACTCTTCAAGTCTTACCTCAAAACAGTGTACGATGCTTACGAAAAAGGAAATGGCGGGGACATGTTTAATTACTACACCACGGATGCAGCTGAAATTGGCCCTGATGGCAGTTTAACTTCAGGCATCGCAGCACTCAAAGCAAGCTGGGCTGCTTTTGAAAAAATGATGGATGAAAAACCCAAATTCACCTACCAGTTGACTTCTTCTCGCATGATCACCCCGGATGTGGCTATCCTCACTTGGGACTCCAATTCCGACATCAAGATTGGTGGCCAGCAAATAGGAGGCAAGGCTACTGCGGTAGCCGTTATTGTCAAAAAAGGCAATCGTTGGATGATTGAATTTGATGGGCTAACTCCGGTGATCCCAATGCCTGATCCAAGTGCTGCGGGGAACAAATAAACCTTTGGAATTAGCTAATATACCACTGCGAAAGCGATATTTTATTAACACAAAGAAAAAAAATAGGACTCAAAGAGCACAAAGAAAAGCGTCGTCAACGTCTAACTTTGTGTCCTCTGAGTCCTCTTTTTTTCTTTGTGGTAATAAAATGCCGCTTTGGCAAAATTGAGTTCTACCCCTGATCTTACCCCTTCAGTTTCCCCAAAGCCCGCTCCAATTCCTCCGGCTTATTCACATTCTCCAGCGCCTCTTCCTTCTCCGCCACCAACAACTCAATCGGTGCATTCAGCAACACTTTCCGCGGACAAGTATAGCCCTGCGCCATGAACTGCAACAAAACCGGATAACTCCGCGGCTCCCAAATGGTCACCAGTGGCTCCGGAAACTGATCAAAGGGACTTTGGAAAGTGGTGGCCACTTTAGACGGATTCCGTTGCGCGACCAATTGCTCCAGGGTATGCTCATCCAAGTGTGGCAAGTCACAAGCCACCACCAGCCAGGCCGCATCCGGGTGCTCCCGAAAAGCAGACAGGATTGCGCCATAAGGCCCCAGCCCCAAAAAAGTATCTGGAATCGGTGCATAAGTCCCCCCAATTTCTTCGACCTGATCACCTCGACAAGAGATAAAAGTGCGGCTACACCACTGGCTCAACAGGTCGGCCATGTACTCGCGCTGCGCTTTGCCGTGGTAGTTGATCAAACTTTTGTCTTGCCCCATACGGGTGCTGCGCCCGCCCGCCAGTACGAGTCCGTAAAGGGGAGCTTGTTTTTTTTGCAGCTCTTCCAATAAAAAATCTGCGATTCCCGCTTCATCCTCCAACTTGAATACAGGCGGCAAAACACCACCCAAATGCTCCAGCAAGAAGGGATAAACAGGGGTGGTATCATCCGTCAGCAGGATACAAGCGGCATCCTTGAGCCGATCCAGTTTTTTTTGCAGTGAGGCTTCCTTGCGGGGATCAATCAGCACAATCTGTTTTTTGGCCTCAAAATGATTGCCATTGACCAACACGGCATCCTGCGCATTGAAATGCTGGCGGAAAAAGAAGGGATTGAGTGCCCCTTCCTGGTCAAAACGGTGGAAACTGATTTTATCGGTGTATTCTTGTCGGGCACCGTGGGCCATGGCACTTTGGGTATCGCGCCCGGTTTCCACTTCAGCATCTGCACCCGCGTGGTCGGCATCCACATAACCTATTTGATAATCATCCTTCAGGCGATCAATTAGGGCAAAAGCCAGTTTTTTAATTACTCCACAAGGCGCACCAATAAAAGCCCATTCCTGTCGGGCGAAATGGCCATAGGAAGGGCGGGTGATGGCAGCGTGTTTTTGATGCTTTTCCATGGTTTAAACTTTCACTTTCGCAAACGCCCGATCCAAAATATCCAGCGCTTCCGCAATATCCTCTTCCTGAGCCGTGAGTGGAGGCGCAATGCGAATAACATTGCCGTACAAGCCGCCCTTGCCAATCAGCAAGCCCAGTTCCTTTGTAGCTTCAAACAACTGCCGGGTCGCCTCGGTTGAAGGTTCTTTGCTATGACGGTCTTTCACCAGCTCCAAACCTTGCATCAAGCCCATCCCACGTACATCGCCGATGACGGGGTACTTCTCCTGCAAACGTTCCAATCCTTCTCGCAACAATCTACCTACTCGGCCTACGTGTTGCGGGTCAGCATGGTTTTCCAATACTTCCATGGTGGCGAGGGATGCCGCACAGGCTACTGGATTACCGCCAAAAGTACTCAGGCTGAGGCCAGCCTCTACGGTGCTTTGGGCAATTTCCATGGTGGTGATCGTATTGCCCAGCGGGAAACCATTGGCAATGCCTTTGGCCATGGTGATCACATCGGGTTCGATATCATAATGTTCGATGCCAAACCACTTGTCGCCCGTCCGGCCAAAAGCAGTTTGTACCTCGTCAATGATCATCAAACCGCCGTATTGTTTGACAATCTCCTGGGCAATTTTGAAGTATTCTTTTGGCGCAGTGATGAATCCACCCACCCCCTGAATCGGCTCAGCAATGAAAGCCGCAATTTTCCCACTCGTGGTCGTTCTGATCACGTCCTCAATGTCCTGTGCACAGGCCACCCCACAGGAAGGATAAGTCATTTTGTAAGGGCAGCGGTAGCAGTAAGGATTCACCGCGTGGGTGATGCCCGGCACTTGCGCTCCCGTCAAACGCCAGGAACTATGCCCGGTGAGCGTCATACCGATAGCTGAGCGACCGCTATAGCCGTGCCGCAACGCCACTATTTCTTGCCGACCCGTATAAATTTTGGCCAAAAACACGGCCGTTTCATCTGCATCGGTACCCGAGGGGGTGAAAAAAGAAACCTGCAATTTGCCAGGCGTGATTTGCGCCATTTTTTCCGCCAAATTGACATGGGCTTCATTGGGATAAAGCGTAGAAGAATGGATCATCTTCTCCGTTTGATTCTTCACGGCCTCCACAATTTCCGGACGGTTGTGGCCCACACTGGTGGTGAGGATACCGCCAAAAAAATCGAGGTATTCCTTGCCTTCTACATCCCATACGCGCAAGCCTTCACCACGCTCGAGTGGGAGGGGCTCGGTGTAATAAAGGAGGTGATTGGGCCAGAGGTATTGCTTCTGTTTTTCTAATAGTTCTTGTTTGGTGGAGGTATGGGTGGTCTGCATGGTTTTGCGGTATTGAATGAGGAGCTAAGCTAGGGATTTTTTGGGGAAAACGAAATAAGTCTTTGTCTTCCGTCATTCTGTCGTATTTTTTCATTCCCTCCTGCCAAATTTTCCTAAAATCACCTTGGCAAATCTTTTGCTATTCTCTCAGATAGTACCAAATTACAGTTAATGATGTTTATTGAAGGAGCAAGTTTTAATCCAGACAAGGCAAAAAACGCAGCCATAGCAGGGCTACGGCGAGGCTTTTTAACGAAGTATGGGTTAAAATTTGCCCTTCAATAAACATTGATTAATTGTGATTTGGTACTAAGTGACAAAAACATCAGATATTAGCCAAATAAAAAGCACAAAACGAAATGACCTACGACAATTTCACCATAAAAGCGCAGGAATCCATCCTGAAAGCCCAGCAAATCGCAGCAGGATTGGACCAGCAGCAGGTGGATACCGTGCACCTCATCAAGGGCATCCTTGAAACCGACGAAAGTGTAGCCGGATTTTTACTAGGCAAAGCCGATGTGAATCTCGACATGCTGCGCCGCAAGTTGGACGAGGCAGTGCTCAAGTATCCCAAGGTAGAAGGTTCGGACAAACAGTTTTTGACCAACGACGCCAACAAATCCCTCAGTAGAGCCAAAGCCCTGCTCAAAGAATTCGGGGACCAATACATCTCCGTGGAGCTGGTAGTGCTCGGCATCCTGCAAGGAGACGACTCTGGCGCCAAACTGCTCAAAGAACTTGGTGCCAACGAACAACTGCTGCGCGGCGCCATCACCGAGCTTCGCAAAGGCCGCAAAGTGACCGACCAAAGTTCGGACGACAGCTACAACGCCCTGGCCAAATACGCCATCAACCTCAACGAACGCGCCGAAACCGGCAAGCTTGACCCCATCGTGGGCCGCGATGAAGAAATTCGCCGCGTGTTGCACATCCTTTCCCGCCGCAAAAAGAACAACCCCATCCTCATCGGGGAAGCGGGGGTAGGTAAAACCGCCATCGTGGAAGGCCTGGCCTGGCGCATCGTAAAAGGCGATGTACCCGAGAGTTTGCAGAGCAAAAAAATCTTCGTCCTGGACATTGCTGCGCTGATTGCTGGCGCCAAGTACAAAGGGGAGTTTGAAGAGCGCCTCAAGGGCGTCATCCAGGAAGTGACCGATTCCAACGATACCATCATCCTGTTTGTGGATGAGATCCATACCCTCATTGGTGCAGGTGGTGGCAACGGTGCCATGGACGCCGCGAACATCCTCAAACCTGCCCTGGCGCGTGGTGAACTGCGTACCATCGGTGCCACCACCCTGGACGAGTACCAGAAATACTTCGAAAAAGACAAGGCCCTGGTGCGCCGCTTCCAGGAAGTGCTAATCGATGAACCCAGCGTAGAAGATACCATCTCCATCCTGCGTGGTTTGCAGGAGCGCTACGAGGTGTACCACAAGATCGAGATCATGGATGAGGCGCTGGTTGCCGCCGCGGAGTTGAGCCAACGCTACATCTCCGACCGCCAGTTGCCCGATAAGGCCATCGACCTCATCGACGAGGCAGCAGCCCGTTTGCGTTTGGAACTGGACTCCCTGCCCGAAGAAATCGACGAGTGGGACCGCAAGGTGCGCCAACTCGAAATCGAACGCGAGGCCATCAAAAGGGAAAAGAACAAAAAACAACAGGATGCCATCGAAGAAAGCATCGCGAATGCCAAGCAAAAGCGCGATTCCTTGATGGCCCGTTGGAAAAATGAGAAGGAGATCGTCGATACCATCCAGGCCATCAAAAAAAGGATGGAAGAACTGGAAATCCAGGCTGAACGCGCCGAACGCGCCAGCGACTACGAAAAAGTAGCCAAAATCCGCTACGGAGAATTGGAAGACCAGAAACAAATGCTGAAAGTCGCCGAGGAAAAACTGGCTGCTTTGCCCGAAGACGATCGTTTCACCAATGACAAGGTAACTGCCAGCGACATCGCTTACATTGTGAGCCGTTGGACCGGGATTCCAGTGGATAAAATGACCCAGAGTGAGAAGGATAAACTGCTCAGTCTGGAAGACGAAATTGGTCAACGCCTGATTGGGCAAGACGAAGCGGTAAAAGCCGTTTCCGATGCCATTCGCCGCAGCCGGGCAGGTTTGCAGGATGCCGATCGTCCGATTGGTTCCTTCATCTTTCTGGGGCCAACCGGGGTGGGTAAAACCGAATTGGCAAAAACCATTGCCGAAGTGCTTTTTGACGATGAAAAGGCCATGACCCGCATCGACATGAGTGAATACCAGGAGAAACACACCGTTTCGCGTTTGGTGGGTGCACCTCCGGGATACGTGGGCTACGACGAAGGAGGGCAATTGACCGAAGCGGTGCGCCGCCGTCCGTACAGCATCATCCTGCTGGACGAGATCGAAAAGGCACACCCCGATACCTTCAACATCCTGCTGCAAGTGCTTGATGATGGCCGTCTGACCGACAACAAGGGCCGGGTCGCCAACTTCAAAAACACCATCATCATCATGACTTCCAACATGGGAGCCGACCTGATCATGGAGAACTTTGAAGATTTGGAGGAAATGGGTGAAAAACACCGCACGGAAATCATCGCGACCACCAAGGAAGAAGTGTTCAACCTGCTGAAGGAAAACCTGCGCCCGGAATTCCTCAACCGCATCGACGAACAAATCCTCTTCCTGCCGCTGAACAAGGATGAGATCAAGCAGATTTTGGAACTCTTGTTGAAAAAGACCCAAAAAATGCTGGCCAAACAGGGCATCATCCTCAAAGTGAGCGATGAGGCGAAAACCATGCTGGCCGATATGGGTTACGACCCGCAATTTGGTGCCCGCCCGATGAAGCGCGTGCTGCAAAAGGACGTGATCAACGAACTGTCGAAACTGGTGCTGAGTGGCGAGGCTAGCCTCGGGGATACTATTTACATCCACACGGATAAGAAGGGGCTGACCTTTAGTAAAACGCCCTATGAAGGGGCGATTAGTATGCCTCCGGAGCCGGTGGATGATGACGGGGATGATGAAAAAGAGGAAGAAAAGCCGGTGGAAGAGAAGGCGTAATCGGTATAAAATAAAGGAAAGTGGCTGCTCGACGTGGAGGTTGGGTGGCCACTTTTTTTATGTTTATTTTTAGACAAATCCAAAAACTTAACATTACAAATTGGGCTTTAATTTTTAAATTGAAAAGAAAGAAACGCTTTTTGAATTTAGTTCCAAAAACATTGATTATGAAAAATTTATGTACATTTTTAACGCTTTTTATATTACATGCTTCACCTATCCAAGCCCAATTTACTTACTCCGGAGGCCCGGAAGACCTAAAAATATCCCAAATCGTAGGCATTGGAGACACCTTGATGACTGTAGTTGGAAATGAAGTCTATTTTAAAGAGGTTTCCAAAAACACCAATTGGCAACCCATTCATCAAGGCTTATTTGGAAAGGATACCTCCATTTTTTCACTGGGTACCCTTAGGGATAAGTTTTTTGTGGTACAAGGAAATGCTGCCTTTTTTTTACCAATAGGAATGGGGAGCTGGCAGAAAACGGTAACGACAGGTATCTGGTTTGAAAACCTACCCCAATACTTAGTCAGTGTGGGTAATCGGGAATTGCTTTTGAATACCTTTAATAAGAAAGAAGGCAGATACTATTTCTACCATTATGATGAGACAAACAATGAGTGGAATTATGTGGAAGCCCTCGACAATGAAAATCTAGGGATGACCTATTGTATTACACCAAGTGGCAATATTGTAGCATATGTTGAAGTAGTATATGGCCTTTGCCCCAGTGAATGTGATAAGACCAGAGAAATGGTTGTTTTTAATGCCAGCACCCGCGAATGGTCCAATTTAGGCCGAAACGACCCAGCATTGTTCAATAATGTAGTGGCTTTATCCGATACTGTTTTATTGGGTACAGGACCTCTGGGAATTGCCAGATCAACTGATGGTGGAAGACGTTGGTCTGCTTTTGGATTGTCTGGAAAAATGGATGCTTATTTGTATCACAGTGAAAACACCCTGTACGTTGTAGGGACCAATGGGGTCGCCCAAAGCAGGAATAATGGACAGTCCTGGAAAAAAATCAGTGCTGCCCCCCAAATTTCCAAAACTACTCCCTTTGTAGCCAAAGACACGCTTGCCTGGATGGTGCTTTCAGGTGTCCCTTATCAAATCAAAAAGATTGGATCAATCGACTCTACCGAAAAGATTCAGATACCCGCCTCGGCGTACATCACGGGTGCAATCAAGCAACAACAAAGCCTCTTTTTTTTAGGGCTGGGTGGGGTGTTCAAATTGGACCTTGACTCAACTCAATCTTTAAAATCACAAAATAGTACTGCTGGACTGCCCAAATTGCCACAATCGGTGTATGCGCTACAAAAAACGGAATCAGGATTATTCAGCATCGCTGGTTTGGGTTTTTATGCCCAATTGCCGGGGCGTGAATGGGCGCTTTCTCTAAACAATATCCAACTGACTTCAGCTTCTTTACTTCATCGGGGTTTGAGCGCCCGAAAAGACACGGTGCTGATTTTTGGGGAAAACCCAACTTATTATTCTTTTGACAGAGGCCAAAACTGGCAGCAGGTGCCTTCTCCCAGCATACACACCATGAAAGATTTCACCGATGTTAATAATGTACTGATTGCTGGTTTTCCTTATGATCCATATTTCACTTTTACCAATGGCCACAACTTCCTCTATCGATGGGATTGGAAAAACCCCTCCTGGCAAAAAATCAATACCGATGAATTTGGAATGCATCAATTTGGAATGAAAGGAGACACCATCATTAAGCAGAGTGGCGAAGGCCGATGGTTTTATAGTAAAAATTACACAAATTGGACAGATATCGGTTATCATGGAGTGAGTAAGTTATTTAGCCTTTCAAGTGGAATTTATAGCTATGCGATCAGCGCAGATCCGGTTAATCCTACCATTGTGGCTACATTCAATGCGAATGGTACCAAAAGAGAATTGCTCAGAATACCTGATAATGGTGTCAAATTCATCACAGGCAAGGATTCTTTGCTGGTAATAATTCCTAATCCTCCAACTTCTCCAGCAGCAAATCGAGACTTTGTGTTGTTTTCAAGCAACTTGGGCAAAACCTGGAAGAAGTTAGTAACTACCCAGATAGGTAAAGTGAATACGGCATTGTTTGATGACAACCAGCTTTGCCTGGGTGGAAGCAATGGGGTTTGGTGCGCGCCTTTGTCTAATCTTCTTACAGGTTTGTTTGATCCACAACCTTTGGTCTCCCATGTACTTAGGGTGTATCCCAATCCAGGAGAGGGGCTATTTCAGCTCAATGACCCTCAAAAATCCATGTCTGGCACTGTATTCATTACCGTCTACAACCTGCAGGGACAATTGATTCAACAGGCGAAAACAAACGTTTATGATTTCAGCTTAAGCGTGGATTTGAGCCAACAATTTCCTGGACAATATTGGATATTGATCAATGATCAGCGCGGAGAAAAGGTATGGGTCGCAAAAGTGATTAAACAATGATCATTCGTTAAACTTCCTTTGTGCTAAACTAAACGGATCAATTTATCGTCAAATGATTTAATGCATGACTGAAATAAAGTTGATCTCGATGAAAAAGTTTCACAATCTATTTATTGTACTATTTTTACTGGCTCAATTAAGTTGCAAAAAAGATGAAATTCAAGACCCCGTAATTTTTGAATTCGTAGGCACTTACAATGATCAGCCTTTCAGCTTTTCAGGTGCTAATCTGGGGTTAGGAAAGGGTAAAGAGATTGCAACTAATAAAATAACCTATTCTCAAACCAGTAGCTTTGGAAATCCGATTCCAATATCTAAAGGTATACGCTTCGATTTTTCTTTTGGAGAAACCAATGCTTCTTACGGTTTGGTCAAGTCCTTTGTTGGTCAAAGCCTCATCAATAAGGGGCTCAATGACCCTTCTTTAAGAATTCTTGTTTTTAATGAAGGGGAAATAATTTATTCAGATGAAGATGATGAATGTCAAATTGAAGAAGTAAGGTTAATTAAAAAGACAGAGATGGTAGCCTCCCATCAGACTGATCGGATTATAGCACTTAAGGGTCGGCTCAAAATTTTGTCAGAGCAAACAATCATCAAAGGTACGTTTACCTTAAAACTTGCTGAAGTGGATTATTAAGTTCGGAGCAAAATTTTCAAGAATCTTATTAATTCTCACTGTTTTTTCATGGCGAGTGCATATCTTGAAGTTGCTGTTAAACAATAATTCAAACGCCTTTTTAACTCAAAAAGCACTTCATGAAAAGCTGGTACTACCGCTCAAAGAAACTTACTGCCTGTTGTTTTTTATTGTTTTTGAGCCATTTTCTTATGGCCCAAAAACCTTCAGCAAGCACCCTCCGCGACCCCCAACTCACTTACCAATCCTACCGCCCCAAACCCACCGACCGCATCCTCTCCCGCGCCACCTACCACCAAAAACTCTACGGCTTCTGGCTCGGACAGTGCATCGCCAACTGGACCGGGCTGGTCACCGAAATGGACAAAATTGGCAACATCGGGGAAATTAAAACCGGACCATTTTACACCCGAGCGGATTGGGGCAAAGCCGATCAACCCAACATTTGGGACAAAACCACCGTAAGCAAGTGGTCGCCTACCCTGGATTTTGTGTTGGAAAAAGAAGGTGGCCTGTGGGGCGCCGACGACGATACCGATATTGAATACATTTATCAGGCATTACTTTACGGCAACAAAACCTCCGTATTGAGTGGCCCCCAAATCCGCGAAGGTTGGCTCAAACACATCAAGGCCGAAGAAGAAAACTTCCTCTGGGTGTCCAATCAAAAAGCTTTAGACCTGATGAGAACCGGCCTGGTACCACCCGCTACCAGCGACCCCGCCAACAACCCCGAGTACGACATGATCGACGCCCAACTCACCACCGAAATTTTTGGATTTTTCGCGCCCACGCGTCCGGATGTTGCCCTCAAAATGGCCCAGCTGCCCATTCAAACCACTGCCCGCGAAAACGCCCAATGGATTTCCGAGTTTTATGTGATCATGTACTCCCTGGCTTCCGCTGCCGATCCCAAAAAATCCAGCAAAGAAAACCTGCAATGGATGGCCGACGAGGCCCGCAAACACTTGCCCCAGAATTCCTACTCCGCCAAAATGTACGATTTTGTCAAAAGCCGCTATCAAGCTGGCATCCCCTGGGAACAGACCCGCGACGAGGTCTATCAACGCTATCAGGTAGAACAAGCCGACGGCTACACCATGACTTCCCAAAACCGCTACTGCAACGCTTGTTTTGCCGCAGGCATCAACTTTGCCTCCAGCATCATCAGCCTGTTGTACGGTGAAGGGGACCTCAAAGAAACCATTAAAATTGGTGCTTTGGCGGGCTGGGATTCGGACAACCCCACGGCCACCTGGGGTGGATTATTGGGCTTTATGTTGGGTAAAGAAGGGGTGGAAAAAGCTTTTGGCCGCAAGTTCGCCAATCAGTTCAACATCCACCGTACCCGCGTCGGCTTCCCGAACAATGGGATTGATACCTTTGAAAACATGGCTAAAATTGGGGTCTTCATTGTCGATCGGGCCGTGCAGGAAGAAATGGGTGGGGGAGTGGATTTGAAAAAGAATCGCTGGTATATTCCCCGGTGAAATGCTTGGATTCACCTTTAAACCTAACATTCCTTCACTTGGTCAATTTTTTCCTAAAAAAGGCATACATCACCGATCCAAACCCAATTTCAATCACGGCACCACTCAATGCTGAAGCGAAAGCGCCTAGGCCAAAGCTAAACAAACCATAAGCCGTCAAGCCCAACAAAGCACCCAGCCCCCAGTACAGCCGCGTTCCGTAAATACTGGCAAAGGTCAAGTACCGTCCGCCAATGATCAGAAGCATGCCTTGAAAAAACCATTCAACTTTCATTTGGGCTAAACCATAGGCCAGAGGGATACACATGATCATCCAAATGGTTCCCTCCATGGCCAGATTCCCGAGGGGGTTGCCCTTGGAATGGCCTCCACGATGGCCCAATAACTTTTCGAATAACGTCCCCAGCGGATAAATGAACATGCCGCCAATGATCAGCGTCCATACAGCTTGTTGGGGAGCATAGTATTGTACCGCTAAACTGGACAACAACCAGATCAGCCCAGATGCTACGATTCCGGGTGCACCATAGGCATAGCCCTCTTGCATGTCGTGTTGGGCATCTTGGAGATTTTGCATGGTAAACGATTTTTCTCAATCAATCACATCCATCTACATCACAAGCCTCTCCACTCTCGGCTGCAGCAACCTGCGTTTTCTCCCAAACGGCCTCCAGTGTCTGCACAAAAGCCTCCACTGGCTGCGCGCCCCGCAGTGCATATTTTTGATCAAAAACAAAAAACGGCACCCCTTGTACCCCAATTTCGTAAGCAAATTCCTCATCCGCCCGCACCGCTTCGGCAAAAGCATTGGAGTTGAGTGTTTCAGTTACCACTTGAGCATCCAAACCCAGTTGAGTGCCAATTTGAACCAAAACCGCCAAATCTGACAAATCCTTTCCTTCTGTAAAATATGCTTTTAGCAAAGCTTCCTTGGCCTGATCCTGCAGTTCATGCTCAGCGGACAGGTGGATCAAACGATGCGCATTCAGGGTGTTGACGGGCACTGCCTGCGCAAAATCAAAGTTGATGCCCACTCCACGGCCCATGTTTTCAACTCCACGCGTCATTTCCTGAGCTTGCTGGCGTGGCATGCCGTATTTGCGGGAGAGCACATCGTAGAGGTCGCCCGGAGATTTTGTTGGAGCTTGTGGATCTAGTTCAAAACTGCGCCAGTTTATCTCCACTTTTTCCATGTGAGGGAAACGAGCCAGAGCAGCTTCCAGGTGGCGTTTGCCAATATA
This sequence comes from Haliscomenobacter sp., assembly GCF_965225875.1. GTDB lineage: Bacteria > Bacteroidota > Bacteroidia > Chitinophagales > Saprospiraceae > Haliscomenobacter. The sequence goes on along the minus strand of NZ_CBDDBS010000001.1, from coordinate 481,774 downwards.
GCAGTACGGACAAGCAACGTCCGACCAGATGTCGATAGTCATTTGATGGTTATTTTGGTAGATGGTAATACATTTCAGAGAACGAAAAGGTTGTAGAGGCAGCCCTATGTGGCTGCCTTGTCCGAAGATTGGGCAACCACGTAGGGTTGCCCGTACGTTACCCAAAATGCTCTGCAAACACCCCTTTGATTTCCGCCATCACCTGCGGCGACCCCGCCAGCATCTCTTCCCCCGTCCAGCATTTTTCTTTTCCACCCTGGAAATCACTAACCTGACCGCCCGCTTCCAAAATCAACAAGCCACCTGCCGCAACATCCCAGGGCTGGAGGTGGTATTCAAAAAACAGGTCGTAACGCCCACAAGCCACATAAGCCAAATCCACTGCCGCCGCGCCCCAGCGCCGAATCCCCCGCGTATTGCGCATGAGGTATTCACTGACTTTTTGATAAGCCTCAATCCGGCTAAAATCGTGGTAGGGGAATCCGGTAGAAATCAAGGCTTCCTTCAAACCATTCCGCTGGCTCACCTGGATGCGTTTGCCGTTGAGGTAAGCACCGCCGTTTTTCCAGCCATAAAAAGATTCGCTGCGGCTGATCTCGTGCACTACGCCCAGGACCATTTCGCCCTGGTGTTCCAAACCAACGCTGATGGCGAAACAAGGCAATTGGTGTAAAAAATTAGTGGTCCCGTCTAGCGGATCGATGATCCAGCGCCATTCACCTTGGGCTTGTTCGGTTGTTTGCTCTTCGGCCAAAAAGACCGAGCCGGGCAGAATTTCGCTCAAACCAGCAATTAATTTTTGCTCCGAAGTTTTATCTACATAGCTGACCAAATTGTTGAACTGCTCGGCTTTGACTTCGATTGTTTCTACTTTTCCCAGTTCGTTGGAGATGAATATGGCTACTTCTTGCACGAGGGCAAGGGTTTGGGCACAGAGGTTGGATAAGTTCATAAAATTTGGTTGGAATTTGAGTTTGAGATCAGCGGCCAAAGGTAAGAAATCTTCCAATTTTGCCTATCTTCCCCTCTCGATCAAACCACCTAACCAATGAAATACCACATCCAATACCTTTTACTCTGCCTATGCCTGGCCCTGACCATTACGACCCAGGCCCAAGGCACCCGCCTGCTCCGCCAGCCCAGCATCAGCAACAAACACATCGTTTTTGTACACGCGGACGACCTCTGGCTGGTCGACCGTGAAGGAGGTGAAGCCCAGCGCCTGACCTCCCACGAAGGCACCGAAAGTTTTCCCCATTTTTCACCCGATGGTAAGATGATTGCCTTTACCGGGCAATACGACGGTAACACAGATGTGTTCGTGATGCCAACCGAAGGTGGTGCGCCCCGGCGTTTGACCTGGCACCCCGGAGATGATGTGGTACAAGGCTGGATGCCTGATGGCAAAGCGGTGCTCTTTCGCTCGGGCCGCGCTGGTGTGCCTACCCGCATCAACCAGTTTTACAGCGTACCTGGTGAAGGTGGGGTGGAAAAAATGCTACCCATCCCGCAGGCATCCTTTGGCGAAGTATCTGAAAATGGCCAGTATGTCGCCTATCAACCCATCACTTTTTGGGACCCTGAATGGCGGAATTACCGGGGCGGACAAGCCCAACCCATCTGGATCCTCAATTTGAAGGACAATTCCTTGATTCAAACTCCCCAAACCGACCGTGAGCGCCACACCGATCCGGTCTGGTACAAAGGGCAAGTCTATTTCCTGTCCGAACGCGACTATGCCAATAACGTTTGGCGCTTCGACCCGCGCAACAAGGAATTGAAACAGGTCTCTTTTCACAAAGACTTTGATGTAAAAAGCATCGACGCCTGCGACGACCGCCTGGTCTATGAACAAGGGGGCTACCTCCATTTGCTCGATCCCCAATCCGGCAAGGCCAAACAGCTGAACATCCAGGTCAATGCCGACCTTAATTATGCCCGGCCACGTTGGGAGGATGTACCTGCCAGTGGCTTGCTCAATGCTTCCTTGTCGCCCACTGGGCAACGCGCCTTGTTTGAACACCGGGGTGAAATTTTCACCGTCCCCAAAGAAAATGGGGATTGGCGCAACATTACCCAGTCCAGTGGCGCAGCCGATCGCTACCCAGCCTGGTCGCCTGACGGGCAAAAAATCGCCTGGTTTTCTGACGCCAGTGGGGAGTATCAATTGATGATTGGTGATCAGGCGGGTTTGGAAAAACCACGGGTCATTGCCATCGAAAAACCGACCTTCTTTTTCCGTCCAGCCTGGTCGCCGGATGGCAAATACATCGCTTATACCGATACTCATTTGCGGCTTTGGTACATTGAAGTAGCTACGGGGAAGAGCAAAAAAGTGGACACCGAGCCATACACCCACGTCGTGCGCACGATGAACCCGGTTTGGTCGCCCGACAGCAAATGGATCGCCTATTCTCGCTTGTTGAACAACCTGTACAAGGCCATTTTCCTGTACAATGTAGAAACCGGACAAAGCCAGCAAATCACTGATGGACTGGCCGATGCCATCACGCCAGTGTGGGATGCCGGCGGCAAATACCTCTACTTCTTGGCGAGTACTGATTACGGTTTGAGCAGTTCCTGGCTCGACATGAGCGGCTACAGCAATCAGGTCAATCGGGGCTTGTACGTGGTGGTTTTATCCAAAAAAGACGCCTCGCCATTTTTGCCCAAAAGTGATGAAGAAGAAGCCAAACCCGAGACCAAGCCAGACGCTCCGGCCAATAAAGACGCCGGAGTGACTGTGACCGTCGACTTGGATGGCATTCAACAACGCATCCTGCCCGTCAATGTGCCACTGCGCAATTACACCAGTTTGGTCGCAGGCCCAAAGGATTATGTTTTTTACCTGGAAGCCATCCAAAATCAGCCAGCACAGACCTTGCACCGCTACAATTTTAAAGACCGCAAAACCGAGGTTTACCTGAGTGGCGTCAATTCCGCGGTCACTTCTTTTGATCGCAAACAACTGTTGTACAATGGCGCAGGTGCCTGGGGCATTGTCAAAACCGACGCCCTACCTAAACCCGGTGACGGCAAATTGACCCTGAACCTGCAATTCAAAGTAGACCCCACCCAGGAATGGGCGCAGATCTTCCGCGAAGGCTGGCGTTTTCAGCGCGACTTTTTGTACGTGGACAATACCCATGGTGCGCCCTGGGATGATGTGTACAAATGGTATCGCCCCTGGGTGGATCACGTCAAACACCGCACCGACCTGAACTATGTGGTGGATATCCTGGGCGGCGAGATTGCAGTGGGGCACTCCTACACCAGTGGGGGCGATTTCCCAGACATCAAAAATATTCCAGTAGGTTTGTTGGGCGCTGACATCGACGAGGTCAACGGATTTTATCGGATCAAAAAAATCTACACCGGCGAAAGTTGGAATCCCGATTTGCGGGCACCGCTGGCTACGCCAGGTATCGATGCCAAAGTAGGCGATTATATCCTGGAGGTAAATGGCAAAACCATCAAATCACCACAAAATTTCTACAGCTTTTTTGAAGGCAGTGCCGACAAACAGATTAAATTGCGGCTCAACCAAAACCCGAATCTGGAAGGCAGCCGTTTGGTAACAGTGGTGCCGCTGGCGAACGAAGGTCCATTGCGCTCACGCGATTGGGTAGAAGGCAATCGCCGCAAGGTCGATTCCTTATCCAAAGGCCAGCTGGCTTATGTGTATGTGCCCAATACGGGTAACCCCGGCTTCACCTACTTCAACCGCTACTATTTTGCGCAACAAGACAAAAAAGGCGCGGTCATTGACGAGCGCAACAACGGGGGCGGTTCGGCAGCGGATTACATGGTTGACATCATGGCCCGGCAATTGCACGGGTATTTCAATAGCCGGGTGGATGGCAATCGCCCATTTACCCAGCCTCAAACCGGAATCTGGGGCCCCAAGGTGATGATCATTAACGAGCGGGCGGGTTCTGGCGGCGATTTGTTGCCTTACTTGTTCAAACGTATGAACATCGGCCCACTCGTCGGTACGCGTACCTGGGGTGGTTTGGTGCACACGGCGGATACACCTGGATTCATCGATGGTGGCCGGATGGTGGCCCCACGTGGTGGATTTTATGATGTGGATGGCAAGTGGGCCATTGAGGGTGAAGGCATTGCGCCGGATATCGAGGTGGAAAATTTACCTTCTGCGGTGCTGAAAGGCGGCGACCCTCAACTGGAACGGGCAGTACAGGAGGCCATGAACTTGATGAAAACGAAAGGGGTGGTATTGAAGCCTGAGCCTGCTGCGCCGATTCGGTACAAGCGGCCCAAGCCTTGATGGAATATGCTTTTATAGCTGGTTTTTAACAAAATAAGTAAGTCTTTAAGGGCTTATTTTACGAGAATACTTGATGAATAAACTTGCTGAGGTGCCCTTAGGCACCTAAGAGCACCTCAGGAACGATGCGCTTTTAGCTTTTAAACTGAACTTGAACATGGACATTCTTCGCCCACACGCCGAAAATATCTACGCTGCCGAACTAACTGCCCTGGCCGCAGCCGACCAACACACCCGTCCCCGCAACTGGAAACTATCCCCCTGGGCCGTAGTGACCTACCTGATGGGCGGCAAACTGGACAGTGGTGAAGAAATTACGCCCAAGTATTTCGGCCAACGTCGCCTGATCGAAGTCGCCGTAGCCACCCTCGCCACCGACCGTGCGCTCCTGCTCATGGGGGTACCCGGCACTGCCAAAACCTGGGTATCCGAGCACCTGGCTGCCGCCATCAGTGGAGATTCTACCTTGCTGGTGCAAGGCACTGCAGGTATGAGTGAAGACGCCCTGCGCTACGGCTGGAACTACGCCCGCCTACTCGCCGAAGGCCCTTCCGAAAAAGCCCTGGTCGCCAGTCCGGTGATGCACGGCATGCAGCACGGGGCCATTGTGCGCATTGAAGAATTGACCCGGGTTCCTTCGGATGTGCAAGATGCGCTGATCACGATTTTATCCGAAAAGACTTTACCGATCCCCGAGCTGAATACCGAGGTACAGGCTATGCGGGGCTTCAACATCATCGCTACTGCCAATGACCGGGATAGGGGGGTGAATGAATTGTCGAGTGCTTTGCAGCGTCGCTTCAATACCGTCGTCCTGCCTTTGCCAAGCAATCTGGAAGAAGAAGTGGAAATTGTCCAAACCCGGGTGAGTCAATTGGGTAAGGCCCTGGATTTAGCAGAGGCCAAAGTGCCCAGTGAAGAAATTCGCCGTTTGGTAACCATCTTCCGGGAATTGCGCTCTGGGCGTACGGAAGATGGCAAGCTGAAACTCAAGTCGCCTACTGCAACGCTCAGTACTGCGGAGGTGATTTCGGTGGTCAACAGCGGGCAGGCGTTGTGCCTGCATTTCGGCGACGGGCAATTGCGCGCGCGGGATTTGGCTTCCAGTTTGACTGGGGCTATTGTCAAGGATACTGCCCTGGATACGGAGGTATGGCAGGAGTACCTGGAGACAGTGGTGAAGGGTAGAGAGGGCTGGCAGGATTTGTATCGGGCTTGTAAGGAGGGGTAGGGGAATTTTATGATACCCCCCCCTTTAAGATATCGATCAGTTCCTTTAAATTCTGCTTTGGAACAGGATTGGGAAGTGCATGGTATCCGTTTTCGACTGTCCACCAATTAATGTAGCGGTTAAATTGACGCCAGGTAGAATCAATAGGGAAATCATTTTCTATGGATAGCGCTCGCAATTCGCTGAAACACTTGGAAATTTCTTCAACCTTTTTTGTTGGCTGAATATGTGGGGCAAGGAGATAGAGCTCTGCTTTGGACCCTAGAGCCCAAATTTTATTATTATTATTTTGTTCGTCATTGAGGACAGCTTGAAAGGCCGCATACCAGTAATATGAGTCTTTGGGGTATCCATCTAAAATGGTTGTTAATGAAAGATATTGAACAGTTGACCAATGGTGGGAAAGGTTGAAATTGGCGGCTTTTTGGTACCAACCCTTGGCATTATGAAGGTTTTCATTGATAGAATTCTTTCCATTGAAATAGGTGTTTTCAAAATTGTCTAGTTCTGCCAAACGTTTGTAAGCACTCGCAACTAATCCAAAATTTTCTTCGAGAAAACCTTTTACGATTTTGGGATTATTTTCATTTGTCTTATAGTTTTTCTCCAACCTTTGCTTGCATTCCAAAAGCGATTTTCGTTTTAGGGCTAGGTCTTTGTAAGTTACAGTAGTTTTTTGCCCAAGTAATCCATCTATTTCCTTTCCCAATTTTTCTAAGAAGATTAATTCTCTTTTTAGAATACTGTCTCCAAGATAGTCTTCATAACCTTCTGGTAACCGTATATATGACACAAGTCCGAACCAATCAGTGAAAGTTTCTTCTCGATTATCATAAAGCTTACAACGAATATCATGAAGTATATTGCGAATATCTTTCCCTGCAAATAATTTGTTGTATAATTCTTCAGTAATTATTTTTGCTCCAGCAAATGATAATGGTATTTGAGAACCAATTACAAATGGAACTCCAACTTCGTGAGTCACTTGCACTAAATTTTTTTCAACATGATTGGAGTTCTGAAAGTTTCCACTGTCACATACCATATAGCTCACAATAAATGGCTTTTGAGCTAAATTTTCAAATATTGATTTGACCTGAGCGACAGAAGTTGGCTTTCCATTTCTTGATTTTAGGTCAATCCCGTACTCAAAATCCGTTTCAATAAGCGGATGGGGTATTTTTTTACCATGTGCAAGTATATGGACATGTGTAAATGGCTTTTTTTCTTTTAAAATTGCTTTTTTTAATTTGTTTTTAATTTCGGCTATGCTAGCATTTTCCAATGTAACAAAGTCCTCGTCCTTAGTCTTCCAGGGTTTTATTGCTTCTTCCAAAGAATTAAGGTGCAAGTTATATTGCTCTTCAGTTAGTTTATCTTTTCCTGGATTAGAAAAGGCAAAAAGAAGACGGGGTTTAATAGGCCAGTTTTCTTTCTTAGCGATTAAACCTTCTTGTCTAACTCTGCGGGTTATTACTATTTTGCGTTCACGGTTGGCAAAAAAAGGGCTACCTTCATACATTAAAATTTCAAATGGAATGAGGCCTAACTCAGTTGGGTTTAACACTACATCTAACTGTATTAAGTTATCGTGAATTGGTTTATCAAAAGGTACTGGAATTGCAGGCCTTATTTTTTTAGAAAGGGCATTTACATTTTTAATTATATTTTTATAAGCAAGGTTTTTTTTGCCCTCTATTTTTGCAATATCGAGCATTACTTCCCAGTGATCAATCCCAACTGAAAACTCCTGTACGGGTTTGTCCTGCCCTTCAACTAGAAGGTATTTATTCCCAATATCTAGTCTTGTCTTTTTTCGCTGCTCAAGTTGAAGAAATTCTAATTTGATGGATTCCATATTTGCATTATTTTAAAGGTAGTACAAGATATAACAGGTGAAAAGAGTTAAAATACCATCTCCACCTGTTATATTAATTTACTATCTAAAGGTCATCTTCTAACTCTCCTGCAATAATTTCATAGGTAGCCCCAGAATTTTTATCATCGAAGAATCTATTTCCCACCTTAAACAGCTCAATTGCCAGAACTCCAGTTTCACCCACAACACCTAGGCCACTTTTTCTAGAGAAGTTTCCGGAAACCCCAGCTTTTACTTTACCTCCTTTTTCTATTTCGGAAAGAATATCTGCGCTCCCTGAGATTTCATACTCAGCTCCCGCTTCACGCGTACAAATTACTACAGCTTCTTGGCCTATAAATATTTTAGATACAACCTTGTAGTTTCTTTTCCAAGTGGCCTTTTTGTACAATTCATCTGTTACATCAGCTATATTTTTCAGCTCTTGGCTAGTTAAAATAGCTTTTATGACACATGAATTTGTTCGACTAAATTGAAACTTCAAGGATGCTTTTAAATTCCCTAAAGCCTCTAAAGCGGCGACTGCCTCACCATCAGCATCAAATTTTAATAGACTTGTTCCTTCTGAGGTGAAATCAACTTTTGACTCCCTACCTAGTTGAACATCAAGTTTAATGTCTGGATAACGGTTTTGGATGTTACCCATTGGTCTAAAAATACCGTCTTCAATTAATCCGAAATCTCCAACTTTTAAGTCATTTGTTATGGGAAACCATGCTGCTTTCATCTGCAGTTCTTTTTCAATGACATTGTCGAATACTTTAGCTAATCCTGGCATTTTAATAGGTTTTAATATAAGGAATAAGGTTAATTGTGGGTATCAATTTGAATATACGGTTTTGGGGTCGTATAAAGAAAAGATACAAGGGGAAAACGTGTCCGGAAAAAATATTATTGTATTAACTTAAGTAAGAGGAAGAATTTTTTTAGCAATTGTAACTAATTGCTACTTTATCCGTTAAATTCGGATCTAGAATTTCACGTCGGTATTGTAATTTAAGAATGAAAAATTATGGCCAAAATTTTCTTATCCTATGCTGGTGAAGACTTAGCTGTAGCCCAACAATTGTATTATGCACTGAGTAAACTCAGTCATCAGGTCTTTTTCGACAAAAAAAGTCTTAGCCATGGAGCTGAATATAATTTTAGAATTGTCGAAAGCATAAGAGAAAGTGATTTTGCTATTTTATTACTGAGCCCAGATTTTTTTTCTGCTGGCTCGTATTGTCAGACAGAATTAAAAATCATCGAAGAGAATTGGCCCATACCAGAAGGGAGAATATTTCCAATTCTAGCTAGAGATGTACCATTTGATATTTTACCAGACTACATAAAATCAGTTACGATACTAAAAATCGAGGGAAATTTAGTTGCTGAAACTGTTAAGGTAATCCAAGACAATCTTTTGGGATTTAAATCCCGCGAAACAGTTAGTGTAAAACTTAAGAAGATTGAAGTTGAATGGAAACTTGAGGCCCTTGATCAAAAATGGGCTCAAACAAAAAAAGAATATTATCCAGAGATAAGGTGCACCAAGAATGAAACGAGACCGGTATATTTCTACAGGTATGTATCAGTGTTTGCCTAAATTCTGTGTTCAGTTACCAAAACTTAGGCAAACACTAATTTTTTCTACTCCTCCTCTACCCAATCATAAGTCTTTTCAAAAATCTCTTTAGAACATGGGTAAAGCTCTCCATTTACTCCGACCATGAGGTAATCACCTGCTTTGCCACGCAGGGTGCCTTCCAGTGTTTCAACTTCAAAAGTTTCTTCGATTTGCACGCAGTTGATCGGAATAGGTTTTTTGATCGCTTTGCGGAAAGGTAAATTAGGTTGGTCGTTTGCTGAAAAATGCAACATAGTTTTTGAAATTTAGATTTTGGGGAGCTTAGCCTTAGCAATATGTTTTTTCCAGTGGGTATTTTCATTTCCCAAAATGGATTCAATTTCGCTGACGAAAAAAGCAAAGGGGCCCTCTACTTTTTCGTATTTACCTGCTTTAAGCAAGTAAAGTAATTTTTCAGAACGTAAAGCTTCAGCTGTACTGCGGTATTGAAGCCAAAGCTCCTGATGTTTGTACAAAGCTAATAAACTTTCACAAATCGTGATAGAAACCCCGAAAATTCCCGTAATCCAACGGAAGTAGTAGGTTGAATCAGTAGAAACTGCTGCCAAAAAAGGGATAGATGCTGAGCAAGCCAGCTCAATTATCCTGATGCGCTTGAAGCATTTTTGGTTGTAAGCAGCCTTTCCTTCCATCCAATTGATTTGGTCATCTACTCGTTCTGTAAGGTATTTTTGTTCATCCATGTTATTGGAGTTTTCTGGTCTAAATCAGGGTCAATGTAAAAAAAACACAGTTATTTTCAAAACCAGCGGTTCAGTGTTGAAATAAAATCCAGATTTTGGTATATTTGAAACTCTTGATTAACCCATAAACACTTTCAAACCATGTCAGTTGATGAACGCACCCAAGCCCCCGGCCCCAAACGTATCCTAGCATTAGATGGAGGAGGGGTACGAGGGATTCTTACCCTTGGCTTTTTAGCCCGAATGGAAAAATTATTACGTGAGCGGTATCAGAATCCTCGTTTTTTACTGTGTGATTACTTCGATTTAATCGGGGGAACCAGTACGGGGTCAATTATTGCTTCTGGTTTGGCAGTAGGAATGGATACTGCAACCCTGATCAAGCTTTATAAAGACCTGAGTAAGGATATTTTTAAAGGCAAAAATCCATTCTGGTTTTTATCCCGCAAATTTAATGCTGTTCCTCTGGAAAAATACCTCAAAGCAAATTTTGGAGAAAAAACTTTGAGTGATCCCAGTTTGCGCACGGGCCTGTGCATCATTAGCAAACGAGTAGATACTGGCAGTACATGGGTTATGGTCAACAATCCACGTAGTCGTTATTTTGAACAGGATAGCCAGAAGCCGATCCATACCCTCATCCGTGCAAGCACGGCTGCACCCACCTATTTTAATCCCAACTTTTTTGAAGTAGACCCAGGTAAAAATGGTGTTTTTGTAGATGGAGGAGTCAGTATGCACAATAATCCAGCGCTACAACTTTTTTTGCTGACTAAAATTCATGGTTTTGGGTACAACTGGGCATCAGGGGCAGAAAACTTAATGATCGTTTCGGTAGGAACAGGCGCTTCAACCCCAATGGTTAAGATTGATGAAGTAGAAGATGGTTCCAATGCACTTACCTGGGCCAATGCTGTGCCTAACATGCTGATGGCTGATGCCAGTGAACTCGGTCAAATCATCTTGCAAATGTTGTCACAAAGTCCAACCCGTTGGCATTTTGATAGCATCATGAAAAGTTTGGATGGGCAAATGATTACTTCAGAGCCTCAACTTCATTACCTGCGTTATGACGCTCCCTTGGAAGCTACTACATTACAAGAAATACACATGACCCATTTAGAGAAAGAACTAGACCAGATTCGTGAAATGAGCAACCCAAAATACATTGAGGAGTTGTTTAATGTTGGCGCAAATATGGCAGATAGAAAAATAGAGGAGGGGCATTTTCCTGAGGTATTTGATGTTGTTTGAATTGTGTAAGATTAAAATCAATTTCTTATGGCATTCAATTCTATTTTTATTAGTTACAGTCATCGAGATGAAGCTTGGAAAAACAAATTATTGACTTATTTTAAGGAACATCCCGAGCAAGAAGAAATTGAAATCTGGGAGGATCGGCAAATCAAGCCTGGAGACCTTTGGTACAATCAGATTCATCAGGCAATTGATCGTTCGGCCATTGCGCTTCTGCTTATTTCTCCGCATTTTCTGGATTCCCATTTTATCCAAAGCGAGGAGATTCCCAAACTCCTGCAACAAAAAGCCGAAGTAGGCTTACGGATTATTCCGATTATCATTCAAGATTGTGCATGGAAAGGTTTTGACTGGATTGAAAAAGCCCAAGCCCGACCTCTGGATGGTAAAGCACTATCTTCGTTTTCAGAAGACCTTCAAAATAGTATTCTCTCGCAGTTTGTTAATGAGACCCTTGAATTAAAAAAAGAACATTTTCAACGGTTCAAACAAAAACTTACAGCATACCTCAATACTGTGGTTGCTGAAGCAGAAAAAACGCCACCTTATTTTCCACCTGAATCCAAACTGACCAATATTCGAGTTAAAGTTAAGGTTAGCCCCAAAGGAGTCTTAGCGTCCCAAGAAGAAGCACAGTATCGGGAAAAGATTTTTCAACAAGCACCATCCAGCAGTTCGATCTATAAATATAGGATGGATGGGATGGGGCTTCGATCTAATGTCCCTTTTAATCCCAAACGGCGAGAAGAGGAAGGGATATACTATTGGGATAAAGAGATTAGCAACAAGCTACAACGCGGAGTTATTGTAGGAGATCCTGGGTTTGGTAAATCCTGGCTTTTGCGTTGGGAAGCCCTTAAATTCGCTACCAAAGCGCTTGCGCTTATTGAGGCTGAAAATGATTGGGGTGATTTAGTCATTCCAATTCGGATGCGATTAAGCGACCTAGCAAATAAATTAACTGTTGAAAATAGTGTACCCGAGGCAATTGGTTTGGTGTTGAAAGAAATGAATTTAATGGGGGTAGATGGGAATTCGGCAGGTGAAATTGATGCTGAATTGGTGTACTTTATCCAACAAAGAATTGGAGGCAAACAGGCATTGCTCCTATTGGATGCACTTGACGAGGTTCCTGTAAACAATGACCTCAAGAAAAACCTATTGTACAAGTTAGGGCAATGGGTGGAGAATTCCCCTAATGCAAAAATTTGGGTTACTTCACGTCATGCCAACTACCAAGCCCCTTGGGGTATTCGACAAAATGAACGGGAACGAGAAGTGGAGCTATTGCCTTTTGACGATGATCAAATTACTGAGTTTATCGAAGCTTGGTTTGGTCAGGGAACAGAGCACGCTGAAAGAATACGTGAGATCATACGCGAAAACCCTCAATTGCGAGGCTTGGCTGAGCTACCGCTATTACTCGGGTTTCTTTGTTTATTGTATAGTGATGAGCGGAAACTGATCCTTTCAACACAAGCTGGTATCTCTTTATCTCAAAAAAGCCGTAGCAAAATTTATGAAGAAATTGTAGTGAAATTGTTATATCGGGAATGGCATCATGACCATAGTGAAATCATCAATGACCAGGGGCCACAAGAAAAATCCTTGATTCTTTTTCAAAGACAAGAGTTATTAGAAGAATTGGCTTTAAACTTATTTTTGGAAGATAAGGTCCAATTTTCTCAAAAGAAATTGGCAAAAATGCTCAAAGCGCTTTTGCCTCGATACAGTGATTTAGAAGATAATGACCCAAAGCTGAAAAAAAATGACATCCTATTACTAATCAGGGAACTTAGTCAAGAGAGAGGGCTATTTATTGAAGGCGGGAGAATTTCCAATACCAACCTCCGATATTTGTTTTTGCACCTAACCATCCAGGAGTATTTGTGTGCCAGTTTCATGGGACGGATCATCAATGAAGAAGGCTGGGATAAAGCAAAACTACCGGGTACCAACCTCTACTTCAAAGATTTAATAGACCAAAAATCATGGGACGGCAGGTGGGAGCAAGTATTGTTGTTATTGGCCAGTATTCTTAAAGATCCTTTTCCATTTTTGGAGCTTTTAAATAACCCGAATACCGATGATGTATTTAAGCATCGCCAGGCCCTTACTGTACATTGCCTAGGAGAATCCTGGCTTGAGCCTACCCTGATAGGCGATCCATTTAAATTTACAAAGCTAGAAACCATTCGAGATCAGTTGGCCCACCAAATTTTTTCTACCTGGATGCAACATGAGGAGCGGAGGACTGCCAGCATGATCCCTCATTTGCGTAATTCAATCCCCGTTTTGATCAGGATCAATGCGCTATTTGGGAAAGAACCAATTTTGAATAAACTTTTTAAAATTTTACAAACCCATAGACTGGACAGGATAAAAACGGCCAGTGTGAACATCATTCAAAAAGCAAAATATGAGCTAATAAGCAGTCCATATTGCATAAAAGAATTTTTAAATATACTGATAAGTGGCCGAGAGGAAGCTAAAAGTACTTTTTACGAAATTCTTGAAGAAACCTACCTTGACCTTTTTCAAACCAGTTTTTTTTCACCTTTACTGACCCAAGCGATTCATGATGCCAAACCCGAACAATTGTTTTTGCTCATGAATATTTTAATACGTGCAGGAGAACAGTCAAAAGTCGCCCTCAATACGATCCATAACCTTAAAGAGGAATATCAGAATCACCCCACACCCCATTTAAGGAAACAAATTTCCAATTTGATTGAAAAGGCCAAGCCAACATTTTTATCCTTTTTGGTAAGTTCAAAAGTTTATGAAAAAAGGGAAGAGCCCTTAGATGTGTTAGATGCCATGCAATACATCCTGGATCGGCAAAAAGCCATTTCCACACCTCCGGTCTTTAACTCCTTAGTTTTTGAACCTGCAGATCAGGAAGTATTGGACCTGATCCTCGAAGCAATTGACATTCAGGGCAGATATGAAATCAATATAGAAGATGAAGAACAATTTATGAAAGAAATCGAAGAAATCGAAATTGGAGATATGAAATTAAAAGATATTTTGAAAGGGTATTTTAATGAATTAGGACAACTATTGGAAGATGAACCGACCAGAAAAATATTCTATTACATGGTCGCGAAAATCCTTATGAAGGGAGGGCTTGGTGCACTCATCACCATTAATAAAAAACCAAAAATGCAATTTGAACATTTGCCTGGTTTAATAGAGGCAATGACCAATATACTTAAAGGTGATAATCCAGCCTTAAAAACGATCGCACTGGAAGGTATTTTAAGCATGTATGAAGAAAGAGAACAATATGATATTTCTGAAGAGGCTTCTATTGCACTAAACGAAGTATTCGAAGACACAATCTCTACCCTAAGTGGTCTGCTGATCCAAGAAACGAACATAGAGGTACTCAAGGCAATGACTTATACCTATTCCAAAATGATCAGCAACCAGGATGCATTGCAAAATATAATCTTCCAATTTCAAGAATTAAAGGAGGACGGCCATTTAGAAGCTATGTACGATTTTTTAGAAGATTTTTTAAGCAAATTAATGCATCGTCTATGGAGTGAAAAGTCATTTATTGTTGCATTTTGCGAAGCATGGTTGAATTTGGACCCACAAGACGTTACTTCTGGCGAGGAACTCCAACAAGACCTTTTGAACTATCCGCTGCTCGTTGATACCGTATTGGAAATATTTTCAACAACGGAAGATAATCTAATTAAAGCTGATATTATACAAGTGTTAAATGTCCAAAAAGCCGGAGGATACAAACACCAAGAATTGATGGATTGTTTAGAAGAATGTTTGTTGTCCAATGATCTGGACTTACAGTCAGCAAGTATGCAAGTCTTGGAAAACGTGGGTAAAGAAATAATTTATCGACCACAAATAATTCAGTTTTTATGTAAAATGATTACGCAAACGAAGAACCTTAAAATGGCTTCAGAAGCGGCCAGAGCTATTCGTGCTGTTGCCAGGTTAAATGTTGAAGAATCCCATGAATGGGAGGAGGAAATCAATCAAATCACTCGTACACTCGTTCAAACTTATTTACATGCCAAGAGTGAAGAAGTAAGATTAAGCACTGCGATCAGTTTATTCGATTTTTCAGAACCGAGGTATCGATTTTTTATGAAGAAGCCAAGTAAAAAGATTTTTTCTTGGTTTGATAACCTTCTGCCTCAACAGAGGACTTACGATTTGATTCCAATTAAGGGGTTGGCCGAGTTCAATATCCTTGGGCCTAATTCTTAACTAAAACATATTTTATTCATTTATAAACTATCAATTATGAAAATCAACTGGGGAAAAATCTTAGACTTTGCACTGGAAACTGGTGCGTCAATTGCTCAGGTTGAGCTTTGGTTAAATGAAAAAATACAGGAACTTTCAAAAGACAGTACGGTGAATGCTGCGCTCTTGGAAATTTCCTACACTGTAGCAAAAATGAATAATGATGATTGGAATTACCTTAAACTACATTTGGGGATCAAGGCGAATAAAAATGAAACTGCAAATTTTATGCTCAAATATTGTAACTATGTTGTCACGGTCGAAAACAATAAAGTTATTCCGTTGCTGGAAGGTAGCTTAAATGATGCTTTTGATGTTATCCAATTTGATCTTAGGTCAGGGATGGATGATTTTGAAATTGCAGCTTTATATGGTGTACTCGCGGCACACGGCGAGCGAAATCCCAAGGCTAATTCACTTACGTCTGCATTTGGCAGATTGCTGAATAGCGGATATTAGCGTTTCCATTAGAATCAATTTAACAATTGTATTATGACAAATCCATCTAGTAATAAGGAAGGTGTTGCTAATTCCCTCATTGATGCTTGTTTAGATATTGTGGATCAAGGGACCACCGAAGTATCAAAGGGGCATGAATCGCCTTTACTGATATTCGTTGTGTGTTTTGCATTATCCCTTTTGGGGTATTTTTTTGACGCTACCTGGTTAATGAGTTTGGCTGGGTTATTTTGGATGACAAGTTTTTTTCTTACGTTTTTGTTCTTTATCGGCATCCACCGAAATTTCGACATAATTATCCAAAATATAGAAAGAGCTAGAAAAGGGCCCCAAATAGCCGAAGCAATAACACTTACTGATGAGGAAAGAGAACTTAGGAAAAAAGAAGTAAGTGAAAAGTTCAAACAATGGCTCAATGGCCTGGAAAAAGTGGTTAGGTGGTCTAACAAAAATACATTCACCTCTTCTAGTATTGTGGTTAGTTTGGCTCATGTTGTTTCTGTTTTACACATCGCTGCAGCCACGGGCAATATTTCCAATTTTTTTAGTTTTTCAAAAACATCACCTGTCACTTATCTTTTTCTCGTCGTGCTGCCTCTCTATGGCTTAATATGTGACAAGTTCTTTTCCAAGAGACCAAATTACGGGCGTGGCGTTTATATTTTCACTGCCTTACAATACTATTTAGGAAGCGTTATTTTTTTTAGTGGTCTTTTAGGTGGAAGGGAAGCTATCCAGGCAATTAACATATTAATGAGGGAGCCTTGGCTGTTTTATGTGATTGACATTTGGTATTATCCCGATGCTTATTCTCATTTTCTTTATAAAAACATGGGTGCGCTATGGTTCTTTTTAGTATATCTTTTCATACCATTTTATATTGCTTTAATTTTTTGGCGCGAGATAGATAGGGTTAGAAGAGGAGAGAAGGCATTAATGCCTATCTGGGCCATGAAAATGATGGTTGGCATTAGTGTTTATCTGGTAATTATGGCATTGTTAGTCGCTTGGCAAGAAGGGTGGATTTATAAAATTTACACCCTGATTTTAGCTGGAATTGAGGCTATTAGCCAATTATTTGGAGAATCTCAAGATGTAAACCCTAAACAATAACCCATTAATAACAAAATTTATGGACATCAAACCCAATGTTTTCATTGGCTCTTCTGCGGAAGGGTTACCCGTAGCCAGGTTGGTAAAAAAATACCTAGCTGATTTTGCAGAATGCAACGTGTGGGATGAAGATATTTTTGAATTCAACAAATCCTACTTCGAAACCTTGATGGAATTACTCTCCTTCTATGATTATGGCATTTTGATTGGGACTGCCGATGACCTGGTCGTTTCCCGGGAGGTAACCACCCAGGAAACCAGAGACAATGTGTTGTTTGAGTTTGGTTTGTTCATGGGGCGGCTTGGAAAGAATAAAGTGTTTTTTATGAAAGAAAAAGGTGCCAAGACGCCTTCCGATTTAAGTGGAATTGCACTACCCGTATTTTCTAGAGAGGGGGACAACCTGGAACAACAAATCAAAGAACGGTGTGAACAAATCGTCAAACAAATAAGGGGGAGAAGTAACATATTTGAAGGGGGCATTTATCCTTCTATTCCACTAGCTTACGGTTATTTTCATAATTCCTTACTACCAACTTGTGATTATTTCCTACGCTCATCAAAAGTTATTTGGAAGGGTCAGGAAAAAGAAATAAAAGATTACCACATTCATATTCTAATTCCAGATGATTTGAGGAGTGATATGAAGAAAAAAGTAGAATTAGCAAAAAAACGTGATACATGGAGTCCAATTGAAGTACCAGTGTTTTTTCCCCGTTCATACATTTTTTATGTTCAAGAGTCAAAATTGGACCTAAATCACCTTGCTTTATTCGATATTCCAACAACTTTGAATAGCCTTCATCAAACAATTGATGAGTTTATTGGATCAAAACAACTTGGGCGAGGAATAAAGGAAAAGCTGGTTGAAGGCCGAGAAATTCGTCATTTTCAAAAAGTATTAAAATACTTAATCGAAAGCCATGATGAGACCAAGAATTTTATCACTACTGAAATCATCGATATATAAAACTACAACTAAAGGCAAGAAGCAATTTTTAACCTAAATTGCGGCCATTCTTTGTCTAAATTTTTAGCAATGGCGCTTACCTTGCCTTTTCAGCACTATTCCATTCAAAACCCCGTTGAGCAGGAAATCGATGAAATTTATTCCTTGCTCACCTACACCTTGGTATACCAGGATTGGCAGTCTGCGTCCATACCCCGCGAAAAACGCCGGGGTTACAATATTGGTGCCTTGCTTGTCAACCCCGCAAAAATGCCGGTTTATGCTGGTTTAAATTGCATCAACTCAACCGACAATGCTACCCAGCATGGTGAACTCCGGGTTATGCTGGCTTACCTTGAGCAGGAGCGTTGTTTTAACCTCAAAGGTTTTACGATTTATACTACCCTTGAACCCTGTATTATGTGCGCAGGTATGATGACGATGACCAATGTGGCACGGGTGGTTTATGGTCAAAAAGACCTCAATTTCAGCAATGGCCTGGAACGCCTGGCACTGGATACTAGCGAACTGGGTGGTTATCCTCCTTTTCAACGTACGACCTGGTCGGATCCTTCACCGTCGCCTTTTCGAGCGCGTCTGGATGCGGCTTATCACCAATATCTGCAGGCGGGTAATGAACAGGTTTTGGCAAAGTTTTTGACGGGGGAGGTAGCTATGGAGATTTTTAAGGAGGCGCATGAGGCCTTTCTGGGGTTTGAATTGAAATATGAGGAAAATCGGGGGATTTTGAGGAACGCATTAAGTTTTTTAACTAATTTTTTGAATAACATGATCTAAATATTTACATTTATTATTCATCAAAATAAAACAGATGAATGTTTTTATAAGTTATGGCTCTAAGGATGAAGACTTTGCAGAGCTTGTAAAAATGAAACTTGAAAAAGAGAGCTTTCAAGTTTGGAAAGACACTGTCCAGATAGGGATAGGGATTGATTGGCGAAATGAAATTGACCGAGGTCTTTTAAATTGTGACGTGGTTATTGTTTTATTGAACCATGCATCAGCCCTTTCCCCTTACGTAACTTATGAATGGGCGTTTGCTTTAGGTAATGGAAAAACCATCATTCCTATCTTAACAGAAGAATGTGAAATACATCCTCGTATAGAAGTATTACAATATCTAGACTTTAAAGACCAAAAAAGGCCATGGGATATACTTATCGAAAGAATAAAAAAAATCAAACAAACTAGTCAAAGATTAAAAGTTTCAGATTTGACCGTTGACGAGTTAGAAAAACTCATTAGCGGCAGCAAAATGCTCGCCAATGAAAACGCTAAATCCGAAGGGAGAGAAATACAAGATGAAGATATAGTTGATGTAGCTAATCGCATTGTGAGTGCAAAATCTATTTTTGAAACTCAACCCACAAAAAATAACATCATCCTTTGGATTGATGATAACCCTGATAACAATGTTTACGAACGCCAGGCAATGGAAGTAATCGGGTTCAAATTCGATTTGGCCTTGTCGACAGCAGAAGCCTTGGGAAAATTAAGAAAGAATCAATATATAGCTATCATTTCTGATATGGGGAGAGTTGAAGGACCGAAGGAAGGTTATGCTCTTCTAAAAGAAGTAAGGAAAAAAGATAAAACAATACCCTACTTCATATATGCTCGGTCTAATGCACTTGAACATAAAGTGGAAGCCCAGGAAAGAGGGGCCCAAGGCTCTACGAATAGTCCTACAGAATTAATGGAGTTGGTGACCGCATACGTTCAGCCTACTCACCTGCATAAATAACTCACATTACGCAGCCCGCCTTCGGCAACTGAGTAATGTGAGTTATCAATGATTTTTTGATAAAGAAACAAAGACTGCTTCAATGTAGTCAAACGGATTGCTCGCACCAGTTACTATTAATCGCTGCCATCCATTTTTTTCAAAACCGATAACACTGCCGCTTGGAGGCTCATTATATTGAATTTGATAACCAATCGAGTTCATGTCTGATGCAAAAGCGAGCCAAGGTACAGCCGTGGTCATCAACATCCAGTTCATAAGCGGCCGCATAAAATTTCTAAAAAACTTCCGTTCGGATGGTGGAGTGAAAATGAAAAATTTATCTGCCAATCCATTTTGAAAAATGTGTTCGAGTTCCAAGCGCAAACCACCCGTATCTCCCGGAACATTGAAAATAGCAGATGAACGCTGACCCCAGTGTTTAAATGCTTCTTGCCAATTTTCATCATGGTAATAAGAGACATTTAGACCTTCGGGTGGTATCCCATCTTCTGGGTTCCCTAAGCCAACCAGCTTGCCAATCTTTTCATTCGTTGCATACTCAAAAAATTGTTGAAAGTTGAGACTAGCAAAAGCCGCGTCGCCCAAATTTAAAATCAGTGAATTTGGCGATATTTCAGTGTAAACGCCATTTTTGAAGATATTGCCAACATAAAATGGAGCATATTCTACTAGAAAAGAACGGATAAATAGCACGGGAGGCCTTAGGTCTTCAGAAACAGACAGTTCAATATTAGGCTTCTCATAAGAGTAATGAAGGAAATGGAAGTAGTTTCGAATGCTTTTTAACTGGGCTAATAAATCGAACTCACGTAATCTTGCCCATGAAAATCCACGTACCAGGCTATTTAAAATGGTTAAAACGACGAAGCCCACAATTAGCCGAAGCCCTAGCTTTTTCCAACTTTCTCCAGAAATCCACAATAAAAATACTAGCCCAAGTCCCATCAAGATTGCCACCCAATTGCCAACGCCACGCCAATTGACTTTAGTGGTACGGTTGCCAGATGCCCTGCTTAGCCTGGATTTAGGAAGCTTATCGGCCCAGGCAAAAAATACCAAGGGCAAAAGGCAAATCACCAAAAAAACGTAGATCGAATAATAAAGCCAATTGATGTTTTTAAGGAAAAATGCTGGAAAAACCAGGCAAATCAGGCCAATTGCCCATGACACTAGCACCAAGCCAATGGCTTGGGCGTAACCCTTTTTTCGCAGAAATAGTGCTGCCCGGGTCCAGGTCATCATGTAAAAAGTTACGGCCAATACGAATATAACTGTCATCAACAGAAAAAGAAGGATTAAGCCTTTTATCGCGAAGAGAGACATTTTAGTTGTTTTTATAGCTATGATTCATCTTGAATGGTTTCAATCCATTCTTTTGGGGTGTCGATGGCAAGTGAGAATCATGACAAGCTGCGAATCATCGGTACGCAATCAAGAAGCCGTTCATAGAGACCTGATCGTGATCTACCCCACATCCCATATACACACGCTACCTGGGGAAAGCGTAATCAACCGTTTATTATCGGGGCTAAGTAGTGCATCCGATATGAGTAGATTAAACGAGTATCTTTTCAGTATTTTTCCTTTTATCGGCTCGACGATCAAGACTTCATTATCTCCCGTTATAACCACTACAAATGAATCGTCCGGGGAAAAATGAATTTTCCTTAATCGTGCCTTCAATATTTCTTCATTGGTCTTTTTTACCTCTGGGTCGCGGGTCGGGGTGGTATTTACCACTTCTATCTTGTTTTCCTCGCTATATAGCCGCACCAGCTTGATTGCATTATAGTCACTGGAATAAATGAAATACCTGCCATTTTTTGAAACATCTATTAAGTGGCTGGAAACTAAACTATTATACGCATATTTCATGAGCGGTTGCCAGCGCCGCGTATGGAGGTCGTATACTTCCACGGTGCTCCAGACGTCTCCACCATCACCAATCCCCTCCCCTCCTGTATGAAGTATGAAACCCGACAATTATTTTACCATCCATTGTAAAAAACACACGGTCATGGTAACCCAGCGTTAGGGTTTCGCCAGTATCGGCCTGAAATAAAACCGACTTCTCAGAAGTAAAGGTACTGAAACCGGTGGCCGCAACCATTTTTCCATCTGCCGAGAAATTTATATTGTCTGTCCTCCTATTTAGGGCTAGATTCTTAACTTTCTGCTTTTTAACCAGATCCCAGAGGGTGGCCGGGGCCGGGCCGAAGAAGGTTTTATCTTTCCCAACGGCGACCCATTTGCCATCGTTTGAAAGGTCGGCGCATCTGATTTGGCCGCCGTCGGTTTGCAGACTTTGCAGGAGGGTGAAATCTTTCGTATCGACCAAGTCGAGCTGCCCGTTCTTATGCCCGATAAGCAAGTAACCGGCGTTCTGGGACAGGTTGATCGATGAAAAACTGTTGGCGGCACTATCGAATCGCCGGTATGGGGTAGTCAGCGGCACCGCTTTTTCGTAAATAATTTTAGGCTGCTCTACTTTATCGGCCTTGGGTGTGGGAGGAGGAGGCGTATTCTTCTTGATGAGTTCTTTTTCTTGATCGCTGATCTTATTTTCGATCCGCTCGATCAACAGGGCGACATCGCTTTTCCATTTATCGTGGCTCAGGGTAAAGCCATTCAATAAAGAAAGGAATTTCAGCCTGGCTGGCAGCACTTCCCTCGCGGGCATATCGGCACCATCTACCAATACGGGAATAATCGTTTTATTTAGATTGAAAGCTGTATAGATTTCCAGCGCCACCACATCGTCCTCTTTAAATATTTTCACTGCGCCCTTTTCGTCAGATGCACTGAAAATCGATTTTCCAATCACGACGATAAAAATGTCGCACTTTTCAATATTTCGTTCAATAATATCTATAAAATTATCGCCTAGTGGGATGCTGTTAATATCCTTGAACACATGGGGCTCTTGGAATTTAACGATCAAGTGATCGTACAGCCGACCTGCCGTTCCCGGTGAATCGGACCTTCTGTAACTGATAAAGAGGTTGGGATGTATATTCATTCGGGCATATGAAAATCGGTGATTCTTTCAAGTTTATTGACGAAACAGATAAGACATATGGTCATTGAGCGCCCAAAATGTTGTTTATCTGGTCCCAACTTTCGGAAAAGGCTCAAATCAAAGATAACCTTATGGCCTATAAGTTTGCAAAAAAAAGCACATCAAATTTTCAGATCATCAATCGGGTGGGTGATTCTGTTCTAGCCCTTGGGGTATACGAGAATAAATTTCCGTCGTTTTACGGCTTATTGTATTCATTCTTCTTTAGGGCGACTAAATTGCCATCTATTTATTTTCCTGAAAGTATTTCTCAATAGGTGAAAGTATTAAATCGTCAATATTTTCAATTAATTGATTTTTTGATTGATATTTTTGAATTTGTAAAAACCAAGGAAATTTCTTAAAAAAATCAATCATTCCATGCTCGAAGTCAAGATGATGAATAATAGGTCGAATAGGAACAGAAGGTAATTCGGGGACAATACCCCTTAACTCTTGCAAAATGCTCTTTGCATTTGTTAAATCAGCAATTATAAATCTTGACATTCTTGCAAGTAGTCCAACGGTTTCATCAACGGTCCTGTTTGAATTCTCAAAATCAAAAACGATAGGGATGAAGTTTTTTTCTCTAAGTTTAACTCTTATTGAATCTAGAACCATTTTTTGTTCTTCCTGGAATCTTCCCAGAATTAAAACTACTTTTTGATTAATAGTATCAATATGTTCTTTTAATTTTTGGTTACCCATTAAATTATAAATAAACTGAGCGACTTCAATATTATCCAAGGTAATTTTAGATTGATTCGGAGGTGTAATAACCAGATTATTTTGAATTGCATTTTCTAGATTCGACATCCAAACAGTACTTCCAAACACATAGGATTCACTTAAGTCAGAATAGGACAGATCAGAGCCAACAAACTTGCAACCTTTTAAATTCGAATTTCGCAAATTCGAATTTGATAGATTACATGCTTTCAAAGTACAATCATTAAAATAGACCCCTTCAAGATTGGAATGTAAAAATTCCGTTTGAAGAAAATATATATGAGAAAATATTGAATTTGAAAGATTTGCATTTTTAAAATTGAAACGCCAAAACTGAGATTCATATTTATTTCCATCTGAATCATAGGAAAAAATTTTCTCAATAGTCGTGAAGTCAAACCCATTGAGGTTGATTTTTTCCAGAGGATTATGCTTCCTCCAATTATTCCAATAATCAACTCCTTTTTTTAGAATTTCTATTTGGTTTTGATTTGCCATTTGTTTTTTTTATAAATACAAATATTGGTTATACTGCACACCACCGTCTACTTATACCTCGCGGAGTGAGCTATTGTGGAAATCATTTCGGTGAAATCCTGTAAAATCAGGGCTTTCAAAATACAATTGGACAAAACCTGAATCCGAATGGTATAAGTCTTCATTTTTCAGATTGATATATAGCATCAAAAACTTACCGCTAAATTAAAAATAAAAACCCCAATTTTGCAAGTAAATATTGAACTAAATATAAAGATCATAGATCGGACTTTCGGTACTATTCCGTATATCGAGCGTATTTCCTGGGAATGTTGAACTGAATCCTAATTCCAAAAAAAGAGGGTACGCTCGGCACGTACTACCCCGCTAATTCTAGTCTTCCCCATTAACTTTCATAGCACGAGGCTCCATGGAGGAAGACTAGAACTAACAGGTACCTTATTCGGAATAAATGGTTATAACATCGTCGCCGATAATAAATGAGCCTTTGTAGGTTTGTCTTCGGACGACTTCCTCTCCGATAAAATTCAGCACTTCCATTCGTTTTTCACGTGGCATGCTCGTTTTGAGTTCCCAATCGTTCGATGAGGGTACCGCGACTATGGCCAAGGCCCCATAGCCCATTTCCCACCACATATCGAAGCTACCGACGCTACTTTCAAAATAGATGACGCCGCTCCGGCCCTCATCCACAAAGCGAAGCCTCGGGTTGCCTTCCAGTTTGGGTGCAGGACTGTCTTTGCTATGGAATTTATCCACTCGGTTCACCACTTCTCTGATTCGTTCCACGAATGTGCGGTCCACGTTGAGCCATTTCATAATATCGGGGGTCGTTTTAGCACCTTCAATGTGTAGGCGGGTCAGATCGCGGAGCAAGGCCGTCCGAATGGCCTCCTCGTACTGCCGGCGATGCTTTTCAAAAGATTCCGCGGCCATTTTTTCACCTTCTTGCTCAGCCTTGGTTCGGAGTGCCTGTGCGGCATCCAATTCGACTTCGAGCCGTTTGCGCTCTTCATGGAGGGCGGCTGTCCCTTGATCGATTCCCCCTAAGGCGTTTTTCATGGTCTGCTCCATCATTGCCGCAAAGGTTGCTTGTTGTTGGGCAATTGCGACGGAGAGTCGTTTTTGTACTTCTGCTTCTATTCGCGATGCTTCATCTTCCATATTCTACTTTTAGATGACTTGAAGGTAAAAATAGTTCTTTTAATCTTTTCAACTTTGTATTTAATCGTTCATTTTACAGGATTTTGGGCTTCTTCTGTGATCAATCTATTCATTATCAGTTGAATAAAATTAAAATTTCCAGACACTTGGAGCTTTAGTGCTCCTTGTTTATCTTTACCAACAAGCGTAAAAAAGACGCATGTTTCCATGTTAGCGGTCAGACTATACCAGTCATCCAACAATATGGCAAAAGCAAAAAAATAGCAGTCGTTGGACTGACATTAACAACAATAACAATACTGACTATGGCTCTATTTAATTTTTTCAAAAAATCTGAAAACCCGCCAGAACCTACAGGCCCTTACAAGGACCCTGCGACAAATTCGATTTACCAATTGCTTTTCTGCGACAACATTGAATTATATAGACCGAAGACTCCTCCTCCTTTTAATTATCCCTTTGATATTTTATTTTCCAAAGAAAGGACTGTGGCTGATTTACAAAAGGTCATTGATGACCCTACCTCTGATCCAAGAGTAAAAATGCTTGCCTACAACCTACAGCTAGCAGATGGGCACACACCCACAAAAAGGGAACTACTTGCCGTTATAGTAGAAGTCGGACTTGACGACGGACTTGACGTAGTGGCTTCATTTAATAATGGAACAGCACGTTATATTAATTATACTGGCCATATGATAATCTGGGAAGCCAAAGATGAAATTTCCGACAGCCTGACAGCGGAATTATTTTCAAAAAGTGCAGACATCGTAAATAAAATTGGTCCTTGGGACAAACCAAGAAAACCAGCCCCAGCAAAAGGAAATGTGAGAATATCATTTCTTGTTTCAGACGGACTTTATTTCGGTGAAGGGGGAATTAATGTTTTATTTAACGATCCACTTGGAAGCCCTGCATTGACAGCTGCGACTCACTTAATGAAATATTTAACCGAAAAGTCGTTAGAAACAAAATGACAATGGGGGCCTGCCCAAGCCAATAACCATAAAATGATTTTTGCGTTGGGTATACTATTTTTATTTCAAAATTTTGACCACCAGTTAGCAACATACAGCATATCGTTGGGTGCGGCTCTAGTTGGATGTACAATTAGGCTCTGATTTCATCATAAAAGGCCCAGATGTATACAAACAATCTAAGCACCTCTGGTGTGACGGTCTATACGCCCCCAATACTAAGCCTATTTCTTCTTCAGCTCGCCCACTTTCCCACGATAGTAAGCAGCCATTTTTTCATCATTCAATGCAAGATATACATTGACGAGGTTGTGGTAAGTCCGGTTCAGTTCAGCATGAGGTGCCATAAGGATCCGTTCTTTAATTTCCAGAGACTTGTGCAAAAAAAACAAAGCGGGGTCATACTCTTTCATTAAGCTGTATACATAGCCTTTGTTGTTGTAAGAATGGCAAAGATCAATGTGTTCTGCATCAAGTATTTTTTCTCTGATGGCAATGGATTGATCGTAGAAGGCAATGGCTTGCGGATAATCCTTTAGTGTAGTACAGGCCAGACCAAGATCGTGCAAATATTGAGCAACCTTAGGGTGTTCAGGCCCAAAAATTGACTTTGTGAGTTCAATCGATTGGAGTAAATAGGCCAGTCCTTGCTCGTTTTGCTCGGATTTTTTGTAACACAAGCCCAAACGATGGTATATTTCTCCGTAGCTGTGATCAGCAGGTGGTAATGTTTTTGCTTTCTCTGCGCGTATTTTTTCATAATAAATTAATGCTAGATGATATTGTAAAAGAGATTCATAAGTTTCGGCAAGTTTGTAATAGGTACGCGAAAGTTGAGGGCTTTTTTCTGCCTCTTGGATTTGTGCGGCGCGGATAAAAAATACCAGGGCTTGGTGAGAATGGTTTAGTCCAAGGTGGGTTAAGCCCAAATAGAATAAATTTTCAGCAAGCCCTTCGCTGTAGTGGCTTAAATGCTTTTTGCGTAAGGATAAAGCATTCTTAAAATAATCAGTTGCTCCCTGGTATTTTTTGAGGAGGTAATATACCCAACCCAGCTGCATGTAGGTATCAATCACTTCTGCCCATTCTGGTTGTTCAGAAGATTCTCTACTCATCAAAGATTTTTTAAAATAATCTCCAGCTAGAGCATAATTCCTCATCTCGCGATAAACACAAGCCATTTCAAAGTAGGAGTATCCCAAATCCGTGTGGCTCTTGGCTAATTTTGCTTCCCTGATACTAATGGCTTTTAAATGATACATTTCCGCCTCATCTAACTTGAGGGTCAATTGGTATGTCCTCGCCAGATTGTAATAAGCCCTGGCCAAACCAAGGTGCTGGGGCCAAGGTACTTTCTCCAGTATCGCAATCGACTGCTGGAGGTATTGCTGAGCTGGTTCATACTGTTGGGCCATTAAATAAGCATTACCAAGGTTGTTGTATGTTGTTGCGAGGCTTGGATGTAATGGGTGAAAAATGGTTTCCTTAATGGCAAGTGCTTTGAAGTCAAAAGTTAAAGATTGTTGATATTGCCCTTTTTGCATGTAAAAAAAAGCCAGGCTTTGATAGGAGCTTGCAATGTCTTTGTTCCCTTCGGGAAAAGATGACAAACGGATCGACAACGCTTGGTTGAGGTATTGATCCGCTTCTTCCCATTGCAGAAGACCAAGATGAGTTAAACCCAATGAGTTGTAAACCAATGCTTGGTCAGCAAGGCTTATTTTTGGAGCAGATTCAAAAAGTTTAAGCGCTTTTCGATCTTGCTGGAGTGCTTTCTCCCATTGATCAAACGAACGATACACAGTACTAAGTCCCACTAATGGTACTATTTTGATCTCTGGCCCTATGCCTAAACCGATCATTTTTTCCTGTGTATCAACTGCTTTTTCAAACCATTTTTTTGCTTCTACATTGCTGCCCAAAAAAGTGTACAACCTTCCAATCTGGCTATACAATTCAATGATCTCCTCAGACACTTGGCCTTCCAGGTGTTCTCCCAACGAACATGCCACATGAAGCCAAGGGTAGTTGTCCGTATAAGGATTTTGTTCAGGTCGATTGTTGATTTTTTCAACTATCGCGTTGACCAAAACCACTAAATCAGCATATTGCGGATTCAACAAATAACGGAGTGCTTTCCAGATGTTAAAATGTAAAAGGTACTCACCAGGGGCCTCTTGCAAAATCCAGGCCTTCTCATAAAAACTTTCCAAAAGTTCCAACACGCTGGGCTCTTCCAACTTTAATAGCTCCGCTAAAGTCGCAGCTGTATATCCCTGCCTGGGTAAGGCCAGCAATAGTTTCCATAGATACAGTTCCTCGTCCTGCCAGTTGCACAGTTCAAACAATCGGGCGATTTGCAGAAAGATTTGCTGTTCATCTCCAGTATGATTAGCAATGATTTCGTCTTCTGCGGCTTTATTGTGGAGTGTAAGTTGAACGAAGTTTTGGCGGAGCAGTTTTACATGGTTGGCTACATCGTTTTCCAGTTGTTTTTTCACAATTTGGATGACGCAGGAATGTGGATTTAAGAGTTTAAGCAATTCAATCAGTAGGGCCTGATCCGTATTATCGGGAATAAGTGCTTCAAATTGTTGTAAAATACCTTCAATACTTGAATCTTTTAACTTGTCAACTATCCACTGATGGTTTTTTGCAAATGAGCTGCCTAAGATTCCTTTTTGTTGAGCAGTTTGGAAGAGCTCTAAACTTGTATTGAAATGATGGTTAGCCCTTTGTAAATTCCCTTGTTTTTCATAGGCAATACCTATGGAACGGTGCAGGTCGGCCAAAGTGTCGATCTCAGCGTCATTATTCGAATATTGACTTATGCTATCCATCGATTTTTGGAAAATGAGGATTGCTTCCTCAAATTTATTTTGCCTAATAAAAACCCATCCTATACCAGAAAAAATCATCATCAGATAATATTGAAAAAATACATTATTGGAATGGTTGACTGAGGACTCTTCAATGATTTGTTGTCCTTCATAATAAAAATTTAAAGCTTCTTCCAAATTATTGTTATCTGAGTGGTATTGGCCGAGAAAAAAACAAGTCATTGAAAACGAACGATTAGCATCGTAGTCGATTTTATTTATTGCTCTATATCCTTTAAGTAAACTAAGGGCATCCTCTAGATATTTTTTCATTATGTCCTTGAAGTTACTTGTATAACTTAATATTCCTATTCCCAACTTGGTTTCTGCATAAGTTTTAATACAATCAAGATCATTAGGATACTTCTGTTGCAAAGCAAAACCTAATTCTTCAGCCACTGCAAGATGCTTCAATGCTTCTTGTGGATTTTCTTGCATTATACTGAAAGCCAAATCGTTATAATTTCGATTCAAACTTCTTGCAATGTCCTTGCTGTTGGGATTAGACTTGTGCAATGGAGTTAATACCGTTAAAGCATAGGAGCTGAAGAATATGCTTCTTTCATTCCTTTCCAGGAATCTATAATAGCTGCCCATGCTACTTGCAACATTACCTAGCTCCTCTATAAGTGGAGTATAATCCGGGATTCTGCGATGCAGCGTTTCAAGGATGGTAAATGCTTCTAAATATGCCCTTTCCGTTTCAACTGAAAATGGGTTTAATAACGTAAAAGCAGTAGCAATATTTTTTAAAGCATGTGCTTTTTCCAATTGATAATCAATACTATTAGGCGTATTTGATAATAAAAAATCAAGAAGATCAAGTCCTTTTCGAATAGAGGAGAGCCCAAGCTCAAAATTTCCTTTGCTTAACTCCAAAGTACCTATTCTACGATAAATTAAGGCTAGTTTTTGTTTTACATACCCATTAGCTGCATAATGACTTGACATGAGCTCCAAAATTCTTTGGCCTATTAAATAATCCTCCAGGGCTTCTTCCAACTGCCCTTGGCTGCGGTGTAAGCCCCCCAACTCTTCCATTATTTCGGCAGCCTCTAAAAGGATTACAAGAGGGATATTATCGCTGTTGAACCGACTAAAAATTGGGTTAATATCGGCTTTAAGCTGCTTTATTGCTTCCGGTTCTTTCCCCAAATACGACAATACCTTAGCATGCCGCCGAGCAAGTTTTACTTGCCCCATGACAATGGCTGTTTCTGTTAAATAAGCCTTGGGCAGGGTATTAAAAATTTTTCGAGCCCTTTCCACTATTGCCAAAGCCATTGAATAAACATGCTTTTGCATGAACACCCAAAACAATTCGTCGTGTATGCGCATGAGCAAGCGTGCCAATCGATCCACACTAAGCCTGATCCCTGTACTTAAAATGGCTTCAAATAGCCATTCCAATTCCTGATTTAATTTTTTATTACTGTTCTTTACCAAAAAATCAAACATCACCCCGCTGGCAACCACGTTATCTTGCTGGTCGGAAGCCAATAGCTCGATTGTGGCATTAGCCTGTTTGGCCTCGGTTAGGTGAAACAGTAGCTCTTGCTTTTGTAATGCATCATCCAGCGGAAGTGTATTCAGGTGATCACTTAAATCTTTGTGTTTTTGGCTGTACAAATGCTGCTTATTTACCCTGGAGCGCAAGATCAAAACAGGCTGTAAATGGGTAAACTGCCACTGCCCCAGGACTCCTGACTGGCGAAGATGCACCCGCAAAAAACGCCTCACCAAGGAAAACTGACGGGTAAACTCCCCTTTGTCTGGTGCCTTTAAAACGGCGAGCAAGTCTGCTTCTCTTAAGCCCCCTCTCGATAGGGCCAAATACTCCAACATTGGAAAAACCCAATCGATCCCGTAGCGAAATTTCAGGTCTCGATCGGCATTGCTGAATACTTGTTGGTAAAGTTCTGCTACATTCGGGCTAAACGTTTGAATGCGTTCCAACATCAGTTGAACCAATTGTTCTGCACCGTCACCATCAAGGTGAGCAGCTTCAGCAAAATCGTCGATATCCAACAAAATCAGTTGTTCAATGACAATCGACAGCCATAGTGGATTCTGATAGGCCGGTCGGCCATCGGGCAGCGTTTTTTCTAGAATTGCCCTACTCACCTTGGGGGACAGACTTTTGTGGTAGCGGCGACAGTGATTGAGTAAAATGCTAGCAGCTTCCTTGGATTGGAGCGGGGGAATTGCCAAAACTGAGGCACCCGCCAAGGAAGCAATGGCTTGGCTTTCAGACCCTGGAACTGTACTCGCAATCAAAACCACATTTTTGTTCCACGCTTTGGGCAACCAACTCATCTGTTGGTTAATGGCCAAACGTTCAAGCTCATTTAGGGCATCAATCAGCAGCACAACACGTTGTTTTTCGGCAGCGCGGTCCAACAATTGTTCCCAAACCTTCAGTTTTTCATGGATGGATTCTTCGGGTTTTTCAAGCGTCAGATTTTCAATGTTTAGCTCCCTTCTTAATAAATGAATCCAGTACTCGATAAGGGTATTCAGACTTTTACTGGATGCATCAACCCCAGCAGCAAAGGGCAATAAGAGGCAATCTTCTGCCTGCAGATTTTTAGCCAGCATGGCCATTACCGCGCTTTTGCCACTACCTGGTTCGCCGGTCAAAGCAATGATCCTGGGGTCTTTTTCGCCATCAGAAAGCGCCCAATTCTTTAATTTATCCAATAACTCGTCCCTTTCAACGAAGTCGCGAGTTTTTTGCTGAACAAAATGCTCGAATGCCTGGGACTCCGGGCGCTCATCCACGGCCTGGGCTAGGTTTTTACTTTTGGCAAAAGCGGCAAATTCAAGAGATAAATCAGTAAGAATGGTGGTTTGTAAATCCTGCAAATCCTGTCTTTGCGCAGCATGATCATTTACATGCAGGGTATAAGTGCGGCAACGCTCGGGGAAACGATTTTTGATGCGTGATTTTAAAGCTTCTAAGTCGTGGAAACGGGCTTGATGCTCCGCATGGTGTCGATCATCAAAGCGTGAACGTTGCTCTGGTGGAAGTTCTGCCAGATCTGGAATTTCTCGGAAATAAAAAAAGCAGCTGAGTTCCTCCGTTGGAACTTGAAAAGCTCCGTATTCAATTTCCAAAGCAGTTACACTTTGAGCGTAGTTGTCTAAAACTACTCCTTTTTCAGTTGCAGCTGATCTCAGGTATACTTCTGGGGGCACCGATCCGTAACGATTGCCCAAAAAAACCAGAATGAAAGGCCTGCAACGGTCAATTTCATCCAGGCAAACTTTTAAGATTTGTAATTCCTTCTCGTCTTGAATGGTTTCTGCACTGGTGTCTATTCCCCAGCGCAAATCAATTGCCTCAAGGTTTATCTTGTATTGCGCCACGATTTCTTCCAATTCCCTAAAAACAACATCGCGTAAAAAATCACGCTCAATGTGCATGTCGAGGAATGTGCTGGAGATGAAAATGGGTTGGGTGTGGGTGGATGACATGGCTGGCTTTGAGAATGCGGTTTTGATGCTTACTGTAAAAATAGGAATTGAGAGACGAAAAATCACCAGATCATCCCAATCGGTGTATAAAATAAATGTATCGAATTACTTTGATGCGTAATCTAAACCTATATTTGAATATCTTTTAACCCCAACACATTCCACATGTCGATCGACAAAATAAGAAAAGCCACGCCCCAGATCACCCTTGATAGGGAATACGTGTATGATTCCTGGTCTAAAGTAGTGCCCGATTCGCTATTCGTCAATCTCAAACACCTCGTTGCACTACGTCGTCGTGCCGCCGCCTCACAAGTTATTTTTTTTGTTTTGGCCAGCCTTTTTATATCAGTGCCTTTGATCATTCTAGGCTTAATTGGAATGTTAACAGGTGAAATTGCAGGTGGGATTTTTTCATTCATGTTGGGGATCATCTCATTCTATTTGATTAAACGAGTCAGTAAAAGTTTTCGTTTTGGAGGTAAACTCGCTCGGATTATTGTTCGAATTTTTGGACTCATGGTGCTTATCTGTGTCATAGTCGGTTTGTTTCTGCCCGAAAACGACCTATCGATTTGGGAAAAATCACTAGGTCTATTCTTGTACGGTGGTTTAATTTTTTATTTGTGGAAAAACAGTTTAAAAAAAACCAGGGCTCTAGCATTAATAGCTGATTTGACTCATTGGGGTATCCCTGATTTTCCAATTTTAGGGCGCCCCTTGCGCACACAAAAGCTTCAACAAATTGTGCCTAAACGGCACTCCCTTCGGGTAAGCTGGAAGGTTGTTTTTTCGTATTTTCTGGTCTTCTTGGTGTTTTTGCTATTTGTAACTCAATTACTGCTGCGTTCAGCGGGGTATAATTTCATTATTATTATCCTTCTCATTGGTGTTTGGCTCAATCGTTCCGCTGCGAGGAAGCTACGTACCGCACAAAAAATGACAGCCATTGATGCGGAAGAAGCTTTAAAACTGGACAAACGTGACCCTGTTTTATTTCTACGTTCCTTCAAAGATGATAGCGCAGTGAAAATTATTCCCCGTTATGCAGACAAACGAAATTTTGTGGAGCTCATCAACCGCAACATTGCTTTTGATGAGTCGATTGTAGCGCAATTGGAGCAAACGGGCCCCGTAGTAGCCGTAGGCAAACCCGGTGAAGAGCTTCCTCCATTGGGTGCCCTCCGTATGTACCTGGCTGATGATGCCTGGCAGGCTCGGGTACTACAACTGATGCAAGATTCCCGCTTGATCGTACTCCTCCTAGGGGAAACACTTGGACTGCAATGGGAAATCAGCCAAATATTTAAGCTAGGCTACGCGCACAAGAGCATTTTTTATATGCCTCCGGTACCCCTGGCCGAAAAACAAAAGCGTTGGCAAATCTTGCACAACTATTTTACTGCTCATTTGGATTTGTCCATGCCACTGCATATTCCGGCTCACTTGCTCGCCTTTATTCCAAATTTTGCACATCGAGTTATTTTGATTGAAAACGAACGGGAAGATGAACGGGCTTTTGAAGTTGCGACGGAGTTGGCGGTGGCGGTGATTGAGAAGGGTTGAATTAAATGGGGGAATTGACGTTATTTGAATACCTGAGCTCAATTCTAATTTTTGCTAATTTCTTGAATTGTTTCATATAAAGTTACTTTTTTTCCAATTTCGGGTAACGGCATAGATTCAATAGCACGTTTAATATCTCTGCTCAATCTAAATCTATTGTTATTTTTTAGTAGGGTGTAATTTTTTAATTCCCCATTTGCATTAAGCATAAACATAACTCCACCTTTGTGATAATCAATTCCCTCAAGCCCGCGTTCAATTAAAATAGGGTTTAAAGAATTTTTCCAATATCTATAAAAGTCATATTCATTTGAAGAGTTTACATTAGTTAGAATTGGAGGAAGGAAAAAAATGGTTTTTTTTAACAGGTTTTCGTCATTCTTAAGCATTTCCAGCTCTTCAAGAACCCCTTTTGAATCAGACAAAATGAATAGATTATATTTTGAATAAGCACAAAGATGCAATACGACTTCTCTCCAGTTCATATCAGAAGTAGGTAAATAATAGATTCCATCCCTTTCGAATGTATTAACTTCTTTTTCTTCTCCTAATGCAGTTAATTGTACATTTTTTTTCAATGCGCTGTAAATGTAAGGGATAATCGAGTAACCACTAATAGTTGCAGACTCTGTGATCCACATCATTTCACCATCTAAATCTGAGGGACGCTGTGAATAGTAAGTTACTTCCGTTGACGGGGCATGCATATTGATTTTCACGTTAAATGATCGTAACAAAAGGCAATATTCTTTAGTAGACTTTTTGAGAGCTCGTGTTTTCATTATTTTAAATATCAATGCCTTTGCCCAATTTTCAATCACTAGAATTGGAACTAAAATAACTGGAGAACAGGTCATTCCAAATATAAAAACAAATAAAGCGAATTCAGGGATTTCATAAAAGCAAAATATTAAAACAGATGGGATAAACAAATAAGATAAAGAAAAAAATGAGGCTAGGGTTATTGAATATTGGTACTCTAGGAATAAATTCCTTATATTGACAAAATAGTTTCGAGTGCTTATCAATGAGCCTATTGCCATAAAAGCCAAAATTAAGAAGCCGGCTATATTGTTAACAATGGCAGATGCCATACAAGTTATTAACATTGCATGAACAGGTTTGCATTAAAACTAGGTTTATTTCCTGCAATAACGACGTTGCACAGATAAATATTTTGCACTAAATTGCCATCGAGAGTCGGTCATGGCCTGATGCCTATTGGTCATTTTGCCTTTTTGAGATTTCAATAAAGGCAATAATTGATCTTACTTTAAGCATAAGTATTAAATATATATTCACATTATTTTGATATCAAGCTGTTGATATTTTGGAATATGTCCGCCGTTTGAAATGACTGGTTTTCAAAAATCAAGTAGGGAATTGAATCTTCAAACTCGCAGCAGCATGAAATCTGAATGGAGCATAAAAATTTTATCATGGAAGACTTTTTCATTAGTTACACGGGTAAAGATCAAATATGGGCTGAATGGGTAGCTTGGCAGATTGAAGAAGAAGGGATGAGTGTTACTATTCAAGCATGGGATTTCGTTGGTAATTGGGTTTTAGAAATGGATACAGCGATGAAAGACGCTAAAAAAACAATAGCTATTTTATCCCAGAGGTATTTAGATGCAACGTATACTCATTCAGAATGGGGTAATGCATTTAGGTTAGACCCAAAAGGAGAAAAGGATTTACTTATAACAATTAGGATTGATGAAGTTGAGCCAGAAGGAATTTTAGCCCAAATTGTTTATGTAGATTTAGTTAATCAAAGTGAAAATGACGCAAAAGACCTGTTATTGAAGCGTTTAAAAGGCGAGAGGCGAAAACCTGCTCGAAAACCCCAATTCCCTGGAGAGGTTCATCATCGAGTGGTGTCGCAAAAACCAATTTTTCCTGCTGAAATCAAAGATAACCAACTGCAAAATAAAGCCCGAGGCTTAATTGTTTTGTGGCGCAACAAATATTATGATAAAATTGATTTGCTACAAAAAAACAGTAAATTAGCAAGAACCTGGAGCAAAAGCCTACCAGACCAAATCGATGAAAGCGTCATTAAAGTTATTAACTTCGCAGCTGAAACGGCTTATGATCTAAGCGTTCTTCCTATTAATGATTTAGAATTTGCATCAAAATATGGATTATACGTTCATGAAACGGTTTTTTGGGGCCAAGCTATACAATATGTAATTGATAGCGCTCAACGAATTACTTCTAACATTGCTTTTGAAGAAGAATTCAATGAAACAATAGAAAAAAAGGATTGGATTCAAAAAGCCATAATATTAGATAATTATAGCTTTGAAATGATTGCGCGGGTGCTTGAATCTGCCTTGGCGCTTGGGCTATTCAACTTAAGTAAACTTCCACAAGGTTACCTAAAAAAGAACTTACAGGAAATCCCTCATAACTTATCCCTATTTCAAAGCCTCTATATAGCCAGTCATAACAATGATCCTGAATTACATTTAATGACAGTCATGCCTGAAAATAAACTATTGGGCTCGTTTGTTGCACGGAGTCATAACTTATTTGTTTTATGCGCTCAACGAAATCTAGAGGGCTCCATTGATCTATTAGCTACTGACCATAACTATTTATATTATTGGCAAAATTCAACAAGCCCATTTCCAAATATGGAATACCCTTATAAGGGTGTTTTAGATGCACAATTCTTGTCGAGGGAGCCTGGGGCACCAATATTGGCAGTACAAAGCGATGGATCAGTATGTATATTTACATCAGATGATGATCAAAAAAAAATAAAACAAATTCCAAATCCTCAAAAAGTAAAAATATGGATCGATCCGCTTCATAATGAGGCCTGTTACATCATTAGTGTTTCAAATAAGAATGAATTTACAATCAGATCTTGTTCTATTCATGATAATAACTATACTGAAGCAAAACATGATATTTGGGAGCACATGAACTTAATTGACGATGTTGACGCGGATTTAAAAACTAAAAACATTCCTTATTGGGAGAACTTTAAGGAGCCTCTTATGAGTATTAGCTCTCTTGGAGGCCTTCCATGTCTAATTATAGGCCGAGAGCAAATATACGGAGCTATGGGTATTCATTTTCTTGATCCAAAATCACTTTTACCAATCCATGCGCCTATACTTATAAGAGAATTTGTGCATACTTTGAACATCATAGCACAACGATGGCTAGTAGTTACATTACTTAAAAATGATAATAACGTCCGCAGCCGTATCCTAATTTGGGACCTTTTCGGAGACTACTCAATACCAATAGGAAGTTATCTTGAAAAAAAAGGAGATGTTTATTATTCTATCGTATTATCAGAAGAAGAAAATGCTTTTCAAACTTTACATGTATTTCGTACTCTTAACATTGATGCTGAAAATAACTTTGAATTGTTTACTTTGGATTGGCCCTCTGGAAAGATAACACAGTTAAAACAAGCCTCACATTTAAGAATTTGGCCCGTATCATATGGCGTGGACATTCAATATTGAGCACAACTCGAAGTGTTAAAACCTAAGAGCCCATAATTTCGTCTGGTAACTGAGACTGCCGTTGAACTATTTACCGCCGCCGGGTTTTGGCCACTTCAGTCCCACTTGCTGCAATTTTCTTGTTAAAAAAGGCAATTAGATGATTTTTGTATTTGTTTTGGCTTCTTTTTTTAAGAGTTTAAAAATATTATGGATTTCGTTAACGAATAATTTACTAGTAGTATCGTTGCTGATAGAAATAAATTTAATTGATGATGCTTTTTGTTTTAATATATTTTGAACGTAGCATTGAATCTGAGATAAATTATTTTGATCGCATATAAAAATAATCCTGTGCTCCGGCATTTGGCTTAAAGTGACTAAAAATTCCCATTCCATATTTTTTGTTGGTAAATCATTCCATTGAAAAATAACTAAATCAGCATGTAGTAAATAAAAAGCTACATGCTTTTGCCAACTTTTTTCAGTAGAATATAATAAAGTTCGATATTCATTGAGTATTTGTTCTGAGTCAGGATTTGTACCAGATTTGGCCTCAAATAAATATTTATCATTAATTGAAAGAAGATTTCCATATGCGCCTAAGGTAGGGTAAATCAATTTCTTGTTTATTTCAGAAAAATCCGCTGAAAAACGTCTAAAAATTAATATTTTAAATTCTTGATTTAGTATTTTCTTGAAAATCTTTATAGTACTATTCCCTAAGATGTACCGAGCAGAAAATACTATAAAAGGACTTAATAACAAGAAGATCCATGTTGGATCTTTTTTTACAAAACTAGAAATGACCGACATTGAAGAAAAGACCCAAAATGCTTCTAATATCATGGAATGAAAAAGGTGAAAGCTAAGTATTTTACTGCCCAAAGGTAATAATGGTTTTCTAAAGAAATTTTCTGGGGATTTTAATCTAGTTGAAGTTGAATAGATACTTTGAAGTAATAAAGCTAATATTATAGCAGCAAAAAAAATATTAAATATTAAGGTTGGTTTTAAAAATAATTCAACATATAGTAGTGAAAGGATGAAGACTAAAGATATTAAATTTATAGTACTAAATTGTATTGTCAAGTCATCATTTTTTTCTGAATCGTTTTCCCAATTGAGTTCATAATCTTCCAATAAATATTCTTTTGTAAAAGCAAGTTTTTCTTGAAAACTCTTGACGTGTAAAAAAAAAATTATACCAGGGATTATGTTCAGAATCTGAGTCGAAATATAAAAAATTGTTAAAGTAAGAATCACATTTAGAATAATGGACCAATGCATAAATTTATAAATTTGTACAATGCTTAAAATTGAGAGAGCAAAATGAATTATCGAAAGTATGCTTCTCATCCAAAGAAAGGGTGAAAATCGGTCAATTATTATTGTTATTTCTTCTAATTTAATATCTATTTTGTTTTGAAACTTTGCCCAAATTGTTGCGGCACTATAAACAGTTGTTCTCCCATATGATATTTCAATTGAAAAACTAAATGCCACAAAAACAATTAAAAAGAATCCAACTTTATCCGGTTTTATTAAAGTGCATAATGCACATAATTTCATAACTATATTAATCCAAAATGCTGTTGTAAGTAGATATGTAAATACAATTTTCCTAAGAAGAGAATGAATACTTGCAGAATCATTGGATATGTTTTTTCCTAAAAATCTTATTGCCCATGGGTGTTCACTACTTGAATGTAGTCCAACGTATTCTTCTACTAAATTCGGCATTATAAATAGATTTAGAAATACCTTATAATTTTTTTATTCTCCGCTAAAAAATATAATCAGCAGTTTTCCTTTAAGATTAATCGCCACTTCCTCTTTTACCGGATCGATCAAAATCAATCCGGTTGTTGTTCCATCTATTACATCTTGTATGCGATCCCAGTTGGTTTTTTCAACAGGAATGATTTTTTTAACTAAACCCATAGTTTTATAAATTGAGGTAAATAATTATAAAAATAAAAAGAACTTTAAAAAAAAATTAAGCTCTATGACGTTTTAATTTTTAAACACTTGCATCTTCATAAAAACAATTCACCTTTTCTTCGCCCTAAACACCAATTCCTGTGCAATCGTCAATTCATCTGAATATTTCGGACCGTTCAGCCTACCCAAACGTGTAGCATACCAGATATAGCGGTGGGGGGCCATCATGAAGCTGTATTGCTGGTAGTCTGTCGCCCCTCGTTGAGCCACTTGTTGTAAAACCTCATGAGGCACCGGGATCAGCTTTGGTTGAACCATTTCAATGAATAGATCGGGGTTAAGCGCATTTTTCCAACTGTATCCGGTGTTTGTAGGCTCTTCAAAAACCCGTTGTTGTGTCCATTCCAAAGAGAAGGCGGGATGATTAAAAAAAGCAGAACGCCCAATCAAGGGAATACTAGCAAATTCGCGCATTTTTTGAGCAGTTTCGGCACCTCTAGTACGGCCTGCGGTGGATAAGAGTCTATCCAAACTCCTTCTTTGTTCATAACTTAGTTCAGGGACAACTCCTGCAGGTTCTACCTCTACCTTTTGAGTTTTAGGATGATATACCTTGAGCAGGGGCCTTCTTTTGCTTACCGCCTGAAAATAAGCCATGAGTACCATTTCGCCACTTGTCCACCAAGATTGATAGTATTGATCTGATTCCAGAATCCATACTTCCTTGACTGTTCGCATCTTTTCCTCGATAATACTCAATATTTCCCAACGCTGTAGGTATGAAAGTACCTCGTCCTGATAAGCCAGTTCTCCGGGTGAGAGCAACAATACTCCTTGTTTTACCCCTTGATGAAATTTTCCAGAAGCTAGCTGTTGTTGTAAATCTTTCGCTTGCTTGTGTACACTATTTCGAAAACTGACAAAAATTTGATGCTGCTGACTTGCTCGGACTCGGGCTTTTTCCAAATCTTTTAGAGGCCCTCTTAAACCTGTGCTCCAGATGTTCTTCCCCGTTCTTGGCAAGTTGGGCAATAAATCTGCCACTTGCTCGCGTATCCAAGCCATAATCGCTTGATTGTTCTGCGAAAAGGGATACGGTGGCGCCCCTCCTTCACGTAATCCGTAAAAATTTTGAGGTAAATAAGTTCTGCTCGCCACTAAAACGTGGTCATATGCTTGAGGCTGTGCCGTAAATGCAGCATAGTTATGTGTTCCCGCTAATTCAACACTTGCATCAACAAAAACTACATCCTGTTTGATACAAGCTGAATTAAATTCGGACTGTGTAGGCTGATTGTGCACGCTTACTATCCAGCCAAGAGCATGGAGAAAGTCTCGGAGCATTCCTTCTAATGCTTTGCCTTCGGGTGAACGTGTGGAAAAAATAGTAGCTTGAATGGGCATAATTTTAGATTTATGGATGAATGATAATTGTTGCAAATTAATTCGTCAATCCTAAATTTGTCGGGGTCCCCTACCTAAACTCTGCCTCCTGAAAAATGCACCCATTCCCCTCCATACCTTTCACGTCCACTGCTTTCGGAAAGCTACAATTTGAAAAAATACAGTTTTCAAACCACTTGCTCCGGATAAACCCTCTAAAATGGCAGGCTTCAAATAATACGTTCACAAATCGAACCTCGCTATTTTTCGGAAGGATTTCTATTACTCCAGCTTGAGGTGGTTCTTCACTGTTTTCTAAAACGCAGTTTTCAAATAAGGCTAATTCATTGGTGACCAAACTCGAATTAGTGTCAATAGGGCTATAGAATTTCACATCACCCATGTTTTCAAGTTCAAGCCTGCTTCCTTTAAAAACACAATTTTCAAGTTCAACCAAAATCATTGAACTTGGATTAAAAGTATTGCCATAAAAATGACAAGCCTTGTACTTGGAAGCCCCGATGCTTAAACCTGGTTCTTTCTCATTGATAAACCCACTTCCCCAAACAACACCACTAAAATTCGACTTCTCGAAATAAACTTCATCTATATTTCCGTGCATAAGGGTAGTATTGACAAGACTGCCCCTAATGAATTCCTGCTGATTGGCCTGAAAGTTTTGGATGAACCATCTTTTACGGGTTGGGTTATCCTTTTCCAAAAGGGCAATTGCAAAAAGTGAATTTACCCTGGCGTTTTCACTACTCTCCGCTGCGTTATAAATATAGTACAGTTGCTTTAGCAATTCATCATCACTCGCATAATCTTTTAACATGTTCTGAAGCTGACCATGATTATAGATTATTTTTGAATTGGTGATTTGAGCAGACAATTCGGCTCTCATCCTTTTCAATCTGGAATCATTCAGTGAGGTGATGGCGTAAAAGTAAAATAAGCCTATACAAACGACTAAAGCGAGCAAGCCTACAATTCGAAAAAGCCAACGTCGAGCAACCTTACGCCGCGTCTCGGTCAGAAATTTGTGAATCAGTAGTACCGCATTAGCGTAATCGTTTTTGTTTTGAACGATTGCATAATTGATGTTTTTTTGAAAGGAGTAAAAAAAGTCATTTTCATCAAACTCCTCATTAGCAGCATACTTGACCGGAATGAATTTTTTACCTAGCGCCACTGCTGTATACACCTCTGCCTGACACCACTGGCTTTGGATTGAATTTTTTGATAAAATGAAAATAAGGGCATCCGTTTTTTGAATTGATTTTTGGATTTTTTGCGCAAAATCTTCACCTATCAAGATCTCTTCTTTGTCAAAAAAAACCTCATAGCCCGATTCTTTTAAGGCAATTTTTAGGTATTCAGCTAGGTCGGTATCTTTGCGGGAATAACTTAGGAATAGTTTTGTGGGGATTAATCTGCTCATTATTAAATTTTTATTTAAATGGTCGTCGATCCTGACTTTGTAAGGGTCGACTATATAAGTCGCAAGTTATCTGATTTGAAGTATCCTTCCATGAATTTCTCGAAAATAGTTAATTAGGTTCAATATTTCTTCATTTGTTGTGGTTCTTCCAAAACTTATACGAAGAGTATTTTTTATGTCCTTATTATTTAAATTTAAACTTCGAAGGACATGACTGGGAGTTAAATCATTGCTATCACATGCCGCTCCAGATGAAATTACTATATTTGGAAATTTATCGATAAGCTTATCTTCAACTAGTTCATGGAATGTTAAACTTGTTATATGTGGAACCCTAACTGCAAAGCGGCCATTAATTGTGAAGTTTGGCAGGTAATTAAGTAATCCTGATTCAAAAAGGGCTTGAAACTCTAAGATCTTGTTATAATACTCATCCTGTTCTTCAAGGCATAATTGCGCGGCAGCTCCCAAGCCTACTATACCGCAGGTGTTCAAGGTCCCTGGTCGAATTCCATCTTCTTGGCCACCACCTTTCGTAATGGATGAAATTCTATTGAATGTATGCTGTGATCTGATGTATAGACCACCTACACCTTTCGGGCCATATATTTTATGGCCCGAAAAACTCATCATATCAATTCCTATTTTATTCATATCAAGTTTATACCTTCCAAAATATTGCGTTGCGTCGCAGTGTATTAAAATTGAAGGGTTATTCTCTTTTACAAATGCTGATATTTGTTCTATTTCATTAATAACACCCGTTTCATTATTTGCATACATTATAGAAATCATAAAAGTATCTTCTTGAATTGCCTTTGCTACCATATCTCTTGTAATAACACCTATAGAATCAGGTTTAAGGTAGGTAACCCTAAACCCTTGCTTTTCTAGGTGTTTGATAGTGTTTAATACTGATTTGTGTTCAAGCTTAGAAGTTATTATATGGCCAAATTTACCATTCTCTCTCATCTTCATACATACTCCTTGGAGCGCAATATTATTCGATTCAGTTGAACCAGATGTCCAATAGATTTCTTGGGGTAAACACTTTATTAACTCGCTAACTTGAATTCTTGCTTTTTCAATGGCTTTGACTGATTCCTTGTTTATACCAGAAGTATTTGATGGATTTCCATAGAAATCTGAAAAAAAAGGCAGTATTTTTTCTAAAACCCGTTTGTCACAAGGAGTGCTTGCTGCATAATCAAAGTAGCCCAAAAATTGATTCTTCTGCATTCTTAGTTAATTTTTATAATTGATTATTCCCAACGACATCTATCGTCCCTGTTCTATCGTCTGGGTTATAAATACAATTAACAATATTTAGTTTAAGGTCTTTAGGCCAATCAAATAGATCAAGAGAAGCTCGCGCACCCAAGTTGACAGACTTTTTTTCTTCGATTTTATTGAAATCAAAAATCCATAGTTCATTAATATCTGGTTTTCTGATTTTTATGAAATTGAATAAATCGTAATAATGCTGGGCCATAATTGATGTACACCTCACCGTGACCGCTGATCTTTCTAAGTCATAATATCCTAGTAAAATAGGGTCTCCCTTATCGCTCTTTATAGATACATCAAATAATTGTTCCTCGTTATTAATAAGCTCTATTTTTTTATTCTCTTTGATGAGTTCTTTCAAATATTTTGACACCTTGTTTCTTGTATTACGCATTCCAAAAATTTCAAGTTCGGTAGCACTAATGTTCCTAACTCGGTATTTAGACCTGATAGATTCTAATAACTCAATTATCAACCTATCCTTATCTTCTTTGCTGGAGTTAACTAAATCGACATCACAATATTTAAATTGGCAAATACTTGATGTCGAGAAATCATTAATAAATGATTCTAATAATATGCTTTTTTTGTCAGAAACAAAGTTTACTAAATTTTCATATAACCACAGGGCATCTTCCAAGTGATAATATCTTTCTTCGTCATCAGGAGCCCTTAAATCAAAATAGCCGCCTTCTATTACTATTCCTGCCCTATCAATATTAATCATGTGTTTATGAAAATAATTAAAGGCCATTTCCTTTGGTAGACGGTTCCTCTCCATTTCATTTCTACTGTAAAATTGGCTAAATATGTCTTTTATATCTTTACTTAAAGCCCAAAACCTATTAAATCCATCAGTTTGAGAATTTATTTTATCTATGTCACAATTGACTTGGCACATTGGGTTACTTACAAAGTCGTTTGGTGCAGTAAGTGTAGTTTCGATAATAGAAAAACTATCATGTTGATTTTTAAACAAAGCGAAATCATTAAGTTCTCTAATTTTGTTAACACTTCCAGGGTTCCCAATAGTTGAATATACATAAATTTTGGTTTCAACTGCCACTCTACCCAGTAA
This sequence comes from Haliscomenobacter sp., assembly GCF_965225875.1. Classification (GTDB taxonomy): domain Bacteria; phylum Bacteroidota; class Bacteroidia; order Chitinophagales; family Saprospiraceae; genus Haliscomenobacter. The sequence goes on along the minus strand of NZ_CBDDBS010000001.1, from coordinate 437,285 downwards.
ATAATTCCATTGCCGTTCTTTATCATAAAAGAATTTTAATACCTCAAATGTTTTATTGCTCCCTAGCTTTCCTTGGTCTATTACAAGAATTCGCCTGAATAATTGACATCGGTTCTGTTCCAAAATGGAATTCATAGCTTCAAATATCTCTAGAGAAATATTAACTGTTTGAGAATGTTCAAATTGAATTAATTCCTCCCATCTGTCGAAGGCTAAATCAAAAGCCATAAACTCCTCGAAGCGCTCATGGTTAAACATATATAGTAATAAATTGTATGCTCTTTCATATGATATGTTCATGCTTTTTTTGCTGTATATCAAGGGCTCTTCTTTGTTTGCATACCGTACTAAATACTGGCAGAATTGATTTGCAATCTCCTCTTGAATGTTTTGAGTAATATGCTGAATAACGTCATTGCAAAAAGGTGCAAGTGCAGCAACCCAGTTATGATCAGTTCTATTTGAATCATATTGACCGTGGTGAATCCCGGATAAGTCGCTCAATAGATGAAAATTCTCTATCGATTTCGGAGAAACAAAAAATACTTTTTTGCTCCCAAGTTTCCCTATAAAGAGACCTGTTTCAAAAATAACGTTATCCCTGGGAATGATATACTCGGAGTTTTTTATAGATGCTACATCATCAGGTGTATAAACAAATATTGCATAATCAAATTTGGAAAGCGCCTGTTCCAATGAATCCAGGTAACTTGCAGTCAGTTTAAAAACGCCTTGGCTCCATTCCGTAATCTCTCCAAAATCTCGTAGATTATTATGAATTGCAGCAGCAATGTTTTTCCCATGACTGGATGAGCCAATAAATATACGAGGTTTCATATCGATCAAGATTAGCCAAACTTAAACGATAATATTACAAGAAAATTTTAGTTTTTCCCACCCCCATCACGCCGTCTTCCGATAATTCCAAATCGCCCAGCTATTAAAAAACAGCGCGAACCCCGTCATCACCAGAAAATGGTACTTGATATCCTGGAACCCACTGCCTTTCAACACCACCATGCGCACCACCTCGATGAAGTGCGTCACCGGATTCAGCCTAGCAATCACAATGGCCCAATTGGGCATGCTGTCGACAGGGGTGAACAAGCCACTCATCAGCATGAAGATCATCATGAAGAAGAAGGCGATAGACATGGCTTGTTGCTGGGTTTCGGAATAGGTAGAGATCAGCAGTCCGATGCCCTGCACTGCGATTAGAAAGAGGAACAAAAAGGAGTACAGCAAGGGGATACTGCCAAGCGGGTGGATGTCGTACACCAAACCTGCGATGATGAACAAACCCACCGAAAAAAGGAATACCCCAATGACCCAAAAGGGAATCAGCTTGCCCAGGATGAAGTGGATTTTTTTGATGGGCGTCACGTTGATTTGCTCAATGGTACCGACCTCTTTTTCCTTTACAATGTTCAGTGCGCACATGTATACGCCGATCATGGTCACGAGGGTACACAAAATGCCGGGCACCATAAAGAAGGGATAATTCAGGTAGGGATTGAAGCGATTGATGGAGGGCACTTCGATGTTTGGGACGGGATTCATGCGTGGATTGGCCGTCATTTCCAGTCGAATATCCGCATTGTAACTCGCAATGATTCTGCTCAGGTACGAACTACCCACCATGGCTTTGGTGCCGTTGATGGCGTTGACGGCGATGAAGAGTTTTTGCTCGTTTTCTTTGACCAGATTGCGCTCAAAACCGAGTGGGATTTCCAGAATCAAGTCGGACTTGTCCTTTTCAAATTGCTGAAAAGCAGCATTGAATGAGGTGCCGTAATCACTGATCACAAAGTAGCCCGAAGAGCTGATTTTGGACACCAATTGCCGGGAATACGCCGAATGATCGTGGTCTACAATGGATATATTGATGTTTTTGATCTCGTAATCGGCGGCCAGCGGCATGATCAGCAACTGAATCATCGGCGCAATGAAGATCACTGGCAACAAGGCCCGGTTTCTGAAAATCTGGCGAAACTCTTTTTGCAACAAAAATCTTAAAGTTCTCATCCGAGGCGAATTTTGAATTTATTGATGCTCACGCTGAGCAAAAACACGGTCATGCCCAGCAAAATCAGGGTCTCTTTCCAAATGGCGCTAAGGCCCAAACCTTTGATCATGATCGATTTTACGATGATGTAATACCACTTTGAGGGCACTACGTTGGCAATGATTTGCAGGGGCAGGGGCATATTCTCCAAGGGAAACATAAACCCAGTAAACAACAGCACTGGAATCAACATCCCCATCAGTGAAATGAGCATGGCCTGTTGCTGCGATTGTGCTGAATTGGAAATGAGCAAGCCCAGGGAAAGCGCAGTGAGAATGAGTAGTGAGCTTTCAAAAAAGAGCAAGCCGATGCTGCCATTGATGGGCATTTTTAGCAAAAAAATACTCAAGAGCAAAATCACTGAAAGGTTGACAATCGACAAAAACAGGTAGGGCACTGCCTTGGAAATGACCACCATCAGCGGGTGCATCGGCGAAACCAGCAGTACCTCCATCGTCCCTTTTTCCTTTTCCTTCACGATCGAGACCGAGGTCATCAGCACACAAACCAGGAGCAAAACCAGCGCCATTACTCCTGGCACAAAATTGGTGGTGCCTTTGAGCTCCGGGTTGTAAATCATCCTGATTTCGGTATTGATTTGTTGCGGCAGATCATTGAATGGGGTGATCTCTTTTTGGTAATCCATGACGATGTTGGTGATGTAATTCGTCAGGGTATTGGCCGTATTGGGGTCGGAAGCGTCGGCGATGACTTGAATTTGCGCTTTGTGGAGGTGCAGCAAGTCGTCGTTGAAGTGGTTGGGAATCACGACCACCAATTTGACATTGCCCTCCTTGAAGGCTTGCTCAATTTGGCGGGGATCGAACAAGAATTTTTTGATTTCAAAATTCTTGCTGGCCTCAATTTTGTCGATGATGCGCTGAGACGCCGGGTCCTGGGCAAAATCACAAATGACAATTTTTGAGTTTTTGATCTCGTTGGTTAACGCAAATCCAAAGAGCAAAATCAACATGATGGGCATCCCGAACAGCATCAGCATGGACTTGGGGTCGCGGAAAACGTGGTAGAATTCCTTGATGACGAAGGCGAAGAATTGTCTCATGGTTAATCTGCTTTTCTTTTTGCACCCCGTGCTAGTTCAAAAAATACTTCATCCATGGTTTCGGCAGAAAACTGTTGTTTGAGCTTCGTCGGAGTATCCAGGGCTTTGATGTAGCCGTCGACCATCATCGAAATGCGGTTGCAGTACTCGGCTTCGTCCATGTAGTGGGTGGTGACAAAAATGGTAATGCCCCGGTCGGATGCATCGTAAATCAAGTCCCAAAACTGCCGCCGCGTAACAGGGTCAACCCCTCCGGTGGGTTCGTCCAAAAACACAATTTTGGGCTCGTGAAAAATGGCCACGGAAAAAGCCAGTTTTTGCTTCCAGCCCAATGGCAGGGACCCGACTAGTTTGCTCCGTTCTTTTTCCAGCCCCAGCTGTTGAATCAATTCATCACTTTTGGACTTGATTTTTTGATCGGAAAGGCCATAAATGCCGCCAAAAAAGCGGATGTTTTCCTGCACCGTCAAGTCCTCGTAAAGGGAGAATTTTTGACTCATGTAGCCAATGTTGGCCTTGATCTTTTCGGTTTCCTTGTACACATCAAAGCCGGCGATGCTCGCTTTTCCAGATGATGGGATGGACAAACCGCAGAGCATCCGCATGGCCGTGGTTTTGCCAGCTCCATTGGCACCCAGGAACCCAAAAATCTCACCTTCGTATACATCAAAAGTGATTTCATTTGTCGCCACAAAATCGCCAAAGCGTTTGGTGAGTTTATCGGTAGAGATGACGATGTTACTATTCATGCTGATCGAGTAATTTGATGAAACAATCTTCGATGGTCGCAGGCGTTGTCTTGAATTCGATGTACTCGTGGTTTTGGTGGTTCAAATCCGCGATCAGTTTTTTCTGCATCTCGTAATCATCATCGTCCCGAAAAGTGATGTGGTGAAATTCTCCGAAGGAATTGCAACTGTCGATGTAGTCCAAGTGCCGGATGTCGCGCAACAATTGGCTCATGCGCTCGGATTTGATGGCGTAGAGGTTTTTGGGAAACTGCGCCACAACCTGAGCAGGGGTATCAATCGACAAAATTTTGCCATCCTGGATCAAGGCAATGCGCTCGCACAAAGTGGCCTCGTCCATGTAGGGTGTAGAGACCAAAATGGTGATGCCTTGTTCCTTGAGGCGCTTGAGCATTTCCCAAAATTCCTTGCGCGAAACCGTATCAACCCCCGTGGTGGGTTCATCCAAAAACAAGACCTGTGGGCGGTGAATCAGGGCACAACACAAGGCCAGTTTCTGCTTCATCCCTCCCGAAAGTTTTCCGGCGCGGCGGGTTTTGAAAGGTTCGATTTGTACATAAATGTCCTTGATCAAATCGTAGTTTTCGGCAACGCTGGTGTTGAAAACCGTAGCAAAAAAGTTGAGGTTTTCTTCCACCGTCAAGTCCTGGTACAAGGAGAACTTGCCCGGCATGTACCCTACCCGCTGGCGGATGGCCTTCCAGTCTTTGACCACATCCAGGCCATTGACCGATGCCGAACCTGCATCGGGCAACAACAGCGTGGTGAGCACGCGAAAGATGCTGGTTTTGCCCGCCCCATCGGGGCCGATCAGGCCAAAAAGCTCCCCTTTTTCAACGGCAAACGACACATCCGTTACCGCTTTGACCTCGCCCTTGTTGTAGGTTTTGCTGATGTGGTTCAATACGACGTCGGCCATGGCTATTGAAATTTGATTTCCCCATACATTCCGATTTTATAGGTGCCGTCGTTTTTCACTTTCACTTTGATGGCGTACACCATATTGGCGCGTTCGTCTTTGGTCTGGATGGTTTTGGGGGTGAATTCCGCCTTGTCATTGATCCAGGTGATCCGACCAGTGGCTTCTTTGTAGCCGCCTTTACCATCGTCGGTGAGGACTTTCACTGGTTGGTTCAACTTGATCAGGGGCAACTGGTTGCCGGTGATGTAAGCGCGCAGGGTAAGCACGGAGAGGTCGGCGATTTTGTACAAAGCCTTGCCCATGCTGGCAAATTCTCCGGCGGAGGCGTACTTGGTCAGCACCGTTCCAGCAACAATGTTTTTGATTTGCCCGCGACCAATTTGCTCGTCCAGGATGCTGATCCGCTTTTGCATCGGCGTCACTTCGCTAAGCACACCCCGGTTTTGGATGCTGACATTTTCTTTAGCAGCGGCGATTTGCTCATTGAGCACGCCAATTTGGTCTTGTGCAGCAGCGATCTGTTTTTCCAGAATCGATTTTTGCCCCATCAGGTCGTCCAATTGTTTGGGCGTGGCAGCATCGGCCTTGACGAGGTTTTGGGTTCTGGCCACTTCCTTGTTCAGCACTTCCAATTGCTGATTCAGTACCTGGATTTGGGCTTTTTGAGTTTTAATCTGGCTTTGCAGAATATTGACCTGGGGCGCAGAATTGTTTACTTTTTGGCCAATGGCATTCACCGAGGCCTGGGTTTGTTCTTTTTGCACATTGAGCGCGGCTACATCGATTTGCCCGATGACCACATTGCTTGCCAACTCTTGGCCTTCTTCGATGTTCAGGCTCAAAATTTTTCCGGTTTGTTCGGCAGATACGATCACCTCTTCGGCTTCAAAAGCACCGGATGCGTCGAAGGTGTTTTGGTCTTTGTTGCAGGCGAAGAGGGAAATGAAAAGGCAACAAATCAGGCCGATTTTTGATAAAGTATTCATTGTATTTTGATTAAAGGTTAATAGGTTAGTTTCCTAGGCGCTGGGGAACAATAAATTGACATTTTGGCCACAGCTATTTTGCTGCCAACCGACTATTTTTTAAGGCGAATAGCAGCGCTATTTAACGAAAAAAATAGGAAGGGTGGCGGTGAAAGAGCAAGGCAAAAGTGGTAATTTATTGTTCCCCAGCGCCTACGGTGGTTTGGTAGTTGTACTGAGCCATCAGCAACTGAATTTGATGCAGCAGCAAGCCCTGTTTGGCCTGGTCTTCGGCATTCAAATAGGTGATGTAGTCGTTGCTGGTCACCGTGCCAAAATCCAGTTGGTTTTTAGCGGTGTTTTTGATGCTTTCGCGCAATTGGATGATCTCGCTGTCGGAAGCAATCAGCTCCTGCAATTTGCTCAGCTCGGCATTTTGTTGCTTAAGGTTGAGGTTGGTGTTGAACAGGAAGGTTTCCCGTTGCAGCCCGATGATGTCCTGGTTAATCGACAGGATTTTTCGTTCATTTTTGGCGGTGTAATAGCCCGAAAGGTTCCAATTCAGCCGCAGACCTCCGATGTAATACAAATCGAAAGCATTGTTGAGCACATTCAGCGCAGGTTTGCCGTAGCCACCTTGCAGGAACAAACTGGCGCGAGGCAGGTTTCTGGCGGTGATGAGCTTGTTTTGTACCTCGAAGGTGCGTTGTTGCGCACTGAACAAGCGCAACTCGGGGCGATTGATGCTGGAAGAAACGCTCAGTACCGCTGGTTTTTCAAGTACTACGTTGTCATCCAATTGTTGATGGATGAACAAGGAAAGCATGTCCAGGTAGCCTTTGCGGGCAGCTTTGAGTTCAATAATCCGCTGATTGGCCTTGAGTAATTCGGCTTTCAGGGCGTTGACGCTGCTTTTGAGGGCGGTGCCGTTGGCGATGGCGGCATTGGTTTTGTCGATCCCCAGCTGGATGTCTTTTTTGAGCAACTCCGTTTGTTGGACTTGGGCATCGACCAGGATGATGCCAAAAAAAAGCTGATTGATCCGTTCTTTGATCTTGAACAGCTCCACCTCAATTTTTTGACTTTCCACCTCGGCATTTGATTTGATCAGCTCTTTTTGGTATTTGACCGTAAAGAGGTCGGTGATGGGCTGAGCCACCTCGGCGTACAATTTGTACTGGTCTTTGCTCAAGGTCGGAATCTCCAGATTGGGCAAGGAAATTGGAATCCTGGTCACCTCCGACTGGTACGTGCCTTGTCCGGCCAGATTGAGCTGGGGCAGGGTTCCTTTGGCGGCATTTTCGAGCGAGTAGTCCCTCGATTTTTCGATCAGGGCGTATTGCTTCAGCAGCGGGTAGTTCCGCTTGGCCATGGCGTAACAACTGTCCACGGATAATTTACCTGTTTGGGTAAATGCGGGGCAAAAAATAAGGGCACTCAAGCCCAGTAAGATATACCTGTACATAGATCAGGGTTTTTCGAATGACGAGTTTTTCGAGTGACGAATGACGAATGGCTACCGCAGGGACTTAGACAATGTCCTTGTCAAAAACGCTGCGGTAGCTATTCGTCATTCGTCATTCGAGCTATTCGTCATTCCATTACGGTTTTATAGCGTGTTTCACAAAATCCAAAATTTCAGCTTTCCGCTGGCGCATCATGTCCATGAAGGTTTCATCGTTGACATTTACCACCCGTTGGAACAAAGGCCGGGCAATAAAAGGAAAAACCGTCATCGACAACACATTCAATATCAAGTGTACCGGATTGATGGGGCGTATTTTACCCTGGGCCACTTCTTCCATGATTTGCATGATCAGGGGAAGTGGATTGGGCCGATTGGGTTTTTGCATGATTTCCTCCACAAAGGCATGGGTATTGGTATGCAACTCATTGACGATAAAACCGGGTAAATTTGGATTCTCCAGCAATAAGTCGAAATAAGCGTCCAACACCGATTCAATTTTGTGTTCAAAACTATCTTCACTTTCGAAGATGATATTAATGCGGGATGTCATTTTTAGGAAAGCTTCTTCAAAAATGGCTTTGAAGAGTTTCTCCTTACTTTTGCCCTTGAAGTAGTATTGCAAGAGTCCCTTGTTGACCCCAGCCCGGAGGGCAATTTCCTCAGTACGGGCAGCTGCATACCCCTTTTGAGTAAATACTTCCTTGGCAGCTTGCACAATCTTTTCCTCAGTACTCAGTTCTTTCATGGGCTGAATTTACCCAAATGGGTAATTTTAGGCAAAAGTAAAGAGCTTCAATGATTAAGTCAAGTACTTACGCAAAATTTTTTGTAAACAATGATTTTTAGGTTACGTTAACCAATAGTTAGATTTTCGGATATTTGCAAATTCTAAGGTATTTCGAACTCGGGTAGACTATAATTTTACACAAAATCACCATTGATTTACCGCAATAACAACAAGCCATTATGAAACTTCAACTCCTATTCCTGCTACCACTTTTAGGGACTGTACCTTTTTTCGCCCAAAAAGCTAGTATTGAGCATAACAGTGAAGTTACAGCGCTAACTTTTTCTCCAGACAGCAAGTACATTGCAACAGCAACTTCCAATGGCATTCGTGTGAACACAATGGACGGAATTAATCTTTATCAATTGAATACCTGGAACTCCGTTTATTGTTTGGATTACTCTTCAGATGGTAGCTTAATTGCTGCAGGCCTGCATGGTGGTTACATCGAAATATGGAATAATCAAGGTAAAAGAATCAAGCGGTTCAATTCCCAAGATCACGTTTTCAAGGTCACGGCTATCGCTTTTTCATTTGATGGTAAACAAATTGTAGCTGGATATGAGAATAGTGAAGTTCTTATTTGGAGTTTAGATGGTGAGATCATTCAACAACTAAGCTCAAAATCAGTAGCGAAAGGCAAGCCAAATGTGATCCAACCTTCTGACGATGCTCTGATGGAATTGGGGAGTGAAGAAGAACGAAAAGGCTGGATGAAAAAAGAATTTGAAGCGTATAATACGTCTCGGAAAGCATATCCCGCAAACGTTACCGAACTCACCTTTTCTCAGGATAATCGATTGATCATAGCCGGAAGTATGGATAGCACAGTCCGAATTTGGGATGCAAAAGGGGAATTGATAAGTTCTTTTAAATCTGAATTTGGTCAGGTAAAAAGCATCTCTATTTCTTTAAATGAAGAACAATTACTTACCACGCATGAAGGATTGTCGATGGCCATATTGTGGGATAAGCAGGGAAAAGTTATTCGGCGCATTCGGGGGCACCTCGCTCCGATAATCATGGCAAAATTCGTAGCAGAGGACCAAATTGCTACAATAAGTGATGACGGTATGATTCGCATACAGGGGGTGCCTTATCCAATTATTTCTACAATCTCTGAGGCTTTGTGGTATCGGGAGTACCTAAAAAAGGCAAGAGTCTCACCGGATAGGAAATGGGTGGCTACGCTGGATAACCAGAACAAAGTAAAGGTTTGGGATTGGTCAAAGCCAAGCCAGCAAGAGCGAACTTTTCAATTTGAACGCGATCCTATTACAGCTTTGGCATTTTCGCCCGCAGGGGATATGTTCGTATCAGGAGGTAGGGAGAGTAATTACATTAAACTTTGGGATTCAACAGGTCTTTTGCTACAAAGTTTTACGGCAAAAGATCTTTGGGAGGTACATAGTCTGGCTTTTGCACCCGATGGCCTGTCTTTTTTAGCTGCCTGTTACAAAGGGCGGCTTATCCAATGGCATATCGATGGCACACCTATCCAGTTATTATCTGGAGGTCCTAAAAAATGCATTGAACTTGCTTTTTTTGCGAATGGCCACCAAGCCATTGCAATCGGTACAGACTCCATGATCATGGTTTGGGATTTAAAACATGGAGCCCTAATTCGTAAATTTTCCACTCGAAGCTCCATTGTTACAGCTGTAGTTTCATCAAACGGGAAAAATATTTTGATTGGAGATAAAAAGGGGGATGTCACCTTATGGGAGCCATCAGGAAAATTCCTTTCCAAAATAATATCCAATCAGAAGGGACTTAAGAGCATCGCTATTTCGAAGGATAAAAAAATAATGCTTGGGTTTGAAGACAATAGCATCTCACTATGGAGTTTTAAAGGTGAAATGCTGAAAAACATTAGGCCACCTTCCTCTTTACCACCTGAAGTCAAATTTTCGCCACTGGTTAAGTTCTCTTCAGATGGTAAACAATTATTTTTAAGCGATATATGGAATGGCGTAATTACCGATCTAGAAGGGCAAGGCGTACAGAAAATTGGAGCAGCACCGTATGCAGCAGCTTTTAACCCTCGGAGCAAGCAATTGATAGTTGGGTATGGAAATGATGGCATCAAATCATGGGATACGCAAGGGAAATTGTTGCATACCATTAGCGGATCACCTTCTAATTTTAAACGATTGGCATTTCATCCTACTGAAAAGCTTTTCTATACGCTAAGTACAGATGGAGAGGTAATTGCCTGGGATTATTCGTTAAAAGCATCTCACCGACTCGTTGAATTTTCTTCCGTTATCGCTTTCCATACTGGCGCTGAAAAAACGTACATGCTGAGTGGGGGCGTGGATGGCTTTATTAAACTATTGGACGATCAAAAACAGGTTGGGTGGTCAAAAATGGTTTCAGATCCTTTTGATATTAGTTGTGTATCATTCTCTCCAAATGGCGAAACCATTTTTGTTGGCCGAGAAAATACAGGATATGCCCAGCTTTGGAATTTGCAGGGTAAATTAAGGAGTGGCTTTTTTGGGCACAACTCAGATATTACTTCGGTGGCCTTTGCTCCGGACGGTCTAAGTTTTGTTACAGGTAGTCTGGACTCTACAGCAGTACTCTGGGATTTAGAAGGTAATAAGTTGCAAACTTTCAAAGGACATTCTGGTAAGGTTACTTCGGTCGCTTTCTCGCCTGATGGTAAGTCAATTCTTACAGGTGGAGGTGATGCCTATGTAAAGATTTGGGATTTAAATGGGCAAATGCTGCAAAGTTTTCATAATAAATCTTTCGGTGTGAATAGTGTTGCTTTTTCACCCGATGGCAAATACATTCTTACCGGCAATAAGTACACGGGTACCCCAGCCACACTCTGGGATTTAAAAGGGAACAGTTTACGAGAATATTACAAGGGTAACAGTATAAAAGAAGCTTTTGATGCCCGGTTTTCTCCTGATGGAAAGTACATCGTTTTATTGTTGAGAGATACCATTGTTCTGGTGGAAGCGTGGCGGCCTGAATAATTAGATTTTCATTTGAACAAAAAATGGGAAGGGCCTTGACCCTTCCATATGCAGTTCAAAAGTTCAAGAATTCCAGGGTTCACGAAGTGCTAAAACTTACCCACAAACCCTGGAACTCCGGAATTTTGGAACCCTTACAAGTCACTCATCGAATAAGGCACATCCCCCTTACCCACGCCCCTTAGCGTATTCGGCTTCGCCCCCATCATCAACTGCAAAGTCCCGCCCTGCATGATTTGTTGATGCGTCAAAAAGTTTTTCGTCCAAGGCATTTGGTTCAACTTCGCGCTTTGGATGTAAACATTTTGCTCCGAATTCCCTGTTGCGTCGATGCTGAAGGTTTTGCCATTTTCCAATTTCAATGTGATCTTTTGGAAAAGTGGGCTCCCCATGGCGTATTCCCCCGCAGCGGGACATACCGGATAAAAACCCAGCGCGGAGAACACATACCAGGCCGAAGTCTGGCCATTGTCTTCATCGCCACACAAGCCATCCGGGGTGGGTTGGTACATTTTTTTCATGATGTCGCGGGCCCGCATTTGTGCTTTCCAGGGCTGGCCCACCCAATCGTAGAGGTACACGGCGTGCTGGATCGGTTGATTGCCATGCGCGTATTGCCCCATGCCCATGATCAACATTTCGGTGATTTCGTGGATGGGAAAACCGTAGTAGGAGTAGTCAAAAGTAGGCGCTGAACTAAAGATGGAGTCCAGTTTAGCTGCCATCTGAGCTTTTCCACCCATGGCTCCAGCCAAGCCGGAAGGGTCGTGAAAAACCGACCAGGTGTAGTGCCAGGAAGACCCCTCGGTGAAGGCATCGCCCCATTTGTCGGGGCGGAAGGGCGTTTGCCAGGAACCATCTTCGTTGCGGCCCCGCATGAAGTTACTAGATTTGTCAAAAACATTGCGCCAGTTTTGGGCGCGTTTGGCGAAGGTCGCCGCTTCGGGTTTGCCCAATTTTTGCCCCAATTGCCAAATGCAATAATCGGCGTAGGCATATTCCAGGGTACGGGCCGCATTTTCATTGATGCCCACATTGTAAGGCACATAACCCAAACGGTTGTAGTACTCGGCACCCAGACGGCCCACCGAAGAATAGGGCCCCACGCCTTGGCTGTTTTTGACCATGGCCTCGTACAGGAGATTGATGTCGTAGCCCCGAATACCTTTGAGCCAGGCTTCGGTGATCAGGGAGGAGGAATTGGAGCCAATCATACAATCGCGGTGCCCGGGGCTGGCCCATTCCGGCAACCAGCCACTTTCTTTATAGGTATTGACCAAACCCTCCATAATCTGGCGATCCAGCTCTGGGAAAAGCACTGAAAACAGCGGGAAGACCGCCCGGAAAGTATCCCAAAAGCCATTATCCGTAAACATATACCCTGGCAAAACCTGCCCATTGTAAGGGCTGTAATGTACCATTTGTCCCTTGGCGTCGTATTCAAAAAACTTGCGGGGGAACAACATGACCCGGTACAGGGCGGTGTAAAAATTCATTTTGTCCGTTTCCAGGCCGCCTTGTACTTGTATCCGGGCGAAGATTCTTTCCCAGCTTTGCCGGGCCTTTTCGCGGGTAGCGTCAAAGGCGTCGCTGCCGATTTCACGCTGGAGGTTCAATTCGGCTTGTTCGTGGCTGATGAATGAAGAGGCCAGTTTAACTCCAACTTGACGAACGCCGGGTTTGAAGTGCACCACTGCCCCCACGTGTTTGCCTTCCACACTGGCATCTTTCAGCACGATGGTATCGCTGAAGGTGCTGAAGCCTTCAAAGTCCTGGTCAAAAACCGCTACGAAATAATTGCGGAAATTATCCGGCACTTTACCGTGGTGATTTTGGGCATAGCCGATGATTTTGCGTTCTGCTGGGATGATTTTGACCATGCTGCCTTTGTCAAAGGCATCGAGCAACACACATTTTGGGCCTTCCTGCCCCCAGCGGAAGCGCATTTGGGCGGCCCGCTCGGTGGGGGTGATTTCGGCCCAGCAGTCGTAATCCGCCAAATAGACCTGATAGTAGTGGGCCATGGCGGTTTCGGTTTTGTGGGAGTACCAGGAGCCGCGTTTTTTGTCGCGAACTTCCGGGTTTTTACCCGTCATGGGCAGCAGTGAAAATGCGCCGTAATCGTTGATCCAGGGTGAGGGCTGGTGGGTTTGTTTGAAGCCCCTGATTTTATTGGCGTCGTAGGCGTATTGCCAGCCGTCGCCGTTGGGTGCCGTTTGGGGTGTCCAGAAGTTCATGCCCCAGGGCAATGCAATCGCAGGGTAGGTGTTGCCCGTGGACAAGCTGAAGTCGGAGTCAGTCCCTACGAGTGGATTTACGTAACGCAGCGAGTTCTGCGCATCGTTTTTTTGCGAAAAAAACAAGATAGCAGTCAGCAGGAAAAGGATTTTTTTCATGTATGTAGATTGGTAAGTTGAAGAAATGGCACTGTTATTTTTTTTGCCACAAAGGCACAAAGACACAAAGGCACAAAGTATGGTCATTTTAACCACTTAGTGTCTTAGCGTCTTCGTGTCTTAGTGGTGAAAAAAATTAAAAAAAGCGACTAGTGTTTAAAAAGCCAATCGGCAACGCAGTTGCCCCTTTAGCACTCAAATCAGCCAGAATTTCCCCCACTACCGAGGCAAACTTAAAGCCATGCCCACTAAACCCTGCGGCAATGACTACATCCTGATCAAAGCCCGGCAAAAAGTCGATCACAAAATTTTCATCCGGCGTATAGGTGTACAAGCAGGTTTTGAGCACGTGAGTAGACTGGTAGCTTTCCGGGAAAAAACGCAGCAAGGCATCAATGATTTTTTGCTCCTCTTCCTGGCTTACTTCACGATCAATTCGATCTGGATCGCTTACCTGACCGGGCACATGATAACCAGCCTTGAAGCCAATTGGCCCGTTGAACTGCCCGACGGGCATGATTGGAAACCCGTATAAAATTCCCGGATTGACTTCGTCCACAATCATCCAGCAAGGCAATTGGCCCAATTCAAAAGGCTGTGGATTTTTAGGAATGACCCAGGCCAATACCTGGCGAGTAACTTGCAACTTGGGTTTAAGCTGAGGAATAAAATGCCCCGCCCAAGGCCCCGCAGTAATGACCAATTTGGCCGCATGATAAGTTCCTTTATCGCTGATCACGGTGACTCCACCTCCGGGATTTTTTTCCCAGCTCAAAACCTTTTCCTGGGTTTTGATCACTGCTCCATGTTTGATTGCCTGATCGGTGTACAACAAGATGGCACGTTCGGGCGGGAGGAATCCTGCACCGGGCTCTAGTAGTCCTTCGTAATGGTCGGGCACGCTTATTTGGGGAAACTTGTTTTGGTTAGGGTCTTGATTCAGCACCTCAAGTGGCACATCGTAGGTTCTGGCCGATAATTTCACCCCTTGCATCATGTCGTCTTCGGGAGGGCCATAATAAAGTAACCCCGTTTCATGGTAAAGTGGGGTATCCGTCAACTTTTCCAGATCCTGCCAGTTTTGGTAGGCGCGCTCCAAAAGGGGCACATAATCAGGGTGCTCAAAATAGGCTTTGCGGATGATCCGGCTCTGCCCGGCGTGTGAGCCCTGGTCGTGAGGAATACTGAATTGCTCCAATCCTAAAACCTTTAAACCACGCCTGGCCAAATGAAAACAAGTGGCTGATCCCATCGAGCCTACTCCGAGTACAATGACATCGAAGGAGTTGTGTTCTGCATTTGAGGCTTTAATTTGCACATCCATAACGACACAATCTGAATTCTTTCCCACACTACTGTGCATTTTGCTCGGAGGACATGAATAGCCCCAGGCTTCAGCCTGGGGTTATGGAGACGCTCTTGATTTGGCTTTAGCCCTAGCCTTGATTTTTAACTGGGGCTAAAGCCCAAATCAAAGGGTATTACGACAACCCCAGGCTGAAGCCAGGGGCTATTCATGTCCTCCGCTTCCAATAAGCAAAAATGCTCAGTAGTGTGATTTTTTGCTTGAATTTTGACTGGGAGTAAATGTAGAAGGAAAAAATCACCTATTTAGGTGAGGCGTGCCCCTTTTTTCTGCTGCAACTTTGTGGGGTATTCAATCGAATGCTCAAACAGCTACTCAAGATTGAATCAAATTCATTGAATCTCAAAATCCTATTGACATGAAAAAAGTATTGTTTTTGCTCGGATTGTTCACCTTGTGTGCAACGGTAACTTTTGCTCAGGATCGCCCAAAAACCAACGCCAGAGTCGCAAAAAAACCTTCGGGCTGGAGAGATGATTCCTTGTTGTGGGTGAAAAAACCAGTTGGGAATGCCACCATCAAGAGCCCTCGTGATGCGGCTAGTGGCCAAACTGGAGGTCAGCCCACGCAAGACAAGCTGGGCAATTTTGAAATTCAGGATGTCAAAGCGCCTGAAAACAATGCTCGTGAAGCTGGAAGTGGTCAGGCAACGGGAAGAAGAATACACAAACCAGTACGTCGGAAGCCTAATTAGTCAGCGTAACCCGTCTTGACAAAAAAGCTAAAAGTTGCACAAAGGAGGACATTTCGTGCAACTTTTGGCTTTTTCAGGTAGTTGGGCGATACACAGATACGGTTATTACAAGATTCCTTATTTTGGGGCAAAGCGCAAAACCGTACCTATGCAACGTCTATTTACCTGCACCTTTCTTTTCTTTGGGATCCTGATTTCCCTTTTTGGTCAGAACAAATTATCTAGCGAGCTTTTGTCCAAACTGCCTTACCGCAACATTGGCCCCTTCCGCCCTGGTTGTTGGGTGGTGGATATTGCCGTTCCCGAACAATCCCAAAACGAGCATCTGTACACCATTTATCTGGCCACGCGCAACGCTGGCCTATACAAATCCAGCAACAACGGCACCACCTGGACCTCAGTGTTCAACCACCCCGATGTACACTCCCTCGGGGCAGTGGCGGTTGCGCCTTCCAACGCCAATGTCATTTACTTAGGCACTGGCGATTCGTATTATGCCCGCAGTTCCTACAGTGGCAATGGGCTGCACAAAAGTACCGATGGCGGCAAAACCTGGACCCATTGTGGTTTGCCCGAAAGTCAGCACATCGGCAAAATTTTGGTTCACCCCAAAGATCCGAATACCGTTTATGTAGCCGCCATGGGTCACCTCTTTGGCCCCAACCCCGAACGTGGCGTTTTTAAAAGCAGCGATGGGGGCAAAACCTGGCAAAAGGCCCTCTTTATCAGCGACAATACTGGCGTGGTAGACATGGCCATGGACGTCAATAACCCCAATGTCATTTACGCGGCTGCTTACGAAAAATACCGTTATCCCTGGACCCTGATCACCGGAGGCAAGGAAAGTGGGATTTATAAAAGTGTTGATGCAGGCAAAACCTGGAAAAAACTCAGCCAGGGTTTACCTACCGGAGACTTGGGCCGAATTGGCCTGGATGTATGCCGGACCAAACCGAATGTAGTATACGCCGTAATTGAAAATGTAAACCTCCGCGACCCTTTTCCTGCCGAAAGCAAAGCCGATACTGACGCTGGCCGTGAACCTCAAAAACGCGAAATCGGCGGCGAAGTGTACCGCAGCGATGATGCCGGAGCGACCTGGCGCAAAACCAACCGCGCTGAAGACAATGTGGGGGGCAAAGCGGCCTATTCTTTCAACACCCTGCGCGTTGACCCGGTGGATCCCCAAAAAGTTTATGTCACCGGGCTGAATCTCCAACACAGTTACGATGGCGGCAAGACCTGGAAAGGCATCGAATGGACCGATACCACTAAAATTTTCCGCGAAGCTTTTGGCGATGTTCGTACCCTGTACATCGACCCCTTCAACCCCCAACGCATGCTGCTCGGCAGCGACGGCGGCTTGCACCTCAGCTACGATGGCGGCATCACCTGCGATTATTACGACAACATCCCTGGTGGTGAAATTTATGCCATCGGTGTAGACATGGAAGAGCCCTACAATATCTACGCTGGCCTGCAAGACCACGACTCCTGGAAAGGCCCCAGCAACGCCTGGTCGGGTGAAATTACCCTCGAAAACTGGGTGCCCGTAGGCGGTGGCGACGGCATGTACAACCAAATCGACCCCAGCAACAACCGTTGGGTGTACAACGAAGAACAATTTGGCAACCACATTAGGGTGGATCAATGGACGGGTGCCCGCAAAAACATTGCCCCCCGCCGCCCGGCCAGCCAAAAACCATACCGCTGGAACTGGTCGCCGCCGATTCGACTTTCTCCTCATAATCCATCGATCATTTATACTGGTGCTGAAGTGTTACTCCGTTCCCTGGATCGGGGTGACAGCTGGGAGGAAATCAGCCCAGACTTGACCACTAACCATCCACACCGCATCAATGGTAAGGGCAACATTCAGTTTTGTACCATCACCACCATCGCTGAATCGCCGCTGCAAACTGGCGTCATTTGGGTAGGTACCGATGATGGGCGGGTTTGGGTGACCAAAGACCATGGCAAAACCTGGATAGAAAGCACGGCAGCTTTGATTGATGTAGGTGGCCCCAAAGAATTGTGGGTGAGCCGGGTGTTTGCTTCCGCACATCGCCCGGGTACGGCTTATGTCACCAAAACTGGCTTTCGGGTGGATGATTTTAAACCTTACGTGTTCAAAACAACCGACTTTGGGGTAACCTGGAAGAGGATCACCCAAGGCCTACCCGATAAACCCGTCAATGTCATTCACGAAGACCCTAAAAACCCGTCATTGCTTTACGTAGGCAACGACAAGGGTGTATATGTTTCCATGAATGGGGGCGAAAACTGGCAGCACTTCCAAAGCAATATGCCCCCAAGTGTTCCGGTACACGACCTCCTGATTCACCCTCGTGAAAATGACTTGGTAGTGGGTACGTATGGGCGGGGAATTTTTGTGGCCGACGTCAGCGCCTTGCAAGAATGGAAGCCGGAACTGGACAATGCCAATTTTCATTTGTTTGACCTTGAACCCAAAGCCCTGCGTTTGGAAGGCACCCAGTTGGCGAATTACCAGCTCTACGGCAATCGTCACATCCGCACGCCTAACGAACCCAATGGGCTCTGCATCCGCTATTACACCCGCAATGCCAGCGACTCAACACAAGTCAGCATCAAGGACATCAATGGCAATCTGGTGCGGAGCTGGAAAGTTTTGCCCAAAGCAGGCCTGAACGAAATCACCTGGAATTTTCGGGCTTCAGCCTCAGGTGGAAGGCGCCGTGCCGCAGACAATCCGGTAGCCCCAGGTGACTATGCCATCATCGTGGAACAAGCTGGGCAAAAGCAGCAGAAAATTGGGAAGTTTACCAAGGTGTTGGGGTGGAAAATTGGAGCAACGACGATGGAAAAAGAATGATGGGAAAATTTGTGGCGAGGTAAAATCACCCATTTAGGTGAGGTGCGGGTCTTTTTTTGCCAGCAGTTTTGTAAGGTAATTTTTAAGCAAAAACACACAAACCTTATGAAAAAGATCTTGCTCTTGTTAAGCCTGTTCACCTTGATGGTCACGGTTACCTTTGGCCAAGAGAGGCTGCGTACCCGAAACTACACCGAACGCCCGGATACCGAACCTCCCTATGATAAGCCCCTGCCAGTTGGAGTCAAAGTGAAAAAGCCAAGCACTTCAACAGCGAGGACAAGTGCTCCCGGGAAAACCGGAGTTCGCAATGATTCCACTCCACCGGGCCCCAGAATTCCAATTAAGGCCAAACCAGTTAACCCTGGGGCAAGTAGCAGGAGGAAGAGCCCAGCTCGCCGTCCAGGAGCTGGGAATTAGGTTGAACCTGGAGTATTTTGATTGTTTGGTAACATGAATCATCTCAAAGCTACAAGTATCACAATTAAAAAATGAGCACAAAGGACACCAAGGCAGCACAGAGAACACAAAGACGCGATTTTGACAATGCAATACACCTGGGCTTTTTCTTATTTTAGATGTAAAACCTCGTCAACGTCTCACCTTTGTGTCCTTTGTGCTGCCTTGGTGTCCTTTGTGAAAATATGTCGCTTTGGCGTTTCTAGAAAAATTCTTCGTGCCCTTTACTCGCTCTTCAACGACTTCACCGGATTCGCCAAAGCCGCCCGGATCGTATGAAAACTCACCGTCACCATTGTCAAAGCCAATAAAATCAACAACGACAAGATAAATGTCAGCGGTTGCAACGCAGTATGGTACGGGAATTCCTTGAGCCAGCCCTGCAAAAACCAGGCCGCCAGTGGGATGGCAATCACCCCTGCCACCAGCACCAAAATGATAAAATGCCGCGCCAATAAGGTCACTACCTGACCTTGCCCGGCCCCCAGCACCTTGCGGATACCAATTTCCCGGCGTCTTTGTTCCGTGGTATAAGCCACCAGCCCTAGCAAGCCCAAACAAGCAATAAAAATGCTCAAGCCAGAGAACACCGAAAACAAAGTACCCCGTTTTTGATCGGCAGAAAACTGCTGATTGAACTCGTCATCCAAAAACGTGTATTTAAACTCCTGAGCCGGGAAGGCTGCCTTCCAGTCTTTTTCTACACTTTTCAGGGCAGAAGCTACATCAGGTGCCTTGACATGGGCATGTACCACAAACCCCGCCTGGCGATATACAAAAATCAAAGGCTCAATGGGGTTGTACAAGGATTTTTGATGATAATCTTTTACCACACCAATCACCTGGGCAAAAGGAGCATCATTGCCACCCGACACCCTGGCTTTTTTGCCAATGGGATCAGCCCAGCCCATTTTTTTAACCAAAGCTTCATTTACGACGATGGAATTCAGCGTATCACTCAATTGACCCGTAAACCCTTTTCCCTTGACCACATCTATTCCCAGTGCATCAAAAAAATACTGGTCAGCACCAGCAATGTCAATGCCTACTTCTTTCAAACCTTCGTTGCCCTCAATGGTCACTACGTTTTTATAGGTAACATCAATACCAGGAGTTACAGATGCGGTAGCAACCGCGCTTAAAGCTGCATTTTGCTTCAACAGGTCGCGGAAGGCCACTACCTCCGAACGGCGAGTGCTGCCTGGATCAGGGCGCAACACCAGAACTTGATCTTTTTTGAACCCCAAATCCTTATTTTTCAAAAACTGCAATTGATCATAAATAACTCCAGTTGCAATCAGCATCATCAGGGAAGCTGCAAATTGGGTGACCACCAAAGCCCGCCGTAACCAGCCGCCACTACTCCGTATTTGATCTCCTTTCAATACAGCCACCGCTTGAAAACCGGAAAGCACCAGTGCTGGATAACTTCCCGCAATCAAACCCGCCAGTACCAAAATGGAGGCCAGGCCAATCATAATGCTAGGTTGAAACAGGGCGCCGGTCGTGAGCAATTTTCCGGACATGGTATTAAAAATGGGCAATAAGGAAGTGGCCAAACCCAGGCCAAGTACACCGGAAACTAGCGCTAATAAAGCTGATTCGCTTAAAAATTGGGCGGCCAGACTGCCCCGGGTAGAGCCCAGTGCCTTGCGTACACCTACCTCGCGGGCGCGGCGGGTAGCTCGGGCCGTGGTGAGGTTGATGTAGTTGATGCAAGCCAGCAAAACCAGGAAAATGGCGGTAATGCCCAAAATGCGCACATAGGCCAGGCTGCCCAGGGGCTCGGGCTCCTGCGTCATGACCGAGTGCAAGTGGATAGAAGTAATGGGTTGTACAACGTAGTTGATGTTGATTTTGAGCGGCTTAAAAATCGAAGCCATGTATTTGTCGTACATGCCCCGAATTTTGGTCTCAAATGCCTGTGGATCAACTTTTGGGTGCAAAAGCACATAATTGTAGGCGGCAAATTGCCCCCAGGCGCCACCATTTTCAGCTGTAAATTGACGGATATCATGATCGGCCATCAGGGCATCGAAACGGATATGGGAGTGTTGAGGAATGTCCTTCATTATCCCAGTCACTTTCCAGGTTTCGCCGCGATTGTTGTCGAGGGTTTTACCAAGGTAGGAACTGCTTTTGCCAAAATACTTTTCAGCAGTAGTTTGGGACAAAACAATTGAATTAGGCTCTTTTAACGCTGTTTTGGCGTCGCCTTCCACCAAAGGAAAAGTGAAAAAATTAAAGACATTTTCACCAGACAAGTAAAATTTTTCCTCCAAAAAACGAGTCTGACCAGTGCGGTACTCCAGGCGGTCGTTGGGCAGTAGGCGCAAGGAAGCCTGCACCTCTGCTGGATATTCACGTTTCAGGGTCTCACCCGTCAGCATTTGAGCGGTGGCCCAATTGAATTCATTCTCTGTTTCTTTAATGTGCGCACTGATGCGGAAGATGCGCTCAGCTTTGTCGTGAAAACGGTCGTAACTCAACTCATCGTTGACGTACACCATCAACAAGAGGCTAAAAGTAATACTGACCGTCAGGCCCAATACATTGAGCAGGGTATAACTGCGGTCTTTCAGCAAGTTGCGGATTCCAATGGCGAAATAGTTGTACAACATGTTTCCAAATTATTGATCATGAAGAGGTTCAATAGCCCCGGATAAAAAAGTTGGCTATAATTATGCCAAAAAAACAGAGAATTGATTTTCAATTTTTTATACACTGGATTTATTCAAATGTTGTCCGTTTTTAGTACAAAACTGTCCGTTTCTAATACAATTATTGCAGTTGATAAAATACACTATTATATTGTTGTTCAAAAAGTAGAGATGAAAAAACAAAAGCTCCAATTTTACGGCCTTAGTGCTTTCTTTTTATGCACCATGTTCTTAAATGCACAAGAAGCCAGCTTTTCCACCAAAGAAATTAGTCTCTTTAAAAATGGGAATGCACTTTTTTTAAAACAAGGCTATTTCCCAACTTCTCAGCAAGGAAGTATTGTATTGGATAATCTCTTATTCCCTAAGGCAATGGAAATGAGCAGCGAATCACACTATGCTGTTCAGACTGCCAGGTTTCCTTTCATGATTGGGACGCTAAATTTTAATGCGCCTAACAACCACATCAAACAAATCCAGCGGCGAAACAAACCGACGGACACAGATACCTTGCTTCAACATATTACCTCCTTTCACGATCTTTTGAAAGCAAATCGGGGCCAAAAAGTAAAAGTTATTCTTCCAGAAGAAAATCGGGCCTTTGAGGGTACTATTTTTTCAGTCAGTGAAGAGGAGGTTTTTTTGCATAATGGCAAAGATTTTTTTCTCGCACCCATCAAAAAAATCCGGGATTTTAAATTTATTGATCCCCCTGTCAACACCCAAAAAATTCTATTGCCGAATCCCAAAATGTCAACTCCCTTTACAAAACCTTGGGAAATTCAGCTGGATCTTGAAAATAACCATCCCAACCAATTGTTAGAGTTGAGCTATTTGCGCCGGGGTATAACTTGGCTGCCTTTTTACCAAATTGAATTTCTTCCAGGTCATAAAGCAAACCTGGATTTTAAAGCGGAGATTATCAATGATCTAGAAAGTTTTGATCGTGCTAAAGTTAATTTAATTGTAGGTATTCCTTCTTTTAAATACGCTTATGGGGAAGATCCCATTGTTTCTGGGCAGAGTTTGGCCAATTATTTGGAACGAATGAATAACCCACCTCAACAAAAACGTGAAGAAGATTTCATGAGTCAAATGAGGATAAGTTCAATACAGGATGATGGCAATCAAGTCCTAGCCTCAGCTCCATTTGGACAAGAAATCGGGGATTTATATTATTATCAATTGAAAGATTTATCCTTGTGTGAATCCTGTAGAGGGATGTATACTTTAGCTAGTAGTCAGGTGGATTATGAAGACATCTACACACTCAGATTAACAGGCAATTCAGAAGATTACGAGCAGGACAAAGACCAGCAAAACTCATCGCTAAAAGTATGGCATACCATTAGGTTTAAAAATACACTGGGTAAACCAACTACTACAGGCCCGGTATTTTTCTTCCACACCCAACAAGGTGTAAGGCTTCCCTTAGGCCAACAGTTGATGGAATATACTCCGGCTGAAGCTATGGCTACTACCAATGTTGCGATCACTCCGGAAATTCAAGCTGATTTTATTGATTTAGAAATTGATAGAGAAGATATAGACAAAGACGACTATGATTATTTGGTGAAAGTAAAAGGGCAAATCCGCCTCAAAAACGACAAACGGATAGCTGTTAATCTTCACATAGAACGCCCAATTATAGGTGACCCCAAAAATTCTTCAATCCCTTGGAAAACACTTGCCTTAGCATCCAACTTAAACTCCCAGAATAAAAATAATTTGGTCATCTGGGACTTAACCTTAAAACCAGGGGAAGAAAAAACCATTGAGTATTTTTATGATTTTCTAGCGCGTTAATGGTGCTAAAAATTCCCCAAAACGCGGTAAATGCTAAGCCATGATCAAAGCCTTACAAACCTGTTTATACTTCTCTATAATGTTGGGTTCGGTACAATGCAACAGTCAAGTGGATACAGCAAATGATTTTAATGGTGATCGGGTAGCCCAAGCCCGGCATTTGCTTGGCGAGCAATTGGCGCAGGACTTGGTCGCAAAAGGATTCAAGCCTGGCGCCCCCATCTTCATTCGGGCCTTTAAATCCGAACAACAACTGGAGGCCTGGATTCAGGATTCGCTGGAATTCCGCCATTTTCGCACATATCCCATTTGCAGAGTACCCGGTCTACTTGGCCCCAAGCGCAAGGAAGGCGACTTACAGGTGCCCGAAGGTTTGTATTGGATCGAGGTGTTCAACCCCAAAAGCAGTTACCACCTTTCGATGGGCATCAATTACCCCAATGAATCAGACCGGATTTTGTCAGACCCCAAAAAGCCGGGTGGTGAAATCTACATCCACGGCAATTGTGTATCGGTGGGTTGTTTGCCCATTACCGATGAAAAAATCCGGGAGTTGTACCTGCTGGCTGCGGATGCCAGAGATGCTGGGCAGCAGCAAATCCCCGTGCACATTTTCCCCTGCCGGATGACGCCGGAAAATCGGCAAAATCTGCTGGCCACAAACCGACCGGAGTTGTTGCCGTTTTGGGATAATTTGGGGGAAGCGTATGATTTTTTTGAAACCCAAAAGCAAATAGTGAAATATAAAGTGGATAAAGCGAGTGGACGTTATGTCTTGGAGCGGTAGGTCATAGAGAGATTAATGCCTATAAGCTCGTTAAAAATGTGTTAAATCAATTATTCCCTTACGCACACAAGCAGTGATTTGATTACATTTATCAAATCTTAATGTATTCACCACTAAAACAGGTATATGTTTTTGAGAATCAGAACCTCAAACGCCACATTTATTCTATACACTCTATTTTTCCTACTTGTCTTCTCTTGTAGTAAAAAGGAAGAGGTTCAAACACTTAATCCTTATATTGAACGATACCTGAATGAATTATTGACTATAATGAAAAATAACTCCATCAATAAAAGTACTATTGATTGGGTTAAGCTTGAAAAAGACGTAAAATCCAAGGCATTAGGATTTAATTCTATTGCTGAGATTGGAATTGCTATTCAATATGCAATTTCCAGTTTAAAAGACGACCATACCATGTATACGGCAGCAAATGGCAAAGTTTTCAGTGGGTTTGTAGGGCAATGTGCCCCCCTTCAGATCGG
Organism: Haliscomenobacter sp.; assembly: GCF_965225875.1. Lineage (GTDB taxonomy): Bacteria > Bacteroidota > Bacteroidia > Chitinophagales > Saprospiraceae > Haliscomenobacter. Next base: position 412,769 of record NZ_CBDDBS010000001.1, on the reverse strand, counting down.
TTTGGTTGAGGTACCAACAGACAAAATTGGTTATATCAGAATACAAACTTTTTCTGGCAATCTAGAACTTAGCAAAGGACATGCTCAAAACATTCAAGCCCAAATCAAAAGTTTGGATAAACCAACACTAAAAGGCTGGATCGTCGATTTGAGGGGTAATTTAGGGGGAAACATGTGGCCAATGCTGGTAGGTGTAGGCCCGATACTTGGGAATGGGGTTTGTGGAGCCTTTATTACAAGTGAAAATGCCGTTTCAAAGTGGTCTTATGCAAACGGAATTGCTCAAATTGACAGCAATAAAATACTTGAAATAGCGAATCCCTACAAACTAATCAACTCATCCACCAAAGTCGCTGTATTAACCGACAATGCGACGGCCAGTTCTGGAGAAGCTATTGCGATAGCATTTAAAAATGCCCCTAACACTAAAAGCTTTGGACTCAGAACCTGCGGCGTTAGTACCGCAAATGCTACCTATTCTTTGTCTGACGGCGCATCACTCAACTTAACCGTATCTGTAATGGCTGATAGAACATTAAAAAAATACGGCTCAAATGTTTTACCCGATGTGGAAGAGCCATCATCTGCTGAGCAAATAAAAAAAGCTGTTGATTGGATATTGCAGTAACCTTGAAGCAAAAATTTAAGGACTTTAATGAAAAACCTTCAGAACAAGCTTTAGGTTCCTGAATGTTTTTTGTTTCGTTTAAAACTCTGCTAAAATCTCCTTGAAAAACCGAACATCATCAAAGTTTTCACCATTCGGCGTACAGCCCAAACGCACCACCACCAGATTTTTGGAAGGCACAATCAACACCCGTTGCCCTTCGAATCCATCCGCATAGTATAAATCCTGGGGCATGCCGTCCTTACGGTAGCCAATCCAGAATTGTGCAGCATAAAGCCCATCCGAATGCGGAGTTTCTTTCCCAGAATAAGCAGCCCAGCCTTTAGGTAAAATCTGTTCACCTTTCCATTGTCCATCCTGCAAGTACAATTGACCAAACTTGGCCCAATCCCGTGCCGAAGCAAACATGTACGAAGAACCTACGTACAAACCGGAAGGATCAGGTTCCATAATGGCCGTACTCATGCCCAATTTTTTAAATAGACGCTGATGAGGGAAAGCGAGGTAAGCAGGCAAGGTTTTAAACTGCCGCCGGATCAATTCCTGCAAAATGTTGGTAGTGCCGCTGGAGTAATACCATTCTGTACCCGGCTTGACCTTGAGGGGCGACTGGATGGCATATTGCCCGGCGTTTGGCACGCGGAAGAGCATGTTGGTGGCATCGCTGACTTTGCCATAGTCTTCTTCAAAATCCAGGCCGCTGCTCATGCGCAGGAGGTTGTCCAAGGTGATGGCGGCGCGTTCATCGTTTTTCCATTCCTTGATGGGAGCAGGAGCACTTACTCTGAGTTTACCGTCTTTCACCAGCAAGCCGATCATGGCATTGGTGACACTTTTGGTCATTGACCAACCAATCAGTGGAGTATTGCGGGTGATGCCATCGGCATAGCGCTCGGCTACCACCTTGCCATTGTGCAGGACGACCACGGCACGGGTCTGTACTGGACGGGTACTATCAGGTTCGGAAAAAGCCCAATCCAGGGTTTTTTCAAGGTTTATTTTGATGAAATCGGGAAGCGTAGAATCGGGTAATTCCTGTGCCGCGATGCGGGGGATTTTTAGCCGGGCTTGTTTGCGCAGATCGCCAGGGGTGGTTTCATTCAAAAGGGTGCAACCCAAACCCGGGCGGTAAAATGCCGTTTTGGACACCAGACCAAAGATGCTGGAAGTCACCGTATGCGCACGGCGGTCGATGGTTTGGGTAGTAAAAGGGATGGCGTACAAATCCTCTTTTTCAATCGAGTTCAAGCTACGGCCGGAAACAAACACACAGGAGCAGGTCATTTTGGCGTTGTAGGCGGCACCTACCTGGGCGTATTTGTAGTAGTAGGGGCCGTTCCAGGCGACGGCAACTAGGACGAGAAGTAAAATGCCGAGGAGGATTTTTCTGCGCAGAGTCATTGGGCTTGTGGTTTTGTATGGTAAACAAAGATAAGGCCTATTTCGCCAAAATGTTGGAATACCTTTCAAAACCCCAGGTTGGGACAAACGCTCCTGCTTGTCCCTACCCATCCTGGGCCAAATTGCAACGAGAATAATATAAAAAAACAGTCAGCGAATTACTTACAAGAAAAGAGCCGTGCGGCTGCTTTTATCTAATGATGCCAGGGGATAGGAAATAGTTGGGTAGAATGGATAAAAAAATGGTGCAGCAAGTTGCAAATACAGTTCGTAGCTCCACACATTTGCAACTTTAGTCGAAGCATGCACCGTTTTTTGCACATTACTCGTATTTTGCAGCCAGGTCATGTGATACCAACCTATGCAAGTGGACCGTTTACACCTACAACAACAATTGCTGCATCGCCTACGCACAGACGACAAAGGCGCGCTTCAGGAGATCTTTCAGGACAACTACCAGAAAGTCTGTGGCGCTATTTTTCGCCTGATCAAGGATTCGGTGATTGTGGAAGACCTTGCCCAGGAAGTCTTTTTTCGCTTTTGGCAAAAACGCCACCAAATTGAAATCACTTCCTCCTTGGATGCCTATTTACGACGTATGGCGGTCAATGAAGGTTTGGCCTATTTGCGCAGCCGCAAGTACTTCACTGAAGAAATTGAACCTCATTCTGCACAAATCAGCGATTCCGGCACTGCTGAAGACAGTTACTTGCATTCCGAACTGGAACAAAACATCCGTAGCGCCATTGATGGCCTGCCACCCAAATGCCGCATGGTGTTTCAATTGAGCCGTTATGAAGAAATGAGTTATCAGGAAATTGCGGATCAAATGGGCATTTCCATCAAAACAGTGGAGAATCAAATGGGTAAAGCCTTAAAAATACTGCGGCAAGAATTGCATGGGTACTTGCATATTTTGCTGTTAATCTGGCTGTTTGGAAGCTAAGTCGAAAAAAATCATAAATTTTTCATAAAATTGCAGAACAGAATAGGGGTGCTGCTGCGTTTTTCACATCCCTACCATTGACCATAATTCTGTTTACAATGGAGCATACTTTACAAGAGGATCTGATTGGCAAATACCTCTCGGGCGAATTGAGCGCCAGAGAAGAAGGCGAGCTTATGGCCTGGGTAGAAGCCAGTCCTCAAAACCGCGAGGTTTTTGAGGAGATGGTCCAATTGTGGAGCCTCAGCGAAACCAGTCCAGAGCCCGAATTCCCGGTCAATTTATCCAAAGCCTGGGCTGCATTGGATAGCCGCATTGAGTTGGGGGAGCCTACTCTGGTGGCTGAACCAATGGTGAGTACCGCAAAACCAGCCCTGCAAGTCGTATCCCAGCCCAAAGTGCGCAGTTTGAACTGGGCCTGGTCGGCAGCTGCAGCAGTTGCAGTATTGGTCGTAGCAGCATGGTGGGTTTTTATGCGGGATACCACACCCGAAACTTTGGCCTTCAGCACTCCTGACAATCAGAGTCGCAGCATTACGCTACCCGATCAAAGCCAAATTGAACTCAACGAAAATTCTACCCTTTCCTATACTTTCGATGGGAATATCCGCAAGGTTGTCCTGAGCGGCGAAGCCTTTTTTGATGTCGAAAAAGATCCTGAACACCCCTTCGTGATTGAAACTGGTGAGGTACAAACCCGCGTCTTAGGCACTAGCTTCAATATACGCGCTTACCCTGATGAAGCAAAAGTAAAAGTAAGTGTCAAAACCGGAAGGGTAGAAGTGCGCAAGGTGGAAAAAACACCACAACAAGAAAACCCGGCATTGGTACTCTTACCGGGCAACACCGGCGTATACGCCAATGAAAGTGCTACCCTGGAAAAAGCGCAGGACGTTGCTACCGAGGATGTCGATTCTTGGCAGCAGGGCACGATAGCATTTCCCAATGGAACCGCATTATCTGAGGTGATTCCAGCCGTAGAGAAGTTCTACAATATTCAAATTGATGCAGACGAGTCTATCCTTAATAAGACCATCAATGGTGCCCGTTTTACCCGCGATATGAAAGCTCTGGAAGCATTGGACATCATTACGGTGTCAACTACCAGCAAATTGGCCGTTGAAGGCGATGTCTTTATAATCTCTGGTGGCGGTCAGTAAGGGGCAATAAAAATAAGCACTTATTTTTGCCCTGCTACTAAGGAAGCCCTATTTTGCCCATTTCACTTAGCTTACACATGAAACCGTTTTCCTTTGCCCTGATCTTGTATTTTTGTGTAGCGTCATTGCATGGGCAAAACCTGGCACGTAAAGTCAGCTTCTCCTATAATCGTTTGGCACTTAAACTGGTTCTTGAAGATATTTCCGCCGACCACGACGTATACTTCGTGTATAGCCCGGATTACATTCCCACTACCCAACCCATTACCATTAGCGTCAGCAATATCGCCCTTTCAGAGGCTTTGGATAAATTGTTTGACCCTCTACCTGTGGCCTACAAACCGATCGGTGGACAAATTGTGCTGCGTCCGGTAGAAAAAAATCCGCCGCCCCGGATTACCAATAAAACCATTCCGAAAGAAGTTGACCAGCAAAGTCCCCTTTACGCCGATCCACGGATGGAAGAAATGATTGCCGAGCGCAAAAAACGTTGGGAGTCCCCTACCATTTCCGGGCGACCTACACCACAACAACTTCCTTCGAACACTGAAAGCAAAAGGGTAGAAAACCTGACAGCTAAGCGTTTCGATCCGCTGGTGATAGATTCGGCTTTGTTGGTGGAAGAAGAAGTCGCGGCTGCACTGATCCCCAATCCAGATTCGACTGCAGATAGCATCAGTGTGGTGATCAACCCTAAGAAAAACCTCCCACGTTTGGCCCAAATTTCCTTGCTGCCTTTCCTGGGATCCAATTTTGTACAAAGCGCCCGCACGACCAACCGCGTCTCGGTGAATTTACTATGGGGTCACAACGGTGGAGTAGAAGGCCTGGAAATTGGTGGCATCATGAATTCGATCCGCAATGACGTGCAAGGCATCCAAATTGCTGGCCTGGGCAACACCGTTGGCGATGACGTACTGGGTACCCAGGCAGCAGGCTTGTTCAACATTGCCAGCGACACCATGATAGGGGTGCAGGGTGCAGGTTTGTTCAACATCCTGGGACGGGGAGCTGCGCTGCAAGGAGCCGGCTTGTTTAATATTGCCAGACACGATTTTGCGGGCGTTCAGGCCGCCGGTTTATTCAATATTGCTGGCAAAAACTCTCGCGCAGTGCAAGTAGGCGGTTTGTTCAACGTCAGTGGAGGTAGAACTCGTTTGCAGGTGAGCCCCTTGTTCAACATCGCAAAGGATGTAAACAATGGCCAATTGAGCTCTATCATCAACGTAGCCCGTCAGGTAAAAGGCGTTCAAATCGGTTTGATCAACGTGGCAGATACCGTCAGTGGAGTTACGATTGGACTGCTCAACCTCGTGCGGAAAGGGTACAATCGGGTTGAATTGTCCACCAGCGAATCTTTTTTAGGAAATTTAGCATTTAAAATAGGGGTAAAGCCATTTTACAACATCTTCTATCTGGGAGCGCGGATCAGCGAGGCGCAAAACCCGGGTAACAACGCCGAAGAGAGCATCAAAGAGTTGACCTGGGGTTTGGGCTACGGCATCGGTGCCGCTTTCAGCCTGGGTAAACGAACCCTGAGCAATTTGGAACTGATCACTATCAAAGTAAACGAGCGTGAAGGCTGGACCCGACCACTACACCAACTGCACCAATTTCGCCTGCTTTTCGACTGGCGTTTGGGCAAACGGATGAGTATTTATGCGGGGCCAACGGCCAACCTGCTGGTGTCCAGTCGCAAGGATCCTGAACTGGGCATTGGAGGCAGCGAGCTCATCCCCAAAACTACTTTGTACGACAAGATGGATGCGAACAAACGCAGCCAGGGTTGGATCGGTTTCAACGCAGGTATTCGCCTGTAAGCTAAGGAATTGATTTCCTGAAATTTCCCTTGAATTTTACTGTCAAATTGAATTGCCGCGTGGAGTTGTCTGTGCTGCAAAGAGGGCTTTTTTTGCCTCCGCAATTCAGTTTGTATTGTCTCACTAACTACAAAGCTCAAACATTATGAAAAGCTTCATCATCACCGCGTTTATGCTCCTCTGTTGTGGAGCCATTTTTGCCCAGGAACAAACTCTCTTTGGCCGTAGCCATGTAACGGGGGGCTTTGGGAGCATGATTTTTGAATACGGTTTGAACGACAACAAAATTGGCACCTCCGTAGGTGGTGGTGGCGGGATTGTATTCAAAAACTTCTTCCTGGGTGGTTATGGCGTGGGGAGTGTGGATTTTGACTACCTGCTCGACAACAACACCCTGGAGAAAATCGACATCGGCCACGGTGGTTTGTGGTTGGGTATCACGGTGCCTACGAACAAATTGATCCACTTGTACGCCAGTGGCCGTTTTGGTTGGGGCGCAGTGGACATCCCAGTGGATAACCCCAATTTTCAATTCCGCGATGCGGACCAGGTTTTTGTAATGACCCCCGAAGCAGGTTTGGAGCTGAACATTGCCCGCTGGTTTCGGGTAGCAGGTACCGTTGGTTATCGCTTTCTGCGCGGTGCCAATGAAAACCGTGGCTACACCAACGACGATTTTAGCGGTTCACACTGGGGACTGACCTTGCGTTTTGGAGGATTTTAATTTTTTGCTGTATTTTTTTTCGACCGACTCTTGTAAGCAATAACCCGTAATTTTTTTAATAAACACCTGACTGTTATGAAAAGGATCTTGTTTTTGACTTTCGGCCTAGTGCTGGCTTTAACGCAGTTTTCCTGCGATTTTGATTTTGATGACGGCTTTGGCCCATGTATTCGTGGCAATGGCAATACCGTATCTCGAACGCTGAACTTGCCTGAATTTACTGGCGTCGACCTCGACATTTCGGCAGAAGTCATCATTACTCAAGGTGACAGTTTTAAAGTTACCGTAGAAGGAGAATCGAACATCATCGCTGAACTGAAAACCAACGTACGGAACGGGATTTGGGAAATCGATTTTGACCGCTGTGTAAACCATCGGGACGATTTGACCATCTTCATCACCATGCCCCGGATTCGCTCCCTGAGCATCAGTGGCTCGGGCAGCATCACCAGTACCAACATCATGAATGTGGACGACATCGATTTGAGCATTTCAGGTTCTGGTAAAATCGACGTGGGCCTTAAAGCCGATGATGTCTTCAGCCGGATCAGTGGCTCGGGCAGAGTGGTATTGGAAGGCGAGTCCAATAGTATTGAACATACCGTAAGTGGCTCCGGTGATTTATTCGCTTTCCAGCTAAAAACCCGTGATGCAGATATCCGCGTAAGTGGTAGCGGCAACTCCGAAGTAAATGTGAGCGATAACCTGAATGTCAGAATTTCTGGCTCCGGCGACGTGTACTACCGCGGCAAACCTCAGGTAGAGGTGAGCGTGTCGGGGTCTGGAAAATTGGTGAACGCCAATTGATGTAGTGATGAGTGATAAATGATGAGTGATGAATTGTTTGAAGCATTGCATTGACAATTCATCACTCATCATTTATCACTCATCATTCAAATTATATCGCATTCGCAATCGCCTCATCAATCACATCCTGCGGAATACTGGTTGGGCAGGCGAAATCGGTTTTGGCGATGTTCGCTTCGGCTTCGATGGCTTTCCAGCCGCCTTTGATGTCGACGAGGTGTTCAAAACCACGCGCACGCAGGATGGAGGCAAAAACCATGGAGCGGTAACCTCCGCCACAATGCAGGTAATAAGTATCCTGCGGATTCAACCGGTGCATGTTGTTGTTGATGTAATCCAGCGGAATGTTTTCGGCAACCAAAGCGTGTTGGGAAATGAACTCGGTGGGTTTGCGTACATCCAACAGATGTTCAACCTGATCCGCTTCCATCCTTTTGGCCAATTCAGCTGCATCAATGGATTCAATCGTATCCAGTTCTTTACCCGCAGCTTTCCAGGCTTCGATGCCGCCTTTGAGGTAGCCGAGGGTATTGTCGTAACCAACCCGAGCCAGACGGGTAACTACCTCTTCTTCGCGGCCTTCGGGGGTGACCAGCACAATCGCCTGCTTCAAATCGGGGATCAGTGCGCCTACCCATGGAGCAAAGCTGCCATCGATGCCGATGAAAATGGAATTGGGAATAAAACCGTCCTTGAATACCTGTTCATTGCGCACATCCAATACCAGCGCTCCTTCGGCTTCCACCACCATTTCCAGTTCATCCGGGCTGAGCGGGGTTGCGCCACGTTCCAGCACCTCATCGATGCTGTCGTAGCCCGACTTGTTCATTTTGGCATTTTTGGCAAAATATTGGGGCGGCGGCGTCAAACCTGCAGTAACCTCGCGGATGAATTCCTCCTTACTCATGTCTGCCCGCAAGGCGTAGTTGTTTTGCTTTTGGCGGCCCAGGGTATCCCAGGTCTCTTTACTCATGTTTTTGCCACAAGCCGAACCTGCACCGTGCCCAGGATAAACGATGACCTCATCAGAAAGGGTCATGATTTTTTCCCGCAAACTATCGTACAACCAACCAGCCAGATCTTCCTGGGTAACTTCACCGGATTTTTGAGCAAGGTCGGGGCGACCTACATCCCCAATGAATAAGGTATCTCCTGTAAAAATGGCAAAGTCTTTACCGTCCTCATCCTTTAATAAATAGGTGGTGCTTTCAGGCGTGTGGCCAGGGGTATGCAATACCTTAAAACTTACCTTACCCAATCGTAACACTTCACCGTCTTTGGCCTGGTGAATGTCAAAAGTTGTATGGGCAGTAGGGCCGTATACAATGGTTGCGCCGGTTTTTTCGGCAAGGTCAATGTGCCCCGAAACGAAGTCCGCATGGAAATGTGTTTCGAAGATGTATTTGAGCTTGCTACCGTTTTCAGCTAATTTTTCCAGGTAAGGTTTGGTTTCCCGCAATGGATCAATGATGACCGCTTCGCCCTCACTTTCGATATAATATGCTGCCTCGGCCAGGCAACCTGTATAGATTTGCTCTACTTTCATAGTGTAGTGACTTTAGAGAATGATGCAAAAATATGAAAGTCTGTTCATGTATTCCTGTAACAATGCTAACTTTCTTTAGGTTGAACGAACAAGACGGGTACAAAAGTAGAGGGTGAAAAAGAGTGGAACAGTGATCTAGTTCACATTGGGCCATTTTGTAGGCTTGAAAATAGGAATCATCCTGAGTTTTGGTTTCAGTTAAGCACTTAGAATCACGGAGTGATTCAATCTTGAATAGCCGCGGTCGTCCGCGGTAAAATGAACAGCGGAATGCACCACAACCGCGGTAGCGGTTGAACAAACTGAGGCGAAATTCAACCGCTGCCGCGGTTGCTAAATCGCTCAAAACACCTAAATCCACGGACGACCGCGGCTATTCAAGATTCAACCGCTGCCGCGGTTGGGCTTTCAAAACTCAGGATGATTCCTTTCTCAATCAAAAACTACAACTTGTAATTCACCCGAATACCGCCAAAGAAGTTGGCCTCTCTGGGGCCAGGCAGGTATGCATCTGGCAATTGGTTCAAAAACACCATCTGGTAGTACTGTTCTCCAGTGATGTTGTTCATGCCAAAATACAGATCCAGGCCAATTTTTTGCCCCAAGTCATGCTGATAACCCAACTTGGCATTGATCAAACGGTAAGGCTTGGTCTTGTTCAAGTTGTCCGAAGTATAGTACATCGGGTCGCGGTAAGACAGGGTCATATTGGCGTACAAACCTGGTTTGGTCTGGAAATCAAAGCCCAGGTTAAAGGTCACCGGCGGAACTCCGGCTACAATTTTGTTGCTGAAATCCACTTCGGTCACCGACTTCCGGTCTCCACTTAACTGTTGGTATTTAAAATCACCATATTGGAAATCCGAGAGAGTGAGGTTCAGAAAAGGGCTTAAGGATTGTACAAACCCGGTTTTGCTGGAAATCGCCACGCCACGCAAGGCAATCTCGATACCCCGGTTGTTCTGTTTGCCACCATTGGCAACATACACATAAGAAGTGGCCGTATTTTGGGCATTGGGCACCGCCACTGTGGTCATTTTGTCGGAGAAAACGGCTGAAAATGCGGCAATCTGGTAACTCAATCGATCATTCCAAAGGGAGCCTTTGCTGCCAATCTCAAATTGAGTACCGATTTCAGGTTTAAGCCCACGTACCACCTGTCCCGTAACCGGGATGAAAAAATAGGAACTAACCGGTGCTTTGTAGCCCTTGCTGTAAGCCACATACAGCGATACTTGTTTGGACAATACCTTGTTCAGCGCTAGCCGGGGCGAGAACAGATTCCCGTATTCCGCTTTGTACAAAGATGGTTTGTGCGTTCCGTTCGGGTTGCGTGGGTTGTTGTTGCTGGCTACAAAAAAGCGGTCATTCAACTCGATACCCATCACGCTGTAACCCAAGCCCGCGGTCAAAGAAAACTCAGCCGGCAGTGAGAGCGTCCATTCCGAAAAAGCCGAAAGGGTTCTGGAAATGGCGTATTGATTGCTGCGCAAAGTGCCAATGATGTTGTATCCAGTCAGGTTGAAACTATCCACTACCATGGGATAACCCAGGGTTTGGGCATTTTGAACCTGTCCTTCTATTCCAGTTACTCCGGAAAGGGAAATCCTTTCACCTAGGTAAAATTTGGTATCAAAGCTAGAGCGGATGCCATAATTGACCGAAGATTTGTCGGTCCAACCACCAGCTGAGCTCACGTTACTAATCAAACCCGTGCCAAACAGGGTAGTGGTGTTGGCTACCTGCTGGTTGAATTGATAAGTGTGGCTTACTCCAGTTCTAAAAGAGATGACATTGGAGTGGGCATCGTTTTTGATGTAATTGGGGTTGCCGGAATAATCGAAACTCTCGTATTGCTGCTTGGTCAATTCACCGTTGCGTTGGTCATAACTGTTGCTGAACCCAAAATAAGTGGTGATGCTTTGTTTCTCATTTGGATGGAATTCACCCAGCAGGTTCACAAAGTCCTTGTGCGAAGCGGTATGCTTCATGAATCCATCAAAAGTTTGACGCCCATAAGTGGCCAGGTACGAAGCGCGCTCCTTGCCAATTTGCAGGCGGGTAGTGTAACGCCGCAAACCATAACTGCCCAGGGTCGCCTCCTGACTGATGGAGCTTTGCCCAGGAGTTGGTTTGATCGTATTCAGGTTAACCACCCCCGCAATAGCCAAACCGTACAAGGAGCCCGCAGGCCCTTTGAGCACTTCCACATTGCCAATGGAACCAAAATCCAGGTCATCCATCAGGGTGATCCCTTCCGCATCGGTGATCGGAATGCCATTGAGGTAAACCTTGGAGCCCTGACCGTCGAAGTTGCTGTTGATGCCATTGGTTCCTCGGGCGCCATTGCCGTAGCCGCGGATGTTGAATTGTTGCCCCGCCGAAAAAGTCCTACGCTCCATAAACACGCCGGGAATATTGACATTGACGGCATCATCGAGGAACAGCCCTGTACTGCGTTTGATCTCCGTTTCGCCCAATTTGGCGATGGAAAGCGGCTGATACAACACCGATTTATTCAAACTTGAGGTGGCGGTAATTTCAACGGTATTCAGGTTTTTGGGAACAGGAATGAGATAGAGCTCTAAAACTGAACCACAGTCTGCTTTTTGGAACAGTGCTTCGTAACCAACAAAGGAAATAGTCAGTTCTAGGGCATTGCCATTGCAAGTAACTGTGAAACTCCCCACCTGGTCACTTACCGTGCCACCATCGCCTTTGACTGTTACATTGGCTCCCTCCAGTGGCAGTTTGGAAATTGCATCAAAAATTCTCCCGCTGATTTCTCGGGATTGGCCAAATACAGCAGCACTGCACCACAATAGGATACAGAGTAATACAATATTTTTCATGATCAATTGACTTTAGGAAAATAAACCATAGCGTGCTTCACCCTACACCACTTGTATAAGGCAAAATCACCACCAGGCATAAATAAACAGACCCAGCACAATTCAAATGAATGAACTGTACAGCTTAGGCCATAAAAATGAAATGGAAAATTAAGCGCGGATACCCTCAGCATTGGTTGAAGGCAAGCGCTGGGCAAGAAAATACTCGGGCGGTGGTGAGATTTTGTTCAGATGGGGTGACCCATAAAAATGTGGATCATACCAGCATTGCTGAATTTTGATGTTCCAATGATTTACCCATAAATTTTCGCCAGGGTGAATTTCCGGCGGGAATAAGTGAATTAATTGAACTTTGGAGAGTTTAAAATGCCCTTTGGGATGATGGTGTTTTTTGATAAAATGATCCAGATCGGCAAACAGCGCCGTTTCTTTATGATCGGCAATACAATGGTAGACTGTAGTAGTAGAGTCAACGATGACTTTTTCCATGACATCAAACATGACCCCATGGTAACTGAATTCCCGTTGATGCTGCCAATTGATGAGCCTGGAATTTTCCGGAGTAACCGTTACGGTGTAAGTTTCTTTGCCGGAATGGTATAAGACATAGTTTTGCATTTCCCGGGCAATTCTATGGTGCAGAATCGCGAACTTCAAAAACGGACCAACGCTATTGAAGATGAAAACTGCTGATAGAAATATTGCCCCTAGTTTTTTCACGCGAATCATTTAGTCCCGGGAAGATAGTGCAAATCTTAAATTTTTCAGCGGAAAAAGTAAGGAGTAAGAACGATAAGGTAGCCAATAATTAGCCTGAATTTTTCAGAAACAAGTGCCTTTTCTTGAAAAACAACAGACAATACTTGTTAAGTCTACCCTATGCTTTACTCAAGAAAGCAGCATCTTCAAACCAAATCCTGTCTATATTGCGTTAGAGACTGCGAAATTGCTTATGTTTCATGAGGGAGGGGAGCATTATTCTGAGCCTGATGGTATTTGTTGTGCTGAGTGCATTGCCCGCTCATGCACAGCAATCGCCCCAAAGCAATTGGCGCAGGATTCAGCTTTTGCAATGCAAAAACGATCGCCCACTCGACACCCTGCTCATTTTACCCCACAACGTTCAAATTCGCGAAAAAAACACCCAGCGCTTACTGGACACATCCTGGTATCGGGTACAATTTAATTTGTTGATCTGGCGAGTGGATACGGTACTGTTGAATCCGCCCTTTGAAATGACTTACCGCGTTTTGCCCGCCTCACTTTCCCAAAGTTTCCGTTTGTTGGACACCAGCAAGCTGCGGCAACCCAGCATCCTCGGTGGCACCCGCATCGCCATCCGCAACGAAGGCCCCTTGGTTGATTTTCGCCAATTGAACTACAGCGGCAACTTTTCCCGTGGCGTCTCCCTCGGCAACCGCCAGGATTTGGTGCTCAACTCCAACTTTAACCTACAACTGGCGGGCGATCTGGGTGACGGCGTGCAAATCCTCGCCGCCATTTCCGACGAAAGTATCCCTATCCAACCCGAGGGCAATACCGTTCAGCTCCAGGAGCTCGACCGCGTATTTGTGCAGCTGCGCAAAAAAGATACCCAGCTCACCGCCGGCGATTACGAAATCAATCGCCCGGACAGTTATTTTATGAACTATTACAAAAAACTGCAAGGGGCAACTTTTGGGCAAAAACAAAAACTGGGTGAAAAAAGCAGCCTGCAAAACAGCGCCAGCATCGCCGTATCCCGTGGTAAATTTGCCCGCAACATCATCACTTCCAGCGAAGGCAACCAAGGCCCTTACAAACTGCGCGGCCCCAACAATGAACGTTTCATTATCGTGCTATCCGGCACCGAAAAAATCTGGCTCAACGGTCAACGCATGCAACGTGGGCAAGACCAGGACTACATCGTGGACTACAACCGGGGCGAAATCACCTTCACCTCCCGCCACCTGATCAGCCGAGAGAGCCGCATCATTGCCGAGTTTGAATACGCCGATCAGAACTACCTGCGCACCCTGGTGGCAGCAGGGGTGCAATACCAGGCTCCAACTTTGCGGGCTTATGTCAATTTGTACCAAGAGCAAGACAGCCGTAGTTCCACTGGCGGGCTTTCCATTGGCGAGTCAGAGCGGATGGCTCTGCAACTGGCTGGGGATGATCCAGCCAAGGCCGTAGCTTCAGGTTTGCGCGAGCAGACCGAATTTGTAGCCAGTCGGGTCTTTTACGAGTTGCGGGATACCCTTTTGGCTTGCGGGCAACGCGACTCTGTCCTCGTTTTTAGCAACAATCCGCAAAAAGCCAAGTTTACCGCCAGCTTCTCCTACCTGGGGCCGAATCAGGGAAACTATCAACTGGCACCCGCCCAAACGGCCAATGAACGGGTTTACATCTGGGTGCCACCCGATCCCATCACCTGTGCGCCTATGGGCGAGTATGCCCCGGTGATCGCGCTGAGTACGCCCCAAAAACAACGGATGGTGACGGTAGGCCAAAACTGGACACCCAATCAAAACACCAGTTTACAAACCGAAGTGGCGCTCTCACAATACGACCGCAACCGCTTTTCTACCCTCGATCAGCAGGACGACGCGGGCTGGGCGGCTTTTACGCAGTTTAAACAACGGCTATTGTTGGGGAAAAAAACGGCAGCACCAGAGATGAACCTGCGCCTGAGTTACGAGGCGGTGCAACGCAATTTCCGCAGTTTGAACCCTTACCGCAACCCCGAATTTTTGCGCGATTGGAGTTTGGCCGACTTCCAGGGGCAGGGCACCGTGACTGCGGCCAATGAGCAAGTTGCCCGGGCGGAATGGAACTTGAGTAAAACCGGAGTAGGGGCGTTAAATTATGGCTTCAGCACTTTTTTGCGGGAAAAACAATACCAGGGCACCCGGCACGAACTAAGCGGTGAAAGCAGCTGGAAAGGTTGGCAACTCAAAGGATTCGCCAGTAGCCTGCAAGCCGATGCCAATGGGGAAGAACGCCGCTTTTTTCGCCCACAGTTGAGTGTGGACAAAACCTTCAAAAAACTAAAAAACTGGTCTTTCGGCTGGGCCGCCGAGGGGGAACAAAACGATCGTTTTGCCCCAGCCCAGGATTCTTTGACGGGTAGTAGCTTCCGCTTTTTTAGCCAGCGTTTTTACCTCAAAAGTCCCGAAAGCCGCAAGTGGGAAGGTGGTCTGGAATACGTGAACCGGCAGGATACCCGCCCCATCGAGGGCATTTATCAGCCGCTCAGCAAAGCCAGTGAATGGCGCTGGAACAGCAAACTGCAACTGAAACAAGCCTTTGGCCTCAATGGAAACCTGACCTATCGGCAACTGGAAACTTTTCAAAGCCAGTCGAATGCCAATACGGGCAATACCCTGCTGGGCAGGATTGATGTGAACGCAGCTTTGTGGAAAGGCCTGGCGCGGGCGAATACAACCTACGAATTGGGCTCAGGTCAGGAACCCCGCCTCGAATTCACCTACATTCGGGTAGCGCCCGGCGAAGGTTTGTACATTTGGCAAGACTCCTTGTACAATAGCGACGGGGTGATCCAGCCCAACGAAATGGAAATTTCACCCTTCCCCGATCAGGCCAACTACATCCGGGTAGCCACCATCACGGATCAGTACATCCGCAACAACTACGTGAACTGGAACCAAAGCATCAACATCGACCCTCGGGCGCGTTGGTTCAATGCCAAAACGGGCATAAAAAGTTACCTCAAAACCCTGGCCTTACAATCTTCCTGGCGCATCAGCCGCAAGGTGCAAGATCGGGAGCAGGGTTTCAACTGGAACCCCCTGGCGCTCAACCTGAGTGACACCAACCTCGTGGCCGCAAGTGCCAATGGCCGCCACATCCTGTTCATCAACCGCGCCAGCCCTAAATGGGAAATCCAGATCGGTAATACCGATACACGCAGCAAACTGGTGCAGACTACTGGTTTTGAAAGCCGCGCCCTGCAGGAGCATTTCATCCAGGGCCGCTGGAACCTCAACAAGGTGCTCAGCCTTAAGCTTAACGTGGCCCGCGGCCTGCGCAGCGCCGACTCGGAGTCTTTCAACAACAAGGATTACCGCCTGCAATTCCAAAAATACGAACCCCAACTGACCTGGCAACCCGCCGCCGATTTCCGGAGCATTTTCCAATACCGTTACCAAAGGGACCAAAATACCCTGGAGCAAACGCCCATTGGGGCCCAGCAGCACGACCTGAGTGCGGATTTTACTTACTCCAAAGCGAGCAAATCGGCGCTGCGAGGCAAGGTTTCCTGGGTGAACATCGATTTTCAAGGCATGGCTAATTCCCCGACGGGTTTTGCGATTTTGAATGGTTTGCAGCCAGGCACGAATTGGTTGTGGAATGTGAGCCTGGATCGGCAAATCGCGAAGAATTTGCAGTTGCGGTTTAGTTATGAGGGTCGGAAAACGGGGGAGAGTCGGGTCGTGAATGTGGGGAGGGTGCAGGTTGGGGCGGTGTTTTGAAGTGATTATGATATTTTTCGCCTCTTGTCAATCAAATCTTTAAATTCATTGGTTATTTGCAGCCTATTATTACTACCCTTCCATGTTATTTTGGGGACAAAAATTGCATCAATCGCATAATGGACTAAATTGCTAAGGGTCATTCCACTTGAGTTAGAAAACTTGCTTCTAAAAAAATCAAAATTTTCTTTTACGGCCAATAGGGCTTCTTCAAATTGTGTAATTGTAACTGCATATTGGGTCAAAATTTTTGATAAATCACCCCTTTCTATTAGAATATCGCCAAAATATTTTTCAATTAAAATTGCGATCTTTTTTTCAGTATCAGGTGGAAAATCAAAAGGTTCAATAATTTCAATACTCCCTTTAGAAGATATCTTCTGCTGAGGTAAGGATTCATTTAACTGCTCTTCTATTTCATCTATAAATTCGAGTGTTTTTAGTACCGCTCGGTTTATCCCTACGCTATCATTTTGCAAATTCAACATTTCTGCATTATAGTTTCTTTGATAAGAGAAGCAATTAAGGAGAATGGCATTTCGCAGCTTTTTGTCACCAATTATTTTTGATAAATTTTTAAGTTCATCAAATGCTTTATCAATTTTTCCAGTCGCAATTAAATCTCGGATGTTTTCTAGATTTTTATTTTTTTCCATTATTTTTTATTTATTTCAAATCAGGGCTGATTCTTAGGTTTCACGCCACAGCGTATCCACTTCCCGCCCTCAACTCAGGCTCCTGTAAACCCAATACAATATCCTCCTTAGGTATTCCTCTTTCAACCAATTCTTTAGCAATCAGCACGGCAGTGCGATTTTCCTGAAGCCAAACTTTACCATCTTTGAGCTCCAAGTGGAAGATGACGTAAAACTGATAATCATCTTTTCTCCATCCTAAATTCAACAGTTGATAATGCCCTCCATTGCTGTCAACAATGACTTTGGCCTCAAGACCATCGCGCTGTTGGTTGTACATCTTGGCGTTTTCGACAATTATGGCTTCGTACATGCTTTCATTTGGAGAGGAATCACCTCCTTTGGCAATAATCGCTAAGTGCCTTTGCCGCTCTTGCTCATCCATCACTCTAACAAACGGCGAAATAACTTTTAGCCCAATCCTCTGTGCCAAAAGCAGCAACAATTGCAAATCATCAGCTTTTTCTATTTCAAAAGTTATTCTTTGCATAAATGTAGAATATTGAACTTTTAAAATTAAGGCAAAAAAAGAAGACATGCAATTTTTGGTTTATTTGCCCACTACTTTTCCCACTCCTTAACCATATCCCAATTCCCACCCTCATATTCAAATCCCCCTAAAACCCGAAACCCCATTTTTTCATAAAAGCGCAACGCAGCTGCATTACTGGCCTGTACGCCGCCCCACAAAATCACCCGCCGAATTCCACGCACTTGTAGTTCAGTCTGGATAAAATTGAAAAGCTGGCCGCCGAGGCCCTGGCCTTGCCAGTCGTCGGCTACGGAGGGAGCAAAGGTGCAATCCGTATGTTGGCTGAGACTCAATCCATAAGCTTCCAGACGCGGGCGATCATGTTCCAGGTACCCACGTTTGACCGGAGCGTAGGCCACAATCGCTCCAGTTTCGGCTGATTTGGCCAAAAAGCCCCAAACTTCAAATGGATTGGAGTAAAAACGCAGAATAGCCGCCTCGTCAAAAGGATGCGGGCCAAACCTTTTGCGGGTAGCCGGACTCAGTCGCTGCAAATAATCCAGCAAAAGGGGCAAATCCGAGGACTGAAAATAGCCAAATGAGACTTGTGCTTGCATGGCCACAAGATACCACAAGTGCTATTTTAGCTCAACAATGCCAGGCCATTTTTGATCAATTTTTCCAATTCAGCCATTTCCTGAGTAGTTGGCATCACGAGTGGGGCCCTTACCTGACCAGCGCTCCGCCCTACAATTTGAGCACCCGCCTTGATCAAACTCACCGCATAGCCATTCTTTTTGTTGCGCAGTTGTACAAAAGGGATGAAGAAGGTTTGCAGGATTTTTTCCACCATTGCCTTGTTGCCCGCCCGCAGACTTTTGTAAAAATGATTGGCCAGTTCGGGTACAAAATTGAACACTGCCGAAGAATAAGTATTCACCCCAACCGATAAATACGCCTCCGAAATGATCTCCGCCGTGGGTGCGCCACCGATATACGACAGGCGATCACCAACCGTACGAATGATCATGTTCAGGTCTTGCATGTTGCTGGTGCCATCCTTGAGGCCGATGAGGTTGGGGCAAGCTTCGGCCAATCGGGCGACGTGCTCGGCTTGCAGGACGCCATTGCCACGGTTGTAATAGATAACGGGCAGGCTGGTTTGTTGCAGGATGGCTTTGGCGTAGTTGACCACGCCTTCGGCTGGGCATTCGGTGAGGTAGGGGGGAAAGAGCAAGAGGGCGTCGATCCCTGCTTTTTCGGCCATTTTTGCACAGGCTACTGCGTCGGGAATGCTGCGGCCGGCGCCAGCGATAACCGGGGTGGTACCTTGTACTGTGCTTGCTGCTACTTCAACCAATTCCTGATATTCAGCAGAAGACAAGGAAAAAAACTCCCCCGTGCCACCTGCTACAAATACGCTGGAAACGCCGTGCGAGACGAACCAACTCAGTCTTTCTGCGTAGGTGTCGGCCTTGAAGGCTCCTTGTTCATCCATGTCGGTGATGGGGAAGGAGAGGAGGCCGTCTTCTAACGCCGATTTAATTTTATCCAGTGAGAGTGCCATGTGTTTTTGAACTTGTTGAGTAAAAGGAAGAGTATTTTTTTCTTCACCACCTAAGAAACCTTAGGCACCTAAGTTATCACCTTAGGAAGGTTTATGTTTAAGGTTGTTCAGTTCGAAAAATTATTTTACGTCAATGGCCCTGGATTGAACAAGACCAACTCATTGTGAATTCCCAATTTATCACAAGCCACCTGGGTCCGGCCACTGGCCACCTCCAAAATCAGGTGGAATAACTCCCAGCCCATCTCCTCTATACTTTTTTCACCAAAAGCAATCGGCCCTGCATCAAAATCAATCAGGTCAAACCAACGATTGCCCAGCTTGGAGTTGGAACTTACCTTGATGACGGGCACCATCGACAGGCCGTAGGGCGTACCCCGCCCGGTGATGAACACGTGCAAGTTCATCCCAGCAGCCAGTTGCAAGGTGCCACACACAAAATCACTGGCTGGAGTGGCAGCAAAATTAAGGCCCTTGCGGCGGATTTTTTCACCAGGTTTCAGTACATCGACGATGGGGCTACGACCCGATTTGGCAATTGATCCCAGAGCCTTTTCTACCACATTGCTCAATCCGCCCAGTTTATTTCCCGGGGTGGGATTGGCACTGCGATCGGCCTGAGCCAGGGCCAGGTAGTCGTCGTACCAACGCATTTCTTCCAACAGGGCTTGAGCCACACCCGCATCAGTGGCACGAGCAGCCAGGAGATGGCAGGCGTCGCGTACTTCGGTCACCTCTGAGAACAGAACCGTTCCTCCAGCGCGTACAATCAGGTCTGCGGCAAAACCAGCCGCGGGATTCCCGGTTAGACCCGAAAAAGCATCACTACCCCCGCATTGCATACCTACCACCAAGTCCGAAGCAGGGCAAATTTCCCGTTGGCGACGGTTCAGTTTTTGCAAATGGACTTCTGCCATTTCCATGATGCCTTCCACCATGTCTGCAAATCCATGAAAAGCTTCGTCTTGCAAGTACAAGATGTGCCCTTGCCCCGAATCGCTGGTTTCTGCCATCAATCGTTCCGGGCGCAATTTCTCGCAACCCAAACCAATCATCATCACTTCCCCACCAAAATTGGGGTTGTGCAGGATGTTTTGCAAGGTACGAATGGGCACCATCGCCGCCGGAGCATCAATCGCTATGCCACAACCGTAACTGTGGTTGAGCGCCACCACCTCGTCTACATTGGGGTACTTGGGCAACAATTCTTGGCGGATTTTTTTCTCGATGTACTGAGCAAGTCCACCTACACATTGCACACTGGTAGCAATGGCGAGTACGTTTTTGGAGCCTACGCTACCATCAGGATTTTTATACCCTTGAAAGGTGTAGCCCTCCAGTGGTTCTGGATTGGCTTTGGGGCTGATATCGAGCGAAATGTCCTCCAGCCGGGGCGCTTGTGGGAGCAACATCCGGGTATGGTCTACCCATTCCCCGGCTTGGATGTTGGTGCCTGCCAGGCCGATGGTTTCACCATATCGGATGATGGCTGCGCCAGCTGGAATGTCGCTCAGGGCAACTTTGTGACCCATTGGGACAGCCTGTTTCAACAACACTCCATTGGACAATAAGGCTCCTTTGGGCAAACCTTCCAGATTGGGTACGATCCCTACATTGTCCAGGGGAGTAGTTTGAATGACCGTATAAATGGTTTCGTTCATCAGGAATGATTAAACCATGGGAAACAAGCGGGCAAGAATCATAACAGAAATTAGACCCGCAAAACCCATCACCGTAAGTAGATATGAAAAATGCTGGATGCTTTCCTTATTGGTCATGCCACTCATTTTGGAGATGATCCAAAAGCCGCTGTCGTTCATCCAAGGGAAAATTTTGGAACCACAACCGATGACGATGGCCAAATAAACTGGGTGGAAAGAGTAAGCATGTTCACCGCCAAATCCGTTGACAATTCCAATGGTGGTCACCATTGCTACGGTAGCCGAGCCTTGTGCCGTTCGGATCACTGCCGTGAGGAAAAAAGCCAGGGGCAAAATGGCAGATTGGGCGTTCCCAGTAAAATCAGTCAGGCGCATGCCAATATTGGTTTGTTGTAACATTTGGCCAAATGCACCGCCCGCACAGGTGATCAAAATGATCATCCCGGCGCTCATCAGCGATTCCTGTATTTGTTGGTTGAATTGTTCCACATTTTTCAGCCTGCTCCACAACAAATACATGGCAATCAGGGCGGCAATGAATAAGGCAATATTGCTGTCACCCACTATGTTCAACAATTGAACCAGTTGAACTTGAAAGGGAGATAAACCATCCAGCTTGGAGTCCAGAAACATCTCCAGGAATGACTTTCCGGTAATCAACAAAATGGGCAGTACAATCGGCAGCAAGGACAACCAGAGCGAGGGTAAATCTTCCTGTTTTTTATCGGCAATTTCTTTCAACTCCTCAATGCTGATGTCGGGCGTATCACGCATGGGTAGATCCCAGCGTCGATTGGCCCAAAGGGCATACAAAAAACCTGCGAAGCTGGTAAAGAGCCCAAAAATGATCCCTACCACCATCATCAAGCCCATGTCGATACCCATTTCTTTGGCCACAAACAAAGGGCCGGGGGTGGGCGGTACCAGGGAATGCGCCATTACGCCCCCTGCAATCACCACCATCAGGTAAAGACTGTATTTGCGCGGGTTACGGATACTCATGGATTTGACCAGCGGAATCATGAGGTAAAAAACGGTGTCAAAAAACACGGGAATGGCCAGGGTGAAACTTCCGGTTAAAAAAGCCAGCGAGGCATTCTTTTTACCAACCAAATTCAACAAACTTCGGATGATGCGTTCCGCACCTCCACTGCGCATCAAGGCTACCCCAATAATGGATCCCAGCGCAATTAAAATGCTGATTTTGCCAGCGGTACTGCCAAAGGCTTCGGCAATACGTTCACCCAGGGCTTGACTGGCGAGGGCTTCGGCTTTTTCGGGTGACAAACCCTTGTTCGTAGCGTAATTGTAAATGTGTTCCTTGGCGGTTAATAAACTGGTTACTATGGCAGCAAAAAGAAGGGCGACAACCGCATTGAGGCGCAGGGCAATGATGCAAAACAAAACCAGTCCGATGCCGAGGAGGACAATAATGATTGGATCCATGTGTTGATTTTAGGCACTATACCCCACGCGGGATGATCAGGTGATTTTTGTCTCTTTCTTTTTTCGCCCTGCCGCGTTGCAAATGCTCGCCGTAGCTTTGGCTACGTCTGCGCTTTGCGCCTCGCAGGTCAAAAAAATAAATTCGCCAAAATTTCACCTGCCCACCCCGCGTGGGGTATGGTAGAGAAGATGGAATTTCCAATAAAAAAACTATCTTCTCACCAGTAGTAGAAATTTTATTTTATCAAAACTACAATTTACTTGTGCAAAGTTGGGAATATCAAGATAGGATAGATGGCCCTTTTATTCGTTTTTTTACGCAATCGTTATCGGGAACGTTCCCATGTGGAGGGATTGGGGCATAAAAAAAGGCCAACATGAATGCATGTTGACCGTTCACAATATTAAGCGTGCTAAAAAGAAAAGATATTACATTTTATTTCTCAGCAGTTTCCGTTTTGCCCATCAGCCCTACGCTCTCGATCATACGGATCATTTCGGCGCGATAACCTTCAGTATCTTTACCCCGGGCACCAGCGGCCAGCTTTTTGCACTGCTCATAATTGGCCTCTCCCTTAAATTCGGAGTTGCGCAGCAGCATCCCAAAAGTAGCGACTGCCGCAGACCAGCGGAAATTGTCACTCGACTTGCTCAAAGCGACATTTTTATCCATCACCACTTCTTCCATCAATTGACTGTTGTCGGCCTCGGGAGCTTTATAACGGAACTTGACGGTCAAGAGTTCATTCGAGCGGTTGGCAATTGGCTTCAGGTCGCGCTGCTGGTATTTGAGGTCTTTGTCGGCAGCCAGAAATTTGCTTTCGATGCCTACAGGGATGATTTCGTAAAGAGCCGTAACGGTATGGCCTGCACCCAACTCACCTGCGTCTTTTTGGTCGTCGTCAAAATCGGCGTTGTTCAGCACCCGGTTTTCGTAGCCAATCAGGCGGTAGCCTTGTACCACGGCAGGGTTGAACTCCAGTTGCAACTTGACGTCTTTGGCAATGGTGTACATGGTGCCACCGAATTCGCTCACCAATACACGGCGGGCTTCATCCAGGTTGTCGATGTAGGCGTGATTGCCATTGCCACTGTCGGCCAGTTTTTGCATTTTATTGTCTTTGTAATTGCCCATGCCGTAACCCAAAACGGTCAGGTATACACCACTTTTGCGCTCTTCCTCTACAATGCGCACCAGCTCGCCATCACTGCTGACGCCTACGTTGAAGTCTCCGTCGGAAGCCAAGATGACCCGGTTGTTGCCACCTTTGATGAAATGCTCTTTAGCGGTTTGGTAAGCCAGGCGGATGCCTTCGCCACCGGCGGTAGAGCCACCAGCCTGGAGTTTGTCAATGGCTTCCTTGATTTTGGTTTTGTTGTTGCCCGTGGTGGGTTCTAGGACCAAACCGGCTGCTCCAGCATAAACGACAATGGCTACACGGTCCTGTGGGCGCAATTGATCCGCCAGGAGTTTGAAGGAAGTTTGTACCAGGGGAAGTTTATTGGCGGCATTCATACTACCCGATACGTCGATCAGGAAAACCAAGTTGGCAGCTGGCAAATTTTCAGATGGGGTATGTTTGCCTTGCAGGCCGATGTGTACCAGGCGGTGTTTAGGCTGCCAGGGGCAATCGCTCACTTCGGTAGTGATTGAAAAAGGATGTTTGCCCGTAGGCTCTGGGTATTCGTAGTCGAAATAATTGATCATTTCCTCGATACGCACTGCGTCTTCTGGTGGCTTTTGGCCATTGTTGATGAAGCGGCGCAGGTTGCTGTAGCTGGCTGCGTCAACATCGATGGAAAAAGTGGATTGGGGCTCCTGGGTAGCGCGGTGGAAGCGGTTTTCCTGGATGCGGTCGTAGTCTTCGGTGTTGAAGTTGGGCTGGGGAGCATAAGTTCTGTTGGCATAACCAGCAATGCCTGGAGTAGACAAACTACTCATCTCCTTTTTGGCTTTTGATAAAACAGGTCTTTCGTATTCTTGTGCTTTTCGATCTTCTACTACGACTACTTCTTCAAGCATTTTACTGGCTTTCAGTTTTACACTTATAGGTTTACCTGCACAAACTTTGGCTTCTTTTACCTCAAAGCCAATGTAACTGATTTCCAGCGTGGCGCAAGAATCTGGGCTGATCAAATTGAAAGAACCATCCAGGTCGGTCATTGCGCCCGTCGTGGAGCCTTTGAGTAATACCGTTACACCTGACAATGCCTGACCGGCTTCATCGGTAACTTTACCTTTTAGTTCATAGGTTTTGTCGGTTCCCCGGAAGCTTACAAATCCAAGGAGCAGGACAGAAAGGGCAAGGAGAATGTTTTTTTGGAACATGGCTTTGTAATTTTTCTACAGGATGCAGCCTTGTACGGAAATGCATAAAAGCTTTGATAATTTTTTTCTTTCCCTAATTTTATCTTTTTTAATAGACTTTATGAACAGAAGGTGCTTGAGGCAGAACTGAGGGATTTTTGGCCTGATTGAGGCTTATTTTTGAGTGCGTAGCAGCGCTACGGACGAAAAAATAGCCGAAAAGCAGGCCAAAAAGACCCAGTTCTGGCCGAGCAACCTTTTGTTCATAAAGTCTAAAACACTGATTCAACACATGAAACCAAATTACATCACCCGATTTACCCTCTTGCTGGGGCTACTCAGCCTGGGGTTCAGTGCAGTGCAGGCACAAGAAACCGGAGCCAAAAAGGACACGAGCAAAGTGGCCGTTAAAAAAGACTCCAAAAAACCTTTACCCCTGGAGCCCGAGCGCAAAATCAAACTCCAGGTTACGGAAGGCACCTGGATGTCGCTCGACGTCAGCCCGGATGGCCAAAGCATCGCTTTTGACCTCATGGGCGACATTTACAGCATTCCCATCGCCGGTGGCAAAGCCAAACAGCTGACCAATGGTATGGCTTACGACACCCATCCTCGCTGGAGCCCCGATGGTAAAAAAATCGCCTTCACCTCCGACCGCAGTGGCTCCGAAAATGCCTGGTACATCGATTTTGAAAAACAGGACACCGTACAAGTCACCAAAGACAGCGACCAAAACTACCAATCGGTGGAATGGACGCCCGACGGCAATTACCTGATTGTATCCAAGGGTGGGCGCAACCTGAAACTATTTATGTTCCACAAAGATGGGGGAGGAGGTACCCAACTGATCAAAACACCCGAAACTTTAAAATGCATCGAACAGGCCTTTGGCAAAGACAGTCGCTACATCTGGTTTTCTCGCCGCACCGGAGCCTGGAACTACAATGCCATTTTGCCCCAATACCAATTGGCGACTTATGATCGGGAAACCGGGCAGGTGGAAACCCGCACCGAAAGAGTAGGTTCCGCCTTTACTCCAACACTTTCCGCCGATGGCAAATGGTTGGTATACGGCACCCGGTTCAACGAACAAACCGGCCTGGTGAAGCGCAACCTGCTCACTGGTGAAGAAGCCTGGTTGGCTTATCCGGTTCAGCGTGATGAGCAGGAGTCGATTGCCCCATTGGGGGTTTATCCGGCGATGTCTTTTACGCCTGACTCCAAATTCGTTATCGCTTCTTATGGCGGTAAAATCTGGAAATTGCCCATCGATGGTGGGGATGCGGTGAACATTCCGTTTGAAGTGGATGCCGAAATTGGCATGGGCCCGGCGGTAAAATTTGATTTCCCGATTTCGGATGAAAAAACGATGATCGCCAATCAAATTCGCGATCCAAAAATTTCGCCTGATGGCAAAAAACTGGCCTTTACCGTACTCAATCGGCTGTATGTGATGGATTATCCGGCGGGGACGGCCAAAAGGTTGACTACATCCAACTTCACCGAAGCCATGCCCGTATGGTCGCCCGATGGCAACAGCATTGCTTACGTTACCTGGGAAAACAAGGAAGGGCATATCTATAAGGTGAACGCGGGTGGCGGTGCCCCTACCAAGCTAACCCGATCTGGAGCGATCTATTCCGACCTGGCCTGGGATGCCAAAACCAAGCGCATTGTGTTCACCTATGGTCCTTCCCAGGTTTTTGAAGACGCCTACAGCCCCTTCTTTTCCGGAGCAGCGGCCAACCTGGGCTGGATTAGCGCCGATGGCGGCGAGGTTACCCGCATCGAAAATGCCAATGGCCGAGGCAATCCTCACTTCGTGAAGGCTGATGAACGCATTTATTTGTTCAGCGGAACCAAAGGTTTGGTCTCCATCCGTTGGGACGGTACCGATGAAAAAGTACACCTCAAAGTGAGTGGCATCACCACTTATCCGGCTGAACTGGGGCATACCCATTGCCTGATGATCCACAGCGAAACGGAGCCAACCCCTAAACCATCGGAAGCAGAACTGATCACCATGGCCCCCGAAGGCGAACAGGCGCTGGTGCAGATCAACAATGAAATTTATGTGGTAACAGTCCCTAAAACCGGGGGCGAAGTGCCGAATATTTCGGTAGCGAAAGCAGAAAGTGCCCAATTCCCTGCTCGCAAATTGACCACCATCGGCGGCCAATTCCCCCACTGGACAGCTGATGCCAAACGGGTAAACTGGTCGATTGGCAATGCTTATTTCTCCTATGACCTGGCCCAGGCCAAATTGGTTGAAGACCAGTTGAAAGCAGAAAAGAAGGCCCAGGAAAAGGAAAAAGCCAAAGCCGAAGCGGAAGGCAAAAAGCCGGAAGAGAAAAAGGACGAAAAGAAAGAGGAAGACAAGTCCTACAAAGCCGGAGAAATTCGGGTAAAAGTTACCGTTCCCCGCGACGTGCCAACAGGAGTAGTCCTGCTGCGCAATGCCCGCATCATCACCATGAAAGGCACCGAAGTCTTTGAAAAGGGGGATATCCTGATCGAAAACAACCGCATCAAGTCGGTTGGCAAAGCGGGCTCTATCAAAGCTCCGGCTGGCGCCAAGGTGATGGACATGGCTGGCAAAACCATCGTTCCCGGCTTTGTGGATACCCACGCGCACATGTGGCCTTATTGGGGTTTGCACAAAAGCCAGGCCTGGATGTACAATGCCAACCTCGCTTACGGTGTAACCACCACACGTGACCCACAAACCGCCACCACCGACGTACTTACTTACGGCGACATGGTGGAAAGTGGCCAAATCCTGGGTCCACGGATTTATTCCACTGGCCCCGGTGTCGGTTATTGGGCCTATCGCCTGGAAAGTTTGGAGCAGACCCGCAACGTACTCAAACAATACTCTGAGTACTACAATACCAAGACCATCAAAATGTACCTGACGGGCAATCGCCAGCACCGCCAGTGGGTGATCCAGGCGGCCAAGGAGCAGGGTTTGATGCCGACTACTGAAGGTGGTTTGGATTTTAAACTCAACATGAGCCAGTTGCTGGATGGTTACTCGGGGCATGAGCACGCATTCCCGATTTACCCCATTTATAAGGATGTGATTAAGTTGGTGGCTGAATCCAAGATGTCGTATACCCCAACTTTACTGGTGGCCTACGGTGGCCCTTGGGCGGAAAACTATTACTACGCCACGGAAAATGTGGTGGGTGATAAAAAACTCAATCATTTTACACCAAAGGCAGAATTGGATGAAAAAGCACGGCGTCGGCCAGGATGGTTTTTGCCAGAGGAACACATTTTCCGCCGCCACGCCGAGTTTGCCAAAGCCTTGGTGGAAGCTGGAGGCATTGCCGGGATTGGCTCGCACGGTCAGTTGCAAGGTTTGGGCTATCACTGGGAACTATGGGCTGTACAATCCGGGGGCATGAAAACCCACGATGCACTGCGGGTGGCAACCATTCTGGGTGCACAGGCGATTGGTCTGAGCAAAGACCTGGGCTCGCTGGAAACTGGAAAACTGGCGGACTTGCTCATTTTGGACAAAAACCCACTGGAGAACATTCGCAACACCAATACCATCAAGTACGTCATGAAAAATGGCCGCTTGTATGAGGGGGATTCGTTGAATGAGGTGTATCCAAAGGTACAGGCTGCTCCGGCACCGGAGTGGAATGTGGCGCAGCCAATGGGAGTTCCAGGGATGAAGTAAGCATCGTGGTTATTTAAGACCACAACGACATTTTTTTAGCACAAAGGACACAAAGGCGCACAGAGGACACAAAGGTGAGACGTTGACAAGGCTTTACATCCAAAATAAGATAAATTTCAGGCGTATTGCTTTGTCAAAATCGCGTCTTTGTGTCCTTTGTGCGCCTTTGTGTCCTTTGTGCTCATTTTTTCATTGTGATATTTGTAAAATTCGGGATGACTAAAGTTTTTCGCCCATTTTTTATTTACCTGAGTTTATTTTAAAAAAATCACCATCGCGTTTCTACCCCTGACATACCGTTGACACAGCCCACCCTTACCTTTGAGGTACATTCAAACATCAACAGCAATGAATTTACAACACTTGATCACCAATTACGCGGAGTACAATTTATGGGCCAATGAGAGACTGGTCAACTGGCTCAAAACCAAACCTCAAGACATTTTTCAGGCCGAAGTTCCTTCCAGTTTCCCCAGCATTTTAAAAACATTGAACCACATTTGGGCGGTAGAAGAATTTTGGCATTCGGTGGTTGCGGAAGAAGCGCTGAATGGCAGTCGGTACGGCAATCAAGACTTGGAAGTTGACGAGGTTTGTGCGGGGCTCATCATTGAGTCGCAGGTTTTGCACCACTATGTCAGTGGGCTTTCGGAAGCTGATCTATTGCAAAAGGTACATTTGGATACGCCTTGGGTGTCAGGCGAAATGCCCCGTTTTGAATTCCTCCAGCATGTGTTCAATCACAGTACTTATCACCGAGGGCAGGCCGTTACGATCGGGCGGGTGCTCGGGCTGACGGATGCGCCGATGACGGATTACAATTATTTCAACATGGCGAGGGTGGCGCAGAATTGAGTTGAATTTTGCGTAAAAAACATGAGTCATCTCAAATTTCTTAAAGCATTACAAAAGCGATATTTCTTAATCACAAAGGAAAAAAAGAGGACACAAAGCGAAGCGTTGTCAAAGCCTAACTTTGTGTCCTTTGTGTTTCTTTGTGTTTTCTTTGCGAAAATCATGTCGCTTTGGAAGCTATCCCAATCACCATACCAGCGTCGCCACTGCCCCTGCCGCCAGCGTATGAGTAAAACCCTTCACCCCCACATTCACCCTGAAAGTCTCTGCCTTCCCACTGTCATTCACGACCAGCAGCACCGTTTTTCCATCCGGATTTTTAAAAGCCACATTCGCCAGTGACAAGGTATTGTTCGAAAAAATCCGTTTCGCCCCGGGCTTTACAAATTTGGAAGCATGGGCCATGATGTAGTAGGCCGGATTGCGGGTTACCTTATCCTGATCCAGCGTAATGGCTCCCAAACATTCAGTGCAACCCCCATCCGTGTGCGGATTCTGCTGCGGATCGGCGGCCAGGTTCCATTCCAGTACGGTTTTGGCCCAGTTGCGGGGGGCGCCAATCATCAGGTTTTTGATGTGCCATTTGAGGTCCCCCTCCATATTTCCGGGAGAACCGATCCACTGCTCAGTGAAGTAGAGGTTTTTATCAGGATGGGCCGCATGTACTTCCGATAGCGCCTCAATCGGGCCGCCGTACAAGTGAAATGCCGAACCATCGATGAATTTTTTGGCCACCAGATCATTCAAAATGGCAATGGGATAATCCGGGCGATCCGCGTTGTGGTCGTAAATGATGATTTTGGTTTTGATGCCGTTTTTGACAAAAGCCGGCCCCAGGTGGTTTTTGACAAAATTCGCCTGTTCGTGTGGGTACATCAGCAAAGAGGGGTTATTGCCGGGATGTAAGGGTTCGTTTTGCACAGTGAGGGCGTCGATGGTAATGCCTTCCGCTTGCATGGCCTTGATGTATTTGACCAGGTAGAGTGCGTAGGCTCCGTAGTATTCAGGTTTGAGGCTGCCGCCTTTGGAGTTGCCATTGCTTTTCATCCAGGTGGGTGGCGACCAGGGTGAACCCATGATTTTGATAGCCGGATTGACGCGTAGGATTTCTTTGAGCATCGGCAAAAAGTCTTTGCGCTCGGGCTCCAGGCTGAATTTTTGCAGGAGCGGATCCGTTTGCCCCTCTGGCAAATCATTGTAAGAAAAAACATGATCACTCAGGTCCGAAGCCCCCACGCTGATGCGCAGGTAGCTGATTCCGATACTGCCAGGGGCTCTGGGATCGAATAATTCTTTAAGCAAAGCCGTACGTTTTTCGGCACTCATTTTTGCCAACAACTGGGTACTGCCCCCAGTGAGGGTACAACCAAATCCATCCATGGATTGATAGGTTTTGAGGCCATCAATAAAAATGGTGGGCAGGGTTTCGCTGCCCTGAGCTGGGCTGGCCGCAATGGTAGATTGTTGTAAAAATTGTTGGGTGGCCGGGTGAGTAGTCCAGCACTGGATTTGAGCTTGTAGGCTGACAGCAAAGAGCAGCACAATGCCACTCAGTGTTTGGTATCTGATGCGCATGTAGGTAGGTTTTAAGTAGTAGACTTTATGAACAGAAAGTCCAACAAGTGTAAGCAAAAAAGGGGAGCTAATCCTGCTTTTTTCCAAAATTCGCATTGATAAAAAACACCCCGGTGAGCATAATCGCCGCAGCGATCAGGGAGCGGGTGGTCACTTGTTCGTTGTTCAAACTCCAGCCAAGGAACATGGCCACGACAGGGTTGACATAATTGGTAGTGGCTACTTTTTCAGGTGATACTTTGGTCAACAAATAATTAAAGGCCGAAAAAGCGATCAGGGAGCCCATCACGATCAGGTAAAAAAAGGAAAAAATACCCTGGGCAGTCAGGTTTTCCCACTCGAATTGCTTGTAATCGCCAAAAATCAAACTCATGATCAATAACCAAATGCCTCCACAGGTCATCTGCATACCTGCCGATTGCATTTTGGACTTGGGTAAATTCGCCTGCCCGATGTAAATTGAAGCATAACCCCAGGCGAAAAGGGACATTGCAATAACACCTACGCCAATAAGGGTGTCGCGATCTGCCGCGATTTGGGGTTGTCCAACCAATAAAAACATTCCCAATACACCCAAAGCTACTCCCAGTAAACTATGCAATTGTGGGCTTTTGCCACGCATCACCCACAAAAGCAGCACGACAATTAAGGGCTCGAAAGATACCAATAGCGCGGCCATACCACTGTCCACCCATTGTTCAGCCCAGACCACCAAACCGGTGCCCAGGGCCATGAACATCAGACCGATCCAGGCTGCGTTTCTCCATTGTGCCAGGGTAGGCAGAGGGATTTTGCGCAAGGCGGCTACGCCAAACAAGAGCAGTCCCGCCGTCAAAAAGCGAGTGCCCGACATCAAAAAAGGTGGAATTTCGAGAATGGCCAGGTAGTTGACCAAATAGGTGGAGCCCCACACGAGGTATACCGTGGCAAAGGCAGCAATAATGAGGTAGCGTTCGCGCATGAGTTGATGGTCAGCCCAGGAGCTTATTCCTGGGTGGGGCACAAAGATCATTAAAAACCAGGAAATTGTTAAAGTCTGGTGAATTGACTTTTTGAATGATCTTTGTGCCCTTTCAAGCAGGTCGGAGCAGGGACCCCAAAAGGAAGCATTATTTCATTGCTGAAACTTGTTCTTTTTTGGGTTTGTCACTTGGCATAGTAGAAGTGGCTACTTTTACCGGAGCTTTGGCGGGGGCAGGTTTGATGCCTTCACAAATGTACTCCAGTCGTTCTACCAGGCCATTGTACTCTTTTTCCAATGCTGGTTTTTGAGCAGGGTCAACCGCTTTGGTTTCAGCCTTAGCCTGGAAGCTGTTCCAATCTTTTTTCAAAGTTTGGTATTCTTCCGAAGCACTGGTAGCATTTGGTTTTTCTGGTTGGTTGGATTGTTGGGCCAGGGCAAAATTCATAGAAATGGCCATGGCCAGCAGCGTTGAAAATCCAAATTTGATTTTGCTTTTCATGTTGTCAGGGATTGCGATAAAAATTAAATTTGGGTCTAGGACTGATTTATGTGTTTAGATCCTCAAATACAACGCAAAGGTGCCCCCTTCTGATCGACAAAAACAATGGCCTAACCCAAATGGTCGACCGAAGCTCGATATGGCATCGACGAAATTGTTGAAATTATCGACCAAAGTGTATATTTATCCGACCAAGGTCTTTTTTTGATCGAAAAAGGGTTTTATTCTGCCTTCCTTATATTATTAGGCATTAGGTTAGGTTTGTAAACCAATTTAGGGAGTAAATTTTGAAAGGAGGCAAGACGCGAAATTTAATTTTGTAGATTCTTGAATGGATTAGCGCATTGGACTACAAAATATCCGGTATATTTGCGCCTTGAAAACTAATTACAACCCCAAAATCACCAAATACAATCGTTCATGGACCATCGAAGTCATTCGATTACTACATTAGCTGCACTAACTGGTGTACTTGCTTATCTCACGCCGATCGGGTGGGTATTGGCTTTTGTGATTCATATTATCCGCAAGGAAGAGTATCCCGCTTTTCACCTTCGGCAAGCAGGAGGAATTTACCTAACCTTGGCCATATTGTTGTTCTTGAGCACCATCCCGTACCTTGGCTTTCTGCTTTGGTTGCTTGGCCTTATTTTGTGCTTCTTCTTGTGGGTGGTTGGGTTTATGGGGGCAGTACAAAGTTACCGAACCATTATTCCATACTTTGGCCCATACTTCCAAAGTTGGTTCAATATCAGCCGTTTGTTGGGAGGGTATTCCGATGAAGATTAAAGCAGGCCGCTCAATTTCCGGATGACGTAACTCGCCATATGGATGCCAAACAAGGCCGGCAGGTAGGAAATGGTGCCATAGTAGGACTTTTTGTAGGAGCTGCCAGAAGTGAGTTGCAGGGAATTGGGCATCACGAGTTCGGTAGAAAAAACCACCGGGAAACCCTTTTTGATGCCTCTCTGGCGCAAAAACTTGCGGGTCTGCTGGGCAAAAGGGCAATTGTAAGATCGAAAAACGTCGTCAATTTTTACTTTGGATGGATCCACCCGGCCACCTGCGCCCATCGAGCTGATCAGGTTCACTTTGGCATCCAGGCATTGAACCAGCAAATTGATTTTAGGTTGGAAACTGTCAATACAATCCAAGACGTAATCAAAGCCGCCTCGAACCAATTCCTCCATAAAATCAGGTTGTTGAAAAGCTTGCACGACTGTCAGCTCAAGTTCTGGGTTGATGTCCAACATGCGCTGCGCCATCACTTCCGCCTTGGGTTGGCCAACGGTGGAGTCAAGTGCAGGTAACTGGCGGTTTTTGTTGCTCACATCCACCACGTCGCCATCAACAATGGTCATTTTGCCCACTCCAGCGCGGCACAAAAACTCGGCAGCAAAACTCCCCACACCACCTAATCCAACGACCAGAACCTTGGCCTTGCGTAAACTTTCAATTTTTTCGGTTCCAATCAACAATTCCGTTCTGATCAGCCAATTGTCTGTGCTCATTTTTTTGATTCCCTTAAAAGCTTGTCTAAGTTGTTTTGCAGCGCGTTTTCCAGTTCCTGGATGGATACGCCCTTGATTTGGGCGGCGCGGGCGTAAAGGTCGGCAATTGGCAGCATTTTATCATCGCTTTCCAGAAAAAGCTTTTCCAGCGGCGTTTGTGCTAAACTTTGTGCTGCTGCACTGTTGGGCTGAAGAATGGCTGCACCATAAGAAATGTAAAAATCTCGGTCTAACAGCGGTTTCAAAACTGTAGCTTTCCGGGCATAGCCATGGATGATCAGTGGAACCGAAGGTTTTATTTTTTGAACGGAAGCAAACAACTCCTCATAGGCACGCACACAATGAATGACAACTGGTTTTTGCAAGTACTCGGCTAAAGTCAAACAATGTTCAAAGACAAATTGCTGATAGACCAAATCAGGCCCCTGCAATTTGTCCAACCCACATTCGCCCAATAGTAACACCTTTTCTTCTCGTGCGACCCTTGAAAGCCAATCCCACTGCTCATCCCGCACCCAATCAACTTCAGACACAAACCAGGGATGCAAACCCACCGAACACGCCGAAGTCCACTGGCCAAGCAAGTCCTGCTCCCGCTGATGAAATGAACGTATGCTCAAAACATCCGGTGAAGAAGACAAATGATGGTTGTGAAAATCGATCAACAATGTAGTGTGTGTGTTTGAGATTGAGTGTGGGTGTGGAGTGTGAAAGTGTGAGTGTGTTGGGGCAGTCCTATGTGACTGCCCTATGTGACTGCCCTATGTCCGAGGGATGTGCACTGCCAACCCACGGATTTATCCGTGGGAGGCCACCCTACTGATCCAACCCATGGCTTTAGCCGTGGGGATGGCCGTGGGAGGCACCATCATGGGGATGGTCGTGAGGATGGCTATCAACGACCATCAATACTGCGCCTTCTCCCCATACGCCAAATCCCCCGCATCACCCAAACCCGGCACGATGTAAGATTTTGCGGTCAATTCCTCATCCAATGCCCCCATCCAAATCCCTGCTTTGGGAAACATCCGGCGCACATATTCCAGCCCGGGCACTGCGGCGATGGCCGTCACAAAATGCAACTCAGCAGGAGTACCATGTTCCATCAACTGCTTGGCCGCAATCACCATAGAAGCACCCGTAGCCATCATCGGATCGGCGATCACCAGGATTTTACCCTCCAGGTTAGGGCAGGACAAATACTCCAACTTAATTTCAAAAGTACCGTCCTTATGGTGTTTGCGGTAAGCAGAGACGAAGGCGTTTTCCGCGCTGTCAAAATAATTCAAAAGGCCTTGATGCAAGGGCAAACCTGCGCGCAGAATGGTTGCCAGAACAATGGGTTTGGCTAGTGCTTTGCTGCTCGCGATTCCCATTGGTGTTTCCACTTCGATGGTATCGTAGGGCAGATGTTTGCTCAATTCATACGCCAGAATTTCGCCGATGCGTTCCATATTGCGCCGAAAACGCATCCGATCATTTTGGGTACTGGTATTGCGCATTTCTGCTACAAAATGGCTCGCAACACTTGGACTTTTACTTAGGTCAAATAGCAATGGCGACATGGATATCAGTTTTTCTGAATTTAGTAACGCAGAAAAATTGACTTCCCGATTTTGGGTTTTGAATAGGAAGTCGAACGTTTCATTTCAAGTGAGCTTCCTATTCAAAAGCCTCATAAAAAATCGGGAAGTAATTTTTGCGTCATACCTGAGCAAGATAAAACCTTTTCCCATAATCTCTACACGAACAATAATCAGGCCTGGGTTTGATTTTACTTACTATTACCTCAAGTCCCACCATTTTTTTAATTCTTCCAGGCGGCTTTCTCGCGATTGTAAATCATTCAACATGTTGCGACTGCTCAACCCGGATTGTTCCAAAAAAGGTTTAGCGCGCAAGTAGGCGGCTTTGGCTTGTTGGATGCGCAAAAGCGCTTCAGACTTGTCTTTTGGACCCAGATTGGGATTTTTGACCAATTTTTCGTGTAATTTATAGGCCACCTGCGCCTGATAAGCACCAATTTGAACATTGGCCAAACCTCCTCCGGCATTGAGGAATTGGACGATGGTTTGGCGTTCAGCGTTGTTGCCACTGCTGCTAATCATTTTTAAACCCTCCACTGCTCTGCGTTCACTTTCGCGATAGCCTTCCAAAGCAGTGCTGAAGTTGCTGTTTAAAAAAGGCAGTGGGTTGTCAAAAACGAGCCGATAGCGCTGATTGATTAAATCGTAGCGGGTTAGGCTTTCATTGGCCAATAATTTGGCCATCAACAACGGATAATCCTTGTCCATTTCACTGAACCCGCTGATTGCAACCGCTGCGGATTTGCCCAGGTCCAGGACTTTTTTCATATTCAGCAGGTTGGTTTTTCCGCGCAGAATCAGCGTGAGATTACCATTTAAGGTTTCTTCGCTAGTGTTGCCTCGGTTGGCGCTAGCATTGAGGTGACTGATCGCGCTGAGGTATAGGCTGCGTGCCCAAAAGAAAATGATTTCGCCGCGTTTTTGCACAATGGCCTGGGTAGTGTCCTGAGCGTACAAATCCAGGGCTTGCTGGTAATAGTTGGAGGCCTGTTCGCATTCCAGGCTGATGCGACGCAAGAACAGTTGAAGATTGGCATTGTTGAGCTGTTGGATGTTTTCGCGGCTGTATCGGCTCAATAAAGTATAATGGATGTGGCCACGTACAAAAATAAGCTCGGCATGCATGTATTCCAGGGGCTGAACTTGTTGTTGCACCATTTGCAGGCGACTCGATTTTATGGCGCCTAAATAGGCCCAGGCTTGGGTGAAGTATTGCTCGATGGACAACAATTGGCGATTGTACCGCAATGTATCAATGGCCTGTTTGGGCGAACTTTCCAGGGCAAACAAACTGCCATAAATATCCACCAGTGCAACTAAACCTTGCTCGTACATTTTTAATCCCAGCTGGGTCAGTGCATAGTCGTCGTTGGGGTTGAAGCGCAAGATACGAGAACAGGTGCGCAAGGTGCGTTGCAAAGTGTCCAACCTGCTCATTTGAGCAATAGTGTCAGCATAAAAGAAAGCGAGTGTACTGGCATTTTTAGGCGCAGGGGAGTTTAAATCCCAGTTCTCCCATTGTGACTGGGTCATCGGGAAACGATTGAGTTGCCAAACGGGGTCGAAAGGGTAGTGGTCGCGGATCATGTCGATAGGTGGAACCAGAAAATACAAATCATCACTAGGAGGGAAGTGAATGCCTGCGTCGGGATCGTAATACCCGGCACCCCAGGTGGGGTCACTGAGCGACCATTCACCCCCAATTTTGATGGCGATCCAGGCGTGACCAATTTCCGGTATTTGACCATCCTCTCTCCTGACTTTTCCGGTGACAATTTCAGCACTGAGGCCCATTAAATTGGCCAAGGCTTTGTACAAATTGGCATAGCCTTCACAAACTCCGCTGCGTTGGGCCAGCACATTTTCGGCCTGTTGCATCAGCGTGTTTTCGCGGGTGCCCAACAGGTTTTGTTCGATGATGCTGTGGTTGTAGCGAATATTGTGAGTCACCCAGGTATAGATGGCCCGGGCCTTCTCCTGTTCGCTGAATTTTCCGGTACCTTTGAGGTAATACGCCAAAGATTCGGGGCTTTTACAAGCTTCTACAGGTGCATTTAGGGCATAGGTGTCTATGGCTGCGTAAACTTTTGCCTGGGCGTTTATCCCTCCAAAAGAAGCCAATACGAGGTAAAATAGCGTGATATGGCGCAACATAGACTTAGGTTTTGCCGTAAGATAACGAATTCTTAGTGTGAAATATTAGCTGCTTGGCGCTTGACTGAAAGTTGAGTATATTTGTTAAATCAACCCAAAAACCCACAATGATGCGAATCCTACCTGTTTTATTTTTTGCAACGCTGCTGCTGAACACGGAAGCAGATGTTCCACTCAACAAAGGTAAAGTAGTCGGCAAAATCGCAATTCCAGAAAATGTACCGCTGCTCAAACGGGGCAGCAACCAAAAATACTGCGAAGAAGAACCTGCAAGTGCACGGAAAAAACAAATCGATTTGGAGAATCACCCAAATCGGCATGTCGTGGTGAGTTTTCACCCTACTGATTTTACTCCTGAATTGAGCCCAACGCCCCGGGCCATCATGAATCAAATGGAAAAAACCTTTGTACCCAAAGTGTTGCCCATCACCAAAGGCAGCACGGTTGAGTTTTTGAACAGTGATACTGAAGTGCACAACATTTTCAGCATGACGCCTCGCGCTACCTTCAACATCGGCCGTCGGCAACCCGGAAAATCGGTGCCTCAGTTGATCGAAAAGGTAGGCGTAGTTGACCTAAAGTGCGACATCCATTGTGGCATGAACGCCTCCATTTTAAGCCTTGATACCCCTTATTTTACCAAAGCCAATGCCAGTGGGAATTACGAAGTAGATGGTTTGCCCGATGGCAATTACCGGGTGCAGGTCTACCATTTTAGTTTGGGGGTTATCGAAGACAACATCACGATTAAAGGTGGTGGTGTGTTCACTAAAAACCTCGCTTTGGTCAAACCTTAATCGGTAGGTATGAAACGCAAAATTGGCTTTGTTTTTTGGTGCCTGTTGACCCTAGTAAAACTAGCTGCACAGGAGAAAACCCAAATAGAAATCAACGGCATTGCTGACCTGGAATATATGGTAGGTGGGATGAGTTCTCACTATTACCTCAATGGAATACACAAAGATCTCAAAAGTGGAGCAGTGCGGCCTTTGGAATTGAACCTCTTGTCCAAAATCCGTTTGAACCCCCAATGGAGTGCCAATTTTCGCTTGCAAATGGAACGGGACGAAGGGCTCAAATTCAATCAAGTCCGTCTTGCCCAAGCCAATGTACAATGGGCACCCGAAGAAAGCCCTTGGTTGTTCACGGTGGGGCGTTTTGTTTCGCCCTTTGGTTTGTTTGCCAATCAGCAACTCTCCACTGCCCGTACTTTTGTGGATGTTCCGCTGGCCTACGGCTATTTTATCAACATCTCCGAACAAGTGGGACAGGTGGATCGCCTGGGCAATGGCACCCAGATTCCCATCAATGGCCGCAACGAATGGGGCATTCCCCTCCAGTACTACAACGGCTATTCCAATGGCTTGAAAGCCCGTTGGAACATCAAACCGGGGAAAAGCTCCCTGGAATTTGCGTTGACTACGGCCTCGCCCAATCTGCCCCGGAACTTCAATTTTGATCCCCTCAATTACGGCGTAATGGCCCGCCTCAAGCTGCAACCCAAGTACTTTTGGAAACAAGGTTTTTCGGGTAGCTTTGGTGAATTTTTGCAAAACCACCCATTGAATGAACAACTTGTTGATCAAACTGGCTACCAACAAACCTTAGTAGGCACCGATTTTGTACTCGGAACCGGGCATTTTGAATGGTCAGGTGAATTGACCGCAGGTTTTTATCGCGTGCCGGAATACAACCCAACGAGTAAGCGATACACCCAAAATCAAAACTTCAATGCTTTTTCCGCCTGGCTGGACACCAAATACGAGTTTCCTTTTTTGGTAGGCACCTATGCCGCCTGGCGGATAGAAACCTTGCAATTCTCAGACGATTGGGATCAGGCGGTATTGCGGAATTCACTGGTATTAGGAGCGAAAATCAAAGATTTTATCCTCTTGCGTAGTGCTTATTGCTTTCAATCCGTTCAAAATAGCAATCAGACTGGCTACAATGCCTGGCGGACTACTTTAACCTTATATTTTTGATCAAGATGCGACCAGAAGCCCGGATAAACATGCTGCTTTATGTGCTGCTTCTGGCGGTTTTGCCCAACTTCTGCCTTGCTTTTTCTACTCCCGAACTCATTAAAAAAGCACAATACTACCTAGCGCAGGATCAACCCGATTCCGCGCAATGGTTTTTTAATAAAGCTATTCAGCAAGCAAAATTGAAGCGGCAACACCAATTGCAACTCGAAGCAGGCCTTGGCCTGGTTGAATCCAGTTTTTACATCGGTGACTATGCCAGAGCCAAAGATCAACTGGAGATCTGTGTAAACTGGGCCCAATCCCGTGCGGACCGCCCTCATCTGCTTCAGGCCTGGTTGAAACACGCAGAAATACATTTTATAGAAGGGAACTGGCCAGATGCTGAAGCCTTATTGGCTAAATTGGAAAAAAAGGCCAACCTAGCCCAAGATCAGTCTACTTTGGCCAGTGCCTATAACTTATGGGCAAAAGTAAACAGCCAACAAGGCCAATTAAACCAAGCTAATTTTTATTTAAAAAAAGGAAAGGCTTATGCCCATCAATTGTCCGATAAAACGCTGGAGATTAATTTTCTCACCCAATTGGCTACCAATTACAAGAACCAGGATGGGGCACTCATTCAAGCTCAAGCCTACCTGGAAGAACTGATCCAATTGCGCAAGAAGACCCAGGATAAGAACAATCTGATTGCCGATTATCAGGAGCTGGCCGAGCTACTGCAACAAAAGGGCGATTACCCCGAGGCACAGGAACAAAGGCTAAAAGCATTAAAATTAGCCATCTCGATCCAGGATTCCTTGCAGCAAATGGAACTCTTGTACAGCCTCGGTCTGGCCTACCAGCAACAGAATCAGCTCCAGAGTTCGAATGCCTATCTCAACCGAGCTTTGAAGCTGGCTTTGATGAAAAACAACACCTTCAAAGCGGCAGAAATTCAACGTTGTTTAGGTGAAAATCAAGCTCAAGTTGGTCACCCAGCCCAGGCCCGACAATGGTACCAAAAAGCGCGGCAGGGCTTCTCCAGTATGGGCAACGACCTGGAAATTGGCCGCACTTTGGTTCTATTTCAACAGACCGACTCTTCCCGCAAGGCGCTAGCCTATTTTAGCAAAGCCTTGCAATCCAAAATCACCAATGGGGAAATCCTGGGCGAAGTGGAGACCCGCCTGGACATGGCCAGGATTCAGATAGAGGTAAAGGATGCCGCCGGAGCCTTGCGCAGTTTACAACCCTGTGTAGAACTGGCTCAATCTGCAGGTAGTCGCGAACAGTTGTTGGCCGTGTGGGACAATCTGGCCCGTGCCCATGCCATGCAAGGCAATTTTAATGCGGCTTATACTTTTTCCAATCGCCACCAACATTTGAAAGACTCCATTTTTAACCTGGAACAAACCCGCATCATCAGTGAAATGAATGCCCGCTTTGATAATGCTGCCCTGAGGGATAGTTTGCAACAGGCCGAAATAGCGCGCAACCGGGCGGAATTGCGCCAAAAAAACCTACTTAATTATTTGTTGGGCGGGGCACTATTGGCTGGGGCATTGATCGCTTATTTGATGTTCCGAAACTATCGTGCAGGAGTTGAAAAGCAGGTGCAAGCCGAACGTATGGCGGCTCTGGAGAAACAAAGAGAGGCCGATCAATTGCGCTCCATGATTAACGGGGAAGAACAGGAGCGCAAACGTATTGCCCAGGAATTGCACGATGGATTGGGGACCTTGTTGGCCACAGTGAAGTTACAATTCAACGCCGTGCAAAATGAAAGGCCAGACATCGACACCGTCAAATCCTATCAAAAAGCGGACAACCTGCTGGATGAGGCTTGTACGGAGGTGCGCAAAATTTCGTACAACCTAATGCCTGCCATTTTGCAGCAGTATGGATTGGAGTATGCTTTACAAGATTTATGTGAAGGCATCAACCACTCTGGTAGGTTGGAAGTGAGCTTTATTCCGTATGGACTGGATTATGCCTTTGATGACCAAACGGCAGTATCTGTTTACCGGATCGTGCAGGAATTGGTTAAAAATACTTTAAGACATGCCGAAGCCAGTGAGTTGATTGTGCAGCTCAGCGTTGAAGATGATGCATTAAATATTGTAGTTGAAGACGATGGGCAAGGTTTTGATCCTGCTGAAAAACTACAAAACCCGGGGATTGGTTTGCAAAGTATTCAGTCCCGCTTGGCTTTATTGGATGGCAAAATGGAGGTGGAATCTTCCCCGCAGGCCGGTGCAACTTTTACCATCGACATTCCCTTAAAACCCGAAAAACAGTAGTATGGAAAATTCAAACACCATTAAACTCCTCGTAGTAGACGATCACCAAGTGCTGAT
Source organism: Haliscomenobacter sp. (assembly GCF_965225875.1). GTDB lineage: Bacteria > Bacteroidota > Bacteroidia > Chitinophagales > Saprospiraceae > Haliscomenobacter. The sequence continues at coordinate 371,105 of NZ_CBDDBS010000001.1, read as the reverse complement.
TGATGGCATCATGGCGCTGCTGGAGAAAGCCGAAGGCATTCGCATCGTACATCAGGCGCTGAATGGCAAAGGTGCTCTGGAGGCGCTCGAAAAGCACCACGCGGACATTGACCTCATCCTACTGGACATCAATATGCCGGACATGAATGGTTTTGAAGTGTGTCAGGAAATTAAAAAACGTTTCCCGGATAAAAAGGTGCTCAGCCTGACCATGCACAGCGAAGCGGGCTTTATCACCAAGATGGTCAAAGCTGGTGCGGATGGCTATGTGTTGAAAAATGCAGGCAAGGACGAGTTGGTTACGGCCATTCAAAGCATTCAACAAGGGGAAAAATACTTCAGCAAAGCGGTGACCAACAGCCTTCTGGATGGTATGCAGGCCAAAAAACCTTCCCGCTCGCAGTACATCCCCAAAATCACCCGCCGCGAAAAAGAGATCCTGCGCCTAATTATTGATGAGTGTAGCACCGATGAGATTGCCGCCAAATTGTTCATCAGCGATACCACGGTGATTTCACACCGCAAGAGTTTGTTGCGCAAGTTGAATGTGAAAAATACAGCGGGGCTGGTGAGGGTGGCGTATGAGTTTAATTTGTTGGCGGAGGATTAACATTTGAGCGTTTGCCTCCTAAACTCCGACGGCGTGCACCCCACCACCTTTTTAAACGCGCCATTAAACACCGAAAGCGTATTGAAGCCACTTTCGTATGCCAACGCTGCGATTTTTAACTGGGCAAATTTTGGGTCGTGCAACAACTGGCAAGCATACTCCACCCGGAAACGATTGAGCCAATCCGGGAAATTACAACCTTCATAAGTGTTGATGTAGTGCGAAAGAGCGTGGGTACTGCTGCCAAGTTGTTGAGCCAGTTTTTCCAAATTTAGCTCAGGGTCGCGAAAACCCTGCTCCTCCTCCATCAATAGTTTCAATTGCCCTTTGAGTTGAGCAATTTGCTCGGTTTTAATAGGGAAAGGTTTACCTTTTTCCCAGGCGTAAGCTTTTTGAAGCGAAGTATAATTTTTGATAAAATAAGCCAGGATCAGGTAAACAATAATGGTGTAAAACAAGGGGCAAAAAATCACACAAAGCACTTTGGCATTGTTGAAGCTGTAGCCCAAAATCAAAATGCCCATGAATAGCAACAAACCCCATAACCACTCTTGCACTTTTTGTACATTCCATCCCTGGGCTATTTTCTCTGCCAAGTTTAATTTTGACCAACGGAAAGCATAAACCAGGTACAAAATCCAATGCAACAAGGTCAACTGATTGACCATGAACCAGCCATTTTTAAAAGGCTCAAAAAAAGTCCCTGCCGGGAGGACGGTTCGGGCCAATATCGCCAGAATACCCAGGCCAATTGCAAGCAATAGCTGTCTTATCCAAAAGAAATTGGGAAGTGGGGCCTTAAACAGGCTGAATACATAGGCTAAAAAACAAGGCCCCAGCGCCAAATTGAGCACCAAACCCATATCAACAAAGTACCACTCCGGGCTACGATAAAAATAGGATAGGGTAGTGATGGCAAAGCGCAAACTCAGCAAAAGCATGAAGTAGCCGAGGAATTGATTCGTGGTTCGGGTTTCCCCTTGCCCCTTGCGCAAGAGATACAAGCCAAACAAAATCCCATTGACAATACCCAAACCACTCAGTGCTGCAAATAAGCTGTCGAATTGATACATGTTGTACTGATGGATTTATAAATCAGGTAGACCGGGACAAAAACGAGCTACATTTTTGCACCCAAAACGATCAATCACCATGCAAAAGTACACGCTTTTTACCACCCGATTTCTGGCTGTCTGTATACTCTTTTTGACCTTTGAGCTACAGTTACCGGCCCAAACCGCTTCAATTTTTGCCCCAGGTATCCTCTCCGATGGGCAAGTTTTTGGGTTAACCCTTTCTCCAGACGGGCAAACTGCCGTTTTTGTGAAAGCCTACGGTGGCCGGGATAGTTTGCAACTTTTTATCTCCTCCCTGGTCAATGGGATCTGGACCAAACCAGTGGTTGCACCCTTTTCCACCCGAGGTACCCGCTGGAAAGACATTGACCCAGCGTTTTCACCGGATGGAAAACTTTTGCTTTTTAACTCCACCCGGCCTTTAAGCACTGGACAAACCAAAGAGGATTTTGACATCTGGGGTGTAAAACGCAATGGCAACAGCTGGGGTGAACCCTTCCACCTCGGAGCCGCCATCAACACAGATAGCTCGGATATTTATGCGACCATAGCCAAATCTGGCAACATCTATTTTTCCTCTAATCGTGCAGGCGGGCAAGGGAAACTCGACCTATACGTGAGCGAATACCGCAATGGAGCTTATCAAACCCCTAAAAACCTGGGCTCGGTACTCAACACCGAAAACCACGACAGCAACCCCTTCATTTCTCCCAAAGAAGATTTTATCATTTTTTGGCGACAAGAACCTGGTGGCTATGGTGCCTCGGATTTGTACATCAGCTTTAAACAAAAAGGCAGTTGGGCAAAACCCCTTAACCTTGGACCCAACATCAATTCCAAGCTGGGCGATTTTTGCCCCTTTATGCAGCCCAAGGGTAAAAAACTCTATTTCAGTCGGACAGAAGTGCGGGATGGCAAAAGGATTGAAGACCTATATTCCATTGATTTTTCGCCAAAGGAATGGAAAGCTAAAGTGGGTAAATAAATTTGACAATTTGAAGATGAGCTAATTTTTGGCATTCGTCGCCCGCTTGGCGAACAGATTGAGGGGCAAAGCCTATCTTTGTTCCTCAACTTTTATGTTATGCAATCAGTTTTTCAAACCTACCTCGGGTTAGGATTCGACCACATTTCCGACCTGGCTGGATACGACCACATCCTCTTTATCGTTGTCTTATGTGCAATCTACCGTTTACAAGAGTGGCGTAAAGTCGCAATTCTGGTGACGGCATTTACCCTGGGGCATTCACTTACCCTGGGTTTGGCGGCGATGAACATCATTGGGGTGAACACCAAGTTGATTGAATTTTTGATTCCTTTGACCATCTTTACCACTTCGATTTACAATGTGATTTTTCACAAATTTGATCAAAAGGAAATCCGCAGTGGTACGTTTAATCGTAACTTAAATGTCAACTACGCTTTTGCCCTGATCTTCGGATTGATTCATGGAATGGGCTTTTCGAATTTTTTTCGGGCGTTGACTTTGCAGGGTGGAGAAAATGACTTATTATTACAACTCCTAGCCTTTAACGTGGGAGTTGAATTGGGTCAACTCGCCATCGTCGCTGTAATTCTACTGTCTTCTTTCTTGGCATTCAATGTGTTCCGCATCAAACAAAGAGAGTACAATCTGTTTGTATCCGGTGCGGCAGCAGGTTTGTCACTCGTGATGATGCTGGAAAGGAATCCATTCACATAATATTTTTGCTAAATTAATGTCATTTTTCGATGAATGACTTGTTTTCTTCGGGATATGACGCTATATTGCATTTAATTGGTAAGAAACATGGTTTTTAGCCAAAATTGGAAACGCTTAGTCAAATTTATTCTTATTCTTCCTATTCGATTCTACAAGGTTGCCATCTGGCCCTTGCTTAGGCCGCATTGTGCATACGAGCCAAGTTGTTCCGCTTACATGATAGATGCTATCGAGAAGTGGGGTGTTCGGGGAGTATGGATGGGGCTCAAACGCATCGGTCGTTGTCATCCCTGGGGAGGTTTCGGATTTGATCCGGTACCCAAACGTCGTGACTCCCAAAACCATTAATTGTTTTTGTTTTAATAGGACACTTATGCTAAAAAGACCTAGACGTAATCGAAGAAACGCTGCCATTAGAGGAATGATCCAGGAAACACACCTTTCCACGGAACATCTCGTGCAGCCCCTGTTCCTGGTTAGCAAAGAAACCTCACGTGAACCTGTGAAGGCTTTGCCTAACACCTACCGACTTGGCCTCCGGGAAACATTGAAAGAAGTGGAAGATTCCCTGAACCTTGGAATCACCAACTTCATTCTGTTCCCAGTGGTGCCAGACCAGTACAAAGACAAGTTTGCTACCTACGGCTATGATGAGGACAATTTTTACCTCAAAATAGCTGCGGAAGTCAAACGCCGTTTTCCCGAAACCTGCCTAATTAGTGATGTTGCCATGGATCCGTACAGCACTGATGGCCACGATGGCCTGGTACGCGATGGCAAAATCATCAACGACGAAACCTTACCGATTCTCGCAAAAATGGCGGTTGCACAAGCTGCGGCTGGTTTTGACCTGCTTGGCCCATCCGATATGATGGACGGAAGAGTAGGTTACATGCGCGAAGCACTTGATGCGGCTGGCTATATGGACACCGGTATTATGGCTTATACGGCCAAGTATGCCAGTGCCTTTTATGGTCCATTCCGTCATGCCCTGGATTCAGCTCCACGTGGAGGGGACAAAAAAACCTACCAGATGGATCCCGCTAACCAAAGAGAAGCGCTGATTGAGGCGGCTTTGGACATCGAGGAAGGAGCAGATTTCATTATGGTGAAACCTGCACTAAACTATCTGGATGTGATCAACTTGTTAAAAACCAATACCGAAACTCCGGTTGCTGCTTACCACGTGAGTGGGGAATGTGCCATGCTCATTGCCGCAGCAGAGAAGGGTTGGTTGGATTTGGATCAAGCGGTTCAGGAAACCCTCATGTGTTTGCGCCGGGCTGGCTCGGATGTGATCATCACCTATTTCACCAAGCACTACGCTCGCCTGATGAAACATGGTCACTTACCAGAAGAACACAAAGAACCTAAAACTCATGCGCGCAGCAAGCGTACGAGTACCAGTATGCCAGCTTTTATTAAAAACTACAAGATTTGATTGAGTAGTTGAATAAAGTTTGGAAGTTGAGGGGTTGATTGCCGGTAAGAGGTAGTCAACCCCTTAATTTTTTGGGCGGTCAAAATTGGATTTCAAATGACAAATTATCATTCGTGGTATTATTGCTAAATTAAATAGGAAAGATTAACTTTGTGCTCTAACAAAACCAACAGATTATGAAAACTTTTCACCTTGTTTTTTGGGCACTTATGCCTCTCTTTGCATTTTCACAGGATTTAAAAAATGGATTGCTTGCCCAATACGAGTTTAATTCCACCCCGCTAAAAGATTTGTCTGGAAAAGGGCATGATGGGCAAAGTGTTGCAATCACCCTGGAGAAAGACAGGTTTGGAAATGCCAATCAGGCCTACTCTTTCAATGGCCTCAGCAGCAGAGTTGAAATTCCTAACCATCCTGATTTTCAATTTGGGAAAAAAGACTTTACCCTAAGTCTATGGCTGAAATACGGCAGTCAGGAAATTGGCAACAATTTAGACTATTCAGCAATTTTCATTAAGGCCGAAAACCCTGTAAATCCGTTTGAAGGGCTTACTGTTTTTGCGGATTATCCTTCCAAAGGAACCGTTTCCTTCAGACAAGAGTGGAACGATCTTTTGTCCACTGTTCCTCAAAACCTCAACGATTCAGCTTGGCGTCATTTTGTATTTCAAAGAAGTGGAGACCGCTTGTTGATTTTTATCAATGCAAGATTGGTGGCGAATCAGAAAGTTACCATACAGGATATGAGTAATAACGCAGCAATTAAACTCGGTGTCAACCATATTTTTAATAATTCTCAAAACTATTTTGGTTTGATGGATGACCTGCGCATCTACAACCGTGCTTTATCACGGACAGAAATATTGATGTTATATCGACAAATGATGCCAGCGAGTGATTCTTCAAACTTGATGCAAGCTTCTGTTTTTGAGCCAGCTGTATACAACGCACCTCAAGTAAGCACTACTTACAAGTTAAAGCTGTTTCCCAATCCACTTAACGGCAGTTTGTTGCACATTGAAGTGCCAGAAAAAGTAAACATTGAAACCATCAATTTACTAGACATCAATGGGCGCAGGGTTTGGAGCCAAAAAATTGCCTCAACTGATGGTTCAGCGTTGATTTCCTTAAGTTTACCAAATCTCAGCAAAGGAAATTATTTTGTTGAAATGTTGGTAGGGGGATCCAGGAAACCCATAGTAGAAAAATTGGTTATTCAATAGTTAGTCATTGGGTAGAATGACCCCGCTTGAAAGCGAAAGGGTAAGACTTGGACTAGTGGGTGGTTGCCGATGATTGGCAACCACCCACTAGTTTTTTAGGGTATGACGTGAGGCCGCCAGCGCCAGAAATTCTTCTGTACTCATCTGGATTGGCTTTGTCCTCAAAAAAAATGAACATTTATTTTTGGCCTACTACTAAATCGCAAATTTAGGAGCCATATCTTTGAAACTTCGTATCTTATGTTCGAAAATTGCGTCATACCAAAAAGGCTTAAGTTGAACGACTCTTCGCTCAGCTCAGCATGCCTCATTGGTGTATCGCTTAGCATACTACATACTATTAAGAGAACAAAACTTATTTCCATGAGACTTTATTTACTCGTTTTAGGTTTCGTACTGCTTTTGTCTTCAAAAAGCAGCGCACAATTATTCTTTGGCATCGGCGCACAACACCAAACCTTTTCTTTCAGCCGCGATGGCAGCCAGGGTTTACAAGGCGTCGATCAAGTCGTGAAATTAGCGGGAGGCGATTTGGACAAGGTTTTTCCCAAGCGAATCCGCTCTACCACGCTTGCACCACAAGTTTTTATTGGCTGGCATTTCCCACAAGAAAATGACTATTACGTCCGGGCACAGGTTGCCACCTCGCAAAATTTTGCACAAACCTTCAAATTGCGGGGAAACGTGAACGTAGAAGGCAAAAATATTCCGCTCCCCAATGCGATCGCGTTGGGCGTTGAAATGGGGCGCAAATTCGACAACAGCACCTTCTTGTTCGGTAGCATCATCTACGACGACGGCGTTCGTTTTTCGGATTACCTCTTATCACAAGGGACCAATATGGATCGCGATGCCATCGACGCGCTGAACAACATCAGCTCGAGGGTAAATTTACTAAGCGGCGCAGGTAAAGGTTTGTTTCAGGTGGCGGTTGGCGGAGGGTACTGGTTGCCTTCACCCAATTTTGACATCCGCGCCAGAGGATCCGTCGGTGCTGCGGGCAAGGCCCTGGTCCTGAACTTTGGCTTTCTGGTCGAATTGCACAAAAAGAACAAAAAAAACCTGGATTTGGAGAAGCACCCAAATTTGTGGTTTTGATCATAACGCTGTTCGAGTGGGTATGGTAAAAAAGTTCTTAGGGTAATTAAGATGGATGAAGGATATAAACACAGAGGGTCGGCTACCATTGATTCAAATGGCAACCGACCCTCAATTTTTAAACTTCTAAGCTTTTAAACTTCCGTTTACTGCAGAATCACTTCTTTCTCTTCCACCATCTTCCGAATGTTGATCAAGGCGTAGCGCATCCGGCCCAGTGCAGTGTTGATACTTACCCGGGTTAGTTTGGCAATTTCCTTAAAGCTCATGTCGGCATAATGGCGCAGGATAACCACTTCGCGTTGCTCGGGTGGGAGCATGTCTACCAGGTGGCGCACTTTGTCGTGGGTCTGGCTGCGGATGATGGTCTGCTCAGAGTTGAAATCCGGCGTTTGAAGAACGTCGAAAATATCGAAAGTATCGGTTGGCGAAACTTTAGGGCGGCGCTTCGTGCGGCGGAAATAATCCACACACATGTTATACGAGATACGCATGGCCCACTGGAGGAACTTACCCTCGTGATTGTACTTGCCGCGGCGAAGAGTATCAATGATCTTGATGAACACTTCCTGGAAGATGTCTTCAGCAAGGCTTTGCTCCTTGACAAACAAATAAATAGAGGTATAAATTTTTTGTTGGTGACGGTTGAGCAATTCTTCGAACGCTCTTTCGTTTCCTTCCAAGTAGCAGGCGATGAGCTGCTGATCGTTAAGCTGTGTAACTTGCATAACTAAATAGTTTAAAGCAATGGGATCAAATCCGTTAAAAACTTTTAGTGTAGAAGTTTCAGCTTATATGCGCCTGCGTTTTAGTGAAGCAATAATGTTTTGGAAGAAAAATTGATAATGAGTCAAAGATAAACGCAATAATTTAATGAAAAAACAGTTTAGGAGATTTTTTTTCAAATTAACCAAAGATTAACGGTTTTTTAGGGTTTCCCCTAGCCGCAAAGAATGGTGCATAAAATTGTGTAAAACTTTTTGTAAGCGTTTTTAACAAAGGCTCGTGCAATGCACAACTTTTTGTATCTTGCCCCCTCTAACTGCCAATACCATATGAAACAGCAGGCTACCACGGAAACCACCCTACCTACACCCGACGCAGACAATTGGATTTACATCAAAGGCGCCCGGGGCAATAACCTGAAAAACATCGACTTAAATATTCCCAAGAACCAGTTGGTTGTGGTTACTGGAGTTTCAGGCTCGGGTAAGTCTTCGATTACGATGGATACCTTGTACGCTGAAGGGCAACGTAGATATGTGGAAAGCCTGTCCTCCTACGCCCGGCAGTTTTTGGGGCGGATGAAAAAACCGGAAATTGACTACATCAAAGGCATTTGCCCAGCTATTGCCATTGAGCAAAAGGTTAGCACCAGCAATGCCCGCTCCACTGTCGGCACACTCACCGAGCTGTACGACTATCTGCGGCTTTTGTATGCTCGTCTGGGCAAGACTTATTCTCCCATTTCTGGTCAGGTGGTTAAAAAGCACGAAGTAGCTGACGTCAACGATTACATCCATACTTTTCCGGAAGGAACCCGGGTGCAATTGTTCATTCCGCTACCTTATAAGTACAAAGACCGTTTGTTGGAGCGAGAATTGAGTTTGTTGCTGCAAAAAGGCTACACCCGTTTGCGCAATCAAGGCGAGTTGATGGACATCCAGGATTTTTTAGACAGCAAAGATGCCATCCTGAAACTGAAAATAGAGGAAATTCCGGAAGACACCCTATATATCCTGATTGACCGTTTTGCGGTTAGCAGTGAAGAAGACAATGTACGCCGCATCGCCGACTCCATCCAAACTGCTTTTTACGAAAGTGAAGGCGAGTGCTGGGTGGACGTGGTAGGCACCGAGGCCATGAAAGGTTTCAACAACCGCTTTGAGCTGGATGGGATGACCTTCGTTGAGCCCACGCCCCAATTGTTCAATTTTAACAACCCCTTCGGTGCCTGTCCCAGTTGTGAAGGTTTTAGTATGGTAATGGGTATTGATGAAAATAAAGTGGTACCGAATAAGTCTCTTTCCGTGTATGAAGGAGCAATTGCCTGCTGGAAGGGGGAAAAACTGGGGCTGTGGCTGGAGGAAGTATTGGAACATGCGCACAAATACAATTTCCCGGTTCATACCCCTTATCAGGATTTGAGCAAGGAGCAACGCAACATGCTTTGGAAAGGCACGGCTAGTTTCGGTGGTATCCATGCCTTTTTTAAGGAATTGGAAGAAAAATCCTACAAAGTCCAAAACCGGGTCATGCTGGCGCGTTATCGCGGGCGTACCCAATGCCCTACCTGTGAGGGTTCGCGCCTGCGCAAAGAAGCCCGTTACATCAAAATAGCTGATCGGGGCATCCATGAATTGATTGATGAGCCTGTAGATGAACTCTTGCCTTTTTTTCAAACCGTTGACTTAAGCGAGTTTGACCAAAAAGTAGCCAACCGCTTGCTCCAGGAAATCACCTCGCGCTTGCAGTTTATGTGCGACCTGGGACTGGGCTACCTCAACCTCAACCGGGTTTCAGCCACCCTCAGTGGAGGTGAAACCCAACGCATCAACCTGACCCGCTTGCTGGGGAGCAACCTCACCAGCTCGATGTACATTCTGGACGAACCCAGTGTGGGCCTGCACCCCCGCGATACCGATCGTTTGGTCAAAGTGCTCAAGTCTTTGCGTGACCTGGGCAACACAGTTATCGTGGTGGAACACGAAGAAGACCTGATCAAAAATGCTGATTACCTCATCGACATTGGCCCCGCTGCGGGTATCCACGGCGGTGAAGTGGTTTTCGCCGGACCTTATGCGGATATTTACACAGAAGCTGCCACTAGCCTGACCACCTTATACATGAATGGCACGATGGAAATTCCCGTGCCGACCTTCCGCCGCAAAGCCAGTGATTTTATTTGGGTAAAAGGCGCCCGAGAAAACAACCTGCGCAACATCGACGTAGCCTTTCCTCTCCACGCCATGACGGCGGTGAGTGGGGTATCGGGTTCGGGCAAAACGACTTTGGTAAAACAAATCCTTTTCCCTGCCCTCAAAAAAGAACTGGGCGAAGCTACGCCCAAGGCGCCCGGCTTGCACTCCGCTATCGAAGGTCCATTCCAAAAAATCAAGGCGGTGGAAATGGTGAACCAAAGCCCGATTGGCAAATCTTCCCGTTCCAATCCCGTCACCTATGTAAAAGCTTACGATGCCATCCGGGACTTGTTTACCAACCAACAATTGTCCAAAATCCGGGGCTTCAAACCCAAACATTTTTCATTCAACGTGGATGGTGGCCGCTGTGACGCCTGTAAAGGTGAGGGCGAACAAATCATCGAAATGCAATTCCTCGCCGATGTGCGCCTGGAATGTGACGTATGCCAGGGCAAACGTTTTAAGCCCGAAGTACTGGAGGTAGAATACAAAGGCAAAAACATCCACGAAATCCTGGAAATGAGCATCGACGAAGCCATGGAGTTTTTTGCCGGTCATAAGGACATCATTTCCAAAATTAAACCTCTGCAAGACGTAGGTTTAGGGTATGTACACATGGGGCAATCCTCTAGTACCTTATCTGGAGGTGAAGCTCAAAGGGTTAAGCTGGCCTCTTTTTTAACCCAAGAGCATTCCAATCAGCACGTGCTTTTCATTTTTGATGAGCCTACTACCGGTTTGCATTTTCACGATATCCGCAAATTGTTGGATGCGCTCAATGCGCTGGTGGAAAAAGGGCATACGGTAATCGTGGTGGAACACAACCTGGAAGTGATCAAATCCGCAGATTGGGTCATTGATTTGGGGCCGGATGGAGGAAAAGGTGGAGGTAACTTGGTGTACCAGGGGGTACCTGAAGGCTTGACTCAAATTGAAACATCCTACACTGGTCAATATTTGAAAGAAAAATTGTAGACTTCATACCACACTGTTCAAAACTACAGAAGGGGTAAGTTTTTAATTTTGATGCCTGCAATTTCAGGGGGAATAGTCGTATGAATTGAGGTTTTAAAAAGTATTTTTTTGCAAAGTCCTTGTTATTATAAAAACAACAAGATATATTTGGGAACTAAAACATTTCTAAACACAAACAATTAGCTCAATGAAAAGACTATTCACTATTCTCGCACTTTGTTTCGGAATCCTGATGAGTACCAACTCTTTTGCAGTAGTTGGAGTACCCGCCAACTCCCAGCAAGAGACGGTAACGCAAAAAAGCCCAAGTATTACCATTGAAGACATCAAAACCCTTTCCGCAAAGGAAATTGAAGAAAAAATTGGGCAAAAACTCAATTGGAAGCAAAAATTGGCGATCAAGCTGACCAAGAACAAATTGGCCAAAGCAGACAAAGCTGAAGACAAACCTGCTGAAATTTCCGGCGGTTTTGGTATCGGCTTGTTGCTTGGTTTTGTATTGGGTTTGATCGGCGTTTTGCTCGCCTATGTTGTTTTTAAAGACAAACAAACCATTAAAGGCTCCTGGATTGGCGTTTTGGGCCTGATTGTATTGATTATTCTACTTACGGTAGTACTTGCTGCATCGGTAGTTTAATTTCACCTGTAAGATAAGTTAGGCAGCTGCCTAACAATTTAACCCGCATTTTGACGTCAATCAAAATGCGGGTTTTTTTTGCCCTGGCTTAGAGCTTTTTTCCTACTTAATTAATGATTACATTTAAAGATTAATTTGTTGATTCTCAAAACCAAATACATTTTACTATGAAAAAACTTTTCATTTTCCTATTCCTGTGCCTTTTATTGGTAAGCAACAGCTACGCCGGGATTTCAAATTTGCCTGCTGCAAGTGATCCGGTAGCAGCAAATGTAAGTGCGGAGGCCAAACTGGGCATCGACGATTTGAGAAACCTTTCAGTGAAAGAAATTGAAGCGAAAATTGGCCACGATTTGACCTGGAAGCAAAAGTTGGCCATCAAAGTGCTGAAAAGTAAAGCCACTAAAGCGGAAAAACATCCGGAAAAACCCGCTGCCAGCACCAACAACATTATTGGCTTTTTGCTTGGACTGGTGTTGAGCATTATTGGGGTCTTGATTACCTATGTCGCTTTTCAGGGAGAAAGAAGCACCATAAAGGCTGCCTGGATTGGATTTGCAGTAGGGCTTTTGCTCTACATTCTGGTTTTGGTATAATCGATCAGGTTTAAAACGATCCTAAAGTAGGGATGTGCAACAATTGTGCATCCCTATTTTTTTTTGCAAAACTTTACGACCTGTATTTAATTAGCGTTTCAAATTACCCGGACTGTTGATAAATTCACAAACTTATTTTGCCGCAAAAAACGGGTCAATTATATTTGATCAACCATATTGTTCATTTCTCTAAAACAAACGAGCCATGAAGAAATTCTTAGCCATTCTATTCCTCTGTTTCGGCACTTTTTTGGCAACGACTACCTATGCTACTATTGCCAGTGCGCCTGTAGCAGGCACTGAAACTGTCAATGCGGAGGCTAAATTGGGCATCGACGACCTAAAAACCATGACGGTTAAAGAAATTGAAGCAAAAGTTGGCCACGAATTGACCTGGAAACAAAAATTGGGCATCAAAATGCTCAAGAGCAAAGTCGCCAAAGCAGAAAGACACCCCGAAAAGCCTGCGGGTAGTGGTAGTACTTTCATTGGACTTTTGTTAGGTCTGTTTTTGTTTCTTATCGGAGTATTGATCGCTTATGTTGCTTTCTCTAATGATAGAAACGTCATCAAGGGAGCCTGGATCGGGGCTGCGGTAGTGCTGGTTTTTTTCCTGCTCTTGTAAAAAGACTTTGATTGAACAGAAATTATATAAGAAGAAGGGGTGCAGTGGGAATTGCATCCCTTTTTCATTTTCGTTCCTTACCTTTACACCCACAAAACAAAAAACCAAGGCCTGATGAAACTATTGCAGGACAAAGTCGCTCTCGTAACCGGTGGTTCCCGTGGAATCGGGGCGGCCATCGTCAAAAGATTTGCAGAACAGGGCGCAAATGTCGCCTTTACCTATCGCTCTTCGGCGGCTCAGGCGGAAGCCATTGCTGCGGAACTTGAGGCACTCGGTGTAAAAGCCAAGGCTTATGCGTCTGATGCTGGTAACTTTGCTGAAGCCGAAGCGCTGATCAATTCGGTTGTGGCCGATTTTGGCAAACTGGACATTCTGGTCAACAACGCCGGGATTACCCAGGATACCCTCATGCTCCGCATGACGGAAGAACAATGGGATAAGGTGATCACCACCAATCTCAAATCGGTATTCAACCTTTCCAAACACGCACTGCGCCCAATGATGAAAGCGGGAGGTGGCTCAATCATCAACATGAGCTCCATCGTTGGCATCACGGGCAATGCTGGCCAGGCCAACTATGCTGCTTCTAAAGCAGGGATCATTGGTTTTAGCAAGTCATTGGCCAAAGAAATGGGTTCTCGCGCCATTCGTTGCAACACAGTAGCACCTGGTTTTATCGAAACGGATATGACCGAGGCACTGGATGAAAAAACCAGAGATGCTTACCTGGCGAATATCCCTCTCAAACGTTTTGGAAAAGCCAACGAAGTGGCAGACCTTTGTGTTTTCCTGGGCTCAGATTTGTCAACCTATGTGTCGGGGCAGACGATTTCGGTTTGTGGCGCGCTGCATACCTAGATGGAATGACGAATTTTTCGAATGACGAGTAACGAATTCTGGGTTACCTCCAAATTCGTCACTCGTCATTCGAAAAATTCGTCAATAATTAAGAACAATGCTTGACCAATCCTTCCTCAACCTATTTGTCTCAGAGATCAAACGCCGCCTTTTTGAGGAATCTCAGGTGCGACTGGAACGTTGTTTGAACGAACTCAGCGAAGCCGACATCTGGTGGCGCCCCAATGAAAACTCCAATAGTGTAGGCAATTTGGTTTTGCATCTAAGTGGCAATGCCAGACAGTGGATCCTGGCCGGTTTGGGCGGTGCCTTGGACCAGCGGCGCAGACAGGCAGAGTTTGATGAGCGAGGGCCTATCCCCCGAGCAGAACTGATCCAAAAGGTGCGTGATGTAATGAGTGAGATTGATGAAGTGCTTGATCGCTTGAAACCGCAGGATTTGGAGCGACCCATTGTGGTGCAAAGTTTTGACGAAACAGGACTGAGCATCCTTATCCATGTGGTGGAGCACTTTTCTTACCACGTGGGCCAAATGGCTTATATCGTCAAAGCCAGACTGGACAAACAAACCAATTTTTACGGGGGTATCAATTTGGAAAACAATGATACCCATTAAATTTGCTGCAAAAAAATTCCATGCTACTTCGAAAGTTGACCTTCAAGTAGTGTAAAAAATAGGCCCCTATCCGCAAAATTGCACTGAGGATAGGGGCTTTTTTGTTAAAGACTTATCGAACCAATGCCGAAACCTTTTTCAGTTTATTCTGGCTGACACTAAATGTAGAGTTGTAACCATCCATTTGATTTTGAATCAAGCCTGCTTCTTGCATCAGCTTGAGGTGATCATTAAGAAAATCGGCATCCAATTGGGTGTGGATCAGCAGATCCACCCAGGCTGCTTCGGGCCATTCGCGCAAACAATCCAAGATTGCTGAGGTTTCTGGCTGACATAGTAGTTCCAAAATACCAATGGCTTTACTTACTTTTTCACCTTGGGCGAAAAAGCGATTTTTAATGCTAGTGTTCATGGTGTGTTTCAGTGTTTCTTAAGCAAAGACAATTGTCAAAATAGACGTTAACACACTTTTACGAATCCACAGCGAAAAGGTTACAAGGAAGGGGAGTTTTTTTTTATAATTTCAGCCATTAAATTTAGCTGTGCTTTTTTAACCAAAAAACCATTGAACCATGCCAATCAGAATGGAAGAAGATGACCCCAAAGGTGGGGGAAGACAAAACCCAAATCCAAACAACAACAATCGAGGTGGTGGAGGCGGAATGGGCTGGTTGATTCAGCTTTTGCCCCTGGCCATTTTGTTTTTGATCAAACGCCCCAAACTCCTGATTCCGCTACTCCTGGTAGGTGGTATTTGGTACTTTTTCCTGGGCGGGCAGGAAATGCTCAGTGGTGGTGGTGGCGACCCCAGCGCATACGAAGAATACGAGGACGAAAATGCTCCGGTACAGTTTTCATTGGGTGCCTCCCTCAGCCCCGAACGTTTTGACAAGGCTCAGGTATTTGAAGCGCTGTCCTATGGACAAAACGGCCAGTTGAATCGTTTGCCAAGCAAAGTCAGTTTGTTGCCTTTTGCTCCCCGCCGGATGCACCAAGGTGGGCAAGGTTCTTGTGTGGGTTGGGCCAGTGCTTATGCTGCACGAAGTATCTTGGAAGCTCGCGCGACCGGGCGCAACCCCAATCAGGTAGTGTTCAGCCCGGCATATCTCTACAATCAGATTCACCTGGATGACTGTCAGGGGGCCTACATGATTGAAGCCATGAAGTCCATGGCACAAAACGGGGCTATGCCTTTTCAGGCTTTTGGGTACGATGAATCCACTTGCGAAAATTACCCAGACAAAACCGACATTCGCGAAGCCCAAAAGTACCGCATCAAAGGTTACAACCGCCTTACGGTAAGCGACGAGGAACAAGCCCCTGACATTGAGGCCATCAAACAAAACCTGGCTCAAGGGGCACCGGTTGTCATTGGGATGATGGTGGGTGGTACTTTTATGAGCAACATGATCGGCCGTAAAGTGTGGCAACCTACCCAACGGGACTACAATATGGGCGGTTTTGGGGGCCATGCGATGTGTGTCATTGGCTATAATGATGATTTTGAAGGCGGCGCTTTCCAGATCATGAATTCCTGGGGAGAGGATTGGGGTGACCAGGGGATCTTCTGGATGAGTTACGAAGATTTTGAGTACTTCACCAAAGAAGCGTATGGTTTGTACCCCATGGGCTCAGCGCAGGACAAACAGGTGAACCCCGGCAAAATGGCCGTGGAATTTGGGTTGTACGACAACGATAAACAAGCCGTTATTCCAGTTAAACAGGTGAGCGACATCGTATTCCGCACCAGCAGCACATTGACCAAAGGCCAAAAATTCAAAGCCTTGATCGCCAATTCGGTGGATTGTTACGTGTACATCTTTGGCCAGGAAACCGATGGTTCCAGCTACGTTTTGTTTCCCTACACGGAGAAACATGACCCTTATTGCGGCATTGTGGGTACCCGCCTGTTCCCGAAAGACCACTCGATGGTACCAGACGCTAAAGGACAACGGGATTACATCGCGATCGTGATCAGCAAAACCGAATTGGATTACCAGGCCCTAAACCAGGAAATCAATGGGGCTTCTGGCAGTACCTATGCCGACCAACTCAAAGCCGCTTTGGGCAATAAGCGGATGAGGACCACCAGTTTTAAAGCAGGGAATACCATCGCTTTTGAGGCCGATGTGAAGGACAGTGGCGCGGTAGTGGGCGTTGTGGTGGAAGTGGATAAGAAGTAAAAAGGTAAAAGCCGACGCCAGTGGGGGTAGATATAGAAATACACTGGCGTCGGTGAAACCTATAATGTTAATCGAATCAGTCCTCAATTTTTGCAGCGATGGCAGCTTTTGCTTCTGTTACTGCTTCTTGTGCTGCTTTGGCTGCCTCGGTACAAGTTGGTTTTTGTGTCTTTGCAGATACTTTGTATTCAGTACCATTTTTGTTTACAGTGCCAATCAATTCTACTGTACATGCTTTGCTGGAGGGCATTTTATCGAGCTTGGCTGCTACTTCCAGCATGTTTTCCAGGTCTTCTTCCGTGGTGGAAATAAATAGACCATCGGCTTCGATTTTTAATTTGTTGGTTGGAGATTTTGCTTTGTTTTGGGCAAAACTTACTGAGCTCAAACCAGCAAGAAAAAGCATCGAAAGGATGAGTTTTTTCATACGAAATGGATTGTATGTGATTGAATGACTCAAACCTACGGAAAGTGGGAGGGGTAGTCAAGGCACTTTTGCAAGTTGTTGACTACCCCAAATTTTTGGGATTGAAAGGGAGTTACCCTGGCTCAAAGAAAATCAGCTACTCAATGATCGTATAGTTCAGAAAATTTTTCGCCTCATTCATCTGGTTGCTTGCTGATTTAGCTGCTTCTGTGCAGGATTCAGCACTTGCCGAAACAGTATAATAAATTTGCATCATCCCAAATTTTATCCAGGAACTAAGCGTGACGGTACAAGTTTGGGACGTAGTCGATTTTGTGCTGAAGACTTGGACATTTGTTGTGCCTTTAAGTTCCTGGGCTTCTTTTGAGGATAGTTTACAATCCAGGTTATTGGCAAACGAAGCAATGGCCAAAATGAGCATGAATGCTGTTGTGCTGAGCAATTTCTTATTCATAAATAATGGGTTGAATGGTGAAAAAATGGCTAAACAAGCCACTAAAGCTTAATTAGCCAGGTGAAACAAACTTATTGCAGGGCTTCTTGAATGGCCTTTTTGGCATCTCCCAATTGGCTGATCGCGGAGGTGGTCGCATCTGCGCAAGTTTCACCGGTGGCAGTCACATTGATCACACATTGCACGCTGCCTACAACAACGGTTGCGCTCATGGATACCGAACATTCTTTTGGTTCTGGAGTGGTGGCGAAGCTTGAAAGCCCTACCGGAGTTTTTTGAACAATGGTAGATTGTTCTGAATGGAGAAGATTCACTGCTGGAACCCGGGCAAAAGTGGTAAATGCCATAGTCAACATAACCACCAGAATACTTAAAGTTTTCATAGCGAAAAGTTTTGTTTAAAAAATGAGAAAATTGGATTGGAATCTTGGCGCTTAAATCTGCTCAAAGATATTTTTCATCACCAGAATCGCTTTTCTAGCTTCGATTTCAGCCTGCTCTCGTGAAGGTGCGGTCACGGTGACGGAAACGGGAATGATGGTCGTTCCTAAATCTACTCTACCAGAAATGGTGATGAGGTGGACGACTTCATTTGACTGCTCAGTAATAACCAATGTCGTGGAACTGGATTGGCTGGTCAATGCCACTGTTTGTAGCGGTTCTTCGGGTAAATGTGTTTGATGTGCCTGAAGATTTAGTCCACTCAAGGACATCAATGCGTAAAAAAATAAAGTTTTCATAGCCGTTATGTTTTGATCAAAAAATTAAAAAGAATAACCAAGTTTGATCAGGACGAGGGCCGGATTTAGCCTCAATCCTGAGAAATAGTTGTAAGCATCACCAACCGAAAGGGTTTCAAACCACTTTAATCCGGTTAAATTGTTGCCGTGGATTTCGAAAAAATAGGGCTTGTTTTTAGGCGAAGCCATTACCTGAACATCCAAAAACACCAACCACTTTGAATTGGGATCCAACAAGTCTTTTTGAAAAGCATCCAAATGGAGTCCAGCTCTAATCCAGTTGACAAACCTGTATTTGCCATTGATGCCCAGCTGCGAAAAGAGCCGTCCTGTATTGGCAATCGCGGATTGAACCCGGCTGGCCCCCACTTTAAATTCTAAATCGGCATTAAAGGATCCTGGAAAAGCACTTTGCGCAATCATTGCACCCGAGATGGTTCTGGCCACTGAAACTGCACTTTGCTCATTGACGCCACTTGGATAACTGGAAATAGAGAGCGCGCCACTGAATTTGACCTTTGTAGATAAGCTTGACAAAAGCTGGTCTTTAGATACATTCAAGGAAAATATCTTGTGTTTACCCTTTTGGATCTTGGTCAAAAACGAATAGTCATCAGTGATGTGCAAAAATCGACTGTACGCGTTGGCCGAAACATTGCTGAAAATGGAGAAGTTTAAGGACGACTGCTTGAATAAATTAAAATCAAAGTAGCCAAGTACAAAGGTGTGCGTCAGATTCATCAAATTCTCGGGACGAGATTGCTGAAAATTGCGGTATCCCTGCATGATGTAACCACCTGCTAACTCCGTTGCTGAGGCAAATGCGTTGCCTTGAAAATAAGTGCCATATACCTTGCTTACTCCCTTGAGTGCCAGACCAAAACCCATCGCCGGGTTCACATTTAACCAGGTATTCGGTGTGAAAAAAAATTGACTACTATCTCCTGGTGCTAAAGATTGATGCTGGACTTTTAAATCACTGAATAATTTGAGGCGTTTTAACTGGATAGAAAACCCAGTGGATAAAAATGCACTCGATTTAATGATGGAGAAGCGATTGGAAAAATAGTCGGTTGGAGTAGGCGCTTCGATGGTTTTGGAAGCGGTCAATTGTGAATTGAATTGCTCCACACTATGGACATACCCCATTTGTGTTTTGATTTTTAGCAAGTCGTTCACTTTGATCAAACTCTTTCCAGCAACATTAATCCGGTGCAGGTCTGCAAATGCTTCTTGTACTTGTTGGGATGATTCAAAAAAATCATTCTGAGGCCCTTCCAAATGTTTTACCACCAAAGTTTGTGGTGTGCTCCCGATTTGATGAATAAAATCCAACTGGAGCACCTGTTTTGCCGACAATTTTATCGTGGACTTCAAGTCTTGGTAGAAACGACGATTGTTGTTGTTAAAAAACGCAGTGAATCGACCATTGATGGAAGACTTCAACTGGTTTTCAGCATGTTCATTTGTTGCACTATAACTGGTATTGTAGGCTATGTTCAGCTTTTCATTTCCGGCATAAGTTGCATTGAAATGATTGCTCCACCGCATGGGCTTGTACCGGTTGCCCAATTGTTCCTGGATCGACAAGGTATCCTTGTTCAAAAAGTAGGATGTTTCGTTGAACTCATAGGCCGAAGTCTCATCCTGACTGAAGGCAAAATAAGCTTGGGTTTTGAGGAAACGGCTAAAGGAACGATTGAGGCTTATGGCACCAAGTTTTGAGGTATTGCGGGCGAATCGATTGGGGTCGATTTGCGAGGAACGAAATTTTTCAAAATTGATCGCCGGCTCCCCAAATTCAGCAAGCGTTGCCGGGTCGTTGGCCGAAGCTGAGCTTAAGGGATTTTGTTCGTTGAGTTGGTACAATTTTCCCGTATTGTTCATGCCTACAATGGCAGCCAGTTTTAACTTCTTGAGCAGAGCAAAATCATGCGCATTGATTTCCTTCCAACCCTTAGTCCCCCAGGCGGCTTCAAGATCCACGTTGTTTTTGAATTTGACAGCGTCTTTAACTGTCAGATTAAGCGCAATCTCATCAGAATCTTCAAAACCCTTCATAACGCCGTTTTCCTGATAATGCTCAATTGATTGAATTTTATCCACAATGTTTGCTGGTAAGTGTTTGGTGACCAAGTCGCCTTGCCCTTTCCAAATGTCATCGCCATCAACCAGGATTTTATTTACTTTCCTGCCGTTGACGAACACGGAGCCATCTTCAGCGACGGAGACACCAGGGAGCTTTTTCAACAATTCACCGATTTTTCGTTCGCTGCCATCTGAAAAGGACGCCGCTCGAAATTCCGTGGTATCGTTTTTTATTTTAATGGCCGGCCCTTCAGCCTTAATGACTACTGCTTGCATGGTGAGTATTTCAATGGTTAAGACCAAATCCATGTAAACCCTTGGTGTTTTAAGGGAATCACGAGCAATTGGAATCCATTTTTCTTTAAAACCTAATGCGCTTACATGTAGGAAACAGGAGTCAACTGCACTGGGAATTTCGATGCGATAGGTCCCTTGTTCGCTTGAAAAGGAAAATGATATGATTGATGAATCTGCCCTGCTTTTTGCCACTACATTGGCCATAAAGACTGCCTGCAAATCATCAGAAGTAATTTTGCCTTCAACGAACCAGCTATTTTGAGCACGCAGCATGACTGCTGATAACAGGGCAATCAATGCGAGTATCATTTTCCTAACTTCCATATTATTCAGCTTTTTCGATTCTTTGGAGCGTTACCCCAACTTCGGTATTGCCTGCTGGAATCGAAGAGGACAAGAACTGTTTCAACTGCGCGGCTTTTTTGGTCCAGAGTTTTTCAAATTCTACCCTACTGATTTTATCCCCTTGGGTTGGAGGCGCAACTGGTTCAGATAAAGCAAAGGGGAAATCGATCGATTTAGCGCTGAATTTTACAACCTCTTGCTCATCGTATGCTTCGACAATTAAACCCGGGAGCCCCCAAAGTTTCCATGGCCCTGCGCTAACCGGGATTTCTTTCGAAAACCAGGCAATAAAGTTTCGGCCTTTATAAAAACAAGTTGCTTTTTGGCAGAGCAAATTCCCGATTTTTTTCTGCTCATTACCAATCGCCCAATTGATGTCTTCAATGCCTTCCTGGAGAATAAAAGGTTTGTTGAGGATGAATTCACGGGAGACTAGTATTTTTGACTGGATATCCTTGAAGTAGCTGAATCCATATTTATCAGAAATAGAAATTTCAAATCCCCCATCAGGCCTATCTTTTAGAGTTGAACCTTCCGGGCTTTGGCTCAAAATAAACAGGGATTGTGAACCATTTAAAAACAGGGTTGACTGGTACTCGATGGGCGCTTTATCCTGGGCACCGCCTTGTTTTACATCTTTGGAATAATCAATTACCGAGGTGAATAAGATGCGGCCTTGATTTTGGCTTTGGCCTTCCAAATGCAGCATAAATAGGATTCCTAAAACGAAAAGTGCTTTCATGATAGATAGATTTGGTTGAGGTGATGAAAATAGTGAGCTACCCTTCGCTCAAGCAGTGAAGGTTGAATGAATAAAATGAAACGAATTGATGGATTTGCCCGGCAGAACCGCCAGGACTAATTCGTGTAGGCCTACTTAATAAAACGCCGCCATAACTGCTTTTTTCGCATCAGTCAAGCCTTGGATGGCCAAATTGGTCGCTTCTGTACAAGTGGAACCAGATACGGTAACAGAAATTTCCACTTCAACAAAGCCCATTTTTACTTTGGCTGTGAGGGAGATTTCGCATTCTTTAACCTGGTGTGCCGCATCAAAATCCGCTGCCATTTTTTGGAGGTCAGCAATGTTTGATTCGTCGGTTTTGATTACGATGGATTTGAGGATGGTCTCCTCTTTGTCCGTTTTTAAGACATTAAGGGACTCCCCACAGAAAGCATTGATGCCGCTAAACAGCATGATTGCCAAGGAAAAGAAAATAGTTTTCATAAGCTTAGATATTAAATTGGTTAATGATTAAAAGCGAAAAGTAGCTCACTTAGGAATCGAAAAGCGGATTAAAAGCTTTTCCTTTCTGTTCGATTTCTGATACAAAACTATTGCTGTTGGTCACCCCAATCAAGTCAATTTTCCCACTTCTCGACCACCCCAAATTTGCCGTTTTAAACCTACTACTTTTGCTTCTAGGGAAGGGCATCCGCTAGGTATGCCCCTACGGATCAACTTCACGCTTCATTTTCCGCTCATTTCCAAAAAAAATTCCCAACTTTGCCCTCCAGTATGAAACAGATAGCCGTCACAATAGCTGCCATAATTTTGCTCATGGCCAGTGGGTGTAATCAATCTACCGGAGATTCAAGTTCAATCCCGGCCAAGACCCTTTTTTCAACCATGCCTGCCAGTGTCACTGGCATCGACTTCATCAATCAAATCCAGTATACCGAAGAATACAATCCATACACCTTCCGCAATTTTTTCAATGGTGGCGGCGTAGGCCTGGGCGACATCAACAATGACGGGCTCGTTGACGTGTTTTTTTGTGCCAATTTTGAAAGCAACCGCCTGTACCTGAACAAGGGCAATTTCCAGTTTGAAGACATCACCCGCAAAGCTGGGCTCAGCACCAAAAACGTCTGGTCGTCCGGCGTAGCCATGGCCGATGTGAATGGGGATGGATGGTTGGACATCTATGTGTGTAAATCGGGTAAACCCGGCGGCAATCGGCGCTACAATGAACTCTTCATCAACAATGGCAACCTGACTTTTACCGAGAAAGCCGCCGAATACGGCCTTGCCGATATGGGCCTTTCCTCCCATGCTGCCTTTTTCGACTATGACCGCGATGGTGACCTGGACTGCTACCTGCTCAACAACTCCATGAAATCGGTAGGGGGCTATGACCTCGTGAAAGGCCAGCGCAACGTGCGGGACAAAAGAGGGGGCAATAAATTGTACCGCAACGACAACAACAAGTTTGTCGACGTAAGTGCCGAGGCAGGTATCTACGGCAGTAGCATCGGTTTTGGTTTGGGGGTAACCATTGGTGATGTAAACCGCGACGGCTGGCCGGATATTTACGTCTCCAACGACTTTTTTGAGCGGGATTACCTTTACCTCAACCAAAAAAACGGCACTTTTCACGAAGAATTGGAAAGCTGGATTCAGGAATTGAGTTTCAGTTCGATGGGGGCCGACATGGCCGATGTCAACAACGATGGCCACCCCGAGATCTTTGTGACCGACATGCTTCCCGAAACGGAGGCACGGATGAAAACCAAAACCAATTTTGAAGACTGGAACAAATACCAACGCAATGTCCTCAATGGCTACCATCGCCAATTCACCCGAAATGTGTTCCAGCGCAACAATGGTGATGGCACCTTCAGCGAAATTGGGCGTATGGCTGGAGTTTTTGCCACCGACTGGAGTTGGGGTGCGCTCATGACCGACCTGGACAACGATGGCCAGAAAGATATTTTTGTTGCCAATGGCCTCCTGCGCGATTTGACCGATCAAGACTACATCAACTTTTATTCCGACCCTGCCAATGTGCAGGGGCTGATGCAAAAAAAGAAAGGGGTAATCACCAAAATGGTGGATGCCATGCCTTCGGAGCCTGTGCCCAACTACGCTTTTGCCAACC
Source organism: Haliscomenobacter sp. (assembly GCF_965225875.1). Lineage (GTDB taxonomy): Bacteria > Bacteroidota > Bacteroidia > Chitinophagales > Saprospiraceae > Haliscomenobacter. The sequence continues at coordinate 347,308 of NZ_CBDDBS010000001.1, read as the reverse complement.
AGGGCAATTTCTCCTTTCAAAATAAAGCTGTAGAGTGGGGCCTGGGTGAGCCCAGTTTTTCCAATGGCTCGGCTTACGGCGACCTGGACAACGACGGCGACTTGGATCTGGTGGTCAACAACATCAACCAACCCGCTTCCATCTTCCGCAACAATGCCGAAGCGCAACGCAAACAAAAAGCCAATTTCCTCAATCTGGAATTACAGGGGGAAGGCAAAAATCCCTTTGCCGTTGGTGCACAGGTGAGCATTCGCCACCAGGGCCAAACCTTGTTTCAGGAGCTTTTTCCCATGCGTGGCTTCCAATCTTCGGTGGATTATCGACTCAATTTTGGACTGGGCACTTGGACCACTGTGGATACGCTGGTCATAGCCTGGCCCAATGGACGCTACACCTTGCAAACCAAGGTGAAAACCAATCAACGCCTCCAATTCAAACAAGCGGATGCCCAATCGGACGAATTCCCCCTCGCGGAACCCCATTATAAGCCTTTTATCTCCAAAGTAGCCGATGCCTTGAGTTTCAAACACCAGGAAAATGAGTTTTCCGATTTTGACCGTGATCGGCTCATTTACCAAATGATGTCGTACGAAGGGCCTCGCATGGCCAAAGGGGACGTCAATGGTGATGGGCTGGAAGACTTGTTTATCGGCGGGGCAAAGGATCAGGCCGGGGCTGTTTTTGTGCAACAAGCGGGCGGGAAATTCCGCCGCAGTGCCCAGCCAGCCCTGGAGGCTGATAAGATTTGTGAAGATATGGACGCGATCTTTTTTGATGCCGATGGCGATCGTGACCAAGATTTGTACGTCTGTAGTGGCGGTTATGAATTTCCCAATAGTTCTAGCTCACTGATTGACCGTTTGTATTTCAATGATGGACGCGGCAACTTCACCAAATCCAACCAAATTTTGCCCACCTTCCAGTTTGAAAGTACTTCCTGTGTAGATGTTGCCGATGTGGATGCAGATGGTGATCTGGATTTGTTTGTAGGGGTACGTTTGCGTCCTTTTGAATATGGAGCCCCAGTGAACGGCTACGTGTTGCGCAATGATGGTAGGGGTAATTTTACTGATGCCACAGCACAAATTGCCCCACAGTTGTTGAACTCTGGCCTCTATACGGATGGGCGTTGGGTGGACATCGATGGGGATCGGGACCCTGACCTGGTCGTATCTGGCACCTGGATGCCTGTGCGGGTATTTCAAAACAACCGGGGGCAATTGAAAGAAATGACCAATGAACTGGGTTTGGCCAAGAGCAATGGTTTTTGGACTTGTATTGAACCTGCGGATGTAGACGGTGACGGTGATCTGGATTTGTTGCTGGGTAATCTGGGCAGCAATACCCGACTCAAGGCAGATGCCAAACACCCACTGAACATGTACGTCAACGACTTTGATGGCAATGGTGCAGTGGAGCAGTTCATTACCATTTTTGAAGGTGAAAAAGCATATCCTTTTGCCTTGTTGCCCGATGTGGTCAAACAAATCCCTTCCTTGCGCAAAAAATACCTCAAACATGCCCAGTATCAGGGGCAAACCATAACTGATATTTTTCCACCCGAAGCCTTGTCCAATGCCATAAAATGGGAAGTGTACACGACCCAAACTTCCGTAGCCATCAATGACGGCAAAGGAAAATTCAGCTTGTTGCCCTTGCCCGTTGACGCTCAAATCTCTTCCACTTATGGCTTGATGGCGGATGATTTGGATCGGGATGGCATAGTAGATCTATTGCTGGCTGGCAATTTTTTTCAGGCCAAACCTGAACTAGGCATCAATGCCGGGAGTTATGGTTTGGTATTGAAAGGCCTCGGCAAAGGAAAATTTTCACCTTTGAACTCAAAACAGTCCGGACTTTTGCTGAAGGGCGCAGTACGGGATGTGGAACTGGTTAAATCGGGCCAACGCAAAATTTTGATCGTGGCCAAAAATGACGATTGGGTAGAAACCTTTGTATATTGATCATAAACCGATGTTTTTTGTTGAAAACTTACACAAATCAAAAGTTATGAAAAAGCGTGGATTGATGCTTTGGAGTTTGATGTTAGCAGGATCAATGTTGATCATGAGCAGCTGCCAATCCGAATACGACAAGATGCGCCGCCGGGAATTGGCCAGTGGAGTGCGCCAGGATAGCCTATTTTTTGGCATTTACATGGGTATGCCCAGCGAGGATTTTTTTGCCCGCTGTCTATCTTTGAACCGCCAGCGCATTTTGACCAATAACAGTGATGGCCGTCGGGTACAATGTTTCATCAAGGGAGAAGACCCGCAGATTGTTATGAATTTTTACCCCAATTTTAAGGAAAATCGAATCCGGGAAATGCCCGTGGATTTTCATTATGCCAGTTGGTCGCCCTGGAACAAACACCTCTGGGCGGATAAATTGCTCCCCAAAATGGTCTCCATTTTTGAACGTTGGTATGGCAAAGGTTTTATCAAAATGGAAGACGAAAAACGCGGGGTGATCTACGTAAAAATTGACGGCAATCGACAAATTGTGATTGGGGCTAAAGATGATCAGTACGTTAAAGCTAACTTTACCGACCTGACCCATCCGATTGAGGCTGAAGAAATTGAAAACGTTCCGGCCAGACCCCAACCCAAAACGACCTCGCAAACCGCGCGATAACATGAAGCAAAATATCCTTTTGGGCTGCATCCTTTTGGTGGGGATGAGCGCTTGTAAAAAAGAATTGCAACAGGCCTCGGAAGTCAAAACCGATACCTTGTTCTCCGAAATGCCTGGAACCGTAACAGGTATTGATTTTGTCAATCAACTGCATTTTGACAACGACTTCAACATCTACACCTACCGCAATTTTTACAACGGGGGCGGGGTGGCCTTGGGTGACATCAACAACGATGGCCTGATCGACATCTATTTTACCGCCAATATGGAAGAGGATCGCCTCTACCTCAATAAAGGCAATTGGCAATTCGAGGACGTCACCCAAAAAGCAGGAGTAAATGGCCGCAAAGCCTGGTCTACCGGTGTAAGTATGGCCGACGTCAATGGCGACGGCTGGCTGGACATCTACGTGTGCAATTCTGGGGATGTCAAAGGGGACAACCGGGAAAATGAACTCTTCATCAACCAAAAGGACGGCACTTTTAAAGAAATGGCCAAGACTTACGGCGTTGCCGACCCTGGCTATTCTACCCACGCGGCTTTTTTTGATTACGATAAAGATGGTGACCTCGATCTGTATTTGTTGAACAATTCCTTTCAGGCCATCGGCAGCTTCAACTTGCGCAAGCAGGTACGCAACACCCGCGATCCACTGGGTGGGCACAAGTTTTTTCGCAATGACGGAGAAAAATTTGTCGACATCAGCGAACAGGCTGGTATTTATGGCAGCATCATCGGTTTTGGTCTGGGCGTGACCGTGGGGGATGTGAACCAGGATGGCTGGCAAGATATATATGTTTCCAACGACTTTTTTGAGCGCGATTACCTCTACATCAACAACCAAAATGGCGGCTTTAGCGAAGTATTGGAGCAATCCATGCGCTCCATCAGCGCCGCTTCCATGGGGGCAGACATGGCCGATATCAACAACGATGCCTTGCCCGATATATTTGTAACCGATATGCTTCCGGGCACTGATCGACGGCTCAAAACCAAAACGACATTCGACAACTGGGACCACTACCGCTCCAACGTCGAAAATGGTTATTGGCATCAGTTTACCCGCAACATGCTGCAAATCAACAATGGCGACGGTACCTTCAGTGACGTAGGCCGTTTGGCAGGTGTGGAAGCAACCGACTGGAGCTGGGGGGCCTTGTTCATGGACATGGACAACGATGGGCTAAAGGATATTTTTGTCGCCAACGGCATCTATCAGGACCTGACCGATCAGGATTACGTTTCTTTTATTGCCGATGAACAAACCAAACTGTCCATCATTTCCCGACGTGGAGTGAATTTTAAAGCCCTAGTAGACTCCATTCCCGTGGAGCCCATTCCCAGTTATGCTTTCCAAAATAAAGGTGGCTTAAAATTTGAAAACCAGGCTGAGGCTTGGGGATTAGGTAAACCCAGTCATTCCAATGGCTCGGCTTACGGTGATTTGGACAATGACGGCGACCTGGACCTGGTGACCAATAATGTCAACATGCCCGCCTTCATTTACCGCAACAACACAGAAAAAATCCACCAGGATCACCATTACCTCAAGTTTGAATTGAGTGGTGAAGGAAAAAATACCTATGCACTGGGTACCAAAATTACCCTAAAGTACGCCGACCAACTACAATACCTGGAGCAAATGCCGATGCGGGGCTTTGAGTCCACGATGGACCCGCGTCCGAATTTTGGTTTGGGAAAAACCAAAACAGTAGATACTGTCCTGGTCGATTGGCCCAACGGCAAACGGACGCTTTTGACCCGGGTTAAAGCCGACCAAACCCTGAAGCTCAAACAAACTGAAGCAACCCTTCAGACCCCCGCCAAACCCACTCCTGGCCCCAAGTTGTTCCGCGAACTCAATGTACTCAATGGGGTAAATTATCGCCATATCGAAAACGATTTTATCGATTTTGACCGTGATCGTTTGTTGTACTTGATGCTCTCGACCGAAGGCCCCAAAATAGCCAAAGGAGACGCCAACGGCGATGGGCAGGAGGATTTTTACGTAGGTGGCGCCAAAGATCAGGCGGGTAAATTGTTTGTTCAAAAACCGGATGGCTCCTTTATTTCCACCAATGAAACCTTGTTTCAGGTCGATGCCATCTGCGAAGACCAGGAAGCCTTGTTTTTTGATGCAGATCGTGATGGAGATCAGGATTTGTATGTATGTAGTGGTGGTAACGAGTTTTCCTCAAGTTCGACGGCCTTGATTGACCGTTTGTACCTCAACAACGGCAGTGGTACCTTCAGCAAATCGCCCCAGGTTTTGCCTACTTTCCGCTTTGAGCCTTCCTCTTGTGTGGACGCGGCGGACTACGACCGCGATGGCGACCTCGACCTTTTTGTGGGTTCACGTTTAGCGCCAATGGTTTACGGAGTGCCCATGAACGGCTATATCCTCAACAACGATGGCAAAGGTAATTTCAGCGACGCCACCCCACAGGTGGCCTCCTTCTTGCAAAAAATCGGGATGATCAAAGATGTACAATGGACCGATTTTGACGGCGACGGGGATCCCGATTTGATCATTGTGGGTGAATGGATGCCGATAAAACTATTGCGCAACGATCGAGGTACTTTCACCGACATCAGCGAACAAGCCGGTTTGGCCAATACCCAGGGTTGGTGGAATTGTATCGAATCAGCCGATCTGGATGGGGACGGTGATTTGGATTACGTGCTGGGCAACCATGGCTTGAACTCCCGATTTAGGGGCAATGCCGAGCATCCAGTGGTCATGCAGGTCAACGATTTTGACCAAAATGGAACTGTGGAACAAATTATGAGTGTATTCAGCGGCAAAGGCACTTATCCGATGTTGCTGCGCCACGATTTGGTCGGGCAAATCCCACAACTCAAAAAGCGTTACCTCAAATACAAGGATTTTGCGGAGCAAACGGTTGAGAATATTTTTACGCCAATGCAATTGCAAAATACCTTGAAGTACGAAGCAAAAGAAATGCGTACCTGTGTGCTGATGAATGAAGGGAAGGGACGATTCAGCTTGAAACCTTTGCCCGTAGAGGCCCAATTGTCCCCCAATTTCGGCATCACCATCAAGGATTTTGATGGTGATAAAAAGCTGGACATCATTCTCGGTGGGAATTTTTATGGCGTGAAGCCAGAAATTGGTAGATTTGATTCCAGCTACGGACTCTTTTTAAAGGGTGACGGCAAGGGGAGCTTTTCATCCATCCCCGCCCGCCAGTCAGGGTTTCGCCTGGAAGGAGAAGTACGTGATTTTCAAGCCATCAAAATTAAAGGGAAAGAAGTGCTACTCGTAGCCAGGAACAATGAGCCTTTGCAATTGTTTGAATGGAATCCATAACCAAACCGTTCCGCCATGACAGCACTATTAAATGCCTCGGCGGCAAGGCTTTTTTTCAGCATTACACTCTTAATTCCTTTACTGGGCTTGGGCCAAAACACCTTTCCCTGCGACGGATCATTCTACCTCGTTAACTTTACCAGCGGTGGCAGCCAGTTGGAGCGCCTTATTCCAGACTCTGGCACTGGAAAATTGATTGCAAGCACCATTCCCCTCAGTGAGCCCCGGCGGAAAATCACCTGCCTGGGGTATAGTGTAAGGGATCAATACCTTTACGCACTGGACTTTGATACCTATGACTTGTTGCGCATCGACAGTCGAGGGCAAATAGAGGTGTTGGGTGTCCCTGCCAATCTGGATACCAAGCTAAAATACCATGCTGGTCACGTAACTCCTTTGGGTCGGAGTTTAAGCATCATCGGCCGAGATCCAGCTACGCAGTTTGATAAAATCATCTACAACATCAATATCCAGGGGCCACCTTATTTTGCTTCCAGTCAGGCTTTGATCAGTGCTTTGCCCGTTCGACTCAACGATTTGGCTACTCACCCTTCATTGGGTGTGACTTATAGTTTTGATGCCAAAGGAAAACGTTTGGTTGATGTGGGCGGAGGCTTGGTCAGCACCTTTAATTACCCTGTCACCAGTGAGTATTTGTCCGCACTGTACTTTGATAAAACAGGGAATCTTTACGCTTACGGGAACCCCATTGCTGAAGATGACGCCCAAACCCATTTTTATGTCGATCGCCGTACGGGCAAAATGCGGTCTTTGGGGAAAGGGTATCAAGGTCGGGAAAGTGATGGCTGTTCTTGCCCCTATTCTCTTGATTTTGGGATGAAAATCACCCCCACTCAAGTTTTACCTTGCTCCGAAATTACCATCGAGTACACCTTTTTTAATGCCACCGGGGCCAATTGGCAGGACTTGGTTTTTCGGGATTCATTCCCTGCGGGTGTGACCATCAAAGCCATCGAAAAAAACTCAGCCAACCTGAGTACCGTCATCGGTGGGGTAGGCAGTAGTGTTTTTAGGCTCATCAACATGAACCTCATTCTGGAGACCAATACGATCCGCCTGAAAGCCTGGGTGGACGACTTACCCCCCGGCAAATACAGTGCCCAGGCCGCCTTGCAGTTTTTGCCCGCTTTGTACGGAGAACCCCTGGTTTCGGACAATTTGTTGAGCATTCAAGCGCGTGATTCCGCTTTTTTCAACGTGATTGAACCCAAATCCTTAAAACTGAATAGCAATCTACGCTTTTCCTGCAATGGTGATACGGCCTACGTTGAAGCTCCCCTCCAAGCACTTAGTTATCAATGGAGCGATGGCAGTACCGGAAAAACCCTGGTGACTACCCGCAATGGCCGGTATTCCCTATTGGCCAAAACACCTTGCCTGGATTATGTGGACACCATCGAAATTGGGGCGCGGCCTGCTGCTTTAGGGGCGACCATCCAATCGCCAGACCGCCTAGAATCTGGCGATCAAAGCACACTCACTTACACCACAACCGGTAAAGGCCCACTTACCGAAAGCTGGTCCACATCCGCAGGGCTTGAGTTGAGTTGTAAAGATTGCGCCAGCCCCGGTTTAAGTGCACTCAGTTCGGGGACAGTCTACCTAAAAGTACGCAATGCACAGGGATGTGTCGCTCTTGACAGCGCCTTTATCGAGGTAGTGCCTGTGCGCAAAGTATACATCCCCAATGCCTTCAGCCCCAATGGCGACCAACTCAACGATCAGTTTTATCTACAAGGCCGGGATGGTGGCCAAATTGTGCAGTGGCACATCAAAGATCGTTGGGGCAACCTTGTTTTTGAAAAAAAAGACCTCGCCATCAATGATCCCAGCCAGGGTTGGGATGGCACTTTCCGCGGCCAACGCTGTGCTGCAGGTACTTTTTTGTATGAGCTAGAAATTGAATTCCCCGATGGGGTGAGGAAACAGTTTAAGGGGGAAGTGAAGTTGTTGCGTTGAAAAATAAATTGTAGCAGTATAAAAACATGAATTTGGATAAGGCGTTAATTATGACAAAACAACATGCGCTACGTTTTCTACACCCTGTTTAATTTTCTTCTGCTAAATTCCGCTTTTGCCCAGAGTAATAAATTCCAGGCTGGCGAAATTTTACTCAAAAACGGCATCCAAAAAACAGGCTATATCCTCGGGCAGTTCCACCTCGATGCACCCAAAGGCGTCTACTTCAAACCCGATGAAGTCACCAAGTCCGAATACCTCGAATTTAGCGACATCCAGGAAGTCCGTTTTGGGGAAACCTTGCGCTACATCACCCATTGCACCCAAAACACCGCCCAGGAGCGTTGCCATTGGTTAAAAACCTTGTTGATAGGCAAAGTCAGTTTGCACCAAAGTGTTGCCGACGAAGGATTGTACTTTATGGAGGAAGGGGGGATTTTTAATGGCATCCGCAGCCCCAGTTTTGAAGGAACGCTTACTTTGCTCAAACGCAAGTGTGAGGGCTTTGTAGCGCCAGCGAATGCCAGGTTTGGCACAGCGAGCCTGATTCAAGTGGTGGCCAATTACGCTAAATGTAAATACCCTCAGGAACAGGTACAATCTTTGCAAAATGCTGAAGAAACTCCTGCCAACTGGTTTCTTGGACCTAAGGTGGGCGTCAATTTCGGTAATGCGTCAATTTTTGAAAATCACTATTATGGTAGAGGGGCCTACCAAGCTTCACCTGCTTTAACCTCCGGTGTAGCCTTACAACTTCAAATTGCTCCAAATTGGTCAGCTTCTATTGAGGTGGTGTATTTTCAACGGAGTTTCAGTGCAGATTCAGTCAACGTATGGCCAGTTGTTTCTCCCAATTATTCAAAAGTAAACCTCGATCTCGCATTTTTGGAGATTCCATTTGCCGGGCAATATTATTTTTCAAAGGGAAAAATTGCTCCCTACATCCAAGCTGGCTTATATCTGGGCGTTCCGATCAAAAGATCACTGGCAGAGGAGCAGTTTAGGGCAAATGCCGATGAACTTGAAGATCAACCCAAGAATAGTTTTCTTGGTCCTGCTTTTGGTTATGGAGGAGGTTTGGGACTTAAACTACAATTGAGTGAAAAAATGACCCTCCAGTTCTCAGGGCAATTCACCAAATTTGCAACCACCCTTAGCTCGAGCTCTAGAGCTTTTGAGTCCAGTGGTTTCGAAGACCGTACACCTATTGACATGCCAAGAATACAGGCTGGAGGGGTGTTGTTTTTTAGATTGTAAACAAACCAAGAATTCCAAACCCATGTCAAAACCCACCATTCTTCATGCCAGCATTGGCCGTGATACCTACAAAACCAGCCTGCAAACCGATGATCACCAACTGATCGGCGACGAGCCACCTTCATCCGGTGGCACCAACCTGGGGCCCGACCCCTACGAATTCATCCTGGCAGGCCTGGCCACCTGCACCGCGGCAACTGTGCGCATGTACGCAGATCGGAAAGCCTGGGATTTGGAAAAAATAGACTTGAGCTTATCCCTTCAAGTTGAAAAACTAAGTGGGACCCAAATCACCCATATCCAGCGCGAGATTCAATTTTTCGGCAACTTGAGTGAAGAACAGACGCAACGCTTGTTGGAGATCGCCGACAAATGCCCAGTGCACCGCCTGCTGACCCACGATGTAAAAATCGTGACCAAAGAGGTGAAAGAGGAAAAAGACATTCCCACCAATTCTTAAAAACCAAAGCGACATGATTTTCACAAAGGAAGCACAAAGAAACACAAAGCGAAGCGTCGTCAACGTCTAACTTTGTGTCCTTTGAGTCCTCTTGTTTTTTCCTTTGTGATAAAAAAATGTCGCTTTAAGAAACCTAAAGAATTGGCCAATATCTTTCCTCCAAAACCCGGAAATGATGCCGCTGATGCCCAGCCACAATAAATCCCAGTGCCAGTGTGGACATGGATTTTCCACTGGTGGTACCAATCCGCAACAACATCGAATCACTAAAACTGCGGAACAGGTGCAGTGTAGCGGTGCGCAAAGCCAAAAATTCAGCCTTTAGGTCCTCCAAACTGCGTTGATTCCCCTGCGCATGGGCAGCATAATCGTCTTCCTCAAAACTGGGCAAATTGGCCAGCTCGCCACGGGAAATGCACAGTGCTCGATAGGTCAATATGCGCTCCGTATCAATCAGGTGTTGTAGCACATCGCCACCTGTCCATTTTCCTGGAGCGTATACCCGATCGCCAAGCGCTTCCAGTTTATCCCAGGCAAAGTTTTGTAGCTCCTCTTGAGCACGGTCCAACATGGTGAGTAAGGCCACATCATCGGTTTGGTTGATGTAGCGGTCAAAGTACTCGGGCATAAAGGGTAGAGCAGATTTAAGCATGGTTTTTATGTTTATTGAGGCCAATAATTTTAAGGGTAAAATAAAGCGATTTTCACGGACGTTTCAGGAAAAAAATAAGACATGCTGCGCCAACCCTTCATTTTTCTCCTCCTGATCAGTCCTTTATTCCTGAATGCACAGAGTAAAAGTTTGTCCCAAGCCCTTTCAGAAGGCCTGGTTACCCTGCAAGCTGAAGGTTTGGGCGGGTACAATGGTGAATCTTTGCAGGCCACCGTCACCAATGTCGGCAAACGCGCGCTGCGCATTGTACTGGGGCCGGGCATGGTGTTTCAGTCCCAGGATACCGCCTTGCAGGACTTGTTGGTCGTTGACAATGAGGAATACGTGCTGGCTGCTAACCAAAAACGCAGTTTTAAACTGGTGGGCTATTGTTGTGAAATGCACCGCAGCGGCCCTGGCGAGGGCGCTGTTTTTCAACTGGTCAACCAAAGCAATGAAAAACTCAGCCAGGTAGCCACCTACCTTTACCGCAATTTTTTGGATAAAAACCCGATGACCCAACAAGCCATTTGGAGTGTAAGTGACAATGCCGACCTATCTGCCGTTTGGGACCGCAACCAGCCCGAAAAATCAAAAAAACTCATCGAATTCCTGGCACAACTGACTGGCCGCCCAGTACCCTGGTACCGCTCTGAATACGCCAAAGCCGCCCCCGGCCCTCAAATGGCCAAACGCCCGATGATGATGATTGAAGCGGATTGGGAATTTACCCTGCCTGAAAATGATTCCTTGACCCTGGCCGTTTTTAACGACGCTGGCGAACAGGTGGACGTGCTGATGACGAACAAGTTGTACAGCTCGGGGATTTATACTTTTACGTTTTCCTACAAAACCAATCGGCTGCCGAAGGGGGTATATTGGTTTCGGATGAGAGGGAAGAAGTTGGGCTTGGTGAAAGAACGGAAGTTGGTGTTTTAAATCACCTTCCCCAAATGATAACAAGTCCGACACCGTGGCTCGTACACATTTTTTTCGCCCAACACCACGGTCGCTTCCTCTTCTGACAAGCGATAGGAGTGGGTGGCTAAATTTCCGCAATGTGGGCAAATCGCATGCACCTTGGTGATGTACTCCGCCATGGCCAATAAATCAGGCACAGGCCCAAAAGGCATTCCCCGGAAGTCCATGTCTAGCCCTGCCGCGATGACCCGGATGCCCCGCATGGCCAGTTTTTCACAATTGCGGGGCAAGTCCATGTCAAAAAACTGGGCTTCATCAATCCCTACCACACTCACTCTTTCCGACAAGGCCAGGAGCTGATCCGAATGTTCGATGGGGGTGGAATGAATGGAATTGGCATCGTGTGACACCACCTTGGTATCATCGTAGCGGGTATCCACTTTGGGCTTAAAAATTTCGACTTGTTGGTTGGCAATTTTTGCCCGGCGCAAACGCCGGATCAATTCTTCCGTTTTGCCAGAAAACATGGAGCCGCAAATGACTTCAATCCAACCGCTGCGGTGGCCTTTAAAATGTGGTTCGAGAAACATGGTGCACTTGTCTTGAGCTGGAAAGATAGGCCACCCGAATGAGACCCGGGAAATTTTTGGCAAAATTCTTAACGCAAAATTTTCGCGACTTTTTTTCTCAGTGAACGGCTATACGCCCTTGCAGTTTATTTTCATTTTTGACCAAGATCTTGTTGCCAAAACAGCCAACACAGGTTGCCTGGCGCATCTCCGAAACAATAGTTGTGCATAATTGCTTTTGTGGGAAATCAATTTTTTCGTTTTTTAGCCTTTCATTTACTAAAAACTTACGATCATGGCTACTGAAAAACCACTAAATGAATTAAGTCTTGAGGAACTCCAGGCAAAAGAAAAATCAATGAAATCCTCAGTTAACCTTTGGACTGCACTTCTGATTTTGATGGCTCTTGGAGCGATCGCCAACACGATTTTTGATGGCTTCAGTACAGCTACCTGTATGCCCTTAATATTTCTCGTATTTTTTACTTCGGCGCATGGTAATTGGAAAAAAGTAAAAGCAGAGATTGCCACCAGGAATGATCTAATTTAGCGTAAAGAGAAACAAACCTACCACTGGCGCTAATTTAGCCTACCTCTGAATTCATTTTATCCCCCTTAGTCTACAAACTGGTATTTACTGCCGGACTTGTGCTATTTTACAGCATTGAATCTAATTTTGATGCCCTTTATTTCACAAGCAATTGGGACATCACCATTTAAAACCTGAGTAAAGAACATGAAAAAGCTCTCCTTACTGTTGTTATTGGTCGCCGCGACCAGTTTCAGCCTCCTGGCACAGGATGCACCCAACCCTACCCTCAACACCGCCATCCGTAAACATGGTATGGAAAAAAGCCAGGTGATGGACATTGCCTCCTGGGTTTGTGATGTATACGGGCCACGCTTGACGGGCTCCCCCATGTTGGACAAAGCGACAGATTGGGCACAAAAAACGCTCAAAGATTGGGGCATGAGCAACGTTCACCTCGAAGCCTGGGGGCCATTTGGTCGGGGTTGGGAGTTCTCCCATTTCGAAATGCATGCAACCGCACCCAACTACTTCCCAATCATTGCTTATCCTAAGGCCTGGTCGCCCAGCACCAAAGGGCTCGTGAGTGGAGAAGTGATTTATCTGCAGGCTGATGACGAGGCTGATCTCGAAAAATACAAGGGCAAACTGAAAGGAAAATTCGTTTTTCTGGATACCATCCGCACCATCAACGAATGGTTCGAGGCACCAGCTAAACGCCTCGTTGCTGAAGACTTGTTGAACATGGCCAACGCACCGGCTCCCGGTCGCCGGCCCGACCGCGATTTCAACCGCCTAGGTGGTTTTTCTTTCAACCAAAAGTTATTCAAATTCATCGTGGCCGAAGACCCATTGGCCGTAATCGACCGTGGCTTTAAAGGTGATTTGGGTACTGTGTTTATTACAGGTGCACGTGCTGATGAAGGCCGGGTACAAGACCCCAAAGCCAAGGTAATTCCTCAAGCGACCATGGCAGTTGAGCATTACAACCGCATTTTCCGCTTGATGCAAAAGGGTATTCCGGTGACTTTGTCCATGGAATTGAAAGCCACCTACACCAACCCCGACGGGATGGAGCACAACATCATCGCCGAGATTCCTGGCTCTGACCTCAAGGACGAAGTGGTAATGCTGGGTGCTCACTTCGATTCCTGGCATACGGGCACGGGCGCAACCGACAACGGAGCTGGTTCTGCTGTGATGATGGAAGCTTCCCGGATCATTCTGGAAACGATCAAAGAGACCGGGATTAAACCTCGCCGTACCATTCGCCTGGCACTGTGGACAGGTGAAGAGCAAGGCCTGCTGGGTTCAAGAGGTTATGTAAAAGACCACTACGCCAACACCAGTCCTGAAGGCACTATTCAAAGCATCAAAGAGGCCGAGCAAAGCAAAATATCCGGCTATTTCAACCTGGACAACGGCACTGGCAAAGTGCGTGGGATTTACCTACAAGGCAATCCAGGGGTAATGCCGATCTTTAGGGCCTGGTTGGATCCATTCAAAGACCTGGGCGCAACAACCATAACCCTGCAAAACACCGGTGGCACCGACCACCAGTCTTTTGATGCAGCGGGTATCCCTGGCTTTCAGTTCATTCAGGAGCCTATCGCTTATTCCACCCGTACCCACCACTCCAACATGGACAACCTGGATCACCTGGTGGCAGATGACCTGAAACAGGCTGCTACGGTGATTGCTTCGTTTGTATTGCATACGGCGATGCGGGATGAGAAGTTGCCACGCAAGGCTACGGAGTTGAAGGCGGGAAGTAATTAAATATATGGTGGAACTTTTCGGACTTTAGTGCCATTAAATAGGAATCGGCTTGAGCTTTTAACTAAGTTCAAGCCGATTCCTGTTAATTGACCTTCAAACCTTAAACAAATGGACACCACTACCACTATTGCTGTATCTCCTGTAGAGATTGAAGAACTCGTCACAGGCTTTCAAAATCACAGCCTACCTGCCGAACGTTGGACCCACCAGGCGCACCTCATCGTCGGCACCTATTTCGCCTATCATTTTCCACTTGAACAAGCCATTTATTACCTGCGTTCGGGCATCATCACCTACAACGTGGCCACTGGTGGCAAAAACACCCACGAGCGGGGCTACCATGAAACCATCACCCAGCTTTGGGCCATTCTTTTGAAAGCTTTTGTGCAAAAGAAATGTGCAGGCCTTTCCCTTGCGGAATCTTGCACGGCACTCCTGAATAGTCCATATGCGGCACAGGAAATCATGTTCAGGTTTTATTCCAAAGAGCTCCTATTCTCTACCCAGGCCAGAGCCCTGTGGGTAGAGCCCGATTTGACTCCTATTGATTGTGAGTAATCCCTATAAGAGGTTCTCGAATTCTACCAGTACCGGACAATGATCGGAGTGCTCGGCTTCGTTCATTTGCCGGGCTGCACGCAAGTGGTCACGTAGGTTGTTGCTCACCGATTGGTAGTCGATGCGCCAGCCCTTGTTGTTTTTGCGGGCCCCAGCCCGGAAACTCCACCAGCTGTATTCAACCTTGTCGGGATTTAAAAAGCGGAAGGCATCGGTAAACCCGCTGTCGAACCATTTGCTGAGCCATTCTCTTTCTTCGGGCAAAAAACCGGAGGAGTTTTTGTTGCCTTTGGGATCGTGGATGTCGCGTTCGGTGTGGGCAATGTTGTAGTCGCCTACAATGATGAGTTTTTTGCGCTCTTGCTGCAATTCGTGTGCCCAGCGGAAAAAGTCTTCCAGAAAAATCATCTTGAAATCCTGGCGCACATCTCCCGTCGTGCCGGAGGGAAAATAACAGTTGAGCACAGTAAGGTCACCAAAGTCGCTGCGCAGAATTCGACCTTCGTCATCGTATTTGGAAATCCCACAACCCGTGATGACTTGATCGGGCTCGTGTTTGCTGAAGGTTGCTACGCCGCTGTAGCCTTTTTTTTGCGCTGAATGCCAGTGTACGTGGTAGCCCAGATCACCAATAGGGGAGAGGTCGACCTGATCTGGACTTGCTTTGGTTTCTTGTACACAGATGATGTCGAACTGGTGTTCGCGCAGCCATTCGGCCCAGCCCTTGGTGAGGGCGGCGCGGATGCCATTGAGGTTGTAGGAGACGAGTTTCATAGATGTTGGTGTTCCCACGGCTAAAGCCATGGGGTGGTTTTGTATGGTGGCCTCCCACGGATAAATCCGTGGGTTGGCTAGATTTTACAGGGATTTTAGGGTCAGCGCGACAACACACCCACACTATCACACGGTCACACCTACACCCTTTCTTGGTGGCCTCCCACGGATAAATCCGTGGGTTGGCTAAGTTTATGCAAGATTTTAGACAAGCCCAATTCGTATTCTTTCTTAGCCGTAAAGTTCGGTGATGATCTGGCGCTTGTCGTAACCGATTTTGTCGAACAGGTTAAGGACGGCTTCGTCCACCATATTCTGCCAGCCACAAAGGTAAAATTTTACGTCGGAACGTAAAGTGGCGTATTCATTTAGGTAAAAAGAATGTACATACCCAGATTGGGCTTCAAAGGGAAATTGGGTGGGATCAAGTTCCGGCTCACGCGAAAGGGCAACCGAGAAGCGGAAATTGGGCAATTGTTTTTGCAATTCAATAAACTCTTCCTGATAGAGGATACCTTCAGTATGACGAGTCCCAAAAATCAGGTGCAACTTGCGGTGGGGAATATTTTCCTGCTGAATGTACTGTAACATGCTGCGGAAGGGGGCAACACCCGTACCCGTACACACCATCACCATGTCGTGGTCAATGGTTTCGGGCAATACAAAACCTCCATCGGGGCCCTTGAAACGCAAAGTCGAACCTACCTGTACATCATCGAACAAATACTCGGTGGCCTTACCTCCGTCCAAACGCACAATACAAAACTCCAGCTGGTTGCTGTCTGCCGGAGCGCTGGCAATGGAGTAACTGCGCCATCGTTGCAGGCGTTTGTCGCCAATGGGCAAATCCATGGTGACGAATTGGCCAGGCTTGAAGTTAAAAGCTTCTACATTGGGAATTTCCACCCAAAAACGGCGGGTATTTGGGCTGGCGGTTTGGATGTTGATGACGTTGGCGTCGTACCAGGTGGTCGGCATTGCTTGGAGTATTTCTTACAAAACGGTGTAAAGATATGCTTTGTTTAGATTGTTTCTAAATAAAATCAGAGAATCATTTCTGCATAACTCAGAATTACCTCAAATCCTTTTTCCTGAAAGTAGCTTTTTGTGCTTGCTGCATCCCGATCACTGGTCACCAACACAAAATCTCCACCCCAGGCGCCCAAAGATTTCACTACACCCCAATAATCTGGAAAACAAAGGTCTTGTGCTCGTGGCAATTCCAGCATGCTACTGACGATTCTTTCATGCTGAATCATCAAATTTTCAAACGTTTTGAGCGAATCGCAAGCTACCATATCCAGCGTTAATTGATTGATTTCGGCTAAGGAAGCTTTTACCTTCTCGCCCAAAGCCCGATACCGCTGAATGCCCTCCCGGCTATTCTGCTTTTTCCCCAAATACACAAAGTAAAGCTGGTCAGCAAAAGCTGGATGAAAAGCCACGGGTCGCGCAACTTGATTTTGATAAACTATGGGCCCCTTTGCCAGCGCACAAGCCAAATCATAACCTGAACCTCCAAAGGTTTTGGCCAATAAATCATAAGGATTCACTTGGGCCAAATGCGCCACAAAACTGATGAGCGTAGAACTGCTGCCCAGGCCCCAATGCCGGGAAAAATCCAATTGGCTTGTAACAGCACATCCTGCGAGGTTATTCATAGGAATTTTGGATAATAAAAATGCCTGCTCCAAAACCTGAATCAGCCGTTGAACGGGCTCGGAGGGCTCAGCTGATACAATCCTAAGACTGGGAATTTCTAAAGTGATATTGAACCAGGAGGTACCATCGGCATCATAGCTCTGCCAGCTTAGTTCTCCCATTTTTCCAGGTTCAACTTTAAAATGTTGCCCCAAACGGGTAGGCAAGGCCAGTGCCATCGCTCCGTCCAGTACAAAGTACTCTCCGGTCAGCAGCAATTTGCCTTGTGCATGGTATACTTCTCCTAGGAATGGCGACATGGGCATCTACATTACATTCACTGCAGGTTTGGCTTTTTCTTCCTCCCGGCGATCTAAAAACTCGCGTACTGCCGAGAATGAAACCACTCGATCCTGGAAGTATTCTACCGCAGCCGTACAATCATCAGTATCACCTCCCAAATGATTGAGGATGTTCATCAGGTGCATTTTCATATGCCCTTTTTGAATACCAGTGGTCACCAGGGAGCGTACCGCGGCAAAATTTTGCGCCAAACCAGTAGCGGCTATAATGGACATCAATTCCGGTGCAGAAGGTTGGCCCAGAATTTCCAGAGACAGATTAGCCAATGGGTGCAATTTGGTCAATCCACCCACAGTGCCAAGTGCAATTGGTAAATCAATCCAAAATGTAAACATTCCGTTTTCAACCTGGCAATGGCTCAAACTCCGGTATTGCCCATCCCGGGCGGCATAGGTATGCCCACAGGCTTCAGTTGCCCTGAAATCGTTGCCAGTGGCGATGACCACGGCATCCACACCATTGTAAATGCCTTTGTTGTGGGTGGTAGCCCGATATGGGTCGATTTCGGCAATCCTGACTGCTTTGGCAAATTTTTCAGCAAAGCCGCGCCCATCCAAATTGATGCAAGCATCATCCAGTTGTTCAACCGGACAACTTACTTCGGCGCGTACGATACAATCGGGCGTATAGTTGGACAAGATGGCCATGATGACCTCTACTTCCCGTTCACTTGCGCTCAAACTGCTTTGGGAGCTGATAAAGTGCTGCAAACTGCGACCAAACTCCTCCAAAACCGAGTTGATAAAATTGGCGCCCATGGAGTCACAGGTTTGAAAACCTACCTTTAGTTGGTAATAATTGGCTTCCAAATGGCTCATATCCTGCAACTCAATCGATGAAATGCCACCACCCCGTTTTTCCATGTTGTTGGTGATGTGCCGAACATCGTTGAGCAGGGTATGGGAAAGTGCGGGCATCAAGGCCTGGAGTTTTGAGCTATCGCCTTTCCAGCTGAAGTGCAATTGCCCTAACTTGGTGGTGCCCAATACGCTGGTTTTGAAACCTCCTTTGTGCAACCAAAATTTGGCGGCACTGGCAGCCGCTGCGACCACCGAACTCTCCTCGATGACCATAGGAACAGCGTACATTTGCCCATCCACCAAAAAATTGGGGGCAATGCCGTATGGAAAGACAAAATTACTCAGGGTGTTTTCACTGAATCCGTCCAGAATGCGTTGTATTTCAGCGTCTTCATGCCAAAAACTGCGGAGTGACTCCAACGTACTCTCCTCATCGGCAGAAAAATTTTTAGCCAGCCATTGAATTTTTTCCGTTTTGCTCAGCTTATGGAGTCCTGATATTGATTTTTCCTGCATTCTTGTGTTATCTGACCTTTAAAAATGCTTGTGCCAGTTCTAGTCCTTCAATCTGTGCTGCAATATAAGTATGCAAAGTTGCATATTCACCTTGCGCGTATTTCAAAAAACCAGAAGCTTGCCCATAAATCGCAGGCATTTTTACCTTATTGATGAGGTAATACCCGTCTAAAAAATTTTGGATGCCACCGGAAATGATCACCGCTGGGCACTTGACCCGATCTCCCAATTCTGCAATCAATTGATTGACAAAACCTACCATTTCAACAGCGTTATGGCCTACATTGGCCAACTGCCCATAGATCAATTGCTTTTCCTCTGAGTCGCGCAGCAATTCCAGTTTGGCAAAATTGGTTCCTCCTGCGGCAGCAAAATCAACCGCGGCTAACGGAAGTTGCAAAAGCGCCTTCATACTCTCAAGTCCCATTCCTTGCCCTACTTCCTTGACGATGATTGGGGCCTTAAGGTATTCCAAAATAGTTTCAATGGTCTGTAAAGGGGGCTGAGAAAAGCGGTCGCCTTCGGGTTGGAGCCATTCCTGGAGCGGGTTTACGTGAATGATCAAGCCATCTGCTTCAAGTTTGTCGAGCAAAATATTGATTCGATACAATTCATTGTTTGTGATGAGTTGTTCCAATTGTGCTATGCCGAGGTTGGCGAATAGGGGCTGCCCCTTCATTAATGGTTTGACCGCAAAATCGGTTAATCTATCATCACTGTACAACAATTGACGACAAGAACCCAAGCCCATACCCATTCCAAATTCGCCACATGCTCTGGCCAGATTGTGATTGATGGTATTTGCCATGGCAGTTCCCCCGGTCATGCTGGATACCCATAAAGGTGCGCGGAAAGTATGCCCTAGAAAGTTGAAAGCTGGCCAGGAGCCTGCTTGTGGATGTGCACTAAACAATGGTTCGTAGTAGAATCGGGCATCTAACTCCCCTGAATTTACCTGTGAGCGGAAAGCCAGTTGGATGTGATCACGTTTGCGTTCTTCCGCAGTAGGATCTTCCTCCGGTTGGGCCAAAATGTCAGCTTTATTGGGCTTATTCATCAAAACGAGTATTCATCCCACAAAATTAAGCAATTAGGGCGATAAAAAAATAAGTGCTCGTTTTGGCAAAGGATTAGATGAGAAAACGCTTCATTTCAAGTGTCTTATCTAATCCTTTGGCTCAAGAAAAATGAGCACTTATTTTTGCCCCACTACTTATGCGGATGCAATGACGTAAAATCAATTTCGGGAGTGAAACAAGATGTGTGGTGGAAAGTTTTGCAGATAGAAAAGAAAGAAAAAAAGGAGAGGAAAATAATTTTTACCTAATTTTGACAAATACGAAAAAGTGGAAGACAAGTCCGAACAAATATCTTGCTTGAGTAGCTGTACGTTCGGACTTGGAGCTTCCTGCTCAAAATTAGAAACGCTTATTTACATAGAGGTAATCGCAATATTGGTGGTGGAACAACTGAAAGCGCCCCACAAAAAATAATCGCAAACACACCATTGTGTGATTGTGACACAATGATAAGAATAATTATCTTTGTGTCCAAATCACACTAAGTTTTTTTTCTAACTTTTTTCAAATGGAGAAATTAATTACGGTACTAAAAGAAATCAAGGCGCTATTTAATCGATCACTGACCGAATTGTCCATAGATTGTGTGGTTTTTGGCTTTCACGACGACCAGCTTAAAGTGCTCTTATTGAGGGCGAAAGGCGCTGATTCCTGGATGTTACCTGGAGGTTGGATTTTAAAAACCGAAAACCTTGAAGATGCTGCATATCGAATCTTGAAAGAAAGGACTGGACTGGATTCTATTTTTCTCCAACAGTTTTACACTTTTGGAGCCAACAACCGGTACAATGGCAGAGAAATTATGGCTCGTCTGGGGTTACCCCCCGAGGAGAATTTTTTTCCGGAAAGAGCGGTTTCAGTTGGCTATTATGCTTTGGTAGAGTATTCATTGGTAGAGCCCCAAACGGATATGATGACCGATGAATGTCGCTGGTGGGATGTCAATGAAATTCCAGAACTACTTTTTGATCACAACGAGATTGTGTCAAGGGCATTAAAAGCCTTGCGCAAGCAATTTGACCACGAAGCATTAGGTTTTAACTTATTGCCAGAAAAATTCACTTTAATAGAGCTGCAAAGGTTGTATGAAACCATTCTCGGTTTGGAAAAAGAAAAACTGGATCGGCGAAATTTCCAAAAAAAGATGCTGAGTTATGGTTTTCTGGAACGCCTGGAAGAACGCAAGACCGGAGGGGCCCACAAAGCACCTTATTTGTATCGTTTTGATCCGGAAAAATACGCTGAATATCTGCGTGAGAGCGAGAAATAATTAACCATTTTTTCGCCTTTGACGAATATAGTACATGCCTAAAAAGAACCCAATCAAAGTCAATAGCTCACTTTGATTGCTTTCTTCATACAACTCAATTGCTCCACTTTCCTGCACGAAGCGATGCAGATATTGGTAATCCACTGAGATCGGGTCATTGTCTGTACCGGGTAAATCATGAATAAGTTGCCAACGAGTTTGAAAAATATTTTTGTTTTTCCAAAAATAAACCTCGCCGCTATTCAGGTTTATGGTGGATTTTCCAAGTATCCCCAATTTAATGGTACCTAGGGGCTCATGGTCCTCGTCCGAGATCAGAACCTTTTGTATAAATA
Source organism: Haliscomenobacter sp. (assembly GCF_965225875.1). Classification (GTDB taxonomy): domain Bacteria; phylum Bacteroidota; class Bacteroidia; order Chitinophagales; family Saprospiraceae; genus Haliscomenobacter. The sequence goes on along the minus strand of NZ_CBDDBS010000001.1, from coordinate 325,860 downwards.
CCCCCTGCAAGAGAAAATTGACCACTACTCCATTTAACTCGGACTGAATTTTTTTTCCAAAAGTGGAAAATTCCATTTTCCCCATATAATGGCCATTTTCATCTACAAACTGGTATCCTCTTTTAAAGGCATTGGCCATCCATTTTAAACGGGAAGGGAAAGGGTAATGGTACAACATTGGACTACTGAATTTGACCCTCGAATAACGCTGAGCCTTTTGCCAAAAAAAGAATCCCACCGGTTGGGTTAGGTTCATCCGGTGGGTTGGTCTCAAGTGTTTTTGAGGCGTATGTCAAAAAGAAAAATTCGTGTTTGAAGTTTTAAAGATAACATTTTTCACAAAACAAGGGAAAAAAGCTTGCGAAAATCCGCTACCTACAGTGATTGAGCACGTCTAAAGGTAGTATTTGGTTAATTTTTTCAAAAACCATCAAAAAAAAACCATTGGAAATTGCATTCCATGTTGCGAACTCCTACTTTTGCTCCCACAATGAACGAACTGACTTTACATATTACTTTTACGCCTTACCGTCGTCGTTTCGTACGTCGCCCTTAGGGGGCGCGACTATTTTTCTATACCCACCGGGGTAGGATGTACTTCCCTACCAAATACTACCAGAAATTTATCTGCCCAATTGAATGTGATTGATGATCAATTGCAGGGGTGTCACCAGCACTTTCACCAAAAGATCATCACCTCAATACACAGATTTGTGCGTGTTCTTTTGTTTTGTTCACCCAAATCCAGGCCTTAAAAACCTGTAAAACCATTAATGACTGAAATGGAATTTATCGTTGAGGTAGCCCAACCCGAGCATGAAAAGTATGCAGAAGCCATCTGCAATGAAATGCGTGAATCTGCCAAGGCCCGCGGTACTGGTATTGCTGAACGCAAGCCGGAGTACATCGTGAAAAAAATTCAGGAGGGCAAAGCAGTGATCGCCTTGCAAGGAGACACTTTTGCAGGCTTTTGCTACATCGAAACCTGGGATCACGGAAAATACGTGGCCAACTCGGGCTTGATCGTTGCTCCTGATTTCCGCCGCTACGGGCTGGCTACCCGCATCAAAGAGCGCATCTTCAAATTGTCGCGTGACAAATACCCGGATGCCCGCATTTTTGGGATTACAACCAGCCTGGCGGTTATGAAAATTAACTCTTCGCTGGGCTATGAGCCAGTTACTTTTTCGGAGCTGACTCAGGAAGAGGCCTTTTGGGCGGGCTGCAAAAGTTGCCCAAATTACGATATTTTGGAGCGCAACCAACGCCGCATGTGCCTGTGTACTGCTATGCTTGCGCCTTCCAAAAATGAATTGGAGCAAATGAAACACGATTTATCTGACCTAATTGTTGTTGCAAATGTCTAATCATAAAGTTGTGCTAGCCTACAGTGGTGGGCTGGACACCTCGTTTTGTATCCTGCACCTTACCAGAGACAAAGGATTGGAAGTGCATGCCCTGACTGTAGATACCGGGGGCTTTAGTGCCGAACAGTTGAAAACCATGGAAGAACGCGCCCTTGCTTTGGGTGCAAAAAGCTTCCGGGTAGCCAATGCACTGCAAGATTATTACGACCAATGTATCCGTTACATGGTATTTGGCAACGTTTTGCGCAATAACACCTACCCTTTGTCGGTGAGTGCTGAGCGGATGTTCCAGGCCATCGAAACTGCCAAATATGCCCAGGAAATCGGGGCAGCTGCAGTGGCGCATGGCAGTACCGGGGCGGGCAATGACCAGGTACGCTTTGATTTGGCTTTCAATGTATTGGGGCAAGACCTGGAAATCATCACCCCCATTCGCGATCTGCAACTATCTCGCCAGGCTGAGATTGATTACCTCATTGAGCACGGCTACAACTGGAATTGGGAAAAAGCCAAGTACTCCATCAATCAAGGCATCTGGGGAACTAGTGTGGGCGGAGCAGAAACCCTGACCTCACAAAAAGCCCTGCCAGAGGAGGCTTATCCTACTCAATTGAGTGAAAAAGAGCCCAGCGTAGTGGAGCTGCAATTTGAAAAAGGCGAGTTGCAAGCTGTTAATGGTCAAACGTTTGCCCATCCTACCCAGGCCATCCAGGCATTGAGCAAACTGGCTGGAGCATACGCCATTGGCCGCGACATCCACGTTGGTGATACCATAATTGGCATCAAAGGTCGAGTGGGATTTGAAGCCGCTGCACCACTGATCATCATTAAGGCTCACCACTTGTTGGAAAAACATACCCTCACCAAGTGGCAACAATATTGGAAGGACCAAATGGGCAACTGGTACGGCATGATGCTGCACGAAGCCCAATTCCTCGATCCAGTGATGCGCAACATCGAAACCTTTTTACTTGATACTCAGGAACACGTATCCGGCAAGGTTTGGGTAAAACTGATGCCCTACCGCTTCGAACTCCAGGGCATTGAATCGCCCAACGATTTGATGAACTCCGCCTTCGGTCACTACGGCGAAATGAATAAGGGCTGGAGCGGGGATGATGTGAAAGGGTTCACGAAGATTTTGGGCAACCAGACGAAGATATTTCATTCAATCCATAAAAAGGGTTGAGAAGTTGAGGAGTTGAGCAATTGAGCCCCCGGCCGCTGAGCGGAGCCGAAGCGTTGGGGACTCAATTGCTCAACTCCTCAACTTCTCAACCTGCCACAACCCACCATGCTAAAAGTAGGCATCATCGGCGGCGGCGGTTATACCGCAGGCGAGCTCATTCGCATTCTGCAATACCACCCAGAAGTAGAAATCAGCTTTGTACAAAGTGCCAGCCAGGCAGGCAAATATGTGCACGAAACCCACGACGACCTAGTGGGAGAATGCGACCTGAAATTCAGCGCAGAACTGTCTACGGATGTCGATGCTTTGTTTTTGTGCATGGGGCATGGGCAGTCGCCAGCTTTTATGGCGCAAAACAACATTCCTGATTGGGTTGCTGTGATCGATTTGGGCAATGATTACCGGCTTGAGGAGACTTGGGTGTATGGTTTGCCGGAGTTGAACCGGGCAGCCATTCAGCAAAGCAAACGCATCGCTAATCCGGGCTGTTTTGCCACTGCCATCCAGTTGGGCTTGTTGCCGCTTGCTCAGGTGGGATTATTAGGCACCGAGGTCCACATCAATGCTATAACGGGGTCGACGGGAGCCGGTCAGGCACCTAGTCCAAACACCCACTTTAGCTGGCGTGCCAACAACCTTTCGGTGTACAAGGCCTTTAATCATCAACACCTTGATGAAATCCGACGAAGTCTCGTTCAGGCACAGGCCAATTTTGTTGGCGATTTGAACTTTATCCCTTTGCGGGGAGACTTCACCCGGGGCATTTTTGCTACTATTTACCTCGATTGTGACCTGAACGAAACAGAATTGCAAGCGCTCTACAATCAAACCTATGCCGCAGAGCCTTTTACACATGTAACGGCAGCCAATCCACACCTCAAGCAGGTTGTCAATACCAATAAATGTTTGGTGCACGTAGAAAAACACGGCAACAAAGCCTTCATCATCAGTGCCATCGACAACCTCACCAAAGGTGCCTCCGGTCAGGCTGTACAAAACCTGAATCTGATTTTTGGTTTGCCGGAAAAAACTGGATTGAACTTGAAATCTTTGGCGTTTTAATCCATGGATCCCACAAGTCCCACGAATAAATTCGTGGGCTGGATCATGGTTACATATACCCACGGCTAAAGCCATGGGTTATCCACAAAACCTTCCTGTGCCAACCCACGGATTTATCCGTGGGAGGCTACCTACCGATCCACCCCACGAATTTATTCGTGGGATTATGGAGGCTAGCGAGCCGGCCAGGGCATATCCTTTAAAGCAATGAAACTCTTCGACGTATATCCACTCTACAACCTTAAGCCCGTCAAAGGACAGGGCAACTACGTATACGATGAAAAAGGCCAGGCTTACCTGGACCTATACGGCGGCCACGCAGTGATCTCCATCGGCCATGCCCATCCACATTACGTAGCGAAATTGACGGAGCAACTCAATTCCCTTGGGTTTTACTCCAATTCCATCCAGAACGACTTGCAAATTGAGCTGGCGCAAAAGCTGGGTGCCCTCTCTGGTTGTGACCAATACAACCTCTTTTTGTGCAATTCTGGAGCGGAAGCCAATGAGAATGCCCTCAAGATGGCCTCTTTTCACAATGGCCGTACCAAGGTGCTCGCTTTCAAAAAAGGCTTCCACGGGCGGACTTCTGCTGCAGTAAATGTAACCGACAGCCCCTACATCCAGGCACCGATCAACAAAACTTTTCCCGTTGAACTCGTAGCCTGGAATGATTTGGAGGCGGTGCAAAAAAGCCTTTCCAAAGGCGATGTGGCTGCGGTGATCATTGAAGGTATCCAGGGCATTGGTGGCATTCACGTGCCCGATCCTCATTTGTTGCAGGAGTTGCAGGCGCTGTGCCACCAATATGACACCGTGCTGATTCTGGATGAAATCCAGTCGGGCTATGGCCGTAGTGGCCAGTTTTTTGCCTTTCAACACGTGCCCGGGATCGAGCCCGATCTGATTACGATTGCCAAAGGTATGGGCAATGGTTTTCCGGTTGGGGGCGTACTACTTCACCCAAAATTCCAGGCCAAACACGGCATGTTAGGTACCACCTTTGGCGGTAGCCATTTGGCTTGTGCTGCTTCCATTGCGGTGCTGGACGTGATGTATCAGGAAAGGTTGGTACAAAATGCTGCTGAGGTAGGCAATTATTTGCTGGATGAGTTGGCAAAAGTGGAATTAATTAAAGAAATTCGTGGGGAAGGCTTGATGGTCGGTATAGAATTCGATTTCAACACGGCGACGCTGCGCAAGAATCTTTTGTTTGACGAAAAGGTTTTTGTGGGCTCAGCTTCCAATCCCAATGTCATTCGTTTGTTGCCAGCACTTTGCCTGGGCATCAAGGAAGTGGACTTATTTATGGAAAAACTGGATCAAGCCCTGAATAAACTGGAGCTGGATTAAGAACAGAAATAGAATAAGGTGCCATTCATCAACCTGAATAACCCAACGTATAAGCACACAGCATGAAAAACTTCACATCCGCAAAAGACGCAACTGACCTGACTGGATTGGTTCAACTGGCCCGCGACATCAAAGCTGATCCGTTCAAATACCGCGATGCAGGCAAGGACAAAACCATGGTTTTGCTGTTCTTTAACCCGAGTTTGCGCACCCGCCTGAGCACCGAAAAAGCAGCGCTCAACCTGGGCATGCAGGTGATCAGCATGAACGCAGATCAGGGTTGGACCCTGGAGTTTGAAGAGGGAGCCATCATGAACGCTGGCAGCGCCGAGCACGTCAAGGAGGCGGCAGCAGTGGTGAGCCAATACGCCGACATCATCGGTATCCGTACTTTTCCAGGTTTGAAAGACCGTGAGAAGGACTATTCGGAGCAGGTGATCGAAGCCTTCAAACGGTACGCCAGTGCGCCCATCATCAGTTTGGAATCGGCTACGCGCCACCCCTTGCAGTCTTTGGCGGATGTGATTACGATAGAGGAGTTTAAAAAGAAAGATCGCCCGAAAGTGGTGTTGAGTTGGGCTCCCCACGTGCGGGCGCTCCCGCAGGCTGTTCCCAATTCCTTTGTGGAGTGGATGAAAATCGCCAACGTCGACCTGGTTGTGACCAACCCTGAGGGTTATGACCTTGCTGATGAGTTTATGGAGGGTGTCCAGTTGGAACACGACCAAAAAAAGGCTTTTGAAGGAGCTGATTTTGTTTATGCCAAAAACTGGTCTTCCTACCGTGAATATGGCCAAATCTTGAATCAAGATCCCGCCTGGACGATTACGCAGGATAAACTGGTCAATTGGGCCAATGACGCCCGATTCATGCACTGTCTGCCTGTACGCCGTAATGTGGTAGTAGAGGATGCGGTGCTGGATGGGCCGAATTCGATTGTGATTTCGCAGGCGAATAATAGGACCTGGGCGGCGCAGGCGGTGGTGAAGAAGGTGTTGGAGGGGCTGTAAAACAAAAAAGCCAACCGAATTGCTCCGGTTGGCTCCCTTAACTTGTTTGCACAAGCAAGAATGTGTCTTAGCAGTGGGGCAAAAACAAGTGTTCATTTTTCTTGAGCCAGAGAATTAGGTAAAAAACTTGAAATGAACCGTTTATTTATCTAATTCTCTGGCAAAATGAACACTTGTTTTTTATCGCCCTTATTTGCTGGCTACCAGATTCACTTCCAGTTCAAATTCATCGTAGATCAGCTTGTCGCCCAAATCAGGGAAGAACTTGCCAGAACGGAACTTGATGTCGTAATCAGTACGGTCCAACTTAATGGTCGCTTTGCCAGTTGCTTTACCACTAGCTACAACTAGATTGGCATCAAAAGTGATTGACTTGGTCAAACCTTTGATGGTCATGTCACCTACAACTGTATAGTTGCCTGCTTTGTCTTTTGCAGTAACTTTAGTTGATTTAAAAGTAGCAGAAGGGTTCTTCTCAGTTGCAAAAAAGTCTGGACTGTTGAGGTGTTTGCGCAAATTCTCATTGCCTCCACCGTCTTCTACAGTAAGTGCAGCCATGTTGACTTCAAAGCTAGCCCCAACCAATTTGTTTTTGTTGATTTCCAGCGTTCCTACTTTGACCGGAACTTTACCAAAATGTTTGCCAGTAACTTTTGCCGCAGTCCATTTTACGGTACTTGCGCTAGTATCTACTTTGTAAACAACTACTGCGTTACTTGCTGGATTAGTAAAGGCTAGGCCCATAAAAGCCGCGCAGAGCAGGAGAAAAGTCAGATGCTTCATTGAAATCTGTTTTAATGAATGAGACAATAGTGTTTTATCGTACATAGTGCATGGGGAGTGTAGCCCCAATACAATACTTTCAAAACTAAGGTTGCCTGTGATCAGAAAAAAATAATCAGGCACTTTTTACAGATTATTAACACATTGAAAAGTTTAGTACTTACAAAATGCAAATACTAAACTGAAGATGTATGTGAATTATTGATGCATTAGTTGGCTGCCTTAAACTCACCACTCGCTCTCAATTCCACATCTTCACTTACCACCATGAATGGCATTCCTCCAACCCCAAAATCGGTACGTTTAATGGTTCCAGTTGCTTTAAAGCCAACCATTTTTTTCTGAGATCTTTGATCTACTGCAGTACCAATCAACGTAAGGTCCAGCGTAACTGGTTTTGTTACACCTTTCATTGTCAAATCTCCAGTCAATTTGAATTTTTTGTCCGCTACTTTAGAAATCCCCGTGCTTTTGAAAGTCATGGTTGGGTGTTTCTCAACGTCGAACATATCTGCTTTTTTCAAGTGGCCATCGCGCATTTCGTTGTTGGTGGTCACTTGGCTGAGGTCTGCCGTCAATTCAAAAGCTGCGTCAGAAAAATCTTCCTTTGAAGAAGTCAGCTTGGCATCAAAACTTTTAAAAACACCATCAACTTCGGAAATACCTAGGTGGGTAACGGTGAAAGTCATTTTGGCGTGGACTTTATCCAGCCCCCAAGCATTTTGTCCAAAACTAATAGAAGAGATCAAAAGAGCAAATGCAAAAAGGATTGCTTGTTTCATGTTAAAGATTTGTTTTGATTTGAAAATGAATTACTTATTGATGAATCAAATATAAGGAAGCCTGTAATTAAAATGAAACATGTTGAACCCTTTTGCAGATCGTTAACAAATTAGATCAAAGAACTAAGGTTTTATATATCCCTGAATTTAGGAAAGGGAGAGCGCAGCGCTCTCCCTACCTAAATTAACAATCATATTTAACCAAAACTATCATTTCTGACGATTGTTGCGACCACCGCCACCTTGCATGCCACCTCCGTTGGCGCCACCGCCATTGTTGCCACCGTTGTTGTCATCACCTGCTTTCAGGTCGTCGTTTTCAACTGATTTGGCTTTTTTACGTGGCGCATCGAAGCTCATTTTACCAATGCGATAGTTGAAGTTGACCTTGAATCCACGGTTCAACCTTTGTGTATCCATCAATTGAGTAAAGGTTGGTGAACTCAATTCTGTTTGCATGCGAATACCTTTGGTCAGGAAGTTTTCTGAACTAAAACCAATGCTTCCCTTTTTGTTTTTGAAGTCTTTGCGGATGCCCAGGGAGTACATGCCAAAGCCACCTTGACGTCCTTGTAATTGCACCTGAGAACCCCGCATGAAGCTAAAACCCTGGATACCCCAACCCTTAGGTAAAGTAACCTGAGTCATCAGTCGACCGTTGATGTTGATACCTTCGTTGGTAACTACTTCAGACAATCCGTTCAAACCCGTGGTACGGCCTTCCATAAAAGCATACACAATATCGATGCCCCCATTGATGGTCCATTTTGGAGTGATTTGGAAGTTACCAAACAAGTTGGTTCCCCATGCTCTTTGTACCCCTACGTTTTCAAAAGTAGTGATTACAGCACCAGTTGAATCGTATGGTTTGCGGATTTGTGAGATGGCATTATCAGTGATACGGCGGAAAATCGAGAAGTTTAAATAAGTCTTCTTGATGTTGCCACTCAATGCCAATTCAAAATTATCCGTCAATTCAGGGCTCAAGCCTGGGTTACCTACAGAGATGTTTTGAGGGTTAGCGTTGTTGAAGTTTGGGTTCAACTGCTGCAAACCTGGTCTTTGAATGCGGCGGTTGTAACCTGCTTTGACGATGAAGCCACTCTTGAGGTTTTTGGAAACATTCAAGCTAGGCACGAAGTTGCTGTAAGCAGGCAAATCAATGTTGCCATTTTCAACCGTTTGTGCATTGATATCTGTGTATTCATAACGGCCGCCTAACTTGAAGGTGTACTTGTTCTTGGTTTGTAGGGTATAAGCCAGGTAGCCCGCAGCTACATTTTGCTGATAATCCAGTGCACCAGCCGGGCGGTTTGGATCGATCGTATAATTGTCAGAAGCGTCTTTTGCCAGGAAGTAACTGTAGTCACTATCTACGTCCCTCAAGATGGTTTTGCCCCCAAATTCCACCAGTTGGCGATCCCCAATTGGGGTTTGATAATCAGTTTGGAAAGTCGTTTCCTGATTCAGGTTGCCGTTCAAGTTGCGGATTCTGCTGAGTAGGCTGATTTCATCTTCAGCGAAAACATCGGAATCGAAATTGTTGGTCAGATCGTTGCGGCTATATTGAGCAGAAATGCTCCACTCGCGACGAGGCTTGAAGGTACGCAGGTAGTCGATGTTGAAATCGATGGAACCTGAGTTGTTTTTGCTGTCTACTTTGCGGAACGAACTGGATTTCAACAGTTGATCTTGAAACAAAGAAATAGCGATGTCCTGCTCATTGCCGAAATTGCGTGCACCTAAGCGGGCGCTGGCAGAAAGGGATTGATTTTTGGAAATATCATAATCCCAGGACAAGTTATAGTTGCCAAAACCACCGCGGTCAAACGACTCTGTATTTTGCAGGGTACGAATGCTGGTGCTAGGGGTAATGGTGGTTTGTTCCAAAGTGGAGAGGGCCGGATTGTAAAACAAACGGCCGTGCCCTCCCAGATTAAAGCCCATTTTACCTTTTCTATAGCTGCCGTTCAAACCCAAATTGGAACCACGGTTGCCGGTGCCAATGTCTACATTGAGGGTCAAACCTTGCAGCGTATTTTTCTTTGTGACGATGTTGATGATCCCGCCTGATCCCTCTGCATCATAACGTGCAGATGGAGAAGTGATGACTTCTACCGTTTTGATCATATCGGCAGGAATTTGCTTGAGGGCATCTGCAACACTAGCCGCCATAATGGTGGATGGCTTGTTGTTGATCAGTACGCGCACATTAGAACTTCCGCGAAGTGAAACATTTCCGTCCAAGTCTACGGAGAGCATGGGTACTTTGCGCAATACCTCAGATGCATCACCACCTTTGGAAGTGACATCTTTCTCAGCGTTGTAAACGGTACGGTCTACCTTTTCTTCGATCAGAGCAGTAGTCCCTACAATTTCTACCTCTTTCAAGGTGCTAACACTTTGGGCAAAACTGATGTTACCCAAGTTTTTAACATCATTTTTGGTCAGGCGTAGATCATTAAGCGATTTGTCGCGGTAACCAATAAAGGAAATCACTAAACGATAATCACCTGTGGCGATGCCGCTGATTTCAAATTTTCCTTTGTCATCAGAGGTTGTACCATCTACAGGAGTATCTGAATTCTTCAGGTACAAAGCAATTGTAGCAAATTCTACAGGTTGTTTGCTTAAAGAATCGATTACCACGCCGAGGATTTTGTTATTGCCTTTGGGAGCAGTGTTCAGCGCAGGTGCTTCGGTGCTAGGCATTGGAGGGCGGTTGCCGCTAGGAGGTGTTTGTTGGCCTGTGGCCGTCACTGTCCAAAGTAAAGCTACGAACAGCGGTAAAAATGTGCTTAAATTTTTCATTTTGTGCCGGTTTGCAATCCGTTTTTTTGATTGCTTGATTTCATGGCACAAAGTAACGGTGAAAAAAACTGCCGTGTTGGAGCATTCGATGATTCGGCTGCTTCTTTCGGCAGGTCGGAGAGATGATCGACAAAAAGGCTCAGATTAAATGTGAATCAGTAATTTTATCCCACAACTCGGCAAAAATCGACTACCGTTTGCTCATTCGGTTACCTGAGATGGTTCGTTGTTGCTTGGATTTGAAGCGCAAAACACCTTCTTCTCGCTTGGCAGCATGCTTTGTTGCTCGTCCCTGCACCCTTGCCCGCCATTTTTTCCAATTATTTGGGTGCATTTCAAACTTCATTAGTTCGATAACTTCTTTTTCGCTCAAACCAAATTGGGCCGTAATGGCATCAAAAGGGGTACGGTCTTCCCAGGCCATTTCGATGATCCGGTCGATATCGGCACTTTGCAGTTGATATTTTTCGATGATTTTCATACCTTGAATTCAGCCAAATAATTGTCTGGTTTTATAACTTTCTGCCTCCAAGAAGGTTTACATTCTAGGGAAATAAAATGATGAAAGATGATTTCGAAAAAAATTGAAGCGGCATTGAACGAACAAATTGCGTTGGAAGCCTACGCCTCCTTTTTATACCTGGCAATGGCTTCGTGGTGCGACAGAGAAGGTTTGGAAGGTTGTGCTCAGTTTATGCATCGTCAATCTGACGAGGAGCGGGCCCACATGCTGCGGATTTATGGTTATTTGAGCGAAACGGATGGTTTTGCACTCACCCCAGCCATTGCACAAGCTCCGCATGAGTTTGAGTCGGTTCAGGTTATGTTCGAAAAAGTATATGCACACGAGCAAAAAGTGACCCAGTCCATCAACGATTTAGTTAATTTGAGCTACGCAGAAAAAGACCCATCTACGCTCAATTTTTTGCAGTGGTACGTAGCAGAACAACGGGAAGAAGAGGCGCTGATGCGCACTATTCTGAATAAAATCCGCTTGATTGGGGATGGGCCGCAAAGTTTGTACTATATCGATAAGGAGGTGGATAAATTCAATAAAGCAGCTTTGGCGGCGGAGGCCACGGAGGAAGAGCAATAAGTACATTGAATTTTTCCGATTGCTTCAAAAGCGGCATTTTATTAGCACAAAGGACACAAAGGGGCCACAAAGAACACAAAGCGAAGCGCTGTCAACGTCTAACTTTGTGTCCTTTGTGGCCCCTTTTTGTCCTTTGTGCTAAAAAACGTCGCTTTGGTACCTTTTTGAAAAGCTGAGATGACGGACTGTTTGAGGTGAAAATTTCACTTTTATCTCAAACCCAAATTGAGCTTAATTTCTTTTGCCCCCTGAGTCAAAACCACGGTGTAATCGCCATAATCTGACGAGAACCGCAATTGCTGCGGCCCAGGAGTGAATACCTTTTTATCTGCCAACACCTGCGTTTGGCCAGTTTTATTGTGAGTCAGGCTCACACTCACCGCTTCAGTTCCTTTTGTGTAAAAATCCAAAATGTACAAGCCTTCATCCGCGTGTTTCATGATGTGTACCATGCCGGATCGTACCTCTGGGGTGTACATGTAAAAACCAGTAGCGTAATCAGGCCGTTTGATGCCCATTTTGGGCAGTGCAGTTTGGATTTCCTGAATTTTTGCCCCCATTTTCCAGATCAACCCTGAACGGTAATTTTCAATCATAATCACGATTGGACCTTGATCAATGGCCAGGTATTGGTTGGAATACCAGTTTTCCTTGGCATTGTAGGCATCGTAAAAGCCCAGGTCGCCAAAAAGCCGATTGCCTTGTTGGCGATACAAATAAATCATGGCTTGATAAGAATAATAGGGCGTGTAGGGAAAAGAAGAAAGGGCCGCGGAGGGCGTGATGGTACCGTTGTCTTCAGTGGGCTGGTGTGCACCATAAAATTCGTGGTTGTCGCTGGCTGTCAAACCCCAGTTGCGCTCGGAATAACCATAAGCCTTGGGAGCCCGCTCGATACAATGCGCCCGGTTGATCATGGTCTGGTTCAGATTGAGGGTCCAATAGTTGGTGTGTTCGTCTTCCATCCAGCGCGGATCCAGACTCAGGTAGGAGTAGTGAGCAAAAAAGAGTGGGCCGCCCCAGTCAAATCCCAGGGGCAGGGTGTAGCCCAAATATTCCTTGCCATTGATGAAATGGCTGGCTTCCTTTTTTTTCCAGGTATCGTCGTACACCTGGCGCGTAATCGGGTGGGTAGGTGAGGCCATGGCCAGGATGTAAGTGATGAAGCACTCGTTGTAGCCTCCAATGGAGTGGTTCATTTTCCAACCATGATTGGCGCTCCAGTGCCAGAGCAGGAGGCCATTGTGAACGTACCAATCCCATTCTACACTCCTCCACAAGCTGTTGATGCGATTGCGCAATTCTATTTCAGCTTTACTGTTTTGGTCAAAATAGGAGCGGGCCACCAGCAAACCATTGATCAAATAAGCTGTTTCAACCAAATCGCCCCCATCGTCGTAGCGGCTAAAAGGAACTACTTTACCCGTAGTTCCATCGAGCCAGTGCGACCAGGCACCATGAAAACGTTCTGCTTTTTCCAAAAAACGGGTGATTTTTAACATGCGCTCTACCGCCTGGTTGCGGGAAATCCAGCCCCGGTAAGTACCCACTACAATAGCCATGATGCCAAAGCCACTACCCCCGCTGGTGACTACATTTGGGGTGGCGTTGCGCTCGGGAGCCAGGCCGGAAACCGGATGGGCAAAATCCCAGAAATACTTAAAGGTTTGGCGTTGAACGGTGCCGATGTACTCACTGGCTTCGGTGGGCGGAAGTTGTGGTGCCAGGGCTTGGGCCTGAGCAAAATGTACCACGCAGCAAAACAGCAGCGTGCTGATGCAGGTTCTCATGTCGTGCGAAATTTATGAAGGCTAAAGTAGGTTATTTGGGATAAAAAATGGATTAAACTTTTTACCTTGTTATTCAGCCTTGATAAACTTCAAAAGAGCCCATTCCCTCTCGTCTATTTTTTGCAAGCGCAATAAATACAAGCCATTGCTGAGCTTTTCTGTGTTGAATTCATTTTCGGCATTCAACCATTTTTTTTCAACATGAATCACTTTTCCGGTGCTGTTGATCCAGGTCAATTGGTATTGCCCAATCAGTGTACCAGGGAGTTTTAAATGAAGTTCGCGGTTACTGGGATTGGGATAATACTGGATTTGTTTAGAAAAATCAAACTGCCGAATGGCCGTACTGACCTGTACAGTATGACAACCCGAAGTATACACACAAGTATCGGTGTACAAGCGAACGGCATAACGACCATTGTTTTCGGGCAAAAAGAAAGGGCTTGACAGTGGAGAAACTACCTTTTGCGTAACACAATCCAGCCATTCATACCGTCGGATGTTGTTCGCAATGGAGGCGCTCAACAAAAGGCCACCTTGTTTTACTGTGGTATCAACGGGTTCCAAATCAAGCCGAAGGGTGACCACTGAATCACACCCTGCCCGGGAACGGAAGGTCTCGATATAGGTTCCAGTACGCGTCAGCACTTGCTTTCCAAAACGAATAACCCTGCCCTCGCAGGCCTGTTGGTTAAACTGCATTTGATACCGGGGATTGCTGGTGACCTGGATGTACAGGGTAGAATCACAGGCGTTGCGGTCGCGCAGGGCAATGGGGTACATCCCCGTTTGATGAAACTTCAGTCGGCCTAATCGAAAGGTGTCGCCCGCACACAGGGACACTGGAAAGGTATCACGCTGAATGGGGTAATGTACAATTTTGACCACCAAAATCGAATCACAACCATTTCGGGTATTGAATCGGATGGGGTAAGCACCCTCTTTGTATAGTTTGAGTTGCCCAAAACGGAAGGTATCCCCCACACAGATCGAAGTCCGCATGGTATCGCGATAAGTGGGCAATACACTGAGTTGTAACTGGATCGTAGAGTCACAGCCTTGGGCACTTTTGAGGACCTTGGTGAAAAAACCGGCTTTGGTGTAGAGACTAGATCCAATCTGGTAGTTGCTGCCTTGACAGATGCTCCCTTGTACACTCTGCTGAAAAATGGGATTTACCTTTAGGTGTAGTTCAAAAGCGACTGGACAATCGCCCGCACTACGCAAGGTATCCAAATAAACACCCGGATTGCGCAAACTCCTGTTGTCAAAGGAATAACTCTGCCCCTGGCAAATGGCGGCATTGATGACCTTACTTTCAAAAGAGGCCATTTCGAGATCCAGACGTACAATCGAATCACAACCCGTGATGCGGGAACTCAAGGTGTCAAAATAAATGCCCGGCTCATTCAACCTGCGTGCGCCAAAAAGATAAGTATCTCCGTTGCAAATTACTTCAGACAGGATAAATCGAATCCTGGAACGCAGTTTCAGATTTAGGTTGATGATGGAATCACAGCCTTCTTGAGTTTTTAGGCTAATGAGATAGGTGCCAGCACGGGAAATTTTTTCTGACCCAATTTTTAAGGTGTCTCCTTCACAGATTTCCTGGGTGAGGTTAATTTCCTGACGGGGCAGAATACGCAAATCCAGCAGTACGGTAGAATCGCAACGCCTTTGATTGGGTGGAAAAGTATACCGATATAGCCCAGGCGTATTTATCCGTAAAGGCCCCAATTGGCGGATTTGACCCTGACAAATTCGTTCGTTGACCCGGGTCAAAAAAGTATCACGCACCTGCAGTTTCAATTCAATCAGTGAATCACAGCGCAAATTGGTAGGGCCATAATTGTACAAGTAAGTACCGCTGGTGCTGGCAGCCAGTGTGTTGTTTCCCACCTTTACTTTTTCCCCTTTGCAGACCACTGCATTTAATCGGGTGCGAAAGGTATCCAACATTTGAATATCGTATTGCACCACAGAGTCGCAGCCATTTCGGGCGCTATAACGCAAGGTAGCCAGGGTGGGGTAGTAGTATTGTTCAGTGCCTAATCGCATGGTATCGCCTATACACAAGGGCACCCTCACTCGTTGGGTGTAGATGGGTAAAATGTACAAATTGAGTTGTACAATCGAATCACAGCGCCGTTTGTTGGCTGGAAAAACAATAGTATAGATTCCAGCGCTCGAAAATTGCCGGGTACCAATCACAAGTTGTTCGCCCAGACAAAGGGTATCAAATCGTTCTGTTTTGTAGCGAGGGCGCACCAACAAATTGATCACAATCACCGTGTCAAAGGTGGGTTTGATGGGAGGCTTTCTGTATCGATACTTTCCTGTCTGAGTATAAATTCGGCCAAAGAGTTTTAAGGTATCACCCTGACATAAGGTGTCATAGCGTTGGATAAAAACGGTATCTGCCAGAGTGTTGACCGTTTTGGCAAACCCCAAGGAGACAAACCCTAAAAAAAATGTTAGTAGTAATAATCGGTTCATGGGTCATTAGTTTGTTTCACTTGCGCTGCCAAAGTTAAGTAAAATATAAAAACGAAAGTTTTAGCTACTTACTTACTATTTTCGCGGCAAACAAACGTTGAGCGAATGATGGTACGACTAATCCGCATTTTGGGAATCCTTTGGGTCGTTTTGTACAGTTGTGCAACCCCTCAACCCCCTCTTGGTGGCCCCAAGGACGAAACACCTCCCCGAATCGACACCCCCCGCAGTACGCCCAACTATCAGGTGAATTTTAAAAAACAACCCATCGAAATTGTTTTTAACGAATGGATTCAACAGCCTCAGGATGTTGCCAAGCAGGTGGTGGTTTCCCCGCCCATTCGCTATATGGGAACCTTGTTGAAATTGAAAGGGAAAGTGCTGGTCATTGAATTTGACGACCGGGAAGAATTGCAGGAAAATGTGACCTATACCATCAACCTGGGTGAAGCCATTAAAGACCTCAGCGAAGGCAATGCGGCCAAAGACCTGCGCTTTGTGTTTTCGACTGGCCCTATCCTGGATTCACTGGGAATGCAAGGCGAAGTACGCGATTTTATCACTCAAAAGCCGCTTGAGAATATTCTGGTGATGGTGTACAGCAAGCTCAATGATTCGATAGTCAAAAAAGAACGCCCGCTGTATTTTGGCAAAACCAATAAGGAAGGAAGATTCAGCATCAAAAATATGCGTGAGGGTGAGTTCAAAGTATTTGCCCTTGAAGATGCAAACCAACCTTACCTGTACGATGCGGCTACTGAAAAAATCGCTTTTGCCGACTCGCTGGTTCGGACTGGGATAGATACCAACGCTCAGGTTAGCTTGCGGATTTTTTCAGAAATCCCTACTTTACGCTTGCTCAATACCGATGCCAAACGTTACGGCCTGGTGAATTTGCAATTCAATCAGCCGCCCAAAGATGTCCAAATTGCGGCGGCAACCCCCGGTTTTCAATTGCGTACGGAAATTATACGGGATACCCTCAAAGTGTGGTACGCCGGGACAAGCACTGCGGCCAATTGGTCGCTCGATGTACGCAAAGACAGTACCTTCAAAGATACCCTGCGCATCAAAACCTTTGCCCCGGAAACCTACCTGCGTACGGCAAAACTCACTTTGCAAAATGCCGATCTGAAAGAATTTCAAAAACTGAATCCTGAAAAGCCGCTGATCCTAACATTTAACCACCCCTTGATCAGTTTTGACATCAACAAATTGACTGTGGTGGAAGATAGCGTGCGGAAGATCAGCCCCTCGATGATCGAAATTGATAGCCTCAATTCCCGTAGATTGATTCTGCAATACCGCTGGGTCGAATCCAGCAAATATCAATTGCGTTTTGCTCCCGGAGCAGTACGCGATATTTATGCCCTGGGTTTTCGCGATACGGTGCGGTACAATTTCCAAGCCATGCCGCGCAAAAACTACGGCAACATCGACCTCAAAGTTGAAAATCTGGACTCTACCCGCCACTACGTGATGGAGCTGATGCTGGGCGAGAATACGGAACCTGTGCAACGTGAGCGGATTGACCTAAAAACCAATGCCCGCTTTATTTACAAAGTAATGGAACCCTCAACGTATAAAATTCGCCTCTTCGAAGACCTCAATCGCAATGGAGAATGGGATACTGGCAACTATTTTAAACACCAGCAGCCAGAACCCATCTACATTCGAGACCTGGAAGCTTTGCGCCCCAACTGGGACCTGGAAGTGACGGCGGATTGGGAGGAAAGGAAGAAATTGCCGAAGAATTAGGAAGTTGTAATTATTGTAGTCTGTTGGGAAGGTAAAAAGGTTCAAGCAATGAGCATTTTCAGGTATTGGCATGTCAAATATCAAATTGAGCTCATCTCATTCTGATTAAATTAGGGTATAAAAACAATGTATTATTTTTTGCATTCGAGCCTACTGAATATTTTTTCTTTTAAACGGAATGCAGGAGAAAATGCTATTGTATTGTTAAAAGCCAAATTTAAACCAAAATGAGAAAACATGCATGGGGAACTACCCTCTTGATGCTGATTGGCTTATCGCTTACCAGCCTGCTCTCTGGACAAAATGTGTCTGGAATACGAACCAATACAGTGGTTGTTGACGACATTGACGGACCGAACGTAGATATGATACTTTATGAAGTTGAGGGAGATGAATTTGATCTGACAATTACTTCACTCACCCATCACTTCAATTTTGCTCGTGTTGAGGTAATTGATAAGTCGATAGGTTTATTTCCCTTATCAATTAACTATTTCAAGCCTTACGACGGGGATGTGCGCACAGATTTTTTTACGGGTAATTTAGAATCCAACAAAATCTACGAGGTTAAAATTACCTTTTTGATTTATGACGCACCTCAAATGGTCAAAAGGTTTCAAATAGCCAAGATCGAGTAACCATAAATTAATGGGCTGTTTGAAGAATTAGCGTTAAGTTAGCAAAACAGGGAAAGATATTTGTGGTTTTGTGCAAATGACTTTCTCTGTTTTTAAATAAACACTATATTTACCTTTGTTAATCCAGCACTGGAACAATATCATCTTTGCACACAATCAGGCCGAATGGATCGCCTGAAATCGGTATAATCATACAATCCCGTAAAGATGAACATGTTCTCCCAAACCATTGTCAAGTCAATCTGCTTGATCACCTTTTTTCTTTTTTTTCAACGGGCATTGCTCGCCCAGCAAGAAACCTACCCCTGCGCAGCTTCGGAAATGCAGCGCCTCCTTTTTGAAAAAGACCCCTCCCTATTGCAACGACAACTTACCCTTGATGGAGTCATTCAACAACATATTCAACGGCAACAAAACCAGGCTGACTTGCGCAATGCTGCCGTGTTTACCATTCCGGTGGTAGTGCACATCATCCATCAAAATGGCAGCGAAAACATCAGTGATGCGCAAGTGCAAAGCGCCATTCAACACCTCAATGACGCCTTTGCCCACCAGGGGTATTATGGGGCAGCGGGTAAAGGCACCAATATTCCCATCCAATTTTGTTTGGCACAACGGACGCCCAATAACCAGGCTACCAATGGCATTACCAGGGATGTGTCAAGTTTGACCACCATGGGCATGGAAACCGATGACTCCGCGCTTAAAAACCTCAATCGCTGGGACCCTCGCCAATATGTCAACATTTGGGTGGTGCGTGACATCAACAGCAAAGCCCACGGTTCAGGAGTAGCGGGCTACGCCTATTTTGCATCCGCACATGGTGCCTCATTCGATGGCATTGTGTGTGAGGCGCGTTATTTTGGCAACAGCCCAGCCAATGATGTAGTGTTGATTCACGAAGTGGGGCATTACCTCAATTTGTACCATACTTTTGAAGGCGGCTGCACGAACAACAATTGTGAACTGGAAGGCGACCGGGTCTGTGATACTCCACCTGATCAAGCCAAACATACGGGCTGTGTATACAATTCCTGCAACACGGATACTGACGATACCCGAGCAGTCAACCCGTTTAAAACAGACGCCAATGACCTCACCGAAAATTACCTGGATTATTCCCCTTTTTCCTGTCAGCATGCCTTCACACCCGGGCAGTCAGCCCGTATGTTGGCCGCCTTACAAACGGTAAGAGCCAGTTTGCTGGATTCACCTGGTTGTTTGCCTCCCTGTACTCAGCCTATTGCTGCGGATATTGTTCTACCTCCAAATCTGATGGTGGGAACTCCCTTTACTTTTACCTTTAATGGTTCGGGGGCGACGCGGTATGAATGGAAATTGAATGGTACGGTTTTTTCTAGGCAACAAAACCCCAGCTATACCTTCACTCAAGCGGGGATTTTTACACTGGAAGTGATTGCACGCAATGGAGATTTGAATTGTTGGTCAAAAAAACAAATCCCGATCAATGTATTGTGCAATGCTATGGCTGATTTCACCCCCAAACTAATGGCGGCTCAACGTGGCAGCTCGCTTACTTTCACCAGCACCAGCACTGGGGCTAACCAATACGAATGGTCGGTGAATGGGGCTGTAGTAGGTGCCGGAACTACCTACACCCATACTTTTGGCACAGATGGAGATTATACCATTCAATTAAAAGCATCAAATGCCAGTTGCAGCAGTATCAGCATTGGCCGGGTGGTAGTGAATCGGCCTTGCCGGGGAGACACAGCCGGGCAGGATTTTCCCTGCCCCGAAATCTGCGACAATGACATCGACGATAATGGGGACGGCCTCATTGATTGTGCTGATCCGACCTGTAAATGTGAGGAATGTCGCCAACTTCCGGATGGGGTGATCAGTGCGGTAGATAGTGTCCTCTGCCTGGGCGACAGTCTCAAGGTATACCTCAAAATTTGCAACCAGGGGCAAGGTGTGTTGCGCACCACTATGCCAATCGCTTTTTACAAAACAGATCCCACCAATAGCAATGCCACACCTTTGGCAG
Organism: Haliscomenobacter sp.; assembly: GCF_965225875.1. Taxonomy (GTDB): domain Bacteria; phylum Bacteroidota; class Bacteroidia; order Chitinophagales; family Saprospiraceae; genus Haliscomenobacter. The sequence goes on along the minus strand of NZ_CBDDBS010000001.1, from coordinate 305,714 downwards.
GGCTAAAAACCTTGGGCATCAACCTGCTGCCAGACTCCTGCACCAGCCGGAGTTTTGTGATCAAAGCTCCAGGCAGTAACCCCATTTTTGTGGTATTAAACGATGATTACCGTCGCCCACGGCCTTATGTTCTGGAACGTTACCTGAGCGAACAACATCCCGAATGCAATTACCTCAATAACAAGTTTCAGTTTACCTACAATTCACCGCCAACACCCAAGCTCGATCTTGGCCCCGACCAGTTAGTCTGCGCCAACAGTGTGACGCTGCTCCGAGTCCCTGCCGGGTTTGCTCGTTACCGCTGGTTTGATGGCAGTACGGATAGCACTTTCACTGCTTTTTCGCCAGGGCTGTATTGGATAGATGCTTGGGATGCCTGCGGAAATTTGCACAGTGATTCCATTCGGTTGACTTTGCAACCTTTGGGGGATGTGGAGCTGGGCCCAGATCGCAACATTTGTGTGGGAGATACGCTGCACCTTTCGATAGCAGGCTTTACCCAACTAAAGTGGTGGCCAGCAACCGGTTTGAATTGTGATACTTGTAAAAGCATCATCGCCAAGCCGGATACAAGCACCCGTTATTATGTGACGGCGCGGCGCGGCAATTGTTTTGCCGGAGATTCCGTGCTGATCAATGTAAATGCTCAGCCTAAAGTAGATTTAGGCCCGGATCGTACTTTTTGTAGCGATACCTCTTGGCAACTCATCGGGCCATTGGTGCCAGGCTTGAGTTACCGTTGGAACACGGGGGCAACAACCCCTTCCATCAATGTAAACCAAACTGGAGCCTATGCTTTAGAGATCAGGAATGCTGCGGGATGTGTAGCCGGGGATACTACCAAATTAACTTTTACCCCCACTTTTACTTTTGATTTGGGAATGGATACCACGCTTTGTATCGGAAAATCCATTCGCCTTCCTTTTAAAAACATCGATGCAACTGCTTACCGCTGGTCTACTGGTGAACAAAGCGCTTCAATCGAAGTAAGGGAAGCAGGTTTGTACATGCTGGAAGGCACTAAGAACAATTGTAGTTGGCGGGATTCGATCAACGTCACTTTGCAAGACTGCAATCGCTTTGCTGTTTATGTGCCCAATGTCATGTCGACCACTAGCAAGGTGAATGCGCAGTTTCACCCCTTCTTTTCAACTCAAACTGAGCTGCTTACTTATCAATTCGACATTTTTGATCGTTGGGGAGAAATGGTATTTCGCAGTCAGGATGTCCAACAAAGTTGGGATGGAACCAAAAATGGCCAATGGTGCAATCAAGGTGTGTATGTATGGACTTTACGGGTGCGGTACCGGGAGGATGGAGATGAAAAAGAGGCATTTAAGTTTGGGGAAGTGCTCTTACTCCGTTGAATGAATGAAACAGGCGTTGAGCGCAATTTGCCGACTCAACGCCTGTTTTATGGACAAAGACTATTATAATAAAGTAGTCGTCAGCGTGATTTCAGCATTCAACAACTTCGATACCGGACAGTTCGCCTTGGCATCCGCAGTGAATTCTTCCAATTGGGCCTGACTTACTCCCGCTACTTTCACCGAAGTCTCCAATTGCACTGTGGTGATGGCACCCGCTTCAAGGATGACCGTTGCTTTGGTGTCAATGCTGTCAGCAGTGAATCCAGCAGCCTGGAGTACAAACGCCAATTTCATGGAAAAGCAGCCGGCGTGCGCTGCGCCAATTAGCTCTTCAGGGTTGGTGCCAATACCGTCTTCAAACCGGGTATTGTAGCTGTACTGGGTATCGTGCAGTACGGTACTCTGGGTGGCCATGGTGCCATTGCCGGTTTTGCCGGAGCCTTCCCAATGGGCAGTAGCTGATCTTTTGATTTGCATGGTGATGCAGGAATTTTATGGTTGTATCGAACAATCAGAATGATTCATTCATGCGCAAAGATAAGTGTTTCTTGAAAAAGGCAATTCAAAGTGTTGCTGAGTAACGCAGAAAAATTAACTTCCCGATTTGGATTTTGAATAGGAAGTCGAACGCTTCATTTCAAGTGGGCTTCCTATTCAAAATCCTCAAAAAAATCGGGAAGTAATTTTTTGCGTCATACTGAGTAGCCATTTTCTTTTTGCTCCACAAATCGCTTGCTCTCCAACAGGCCGAAGGCAAAATCGACCAACAATTTTTTCACCTGTTCTTCACTGTTTCCTGCTTTAAAATTGATGTCAGTCAGGGAAGGCAGGTGTTCAGAGAAATAAACGTGGCTTTTGGCCATTTCCAGCAGTGTACTTGCCAGAGCACGTGGATAAGGAAACTGAGGGTTGATCTCCTCGATGATGGCTTGTATCGTTTTGCACAAGGCTTTATACGTCAAAAACAAGCCTTGTTGGTTTTCTTCATCGACCTGTTTGGTGTAGTACCCTTTGGCGGACTCGGCAATAACAATGCGGTGCAATACCGCTTCATTGACGTGTTCGGTGTTGGGATCATCGCGGTGTGAGGCTTCCACCAAGGTCTCGAGGGCAATTTTTAGCCTGCGCTTTGGGTCGTCAATGTTGAGAATTTTGAGGTCAATACAATACTTTAACCATTCCCAATACCAGCTCAACAAAAAGAGCAGAAGGCGGTGTTTGTTCTCAAAATAGCGATAAATTGAAGCTTCGGTAGACTCAATTCGCTCCGCCAGTTTTTTGAAGGTAAAGTCTTCAAAGCCCATTGCGTTGATCATCATAATACTGTGTTGGATGATGTTTCGCCCCAACTTGGTTTCTTGAGGATCACGCAAATAAAGCTTCTCGTTTAATTTCATTTTGATTGCAACAGCCATATACCACTTTTTCCAAAAACTATAGTTATTGTTCACATTGCTTCCAGAAGAAGCAAAAATACATCTCTTTTCTTAACGCCTAATGGTCTTTTTCGTTCTTGAAGAAATAAAAAAAGGGTTGTTCAACTTGATTAAAGTTGAACAACCCCCTAAATAAGAAGGATTCCTTCTTATTTTTTCTTCTTGGTATCTTTTGCTTCGGCTGCAGCAGCAGAACGCAATGCACGTGGAATTTCGATGGTAACCACCGGAATACTTGGTGAGTTCAGCAACTCAATTCCCGCTGGAACCTGGATATCGCGAACCCGCAAGGATTGGCCCAGATCCAAAGGAGAAATGTCGATGAAAAGCTCGGTAACCATTTCCTCTGGTAAGGTTTTTACTTTTACCCGGCGCAGTTTTTGCTGCAATTTACCCCCCAGTTTTACACCAGGAGAAACCCCTTTGGTACGTACTGGTACTTCCAGCTTCACCTTTTGACCATCCACCAGACTCAGGAAGTCGATGTGAGTCAATGCACTGGTCAGTGGGTGCAATTGGTAATCTTTTACGATGCAACGGTAAGTAGTACCGTCAACAGTCAGATTTGCAACGCGGAAATCTGGTGTATAGATGAGGTTTTTGACGTCGTTCAGTGTAACTGAAAAATGAACTACGTCCTGCCCTCCGTACAATACACACGGGATTCGGCCATCGTTCCGCAAATCTTTGGATGGCTTCTTGCCCAAGCCAGCTCTTGACTGACCAGTGATAGCAATTGTTTCCATGATTTGAGACAAATGTATGGTTAATAATACGTTAGATTCCCTAGCCTTCGCTTAGGGCACGCAAAGATAAAAATTTTCTGAAAGTTCTTATCCGAACCGATAAATAAAACTACGCCAACCCACAAGAATGGGTGTGGGAGTGTGAAAGTGTGGGTGTGTTGGCCTTTCATTCCCCTAAGACATAACGCCAACCCACGGATTCATCCGTGGGAGGCCACCCCACTGCCCCAACCCACGACTTCAGTCGTGGGGAGTAGACTAAGCCACCGGCCTAGTCTACGAAGAGGGCCGAGATCGACCGATGCTCATGCGTATTCCGAATCGCCCGCGCAAACAACTTCGCAGTCGACAGTACCTTAATCTTCGGTGAACTTTGTTTTAGCGGAATCGTATCGCACACAATCAACTCGGTCAATGCCGAATTTTCTATATTGTCATAAGCCTTCCCTGAAAGGATAGGGTGGGTACAAATCGCCCGCACACTGGTAGCCCCTTTTTCCATAATGATATCCGCAGCCCGGCAGAGTGTTCCAGCGGTATCCACCATATCATCCACCAAAATGACATCGCGGCCTTCCACATTTCCAATCACCGTCATGCCCGCAATTTGATTGGCTTTTTCGCGGTATTTGTCACAAATGACCAAATCGGTGCGGAAATGTTTGGAGTAAGATCGGGTTCTTTTGACCCCACCTACATCGGGCGATGCAAAAATGATGTTGTCCATTCCTTGCTCTTGCAGATAAGGAATATATATGGCTTCACTTTTGAGGTGATCCACCGGGATGTCAAAAAAGCCCTGGATTTGATCGGCGTGAAAATCCATTGTCATGATCCGGTTGGCACCAGCCGCCTGCAACAAATTGGCAATCAATTTGGCCGAAATGGGCACCCGTGGCTGATCCTTGCGGTCTTGGCGGGCATAACCAAAATAGGGAATAACCGCCGTGATGTAACCCGCTGAAGCCCGCTTGGCCGCATCAATCAGCAGCAACAGCTCCATCAGGTTTTCAGCAGGGGGAAAAGTAGACTGGATAAAGAAGACGTAAGCGCCCCGCACCGATTCATTGATAACCGGCTGCATTTCGCCGTCGCTAAAGCGGTTCATTTTTACGTCGCAGAGTGGGTTGCCGTAATAATCGGCAATTTTTTCCGCCAAATAACTGGAATTGGTTCCTGCAAGAATTTTTACTTCAACCATTGTATGTGTATTGCACCAGGTGTTGAAATGAAAACAAAAACGCCAACCCGGGAAGATTCTTTTCTACCGGGAACAGTTTTTTTGATCAGCTTTAAAATTTTGCTGCGAAGGTACATGCATTTTAATTGCTACCCAAGCTCAGGATCACCTAAAACAATGACGCTTGTCAATAAATTAGCTGCGCATAATGCTGTACCTTTACCACCTAATAACTCCGAAAGCTTATGATCTTGCGCCTCGAACACATTGGCATTGCCGTAAAAAGCCTCGAAGACAGCAACACTCTTTTTGAAAAACTCCTGGGTATTGCACCTTATAAAGAGGAAGAAGTGGTTTCGGAGCACGTGAAAACTTCTTTTTTGCAAACCGGCGAAGCAAAAATTGAATTGCTGGAGGCCACCCACCCGGATAGTGCCATTGCCAAATACCTGGAAAAAAAGCCCGAAGGTTTGCACCACATCGCTTTTGAAGTCGACGACATTTATGCCGAAATGGAACGCCTGCGCAAAGAAGGCTTTCAACTCCTCAATGCGGAACCCAAGCGTGGTGCCGACAATAAGCTGGTCTGTTTCGTTCATCCAAGGTCGGCCAATGGCGTACTCCTGGAACTTTGCCAAACTATCGTTTGAACCCTTTGGGAAAAAGCCCACTATTCTTTGAGCGTTTGGCTTTGGGCATTTCTTTGCCTCCAGCCATGCGGGAACTGACCGTGTCTACTGCCGGGCAACCCGATTTTCGGCTGCAACTAAAACTGCCCGCGCTGCCCATTACACAGAAAAGGCAAAGCAAAAGAAGCGCCAAATTAGATGGCAAAGCAAAAGTTTTTCCAAATTTAGGTAACATAACCACTGTTTTTTTGCGTTAATGAGGGTATAACGCTCGAAAGCCCTTGTAAAATCTAGGTTTTTCGGGTTTTTTACCAAAAATAACTTGGTTTTAAAAATGAGAGCCCCTAAATTTGACACCAATTATTTTTTAATCAAAACCCTTTGAGATGAATAAAGGAGATCTGATTAACAAAATTGCTGAAGGCGCGAAGATCACCAAAGCCCAAGCAACTGACGCGCTGAATGCCGTTTTGGACAGTATTGCTGCCGAATTGAAAGGCGACGGAAAAGTAACCCTAATCGGTTTCGGTACTTTTTCTGTTTCCAAACGTGACGCTCGCTCTGGCCGCAACCCACAAACTGGTCAAACCATCACAATTGATGCCAAAAAAGTGGTAAAATTCAAGCCTGGCAAAGAACTTTCTGACTCGGTTAACTAATCGATCGGACTATTCTACGTTAAATTTATTGCTTGAATCAAAAGGGCAATCCGGGTTTCGATCAGGGTTGCCCTTCTGTTTTTAAAAAAAATTCATGGACAACCGCCTGCGCTGGACTCCCTCCCCCGAGTGGATCGCTCAAAGCAACCTGACCCATTACCTGAACTGGCTGGAAAAAGAATCGGGCCTCGGCATTCCTGCCGATTACTCTTCTGCCTGGGAATGGTCGGTTGCCGATCCTGCCGCATTCTGGACTTCTTTGCTTCGGTACTTTAAACTGGATTGGACTTATTCCGCAGCGATGCAAGGAGAGATGCCCCATACTCGCTGGTTTGAAGGGGCAAGGCTCAACTATGCCGAAGAGGTATTTCGCCGTGCAGACGATCGTTTCCCCGCAATTATTTTTCAGGCGGAACACATTGCGCGGCAAGAAATAAGCTGGGCGGAATTGAGAAACCAGGTTGCGGCCTTGCGGGCATACCTATTATATGTGGGGGTAAAACCAGGAGATCGGGTGGTGGGTTATTTGCCCAACATTCCACAGGCAACGGTGGCTTTGCTGGCAAGTCTGTCCATTGGGGCGGTTTGGTCTTGCTGTTCGCCCGATTTTGGGGCCAGCAGTGTACTCGAACGGTTTATTCAAATCGAGCCCAAAGTGTTGATCGCGGTGAATGCCTACTATTATGGTGGGAAAAAATTTGACCGCCGCTCGGAAATCCAACAGTTGCAGCAACAACTCCCCACTTTGCTGGATACGGTGGTAATTCCTTACGTGGAGGAGTTTGATATAGATTTACCCAACAGTAGCGCTTGGCCGAGCATCCTGCAGAACGAAAGTGCAGAACTGGCCTTCATCAAAGTACCTTTTGACCACCCCATTTGGATTTTGTATTCTTCGGGCACCACGGGTTTACCCAAAGCCATTACCCATAGCCAGGGCGGGATGCTGCTGGAGCACCTCAAATACCTGCATTTTCACAACGACGTCAAACCTGGGGAGCGTTTTTTCTGGTATTCCACCACGGGCTGGATGATGTGGAATTTTGTGCAGGCGGCCCTTTTGGCCAAGGCGACGATTGTCCTGTACGATGGTAGCCCGGGGTATCCCGACATGAATGTGTTGTGGAAAATGGCTGCAGACTTGCGCATCAGCCATTTTGGTACCAGCGCCGCTTATATCTTGTCTTGTATCAAAGGGGAGGTTCATCCTGCCAGTTTTGGACTGGAGCACTTGCGCTCGATCGGAGTGACCGGTTCGCCGCTGCCCCCGGAAGGTTTTGCCTGGGTATACGAGCAAGTGAAATCGGATCTTTGGTTGTGTTCCATCAGCGGTGGCACGGATGTGTGTACGGCTTTTGTAGGCGGCAACCCGCTTTGGCCCGTTTACGAAGGGGAAATTCAGTGCCGCACCCTTGGTTGCGCCATGGAATCCTGGGATGAAGCCGGGCATCCGCTTATCGATGAGGTGGGCGAAATGGTCATCACCCAACCCATGCCCTGTATGCCCGTGAAATTTTGGAATGACCCCGATTTTAGCCGCTACACTTCCAGCTACTTCGATACTTACCCCGGCGTATGGCGTCATGGCGACTGGTTGCAAATCACGCCCCGCGAAAGCCTGATTATCCTCGGTCGCTCAGATGCTACGCTCAATCGTCAGGGGATTCGGATTGGCACCAGCGAAATTTACCGCTCGGTGGAAAAACTGCCGGAAATCCGCGATAGCCTGATCGTTAACCTGGAGCAGGAAAATGGGGACTCGATCATGCCTTTGTTTGTGGTACTGGCGGAAGGAGCAGTGTTGGATGAGGCTTTGTTGAAAAAAATTGCCAACACCTTAAGGACTGATTTTTCCCCACGCCACGTGCCAGATCGGGTGATTGCGGTGCCGGAAATACCGTATACCCTAAGTGGTAAAAAGATGGAACTTCCAGTGAAGAAAATCTTGTTGGGGAAGTCGATAGAGGCCTCGGTGAATCGGGATGCGATGCGGAATCCGGAGGCGCTTGAGGTGTTTAAAGGGATAAAAATTGGGTGAGGGTAAAGATTTAACAGTAAAAACACTGAGGGATTTGCTTTGAATTGAGTGGATGTATTATTTTTGTTGGAAAATTACTAAACCAAAAAATGGATGCTGTAATGGAGAAATGGAGATGGACCCTGGTTGTGGTGGGAATGTTTTACTTCGGGAGTGTTTGGGGGCAGTTTGGGCCAGTACAAGTGATTAATGATTGTGCACTTATATGTGACCCAGTAGATGCTCAGCATTACGATTTTGATCAAGACGGGGATTCTGACCTTTTTTTTTCTTTCTATGGTTTAGATGTAGTTTGGTTTAAAAATGATGGCAAGGGGAATTTCAGTAAGCAAATCATCAGTAAAGACAGCATCTATGGCTTGCGTAGGGTTCTGGCTTTTGACCTAGATAAAGATAAACGAAATGATATAATCCTCTCCCATCCAAATGGCAAGATAATCTGGTATCAAAATCTGGGGAATAACCGGTTTGTAGAACAAATATTACTAAAGCTTGATGAAAACGACAGCAAAGTAATCGCAGATAATGATTATACGGCATTGCTACAAATCTCGGATGTAGACAATGACGCCGTGTTTGACTTAGTTCTGTATTCAAAACAGAGCACACAACTCATGTGGAGCAAAGGCATGGGTAAGGGTAAGTTTTCGTCTCCATCTATCATCGCAGAAAAACTAAAAGAGGTCAAATCACTGATAATACAAGACTTGAATCGAGATCGCCTGATGGATATTATGCCCGTATTTTATATCCATAAGGCCTCAAAAATCCCTTGGTATAAAAACAATGGACAAGGCACTTTTACGGAGAGTAAGGATATAAAAATCCCAGAAGGAGTTTATATAAACCAGGTGAGCTTATCGGACTTGGATCAAGATAAAGACCTGGATATCTGTTATGTTTCAAGAAATAAGACGACCTACGAAAACCTAGTGGTTTGGTTGGAAAACGATGGCAAAGGTCAGTTTTCTCAAAAATCAATCCTTTTGGAAAAAACTTTCCTTGAGACATTTATTCTTGTTGATTTTGATAAAGACGGCGATCAGGACCTTTTTTTTAAAGGGATCATGAATGATTATTTGTATAAAAATGAAAAAAACACTTTTAACACCTTCCAAAAACTCTCTTCTAGAACCCCGACCGTAGATTTTTCTATCACTACAGACTTGGATAACAATGGCTACATGGATATCCTAATAGGCAGTTATCGAGAAAATCTCATCGCTCTTTGTCTTAATGACGGAAAAAACATTCAGGATGAAAAAATTGTAAGCGAATCTCCAGGCACACCCATGTGTATTGAAGCCAAGGATTTGGATGGCGATAGTTTAAAAGACCTTATTGGTGCAACGGCTAAATGGAGTAAGGTTTTTTGGAAAAAAAATGATTTAAAAATTTTTACGCCATATCAAGATGTCACCTATGCCATTGCTGGGCCATTAGCACTGGCAGTAGCTGACTTGGATGGCGATGGATTCAATGATGTAGTATCTGGTACAAGAGGGCAGAAAAAAATAGCTTGGCACAAAAACAATGGGCAAGGCCAGTTTAAAGACATGTCTATCCTGTCAACCAATATATATGAAGTTTCGCAGATCATGGCAGCGGATATAGACGCAGATCAGGATTTTGATGTAGTGGTAGTTAGCCCTTGGGATCGGAAAATCTCTTGGTTTGAAAATGATGGTCACGGGAATTTTTGCCCTGAACTTATACTAGCAGATTCAAGAGAATTTCTAAAACTGGATATTGCTGATTTGGATGGAGATGGGGATTTAGACGTGCTGACTTTGCTTAAAGATGCACCTAAAATGCTTTGGTTTAAAAACGATGGACTAAAGCACTTTCAGGAGCAACAGTTTGCTTCAATCAGTAATAGCTCCCAAGATCGGATGCCATTTAAAATCATCGACTTCGATAATGATGGTGACAAAGATGTCCTGGGTGGCATTGATCATTATGGTCACGAAACTAGAATAGTTGTATTTGAAAATTTAGGTTCAGGTGAGTTTGTACCTGAAAAAATATTATTAAAATTGGACAAAGCAATATCATTTCTTGCTTTTGAAGATATCGACTCGGATGGGGATAAAGATTTTGTTTGCGGGTTTAACAGAACCACTATCGTTAGATGGTATGAAAACAATGGACAAGGTCAATTTTTAACCTGGCGAACAATTTCATATCAAATTCCGGAGCCAACCATGCTTGTTTTAGCAGATTTAGACAAAGATGGAGACCTTGATTTCATTGCGGGTAGTGCAATAAGCAAGCAGATTTTATGGCATGAAAATCTTACAGTTAAGAAAAAATAATGGTAAAAATGCCCCCTTTGCAGCTTTAATAAAAACTCAAAAAACTTTTAAGAGTTGTCCAGAAAAAACCTCAATCTTGATCCAATATTTACAGGTTCCTCGAAAAGGAATTCAATAAAAACCTTCAACCCTGTTAGATACCTCCAACTAATTCCCCATTTTTGCCCAAAACCATTACCCAAAACCAAATGAGTAAATTCCTCTGCCTCCTATTCTGTTGCGTTTGTACTACACTGCTAGCCCAAACGCCCAAGCCCGCTGGCATCAACCTCTCCGGGGTAGTTGACTGGTCGACCGAACTCGTCTTCACCGATGCCTTCAAACAAAGCCGGGAATGGACCGTCCACGAAGCCCGCGATGGTGCCCCCTGGGACAGCGGTGTCTCCATCCCGCTGCAAGCCAATGGTTTCCCGCTGCAAATTCCCTATTCCAATGGCGTGCAGCCACCCCAGGCAGTGCGGGCTTTGATGCTGTGGGACTTGCAAGGTCATTACCCCGGCGGGCGCTACCGCCTGATTGTGCAGGGTAGCGGGCAGGTGCGTTTGTGGGGTGCTACATTCGGCACTTTTCAGTGCCCAGTGGACACCTTGGTCACGGTAAATGCAAACAATGGCGGGGTGGTACTTGAAATTGAACGCTCTTTGGCCATCAACCCGATTCGGGATGTGAAATTCATTTTCCCCCAGTACGTCAATTCTTTTCAAAATCAAACCTTCACCACCGAATTCCTCAATTTTATCAAAGACTTTCAGTCCATCCGCTTTATGGATTGGTTGCGCACCAATGACTCGCCCGTCAAAACCTGGAGCGAGCGCAGCCTCCCCTCGCATTACACCCAAACCAAAAACAGTGGCGTCGCCTGGGAGTACATCATCGAATTGTGCAACACCGCTCAAAAAGACGCCTGGATCAACATTCCCCATCAAGCCAACGACGATTACATCCAACAATTGGCAAAACTGCTGAAAGAAAAATTGAACCCCAACCTGAAAATCTACCTGGAGTACAGCAACGAAGTTTGGAACGGACAATTCGCCCAACATGCCTACGCGGGCAACGTCGGTCAAACCCTGGGCTACAGCGGCGAACCCTGGGGCCGCGCTTGGAAGTACACCGCCAAACGTTCGGCGGATATTTTTTACAGCTTTGAAAACGTCTTCGGCAGCAACAGTACCCGGCTGGTCAAAGTAGTACCCTGCTGGGCAGGCAACGACTGGGTGAGCAATGAAATCATGGGCTATTTTAACGACCCTTTGTACAATCCCAAACAGGTCAAAGCCGATGCCATGGCCATCGCGCCTTATTTTGGTGGGGCGGTAGGGGATCAGATTGGGCGCAACAATGAGGTGGGCAGCATTAGCATCGCCGAAATTGTGCGGCGCATCCGTGCCTCCCTACCCGAAACCTTCGCCTGGATGGACGCCCATAAAATTGTGGCCGATCGTTACAAGGTCAAATTGCTGGCCTACGAAGGTGGTTCACATATCGTAGCTACCTGGCCGCTGGTTGACAATAATGCCCTGACCGAAAAACTGATCGCCGCCAATCGCGATCCCGAGTTACAAAGCCTTTACTGCGAATACACTCAGTATTGGTACAATACCACCAAAGCTGACCTGTTCAGCTTCTTTTCCTCCCACGGCTTACCTTCCAAGTGGGGCAGTTGGGGCATGAAGGAGTACATGAGCCATACCCAGGCACCCAAGTACAAGGCTTTGCAGGAATGTGTATTTGCAAAAACCACGGGTACACGGGATCAACCGTTGGAGCCAGTGGCAGCGCAGGTGTTTCCCAATCCCAGTTATGATGGAAGTTTTCGCATTCAGCATGGATTGAATAAGCCTAGTTTGGCGTTGTACGATGTTTTGGGAAGGCGCATTCAAGCTTCAGTAAGGGAAATCAATGCGCAGGAGCTGCAGGTGGTTTTGCAAGGGACGGCTGGGGGCGTGGTGTTTGGGGTGTTGCAAGATGGGCGAAGTGCGGCGACATTTAAAGTGGTAATCGAGCGCTAAAGCTCAATAGAACCTCCGTACATTAAGTGAATCCAAAGCCATGAACTCCTCGCAGATCTTTAGGAATTTCGATGATTTTGGAGAATTCCGAAGGACTACATGAAACTTAGAGCCTGTGCAAAAATTATTTTGCTTTTGCCCTTCAAGGGCCCAACTCGAACCATCCAGGTAGCCATCGTCCGTTTTTATATCAACAGGCATTGTCCAGAAGCAATTTTCTTCAAAAGAATGGGAAATATTTGACCATTGAGTTTTGGAAATCGCCTTTGAAAAACTACTCACCAGAGAATCTTCTCGGAACCTTGCTGTGGTACTTACTGCATATTCTTTTACATAGAGCTTGTATTGCTGATTCTTGTGCTCAACCCTATAGATCTTGCAATAATCGTATAATAGACCAACTATAGAAAATCGGTATGACTCAGCTGCTTGGTCATAAAGCATAGGTTCTTGAAATCGATCCCAGTATTTTTTCAATCCATTTTCTGGTTGATTTAGAATTGATTTAACAATACTGTCGGTTCGTATGATTTGTTTCTCGGTAGATTCACAGTTGCATTTTTGCTTTTGGCAACTGAGGTGTATAAGAGTGATTAGAAGGAATAAAAAGGAATTTTTTTTCATTTTTTGGGCTGTTTAACGATTCTAAATCTTTGATAATCAAAATTAATGGTCTATAAAGCAATATGCATTTTTTGCATATTGCTTTATAGACCATTAATTCATCTTCTCATATTGTAGCTCACTCCACCTTACTCACCGCCGACCTTTCCGACACCCCATTTTCATTCACACTTTCAATACAGAAATAATAAGTCTTCTGATTGTCCAAGGTTTTGAGCCAGTACTCATTGGCATCGTGAACCATGATGCAGGTATACAGCTTATCCGGTGCAGTGCCGTAATAAATGTTGTAAGCGTATGCATTGTCGACGGGCGACCACTTGATCCAGGCGGAGCGTTTGTCCAGTTCGGTGCGGAGCACGAAGAACTGTTTGGGGGCAGGAGCAATACTACCTTTCCCTTTCCCGAAAACCCGCAAACCACTCAGCGCAAATTTGCCACTTGGCACCTTGCGGTTTTCAATTTTCACATAACGCGCTTCGATGGGTTGCACCAGTTCAAGGTACTCGTGCGGCACATCCGTTTGATTCTGGCTTTTATCGGCCAGAATTTCCCATTTTTTCCCGTCTTTGGAGTGATAAAGGATGTACTGGTGCGCTACATTGCTGCTTTTACCCAGGTATTGTGCGTCCTGATCGGCGTAGTTGATCTGGATGGCCCGGATGGTAGAAACCTCGCCCAAATCACTTTCCAGCCATTCCCCCGCCGCGTCGCTAGCCGCTGACCAGTAGGTTTTGATGCTTTCATCCACCGCAAAATTGGCAGAATGGCCCCCTAGTGAAGAGGATACCCGCACCGGCTTTTGGTAATTGAGCAACATCCAGCCCGTGAAGCGACTCTGGAGGTGATCGGCTTTCCCAGCCGGAATGTAGTGTGGGTAATCCCCAAAAGCGGTACTGCAATACATCACATCGTCCTTGTCAAATCCTGCGGGCCAGATGCCAATGCGGCGCTCGAAGTTGTTTTTTACCGCCACCACGATGGTCGATACATGCCAGTAGTTCTGCCAATTGTCCTGAAAAGTAGCCCCGTGCCCGGCACCACGCGCAAAACCGCCCGCTTTGAAAGAAAGGGGATCACTTTGGTGAGTCCAGTTGTCGGTAAGTGGAGTGCTAGAAACCGCCACCCCATCAGCGTAGCCGCTGAATTCGGTGCCCGGTGCACCGTATTGCAGGTAATATTTGCCATTGTGTTTCGTCATGTGGGCACCTTCCATGAACGGATTGAGGAAGGTATTGTCCATGTGTTCGCCAAAACGTTGCCAGCCGAAGCGCTCGGGGCGGAGCACAAAGAGTTCGGTGCGGGTACCCAAGGGTTGTAGTGTTTTGCGATCGAGCTCTACTCCTTTCAAGGGGAAAGCATTGCTGGAACCATTGTACATGTACAAACGGCCATCATCATCGGTGAAAAATCCGGGATCCCAGCCACCGATATCAAATTTATGGACTGCTTCGCTCCACTTATTGTTTTTCGGATCAGTGCTCATCCAAATCGGAAAATCGCGACCATAAGTGGAACCAAAGACCAGCATGGTATCCCCAATAATGCCCACCGCCGGGGCGCACAAATCGTCGTAAACCTTGTGTTCGGGGCGCAAAAAATGGCGAGGCACAAAGTTCCATTTGAGCATGTCGCTGCTCCACCAATATCCCCACTGGTTGGTGGAAAAGAGGTAATAATCACCTTTGTAGTTGACAATCACCGGGTCGGCAGTAGCCCGGTGGCGGCCCCATTCCGAAAAATTGGGGATGGGGGTATAGCCGTAATCGATGTTGATGGGGTTGCAATAGGTGCGTTGGGCGGATAGGGTAGGAGTAAGGCTCAAAAAAAGAACCAAAGCATAGCAGATACGATACTGGATTTTCATCTTGGTGTAGGTTTATGGACTGCGAAGGATAAAAATAGACTTTTGTGGAAATAATCGTAAGGGTCTGTTCTACTTTATTGGAAAATCCGGGGATTCTTCCGACCTTGATTAGATCAAACATTAGCACAAGGACCATGAGAACCAAATTAATTCTAGGCTTTTTATTTCTGGCTACGGCTCTGAGCCTCCACGCTCAACCTACCCAAAAACCCGTCCTCCACGGCCGCCACTGGATGGCCATCACGGGCAAACCACTGGCCGCAACGGCGGGGTCGATGATTTTTCAAAAAGGAGGCAACGCCATTGACGCTACTTGCGCCATGTTGGCCGCCACCTGCACGATGTGGGATGTACTGAGCTGGGGTGGAGAAACCCAGGCCCTGATTTACAATCCCAAGACCAAAAAGGTCATTGCCATCAATGCGCTTGGTGTAGCCCCAACGGGAGCCACCGCGGATTTTTTCAAAAACAAAGGTCTGAAATACCCTCCCGGAGATGGCCCTTTAGCAGCCGTGACTCCTGGTACCCCCGGTGGCTTGATGACCATGCTGGCCGAATACGGCACCATGAGTCTGAAAGAAGTTTTTGCTCCCGCTATGCAACTCGCCGAAGGGTATCCCATTGAGAAACAAACGGCCGACATGATGGAGCGCAACAAAAATAAACTGAAGGATTGGCCTTATTCCAAGAAGGTGTTTCTACCTCATCTAGGAGAAGCCCGGGAGGCGCCTCATGCAGGTGAAATATTTAAACAAAGCGACTTGTTGGCAACCCTGCAAAAACTGGTCGATACCGAACAAGCCGCCCTCAAAGCAGGCAAGTCCCGCAAAGAGGCCATCTATGCCGCCAATGAACGTTTTTACAAAGGGGACATCGCCCAGGAATTTGTACGCGGCTGTCAGGAGCAAGGTGGTTTGATTACTACCCAGGATCTGGCCAAGTGGAAAGTACTCATCGAAGAACCTACTGTGGTTGATTACCGGGGCATCCAGGTATACAAATTGAGCCAATGGACCCAAGGCCCCGCCATGCAACAAGCCCTCAACATCCTCGAAAATTTCGACCTCAAAAGTATGGGCTTCAACACCGCCAAGTACATCCACACGGTGTACCAGGCAATGAATATGGCCTTTGCCGATCGGGATTTTTACTACGGTGATCCATACACAGGCCCGGAAGAACCCATCAAAGGCCTGTTGTCCAAAGAATATGCCAAGCAGCGCTTCAAGGCGATTAATTTGGAAAAAAACGATCCTAAGGTCAAACCGGGAGATCCATATCCTTTTGAAGGTAAAACCAACCCATTTTTGCCCGTATTGGAAAAATGGAGCGCCAGCCCAGCGACTTCAGCGCTTGAAAATCCTCGTGGCAGTGCACTGAATGATCCCAATTACCTGGCGGGTTTTTATGCCGGAACAACCTCCATCCAGGCCGCCGACAAAGAAGGTTGGGTGGTTTCTGTAACCCCCAGTGGTGGCTGGTTGCCCGCCGTGATTGCCGGAAAAACGGGCGTAGGGATGAGCCAGAGGATGCAAGCCTTTGTACTGGACCCAGCCGAAAACCCATTTAACGTGGTTGAACCCGGCAAACGCCCCCGGGTAACCCTCACGCCGAGTTTGGCCATGAAGGATGGTAAGCCATTTTTGTCCTTTGCCGTACAAGGTGGCGACTCACAGGACCAAAACCTCCTGCAATTTTTCTTGAATGTGGTGGAGTTCGGCATGAACGTGCAAGAAGCCTGCGAAGCCCCCAACATTAACAGCTTCCAGATGCGCAGCTCTTTTGACAACCACGATACCAAACCGGGGGAAATCCTGCTGAATGAAAACACCCCCCCCTGGACCCGCAAAGCTTTGCAGGAAATGGGCTATAAAATGAGTTTTGAAGCCCGTACCTCCGGCCCCATCAATGCCATCTTTTTTGACTGGAAGCACGGCAGTTTTTGGGGTGGCTCGAGCAATCACGGGGAGGATTATGGAATTGGATGGTGAGTTAGTTGAGAAGGTTGAGATGGTTGAGGCTACCGCAGCAACTTAGACGTGATCGCATTCAAATTGCTGCGGCAGTCTCAACCATCTCAACCATCTCAACCTTCCTCAACCCTTCCCTATTTTTAACCTACAAACCCTGTTATGCCTAAAAACCTAATCTCCGATCTTGCCGAGCTCATCGAAGCCGGAATCATCACCGTTGAGACGGCTGATGCCATTGAAGCCTATTTCAAAAAGAAGAGAGAATCACGACCCAACTGGATTCTGATTGCTTTCGGCATCCTGGGGGCCTTGCTGACGGGTTTGGGCATTATCCTGATTGTGGCACACAACTGGGACAATTTCAACCAACTCACCAAAACCATTATTGCCTTTTTGCCACTGCTGATTGGGCAATTGTTTGCCGGGTTTACCATTTTGCGCAAGCCGGGCAATGTAGTTTGGCAGGAAGCCAGTGCGGTGTTTCTGATTTTTGCCCTGGGGGCCTGTATTTCCCTAGTGAGCCAGATTTATCATTTGTTGGGGGATCTAAGTTCCTTCCTGTTTTGGTGGACCTTGTTGAGTTTGCCGCTGATGTATTTGTTGCGCTCCTCGATGGCATCTTTGTTGTTCTGGTGTGGCATCACGTATTACGGTTGCCAAGCAGGATATTTTGAATGGGGGAAAACGGCGAGCCCCTGGTATTGGTTGTTTGTACTGGCGGCATTGCCTTATTATTACCAATTGAGCAAACGAGCGGCAGCCAGTAATTTTGCCAATTTTCATCATTTTCTGGTGCCCATGTCGTTGGTGGTGGTATTGGGCACGGAGTCGTACCAGCAATCATCCTGGATGTTTCTGGCTTATTTCAGTTTGTTTGGGTTGTTGCATCTGGTAGGCACCTGGATCAAGCAATGGAATCCGGTGAGCCATATTTCAGGGTATCAAATGGCGGGTAAACTGGGGCCTTTGGGCTTGTTGTTGTGGTTTAGTTTTGGGTGGGCCTGGAAGAATTTGCACTCTCATTTTAAAGCGGAGGCTTGGGCGAGCGCTCAAGAATTTCACTTGTTTTTGTTGCTCACTGTCCTGAACCTTGCTTTGTTACTTTGGCTGCATTTTCGAACCAAAATTAAAGTTTTTAGCCCCTTTAACTTGTTGCCCTTTGTTTTTGCATTCCTCTTTTTCCTTGCGCTATTTTATCCGCTGATTAGTGCAATCGTGACGAATTTGTTATTGCTGGGCATGGGCATTGCCACTGTGCTGGAGGGCAGTCGGACCAATTCCATCACCACTCTCAATATTGGTTTATTGACCATCACCGGATTGTTGATTTGCCGATTTTTTGACCTCAAAATCGACTTCGTAGTACGGGGAATCTTGTTCATCGTGGTAGGGGTTGGCTTCTTCCTGAGCAATTATTGGTTGATCAAAAAGAAAAAAGCATGACTACTCAACTGCGTTTTGG
The DNA here is from genome assembly GCF_965225875.1 of Haliscomenobacter sp. GTDB lineage: Bacteria > Bacteroidota > Bacteroidia > Chitinophagales > Saprospiraceae > Haliscomenobacter. Next base: position 287,403 of record NZ_CBDDBS010000001.1, on the reverse strand, counting down.
ATTGTTCGTGCTACTGGCACTGCTCCAATTGTCCTTTCCAGCTAAACTGGTTTTTGACAGCAATAAAGTGTTGTGGTTGGGCACCACGCTCAAGTTTGAAACCCGTCCGGTAGACCCTGCCGATCCATTTCGGGGGCGCTATGTGGCGCTCAACTTTATGGCCAACCAATTTGTGGATAAGTCAGCAACCAAATGGAAACGCAATGACCCGGTCTTTGTACTCTTGGACCGGGATGCCCAGGGCTTTGCTCGCATCAAAGGCCTTAGTGCGGTGCGGCCTGCGGTGAGCGAACTGTTTGTCAAAGCGACAATCACTTACATTTATGGCGATCAAGTGACGGTTTATTACCCCTTTAGCAAATTTTTTATGGAGGAAAGCAAGGCACCGGAAGCAGAAAAGATTTATCGCGAGGCAGGGGAAGGCTATGCCTTGGTGAAGGTGTACCATGGCGAAGCGGTATTACAGGATGTTGTGGTGAAGGGGAAATCTTTGAACGAATTAGCGGAGTAGGGGAGGTTGCGAGGGATATATTTGGAATTATCTCCCTTTTTTGAGGACTTAATTCCAAATATGGGGGTGATATTTGGAATTATCTATCCATTTTGGGCACTTAATTCCAATTATAAGGTCAAATTTGGAACTATCTCAATAACATATCTCATGGTGTAATGTATGAAAAAGCTGATAGCCAGTAGTTTATTGATGATGCTTTTGTTTTTACTCTTTATTATCGGACTGGCACTCAATTTCTACCTCCAATCCACCCCCACTTTTCTCGATCGCCCTTACAAACTATCAGCAACTACCGAAACCATTGAAGTGAATTACATCAATTGGGCTTGCGATTGTGCCAATTTTATTGAAACCAAATATGCCCTAAATGACCTGAATTATGAAATTCGGGAGCAGGATTGCATTTTTATCGAACCCGCCAATGCTAAGCTAAAACTACCTGAACAATATTTTGAAAAAGACCATTTTGAAAAGAACCTTCGTTTAACCGGGCAGTTTTACCTTAAAAAGGGAATCCCTCGATTTCATGAGCAAAAAACACCGGAAAAACCAGCGCCAGCCAGGGTTTTTCGGTACAGCAAATTTGAAGTAGTAGATTAACGTGAATTTTGAATCATTTTTCTTAAATATCAAGGGGTGAATGAGATTTCGAACAATTTATCTCATACCTCAAACGTGTTTTAGCCGCATAGTTTCGCAGAGTACACACAGAGTTTCTCAGAGTTTAGGCCACCTTCGGTGGCAAAGATTACACAGAGGTGGAGTAAATGAACCCCCATGCAAAACAATCAAATTTTAAACGTACCCGACCTCCAGCCACCAAAGGTGGCGAAACTCCCAAAACTAAAAACTCCGAGAAACTCTGCGTGTACTCCGCGAAACTCTGCGGTAAAAAATAAATTAATTCATAACTCACGTTAGATTAATTTAGGTGGGTACCCACGTGGGACTGCCTTGAGGGCTGCCCGAGAGCTCAGCCATTCCACCAATAAGTTAACTTTGCCACCAGCGCCCGATTCCGAATCTGCAAATTCTCCGAATAATAATTATCCGTATAGACAATGAAGAAGTCCGAAGCAGGACTATATCGCCACTGCACCCGCAGGTTCAGGTTGACGTTTTTGTTCTGGTTGTTGAACTGGATGAAGTTGGTAAAAAACAACTTATTGGTCAGCGTGAGGTCGATGCGGGGGCCAATCAACCAAAAATCCCAATCGGAATTCTTCAACTGTTCCGGTAAAACCGCCGCATCACCAAAATCCAGGTGGTTATAATTCACACTCATGGTAATGGCAGCGATGGGTTGCAGGCGGTAACCCAGTTCTCCGCCCAGGCGCAAGCGTCGACCATCCCCGTAATATCCCCCATAACGCCAGGAAGCCGCGTAAGTAAATACACTTTGAGGTTTGGAAGTGAAGTCACCCCCAAAAGAACCCCAGTGGTGCTCCGTACCAGTTGCCAAGGTATACCCAGCAAAATTGGTTGGATCAAAAGGCGCCAATAATTTGACATAATCCCGGGCAGTCCACACCAAAAGTTCCCTTCGGTTTTGAAAACTGAAGCGGTACATGAATACATGGGTGAACTCGGTCTGTTGCCCGCTGGGATTGAGGTACTGGTTGTACATCAGCTGTGGACCATGATTGATCAGCAGTTTGGATTTGGGGAAAAACAAATACCCGGCTTGCGCATTGACGAATTGATAACCAGTGCGGGGCACGTAGCCCACCTCGGCGCGGTAGTCTTTGCCTACATTTTCGTATTGAAAACTGTAAGTCCAGCGGCGGGCATTGTAGGCCAGGTTGGCGGCCATGACCTGATCCTTGCTGTTGACGCCTGGCGAAAAGGATTTGAGGTACATCAGTTTTCCTTTCCAGATGTTGTTGGAGGAGAGTAGGTTGTATTCAAAACCTAGGTTGCGGTTGTACTTGCGTACTTTGGTAGGATCAGTGACCGTTTCAAAATCCAGGGTTTCTTTGTTGATGGCCAGTGCCGTGATGTTGGAGCGGGCAAAAATCTGGCGTTGGAGCGCCAAAACGGCAAAGTTCTGGCGAGGTGTACCTTGTTCATCCGCATTGGTTTGCATGTCCATCAAGCCGATGCGCCAGTTTTTATTCAATTTTCCACTCAAACGGGCACCATATTGGATAGGCGTATTCAAACCGATGCGGCGCGAGAAAAAGGGGCGAATGTTGGTGTACCCCACGTTGGTAAACAAGTCCCCGTTTTCCAAAAAGAACTGCCGCCGTTCCGGGAAAAACAATTCAAAACGATCGAGATTGGTTTGCTGGCGGTCTACTTCTACCTGCGAAAAATCGGGGTTGACCGTCAAGTCGAGGTTCAGCGCGGAAGTGATGGCGATTTTGGCATCTACGCCCACATCTCCTGATGTTTTTCCTGGGCCAGATTTGGTGTAATCTTTTGAAGTATTGGCCAGAGCATACGGAATAACTGAAAAGTTAGCCCCTGCAGGTGGTGGTGGTTCGTCCCAAACCAGGGTGCCTGTATACGCCAATGAGGCGGTTGGAAATTGACGTGGGACGGGTGTCCAGGATGATTTTTCAGTGGTTTTGAGGTCCAATCGACTAAAATTAATGCCCCAACGGGTGATCCCACTTTTGTAGCGCAGGGTTTTGAAAGGCACCGCCATTTCAAAAGTCCATTTGTCTTCTTCGGCTTTTACTTCCGAAGTCCATTTGTTGTCCCAGCTCAAGTTGGCGCTTCCGCCTTCAAACAACAAACCATCCCATTGTGCACCTTCGGCGTTGGAGCCAAAAGTAAATCCATTGGTGAGGTCGTCGAAGGGATCCATGAAGAGCAGGAAATTGTCGTTGCGGCCAAAATTGAAATCGCGGCGCAAGGATTCCACCATATAAGGCCCATCCAATTTTTCGTAACAAACGGCCAAGAGGTACATGTTTTGATCGTCGTACAACATGCGTACTTCCGTGCGTACCTTGGCTTTGCTGGTATCCATGGGGAGTACCATGTAAAAATCGGACACCATTTCCGCCTTGCTCCAGGCGGGGTCATCGCCACTGCCGTCTATTTTGAGTGGGCTGTCGGCGCGGTGGATGTGGTATTCAAAGTTGGCGTTTTTCTTTTGGGAAAAAAGCGAAAAAGTTACAAGTAGCAGTAGTGTACTTGTGCAGAGTCGAAAAAGGTTCATGTTGCAGGCGAAAGCTATACAGTTGAGGAGTTGAGAAGTTGAGAGGTTTAGGCTACCGCGAGCGACATGCACACCTTCACACGCACACATCACACTCAAACCCATTCTTGCGGTAGCCTCAACTCCTCAACTTCTCAACTCCTCAACCTATTTTTTAAAGTAATCGGCCAATTCCGGGCAAGTATTGAGGCAATCTTGAAAAACCTCGGTATGTCCGAATTGATCGCGAAAGGTATTGAAAATTGGGGAAATGTAGGGCTCAGTTTCATCTTCTTCCCAGTAAGGGTGGTCAAAGTCATGGTGGGCATACTTATCGCAGGTGCCCAACATAAAGGTGATCCGTGCCGCCAAATCTTCATTGGGTTTGGCTTTGAAGGCTTTTTGGTAATAAGCGTTGGCCCGGCTGAGCAGGAAGTACTCCTTGAAGTAAGTCTTCGAATTGGGTGCAAAGGAATAATTCTCCCACGCAACATAGGGTGAATGGTACAACTCACCCACGGATTTGCCATAGGCGAACATCATCCAGTTTTTACCCCAGTAAGTAAAATTATAATAAGCATTGCCCAATAAATAGCAGGCCTCGGCTTGTTGCGGACCGGGCTGTTCGGCTTGTTTTTGTAGTTCCAGCATGCGCCGCAGGATGACTTTTTTGTTGTAAGGCTCCATGGTTTCACCTTCCCATGGATAAGTTTTGGTGCTGGCGAAGGGATCTTGATAGAGATAGCCACTAAAAGCGTAATTTTTTTCCCAATAATCATCTGGAAGTTGCTCGAAAGCAGCCAAGGCTTCTTCCAATTTATTTTGCCGGAATGCAACGGTTCCTTTTAATTCATAGGCTTGATCCAGAGAAGGGGCTGATTCGACTATTTTCGGTTTGTATTCCTCATCGTCTCCATCATAGTAATAAGGCAGTTTTTCCCAAGGGTCGAGTGGCACCAGGAGCATTTTTTCCAAAGCCGATTGTTCCTTTTTTTGGTGCAAGGCAATCAAGGCATCCAGGTCGGCTAAAGTGGCAAAACGTTCAAAATAACTGATCCTTTGGTAATATTGGTCCCAACTTTCGTAGTTGTTTTTGGGGATGGTGACGCTGCGATTGTAAAAGAGCCCCGCAAAAAGCCCATCGTTTTTTTGCTGGTACATGCGGGAAAAATACAGCATAAGTTTGGGGTAAAGGCGGCTGCTTTCATCACTTTGAGGCAATAATTCCTTTAGCCGACTGAGCCCCCGTGCAATTTCGTCTTTGGCTTCAGCACCGAGGATATTCATTTGTTGGGGCATAATCAGCAACTGAATGAGTTGTTTTTGCAATTGAATGCGAGCATCCCCACGATTTGCGATTTGATTGAGCTGCGCTTCCGCTTGAACGGGTTGCTGATCCAGGTAATACAGTTGAGCCTGGGCCAGGTGGGCAAAATCCGGCTTTTTTACCGCTGGGTTTTTGCTCCACTTATCTAGTACCTGAATCAATTCTTTGAGGTAAATATGGTCTTTTGCCAGGTTTTTGCGGAGGTAAGGAATGTCTTTTTCCAGTAAGCCCATACTTTCTCCCGGCATAAAATTGTCGGGGTCCTCATCTTGTTCAAAGGAAAAAGTGTGGCTTCCTCCTTCAAAAAAGGTGAGTTGGGGGGTCAGCATCCAATCTTCCAGCTTGTTGATTTCGCGGGTGATCAACTGCGGCAGGAAACGAGAACCTGGGTCCAATTGGATCACTTGCTGGATTTGATCCAGGGCCCTACCCGAAGTCATCAGCCCAACCAGGGTATGGAGCATGGCTTTTTCCGGGGCAGTTTTGGCATAACGCCAGGTCTCGTCCAGTTTTTCCAGGTCAAAAAGTTGGAATACCCGCAATTTTTTGGATTCACATTGGGCAAACACCTTCGACAAGAGGTAATTCGCTTCGGCAATGTTGCTTTGGGTGATCAGGCATTCGGCTTTGTGGTACTGGGCCCAGGGAACCAGGATACTCGGGCTGCTGTCCCAGGCAAAATACTCGTCGCAGTAGCTGCTGCACTCATCAGCATTTTCGGCGTAGCGGTACTGCACCACCAATTGATAAGCGTAGCGGCGCTGCAAAAAGGGATCATTGAGGCTTTTTACTTTTTGCTTGGCTTCCTGGATGATTGGGGTGATTTGTTTGAAAAAATCAAAATCTTCCTCTTCGAGTCCCCAGGGGTCCGTGCTGGAAAAATGGGCAAACTCGGCGCGCATCGCCAAATTCAGGTAAGCCAGGGCTTCAGCGTGGCTGGGCTGGAGGAGCTGTTGGATAAAAGTGTTGTTCTTGAACCGAGTACCGAGTTGGCCTTCATCCAGGATGTTGAGGAATCGTTCGGGGCCGATTTTGTACAAAATTTGTAACACATCGGCTTCCTTTACCTCCGGCCCCAGGTAGGTAGCCCACTCCTGACAGTTGCGCCGGTAATCGAGCTGCTCGGGATCAGCCGGGTATTGAAACTCAAAATAGGTGTTGTAGTGAAAAGCCCGTAGTGCTGCATCGTTGATCAACAAGGGGTTGAACCAGGCAATGCGGTATTGCTCGTGGTGAAAATAAGTGCCACAGCCGTTGGTTCGTATGGTTGGCACCAGGAAGAGAAGGAGAAAAATTGGAGTGAAACGAATCATCATGGCTACGGGTTTTTTACCTGGTTTTAATTTTTTTTCAATGCATTAAAATAGGCCTGTACGTTCGCTTGATTCTCTTTGATCTTTTTGTATTCCCAATCAAAAAACGCCACCCGGGAAATTCGCCGTCTCAGTTGTACTTGTAGCAATTTTAAAGTTTCCTGCATTTGTTCGGGTGTACTGCCATCCATCCGAATCAGGTCACCTTCGCGTAGGTAGTCTTGTCGAATTACGGTGTCTTGTTTTACCCGGTATTGATTGTTTTGTTCTTTTTGCAAATAAGTTTCCATGCCTGGCGTATCCGGCGATAAATCGCGCAACAAACCCTGAAACACTCCGACCCGGTACCAGGCCCCCCAATTGAATTGAGGTAGGGCCAATTCCATTTCGAGGGGGTATTTTTTGCCTTTGAGGTATTGTTTGACCACCTTGGCGTCCAGGATGGCGTTGGTCTCGCTGGCATTTTTGGGGTCGCCCGTATTGTAACACATCAGCATCACCTTTTTTACGGGCGGGATACCCATGGTCGAGCGGTCGCGGTATTGGTGCAAGCGAAGGGTACTGGAGACAGTAAAATCGGAAGCGGAGGTCTGTAGTGATTTTAAAAAAGTAAAATATTTATCCCGGGTACTGAGCGTCCAATCACAATCGATCTGAATTTCTACAATTTTTTTACTCCAACTCCGCTTCAAAGAATCGACAATGTCGCTGCGTTCCTCCCAGGTAAGGCGCTCTGGGAAACGATCGTAATAGGAGTAGTTGAATACCGTACCCTCCAGGTCTTCATTGATTTGAGCAATTTTACGCGCTACCTTGGAGGCCAGCACCGGAATGTCCTGTTCCTTGATCTGTGTAAATGTGCGATTGGTGATGTATACGGTTGGGGTTATGGTTTTTTTATCCCATCCGTGGGCACTCCTGATTTCAAGCACTCCGGTGGGAACCGCGCTGCTATACCCGGCACTCCAATCCACGTCAAAATAGCGCAAATAAAAGTGTTGACTACGCATTTGATCAGCCAGTCCTGCATCAGCGGTATCGAACTGCAGGGTGGTTTTCCAATAATAAAATGCAGGGCCAGCATCTTTAATTACCTGGCCTTGGCAACTGGGTAAAGCCAGGACAACACTTGCGATCCAGAGGATTGAAACAAGTCGGATTTCGTGCAACATGGATAAAGTTTAATGGTAGAAAGATAAGGAAGCTAGCCGAATTTTACGTGGGAAATTTGCTCAATATTACCAAAAGCAGCTGGAAGTAGGGCAAAATGTTTTGCTGGGTGATCTTGATCACTAAACCGGGGGGGCTAGTGCTTTATTTTTGAATCAGATACAGCGAATATGAGCATCAAAGACTGGCATCCTGCCGCAAAATTACTCCTGGTTTGTATCCTTTGCCTGGCTTTGGCGGGGCTAATCGGAGGAGTATGGTATTGGTGGACAATTTGATGATCTACTGTTCTCACAACAAGATTCTATTCACCTTATGATGACGCAAAAAATTACTTCCCAATTTTTTTTGGGGGCTTTTGAATAGGAAGCTCACTTGAAATGAAGCGTTCGACTTCCTATTCAAAACCCAAATTGGGAAGGTAATTTTTCTGCGTTATTTAAAACTTCATCGATATGAAAAAGAATATGGGCAATCTGGACAAAATTGTACGCCTGATTTTGGCGGCAGTGTTTGGGTATTTGTTTTTCTCTGGCGCGGTCGTAGGCGTATTGGGCTATGTTTTGGTGGCATTGGGTGCCATTTTTATCGTGACCAGTTTCATCAGTTTTTGTCCACTTTATGCAATAGTCGGACTTTCTACTTGTCCGGTTAAACAATCGTAATTGGTCTTTTCGCTATAATGTTAGTGTTTCCTCGAGCTGTTTGGGAGTTATTCCTGAACAGCTTGTTTTTTGAAAAGCAGGGTTTGCTTTGGAACAAAGCACAAAGACGAGTTGTATATGGATAAAACACGCTTAAATCCATGAAAGCATTATTTGAAAAGCTCTACACCTTCCAACGCCATTACAACCTGCAAATGGTGGAACATTTTGAATTGTACGGGGCTGCAGTACCCGAACGCGACATTCCCTTGTTCAGTCATGTGCTCAACGCCCACCAAATCTGGAATGCCCGGATTTTAGGACTGGAGCCATTTAAGGTTTTTGACGTGCATCCTGTAGCCGCTATGCGCCAAATCGTGGAAGACAACCACAAAAATTCCTTACGTATCTTAGAGGAGTGTGATTTGAGTCAGCGATTCCATTACCGGAATTCGCAAGGGGAGGATTTTTCAAACCTGATTGAGGAGATTCTGTTTCATGTGGTCAATCACACCACTTACCACCGGGGGCAGATCATGTCGGATTTTCGGAAGGCGGGTCTGGAGCCTTTTGCGTCGGATTACTCTACGTACACCCGGCAATAAACTATGCTTGTCTTAGGTGATTCTTAAGTGCCTTAGGTTTCTAAGGTGGTAAAAAAGAAATATTCACCACCTTAGAAACCTAAGGCACTTAAGAATCACCTAAGTAAGAATTAGATATCCAACAACATCGCGATCGGATCTTCCAGTAACTCCTTCACCTTCACCAAAAAGGTCACCGAAGAACTACCATCGATTACCCGGTGGTCATACGACAATGCCAGGTACATCATCGGACGGATCTCAATTTTATCTCCTACGGCTACTGGACGGTTTTTGATGCCGTGCATGCCGAGGATCGCCGATTGTGGTTCGTTGATGATGGGCGTGCTGAGCAATGAACCAAACACTCCACCGTTGGTAATGGTAAAGGTACCCCCACTCATTTCTTCGAGGGTGAGGCTGCCATTTCGCGCTTTGCCCGCCAGATTTTTCAGTTCAACTTCAATTTCTGCGAAGCTCAAAGATTCCACGTTGCGGATTGGTGGCACCACCAAGCCAGTTGGCGTAGAAATGGCGAAAGAGATATCGGCGTAGTTGTGGTACACAAAATCTTCGCCATCGATCATGGCATTGACTTCGGGCATTTGCAACAACACCTTGGCGCAAGCCTTGGCAAACAAGGACATAAAGCCCAGTTTGATGCCGTATTTGGCCACAAATTTATCTTGGTATTTTTCACGCAGTGCCATCAACTCGGTCAGGTCAACCTCATTGAAGGTGGTCAGCATCGCCGTTTCATTTTTGGCACTTACCAAACGTTTGGCGATGGTGCGGCGCATGCGCGTCATTTTTTTGCGCTCGACTTCCCGGGAAAAGGCAACTGCCGGAGCACTGGCCTTGGGCGCAGGAGTAGCGGCTGGAGCCTCTGTCTTAGGTGCAGGCGTGCTGGCTTTGGCATCTACTGCCTTGATTGCATCTTCTTTGGTGATGCGGCCATCACGACCAGTACCAGCTACATTGCCAGCTGGAATATCATTTTCTTTCAAAATTTTACCTGCGGAAGGAGAGGGGTGGCCCGTAGCGTAGTTGCTGGTGGCTGCAGGAGTCGGCTCGGCAACTTTCGCTGCCACAGGTGTACTGGCTGCTGCGGGTTTGTCGGCTGGTGGTGTACTGGGTACATCGGCACCGGCACTTACACTGGTGTCGATTTTGGCCACCAGGGCACCAATTTCCAGATCATCCCCTTCTTTGGCGACGTGAATGAGTTTACCCGTAGCTTCCGATGGAAATTCCAGGGTCGCTTTATCGGATTCGAATTCACAAAGGGATTCGTCAATTTTGACAAAGGCTCCGTCTTCTTTCAACCAACGGGACAAGGTCACTTCGTTTATGGATTCACCGATTGCGGGAACCCTTAATTCTACTACACTCATAGTGATTTCGAGGTCAAATATTGTCGGAATAGCAGAGCGTTTAAGCACCGCTCTTTGGCGCTGCGAAGTTCTGGCAATTGTGTTAAACAAACAAACAAAAGGCCGGGTTTATTCCGCTCCTAAAGGTTTAAAGTAATAAATCATACCTGGCATGTCATCCCTTGCTTCGTTGGAGATAAACATTCCCCCTTTGGAGTCAAAACAAATGCCTTCGGGTTGTTGATGCACCTTCCCTTTCAGCTTCTCCAAATAAACAACTTCACCCTGGAAATTGATCACCATAAAAATATTACCTACGGCGGACAAGAGGTATAAATTGCCATTCAGGGGGTGCACTGCGATGGAAGAGGGGCTGAATTCAAACTCATTGGGGTTGGCAAAAAATTCAATGACTTTTTCCAAGCGGGCCTCCTTGGCATGAGCTTGAAGGTATTTTTGTACTTCGGGCTGGCCAATGGTGAGGATTGGGGTGGGATCTAACGCCTTTTTGTTCAAATCAAAGGCATAAACGGCCTTGCGATTTTGTAGTTCAGGGGAATTACCGGCTTTTCCTTTACAAGCCAGCAAAAGGCGGTTGTTGTTTTTATCATAGCCCAATCCTTCTACATCATTCTCCTTGCCGAGTTCTGTATTGAAAGGCTCGGTAGTCTGTTCGTCACGTTGATCTACATTCTTAATGAGGGTCAAGGTTCCCGTATTTTTGAGGATGTACACGTCCTTGCCCACAATTTCTACACCTTCATAATCGCCGAGTTTGCCAAAGGGAATCTCCCGTTTTACACTGCCCGTGGCTTGATCGATGACAAACAGAATTCCGGATTCATCTTGCACTGCAAGCAGGTATTTGTCACTGTAACTCATACTTAAACCCGAAATTTCGTTGAGCAGCCTGGGCATGGGCATGCTTCGGTCTGGCTCATTCGGGTTGTACGGGAATGCGGACTTGGGGAAAACCTCGGTGGTTTTTAAACTGTCCACTGGTTTTGGTGTAGGCTGACAAGCCCAGGCGAGGAAGCTCATAGCGAGGGTCAATAACATTGTTTTCATTGGTTTGGAATAAAAAAATTGATGCATTTTACTGGCCTAAGTTTAAGTTATACTGGCCTATTGTTGCTATCATTGCGCTTCATTAATACGCAAAGATGATTACTGTTAATAACCTTCATTTTAAACCATTTATTGCGGCTGAAACCATTCAGCAGCGGATTGAGGAATTGGGCATAGCTTTGCGCGAAAGATATGCTGGTCAACGGCCCCTTTTCATCGGTATTTTAAATGGTGCTTTCATTTTTACTGCCGACCTGGTGCGGGCTGCTGAGCTGGAATGTGAAATAACCTTTATGCGCTTGTCTTCTTACGCAGGGCTACAATCCACTGGGCAAGTAACCACCAACATGGGGCTGGACATCGAGATCAAAGACCGCCACGTCATCCTGGTGGAGGACATCATCGATTCGGGGCGTACCTTATATGAACTGACCAAAAAAATGCGCGAACAGGGGCCCGCTTCTGTAGCGATTGCCACCTTGCTGCTCAAGCCTGATGCGTTGCAATTTCCTTTGGAGGCTGACTTTGTAGGCTTTTCGATTCCTTCCAAGTTTGTGATTGGTTATGGTCTGGATTACAATCAATCGGGGCGGGAATTGAAGGAGATTTATCAATTGGCGGAGTAGCTTTATATTTATGATAGGCTAAAAATAGAATGAACATCAAAATCATCTCCGCTGGTGCCGGCTCCGGCAAAACCTACCGCCTTACCCAGGAAATGGTGCGCCTCATGCGCGAGGGCGTACGCGCCAGTGGCATCATTGCGACCACTTTTACCAAAAAAGCAGCAGCAGAATTGCAGGAGCGGGTGCGGGTCAAGTTGTTGTCCGAAGGACTCAATGAACAAGCTGAAGACCTTACCAATGCCCTGGTAGGTACGGTGCACAGCTTGGGCGTCAAACTCCTCCAACGCTTTGCTTACGAAGCGGGCATATCTCCCGAAGTAGCCATCATTGCCGAAGAAGACCAACAAATCCTCTTCAACCAATCCCTCGCCACAGTACTTACGGACGAAAGAGTAGAAAAAATGACCCTGCTTTGCGACCGTCTGGGCCTGAGCAGTAATGAATATTTTGACTGGCGGCGCGAAGTCCGCCAAATCACTGAGGTGGCCCGCGCCAACGATTTTTCCCGTGAAGTGCTAGAGCGCAGCCGCGAGCGTTCCTTTGAAAGTTTTCGGGTTTTCCTGGGTGAGCCCGCCAAAAAAAGCGCCGAAGCCTTCAACGCTGAACTGAGCGAAATGCTCAAATGCAGCATTGAACGCCTCGAAAGCAATGCCGATGAAACCCAGGTCACCAAAAACGTGGTCAAAGACCTCGTAGAACTGGAGCGCGAGCTGCGCCTGCGCGGCGAACTCAGTTGGCGCAATTGGGCCAAAATCAGCAAACTCAAACCCGGTGCCAAAAGTAAGGACGACGTCGCTGACCTGCTAGAATTCGCCAAAGTCCACGAACAACATCCCCAGTTTCAACAAGACATTCAAGCTTTTATCGACCAGGTTTTTGAACTCGCGCTGGCAGCCCTGGACGAATTTGCGGCCTACAAAAAACAACGTGGCCTGATCGACTACACCGATATGGAGGCCCTGATCATGGATTTGTTGCGCGATGAGCAAGTGCAAACTGTTTTGCGCAATGAATTGGACCTGCTTTTGGTGGATGAATTTCAGGATACCAGCCCGATGCAATTGGAAATTTTTCTGAAACTCTCCCAATTGGCGCGGCACAGCATCTGGGTCGGCGACCCCAAACAATCCATCTATGGCTTTCGGGGCGCAGCACCGGAATTGATGCAGGCCATCATCGAGCAAAGTGGAGGGGTAAAACCAGAAGACATTCAGGAAAACTCCTGGCGCTCCCGTCAAGATCTGGTCTACGCCAGCAACGCCATTTTTGTCAAAGCTTTTGCCGACATGCCACCTGAACAAGTGGCACTTATTCCCAAACGGACAAAAAACGAAGAAGCCATCGAGGCATCTGACGCTTTGGTGCACTGGTATTTTGAAGAAGAAGAGGAAGAAGGCAAAAAACGCAGCGGACGTACTCCCGGCAAACCCTGGCCCGAAAACTGCACCGCTTTCGCCCTGCGCGAATGGCTACAACGCAAGGTATACGTACTCCCCAAAGGTGAAAAAAGCCATCGACCTGCCCAGCCCGGCGATGTGGCCATCCTTTGCCGCTCTAACACGGACTGCCAGAACATGGCCGAAGCCCTCAATCGGGCGGGTTTTAAGGTGGCGATTGCCCGGGCGGGTTTGTTGAATACTGCGGAGGCCAAGTTGGTATTGGCCTGTTTGAAATACTTACTCAACTACCACGACTCCCTTTCAGTAGCCGAAATTTTGCTACTTGGCGCAGGCAAAGACATCGAAACCATTGTAGAAGATCGCCTCGATTACCTCAAAAATTACGACGCTGGTGAAATCACCAACCGTTGGGCAACCAACGATTTTCTGATTCGACGCCTCGACGAATTGCGCACCGAAACCATCGAGTTGTCGAGCGCAGAAATCCTGGACTTGTTGGTAGAAGACCTGGATTTGCGCCGCCGCATCGTCAGCTGGGGCAAAGCCAATCAACGTTTGGATAACCTGGATGTGCTGCGCAAATTGGCCTTGCAATACGAGGAAGCCTGCAATCGCCTGCAATCTGCGGCTTCACTGGGCGGCTTGTTGTTGTGGTTGAACGAATTGGAGTCGGAAGAACGCGACTTTCAGGCCGCTGGAGAAAGCCCGGAGGCCATTAACGTGATGACTTATCACCGGAGCAAAGGGCTGGAATGGCCTATCGTGATCTGTTACAATTTGGAAAAGGACATCCGCACCGAACTGTGGGGCTTGAACATCGAGCAGGAAGAAGGCACCCAGGTGGATTTGAATAACATCCTGAGCAATCGCTGGTTGCGCTACTGGGTGAACCCGTACGATAAACAGTTCAAGGGAACTCCACTGGCCGAAAGGTTGGCACAGAGTGAGGTTCAGGCGAAAAAAATTGCGCAGGCTACGCAGGAAGAAAACCGCCTCTTGTACGTAGGGCTTACGCGTGCGCGCGACTACCTGATTTTTCCAACCACCAATACGCCCACCAAATGGCTCAACCGCGCCTGGCACGAGGGCAAGGATGATTATCCTACCCTGGATGCCAGTGTAAGCGACACTCCCTGGGAGTGGGCGGGTGTCATCCTGAACAAAGAAACCGAAACCTTTACTTTTTCGCGCGATTTCGAATTGTTGGACATTGAAGAATCGGAAATTCTCTTTTTGGAACCACGGGCGGGTAAGCAAAAACACATTCCACTCTACATCGATACCTGGAAGGAAAACCTCCAGGATCAAATCCCTTCCTTCAATACAGGGGAATTAATGACCTACGCCTCTGCTTTTCACATTGAATCTTTGTTGGCTGATTTTAATCAAATTTCCCGGGCAGTTAAAGCTTTTTTTCATGCCTGGCAGCCAGATTACGATACAAATGAATTGAAGGCAATCACGGAGGGCTTGTTGCAGCGCTTTGAAGTAGAGGAGTGGCTCAGTGCCGAGCAATTGCTTCCAGCAGGGCAGGCTTTTCGGGGCTTTTTGGATCAATATTTTCAAGCACCATTTTACCACCAACGTTATCCTTTGCGTCATTTTCATGGGGTACGAATTTTTGAGCGTGAAATCGACCTGTTGTTGGAAAGTGAAGATGGTATTGCCCTCATCCAATTTTCAAGTTATGCGGGAGACATGAAGCGGTATCGGGCCAAGGCCGCGGAAATGGCGCCTTTCCTTTATTTTAGCAAAGCAGGCGTTCAACAGATTTTTCAGGAGGAAAACATCCGCACATTTGTGCATTTTGTGCTGAATGGAGCTATGGTGGAGCTGTATTTTTAAAAAAAAGTTGGGCTACCTTTTTCGGAAGGTAGCCCTGATAATTCCTCAGCGGCATCTAGCCCGGAAAGAAGATGCCTTTAGGGGGGAATCATCCAATAGCCAGCCCGTTGCAAGTCCAGGCCGACTTATTAGTAAGAGGAACAGCCTGAATGGAAATCGAGATCTACGAAACTAAATACTAAAACAGGAAGTTTGGTGCGGTTGCGTTATTTGCTTTTGTAAATGCATATGGTGATTTGAAACGAAGTACCTAATGATTACTCCAGCAAACAAAATTTGAATAGGAAAATGGGAGGTGTGATTATGATTCCTAGGCAAGAAAGAGTGGCTGCTTCCTCCGCGGAAGCAGCCTTTCCAAGTATTATTTCCAGCCTGTTGATTTGGTAATCAACTTTCTGATTTCGTGTATCTACACTCCGAAGTCAGAAAGAGACTCCTGCTGAAAATTTCGAGGGAGAAGAACAATCATTTCGTTCTTTTTGATGATACAAAGTTAGGACTGTTCAGCGTCGTAGCCAATAGGGTAAACCCGTAGCTTTAATAACCTAGGGTTTACCCCAGGTTTTTGGAGGGATTTTGTAAAGGAACCGATAAGATTACTGCGGTACCCTGTTGAGGAGCTGTTTGCCAGATGATTTGACCACCAAGGTAGTCGATGCGTGAACGAATATTGCCAAGGCCATTTCCTTCTTTAATTAGCTTTAAATCAAATCCTTGTCCGTCATCTTCTACATGTACTGAGAGCTGTTCGGGTTCATAAAAGATCTGTAAGGTAATTTGTGTAGCCTGTGCGTATTTGGCCGCATTGTTGAGCAGTTCTTGCACGATGCGGTAAACCATGAGCGCAATCTCTTCGCTAATCTGGGGCTCGTCCCCATAACTATCAAAAATAACTTCGGTTTGGGGCAATGCAGTTTGTGTTTTTTTAACCAAATCACCCAACGCAGAATTAAAACCGTATTTCAGTGAAAAGGGCCGCAAATCGTGGGAGATGCTGCGGGTTTCGAGGCAAGCGTCGTCGATGTTTTTCGCCAACGGATTAAGCAGTTGAGCCTGGATTTCCGGAGCGTGTTTGTCCCTTTGGCTTTCTATAAACAACTTGATACTCGATAAATTGGCACCTAACCCATCGTGTAAATCTTTGGCGACCCGATTGCGTTCTTTTTCCTGGCCTTCAATCAAGGATTTCATCGATTTCAACTCTAACATGCTGATCTTACGCTGATTAACGAGGTCTTTTTGGCGTTGTTTGAATTTAATCCGTTGATAAGTGATTATCCCACCTAAAACGAGTATGCCGATGATGAAACAAGCCACCACTTTCCAGAGGAGCTGTTTTTGATCTGCAAGCTCTTGAGTCATTTTCATTAACTCGATCTGATTGTAAACAGGTTCACTCCGGGTGGATTTAGTTTCTTCAGAATTGTAAAATCTGTTGATGGATTTTGCAGTTTTTTCCCAATAGAATAGGGCTTGTTCTTGATTGTTTAATTGGATGTAGCACTCAGCCAGGTTTTGGCAGATGTGTTGCCGGAGGTATTTATTGTTACGAATCTCAGCGAGGAGTTCACTTTTTTTGAAATGAGTTATGGCCTCAACGTAATTCTGATTGTATTTGTCAATCAGGCCTTGTTGAAAAAAATTCCGTAACTCTAAGAGTGTCTTTGGTTTGCTGACTCCAGCGCTCAGTTTTAAGTATTTTTGGGCTTCATTGAGCCGCCTTTTTTGTAGGTAAAAAGATGAATATAGATAATATCCATAGGCCAAATAACTATTATCTTGAAGGTTTTTACAAAGTTGAATGGTTTCAATCAATCCTTTTTCAATCCCATACTTAAAGTGTTTGTTTAGTTTTTGAGTGTTTTTAAGGCTATCTTTATTGATAAGTATATTTAGTAGCTCCAATTTGCATGAGGCAATTTTGACTTTGTTGTCTTGTTTTACATAGTACCCCAGAACTTCGTGGTAATAGATTGCGGCATCTTCGTATAGGACATCATCCATGGAGAGGAGATCAGCAATGCGCTTTTTTACGCGATTTTTCGACTCCTCATCTTCAATCTTGAGGTAATACTGATAACTGGTGAAGTAATTGTTGACACTTTTGGTGCCATAGAAGAAGATGTTCTGAAAATACAATCCTCTTAATTCATAAATTATCCCTAGTCCTTTTAAGTCTTTCTGGGCTTCATAGACGATGATTAGACTATCAATTTTAGAGGGGGGCAACTTACTATTTAAGCTAGGATAAGATTTCTGGGCCCAAACTGCGCTAAAGAGCAGCGTGCAAAAAAAGGAGGATAAAATTTTACGAAATGAATTCATATTCAATGGCTTCCTTAATCATGGAAGGAGTGTTTTGGGTGCCAAACTTGGTCAACAAACTGCTCCGATGAAACTCCACGGCCTTGATGGTCACGAAAAGCCTATCGGCAATTTGCTGAGTGGTCAAGCCCTCCGCAATCAACTCCAATACTTCTTTTTCCCGACGGGTTAGATGGGGCCGCCCACCCATCGCCGGATTCTTTTTGGGTTTGTCTTCACTTTCCAGCAGCAACTGCATGAGGTTTTCATTGTAGTATTTTTTGCCGCTGTATACTGTACGAATGGCCGCCAGGAGTTCGCTCTTGGTCGTGTTTTTCAACAAATAGGCCATTGCGCCTTTTTTGATCATTTTTTTCACCAAACTGGGTTCGTCGTGCATGGTTAGTGCGATGACCCGGGTATTGGGGTATTTGCGAACGATTTGCTCGCACAAATTTAAACCACTTACATCGGGCAGTGAAATGTCGAGCAAAACCACATCAATGTTGTTGCTGTCCATCACTGTCCAAAATGACTCCGCATTGTGACATCGTGCCAGGATCTGAATGTCGGTCGCATCAGAAAATATGGACTCCAATCCTTCTGCAAATATTACATGGTCATCAACGATAGTCACTTTAATCATTTCAGGCTGGTATTTAATACAGGTAACTAGGCAGTTAAATCAAATGCAGCTTGTACTCAAGATGCAATCCTGCCTTTTACTTAAACTCAAAAGTACAAAAAAGGTTACACTAAATCTGGACAAGAGTGTAAGATAGAGGTCATTTAATGATTGAGTCAGATGGGTTGAAATGTCCGAATTCAGCATAACGACTGTCCGAAAACGAACAAGTTTGCCTGATTATTTTACATTTTATCCTGATAATCTGGTGCTTGTAATTTTGGCATTGCCTTTGCCAACAAAGAGATAGACTCAAAATACCTGCGCCATGTTTAAAAATGTACTCCAAATTGCCCTCCGCCGCCTCTGGCAACACAAGTCATTTAGCCTGATCAATGTATTGGGCTTGTCTTTGGGGATGGCGGCCTTTTTGGTCTTGGTGCAATACCTGCGCCATGAATGGAGCTACGACCAGCAGTCGCCTCATGCAGGCCAGATTTGGCGGGCTTACAATGAAACGATTGCCGATGGCGAGGTACTTACCCGAGATGCCAATACCCATTCGGCTTTGGGACCAGCCTTAAAGCAAGACCTGCCTGAGGTGGAGGACTACACTCGTTTGTACAACCGCAATGAAAACTCGGTCACCTTTATCATGCCAGAGCGCCCCATCAAGCTGGAAGGGGCCTGGATGGTCGATCCCGGCTTTTTGCGCCTATTTCCGCAGCAGTTTTTACAAGGTGATGCCCAAACCTGCTTAGCTGACCCTTTTCAGGTCATTTTGACCCAATCGGCTGCGCAAATTCTGTTTCCTGGGCAAAAGGCCATGGGCAAAGTATTACAAGTGAATGGTGGTGCATTTGAGGGCAAGTATACCGTGCGGGGCATCGTAGCAGATCCACCACAAAATACCCACCTGAAATTCAATGTGTTGTTCAGTATGCAGACGCGTTATGCCGCCGGATTTGAAGACAATTGGAGCGGCTATTGGGATTACAATTATTTCCAGCTGAGCGCAGCGGCTGACCCTACAAAAGTGAAAACCCAACTCGATCGGTATTCAGATACTCACCTCAAGGATGAAGGCATCCGGCTGAACATGCAAGCCCTGAAGGACATCCATCAGGGCTCCAACTTAATGTACGAAATTGAACCGAATGTCGATCCACGTAGCTTACAAATGTTGTTCCTGATTGCCTTGTTTATTCTGGGTATTGCCTTTGTCAATTACGTCAATCTCAGTACGGCTCGTGCTATGGAACGGGCCAAAGAAGTAAGCCTGCGCAAGGTGATCGGTGCCAAACGTTGGCAATTGATCGCCCAGTTTTTACTGGAGGGTTTTTTGATCAATACCGCCGCCCTGTTGGTGGCATTGGTGCTGCTGCATTACTTTGCGCCAGCCTTTGCCCGTTTGACGGGCCGCGATATTTTACAAATTCCCGGGTATGATGGCACCTTTGTGGCCTTGTGTTTCGGGACTTTGCTGGCGGGTTTGGTACTGGCGGGTTTGTATCCTGCTTTTATTCTTTCAGCCTACGCGCCGGGTGAGGTATTGCGCAGTCGCTGGATGGGTAATGCACAAGGTGGGAATTTGCGGAAGGCTTTGGTGGTCGTTCAGTTTGCTTGCTCGGTTGGCCTGATTATTAGTGTATTTGTAGTACAGGGGCAATTGCATTTTATGCAAAAAGCAGATTTGGGTTTGTCCTTGGATCAGGTCGTTTCGCTCAAAACGCCTGCCTTTAATTGGCAACAAGACTCGATTCAGCGCAACAAAATGGCGGTGTTGAAAAATGAGATCGAACAGATACCCGGAGTGAGTAGTGTAGCAAGTTCGGAGATTGTGCCGGGCTTGGGGATTTCCACCATTTCGGGCACTAGTAGTGGGATGTATTGGTTGAAAAAACCAGTCGCAGTGGCCAAATCTACCATCTATACCCTGGGCACTGACGAAGCTTTTTTTCCCACTTTTGATGTACAATTTTTGGCTGGCTCTTTTTATCAAAGCATGGACCGCCGCCATGCTTACGAAAACCTGATCATCAATGAATCGGCCATGCATGCCCTGGGTTTCCCGAACCCTCAGGCAGCCGTGGGGGAACAAATTGCTTATCAGGGCAATACCGATGGTTTTCGCATGACCATTCGGGGCGTGGTTGCTGATTTTCACATTGAAAGCTTGAAGGAACCAGCTCGGCCCACCCTTTATCAATGTGTGCCTTCGGTGGAGAATGGCTACCTCTCGCTCAAATTTGATGCTGCCCAAACGGCCAGTCTTTTGCCCGCGCTCAATCAAGCCTGGAAAAAGGTTTTCCCTGAACATCATCTCGATTATTGGTTTCTCGATCAGCAGTTTTTGCAGCAGTACCAGTCGGAACAGCGCCTGGCGGTGGTTTTCAGCATTTTTGCAGCCTTGGCAGTGGGTATAGCTTGCCTGGGTTTGTTTGGCTTGGCGGCTTATCTGGTGGTACAGCGGCGCAAAGAAATAGGGGTACGCAAAGTGCTCGGAGCTGGGGTAGGGCAAATCGTAGCCTTGCTCAGCAGCAATTTTTTAAAACTGATTTTCATCGCTATTCTGATTGGTTCTCCAGTTGCCTGGTACGTGATGGAGCAGTGGCTGGAAGGTTTTGCCCAGCGCATTCCTTTTCAGTGGTACTTTGTACCTTCTGCAGGAGCGCTGGTGATTGGGGTAGCTTTGGTGGCAGTGGGTGCGCAGAGTGTAAAGGCGGCGCTGGAGAATCCGGTGGATGCGTTGCGGGGGGAGTGAAAACAAAAAAGGCCGACTACAAGACGTGTCGGCCCCAAAAAACACCTAAAACCCTATTAACTAACCTATAAACTTTTCGTTGATAAGTCCAGCAAGCTTAGCAACTTACTGATACCTTATAAACCATATTTTCAAGCAAAAAGTTTCGTCTTGTGTTTTTTTCTGCGTCATAGAGGCGACAGAAATCAACTTTGGTGAATGTATTGTCTTGAACAGAACCCAAGGTAAAAAGTTCATTACAATCTGCCTTGAATATATGCATTTTATTATAACAAGACAATATCAACGGCGAAAAAGTTGGCGGAAACGGTAATTTTTTTTCAATAGTTATGAATGATGAGTGATGAATTGGCAACAGCGTTGCTTTGGAAAAATTCATCACTCATCATTTACAACTAAGTTAACCAATCGTGATCTGGCGAGACTTTGGCAGCGCCTCCTCTTTTTTAGGCACAGTCAAAACCAAAACACCATTGTCATAACGTGCTTCGATGGCTTCAGCGTCTACGGTTTTGGGCAAAGTGAAATTGCGTTGGAAGCTAGTGTAAGCAAACTCGCGCACTTTTACTTTTTCACCTTCTACAGCAGTGCTTTCTTTTTTGGCAGAAATGCTCAGGGTGTCTTTTTCAACTTTGATGTCGAAATCTTCCTTGTTCAAACCTGGCGCAGCCAATTCGATGCGGAAATTGGTTTCGGTTTCCACGATGTTCACAGCAGGGCGATTTTCAACCCAATCGCGGTAAGGACCAAAAGATACTTCCGGGCCAAAGAAACGATTGATCAATTGGTCGAAAGATTTGTCGACAAATACAGATGGAACTTGTGGTTTAACAGCTACAACTTTCATGGCAGTTGGATTTGTTGTTTTTAAATGTTTTCTGCTTTCCTTTAAGCAAACCACATTCCAATGCCAGAAGAGGGTACAAATTGGCAAGAAATAAAATCAGAAGTGACATTTTGACTGAAAAACAAAAATTGTAATGACATTTTGGCGTGTAGGGAGGGTCAAGCTCCTACATGCCCCAATATCTCATCGATGTAATTCCGATGATTGGCCAGGCGAGGTACCTTATGTTGGCCGCCCATTTTGCCTTTGGCGCGCAACCAATTGTGGAAAGTACCTTTGGGAACCACTTTGATGCTCAGGGGGAGCATAGCCATATTGCGGAAACGTTTGGCTTCGTAATCCGAATTGATCTGCTGAAGTTTGAGGTCTAACAATTGAGCAAAAGCTGGTAAATCAAGAGGTTCCTTCACAAATTCGATGATCCATTGGTGGCCACCTTGCGCGGAGCCTTCAAAATATACGGGGGCCACGGTGTATTCGTGGACTTCGGCACCAGTGAGCAAGCAGGCTTCGGCCAGGGCTTTATCGGTATTGTCTACCATGACTTCTTCACCAAATGCATTGACGAATTGTTTGGTGCGGCCGCTTACCTTGATGCGGTAAGGATTCACCGAAGTAAAAATGACCGTATCACCAGGCAAGTAACGCCAAAGCCCGGAATTGGTGCTGATGACCAGTGCGTAATTTTTTCCCACTTCTACCTCCGCCAGGGAGATGGCCTGCGGGTTGTTTTTTCCCCATTCACTCATGGGGATGAACTCATAATAAATGCCATTGTTGAGCAAGAGCAACATCCCTTCTTCGCCCAAAACATCCTGTACGGCAAAGAAACCCTCCGAGGCATTGTAAATTTCCTGGTAATCAACAGTAGGGGAGGGGAAAAAACTTTGGAACTGCTGGCGGTAAGGGGTGAAACTAACCCCACCATGGGTATACACCTGAAACCTGGGCCAAACTTCCAACATATTGCTTTTGCCCGTGATCTCTAAAATGCGCCGGAAGAGCACCACAGTCCAGGTCGGCACTCCACCAATCATCACCACATTGGCTGTACGAGCGCCTGCACGAGCCAGTTTTTCCAGTTTTTCTTCCCAATTGGGCAAAAGAGTTGTTTCTACATCAGGAATAAAAAAAGGCCTCGCTACCCAGGGCATGTGCTGGATCATGATGGCACTTACGTCGCCGACAATCGTAGCCGGGTGAGGGGGGAAGGCACTGAGGCTGCCACCCATCAACACACTTTTATCGGCAAACTGAGAAGCATTAGGGCGATTGTGGTAGTACAGGCTCATGGTATCCCAAGAACCCCGCATGTGACATTTGTAGAGATTTTGGGGAGAAATGGGGATAAACTTACTCTTGTCGTTGGTGGTGCCGGAAGATTTGGAAAAACAATTCACTCGCCCGGGCCACAATACGTCGCGTTCACCGAGCATCATCCGGTTGATGAAGGGTTTGAGGTCTTCGTAATCCGTCAGCGCAATGGCCTGGCGAAAATCTTCGGCAGTATGTATATCGTGGAAAAAATGCGACTTGCCCCACTCAGTGTCCACAGCAAAGAGCAAAAGCTCTTGAAGTTGGGCTTGCTGGATCTGGTGTGGTTTTTCCATATAGCTCCGTATCAAGCGGTAGCGATAATGGTGCAGGCGGTGGAAAAAGGCGTTGAGAAGTATCCGCATAGAGATCAAGGTACATATTATTTGTGGAAATGGAAAAAAAAGTTGAGAAGTTTAGGGGTTGAGTAGTTGAGGCTACCGCAGCGATTTTGAAGAAGATCTTGTGCAAGTCGCTGCGGTAGCCTCAACTCCTCAACTTCTCAACTTTCTCAACCTTTTTTATTAGCTTAGCGCAAAATCTTGTGCCAATGCCGAGCAATCCTTTTGATGCTTTTTTTGAACCACCAGGCGGAACTGGTGAAAAAAAAGACCAGCAAGTGGAACGGGAAGAAGTTTATCCTCCAATCGAGGATCATACGATTTTTCCAGAAGATGGAAAGGAATCGCTGGATGAGATTTTGGAAAAAAACAAGCAATTTGAACAGCATGCCGCAGGTTTTTCTAAATTATTGAGTCAAACCCGTGCAGTTGACCATGAGCCCGTTGCTTTTGCGGGCAATACACTGGTGCAATACCTGATCGACATTCACGACCCCCACGATCAAGGTAGCATGCGCGGTGAAAAAGCTTATCACCAAATTTTGGAAAACAAGTTTCGGGCGATCATTGAGCCGATGATTGAATTGGCGCGTCTGCACTGTGATGTAGTCAATCAATTCAATCAGGACATTGATGAGCATTATTATTCGGTGGAAAAAACCGACCGAGAAATCAAATCAGATCGAGCGATCGCGATGGAAGGTTTGCTTTTTCAACGCAAATTACTGGGAAATGCGGCCCGGGATTTGAGCATCCTCAGCAAGGCAATGGAGGTTTGTGAAGTACGCCTCAAAAAATACATCGATGCAGGTGGCGACAACAATATCTCCGATGCAGAACAAGCCTTAATTGCTAAAAACCGGGAATACCTGAGCTCGGGAGTAGAGCATCATTTTGACTACGCACTTTTTAACCTCAACCTGCTAGACGAAGCAGCCCTTACTTTTCGTTTGTTTACCAAACAAACCTTCTCTCAATACGTACAACGCCTGGAATCGGCGTTCAGGAACAGGCAGGCCTAAAAAAGGTATATTGTTCCTCAAACCCAAAAACCATGAAGCACTTCCTTTTATTTTGTCTACTCCTCCTGATAGGCACGGCTTGCAGCAAGCTCAATAACCTTGAAGACTGGGAAGTTTCCAATTTTCAGCCTGAAGTGGCCTTTCCAATAGTCAATTCCAATACGACCTTACAGGAAATCCTGAATAGTGTGGAAGACCTTTCCTCTATTGTGGTTGACCCCAATGGAGGGATCAGGTTTAGGTACATTGGAGACATCATCACCCGAACCAGTGATGAGATTTTTGGCACCCTGACCAGTGCACTGCCCCCCTTGGTGCCTGTACTCAGCAAAAAAATGCCCCTGCCCTTTAATTTACCCAATGGGGTCAAAATTGATCGGGTAGACTTAAAACGGGGTGAATTTTCGTATTACGTAGAAAACCCCAATGCTGAGCCCATTACTGTCAAACTGACCATGCCCCAATTGCTCAAAGATGGCAAACCGTTCACATTCTCCACTGATATTGCGGGTTACAGTGGCTCTGGTGCTCGTCCTTCGGCTACCAACCAATTGAGCCCTGCATCTTTAGTCGGCTATACTTTTTTACCTAAAAATGATACCGTTTATATTGAGTACGAGGCTAAAACACCAGCTGGGGCTTCGGTCAATGCCGGTTTGTTTTTGGTGCGCATTACCAATTTACAGTTTTCCTATGCGGAAGGCTTTTTTGGCAGCCTCTTGTACGAGGGTGGGCGAGATACGGTAAAGATTGATTTTTTTCAAAATTACATCAAAGGGGACATCTATTTTGCCGACCCGAAAGTGTCCTTTTTTCTGGAGAATGCTTTTGGCATACCTTCCCGCTCAATCGTCCGCGACTTTAAAGTATTTACCGTAGATGGCCGTCAACTGAGTATTGAAAGTGTATTTCTACGCAATGGAATCGAGTTCCCTTATCCTAGAATTAATGAAGTGGGGCAAACCAAACGCGATACCTTTACTTTTGATAAAACCAATTCGAATGTAGATGTACTATTTGGTTCGGGGCCAACTGCCGTCGCCTATGACGTAGATGCCTTTACCAATCCCGAGGGCAATACGGGCCAAAAGGGCTTTATCACCGACAAGAGTTTTTACCGGGTGCAAGTAGAGGTGGAACTGCCCTTGTACGGCAGTGTATCCAACTTCGTTGCTCAAGATATCTACGACATTGACCTGGAGCAATACAAAAAGATCAAAGAGTTGGAATTTAAAATAGTGGCAGACAATGAAATGCCCCTCGATATTGCCATGCAGGGCTACTTTTTGAGTGGCACCGGACAGGTGCTGGATTCCTTGTTTCAGGGAACCGCCCAGATTATCCCTGGAGCAAAAACCAATGCAGCAGGAATCAGCACCACTCCTGGCAACAAGACAACCACAGTCAAATTTGAGGAAATTCGTTTTGCACGGATGCGTACAGCGAAAAAGCTGCGCTTACAAGCCTATATCTCTACGCAGAACAGCAACCCAGGTAAGTCAGTAAGGGTGCTGGCCAGTCAAAAAGTAAATATCAAGGTGGGAGCGAAAGCGACTATCCAATAATTTCGGATCTCAGGATTTCGGATTTCAGCAATGTTCTACCGAAATCCGAAATCTTGAAACCCGAAACCATCAGCCTTAGAGCTTGTTAACGAGCTCTTATTTCTTCAGAAAATTCCGAATGGCTTTCACCGTCTGATCGATTTTGTCATAATCGACCCGGTAGTGAATGAATTTGCCTTCACGCTCCGTGCTGACCAGGTCAGTAGTGCGCAAAACCCGCAAATGCTGAGAAGTAATGGACTGCTCCAACTTCAGCGTATTGTAGATTTTGTTCACATTGATTGCATCGTTTTGATCAATGAACTCAACGATTTGGAGGCGGAGTGGATGTGCCAACGCGCGAAGAAGCTCTGAAGCAGCTTCTAGCTTTTCAGGATTAATTCCTACTTGTGTGTTTCTCATAGTAATGTTACATTAAAAATTGCAAAAGCAAATATGCATTTTTTTTTATTTCCTCACAAGAAAAAAATTCATTTTCGCCTGATTTTCAGACAAAAGCTTCGGACTGCAATTGCATATTTGCAAAAAAAAGAATGTATAAACCTAAAAAATACAAATCGTAATAGTACAAAATGGCAAAGACGCAACAAGTGCGTCTTCGCCATTATTGTTGCCCGGTAAGTTCTTCAACCAGACGGGAAATTTGCTCGATGCGATCTTTGTTCAATGAATAGTGGATGAATTTACCACTGCGATCCGTTTGTACAACTCCAGCACGGCGCAGGATAGCCAAATGTTGGGAAGCGACTGACTGCTCCAAGCGGAGTTTGACGTAAATTTCAGTCACAGTCATGGCTTCGTTTTCTTCCAGCAGATCAATGATTCTTTGGCGAAGCTTGTGGTTGATGGCACGTAGTACCAGTACCGCTTTACGCAATTCTGCGTAGTCAAGTTCGATTTCGGTTTGCCCTTTTTTAAGGGTGATCACGTCGTTTTTTTGCTTTCTCATTTCATGCACTTTGTTAAAAACACAATGGATTTTTGCCTCTTATAAAGCTCAACATACAAAACGTATGCCAAATTTTATTAATAATTAAAAATTACGATCCCAGCTGTATTTTTTTTGGAACCGTGATATTTGGAGGTTTTAGGTAATGGGGCTCCAAATAAGCAACATCAGCAAATGCCTTTTGTTGAAATGCCTTTTCTGCTAAAGTTGGCATATAAGTGGCGCTTGAGCGTACCGAACTAAAATGAGCAAAAGGTGATGAGGTAATGGGGGCAAACTTGGGCGCACCGTTGCCCGCAAAAACCAGCGAGACCCCGCGGTCAAAATAGTCGCTGAAACTTTCACTGGTCAAAATCATGGCAGAGGACTTTTCAAGAACTTCTCCCGATGCAGAATATACTGCTGTGTATACTTCCATCCTGCGGGCATCAATCATGGGTACATAAAGGCTGTCTAAAGCATCCTTTTGCTCCTGAATACTGCCTGCGGCAATGATACTCAAAGAATCAATGGACAACAGTGGCACATCCAGTCCATAACACAAACCTTTTGCGGTACTAAGTCCACTTCTCAGGGATGTGTAAGACCCTGGGCCAATACTGATGGCAATCGCATCCAAATCCGCTAATTTACATTGGCTTTGTTGCAGTGCAGCATTCACCAATAAGGTCAATTGGGCGCTGTGCTCAAAATCACCGGAAGATGTAGCTTGCCCAAGGATTTTGCCATCGTTTGCCACCACAATGGAACACCGTTCAGTTGCGGTTTCCATGCAAAGAATTAACGCCATGTAAGAAAGCTTATTGTATAAACGACTACTTACCGCATGCTTATGCTTGTGATTTTTGTCGCATAGTAAAAAGACTTCAACTTTGACGTGAAATACCTCTAGCGGTCACGTCAGTTGGTAAAACGGATTTCCTATCTATGTTCATGACAATTAAACGGGCTATAGAGGCGAACAGGCTGGATAATTTTCTGCAAGATGCAAAAAATATGATAATTTTGCGAACAATATTAAGTTTTTTTTAGATTTTAAGTTCATTCTGACATATCGTCATTTTAAGAACTTGGTCTAAAATAAAACTTTTAAACGATTTTCACAATCTATCAAGGTTATGTTGGACAAGCTGGAAGCCATTTATGATCGGTACCTGAATTTGGAGGAGCAGATGTCGGATCCCGACATCATTATGGACATGGACCGGTATAAAAAGGTGAGCAAAAATTACAAAGACCTCAAACCTATTGTAGAGGCTTACCTTGAATACAAAAACTTGTCGAGCAATCGCGACTCGGCCAAACAAGCACTCAACGACGAAGATCCGGAAATGCGGGAAATGGCCCAAGAGGAATTGGATCAGATCCTGCCGCAGTTGGAGGAGTTGGACGAAAAAATCAAATACCTGTTGATTCCCAAAGACCCAGAAGACGCACGCGACGTGATTTTTGAAATCCGTTCGGGAACTGGTGGAGACGAAGCCAGCCTTTTTGCCGGCGACCTTTACCGCATGTATACCCGCTACTTTGAAAGCAAGGGCTGGAAAGTGGAGGCCATGGAAATCAATGAGGGTACCGTAGGTGGATACAACAAACTGGTATTGGAGATTCAGGGTGAAGATGTGTACGGTACGCTCAAATTTGAGTCGGGCGCCCACCGCGTACAACGGGTACCCAAGACCGAATCTCAAGGCCGGGTACATACCTCCGCTGCAACCGTTGTGGTCATGCCCAAATTAGAGATGGAAGACCTGGAAATTCGCAAAGAAGACCTCAAGGTAGACACCTTCCGCTCCAGTGGTGCGGGTGGCCAGCACGTCAACAAAACGGAATCGGGCGTACGTTTTACCCACCTTCCTACCGGGGTGGTTGCGGAAAGTACGGATGGCCGTTCACAGATTCAAAACCGGGAAATCGCCATCCAACGTCTTTACCAAAAAATCTATGACCAACGCAAGCAAGCTCACGAATCGGAGCAAGCTGCCAAGCGCAAGTCGCTGGTTGGGAGTGGCGACCGTTCGGACAAAATTCGCACCTACAATTTTCCCCAAAACCGCCTCACTGATCACCGCATCAACCTGACCCTGTATAACCTGGATCGGGTATTGGAAGGGGATATCGAAGGCATCATCGAGGCGCTACAAATGTATGAAAACACTGAAAAACTGAAGGCTGGCGAAGAAATCGGCGCGTAGTAGGGTCAACCCTTGCGGTTGACCTATTAGAACCATAAGGGCACCCGCAAGGGCTGCCCCAACGACCAAATTATGCTAGACATCGCTCAATTGCTCCTGATTTCAGGCTGGGTATTTGTACTGATCTGGATACCGATCGTCATTTATGCCAACCGAAAAATCCATCCCAAGGCCATTGTGATCATCTTTCTCACCGAGATGTGGGAACGTTTTTCCTACTATGGCATGCGGGCTTTGCTCACTTTATACATGGCCAAGGTCTTGTACGCCAATTTGGGTGAGCAGCAAGCCAATACGAAGGCACTGGGGGTATATGGAGCATACACAGCGATGGCTTATTTGTTTCCGGTTGTGGGCGGGATGATTGCTGACCGCTTTTTTGGTTTCCGGCGATCGGTCATCATAGGCGCCGCTTTGATGGCGATCGGCCACATTACGCTGGGTATGCAGGGCTTACCCGGTTTCGAGAGCAACCAGACTATTTTTTTCCTATCACTGGCCATCATTATTGTGGGCAATGGGTATTTTAAACCCAATATGTCGAGTTTCCTGGGTACGTTTTACGAGCTGGACGACCCTCGGAAAGACAGTGCCTACTCCATTTTTTACATGGGGGTCAATACTGGTTCCTTGCTCGCGATGCTTACTTGTGGGTACGTTGGTCAGCGCGTGGGGTGGCATTATGGCTTTGGGTTGGCCGGGATTGGGATGACCTTTGGCTTGATCCTGTTTGCCGTGTTGGGGCCAAAATATTTTGGGGATAAAGGTTTACCTATCGACCCACAGGCAGGCAGAAAACCCTTGTTGGCGGGCCTCAGCGTCAATTCCATTATCGTTTTGGGTACACTCTTACTCATTCCGGTGGTGATGTTTTTACTCAACCCCAATGCGATATTGAACCGGGTATTGCTGATTGTGAGCATCGGTATTTTGGGCTATCTCGTTTGGTCTGCATTGAGGATGCCAGATCGAAAGGAAGGCCAACGACTTCTGGTGGTGGTGTTTTTATTCTTTTTTTATGCCGTTTTTTGGATGTTGTTTGAACAGGCCGGAGGATCTATTGCCCTGTTTACCGATAAAAACGTCAACCGAATGGTGGCGGGAATGGAGATTCCTGCGGCTCAGTTTGGTGCGCTGAATGGCTTTTTCGTCATATTACTGGCCCCCATTTACTCCTGGTTGTGGCTTTGGTTGGGCAAAAGAAAATTAGAGCCCAGTACCCCTTTAAAATTTCTGTTGGCATTGCTCCAAATCGCGATTGGCTTTGCTTTAATTGTATGGGGTGCCCGCTCCTTCGGAACAGATGGTTTGATGCCCCTGGTTTTCCTGGTATTGATGTATTTTTTCCATTCCTCTGGCGAGTTGAGCATCTCCCCGGTAGGGCTTTCTATGATCAGTAAATTGTCGCCGCCAAAAATGTTGGGTTTTGTAATGGGGGCATGGTATTTGGGCATTTCTCTGGGCAACAGTATGGCCAGTGAGATTGGCAAGTTGACCGCAGGTGGGCATGCAGATGGTGCCGACTTGAGCAGAACTGAGTCCTTGGTAGCGTATACGGATACTTACCTGTTGTGGGGGATCTATGTGGTGCTGGGCGTCATGGTGGTACTCGCTTTGTTGATTCCGCTGTTGCGGAAGTGGATGCATGGGGTGCATTAATTAACCTTTAGCCACAAAGAAACGAAGCCACAAAGAATCAACTAGTTCTTTGTGGCTTCGTTTCTTTGTGGCTAAATCTTAGTGCAAATCAAACCCAATATCCCGCCGATAATACTTCCCTTCAAACTTGATCACCTCGGCATTGCGATTGGAAAAGACCAGCGCTTCATCAAAATTATCGCCATAGGAGGTCAGCGCAATGACGCGGCCGCCGTTGGTGATGATCTCCGAACCGGCCATTTTTGTTCCAGCCTGGAAAACCATACTACCTCCCACTCGTTCCAAACCGCTGATGACTTTACCTTTTTCGTAGTCACCCGGATAGCCGCCGGATACCAGTATTACTGTAGCCGCTGAACGCGGATCCATCACAATTTTTTGCTGATTCAACGTGCCTTCTTCGGTTGCGATGAAAAGGCTTACCAAATCATTTTGCAAACGGGGCATTACCACCTCGGTTTCGGGGTCCCCCATGCGGCAATTGTACTCGATCACATAAGGCTCATTGCCCACTTTGATCAGGCCAAAAAAGACAAAACCTTTGTACACTATGCCTCGCTTGGCCAGGCCCTCAATCGTGGGGCGGATGATTTTGGATTCTACTTTTTGCATCAATACCTCATCCACAAAAGGCACCGGAGAAACCGCGCCCATCCCACCAGTATTCAAACCTGTATCACCCTCACCAATTCGTTTGTAATCCTTGGCTTCTGGTAAAATGACATAATCCTTGCCATCAGTCAGGGCAAAAACCGAGAATTCGATGCCAGAGAGGAACTGTTCAATAACGACCTTGGCACTAGCTGCGCCAAATTTTCCGCTCAACATCTCCCGCAATTCTTCTTGAGCAGCTTGTAGATCGTCCAAGATGACCACCCCTTTTCCTGCGGCCAAACCATCGGCTTTGAGCACAATGGGCGGAGTTTGGGTCAAAATATAATCCAAGCCTTCCTCTAAAGTTGCAGCGGTAAATTCGCGGTATGCAGCGGTGGGTATGCCCATTTCGAGCATAAATTCTTTGGCAAAAGCCTTGCTACCTTCCAGTTGGGCACCAATCTGTGAAGGGCCAATTACAGGCAAGTTGGGAAAATGATTTTGAAAATAATCATAAATGCCGCGTACCAAAGGCTCCTCCGGTCCAACGACCAGCATGTCGATTCCTTCTTGCTGAACCAAGGCCGCTACTGCTGGAAAATCGTTGGGATCGAGGCTAATATTCGTGCCTAGCTCAGCTGTTCCGGCATTGCCCGGTGCAATCCAAAGGGCTTCACAAAGGGGGCTTTGCCGCAGTTTCCAGGCCAATGCATGCTCTCTTCCTCCACTTCCCAGCAATAGAATTTTCATGGTTTTTCCGATTTTGGCCGCAAAAATAAGAATTTAAAAGGGAATCTGTTGATTTGCTCTAGAGTTAATTTGTTGAGTGGAAATCTATAAAAATACTAATTTTGCCGCCGATTTCGTCAGCAAATCAATTCATTAGCAGCTTTACCATTATGATTACATACTTGAGAGGAGACATCACCCAAAGGACACCAACTTACGTAGTCGTAGATGTCAATGGGGTGGGCTATTTGGTGCACATTAGCCTGAATACCTATAGCCAGATTGAGAAAAAAGATGAGGTAAAAATTCTAACCCATCTCCACATCAAAGAAGACAGCCATACGCTGTACGGTTTTGCAGACGAGGCCGAACGTAGCCTTTTTCGTCACCTGATTTCGGTCAGTGGGGTGGGCCCAAATACCGCTCAAATTGTACTGTCCTCGCTTAGTGCTGATGAATTGCGTGCCGCCATCATCGGTGAACAGGAACAGGTTTTCCGCGCCGTAAAAGGCATCGGCCCAAAAATGGCCAAGCGGATCATTCTGGACTTAAAAGACAAATTGGTGAAAGATTCCGGCGATTTGCCATTAACATTTCCTTCACAAAACAATACTATCCGGGAAGAGGCGTTATCTGCATTGGTAGCGTTGGGCTTCCAGAAGATAGCGGTACAAAAAGTCCTGAATCATCTCCTGAAAGACCAGGCCATCCAAAGTGTGGAGCAGCTTATCAAGCTCGCTCTCAGAGAGCTATCTGCATAAAAAAAGGGCATTAGGGTTCCAGGGTTCAAGTGTTCCAAGGTTCCAGGGTTGGGTTTGCAAAAACGCTTTAATCCTGAATTTTGGGAGCCTTTAACCTCAGAGCGCTCCCCCTTACCTCCCAAAGACGCACCTAAGCTATTTCCGGAAAACCGATTTTTTGGTTCCTGGGCCCTAAAGCACCAGCGTTCCATGACACTTGTTCTACTACAGGGTCTTAGAACGATGAAACTTTGGAACTCTTGAACCCCGAACCGTTATTATCCCGTGTGCAGCAGTTTGTTAATATGAATAAGACAATTTTACCATTCAGCTTGTTGTTAGGAATTGCCGTTACCCTGAGCGCGGTAGACGTAACCTATCATCCGACATTCAAATTTGGCACCAGGCCTGGCCGGAAAAGCAGTGCTGCTTTGACCGACACCGTGCCGATCAAGGACCGCAAAGACAATTTTATCAATGCGCCCAAAACCAATCCCTTTGACATCAAGGACCCTAAGGCCATTGATAAAAAAGTGGAATACGACCCTAATTCGGGAAACTACCTCATCGAAGAGCGCATTGGTGAGGATTTTTTCCGCCCACCCTCATACATGACTTTTGATGAGTACACCAAGTACCGTCAAAAACAGGACGAAGCGTCTTATTTCCGCGAATTGTCCTCCAAGACCAGAGGCAAAAAGGATGACAAAAATCCATTGGATCCCTTCAGCAAAATCGACATCAAAAAAGATTTGATCGATCGTTTGTTTGGGGGAAATACCATCGACATCAAGCCACAAGGTAACGTCGACCTCACCTTTGGTTACGACTACCAACGCCTCGAAAACCCCATCCTGAACCTGCGCCAACGCGATCAGTTCCTGTTCGATTTTGACATGAACATTCAAATGAACGTGCAGGGAAAAATTGGGGAAAAGCTCAACCTCAATACCAATTACAATACGGGTGCAGCTTTTGATTTTGACCAGGTGATCAAATTGAACTATGACAGTCAAAAATTTGGAGAGGACGATATCCTGAAAAAAATCGAGGCAGGTAACGTGAGTATGCCCCTGCGAGGAACCCTGATTCAGGGCGCCCAAAGCCTTTTCGGGATCAAAACCGAACTCCAGTTTGGCCACTTGCGCCTGACGGGTCTGGTCTCTCAACAAAAATCGGAGCGCAAAAACATCCAGATTCAGGGCGGTAGCCAACAACAGGAATTTGATGTCAAGGCTGACGAATACGACGAAAACCGGCACTTCTTGCTTTCGCACTACAACCGCGAAGTATTCGAACCTTCCCTGGAGAACTTACCCCAAATCCGCTCCTTGTTCAAGTTGGAAAACATCGAAGTATGGATCACCAACGACCGCAACGAGGTGGATAACGTACGCGACATCGTAGCCATGGCCGACTTAGGCGAAGGCCGCGAAGAATGGTTGGTCAACAACAACTCCGTTGACATTCGCCCCGGAGCACCTAAAGACATCACCGGGATTCCACTGCCCGACAACCGCGCCAACAACCTCTACGACCGGGTGATTGGGCAAGGTGACGCGCGTGCCATCGAAAAATCGATCAGTACCCTGCAAAGCCAATTCGGCATGGTGCCAACCCGCGACTTTGAAAAGGTAACCGCGCGTAAGTTGAAACCAACCGAATATACAGTTCACCCTGAGTTGGGCTTTATTTCCTTGCGCATCAACGTATTGCCCGACCAAACCGTGGGCGTAGCCTACCAATATACCTACAATGGCCGGTCCTATAAAGTAGGGGAATTGTCCAACAACTCCGAAAACATTCGTCCCGACTCTTCGCTGAACGTGTTGTATGTCAAATTGCTCAAAAGCACCATCCAACGCACCGACGTAGCTACCTGGGACCTGATGATGAAAAACATCTACCCTACTGGTGCCGTTCAGGTAGATCAAAAGGAATTCCGCCTGGACATTTATTATGAAGATCCAGGTAAAGGGGTAAAACGTTTTTTACCTGAAACCAATTTGCAAGGTGTGCCACTGTTGCGCGTATTCAACGTGGATGTACTGAACATTCAGGGTGACCCGCAGCCGGATGGGGTCTTTGACTTTGTGCCGGATCTGACCATCAACACCAACACTGGACGCATCATGTTCCCGGTTTTGGAGCCCTTTGGTTCGTCCCTCCTCAAAAAAATCAAGGATACTCCGACGGATATCGCCAATAAGTACATCTATCAGGAATTGTACGACTCGACTTTGTTCCGGGCACAGGAATTCCAGGAGAAAAACCGTTACGTGATCAAGGGTACCTATAAATCGAGTGTTTCTTCTGAAATCTCTCTGGGGGCCTTTAACATTCCGCAAGGATCGGTCAAAGTGAGTGGTGGTGGCCAACAACTCGTGGAAGGCCGCGACTACGAAATCGACTACAACCTGGGGCGTTTGCGCATCCTCAACGACGCCATCCTGGCTTCGGGCGCTCAAATTAACGTTTCCCTGGAAGACAATACCCTTTTTGGTTTCCAAAACCGGAGTATGTTGGGTTTACGTGCCGATTACGAAATTGACAAAAACTTCAATATCGGTGCAACCATCATGAAGCTCTGGGAGCGGCCATTTACCCAAAAAGTAAACATCGGAGAAGACCCCATCAACAACAACGTTTATGGCCTTGATGTCAACTTCAAAAGGGACGCACCCTGGTTGACCAAAGCCCTAGATGCCATCCCTTTTCTTTCAACCAAGGCACCTTCCAGCATCAGTTTCACCGGTGAATTGGCAGCCATCCGGCCCGGTCACGCCAAAGCAATCAACCAAAACCGCAAGGACAAAGGTGGGGTCGTGTATGTGGACGACTTTGAAGGAGCCAACAATACCTTCGACCTGCGCCAGCCAGTGATCAACTGGTACCTGGCCAGTGCACCTCAGGATCCAACCCCTGGTAACCCTGCTGCGCGCCCGGAAGCACTGTTCCGTGACGATGTAACCTATGGCTACAACCGGGCCAAATTGAGCTGGTACCGCATCGACAACTTTGGTATTCGTTCTGGGCAGCAGGACAACGTCAACCCTTACACCAGGGTTATTCCACAAAACGAAGTATTCCCTAACCGCCAATTGCAGCTGACTGAATTGCCCAATATTCAAACTCTGGATATGGTCTTTAATCCCGAAGAACGGGGACCTTACAACTTTGAACAACCCAACGGTAGTGCTTTTTCCAAGGGTTTGGCATTTGTAGGTGGAGAAACTTTACTGAAGGATCCTAAATCTCGTTGGGGGGGGATGATGCGGGCCTTGACAACCAATGACTTTCAAGCCGCCAACATCGAATTCCTTGAATTTTGGATGCTTAGCCCCTTCCTCAGTGAAGAAGGCACTTCCATGGTTACCCCAGCACCTGATGCTGATAAAAAACAGGGCTACCTGACTTTCCAGTTGGGTAACATTTCCGAAGATATCCTTAAAGACGGTTTGCGTTTTTTTGAAAATGGTTTGCCCAGTAACTTCAACAAAGATCGCCGCACCAAAGAAACTTCCTGGTCAAAAGTACCCCTCACCCAGCAGGTTACCGCCGCTTTTGACAATGATACCACTTCGCGCCGTTTGCAGGACGTTGGTCTGGATGGCTTAAGCGATGCAGGTGAACGGGCAAAATTTGCACCCTGGTTGAATGCTATCCGCGCCGTGAATACCAATGCCGCAGCCCGTCTGGAGCAAGACCCTTCTGGTGACAACTTCCGCTTTTGGAATGACCCCAGCTTCCCATCCAACGTGGACGTAGTTACCCGTTACCGCGACTTCAACAACCCGGAAGGCAACTCTGAAACCAACACCAGCCGCCAAAGCCAAAGTTCTTCCACCAACAACCCCGATGCGGAAGACCTCAACTACGACAACACGCTCAACGAAACGGAAGCTTATTTTCAATACCGCATTCCGATTTTCCATGATAAAAATAATCCAGGAGAGCTTAATCAGGATTCTGCCAGACTGCGCGATGGTGGGGTGAAACTTATTACCGACCGCATCGAAAAAGATGGCCGGGTCTGGTACCGTTTCCGCATGCCCCTGAGCCAGTTCGACCGGGCTGTTGGGGGGATTCGAGATTTTCGCTCCATTCGTTTTATGCGGATTCTCCTCGATGGTTTTGAAACCCAGGTCAACTTCCGTTTTGCCACCATGGAATTTGTGCGCAACCAGTGGCGGAAATACACCCAGGACTTATCTCCCGATGTCAACTCTCCTTGTAGCATTGACGCAGGAACTGTTTTTGAGGTAGACGCGGTTAACATCGAAGAAAACACTGATCCAAGTAAGGCTCGTCCATTTGGTTACGTACTGCCCGCTGGTATCCAACGTGAACAATCCGTCGGTGGAGTCATCAATACCTTGCAAAACGAACAGTCGCTTTCTTTAACCTTGCAAAACTTGTGTGAAGGCGACGAACGAGCCGTATTCAAAAACATTGGACTGGATATGCGGGTGTACGAACGATTCAAAATGTTTGTCCATGCTGAAGATTTCGACTCTGAAAATCCCCGCGACTCCTCGGGTTTGCGCATCTTCGTGCGTTTGGGCAGTGATTTTAAGAACAACTATTACGAGTACGAAATTCCAATGGTTTTTTCAGATGCGAGCAAATTACCGAGAGACACCATCAGAAACTTCAATCCGGCAATTTTACCAGGTTACAAGGAAGAAGTTTGGAAGGTGCAAAATGAATTTGATTTTGCATTAGCAGACCTGCGCCAAGCGAAAGAAGAACGAAATGACAAGGCCATCAATTTGGACGAAGAATACGTTAAGCGAATTGAAGTGACCTTGGAGAATGGGGAAAAAGTGCTGCGCTGGATCAAAGTACGAGGAAATCCCAACCTGGGAAATGCAAAAACGGTAATGATTGGTATTCGGAATCCTTTGGGGGGCGAATCTAACCCCGTTGGCGCCGTAGTTTGGGCCAATGAAATGCGCCTCACTGGTCTCGATGAGCGGGGTGGGGTAGCAGGTATTGCCCGCATGGACATCCAAATGGCCGACTTGGGCAACGTAACCGTGGCTGGTAATTTTGGAACCATTGGCTATGGTGCCATCGACCAAAAAGTACAACAGCGTAGCCGTTTTGACAACTCCGGTTTCGACATCGCGGGTAACCTCGAATTGAATAAGTTTTTGCCTAAGGATTGGAACTTGCGTCTGCCTTTTTATGCCCAATACTCCCGTAGTGTCGAAACGCCAGAATTCGACCCTTACGACCTGGATGTGATTTTGAAGGAAAAAATCCGCAAAACGGATAACGCCACCGTGCGTGACTCGATCGAACGGACTACTCGCGAAATCAGCACCGTAAAAAGTTACAACTTCACCAATGTGCGCAAAGAGCGTGGTGGCCAAAACCAGAGCAAACCGATGCCCTGGGATATTTCCAACGTATCGCTGAGTTATGGTTATACAGAAACAGAACGCAGTGACCCCTTTATCGAAAGTGATGAAATTCAGAAATACAACGCTGGGGTCAATTACCAGTTCAGTACTCAGACCAAGTACATTCAGCCTTTGAAAAAACTCAAGGGCAGTGCACTCAAGCTGATCTCCGAACTCAACTTCAATCCACTCCCCAGCTCCTTTACTTTTAGTTCTTTGATGGATCGACAGTTCCAGACCACCAAATACCGCTTTACCGATCTGGATCCCAAGTATAGCACCTTCTTCAACAAACGATTCCTTTGGGGGCGTGACTACAACTTACAATGGGATTTCACCAAGGGCTTGAAATTCAACTTCAACGCAGCCAACGACGCGGTGATCGACGAACCCGATGAATCGGAATTGCGCGAGCGCGGCCTGCCCTTGGCGGAGCAAAACCGCTACCGTCGGGACAGCATCTGGAGCAACGTCAAAAACCTGGGGCGGACCAAAAACTACCAGCACGAGTTTACGCTCAACTACACCGTGCCAACCAAGCTGATCCCCTACATGGAATGGGTGGGCATCAAAGGGCAATACCGGGGCAACTACGGCTGGACCGCAGCAGCCCTGAATACTGACTCACTGGGTAACGTGATCCAAAACGGCCAGAACATCCAGGCCAACGCCGACTTCAACTTTGACCAGTTGTACAATAAAATCCCTTTCTTGCGGAAAATTGAACAAGTGTCCCGCTCGGGAGGATCCACTCAGGAACGTCGTAGTACCCAGGGAGAAGATAAGGATAAAGAGAAAAAAGGCAGTGCAGAATTGTCTCCAGGGTTGAAACTGATCTTGCGGCCCTTGTTGTCCTTGCGCAAAGCTCGCTTCAATTACTCCGAGCAGCACAATACGGTAGTGCCAGGTTATACTCCGGCTTCCCGTTTGTTGGGGATGAACCAGTTCAATTCCCCAGGCTGGGATTTTGTAGCAGGTGTGCAACCGCGCATCGCCAAATTGCGGGAAGATGAATACGGTACCGAAAAAGACTGGTTGGCCAAATCGGCGAACCAGGGCTGGATGTCGAGTAGTGTGTTCCAAAACCGCGAAGTAACCCAGCTATCCACTCAAAACTGGGATGCCCGCGTGACCATCGAACCCTTCCGCGACATGCGTCTCGACCTGGACATCAGCCGTAGTTATACCCAGAACCATTCGCAGTACTTCAAGGATACTTTGTTGGACAACAACACCCGCTTTGTACACGCTATCCCTCAGGATGTGGGTACTTTGACGATGTCTTATTCAGCACTCAAAACCTTGTTCAAAGGTGATACTGCCGATTTGCGCACCCTCTTCAAAACGTTTGAGGACAATCGGGTCATCATTTCGCAGCGTTTGGGCAATGGTGAGCACGTGGATACAACCCTGGCTCAACAAGGCTATACCTTTGGTTATGGGCGTACCCAGCAGGAGGTGTTGATTCCGGCATTTTTGGCCGCTTATACCGGACAAGACGCCCGGGGCGTCAATTTGAATTTGTTTGAATTGCTCCCACAAGTCAACTGGCGCTTTACCTACAATGGTCTAAGCCGTTTGCCTTTCTTTAAGGAGTATTTCCAGAGTTTCAGTTTGACGCATGGTTACAAGTCCGCTTTGACCATCAATACGTTCAACACAGGTTTGGACTTCCTGCGCACCCGTGATCAGGGCTTCCTCAACGAGTTGAACAACAACTTCTACCCACGCCTGGAAGTACCCGAATTGGTGATTCAGGAAGGGTTTAACCCGCTGATCGCTGTGAGCGCGGCCATGAAAAATGGCATGACTTTCAACTTCGATTACAAGTTGACCCGAAACCTGGCCATGAGTTTTGTGAGCAACCAGCTGGCAGAAACGCGGCGGAAGGAGATTGTCTTTGGTTTTGGCCACAAAATCAATGATTTCGACATCAGCTCTCTTTTTGGTGGAACCAAAAAGAAAAAACGCCCTGCTCCAAAACCTGCTCCTGGCTCAACTCCTGGTAGTACGGCCATTGCACCGAGAGGTCTGGACTTACAGTTCAACTTCTCCCTCAGCGATGACGTGACCTTCAACCACTTGCTCGATCAAGGGGTACGAGAACCTACACGTGGTAGTTACAACCTGAGCATTTCTCCTTCGGCTGAATACAAACTGAACCAGCGCCTGTCGCTGCGCTTCTTTGTGGATTATCGCCGGAGTGAACCCAAAACCTCTGCGGGTTATCCAAGAACGGATTCTTCGGGTGGGGTAGTGGTGCGATTTGCGTTGCAGTAATTTTTTAAGCGAAAAGCGAAAAGCGAAAAGCGAAAAGTATTTTTTCAATACTGGTTGCTGAGGCTTTTCGCTTTTTTATTTTTAGGCTGTAAGGTAGACTTCCGCCCCCCCTGTATCTTTGGGTTTAAACCCTGTTAACACTACCGATAAGTAGCACCAAATGAAAAAAGCTGATTTTCCTTACACGGGTTTTTGGACGAGCTGGTTTTTTGAAGACCCAACTGCAATTGAGTACGAACAATACCTCATTGATCGAATTGCAAGTCCTCAGATTTGCGAAGACATCAAACAAGTTTTACTCATTTTAAAAAAGTACGAGCTTTTGATCCCTACTTATGTTCAAGATCGCCCACGGGGAAAGTTTGAAATAAAGGCCGACAATGTAGAAGATTTTGTGGCTGAACTTGCAGCGTTGATCAAACAACAAAAAATTGATACTGAGATTGAAATCGGAGGGTATGGCGTGGTGTATGATGAAAACAACGAGCCCTTGATTCAAGAGGACTTAATAGGGGTCGCCATTAGATTTTTTCAAAGACAAGTGGTTATCTCAACAACCAAAGGGATTTGGGTGCCTATTTCCATTGCTAAAAACCATGACCTAGATTGGCAAATCGAGTTGGCTCGGAACAATTGTTACCGCCTGGAAGCCTGTTTGCGGGAAATACATGCTGCTTTGGGCATGCAGATGAGCCCTGATGAGGAGGAGATTGACCGGGACAACCCTATTTGGATCAAAGGTTTTCGGCCCTATATCAATCCTTCGATTCTTATTTCTCAGTATAAGCATAGACCCCTTTCGCAACCTTTCAACTTCAGTGAGTTTTTGCTTGAGCAATACCCAATGAAAGAAACAAACATATTGCAATCTTTTGGGGATACAGAATGGCCAATAACCGCTACCAACTCCTCTACGCACAACTAACGATAAATGTTTTGATATGCTTGAATATGAAATAGGTTTTGCCGTAAATAAGTTTGACGGGATAAGTAGAACTTGTAGAAGTGGGCTTTTTTTTAAAGACACAAAATCGCTTTGGGCAAGTGGCATTAACCCCTGCTCTTATGATTACACCTTAACAGTTCTGGAACAACTTGAAAACGTTACTTTAGGAAAAATCCTTGAATTTGAATGGGGTGGGGGAGAAAGGACTTGGTTTATTTCAAAAAAGGAAGTGACGCTTGCCACTGATAACTTTGCTTGGGTTGAGGCTCAAGAATTGCCTACCTCAGAAGTAGTACATATGCTACAAGCAAGAAAGAAACTGATAGAAATTTGGCCCAAAGAAGCAGTTTTTGCGTTGCTTAGCACATCCTTCGAAAGGATAAAAAATGATCCGAACAGTTTTTTGGAAAATGAAGAAGGCCTTCTTTACATATACAAGGCTATTGATATTGGTATTGTTGTAAAATTGGTGCTTCAACAAGAAGATTTTGAATTAACTACAAACGAATACTCGAGCCAACTCAGTTTTAATGCGGAGATGCCTATCTGATAAATTAAACGAAAGCAGATAAAATCACGGAGTGATTGAATCTTGAATAGCCGCGGTCGTCCGCGGTAAAATGCCCAGAGGAATGTTTCACAACCGCGGCAGCGGTTGAACAAAATTAGGCAAAATTCAACAGCTACCGCGGTTGCGAAACTGCTCAAAACCTCTAAGCCCGCGGACGACCTCGGCTATTCAAGATTCAACCGCTACCGCGGTTTGATTTTTCTAAATTCGCGATGATTAATGTTTAGCATAACCATTCGCCCTTTTGTCTGAGGTACACATCATTTGCACCAACATCTCACTTGCCAAACACCCCCGACGACAAATACCGATCTCCCCGATCACAAATGATACACACAATTACAGCCTCGTCCAGTTCCTCCGCCAATTTTGAGGCAGCAGCCACCGCGCCGCCACTACTTACCCCGCCAAAAATGGCGTCTTCCTGGGCCAGTCGGCGCATCATGGCAATGGCTTCATCTTGAGATACATCAATAATGCGGTCCACTCTATCAGCTTCGTAGATTTCGGGCAAAAACTCAGGGGACCAACGGCGGATTCCAGGAATGTTGGAGCCATCCGTGGGTTGCACACCAACGATTTGTACTGCTTCGCTTTGCTCTTTCAGGTAGCGCGAAGTCCCCATGATGGTGCCAGTGGTACCCATGGAGGAAACGAAGTGGGTGACTGTGCCCGCAGTGTCGCGCCAAATTTCGGGGCCAGTGCTGCGGTAGTGTGCACCCCAGTTGTCGGGGTTGGCAAACTGGTTGAGCATGAGGTAGCCGCCCTGGGCCACCATTTCTTCGGCCAGCTCACGGGAGTACTCGATGGTGCGTTCCGCTGGAGTCAGCAATACCTCGGCGCCGAATGCTTCCATGGTTTGTACCCGCTCGGCGGTTGAGTTGTCGGGCATAATCAGGGTAATGTCGACATCAAACAATCGGGCAATCATGGCCAGCGCGATACCGGTGTTGCCACTGGTTGCTTCCACCAAACGAATGCCAGGTTTGAGCTCGCCCCGATCCAGGGCACCTTTGATCATGCCATAGGCGGCGCGATCCTTGACACTACCCCCAGGGTTTTGACCTTCTAATTTTGCGTATACCTTGATGCCTGGTTTCTGAATGACGTGGCGTATTTCCACCAAAGGCGTATTCCCGATCAGGTCTGCTACTGAAGCCATAATTAAACGTTGGATTTTTGCTGGTGACTGTCGTTGGAGCTGTAATACACCCGACTAAAGGGTGGTACACTTTTGGTGACCCATACGTTACCACCGATGATGCTGTTGTTGCCAATCACGGTTTCGCCGCCTAAAATGGTAGCGCCGGAGTAAATCACCACATTGTCTTCAATCGTCGGGTGTCGTTTGGTGGCCGCCAGTTCTTTTTTAACACTCAAAGCCCCAAGGGTAACTCCCTGATAGATTTTTACATTGTTGCCAATGTTTGAGGTGCCCCCAATAACAATTCCGGTACCGTGGTCAATACAGAAATTTTCCCCAATTTCAGCCGAAGGGTGAATGTCCACTCCGGTGCGACTGTGCGCATATTCGGTCAAAATCCGGGGAATGAGCGGAACCCGCATCTCGTACAACTCGTGTGAGAGCCGATACACCGCAATGGCGTAAAACCCAGGGTAGGTACGGATCACTTCCGGCAGATCAGTTGCAGCGGGGTCACCTTTGAGGATGGCCTCCGCGTCCTTGATCAACAACTCGCGAACTTTGGGCAGGCAGGACATAAACTCGCCCTCCAATTCTGGTGCTTTGGTGTGCAAGGTACCATCGGCGGTATCCAGAATTTTATTCAATTCCAATTTGAGCATGTGGTAATGTTGCTCAAATTCACGGGGATTGGCGTAGCGATGGTCTGAAAATTCAGGAAACAAAAGCCCCAAAATGCCGTTGAGCCAGGTTGAAATCGCCGAAGGCGAAGGCATCTGTTGGGCTTGTTGATGCGATTCGTACAATTTTTGAATAAACTGCTTCTCCATGGGAAGAATTTTGTAGCATTAGT
This sequence comes from Haliscomenobacter sp., assembly GCF_965225875.1. Classification (GTDB taxonomy): domain Bacteria; phylum Bacteroidota; class Bacteroidia; order Chitinophagales; family Saprospiraceae; genus Haliscomenobacter. The sequence goes on along the minus strand of NZ_CBDDBS010000001.1, from coordinate 243,541 downwards.
CTGGTTTCGAAGGTACAGATAGAACAAGACAAAGCAACAGAAAGTGAAATGAGAAATTCACTTTTTTTCAAAAAATCCTTTTTCCCATAGTACATTTGAAAAGAACAAAGCCGTAATGCAATAAAACCAAATGGAAAGTATCCTTTTTGAAAAAATTGGCCAGGTTGCTCGGGTGATCTTGAATCGGCCTACGGTGTACAACAGTTTGAATCGACCGATGGGTAAAGCCCTTCAGGAGGCGTTGAAAATCTGTGCCAGTGACAACGAAATTCGGGCCGTGTACCTCAGCGGAACGGGCAAGGCTTTTTGCGCAGGGCAGGATCTCAATGAACTACAGGAACCGAACCCGCCCACTTTTGACGAATTATTGGGCGAACACTACAACCCGATTATTTTACAAATCAACAACCTACCCAAACCGGTGGTAGCCGCCGTAAATGGGGTTGCAGCGGGTGCTGGGGCCAATTTGGCCTTGATTTGTGATTTGGTGGTAGCCACTCAATCCGCCAGTTTTATCCAGGCTTTTAGCAAAATCGGGCTGGTGCCAGATAGCGGAGGCAGTTTTACCTTGCCCCGTTTGGTTGGCAAACAGCGGGCGACTGCCTTGATGATGTTGGGTGAAAAAATCAGTGCTACTGAGGCGCGTAATATGGGGATGATTTATGAAGTTTACCCGGATGAAGACTTCACAACTGCCTCCTGGGCGCTAGCAGAAAAACTGGCTGCCATGCCAACTTATGCCTTGGGTTTGATCAAACAAGCCATCCGAGACTCAGACGGTCATTCCTTGGCACAACAATTGCAGTTGGAAATGGAATTGCAGGGGCAGGCAGGGGCAAGTGCTGATTTTGCTGAAGGGGTGCAGGCTTTTTTGGAAAAGCGGCAGCCACAATTTAAAGGCAAGTAGCAGTAACCTATGGCAGATCCAAAAGACCATACCACGCCTTCTGTTCAAAAAGGTATCCCACAACCGGCTTCGCTGAATCCGGGCTGGATACCCAAAACCAGGCGCAAGCTCAGCCAGGCGGACGAATACATCGCGGGTATTCTGAACGGGGATCGGGTCTTGTTGAGTCAGGCCATTACCTTGATTGAGAGCAAACAAACCAGGCATCAGGCTTTGGCTCACGAGATCATCGAAGCCTGTTTGCCGCATAGCGGAAACTCCATTCGCATTGGGATTACCGGGGTACCTGGGGTGGGGAAAAGCACCTTTATCGAAGCCCTCGGACAAAACCTGAGTGCGAATGGCCACAAATTGGCCGTATTGGCCATTGATCCCAGTAGCCAAATCAGCAAAGGCAGCATTCTGGGAGATAAAACCCGGATGGCCAAACTGGCTATCGATCCCAACGTATACATCCGTCCTTCGGCGGCTGGAGAATCCCTCGGCGGGGTGGCCCGCAAAACACGGGAAACCCTGATTTTGTGCGAAGCAGCGGGTTTTGATACCCTCATCATCGAAACGGTCGGAGTAGGTCAATCCGAGGTGGCGGTACACTCTATGGTCGATTTTTTTCTTTTATTGCTACTTCCTGGCGCTGGTGATGAACTTCAGGGCATCAAAAGAGGTATAGTAGAGATGGCAGATCTTATTGCGGTGAACAAAGCGGATGGAGACAATCAGCCGAAAGCCAAACGTGCCGTTGCAGATTACCGCAATGCGCTACACCTTTTTCCGCCCAAAGCCAGCAATTGGACCGTCCAGGTATTGACTTGTTCGGCATTGAGTGGAATGGGGATAACAGAGATATGGGGATTGGTAGAAGAGTTCAGGCGTTTTTCAGAGGCAAATGGCTTTTTTCAGCGCCAGCGTCAGTCTCAGGCTCGTTACTGGCTGCACGAAAGCATCCAGCAGTCTCTGCGGGAGCAATTTTATCAACACCCCCAGGTAAGGGCATTGCTGGAAGAGAAGGAGCTAAGTGTACAGGCACAGAAACAATCGCCCTTTCATGCAGCAGAAGATTTGGTTCGATTGTTTTTAGAATCGAGAAGTTGAGCATCGATGTTGGAAACCTAAACTTTCTCAACTCCTCAACTTCTCAACTATCACAAAAAACTGTACCTTGGTCAAAGCAAAAAAGCCCCAATTCGCCGACAATTTGTAGCAATTGGGAGGAAATTTTTCGGGGACAGTTCTTTTCAATCCAATATTGTTCCAGATTTTGAAAACTTCTAAAAAACCAATACGATGAAGAATTTAGTTAGTGCAGTAGTACTTATCCTCGTGGGACTGATTGCACTTTTGGGAGGTTGCAGTACCTACAACGGAATGGTTAATGCCGACGAAGATGTTGACAATGCATGGGGCAAAGTACAATCTGCTTATCAGCGGCGGGCTGACCTCATCCCCAATTTGGTCAGTACTGTAAAAGGAGTTGCTAATTTTGAAAAAAGTACCCTTACAGCAGTAATTGAAGCTCGTTCGAAAGCAAGCAGCATCACCATTGATCCTGCGAATGCTACCCCCGAACAATTGGCTGCTTTTCAACAAGCTCAAGGTGGAATTTCCCAATCCCTCGGGCGCTTGATGGTGATCGCGGAGCAATATCCCGAGCTCAAGGCCAATCAGTCGTTTTTGGAACTCCAATCACAACTGGAAGGTACTGAAAACCGCATCAAAGTGGCACGAGACAATTACAACGATGTATCTACGGCCTACAATAAAAAAGTCCGTCGTTTTCCAGCCAGTCTCATTGCAGGTATGGCAGGCTTCAAACAAAAGTCTCAATTCCAGGCAGAGCAGAATGCACAGGATGCTCCGGATGTAAAATTTGACTAAAAGTTTAGGAGGTTGAGGGAGGTTGAGAAAGTTTAGGCTGCCGCGAGCGACATGAGCGCTCACATCCAATTTAGCAGCTCAACCTTCTCAACCATCTCAACCTTTCTCAACTCAACGCGCCATTATGATCAAATTTCTGTCCTCCGACGAAGAAAAGCGTGTTATCGACTGCATCAAAGAAGCAGAAGGGGCAACGACCGGTGAAATTCGCGTGCATTTACAAGGTAAAGTTCACAAAACAGCCTGGGAAGATGCGCTTGGAGTATTTGACCGCCTCAAAATGGCCAATACCCAGGATCGAAATGGGGTGTTGATTTTTATCGTACCTAAAGATCATCAGTTGGTTATAATCGGCGACAAGGGGATTCACGATCGGGTGATGAACCATTTTTGGGTAGGTGTACGTGATGAAATGCTAAAACACTTCCGCAACAAGGATTTTGCTGAAGGCTTGTGCACAGGTGTGCGCCTCATTGGTGCCAAACTACACAAACATTTCCCTGCTCAAGCCGGAGATGAAGAAAACCCGAACGAACTACCAGATGATATTTCCTACGACATGTAGGCTCTTTTTCTTAAACCAATTGTGATGAAAATGAAATCCCTGCTGTTGTTGTTGAGTTCACTGTGGCTACTGAATGGGGTTTTTGCCAAAGAAATTCCTGCTCGTCCACAAACGATGGTGAACGATTACGCGGGTGTATTGAGCCCGGCCCAATCCAGCGCATTGGAGCAAAAATTGCGGGCTTACCAAGATTCAACTTCTACTCAAATTGCGATAGTTATTGACCGATCCCTGGAAGGCGAGGATGCTTTTGAGTACTCCTTCCGTTTGGCTCAAGCCTGGGGTATTGGCCAAAAGGACAAAGACAATGGGGTGCTGATTTATGTGGCTCAAGCCGAGCGCAAAATCCGCATCGTCACCAACGTGGGGGTACAAGGTTTCCTGACCGACGCCCTTTCCAAACGCATCATTGAAACCACCATCACTCCAGCGTTTAAAAAAGGTGATTTTTATGCTGGCTTGGACGGTGCTGTAAATGACATCATCAAGGTTGCTGCCGGTGAATACACCAATGATTCCAAAGGTAATGCTGCTGCTGGTGGTGCCATTTCTTTTTTGATCTTGCTGGCCATCATCATCGCAGTTATTGTCATGTTCTCCGTGCTGTCACGTCGTTCCAACAACGGCGGACGTGGTTATTATGGTGGTGGTCGTTACGACGACCGTGGTTATGGCCCCGGCGGCGGCTGGATTATTTTCCCTGGTGGCGGCTTTGGCGGAGGTGGTTCCGACCGCAATAGCGACTGGGGCAGTGGTGGCGATGATTGGGGCGGTTTTGGCGGTAGTGATGGTTTTGACGGAGGTGGTGCTGGTGGAGACTGGTAAATGAAGTTCAAACCATTGGCAATGAAAAAATCCTGGAGTTTAACCTTACTACTTATTCATCTTTTTTCATTGCCAGGGCTGGCACAAAAATGGCTGCCTGCCAAAAAAATCATCCGGCGGGAAGCTACTGCAAGTGCCGAGCAACGCCCGCGCCGACTGAACATCATTTACCACAATCCGGAGCATTATATGCCGGATACTGCACACCTTGAGCATACCCCCATCCGCTACCTGCGTATGAATGTGCATTTTATGAACACCCGGAGTCGGGCGTACAATTACGAAGGAGAAGAAGCCGTCCGTTTTGCCAAGGACTTGATTTATTATGCCAATCTGGATCTCCAAAAGAACCACAAACTCTGGCAGCCCTATCGCAATAACTTACCGGTCATTCAGCCTCGATATCAGTACGAGTTGACGCCCTCCGCACCTGGAGCGCCAGACCAAGGCGTTTATTTTCATTATGACGATACTTTGAGCTTTTACATCCACAAAGGCCCTGATGCTAATTTGGATCGGATGGAAGTAATTAGAAAATACCAGGTACAAGGTGATTCAGTACTTAATATTTTCATCATGCCCCACCATCCTGAACACCAGGGCGGTGGGGTAGGAGTAATGCTGGGCAATGCCATCAAAATGGCCGGTATGTTTGAAAGCAAACAAGCGGCCTGGGTACATCGAGGTATTTTGAATCACGAAGTTGGACATTTCCTCGGGCTGGCTCACGCCTTTTACAACGATGGTTGCGACGATACTCCAGCGCATGGCAATCCCTGCTGGAACCAAACTCCTGACCCGCCCTGCGATACTGCTGCCTCCAACAACATGATGGATTACAACGCCCTGCAAAATGCCCTTTCGCCTTGTCAAATTGGCACCATGCAGGCTCGAATGGCGGATACCAGTAGCTTCGAGCGGCGTTTTTTTATCCCTTATTGGTGCAAACGCCAGCCAAATTATGATTTAACCGTTACAGATACCGTAGTATGGAAGGGAGATAAAGACCTGTACGGGAATCTCAAGATTGTTGCAGGAGCGGTGCTGCGCATTCAAGCCAGGGTATCACTTCCTGAAAATACCCGCATTACCATCGAACCTGGGGGGCGCTTGGAACTGGGAAGTGGTGCCCTTTTGCACAATGCCTGTGGACTGAATTGGGAAGGAATTGATGCACCACATCGTTTTTTAGGACCACGTGGAAAATTAATAGCAGAAGAGGGAGCAAAAATTAGGGGAGCAAAGATGATCAGTTTGTAGCTAAAAACATGAGTCATCCCAAATTTTTGGGATAACTCATGTAGGATATAAAACGCATTACTCTATTAAGACTTCTTGTTCTTCTCCTTCAACTGGAACACCCGGGAGAGGTTGAAACCAAATTGAATTTCACCCTTCAACCAACTGCCGTTGGCATCGGTCAGGAAGGCGCGCTCGTTCATACCCACTGCATTGGAAAAATGCAACTGGAAAACGTGACCACCCGTATCAATGTCAAACCCGATTGAGGTTGGGTTGTAAGTTGGATCGTCTGGAAAACGATTAAATGCATAGTAGTAATCTACCACCAGGGCGACCCGTTTGACAAACTTGTACCGTAGACCCATACCTAAGGCTACCATGTCGTTCGATTCCAACTCATTCTCCACAAGGTTGCGGTGCAACAAGGTTGGAACCAACTGTGCCGAAAATTTTTCACTAAACTTGCGGCCCACAATAGCTTGGGCGTAGTAGGCCGTCCGGCGTGCAAAGTTCGGTTCAATTTCCAAGCTGGCGAAAGGCTCTTTCAAACCATTGTGGGTAAGTCCTCCGACCAAAACCACTGAAACCGGAACACTTTTACTGCCCCTGCTTTGCCACAAGAGGCGGTATTTCAGAAAGCCATCGAGTTCTTTGCGGGAAGTACTACGACCAATACCCACCGTAAGATTTGGGGTGATGCCATAATCAAAGCCCATTCGCATTGAGGCATTGTCCAAACCAAACATGTCGTAGAAGCCTTGATTGATCTTGCCGAATCGGTGCAAAATCCGGAAATCAAGTGCACCTGCATCCAGCATTTCCATGCTGTGGCCATTGATCACCCGGGGTGATTTAAAGGCGTTGACTACTTTGTCACCTGTTTCCTCTTCGCCTAATAGACCCAGCAGATCATCCTGTGCGTAGAGATTACCGCCAATGTTGAGTAAAAGCGCGAATAGCGCTAATCGTTGCCAGAGTTTTTTCATTGTGCTTATTTACCATTTAGGATTTCCAGGGCTGCGCTTACCGTGACTTTGGCACTTTCCGCAATTTTGACAAATACCACTGTAGGGATATCAATTTTGTAATCCTTAAGCGGAATGTCAAAACCCGAATTTACCAGAATTTTTCCTTTTTCGACCGTGATGACACCTTTTACATTCACTTCTTTGGTCACGCCATGTAGGGTCATGGTTCCTGTTACTCCAACCGGATAGGTTCCATCCTTGTCAAAGTTGACTTTGCTGATGTCATTGATTTTACCTTTAAAGGATGCTTTGGGGTATTTTTCACTTTCAACATAGTTTTCGTTGAAGTGTTTCTGCATCAGGGAGTTGGCAAAAGCAAATTTGCTCATGGTCACTGCCCATTCCATTTGTCCGGTAGCGGCATCCAATACACAGGTAGCGGAAGTATTTTTGGCTTTGATTTCTTCAATGTCATCTAGTTTCCCCTCGGCATCAAAGATGACGGTTCCGGTACGGGTGAAGTACTTGGATTGGGCATTGGTAGTTGTAATGATGCTGGCAAGCAGCATCAGCAGATAGAAAAAGCGGGTTGCGTTCATAGAATTAAAGTTTTTTTCTTTTTTCTCTTCGAGAATCCCACGGCTAAAGCCATGGGTTGATTTTTATGGTGGCCTCTCACGGATTTATCCGTCCCACGAATAAATTCATGGGGTAAAGCTATGGTGGCCTCCCACGGATAAATCCATGGGTTGGCTAGTTGTTCAGGGCGCCCAGGCGAATCCATTCCTTGATGGAACTGATTTCGCAGGATGGAAGCTTGGCTGCCCCATCAGGCATACGTACAAAACCAGCGTCATGGTTTATACTTCCGAATAAACTTCCGTCCTGAACGTATCTTTTAACGTTTGCATGGGTTGAAAGATCTATGTTTCCGGAAGGAGCACTGCCAGCATGGCAACCATTACAGGAGCGATCCAGGATGGGTTTTACCGTTTTGGCAAAAGTCACTTTGCTCACATCGCAGGTTGTACTGGCACAAGTGGTATTTTTGGCGCCTTGTTCGATCCAGAGGGCGATGGTGCCAATCTGCTCGGAGGTAAGGCGATTGTAAGGTTTTTGAGGCATCAATTCTTCGCCCACTGATACCAATACCCGATACAATTTGCTGCTTTTGTAGTCACCAGGGTTTACGCCATTGGAAACGATGGTCGCATAAGAAGTCAGTTCAATTCCTTCTTCCCGATCCCGGCTATTGTGGCAGCCACTTTGTGTACAGTTGGAAATAAAAATCGGTAAAACGTCCTTCTCAAAACAAACCGGATTGACGTTTACTACTTTTTCCTGTGTACAAGCACTAAAAATGAACAGAACCCCTAATAAACTGGGGGCGAGATAGTCAATAAATTGTTTTTTCACCGTCATGTTACATTTACATTATAAGTAGGGATTCAGTTTTTTGTACTCATGTAACTGAATCCCTACTTTCTATACCGCAAAATTTCTTTGGGAGTTGCCTTAAGGCATGGATTTCTCCCTCGAAAAATAGTTAAAGATTTTTAACGAAGGGGCGATAAAAAAATAAGTGATCATTTTACCAGAGGATTAGATAAGAAAACGTTTCATTTCAAGTGCCTTATCTAATCCTCTGGCTCAGGAAAAATGATCACTTATTTTTGCCCCGCTACCAATTACAAAATCACCTTTGTGACGTGGTATCTAACGAAAAATCAATCATCATGGTCCTCTCCCTCATGGTGATTTTTGTCACCCTCGGTTTGGCCAGTAGCCCGACTTCCTGAGTTAAACCAGTCGATCAGGGTCCGTTTTTCCGCTTCGCTCAGTTTCGCTTCAGGATGCATTAATTTGTAATCCCACAAGGGCATTTCCTCTTCGGCAATGACTTCGGGTATTTCCTCCGCTGCTTCGGCGAGGTCCTGACCTGATGAATTGCTCCCCCAGGTTGAAAAATTTAACTTGGATCGCCCTTCCTGGATGTGGTTTTGTATCAAAAAAGAGACTGGTGCAACATAGGAATACCAGGGATACTTCGCTTCATTGGAGTGACAGTCGTAACAGGAGGCTTTGAGTAAACGCGCAACCTCAGCGGGTGCAGCACTTACTTTGAGGTAATCCTGATTGGGGTCAACAGCTGGATTGTTGCGGTTGACCGGAACAAATTGAATGGCAATTGCTACCAATAGCAGCAAAAGGCCAATCCTCTTGAGCAGTTTCATGGCATTGTAGTTAAGCGATGAGACAAGAGTTGAATGGGTGTCCCACCACTAGTTTAGAAATTTTCCATAACAAGCATCATCAATACATATCGTAGTCTATTCTTCTGCGCTTACCCCTCCATTAGCGGAAACATAATAAGCGCCTTTCAGTACAATGGCTGCACCTTGTGGTAATGTTTCAAGTGGTTCAACGGCAACAAAGCCATCATTGGCTGGGCCTCGTTTGACTGGGACCCTGTGAAAAGTGACACCCGCCGCATCCTTTTTTTCCTGGTAAAAAATAAAATAGCCACCTTGTTCCTGGATCACCGCTTCCTCAGGCAGCGCAGGTAACATGCCCGCATCCGCCAAGGCAATCCGGGCATTGAGAAAACCTCCTTTGGCCATTTGCTGATTTCCGGCTGCACTGGCATTGTCAAATCGGGCGTGTACCCGGACGGTTTTGCGTTCAGCATCAACGCTGCGTTCCAGGTAGTCGATATGGGCATTGAACACTTGCTCGTTGCCTCCCGGGAATTTCAACTGTACTTTTTGACCCGCTTTGACCTGGTTCAGGTTTTTTTCAAAAACATAGAGGACCGGGTGTAAATAGGCCAGGTTGCTGACCTCACAAATGGGTTCTCCCAGGTTCAGGGCTTGCCCCAGGCTAGCATCCACCCGGGTTACCACTCCTGCAACTGGAGAAGTGATCAGCAACTCAGTGCGCAAATTATCGGCAGTAAGTTTGGCCGGATCGATCTGATACTGGCGCAATTTGGCAGCCAGAAGCTTGGCAGAGGTTTGTGCAGCCCGCCAATCCGCTTCGGCTTTTTGGAAATTCTTGGTAGCGGTAGCATCATTTTCTTTTAAGGCCTTGTAACGTTGGTATTCAGTTTCGAGGAATACCATCCTATCCTTGTTCTCCAGGTATTGTTGCTGCAAGTCCAATAAGTCTGGTTTGCGCAAAACGGCAACCACCCCACCTTTGGCGACACTACTGTTGTTGCGAATGCGCAATTCACTGATGATTCCTTCGGTAAATGCACTTACCTGAGCGGTATTCTCCTTACCCAAAACCAATTCCGCGTTGACGTCTAGATAATCACTCAATGGGCGGAGGGTAAAGGTTCCAGTTTGTATGGCCGCTTGCTCGGCTTGTTGTGCACTCAGTGTAACGGTGTTGCCACTCATTTCAGGGGCAGCAGCTGCGACTTCAGTGCTTTCACTGCTTGGTTCTGCTTTTTTACCACAAGCCAAGGTGAATAAGGCGAGGGCAAGGAGGATACTGCTATATTTAATGCGATTCATTTCTTAGAGATTTAAAAGGGTTTTGGACTATTGTCCGGCAATAAACTTCAATTCCACAACGGTCAGACTCAGTCCGTACAAGTTTTCTAGGTAGTTCATCTGGATGCCAATTGCCTGCTCCACTTGTTGTGACAAGGTGGTGTAATCAATTTCACCCTCCTGATAATTCAGACCGGCATTGCGTAACAACTCATTGGACAAAGCCTGCCCCTGGGTTTGAAAATACTCAATCAAGGTGTTGTACTTCTCTTGTTCGTGCAACAAATGGGCCATTTGCGAGCGCTGTTGGAGCAATACATCCTGGTAATTGGCTTCGGCAATCTGGACGTTCAAGGCCGCCGACTCCACCGCTTTGTGGCGAGCCTTGTTGACCAAAGGCAGGTTGATGCCCAATTGCCAGCCCGGATAAAACGCCCCGTTGCCTAACACCTGGCCGTAAGCACCAGTGGAAAAACTGGGTGCAAAACGCGACTGCTCAATTTGTTGTTGGCTTTTGGCCACACTCACTCCGGCTAATCCCGCTTTGGCACTAGGTGCCTGAATGATCAAAGCAGTATCGGCAAGACTAAAGGTTTGTTTGCGCAAAGGTTCGGCGATCGCACTTACGGCCTGAGGTAAACCCAATAATTGGCCTAAAACCACTTGGTCAAAATTCAATTCGTGATCGATGGTTTCCAGAATCAAGCGAACTTGTGCGGCCTTGTCTTGTGCGGCCAGTTTTTCAGCCAGAGCCGCATCACCTGCTTTGTAGCGTTGTTCAGCAATGGTTGAAAAGCGGGTGTATACCGAATCCAATGATCGATACAATCTGGCTTTGGCATCCAAATATCCCAGATGTTGGTAAATTTCGCGCACTTGCCGGATCAGGTCTTGTTCAGTATGTGCCAGGACTGCTGAGGCCTGACTTTGTTTTTGTTGATAATAACTGGCAGTTGCCCGCGTGGCCTTGCGACTGGGGAAACTTTGACTGATGCCAAAAGTAGTGGTACCCAATAAGCCCAAATCAGGGTCAGCGGTGACGTTGTGGAACAGGTTCGCTGGGTCGTACATTTTGGCCGTACCTTGCAGCCCTTGTTGATGCTGTACCTGAAGGTTGGCTGAACGGACAGCAGGATGGTTCTTTAAAGCCAACGTAATGGCGTCATTTTCCCGCAACGCATTTTGCCCCTGGAGCGAAACTCCGGCAAAGAGCAATGGAATCAACAAAATACCTACCGAGGTTGGCACTTTGAGGAAACGTTCGCGTTCAAAAAACAAGGCATAAAGCACGGGTAAGACAATCAAGGTTAGCAAAGTGGAAGTAATCAAACCTCCAATGACCACCGTAGCTAGTGGGCGCTGTACTTCTGCCCCCGCGCCATGCGAAATGGCCATTGGCAAAAAGCCGAGAGAGGCTACCGCCGCAGTCATGAGTACGGGCCTCAAGCGGGCAATGGCTCCAGAGCGAATCCGCTCGGGTACACTTTCAATGCCTTCTTTTTCCAATTGGTTGAAATAGGTAATCAACACAATCCCATTCAGCACCGCAACGCCGAATAAGGCAATAAATCCAACCCCGGCCGAAATGGAAAAGGGCATATCCCGAATCAGTAGCGCAAAGACGCCCCCAATCGCCGACATGGGGATGGCAGTGAAAATCAACAAACTTTCCTTCATGGAGTTGAACGTGAAAAACAAAAGCAGAAAAATGAGGGCGAGAGCTACAGGTACTGCAATTGATAACCTGGCTTTGGCCGCTTGCAGGTTTTCAAATTGGCCGCCATAAGTGGTAAAATAACCTGCGGGTAGTTTGAGCTCGGCATCCAATTTGGCTTGTACTTCCAAAAATGCACTTTCCACGTCGCGGCCCCGTACGTTGGCACCCACTACAATCCGGCGTTGGGCGTTGTCCCGGCTGATTTGGGCGGCACCCAGGCGATAATCTACGTCAGCTACCTCACTCAGTGGGATCAATTCGCCATTCGGAGTGGTGATGGGCAATTGGCGCACATCTTCCAAATCGCTGCGGTTTTGATCATCCAGGCGCAGTACCAGGTCGAAGCGCCGGGCTTCTTCATAAACCACTCCCGCCGAAGTGCCCGCAAAGGCAGCCCGCAGAGTGGCATTGACATCGCGAATGTGCAAGCCGTAACGGGCAATTTTATCGTAATGGTAATTGACCACAATTTGGGGCAAACCCTCCACTTGTTCTACTTTCAAGTCGGCCAGGCCGGGAATATTCTTGAGGAGTTGCTCTACCCGGTGGCCTGCATGGGCTAGAGAATCCATGTTTTCCCCAAAAATTTTGACCGCAATATCCGAACGCACCCCGGTCATCATTTCGTCGAAACGCATCTTGATGGGTTGGGTAAATTCAAAGGCCATGCCCGGGATTTCGTGGACTTTTTCTTCAATTTTGCTGACCAGTTCATCTTTGGTTTCTGCTTTGGTCCATTCCTCGATGGGTTTGAGCAGGATGATGTTGTCTGCGGTTTCGATCGCCATGGGATCGGTAGGGATTTCGGCGCTACCAATTTTGGAAATCACTTGCTCCACTTCATCGGGGAAGTTTTTCAGGATGATGTTTTGCGCCAGGCGATGGCTTTCCAGCGTTTGATCCAGGGAGGTGCCCGGGCGTAAAAAGCCGTGCATCATGATGTCCCCTTCGTCCAAGGTTGGAATGAATTCGCCACCCATCCGCGAGAATATCAGCAAAGAAAGCACCAACAAGCCCAGGCTGAGCCCGATTACCGTTTTACGCCAGCGTAAGGCCCACATCAAAACCGGGATATACAGGCGTTGAATCGCCAAAATGATTCGATCAGCTAGATTATGATGGTGGTGCAATTTGCGGCTCAAGGTCAATGCAGAAACGGCCGGTACGTAGGTCAAGGACAAGAGCAGTGCGCCCACCAATGCGAAAGACACTGTTTGGGCCATGGGTTTAAACATCTTGCCCTCGATACCCACCAGAGACAAAATCGGCAAATAAACGATCAAAATGATCACTACTCCAAAAATAGAAGATCGCATGATGCGACTGGCGGCTTCCAGCACACTTTCGTTCATTTGGTCTTTGCTCAAATGGACCGTTTGGCCGGGTTCAACTTCAATTTCTGGCCTCGCCAAAAAGCGAACGTGCAGGTAGTGTAAAGTCGCTTCCACAATGATAACCGCTCCATCCACAATCAAACCGAAGTCCAAGGCGCCCAGAGACATCAAGTTGGCACTCACGCCAAAAAGTTGCATCATGGAAATGGCAAAAAGCATGGACAAGGGGATCACCGAAGCAATGATCAGACCTGCCCGAAAATTACCCACCAGAAGCACCAGCACAAAAATGACGATAAGTGCTCCCTCGATCAAGTTTTTCTCTACAGTGGCAATGGTGCGGTTGACCAGTTTTTCCCGGTCCAAAAAAGTACTGATGGTAATACCTTCGGGCAAGCCTTTTTTGACTTCTTCGAGGCGGGCTTTTACCCGTTCGATAACTTTTGCCGCGTTTTCACCCTTGAGCATCATCACGATGCCCAACACAATTTCGCCTTCGCCGTTGTGGCTTACTGCACCGTAGCGCAGGGCTTTGCCAAAACGGACTTCCGCAACATCGGCAATGCGTACGGGCAGGCCATTGACGTTTTTGATCACAATTTGACCAATGTCGTCAAGGCTTTTGACCAGACCCTGTGCCCGAATGAAATAGACACTGCTGTGTTTTTCGACATAGGCACCGCCGGTGTTTTCATTGGCACCTTCCAGGGCAGTGAGTATTTCTGGCAGGCCAATTTGTACACTGCGCAAGCGCTCGGGACGAACGGCTACTTCGTACTGTTTCAGATCCCCACCAAAGCTGTTGATTTCTACAACTCCGGGTACACCAGTCAGTTGTTTTTTGATGATCCAATCCTGGATTTCACGCAGATCAGCCGCGGAAAACTTGTGCTCGTAGCCAGGTTTGGGTTCAATGCGGTAATGCAAAATTTCTCCCAATCCTGTCGAAATGGGGGCCAATTCTGGTACCCCAAACCCCGGCGGAATGTTTTCTTCCGCCATTTTGAGTTTTTCATTCACCATTTGGCGGGCCAGGTACACATTGATGTCTTCTTCAAAAACAATCGTGATTACACTGAGCCCGAAGCGGGAGATAGAGCGCAACTCGACTACGCCCGGTATGGATTTTACCGCACTTTCGATGGTAGCGGTTACAAACTGCTCTACTTCCTGCGTAGCCAGGGTAGGGCATACCGTGAGCACTTGCACCTGGTTGTTGGTGATATCGGGAATGGCGTCAATGGGCAGTCGGGTAAAGGAATAGATCCCGGCAATGACCATCGCCAATGTCCCTAATCCCACCATAAACTTGTTATGGATGGAAAAACGGATTATTTGAGTCAACATGGACTGTTGATTTATAGAAAAAAATAAAAAGGTGGAAAACTGGCTCAATAGAAATGAGCAATGACTAGGTGCTAGTCATTCAAGATGGGAAATTAAACTCGGGGTGGCTGCCAAATGCAGGAAAGGTGGGCTGCACCCGGATTTTGATCGTGTTGAAAAACCGAAGAGTTTTTGGGCTCCTCCCAATTATGAGGCGGCACCAGTAAATCCGCATGAAGTGGAAGCACGGAGTCTCCAGTCACGTTCATGTGCATGCAAGAATCGTGGTGTTTGGCTTTGCCTGGTAACTTAGAATGGTCGTGTTGATTGCGGTGGCTGGCGTAATCCTTGCCATAGTGTTGGCTTAGAAATTCGCTTAGGGTTGTAGCCGGATTTTCCTGGCGATGAGCTTGATAATGGGCCATGAGTGCTGGAAATTTAGCAAACTCTTCTAACCACTGTGGCGCCAGCGCCAACAGCAGGTAAAAAGCAAGCATAAATCGACTCAGGTAAATTCTCATTTATTATCAAGTAAAATGCTCCGCGCTTAAGATAACTTCGACGCGGAGCAAAGATTGCACAAAAGTCAGTAATTTTTAGTGGAAAGGCAATGAAAATTTTTAATTCAGTCAAAACAACCCTCAAAATAGGCCGATCCGATTTTGACTTTTGGCGCTGGAATCAAAACTTTGCCAAGCATCGTTGGACAAAATATTTTTGGTTAAGGCTTCGAATTCACTAGGACTCATCAGAATAGGCGTGTAGCCACTATTCATTTCATTTAGAGCCCGGATGAAGACTTTGAAATTGTCTTCACTGCCAATCAATAAGGCTTTATAAGTGAGGTTTTCCAATTCAAAATTGGGCTCTTTGAGTGCCATTTTTAGGTCGTACATTTTGCGTTCTTCCAGGTTGGCACTGGTGCGATAAGCGTCTTCCAATGAAAAATTAGCGGCGATCATCAACTCGGTGTACAAGTGGCGCAACTTGCTGTCGATGAATTGCCCCATAGGATATTCATTGAAATGATTGGGTACGTTAATCATCAGCTCAGCAGCTACTGCACTCAATTTGCCAACGTGTTCAAATTCTTCGTTGGCTACCCGATTAAAAATATCGGTCACCCATATGGTATCCAGAGAACGATAGAAGTCGTGAGCCAGTTTTTCTTGTTCAACGAGGTACAAAATAACGGACTCTTTGCTCTTGAGTTGTTGGCCAATTAGAGACTGGGCATGAAGTGCGAAAGCGGCACAAAGGAGGATGGAGAGAACCAATGTCTTTTTCATGACTGCTGGTTTTTTTCTGTTAATCGGTTGTTTACGCTAACAAAATTGCAGTCATTTCAAGGGATTTACCCTGCCAAAAGTCTTCGATCAGACTGACAATAATCAGTCCGCAATTAGAGCAGCTACGGCACTTGTTTTGGATTTATCGAGGCTCAGTGCGCCTTCTTTTTTTCCAGGAATCCGGATTTGCACCAGGTTGCGCTGGTCATTGAACAATTCCAGCATCAGTTTACTGGCAATCTCAATTTTTTGGGTTTCAGCGGCAACCGCGTTGAGCTTTAAATAGCAGGTGATGGTTTCGTGGGTATTTTCGGTCCTTTGCAGGCTGAAGTTGCCACTTTTACCATTGATTTTGAGTTGTAATTTACTGCGCAGGTATTTGATAATCAGATCGTCAGTCTTAAGTTTTCCACTTTGGATTTGAGGGGCGTAGGTTTCGTATTGAATGGCCCGAGCGAAGTCATCAGAGAAAAAAGTGACCGAACATTCCAGGTTTTTACTTTTTTCAGTACCGTAAATCTCCATCACAGTAAGGTGGATGGGGTGGGGGGCTAAGAGTGGGAAAGTGAACAGGAAAAGAAGCAATAGTTTCATCATAGTCCATTTTCCCAATAAACGATTGGGGGAACGGAAAAGTTATACCGAATTGTAGAGACGCACGGCCGTGCGTCTCATACTGGTGGGATATCAGAAAAAACCCACGGCCGTGCGTCTCTACAATAGTGTTAGGTGTAACAAGACGCACAGCCGTGCGTCTCATACTGGTGGGATATCAGAAAAAACCCACGGCCGTGCGTCTCTACAATGGTGTTAGGTGTAACAAGACGCACAGCCGTGCGTCTCTACGCTTAATCCATTGCTTTCTTAAAATCGGCGCTCTCAGGTGTCACCCCAGAAGCAAAGAAGTGAGTCAGCTTGCCGTTTTCGTCGATGAGGTATTTACAAAAATTCCAGGAGGGGACATCACTGTTCCAACCGTTTTGACTCGGGTCAGTGAGCCATTTGTACACAGGGCTTTGGTTGTCACCCTTGACGTCTACCTTTTCAAACATCTGAAAGGTTACGCCGTAGTTTTTTTGACAAAACTCTTGAATATCGTTCGCGGTACCAGGTTCCTGGCCCATGAATTGGTTGCAAGGAAAGCCCAGAACGACTACGTTTTCTTTGTTTTTTTCATAAAATGCCTGCCAATCGGCGTATTGGGGAGTATAGCCGCATTTTGAAGCGACATTCAAAACGATGATTTTTTTACCCTTGTATTGGGCCATGGATACGGTTTGTCCATCCAGGGTGGTGGCACTTAAATTGTGGAAAGAAGAGGCTGAAGACATAAGTTTAGGTGTAGCATCAGTAGAACTGGAAGATGAAACAACTTTGTTGGCATTGAAGCAACTGGATACCCAGGCTGGAATGCTGAGCAAAATGGCAAAAAGGAATCGAGGACGCATTGGTTTGATCTGTTTTATGGTTCAATGGATGTAGAACAGGTGAGGGGGAAAAAGGTTTTTGGCTTGGACAAGACAAAAACCTTTTTTCGCGTTTTGAAAAAAATCCTTGTACATGAAACTCAGAACTTTACTCTCGGTAATGGTCATTTCTGTTGCTACACTTAATGCTCAGACCATTAACCTCAAAATCGTCAATGCCCAAACACAGGAAGCTATTCCTTACGCGGCGGTTTTTTCCAAAGACAATAAGGAGGGGAGTTATGCGGATGAAAAGGGGGCGTTTTCGTTTGAATTCAGTGCAACCATTGATACAATTTTACTTAGTACCATTGGTTTTCAAACACTAAAAATGGCCTTGCACGATTTACGCGAGGAAACAAGAATTGCACTTCTGCCAATAAAGTTGGACTTACCAGTCGTGACCATTACTGATGCTGAATTCAAAAGAGAAGATATTGCATTGGGATATTTTAAAAGATTTCGCGGAATTCCCACTGGTTCTGTTGCAACCAATGCTAACAACCGCTTTGCCATGCTGATCCAGAATTCACTGGAAAAGAAGGCCTGGATTACAAAATTGAGGATCAGGTTTGACGTAGATCAGCGTTCCCTTGCATCATATTATCGCATTAGGCTGCGGATTTATGCCAATAATGAAGGGAAACCAGGTGAAGATATTTTGACATCAGCACAACCAATTGATATTCGAGGAAACCAGCAATCGCTGGAATATGCCATACCTTATGGAAGTATTTCATTCCCATCAGAAGGTATATTCATTGGTTATGACGTACTTGGATATAAAGATGAAACCGGGAACTTTCATGTGTTTAAAAGTGGACAAAAAGTCCCGAAAAAAAAATCGGGATGGTATGATTTTCTTTGCCCATCAATAGCCGTTTGGCAAAAAGCTAAAGAAAAGGAGGTTTTTGAGGCCAATGGATTGGGTGGCTGGCGCAAATCCCCTATGTTGTTTCGGCTTGGCGCTCCCATGTTTGGTATTGTTGCGAGTTTCAAAGCGCCTTAGACAAGCCCTTAGACATTTTTGTCGGCTGCGATACTAGAAGAAAAAAGCTCAGGAAATTACAACAAAATACGCTCAATTTTACACGGTCTTTATACTCCACTCAAATCAGAAGCCATGAAGATCAAGCAATTTTTCTATAATATCCTATTCCTTATGCCAACACTTCTTTTGGCCCAAAAAATGGTGAGTGTAGACAACCGTTGGTATTTTTATGATCTGTCACCACCCAAATACTATAGTGTTGAATTTGCTGCCTTTTTTAAGGACTCTGTCGAAGTCAATGGTCATTTTTACTACCAATTGTACCGAACCGTTGATTCGGCCTATCGACACGTGGAACCAAGTAAAGTCTTTTATCGGGAAGAAAAAGGAATTGTCTACCGTTTGAATAACTCAAACAACAGTGAGGATACCATTTATAATTTCGATTTAAAACTTGGGCAATCCATAGCTTATGATCGACCGGATGTGTCGCCAACTTATCAAACCATTGCCATAGTTTATTCAGTAGATACAGTTAAATTGTTGGATGGCAGTAAACGTCGAAAAATATCAGTGTACAACCCTCGCTTTCTCTCAGGTGGGTACTATATCCGTAGTTTTATTGAAGGAATAGGGAATATTGAACTGGGCACCTTTGCACCGGAGCAAATATTTGACAACGTAGGAGTGGTCTTTCGTTGTTTTTATCAAAAGGGGCAATATGTTTTTGGTAATCATGAGGGCCGTTGTCGGGATATTTACCAAAACTTTCCACTTAGTGTTAGCAAAATAGAGGAACTTAAAAACCTAAAGCTCATTCAGCATACTGGCAATGGTACCATCTCCTTTCACCTAGAAAACGTCGGAAATTATTCCTGCAAGGTCTACAATGCTCTCGGGGCAACACTATTTACCCCTGTTGTTCGGCAAGGGTTCAACCAAATTTCAGTTACGGATTTACCTAAAGGAGTTTATTTTGTTCAGGTTCATGACATTGAAAACAGAAGGCAAAAAACCTTGAAATTGGTGCATTAAAGAGTACCGGATAAACCCAAAACAAAAATGGGGCCGCCGAAGCAACCCCACCTGATGGATAAATTCTTAAACAAAAAACATCGGATTTAAGCTTCTACTTCCTCATGTTTGTGTGCATCAATCAATTTTTGCTGAATGTCCGCGGGCACTGCCTGGAATTCCGCAAAACTTTGATGGAACTTGGCCCGACCTTGCGAAATCGAGCGCAGCGTGCTTGAATACAGGTATAACTCCGCTTGTGGAGCCCGGGCCATGATCTTTTGATAGTGGCCATCCGAGTCCATGCCCAATACCATGGCACGACGCGTTTGCAGGTCGCTCATGATGTCGCCCATGACCTCATCGGGGCAGAGGATTTCTAAATCCATCATAGGCTCCATGAGTTGGGGCGCGGCATCGCGGAAAGCGTCCTTGAAGGCATGGGTGGCGGCCAGCATAAAGGCCATATCGTTGGAGTCCACAGGGTGCATTTTGCCGTCGTACACACATACCCGGATGTCTTGGCAGTGTGAGCCCGTCAGCGGCCCTTCTTCCATTTTGGCCATGATGCCTTTTTTGATGGCGCTGGAGTACTTGGTATCGATGGAACCCCCAACTACACACCAGTAGAAGGCCAGTTTACCACCCCAGGGCAGCTCTTCCACTTCCCGGTTGCGGACACTCAAATCAGAAGGATCTGGCATGCCCTCAAAATAGGGGTCGATGCGCATGTGTACTTCTCCGAACTGCCCGGCACCACCGGTTTGTTTTTTGTGGCGGTACTGCGCGTTGGCCGATTTGGTAATGGTTTCGCGGTAAGAAATGCGGGGTTTCACAAAACTCATGCTGACGCCCTGGGCTTGTTCCACCCGGTGTTTGATCAGATCGAGGTGCAATTGCCCCTGGCCATGCAGCAAGGTTTGTTTGAGTGAGGCACTCAATTCCACACTCGCCGTTGGATCTTCCTCATGAATGGTGTGTAGGGCCTTCATGAGCTTTTCCATGTCATTTTTATTGGCTTGCTCAACGGCAACGGTTACCCGTGGTTCCGGGAAAGAAATCGGTACGATTTCATGATCAGCCCCTTTGGCGTTGAGTGTATTGTTGGTGTGGGTATTTTTAAGTTTGACGGTTACCCCAATGTCTCCCGCTTTCAGTTCATTGACGGAGACTCGGTCTTTGCCATTGGCGACAAAGAGCTGGCCAAAACGTTCGATGGTGCGATTGGAGAAATTGGTGAGTTCATCTCCCGCTTTGAGTACGCCGCTACAGACCTTGAAGTAGGAGAGGAGCCCAACGCGAGGTTCAGAAATGGTTTTGTACACAAAAACCGTTGCAGGAAGGCTTGAATCACAAGCCAGGGTCTTCCCATTGGTGAGTGGCAAAGGTTTGCGATCTACAGGAGATGGACATACATCGTTGATAAAACCCATCACCCGACCAGAGCCCATATCGCGACTGGCGGAAGTACAAAATACCGGAATGATCTGGCCTTGGGCAATTGCAATGCGCAAGCCCTGCGCCAATTCTTCTTCACTCAGGTTTCCTTCTTCAAAATAGCGTTCCATCAGGGTTTCATCGTTTTCAGCGGCTGCTTCTACGATGATGCGGTGCATTTCATCTGCCCGCGCTTTTTCGGCATCGGGAATGGGACGTTTTTCGGGTTTTCCACCACCATCGGGGAAGTAGTACATCACCATGCGCAGGGCATCGATGATGGAATTAAAACCTACTCCCGGGTTGAGGGGATATTGGAAGGGCATTACTTTATTGCCAAAACGGGCAATGGCTTGTTCCAAAGTAGCGTCGAAGTCAGCTTTTTCGTGGTCAATCTGGTTGATGACAAAAATGGCCGGCGCGTCAAAAGTTTCGATGTATTCCCAGAGCAATTCTGCACCTACTTCAACCCCACTTTTGGCGTTGTGGATCAGGACTGCGGTTGTAGCCACCCGGAGGGAAGAAACCACTTCACCAATGAAGTCATCCAGGCCCGGCGTGTCGATGACATTGATTTTGGAATCTTTCCAGGAGACGTGTTCAAGCGAAGCGAAGAGTGAGCCGCCGCGTTCGTGTTCAAGGTCGGTATAGTCGGATACCGTGTTGCCCTCTTCCACGCTGCCGCGGCGGCTAATCTCGCCTCCCTCAAACAACATGGCTTCTGCCAGAGTGGTTTTCCCGACGCCGGAATGGCCCAGGAGCACCACGTTGCGAATCTGTTTACTGTCGAAGCTCATATGGTTAGTGTTTAAATGAAAAAAAGAAAACAAACCAAAAATTTTGCTTTCAGACCGAATTAGAGTGGAATATATTGATTTTTTGGTTTTTATCAAAAATAATCCTTGAAAATTGCAATGGAATTATTAGGATTATTTTGTGGTAAAAACGCATATCCTGCCGTATTCTGCTCTTTTGTCAAAAAGTTCAACGAGATTACTGCAAGAATTGCGGGATTTTGCAAAGAAAAATCAAGGGAAATGATGACTTTTGCCGTACGGGCAACCTGTTGGGGCAACCCTACGTGGTTGCCCACCTTTTAGCGGGCAGCCACGCAGAGCTGCGGCCCTACGAAATTTGTGCGCTATGATCAAATATTACAACATCAACGGCCAACAAACCCCCGTTGAAAACGCTTACCTGCACGTATCCGACCTCAGCATCCTTAGAGGTTACGGCATTTTTGATTACTTTCTGGCACGGGAAGGGCATCCCCTTTTTCTGGATGATTACCTGAATCGTTTTTACCGCTCGGCTGCAGAGTTGTACCTGGAAATCCCCTTCGACAAGGCTACGCTGAGGCAGCATATCTACGACCTTTTGGCTGCGAACGAGGTGCAGGAAGCAGGTATTCGACTGGTACTCACGGGAGGTTACTCTCCTGACGGCTATACCCCAGTCAGCCCCAATTTGTTGATCATGATGTACGATCTGCCCGCCAGCGCTTGGGAGTTTTCGGCTCAGGGCATCAAAATCATCACCCATCCTTTCCAGCGCGAGCTACCGGAGGTCAAAACCATCAACTATTCTACAGGCATCCGCATGCTTAAAACCATAAAAGAACGGGGAGCCTCCGACCTGATTTATGTGGATAAAGGTGAATGGATCCGGGAATCCGCCCGCTCCAATTTTTTCCTGGTGCTCAAAGATGACCGGATTGTCACCGCTGATGAAAAAATCCTCTGGGGCATTACGCGTCGGCAGGTGATCGATGCGGCTCGGGAGGCGGGATATGTGGTGGAAGAACGCCCCATTCACGTCAGCGAACTGGCTGAGGCCAAAGAGGCTTTTTTCACCAGTACCATCAAAGGGGTAATGGCCATCGGGCAAATTGATGAGCTGGTATTGGGCGATGGAAATATTGGAAAGGTGACGAAGGTGTTGCAGGATTTGTTTGTGGAGAAGGTGAAAGGGTATTTGGCGACGTGTCAAATCTAAGGTGTGTCTATGGTGCCTGTGGTTTCTAAGGTGGTTAAATAAAATGCACGAACAGTATTTTCACCACCTTAGAAACCGTAGGCACCATAGACGCACTTCAGGAAGCTATAGGCTTACTTCTCCGACATCGATACCGAACTCTTCTTCACAATAGGCAACCTCACTTGCGAAGGATACTGCGCCGAATGGTGCACATTGTTGTGCGCCACTACGCCCACCGCTTCATCCCAATTGTTCCCACCGGTATTCATGTTCCGGTCAAAACGCGGGAAGTTGCTGCTGGAAATTTCAATGCGGATGCGGTGCCCCTTTTCGAAAAAGTTGCTGGTCGACATAGCGCTCAATTCGAGCTTGTACACCTTACCTTTCTCCATAAACACCTCCTTCTCATAACCCTCGCGGTAGCGCACCCGTTGAATGGTTTCATCCAGGTTATAGGCTTTGCCATCGGGATATACATCGATCAATTTGATGGTGAAATCGGTGTCTTTGACATCGGAAGAAACGTAGAGCGTCGTTTCAATAAAGCCACTCACCTCTACTCCTTCCGCCAAGGGTTCGGTCGTGTACACCAGGATATCGTTGCGGGTTTCCATTTTTTGTTGGTCAAAAGCGCCACCCTGCACAGCATT
This sequence comes from Haliscomenobacter sp., assembly GCF_965225875.1. GTDB lineage: Bacteria > Bacteroidota > Bacteroidia > Chitinophagales > Saprospiraceae > Haliscomenobacter. The sequence goes on along the minus strand of NZ_CBDDBS010000001.1, from coordinate 220,458 downwards.
GCCCGTACAGCATACGTTACCGCCGTAGGATGGAACGGGATTCTGGGGATCATAGGCAAAGGCATCGGGAGTATCTTTGGCCGGAGCAGTTGTACTCAATTTACCATCGCCGTACAAACTATTGGCTTTGCCTCCACTGTTGAGGAAATAGGTGGTCATTTGGGCGGTAGCGGGTGGCCACACTTCGGAAGATTGCCACTTGTTCAAGCCCATCGTGTAATACTGGACTTTGGGTGTTTTGGTCAAGATGCCATTCTGTTCTCCTTTCAACCAATAATCAAACCAACCATAGGTCAAATCATCGTAATTCAGGCGCGCATCACCTACGCTGCGCTCACCCACGATGGTGTTTTCGGTGGCCCGCTTGTAGGAGCAGTGGAGCACAGGGGCAATAACCAGGTACTGATTGTTGCGCACATTGGGGTCTTTGGCGGTAGCGCGGACGTGATTGTACAGGGCGATGTTGGGGCTGCTCGACACATCGTACCAGGAAACAAACCAGAATCCCGGGCGCTCAATTGGCATATTGTCGTGGTAAAGCCCACCCTTGTACCAGTCCGGGTCATTCGGTTTGCGGCGAATCATTTTTTCATAAACCCCCACCGGGCCATTGGCATTTTTGATGATGTCCTGGATGGGGAGGTGTGCCAGGCCTTTGCTCCAGTCAATCCGAGCTCGCTCAGGATCGAGGTCAAAGGAACGGGAAGCGCGGATCAATTGCTCCTGAGTAGCGTCTTTGGGAAACATCGGACGAATCACATCGTTTTGTACCCCGTAAAGCCAGGCTGTAAACAACATTTGCCCGGCTCCACCGCGGTACCAGTTGCCTTGCTCATAAAATTTACCAACCCGACCAACCCCTGCACCAAAACTTTGGGGAATGAAGGTTGTCAAGGCTGGGTGATTCAATCCTACCACCGCCATTTGCCATTCAGCTGTTGATGAGCACCCAATTGGCGCAACTTTTCCATTGCACCAGCTTTGTTTGGAGAGCCAATCTACTGCGTCGTACCCATCGGTGGTGGGTGGCCCGAGGATATCCCAATCGCCTTCGGAGAAGTAGCGGCCACGTTCGTTTTGTACGACATAAGCATAACCCCGTTTTACGGCCTCCAATGCGGATTGGTAAGTGCCATTGCGTTGTTCGCCATCACCCCAGGAGTTGAAGTTGTAGGGTGTTTTGGAAAAAATGACGGGTACTTTTTTGTCGCCTTTGGGGCGGAAGATATCGGTGGCGAGGCGGATGCCATCGCGCATGGGCATCATTACTTTTTGATCAACAATTGCGATCTCCTGTAATTGTTTGAGCACGTCGGTCTGCACGGCTGCGGCCTGCGACCATAGTTTTGGCGTCATGAGCACTAAGCCCAATAATGCCAACCATAGTTGATTTTTCATACTAAAGCTGTCTGGTTTCACAAAGTTGAAAGCTAAGCAATAGCTGGCAAAAATGGATGAGCATTTTGCAGTTCACTGATAAATAGCTGACAAAATCGGAAACTTTCAGCTCCCCTAATGGCTTAAAGCTGAGTGCTACGACCGCTTACCCAATTGCACGTTCAGGAACAAATTCAAGAACAGAGGCTGATTCTTTACATTGGGCGCTGTCTCTGTTTCAATCATAATGGGCACCTTTTGGAAGTAAAAATCGGCCATGATGCCTACTTCAAAAGCTTTGACAAATTCATCAAAAGCGCCCCAGTCGAAGTGCAGCGCAACTTTGGCGTGACCGCCGGGCAGGAAACGAGATTCTCCCAAACCCTTCGAAAAACCATCTGCACCGTAAATGCTGTTGATGTCGAGGAAGCGGGTTTCGTTCTCGGCAGAATATTTTTCACTGCGGAAATTGCGGTTAAAATCTTCAGGTACATAGCGCAGCAGCAAATAATAAGGCTTCAGAATCCCCAAACTGGCCCCCGCGGAATAATCAAGGCCGAGGGCCAAACCTTTGCGGCGTGCTTTTTCAGAGAGGTAGCGCTTTTCGCCAAAAGTAGCGCGCAGCGCATAGAAGTTATTTTGTTTGCCATACACAAAGCCCCGGAATGCACCTTCCAGTGCCGCGATTTGATTGCTTTTGTTCTGGCGGGTTTCGCGGACGTGTTTGAGTTCACCCAACTCAATGCCCCAATAGGAGGTACGGTTGTAAGCCCGGATGTTGCCAAACTGGACACCCGCAGCTATACCATTGGTGTGTGGTTTGAAGTTGAAGGCAAATTCCTTGTTGTAAACCACGCCTTTGCGGCTTTGGTAGTTGTTTTGGCCCAGGGAAAGTGTCTGTTGGGCGCTTGCCAAAAGTGGCAAAATCAAGGCCAGCCCCAGGCTTATGTAGCGTATGTTGATGTTTTTCATTTTCTTAAGGTTATATTCGCCAAGAAGGAATTATCTTTAAACAAACCAGGAGCAAAATGTTTGCTCCGCCTTTGATTTAAATGTACGATTTTTTGGAAAAAAGTGTACACTCTATGCTGGATTTTTCCAAAAAAGACAAATTTCCGTATGCAGATCACCATTTTTAGCACCAATCCTTCCCCTCGCCTGGACTACGTACTCAAGGTTTTTTTTGAGCACTTGTCTTCCCATCCCTATACCATTACTTACGATAAAAACACCTACCTCCGATCTACTGGAGCCAAGATAAATTACAGCAAAGTTTCACTGGATCCCGAAGAATTGTGGGTCATTCCGGAAACTTTGCTGTTTCAAACCAGTCTGCAACACTTCCCTGTACAGGTAAATTGGGTCGAAGGTTGCCCCTGGTTGAGTTTTGAAGAAAAAAATGCCGGGCATTTGCCCGCTGATCCTTTGGCCAGTAGTTTTTACCTCCTGAGTCGTTATGAAGAGTACTTGCCTTTTGCGGCTGATCAACATGGTCGCTTTAGTGCGGCGCAAAGTTTTGCCAAGCGGGAAGGCTTTTTACAAATGGCAGTGGTACAGCATTGGTTGAATGCTCTACTGGAAGTTTTTCAGCAAAAATCCCCTGACTTTCCACCCCCATCGCTGCCCTATTCCTTTGCCCCCACCTATGATGTGGATATGCCCTGGGCTTTTTGTTATCGACCCTGGTGGAAGCAATGGGGAGGCAGCCTGAAAGATTTGCTTTTGGGTAAAAAACAGCGTTGGCGAGACCGCAGGCGGTCGCTTAAAAACCCCGAAAATGATCCCTTTTACACTTTTGTACAACTGCACAAATGGCATGAAAAATATGGCCTCTCTCCCCGATTTTTCCTATTAATGGGCGATGCTGCAACCTACGACACCAATCCATCCCCCAGTCTGCCCGCCCAGCAAACTTTGATTCGGGATTTGGCGGCACGTTATCCGTTGGGCATTCATCCATCCTACTTATCCAATAGTGAGCCCGAGCGGTTGACTATGGAAAAACAACGTTTGGAAAAAATAGCAGATCAAGCCATCACCCATAGCCGCCAGCATTTTCTCAAATTGCACTTGCCGGAGACTTACCGCCGCTTGATTGCAGCGGGTATTCAGGCGGATTATTCGATGGGCTATGCCGACGATACGGGATTCCGTGCGGGCAGTGCAATGCCTTTCCCCTGGTATGATCTGGAGCGTGAAGCTTGCACAAGCCTGATGATACATCCATTTGTGGCCATGGATGTAACCCTGCAACAATACCTGGGGTTGACCCCTGAAGAAGCTTACTCTCGCCTTAAAGAGTTGTACCAGGAAGTAAAACGAATGGGCGGGCCATTCTGCCTGCTCTGGCACAACAGCTCGTTTTATGCCGAAGATGGTTGGGCTGGCTGGGCCGAAATGTATGAGCAGGTGCTTGATTTTGCTCGTTGACTATCCTGCTTAGGGGCTATCAAAAAATAAGTGATCATTTTGCCAGAGGATTAGATAAGTAAACGTTTCATTTCAAGTATCTTATCTAATCCTCTGGCTCAGGAAAAATGATCACTTATTTTTGCCCCACTACCTAGAGCCGTTTGTAGGTTTTACTGAACCGGTATGCCGCCATCACATTCCACATAAAATCCCGATTACCGGCAATGTTTGATGTAAACGTTTGATTGATGGTGCCTTGCAGACTAAACGGGAAATGTTGCTTTGTGATGATCCCTGTTGCAGTAAAATAATTCCCTGTGGAGCCATCAACGTTTAGGAAATAGACCGTAGGAATAAATTGGAATCTAAAATTGCCACCTATCTTGATGTTGCTGATGCTGGTGTTTAAAAATAATACATGGGTGGTTTGTGGCCCGTGATTTTGCAAGCCGTTGCCATTCAAATAAACTGCTCCGACACTCCAATTCGGAGTAATATGAAAATTAGGTACAGCCTCAAAAGCCACAAAACGCAGCATTTCGGTGATTTCAGTTTGAACACCTTTGTCAATGACTTCTTTTCGAATAAGGCTAAAAGCAGGATGAGTCTCGACCCTAAAAGTGAATTTTTTAGTGTCAATAAGTTTGTAGCGCAGCCAAAAGATCAAACCACCTTTGCTGGCATCGGGTACCAGGCGAATATCCGGGTCAAAACTGAATCGCTTCTTCTGAAAGTAGAGATTCATGATGACTGCTGGGCTATTTAAAGAAAAGGTTGGAACGATTGAGAAGCCATTGTTGGTGATCCCAATCGTTCCAGAAAAACTGCTTATGATGGCGGTGCTATCTACAGATTGCCCAAGGCATCTCGATTTGGTAAAAACAATCAAAAGGATAACCAGAGAAAAGGCGCTTTTGAGTTTCATTTGTAGTGTATTGAAGGTGCTGATTTGCAAATGTTTAAGTGGTTTTTTAAACAGGTGCAAATATAAGCCTTCCTTACACTATGGAGTAATGATTTTCAATCCAATTCTTACGAATTTCAAATAAATACTCAATAATGACCACGGGTTTTTATGATGACCCAACCTCAAAAGGGTGCTCAATCCGCTAAAAATTGGAAGACCCTTTCCAAGGGCTGCACCACTGGCGAGTTATCTGCATTCACCTCCATGATATCTGCCATATAATCCCACCATTTGCGCATGATCGGCAGGCCCGGCAACAGGTCTACGCTGTGATCAATACGGCGCTTTTGGTAAGCAAAAAGGTGTCCGGTACGGGGCTCCAGAAAGATTTGGTAGTCCAAAATCCCGGCCTCTTTGATTGCCGCTGATAATTCTGGCCAGATTTCGTCGTGCCGGCGTTGGTACTCTACCTCATTGCCTTTAATGAGGTAGAGTACAAAAGCGATTTCTTCAGTATTTGCCATGATGCTGAACTCTTTACAAACGTTGGAACATCAATTTTACCGGCCCTTTCAGCCCCGAAGGTACTGGTGCCCAGCTGGAAGCGTCAAAAGGTTGGTAGCGGATGTCCACAATATTGATGTCGTAGAATTTTTTCCAAGGCGTTTTTTGCCGATCCAGGTAGCGCACCCGATTGGCCGAAAGATTGGTCACCTCGATCTGGATGGTATTCTCTTTTTGCAAAACTCCCTCTGGTACATTGAGTACAAAAGGCAAGCTCCAAACCGAACCCAGGTCGCGGCCATTGATGCTCACCTTCGCCATTTCTCGCACATCACCCAGGTCCAGGCGCGCTGGTTTTCCAACCTGAAATTCGGGCAAGGAAAAGCTCAAGCTGTAACGCCCGGTTCCACTGAAATACTGTGCCAGAGTATCTGGAGCCTCGGTCCAGGAAGCCAGGGTGTCGGCTTGATAGCCCTTGGGTACGAAGGGTTTGCCGCTCAAAAACTCCACTTTCCAGGGGCCGGTGAAATCTTTCACATCGGCTTCTTCAAATGGCAGCGGCCAACGGGTAAGGGTAGTATCCGCCTTATCCAGCGCCTCGATGAAAATGCTAGAACCAGGGGCCAGTTGCAAAAAGGTTTCAATGTTATTTGGACCCAAGGTTCTGAATCCTTCCCAACCGCTTTGTTGGCTTAAAGGGTCATATAATTTCAGCATTTTGGCATTACTCGCCAAACGAACCCGGCCTTCTTTAAACCGCCCAGATAAGTTGCTGATGAAGTACAGAGTGCCTTTGTCAGTCTTTTTGCGGATAAAGGACAATCCCTTTTCAGCCAGAAATTCCCGACGTACGCCAGCCTTGCTGAGTGCCGCCCCCAAATCCCGAACCAGGGTGACTTGGAAATTCGACATCAAGGCCTGCATAGCTTTGCGCCGCTCTTCCAAATTATTCCAGCCATTCACCGTACGAGGCAATCTGGCTTCAAACAGGATTGAGGCTCCAGCCTGTTTGAGCCGAACTAAAGCCTGGATTGTGGCCAGGGGAATAAATTCGGTTATGGGCAAAACCAGCGACTTGTACCGCGCACCACCCGTGGAAACCAGAACGCCATTTTCAACCTTCAATCCCTGAATTTGCCGATCGGAAACAAAATCATAGGCCAGGCCTTGGGCACTCATCCAGGCGGAAGTTCGCCCAAAAGGACTGTCTTTTATGTCATGCACCATTGAGTGAACCTCCATCGGGTGGGTTTTGCCCTTGCGCCCGGCCGCATGCCACACATCGTAAATGGGGAAATAGAGCAGCACATCGTTGTCCGGTTTGGCCGCTTGCAAACGGCTTTGGCTGCGCTCGATGTAGGCGTTCAGTTGGGGCAAAAATGGCCAGAAATGACTTTGTTGGTTAAAATTGGTAGAGGCGTAAAACAACCAGCCGGGGAACTCTGCGGCGGGTGGAGAATAAGGCACCCCGTGGTAAAAAATATGATTGACGCCGGATACCAAACATTCGTCCACAATTGGTTTGACTTGTGAGAGGGCTACTTTGAAGTGGTTGCCCAACCAGGTAGCTGTTTCACAGGATACCATTTTGCGCCCGGCTACGTGTGCTGCTGAGGCCGCCCACTTGATCACAAAAGCATCAGGTTCGCCAAAACGGTTGACTTCATAATCTGGGTCAACGCGGTAACCAGGAATGCCATAAGGTTTGCTGCCAAAAAACTCGGTTTCGGGCACGTCGGAAGCGGCGTAGAGGTCGAGCAGGTTGGCCGGGGCCCCATGGGCTTCATTGCGCACAATTTTGCCAAACTGTTTGCCCAGTGCCATCAGGGGTTTGGTGAAGTCTTCCAGCAAAACGTCGGAAATGGTCTCATGGTAGTCGGCCCAGACCCGTTTTTCTCTATCGGTGATGGCGGTATCTTGTGCCAGTACATCCAGGTGGGTGAGCAGGTCATAACCGCGCAGTTGTTGGAATTTTTGCACAAAAGTGCTGGTCCAGTTGGCCCCGTAAACTTCGTATGAATCATTGTAAAATGCCCGCACCCCGTAGTTTTTAGCCATAAACACCTGGGCAAAGGTTTGAAAGTAGGTTTTGATAGCCGTCGCGTTGAAGTGGTCGAGCACCCAACCTTCGGCACCCGGGGCGGCCCGTTTAACTTTTTGGCCAGTGGGCAACTGGTACAGTGCATAAAGGTCGCTTTCCCGTGGGTATTCCCAACTGATGCCTTTACTGATGTCCAGTTTTTGGATAAAAGCGCTGTGAGAATAGGCCGATACTGCTATGAGTTTAGCGTTTTTCCATTTTTCAGGGACAGCTGGCAATTGGGTGATTTTTTCATTTGCTTTTACATCCATGCGTTGCACCTGAAAGGCTTGTGCGGCATCTTGGGGTTTGACTTGTGCGCCCCCAAAAGGCCAGCCAGTGCCCAGGGTCATGTCGATGCCCAGGCCCAGTCGTTTGGCTTCAGTACAAGTGTAATCCAACATGGCCAACCACTGCGGACTGAGGTAGGGGATAAAATTGGCTTCTTCGCCCTTCACGCCGTAAATGGGAATGATGTGCAAGCCCCCAAAACCGGCTGCCGAAAAATCTTCGAGGTTTTTTTTAATGTCGGCTTTGTTGACGGCACTGCCCATCCACCACCAGTAAGCCCAAGGCTTGGCGGAACTGACTTGGGCACTGAGGAAAAAGGGAAGAATGAGGAGTAAGGAGATCGTAGTGAAAAGCTTGGAAAAGCTCTGCAAGCGGAAAAATGACTTGGACATGCGCTGTAGGTAATTTTGTTCGGGGGGCAAAGGTAAGATACTTTCTTGGGAAAATTGATGTGCTAAAGCGACATCAATAGCAACGCGGATGAAACGGATCAAGCGGATTTACACGGATTTTCTTTTGCCTGCGGCAAAAGTTTTTAGCCACAAATGACACAAATTTTCACAAATTTAAGCACAAACTTCGTTTGCGCTATTGAGCTAAGAGACGAACGAAGTGAGTGTCCAATTTGTGAAAATTTGTGTCATTTGCGGCTCCTTCAATCACGCCGCAGGCGGGATAAAATCCTTGTTCATCCGCCTTCCGTGTCACCAGCGCTGCTACCATGTCGCTTTTGAACTGATACAAGCAAACACCCTACGACGCCTTCCCCCGCACCGCCATCGGCTTCAAATCCGTCAACTCCGCAATGCTCACCTTCCGGTTTTGTTCAATGCTCTTCCGAGCCGCAATCCCGATCAGGCAAGACATCGCACCATCGCGAGTTCCCGCCTTCAAACCAAACGGATCGGCCATATTCGGATCGCGGAAAATCATGTCGTGCATCCGTTTGTCGCCGCCGCCGTGGCCACCTTTGAACTTGGGTACTTTGACCGACTCGTGTTTGCGCGCAAAATTGTCCATCACGATGATTTCCTCGTATTCGGTGGGTACTTCGTTGTTGTTTTGGGCCATTTCCTGGGCATGGCGATTGGCCTGATCAACACTTTCAAAAACCCCGTGCTGATAAGGGATATCTTGCCAGGAATCCAGACGGCCGTTGAAGCCGTTGAACGCAATGCGCCAGCCTTCGTAAGGTGAATAGGTGGTCAGCGAGTAGTTGACCAGCACCCCGTTGGCGTATTGGATTTGCGCCGACATCTTGTCATAAATGTCAATTTCGGAGCGCCATACACAACCGTCACGGAAATAGCCGTCGTGTGATTCGTTGTCGGTGTACAACGCCGTGTAGTATTTGTCTTTGGTGACATCGTAATAAAACTTACACTTGTCTTTGTGCTTGCAAGTGCGGCACTTGATGCCTCGGAAGGAATTGTTGGCCCCGTAGTGATCCAGGCTGCCGAAGGCGGTTACTGCAACCGGCTCTGAATTGATCCACCAGTTCAACAAGTCAAAGTGGTGTGTAGCCTTGTGCACCCACAGCGAGCCACTCCGCGACTTGATGCCATGCCAGCGACGGAAATAATCCGAGCCGTGGTACACGTTGAGGAACCAGTTGAAATCGACGGACACCAGTTTGCCTACCCGGTCCTGCATCAAGAGCTCCTTAATTTTGGTCATGTGAGGTCCGTAACGGTAGTTGAAGCCGATGGTGACTTTACGCCCAGTGCGGCGCTCCGCATCCAGAATGGCCTGGCATTTGATTTCATCGGTGGTCATGGGTTTTTCAGAGATCACGTCGGAACCCATTTCCAAACCCTTGATGATGAACTCGTGGTGGGTCGCATCCACCGTGGTAACGATGAGCACATCCGGTTTTTGGGCGCGCATCATTTCTTCAAAGTCGGTGTAGGTTGGGCAAGTGGCACCGATGTACTTTTTGGCGGCTTCGACCCGTCCGGGGTTGATGTCGCACAATCCGACAAATTCAACCATATCCCCGTAGTTATCCAATACGGTTTTGCCCCAAAATCCGGTGCCCCGGCCTCCGGTACCGACCATGGCAATGCGTTTTTTTGCCCCTAAATGGGACATGCCTGTCAGGTTGGGTGCTGCCAATACACCTCCAGCTGCTACCGAGGCCGTTTGGATAAATTCTCTTCTGTGCATAGTGCTTATAGTTTAAAGTTGAAGGGTTTTTATATTGAAATGACTAAGGTTTGCATAGCGATGAGTGACATGTGTGATACAAGTCAGAGAGACTGCTTAGAGCCTTCCTAGTATTTATGTGGTAAGTAGTAGTAGAAAAAAATGTGTAGTAGTAAAAGTAAGAAGAGTAATAAAAAAACAGTGATGCAAGGTTACGAATTTTGATGCAAAAAACCTTCCTGTGCTGTCCTGTACTAATTCCGAAAATCAAAATTAGTGCATTGTTGGGGTCTAAATAAAAAGATGATACGAAATTTTTATTTAGACTTGCCTAAATAAAAATTTCTGCTTACCTTAGCGGCGTATTTTCCCAAAATCACTCAATCTATGCTGGCTCGCTACATATTCCTTTTTTTGTTGCTGTTTCCAGGATTTGTTATAAGCCAAACGGCTCGTTTGCAAGGCAAAATCCTGCACGAAAATAACCCATTGCCTTATGCCCATGTACAGATCAAAGGCACTGCCTGGGGTGCCATCAGCGCTGACGATGGTTCCTTTGTAATCGAAAATATGGCAAAGGGACAGTATGAACTCCAGATCTCTGCCCTGGGTTATCAGGTTTTTTCTCGCTCGATTGAGGTACAGGAAGCCTCACTTGACCTGGGCAGCATCGAAATGCAAGAAGATATACTGGGTTTGCAGGAAGTAGTAGTGACTGGAGCGATGAAAGAAACCTTCATCAAGGATTCGCCGGTCAAAATAGACGTGATCACCCATCAGTTTTTGCTGCGCAACAGTGCCCCTACCAACCTCACCGAAAGCATCAAAATGATCAACGGGGTGCAAGAAACAGTGGCTTGTGGGGTTTGTTTTACCAATAGTTTCAGTATCAATGGTTTGCCAGGAGCCTACACTGCGGTGTTGATTGATGGTACCCCTTTGTACGGCAACTTATCGGCGGTTTATGGACTGAATGGTATTCCATCTACTTTTATCGAACGGATTGAAGTGATCAAAGGGCCCAATTCCACTCTTTATGGCTCCGAAGCGGTGGCCGGAGTCATCAATGTCATTACCAAAGATCCTGCGCGCCAGCCTAAACTAGGCCTGAGCACCATGTTGACCACCCACGGTGAGTCCTACGGAACCTTGAGCTTCGCTCCCAAAGTAGGCAAGTGGAATACCTACTGGGGATTGGATTGGGCTTACAGCAATTCCTTTTCGGATGAAAATGCCGATGGATTCAGCGACCGCATCCACATGGATCGCTACACGGTATTCAGCAAATGGTCGATGGATCGGCCAGAAAAGCGGCGCTTCAATATTTTTGGCAAATTGTACTACGAGGATCGCCGCAATGGGGTAGAAGCTTTTTTGAAAAACCGGGCTTACCGTGAGATTCGGGGCAGCGACTATTATTATGGTGAAAGCATTTACACCCAACGTGCCGAAGTGTTTGGCACTTACGATTTGGCCACACCCACCCGCATGTGGATCGACTTTGCCTTTAACAACCACAATCAAAACAGTTATTACGGTGCTGATTTGTACGAAGCAGAGCAGCAAGTGGGTTTTACCAACCTCATCTGGAACCCAAAATTGAACAAACACGACCTGCTCCTGGGCTTGACCAATCGCCCTGCAACGCTACGACGACAATACCGTGGCCACGCCAAATGGTGCCGACCTGCAATACATTCCTGGCGTATTCGTCCAGGATGAATGGACCATTCAACCTAAAATGACCTTGTTGCTGGGCTCTCGTTTGGATTTGTACAAAGGCAATGGCCCTATCTTTTCCCCCCGGCTCAATTTGAAATACAAAACGGGCGATTGGACTACCTGGCGCCTGAATGCAGGTACTGGCTTCCGGCTAGTCAATTTATTCACCGAGGATCACGCATTTGTCACCGGACAACGAGAGGTTGTGATCACTGAAGACCTGAACCCCGAGCGCTCCTATAACTTTTCCATCAACTACAACCATATTTTCACCTTGGGTGAAAGTCAGGGCTCACTGGACATCGACGCCTTTTTTACCCATTTTCTCAACAAAATTATTCCCAGTTACGACACTCCTGGGAAAATCATTTACGCCAATACCGATGGTTATGCCCAAACCCGCGGCATCAATATTTCTTTGCAGCAGCAATTTCGTTTTCCCTTGAGCTACACACTGGGAGCGAGTTTTTTGCGCAGTACCCAGTATGATGCCATCGAAAATGGCAATTTTGAAACCCGGGCCATTCCCTTCGCTCCTGCCTGGACCGCTTTATCAGTGGTCAATTACCGTTTCAAAAAAGCAGGCATTACCTTGGCCTATACCGCCAATTGGACGGGTAACATGGCGCTGCCAGAAGTGTTTGATTTGGATCCAAGCGGGCAACCCTACCCGACACCCCGGCCTACTCGTTCCCCTATTTTTTCGGTGCACAATCTCCAGCTGATCAAAAGCCTCGCCAAGGGGAAACTGGATGTATTCACCGGGGTGCAAAACCTGTTTGACTACCGCCAGGTCTATTCCCCACTAGTAGGATTCAACGACCCACAAACCCAGCCGGGTTTTAGCAATTACTTTGACACGGCCTATGCATTTAGCCCCATTCATGGACGAGAATTTTATTTGGGTGTACGTTGGTCACGCTGATTCCAAAAAAATCTGCTAATTTTCCAGTCTGAAAGTGTATTTTAGACCACACTACTGGACATTATGCTCGAAGGACATGAATTGCCACGTGCTTTAGCGCGTGGAACGGGACTGCCCCTTTTGATGGGCTTTAGCCCAAGTCTTGATTTTCAAGCCAGGGCTAAAGCCCAAATCCGAGGATGTTCCGGTGACCCCAGGCTGAAGCCTGGGGCAATTCAAGTCCTCCGAGCGAAATGGCCGGTGTATCAGACTGGAACACTATGAAACAACTACTATGCATCTTCTCCAGCCTTATGCTGGTACATGTGCTGTCCGCGCAGGTAAACTTTGATGTGCTCATCAGAAACGGCCTGTTGATAGATGGCACGGGCCAGCCGCGGGTCAAGATCGATATTGGGGTGCGCGACGGAAAAATCGCCGCCATGGGTGGTTTGGGCGGAGCAACTGCTACACAGATTATCGATGCTACCGGAAAAATCGTCTGTCCAGGCTTTATCGATGTTCATACCCATATCGAAGGCAGCATCCAAAGCAATCCCAGTGCGGCCAATTTCCTTTTCGACGGGGTTACCTCCCTGGTTACAGGTAATTGTGGCAATTCGGCCAAAGACCTAAATGCCTTTTTTCAGGAATTGGAAAAACTCGGCATCGCGGCCAATGTTGGCACACTGGCGGGGCACAACACCATCCGCAGCGAAGTGATGGGCTCGGTCAATCGTGCACCTAGTGCCAAAGAGCTAACCCAAATGCAGGAATTGATGACCAAAGCGATGAAAGATGGAGCTTTGGGCCTGTCCACAGGTTTGATTTACATCCCCGGCACCTTTGCCAAAACGGATGAAATTGTCGCTTTGGCCAAAATTGCAGCACAATACAAAGGCATCTACGCTTCACACATTCGCTATGAGGATCACCGGGTGTTTGAGGCGGTTGAAGAAGCCGTCACGATTGGCAAGGAAGCCAAAATACCGGTTGAAATATCTCACCTCAAGGTAGCGGGCAAAGCCTCCTGGGGAAAAAGTGAGGCCCTGATTAACAAATTGTACGAATACCGCAGCGCAGGAATTGATGTCATGGTGGATCAATATCCCTATACTGCCAGTAGTACTACTTTGAGTACCCAAATCCCCGATTGGGCCTTGGGTGGGGGCAATGATTCACTTAAAATCCGCCTTGCCAATCCCAAAACAAAAGCGGCAATAGTCGCCGAAATGAAAAAAATGTTGGCCGAAAGTGGAGCTGAAAACTACAGCTTTGCCGTAATCGCCAATTGCCCCTGGGATACCACCCTGAATGGAAAATCCATCCCCCAAGTCACCCAAAAGCAAAAAGGCGAAACCTACAAGCTGGACGATGAGATAGAAACCGTACTCAAACTCTGCTCCCGTGGCCCTCGCGTTCAAATGGTATTCCACAAAATGGGGGAGGAGGACGTCAAAAAAATCATGCAATTTCCTTACTGTATGATTGCTTCGGACGCAGGGGTAGCCAGTTTTGGCCGCAGCATGTTGCACCCTCGCGCTTACGGCACCAATGCCCGGGTATTGGGTGCCTACGTTCGGGAGCAAAAACTCATGGCCCTGGAAGAAGCCATCCGTAAAATGACCGTACTACCAGCAACTCGTTTCAATTTGACTGATCGTGGCCAACTGCGCCCCGGCAAAGCTGCCGATATTTTGATTTTTGATCCCAATAAAATCAGTGCTCCGGCAACTTATGATCAACCCCATGCCTATTCTACGGGTATGGAATACGTTTTTGTCAATGGAATTGCCGTTATAGCATCAGGACAACTGACTGGAAAAAAACCAGGGGTCATTTTAAAAGGAACCCAGGGTTCCAGGACTCCATAGTTTCAAGCTTTGAACCCAAGTTCTGGAACCCTGGAACCCCGTAATTTTGTTCGTCCCCAAAACCTATCCATATTATGCGTAAACTTCTACTCCTCCTCGGCTTTTGTTGGTTTGCCGGCATCGAACTTTCCGGGCAAAACCTGGTGATGGCTGCTCAATTCACCAAAGAAGGCGACATAGCTTTTACTGAAAAAAAATACAACAAGGCGATCAAACTGTACAAACAGGCACTGGTTATCAGTGACAGTTTGCACGCCGCCCGGCGTGGAATGGGGGCCGCATATGAGCAGATGGGCGACTACCAACAGGCGCTAAATGCCTACCTCAAAGTGGTAGAACTAAGCCCCAAATTTTCGCGGGCGGTTTATTATGAAATTGGCCAATTGTATTACAAACTGGGGCAAAAAATGCGGGCAGTAACCTATTTTCAGCAGTTTCAACGCCTGCAATTGCTCGAAGACCTTTCTTTTACGGCCAATGGTTTGCATGAACAAACGCTGGAGGCAGGCTACCTCGAAAAATTACCCAACAACATTCGAGCCTGTACCGTTTCCCAAGATACCAATGTGTTGCTCAAAGATGTAAGCGTCTACAATCTGGGGTCCAACATCAATGATAAACACGACCAATATTTCCCCTGCTTAACCAATGACCAATCTCTTCTCTTTTATACCCGCATGAGCGCCACCGGCCGCGATGAGGATTTGTACTACAGTATTCACGAAGTGAATGGCTGGCGCAGAGGCGAGAATGTGGGCAATACCTTCAACACCAAATTGGACGAGGGCATGAGCACCCTCGTACGCGACGGGCGGCGGATGTTTTTTACCGCCTGCAAACGGGAGGATGTGATCGGAGTGTGTGACATTTGGGAAGCCCAAATCGAGGGCCACGAAATCAAGGAAGTGAAACCCATTTTAGGTCATCCCAACTCAGAAAAATGGGAATCACAGGCGGCGATTAGTTGTGATGGCCGCACCCTTTATTTTTCGAGTATCCGTGAAGGTGGCCTGGGTGGTGCCGACATTTGGTACAGCAAAAAGATGCTGGATGGCAACTGGAGCCCCCCGATGAACATGGGGCCCAACATCAACACTGCCCAGGATGAAGAGTCTCCTTTTATTTCCAATGATGGCCGCACCTTGTTTTTTACTTCTACGGGCCACTTGAGCCTTGGCGATCAGGATATTTTTATGAGTTTTTTGAACTCAAAAGGTGTTTGGGAATTGCCTACCAACCTAGGCCCGGAGATTAATTCTCCATTTACGGAGCGCTGTTTCTACTTGTCTGCAGATGGACGTACCGGTTATTTTGCTTCCAATCGACCCGAGGGTTTTGGAGGGATGGACATCTATCAGGTACAGTTCAAAGAGCCTTTGTACAGTGAACCGATGACTTTTGTGGAGGGGTTTGTAAAAGATTCAGTTTCAGAAAAACCGATACAAACCGTTGTCAAAATCACCGATCGGGAATCCATTCAAACCGACCCGGACGGAAGGTTTTTTATTTGCCTGCCCTCCGTCTCCCTTTTGCATACGGAAGCCAGCGTAAATGGATACCTGCCCTATAGCCGTAATTTCAACATTCCGGTTTGGGACAACAAACGTTTTTATTCCCTTGAACTTCGCCTGCAACCGGTGTATGTAAAACCAGCCGATGTTCCCAAAACCAAGAACAACAACAACGGGAGCAGTGACACTACTGCAACCACCATGAAAGTGCGCAAATCCCAACGTTACAATAAGAGCTTTTTATTCAAGTTTGACAGCGATGAAATGGAGATGAATGAACAAGACAAACTGGATGCATTTATCGCGACCATTGCGGGTAAAGAAGTACAACGCATTGAAATAGACGGCTATGCCGACGACATTGGCAACAATGGCTACAACTTTGAATTGTCGGAAAAAAGGGCCAAAAAAATCGCCCTTTACCTGGTAGATAAAGGCTACCCAGTCAATAGAATAGCCCTCAAAGGCTTTGGCGAAAGTACCGACGAGACCATCAAAAAACTCAATCGAAAAGTAGAGTTGAAAATCATTACTTTGGAATAAAGAAAATGCTTATTTGATTTAAAACAAAGCAATATTGATTTTGTAGAAAACGTTTTGTTAGAGCAATATACATACGCCACTGTAATGCCCAGGCGCATCTATACACTGTAATGCGTAAAAAACCTCGTACCTATATGAAACGTTTATTCCTCCTCGCCGTATTGCTGGCTTACACCCTCAGCAACCAGGCTCAAACTGCACCAACTGATCGCTTACCACTAGATCCCGCAGTACAAACCGGAAAGCTCAAAAACGGGCTGACCTACTACATCCGCAAAAATGCCAAGCCCGAAAAAAAGGTCGAACTCCGGCTGGCCATCAATGCGGGTTCGCTACAGGAAGATGACACCCAACTCGGTTTGGCCCACTTTTGTGAACACATGGCCTTCAATGGAACCAAAAATTTCCCCAAAAACGAATTGGTTGGTTTTTTGGAAAAAATGGGCATCCGTTTTGGTGCCGATTTGAACGCCTACACCTCTTTCGACGAAACGGTTTACATGTTGCCTGTGCCCCTGGAAGACCCCGGCAATTTGGAAAAGGGCTTGCAAGTACTGGAAGACTGGGCGCACAATTGTACTTACGACCCGGCTGAAATTGACAAAGAACGTGGGGTTGTTTTGGAAGAATCCCGGCTAGGCAAAGGGGCATGGGACCGCATGTTCGCCAAATACCGCACTCAACTTTTTGCTGGTTCCAAATACGCCAGTCGCCTACCCATTGGCAAGGATGAAATCATCAAAAACGCCAAGCCTGAAACCATCAAACGTTTTTACACCACTTGGTACCGACCCAATTTGATGGCGGTAATTGTGGTTGGGGATGTTGATCCGGCTGCTACTTTGGCGTTGATCAAAAAGCACTTTGAGGCCATTCCCAATCCTGCTACCATTGTTCCCCGGGTTGCTACCCCGGTGCCTGCCCGGAGCAAAACCGAAGTTCGGGTGGTCAGCGACAAAGAGGCTACCAATTACAGTCTGCAAATTTATTACGACAACATTAAGAGCGCAGATGCCAACACCCTGGGCGCTTATCACCAGTACATTTTAGGGCGTTTGTTGACCAGCATGATGAGCGCCCGCTTCCGGGAGGCGTCCCAAACCGCTAAACCACCGTTCCTCGGTGCGAGTGCATTTAATGGGGGCATGGCCCGGGGTTACAAAAGTTTCACCCTTTCCTGCGGCATCGGCAAGGTAGGCATCGATACTGCGCTGACGGCGGCATTCGGGGTGTTGGAACAAGCCCGAAAATATGGCTTTTTACCTACCGAATTTGAACGTGCCAAAAAAAGTATGCTCAACTCAATGGAGAGTTTTGCAAAAGAAAAGGACAAAACCGAATCCGAAGACTTCGTGCAAGAATACCTCAGCCACTTTCTGGAAAAGGAACCTTCCCCGGGCATTGAACTGGAGTTGAAATACCACCAGGATTTTTTGCAAAAAGCCACGGTGGAGGACGTCAACAAACTTTTTAGCGGCTTCAAAATGGATGGCCACAAATTCATTTTGCTGACCGGGCCGGAAAAAGGCAACCACACCCTGCCAACCGAAGCTCAACTATTGGCGATGTACACCAAAGCCAGTAAACAGGTAGTCAAACCCTATGAAGAAAAAGCCCTGGCTAGTAGCCTGATGTCCGCGCCACCCAGCGGTGGAAAAATTACCAAAGAAAGTTCCAACCCAGCCCTAGGTATTACGGAGTTAACCCTAAGCAATGGTGTAAAAGTCACCTTAAAAACCACCGATTTTAAAAACGACGAAATCCAGTTCCGCTCTGCTCGATTTGGGGGCGTCAACAACTACCCAGTGGAAGATTTGCGCAATGCTTCCTTAATTACGGGGATAGTTGCTGAAATGGGGTTGTCGAGTTTTACACCTAGTGATGTGCGCAAAATCAACGCAGGTAAAATCGCCAATGCCCGTCCTTCAATTGGCAACCTGAGTGCCGGTTTTTCAGGAAGTAGCAGTGTCAAAGATTTTGAGACCGCACTACAAATGGTTTACCTGTACGCCACTGCTCCCCGGCGTGATGAAGCCCTTTTTGCTGGCTACAAAGCCAAACAAAAATCACAGTGGGCCATGATGAGTTCGAACCCCCAGTTTGCCTTTTACGATACAGTCGGTACTTGGATGACGAACAATAGCCCCTGGCAATTTGGCCTCCCCAAACCCAACGATTATGAAAAGGTCAATCTCGATAGGGCCATGGCCATTTATAAGGAATGTATTGGCGATGCTACGGGGCAACACTTCATTTTTGTAGGCAGTCTGGACGAGGCCAAAATGAAACCCTTGATTGCCCAATACCTGGGAGCCTTACCTGTCAGCGGCAAGGAGCGCAATTGGAAAGACAATGGCATGCGCAACATTGCCGGAGTGCAGGAACTCAAGGTATACCGTGGTGCTGAGGCCAAAAGCGAGGTGCTGATTGCATGGCAAGGCGAGGTGGCCTACACGCCCGATCTGGATTTTCAGGCAGACGCACTGGCCGAAATCCTCAACATTCGGGTGATTGAAAAAATGCGGGAAGAAATGAGCGGTATTTATGGGGGCAATATGAGTTGTTCGATCAACAAGCTACCTTTTGAAAACTTTAATGCTTCCTTGACCTTCCCTTGTGGCCCGGAAAATGTGGACAAACTCATTGCAGCAGCCTTGGCGGAAATTGAACAAATCAAAACCAATGGCCCCAAAGAGGAAGACCTGGCCAAGATCAAAACACAATGGATGGAGCAAAACAGGGAAAAGGTCAAAACCAACGGTTATTGGCTGAGTGAATTGAACAACATCCAGATCTTTAAAACTGATCCCCAGCGAATGCTCAATTTCGACAAATACCTGGCGGCGCTTACAGCTCAAGACATTCAAAATGTAGCCAAGATTATTTTTGGTGGGCCGAATCGGGCCACGGCGGTCTTGTATCCAGCGAAGTAGTGAAAAGTGAAAACTGAATAGTTGATTGGCGAAAAGCGAATAATGAGAAGTAAAAAGGACCTCCCTTTGCTTTTTGTTATTCGCTTTTGCTTTTTTACTATTTTTACTTGAAGTTGATAAAAAACTACATCGGATCATGAAGCGAATTTGTGTCATTGGCGCAGGCTGTTCGGGTATTACCACTTTGAAAAATTTATTGCAAGCGGGGCTGAGTGATGTCGTCTGTTACGAGCAAAATGAGCAGATTGGCGGCAATTGGGTGTACTCGGCAGAGGAATCTCATTCCAGCGTGTGTGAGACGACCCACATCATCAGTTCCAAAACGATGTCGCAGTATGCCGATTTCCCTATGCCTGCGGAGTACCCAGATTACCCTTCCCACGATCAATTGTTGAAATACTTTCAGGCTTATGCCGCGCATTTTGGTTTGTATCCCTACATCCGCTTCAATACCAAAGTACAAAAGGCAGAAAAAATAGCAAGTGAAAAATGGGTAATCACCCTTGGCGACGGCCAACAAGAAACCTTTGATTATTTGTTGGTTGCCAACGGGCATCACAATGTGCCCCGACACCCGGAGAACTGGCCAGCGCAATTTGGGGGCAGGTACTTGCATTCCCATAATTATAAAACTGCCGCGCCATTCAAGGATCAAAGGGTCTTGATCGTTGGTGCAGGCAATTCCGGTTGTGATTGTGCGGTGGAAATCAGTCGGGTAGCCAGTTTTGTGGCCATCAGCACCCGCGGCCCACAATACATCGTGCCCAAGTTTTTTATGGGCAAACCCACGGATACCTTTAACGGTCAGATGTTGTGGGTTCCGAAACCTATTGCAGCATTTTTGCGCCAACTGAGTCTGCGCATCCAGGTGGGGAAATATTCAGACTACGGTTTGCCTGATCCAGATTTTCCGGTACTCAAAGCGCACCCTACGGTAAATTCCGAGTTGTTGTACAAAATCCGTCACGGCAAAGTCCATCCCCGCAAGGGTCTGGTGAAGGTGGAAGGCCGTAAGGTGTTTTTTGCGGATGGGGTAGCGGAAGAGTACGATACCATCATTGCAGCAACGGGTTACAAAATCAGCACTCCTTTTTTTGCGCCTGATTTTATCAATTATGAAGAAGCTGACCGGGTTCCCCTTTACCTGCGCATGTTCCATCCCGAACACCCTAGCCTGATTTTTATTGGGCTTTTTCAACCGCAGGGTGCCGTTTGGCCGTACAGTGATTTACAGGCCAAGCTGGCTGCAAATTACATTGCCGGGCGCTGGACCTTGCCCAAAAATCTGGCAGAGTTGGCCGAAAAGGATGCCGAGCACGTTAGTCGGGAATTCCTCAAGGCCAAACGCCACAGCATTGAGGTTCACGCGCATGAATTTGAGCGGGAATTGAAAAGGCAGATACCCAAAAATGCTCCGGCTTGGTCGCTAGAAACGAGCAATTCTGTTTATTAATATTTTTCAGTAGCAATTCCGCACATTCACCCTTTAGTCCATTTCATCATGCTGCAAGCCAACGTTTTTTCCCAACAAGTTGCCCTGGTTACCGGCGGCGGAAGTGGCATCGGATACGCCATTGCCAGCCAATTGTTGAAGTCAGGTGCCCAGGTTTTTATCTCCGGGCGCAAGGAAGAAAAACTCCAAAAAGCCCAAGCGAGCCTGAGCCAACTGGGCACTTGCCACTACCAGGTATGCGACATTCGTGATAGTGCCCAGATTCAACAACTCGTGGAATTTATCCGGGAAAAAGCCGGTCGTCTCGATATCCTGGTCAACAACGCGGGCGGGCAATTCCCCTCTCTGGCCGAAGACATGGCTGAAAAAGGCTGGAATGCCGTCATCAACAACAACCTCAACGGCACCTGGTACATGACCCAGGCGATGGCCAAAGCTTTTTTTATCCCCCAAAAACAAGGGTCTATTCTCAACATCATCGTCAATATTTACCGCGGTGTGCCTGGGATGGCCCACACTGGTGCGGCCCGCGCCGGAGTGGACAACCTGACCAAAACCCTGGCCGTGGAGTGGAGCAAATACAACATTCGGGTGAATGCAGTGGCTCCGGGGATCATCCAATCCTCCGGGCTTGAAAACTATCCCCCCGAGATGTTGAACGGCCTGGCCGAAACCATTCCGATGCAACGCCTTGGTACTACTGATGAAGTGGCCTGGTTGAGTGTGTTTTTGGTTTCTCCTTTTGCCTCCTACATCACGGGTGAAACCATGTACGTAGATGGTGGGCAACGCCTACATGGCCAACAGTTTCAGATTTAAACAAGAGCGTAATACTTTGCGAAAACATTCACACTACTGGGCATTTTGCTCGGAGGACATCAATTGCCCCAGGCTTCAGCCTGGGGTCACAGGGTCACCCTTGAATTTGGGCTTTAGCCCTGGCTTGAAATTAAAGGCGTTGGCTAAAGCCCAGTCAAAAGCCAGAACCCGGTCCACGCGCTAAAGCACGTGGTAATTGATGCCTTCCGAGCAAAAAATCCAGTAATGTAGCAAACATCAGTCCATGGTGCTGCAAGACAAACAAGAACTCATAGGTTTGAATGAAGCCGACCTGAAGAGCATTTTGGCCTATTTTTATGAGTGGGAACAAAAAAAAGGGGATGCCGTTTTTTTGCGGCAACCTGAAGGAAATGATTGGAAAACCTACTCCTGGAGCGAAGTTGGACAAATGGCGCGCCGCCTCGTTCGGGCTCTTCATGGAATGGGTCTGGAACCAGGAGATAAGGTAGCCATCGTATCCAAAAACTGCTACCACTGGATCGTTGCCGATCTGGCGCTGATGATGGGCGGGTTTGTTTCAGTGCCTTTTTATCCCAACCTGACCGCTAAAGAGCTCAATCAGGCCTTGGTAGCTAGTGAGGCAAAGGTTATGTTGGTGGGCAAACTGGACGATTGGCCCAGCATGCGATCAGGAGTGGTGGAAGGAGTTGAACTGATTCGTTTCCCTCACTACCCAGGCAATTCATTGGTTGAAGAAGGCCTGGATTGGGACCAATTATTGGACAGTGTCACCCCCATCGAAGGCAATCCACTACCAGGACTTCATGAGCTGTGGACAGTCATTTTTACCTCCGGCACCACCGGCGTACCCAAGGGCGTAATGCTGAATTATTACCACGCCGCAGCCTTGATTCACAACGAAAAAGTCAATGGCAACCTGATCGATTTTTCTACCGAAGACCACCGCTTTTTCTCCTTCCTGCCCCTCAATCACATTGCCGAACGCATCATCATTGAATGTGCCAGTATGGCCACCGGGGGCACCGTTTCTTTCAGCGAGTCTATCAATACTTTTGCCCAAAATCTACAAAGCACCCAACCCACCCTATTCCTGGCCGTGCCGCGCATTTGGTCCAAATTTCAATTGGCCATTTTGGAGCGTTTGCCAGAAAAGCGCTTGAATTTGTTGCTCTCGATTCCAGTACTGGGGGCATTTTTGAAGAAAAAAATCATTCAAGGACTGGGTTTGAGTAAAGCTAGGGTTTTGTTGACCGGTGCGGCACCTACACCCGATTCGTTAAAGTCTTTTTTCAATAAACTCGGTCTTGCCGTTCAGGAAGTTTACGCCATGACGGAAAACGCGGGGGGCTGTACCTTGATGCCCCGCGCCGACATCCGCCCCGGCACAGTGGGCAAACCCATGGCCAATGTTGAAGTCCGCATCGATCCCCAAACCCAGGAAGTGATCATGCGGGCACCCTGGGTGATGGCCGGGTATTACAATGACCCGGAACGCACTGCTCAAGTTATTCAGGATGGCTGGCTTCATACGGGCGATCAGGGGGAAATCACCCCGGATGGTTACCTGAAACTGACTGGCCGGGTTTCCGATACGTTTAAATCCGCAAAAGGGAAATTCATCGTCCCCGCGCCGATTGAATGGGGTTTCGCCAAAAACAGCTACATCGAGCAGTTGTGTGTGGTGGGTTTTTCCATCCCACAACCCCTGGCACTGGCCGTACTTTCTGAAATTGGCCAAAAAACGCCCCTGGAAATGGTCCAAGCTTCTTTGATCCAAACCCTTGAGGAGGTTAATGCTGGATTGGCACATTATGAGCGGGTGAAGGCGGTGGTCATCACCCGGGAGCCCTGGGCAGTTGAAAACGGGGTGCTTACTCCAACTTTGAAAATCCGGCGGGAGGCCTTGAATCGGAAGTATGCGGAGCAGTATGAGTATTGGTTTGAAAAGGGAGAGCGGGTGATTTGGGAGTAGCTCGCCTGCTAAGGTGTTTCTTAGGTGCCTGTGGTTTCTAAGGCGGTGAAAGAAAAAGAGTGACCTAAATTTTCACCACCTTAGAAACCTAAGTAACAACTTCAGTAGATTTGTCCTCAATTCCATCACCACATTTCCTCAACATGCCATTAATTGACACCATCCGCCAGCACGTCGAAGCAGATTACGAGCACATTTTTAACCTCTTTTGCCACTACAACGAAAACCCCGAACTCGGGATGGACACCTTTAATACCTCCAAACGGCAGGCCGAAGAGCTTCGCGCTGCGGGTTGTGATGTGGTCGAAATGGTGCGCGAAACGGGAGTTGTTGGGGTGATGAAAAATGGCGAAGGCCCCACCTACTTATTTCGGGCCGATTGTGATGCCTTGCCCCAACCTGACCTGCGCGGAGAAGCCTGGGCATCTAAAATTCCCAATGTCGGACATCAATGCGGACATTCTTTGCATTCTGCAAACTTGGTTGGGGTTGCAAGAACAATGGCTAAATTGAAATCGGAATGGGCGGGTACGATGGTTTTTGTGACCCAACCCGGTGAAGAATTTGACAATGGCGCCGATAAACTCATCAAAGCGGGTTTGTTTGATCATTTTCCAATGCCAAAAGCGGCTTTGGCCTACCATGTTTCACCAACCTTGCCAGCTGGCACCATCGGAGTAGTGCGTGGCCCAGCGATGGCTTTGATCGAAATGCCCAAAATCATCGTCAAAGGGGTGAGCGGCCACGGGGGCTACCCCCAAACCACCAAAGACGCGGTGGTGCTGGCTTCGAGTATCATTATGCGTTTGCAAACCATCGTCAGCCGGGTGATGTCGCCTTTTGAACCTACCGTAGTGTCGGTTTGTAGCATTCACGGGGGGTCGTCGCACAATATTTTGCCCGATCAGGTGGAATTGAAACTCACGGTACGGTGCTTCAGCGTGGCCGTTTATGAGAAAATCATGGCGGAAATCAAACAGATTTGCGAGGGGGAAGCCATTGCCTCGGGTTTGCCGAAAGAGCTGTTCCCCGAAGTCATTGAGCGCGGCTTTTTTACCAAACCCGTGATCAATGATGTGGCGTTGATGGACGAATTACAGTCCAGTTTTGAACAGACCTTGGGGAAAGATAGGGTACGCCAGGAACCATGTTACACCTTCGGCGAGGATTTTTCAAGTTATGGGCTGGAGGGCAAAATTCCATTGGGCTTCGTTTGGCTTGGCTCGGTCAATCCGGATAAATTTGATGAAAACATGCAAGCCAAACCTACGGAAACCTACCCGCCGCTGCATAGCTCGGTTTTTAACCCGTATCCACCTGGGACGATCCGTACCGGGGTTACGGCAATGACTGCGGCGCTGATTCAGTTGTTTAAAATGGGTAGAGATTATTAAACCGCATTACCCAATCTGAAAATAATGGAGACGAAGTACGACTCCGAACGCCCCCTTCGAAAGTTTCGGACTTTCGAAGGGGTTTGTCTGCACAATCTTGCGCTAAGGAACTTTTCAAAAGGCGCGTAGCTCAGGCATTCATTTTTCTCCTGCTTTTTCACCCTTCATTCCCGCTCTTTCACCCCCTTATTTCCGTCACTTCAGCCGCAAAGCCCCGCCAATTCTGCGGCCTGGCCCGTGCTTTTTGCATCCTTTATTCAACGAAATCATTCGATCATCCAACAATGAAGGATCATGAAAAAGTACAAAATGCTGGCTGCAAGTTTACTCATACTGGCCGTAGTAGGCTGGGGGAGGGCGCAGTCCAAACTCCTGTATCAAGTCTCTTTGAACTTCCCGGCTTTTGGCATGCCGGGCTATCGGCTCAGTGAAAATTTCCGGAATATGGGCCTCAGTGCGGGCATCACTTATCCGCTCAATCAAGCGGAAACATCGGGGTTGCGCCTGGATTTGGGGCATTACCGCACCCGCGCCCAAGGCAGTAGTTTTTACCTGCAAAGTCAATTCAGTTATCATCCCCACTTCGGCAAGATTGAGGCTGGTTTTGATCTGGGCCTGGGCTACCAATTGAATCAGGGTTCGGGGCCGGGCCTGGTGCGGGATGCAGAAGGTCAATGGCAAACTCAAAAGAACCAAAAGGCGCTCTTTTTTGTACCTGCGGGCCTGCATCTGGGCTATCGGGTTAGTGAACATTGGCGGCCTTTTGTGCAGTATCAGGCACAGGCGCTCCTAGGCTACAACGAAGCCTTCCCCGTTTTTCCCGTCCATTTGATCACCGTAGGGCAAACCTTCAAATTTTAATTCCCATGAAAATTGCACCCATTTTATTCCTGCTGGTACTCGGGCTCCTGAGTGCCTGCGAGAGCACCGAACAAGCCATTGCGCCGCAGCAAAACTGTGCGGCACCGGGCATTAACCCCACTCATCCTTTGGCGGGGCGTTTACAAATGTTGATCGACAGCTTTGTTGCCGAAGGTATTCCCGGCGCAGTAGTGGCGGTCAAGGATTCCCGTGGAGTTTGGGCTGGAGCCAGCGGCTTGTCCAAACTGGAAGATCAAACCCCCATGCAAACTTGCCAGGTTCAACACGCTTACAGTGTCAGCAAAACCTTTATTGCTGTGGCTACTTTGCGCCTGGCTGAACGAGGTTTGTTGAAACTGGACGACCCGATTGCCAATTATTTGCCCACAGCAATTGCCAATCGCTTAACCCAGGCAAAGGGTGTCACGGTGCGCATGTTGCTCAATCAAACTTCGGGGTATCGGGAGTTTCACGAGGACTTACAGCGACTCTCGGACTTGCTCAATCGGCCTACCCGCCCTTGGTCACGGGAGGAGCTGTTGGAATACGTCATTGAAAAACCGCTGCTTTTCCAACCGGGAACCGATTGGGCCTACGCCAATACCAATTATTTGCTCCTGACCTATGTGCTCGAAAAAGCCAGCGGAAAAGACCATGCCGAGGTCATCGAGGCAGAAATCCTGGAGCCTTTGCAATTAAAAAACACCTATTATAAACTACAAAGCGGCTATCCTGGCAACCTAACTTTGCCCAACCATTATTGGGATCGGTACGCCAATGGGGTATTGGAAAACTGCACCCAAACCAACCTCAACATCGCGGCTTATTCCGGGTATGGAGAAGATGGAATCATCTCCTCCCCGCTCGATTTGGTCACTTTTATGGATGCGCTGGCTAGCGGAAAATTGTTGAATGCACAATCCTGGAAGGAAATGACGAGTTGGGTGCAGGGCAAACAGTCAACTGAGCCGGATTATGGTTTGGGCTTGGTATGGGTGAATTTTGGTGGTGGGCAGCCCGAGTTTGGGCACTACGGCGGCGGCATCGGTGGCCAATGCTCCTTGATTTATTTGCCTCAACAAAAAATAACGGTATTTACTTCTACCAATGTGGGTCGGGAAGGAGGTGGGCGTTTTGCTTTTTTGAGTAGTGTGCTGGTGAATCGGGTACCGGAAACATTGTCTAAGTTGCCGTGATTAACATTTTAGAGAATAAAAGCATAGTTGTACTTTTGCACCGAACGTACAGCTATGCTTTTATCCATTTCCTATCCTGACCGCAACCTTCGTTTGATTGCCATTCCATTGTGGGGATTCCTGTACCGCAACATTGGGGAGGTCGCCTCATTTGGCCAATTGTTGAAGGACCCACAGTACTATCTGGATTTGGGAGTATCCATTTTGGTTACCTTTTTGATTTGGGAGCTCAACCGATTTTTTATCCTCCGTTTTGACAAAAAATATTCCTGGGTGACGCAAGCCTTACCCCGCGCATTGATCCAAGGTGCCACCTGTTTTGGCCTCTCCAGCTTCATTGTTTTGATGGTTACATTTGTGTACAATACCTATCTGGCGCAACGGCATCCGCTGTTCAACATCGAGATTGTTTTTATGACCGATATCCCGATGGCTTGTATGTTTTTGCTGGTGATGCACTTGTTGTACACCGGAATGTGGTTGCGGGTTTACCATCAGCAAGTGGTGGAAGGTTTGCAGGATCGGATCAGCAGTTTGGAAAATCCCATAACACTCAGTACCAATCTATCCACTGGGCGTTCTTTGCGCAGTTTATTGGTCAATCAGGGCAAAGCCCAGGTACCTTTGAACCTCGAGGAAATTGCCTACCTCAGTGTGGCAGGAGATTTATGCGTGATCCGCAACCTGCAAGGGCAATCCTTCACCGTTGATCAGACTTTAGAGCAGTTGGAAGAAAGCCTGCCAGGCAGCGAGTTCTTCCGGCTCAATCGACAAATTATTGCCCATCGCCAAGCGATTCGCAAGGTGGAAACGGATGGGTCGGGGCGTTTGCTTTTGCAATTGAATCCGGCTTTTTCGGAAGAGGTGAGTGTGAGTAGGAAAAAAGCAAATACCTTTAAGCACTGGATGATCGGTCAATCAGAATAACAGTTTACCTGATAATTGTAGCCTATTTGAATCGGTTTTTAGACAGCCAAAAGTATTTTACCCATCCATCAATTTTCCACCGACGACCAACAACCTTTCCCCGTCGCTAGACGACATTTTTCCCTTTCAACCCGCACTCGGTCGCAATTGTTTAAACTTCAAGTAACTGACCCAATAAAGTTTCGTATTTTTCCGGCTTAGAGCTGGTTTACACAAGCTCTTACAATTTAAAGTCCATTTTGCACGTGAACAATATTTGTTCGATTTTACTAACCTGCAATTTTTATGAAGTACATTTCTTCCCTGCTCTGTCTGGTTCTTGTCAGTATTGTATTGACTTCTTGTGGTGGAAAAAAAGCTGAAACTGCTATGGCTACTGGTCCTGGTGGAAAACCAGGCGGCCCTGGCGGCCCGGGTGGTCCTCCGCCTCCCACTCCAGTCGATTACATGATCGTCAACTCGCAAGTACTGGAAAACACACTGTTCACTACGGGTAACCTTGTCCCCAACGAACAAGTCGACATTCGCCCCGAACGTTCCGGACGGATGACCAAACTGCTCTTCAAAGAAGGCGCATTGGTGCAAAAAGGTACCCTTCTGGCTGAACTGGATCGCGAAGAGCTGGAGGCGCAATACGCCAAACTTAAAGTCAGTGAAGCTTATAACGAGCGAGAGCTCAAACGCGCCAAAGACCTTTTAGCCATCGACGGGATTTCTCAAGAGGATTACGACCGGATTGGTCTTACCCTGGATCAAACCCGGGCCGATATGCGCATTACGCAGGTTGCATTGGACAAAACCCGCATCCGGGCGCCATTTAGTGGGAAATTGGGATTGCGCCAGTTGAGTGAAGGTGCTTATGTATCTCCCAACGACATCCTGGTAGGTTTGCAACAAACCAACCCCATTAAACTGGAATTTGAAGTTCCCGAGCGTTTTTCCCGCGACCTGAAAGCAGGTCAACGCATTCGTTTCAAAGTGGAAGGGCTCAATGAAAACTTCAGCGCAGACATTTATGCTTTGAGCAATGAAGTAAATGCTAATTCCCGTACCCTTACCGCCCGGGCGCGTTGTGCGAACCCCAATGGCACTTTGAAGCCGGGTAACTTCGCCAAAGTACAAGTCATCACCAGCCAGAACAATGCGGCAGTATTGGTGCCTACCGATGCAGTTATTCCCATTTTGAATGGCCAGCAAGTGCTGGTGATCAAGGGGGGGAAAGTAAAAATGCAGACCGTATTGGCGGGTCAGCGTCTGGAATCTGCTATAGCCATTTTAGACGGCCTGGCACCTGGCGATACCGTGATTCTTTCGGGCTTATTGGCACTAAAAGAAGGTATGCCCGTGATTCCAACCAAATTGCTTGAATCTCCAAATTCGAATGGCCTATGAATATGTCTTCTTTGAGCATCGACCGGCCGGTAATGGCTACGGTGATCTCCATAGTGATTGTTCTTTTTGGGTACATTGGTTTTCGTTCATTGGGCTTACGGGAGTATCCCAGTGTGGACCCACCGGTGGTATCAGTGCAGACTAGCTACACTGGGGCTGCGGCGGATGTAATTGAATCACAAATTACGGAGCCACTGGAAGAGAGTATCAACGGGATTGCGGGGATTCGCTCGCTGTCCAGTACCTGTTCGGATGGCCGGAGCAACATCCGGGTTGAGTTCGAATTGGGAATTGACCTGGAAGCCGCCGCCAACGACGTGCGCGAAAAAGTATCTCAGGCGCAGCGCAACCTGCCTTTGGATGCCGACCCCCCCGTTGTTTCTAAATCTGATGCGAACTCTAACCCCATCATGTCCATCACGGTCCAAAGCAATCGCCGGAACCTGATGCAGTTGAGCGAGTTCGCCAACAACGTGATGAAAGAGCGCATCCAAACCATCCCTGGAATCTCCAATATTCGGATTTGGGGGGAAAAGCGGTATGCCATTCGCATCAAAATGGACCCAACGTTGCTATCCGCATACCAGCTTACGCCGGTGGATGTGCGCGATGCCTTGCGGACCCAAAACATCGAATTGCCATCTGGTCGGGTGGAAGGATACCGCACTGAGTTGACCCTGCGGACGGAAGGGAAGCTTTCCACGCCCGAAGAATTTTCCAATATTGTTCTGCGCGACAACGGCTCGGGTACGATCCTGTTGAGTGATGTAGCTACAGTGGATCTGGAGCCGCAAAACAAAAGATCTATCCTCCGGGGCAACAATGTCATTCCCATGGTAGGGGTGGCCATTACGCCACTGCCGGGTGCCAATTACATCGACATTGCTGACCGGGTGTACGATCGGGTCGCCGAAATAAAGAAGAACATACCTGAAGACATCACCCTGGACTATGCTTTTGACGGTACCATCAGTATCCGCAAAGCCATCAAGGAGGTAGAAGAAACCCTTATGCTAGCCTTTGGCCTGGTTGTATTGGTGATCTTCTTGTTCCTGCGCAACTGGCGGACAACCCTGATTCCTGTTATCGCCATTCCAATTTCCTTGATTGGTGCTTTTTTCATCATGTATGTGTTCAATTTCTCCATCAATATCCTGACCCTTTTGGGAATTGTATTGGCAACGGGTTTGGTGGTGGATGATGCCATCGTGGTGATGGAAAACATCTTCCGGCGGATTGAAGAGGGGCAAAAACCTTATGAAGCAGCCCATGAAGGTTCAAAGGAAATTTACTTCGCCATCATTTCTACTTCGATCACCCTGATCATTGTATTCTTACCCATTGTATTTTTGCAAGGTTTAACGGGGCGGTTGTTCCGTGAGTTCGGAATTACGGTAGCGGGATCCATCCTGATTTCAATGATTGTTTCGCTCACCTTGACGCCGATGATGAGCGCCCGTTTTTTGAAACAACAAAAACATGGCTACATCTACAACCTGACCGAAGGTTTTTTCAGCGGGATGACGAATTTGTACAACAGTACCTTGAAAAGCTTTATGCGGGTAAGAGGAGTTGCCTGGCTTGTCACCATTCTGGCTGGTTTTGGTATCTACACTTTGATGAAAAAAATTCCTACCGAGTTGGCTCCGATGGAGGATAAAAGCAGCTTACGGGTACAGATGACGGCACCAGAAGGTACTTCTTTTGAGATCATGGACCGTTACGTACTGGAAGTGCTCAAAATGGTGGATACCCTGCCGGAGAAGCGGGCCGTTATTGCGGTAACTGCTCCTGGGTTTAGTGGTGCCGGTGCGGTGAACTCCGGATTTGTCAACATCATCCTCAAACAACCCGAAGAGCGTACCCGGACCCAGGATGAATTGGCCAAGTTTCTGTTTCCCAAAATTGCTCAGTTGAACTATGCTCGTTCACTCATTACTCAGGAACAGACCATCGCAACGGATCGCCGGGCGGGTGGTTTGCCCGTACAGTTTGTGGTTCAAGCACCGAATTTTGATGATTTGAAGGAAAAAATGCCGCTTTTTATGGAAGAAGCGGCGAAGCAACCTGAATTTGCGATAACCGACCTGGATTTAAAATTCAACAAACCCGAACTACGTCTGGAAATTGACCGCGAACGTGCGCGTAAATTGCAACTCAATGTACGGGATGTTGCGGAAACCCTCCAGCTGTATTACGCTGGTCAGCGTTATGGTTATTTCATCAAAGACAGCAAGCAATATGAAGTCATTGGTGAAGCAGACCGCATTTACCGAGACGATCCTCGCGACTTGTCCTCTTTATATGTGCGGAACAAACCTGGCGAATTGATCCCGATCAGTAACGTAGTACGGATCATTGAACAATCCAGTCCACCTCAACTCTATCGCTATGATCGTTATCTGTCAGCTACGGTATCTGCGGGTTTAAATCCCGGGTTCACCATTGGCCAGGGGATCGAAGCGATGGAAAGGGTTAAGGCAAAGGTCTTGAATGAGTCTTTCCAAACAGCATTAACTGGTACCTCCAAGGACTTTAAAGAAAGTTCAAGCGGGATCATGTTTGCCTTCTTATTGGCTTTGGCGCTGGTTTACCTTACCCTGGCTGCCCAATTTGAAAGTTTCTTTGATCCATTGATCATCATGTTCACGGTGCCACTGGCGCTGGTTGGGGCTTTGTTGTCGTTGTGGTGGTTCAACCATACGCTCAACATCTTTAGCGAAATTGGGATCATCGTTTTGGTGGGTATTGTAACCAAAAACGGGATTTTGATTGTAGAATTTGCCAATCAAAAAATGGAGGAAGGTATGAGTGCTTACGAGGCAGCTGTTGAGTCGGCGACCTTGCGTTTGCGTCCCATCCTGATGACCAGTATTGCCACCATTCTGGGGGTTGTACCGATTGCATTGGCCTTGGGTGCTGCTTCGACGAGCCGGATCCCGATGGGCGTTTCAATCATTGGTGGCCTGAGTTTCTCTTTGATCCTCACCCTCTACGTGATTCCAGCCATTTACACCTTTTTCAACCGACAAAAAGTAGTGAAGCATGAAGCGATCGCAGTTGCTGAATAATATTATCTGTTTATCACTAATCCTATTTACTATTTCATCCTCTTACGCTCAGCCTCTGCTGCGCGTAGAGGATGCTGTAAAAGTGGGTTTGGAGAAAAATTTCAACATCCAGATCCTGCGCCAGCAAGAGCAAATTGCCATCAACAACAATACGCCGGCTCGGGCAGGAATGACACCAACGGTAAACACTACGGGAACCGTTTCCTATGCCATCAACAATACCCAGCAAAATTTCTTCAATGGAGAAACAAGAGGGGCGCCCAATGCAGGTACTTTTAATACCCGTTTGGCGGTAGAAGCGCTATGGACCCTTTACGATGGCTGGCGCATGTACGCTGCACGTGATCGTTTAACTGCTTTTGAACAACAGAGCCGGGCACTCACCACGGCACAAATGCAGGCGGTGGCGGCAAACATCACGCTGTCTTATTACAACATCGTTCAGTTGGAGCGCACTACCGACAACCTGCGTTATGCGGTACGTCTGGATCGCGACCTGCTCAATCTGGTGCAAGCCAAAAAGACCATTGGTAGTGCTACCGGATTGGAATTGTTGCAGTCCCGCTCGCGTTTGACGGCAGATAGTGCCCGCCTGGTGCAGCAGGAGGCCGATATCAGAAGGCTTTATATGGCTTTCAATCAATTGTTGAATCGCCCGGTTGATGAACCGTTTCGGGTGGATACCACTCTTGCTTCTCAAATGGTGATCAGTGTTGATGAGTTGGTACAAAATGCCAAGCAGTCGCACCCGGACATCATTCTGAGCAAACTAGATCAACAAATCGCCTCCTTGAATACCCGGGAGATCAAAGGCACTTTCAAACCTGAACTTGATCTGACTGCAAACTTGAACTATTCTTATCAGCGCAACGCTGTGGGTTTGATCCTTTCCAACCGCAACCTTGGCCCGGTGGTGGGCCTCACCGCTCGTTATCCGATCTACGATGGGCATTTGCGCAAACAGAATTTGGCCAATGCAAAAATCGCAGAAGAGAATGTCAAATTGCGGCAGGATGAACTTTTGTATACGCTCGAAGCACAAATCCGCACCCGCTACGCCGATTACCAATCGCTCAAACAATTGCGCGACCTGGAAGACGCCAACCTACGGGTAACTGTGGATCAGGCCAATCTGGCGCGGGAATTGTACCGTTTGGGGAAAATCACCAATTTTGAGGTGCGGGAATCTACCCTTCTGGAGGTTCAGGCACGGGATAGGGCCATTCAGGCTGGTTTCCGTCTCAAACAAGCGGAGATTGAACTGCTGGATTTGGCGGGGATGAAAATGTTTCAGTAAGGTTGAGGAGTTGAGAGGTTGAGGAGTTTAGGCTACCGCGAGTGACTTATACAATGACAAGGTCAAAATCACTCGCGGCAGCCTCAACTTCTAAACTCCTCAACTTCTAAACAAAAAAGGCGCCCGGAGTTCATCTCCCAGCGCCTTTTCCTATTTTATAAAAAAACGTAAACAAGTTCTTAAGCCCGCTCCCGATAGTTTTCTTCGTACAGTTTTTGCAATTTTTTACGGGCAAAGAAAATCCGGCTTTTGATGGTACCCAGGGGTGAGCCCAGTTCTTCCGCAATTTCTTCGTACTTGAACCCATCGTAAGCCATCAAAAATGGCTCGCGAAAATCGGTTGGCAAAGTGTCAACCAGGCGCATCAGCTCTCCAAAAGAAACATCGTGCTCCCCATCGTTGTGGACCCTTTCTTCCCCGGAATTGAGGTAGAAATTGTTGGGGGTCTGATCTACGATCATGTTGCGGCGCACTTTCTTGCGGTAATTGTTGATGAAAATATTCCGCATGATGGTCACTGCCCAGGCCTTGAAATTGGTGCCCTGGTTATATTTGTCTGCATTGGTGATGATCCTTACCGCAGTGTCTTGATAAAGGTCGTCAGCGTCGTTGTAGTTACCGGTCAGTTTGAGTGAAAAGGCGCGCAATGAATTGCTCACCTTGTCAAGTTGCTCGTAGATCGGATTTTGAATCGCGTAAAGCATGGTCCGGTGATTTATTTGGGTTACAGTATTGTAATAAATTTTTACAAAAATAAAGAATGCTGGGGATTTGTGCAATTATTTTTACCTATTTAGATTCATTTTTAATAAAAAAAGTCGCAACGCGACAGTTTTTTCCAAAAATAGGGAATTTTGTTAAAAAAATTAACACCCATAAAACAATGAGCGCTTAAATTTGTATTCTAGTAATGAGATTTGAACCACTAATTGGGGAAGACGAATGGAATTGATTCGTCGTTCAACTGCTTAATTTATTACGAAGGACCTTTTATTTTTTTTCGCTTTTTATTTTGGATGATTAATTTGGATGGAATGGAACCAATGGTTGACTTTACTTATTTGGACAAAAACATTCGTTTTTTGCGCAAGCAGATGAACTTGAGTCAAGAAGAACTTGCGTTAAGGATCGGATTAAATCGAGGCAACATTGCTTCGTACGAAAATGGCACCGCCGAACCAAAGGTGTGTAACCTGCTGAGGTTATCCCGCTTGTTTGGTGTTTCCATTTGTGATTTGGCACAACGGGATTTAAGTGGAGATGAGGTGCCTTGTTCAAATGGCAATGGCCACGCCAAAAAAATCCAGACTGCTGAGCCACAAAATCCCGAATTATTGAACATCATCCACGGCAATGCACAGCGCAAATTGCAGATGATGGAAGGTTTGGTGACCTGCAGCCGCTTAAAGCTTGAACAGGTTCACACCCAAATCCCCCCTGAGCTACAATTGATCATCGTCAACTTTGAAGAATTGTACCGCACCGCCCGTTCCCTCATGGATGAACACCTTTCACTGCTCAAAAGCCTCAATTGCAAAGATTCTTCTGCAAATGAGTGATCTTTAGGAGATTAATTGTTGCACTACATTGATGTTTTTTATATATTGTAGCGATTTTAGTTATAGTATAATCCCATAAGTACTATGAAAAAACTGTCCCTACTCAAGGGCTTGCTGTTGGTATTTAGCCTATTTACAGCAAGCCAAAACTTGCACGCAGTGCAATTCGAGCACTTGTCACTGGCCGAAGCCAAAGCTAGAGCAGCTCAATTACAACGTCCTTTACTGATTCATTTTGCCGCCAATTGGTGCCTGCCTTGCCAATGGATGGACAAAAACACTTTTGCCGATCCCGAAGTGTCCGCTTACCTGAGCAATCAATATTTGGCCGTAAAAATCGACGTGGATGAAGTGCAAGGTTACGCCGACAAGGAAACTTGTGGGGTAAAGTACCTGCCTTCTTTGCTGATTTTTAATGCATCAGGGATAGTGGTTTTCCGCTATGAAGAAACCCTCGATGCCGTACAAATGCTGGAGGTATTGCAAAAATACGATACACCCGCCAACCGCATCGCACCACGTGCTGTCTATACCGTACCTGTGGTGAACCTGAACACTTCTAACACGGTTATTGCCCAAATTGGGGAGAATGATCCAGCTACTATATCTGCGAAAGTGGAGGATGATCCTGCTCAACTGGACGCTCAACGTCGACCACTCAGCCCAAGCTCAGCAATACCCGCAATGCCTACTTCCCGCAAGATGGGCATTCAAGTGGGGGTTTACAGCAGTTATGAAAATGTAATTCGGCAGGTACAGTTTTTTGAAAAAAAATTTTACAAAACGGTCCACATCTCCTCCCAAACCACCAATGGAGAAACCTATTATCACCTTATTGCCGGGCCGTTTGAAACGCCAGCTCAAATGCAAACTTACCTCAATGCCTTGCAAAAAGATGGACTTAAAGGTCTAATAGTCACCTTATAATGTGTTAATTTGCTAATGTGCTGATCAGCCGATTGTAGAAAAACAGGTAGCTTGATATGTAAATCAATAACAGTGTTTTTTGAGGGCTAAATCAGCACATTAGCGCTTTTTGAATTCCCCAACTTGTCAAATCAATACAGCCGCTAATTGGCAAATCAGCAAATTAGCTCATCAACACATCAAATATTTGTCATTCTGTTTCGTTTCTTTGTCGGAGTATTTAAGGAGTGTGTCCGGTTTTATGCTTCATGCTACCAATGATAAATGGCACACTCTTGGTTCGTTCAGGACAAACAGAATGATGAGCAAAATGAGCAGATTTTTCGGCTATCTAATCGTATGTTTATTAGTGCCAGCTGGTGCTATTTTCGGTCAAGAAATCGACCATATTCGGTCAAAGTACGATATCAAAGGCCCTCAACTAAGGCAAGCTTGCGACAATCGTGCCGGTACAGTTACCATCGGACCAATCAAAGGACAAAGCAATACCTCAGGAGGAGGAACCATTTATCTTTGCTTTGGAGACTCGATTTCCATTAAACACAATGGCGATTTTGTGATCAATGACCCTGATCGATCGACATTGTCGGGGATCAAATACTTGGTCACGACCTGTCCTCCCTCTGAAGAATTTGCAGGCCCAGATGTCCCCACTATTCAAAAAGAGCCGTGCCTATTTCCGGATGCAACTATAACTATTGGGCCAAACACTTTTTCGAAAGGTGATTACTGGACGATTTCAGATCCAATCAAAAGAAATGGTGATATCGTTATTCGTAATCTTGGAGGCTTTATTGAAGGATTTGGGAAAAATAAGCCAGTAAGCCTTTATCTCACACCCATTACATCGGATGACTTTGCAGGAGATACAAATGAAGCTGGTGGCTGTGTGGTATTTAATCCTGAAGCTACCTTTCGAGTAGTTTTGCTCAAACCTGTCGATACAGCCCGTGTTCGCACTAAGGTGGACAATGCTGGGTGTACCGGATCTTTTATCGTTGGAGGTGGTGTACCTGAGTTTGACCCGAATGAACGGTTTACAATCACGGTTGTGAATGAAGATGACCCCTCAGTTGTGGGGGTAGCCAAAGCTTCCAGTACCAATAACAATACGGCTAGGCATTTGGACTCAGTGGCCTTTTTTGTCCCCCAACCTGGTCGATACATCATCACCATCACAGATGGACGAAATTGCAATAAATCATTTGCGGTGAATATGGCAGGTTGCCAGGCCGTTGGCTTTCAGTTGCCTTTTTTAAATGCGAAAACAGGCGACGAGATTTGTGTGGATTTGAAAACCACCAATTTTACGAAGGTAGGGTTGTTTGAAATGAACATCCGTTGGGATACTGCAGTATTGGAATTCGTACGCACCCAGAATTTCAACGCAGCCTTGGGCGGTTTTGGTGCAGGGAGTATTGGTCAAACTTCCGATAAATTGGGACTGGCCTTGTCCTGGTCTGATAATACGCTTAGAGGGGTAACTCTTGCCGACAGCTCTACCTTGGTTACTTTCTGCTTCAGAGTAAAAGGGGCTTTGGGAACAACCAGCCCACTTCATTTTGAAGGATCACGAGACCCCTCTGAAACAGTGGGTACACCTGATCCAGCCAGATTGGGTTATGTATTCCGAGATGGGCGAGTGAATGTTTCAGATGATGTGCTTTTTACAAGTGTCAAACTGTCTGGATTGCAATGTTCTGACAAAACGGATGGCGTGATTGAGGTCATTGCGGACAAAGGTGTTGCTCCTTACACGGTGAGTTTAAGAAAAACGGCACCAACAGCTCAAAACTTTCAAGATGAACAAATCACAAAGCCAGGGGGAAGTTTCCGCTGGGGAGATTTGGATTTCGGTACGTATGTTGTCACCATTCAAGACAACAGTAGACCTACTGCGAATACCAAAACATATAATGTGGAATTCGCACGCCCACAAGAATTGGGCGTTGTTGTTGAAGTTTTATCCGAAGTATTGTGCCATGATTCAAAAACAGGGAAACTTAGAGGAAACATTACTGTTAATTCGATATTGGTTCCGAATCCGGATTCCACTTTTAAATTTCAGTGGAATATCCCAGGTAAAACCACCCCAATAGTTGATTCACTGGGATCTGGGAGTTATTCCGTAACGGTGACGGATAGCAAAGGGTGTTTTTCCAGTGCAAGTGGAGGCCTTACTGCTCCCTTAAAGCTTGATCCCATCCCAGATGTTAAAGCGAATACGTGTAGTGGTGTTTCAGATGGTTCAATTACGCTCAAGGCAAGTGGTGGAGTTCCTTTCAGCGGTGGCAGATACATTTTCAAATGGTCAACTACTCCTGCTGACACCTTAGTTACTTCAGTCATTTCAAACCTCACCGAAGGGAATTATGCAGTAACTATTTCGGACAGTAGGAAATGTTCTAAGGTGTTTACTTTCCCGGTTGAACCCTTTAAGGTTTTAACAATCGATACGGCAGTGACTGATGTAAGTTGTTTTGGGCTTTCTAATGGGACAATCTTTGCTGCTGGACAATCAAATGGAGGATCTTTGTTGCAACCTGTAACTTTTACCTGGACTGGTACTACTGTAACCCCGAAAGATACTTTAGCAACAAGTATTTTGGATGGAGTGCCAGCTGGAACGTACATCGTCACCATGCAAGATGCTGACCCCGCTGGTTGCCGCGTCTCCGACACCATTATCGTCAAACAACCCACTCAACTTTCCGTTGCCCAAGGTCGTCTGCAAAACGAAACCTGTCGCCCCGGCAACGATGGCTTGGCATCTATCAAAGTGAGCGGCGGTACCAAACCCTATGCCTACGAGTGGCGCCTGGACACCCTGCTGCTCACTGCCCAAACCGATTCACTGGCCACCGGCTTACGTTCTGGAAATTACGTGGTCACGGTGATCGATAGCAACAGGTGCGATACTACTTTCATGCTCGACATCAATGCGCCGGCAGGACCTCAAATCACCCAGCTCAACGACTTTACCTTGCGTTGTTTTGGGGATGCCAATGGTCGTTTGTCAGTAAGGGCTACTCCAGTTCCGGGCACCACCATTACTTCTTACACCTGGGACAACCAGTCAAGTGGCCAGGATCTTACAAATTTACCAGCCGGGCGCTACATCGTAACGGTAACAGGTAGTGATTTTTGTAGCTCGGTGGACACCGCTCAGGTCATTGCCCCAACACCCATAAGTGTGGACAGCATTACGGCTGTGGCACCACGTTGCCCGGGAGAGGCCAATGGCTCGCTGACCGTGAATGTCAGTGGTGGTACCGCACCCTATAAATTCTTGTGGAAGGACCAGGGACGGGATACTTCTCGTTTCCAATTGCGTCCAGCCCTAAAGGCCGGTATCTATGATGTGAGTGTATTCGACGCCAGTGGTTGCCCCTCCGTAACGGGCTCGGCGACTTTGCAAGACCCACCACGCATCGTCATTACTTTTACTGATAGTACTGGGGTAGCCTGTTTCGAAGGCAGCAAAGATGGCCGAGCTACCGCTACCGCACAGTTTAGTGATGGAACTTCAGGCTTATTTGAATTTACCTGGCAAGGCAGTCAGGAAACCTTTGCCGGAGTAGCCAGTTCAACCGCAACCATGCTGTCTGCGGGTATGAACGTGGTGGTGGTAGTGGATTCCAATTCCTGCGCTGCTGCTGACTCGGTACTGATCACCAGCCCACCGGAGATTAAAATTTTAGCCGTGGTAGAAGCAGTGACTTGTTTTGGCCAGGCTAATGGAAAAGTAAAACTCACTCCCGGAGGAGGAACCCCACCCTTTAGCATTGCCTGGCAAGGGATTGGGTCTACTCAGGATAGTTTGAGCAACTTGCAGGCGGGTACATATACGGCAGTCATTACGGATAGCCGCAATTGCCCCAAAACACAGGAGATCGAAATTAAAGAACCTGCTGAACTTAAGGTGGAAGTGGATCAATCCTTCTCTCGAGCCTCCAGTTGTAGCAATACCAATGATGGTCGTTTTGGGATAGTGGTGAACACCGATGAAGGCATCAATCCTTTGCCTGAAGATGCCTTTACCTGGTCGGGTGGGATATCGCGCCCAAATTCTCCTTTTGCGGAAAAACTGGCACCGGGCACCTACTCGGTAACTGTTACAGATACCAAAAATTGTACGGATTCGACAAGTTACACCGTGGTATCTCCACCGCCTGTAATTGGTCTGCTCAACCCTGTCACTGAACCACGTTGTTTTGGTGATGCTACAACACTGACCGTAGATACAGCTTACGGCGGCAATGGGGTTGACCTGACTGATTTTACTTTCACTGTAGACAACAATGGCATCAG
Source organism: Haliscomenobacter sp. (assembly GCF_965225875.1). Taxonomy (GTDB): domain Bacteria; phylum Bacteroidota; class Bacteroidia; order Chitinophagales; family Saprospiraceae; genus Haliscomenobacter. The sequence goes on along the minus strand of NZ_CBDDBS010000001.1, from coordinate 180,094 downwards.
CTTCCCGCTGAATCAAGCCGCGAATATTTTTGCGGGCCAACACATCGTAGCGATTGAAGATCAATTGGGCTGCCAATACATCGATACGATCGTCGTGAACCAACCGGAGCAATTGAGCGTATCCTTTAATCCAAACCAGGTAACCGTGGAATTGGGTGATAGTTTGCAACTCACCCCGATTGTGACCAGCACCAAACCCATTACAGGTTACGAATGGCTACCTGCCAAAGGACTTTCTGACAATAAAATCGAAAGTCCCTACGTGCTCACTGCCACCCGTACCGAACGGGACATGCGCGACGACACGGAATTTATCCTGACGGTAACGGATACCAGTGGTTGTAAGGCTGAAGGAACCATCTTCGTGGAGCTTGACCGCAACCGCAATTTCTACATTCCCAACGCATTCTCTCCCAACGGAGATGGACGCAACGACGAATTCCGGGTGTTTGGCTGTAAAGGTGTAAAAACCATCAACTACGCCAGGATGTTTGACCGTTGGGGCAATCAGATTTTGGAAGCCAAAGGTATTGTGCCGGATTGTGCAGGTGGAACCATCGTTTGGGATGGCCTATTGTCCTCCAAACTGGCCAATCAAGGTGTGTATGTATACATTATTGAAGTGGAATTCCTCGACGATGTGAAGTTGTTGTATCGCGGGGATGTGGGATTGATTCGGTAAAATACGTAGGGGCAACCCTTTGTGGTTGCCCCTATCTATGATACAAAAATGCGATTGGGCAAGCCGTAAGGCTTGCCCAATCGCATTTTTTATATAATGAATTTGCAATCACGATTGCCATTTACAATGGGTAAACCCATCAGGGCAACCACAAAGGGTTGCCCCTACCGCAATATCATCAAACTGCCCGTTGCCAATTTTTCCTCACCTTTGCAACGGTAGCGAATTTTATACAACATCACGCCAGGGTTAACTTCTTTTCCCTGGAACTTTCCATCCCAACGGGAGAAAGCATCGGCGGAACCAAATACGCGGCTCCCCCAACGGTCAAAAATTTCAAAAGCCAGCAGTTCCTGAATGACGAAAGGATTGCTGATGCCAAAAGTTTCATTCAAACCATCTCCATTGGGCGTAAAGGCTTTTGGCAATAACACCTGCCCACAATCCAGCGTGTTGGGATCAATCACAGTTATTCTGATTGAATCTGTAGCTACACAAGCTCCACTATCATCCGACATATCGACGGTGTAAAAATGGATGCCTGGACTCAAAGGCTGAATGACTGGTTCTTTTTCAAAAGGAGAAACTACATCCAGGGTGGGCGACCAGTTGAAAATATAATTACAGGTAGGCCCTATTTTGATTTTCACAGCACCACCGACAAAAATGCTGGTGTCGCGAGTTACGATGTTATCGGGCTCTACGGTATACAGTGATTTGATTTCGTTATCGTTTAAGGAGCGGTTGTACAGTCGTAACTCATCCAAATAACCTTCAAAAGGGGCTTGATTCGCTACTCCTGGACATGGCGAGTTGCCCATGATGAATTTTCCATCGTTCGATAGATTGATTCGTCCCTGCGTGTTCAATTCCTGAATTTTGACGCCATTGATGTACAATTTGACTTTATTCGCTTCCCGGATTACGGCCACATGGTGCCAACATTTTCCAGCGGGAACTTCACCAATCAAATTGACCGTTTTGGCTCCTTCTCCTAAAAAGACATTCAGGGTCCGGGTGAAAGGGCGGAACCGGATGTAAAATTGATTGCCATCGGTTTTGCAATTGCTGGTGAGTTTGTGCACCAGGTATTGAATACCGTTGGAATTGGTTGATTTAAAATAAAAACTCAAGCTGAAATCTTCGGTTGTAAACTCGTCGTTGGCTGGGCCCATCACCACGGCGTTTCCGTTGGCTCCCGAGAATTCCAGGGCTTTTCCTTCAACGCCGCAATCATACGTACGGTTGAGGGCGGGTTGAAATGCATTGGCGGTATTCCCAGCCGCATCTGCATTGCTGTTTTCAAAAGGATAAAATGCCACCAAACCAGCTTTGGGTTGGGCATACATCGAAAGCGAACAAAAAAGGCAGAATAAAAATGCAGCTATTCTCATGGTATTTTTGGAATTGGCAAAATAATGGCTGATCGCTACGCATCCGCAGCAGATCGGTTTCTTGTAAAAAACGAAGGAAGGGAAGGCTTATTTTAGGCTATCCTTATTTGAAGAAACCATCCAGCCCTGGAGGCATCATGTCTTTGAGCAATTGTTGGGTTTCTTCCGCCTCTTTTTCCAGAGCACTGTTTAGCGCGCGATTGATGGCAACCAAGAGCAAATCTTCCAACTCCTCAGCTTCAGCATTTTTCAAAAAAGCGGGGTCAATGCTGATGTTGGTGATTTCGCGGTTGGCGTTGGCACTGATTTTGATGGCCCCATCGCCTGCCTCACTTTCTACAATAAATTCGGCCAGTTTTTCGCGCATGGCTTTTTGTTGGGCCTCCATATCGCCAAACATGTTTTCAAGTCCAAACATGGTACGGTTTTTTTGTCGGTAAAATATGTGCGAAGATATAACAGAACGTACAGGAAACGACAGTATTTTATACATTTGTGCGCGTTAAACCAGTTGCAGCATAAAACTGTTTTGGCATTAGTACCTACCTGTAGTCAATAGAGGCTGGTACACGGGAGCACAAATTCTACTTACTGCGTAAAATAGCGCCATCATGGCTTTGGATCAAGTTGATGTAGATCAGGAAGAAAAAAAGGTAGGTAAAGAAATGTCTTTTCTGGACCACCTGGAGGAGTTGCGTTGGCACATCATCCGCTCGTTGTCGGTTATTTCTGTTTTCGGGATAGTCCTGTTTATCAAACAAGACTGGATGTTCAACGTGTTGATTTTTGGCCCTTCCAAACAAGATTTTATTACCTACCGAGCACTTTGTTCGTTTTCAAAAAGCATAGGCCTGGGTGATACCATGTGTTTTGCGGCTACCGAAGTTAATCTGCAAACCATTGGTTTTGCTGAACCCTTTGTAACCAGTATGTGGGTTTCCTTTGTGGTAGGTTTGATCTTGTCTGCACCCTATGTACTCTGGGAAATCTGGCGCTTTGTAAGCCCTGGTTTGTTGCCTAAGGAACAAAAAGCGGCTACCGGAGCAGTTGCCATTTGCTCATTCCTATTCCTGTTGGGCGTGGTTTTTGGTTATTTCCTCATGGCTCCTTTTGCCATCAACTTTCTGATCGGCTACACCATTCCCGGGGTAACCAACGTTCCGACCCTCAATTCATACATCAACTATATGGTGATGTTTACCCTGCCCTTAGGGCTGGTATTTGAGTTGCCAGTGGTGGTATACATTTTGGCTAGAATCGGGCTAATCACCGCACAAGACATGCGGGCTTTCCGCCGGCAGGCTATTGTGGTTATTCTGATCGTTGCAGGGATCATCACACCGCCAGATGTGGTTTCTCAAATGTTGGTTACCGTACCTTTGTATACTTTGTACGAAGTCAGTATCATCATTGCCAAAAGAGTAGCCCCACGGGATGATGACGACGATGAACCTTCAAAAGCAGTAACTCCTTCATAGTTGAGAAGTTGAGAGGTTGAGGAGTTGAGGCTACCGCAGTGACTTGGGCAATATCCTTGTACAAGCCGCTGCGGTAGCCTCAACTCCTCAACTCCTCAACTCCTCAACTCCTCAATTTTCAATCGGATGGAACGGATTTCGAGTAACCTTACCCTGATGTACAAAATTGTACTGCCCATTTTTTGGATTGTAATGATGGGTGGTATAACGGTGGCCATTCTGATGAGCAAATTTGCAGGGATTGGCAATACCTCTTCGTTTGCAGTGAAGGCAGTGATGTTGTTTGTATTCGCCACTGGAACTCTGTTTCTGGCGTTCACCTTGATGCGCCTCAAAAGGATAGAGGTAGGTCAGGAAGGGGTATACGTGACCAATTATTTCAAAAATGTGCGCTACCCTTTCAGTGAGGTAGATGGCATTACCACTACTTCTCTGGTGCTTTTTTCGGTGGGCACCCTACATTTAAAAGGCAAAGGGAGTTTTGGCAAGAGCATTACATTTATCCCTAGCCCGAGTCGATTTTATTCTTTTTTTGAGGAAAATCCGGGGTTGAAGGAGCGGCTCTTGAAGGTATAAGAAAATTAAGGTTGGTTTATTGCTCTACTCTTACACCTATGAAAGCACTTTTTTCCGTTTCACAAACCCCACAAACATAATCCTCCGGCAACTCGGCAAAAGCTACTCCTGCCGGGATTCCCCGCAAAGCATCACCATAACGACCATCGTACACCGACAAACAATTGGGACAGCGGTAGGCTTCATTGTCGGATACTGAATGCGCGGCCAATACGGGCTTAGGCACAACCAAAGGTTTGTTCTCCTTAGCCACAGCACCCAAGCCATCAAAATACAAGCGGCTCAATTCCATGAGTAAACCCGGCAATTCAATTTTATCCACATCCTGCGCATAAGTCAGGTACTCCAGGGTATTGGGATCGAAGTTTTTGGCATGGAGTACATTGTAGGTAGGACGCACCTGAAAATGCTGTACAACCCTTGGCTGTGGATTGCGCTGGATGAGGATTGAGGTAAAATTGATGCTGTAAGTGCTGGTAATTCCAAAGGTTAGACCATATGTACTGATGTCATTTTGGTCAAAATTGCGCACGATGAAACGTTTGAGGTCCATGGCCTCGTCGTCGCTGGCGGGAATGTGCCAGTTCATTTCGAGGGAAGAATGGCGCTCGTTGATCCCAAAACGCCCCAGCAATTTTTGCCAGACCATTTCGTACCGCTGGTGAATACCCTTGACGATGAAGGACTTCCAGGGGGTGATGCAAATTTTGCCAATTTTGCACTCAAAACACAAGTCACACATGGCTTTGAGGAAATTCAAATCGTAGCGATTGTTGCGCCAATACAAGCCCAGCCAGTATTGATCCACATTAAAACGATTCATTCCCTCGTAATATGGGAAACTATAGGTGGGTAATTGTAATGGCTCTTGGGGCACCCGGCTATTGGTTTCCAAAGTCCGGTTGAGGTAGTTGAACAAGCTGGGTATGTCGGCAATATTTTCCTCTAAGTTTTCAATGGCCTTGGCAATCCGTGCCATGTCCCAGGAGTAAATCAGCACTGGAAAGGCTTCCGGTTTGGTCCAATGGGGTAAACGCACGTAAAAATGCCAGTAATCTTCAATGTTGGAAGCAATGAAATTGAGGTGTCCGGTGAATAAAGGTACCAAACGTTGTTTGGGATCAGTGATGTTGATCTCCAGTTTTTGGGGTTCCGCAAACTGTTCCAGCACGTAGAGGTACATTGCACTGCTCAACCATGCCGTACCCGGAAAAATATCCGCTGAGACGTAGGAGCATAGGATGTTTTGGTGCACATTGGCTGATAGATTTTCAATGCTTAACTGCGGAAAATCCTGAGCAATGCTGCTCAAATCCTGATCGGTAGGCAACAAAATATCCTGCCGCGAGCCAAACATCAGTGCGTCCAGCCCGGCCAATTCAGCCAGCTCCACGATTTGTTTCAGCTCACTGGGCGAGAGCACTCCCCCTTTTACCAGAATGCGCTGTAGGTTCTGTCGCATGAGACGTTTGGTTTAAAACTTGATCCAATAATGCTTTTACCTCGGGTTTGCAACTGCCACAACCCATTCCTGCGCCAGTGGATTTGCATAAGGATTTAAAATCCTTGCACCCGCTTTGGATGGCGGCACTTAAATTGCCTTCACCCACCTGATTGCAGGAACAAACCAGTTTTCCTTGCACTGGAGTCCCTTGATTTTTACCCCGCAACAACTCCTGCCGTTTTTCAGACAATTCAATTTTGTCCTCAATCAAAGTTTTGAATTCGGCAAACTCAGCTTTGTCACCAATCAAAATGGCCCCAACCAGGCGATCTTTATAGACCACACATTTTTTGTAGTAGCGTCGACTCAGGTCCGTAAATACAATTTGCTCATAATCCCAGTCATCCTCCGGGCAATAGATGTCCCCCACGCTGCACAAATGCAGGTCTTCGAACTTGAGGATGTTCATCAGCACCGAGCCATTGTAGCGGCTGCTGAGGTTGCCGTTGAGGTAGTTGGCCAGTACATCGGCTTGCTGTTCGGCTGCAGCGGTGATGCCATACAATTCACCCTTAAATTCGGCAATTTCGCCCATGGCAAAAATGTGCGGATCACTGGTTTGCAGGTAATCATTGACCACAACTCCCTTTCCGCAACGGATCCCGGCATTTTTAGCCAAATCGATATTGGGAATGGTACCAATGGCGTAGACGATGGCGGTACATTGAATGGTACGGCCGCTTTTGAGGTTGACAATCACACCCGCCGACGCCTCGGCTACGCTCGGCGACCGGTCACTGAGCGGAGTCGAAGTGTCGGAAGTGATGGTATGCACCTCATTGTCAAAATAAATCTGAATATCGCGCTCCATCACGTCTTCGGCCAAAAGTCGGCTACCGATGGTATCCAACTGGCGTTCCATGAGGCGAGCGGCCCGTTGAATAAGGGTGATTTTTACATTAATGTTGCGCAGCGCAGCAGCCAATTCCAGACCCAACAGGCCACCACCGACGATGGCTACGTGTTGATCTTCCCGAGGCAAGCCACTTTCTTCGAGGTAATCTTTGAGCTTATCGGCGTCCTGACGCGAACGCATGGTGAATACGCCCGGTAAACTGAGCGGCACTTCCCGAGGCACAATGGGCCGACTACCTGTAGCCATAATCAGGGCATCGTAGCCATGAATTTGTCCATTTGAATCGGTAATGGTTTTGAGCAACGGATCAATTTTTTCTACGCCTATGCCCAGGTGCAGTCGAATGCCTAATTTTTCAATCTCACCATCGCGCATTTTGAGCAGTTGCTCCCATTCCAGGTGTTCACTCACATATTCGGGCAGCAAGACCCGATTGTAAAAGGCATGTGGTTCCCGCGAAAAGACGTGGATTTCATCCTTGTGGTTTTTTTCGCGGTAACTTTGAATAAAACGATAAGCGGCCGCCCCAGCTCCAACGACTAGTATTTTTTGAAAGGGTTTCACAAATTGACTGACCTGCACCGTAGAAAACTTAAAATCGGGCTCCTTGGAAACCGGATCTACCAAATCACTGGTGAGGTTGTTGCAACGCCCCAACGGGCTTCTCCAGAATTTTACCCCAGTGCATGGGCAGGAACACCACGCCCGGGCGAATGTCCTCCGTACATTTTACGGTCACCTGTACTTCACCCCGGTCATTTTTTACCACCGCTGTATCCCCATCAGCTAAACCCCGGGAACTAGCATCCAGTGGATGTATCTCCAAAAAAGGCGCATTGATGTGGGTCAGCAGGCGGTTGACTTTCCCGGTTTTGGTCATGGTATGCCACTGATCACGGACGCGGCCAGTGGTTAGGATGAGTGGAAATTCCGCGCTGGGTTTTTCACTCGTATTGTACATCTGCTGCGGCAGATTGAATTTCGCTTTGTTGTTTTTGGTGAAAAAACGAAAATCACTGAACAAACGACTGGTGCCCGGATGATCACTGGCAGGCACGGGCCATTGGAAAGTCCCTTCCCTTTGCAGGCGCTCGTGGCTGAGGCCGGAAATGTCCAGATTGGTATTTTTGGTCAGGCGACAGTGCTCGTCATACACTTCACTGATTTGGCGGTAATCAAAACCATGGAAACCCATTTTGCGGGCAAAACGCAAGAGAATTTCTACATCGGGTAAAGCTTCACCCGGTGGGTCAATGGCTTTGGGCAAAAAGCTGATGCGGCGCTCCGAGTTGGTCATGGTTCCTTCCTTTTCCAACCAGGCAGCAGCGGGCAAAACCAAATCGGCGTAAGCCAGGGTGTCAGCACGCCGGGAAATGTCCTGCACGACTACAAAGCGGGCATTTTTCAAGCCTTTTTCTACTTCATTCAGATTGGGTAAACTCACCATGGGATTGGTGCACATGATCCAAACTGCTTTGATGCTTCCGTCCCCTAAGCCCTTAAATATCTCAGTAGCAGTACGCCCAGGTTTTTCTGAAATGCCAGGTACACCCCAAAAATCGGCTACTTCCTGGCGCTGAGCGGGGTCTTGCAGGGAACGGTGTGCTGCCAGCATGGTCGCCAGGCCTCCGACTTCCCGGCCACCCATGGCATTGGGTTGTCCAGTTAGTGAAAAAGGACCAGCACCTGGTCGTCCAACCTGCCCGGTGAGGAGGTTGAGGTTGATCAGCGCGGTATTTTTATCCACACCAATTACACTTTGGTTTAGCCCCATCGTCCACATGCTGATGTAAGCTTTGGCATCGCCGATGTATTTGGCGGCTTTTTTGATGTCTTCCAGCTCGATGCCGCAGATTTCGGCAGCTTTGCGCAAGGGTGTGTCCATCACCATACGGCGGTAATGGGCAAACCCTTCGGTATGTTGATTGACGAAAAATTGATCGGCTTTGTTGATTTCGATCAAACGGCGGCCAATGGCATTGTACAAAACCACATCGGTACCCGGTTTGATTTGCAAGTGTAAGTCGGCGATGGAACAGGACTGGGTTTTGCGGGGATCAACCACAATTATTTTGACCTGCGGGTTTTGTTCTTTGTGTTGTTCCAGGCGGCGAAACAAGATAGGGTGACACCAGGCCGGATTGGCACCGGCAATCATGAAACAATCGGCCAGCTCTATATCCGCATATGCCACGGGTACTGAGTCTTCTCCAAAGGTTTTGGTGTAGGCAGCCACGGCTGAACTCATGCAGAGCCGTGAATTGGTATCCAGGTTATTGGTGCCGATAAATCCTTTGACCAGCTTATTGACAAGGTAATATTCTTCGGTGAGGCACTGGCCGGATACGTAAAAAGCGACGCTATCCGGGCCGTGTTTTTGAATGATGGATTTGAAAACCGCAGCGGCGCGATCCATGGCGGTATCCCAGTTGACCCGTTCCAGCGGATGGTTGCGGCTCCAGCGCATTTCCGGGTACAACAAACGATCGGATTGATCCTGAACGACGTAGTGCAAGTTCATCCCCTTCGAGCACAACATGCCACGGTTGACGGGGTGATCGGGATCTCCCTCCACCTTCAAGCGGCCACGGGTGTCTTTTTTGACCACAATCCCACAACCCACGCCGCAATACGAACAGGTAGATTTGTATGCTTGCTGCTTCATCGTTTGTAAAGGTTAGCAATAGAAATCAAAGAGGTAATGCAAAATTTCGAGATTTTTTGATCTCCAATCGCCATTTAACCCTCCAAAAATGAAATCAAATGCCCCCGGTAGTCGTAAAAATCGGGGTGTTCAAGGACGGCTTTGCGCTCACGAGGGCGTTCCAGGTGGATGTTGAGTACGTCGCCAATTTGGGCGCGTGGGCCACTGGTCATCATGATCACGCGATCGGATAAAAAGATGGCTTCATCCACGTCGTGGGTGATCATCACCGCAGTGATTTTTTCCCGATTCCAAACCTCCAGCAAAATGTCTTGCAACTCAGCGCGGGTGAGGGAATCCAACATGCCAAATGGTTCATCCAGCAAAAGAATCGCAGGTTTGATGGCAAAAGCACGGGCGATCCCCACCCTTTGTTGCATACCCTGCGACAGGTCTTTCGCTTTTTTGTCCAGTGCGTTCCCCAATCCTACCCGACTGAGGTAGTAAGCGGCGATGTCGTGCCGGGTGGATTTGGACTCGTGTGAAAAAACCTGATTGACACCGAGTAATACATTTTCCAAGGCGCTCATCCAGGGTAGGAGACTGGGCGATTGGAAAATGACGCCCCGATCTGGCCCTGGCCCTTTGATGGGGCTACCATTAAGTAGGATGTTTCCTCCAGAGATGGGGTTTAAACCCGCAATCATGCTTAGTAGGGTGGATTTTCCACAACCAGAATGGCCAATGATGGAAATGAATTCGCCCTGGGTGATGCTCAATTGCAGGTTTTCCAGTACGACGTAGGATTGACCTTTGGGCATGGGGTAGGCCTTGGTCAGGTCGCGGCATTCGAGGACGACTGGACTCAGTTCGCTTTCAGCGATTTTATGTTCTGCTTGGAGAAGAGTTGTACTCATGATTGATTGCTTTTTGAAGAGCTGAATCGCTTTTGGCGCATAATTCCTGAGGTGTTACTTTGGTGTCTTGGGTTTCTTAGGTGGTGAAAAAATGTATTCTTCACCACCTAAGAAACCTAAGGCACCAAAGAAGCACTTCAGGTGAGTTGTCCAGAGAATCTCAACGGAATGCCAGCGAAAACGCCGACTTTGGCAAAATCGGCTGCACATCTGGCAATCGCCTTTCCTGTTCCACTTTTTGATTCCGCTTCGACTCTGCACCAGTATCCAATAAGTATTCGATGATGTCGTTGCGTAGCCGCTTGTATTCTGGCATATGGTTAAGTTGAGTCTTGATGCGGGGGCGTTCCAGGTCTACTTTAAATCCAGGTCCAAGTGTAGCACGTGGACCTGGATTAAGTGGAATGATGCGGTCTGCCATCAAGATACCCTCGTCCACGTCGTTGGTGATCAGCAGGGCAGTACGGCGGTTTTCGTTCCAGATTTTGAGAATTTCTTCCTGGAGTTTGGCCCGGGTTAAAGCATCCAGGGCGCTGAGGGGCTCATCCATGAGGAGGACTTCGGGTTCCATAGCGAGTGCGCGGGCTACGGCCACCCTTTGGCGCATACCCCCGGAAAGTTCGGCGGGCAGTTTGTGGGTGGCGTGGCTCAAATTTACCATATCAATATAGCGCAGCACATGTTCTTCGCGCTGTTTTTTATTCCACTGGGGAAAAACTTGTGCTACTCCCAGGTCGATGTTTTTGAATACACTCAGCCAGGGTAGGAGGGAGTAGTTTTGGAACACCATTCCCCGCTCATGGCTAGGGCCATTGATCCGTTGGCCCTTGTACAACACTTCTCCTTGATCCGGTGTAATCAAACCCGCCAGGAGTTTCACCAGAGTGGTTTTGCCACTGCCGGAGTACCCAACGATGGCGACAAACTCACCCTCGTTCAAGTCGAGGTTGATGTTGTGCAACACCTCGCTGCGTTGGCGGCCTTCACCGTAGTATTTATGGATGTTTTTGAGTTGCAACATCTTTTTTAATGATGAGTGATGAACGATGAATGATGATTACGATCCACTGATTATTCAAAGGAGACCAATTTTTGCAAAGAAACCATCAAACGATCCAGGGCGTAACCAATAAGGCCGATGGTCAAAACGGCGACCATGATGCGGGCGATAGAGTCGCTTGAACCGTTTTGGAATTCGTCCCAGATGAATTTGCCCAAGCCGGGGTTTTGGGCCATCATTTCTGCGGCAATCAAAACCATCCAGCCCACCCCGAGCGTGATGCGCAATCCTGTGAAAATCATCGGTAAGGTCGCGGGCAACACCACTTTAAAGATGCGCTTGCTAGGCGACAACTGTAGTACTTGGGCCACGTTGAGGTAATCTTTGTTCACCGAGGCTACACCGACCGCTGTGTTGATCAGCGTAGCCCACAGTGAACACATTGCAACGGTAACAGCGGATATAATGAAGGACTTTGATAGCACACCATTGTTGCCTGCGTACACGGCACTCACGATCATCGTAACGATGGGCAACCAGGCGAGTGGAGAAACGGGCTTCAACACCTGAATAATCGGGTTGAGGGCCGTCATGATGTTTTTGTTTGCCCCACAAATCACCCCGATGGGCAGGGCTAAAAAGGAAGCAAAAAGGAAACCTACAAATACGGTTTTGAGGCTGGTCAAAATTTGATCCAGGTAGGTAGGCTTACCTGTATAGGTCATTCTTTTGGTGGTTGCAGCTGGATTTGCAGACTTGATGCTCGCAATCCGGGCGTCTTGGCGGGCGTAAAACTCGGTGGCTTTTTGGCGCTCTACCCAATGTTCTTTCCACAATACCCCTGCCTGTTGGCTGACCTGAAAGGGGCCGGGCAGGGTGCCCAGACTGGTATTGATTTGTTGTGCCGCCAACTGCCAGAACAGCAAAAATCCAAGGATGGCAGCAGCGGGCATACCGACCAGTCTCCAGATTTGGAGCAATTGTTCTTTTGCATCATCACCCGTAAAGAGGCGAACAAAAGGCACTGCCCAGGTGAGGCCGGTGAGGTGAAGGAGGTGGATGGTTTTGGATTTCATTGTTAATAAGTTGAGGAGTTGAGGAGTTGAGGGGTTGAGGAGTTTAGCACCCGGTCGCTGAGCGAAGCCGAAGCGCCGAGTACTAAACTCCTCAACCCCTCAACTTCTCAACTATTTTGAAGCGGTTTGATCTTTAATCCCAATTTTCAGCTTGTTCAAATACGCAATCGGATTTTTGCCGTCGTATTCAATGCCATCGATGAATTCTTTAGTAGGTGCTTTGAATCCGTCGGTATCGGGAAGGTCTTTAGCATCCAGCTTGCCTTCGGCGACCAATTGCTCAGCGGCTTGTTGCCAAACTTCGGGCAGGTAGATTTTTTTGGCCGTTTCCAGGTACCAGTCATTCGTTTTGGGTTCGGTGATTTGGCCCCAGCGGCGCATTTGGGTCAGGTACCAGATACAATCGCTGTAAAACGGATAAGTCGCATTGTAGCGGAAGAATACATTGAAGTCGGGCAAGGCACGTTTGTCACCTTTCTCATATTCGAAAGTTCCGGTCATGCTGTTGGCAATTACTGCTTCGTCGGCGCCTACGTATTCGGCTTTGGCGAGGATTTTTACGGCCTCAGCGCGGTTGGCACCATTGTTTTCATCCAGCCATTTGCAAGCGCGAATGATGGCTTTGGTGAGTGCTACCAGGGTTTTGGGATTGGCATCCGCAAATGCTTTGGTGACACCAAATACTTTTTCAGGATTGTTTTTCCAAATCTCCAGGTCGGTTACTACTGGCACACCGATGCCTTTAAATACAGCTTGTTGGTTCCAGGGTTCACCAACGCAATAACCCAGAATGGTACCTGCTTCCATGGTGGCAGGCATTTGAGGTGGAGGGGTTACAGAGATGATCACGTCACCGTCAACTGTTCCGGTGATGTTGTCCTTGGTGTAATAGCCAGGGTGGATACCTCCGGCGGCCAACCAGTAGCGGAATTCGTAGTTGTGGGTAGATACCGGGAATACTACGCCCAGGTTGAAGGCTTTGCCGTTCTTTTTGTACTGATCCACGATGGGTTTGAGGGCAGTAGCCGCGATGGGGTGTTTGGGTTTGCCTCCTTCCATGGGGAGATTGGCCTTCATTTGTTTCCAAATTTCATTGGATACGGTGATGCCATTGCCGTTCAGGTCGAGGCTTACCGGAGTTACAATTTCGGCACTGGTGCCAAAACCAACCGATGCACCGATGGGCTGGCCTGCCAACATATGGGCACCGTCCAATTCACCTGCAACTACGCGATCGAGCAGTACTTTCCAGTTGGCTTGCGCTTCGAGCGTAACGTACAGGCCTTCTTCTTCAAAAAAGCCCATTTCTTTGGCGATGGCTAAAGGGGCCATGTCGGTCAGTTTGATGAAGCCCAGGGTCAATTCGGGTTTTTCCACTGCTTCGGGTACATCCGTGCTGGTGGTGGTGCTGCTTTCGCTGCTGGAGTTGCCTCCACAGCTGTAGAGCAGGGTAAAAGTGATGAGGCTAAGGAGATAAAGTAAGTTTTTCATGTTTTTTTGTCTTGATCCCACGGCTAAAGCCATGGGGTGATTCTTGATGGTGCCTCCCACGGTTAAAACCGTGGGTTGGCTTTTCCCACGGCTAAAGCCATGGGGTGGTTTTTATGGTTGCCTCCCACAACCCACGATTTAAATCGTGGGATTCCCGTGGGTTGGCCGAGTTTACAGTTTGCTTACGAGTAAGGTTGGGCTAAAGGTGATCATACAATAGGCCCAGTTTTGCACGGCTTTGTAGTCACCACCCTTGATTTTGGCCATCGATTCGGTGGCAAACAATTGGGAATAACCCGTCTCAATTTTGATGTCAGGGGTAATGGCTGCACTGAGTACCAGGTCGATCTCGGTGCCCAGGCTGCTGCTCAGTTTGGTCGTTTTTTGCTCGGGTACCGTGTACAGGTCTACCGGCGAAAAGAACTGGTGTCCGGTAACTTGTAACATCGATTTTTTGCCCACCGGAACATTCAGGCGGAGGTAAGGGTCAATCAAACCAATCGTCCGCCCCATTTGTGCCGAGGCATTGCCGACGTAGAAATAATCCATGTAGCCATAGAACTTGTGGTGGGTACCGTACAGTGGATTGAACGCATTGTTTTGGCTGGTCGCATCATCCAGAGAAGAACCGGATAGGTAGTCTACACCCGCGATGACGTTGCCTTTTTTGCCTACAGGAGCAGTCAATGAGGCGGCCAAAAGCCAGGCATTCACATCTTTGCCAGCAGCTTCTTTCCCGGTTTGGAAATAAGCTTCGGCTTCCAGTTTGAGTTTTTTCAGTTTGACACTGCCAATCCCGCCCAAGGTTTGGGTGAAATAGTTGCTGCTGTCTTTGGCTTGTTGGCCATTGTTGAGTGCCAGCAATGAAAGGGCACCTTTTTTGAAGTCGCGGTGGTACCACAAAAATTGCAGGGTTTTGTAGTTGCCCGTTACATTGTAGAAAGTTTCCAGCAGTTTGGTTTGCTCGGGTGTTTTGCCATCCTGGTTGTAAGCCGCACCGATGTGAAACTGTTGCACGGAGTCTTTCAGGACAAACAAGGCGCCATCGTGGCTGCGGCTTTGTTGAGCCCAGCCCAGGTTGCCCAGGATGCGTACGTTGTCGTAATCCCATTCCTGGCGGCCTACTTTTAGGGAAGTTTTTTTGGAAAATTTCAAATTGGCCCAGGCCTGATTTACAGCTGCAAATGCAGAACCGGAACCTACAGTTGGCTTGTAAATCTGGGCTTCTTCCCCCCAAATGCGTACATCCTGGTAAGAAACCATGAAGTCGTACTTAGGTGCGGAGTACGTAGCCATCAAACGGGTACGCTGATCCGTAAAAAAGGCCGCATTTTGTAAATCCGGATTGATCAGTTTTTTAAAGCCGTGACGGTATTCGCTACGCGGACGCACTTCGGCTTTGAGGGTGAAGGTGGATTGGGCGCTCAATTGGCTACCTATAATTACCAGGGAACAGACCGCTACCCATTTTGTTAAGTAATGTTTTTTCATCGTTTTTGTGTTTACATGCTTGGTTAAAAGTGAGTGTTTGTCTAGTTCCTGCGGTCTGCATGCCAATGGTTCAAGCAAAGTGATTGCCTGAACACCATTAAGTAGTTGGTGAGACAAAGATAAAAATAGATACTTAGATTTGCAAGAAAAACTAAGTAAAAATTAAGTACTAATTTTAAGTAGTCTTAAAAAAGCTTGAGTTCGCGGGCTTTGAGGGAGAGTTCCATGAGGTTTTTGGCCTTAAGTTTTTTCATCAAGTTGTAGCGATGGGCTTCGACGGTACGTACACTTTTGTCCAGTTGATCGGCTATTTCGTTGTTGCTGAGGCCAGAAATGGCCAATTTGAGGATTTGGATTTCTCTTTTGGTCAAAAAGATGGGTTGATTGCCGTTGCTTTCGGTGGATTCCGACTCGGCGGGGATGGATGGTGTAATGATCGGAGGATTGCTGGGGCGGTTGTGTAGTTTTTCTAAGTACTTATTTACGAGAATTTGGGAAATATCGCCGCTGAAGTACTTCTCGCCCTGGTAAATGCTGCGGATGGCTTTGAGGAATTCGTCTTTGGCTGCCCCCTTGAGGATGTAGCCATAGGCCCCAGCTTCGACGGATTGGAGTACGTAGTCTTCGGAGTCGTGCATGGAAAGCACCAGGGCTCGGGTTTTGTCGCCACGAGCGGTTAACTCGCGTACGGCTTCGATGCCGTTTTTGTTGGGCATGCGGATGTCCACAATCAGGAGATCGGGTTTTTGTTCAGCTACTACATCCAGGGCTTCGGCACCATCGGCGGCTTCGCCTACTACTTCAATACCTTTGATGTCTTCAAGCAGAGACTTGATGCCGTCGCGGATGAGCTCGTGGTCGTCGGCAAGGACGACGCGGATGGATGCAGAGGTTGACATAGGTAGTGGTTGTGGTAAAACTGCGTAAATGTACGTAATTTTGAAAAAACATACACCCTCCTAAATGAATTGTATTGCTAGAAGAGTTGGATTGAAGTGTATTGTTGGAATAAAATAGTGATTTTTACGTGGCCTAAATACTGCAAACCAATAGAGTTCGCAAACTCGTATCTTAAACCTATCCAGTCATGGCAAAAACGGTGCTTTACCTTTGGATGTCATCAATGCTGCTCCTTTGTGCTTGCCAGTCGGATCCAGATTTGACGGAGACTGAAGTCTACTCCATCCTTAATGAGATCATTGTTGCTGATAGCCTTCGGATTCACCGTTTATGTTGGAAATTTAAGAACCTACCTTTATATGGCGAACACGTCAAGGTTTTTACCGAACAAGACAAAAAATTCATCAAACGACAAAAATTACTTCACAAAGGCTTCATCATTCAACCCAACAAGCTAAAAGGCTACTCTTCTAGTCGGAAATCGTTTCATTTAGTTGAGGTTGATTCTGCTTGTGATAAAGGCATAATTAACCACCTCTCATTTCCACTAATCTCAATCGACAGGCAAAAGTTGGTTATTGAAATAACTGAAGATTGTAACTGTTTATTAGGTGGCAAAGGTGGGAAAATATTGTATGAAAAAATTAATGGCCAATGGAAGTTAAGCAAAACTTTCGATTGGTGGATCAGTGAAAGGTAAGGTTAAAACGCCTTATATTCATCCGACAATATTTCCTGACTTTCACCTAAAACGTCCCCAATTTGTCCTCAATTAGTCTCCATTTGTCCGCTAATATTCTCTAATTTTCGCTCAAATCCAGAAGAAAATTATGAACCTGACAGCAAAAATAACCCTGTTTTTTCTGTGCTTTTCCCTCAATTTGGCATTCGCTCAAACCAAATTCAATACCCTCTACGAGCACCTCAATATCAGCAAAACTGTGCCCTATACCACAACATTAACCCTCCAAAAAGACTCGGTCTACCAAATCATGGTCATGCAAAAAGGCATTGATGTTATGCTGGTATGGTCGGACAAAACGGGCAAACAAATCCTTGAAAAAGACTCACCCAATGGCCGCTTCGGCTTTGAAGTTTTTGATTATAGTTCCAGCAAAACGGAGGAATATACCCTTAAGATTCAGCAATTTGAAGAGGACACCAATGCCGATCAAGGCGAGGTTAGTTTATACGTCAAAAAATTCTCCAAAGCTGAAATCCGCCGCCACAAGGCGGACCAAGCAGCACTTTTGGTCGAAAACAACAAAACCGTCCTCACCCTGGACATTGACCATTTTTGGGAGGCTTATGACCAACTCAAAAACTGCAAAACGACCTGGGACAGTATTCTGAGCATTCAGCACTTGTACCTGGATCGCGCCACCAATGGGCTTCTGGATTTCATTGCAGCTCGTGACTTCAACGCGGAAGGTTTTATCAAAGCCCTACGTAAATACCCCAAATACTACCAGTCCATTCGCCCTTATACTTACGAAACCAAAAAAGCTGAGCCGCTGATTCAGGAAGTTTTTGACCAATTTAAAGGCATTTACAGCAATTTTAAACCTTTCAAGGTCTGTTTTGCCATTGGGGTACACCGAACGGGTGGTACTGTTTCCAATCGCTTTGTACTGATTGGTACGGAGATGACTACGGTTGGTCGCAAGGTAGATTTCTCCGAATTAGGCCAGGATTGGGCACCTGGTGACACTACCAAAGAAATCAATATCCCGCTGAGAATCAAAGGCCTGGTTGCTCATGAATGTGTACATACCCAACAAACCAGAAACCTTGACAGCAATGCCATCGTTTGTCCCCAACTCTATTCCAGTTTACGGGAAGGGGTTGCTAATTTTATCGGCGAATTGCTCACTGGAACCACCAATTACGGGCCCACCAATACTTACGGCGACAAAAATGAACGCGCCTTGTGGAATGAGTTCAAATCCACACTTTGTTGGCCAAATGCGGAAAAATGGATGTACAATGGCGATACGGTTAAAGACCGACCTGCCGATTTGGGGTATTACATTGGCTACAAAATAACCCAAGCTTATTTCGCTCAAGCCAAAGACAAATCGAAGGCCATTGTTGAAATCATTGAAATGAATGACCCGCTTTCTTTTTTGCAAAAAAGCAAGTATGACCAAAAGAAGAAATAAATACTGTTCTACCATTTAAGCTTCCCATTCTCCCATTTTTTCCCTAAACTTGCTTTGTATTCGACCCAAACAAAGGGGCAATAAAAAAATGAGCATTCATTTTTGCCCCACTACAAAGCCATGAAAAAAGAAAAATACCTGTGCATTCACGGTCATTTTTACCAACCCCCGCGTGAAAATGCCTGGTTGGAAAGTGTGGAATTACAAGATTCGGCGGCCCCTTTTCACGATTGGAACGATCGCATCAACTTCGAATGTTATGCTCCCAACACGGCGGCCCGTTTGTTGGACAATGACAAGCAGATCATCAACATTGTCAACAATTATTCCAAGATCAGCTTCAATTTTGGCCCAACTTTGTTGTCCTGGATGGAAAAAGCCGACCCGATGACTTATCAGGCCATTATTCAGGCCGATAAAGAAAGTCGTTTGGCTGGTGGAGGCAAAGGTTCCGCAATGGCCCAGGCTTACGGGCACCTGATCTTGCCTCTGGCCAATCGCCGCGACAAAGAAACCCAGGTCATTTGGGGGATCCGCGATTTTGAATACCGTTTTGGCCGCAAGCCCGAAGGCATGTGGCTGGCAGAAACTGCAGCGGATACCGAGTCGCTGGAAGTGTTGGCCGAAAATGGCATTAAGTTTACCGTACTCGCTCCCCGGCAAGGCAAAGCCATCCGCAAAATCGGGTCAGAAACCTGGGAAAACATCCCCTCGGATAGCATCGATCCCCGCCGGGCTTACCTGTGCAAATTGCCCTCTGGCCGTACGATCACCTTGTTTTTTTACCACGGAGGTGTCGCCCAGGATGTGGCTTTCAAAGGTTTGCTCAACGATGGCATCAATTTTGCCAACTCCATCGCTGGTTCTTTTGAAAACATCGATACCCCCCAATTGATCCACGTGGCTACCGACGGCGAAAGTTACGGTCACCACCACCGCTATGGCGAAATGGCTCTGGCCGCCTGCCTGGATCATTTGGAGAAAAATACCGACATTCAAATCATCAATTACAGTGCTTTTCTGGCCAAATACCCGCCACAGTGGGAAGCTCAAATCCACGAAAATAGCTCCTGGAGTTGTGTACATGGGGTAGAGCGCTGGCGCAGCAATTGTGGCTGTAATTCAGGCGGTAGGCCCGATTGGAATCAGAACTGGCGGGCTCCCTTGCGCGAAACCCTCAACTGGTTGCGCGACGAATTGATCCCCATTTATGAAAGCAAAACGGCGGGTTTGCTGAAAGACCCCTGGGCGGCGCGCAACGACTACATTCAGATCGTTTTGCAACGGGGCAATGAATCTTTGCTGCAAAAATTCATCCAGGCGCACGCTAGTAGGGCTTTAAGTGAAGCAGAAAAAATCCAGCTTCTACGCTTGATGGAGATGCAGCGGCAAGCGATGCAAATGTTCACCAGTTGTGGCTGGTTTTTTGATGAAATTTCGGGTTTGGAAACCGACCAAATCCTACAATATGCCAATCGGGCCATCCATTATGCTGAACAAGTGGCTGGCAAAGAGTTGCACGAAGCGTTTTTGGAGCGCCTGGAAAAAATGCCCAGCAATGTGTACGAAAATGGGGCAAGTAGTTACCGCAAAAACGTCATCCCGGCCCGAGTGGATTTAGCGCGGGTGGGCATGCATTATGCAGCCTCTTCTTTGTTTGAAGAATACCCGGAATACCTGGAGATTTTCAACTACCAAATGAGTAGTGAGGAATTCCATCGCTATGAAGGTGGCAATCAGCGTCTGGCTTTTGGCCGGACCAAAGTGCGTTCAAAAGTGACGCTGTCCGAAAAACATTTCAGTTTTGCCGTACTCTACCTCGGGCAACAAAACATCATCGGGCATATCTCGGTGGATATGCCACATGCGGATTTTGATGCCATGGAAGCCAAGTTGATCCCTGCATTTGAGCAAACCGACTTGGGTGAAGTGGTGGGTGTAATGCAAGACTATTTTGGCTCCGAACGTTTTACGTACTGGCACCTCTTCAACGATGAAAAGCGTAAGATTCTGGGCGAAATTTCGGAGCGCAGTCTGCGGGCCACCGAAACCGTTTTCCGTGAAATCTACAATGACAACTACCAATTGATGACCGGGATCAAATTGAGTAAAATCCCGGTTCCGGAAACCTACCTCACTGCAGTGAAGTTCATCCTCAATCACGATCTGATGGCCATGTTTTCCAATGGAAACACCTTCAGCATCCGTACTTTGAAACGATTGATTGCGGAGTTTAAAAAATGGGAAGTCAAATTGACCAATCGCCCCAGTTTACGCCTGAGCATTACAGAGCGAGTATATCTTGAATTGCAACTGATTTTGCAAGAAAAAGAAAAAGCTCTGGAAAGAATGCGCCTGCTCAACCTGGTGATGGAAAACCTCAAAGAACTGGAAATGGACCTGAACATCTGGAAAGGCCAGAATTTGTATTTTTCAGCATCCCGGCAGATGAAACGTTTCCAGTACTCCATCCATTGGTGGGCGGAGTGGACGAAATTGGGGAAACATTTGGGGGTGAAGGCGAGTGGGGAGTGAAAAATGAAAAATAAGGGGTAATGGTGGTTGTATCGCTTCCCCCCTTGTTTTTTACAATAGGCTAGTTTTTAATAAGCTTTCTAAGGTGACCCCTTAGTTCACCTTAGGGGTCACCTTAGAAAAGGCGCGCCGTTGGCGCTAATTAGTAGACTACTTTTCACTTAAAAAAAACATCCCACCCGAAGCGCAAGAGTAAGGCTCCGATTACCCCCAGAAAAAACAGCCGCACAAAACCATTCCCCCGCAAAATAGCAGTTCTGCTTCCTACGAAAGACCCAATCATGTTGCAAACCATCATCGGTAGGGCAATTTCAAAGCTGACGTACCCATGCCACAAAAAGAAGATCAGGGAAAAGACGTCGGCAACGACGTTGATGAACTTGGAGATGGCCGATCCGGTGAGGAAATTGTAGCCAATCAAACTTACGAAACCAAATACCAATAAACTACCTGTACCCGGCCCTACAAAACCATTGTAGAACCCACAACTCATACCCACCAGCAAGCCATAAACCGGAATCAGCTGCACACTAACCCGAAACTGTTCCTGGTGCCCGAGGTCCTTTTTGAAGTAGGTGTACACCGCAATGGCCACCATCAAGATCAAAATAAGGGGTTTTAGCACTTCTGAGCTCACCAAACTGGAAAACCGTGCCCCCAGAAAAGACATGGCACCAGCTCCAACTCCCCCATACAATACGGTACGCCAGGGAATAGCTACCTTGCGGGAGTATTGCCAAGCTGCTACGGCAGTACCCATAAAGGACGCAAAACGGTTGGTGCCAATGATGCGTGGCACCGAAAAACTAGGGAAAAGGATGAACATTGCCGGAGCCTGGATCAATCCACCTCCACCAACAATGGCATCTACAAAACCCGCCAACAGAGCGGCTAAACAGGCATAAATCATTGCTTTTGCTTCATTAGTAGTGGGGCAAAAATAAATGTTCATTTTTTTTAAGCCATAGTATTAGATAAGACTCTTAAATTGAACCGTTTACTTATCTAATCCTATGGCAAAATGAACATTTATTTTTTTATCGCCCCTAAGTGCCTGCAAAGGTAAGAATAGCTACAAAAGCGTCAGGTTTTCAACAGGTTCAAGCATTGTACTTTTTTATCCCACCCCAATGTAGACTTCGCCATCAAGCACCTTGACTGGATAAACGGCAATTTTGCCACAATCTCCATTCAGGTTTTCACCACTCAACAAAGAAAAAGTGCGCTTGTGCATCGGACACGCCACTTTGGGTTCGCCGTTCTCGTCGCCAATCAAGCCGCGTGAAAGGACCATTTCCATACGGTGCGGGCAAAGATTTTGGCAAGCGTACCATTCTCCCAGCCCAGCAAAGTGGAAGACGGCAATTTGTTTGTCCTGGTATTTTACACAGGCTCCGGCGTTTGGGGGGAAAGCGTGGGTCGGTCCTGCTTTGAACCAAATTTTTACTTCGGACTCCGTCACAGGGGTGTATTTGGAGAGGAGTGGTTGCATGTTGGTAAGCTTTTGAAGAATTAAAGGTTATCCCAAAGCGACATTTTTAAGCACAAAGGACACAAAGAGAGGCACAAAGAACACAAGGAAAGTGGATTTGACGTCTGTGACATTAAAATTTTTAAATTCATTGATTTGTCAACGTCTTGTCTTTGTGTTCTTTGTGCCTCTCTTTGTGTTCTTTGTGCCAATTATGTCTTTTTTGAAGCTTTGTAGCAATTTGTGTATTTACCAAGGTCTCGGCATTTTTTGCTCACGCAATTCAACAAATGCCATGTTTTCATCCGTTTCTTCACTGTTGATGAAGTGTTTGAAGCGGGCGCGGATAGCTGGATTTTCTACCGCTTCTTTCCATTCACACTGGTAATTGGCAATCAGGATGGCCATATCAGCTTCCAGTTCTGCACCGATTCCCAGGGAGTCGTGTACAATCACCTCGCGCAGGTAATTGATGCCACCTTCCATTTTTTCCAACCACGGGGCGGTACGTACAAGTGGCCCGGCTGTTTTGATGTAAAACATGAGGAAGCGATCCAGGTAGCGCAGACAGGTAGCTGAGTCAATTTTTTCGGCCAACAACACAGCGTGTTTCGGGTTGGCACCGCCATTGCCACACACATACAGGTTCCAGCCCTCTTCGGTAGCAATGATGCCAAAATCTTTGCCTCTGGCTTCGGCGCATTCGCGGATGCAGCCGGATACGCCCCCCTTGATTTTGTGCGGCGCTCGGAGCCCTTTGTACCGATCCTCCACTTCGATGGCAAAACTCACACTGTCCAACATCCCAAACCGGCACCAGGTGGAACCTACACAACTTTTGACGGTGCGCAGTGCTTTGCCGTAGGCATGACCACTTTCAAAACCCGCATCGATGAGTTCCTCCCAAATGAAGGGCAGGTCATCCAGGCGAGCGCCAAAGAGGTCGATGCGCTGGCCACCGGTGATTTTGGTGTACAGGTCGTACTTTTTAGCCACGGCTCCAATAGCGATGAGTTTGTCAGGGGTGATCTCTCCACCCGGAATGCGCGGTACTACCGAGTAAGAGCCATTGCGCTGAATATTGGCCAAAAAGCGGTCGTTGGTATCCTGAATGCCAGTTTGCGCCGAAGCAGTTTCGGCATTGATGGAAGCAAAAATGGAGGCCAGGGCGGGTCGGCACACTTCGCAGCCGTACCCCTTGCCATGTTCAGCGATTACCTCTTCAAAGGAGCTGTAATTCTTGACCTTGACGATGTCGTACAATTCTTGACGGCTGTGTGGGAAATGTTCGCAGAGGCTTTCTTTGACCGTTTTGCCCAGAGCTTTGAGGGTTCCTTTGAGCAGGTCATCCACCATGGGTTTACAACCACCACAGCCGCTGATGGCCTTGGTGCATTTGGTGATGGCCTTGAGGGTTTCGCAGCCTTCTTCACTTACGGATTGGCAGATGCGCCCTTTGCTTACACTTTCGCAGGAACAAATCACCGCTTCATCGGGCAAATCCAAAACGCTGCCAAAGGCGGATGCACCACCGGATAGTTTGACGATGAGGGCTTCTGGTTCGGGGGGTAAGGCGATGCCATTTTTATAAATTTGCAGCAACTGGTTGTAATCGCTGGCATCTCCTACCAGGATACCACCCAACAGGCGTTTACCGTCTTCGGATACATTCAGGCGTTTGTACAAACCCTTGAGTTTGTCTTCAAAAACGATAGCTCGGTGGGCAGATTGGGTGCCAAAAGCATCGCCAAAACTGGCCACGTCAACCCCGATGAGTTTGAGCGCCGTAGACAAGTCTACTTCCCCACTCATCGTTTTGTTTTTGCCTAAAATACTGCTCACTGCAACTTCGGCCATTTCATAACCTGGGGCGACCAGGCCATAAATCATACCACGGTACAAGGCCACTTCACCGATGGCAAAAATCTCGGGATCAGAGCTGCGCATGTATTCATTGACGACCACTCCACCACGGGCACCGACCTCCAGGCCACATTGCCGAGCCAGTTCATCACGAGGGGCAATACCCGCAGAAATGACCAACATTTCGGCGGGTAAAACCGAGCCATCAGCGAACTCCATGTGGGTCATTCGCTCCTCGCCGGCAATTTGACTGGTGTTTTTATTCAAGTGTACCTGAACACCCATGCCTTCGATGGCTTCCCGGAGCAAATCGCCTGCTCTTTCGTCCAACTGCCTTGGCATGAGCCGGGGCGCGAATTCCACCACGTGCGTCTCTAACCCTAAATCGCGCACAGCTTTGGCAGCTTCGAGCCCCAGCAGTCCACCTCCCAACACCGCTGCGGGTGCTATACTCCCTTTTGCAGCGAGCTTCATGCCATATTGAGTAATCTGCTCAAGATCCTCGATCGTGCGATAAACAAACACCCCTTGTTTGTCTTTCCCCGGTATGGGTGGAACAAAGGGTGCCGAGCCTGTAGCCAGAATGAGTTTATCGTATGTGAACGCAAGGCCTTTGTGGGTACAAACCAACTTTTTGTCCCGGTCGATTTGGGTCACCAATTCGCCCAGGTGGAGGGTAATGCCGTTGTTGGCATACCACTCCGCCGGAGCCAGATAAAGGTCTTGTTCGGTTTTCCCGGAAAAATAATCACTGAGGTGCACCCGGTCGTACGCCGGGCGTGGCTCTTCGCCAAAAATGTGCAGCTCATACGTACCCTGAGGGGCTTGTGCCAGCCATTTTTCGCAAAATTTATAGCCTACCATGCCATTGCCAATTACGATTATTCGCATCATGTACGTAGATTTTGTTTGGCAAAACTACGTATATTTTTAAGTAATTCAAGTATTTTTTCAAGAATTTACTTATTTTTGTGCCAATTAAAACCTAATAGTATGGTAATGCGCTGCAAAATGCCACGTTTGACGCTCGTTGGAGCAGGGCCTGGCGACCCGGATTTGATTACCCGGAAAGGTTGGAAAGCCATACAAATGGCCGATGTGGTGCTGTATGATGCCCTAATCCATCCAGATTTGTTGGCGGAAACTCCCAGCTGTGTACCTAAAATATACGTAGGGAAACGCAGTGGTGCTCATTGCGCCAGCCAAGCGGAAATCAATCAGCAAATTGTGGAAGCGGCCTACCGCTATGGTCACGTAGTACGCCTGAAAGGGGGAGACCCCTTCGTATTTGGGCGAGGCATGGAAGAGATAGAATATGCCAAACAGAAAGGCATCCAGCACATTGAGGTCATTTCAGGAATCAGTAGTTCCATTGCTGGGCCAGCCGCGGCGGGTATCCCGGTCACTTCGCGGGGAGTGAGTACCAGTTTTTGGGTGCTGACGGCAACCACAAAGGAAGGAGCGTTGGCGCCAGATATCCAAATGGCGGCACAATCATCAGCAACCGTAGTCTTGTTGATGGGGATCCGTAAAATTGAGGCCATTGCGGCATTGTTCCGCCAGTTTCGGGATGACTCGACACCAATTGCCATCATCCAAAATGCAACTTTGGAGAATCAACTCACTGTGGTAGATCAATTGAGTGGGGTAGGGGAGCGATTGGGTGAAATTGATATCCAGGCCCCTGGTATTGTGGTGATTGGAGAAGTGGTGCGTCTGGCGGAATTGAATTGTGTACAATTGATGGTACAGGCTGAGGGACAGAAAAGAAATAAAGTTACAATCTGACTGAGCTCTTTTATGATTTTGCTGCGTTACTCGTCAGTTGCGTAGGCTTGCTATGGGCCTTCCTCGTGCCTTGCCAAATCAAAAAATAGCTGAGTCAACTTTGTATCTTTATTTCTTTTCTGTCCCTAATAGAAAACACTAATTTAGTGCGGCAATAAATGAGTTGAAATTCATCACTCATTATTCATCACTCATCATTCTTTTTACCATGCCTGCATACGTCATCGTTCAAGTAAAAGTTAACGAACCCGTTGAATACGAAGTATACAAATCACTCACCCCCGCATCCATCCAAGCCTATGGGGGACGTTTTATCGTGCGGGGCGCTGCCGTTGAAACCTTGGAAGGTAGCTGGGCTCCAGGCCGTTTGGTGGTGGTGGAATTCCCAGATGTAGCTACCGCCAAAACCTGGTGGGAATCGGAAGAATATGCCACCGCCAAGGCCATTCGGCAGCGCACTGCAGAAACGGAAATGATTTTGGTGGATGGGTTTATCCCCGCATCGCTTTGATGCCAATGCGTAAACCGGCAATAAACATGGTCAAACCGGCAATAAATAGGGCAACAACTAACGTCGTCATGTGTGTTGGTTTTAGGTGAAGTAAGAAATACGGAATCATGCCTGTTTTGGATGATTGGCCGCACCGATTTTTTAGACAGAGTGCCAAATAGTGTGGTTGCAGAGTAGATAAAACTTTAACAGGAACATAACTTTTCGGGATGATTAAACCATTCTTAAAAAACATTTGTTTAAACGAATATCTTTTTTAACTTTGTCCAATGAAGATCGAAGAACTGATCAAGCAGACCAAGTTTGTTTCGCCCTTGCAAAAGGCCATACTCAATCTGATCTATACCTATAATTGGCAGGCGGATCAGGCAGCGGCGCTATTCAAGCCCTTTGGGGTTACCATGCAACAGTTCAATGTATTGCGCATTTTGCGGGGTAAATACCCTGAATTTGTGCCAGTAGGGGATGTCAAGTCGGTCATGTTGGACAAAAACCCCGACCTGACTCGCCTGTGTGATCGATTGCAGGAAAAAGGTTGGATTGAACGGGAAACCAACGCTTGTAACCGGCGCCAGGTCCTGTTGCGCATTGCCAAACCAGGCTTGGAGCTGCTCGAAAAAATGGAGCCTCTGCTGCTGCAACAAGCTGAAAAAATGGACCACCTCAGTGATGAAGAAGCCGAGCTGCTCTCCAATTTATTGGACAAACTAAGAGGGTGATTTTTTTTGCCCTGAAATTCGTTTAAACAAATTTTGTTCAACCATTAAAACAACTAAAATGTCAAGTATTGAAAAGATTGCGGCGAAAAAACTCCTTTGGGTTGCGCCACTAGCTGGGGCAATCGCTGCTGGGATCAACAGTGTATTGTTCCTGATTGGTTCGGCCATCGGCTTAGTGGACGAGTCGGTATTGGTTCCTGGTATGAATACCCCCATTACGATTGGACCGGTAATAATGTCCTCCTTTATACCTAGTTTGATTGCAGGATTGGTACTGGGCGTAATGAATTATTTCCTGAACAAGCCGTTTAAAGTGTTCAGGGTTGTGGCTTTGGTACTGCTGATTTTGTCTTTTGCCAACCCGTTTATGGGTATTCCTGGGATTCCGCTGGGCATGGGCCTTTGGTTGAATGTGATGCACGTAGTAGTGGCCGGTACGGTGGTATACTGCTTTGGTCGATTTACCGCAAAGGCATAATGCAATTGGTCATTGGAGATTGTGTTGGAAGCACCGTCCGTGCGTTCAACACAATCTCATTTTTTAAAAAGCCTTAGCAAATTTTATTGCCACCTTAAAAAAATTACCTAGTTTTACCCAATTGATTCAATCTAACATCTTTAAATAGAACGCATATATTTTATGCTCAATCTACTTCTTGCCCAGAAAGAAGGGCAATCACCTAATCATTTATTTCTGGGCACACCAAATATTGACTAAGTGATGAAAACTCAGCCTTATGCTTTGTTATGCGGTTTGTTGATCGGACTATTTTTCTCTCTTCCTCTTTTGGCTCAAACGCTAACGCCGGAAGAAATCGCGAAAAAAGCCGCAGCCGAAAAAGTGAAAAAACTAGCCTACGTCAAAAAATACTCCTGGCTCGCCATAGAGGAAATGCGTCGCACCGGAATTCCAGCAAGTATAAAACTCGCTCAAGCCATTGTAGAATCCCGTTCCGGCACCAGCCACTTGGCCACCGAGGCCAATAACCATTTTGGCCTGAAATGTGGAAAAGAATGGACAGGAAAAACCATGTTTCGCATGGATGATGATCGGGACGCCTATGGGTTTTTAATCGAATCTTGTTTTCAATCCTATGCCACCATTCGGGAGTCTTACATGCGCCACTCCGACCATTTGATGAACCCTGCCAAAATGGATCGCTACGGCTATCTTTTTGCATTGGATGTGCTGGACTATCGCGCCTGGGCAGAGGGCTTGCAGAAAGGGGGCTATTCAACTAACCCAATTTATGCCCAGATTTTGGTGCAAACCATTGAGGAATTGGCTTTACATGAATTCGATTTGCGAGCACTAAATGAAATGAATGCTGGGCGAAATTAAATTATAAAATTTCATAAGCACATAAAAAAAATGATTAGTTTTACTACATCTAAATTTTTAGTATTACGTATAGATTTTATACTTATTCTACTTCCTGCCCACCAAGAAGCATAATCATTCATTCATTTATTTGTGAACACACCTAAATCTTGACTGAGTAATGAAAATTCAGCCTCATGCTTTGCTGTGCAGTTTGTTGATTGGACTATTTTTCGCACCTCCTCTTTTGGCTCAATCCCTGAGTCCGCAAGAAATTGCGAAAAAAGCCGCAGCTGAGAAAGCGAAAAAACTTGCCTACGTGAAAAAATATTCCTGGCTCGCCATCGAAGAAATGCGCCGTACTGGTATTCCAGCCAGTATCAAGCTGGCTCAAGCCGTTGTGGAATCCCATGCAGGAACCAGCCCCCTGGCCACGGAAGCCAATAACCATTTTGGCATAAAGTGTGGAAAAGAATGGACGGGCAAAACGATTTACAAGTTTGATGACGATCGGGATGCGAATGGTTTTTTGATTGAATCCTGTTTTCAAGCCTACCCAACCATCCGGGAGTCCTACATGCGGCACTCCGACCATTTGTTGAACCCCGCTAAAATAGACCGCTACGGCTATCTTTTTGCCCTGGATGTGCTGGACTATCGCGCCTGGGCAGAGGGTTTGCAAAAGGGGGGGTATTCAACCAATCCATTGTATGCCCAGATTTTGATACAAACCATCGAGGAGTTGGCTTTAAGGGAGTACGATTTACGGGTACTCAATGAACTGAATACTGGGCGAAATTAAACGGGTTGGTCAAAAGTATTAACAAAAATCATTGACAGTCAATTTATTCCTCATTTTGTAGGCATTTGAATGTCTGCACTTTGGTATTGGGCTAAACAAACATCCCTTAGCTCCGTGCCAGAACCATGCTACATTTTCCGCCCCTTCCTGAAAATACCCGCCTCTTTTTGCGCGATACAGGTGAAATGAGCCGGTTCATTGGCCGTTTTTTTGCAGAGGGTCTACGTCCGCGCTACGAAGTAGCCGAATTCATCCACCAGTGTTTTGCCATTGGGTATAAGTCATTGCCTTTGATCGGACTAACGGCTTTCATCATTGGCCTGGTGCTCACCATGCAATTGCACCCCACGATGGTGTATTATGGAATTGAGGCCCAGATTCCGGCGATGGTGGGCATTGCCATCATCCGTGAAATAGGCCCGATTTTGACTGCCTTGATTTTTGCCGGGAAAATTGGCTCAAGCATTGGCGCTGAACTGGGTTCGATGAAGGTGACCGAGCAGATCGACGCCATGGAGGTTTCAGGAACCAACCCCTTCAAATACCTGGTGGTAACCCGCACTTTTGCCGCCATGCTCACCCTTCCATTTCTCGTCATCATTGCCGACGCCATCTCTTTGTATGGTTCTTATTTGGGGGTTAACATTTACGAAAACCTGAGTTTTCACCTCTTTTACGAAAAAATCCTGGACTACCTCTTTTTTATGGACATCCTGCCTGCATTCATCAAAACCTTCTTTTTTGGTTTTGCAGTAGGCATTATTGGCTGTTTCAAGGGGTATTATTCCAATAAAGGCACCGAAGGGGTAGGCCGCTCTGCCAACTCGGCGGTAGTGGTATCCTCCGTAGCCATTTTTATCCTGGACCTGATCGCTGTACAGATCACTGACTTATTGTAAGATGAAAAAGCAAGCTGATTCAGCCGTAGCGGTTATTCGGATTCACGATCTTTGTAAGTCTTTCGGGACCAATAAAGTGCTGGATCACTTCAATCTGGAATTGCACCAGGGCGAAAGCCTGGTTGTGTTGGGTCGCTCTGGTTCGGGTAAGTCGGTTTTGATCAAATGCATCATTGGTTTGATTGAACCGGATCAGGGCAGCATTGAGGTGCTGGGGCAAAATGTACTGGATTTGGACCATATTGGACTGGATAAAATGCGGACCCAGGTGGGCTTTTTGTTCCAAAGCAATGCCCTGTACGATTCGATGACGGTGCGTGAAAACCTGGAATTTCCGTTGCGGCGCCACTCATTCAACTTGAGCCAAGAAGAAGTGAACAAATTGGTGATGGAGGCCCTGGAGAGTGTAGGTTTGGAACACACCGTGGACCTGATGCCAGCTGAACTTTCCGGCGGCATGCGCAAACGCATCGCCCTGGCCCGAACCCTGATTCTCAAACCCGCAATCATCCTCTACGATGAACCCACTACTGGACTGGATGCCATCACCAGCCTGGAAATCATTGCACTGATGAAATCCATCAATGAACGCTACCAGACTTCCTCCATCATCATCACCCACGACATGAAATGTGTGAAACTGGCTGCCGATCGGGTTGCCATGCTGATTGATGGAAAATGTTACGCTGAAGGGACTTACGATACCCTGCGACAATCAACTGATGAAAAAATTCACCCATTCTTTCAATAACAGACCATGAAAACTCAAACTACGGATTCGGTAAAGCTGGGCATGTTTGTATTAACTGGAATTGTAGTGCTTATCCTGACCCTGTACATGATTGGCAAAAACCGGGGCATGTTCACCGACAGTTTTGAGCTCAAAACCCACTTCAGGGCCGTCAATGGATTGATCTCCGGCAACAATATCCGGTACGCCGGGATTGAAATCGGCGCGGTGGAAAGTGTCGTTTTTTTGAATGACACCACCATTGAAGTGAACATGAACATCCAAACCAAAATGCGGGGCATCATTCGGCGCAACGCGGTGGCCAGCTTGGGCACTGATGGATTGATTGGCAATCGGGTGGTCAATATTTTCCCGGGGCTGGGCGAGGCCCCTTTGGCCAATGTTGGAGACGTATTGCCCTCCCAGGAGGAAGTGAGCACCGACGCGATGTTGAGAACCCTAACGCATACCAATGACAATATTGCCGCTATCGCTGAAGATTTGCGCCTGACTGTACACCACGTCAGCACCAGCGCACAGTTGACCCGCTTGCTGGACGATTTATCTTTGAGCAACGAACTTAAAGCTTCCCTGCAACACTTGCACGAGACTACGGAACAAAGCGCTGCTTTGATGTCGGAAGTGAACCGGACTTTTGCCAAAGCCACTAAAAATGAGGGCACTCTGGCCACCTTATTCACCGATACGACCATGGCCAGACAGTTCAAACAAACCCTGCAAAACATTCAAACAGTAGAAGGCAATGCCAACCGTTTGGTGCAAAATCTGAATCATACCCTCTCCTCTGTTGATAAAGACCTCAATCAAAACAAAGGGACCCTGGGGGTACTGTTGAAGGATACTACCTTAAGCAATAGCCTGCGGCATACGCTCAATAATGTGGAGGAGAGTACGGATGCGCTGAAGTTGAATATGGAGGCGCTGAAGCATAATTTTTTGTTCAGGGGGTATTTTAAAAAAATGGAGAAACAGAAAAAGCAATGATTATCAGGGAGAGGCCAAGTGAAACTGGTGGATCAAGGCAAATTAAATAAATGACTGACTTTCATCATTGTGAACTGTTTGTAATGGGTTGAACTTGAGATAAATACTTCTTCAAAACTAAATGGCATGAAAAAACAAACCGGAATCTGGCTTGACCTGCGCAATGCGTGGATCATCAATCTTCCCGCTACTGAGGATGGTGCCGTTGAAATGCAACACCTCCTATCTGAAATCGATGAAAGCGGCCCAACGGGAGGCACCCGCAGCAAAGCGCCATGGGGACACCAGGGAGGGGACAACCAAAGTAGTAAAGAGGAACATCGCCATCATGAGGAAGATGACTATTTTCATAGTATTTTAGAACTCATCCCCCCAGCCACGGACGATGTTGTCATTTTTGGCCCCTCCAAGGCTAAATATGGCCTTCAAAACCTACTGGAAAAACAGCACAAGGCTCCAAAAATCAGGGGTATTGAAAGTGCAGGCCAAATGACCATCAACCAAATGAAAGAGTGGGTGCTGGACTTTTTTTGTCGTTCAGCGGTGCGGAAATAGGGCGTGTCACAGGTATACTCAGGGCATAAAGTTCAGGGAATTGGTATCGCTAACATGCCGATTTAATACCACAAAATAAAAAACTCAGACAATGTGCTTTTCAACAACTGCTAGTTTTGGGGCAGGGGTCATTCTTTCAGGCGCAGGTATACTCGCTGCAAAAAAGGTGACAGAACCTAAACAGAGGATGTTCGCCGCAATTCCTGCCATTTTTGCCATCCAGCAATTTACAGAAGGATTTGTCTGGTTGTCCCTAACCCAGGAATCCTTTGCCAGCTGGCTTCGCCCCGCAGCATTTGTGTTTTTGTTTTTTGCCGAGGTCCTTTGGCCTTTGTGGATACCTTTGGCGATGTTGAAACTCGAAACCAGGGCGGAGCGAAAACAAATTTTACGCTTTTTGTCTGGATTGGGCTTGGTCTTTGCATTGCATACCCTGTATTATTTGATGACCAATGCTTTTGAAGCACAAATATCGGAATATCATATTGGGTATACACTTCATTTCCGTTCGAGCTTCGTCATATTTACCTGGATTGTTTATGGCATCCTGACTGTCGTGCCCACTTTTGTTTCCTCCGTTCCAAAAATGTGGATCGTAGGTGTGCCCATGACTGCGTCCTTTTTTATTGCCAAAATTCTTTACCCAAATAATGTCATTTCGGTTTGGTGCTATTTTGCAGCGATCATTAGCATCATTGTGGTAATACAACAAATGGAGATGAGTAAAAAACTGATGTTTAGGCCTAAATCCCAAACATAGACTAACACAGCAAGCTATTTTAGCAGTCTTCTTAATCGATGCCCTTTCCCGTCATTCAATAGTAGCGTTTTGGTTTCATCGTTAAACCTGAATGAAATGAAAAATATACGCTATTTACCGGTTGTGGGGATGATTTTGTGTTTGTACACACATTCAGGGATTGCACAAACTGATTTGTCCCTATTGCGTGATCTGGCCGAGGAAAATAAAAAATCTGTCGAAGCACTCGTTTTGTATCCCGCCGAAACGCGCCTGGCCATCCTCCAGGCGACCAAAAGCCCGGAAATTTTGATCAAGATGCAAAATATGCGCGAAAAAACCAGCGCAGCGTTTCGTACCCTCATCGAGGATTTTCCCCGCAGTACTCAGGCCGTATTTTACGATTTGAACCGTTACCCAGGGCTCGTGGAGTCGCTCGTCCAGCAAAAAAATGACCAGGGGGCGATTCTCAAATTGCTACAGGTGCTACCTGCTGATCGGATAGAAGAGACTTCTGGCGTAGTCAATCGGCAAATGTCCACCTTGATCCAAATCAATGACCTCAGCCAGACAACCCGGCGGGCTTTTGAACGGCTCATTGCCGGGTATCCTCTTCCTGCCCAGCAGGCATTTACCCATTTACTGGCTTTACCCGAGGTCATTGATTTGCTGAACGAGGACCTCCGCTTCACGATAATGGTTGGTGATGTTTACCGCGAAAACCCGGATTGGGTCATCCAAAAAATGGACTCGCTAAATCTGAATGTTGCGCGCGCCCATGCCGAGGAATTAAAAAATTGGAAAGCCAGTATCGAAAACGACCCCGAAGCCAAACTGGAATTACAAGCTGCCGCCCGTGAATATGCCGCTGAAAATGGTTATTCCATCGAAAGTGAGGAAGGGAACAGTGACGATGTGTATGTTTTTGACGATGTGTATTATGACCAGGAAGAGGGCAGCCGTCGTACCGATCGACAAATCGTAAACCATTATTACGACCCTTATCCATACTGGTACGGTTATCCCTGGTGGGAGCCTTACCCCCGTTGGCATCCCTATCCCTGGTGGTGGGATTGGGGCGCTTATTTCCGTCCGCGAAGTGTGGTGGTCGTCTATTTGCCTTCTTATCATTTTATGCACTGGTATTTCGACCGCCCGCAACACCACGATCGTTACAACCGGCTTTCTACCCATTTTGTCCAACACTATTATGGTTACCGCAGCTCGGGAACTACCATTTCCACAGGGGTTAGAGACTGGCAGGAGCGCAACCGGAGGATCATATCCAATGATTTTATTACCCCGCAAAAAGAGTTATCCGAACGACTCAGAGAGTTTGGCCGCTTCGAGCAAGGCTGGCGGGAATTAAATACCAAGAACCCCACCAGAACCATTACTCCAGAAGAGTTTTTGGATAAAAACAGCCAGAAATATCCTCAAATTCTGCTTTCCCGCGAAAGGGCCAAAACGGAAATCCAACACGAAACGACGGTCAAACGGGAAAGAAATGCTGATTGGGCACCACCCAAAGTTCCGGTTTTACCCGAACCCATTCCTGGTCCACGAACGGAGCAACCCGCCAAACGAAAGGTAACTCCAGACCGTAAGCCGAATCTCCCCAGCACAGAGAAACCAATCCTCCGTGAACCTCGGCCAGCGCCAGTGCCCCGTACCAAACCGGATGAGGCGAAAGATTATCATCGGCAGAAGTGGGAGGAGACGAGCCCGAGGAGGGAGCCTCGGCCAGGGGTGACGGTGCCAGTGCCAAAGAAGGAAACAAGGCCGGTTCCGGTGCCTAAGTCGGGGGGTAGGGTGCAGGAAAAGCAGAATTGAGGGAGAGAGAATGCACTGGTCGGAGTCCGCAAACAGTGCATTCTTTTTTAGTTTCCTAAAGTCAAAATTTCAATACCATTTCTTCACCCCACCCCCTCCATAAACACCCCAATCTCCTCCGCCACCGCCTTATTGTTCATGCTATGCCCTAATCCATTGTACCCTTCAAACCTGCTTTTTTTCCAGATCGCGGCCAACTTCTGCCCTTCCGCAAACGAAGCGACTTCATCACAGGCGTCGTACATCATCAGGCCGGGGGTTTTGTTTTTTTCGGCAAAATCATAGAGGTTGAACGAATCGACGGGAACACCAAACTGGTCGTTGATGGCGATTTCCATGCCCTGCATGGCGCGCTCGCTCAGGTGTAGAATGGAATTAAAATTGTTCAGCACCCGGCGCAGACTGCAAGGCGCGGCAATTACCACCCCGCCATGTACAAAGGCAGGTTTGAATTCAGAGAGGTAATACATCAGCGCCATGCCTCCTGCCGAATGCCCGGCGATGAAGTTGGGTTGGAAATGTTCCGCTACAACTTTGAGCACCAGGGCGTACCAATGGGCATCAAAACGTTTGCCGCTGGTAGCACCGTGTCCGGGGGCATCCAGTGCGATGATGCGGTAGTTTTTTTTCTTAAAAACATTGATAAAGGTACGCCAACGGGCCGAATTGCTCTCCCAACCGTGGGCCAGTAAGATGCTTGGTCCAGTACCTTCCCATAGATAGGTTTGAATGTCGAGCCCTTCGGCTTGGATGGTTTCCCATTTGGCGCCCGCCAGAAAAGTTTTGTCCTGCTCGCGCAGGCGACCTTTGTGCGGGGTACGGAAAATATCCAGGGCTTTGCGCCCGGCCCAACCTAGCGAAAACAACGCAATGGTATTGATTTGAAAACGCAAGAGGCCGATGGCCAGTTTGCGAAAAAATTGACGCATGGCAAAAAAATTAAGACGATACTTAGTAGTGGGGTAAAAATAAGTGTTCATTTTGCCAAAGGATTAGATAAGCCACTTGAAGTGAACCGTTTACTTATCTAATCCTTTGGCAAAATGAACACTTATTTTTTTATTGCCCCTTATGTTGCAAATATCGCCTTAATTTTTACTCCATTTGGTTTTATTTTACCAGCCTCCCCCCAAAGCACGGTACACATTCACCCTGGCACTCAACTGCTTCATCCTGATTTCGATCAGTTCCATTTTGGATTCCAGCGCTTCGCGTTGGGTCAGCAAAACTTCCATGTAGTCAGCCCGGGCGGATCGGAACAAGCTATTGGAAATGTTGATGGACTGCGTCAGGATATCCACCTCTCTGGCTTTGGTGCTGTAGCTATCCGCAAAATTGCGCATG
Organism: Haliscomenobacter sp.; assembly: GCF_965225875.1. GTDB lineage: Bacteria > Bacteroidota > Bacteroidia > Chitinophagales > Saprospiraceae > Haliscomenobacter. Next base: position 143,808 of record NZ_CBDDBS010000001.1, on the reverse strand, counting down.
CCAGAAAGCTGATTTACTACCTCAATATAGCCATTCAGTATTGAACGCTCGTAATTGTATACTGCCTGGACTTGCGTGGCATTGGCATTGAAATAGGTCGCTTTGATGGCATTTTTGTTGACCAAAGGCGCCATCATGTCGCCAGCCAGATTTACCAAGATGGACTCCGGATTGATCAAATAAACCGGATTAAATGCCTGAAAACCCAGACCCGCCCTGATCCCGAATGAAGGATAAAAATTGGCTTTGGCTACACTGATGTCAATTTTAGCCGCTTCCAATTCCAGTTCAGCCTGCCGGATATCCGGTCGGTTTTCCAACAACTGGGAAGGCAGCCCGGCCAGAACCGAATCCACAGGTGCAGAGTTATAGGAAGCGGAGCTTCTGATAACCGGTTGAGGGAAACGGCCAACTAGAAAATTGATCCGGTTTTCAACCTCCACAATCCGTTGGCGAATTTCGTATTGCCGATTCTGGGTGTTCAACACCTGTGCTTCAAAGCGGTTGACCGCCAACTGAGTAACCTTGGCCGCTTCTTTTTCCTGCTTGATGATGCCCAGGATGTTTTGCTGAATGCCAATGTTGGTGTTGATGATGTCCAGCTGGTTATCCAGAGTCATCAGTTCATAGTAGGAATTGGCAATTTCAGCGACCAGATTAGTCACCAGAAAATTTTTCCCTTCGATCGAAGCAAAGTAACGGCTGACTGCGGCTTTTTTGGCATTGCGGAGTTTGTGCCAAACGTCCAACTCCCAGGACGCATACACGCCCCCCATCAGGTCGGTCAATGGTTCTGGAAACTCCTTACCCGGTTTGATCTCCAGGTTTTTTTCCACCGCTCCATCCCGCGTGTACCGGCCTACTTTCTCCGCGCCCAAACCTGCGCCGACATTGACAAAGGGGCGGTACTCCCCCGCTCTGGCCATTACTTCGTTGTTCCTGATGTCAATTTCCTTTTTGACGATATTCAGTTCCTGATTTTTGACCAGCGCTGTATCAATCAGCTTGATTAAATTAGGATCGGAAAAATATTGTCGCCAATTCGGGCGGTTTGCCGCCAGGCTGTCCACTGCCTGGTTAAACCGTGCAGGAGTAGTTTTGTTTTCCGTTTTTAGTACACCTGCATCTGGTACTTTGCATCCCCATAAGCTGGTCAGCAGGAGTGCAAAGGCGATCCATTTATAACTCCTCATCTGACTTTTCATCTTTGGTGCGGATTTTCTTGATGAATTCTTTGATTGTCGAAGTTTCGTCCCAGTGTTCCACCAGGTCTTCGCTCAGTGGGTTCTCATCCTCGTCCTTAATGAGCTTTCTGCCTTCGGCTATTTTGCCAAAAATGTAGTACAGGCCCGGCACAATGATGACCCCAAAAATGGTGCCGATTAACATACCTCCGAGGGCAGAGGCGCCAATGGTGCGGTTGCCAATGGCCCCAGGTCCGGTAGCCCTTACCAGCGGGATCAGACCAGCAATAAAAGCAAAGGAAGTCATCAGGATTGGTCGGAATCGAGCTTTCGAGCCTTCAATAGCGGCTTCCAGCACAGACATACCCTGCATGTGCTTTTGTACCGCAAACTCTACAATCAAAACCGCGTTTTTGCCCAATAAACCCATGAGCATGATGATGCCAATTTGTGCATAAATGTCATTGGCCAAACCCATGAACTTCAGCAAAATCAATGAACCAAAAATCCCGACTGGCAGGGAAAAAATGACCGCAAGTGGAATGATAAAACTCTCATACTGAGCCGCAAGTACCAGGTATACGAAAATCACTACCACTATAAAAATATAAAGAGCTTCATTGCCCCGTTTGGCTTCATCGTAGGAAAGGCCCTCCCAGGCGATGTCATAACCTTGAGGAAGGTTCTCCTTGGCTACTTCCTGGATCGCAGTGATGGCATCTCCACTGGTAAAACCAGGCCCCGGAACCCCCCGGATAGATGATGAGGTGTAGAGGTTAAAGCGGGTAATTTCATTGGGCCCCTGCGTTTTGCGCAAACTCATGAATGAAGAGTAGGGCACCATTTCGTCGCGGTTATTTTTTATAAAAAGATTCAGGATGTCCGAAGGTAGTTTTCGGTATTCTGGCGCAGACTGGGTATAAACCTTGAAAAAGTTGCCAAAACGGACAAACCCCTGCTCATAAGTACTGCCGATGAGGATGTCCAGGTTATCCATAGCTTTTCCAATGGATACCCCTTTTTGCATGGCCAGTTTGTTGTCAATGACCAATTCATACTGTGGGTAATTGGCGGCAAAAAAAGTGAACAAGCCGGTCAACTCTTTTCGTTTGCGCAGGGCATTCATAAAATCGGTATTGATTTTATCAAAGTCCTGGTAGTCTACCGTACTATTTTTGTTCAACAGCCTTAAGGAAAAACCATCCGAGGAACCATACCCAGGAACAGCTGGTGGTTCAAAAAATTCGATCACTGCGCCCAGGTTTTTGGTTTTTTCCTCCAGTTCCTCTACTATTTCAAAAACGGATTGTGATCGGTCCGACCAATCCTTCAGGTTGATGATACAGGTACCTGCGTTGGAGCCGCGCCCCTCGGTAAGGATCTCATAACCAGCAAGTGAAGAAACTGATTGAATGCCTTCTACCTCTTCCGCGATATTCTGGAGCTCGCGCGAAATTTGGTTGGTTCTTTCAAGGGTACTCCCCGGAGGCGTTTGAATAATGGCATAAATCATGCCCTGATCCTCATTGGGAATAAATCCAGATGGAATGCTTTTGTTTGCCGAAAAAATACCAAAACCAAAAGCGGCCAGGATCAAAAAAGTAACCAGTCGCCGATTAACAATCAGCTTAAGGAGGTCGGTGTACCGATCGGTCAATTTATCAAAGCGGCGGTTAAACCAACTGATGAACAGGTCAACTGGCGTTTTTTTGCGCGCTTTACCGTAGTGATTTTTCAGGATCATGGCGCTCAATATCGGCGTAAGGGTGAGTGCTACTACTCCCGACAGGACGATGGAACTGGCCATGGTGATGGAAAACTGGCGATAAAAAATCCCGACAGGGCCAGTCATAAAAGCAACTGGCACAAATACCGCCGTCATAATCAGCGTAATCGCGATAATGGCTCCACTGATTTCGTTCAGTACCTCCTGCACGGCTTTGTAAGGCGTCAAATGTTTGGTTTCCATCTTGACGTGCACCGCTTCAACAACCACAATCGCATTGTCCACCACAATACCAATGGCCAAAACCAGGGCAAACAACGTAATCAAATTGATGGTTAGCCCGAACAGCTGCATGAATAAAAAGGCACCAATCAAGGAAACTGGCACGGCCAGGGTAGGAATGAGGGTTGAGCGCCAATCGCCCAGGAAAAGGAACACCACCAGGGCCACCAGGATGAAGGCTTCTACCAAAGTATGCATCACCTTTTCGATAGAGGCCCCAACAAACTTGGAAACGTCATAATTGATTTCATAATCCATCCCCGGAGGAAAGTCTCCTTCCAATTCCTTCAATTTTACCTTTACCTGCTCGATTACCTTGCTGGCGTTGCTACCAAAGTTTTGTTTGAGTACGATGGAAGCCGAAGGGTACCCGTCTTTGTTGCAATAAATGTCAAAAAACTCACTACCCAACTCAACTTCGGCAACGTCCTTTAATTTCAGCACCTCGCCACTTGGATTGGCTCGAATGATGATGTCTCCGTATTCCTCCGGTTTGTTGAACCTGCCTTTGTAGGTCAACACAAATTCCAGGGATTGAGCTTTTTTTCCGGAGCTTTGGCCGATCCGACCCGGTCTTCCGATTACACTTTGCTCACTTACCGCCTCCATCACTTCTTCCGTAGAAATATTGTAGGCCCGCATGCGGTCGGGTTTCAACCAAATGCGCATGGCATACTGGCGGCTTCCCAATATCTGAGCGCGCCCCATCCCACTGATGCGTTGTAATTCTGGCAGGATTTTAACGTTGGCGTAGTTGTACAAAAACTTCTCATCAGCGTGTTTATCTGTACTGTAGAGGTTGACGTACATCAACATACTGGGCTGAATAGGCGTGATGATTACGCCTTCCCGTTGCACCAAGGGCGGCAGGTTGTTCATGACCTGGTCCACCCTTGTTTTGACGTTCACTACCGCAGCATTGGGGTCGGTATTGGGTTCGAACACAATTTGAATGGTCGCCTCCCCGGCACTGGTGGCATCAGAAATGATGTATTGCATGCCTTGAACCCCGTTGATGGCCCGCTCCAGTGGGATCAGGGTAGATTGCACCAATACGTCGGCACTTGAGCCAGGGTAGGCGATAAAAATATTAACCCTGGGTGGTGCAATCTGGGGAAATTGTGATACTGGCATGGTGTTGCTCGCCAATATCCCCAGAAAAGTGATGGCCAAAGAAATGGCAATGGCCAACACCGGTCTATGGATGAATTTGCTAAACATGTTTCAGTGATTTAGGGATTCCTGCGACTTACTCCGCAAACAATTGATTCATCTCCGCAAAAACCTTTCGGGGGTTTTCGGTCTGGCACTTGATCTTTTGCTTGTTTTTAACCTTGCGCAAGCCTTCAATAAGCACTTTTTCCCCGTCGCGTAAACCACTGGTTACCGCATACAAATGCGGCAACTCTGTGCCTACTGTGATTTGCCGGGAGTGCACAATACCTTTGTCATCAACTACGTAAAGGAATTTTTTATCCAGGATTTCAAAAGTGGCTTTCTGAGGAATCAGAAGGGAATTTTTTAGGACAACGGGCATAAGAACATTCCCGGTCTCACCATGGCGCAAAATCTTCTTGGGATTGGGGAAGGTGGCCCGGAAGGCAATATTACCCGTTTCATTGTCGAAGTCGGCCTCAATGGTTTCCACTTTGCCCCCTTCTTCAAACAGTTCATTGTTCGCCATGCGCAGTTTTACGTTCAGGGGGTTTTTGGACTTGGCTCTAGTGGCATAATCCAGGTACTCTGCTTCGGGCACGTTGAAGTACACCCACATTTTGCTGTTGTCGGAAAGAGTAGTCAAAAGTTCACCTTCATCGACCAGACTGCCCAAACGCACCTGGAAGCGGTCCATGATGCCATCAAAAGGGGCACGCACTTCGGTAAATCCCAAATGTGCCCTGGATAAAGCCAGTTCAGCCTTGGCCTTATCCAATTTTGCTTTGGCCAGGGCCAATTCATTTTTGGAAACGATGTTACTGTCAGCGAGGCTTTTGGTGTTTTGGTATTCGATTTCCACAAAATTCACCTCAGCCTGGGCTTTTTGGGTTTCAGCCTGATAAATGAGCGGCATGATCTGGAACATCAGTTGCCCTTTTTTTACAAACTGCCCTTCATCCACGTAGATGTTTTGGAGATAACCTTTTTCGAGGGCTCTGATTTCGATGTGTTGAATCGCCCGGATTTGACTTACGTAGTCTTTAAAAACCAAAGTGTCGAGGCGTAAAGGTACCGTGACTAAAAACGTAGCCTCTTCTTCAGTTTTATGCTGTTTCTTTTGGCAGCTGCTCAATACGGACAGAATGGCCAGGAAGAAGAAAATTGAGACCTTCTTCATACGGTGTTTATTTGTTTTGGATGATAGAATCGGCTTCTTAAGGAAGCATGGGACACAGGAATACTAGCCCAGTCAATGAGGGAATTGATGGGTTAAAAATCCAGAAAGGCAGTTGGAGATTAGGCTAAAAAACTTTTCCAGGAATGGTAGAGGATGAAGAGGAGTACAGACTTGCGGTTTAAGACGATTTGCCTTAAACTTTGAATGATAACCTGCTTAACCGCAATCTGATTTGGAAGCAAGGTGAAAGCAAATGCGTTTACAGAAGCCTCCAGGTTTTCATTTTCCTGATTGTCATCATCTATTTCTTCGAAAGTTTCGACAATAAGCGAAAGGCTGAAATTGGGAGGAAATTGCGTATGATTGGAGTGGAAAGATAGCGAAGAGTGGGGATGATGATTCCATACAAATCCTGCTGGTTCCTGAAACGAATAGAACCCTCCGCTTAAAAATAACGCTGTAACAACGCTTAGAATACTACATGCAACAGCCCTCAATAGGCTGTTTGGCTTAAAAACCCTCATAATTAGTTGGTTTGCCAGGATATCGGGTATAAATATAGGTAAATTGCTATTGAGAAACTATAGTTTTACTTCTTTTTTTAAATGCTTTACATTTATCGAGGCTTTGTTAACAAAAAACAGACTCATGATGCAGGAGTAACAGTTCGTCATCCCGAATTTTTGAAAAGTCAAACCTGGGCATAAACCTAATCGCTCCGCGGTTTGTCATCCCAAAAATTCGGGATGACGCATGTTATCCCTATCTGGATTTATTTTTTATCCACGATACTCGGCCAGTTCACATCCGCTTTTTTGATGTAACCAGGTTTATCTTCATTCCAGGTTTTTTGCACCTTCAAGCTGTAGTTTAAGTACAATTTGCCATCCACGATAGACCAGGCATCCGGGTCGATGCCCACGGCATAACCTCGTGATACCCCGTAAGCACAAAAACCACCGTATTGGGGTACATATTTTTCCGGGTTCTTTTTGAAGGTGTTCAGGTGGGCTTTGCTGGCAAAGTGGTAAACCGCCGACTCATATTTGAAGCTGAATTCATCCGATCCTTTGACGGGTTTGTGGTCTTCAAAATAGGCTACGGGGTCATAACCTTCAATGGCGATCTGGTTTTTGTCCACATTAACTTTGTGTTTGTCTTGTGCGGAAAGGCTAAGGACATTGACCAAAAGTCCCAGTACCAAAATGGATTGCAATAGTGTTTTCATTTTTTTGAATTTGGCAGTAAAACGGCTTAGCTCCCCCTCGTGGTTTAGGCGAATGGACAGAAAGCCTCCCAAATGTTTCTACGCGGACGAATTGGATATTTTTGCATTCGACTAGACCCTATATTCTGGATATTCAGACAATAGGTGATCTTTTTCAAGGTTAAAGCGTAGAACAATGGAGCAACATTCAATCGGATCATAGACTACGAATTTTATCCAAATGGCAGCATCTAATCCAAACCAGGAAGCAATAAGACTTCAAGAGCAATACAGTGGCAGTAAAAAATGGCTAAAATGGGGCCCCTATTTGAGTGAACGCCAATGGGGAACCGTACGGGAAGATTACAGTGAGCAGGGTAAGGTTTGGGAGCATTTTCCGCATGACCACGCCCGATCCCGAGTATACCGCTGGGGTGAAGACGGGATTGCGGGCATTTCGGACAACCTGTGCAATCTCTGCTTTGGCCTTGCCTTGTGGAATGGCAAAGACCCCATTTTGAAAGAAAGGCTCTTTGGCCTCAGCGGCCCGGAAGGCAATCACGGCGAAGACGTCAAGGAATTGTACTACTACCTCGACAGTACGCCGACGCACTCTTACATGAAACATCTGTATAAGTATACGCTTGAAGCATTCCCATATCAGGATTTGGTGCAGGTCAACCGTCAACGTTCCAAGGATGAACCAGAATTTGAGCTGCACGACTCTGCGGCATTCGACGAAGGGTGTTACTACGACGTCTATACCGAATACGCAAAAGCAGACGTAGAAGACATCTGCGTGCGCATTAGCGTCCAGGTGCGTGGCCACAAGCAAGGCCAACTTTCCCTGCTTCCAACGCTGTGGTTTCGCAATTTATGGTCTTTTGGACTCTTGGCAGAAAAGCCCATTATCCGGGTGGAGCATTCAGCGGAAGTGGTGCGTGCCCATCACCCCAAACTAGGCGATTATTACCTGTATTTTGATACCCCACAGCAATTGTTGTTTACCGAAAACGAAACCAATACCGAGCGAATTTTTGGAGTCCCCAATGCGAGTCCATTTGTCAAGGATGCTTTTCATCGGTCGGTGATTCAGGGCGATAATTTTCTGGAGGGCAATTCTTCCGGCACCAAATTTGCGCCACACTATCGCTTTGACCTCGTTCCTGGTGAAAAAGTGGAAATCAAGTTGCGTTTGACCAAAAAAGCGAATCTGGAAGATCCCCTTGGTTCATCCTATGCGACGACCTTCCAAGATAGAATTGCCGAAGCAGATGCTTTTTATGCCCCCTTCAAAAAAGGCGACAACGCAGATTTGGCCAACATCCAACGCCAGGCTTTTGCCGGGATGCTTTGGAGCAAACAGTATTACAACATCGACATCCCCCGTTGGCTCAATGGTGACCCCGGCACCCCGCCACCACCCCGCAGTCGCAAACACGGGCGCAATCACCATTGGAAAACCCTCAACAACGAAGACATCATTTCCATGCCCGACAAATGGGAGTACCCCTGGTACGCGGCCTGGGATCTGGCTTTCCATTGTGTACCCCTGGCGATGGTTGATGTCGAGTTTGCCAAACAACAGCTCATTTTGTTTTTGCGTGAGTGGTACATGCACCCCAACGGGCAACTCCCCGCCTACGAGTGGAATTTTGGGGATGTCAATCCTCCCGTACACGCCTGGGCTTGTTTGCAAATCTACAAAATGGACAAAGCCAGGAATGGCAATGACGACAAGGTTTTTCTCAAGCGGGTGTTTCAAAAACTGCTCATCAATTTTACCTGGTGGGTCAATCGCAAAGACCATCAGGGAAACAACGTTTTTGAAGGCGGATTCCTGGGACTGGACAACATCGGCGTTTTTGACCGCAGCAGCTTTATCCCTGGCGGCGGCTACCTGGAGCAAGCGGATGGTACCGCCTGGATGGCCATGTATTGCTTGAACATGCTGGAAATGGCGCTGATTTTGGGTGAAGACGATGTAGCTTTTGAAGACGTTGCGACTAAATTTTTTGAACATTTCACTTACATCGCTGCATCCCTGAACGACATCAGTGAACACTGGACGGGATCCTGGGACCCGGTGGAAGGTTTTTTTTACGACATCCTGGCTTTGCCTAACGGGGAGTTCATTCCAATGAAAATCAGGTCTTTGGTCGGTTTGACCACCCTCTTTGCCGTGATGGAACTGGATCGCGAAAAACTGAAAAAGCTTCCCAATTTTTACAATCGTTTGAAGTGGTTCCAAAAATACCGGGAAGCCAACCACGAGTACCTGGTGATTGACGAGTTGGAAGAGCATGGCAATATTTTGTTGTCATTGGTACCTAAGGATCGTTTGCTGCGTTTGCTGCATGCTTTATTTGATGAAAAGGAATTCCTGAGTAAAGGTGGCATTCGTTCGGTGTCCAAAATCCATAAAACGCCTTATGTAGTCAATATTGCTGGGCAGGAATTTGGGTTGACCTACGAGCCAGGAGAGTCTACCACGGGTTTGTTTGGCGGCAACTCCAATTGGCGCGGCCCGGTTTGGATGCCCATGAATTACCTGATCGGCCATTCTTTGCGGGCTTATGCCCAACATTATGGCGAAGGCCTTAAAGTGGAATTTCCTACTGGATCAGATCACTGGATTACCCTAGAGCAAGCAGCGGATGAGCTTTCCGGGCGACTGGTGTCCATTTTCCAACGCGACGAATCGGGCCAACGCCCGATACATGGGGAAAATGAGCGCTACAGCACCGACCCTCAGTTCCGCGATTTGGTGCTCTTTTATGAATATTTCCACGGGGATACCGCCCATGGCCTGGGCGCATCGCATCAAACTGGCTGGACGGGTTTGGTAGCTGAATTGATTGATAAATCTATGTGGTGAAATGTGTATTTTTAGCTCATAAACCAAAAATCCATGCAAAAATCTATCTTGATCACCGGTGCTTCTGGCAACCTTGGCCACGCCGTTCTCCAAAAGTTTGTCAATGAAGGATTTAAAGTATACGGAACTGATCGCTCAGCTTCCCCCAGAACTGATGCAGAAATTGGTGCAGTTGACCTGACCGATGAACAAGCCACTCAGGCTTACATTGAAGACATTTGTACAAAAAGCCCAAACCTGAATGCTGCGGTACTGCTGGTTGGAGGCTACGCTCCGGGAGGTTTGAAGGCTGCGGATGGCGCAGCTTTGCAACAAATGTACAAGCTAAATTTTGAAACGGCCTATTTCGTGGTACACGCACTTTTGCCCCATTTTGAAGCCAATGGGGGCGGGCATTTTGTATTGATCGGCTCGCGGGCAGCCCTGGATGCTCAGGCGGCCTTGTACAATGTGGCTTACGGTTTGTCCAAATCCTTGTTGATTGCGTTGGCCAACATCATCAATGCCTATGGGAAAGACAAGGGCATTCGGGCTTCAGTGATCGTGCCCAGCACCATCGATACGCCGCCCAACCGGGAAGCCATGCCAGATGCTGATTTTGAAAAATGGACCACACCTGAAGCCATTGCCGATAGCATCCATTATTTGTTCACCGAATCAGGGCAACATTTGCGGGAGACGGTTTTGAAAATTTACAACGAAGCTTAAATATTTGTAGATGTACTGGTTACAAATCCTGCTTTACGGAGTGTACGCCTACTTTGGTTTGGGGCTGATCTTTGGGCTCTGGTTTGTGTTCAAAGGGGCAGAGCAAATTGATGAAAACATGCACGGAGCGACTTGGCCAACCCGTTTGTTGCTCTTGCCCGCCTCCATCGCCTTGTGGGTAGTACTGCTCAATAAAGGTTTAAAACAAAAGAAACATGGTTCCTGAATTGCGCAAACGACATCGCATCATCTGGCAGATCGGCAGTGTTCTGCTCTGCCTGGGTTTTGCTGCGGCAATCTGGGTTTTGCCGCAACCAGTCACCCAGACACAAGCATTTCAGAAAATTGATCCACCCTTGCCTCGAATACTGGATACCCAGGAATCTGAGGAACTTACCATAAATCTTCGCGGGGACTCTACAATAGGCACACAATTGGAGTTCATCATCAAAAAACCTTTGGCGCAGCCAATGGCACAACTCTATTGGCAGTACACCTTCATCGGCGTACTGGGGTCAAAAGGAACCCAACGCTTTCCAATTTCCGGGACGCGCCTGGCCAAAGCACCCTATTTTTTACAAATTGTCAACCCCTTTGAAAAAACGGGCATCCAAAAATTCAACTTCAACCCATGAGTGTCAATTACACCTCCGTACAATGGAACCGCCAAAAACGGCGCTACGACCGCATCATGGGCGGGATCATGGTCTTATACTTGTTGACGTTCACCCTCTTGCAATTGGTCTTTTATCCCTTGATTAGCCCTGAAACCCTGATCATTCGGGCTACTGGCACCCTGGCCTTTATCATGCTGCAATTCATTTTGTGCATTGGGCCCTTGGCGCGTTTGGATCGCCGCTTTTTGCCCTTGTTGTACAATCGACGGCATCTGGGTGTAACTACCTTTTTGATTGGGGCAGTACATGGGGTTTTTAATACCATCCAGTTTCACAGCCTGGGCTATGTGGATCCGATTTTTTCGGTATTTGCATCCAATACCCATTATGGCTCTTTGCAGGATTTCCCTTTTCAGGTTCTGGGCTTTTTCGCCCTGCTGATTTTGTTTTTGATGGCGGCCACCAGTCATGATTTTTGGCTAAAAAACCTGAGTCCACGTTGGTGGAAGAGCCTGCACATGCTGGTGTATCTGGCCTATGGCCTGCTGGTTTTTCACGTGATGTTGGGGGTGATTCAATTGGAGCAGTCGCCCATCTGGATCGGCTTTGTTGGTTTTGGCCTGTTCACCCTGGTTTCGCTGCATTTGATGGCGGCAGGGGTAGAGAAAAAACGCCTGCAGGAGCAAATGGATAAACCGGCAGTAGGAGAGGGGTACTATCAGGTGTGTTCAGCGGAGGATATTCCTGAAAACCGGGCGAAAATAGTCTATCTGGAAGGCCAAAACATCGCGGTATTCCGTTACAATGGCAAGGTGTCGGCGGTCAACAACATTTGCCGCCACCAGCATGGCCCAATCGGCGAGGGGAAAATTGTCGATGGTTGCATCACCTGTCCCTGGCATGGCTACCAATATCTGCCGCAAAATGGGCAATCTCCACCTCCGTTTACCGAAAAACTGGAGACCTACGATGTGAAAATTGTCGATGGTATGGTTTGGGTCAACCCAAGCCCGTATCCCGAAGGAACCGAACGCCCTGCGGCGATTATTCAAGTCTAAATGAGTAATCAGATGAACGAAGAATTTTACATCGGCTGGCAAGACAAAGCGCCGAAAAGTTATGGCCAATGGGTCAAATACGTGGTCTGGACTCTGGTGGTTTTAGTCCCAGCCATAGCCGGAATTCTGGTGCTCAACCAACGCCGGTTTATCCCCTCCAAATACGAAATCGCTCGCTACCGCACCTTGGAGGGCATTTTGATCACTGAACCCATTCCTTGTTTAAAAATCCCCCTGGGAAAGGATTTACAAGGGCTTCCTCATTTTCAACGCATTTTATTGATTGGAATGGGCAAAAAAAGCGCCAACCCTGCACTCGAAGCTTTGGCCCAAAAAACCGGGACAACCCTGATGGGTAAAGGGATCCGACTGAAAGGTAAATTGATTTATTACGATGGGGTAGTGGCCTTTGAATTGGGGCCCGAAAAGGAGTTGTTCCAGGGTTTTTCCAAGCTGGAGGATGTTGCTTCAACCCCTGTTCAATTGGACAAAGCCACTTTGCGCGGTGAAATCCTCGACCCCAAATGTTACCTCGGAGTGATGCGCCCTGGGGAGGGGAAGCCGCACCGCTCTTGCGCCATTCGTTGTTTGGCTGGCGGGATTCCGGCATTTTTTAAGGCCAAAACCAGCAATGGCGAGCAGCAATATTGTTTTGTGTTGGACCAGGATGGTCGGCCCATCAATGATAAACTGGCGCCTTACGTGGCGGATGAGGTACAGATTTGTGGGGTTGTAGAGCAGTGGGACAATTGGTATGTTGTAAAAGCGGAGGAATATAAGCAGTTGATGCCGTATTGGGGGAAGGGGATGGTGATGTGTAGGTGAGGGGCGAGTAACAAGGGTTGATGTTTAATTGAACATCAACCCTCATTACGAAAATTTTTTATCCGCGATAAACACCGTTTACTTGGTTTTATTAAACATATATCGAGCTATTTTCCATTGCCCATTTTCCTTTTGGAGCACAAACAATTCTCTGTTTTCTTCTGGAACGGTTTCCCCTGTGGCATGAATCAAAGTGGTGCCTTTTGAGGTGGTTCGGGCAAACGCAATATCGCCGTGTACCTCAATTTCGTCAATAAAAAATTCAATTTTCAATTGGATGGAATTAAAAACAAAATCGTAAGCACCTTTAACTTGGTCTTGCCCCACTGAGGTCGGGGCATTTGAGGGCATAAAAACGCCGGTTGCTGTATAAAGTGGTAAAACTTTGTCTGTATTCGATGCGTTCAGGGCATCCCGATAAGTGAAAAGCAATTTCTCAATTGCAGCTTTTTCATTGTCCATTTCCATTTTGTTTTGATTATTGACAGAATTTTGATTGTCCACTTTGCTTTGACAAGCGGTTAAAAGAAACAGCATTGTCAGAAGTACAGGTGAAATTTTCATTTTTGCATTTTTTTAGATTACAATGCAAAGGTAGGCCGACCTGCAAAGTGGAACCTATGAAGTATTTTAAGAAATGGACTTAATGTAGTTTAAGGGTAGCTCTATTTTACGGAGTAGTATTTCATGATTTTACGCCTCAATTTTTTTGCTTGTATATTACTCTCACTCATTTGATCTTCAATTTTCTTAAATTGTGAACTGCGTGGAAAACTGCGTTGGGAAGGAGATTTAGACCAAATCCGGCAATAATTTATTGCTTCTACAAATGCCTTTCCGCATGATAACTCGAGCGTACCAGAGGTCCACTCTCCACAAATTTAAATCCCTTGCTCAAACCCACCTCCTTGTACAACGCAAACACATCCGGGTGGATGAATTCCGCTACCGCAATGTGCATTTGGGTAGGCTGTAAGTACTGCCCAATGGTGAGCACATCGCAGCCGTGCGCTACGAGGTCATCCATAATTTTGAACACTTCTTCCTGTGTTTCACCCAGACCAACCATGATGCCCGACTTGGTGCGTTTACCGTAGTCTTTGGTGCGCTGGATTTGTTCCAGGCTACGCTGGTATTTGGCTTGAGGGCGTACCTTGCGGTAGAGGCGCTCTACGGTTTCCATGTTGTGCGATACTACCTCCTGGCCAGCGGAGATCATCCGCTCTAGGGCTTCCCAATTGGCTTTGGTATCGGGGATGAGCGTTTCTATAGTGGTGGAAGGTGAAGCTTCTTTGACCAGGCGAACGGTTTGGTGCCAGATTTCGGCGCCCCGATCAGCCAGCTCGTCGCGGTTGACGGAAGTGATGACCGCGTGTTTGACCTGCATGAGCACGATGGCTTCGGCTACGCGGCGGGGCTCATCGGCGTCGTATTCGTTGGGCCGGCCCGTTTTTACAGCGCAAAAAGAACAAGAGCGGGTACAAGTATTGCCCAGGATCATAAAAGTAGCCGTACCTTCACCCCAACATTCACCCATGTTCGGGCAATTGCCACTTTGGCAAATGGTGTGTAGCTTGTACTCGTCGACCAAAGAGCGCACTTTTTTATAATTCTCGCCCATGGGTAGTTTGACCCGCAACCAGTCTGGTTTGCGCGTCCGGGTAGGTTCAGTACTTTCCTTGCTGACAACAGGTAATTCAACCATGGTTCTTCTCCGCTTTTACACGCTGCAAAATTGAGATAAATTCCAGAATAGTACAGCAAAAAGCGGGAAAATGTTTTGAATGTGGGAGGAAATCGGGGTAACGCACCGTAGAGACGCACGGCCGTGCGTCTTTTTGCATTTGGTACAAGCCTGGAGACGCACGGCCGTGCATCTCTACAATCCGGCATCATCCGTCATTTTTTAAATTGACGGATCCAAATATCTTGAAAGTGAATAAAGAATAGTAGGCTTACCAGACTGAGCGGATAGGGTAGTTTTTAACCAAAACAGCCGAGTCTTTTACCATATTTTTTTGCCATGTATTTTTGTTCCAGAGCAGCAATTCCCCAGATTCGAAAAATCTTTCTTCAGCTTCTCCCTCGGGCGTTGGGGTCATGCTGTGTTCGATGCTGCGGCGCACCAGGTCTTTGTTGCCGTCTCCATTGTAGTCGAAAAGCCAGGAGCCAATCAGTACTTGGCCACCTTCGCCACCGTACCATTCACCCACGGTAAAACGATCAGTGAAGCGCTGGCTTTGTTTGTCAAAAAGTAAAAGGGACTGGTGTTTGAACCAATTTTGGGTAAGGTGTACCAAACAGCCATCGTAACGTTCATTTAGCGAAAAGCGCTGCAAGGCCACCACCGTACTCGAAGTAGAATCAACAATATAGTCCACTGGCTGCATCAAAGCCCCGAGGGTTTTGAAAAACAAGAGGGTCGGAATGGTGTCTCCAGAAATGGCCTCATCCGGTAGCTCTAAATGGGTGGTATCGCTCAGCGTAGCTGTTGGGAAATAACTGAGTAGGGCAGCCTCAGGAGTAGAAGTGGGGCGGGTACAAGCTGCCAATAGACCAAGTACAAGTAAAGCGGCGGAGAAAGAACGATGGGACATGTGGTATAGGATTAGGTGAAAGAACCTGATGGCAATAGACAGTATTCAAAAAACCGTCGTTTTTCCTTCAGCATCCAAAAAAGCCCGACAAGTATCAGCAATGGTTTTGTCGATCGCTGTGTATTCAAATTGCAACTGTTTTTTTGATTTTTCATTTTCAAAAACCAATTCAAGTGCCGCCTGACGCAAATTCTCTTTGGTAACCAGTGGTGGTTTTCTGGTAAAAAAGGCTGGGATTTTTGCCAACCGCCAGGCCAATTCGCGAAGCAAAGGTGTAATCATGATATTGGGCACGGGCACCCGAAACTCCTGAGTAATGGCCTTGAAAAACTCCTGATAAGTCAGTTCACCCGCATTGGCAATGAAACGCTCTTCATTGACGTCACTTTTGGCCAAAACCAACAACATTCGGGCGACATCCCGCACATCAACCATACTGATTTTACCAGGAGGGACAAAACGAAAACCCCGGTGGAGAGCTGGAAAAAACTGCCCGGTACCTTCGTGCCAACGCCCGGCACCAATGACTACCCCTGGGTTGACGATGGCTGCATTCAGCCCTTCGGCAATTCCGCGCCACACCTCCTGTTCGCCCAAAAATTTACTGAGCCCATATTCGGTGTTGTAAGGGCTGGCCTGGTAAATGTTCTTTTCATTTACGACTTGATTGGGCTTGGTGCGACCAACCGCGGCAATCGAACTTACATGCAATAATTTTTCTACCCCTTCATCCAAGCAGGCATTGACGATATGCGCAGTTCCTTCAACATTGACCGCATGCATTTTTGCGCGGTCTTTCTCTTCAAAAGAAATGATCGCAGCAACGTGGAAAACCCATTTTTTGCCTCGGATGCCTTCAGCCAAACTAAAAGGGTCGTTGAGTTCACCTTCGATCCACTGGATGCGGTCGGCAAAATCGCTGGCGAGATCAAAATTGCTGTTGCGCCGGCGCAGCGCAGTGATATCGGTATAACCTTGCTCCAACAAATGTCGAATCAGGTAAGAACCTACAAATCCTGTACCGCCTGTTACAAAAATGGACATAATTACAGGGAAAGAAATGGATAAATAAGGAATTAGGGAATGAGCATTTCGTCCATTCCCTAATTTCCAACAGGCTGTTTAACGTTTTTTGTTTGAACAGCTTAGCATTAATTCTTGGTCAACGTCATGGTGTACGCCGCTACAGCTTTGATTTTGTCTTTGTCAAGCAAAGCTTTAAAACTAGCCATGTTGTTGCGGCCATTGGTGATGACTTTGATGCGTTCGTCCAATTTTAGTTTGGATTCAACAAAATTGGCCGCACCAGATACGCCCATGTCGCCACGCAAACCATGACAGGTTACGCAGTACTGCTTGTAGATCTTCTCCCCATCAGGTTTTTTGGGCTGCACATTATCCACAGTCATGTTGGAGAAAAGCAAGATCATTGCCAAAAGCGATCCAAATGCCAGTAACTTTCTCATCGCGTCGGTTTTTTTAAATAGAGAAATGCGGTTGCAAGGTAAAAAATTTCGCGGCAAAGCGCTGCCTTGAAGAAAAATTCTCAAGACACTTTTATGACGCAAAATTACTCACAAGTCAGGTTCTATAACGTTAAGGTCGTCCTAAAATGGCTATTGTTCGTGTTAATGATCTTTAAACATTTGCCAATGGTTCATCATTTGAACAACAAATAGGCATTGGGATCGAGTTTGATGTCTTTTGGGGCACTGGCCAGGGGGAAGCGGAATTGTTCCTGGCTTTTGTTTATGGGTAATGTTTTTTCCAAAACCAGCTTTTTGTTCTCGTCCAAAAAATGAACATCCAGCGGAAAACTAAATGGAGTTGCCTGGACTTGTTGCACGCTTACTTCCAGCTCTTTTTTACTTGCATCGTATTTCCAGTCCACTTTTAATTCGGGCTGACCAGCCTGAAAAACCCATTGTTTAAAAAAGGTCGCCAGCGATTTACCCGAGGCTTCTTCCATCACTTTTTGCAAATCGGAAGTAAGTGCATTGCTGCCCTGGTACTTTTGATAATAGGCTCGATAGCCTTTCCAAAAGGCGGCATCGCCAATCTCGTGGCGCAACATGTGCAATACCCAGGAGCCTTTTTGGTACGAATTGGTATTGAGTACCGTGTTGATGTCGGTCACGGTGGTGTCTACGATGGGAGCCAGCTTGCGCTCGGCATAACGCACTACGGTGAAGCGGTCTTTGCGCATGCGTTCGGCCAGGGAGGCTGCACCGTACTTGGCTTCGTGGTAAAGGTGGGTGCTGTAGGTTGCAAAACCCTCACTCAGCCAAACGTGGTACCAGTTGGCCTCCGAAGCCGAGTTGCCAAACCACTGGTGGGCAATTTCGTGGGCAATCAAATCTTCGCGTTCCTTTTTGCCATTCACCGAATTTTCGAAGTAAAAAATATTGCTGGCGTTTTCCATGCCGCCATAGCGGGTTTTGGATTGTACGTTGGCCAATTTGCGGTAGGGATAAGGGGCGATGTTTTTGTGAAACCATTCCAATACCTCCACGGCCTGGCTGTAATCAGCAAAACCCTCCGCACGGTTGTCTGGAAAAACCCAGGAACTGACCTGAATGCCTTGAACTTCCCCGGCAAGCTGCACCGCAAAAGGGGCCACCCCAATGACCATTACTTTGGTGGGTAGCAAAACCGTTTCTTTCCAATGGGTACGCCGTAAGCCGCCGTCCAGGTTGCTTTCTTCAATCTGGATGCCATTGCCAACTACCTGATAATGATCGGGCGCTGTAACGATGAATTCTACCGAAGCCTTATCCGAAGGGTGATCCACGGTCGGCAACCAATGGTGGGCACGATTGGGCCAATTGTCGCCAAAAAAAGTGCGATCACCAAACTTGTTGGCATCGATGATCAGGCCGTCGGTAGGGATGCCAGCGTATTGGACACTTACCGTGATGCTTTCTCCCGCCGGGATGGTATTGGGCAGGGTGATGTTCAAACGGTCATTGCTATGGCTGAATTTTAGGGCTGCATTGCTGAAACTCACGGCGTTGACCTCCATGCCTTTACCCGATTTGGCATTGGTCAAATCCAGTGCAAAACTGTTGCCTGCTTGTTTGAAGCGCAGGGTGATTTCGGCCAGGCCTTCGATGCGGTCGGTATCGTCTTTGAGTGTAAGGCTAAAGCGGTAATGTTGCACATCAATGCTGTTGATCTGGGGATTGTAGGCGGGGGATTGGGCGGTGAGGACTGTTGAAATGAACAGAAGGAGAAAAATGCTGGTTAGAGACTTCATAAATTTGATTTTTGAAGCCTGAATTTAGTAGGAAACATTAATTATTTGCCTAAAAAATCGCACTGAGCCCCAACCCCAACCAATTGCCCCGCCGGATGGCCCCTACATTGACTTGGGTAAAATAGTCATTTACAGTTGCACCGTTGCCAGCTGCCCCTGGATTGCCTTCGCGCCAGGTATAATGGAGCAGCAGTTTCAGGCGCCGTTCCTGCAAATGCCAGTTGATGCCTGCATCGTAGGTTGTTTCCGTGCCCGATGAAGAGCGCACTGCTAGGGCGTCGGCTTGGCCTTCCAAATCTGGTGCTCCTCTAAATCTAGCAAACATAAAGATTGGCTCAACGAAGTATTTTTTGCCTAAAATTAAATTGTACCCCGCTCGAATATGCCCAAAAGTTGACCGATAGGCGAAAATTCTCGATCTATTGTCTCTTTCGGAACGTCTTGCTGTTTCATGAATTTCCGCATCAAAATTAAGTCCTCCAAAATTGAGTAATACATCTGTGCCAACTGATGAAGAGCTTTTAAACAGGTCTGATTTTCCTTGACTTGAATAATCTAAAGCTATTGAAACTCCTTTACGTTTATTGAAAAAATTATTGTTGTAAGCAATACCATACTGTTTCATTTCAGGAGTTCCAATAGATAATACAGCTCTTCCTGTTATTAATGGAGAAAATTGACTTCCCACTGAATTTCCATTGTTGTAAGAATAAGCGGGATTGAACATGCCAATATTGTAGTTTAATACCAAGTTTTGATTTTGATTCATGAGTAATCCGCCTACATTAACCCCAACCGAACGCCCCGATCCAACTCCTACTAAATGTTGACGAAGATAGTTTTGAGTCAAGGCTTTTTCCATGCTAGCCACCTGCCAGGCTGCAGTAATACTTTCTCGACCAATTTGGGGTCTGAAAAAACCTGCCACTACGAACATTTTTTCACTTTTGGACTTAAGTCGCCATTCCAAAAAAGCATCAAAAATTCCTACGCTTGGGATCGCCCCATTGTTTCCTGCACCAAAAATGCCACTTTGTACATCCCGACCAATGGCATCGAAGGAAAAAATGACTGTCCCTTTAAGGTTGTCATAGGGTTGCATACGAAACCCAATGCGCGTGCGGCGCAATAAAAAATTCAAGCGGTCATCAACCTTATCATAAACCTTAGTTTGGGTATTGAATACTTGTTGATTGGTGCTGTAAACACTCCACAATTGGAATTGGGCAAATGGCTCTAACTTGAAACCTTCCTTGTTTTTTAAAAAACCTTTAAATCCTTCTTGTGCCAGCAAGTTGCCGCTAAAAGGCAATAAAAAAACAAGAAAATACAACCCAAGGTGCCTAACCCGAGGGTATTCACTATCGATCATAATCCAGAAGTTAAAAAGCGATAAACACGATCAGAAAACTAGACTACAAAAATACTCAACTTTTTAACTTGAATTAAACATTCTGCTCAATCACCGCCGCCAACTGGTGCGCCGACTGCATACCTGAACGTTGCCACTTGATGTCACCGTTTTTAAACAGCATAAAAGTAGGTACACCCTGGATGCCCATTTTCTGAGCCAATGCAGGATTGCGGTCAACGTCTATTTTGATGATGGAGGCTTTATCTCCAACTTTTCCGGCCAAATCTTGCAAAATGGGAGCCATCGCTTTGCAGGGGCCACACCATTCCGCAAAAAAATCTACCAGAACGGGTTTGTCCCCCTGGATTAGTTCGTTGAAAGAGACTTTCTTTTCCATGTTATTTCTTTTTTGTTCTACACAGGACAAAAGTACCGCCTTGTACAGCCAAGATGCCGTGATCGAGATCACATTTATCAAAAATAATGTTTTCTTTGGGTTCGGTTTTATTTAAGTAATGGTATGAAAGGCAATTTAATGGAAGAGACACCCTTCTCTTTTGTTCCATATCAGGGCACGCAGTTTGAGCCAGCAGAAATGCTCAAACGCAGCGAAAGTTATTTCCAATGGATGAATCAGCGGCGTACGATTCGTGAATTCTCCGATCGGCCAGTGCCCCAGGCAGTGATTGAAAACATCATCATGACTGCTTCCACCGCTCCTTCTGGTGCCCACAAACAACCCTGGACTTTCGCCATTGTAGCTGATCCTACCATCAAAGCCAAGATCCGCCAGGCTGCCGAACAAGAAGAGTATGAAAATTACCATGGCCGGATGTCGGAGGAATGGCTGGAAGATTTATTGCCCTTTGCTACCGATTGGTATAAACCATTTCTGGAGCTAGCTCCGTACTTGATAGTGGTTTTTCGCAAAGCCTACGATTTATTGCCAGATGGCACGCAACGCAAAAACTATTATGTACAGGAATCCGTAGGTATAGCTTGTGGAATCCTGTTGGCTGCCATTCATCACGCTGGGCTGGTGGCACTTACCCATACTCCCAGCCCGATGAATTTTTTGCAAAATATTTTGCAACGTCCCGAAAACGAAAGACCTTTCCTGCTCATCCCGGTGGGTTATCCCGCCGATGATGCTCAGGTGCCAAACTTGCAACGCAAGGAAAAGGCGGATGTAATCACTATTTACTAACTCACACTGTAGTGGCGACCCATGTGGTTGCTCTGCCGAATAAGGGCTTCAACGTTAGGTTGCCCATCCACACCCACACTCACACCCACACCCCAACTATATATGTGCACAGTTACCTATGTGTCGCCCGCTCCCGGGCAGTTCATTCTTACTTCCAATCGCGATGAAGCCCCATCGCGGGGTGCCACCCGTTTGGCCGTAGAGGAAAGAAATGGTAAAAAACTCATCTTCCCGCAAGACCCTGCTGCTGGAGGCACCTGGATCGCAGCGGCCAACAACCAGCGCATCGTTTGTTTGCTCAACGGCGCTTTTGAAGCCCACAATCGACAAACTCGTTATCGACTGAGCCGGGGTATTATGGTGCTGGATAGTTTTACCTTCCCCAGTGCCACGGCATTTTTCAAAAGTTACAACTTTGAAGGGATTGAACCCTTTACCCTCATCATGATTGATCGGGGCGCCTTATGGGAATTGCGGTGGGATGGACAAGAACAGTATGTCAAAGCGCTCGACCCACAGGGGACTCACATCTGGTCATCGGCTACCCTTTATCCTGCAGATGTTCGGTTCCGCAGGGAGCAGTGGTTTGCCCGCTGGTTGGAAAATCGAGCGATGTTTTCAGCCAGTGCAATGTTGGATTTTCACAGGCATGCCGGGGATGGAGATACCTGGAATGATGTGGTAATGAATCGTGGGGACGTGGTACGCACTGTGAGCATTACTTCGATCGAAAAAACTGAATCCAATCTTAACTTTAGGTACCTGGATCTGCTTACTGCCAATGAACAAAAGGCACAAATGGAGTTATCGCGTGAAGAGGTGGAGTCTAATTAATAATCCGGTTTGGATCAAATTGTGGAACTGGGAATACTGGCCTACCCTGGCTTTTTATTGGCCCATGTTTATTTACGGACCGCTGCTGGCCTTGCGTTCCCGTCATGCCTGTTTCTTTACGGCGGCCAACCCGGGAATTTTAGCAGGAGGTTTGGGGCTGGAATCCAAATATGCGACCATTCAAAACCTGCCAGCTTCGCTTTGCCCCAAATCCATTTTAGCGCCGCGTGGACGGGATTTGGCCCTTATCCTGGAGGAAATTCGCCAAATCGGAATCGAGTTTCCCCTCATTGCCAAACCAGATGTTGGCTACCGCGGTTTTTTGGTGAAAAAATTGGATACGCCGGATCAGCTACGTGCTTACCTGAGCCAATATCCGATTGATTTTATCATCCAGGAATACCTCAATTATCCAGAGGAGTTGGGGGTCTTGTATTACCGCTTGCCCAATGCTGAAAAAGGCAAAATCACCTCATTGACCCTAAAAGATTTTCTACACGTAACCGGTGACGGGAAATCGACGGTTTTGGAATTGATCGAAAGTACTCCACGTGCTTTGTTACAACTGGAGCGGCTGCAAGAAACGCATTGGCAATTGTTTAAAAACGTGCCTGCCCTTGATGAACGTGTCGGCTTGGGGGTAATTGGCAATCACTCCAAAGGGACCCAGTTCATCAATGGCAATCAGTATATTGATGACACATTGCACCATACCTTTGACACAGTGGCTAAACAAATCCCTGGCTTTAGTTATGGCCGGTTTGACATCAAATGTACGAGCCTGGAGGATTTGAAGCAGGGCAAAAATTTCAAAATTATTGAGTTGAACGGCGTTTGTTCGGAACCCACTCATATCTACGACCAAACGCTGGGCAGTTATTTTCGGGCGGTAGGGACGATCATGAAACACTGGACAATTGTCAGAAAAGTAGCCGCCGCCAATCACCGCAAAGGAACTGCATATATGCCTGAACCACAAATGATTAAAATGTTGACAGGGCTGCGGGATTACCATCAAAAAATCAAGGCTGCGCTAAAGGTTGAATAATTGTGACAGAATGAGCTGCACTGCTCACAATCACCATTTTGATTGATTTAATTCAATGATTTCGGCAGATTTTTACTGCACATTAGGGTTTGTAAAGAACAATATTCCTAACCTAAAAATGCAGTGACAATGTCAATCGTTCGTTGGAATCCGATGGTAGCGCCGACATTCCGGTCGCTGGTCGAAGATTTCTTTGGTGACTCCGATTTCCTCAACTTTAAGGACAAAAACCTGGTTCCGGCGGTGAACATCAAGGAAATGGAAGGCGAGTTTGAAGTAGAACTTGCTGTACCAGGCATGACTAAGGAAGACATCAAGGTGGAAGTACTGGATGGGGTAATGACCATCAGTGCTGAAAAAAACGACAAAAAAGAAGAAAAAACCAAGAAGTATACCCGGCGCGAATTCAGCTACAATAAGTTCAGTCGCTCCTTTACGTTACCAGAACATGTGGATGCCGAGGCCATTAAGGCCAACTATGTAGATGGGGTCTTGCACCTCAATTTGCCAAAGACTGTCAAATCGCTTCCTGAAGCGAAGAAAATATTAATCGGTTAGTTTAAGAGACGATAGGAGGGCCATCAAGGGGATGGCCCTCTTTTTTTATGGCTCCATTTCATTTCCTTCCATTTCACCAACATATTTTCCTCTTTTGGGAACTTTTTGTAGCGCTTTCACCTTTATCGCTACATTTGCAGCCTAAAGTCCGACTGAAATGTACCCGAAACTGCTTTGGAGCAGCCTCTTCCTTGCCCTGCTCTCTACCACACTTTGCGCGCAGGAAGCGCGCAATGACATGCAAGCCCGTTTTCGCTTGCAAGCCAAAAAGACTACTCAGCCCATTAAAATTGACGGCAAACTCGACGATCCGGCGTGGCAAAATGCCGATACCACGAGTCATTTTTGGCTAAAATGGCCCATGGATGGCCGCCATGCCAACGCTCAAACCAAAGTACACTGTACGTACAATGAGCAATTCCTGTACATCGCCGCCACCTGCTATCAAGATTCGGGAAAATACATCCTGCAAAGCCTCAAACGCGATGTAGGCTATTGGGAATCAGATGGTATCGCCGTGGTACTCGATCCTGTTAACTTGTCCAACAATGGTTACTTTTTTGGCCTAACGCCTGCCGGAGTTCAAACCGAGGCACTCATTGCTGCCACCAGTGGTAGTGAAACCGACGAAAGTTGGGACAATGTCTGGTGGGGTGAAGTTCAAAACTACCCCGATCGTTGGACCGCCGAGTTCGCCATCCCCTTGCGCATTCTGCGCTTCAAGGATGGCCAGAAAGAATGGGGGATCAACTTCATTCGCAATGATGCCAATCGAGGGCATTTCAGCGCCTGGGTGCAAATTCCCCTACAATTCAACGGCACTGACCTGGGCTGGACCGGCGCACTCCAATTTGAAGAAGGACCTAAAAACGCTTCGCGCAATTATGCATTCATTCCTTTTGTGACCGGAGGAACCGATCGGGATACCGAAAACGGAATCCCTGCACGGGCCTATGGCGATATTGGTTTGGATGCCAAAATTGGCCTGGGATCTTCCCTCAACCTCGACCTGACTATCAATCCCGATTTTTCCCAAATTGAAATCGATGAGCAAGTGATCAACTTAACTCGTTTTGACATACAACTGCCTGAAAAGCGTACCTTTTTCCTGGAAAACGCCGACCTCTTTGGCAATTTTGGTTTTGATTTGATCCGCCCCTTTTTCTCCCGCCGCATTGGCCTGGATGACAATGGCAACCAAATTCCTATCCTGGCGGGGCTAAGGCTTACTGGAAACATCAACGCTGACACCCGTATTGGGGTACTCAACATGCAAACCCGCAAACACGAGGCCCAAAACCCCGAGAATTTTTCGGCACTGGTTTTTGACCGGCGCCTATTTGGCCGAACTACGCTGCGGGGTTATTTCCTCAATCGCCAGGAAACCGGGAGTCAGGAACTGAATTCCAAAAACTGGAGCCGCAATGCTGGGGGGGAATTTTTGTACATCGCACCCAAGGGCTCGATCCAGTCCTGGGTGGGTTATCACCAGTCCTTTAAACCCGAAATCAATCAGCAAGACTGGTGGGGGCAAACCGGATTTGAATACACCAGCCGCAACTTTGAATTTATAGCCGACTTTTTACACATGGGCCCCAATTATTACGCCGATATGGGTTACGAATTGCGTGTTGCGAACTACGATGCTGCCAGGGACACGACCCTGCGCATTGGCTACAACTACAAATTCCTGGAAGCGACCTGGCGCATTTTGCCCAAGCAGGAGAGCAGTAAATTGAACAGTACCGAAATTTCGGCCAACAGCTTTATGGTGTTCAACCCTAATTTTAGCATCAACGAATACAACAGTGGGATCAATCTGGAGCTCAATTTTCGGAATACCAGCCAGTTTGCTTTGTACACCAATTTTAACTACGCAAATGTACCCGTCAGTTTCAAATTTGACGACGAGCCAATTGAGGAATATCCGGCCCTTCCCGCAGCACGCTATACTTTTGCCAACGCCCGAATGGAATGGAGCTCTGATTCGCGTAAGGCCCTGAATTGGAGTGCTGGCTTTACCGGAGGTGAATTTTACAATGGCCTGCAATGGACGGCGGACCTTAGCATCGGTTTACGTGCCCAACCCTGGGGGAATTTTCGGGTGGCGGCCAGCTACAACAAACTGGACTTTCCCAAACCTTACGCGGATGCCGAAATTTTGGCGATCACGCCCCGCATCGAGTTCTTTTTCAGTCGCAATTTGAACTGGACTACTTTTTTACAATACAATACCCAAGCCAACAATTTTAACATCAATAGCCGGATTCAGTGGCGTTATCGCCCCATGAGTGACGTGTTTGTGGTGCTGACCGACAATTACTTTGCCCAGGGCTGGGCGCATCGGAACCGGGCGCTGGTGGTGAAGGTGAATTATTGGCTGTAGAAAATAAGTTGAGGAGTTGAGGAGTTTAGGCTACCGCAGCGACTTGAACAAGGGCCTTGTCAAAATAGCTGCGGCAGCCTAAACTTCTCAACCCCTCAACTTCTCAACTTTACTGTACCGGTGGTACCGGAGAAGGCACCATATTATCCACCGGCGGCAGCGACTTTAAAAACGCAAAAATCGCCTTCATATCCTCTTCCTTCATGTTGACATAGTTTTGCCAGGGCATCGGTGGTAAGAGCGGGCGACCTCCATCCAAACCTTTGGATTTTCCTTCGGTAAGGGCTTTTTTGAACTGCTCGAAAGACCATTCTTTGATTCCCGTTTCATGTGGGGTCAGGTTGGCAGAATAAGTGGTACCCCAAGGGCCAACTGAAGCCGTGGTCATCGGGTGAAACAAAACCCAGGGTCCAACGATCTTTGGATCAGGAACCGGGGGAAGGATCACGCTGGCCGGATGTCCAGACATGCGCAGTTTTGGATCCGGAATTGGGCCTTTGTCGGTCATCATTTTTGGCGAATGACAATCCTCACATCCACCGGTCGTGACGAGGTATTCTCCTCTTTTGATCAGGTCTTCTTCGGATTCCGCAACGGGTGCTTCATTGGTTTTTGGTGCCTCCTGGGCGCACTGAAAAGTTAGGAAAGCCAGGGCTAAGGCTGGCAGCCAGATCAGCATTTTTTTCATACAAGATGTGATTTTAGGAAAGGGTACTTCGTGTTTTCCCTCTAATGAAGCTTTAAAATAGTAAACAATATTTGATTGGGAAGAAAAATAGATACTAAAAAAGGAAATGTCTTAATTCTATTAGAGCGACGTTTAAGCACAAATCTGTTTATTTTTTTGATAAGTTATTGAATGTACAGGCTTAGGTGATTCCTTGAGTGCCTTAGGTTTCTTAGGTGGTGAAAAAACATATTCTTTCACCACCTATGAAACCTAAGGCACTCAAGAATCACTTAAGGAGTGAACTTATTTATTGTTCCCATAAGCCTTATCTAAAAAGCGGTACCGCCCATCATCCTTCGCCTTCACAGCCTTGGATTCCACATCGATCACCATTACAGCTGGAGTGGCATCCCCTTTCTGGGCAGCGGGCCATTGCGGCAATTTGCCCCCATTGGGATTTCCTGAGATGATGAAATTGGCGAAGTAGTTGAGCATGGTTTCCGATACCTTGTAGTCATCGGGTGTCCAGGCATAATCATTCACCAGATGCAGGTTGCCCATACAGTATTCAATCTCACAAGCGTGAGCCGCTCCAACGGGTTCTGGGGGCTTGGGCGCATTGGGATCGCGTTGCATGGTACCGCCGGCCAAACCGGAAACCAGGTTTTGATCCACCAATGGTGGCCGAATGCGGCTGTACAAATAACGGTAAACGGGTTGAGTGCTGTTTTGTACATGCAAATCTGCCCATTTCCAGGTACTGTATGCAATGAATCGATCGGCGGCCAAGGCAGTTGCCGAGAGCTCAATCTCTTTGGTCGAGCCATGTGGATACAGCTTCAGCACTTCTTCATGGTCGTTGGGGTAAGCCTCTTTTACCTTTTTGACATAGGCTTCTTCCGTATAAGGTTGTCCTTGCATGAAGGCCCCTCCGGGGATTTCAGCCGAGTTCCAACCCAGCAAAAGTGGCACCATGGCCTGTTGTTTGGCGGCAAAAATTTCCGGGATGGTTTTGGGGTAAAAATAGCCGTCGATCACAGTTGGGAAACCAAAACGCCGTGATTCGGTGTAAATTTCAAAGATCTCCCGGGTGCTCAATTTGCGCAATTCTGCCAGGCTAGGGTAGCCTGCTTTTTTTGCGAATTCAAGACCCGTTTTTTCTGCTTCAGCTAGTGGAACCGGAGCCAGGGTGGGGTTTATTCCCGCGCCACTTTCACCAATGGCACCTGCGATCAGGCCCTTGGAGAGGGGCGAGGCCATTTGAGCGCTTACCGAGATTGACCCTGCAGACTCTCCGGCAATGGTGACTTTTTTGGGATCACCGCCAAAAGCTGCAATGTTTTTTTGCACCCATTTGAGGGCTGCACTTTGGTCGAGCAAACCATAATTTCCGGAAGCCTTATAGGGCGCTTCGGCACTCAGCTCGGGGTGTGCAAAAAAGCCAAAGATGTTCAAGCGGTAGTTTACCGTAACCACCACGATGCCTTTTTTGGCCATACTTTCGCCATCGTAACGAGGCTCGGAACCATCGCCAGCTACAAAGCCGCCGCCGTAGAAGTAAACCAGTACGGGCAGGTTTTTGTCGGTACGTTTGGCGGGTGACCAAACGTTGAGGTAAAGGCAATCTTCACTCAGGCCTTCTGAGCGGAATTTCATGTCGCCAAAAACAAAACCCTGCACCGCCCGTGGACCAAACTTTTTGGTCATTTTGACTCCAGTCCAGGGCACCAATGGCTGCGGGGCTTTCCAGCGGAGTTGGCCAACGGGTGGCTTGGCGTAAGGAATGCCCAGGTAATATTGCATACCGGTACGGATATCGTAGTTGCCTTCAATGAGGCCGTGTTCTATTTTGGCTTGAACCGGCATATAGAAGTTGGTTTGTGCCAGCGCCGAAAAGCCCAGCAACAGTAAGCCGAAAAGGAATAGCGATCGATACATAGGATGTGATTTGATTTATTGTCACAAAGTGAGACAATGATAGGAAGAATTTTGGAAAGAAAAAAGAGGGGTAGGAAATTAAGGTAACCTGATAAAATACAATCTGGCTATTGTTAATTTTTTTACGCAGATTATTTATAAATGGGTACGACCTTGGCACTTATGGCTCAGTACTCTGGCGAAAAGGGGAAAACCATGTTTTTGGGTGATTCTTGTGTGTTGCAGAATTATCCGGATCGTGAAGCGCGGAAGTTGATGCTGCAGTATACGGGGGCGGGATGAGCCCCTAAATTCGTTCACCATTCGAAACTTTGAGTGAATTCAAAGTTTCGAATGGCACGCTTAAAATAAGAATTAATTGCTATTCAACAAATTTCTGATCTTTTGAAAGTCTGGATGGGAAACTCCACTCGCCTCTAAATCTGAAAAATCCTTGAGAAACACTTGTTTATAAGTGGTGTCTTCATAAGGTCTATCCCGGTAATTTACATAAATAGCCCTAGCTTTTTCAAATTCATTATTAAATAGATAAGCTAAAGGTAGGTTGGTATACAAGTTAGCATCTTGAGGATCTAGTTTTAGCCCTAAAAGCGCAGCTTCTAACGAGCGTTTGAAATCCTTAACCATCAAGAATTGCCAAGCCAGATTACTACAGTAACTGGAGGCATGGAGCCGTTCAATATGGTCAAAATAATCAGCAGCTAATTGAAAGAACTCAAAAGATTCCAGGAAATTCTCTTCATCGTATTTAGCAACGCCCAGTTTCATAAAGTAGTTAGCAGTAATTTTCGGGTTAAGTTTTTTGAGTTCTGCTGTATTCCATTGATTTCCTTCAATGTATATGTTTGTTAGGGCGGTTAAACGGTTCAGTTCAATGGGGAGTTTAGTCAACTGGTTTCTATAAATGACCAAAACCTTCAAATTGGTCAATTTTCCTAATTCTACTGGCAGGCTAGTCAATTTATTGTCACCTATCCTTAATTCTTCAAGAGATTGTAAATTCCCGATGGATGATGGCAGGCTCTCTATCTTGTTCTCAGATAAATCCAATACTTTTAGATTGCTAAGTAGCCCTATTTCTGGTGGTAATGCTTTGATGCCGAATTTAGGGAGGCTCAGGTGGTTTAAATTTTTCATTTTACCTAGCGATGCTGGAATTTGGGATACCGAGTCCAGGGTCACTTGCAAAAGGCCCTTATCTGGAGCTACTTGAGATGAAGCCCTTAGTGCTAGACCTTTGGGACTTTTTGCTAAATCTGTAAATAGCTGATCCAGGTTCAATTTGGAGTTTGCTCCCAACTTAAGCTTATTTAGCTCTGGCAAAGCACTAAATTTTAAAGCGATAATACTTAAGTTATTGTGGTACAATTCTATTTCTTTCAACTTTTTAAGTTGCCCTAATTCAGCAGGTAGATTGGTCAGTGAATTCCAGCTTAAAAACAAATATTGTAGATTGGACAGTTTGCCTAACTCTGGCGGTACATTACTAATCCTAGTGTAGTGAAGGTCTAGGTTCTCCAAATTAGAAAGTTGACCAAGCTCTGGCGGGATGGCTTGGATTGGATTTATTCTTAAAATTAACTGGCGAAGATTTTTCAACTGGCCGAGTTCTTTAGGAATACTTTCAAGTCTACACCATTGTGCATTTAATCTTTTTAGGTTCTGGAGTTTACCCATTTCAGGGGGCAAACTGCTGATTTGAGTACTCGCGACGTTCAAGTTTTCAAGTTCGCTTAGATTGCCTATCTCACTGGGCAATCTGCGTAAAAATGTCGATTCTAAATCCAAAGATTTTAGTTTGCTTAATTGTCCAATTTCCGGGGGTAATTTTTGTAAGCTTCGATTAGAGTTTAAGTTTAAAACTTCCAGATTTTTTAATCCACCAACAGCAGCACTTAAGCTGTCAAATGCATTACTATATAACGTTAAGTGGCGAAGCTGTTCAAGATTTCCAAGTGCTTCTGGAAAAGTTTTGAATTTGTTGTAGCTTAAATTTAAAAGTAATAACCCAGATAAATTGCCTATTTCCGCTGGCAAGGTGCTTAATTTATTATCCTTTAAACCAAGTTTCTGCAAAGCCTTGAGTTCACCTAGCTCAGGAGGTATAGTACTTAAGTCATTGCCGCTTAAATCGAGGTATTGCAGGTTTTTTAATTTCTGGATTTCTTTAGGCAATGTTTTAATTTTGTTAAAAGACAGAAATAAAAACTTTAGCTTAGGATAGTTGGTGATTTTTAATGGAATACTGTCTTTTAATTTACCCCTTAAATCTAAAGCTTCCGTTTTTTCGTTGAGTTGAGCCAGTTCATTGGCCAAAAGGTATTCTCGACCTTTGGTATCAATCAAATAGTAGTTTCCTTCATGTTTTCCTTTGGCAAAGCCATCATCATCAAAACGAGTAGCCTCTGAATAAGCTCTATAATTAAGTTTTTCTCCTTGCTTGGTGATGAACATAAACCCTCCAAAGGTATTGACCAAGGCGAAACTATCTTTATAAAAATACAAATTATCAAGGATTTTATTGGCTCGAATCAGTGCACTATCAGGAATAATGCTTTTTTCTACTGGAGCTGCTTTTATAGCGGGTTTTTGACCCCAAACCAATGCACAGTGCACTAAAAGCAAGATGAGACTTAGAATTCGCAACATGAGATTTAATTGTGATTGAAAGTAAAGTATTGAGTACGCAAATAAACTATTTTTATTTAATAAGTCTATTTGGAACAATAGGCTCTAAGTTTTGTTGGCTTTAATTAGATATCTTTTTACCAACGCAATTAATACCACGAACAATGTAATTCCCAATACCAAAATCAACACCCGTCCCGATTTCAACTGCTCCAGCAACCAATTCGTAAAATAATACCCGATCCATCCGTATACGCTCACCCAAATGCTGGTGCTTAACAGGCTGAACAACAAAAAGCGGCTGCTGCTCAGTTTACTCGCACCAAACAACAAGGGTAATACAATGCGGAATCCATAAATGAAACGGTAGGATAAAAGCAGGAGTGTGCCATAATTTGCGAGCAAATGATCAATTTTGGCAGCCTTGAGTTGGAGTTTCTCGTTGCGCTCCAGGTAGCGTCGCCCTTGTTTGCGGCCGGTGAAAAAATAAAACCAGTCGGTACAAAAAGTACCCAAAAAAAAAGCTGCAATGGCCCCGGATAAGTCCACATACCCTGCCCGTGCAGCCTGGATGGCGCTGATGTACACCAACTCGCCTTCCAGGGCTGCACCGGCAAAAATGCTCAGGTATGCGACAAGGTTCACTTATTTGACTTTGAGCCTTACAATGGGGCAAATCATCTCTTCGAGCGAAATGCCGCCGTGTTGGAAGGTGTTTTTGTAATAGTTGTGGTAGTGGTTGTAGTTATTCGGGTACAGGAAAAAGATGTCTTCTTTGGCAAAAATATAGGAAGAACTCAGGTTTGGGCTGGGCAGACGAGCCTCTTCGGGTTTCCGAATTTCCAGTACATCCTTTTTATCGTACTGGAGGTTGCGCCCCATTTTGTAACGCAGGTTGGTGGTGGTTTCCCGGTCACCTACAACTTTGGAGGGGGTGTTCACCCGAATGGTACCGTGGTCGGTGGTGACAATCAGCTGGATGTCCTTCTCGGCCAGTTTTTGTAGGGCTGACCAAAGCGGTGAATTTTTAAACCAGGACAGGGTCAACGAACGATATGCCTTTTCATCACCTGCCAATTCCTTCAGCACCTCCATCTCGGTACGTGCGTGCGAGAGCATGTCGATGAAGTTGTACACGATGACGGTGAGGTCGTTTTTGACGTAGTTGAGCACGTTTTCCTGCAACTGGCGCGCCTGGGCTACGCTGGTGATTTTGAGGTAATCGTGCTTGATGTCTTTGCGCAGGGTACGGCGGATTTGTTCTGCCAGCAGGTCTTTTTCAAAGAGGTTTTTGCCACCTTCCTCGTTGTCGTTACGCCACCAATCGGGGTGGTGCTTGTCGATTTCGAGGGGCATCATCCCCGCAAAAATGGCGTTGCGGCTGTATTGGGTAGCAGTAGGCAGGATACTGCAAAACGTATCCTCATCCTCCACTCGGTACAATTCACTCAAGACGGGCTCGATGACCTTCCATTGGTCGAAGCGCAGGTTGTCGAGCAAGAGCACGAAGGTGGGCGTGGTATTGTTGAGCAGCGGGAATATTTTGCGCCGAAACAGCTGGTGCGACAGCACTGGCCCGTCGCTGTCGTGTTGTACCCAGTTCAGATAGTTTTTGGTCACGTATTTGGAAAACTCGGTATTGGCCTGGTTTTTTTGCATGGACAAGATGTCGCCCATCTCGGTAGAATTGGCCTGATCGATTTTGAGCTCCCAATTGATGATGCGGCGGTACACCTCCACCCATTCCTCAAAGTTCAACCCACTATTGATCTCCATAAAAATCTGCCGAAACTCCTGCTGGTAATCTGAGGAAGTTTTTTCCCGCACCAGGCGATCGTTGTCGATGATTTTTTTGAGGGAGAGCAGGATTTGGTTGGGGTTGACTGGTTTGATGAGGTAGTCGGCAATCTGGGAGCCCAGGGCTTCTTCCATCACCGTTTCCGCCTCGTTTTTGGTGATCATCACCACGGGTAAGGCCGGGTTTTCAGCTTTGATGCGGGCCAGGGTTTCCAATCCAGTTATACCGGGCATACTTTCATCCAAAAAAACTACGTCGATGTCACGGTTTTGTTGACATTCTTCCAGGGCGTCGTGGCCATTGGTAACGGTGATGACTGAGTAGCCTTTTTTTTCCAGAAACAAAATCTGGGGCCTGAGCAGGTCGATTTCGTCATCGGCCCAGAGTATGATGATTTTATCCATATTGGATTTTTTGGGCCCACGAATGAATTCATGGGTTATGGTTGTTGGTTGTGGGTTTCAAAATTAGATTACACAAAAATCAGTTTTTCTGGGTTATTATTGTTTAGATGGGGAGGGAATTTGAGAATTTAGAGGAAAATTTGATGTGAGGAGAAAGATACCCTAAGGATTGTCATTTTTTGTGCAAAAAATACCCCTTGCCCCACTCCCCAGACTTTCCGACCTTTGCCCCAAATTCTTACCATGCCACGCCACAAAATCTTCAATGACCCCGTTTACGGCTTTGTCACTGTGCCTTATGGCATCATTTTCGACTTGATTGAGCATCCCTATTTCCAACGTTTGCGGCGGATCAAACAGGTGAGTCTTACGCATTATGTATACCCGGGGGCATTGCATACCCGTTTCCACCATGCCCTAGGCGCTTTTCACCTCATGACGGAGGCCATTGAGGTATTGCGATTCAAAGGAGCCGACATCAGCGAAGAAGAAGCGGAGGCCGTAAAAATCGCGATTTTACTGCACGATATCGGGCACGGGCCGTTCTCACACACGCTTGAAAACACTTTGATCAACGTGCACCATGAACGTTTGTCGCAATTGTTCATGCAAAAATTGAACGAGGAGTTTAACGGCGCATTGAGCCTGGCCATCCGTATTTTTGATGATTCTTATCCCAAAAAATTCCTGCACCAATTGGTCTCCAGTCAATTGGACATGGATCGGATGGACTACCTGAATCGGGACAGCTTTTTTACGGGAGTATACGAGGGCGTGATCGGTTACGACCGCATCATCAAGATGTTGGCCGTGCACGAGGGGGAGTTAGTCGTGGAGGAAAAAGGCATTTATTCGATCGAAAAATTCCTGATTGCCCGGCGGCTGATGTATTGGCAGGTGTATTTGCACAAAACAGTATTGTCGGCAGAACAAATGATGATTCAGGCCCTGCGCCGCGCCAAACAAATCGCCAAACAGGGGGTGAAACTCTATTGCCCGCCCAATATGGAGTTGTTCATTTACAACGATTTTGCGGAAGCCGATTTTCTCTCCCGCCGTGATGAATTGCTCGAAGCTTTTGCAGGGCTGGACGATTCGGATATTTCCGCCTCCTTGAAAGGTTGGATGAAAACGGAAGATCAGGTTTTGGCTTTCTTGGCTACCGGACTGGTCAATCGGCGTTTGTTCAAATTGGAACTGGCGGACCAGCCTTTTGAATCAAGCTACATGGAAACCCTCCGCCAACAAATCGAACAATGGTGGCTTGGCCCGGCAGATGAGGCAACTTACCTACTGCTGAGTGGCAAGGAAAGCAACCATGCCTACAATCCGCAAAGTGAGGAGATTAAAATGTTGTTTAAAAATGGGGTGGCCAAGCCGATGTCGGAGTTGTTGGAGCCGGGGCTGCATTTTAAAAATGTGACGAAGTATTATGTGGGGTACCCGAAGATGGGTTG
The DNA here is from genome assembly GCF_965225875.1 of Haliscomenobacter sp. Classification (GTDB taxonomy): domain Bacteria; phylum Bacteroidota; class Bacteroidia; order Chitinophagales; family Saprospiraceae; genus Haliscomenobacter. Next base: position 108,853 of record NZ_CBDDBS010000001.1, on the reverse strand, counting down.
AGGGAGGGGTGTACTCCTGTCGTCCCTACGCTACCTCCCACGCTGTTTCCCACGAATAAATTCGTGGGTTGGGCGGTATGGTGGCCTCCCACGGATAATGAAGTTTTTTGAAATAAACGATCTTTTGTAGCTGCCAGCATTTTTCAATTTCAGGCTCATTTAGGGACGCTTTATTTTAAAAACTTCATAATCCGTGGGTTGGCTGAAGTCGGATCTTGATGTGAAGAGGTGTCTTCAACGCTTAAAATCCTCCCATCCTGAGTGCTTCATACGGCTCTTCGGCTTACCCGCCAACCCACGGATTTATCCGTGGGAGGCCACTATATAGTCTCACCCCATGGATTTATCCGTGGGAAAACATGGATAAATCCATGGGAAAAAACTCCTAAAAAAACTTGCACAATAAAAACTTTTTGTTTATTTTTGACTCACGTTTCAAACAATATCCTCAAAATGGTTTTTATGGGCAAGGTGAACAAATATCTAAAGAAGAATTGGCTCAAGGTGGCCATTGTGCTGCTTTTGGTATATGGTGCCACGCGTAAAAACCTGAGTTTGCGGATCAACATGAATACGCCTGTCAAATCGGAGGAAAAGCAGCCGATTCTGCCTGCGCCCGCAGTCAAAGAAGGATATACCGAAAACCGCAATAACGCAGTTCCTGAGAACAAGTTTTCCCTGGACCCTTTCCCTAGCAAACAATCTGCTTCAAAACTAGCCGAAAAACTGGGTCAACTTGACGAAGCAGCCAAAGCCAACTTTGTCCACCGTTTTGTAAAAGTTGCAGTCAACGAACAACACAAATTCGGCATCCCTGCCTCCCTCATTTTAGCCAATGCTTTGCTCATGAGTCAGGCTGGCCAAAGTGCAGGCGCCCAGGTAGCCAACAACTTCTTCAACCTGCAATGCACCAGCGATTGGCAAGGGCCTACCTTTGCCAGTGGCAAAACCTGCCTGCGCAACTATGAAACAGCCTGGATGAGCTTCCGCGACCACAGTTACTACATTACAACAGGTACATTTTCACCACTGCGAACAAAAAGCACAACAGATGTAAAAGGCTGGGTGGATACATTGCAGGAACTAGGGTTTTACCCCACAAAAGCAGACGCCAAAGCAGTTCTGCTAATCATCGAACAATACGAACTGACTGCTTGGGATAGCCGATAAAAGAAAAAGTAGATTGACCCCTGCAATTATTGCCGGGGTTTTGTATTTTTGTTTTGTTTACACGCCTTACATAAAATCAACTATTGTTTCGGGAGTGCCTTTGCAAAGGTCATTGTCAAGGTAATGCACTGCATTAGCCTTTCAACCTATTGGCGAATCAGCACATCAATCTGAGCCTGGATGCTTGCGCCGGTAGTAATGTACTCCTGCGCCAAATACCCAGCCAGCACGACCTTTCCGGGTTTGGACTTTGATCCAAGGCTCGGTTACCGTTTGTTTGCCCAAATTGACCGTAGTGCTGGAGTCGCTCACTTCATTGAGGAAATAGACTTCTTCAAACAAAGGGAGGGTTTCGAGTATCTCTGCACTCGTGGTGGGACTTTTGCGCACCTTCAAATTTTCGAGACAAACGTACAAACGCGAGAGGGCAGGGGCTGCACTGACAGCAGGACTGGCTGCTGGACTGGTTTTGGGGGTATCCCTTTTGGCCGCCTCAATTTTTCGACCCAGGCTATCTTCCAAATCCCGTAGTCGTTCGCGTTCTGCTCGGTTGATGTACTTGCTTTGGGTGTCCGAACATTTGTTGATGGCCCAAAAAGCGAAGCCGACGAAAAAAACGCCGATGATCATGAGTTCCAAACTGGGCAGGATAGAACCTTTTTTTTCGCTCATAGTAAGTTAGTTTAGGAGTTGAGAAGTTGAGAAGTTGAGGCTGCCACGGCCCGGTCACCGAGCGGAGTCGAGGTGTAAGGGCTGCGGCAGCCTCAACTTCTCAACTTCTCAACCAATCAACTTCTCAGCTCACAAAGATATTTCTTTTTGCAATGGAGCATTTATTTTACCCAATTGCCCTGACAAAAATCCCCAAGGTAGGCCCAATAACGGCCCGTACCCTGGTCAGTTATTGCGGTAGCCCGGAGGAGGTTTTTCGCAGTAGTGCCAAGGCCTTGCTTAAAATTCCTGGCATTGGTGCCCAATTGGCCCAACAAATCAAATCAGCAGAACCCCAATTGGCCGCTGAAAAAGAACTAGTGCATTTGGGGCAGCACCAGATTCAAGCCCATTTCTACCTGGATGAGCAGTACCCCAGTCGCTTGAAACATTACCCGGATAGCCCACTGATACTGTATCATCGAGGTAACGCCAACTTGAATGCAAAACGTATTGTTGCAGTCGTTGGTACGCGTAAACCTACGGTGCAAGGCACCTCATTTTGTGAAGAAATGTTGGAACAACTTTTGCCCTACGATCCACTCATCATCAGTGGTCTGGCTTATGGCATCGACATCTGTGCACACCGAAAGGCACTGGAATTGAAGTTGCCCACCGTTGGCGTATTGGCGCATGGACTAGCGCATTTGTACCCACCCAGTCACCGTTCGGCAGTCCAAAAAATGCTGGATAATGGGGGCATACTCACCGAATACGGTTTTGAAACCAATGCAGAAAAAGAACATTTCCCCCTGCGCAACCGCATCATTGCCGGGATGTGTGATGCTTTGGTTGTGGTAGAAACAGCCCGATACGGTGGCTCCATCATCACCGCCAACTTTGCGAATGAGTACAACAAAGACGTGTTTGCAGTTCCGGGCCGGGTTAAAGATCCCTTTTCGGTAGGCTGTAACGCATTGATAAAAAACAACCAGGCGCACCTGATGGAAAGTGCCGAAGACCTGGTACGGCTGTTGCGTTGGGATTTGCCGCCCTATACTTATGGGGTTCAACAGCAGCTTTTTGTAGAAATGAGTGAGGAAGAAAAAAATATTGTAAATTTGTTGCGTCACGACGAAGAGAAGAACATTGACGAACTGACCTTTGTAGCGCAAAAGTCGAGCAGCGCGATGGCAGCCCTTTTGTTGGAATTGGAATTTAAAGGCGTCATTAAAGCATTGCCTGGCAAACGATACATTTTGGTCTAGTCACTTCGTTTTTTAGGAGAACTACCACTATAAGATTAGATGAAAAAACTCTTGATCATAGGATTGACCCTATTGTTGTGTGGGCCAGTCTGGAGCCAAAAAAAACCAAAAGTAGCCGCTGCCGCCGCACCGTTGCGCCAGGCTAAAAATGTCATTTTGTTGATAGGAGATGGAATGGGGCTTACCCATATCTCTGCGGGCATGTATTTCAACAACAATCAAAGCCAGTTTGAACGTTTTCCCGTGGCGGGTTTACACAAATCCTATTCGGCCAATGACCTGATTACGGATTCGGCGGCGGGAGCCACAGCATTTGCCAGCGGCATCAAAACCTACAACGGTGCGATTGGGGTGAACACGGACAGTATGCCCGTCAAAACCATGCTTGAACAAGCCAAAGAAAAGGGTTTGTCTACGGGAATGGTAGTCACCTCTACGCTTACCCACGCCACTCCGGCCTCCTTCATCGCACATGTGCGCAACCGGAAATTCGATGAAGAAATTGCCACTTTTTTCCTTAAAACCGAAGTAGATTTTTTGGCCGGGGGCGGGAAAAAATTCTTCGATCAACGGACTACCGATAGCCGTAATTTGGTCAAAGAGCTCCAGGCCAAGGGTTATCAAATCAATGATTTTAGCCAAAATGCCGAAAGCGCTAGCCCTCCCGATCCAAGTAAAAACTTCATTTATTTCAGCGCCGATGGTGACCCAGCCAAGGCATCAGAAGGCCGGACTTATCTGGCCCCTTACAGTGTCGCTGCAGCCAAACACCTCAAACAACGCTCCGAAAAAGGTTTTTTCCTGATGATTGAGGGCTCTCAAATCGATTGGGGTGGCCATGCCAACAACTCGGATTACATCGTGAGTGAGGTAGTGGATTTTGACCAAACCATTGGCAAAATTCTCGACTTTGCCGCCGCTGATGGCGAAACCCTGGTGATTGTAACCGCTGACCACGAAACGGGCGGTTATGCCATCAATCCAGGCTCGGAGTTGGGCAAAATCAGAGGGGCGTTTACGACCAATTTGCATACTGCGCAATTGGTGCCAGTGTTTGCGTTTGGTCCAGGAGCGGAGTTGTTTTCAGGGATTTATGAGAATACGGCGATATATGAGAAGATGAAGGCGGTATTGGGGTGGTGAAAAGCTGCTTGATTTGGTGGAATGTGCATTTAATAGAGTGAAAGCAATTGTTTATCACAAAATAATTGCATTTTTACAACAGCACATTCCCAAATCACCATGAACAAATTTTTAACACTATTCTTTTTTATCCTCATTGGTAATTACCTCATCGCCCAAGACTTCAATCTCAGCTTTGAACAAACGGATAGCATGGGTTTACCGAGTAATTGGTTTATTCAATCCTTTCCTAGATCCTATTTTTTAGCCAAAGATACCCACCAGGGCACTAAAGCAGTTCAAATAAATACATCATACTTTTATGTGCCGGGTAACCTGTATTTAGGAGACGTTTTTAAGCAACAAACATTGACACTTACAGATTTAGGAGAACAAGGTAGTTTTGGTTTGCCAATACAACATAGAGTAAAGAATTTAAAAGGTTGGTACAAGTATGGAAAAATAGATACCAATCAAGTAAATGTTGATTCTGGGCAGGTAATTATTTTGTTGCGTCGTTATCATCAAGCTGAACAAAAAACGATAATTGTTGGTCAGGGCTTGCTTAACTTAGGCAAAGCAGATGCTTACAGGGAATTTACTTTACCTGTTCATTATGTAAGCGATTTAATGCCCGATACGATCAGCATTTTTTTCTCTAGTGTATCGAATAGATATAAGTTAGTTCCACAAGGAGGAATAAAAAAATTGAATGTGTCATCCAGGCATTGTGCTGTTGAGTTTGGAAGTAATTGTCATTACCTCACCATCGACAACCTCTCCCTTCAATTCACCACCCCCACCAAGAATCCACGCGCAAACCTACAGCCGCTCCAAATCAGCCCCAATCCAACAGACAACAAAACAGTCATCACCTGGGAAGTCTTTGATCAGGCTAAAGTATTCAACTTGAACATCATCGATGCTTTAGGGCGGACTGTGCGAAGCATCCAAACCGCACAAAATCAAGCTGAAGTCAAAACAGAGGACTTACCCAAAGGGGTCTACCTCGTTTACCTGCGCCAAGGAGGACAATTGATTGGAGTAGAAAGATTGGTAGTGGCTAGGTAAATTTGAGGCAACAAAAGTCCCGCTCAGGTAAGGGAGCGAGCTAAACCGAATAGCGGCAGAGCCGCGCAACGTCATTAGCATTCAGGCAGCATGCAGCATTTAAGGTGCGTAGCACCGGAACAATGGGGTAATGGTTTCGGTGCTACGCACCTTAAAAATCCACCTTCGTTGCCTTACCTATCGACGTTGCGCGGCGCTGCCGCTGGTCGGTTCATTTGGGACAATTGCTTGAATGTAATTTTTGTCGCTTTGCTCGGATAAAATTTAGGCTAGGGCAGCCACCGAGGGCTGCCCCTACGATTACTTTTCCCCCACCCGGCTCTGTTCCTCCGAAGCTCCACTTCTTCTTCGGGCACCCTTGTTCAAGTATTGATTCCCAAAATTGTAGGTAAAACTCAGATTCGCAATCCGCGTTTCCCAGGAAGACACAATGTTGGCCTCAAAAGTAGCATGATCAATCCGGCCATGCCAATATCGGAACAACATATCATCGAGGGCTAGGTTGAGGTTGCCCTTGCCTTTCATGATTTTTTTCTGCACCCCAAAACTCACCCCATACAAGTGCTCGGCAATTTGAATGCCTTCGATCCCAGGGCCAGAGTACCAGCCATTCATTTCAAATTTCCAGTCTTTGGGCAAGGTGTAGGTGGCATTCAAAAAAGCCACGGTATTCCAGCGGCCCTGGTTGAATTGTTCGTCAAAAACTTCGGACTCATAGCGGTTGTAAAACACCATTACGCCCCCATAACCGGACAAGTTTTTCACAAACTCCAGGGGGAAGAACAAACTACCACCGTAGCGTTCAAAAGTAGCCAGGTTGTCGTCTATCCCAAAACCCACCCCGGTGGCATCGTCTTGCTGCGTTACCATCTGAATCACATCCTTGGTACGGGTATATTCCAGGTTGAAAAAAGGTTGTTTGTCGTAGGTCAAAGACATCTTGTACGAGTCGGTGATCTCGGGCCTTAGGAAAGGGTTGCCTTTTCGGTAGGTGTAAGGATCAAGGAACTGGACAAATGGATTCAAGGACCCATAGCCAGGGCGATTGATGCGATTGCTGTAGGCTGCCGACCAACCCAATTTGTCTCCCAGCGGCGCAGACAAACTCAAGCTGGGAAAAAAACGCGCAATCCGCCGTTGTTGAGTACTATCCAAAGTCACTGAATAACCCGTGGATTGAGAGTTCTCATAACGCAGACCGGCCTGACCTTCAATTTTACCCAAGGTGAAATTGGAGGACACATAAGCCGCGGCAATTTTTTCCGTAAAAACGAAGTGGTTGCTGAACGAGGGGTCATTTACCCAATTGTTGTCACTAAAAATGCTGGCTTGGAGGTCGTTATCTACGATTGCATGGCTATACTTTAGCCCCAATTCGATTTGGAATTTTTTGCTAAAAGGTTTGGTATAGTCCAGACGATAGGCCTCGATTTCGGTATTACCAGGTTGTTTTTGCTGACGATCAGCATAGTTGTCTTCGCCACTGATCACCTCCGTACGCAAGATGTTGCTGACGTTGCGACCGTAGCGGTTGATGCTAAAATCTGCATTGAGTTTTTGACCACTGGTGTCCAGTTTGAATTCGTAATAGGCATCCAGGTTGACAAAACCAGTTCGGCGATCGGTTTCATTGGAGGTCAGGATTTCAGCGCGGGCTTTTTGCAGGGGATCAGGTAAAATGGAGGTGGTACTTTCGTTCACCACCTCGTTGGTACTGCCCAAGGCATTTACCGATACACCTGCTGTTTGATTTTTACTGATGTAATAATCCACACCCGATTTGATGTTCAAAGAATAAGGCAAGCCGGGTTGAAAATTGCTTTGTTTGTACAACTCTGTGCCTACTACCCGCTCCAGATCCAATTGTTCGTACCAGGTGCGGTGGCTGAAGGCCAGGGAATTGGTGAAATTGAACTTTTCGTTGCGGAAGTTCATGGTACCCGAAGCGCGGTATTTCCAAAACTTACCTTTGCCCGCACCTAACGTAGCGGTACCATTGAGGCCCAGTTTCATGTTGCGTTTCAGGATGATGTTGAGTACAGCCCCGGTTCCTTGCGCATCAAAACGTGCACCTGGTTGGCTGATCACTTCAATGCGGTCGATGTTGGCCGAGGGCATGTCCTTCAACAGGCTTTGCATGTCCATGTATTGTGTAGGGCGACCGTCGATGAGGATGGTCAAGCCCGTTTGGCCTGCCAAACTGATGCGGTCATTGACCACAATCATGCCGGGCACTTTGCGCAGCACATCCAAAGCGCTACCACTGGCACCGGTGATGCTATTGGCTACATTGACGATGAGGGTTCCCGCTTTTTGTTCCAAAAAAGGTTTGCGGGCGGTAACCTCGGCAGTAGCCAGGGTTTGAGCCTGATTGTGCAGCGAAATGGTCGGAATATTGAGGTTTTCCTTAAAATCAGGGATACTTTGGAAGTGGTCTTCAAATCCCAACATAACTACGCGCAGCAGGTAAGATTTTCCGGTAGGAACTGCACTGAATTCAAAGCTACCATCATCTGCAGTAATGGCACCTTTTACCAAACTGGAGTCTTTGATTTCGAGCAGCAAGACGTTGGCATAAGGGATGGCCTGGCGATTTTCATCTTGAATTTTACCATTCAGGTTAGCTTGGGCCTGAAGCGATAGGCAAAACAATGCCATGCTTCCTAAGGTGATTAGAAGTTTCATAACAGTCAGGTGATGAAAAAAATGTGAATGAATAATTAGTAGATGTAGGGGGAAATAAATTACCCCTACGTTGAGAAAAAAATTATTGATTTTTTTTGTGGTACACTTGAAAAGATGGGACGTTCAATTGGTGCAAAACTATTTTTCTCCCAAGGCCTCGCTCAAACCTTCGCTCAAATATTTAAAGGTGAGTACGGTAAAAAAAATGGCCAAGCCAGGAAAAAGTGCCAGCCACCATTCAATTTGATGCTGCCCCCGCAGCTCCCCCAAAATGGAACCCCAGGTTACCCGGTCGGGCGCACCAATGCCCAGAATGGACAAGGTCGACTCGGTGACAATGGCAGTAGCCATGCTAAAGGAAAGCAGAACCAACAGTGGCCCCAGCGCATTGGGCAAAGCATGGCGAAACAACAAACGCAGGTGGGTAAAACCCAATGCCCGGCCCGCTTCCATATAGGTTTGTTGACGAACCTTCAAAAATTCTGCCCGTACAAAACGCGCTACTGAAGCACTACTCACAATGCCCACCACCACCATCATGTAGGTAGTGGTCGGCTGCTGCAAGGTGGCAATGAGCGCCAATACCAGAATAATGCTGGGAATGGCATCTACAACTTCGAGCAAACGCATCAGCAGGGTATCGAGCGGAACCACATAGCTCCCCAACTTTGGCAGGCCTAAATGCAATAGACGATCCAAAAGAAATACCAAAATCAGATATAAAACAAGATAGATCAATGGTTGAAAGCCACGTGTCCAAGCGGAAGCAGCCTCTGCAACACCAGGCAGATAGGCCAGATAAAAGAACAAAAAAGGCAAAAACAACAGAATGGCCCAAACCCTGGACTTGGGAACAATCAAGCCCTGGTCGCCAAAATACCCCGCAATACCACCCAAAAACAAACCCATCGAGATGGCAATTCCCACCATAATGGAACCCAACCAAAGCGCCATTCTGGTTCCATGCAACATCCCGGCTGCAACATCTCGGCCAGTTTTATCGGTGCCCATCCAGTGCCGGAAGCGCCAGGATTCGAGCCTTTGCCGTTCAAAAGGTCCCCGGGCATTGAGGTTTTTGTGGTCGATGGAACCGGGTGAGTAAGGAATTAGAGTAAATGCAATTCCCTCATTGGTTTTTTCCGCCCAATCTTCAGTAGGAAAAAGTACTTCAGGCCATTTGGCAAGACCCAGATCTACCCATATTCCCTGGAGCAGGGGTGAATAACTTTTTCCTTCCACTTTGATGTACCAGGGCCGTTCATTGGCAACAAAAGGACTACTCAGGGCAATGACGACAAAAACCACCAGGCTGCGCAAAGCCAACCTACCCGCGCTGCGCGCCCGAAAACGCTGCCATACATTCCTCCAATAACTGTTGATGCCCTGCCTTTTTTTCATGCCGATGTGGATAGATTGCTGCGATCAAAACGAACCCGGGGGTCGAGCCAGGCGTAAGCCAGGTCGACCAGTAATAAGCCTACTATACTCAATAAGGTGCCCAGCAACATGATGCCAAATACCACTGGCCAGTCTTGCGATCCCATTGCGAAAATCAACAAATTGCCCATGCCAGGGACGTTAAAAATGGATTCAACCAAAATTGAGCCAGCTACCATCTCGGGCAATAGGGAACCAAATGAGGTGATCAAGGGAAAAGCAGCGTTGGGAAAAGCGTGTTTCCAAATCACTTCTTTTTCGCTTACCCCTTTGGCTCGGGCAGTGCGCACAAAATCCTGATTGAGCGCCAGGATCATGGCACTGCGCATTTGCCGCGTCAGCACAGTCATGGCCGGATAAATCAAACATAGGATCGGAATGATTAATTGCCGGAAGCTGACGCTGATCCAGGTGCCCCAGGATGAGTTTTCATCCAGGTCCATCATGCCCGTTATTCTGATAAAATTCATGCCCCAATCGGGGTTGGAAAAAACCACCAAAAGCACCAGCGCAACCCAAAAGGAAGGCATGGCATATAAACCAAACAAAAGGGTATTGGCCCGTCGATCAAATTTCGACCCTTTGTGAATGGCCATTCTTACCCCAATGAAAATCGCCAACAAATAAGCAATAGGCACCGCAAAAATATTGATCAATAAAGTCCAACTCAAGGCGCGCCTAATCTTGGCACTTACGGGTTTGCCATCCTCATAGGACTGACCGAGATTCCCTTGCAAGTAACCCAAAAAAGTGTGGTGGAATTGATTGTCAAAACCTTGCCAAACCAGGGCTGGTCGATACAATTTGGCTTTTTGAGGATGAGCCATCAAATAATCAAAAGATTTTCGCAATTGCTGGTAGGCAGGATAAGTGGTCTGTTGAAGCATTGAATCCTGGGGAATCAACGCTGCCATTTTATCCAGGTGCAATTGAGCGACGCTCAGATCATTGCTGAATTGCAAGGTGTTGATCACCTGCCCCAGGTTGCTACGGGCCTCGGAATTCCATTGGACGGGCATCCGCTGAAGCACTTTTTTTAACTCACCTAAAGACTCGTAATACGCTTCAACCGCCGGCCAATTGCCGTTTTGCTTCAGCAGTTTGATCAATACTTCCCGACGATTCCGAAAAGGGATTTTGTGTAAGGTATCAGGATAGGCTGCGGGTTGGAAGGCACAATAAAAAACCGGTTTGTCCAGGCCCATTCGCGCAGAACGACTCCGGTACATCCGAAGTCGTTCTGCCTCACTCTGGGTAGATTGCTCAAACTCTTCCGCGTTGGCTTCTTCCACAGGATCACCAGGCACTAGTCGGCTGAGACCGAAAGTGAGTACCAGCGCTAATAGCAGCGTAGGGGCGAACAGCAGAAGACGTTTGAGAAAATAACGAAGCATTGATTCTATTTCAGTTTGAAATCAGCAGGAGCATAACCTGGAGTGCTTTCTATGGCTTCAGCCTCAAATCGTTTGTGAATGGCGATACATTCTTTGAGGGTAAACAAGAAAATTTCCGCTTGTTCCTCAAAAATCATTTCTTGCAAACGATGATACATCGCCCGGCGCTTTTTGGCGTCAAAAGTAACCGGAATCTGATCGATCAAGGCGTCGGTTTCAGCATTGCCAAAACCACTGCGGTTGTCCGAATCGGTCCGCCAGTTTTGTTCGGGAGACCAGATGGGGGCTAAACTTCTCCCGGCACTCAGCAACTCAAAGTTATGACTTGACCAATTTCCAATTAATTCTGGCCCAGGCAAGGCCTTTGGGATGATGTCAATTCCTACTTTTTTCCCATTGTCCTGAAACAACAGCGCCATTTGCTGCGCAGTTTCTCTACCTGAGGCATAAAAATAGGACAAACTCAGCTCGGTGACTTTACCATCGATTACTTTGTCGACAATGCCGTTTTTATTGCTGTCTTTCCAACCAGCTTCAGCCAATAAGGCTCTGGCTTTGTTGAGGTCAAAAGGAATTGGCTTCAGGTTTTTATTGTAATCTGGGGAGTTGAGCGGCACTGGGCTACAAACTCTTTCTCCAAAACCCAAATACAGCTCATTAATCAGCTCATCTACATCCAATATGTGTGCAATGGCTTTGCGTACCCGCTTATCTGCCAGTTTAGGATTGCGCATGTTGGTCGCAATACAAAAATAAGTCATTGTGGTGGGACTGAGGAAATTGTAGCGTTCACTGACTGCTTCGTTTCTTTGCAAATCCAAAAAGTCCTCAGGCGTAAGCCGGTTGGTGGCGTCAATTTCTTCGTTTTTAAGTGCAGCTGTTGTAGCAGCAGGATCAACGATGAGTTTGAAAGTGATTTCATCGGGATATGCTGTAAGTAGGGGATGGGTTTTGACGATTTTGTCGCCCCACCAGTCTTTTTTCTTCTTGAGGACAATTTTTTCACCGGGAGTCCAGGATTCGATGCGGTATGGGCCACAACCAACCAGGTATTTGGGGTCATTGGAATAAGGTTGAGAGCTGAACAATTCGGCAAATTCAACTACTTTAGGGTTGCTTGATAAAGCCTCAGCTTTTGCAGGATTGCTTAATTCGTTAAAAGGTATGTCTTTCATCAAACCTTTGGGGTCCAGGATGTGCTCGGGAATGACCGAAAAGGAGTTGGTCGCGTATTCCAGTGAATAGATGGTTTTGGGGCTCATCACCACAGTAAAACGTTTCGGATTTTTTGGGTCGATTTGTACATCCTTGATTTCTTCCACAAAAGGTCCGATTACGGCTTCCACTTTGGGGTTAAGGATGGTTTTGAGGGTAAACAAATAATCCTTGCCAGTTACAGGTTTGCCATCATCCCACACGGCTTCATCCAGGATTTCAAAAGTATAACTCACCGCGTTATTCGGTAAATCTTTGATGATGGGCTGGGCTTTGACCAGATAAGGCACCAGCTCAAGGGAATCATTGTAGGTCATCAGATTCAAGTGGGCCAGATCGGATGGGATGCGCCCATAATTGGTTTGGGTCAAAATGGTATTCAAACGATCGGCATCACTTTCCATGCGTACAACTACAGCGTTTCCGGTACGCTTGTAGTCTACAGTTTTGACACAAAAAGACGCTGTGCAAAGCACGACGACCAGGCTAAAAAGAACGGTTTTGGAGATGTTCATGTAACGCATTACTTTGGATTAAAGGTTTCAAAATTTTACTACACCAATGAACGACTGATTAAATCTGGTGTTACAAATAAGCTTCATTAACTTTGTGAGCTTATTTGCTCAAAATTAAACATTATGCAACGGAAAAAAAATTATCCCGAGTTTAGCTGTTGTATTTTGTGGATAAAAAATAAACAGGATGCGTAGTGTATTAATTGCTGGAGGTACAGGTTTAATTGGCACCCAATTGAGCAAATTGCTGAGCGAGCAGGGTTTTGAGGTGAGGCAACTCAGCCGGAATCCCCGCGTAGATGCGCTTTATCCAACCTATGCCTGGGACGTAGACAAAGGCACGATCGATGCCAAAGCCCTCGAAAATATCGACTACATCATCAACCTCGCTGGAGCAGGCGTAGCCGACAAACCCTGGACGCAAGTGCGCAAACGCCTCATCATCGATAGTCGGGTAAAAAGCAACCAATTGCTCAAACGCCAAATCCTGGCGATGCCTGAAAAACCCAAAGCCTTTATTTCGAGCGCAGCGGTGGGGTATTACGGCGACAACCCTTCCGAACAATGGGTCAATGAAGATGCTGCACCCGGCAAAGGTTTTTTGCCCGAAAGTTGTATTGCCTGGGAAGCCTCCATTCGCAGCTTGGGCGAAACGGGTTTGCGGGTAGTTGGGTTACGAGTTGGCATTGTGCTTTCTACCAAGGGTGGTGCCTTGCCCAAACTGCTCGAACCCATGAAATTGGGCGCGGCTCCTTATTTTGGCACCGGCCAAACCTGGTACCCCTGGATCCATATCGACGACCTTTGCCGGATGTTTATGTTTGCGCTCCAAGATGAAGACATGCAGGGCTTTTTCAATGGGGTAGCCCCCAATCCGGTACGCAACCGGGAATTGATCAAAACGGCGTCAAAAATATTTGCTCCCAGGGCCATCAATATCCCTGCCCCTACCTTCGGGCTACGCTTGGTGTTGGGTGAATTGGCGGATGCCATCCTCACCGGGGTAAGGGCCTCATCCGCTAAAATTCAGAAGGAAGGATTTGATTTTGAATACCCACAGTTGGAAGGGGCTTTGCGTGAATTAAAGGGCGCTAAGGCCAAATGACCAGTTTCCCATTTTCCTTAAGCTGATACCGTTTGCCTGCTTTCACTTTTTTGAACTGCTGCTTGGCACCACTGGGCCATTCCACGACCAATTCATCCACTTGTTTGGCACTGGCTAACCCGAAATGTGCCGTGAGGCTGTTTTGCCCGGCATAACCAGTTTGAGCTGAAATTTCGCGCAGTTGCCAGACTGACTTGCCATTGATGGTACTTTTTACCCGCAGTTTTGCCCCGATGGCCGCACGATTGGATTTGGTTCCCGATAAACGAATTTCCACCCAGGTATTTTTATTCCCCTGATTCATAAACAGCAGGTTATTGGGCTCAGGGTCGCTTTGGCCGTTTTTGCAGGTAGAGATCACCAAATCCTGAAACCCATCATTGTTCAGGTCGCTCCAGGCGGTGCCAAAAGAACAGGGGGTACTAAAATTGGGTAGGCTTTTCAGGTCGCGTTCAAAGGTCCCATCCCCTTGGTTGCGGTACAAAAAGTTCACAATTTCTCCAGCGCAATACCCATTGCTGACAAACAAATCCAGGTCACCATCATTGTCGTAATCGGCAAAGGCGCTGCCGAAGCTACAACCCCCATCAGTTTGGATGGGCCCAGTAGGCGCCAAAGTAAAACCACCTTTGCCATTGTTGAGAAAAAGCTGGTTGTTCTGAGGCTTCATGAACCCAGCATTGCCCACGAACAAGTCCAGAAACCCATCGTTGTTCATGTCGCCCCAACTGGCGGTAACAGAGCTAAAAGTATCGCGTACCACTGGGTCATTGGCGATTTTTTCAAAATGCCCCTTGCCCTGGTTTTTGAAAAGACTATTGTAATTCGCTTCTTCATTGGCCACAAAAAGATCCAAATCCCCATCGTTGTCGTAGTCTGCCCAATTGGCGGAGCGGCTGGGCAGGGCTTCGCTGAGCCAATCGAGTTGGATGCGTTCGAAGGTATTGTTGCCGGTATTGCGGTAGAGCAGGTTCCGTTTGTCCCCGGCGCTGTTGGTGATGTAGATGTCAACGAGTCCATCATTGTCGTAGTCCCCAAAGGCGGCAGTTTCGGAATAGGTGCCCATTTGACCGGTAATGCCCTGGCCCTGGTGCGTGAAATTTCCTTTGCCATCATTGGTGTAAAAAAGGTTGGGGCGGCGGTACCAGGTGGTGACGTAGGCGTCGAGGTCGCCGTCGTTATCGGTATCGGCAAAGGTGGCACCATCGGAAGGACTCATGTCGAGGGTGATGGAGTCGGAGGTGATGGCTTTAAAATTGCCCTTGCCGAGGTTGAGGTAAAGGTCATTGTTCTGCCCACCTTTTAAGCCTTTGGAGATGAACACATCATCCAGCCCATCACCATTGACGTCTACAAGGTTGATGCTGCGGCTATCGCCGGGTTTGGTTACCAGCGGGCCAGTTTTTACTTGAATAAATTGTTGGGCTGGCAAAAAAGGCAGTAGGCTGAGCCAGCACAAGAAGGTAAGCGTTGGTTTCATCAATCAGGTTTTGAGTGTTTTAACAAGGAGGGCGAAACAAAAACAAAGATGCTTGGCTGACTTGCTTTTTCAGGAAAAAAAATACACTTGGTAAGCCGATGTACAGAAATATGGGCTATTTTCCTCAATTTTAGGATCAAATCAGACCATTGCATCAACATTATGGAAAAACTGCTGAAAATCAGACTGCTGCTCTTTTGTTTGCTCTATCTCAACTTGAGCTACGGTCAAAACAAACCCAACCCCATCCGCCTGGATTCGGCCTTAACTGCCTTGCATCAACTCCAGTTGTTCAATGGCGCGGTGCTCGTGGCACAGGAAGGTCAGGTGCTGTATAAAAAAGCTTTTGGGCAAAATGACGCAAGTGGCAAAACCCTTTTGAGTACCCAATCCTCCTTTAACCTCGCCTCAGTATCCAAGCAATTTGTGGCCATGAGTGCCATGCTGCTCAAGGAAGAAAATAAACTACAGTATGATGATCCGGTGCAAAAATACCTGCCGAGCTTCCCTTATCCCAACATCAACGTCCGACAGCTTTTGACCCATACTTCCGGCCTGCCCGAGTATTTTGACCTGGCTCAACGCCAGCTCACCCTGCTGGATACCCTGACCAATGAAGACCTTTTACAATTGTTGGCGCGACACAAACCCGCCCTGGAGTTTGAGCCCGGTAGCAAATGGTCTTATTGCAACACAGGCTATGTGCTCCTGGCTTCGGTGATAGAAAAGGCCTCAGGAAAACCCTTCGCCCAGTTTTTTGCTGAACGGATTGCTCGCCCATTGGGCCTTAGCCACACTTTTGTCTACCACTTCAAAGGCCCTGCTGCTCCCGCTCAACGCGTAATGGGCATGCGCCGGGAAGGCGGAAAATGGCTTCCGGATGACCTCATCAGCATCGATGGGGTAGTGGGCGATGGCAATGTTTACAGCTCAGCGGAAGATTTGCTGCGCTGGGAACAAGCCTTGTACACGGAAAAATTGGTGAAAAAAAGCACCCTGGATGAAGCGTTTACTCCCGTCAAATTGAACGATGGCAGCACTTACCCCTATGGCTTCGGCTGGGGTATTGGCAAAGAAGGCCGGGAGTTGAGCCATACGGGCAGTTGGGTCGGGTTTCGCACTTTGATCGTTAGGAATTTGGAGCAAAAAACGACCTTGATTGCCCTGGACAATTCCGGTCAGGGTTTTGTACACCAAATCCTCCGGGCCTGGTCAGAAGGCAAAACTTTTGCTTTTCCCAGTTCGATGCTCATTCGCAATGTGCAAATTGTGGATGGCACAGGGAGCGCCGCCCGTTTTGGAGCGGTGCGCGTACTCAACAACCGCATTCAGGATATTGGTGCATTGAGTCCTCTAACTGGCGAAAAGGTTATCGATGGCCTGGGGAAAGTCCTGGCTCCTGGTTTTATCGATACCCACAGCCACCATGCCGGAGCAATGGCCGATAAACCGGACATGCTGGCTGTGGTCAGTCAAGGCATCACCACCATAGTTTCTGGTCAGGATGGCGAATCAGAACCTATGGACAGTTTGGCTTTCTGGCTCCAACGCCGGCCGATCGCCGTGAACCTGGCTTCTTATGCCGGGCACAGTACCCTGCGTTTGCGGGCTATGGGCCTGAGCAGTTTTCGGCGGCCAGCTACTACAGCGGAAGTGGAAAAAATGAAGGAATTATTGGCCGCAGAGTTAAAAGCAGGCGCCCTGGGTTTGTGCTCTGGCCTGGAATACGAGGAAGGTTTTTATTCCAATCGCGATGAGGTGATCACTTTGGCCAAAGTGGCAGCAGCAGCTGGGGGGCGCTACATGAGCCATATCCGCAGTGAAGACATTCATTTGGACGATGCCCTCGATGAAATCATTCAGATTGGGCGGGAGGCCAAGTTGCCAGTACAGATTTCCCATTTTAAAATTGCCCTCAAAAGCAAGTGGGGGCAAGCCCCTCAATTGCTGGCTCGCCTGCAAGCTGCACGGGCTGAAGGCATCGACATCACAGCGGATGTTTACCCTTATGAGCATTGGCAATCGACCTTGCGGGTTTTGTTTCCCAAAAAAGACTTCGATAACCTGGCTAGCGCCGAATTTGCAGTCACTCAATTGATCGACCCTACCCGCAGCATTGTCTCCCGTTTTGGCGCACAACCAGCCTATGCGGGCAAAACCCTGAGCGCCATTGCCCAAATGCGCGGCGAAGCAGTAGCCAAAACCTTGATGTACCTGGTCGCTGAGGCGGAACGTACCGATCAAACTGAATCCATCATCGGTGCCTCAATGGCCGATCAGGATGTGATCAACTTATTGCGCTGGCCGCATACCAATGTGTGTTCGGATGGAACTCACCGCAGCCATCCACGGGGGCATGGTGCGTTTACGCGGGTGTTGGCGCGTTATGTGCGGGAGAAAAAAGCCCTGGGCCTGGAGGAAGCCATCCACAAAATGACGGGTCTTTCGGCGGAGCATCTCGGGTTGCAGGGACGAGGGTTGATTGCTCCGGGTTATTTTGCCGATCTGGTATTGTTTGACCCCAAAACGGTGCAGGACAATGCTACTTTTCAAAATCCCACTGCTTTATCGACAGGTATTGAACGGGTATGGGTGAATGGGAAGTTGGTTTTTACTGGTGGAAAAAGTACCAAAGCATTCCCCGGGCAGTTGTTAAGGAAATAGATTTAATTCGATCCGAAAACCCCGAAGGGGTGAAATGATTATAGAAAAGAGAAAGGAAAGAACGATTTTTTTTAGAGAAACCCCGAAGGGGTGGCATTATTTTCAGCATTACATAATGCCACCCCTTCGGGGTTTCTCTCTTTGAAAACATTTCGCGCAATGCATTTTCTATAATCATATCACCCCTTCGGGGTTTTCTGCGAAAGCTAGTTTCCCGTTGATTCCAACTCCTGTACCGCCAGCCAGGCCATCAATCCAGCCCCCACTTTCAAAGCCTCCTCATCAATGTCAAAAGTATCCGAATGCACCGGAGAGGTGATGCCCCGCTCCACATTGCCCGTTCCCAATCGATAAAAACAAGCTGGCATTTCCTGTGAGTAGTAGGAAAAATCTTCGGCGGTGAGGCGTACCGGAAGATCGACCACATTTTCTACGCCCAAATAATCCTCGGCAGATTCACGCATGCGCAAAGTCAGCGCTTCATCATTGAGCAAACAGGGATAACCCACATCGATGAAAAAATCAATTTTTCCACCCATCCCTTCAATAAGGTGTTCGGCCATGTATTTCATGCGGCGGTGGGCTTCCTTGCGCCAGGTTTCGTTCATGGTGCGGAAGGTACCTTCAATTTTCACTTCTTTAGGGATGATGTTGGTGGCCCCACCCGTAGAGTTGAATTTTCCAAAAGTCAACACAGTCGGCATGGTTGGGTCGTTGTTGCGGCTGACGATTTGTTGTAGGGCCGTGATCATGTGGGCTGCCAGCAGAATGGGGTCAATGCAGTCTTGAGGCATGGCTCCGTGCCCCCCTTTCCCCGTGATGGTGATGTACAACTCGTCACAAGAACCCATGTAACGACCTGGGCGAAACCCCACTTTTCCGGCCGCCAAGGGGGGATGCACGTGTTGGCCAACAATCGCAGTGGGACTGGGATTTTGCAAAACTCCTTCCTTGATCATCAACGAAGCTCCGCCGGGCAGGCGTTCTTCGGCGGGTTGAAAGATGAGCTTTACGGTTCCTTCCCAATCCTGACGGGTTTCCTGCAAAATTTTTGCAGCACCGAGGAGGGAAGCGGTGTGGACATCGTGGCCACAGGCGTGCATCACTCCCGGATTTTGGGATTTATATGGCACCTCATTGGCTTCAATGATGGGTAAGGCGTCCATGTCGGCGCGCAAAGCCACAGTATTTTTGCCAGGATTTTTGCCTTCAATTAAAGCCACTACTCCCGTGCCTGCCACACCTACTTGATGCTGGATGCCCCATTCTTGCAATTGGGCAGCTACGTATTTTCCGGTTTCGTGTTCTTCAAAAGAAAGCTCGGGATTTTGGTGGATGTGTCGCCGCAAGGCCACAGTTTCAGGGTGATAAGCCTGGGCGAGTTGTTGAATTTTGTCCTTCAGTGTCATGGTGTCTACTCTTTTCCGCCGCAAAGATACGGTCTGAGGAACGGAAACGAAATAAAGTTACAATCTGACTGTCTCTTTTTTGATTTTACTGCGTTGCTCGTCAGTTGCGTAGGCCTGCTATGCGCCTTCCTCGCGCCTTGCCAAATCAAAAAATAGCCGAGTCAACTTTGTCCTTTATTTCGTTTTTTTCCTAAAAGAACAAAGGCACCACCAATTTACCAAAGATCGTCATCAGTACAATGGACAACAGGTTCAACCATACCCCCGCCCGCATCATCGTAGTGACGGTCAAATGCCCACTGGAAAATACAATGGCATTGGGTGGGGTCGACATGGGCAACATAAATCCACTACTTGCTGCCAATGTTACAGGGATACACATCACCACCGGGTCGATGTTCATGGCCTGAGCTACGGCACCAATGACGGGGATAAAAACCACGACCAGTGCAACGTTGGACAACAATTCGGTCAAAAACACCGTCACCGTCACCAATAAGAATAAAAACAACCAAGAACCTCCGTTGCCTCCGGCAAATTGTTGACCGATCAAATCAATTAATCCAGTAGAGGATAAGGCCGCGGCCAAACTCAGTCCCCCGCCAAAGAGCAACAGAATACCCCAGGGCAACTTTTCGGTATGTTTCCAATCCAGGGCAAAAGTGTAGTTTTTCCAACTGATGGGCACTGCAAACAACATCAGTGCGGCACAAATGCCCACAACAGATTCTTCGATGATCAAGCCTGGAATCGCCTTTTCGATGGGCAATTTAAAAATCCAGCCTGCGGCAGCCAGCGTGAAAACCAGAGTGGTTCTTTTTTCGCCCGCACTCATCGGGCCAAGTTTGGCCAGTTCAGCGTCTAGTCGTTCTTTGGCTCCCTCAATTTTACCCAAACCATTGGGGTAAATCCAGCGCACAATGATCCAATAGCCGCCCAACAAGAGCAAAATAGCATAGGGTACACCCACCGCCATCCATTGCCCAAAGGGGATTTGTTTGTCAAATAGCTCCTTCATCTGTGCTGCAAAAACCACGTTCGGCGGGGTGCCAATCAAGGTCCCAACGCCCCCAATACTGGAAGCATAGGATACGCCCAGCATCATCGAAATCGCAAAATTGCGCATCCCGGGCAAGGGATTGCCTTTTTCATCTTTTTGATTCACCAATTCAATGACTGACAGCGCCATCGGCAACATCATGATGGTGGTCGCGGTATTGCTGATCCACATGCTGATCAGGGCAGTGGCCAGGAAAAAACCGAGGATGATGCCGTTTGCATTCGAGCCGGTCATCCGCAGGATGTTCAGGGCGATGCGGCGGTGCAGGTTCCAGCGTTCCATCGCCAGGGCAATGGTGAAGCCACCCATGAAGAGATAAATGATGGGGTCTGAATAGGGGGCCATGGCGTCTTTGACCTTCGCCAAGCCCAAAAGGGGTTGGATCACCATGGGTAAAAGGGCCGTTACGGGTAGCGGTAATGCTTCGGTGATGAACCAGCTGAGCATCCAGGCGGCCATGGCAATGGCTTTCCAGGCAGCGGGCTCCAAGCCTTCCGGTGGAGGAATAATCAGAAGTATGGTGAATAAAGCGGGGCCAAGTATAATTCCAATCTGTTTAATGTTCATGATGTCTTAGGTGTTTGTCGCGAAGTTAAAAACGAAAGCGACATTTTTTTAGCACAAAGGACACAAAGGGTTGCACAAAGGACACAAAGAACCGTCAACGTCTAACTTTGTGTTCTCTGTGCAACCCTTTGTGTTCTTTGTGCTAAAAAAATGTCGCTTTGGGTCCTACTATTTATGGCCGTTTAGCATTCATGGGTTTGTCGCGGTTCATTTGCAAAATATCCGTGCTATCCTCGAAATCTCCCAGCAAGTGCTTGCAGAAATAATCCGCCCGCAACCAGAAAAAGTACTCATTCATATCCGCATAACCATGCCGTTGGCCAGGAAACACAAAGAAGTCAAAACGTTTGTTGGCTTTGATCAAAGCATTGGCCATACGAATGGTCAGGGCGGGATGCACGTTATTGTCGATGTCGCCCGTACAAATCAGTAGTTTACCCTTCAGGTTTTTGGCCAGTTCGGTGTTTTTGTCGATGTCGTATTCAAAAGTGATGTTGCCTTTGGCGTCCTTCACTTCTTTCACACCATCGTGTTTTTCGCTCCACCATCGGTTGTAGATGTTGTTCTCGTGGTTGCCGGAAGAAGAAACGGCCACCTTGAAAAAATCGGGATACACCAACATCGCGGCAGTTGACATAAAGCCGCCCCCGGAGTGGCCAAAGATGCCCACTTTGTCGAGGTCGATGTACTTGTGGCGGTCGGCCAGTTGCTCGGCGGCTACTTTTTTGTCTTCCAGACCGTAGTCTCGCAGGTTGCCGTAGCCATAGTTGTGGTACCATTTGGAACGGCTGGGGTGCCCACCCCTGTTGCCAATGGTGATCACAATGAAACCCAATTGCGCCTGCCGATCGGTGCGATCCATGCCTGCGGAAAAGGCCTTGTTTACTGCCTCGGTTTGTGGCCCCGGATACACGTATTCGAGGATGGGATATTTGAGGGTGGAGTCAAAATCAAAGGGTTTGTACATTACCCCATACAGGTCGGTGATGCCGTCAGCAGCCTTGACCACGAAGGGTTCCGGGAATTTGTAGCCTGCGGCAAAAAGTTGCGACAAATCGGCAGTTTCCAAATCCATGAGCTTGGTGCCCAAATTGTCGAGCAATTCCGATTTCGGCGTGGTATTGACGCGGGAATAATTGTTGACAAAAAAGGTGTTCGCGTCGTTGTTGGAAGTGGTGTGGTTGAAATCCCCCTTGCTCAACAATTTTAGGCCAGTTCCGTCAAAATTGACGCGGTACAGGTGGGTCAAATAAGGGTCTTCGCCCGGTTCCCGACCGTTGGCCAGGAAATACAAAACCCGGTTTTTGCTGTCAATGCCTTCAATACTTTCGCAGTGGTAAGGCCCGGAGGTGATCTGATTTTTCAGCTTGCCCGTTTTGTCGTGCAGGTAAAAATGCGCCCAGCCGTCGCGTTCCGACCAGTGGATGTATTCTTCGCCGTTGTTGACGAGCCCGAGGGGACGGGTTTCGACATAAGTGTTCAGGCGTTCTTCAATCAGGTTTTTGGACACACCCGTTTTGGTATCGGCCACGCAGATATCAATACGTTTGAGGTCGCGGCTGGTGCGGCTGAAGTACAATTGATCCGAGTTGGGAGCGAGCCACAGGTTGGGTTGGTGGTCGTCATCGCGGTTTTTGGCCAGGCGGGGGGCGCGCATGAGGTTCAAATCCTGGTCTTTCATGGTCGTATCAGCGGCTACCTTGACCATGGACTTGGAAGGAAAATCTACAATCCAGATTTCCTGTTGCGGGGCCTCCTTTTCACCGGGCATGTGGTATTTGTAGGTCTCCAGAGTTGGCCGTGGCTCGGCGATTGAATTGATCACCCAGAGGTCTTTGACCTTGCGGTTGTCGTTGCGCACGAGCGCGAACTTTTTAGAATCGGGAGAAAACAGGACACTGGCCCCCTGGCGTTTGCCCTTGTTTTTTTCTTTTTCCAGATCGGTTTGGCCAAACACACCGCTGTGGTAGCCGTAGTGTTCCTGGCCATCGGTGGTCAGCTGGGTTTCAACGATGGTAGAGTCCTTCTCCTTTTTCACCGCCTTCAGGAAATTGGCCTTGTCCATCCAGTAGAGGTTGTAGTTTTTGGAAAAAACCACATAAGAGGAATCGGGAGCGATACTGGCCCAGGTGGGTTTGTCCTTGGGCTTTTTGTAGTCTTCGAGGAGTTTGAGTACTCCGGTGTTGAGGTCGTATTCAAAGTAGAAGGTGCGCTTTACTTTTTTGGGCGGCGCGTCCGACTTCTTCTGTTTCATGTCGTCCTCTTCCTCATCCTTCTTTTCGTCTTCTTCTGCCAACTTACTCTTGACTTCAAAACGAATCGCGGTTTCCTTGTTGATGAACTTGAGGTTGACGATGTCGAGGTGTTGGGCATCGAAGGGATCACCCGTAAGGCGCGACATATCGGCGGCCATTTTGACATTGTCGAACAGCAGTTTTTTGAGCTTCTTGGCGGGATCCACCAGGTAGTAACTGCGGCCTTGACTGGTTTCGTACTGGTACCAGAATCGTTCGGATTCTTTGAGCCAGTGCGGGCTTACACTGGTAGAAAAGACCATTTTTTCCACCTTAGGCTGGGAAAAACGGGCGGCAAGTTCATAATTGGCTTTGGGCTTGTTTTGGGCCATGCCCAAAGTGATGCAACCCAAAATAAACAGGGCAATAACGAGTTTTTTCATGCTAGTCCAAAATTTTGCTTCCGAAGATAGGCAAATGCTGGAAAAAGGAAAGTGGGGGAGGGGATATGGTGATTTTTTGAAGACGGAGGGCGAAAAGGGGACTTTTATGCAAAAAACTACCGATTGAATTCACTCTTTTTGACCAAATACCTTGCCAAGGCAAAAAAGAGCCCAAATACACCCCAAAGGATCGTATTGGTCCACATTTTAATCGACTTCAGCAAAACCCGATCCTGCCAATACCACAAGGGCACTTGCTCACCCACCTTGTAGAGTGTGGGAGCCGAATAAATATGGGATTCGTAAGTTTTGGTGGAACCACTGGCATCTTTGTATTCTACCACCAATGCGTAGGATCTGGTACTTTTGAACCCGGCGGGCGCAACTTTTAGGTCGGTGACCAGGCCAGAGGTGGAAGTGCCTGCGAGCATGATCCATGCTTTTTGTGCAGCTCCCCAGGTGAATAGTAATAGGAATACGATGCTTAAGGAAGTCAGGACGAGTAAGATGGTGGGTTTGAGGTCCTGTTTTGCTGGCTTGTGTTTGGTGTGTTTGTGCATAAAGTTGTGTCTTTACCTTGCCGCCACTACGTGGCTCGAATTAAAGGGGGTTCAAGTGCTATAAACCGGTCCACCTCTGACGCGGTTAGATTCTACGTATTGTGCCAGACTTTGATAAAAGGCCCATGTTTTGACCCCAGGCACCCACAACCGATATCTACTCGATCAACTCTTTTATTTCCTTCACTACCTCCGTCCACAACTCGTCATTTTGGGGATTGGAGCCGATGATTTTGTCTTTTCGCGGCAGCCCTTGTAGTTTGGCGAAGGGTGTCCCGACCCAATCACATGGCCTGATTTTTATGGGAATGACTCTTGCCTTCCCCGCTTTGTGGCGGAGCATGGCTTCAGTAATTTCGGTTTTCCAGATGTAGTCAGTGGCTAAAAAATCCACACTAACGAGGAGGAAAACGATGTCGGAATGGCTCAAAGCCTTTTTGATTTCATCATCCCATTCTTCCCCCGGGCGGATTTTTCGGTCATCCCAAAACCGAATCAGCCCCTGACGTTCAAGCGTTTTTAAGTGTTTTTGAAATTCTTGCAGATACGCAACATCCTCTTTGGAATAGGAGAAAAAAGCGAGCGGAACATTGGATTGGGTTTCGGTGGCCGGTTTCTGCTGATCCATATCTTTCAACACCACGGCCTCCCCAACTCCCAAACGTTCAAAAAGCAACAAATCCCCCAAAATTTTCAACAAATCCACCTCCTCCAAAGACTGATCGCACTCCACTACCCGCCGACCTTTTTCCAAGCGGTTGCTCAGGTTTTTAAAATCAAAATAGTGCTGCGGGTTTTTCTCCGTGCGGCATCCTTCGCAGGGGCAGGGCACAATTTCGTGCGCCCGGATGCCCCGGTATTCCTCGTGCAGGTCGCGCAGGGTTTTTAGAATGGCCGTCAACAATCCGCGCCGCTCGCTGCCCAGGGCCTGGATTTGCAGGGCATCACGTCCGCGCGATTTGATTTTGGAGACTTGTGCCAGGGTATCTGCCGACCAGCGCAGCACCACACCTTCTCGCCAAACCAACGTGCGCCCCCGGTCAATATCGGTATGGCGGCTGACGATGAACTGGGTCATCAAGGCCTTTGGCAAAAACTCGTACTCCACCCGTACCTCGATGGCCTCACCCACCGGAAAATCCCAGTCATGTGGAGAAGTGCTCGGCAGTAGTGGCGGCGTAACAAACTCCTTGCCATTGGGCAGCGGGTAGGCCATTTTGAACTCACACATCAGTTCGAGCAGTTGCGGTTGCATATCCTGGTAGCTGTCGTCCGACCAAATACGACGCAGGTCGGACCAATCGAAAAAGCCTTTTTTGACTTCTGCAACAGTTTGGTCCTCCAGGATTTTATACACTGCTGCAGTGGCCCACTCGTTTTTCAGGATAACATGCAGGCGCAGCAACTCACTTTTTTGGTAGTGCAGACACACACCGATGCGGTGCAAAATGCCGCTCAAGATTAAGGCGCCTTCTCGTTCGGGTAAGTCAAATTGCTTACAGATATCGAGGTATTCTTTCAGCGAGATGTAGTTTTCATCACGGCGGCGTTCGAGTTCGGAGCGGATGTTCGCCCAGTTGGCGGGGTACTCCGTGCGGGTATGGGGCAGTTGGTTGGCCAGGTGGCGGATGTCTTTTTCGAGCGCAGGGAAGCCATTTTGGCTTAGAAGATTGACCAAGCGTACTTCCTTGATGAGTTTGGGGAACTGTTTGCGCCATTTTTCTTCGTCAAAGGCGCCGATACCCATACCTTCCCGGAACTCGTTGAGTGCAACCAGGAGTGGGCTGCCCTCGCCACCGAACATCTCGGTAGTTTCGAACCAATCAGCAAAATCCGTTTGTGCATTGCCACTATCGGCTACCATGACGTAGACTGCACCTTCGGTGTAAAAAAACTGGTGTAGCGGCTTGTATTTGTCCTGCCCAGCGAAATCCCAAATGTGCAGCACAAACTCACCCTCCTCCACTGGAAAACGGTACTCCCCGATGACGATGTCTACCCCCTGGGTACGGTCTTCTTGTTTGGGTAGCTCCTTGCCGAGCATGCGGCAGGCGAGGGAGGTTTTGCCGGCTCTGCCCTCGCCGAGTAGTACCATTTTGGCTTCGAGCAGGGGTTTGATGCCCGCTTTTTCTTTTTGGCGGAAGTATTCGAGGATGGCGGGGTTGCCCTGTTCGACGATTGTGATGGGCGGGTTGATGAGTGGATTTTCATGAAGGTTTATTCCATCCCCATATTTCTCCAAGGTCACAGGAACCCCTTTTTTTATCAGCGTCAATAAAGGTTCAAGATCAGAGATTTGATTGTAACTGAGGTCGAGGGTAGTGAGTCCGGTCAATTTTTCCAAAAAGCTAGCGTCGGAGATTTGATTGTTACTGAGGTCGAGGGTAGTGAGTCCGGTCAATTTTTCCAAAAAGCTAGCGTCGGAGATTTGATTGGAACTGAGGTCGAGGGTAGTGAGTCCGGTCAATTTTTCCAAAAATCGCCAGTCGGAGATTTGATTGGAACTGAGGTAGAGGGTAGTGAGTCCGGTCAATTTTTCCAAAAAGCTAGCGTCGGAGATTTGATTGGAACTGAGGTAGAGGGTAGTGAGTCCGGTCAATTTTTCCAAAAAGCTAGCGTCGGAGATTTGATTGGAACTGAGGTAGAGGGTAGTGAGTCCGGTCAATTTTTCCAAAAAGCTAGCGTCGGAGATTTGATTGTAACTGAGGTAGAGGGTAGTGAGTCCGGTCAATTTTTCCAAAAAGCTAGCGTCGGAGATTTGATTGTAACTGAGGTAGAGGGTAGTGAGTCCGGTCAATTTTTCCAAAAAGCTAGCGTCGGAGATTTGATTGTAACTGAGGTAGAGGGTAGTGAGTCCGGTCAATTTTTCCAAAAAGCTAGCGTCGGAGATTTTATTGGAACTGATGTCAAGGGAGTTTAGGTTGGTCAATTTTTCCAAAAATCGCGCGTCGGAGATTTGATTACCACATAGTCTAAGCCAATTAATATTGGGTGCTTTTTCAAGAAAGGAGTAGGTACTAATGGGGTTATAAGAAAGGTTTACTGACTCTAAATTGGGTGCGTCATTTAGCAGTTCAATTTTAGTGATATTGCATTCATATGCCACTAGTTTTTTAAGACTAATTGGCAGTACTAAGTAGAAAGTACCTGAGAAGCTATTTTTAGTACCAGTATTTTTGCTATAGTATATATAATTCCCATCCATTTCATACCATGAATCGCTGAGAACAAGTATCTCCACCCAATCCATTCCAGAAAGATCAGGCATTTCAGTCAGGCCACAATTGCCAAGATCAAGATAAGAGGCATCCTCTCCACGAGCATGCTTAGCTTTGTTTTCTGAGATAAGGTCCAGGGCGAGTTGGGTCATGTTGTATGGCTTGGGATTTTGAATGACAGGCCCAAATTAAAAAATATTTTTGGGGACTACTATACCCCACTCGGAATGAGCAGTTGATTTTTGTGGCTGGGCAAAGCCTGAAGTGTTTTATAAAAAAGCCCCAACTCGTGCCGCAGGCGCGAGCAAAATCCGCGTAGATCTGTTTCATCCGCGTCCGCGCTGCTATTGTGTCGCTTTAGCCCAATGTCATTGACTAGGAGTTTTGCGTTGAATTTGGTTGTGTGCTTTTGCCTCAGAACCCCCGACCCCTGAAAGGGGAGTACAGCCTACGTAAGCTTGAAAATTTACCCCTTTTTAACTGAAAGACAAAATTTTAAACATACGTAAAATGTACTCCCCTTTCAGGGGTCGGGGGTTGGCAGACATCAGCACAATTTTGCACTGAATGCACCTTTTTTCTAAAGTCAATGACATTGGTCTAAAGCGACACACCAAAGCGATACAATGGCAGCACGGAGGACGCGGATTAAACGGATCCACGCGGATTTTGCTCGCGCCTGCGGCACGAGTGATGCATTTTTTCTTGTTCGGATAGAAGGGATTTTATGCCCTGATTTTCACCTACTCTACTAAAGTTACAACCCATAAAAAAATCAACACTTCCACTTATATTGGTATTTTTAACAAAGCAAAAACAACAACAACTTAAACCACAAACTCTCCAACAAATGAAAGAACAAATTCAACGTCACGCTGCTAGCAACTCGGTTTATGGAATGGGCTTCATCGGAGCTCTCGTCTATTACATTTCCCACGCCACCAGTTTCTGGATGGGCCTGGTAGGGATTTTTAAGGCTGTTTTTTGGCCAGCCTTTTTGGTATACGAAGCTTTGAAAAACCTGGGGATGTAGATGGCGATGGCCAAAGGAGCATCTAAGAATAATGGGCAATGGCTTACATTTAATTATCGCTTTAACTTTTAAGTATGTTGTCTAAAAACCGCATTGAAGCATTCAGCGACGGGGTGATTGCCATCATCATCACGATTATGGCCTTTGATTTAAAAATACCCGAGCTGGCCAAAGATTTTTCAGATCAGGATGTATGGAAGGCATTGGAGGCAGTGGTGCCAAAAATCTTGTCCTACATGTTGAGTTTTGTGGTGGTTGCCATCATGTGGCTCAACCACCATGCCATGTTCGACCGGATTGCTCATTCCACGTCCAAGCTGGTTTGGTACAACATGTTTTTGCTCTTTGCCATGTCGCTGATTCCCATGCCAACCAACTTTTTGGCATTGCATCCCTTTTTACCCCAGGCGGTGATGTTTTATGGGTTTATCCTCTTTCTCAATGCCTTTGGGTTCTTTTTATTGCGCCGATACGAGGAAGTGGATGCTCAATTATTGCCCTACAACGCAGTGGTTCAACGGAGTAATTTGGTGTCGACATTATTATACCTGGCCTCCATTCCACTGGCTTTTGTTTCGGTGTATTTGTCTTTTTTGATTTTTGTGGGCATCCCCTTGTGGTACTTTTTGCCGGATCGCTTTCGCAAATAGGGCTTAGTGGCGTTTTACTTTGTAGCAGCTCTATCAAAAATAAGGCTGATGCTTAAGGCCATTTGGTGCTGGCTGGAACTGGAGGGATCAATTTGTGCATACCTGTCTTAAAAACAAGCCACCGAAGTTGATCCACCAAACATTTACTAATTTTTGTAATTTTGCGCCTCATCTGAATTATTAGCAGTAAGAAACGAGGCGCACCCAATGAGCAGAAAGATCGAAATCCTGGCTCCGGCCAAAAATCTATATCAGGGCATGGCCGCCGTCAATGCGGGCGCAGATGCCGTGTACATTGGTGCACCCCTGTTTGGTGCCCGTACCAATGCCACCAACTCCCTGGAGGACATCGCCGAAATGGTCAAGTACGCACATTTGTTCAAAGCAAAGGTGCTGGTGACCCTCAATACCATTTTGTACGAAAACGAGCTGGAGCCTTGCCGCCAACTCATCTGGGAATTGTACCACATCGGCGTGGATGCCATCATCGTACAGGACATGGGCATCCTCGAAATGGAACTGCCACCCATCGCCATTCACGCCAGCACCCAGGCCAACAACCGGGACGCCGGCCACGTGAAATTCCTGGCTGATGCGGGCATCAAAAGGGTAGTGCTGGCCCGGGAGTTGAACCTGGACCAAATCCGCGAAATCCACGCAGCCTCGGATGTAGAACTGGAGTTTTTTGTGACTGGTGCACTTTGCGTATCCTTTAGCGGCAACTGCTACATGAGCATTGCCAACGGCGAACGTTCGGCCAACCGGGGCTCCTGCGCCCAAAACTGCCGCCTGCCTTACCAGCTGATCGACGGCAATGGCAATACCCTCATCGAAAGCAGCCACCTCTTGTCCATCAAGGATTTGGACTTGAGTGATGAACTGCCCAATCTGATTCAGGCGGGCATTTCTTCTTTCAAAATTGAAGGCCGTTTGAAAGACATCGTTTACGTCAAAAACAACACCTCCTACCTGCGCCAAAGACTGGATGCCTTTCTGGAAGCGCATCCCGATCAATACCAAAAAGCCTCTTCGGGCCGCACTTTTTACAATTTTGAACCCGGCCTGGACCGCAGTTTCAACCGGGGTTACACCGATTATTTTGTCAACCAGCGCCACAGTAAAATCGGCTCCTGGGAAAGCCCCAAATCCAAAGGGCAGTACATCGGTAAGCTGTTGGAACAAAAAGCAAATGGCTACCTGATCGAAAACTACGAGTTGCTCAACAACGGGGACGGCCTCTACTTCCTCAACGAGCAGGGTGTGGCCGATGGCGTACAGGTCAACATCATCGTGAACGACATTGTGGTGCCCAATACCTTGAAGCCGCTGCCTGTAGGCACGGAAATCTACCGCAACCACGACGCCGAATTCAACCGCATGCTGGAGAATGAAAACAGCGCCGTGCGGAAAATTGGGGTAAAAATGTTGTTCAGCGAAACGGAAACGGGTTTCGCGCTGCGGGTGGTAGACGAGGACGGCCACGAAAACATCACCAGTTTTGAGCTCCCCAAAGACCTCGCCAAAAACGCCGATGGCCTGATCGACAACATCAAAAAGAACCTCGCCAAAACGGGGAATACACCCTTCATGGCCGATGAAATAGAAGTGGATTTTTCGCAAAACTGGTTTTTGCCCAACTCAAAGGTGAACGAAATTCGCCGCGCAGCTCTGGAGGAATTGGCGGAAATCCGCATCCGGGATTACCAGCGGGAAGAACATCAGATCGTCAAAACGGATCACCCTTATCCGGTGCAACAACTGGATTTTACCTACAACGTGTCCAATAAACTAGCCCGGGCATTTTACCACCGCCACGGCGTTACCGAGATAGAAAAGGCTTTTGAATTGCAGTGGGACCCCGGCAAATCGCGGGTGATGGTGACCAAATACTGCGTGAAGTACGAATTGGGCAAATGTCCCCGCTACCAACGCGCAACCATGGGTGCCAAAGTGGCCGAACCACTCACTCTCAAACATGGGGAAGTAGAGTACAAGCTGAAGTTCAATTGTAAGCCTTGTGAAATGGAGATTTGGGAAAAGGATGCGGAATTGGTGCTGGAGGAGGATGGGATGGAGTGATTTTGAGCCAGTATGAGCCAGTGATTTCTATTTTTGAGCCAGTATGAGCCAATTTCGAGCGAATTTTTACATTCCTGTACCTTTTGCTCGGAGGACATGAATTGCCACGTGCTTTAGCGCGTGGCAATTCATGTCCGTTGCTTCTGGGAATACAAAGATGGCTGGGGTATGGCCAAATATCGATATGTATTGAGTAACCCAGCCTCACTCTCCCCCCTGCAAAAACGCCAACAAATCCCCCATCTCTTGCGCAGTTATCGCATTCTCCAACCCCTCCATCATCAACGAAGTCCCCATCGACCGAAACGACTTCAGCTCCTTCTTAGCCAAAGTCACCTTCTCGCCCCCCATTTTTAACAAGGTCACGTTCTGATCCGTTTCGGCGGCCACAATGCCCAGGTGGCTGAGCCCATCCTTGCTTTCGAGGCGGTGGCTGATGTATTTGGGGTCGGCTGCAGCATTGGGGTCGAGGATGTCGTGCAGGAGGGTGGCTTTACTTTTGCGGGATATTTCGGTCAG
This sequence comes from Haliscomenobacter sp., assembly GCF_965225875.1. Lineage (GTDB taxonomy): Bacteria > Bacteroidota > Bacteroidia > Chitinophagales > Saprospiraceae > Haliscomenobacter. The sequence goes on along the minus strand of NZ_CBDDBS010000001.1, from coordinate 77,304 downwards.
CACCGGGCCAACTTCCACGCCCGTATTGCCGTAGCGGTGGCAAGTGGCGCAATGGGTTTCAAATACCGTTTTCCCCTTTGCCGCAGTGCCTTTGAGTGTGAGAGCAGGTTTCATTTTATCGATGGCCGCTTGCCGGGTTACCACGGCGGCGTCGCTGAAGAGTTTTTCAGCGCGGCGTTTGGTATTTTCGTTATCGGTCCACCAGAGCAAGGTGCGGCGGCGTTCGAGGTCGAAGTTCATCTCGCCAATGTTGATCTGGCCTTTTTCCAGACCAGTGAGTAGGGCATCGTGGTGGATTTCGCGATCCAGCAGCAGGTCACCTGCGTACTTGCGGATGTGTGGGCCCAGTTCTGCCCAGAGTTGGACCAGGCGTCGGCCGATTTCGGGCTCGGCGTAGTTGGCCAATTGGCGCAGGGCTTCTTCCTGGAGCTGGATGGGCTGGCTGTTGGGTAGGCAGGCAAACAGCACTTTGGATTTTTGGGCATAGGGCAGCAAGGTCAGCAGGGCAAGTTGCTGCACCCGGGTGGAATCGGGAAGGCTGACGTCGTTTACCTTTTGCAAAGCGCTGCGGCTGAGGCTCAAAAACTCGGCGGAGGGCGGCAAGTTTAAGCGTTGCCGCAGGGCCGCTGAAGCGGAAATCAAGCCGAGGTCTCGGGATTGTTCCAGCGCTTTGAGGGCGGGTTCCAGGGTGGCTGTTCCGCTGAGTTTTGGAACTTCCTGACTGAGTTGTTGCACGATGCTTTGTCGAGTTGCATTGCTTGTTTTTGGCGCAGCCAGTTGTTGCAAAACACTTTGCAAACCCTGGGTGGATTGCCCAGCGCTTTGTGCCAACACTGCCAATAATTCGCTGTTTGCAGGCTGATTGGATTGTAGCAGACTCGCAAACAAATCCCCCGCCGATCCTTGCGCAGCCAGGGCAATGGCACAAGTGTTCCAGGTATCCACACTTTTTTGGGCAGCGGCGTTCAGCCCTTTGAGAATGGCTGTGCGCTGCTTTTGGTAGGCTGCACTGGTATCATCCAGAGTACTCAGGCTCAGCGCAGCTTGCATGCGCACTCGTTGATCCGGGTCATTCAAGAGTTGGATGCAGGTTTGGAGCAGGTTTGGATCATTTTCCAGTTCGCTTTCTGCTAATTGTAGTGCAGTTTCGCGGATGGCCGCCTCCTGATCCGCCAATGCCGCGGCCAGTTCTTTGCCTGTTAATTCACCCTGAGCGGCCAGGATGTTCAACGCGTGTACTTTAGCCAAAGGGTTTTTGTCTTTGAGCAATCCTTTTAAACCATGTAAACTGGTTTGCCCCAATTTTTGCTCCATCAACAAACGATGGGCTGTTTTGCGCACCCATTGATTGGGGTGTGCTAGCGCCTGAACCAGGCCAATTTCCGTTTTAAATTGGGCTACATCATAGGCTCTTTCATTGCCTTTGCTGATCCGATAAATCCGGCCCTGATCTTTGCCTGCCTCCAGGTCGAGGGTTTTTTCGATGTCATCGGGAATCCATTCGGGGTGCTCGATCACTTTGCGGTACATGTCGACCAGGTACATGGAGCCATCGGGGCCAACGTTCATGTTGACGGGGCGAAAGGCGCGGTCACTGCTGGCCAATAAGTCCCGCTTGTCGAGTTGGCGCTGGGCGCTGAAGGAGGCACCATTGGCTTTGATTTTGTCTACATGAACCAGGTTGAGCACCACATCAGCAACCCAAACTGTGTGGTCGTATTCCTCGCCAAAAGCGCCGCCGCCGTAGTAGGTGATGCCGCAAGAGCCCGAAAAATACCCCGATTGCTCCGGGTGGTTTACTCGTGATTCCTGCTCGCCGATAGGGTAGATGCGGGCCAGACCACTTTCCTCGTGATTGGAGGCATTTTCAAGGGTACTTTTTTCCAAATGATCTTTGCCCTTGAAGTAGCGAGCCGGGAAAACCAGGGTGGAAATATGCGTCAGGTTGTAGGTTTCGTACATACGCCCGTATTCGTCCATGGCCAGGCCAAATCCACCGGAGGACTCGCCGAGGCGTTCCATGGTACGGGTCTCCAGATTGAAACGGAAATCCTGACCACGCAAATCCATGACACTGCTGGAATCACCCCACCAGTAGGGTTTGCCATCGTTGCCACCGTTGGCTGCATAAATCCAGTTGTCCAGGCCGTAAGTGAGGCCATTGTAGTTGTGCTGTAAGTTGCCCGTGGAAAAGCCGCCCATAAGGGTATCGACCTTATCGGCTACATTATTTTTGTCCTCGTCGTGCAAGAAGAGGAGATAGGGTGGGGCGGCCACCAGCACACCTTTTTTGTAGGGCAAAAAGGAGTTGGCGAGTTGTAGGCCTTCGGCGAAAACGCTGGAGTCATCGTAAGTGCCGTCTTTGTTTTTATCCTGAAGCACGAGCAAGCGACTTTGGCGGTCTTCGAAAGGGTAGCCGGGCATTTCGAGCACCATGGCTTCGCCGCGTTCATTGAATTCCAGGTCGACGGGGTCTTTGATCAAGGGTTCGGCGGCTACTCGTTCGAGTTTGAAGCCGGGTTCGATTTGGAAACCTTCGGGGGTGCTGGTTTTTTGGCAGGCAAATCCGCTCAGGGCCAGGAATAAAAAGGCTGTGTAAGCGTAAGAAAAAAATGGACTTGCAATGTAGGTGTGGTGTTGCATGGCGTGGGCTTGATTGAAACTTCAAAGCTATATTTCGTTGCAATGAAGATATAAAAAAGGTCAAACAAAGCCAAGTCCGTTTATTTAGCGTGTTGGAAACTGAATGGACTCGATAGTATTTGCTCACATTACGCAGTTTTTAACCGCAGAGTTTCGCAGAGTACCCGCAGAGTTTCACGGAGTTTCTTTTAGTTATAAGGAGTTTGCCACCTGCGGTGGCGAGTGTTCGGCACTATTGAAATTTAATTTTTTCGTACCAGTTGCTGCTCAATGCGGCATCTGAGCACTCTTTGCCATCGCAGATGGCCTAACTTAAAAACTCCGAGAAACTCTGCGGGTACTCTACGAAACTCTGCGGTTAAAAAATATTTGGCGCAGCCAAATCAGAAAAATAGTTGGCTTTCCAAAATCGAGGTATTTGATACATAGGCTGTGTAATGTGAGTTATCAACTCCCCCCAGCCCTAAGCGCCAAAGCCGACAACAAATTCACCTCCGGCAACGTAGGGTTCAATACCACCAAATCTCCTACATCCCCCAAAATTTCATCCACGATGCCAAAGTCCTTAGCCTCCTGGGCATTCAGGTATTTGTCGCGGAGGAAAAACTCCTCTACTTCTTGGCCACTGCGCCCGCAATGTTTGCCCAGGAGGTGAAAAATCTGCGCCTGGATGCGATCCTGTTCACGGGTAGCAATACGCACATCCTCGGTATAGCCGCGTGAGCCGCCACTGGTAGGGTGGTTGTGGATGGTAGCATGTGCTAGCGCATACCGTTTGCCCGGGGTGCCTGCACTGAGCAAAAAGGTGGCCATACTGCCCGTAAATCCCACTGCAACCGTAGACACTGGTGTGCCAATCATGCGGATGGTATCGTAAATGGCCATCCCCGAATACACAATCCCGCCTGGACTTTGAATGTACAGGTTGATCTGCTGTTTGGGGTCGCGGCTGCTGAGGTAGAGCAGTTGCGCAACTACGATATTGGCCATCGTGTCGTTGATTTCGCCCGCTAAAAAGACAATACGTTCCTTGAGCAGCAGACTGTAAATGTCATACGCTCGCTCTCCGCCACCGTCATTGTCAATGACCATGGGGACAAGACTTGCTTGAACCATAGGTTTGGAGTTGAGAAGTTGAGGAGTTGATGAGTTGAGGCTACCGCAGCGACTTAGACAAGGTCTTCGTCAAAAGCGCTGCGGTAGCCTCAACTTCTCAACTCCTCAACCCTTATCAAAAATGTGGTGAATATCTTCCCGAAACTGGCTTTTCTCCGGGTTATTGAACAATTCCTCGTACAGCAGTTCCAGTTCTGCCTTCAGTTTTTTGCGGTGGTACAGTTTGACCAAAAGGTGTGCTTTTTTTTGAAAATATACCCTGAGCCGTAGGCGGGGGCTTTGCAACAAACGCGCTTTGAAGGTTTGTTTTTCCAGCGGCAAAAGCTCTCCCCAGAGGTAGCGTTCGATCAGGATGGTTTCACTCATGGAAGTCTTCATAACGCAGGGATTTTTGCTGAATGCTGAGGCGAACCTTTTCGAGGCATTTGTACTTCTGGACGCTTACGGAATGTTCGGTGGCGTAGCCGAGGGTTTGGGCCAGTTGTTTGACTGGTGTTTTTTGGTAATAAAAAGCGCGGAGCAGGGCGAGGCATTTTTGGCCAGCGTTTTCCAAAAACTGGAGTAGGTGCTGGGTATGCAGGTTGGGGAAAAAATCCTCGGGTAGACTGATTTCTTTTTCAGCCTCAGTTAGTGGCACTAGCTTGCGTTGACGGTGGTGTTTGCGCAACCACAAGTGTTTGGCCACACCCAGCAAATACGCAGTGGGGCTTTGTTGGATGTGGAAACCAGGCTGATTTTGGCGCTCCTGGAAGATGATCAGGGCATCGTGAAAGATGTCTTTGGCGTCCTCCAAGTCACCACCCATTTTTTGTACAAAACGGGCTACTCCAGGGAAGGCCGTTTCGTACAGGGTTTCGATGGTGGAATCGCTCTTTATTTTTGCTGGTGCTGCTACCATGATTATTGCGTGTTTATAAGTAAGTGCAAGTTAGGGGGGAAATATCACCGGGTGCAAGTAATTTTTTTTGAAAAAAATTACTTCACTTATGCAATTATACTGTTGATAGCATCGTGAGTAAAAACTCAGGATCATGAAAAAAATGTACTTTTTAGGGCTTATTTCCCTGTGGGGAATTACTCTTGCTGGACAAGTTACTTTGAACTGGCAGATTACGGATGAGCAGAATCGGCCTTTGACGGGGGTGAGCGTTTGGCGACAACAAACAGTAGAAGGCACCATTACAGATGAAAACGGCAGATTTTCACTTAGTGTGGTTCCAGGTATGGACGTGCTGGAAATGTCGTATTTGGGTTTTGAACGAAGACAGATTAAAATTCAACCAGATGTAAAGGAGAATAGTACTGAGCTGCTATTTCCGGTAGAGTATGATTTACCTGAAGTTTCGATCGTCGCTTACAGTTACGTAAATCGTCGTTGTTGCTTGTGTTATTGCACTAGACAGGTCGTAAAACTAGATAGCATACTAGTTGAATCGTTCGTTAAGCCTAATGTGCGTGTCTATCCGATTCCTACCCAACATCAAATCTTTCTTCAACAAGAAACTCCTCTTGGCCAAATAGACCTATACAACCTCAACGGTCAAAAACTCCAAAGTTTCAACTTTAGCGATCAACTCAATGCTTCAATCGACTTGAGTGCCTGGCCAGCAGGGACTTATTTTTTGCGCAGCAGCAAGGGCTGGGTAGAGAAGGTGATTTTGCAGAAGCAATAGTCTATCGGCATACCTAAACATTTTTGTATTTCAGAAGCGGAGGACCTGACTTGCCACGTGCTTTAGTGCGTGGAAGGAGATTGTCTTTTTGATGCACTTTAATCCTAACCTAAATTTTTAAGTGAGGGCTAAAGCCCATTTTCAAAAAATCCTGCTACCCACGCGCTAAAGCACGTGGCAATTTATGTCCTCCGATCCATACCCTACTTTCTAATCCAGAACTGATCGGCCCTTTGTCTAAGCCGGGCTTTTCCAAATAATCGTCCAGGCAACCAAAACCAGCGCGATCAACTCCGCTATGGTTTTGATGGTATGGAAGGAATGACCACCGAAGAGACTAGCATTGACAACTCACATCATTGTTTTGTTTTTAATCCGAAAACCTTTTGGCGCTTGCAAAGTCCCGTAATCGTACATATTGATGAAGATGGACAAAGTATCTTTTGACCCTTCCCAGGTAACCCGATAACGATCTAACAAGCCAGAGCCCATTAATCCATTTGGGGTTTTGAAATGACAACAACTCCCTGCGCGGCGATATGAAATTTGTTCTCCATTTGGACCGGCCAATGCATTTAAAAATCTTCTTTCATTTACGGGGCCTTGTTTCGCTTCTACCCCTCCAACTTTAATCGGATTTTTCTCAGTAAAGCCATAACTAGGGTCGGTCGAGATTTCGGTAATTACAAATGTGTTTTCGTCCAATAATTTCGGTTTGTTGACTACAACTCCTTTTTGAGTTGAGCAAGCTGTTACAAATAACAATAGTACAAATGGAAGGAAGCTTCTTTTCATTGTCGTTATTTTTTATTGTTATTGATGTTTTTATTATCAACGCTTAATTTGCAAGGGAATTGTTTAAAAAGAAAAGCCCTGACTATGCTAAAATGTGCATAGTCAGGGCTTTGGGCCTTATCGAGAAGCTTGTAAAATGCTAATTCCCCACCCGCTCCATCTCATCACTCGCTGCACCACCGTTCCGTCGTGCCGACTTTAGGGGCTTTCCAAAACGATAGGAAAAAGCGAGGTTCACGACCCGCGTATCCCAGTGGATGATAAAATACTCCTCCGCATCCGGGAAATCGGTCAAACCTTCCATGATCCGGGTATGCAAAAGATCCCTGACGCTGAGTTTAAGTGTGCCCTGTTTTTTCAGCACTGGTCGGGATACCCCAAAAGACAATTGCCCGGAATCGTAAACGAGTTCCTGGATGTCGTTGCGCGAACGGGTGGTGTAGGCTCCCGAAATTTCGCCACTGTACACCTTGCCCAATTGAAACTGGTTGTTGATGCTGAAATTGAGTTGGGCGACGGAAGAACGATAGTCGTTGCCCTGAAAACCGTTGAACGTTTTTTGGTTAAAAATCACCTGGCCATTGAAAGACCACCATTTGGCGGGTGAAAAATTGGCGGCGACGGACAGGCCCAGGTTGTACATTTTACCCACATTGCCCCGCGTATAAATCAGGATGTCTTCCCCTTCGGACAAGAAGAGTTGGGAAAAATAATTGCGGATGATGCCATACGATACCGCCGTGGTGAGGAAGTCTTTGTATTGGTGGCTCAACTCCAGATTCCAGGTGTATTGGGGCTGGAAAAAAGGATTGCCCCGTTCATAGGTGTATTTGTTGAGGATGTTGACAAAGGGGTTGAGGTGTTGGAAGGCGGGCCGATCCAGGCGGCGCCCTGCGGTGAGGGTCAATACATTGGAGGAATCCAGTTGGTAAGACAGGTAGCCGGATGGAAAAAATCCAGCGTATTTGCGCGAAAAGGCCGAATCCGGGCGCTCCACATTGCCCAACTGGTGCGCGTCGTAATTGGTGCGTTCGTAACGCAATCCAACTTGAAAGGACAAACGATCCAGTTTTTGCTCGTAGCTGCTGTACAGGGCGTGGATGTTTTCTTTGTACAGGAAGCGGTTGGTTTTGCCGTAATCCTGGTACCAGTTCGCACCATTTCCAATCTCATAATCGGCGGTATTGTCGGTGTCGATATTGGAGTTTTTATACCCCGCTTCCCATTTGCCATTGTCGTTGATTTGCCAACTGTAATCCACTTTTATAGAGGCAATTTCCAAGAGGGATGGCAAGTAGCCACGTGCACCTTCGTTGTAGCCACCGGCGGCCAGGAAGGAATTGAGGAACAACTGGCTGTTGTCGATGTCGTACTTGAGCCAGTCAAAATCAATGGATAACTGTTGGGTTTTGCTGAAATTGTGTTTGCCGTATACATTGAACCCACCCGATTTGAACCAACCTGAACTGCTGCTTTGGGTGGCAATGCTCGAATCGATTTGTCCAAGCGGGGTTTCCCAGGCCACCCGGGCGTTGCCACTGCCTTTGCGGCGGTTGGTGATGCCAGTCAGGCCAAGGCCAAGGGTCGTTTTGTCTGAAAGATAATAGTCAAAACCGGTTTTCAGGGTGTTGTTGAAACTTTGGTTGACCAGGAGAGTCGGTTGATCCAGACGGGATTCCAATTGGTCATTTTGGTTGAAGTATTCCCGCAGGGCGTAGAGGCGGGTGTAGTTCCGGTTGAAGTTGCTACTGTAAGTCAGGTAGCTGTTGAAGCGCCTGTTGCGGTAGTTGAAGGCCAGGCTGTTGTTGCTTTTGGGGTAATAGCCTTGGCCGTAGGAAGTGGTCAGGGTGCCATTGAAACCCTTTTGTTTGTTCTTTTTGGTCTTGATGTTGATGATGCCAGCATTGCCACTGGCGTCGTATTTGGCGGAGGGGTTGGTGATTAGCTCGATTTGGTCGACCTGGGTGGAACTCATGCCGCTCAAAAGATTGGTCAATTCCGCCCCACCCAGGTACGTGGGTTTATCATCGATCATCACCAAAACTCCTGTTTTACCCATCAAGCTAAGGCCTCCGTTGCGATCGACCATCACGCCGGGCGATTTTTCCAATACTTCGAGTACGGTGGTTCCAGCATTGGTTACTGAGGCGTCTACATTGACGATGGTTTTGCCCTGTAGTCGTTGTATGAGCGCTTTGCGGCCCGATACGGTGACGCCCTCCAGGGTTTTGCTATCGGGTTGCAGGTTGAGGCTCAGTTTTTGGGTCGACACAGTTTCGGGCTTGAGCTCGGTAATGAGTTCGGTGTACCCGACGTAGCGGATTTTGAGGCTATAGGTCGTGTTGGCTTTTAGGGTAAAATTGATGAGGCCGCGCTCGTCACTCACCGCCATTTGCAGAGGGGTAGGGGAGTTGCCGCTGAGCAATTCCACAGTAGCGCCGATCAAGGGAGCTTGTTTTTCATCCAAAACCTTCAGCTCAAAAGGCAGATCTGTTGCTATTTGTGCCCAAGCAGTGGCTACTAAAAGACTCAGCAAAATGGCAATTCCGTACCCGCGCATGTGTTTAGATTTTCGTGAGTGTAAAAGATTAAGTGCATTCGCAGCTTAGGTGATTCCTTTGGTGCCTTAGGTTTTTTAGGTGGTGAAAAAACAGCGAGCGGCACATTTTTTCACCACCTAAAAAACCTAAGGCACTAAAGAAACACTAAAGGCTTGAAGTGCCCAGCCCAGGGTTTAATTACTGATCAATTTACCAATTCGGCCACCACCACCAGCGAAATAAACCGCGCTTCCATTTTTGGCCTTGCGACAAACGTGAAAACTTTCCTTGCTGATCCAGGACCAGTTTTTGCCCTCATCGCTCGTAATATCCACCCCATTCAGGCCGCAGGCGATCCAGCTTTTTTGCCCCAAATACTCCACACAACTGCGATAGCCATGCGGGCCGTTTTTCGGGGCGGTAAATGTTTTGCCCCCGTTGGTGGAAATGAAGCAATTGAGCGTCGTAGAATCCTTGGTCATAAAATCCCCGCCGACTACCATGAGCGTCTTTTTGCCTTTGAGCGCGATGGAATTGGAACCAGTAGTTTCTTTTCCCTGGATCAAAGGGAGGTTCGTTTTTTTGCCTGACAAAAACAAGTTGGCTTGTTTCCCCCCGCTGGCCAAGGCGTATTCATTAGGGCTGTATAGGCGAATATTGGTGCCACTGCTGGCAAAAAAGGCTTCTCCTGTGGCTACTGCTGGTCGTTCATTCAGGGGTACTTCTTGCCAACTATTGCCGCCATCGGCTGTTTTGGCCATAAACACCCGACCTTGGAGTGGGTCGCCAATAACAATGCCGTGCTGAGGGTCTACAAAATCCATGGCGTCGAGGAACATAGAAGTATCGCGATTTTCGTAAACCTTGGTCCAATTTAGTCCCGCGTCAGTGGTTTTGAGGATGTAGGCGGGCGAAGCAATGCCCATGATGATGGCAGTTTGTGCATCAAAAGCTTCAATGTCGCGGAAGTCGGTTTTTTCGTAACCTTTGACACTCAGCCATTGCCAACTTTTGCCCCCATCAATGGAACGGCCTACCGTACCCGCGCTACCACTTACCCAGAGCGTTTGGTCGTCGACTACACTTAAGCCTCGGAAAGAACTTTTGGTGCCGGCACTGAGTACTTGCACACTTTGCGCAGCGCTGAAAATGGACAGGATACAGCCGAGCAGCAACAGATAATGTTTGGTTTTGACATACATGGTTAAAGCAATTGAATGCTGCTCGAATCGGTGGTGATCGGCAGCAATATTAGGACAATAATATAGGATAAAATTCACCCTTTTAGGGGTAAAAAGGAAATATGCAGAGAGAAGAGTTTTTTACCACCTAAGAAACCTAAGACACTAAAGAACCAACTTAGAGTGAATTTACTTGTTTGTTTTCCTCCAGGACATTACCCCCAGGTTGTTCCTGGCAATCAAAACGGTTCCATCTTTGAGCGTAGTCAGTTTTCGCCCCTGGCCATTTACCCAGAAACCACTTTGGGCCGGGCTCATGGCCGTCCAGGATTTCCCCTTGCGGATGAGCACGCAGCCATAATCCGCATCATATCGCCCCAGGCCGGGCCGAATGCCGTACCAGTTGCCTACACTCAAGATTTCATTTTGACCATCGCCATTGAGGTCCGTTTGGGTAAAGTTAAAAATCGGCGCCAACTGGGTTTCGATCGGCAGGGCGGCTAGGCTGTATTGCCCCTTGCCCTGGTATTTGCCCCAAGAGGAAGCAAAATTGACCGCCCGATGATGGGTCGCTCCCTTCAACATTTCAGCGGTAAACACCTGTTCAAAGCCACATTCCGCAAAAGGACGGTATTCCAAAAACTGTTTTTTCAGGATGTTCAATTGGCTGGTCAGTTCATCCTTGCTGACGTAGGTGTACCTGCGCCCTTGTTTGTAATAAGTGAGGATGGGGTCAGTTTGGTAGTTTTGATCAAAATCTTTGACGTATAACTCCACGGGAAGCTCGGGCGAGGCTTTTAATTCGGCATTTAAGCCCAGGTTGCCCAGCAGCAGGTCTTTTTTCCCATCCTGATCATAATCCACTGTCGTTACTGTATTCCACCAACCTTCGGAATTGGGGATTTGATTCAGTTTGAATTGCCCTTTTTGAATGGAAAAAATACAAACGGGCATCCATTCTCCAACAACTACCAATTGTAGTCCATCGTTTTGTTCGACAATACAAGCATCGCTCACCATGCCAATTTTTTGCAGTTCCGGAGCTACCTGAGCCGTCACGTCCTTGAAGTGGCCTTTGCCGTCGTTTTGGTACAAATGGCTATCTGGTACCAAACCGTAGGAAGGAAAAATAGAGCGGCTGCCCACGAATAAATCCAGGGCACCATCGCCATTAAAATCAAAGGGCACCACACAAGAACCATCGGCATAATCCAGTGGCAAGGCAAAAACGTCCTGTGAAAATTTACCTTTGCCATCATTGAATAGCAGAACGTCCAGGAGAGCCGCATTTTTGCCCGAATATTGATGCCCACCAGTGACTAGGTATACATCTAAATCTCCATCCTGATCGGCGTCAAAAAACGCTGCATCCACCATTTCCTGGGTGGAATCAATGGCCAAATTTTGCCCTGTAAATTTTCCGGCACTGATCTGTTTGTACAAAAACACCCCACGCCCAGCCATCAATACATCTTCCAATCCATTGCCATCTACGTCCCCTACGGCCATCGCAGGGCCTTGGGCCGACAGCATGTGGGGCATGAGTTGCTCGTGGTCGAAGTCGATGTGCTCATTTTCAACGTGGTGATAGTTCAGGCCCAGTTGGGTGGCAATTTCCTTTAAAAAATTAACTCGAACAGAAGGAATCGTGGCGTCTTTTACCTGCTGATAGGCGATTTTTAATTGCTGATCGGCTTTGACATTGCGCAGCTCTTGCACCTTACCATTTGGCCAGTGCAGTTCCAGGATTTCCACCTTGCTGGCTTTGCCCAGTCCAAAATGCAGGATTGGCTCCACCGCAGATTGAAATCCCCGGGTACTGTACAGTTCCTGGATTTGTTCTTTGCCATCCGCGACAATGCGGACGCGAGTACCAAAGCCAAAGGGATTTTTCCCTGGCATTTGTAAACGGATGCTTAACCAATGCTGATCCGCTTGGCTTTGCGCTGTATTTTCGTAGAGGCTGGCAGTTTCATTCAGGTTGTTCAGCACCAGGTCCAGGTCGCCGTCCTGATCGAGGTCGGCATAGGCGGCCCCATTGGAACAACCTGTAAAATTGAGCCCCCAGGCTGCGGAAACATCGTCAAATTGTAAATCGCCCAGGTTGCGGTAGGCGAAGTTGGCAACTTTGCCAAAAGGCATTTTTTCTACCAGGGCCAGGTCAGGTGCTGATTGTTGAACGCTGCTGTTGGAGCTGAACTTGAGGTAATCCAGGTCGTTGGGCCGCCGCCAGATGCCGTTGCCAATGAAGAGGTCTTTCCAACCATCGTTGTCAAAATCAGCGAGTAAGGGTGCCCAACTCCAATCACTGGCATTGATACCCGCCAGTTGGCCAATTTCTGAAAACCCCGGATGTTGCTGACCCGGAACCACGCCACGATTGAGCTGCAACATGTTGCGGGGGTATTGGAAATGATAGCCGTAGTTGAGTTTGGCCTGAAAGATGTTGTAAGGGTCGGCGCCTACGGAGCTTTTGTTGATGCGCTCGTCGTTGGCTTTCATGTCCATCGTGACCAGGTCCATCCAGCCATCGTTGTTGATATCAGCCAGGTCATTGCCCATCGAAAAGGTACTGGTATGGCCCATGGATTGTGCCACCGCTTCCTGAAAAGTGCCATCGCCCTGATTGAAATACAGGTAGTCGTTTTCATGAAAATCGTTGGACACGTAGATGTCGGGCCAAGTGTCGTTGTTGAGGTCACCTATGGCGATACCGAGTCCAAAGCCAATTTTACTGCCGTAAATGCCTGCACTGGCGCTGACGTCTTCAAAACGATCGCCATTGTTGCGGTACAAACGATCGCCGGATCGTTCGTCGCGCTTGCTGCGGATGGTGGCACGGTTGTAGTTTTCGGCGTCGTGGATGGAATGGTTGAGCAGATAGCAGTCAAGATCACCATCGCGGTCGTAGTCAAAAAAAGCAGCTTGAGTGGAAAAACCGACAAAGTCGAGGCCATATTGGGCGGCTTGCTCGCTGAATTTCCCTTTGCCGTCGTTGATGTACAATTGGTTGCGTCCACGGAGGGTTTTGTATTCTCCCACCTGGCATACGTAAATGTCCAGAGCTCCGTCGCCATTGACGTCGGCCATGGTGACACCGGTTGACCAGCCTCCATTTTGCTGAATTCCAGCCTCCTTGGAAACGTCTTTGAATTTTAGCCCGCCACGGTTGAAGTACAATTTATTTTCGCCCTGATTGGCGGTAAAAAACAAGTCGGGCAGTTGATCGCCATTGAGGTCACCCGTGGCTACTCCGCCACCGTTGTAGTAGTAGAGGTATTCGATGATGTTGAAATCTTCTGTTTCATGCAGGGTATTGGCAAAGTCAATGCTGGACTGAGCGGCGGGAACAGTTTTAAAAAGTGTATGATTAGTCGATTTTTGACACGAAAAAACTACACAGCAGAGGCACAGATACAGCAATAGATGGCCTTTTGGTTGCACAAACAGCATAATGGTCAATCCTTTTGAACTACAAAGATATAAGGTTTAGTCGCTGGTTATAATTTTAGGACAGCACCAAATAATAAAGTTTGGGTAATTGGGTAACGACCGCGGTCTAACTCATTCAAATCGCGAGACACCCCCCAATAGTTTGGATTAACAATTCCGGGGATTAAGGATTCTTGAATATTGCTCAGGCGCAGTTCCGGGTCATTGCCGGTAAATGAGCTGATGGTCAACAAATTTTGCGCACTCAGGTATAGCTTAAGGTTGAATTTTTTTTGCGGTTTTTGTGGGAAACCGTAGGCAATGCTCAGATTGTCCAGGCGCATAAACGATACATTTTCAACAAAATAATCAGAAATAGGGGTTGTGTTGCTTCTCAATTGGGCAAACTTGGAACTTAATGCGACTTGGGGAATGCTATAGCCCCGGTTGTTTTTTAAATGTGATGGATTGCCGTAAAATAGGTTAAAGGCATTGAGCAGGTCATGCCCAAGAGCACCTCGCCAAAATACATTGAGGGTAAATTGTTTCCACTTTAGGGTGTTGTCCCAGCCCAAAGTCAGATCGGGTTGAGCATTGCCCGTGATTTGGCGATCGGTCGATTCATTGATTTGACCATCGCCATTGACGTCAACAGTTTTCCATTGTCCTTGGGCATCAATACCTTCACTGCGGTAGGTATAGAACTGCCCGATTGGTTTCCCGGTTTCGAGCAATTGCAGGTAGCCGCAACAAAAACCCGGAGACCCTGGATTGCCCACCAATAGCCGATTGGGATTACCTTGAACACTAGCACTGGGGAAAGGAGAGTCCAGCGTAGTTCGATTATGCGCCAGATTCAGGTTGCTTTCCCAGCTCAGGTTGTTGGTTTGGATTGCGGAAAAATTCAGCTGTACCTCTACGCCTTGATTCTTTAAGGCCATGGTATTTTCGAAATACACATTGGAGAATCCGTTGGTTTCAGAAGTTCGATATAGCCAGAGCAACTCAGAAGAACGGCTTTGGTATACCTGGACTTGGCCTTGCAGGCGATTGTTGAGTAAAGCAAAGTCCAACCCTACATTGAGTTCTTTGCGCAGTTCAGCGCGCAGATCAGGATTGGGGACATAAGGATAACGAATGCCGGGTTTAAATACACCATTGCTGTAAATGGGGTCTCCGGGCACAATTATCATTTCAGTGGCATAGGTCTTGGGCGGAATATTCCCGGTAAGGCCATAGCCAAATTGCAATTTCAGGTAGTGTTGTTTTTCATTGGGAGAAAAGAGGTAGCCACCTAATTTGAACGCAGGGTAAATCATCCATTTTTCTTCTCCCAAACGAGTAAACCCTTCCCTTCGCACGCTGGCACTGGCGTACCAGCGCTCATTCAAACTGTATAGCCCTTGCCAATAAACCGCAGGCAATTCGTCACTTTCCCGGTAAGGGTCTTCAATGATTTCATCCTGATTTCCTGCAAAATCAATGAGGTAGCGATAAGTAGGCAGATTTTGTCCCACTATTGAATCTTGTCGCAGGGTTCCTCTACCCTCCCAACGTTGATAGGTATATCCCAATTGGGTCTGGACGCGGTGTTTGCCCCAGGTCCAATCGCCCTGTAATTGAGCATCCGTGAACCAATGGCTCAATTTACGTTCTTCCCAACTTACGGCGGCTTGAGTTCCGAGAATTCCCTGATTGGCGATTACGGCGCCATAGCCATCTTCATTGTGTTGAAAAGCACCCTGCACTTTGGCCTTGATGCCTTTCAACAGGGCCAGTTCCAGATTTAACCCGGAGGTAATGGTTTGATGGGTGTCTTCAAAATTTTGCAAATTCAAGATGCCCAAAGGGTTGGACAGTGCAAATGCCTGAGGTTGGTAGTATATGCCAGGGGCGCTAGTACTGTAAAAAATTGGGGCAGTGGGGTTCATCACTGCAGCAGTGCGGAAAATATCCGGGTTGACCTGATTGTTGTTGCGGTTATTGATGGAAAATATACCTTCCAGTTTTCCCTTGCCTTGTTGGAGTGGCCGTTGGAAATTAAAGGAAGTATTGATTTGGTCCAGGCTGGATTTTTGAGCGATGCCATTTATCTCACGGAAATTCGCAGCGAAGCGATAATCGGCACCCAGGGCAGTCCCATTATAGGCCAAATTGTGGGATTGGCTAAAACCAGTACGAGTGATCAGCTCATACCAGTTGTTGTTGGCCCCCAAATCCTGATTGACACCTTGGAAATTACCATTGTTACCGATCAAGCTGCGATAGGTAGCCGCGTCGATGCCAAGATCAGGTCTGCTGGCACGGTCCATAGCCAGATAGGTATGGTATTGGAGGCCTTTATTCCTTGCCCCTTTTTTACTGCTGATCAGGATTACCCCGTTGGCGCCACGCATGCCATAGGCAGCCAGGGAAGCAGCATCTTTGACCACCGTGATGTTGTCAATTTCCTGGGGGTCGATTGTATTGAGCGCTACCCCCGGAAAGCCATCCACCACAATCAGTGGATCACTGTTGTTGAATTGCTGATTGTAACCAGTGGCAGTTGGGAAAGCCGAAATCCTACCATAAATGGCAGAATGAAGGCCCCGAATCTGGACTTTAAAATCCGCATTGGGGTCGCCTCCAGGGCGGGTAACCACTACCCCCGGGATTTTGCCCTGAATAAGTTGGAAGGGGTTGTAAATATTTCCCGGGCTGAATTGCTTGAATCCGATTCGGCTCAGGGAAGTTGGAATGTTTATTGCTTCACCTCGGAATATTAGGCTATCAGTACTGTTTTTAGTGGTATCGTTTTGTATGGTGTTTTTGGAAAACCCGGTTGACCCAATGCAATAAGCCAACAAAAAGCACAGGATGATTTTTAGTTTTTGCATGAGTGTAAGTGTTCTGATGAATAATTAGGCGACTGATTACCAAACTACTTTAAAGCTAAATTAGGTATTTTAAATGTTTTAGTAAGAATTTTGTTTAATGATATGTCAGATTCTTGGAGCTGACTTGATTAGCTTAAGCCCAAAAAGGCAGTTCCAACGATCTTTTGCTTCAGCCCATCGTTTTTCCGTGTATTCTCAACGACAATCTTTGCTTTCCCTTCCGAATTTCGATTATATTTGTTGACATCAAGGGGAGCTGCAACAAAACTAAATGGAACAAAACAGCAACCCTGAAACACAAAAAACCGTATGAAAAGCGGGTGGACTATTTCCACTTGCAGCAAATCCGGAAAACCCTTATCTCATTATGGCACGATTAACCACTTTAGGCAAACTCGCCGTGCTCCTGGTCATCGGGGGCGTTATTTTTGCTGGTGTAAAAATTTTGGGTAACATGGGCGTCCTGGGTCAAAGAACGACCAAGGAGTCAACTGTAATCGAAAAAGTAGACTTACCTGATGCCCCCAAAAACGCAGCTACCAGCGTGCAACCACTTGAACTCCCCAGTTCAACCCCTGCCAATGTCAACAGCCCGGAAATCCGCTGGCTACACTGGGCCTGGAACGCACAAATGGGTGCTATTTTGGCCAATGGTGGCGCAGAAACCACCAAAGGAAGTATCATGGCTTCCAAAAAGGTCAACCTGAAAATGACCCGTCAGGATGATGTGTCTCAAATGCAGGCCGCTTTGGTCAAATTCGCCGAAAGTTACAAAAGTGACCCCGAGACTCGGGAAGGCGCTCACTTCGTAACCATCATGGGCGACGGCGCTGCGGCCTTCCTGGCCGGGGTGAACCCACAACTCGAAAAACTGGGTGCTGACTACCGCGCTCAGATTGTCTTTACCTGCGGTCGTTCTTTGGGCGAAGACAAATTTATGGGCCCACCTGCCTGGAAAGAAAATCCCCAGGCAGCCCGGGGTGGAGTAACCACGGCAGTACTGCGGGATGGTGACTGGAACATCGTGATCAAATGGTGCTCCGACAACGGTATCCCCGTCAATGCGGATGAAACCACTTACGACCCCGAAGCCATGAACTTCATCGCCGCCGACACCTACATCGATGCTTCTGAAAAGTACATCAATGGCTATACCGAAGAGCGTGACGAAGTCAAAAAAGGCCAACGTACGGGCAAAAAAGTGACTGTTGGTGTAACCGGGGTAACCACCTGGACGCCTGGTGACGTTATGGTAGCCAAAAAGAAAGGTGGATTAATCTCTATCGTTTCGACCAAGGAATACCGCAGCCAGATGCCTTGTGTATTGATTGGCATCAAAAAATGGATGGAAGACAATCCTCGCCTCGTTGAAAACCTGATCGAAGGTATCGCCATTGGTGGTGACCAGGTGAAATCTTACTCCCCAGCCCTTAAAAAAGCAGCGGCAATCAGCGCCGAAATTTACAATGAAGAAACCGCTGAATACTGGGAGAAATACTACAAAGGGGTAACCGAAACCGACCGCAAAGGTCTGCCCGTTGAGCTGGGAGGTTCTCGGGTTAACAACCTGGCTGACAACGCCGAAATTTTTGGGGTCAATCCCGGTAGTACCAACATCATCAAGATTGTATACACCACTTTTGGGGACATCGTGAAAAAGTTGTATCCGGATTTGGTGCCTTCCTATCCTAGTGCGGAAGAGGTAATCAACACCCGCTTCCTCAAGAGTGTACTCGCTCGTGCCGGTAGCGACATTGCCAGTGCGGATGAAAATGAGTTCAATGCCGATGACAACATCCGTGAAACAGTGAGTAAAAAATCCTGGGCCATCGAATTTGCTTCGGGTAGCGCAGAGTTTACTCCAGCAGCTAAGGTAGTGATGGAGCAATTGTTCAACGACCTGGTCATCGCCAGCAACTTGAAAGTGGAAGTACATGGCCATACCGACAACGTTGGTGACCCTTCTGCTAACCTGAAACTGTCGGAGCGTCGTGCTTTTGCGATCAAGTCCTGGTTGGAAAACAAATCCGCCAATAACTTCCCGGAAGGGAGGGTAACGGTGTTCGCGCACGGTGCCAGTAACCCACTTGTATCCAATGACACCCCAGCTGGTCGGGCCAAAAACCGCCGGGTGGAAATTATTATGGGTAAATAAAATCGGTCGGGCAACCGTAGGGGCGACCCTACATGGTTGCCCACGAAAAATAGGGGCGACCATGTAGGGGCGCCCCTACGAATATGCCAACCATGTCCAACTACCTCCAAGACCTCATTCGGGCGTTTAAACCCAATACCAGCGTCAGCAAAATGACCATGGCTCTAATCATCGTGGTGCAAATCATCATCGCTATGGTCGCCTGGTATTCTTCTTCCGAAATTTTGCCCCGACCGCCTGAAATCCTTTCCGCCTTTAACCGCCTGTTGAAGGGGGGCGATTTAATCCGGGAATTGTTCACCAGTATGGGGCTCTGTTTGCAAGCCATGGGTTTGGCGATATTGATTTCTCTGGCCTTGTCTTATCTGACGGTTTTGCCTTTTTTTCGACCCACCGCTTTCATTGTTTCCAAAGGACGCTTTTTAACTCTGGTCGGCTTGAGCTTCGTTTTTACCCTGCTTACCTCTGGCGGTCATAACCTTAAAGTGTCTTTAATGGTGTTTGGCATTACGGTATTTTTTGTCACATCAGCGATCGCAATGATTCAGGCGATTCCCAAAACGGAGTTCAACCATGCCCGCACCCTGGGCATGAGCGAATGGCAAACCGTGTGGGAAGTCATCATTCTGGGGCGATTGCACGAGGTGTTTGAGATCATTCGCCAAAACTTTGCCATCAGCTGGATGATGCTGACTATGGTGGAAGGCATATCTCGTGCTGAAGGTGGAATTGGCGCCATGTTGCTCAATCAGAATAAACACTTGCACCTGGATGCCGTTTTTGCTATCCAGATTTTGATCCTCCTGGTGGGGATCAGTATGGACTACCTCATTGGAGTCGTCAAAAACATTATTTGTCCCTATGCTTCTTTGAGTTTGGAAAGAAGATAAGCTTTTAACATGGCACTGACACACGAGTTTAAAAATACCATTCTTAAGGTTGAAAATGTTTCGCTTAACCTGGGCGGAAATCAGATTCTGCGCGATGTCAACGTAGACATTCGCGATGTGGTTCGACCAGGGCTGAGCCAGGGACAAATCGTAGGGTTTTTGGGTCCATCGGGGATCGGTAAAACCAAATTTTTTGAAATCCTGGCTGGCTTAATCAAACCAGATAGTGGTCAAGTACTCTTGGGTGATCCACTTACTCCGGTAAAAGTGGGTAGGGTAGGGGTCGTCCAACAAAGTTATCCGCTTTTTAGCCACCGTACTGTCATGGGGAATTTGATGGTTGCGGCTGCACGAAAAGGACTACCTGCTAATGAGCAAAAAACCAAATGTGAAGAAATGTTGGCGCACTTTGGCTTGCAAGGCCATGCCAATAAATTCCCGGCAGAACTCTCTGGTGGGCAACGCCAAAGGGTGGCTATTGCCCAGCAATTGCTCTGCTCAGATCACTTCCTTCTGCTTGATGAGCCTTTCAGTGGATTGGACATCATCATGATTGAAAAAGTATGTGAATTGCTGCGCAGCATTGCCGCTTTGCACGAACACAACACAATTATCGTTGTGTCACACGACATTGAATCGACGGCTTCCATCGCGGATACCTTGTGGGTGATGGGACGAGATCGGGACGACAAGGGTGAAATTATCCCCGGTTCGCGCATCAAATACACTTATAATTTGATCGACCGTGGTCTGGCCTGGCAAGAAAATGTGATGGGCCGGCGGGATTTCCACGAGTTGGTGGATGAGGTGAGGGGGTTGTTTAAAACGCTGTAATTGATGAAGAAAGGATGCATTTTATTCAATCGTTCACCGAGCGGAGCTGAGGTGCCGATTGAGGAAAATGCATCCTTTCCTCATTAATTGAACTTCCGCTTGAAGAACCAACTGCTGTCGTTCAGCGTAAAGCCAAAATGGAACTGCACATAGGTTTCTTTCAAACCATCAACGGCGCCAAAACGACCCGCTTCAAGTGCTAAATTGACAAAAGAAAGGGTTTGACGAGGCAAAATGATTGGAATACCAACGCCCAATGTTAAGCCGTAATTGGTCAGCTGTTGCCCGTTATTGCTACGAGCGTCCTGGGCGTGAAAAACACCCAAACGGTACCTTGAACGACTCCAGTTGTTGTTGTAAGACTGAACATTAGGAATAAATTCAACACCAAAAGCCATGCGGCGAGAGTCGGAAAGTGATTCTACTTTTGCTTCATTCAGGTACTCACTCCAGCGCGTTTGCAGGTATTCGGCGCTGATGCGCAATTTACCCAAAGATTCATAGGTCAGACCGAAACCCATTTCACTGGGCAAAGTTCCTCCGCGGGCAATATCCGATTCGTAGGTGATGGTATCTGATACCGAAGAATTAGGAGATAAACGACGGTACAAACGACTACTCACCGATTTGAGGTCACTATTGGGTGTATAAGTGAAACCAAGGATAAATGAACGATCTCCAATATCCTGAATGCCACGTTCATTGGGTTTATCAAGGTTGATGACGTATTGAGCACCCAGTTTAAAAATGGTGCTTCGGTAGCTGATGTCATCCTGTAAATCGGTGGAGTAGGCCAGTGCCACGCTGTCCAGGTATACGCCCCGGCTATTGGCAACTTTTCCAAAAAGAGCCTGTAATTCCGCACCTAGTGATAAATTACCAATGCGAACCCCATTGCCAAATCCCAATTTATAGGTTCCGCCAGACCCCTTCAGGTCAGTCGTAATGCGATCGAGGGTTTCGCCCCGGATTTCTACGTTTTGGATATTGTACCCAACTTCGGAATACGGGCTCAGGTGAAATCCCATACCCCAGTTGAAATTGTGTTTTTTGCGTTCTTGTGCCCGGTTGATCGAGTTGTTCAATGGGAAGGCCAGGGAAAGTTGGCGCAAGTTGCCACTAAAGGCAGCATCCTTTTGATCTCCATCAGAGAGGGCTGAGTACTTGGCCGATACTCCCGATTCAAAAGCGGCAACTTCCAGTGAACTCAATGCGGCTGGATTCAACCAATTGGTATGCGAACCATCGCGCAGGGCAATCCCCATGCCCGCCACCCCGGTTTGTGATACCAGGGCTGACGAAAACAAATCACCCAGGCCAAAACGAGAATAGGGTGAATTTTGTTTGGGTAAAATTTGTGCGGTGGTCGTTTGTGCCGAGGCCACCCAGGGCATCCACAGTACCAGCACGGCTGCGCAAAGCGCCGTTTTTATCGTCCAACTACTCGACATTATGTTTCAATATTTTGTTCAATCCAATGAATACTAAATCGGGTTCGTGTATTGCGCTGATGCTCAGGGTTTGTAGCAAAAGCGCAGCATCTCCTCCGGTAAGTATGGTTTTGCTGTGACTTTCTACGGTTGCCCATTTTTGACTATACCCTTCAATTTCGAGTGCGGTACCCAACAATGCACCATTGTTCATGGCATTTGGGGTAGAATCTCCAATCCATTCTTGAAGCCCATTCAACTCCACTTCCGGAAGCCTTGCGGTAAATTCATGCATGGCGCGCAGCCGCATTTTTACTCCGGGAGCAATATTTCCTCCCAAATAAACGCCTTCTGCACTCAAAAACTCGTAAGTAATACAGCTGCCTGCATCTACCACCAGACAATTCTCCCCTGGAAAAATGGCATGTGCTCCGACCACTGCAGCAAGGCGATCTTTCCCCAGAGTTTGTGGAGTTTTGTACGCATTGCGGATGGGGAGTGGGGTATCTGCATCCAATTGTATGAGGCGACATTGGCTTTCCAAGCGCTTTAATTCAGCTGGTTCTAATTGCCGACCTACCGAACATAAGATCACATTCTGCACCTTATGGTTGGTTACCAGTTGTAATAAATCCTCGATCGTCCATTTTTCCCAGAGTTGGCGCAATACCAGCACATCCCCCTCAAAGAGGGCAAGTTTGGTGCGGGAGTTGCCAATGTCGATCGTTAAATTCATCCTCTCGTAGAGGCGACCCTTCGTGGTTGCCTATGATTAGGGCGACCACATAGGGCCGCCCGTACGAATTAATGTTTAAAATGCCGTACCCCGGTCATCACCATCGCCAGCCCATGCGTATCTGCATAATCCACGCTATCCTGATCGCGGATGGACCCACCTGGTTGTACTACCGCAGTAACCCCGGCTTCGTGGGCCAGTTGTACACTATCGGAGAATGGGAAAAACGCGTCAGAAGCCATCACTGCACCATTGATGTCCAAACCAAAACGATTGGCTTTTTCAATGGCGTGGCGCATGGAATCCACCCGTGAGGTTTGACCGCAGCCCATACCAATCAATTGCGCATTTTTGGCCAGGGCAATTGCATTTGATTTCAGGTGTTTGACACACTTGTTGGCAAAAATCATGTCTTTGATTTCTGCGGTAGTGGGTGCTTTTTTGGACACCACCTTGAAATCATCCTGCGTTTCGATGGCCAGGTCGGTATCTTGCTCGATCACTCCATTGAGCAAGCTGCGGAAATTGCGCGCTTGTACATCAAAGTGTTTGATTTTGAGCAGAATGCGGTTTTTCTTTTTTACCAAAAGTTCTGCTGCGGCCGGATCAAAATCGGGTGCCAGCAAAACCTCGTAAAATATTTCATCTACAGCTTGAGCCGTAGCCAGGTCAATTTTAGTATTGGAAATCAAAATCCCGCCAAAGGCTGACACATTATCTGCCTGAAGAGCAGCTTGCCAGGCTTCCAAAACGGTAGGACGGGTAGCCACACCACAAGCGTTGGTGTGTTTGAGAATGGCAAAAGTGGGCTCATCGTCCAAAAACTCCCGCATCAAAGCGACAGCCGCGTCGATGTCGACCATATTATTAAAAGAAATCGCTTTGCCGCCCAATTTTTCAAACAGTTGCTCCAGGTCACCATGGAATACGGCCTTTTGATGTGGGTTCTCTCCGTAGCGCAGGGTTTCGTGTTGGATCAGGCTGTGTTTGAACAAGGGTTCTTGTACTCCCCGGTTGAAATAATTGAAAATGGCAGTATCGTAATGGCTGGACACCAAAAAGCCCCGACGAGCCAGTTCTTTGCGATCTTCCAGGGCCGTTGCACCTTGTTTGGTTTGGATCAGTTCCAGGAAAAAAGGATAATCATTGCGTGAAGCTACAATGGCTACATCCTGGTAGTTTTTAGCTGCTGCCCGAATCAGGGAAATGCCCCCGATGTCTATTTTTTCGATGATGGTTTTTTCATCGCTCGTGCTGGCCACAGTTTCCTCAAAAGGATAGAGGTCAACGATTACCAGGTCAATTTCGGGGATCTCGTATTGCGCCAACTGAGCCTGGTGTTTTTCCTCCCGCCGCGCTAGAATGCCGCCAAAAATTTTGGGGTGCAGGGTCTTTACCCGCCCATCTAAAATGGAAGGATAGGAGGTCAAATCTTCCACCGGGATAACGGGAATCCCCAATTCTTCAATGAACTGTTGGGTTCCGCCAGTAGAATAGAGGGTTACGCCATGCTGGTGCAATTCGCGAATAATCGGTTCTAGTCCATCCTTATAGTACACAGAAATAAGGGCTGACTGAATTTTCTTATGTGCCATTGTTTGGTTTGGTAGATACAGTTTGAAAAAAGATGCGCAAAGGTAAATAGTTTTTGCGATTGTGTGCAGTTAGTAAGTAGTGGGTTAAAATAAAAAGAGGCAAGGCGTTCAACGCCCTGCCCCCAAAATGTAATAAGTTCCCCCTATAAACAATCTTTATACGTATGGACAAAGTCCAGAGTAAGCATGGAAAAAAGGTCTTGTAAATTTTACGCAGTTTTGTGATTCACCGGTTGGCGAATACACTGAATGATTGGGACGGAATATTAAGGTTCAGCTCACAAAGGTAAAGGGTTTAGTTCGTTTTTCAAATTTTATCTTTAGACTGAGAGATTAAAACGAAGTCACATGTTTGCTGATTTTTTTTTAAGTTTTTTTCAGAATTATCACATCGAATTGATTTACAATGTTTTTAAGAAAAAACCCGCTGAAAGGTTCATTCACCTTTCAAGCGGGTTTGATTATGCATTCAGTATGCCCTAACCAGAAAAAAAAATTACTGAATGCGTTTCTTAGCCTAAAAATTTACTGACAGCGTAGTATTTGTGTTTTGAAATAAGTGTTTGTGCAAGCTGCGCAGGGCAGCATTTTTGGCATCCTGACTCACCAGAATCGAGATGTTGTTGTTGCTCCCACCGTAAGAAACCATTCGCAATGGGATACTTTCCAGTGCCGAAAAAATATGTTTGGTTACTTCGGTATGTGCGCTTAGTGCATCTCCCACGATACAGATGATCGACTGATTCTTGTCCACACTCACGTCTCCAAAAAGCTCCAGTGAGCGGATGATTTCTGGCAAGTGTTTGTCGGAATCAATAGTCAAGGAAACCGACACTTCGGAAGTGGTGATCATGTCAATCGGCGTACGGAATTGTTCGAATACTTCAAACACCCGACGCAAAAAGCCATAAGCATGCAACATTCTCCCACTTTGAATTTTGATGGCGGTGATGCCATCTTTAGCGGCAATGGCGGTTATGGTTCGGTTGGAAGATGCATTAGAAATTAAAGTTCCTGGTGATTTTGGCTCAAAAGTGTTTTTCAACACAATTGGCACCTGACGGTCTTCGGCTGGGATGACACAGGTTGGGTGCAAAATTTTGGCCCCAAAATAAGCCAGCTCGGCAGCTTCCCGGTACGATACCTGCCGAATTGGCCAGGTATTTTCTACAATGCGTGGGTCGTTGTTGTGAATGCCATCGATATCGGTCCAAATTTGAATTTCTTCCGCCCGGATGGCCGCACCAATCAAAGTTGCGCTGTAATCACTTCCACCACGTTGCAGGTTGTCTACTTCATCGGCAGCATTGCGGCAGATGTATCCCTGGGTAATGAAATAGGTGGCTAAAGGGTGTTGTTGGGACAACAGCAGTTCCAAACGTCGCTGAATCCAATCCATATCGGGCTCGCCGTGCTCATCGATGCGCATGAAATCCAGTGCGGAGAGCAATACAGAAGGCCGTTCAATCAATTCCATGTAGATTTGGAACAGGTTGGTCGAAATCACCTCGCCTTGGGCCAAAATCCATTTTTCGTGGCTGCTTTCAAAGCGATTGACCCATAACAGTTGCTCCATTTCATCAAAAATACCTCTTGCTACAGTGTGGCCTCTTTCCTGGAAAGGTTCATTTGGCAGTAACTCATTCACAAATACCCGGTATTCTTCACGTAAGGCAGCGAGTTTGATGGATGCGGCTTCAATCTGTTGTTTGCGAATGAGTTCACTCAATTCGACCAACTTGTTGGTTGTACCAGACACAGCGGATAGAACCACAATTTTGGGTAAACCATCGTCGATCAGTTCGCCTACCCGACGCATTCTTTCCGGACTTCCCACCGATGTGCCACCAAACTTCAGAATTTGCATGATTGTTTACTTGATGCTGTGAATAATCAATTGACAACTACCAGCGAGTCATCTTTGATTGATGAAACAAAAGTAAAGGGTGAAAATAAATACTGGAATTTTTAGTGGGCAATTGTACAGAAAAATATATTTTCGTTTAAATTTAAACAAAGTGATAAAAATTTCTGAACACGTTAACCAAATCATCAGCAGTTCCCCTTTTATGTTGGAGGCACTGGCGGAGGGGCTGGTGAATGTATCGTCTCTTGCGCGCAAAATTCAGCCAGATGTGGAAAAAGCGGCAGGAAAGGAAGTCAACAGCAGTGCCATCGTTATGGCCATCAATCGGATGCCCTTGGGCGATTTGTTGCATTTGGATAAAAACCTGCGCCTTTTTTTTCGAAAAATGACTGACATCAGTGTGCGTTCGGGCCTTCTGGACTATACCTTTCTCAACTCTGAGACCCTCTTGGCAAAACAAGTGGAACTACTCAATGCCATTAGTGAAGCAGCCAAAGTTTTTTACTCTTTTTCGCAAGGTGTATCCGAAACCACCATCGTTATTTCGGAAAGTATGGGTACAAAACTGGAAGAGATTTTTCACAGTGAAAAAATGCTGGTCAAGGAAAAAGACCTTTGCTCGATCAGTTTGATGCTCCCTGAAGGCAACCAGGCGATTTACGGAGTGTATTACTACATCCTCAAAGAATTGGCGCTCAATGGGATTAACCTGGTAGAAATGATTTCCACATCAAATGAGTATACCATTGTATTGTCAAATCGGGATTTAGATAAGGCATTTTCTTTATTGATGGGCTTGAGGCATCGTTAGAAATCAATAAATTTGTAATATTGTATTAGTCCCCATTTATGTGCTCAATTTGACCTATGCAACACCTAGACCTACTTCTTCAAAAAATGATTCGACAAGCCGATACCTGGGAAAAATCTGGAGACCGGCGTTATATTTTTTTGCGTTGTTACAGCATGATGAGTACCAATATGGTTGCGGCCATTCGAGCGGGGGAATTTAAGGATTGTGAATGGGTAGCAACATTGATAAATCATTTCGCCGCCTATTATTTCAAGGCGCTTACTGCCTATGAACGCAATCCGGCAGAGTCTCCGGCTGCATGGAGACAAGCTCACCAAGCCGCTCAGCACCAAAAGTTGCATGTTTTGCAATATCTACTCCTGGGGGTCAACGCCCACATCAATTACGATTTGCCTTTAGCCCTATACGACTGCTTGTGCAAAGAATGGCCCAATCTTGATGAAACTCAGCGCGAATCACGCCAAGAAGACCATGAAACTGTAAATGTCATCATCGGCAAAACCACTGATGAAGTGCAGGATACCGTTGTTGAGCCGATGGCTCCACTGATGGCCGTAGTTGACCAGGCGATGGGGCGTATAGATGAATGGCTTCTTTCACAAATGATTAGCAGTTGGCGGCACGAGGTATGGAACGTTGCTATTCGGATGCTTGATGCGCCCGAGTTCGTTATACGTGAAACAATCAAAAAAGAGCAGGAGCAAAAGGCATTGGAAAAAGGAGAGGGTTTGTTGCGTGTTTAAGGCCTGAATTTTTATATTTTATCGCAAATTAGAAATCTTATATAAACAGTTGTCTATGTCAAATTCAAAAGCCATCATTCGTCTTTGTTACCCAACCCTGATTACTCGGTTTAATCATACAACTTTGGTGATTAAATTAGAAGCTGTAGGTTTTAAAACTACAGCTGCAACTTTAAGCAACATCAAAAAACAAATCATAGAAGGGAACTCGGCACGTAAAATAAATTTGAGCCGGGAGTTGCTTGGGGAAGTTGCCAGGGCTTTTATCCTGGTCATTGAATCAAATTGGCCCTGGAAATACGACCAAGCAAAAAATGAATTTATCAAACCGGCAAATACCGAAGATTCCGCAGATTCTGAACCTGAAGAAACACCCCACCAAACTCATGGTATCATCATTTACGAGGAAGGGCGCCGGAGTACGAGCGAAAAAATTCAGTTCATTAAAAATGCCAAAAAGGAAATAATTGAAGTGGGGATTCGCTTGCATACTTTTAGTCAATACTTCACCAGTAGACGAAAATCAGAATTCAGAGATCATATTGAACAATTGTTGAAAAATGGAGTAACCATGAAATGCCTGATGATGGATCCCTCGAGTGAAATGACCAGGCTGTATTTTTTGGATCGTGCCAAGGCTTCACCTGACGAAGCAAAGGCTTATGAACAAATGCCACAAATCCTGGAAGAACTCAAAAAAATCAAAAATGAATTGAATCAACAGGGGTATAAAGGGCGATTTGAGCTATATACTTACGAGAACTTTCCCTACAACCACTACATGATGGTTGATCCTGAAGAAGAGAATGGCAAGTTGTTGCTTTCCAGTTACATTCACGGCATTAGAAGGGCGCACTGCCCGGTTTTGGAGATTCGAAAAAACAAGGCCAGGGTTACTTTCAATACCTACTTGGAATCGCTGAATTTGATTTTGAAAGAGGCGAAGGAGATCGTTTAGAACCCAAACTCATTCAAATTGAAAAGCAGCATTGATTTTTTGCAGCAACCAGGTTTTGGCTATGATGTTTTTGCTGCTTCGAAGCTCATTATATAATTTTTTATAACCCTTTTCATCAAAAAGTTCTAATCTATTCAGCCGACGCAGAAACAGGATGAATTGTTTCACACTTTTAAAGGTATCCAGACTCAGTGACTGGTTTTTTTCACGTTTGCAATAATCATTAAAACTCCTTAATGCATTATCTAACTGTACAACTTCATCTAATTCGTAATAAGCTTGAGCTTTTAATACCCTGGTTCGGATGCTCATTGATGGACTCTGAAATTGTTGGCCTTCTTCAGGAAGCAGCATATCGATTACTGCCTGATACTCACCTTTGCTCAGCCTGATTCGGGCATTTGAAATCAAAATAGCGTCATTTCGATCTGCGAAATTTTGGTTTAAAGCCTGAAAAAACTGCTCAGCAAGAGCAAGGTCATGTTTATCACAACTCAGGTTCACTGCGTTGAGAAGGAAGTCTGCGTTCATTTGGTCAAGACAGGAGTACTTTATGGCTTTTTGACAGATCTCATAGGCAGCCTCCAGTCGATCCGTGCCACCTTTGATGAGCAAGGCATTGTAATTGTTGAGGAGGTTTAGCACATTGGCAACTTCCACTTTAGCGATGTGCTCATGTTGGAGGTATAACTTTTCTTTTAAAGCCTGGTAATTGGATTCAGTAGGCGTCCTGAATAAAATGAGCGCCTGAAGGTACATTTCCTGGTAGGCTGAAAGTTTTCCTTTGAGTTTCTCGCAAGCTTTCATCAATTCAGATAAAAAACGAATATCATGTTGCTTACCGAAGATATTTTTGTTGCTGTGGAGTTCGGTCGACCATTTCAATTTTAATGACAAAAAGTACTCATCCAATTGCAACATACTATCCATTGCATTTTGGTTGTCGTACTTGTTTTGTTTTTTGCCAAGATAATAGTAGCGTTGGGCATACAACTGGGACAATTCCAGGTGCGCGTCAATGTCATGCGGGCGGTTTTTTAAACGTTTGACGGCTTTTTTGAAATGAATCTCCCAATGCTTACCCAAACCTTTTTCGATGTAAATTTTTGACAGAAACAGATCACAGGTGCCCCTTTCTTCTTCGAGGCGCTCAGAAATCAGAAATTTTTTAAGTACATCATTTATGACATTAACCAAATTCAAAAGGTGTTTGCGGGGAGCCTTGAGCCCTTCTTTTTCTATAAATGCAGTAAAAACCTTTTCGCGGTCTATCTCCTTATCCTTGTTTTTTTTGGAGCCTCGCAACTGACAATACTGCTCAAATAAGCGGAGTGCCTGATTTCCTTTTTGGATGTATATCCTCACGTACTTTTGGAACCGCTGGAACTGATCTTTTTCCATTGATTGAAGCAGATCGAAAAAAGCATCGTTTTTCATAGGTTATAGTTGATGTGCCCAAAAAGTTGAAGTACTCCTGAATTGCCGGGGCTAATTGAAGTTAACTGCAACATAAAGTACTTCACAAAAAAAACTTTTAGAAAAAAACGAAAAAAAATTCACAGGAAAAATTAAACGGAAACCTATTTGCAGTAAATATTTTTTACTTTTAATTAAAAAATTGATTATCAATATTTTGATTAATAAATTTATGCCGTAATAGTCGGCGAGAATGCTTCAGTAAATAGTGAAAAAAACACAGGAAAAATATAAATGCACGCACTTTAGGCTTTGATTAAAGGAATAATTTTAGGGTATTACTGAAAGCAGTATGAAGAAACTTCAACGCAGATTCTAAAAAGCTTGAATTTGGAACTTAAACATCCATCATTTCTGGGAAGTTTTGGCGAATAGCTGAAGCAAGCCAGGGATGCTTGAATTAGTCACGCTTCCGGAAAAAAGGGAGCAAAGCGTTGGAAATGCTGAAAGACCGGGGGGCTATTTAGTTTCATCAAAGCCAGGGTGGTTTGGGTCCAGACAATTGCCATTTCTATACCTAACACCACTGACCTGAAAACCGGATTTATTTATATCGGCCCCCCAGTCAAATTTTATGAATTGATAAAAAAACGCCCTAGGTGAAACTAAACCCCAAGTTTTATCTCAATACAAAAACGGGAAAACAATTTTCCGCTCCCGAGGGTAGTCCGAAAACTGTTGCAAATACCAGTCATGGTGGTTTTTAGCCCGGGGCACCAGGTTGGCAAAAGTCCAAACCATAAAGCTTAGCGCAGGCAGGTTCCAGGCCATCAGGGCAAAGCCGGTCCATTCGATGATTTCACCAAACAAGTTGGGCGAGGAAACATAGGTGAACAAAAAACCACGCGGGATTTTGTAGCCTGTCTCACCGGGTTTGCGCAGATTGATCAAAATGGCATCCGAACGCAAATTGATGGCAAAACCTACCATAAAAAGAATGATCCCCAGTAGGAAATGCGGGCTGCTCAGCCAGGCCTGGCTGTATTTCTTCAGGGGTGCCAACTCCGCTAAATAATACCCATTCAAACTGGCATTGACGGAATTGAAGAGGATGGCACTCATTGCAATTACCAGCGGCATCTTTTTGGGCGTTGCCTTGATGCGCAAAGGGTAAATGAGGCTGCGGTGGAAATAATGCAAAATCCAAAACCCAAAAAGTACCCAGGCATAGGAGGAAAAGGATTGGCTTCCCCAAACCAGGTGATAAGCCATGATGAGCAGCGAAGGCAACTCCATCAACATCCAGCCCAGTTTATTGTCGATCAATACCCCCCACTTTTCAGAGGTATGCCGACCAAAAGGCGCTGTGACGTAAAACATCGTAACATGTACAATCAAAGCGATGAGGATCCAAAGACTGGTGAAGATTTGCAGGGTAGTGATGGACATTACGAGCTAGATGAAGGTGAAAAAGCCGTAAATTTATTCAATTGCTTGTAATTGTTGTAGTATGGTGCGGGTGATGTCTTTGCGACATTGGCCAAAACTGGGATGGCGTTCCGCTCGGGGTTTGACGATGCGGGTGGCAAAAAAATAAAGATTGTCCCTGCGCTCCACATAACCGACCCACCAGCCGATGTCTTGCCCATTGACCCGCGTCCAACCGGTTTTGGCGCGGAGGGTGTAGTTAGGGCTGCGCTCATTGACCATCACCGATTTCAAAATTTGCAGGTTTCTTTTGGAAAAAGGCAAGCGTCCCTCGTGCACTTTAATCAGGAATTCCACCTGATTTTTGGGTGAAATGCCAAAAGGACCAAAATTCCAAAAGTCATCCCCTGGTTCCGATAAGTTGAGGTTGCCGTAACCACACCGCTTCAGGTAACGGAGATAGCGGGTTTTGCCAATTTTTTTGGCCAGTTCAATAAATACCCAGCCAGCGGATACTTCAAAGGCTTCCTTGACACTCATGTCTTTGTAAATCTCAGGGCGATAGCCATAAAGCGTGGTGTCGGTACTGCCCACCCATTTGACGATGCTGTTTTCGTCCTGGATGGTTTTGGTCTCCAGGGCAATGAGCAGGTTGATGATTTTGAAGGTAGAAGCAGGTTGGGTACTGCGCAGGGCATCGGTACTGTCGCTGAATAACCAGCGCTGCTTGCCGTAGTCGTAGATGGTGACGCTACCTTCGAATGGGCAGTTTTGGAAGGCTTGGGGGAAGTTGAGCTGGGCGATGAGGGGGTGGGAGAGGAGGAGGAAAATTGAAATGGATAGTGCACGCATGATTGTTTGTGTTTAAAAGGAATAGCTAGATGACAATTTTGCCAGAGTATGGGTTGTAGTCTTTGTTGATCAAATGTTTGCTTTTTCAACGAGAATGAACGAACTTTATGCTAAGGATAAAAATCTTGAAAATGTCTTTAACAATCGAATTACCAGTAACGGTTGAACAATCCCTGCGTAAACGTGCTGAAGGGCAGGGGGTATCGCTTGAAAATTATATTTCACAATTGCTGACTGAAATCAACATTGAAAATCCTAATTCGCAGCCCAAAAAATGGACAGAAACAGAGCTCTTAAGTCGGATTCAATTAAATGTTGATCCCCATGATTTGGAAGAATATTATCGACTTGGAGATCTATTTCAATCTGGAGAAATTACATCTGAAGAGCATGAAAAATTGTTGCAATTGAACGATCTCATTGAAATAGCTCATGCAGAAAGAATTAAGTATGTTATAGAATTGGCCAAGCTACGCAATCAAGCGCTTGAAGATGTTGTGATTGAATTGGGTATTAAGCGAAAAGTGGCATGACGGATTCATTGAGAAATGAAGTTCGTAAAAGAGCAAAGCATTGTTGTGAATATTGCTTTGCCCAAGAAATAATTTCTCACGACCCTTTTTCGGCCGAACACATCATTCCAAGCTCAAAAGGGGGCAAGGATGAATTGGATAATCTAGCTTGGTCCTGTCTAGGATGCAATTACCATAAATTTACGGCCACTATTGCTATCGATCTGGTTTCGGAAGAAACAGTCAATTTATTCCACCCTCGCAAAGACATTTGGGCAGAGCATTTCAAATGGAATGAAGATTATACCCAACTCATTGGTCTGAGTGCAGTAGGCAGAGCGACCATTATTCGATTAAAACTTAACCGAACAGGCTTGATCAATCTAAGGCAAATTTTGAGGACAGCGGGGAAACATCCACCAAATCTTTGATTTTTAAATTGTCTAATCGGACAATAGCCTCAGGAATATGGGAAAAATAACTATACTCCCCACTACTTTAACACATAATTTCAGGTATTTAATTTCCAAGCATAATAGATTGCCAAGATAACCCAAATCACCCACCCAAGCAAGCAAAAACTCCAAACTGCAAGCGCCACACCCACACATTCACACCCACACAACACACACTTTTTTCTACCTTTGCCGTTCAATATCCAAAAAAAGTCCGCATGACGCGTTTATACCTTTACGTTCTTATCCTCTTCAGCATCGCTATTGCCCTTGGTTCCTGCAACGACGACGAAAGCTTCACCACTGATGCCAATGCCAAGCTGGCTTTTTCTACGGACACCCTGCGTTTTGATACCGTTTTTACCCGGCGCGGATCGGCGGTGCGCTACATCAAAATCATCAACAACAACGACCAACCTCTTCGGGTCTCCAAAATATTTTTGCTCAACCGCGACAAATCGAAGTTTACCTTGAATGTAGACGGCATTCCCGGACGCGAGTTTCAGGACGTGGAGATTTACGCCAATGACAGCATTTACCTCTTTGCTACGGTAACCATTGACCCCAACGACCCCGTGTCGGTGAGCCCCTTTATTGTGGATGAAAAAGTGATTTTTGAAACCAATGGCAACGTACAAGAAGTAACCTTAGAAGCCTGGGGGCAAAACGCCAATTATTTCCCCAGCCGATTTAATGGTGGCAAACCTGTGGTGTTGTCTTGCCGAAATTCCGAAATCACTTTTAATGATCCCAAACCCTACGTGTTTTATGGAGCTATTTTTGTTGATAGCTGCACACTGAACATTCCCGCAGGTACCCGCATCTATGTGCATGGGGGCGTAGCCAAAAACGACTTGTTCGACATTTACAACGACGGCCTCATTTACGTGCTGCGCAACGGGCGTTTGAATGTAAAGGGCAGCAAGGAGAAACCCGTGATCATTCAGGGCGATCGCCTCGAAGAATCCTTTCAGGACGATGCCGGGCAGTGGAATGGGATCTTCATCGGGCGCGGCAGCCGGGGCAATGTGATTGAGTACGCCACCATCAAAAACTCCAACATCGGGGTGTATGTGGATTCTTCGGCGCAGTTGACCATCCGCAATTCCCGCTTTTACAATACTGCTGGTAGTGGCCTTTTGGCCATTCACAGTACAGTGACCGCCGAAAACTGCCTGTTCTACAACAACCAGGTGACTTCGGTGACCCTCCGCCACGGCGGCGACTACAACTTCACCTACTGTACCATGGTGAGCTACGGCATTCGGGCCTCGGCCCTGGGCATGAACAATTTCCGCTGCTACAAAGAGGATTGTAGTGTGGCCAATGTATACCGCCTCAATGCCAATTTCCGCAACTGCGTCATTTACGGCTCCGACCGCGACGAAATGGAATTAAGCGACGCCTCCCAGGGTCAGACGACTGGGATATTCAATGTGAAATTTGAAAATTGTGTTGTAAAGGTTCAAGACTTAATCGCCCGTGGTCAATTTGTCAACTTTTTGGGCGAAATATGTGATCCATGTATCAATGGCAAGTCGACCGATAAGGTCTTTAAGGATCCGAACAAAGATGATTATCGATTGGATAGTTTGTCAATTGCGTTGGACTACGGCAAACCGATCACGACTCCACGCGCCATTACGACCGACATTGAAAATGTGACACGCAACGCGCAAAAGCCCGATCCAGGTTGCTTTGAACGTCAACAGTGATCAGGCATAAGCCGACCATTGACGCCATGTACGTAATCCAGGCGGATTTCCAGGCCATTGTCCAGGGTGACAAATTCCTCTTTGTTGCGGGTTTCAATGTTGACGATGCGAACCTCGCACTGGCGCATATTGCCTTCAGGGGTTTCAAATTCTACCACTACAATTTTTTGTTGCGTGGCGTATGCCTCCAGTTCATCGTAAAAGTCGCAACTAATTGGCTTGTAGGGTTGCTTTGGATGCATAAGCGTTTCTTTTTTGTTGTTGACTGATGCCCCACGAATTACATTGGGGTGGTTTGAGATTTCTAAGATATGAATTTTGAATTGAATTGTCAAATCAAAAATTTGCCATGGCTTTGAATTCAGTAGAAAGGATATCGGTTTTGGGAGCAGGCTGGTTGGGCTGGCCATTGGCCAAACACTTACAGAAACTGGGTTACACGGTGAAAACCTCAACAACCACAGCAGAAAAGCTCGATTTGTTGCATGCGGAAGGGCTAAATCCCACTTTGTTGCAGGTAGACCAAGGCCAGGTTGAGCTCAGCGACCCTACATTTTTTGACACAGATCTGATAATTCTCAATATCCCTCCGTCGCGGCGTAGGCCCGATGTAGAAGTTTGGTATCCTACCCAAATTCGGGCGATTGTGGAATTGGCCAAGCAACGTGGCGTTGCAAAAATCCTGTTTGTAGGTTCCACCAGCGTTTATGGCGATGTCAATGCTGAAGTTACTGAAGACTCGGAATTAAAGCCTGATACAGCTTCGGCGAGAGCTTTGATTCAAGCTGAAAAAATTGTTAAAACCAATTATCCCAATGAAAGCTCCACCATCCTGCGCATGTCGGGTTTGGTGGGGGGTGATCGCAAAGCAGGCCGCTTTTTTGCTGGCAAGCGCGATGTGCCCGAAGGCAATGCCCCAGTCAATTTAGTTCACCTCGATGATTGTATTGGAGTAATTGAAGCGCTGATTCAGCAAGCAGCCTGGGGCAAACTGTACAATGTATGCGCCGATGATCACCCGCGCAAAGCCGATTATTACACCGCTCAGGCTATTTTGGAAGGTTTTGAACCACCCACCTTTTTGCCAGACGAGACACCTCGTTATAAAGTGGTGAGCAACGAGCGGGTGAGAAGGGAATTGGGGTATGTTTTTAAGCGAAAATTTTGAATGATGAACGATAAATGATAAGTGATGAATTCAGGCCTACTGGGATTCATCACTCATCATTTATCACGCATCACTTTTTTCTTACTTCTTCCACTCCGCAATCGAAGTTTCATTCATGCGCACGTAATCCTGGTTGTTTTCTTTTTTAGCTGCGGCCAGAGATTTCATCGCCACCTCGATGGCTTCTTTTTTGCGACCCAGATCAGCCAGGATCAAAGACTCTTTGCGTAGTGTCCAGAACTGTGGAGACATGGCGTTAGCCTTTTGAACCCATTCCAAGGCCTTGTTCAGGTCTTTTTTGGTATCATGGTAGTAGGCACCTGCAGTGTAATAATCGTTGGCAGAAGGACCACCCAATGTGCGGTCAATGCTGGCTTTGACCTTACCTTCTACGTCCACACTCAATGGCATGCTCACCTTGGTGTTTTCCCAAATGATGTTGATGCTGGCCTTGTCCATCGTTTGGTCATTGATGTCGATGGTGAAGGTTTCTACTTTTTCAGCAACTTTTTGTGGCTTCAAGGTCCAGGTTGCTACGGCAGTTTTGTCGCCATAACCACCCGAATTAGGAGTGTCGTAAGTAAAGAACATCACCTTCCACTCGCTGGCACCTGGAGTAGAGAAGATGGCATAATCGCCTTTTTTCACGGCCGTTCCACCGATAGTTACATCATCACCAAATGAAATCTTAGTGGCAGAGTTTGCACCAGTTCTCCACATGGTTCCAAAAGGTACGACAGCGTTTTTGTCGGTACCAAAAATAGTCCGGCCTTTGATACTTGGACGAGAGTACAACAAAGTTACATCGGTAAGACCAACTTTGGTTTTTACCTCAGCAGTTGGACTGGCTGCAGGTGTTTGGATTTGGGCATTCAGTGGCAAAGCAAGTGCTAAAGCCATGGAAAGGGCTGCAATAATCGAGCAGAACTTTTTCATAGTTACGTTTGATTTATGAAATAAAGATGGTAAAACAAAGTTGTGGTTTGCAAACGTTATATTCATCCATTTATTTTCAGGCAAAGGTAGTAGTTACACACCCTATGTGGTGTACCAGTGTAATTGTTTGTGCAAACCAAACATGCCAGACAAGTTTTCTGGTATCTCTTACAATTTAAGGTGGCAAAAAGTTTACGCCGCGGATTACTTAATCTATTTTAGCCCCCAAAAAATTGCAAAAAATGACCATCGCACTGATCGCACACGATAGCAAAAAGGTAGATATGGTTGGTTTTGTTCGTGACCACATCGATTTTTTTAAAGAACACGATATTCACCTTATTGCTACGGGCACCACTGGAGCTTACCTGGAAAAGGCCGGCCTGGAAATTGAACGGATGCTCAGCGGGCCTCTTGGTGGTGACGCCCAAATTGCCAGCCGCATGGTGGAAGGGAAAGTGGACATGATCATCTTTTTCCGCGACCCCCTGGGTAAACACCCCCACGAAGTGGATGTAAGTATGCTCATGCGCTTGTGTGATGTGCATAATGTCCCCCTGGCCACCAATCCTGCTGCTGGCCTGCGCTTCGTACAGTCCCTCCAACTCGAAATGGCAAAAGGAATTTAAGCATCTTGGACAGCCACATAGTGCTGCCCCAACGGGCCTTCTATTCCTTCGAGAAACATCGCCAACCCACGGGAATCCCACGATTTAAATCGTGGGTTATATCCGTGGGAGGCCACTCCACATACTCAACCCATGGCTTTAGCCGTGGGATTCTGTGTCGGAAGACACAGAAAAAGCCCTGCTCCTAGAAAGAAGAAGCAGGGCCCAAAATATAAAGCTATGAAAACTAAACTTGTAGGGTGGAAGATTGATTACTCTTCCCGGCCACCTTTCAGTTCGTCCTGATAGGTTTCCAGTTCTTCCCACTGACCAGCATCAGCCATTGCGGCTTGTTTGCCCCAGGTAGCAGGATCATGGATACGGAAACGAGGACCAGCCTCATCCAGAATGGCTTCCAGTTTTTCGATTGGAGCAGCTGCCAATTCCGCCCAGGTAGTAATTCCTGCAGCGTGCATCAACTCTTCGATTTTTGGACCGATGCCTTCAACCAGTTTCAGATCATCCTGCTTCACCTTTTTGCCGCTAGGCAGAGTGATGGAAGATGACTTTTTAGCAGCTGGTTTTGCAACTACTTCTGCAACTTCTTCTACCACTACTGGTGCAGATTTAGCAACAATTGCAGTCTCCAGAGGAAGGATGCTAACGTAGGTACGGTCTTGCTTGGACTTGGAAAAAGCCACTGTACCCGTAATTTGTGCATGCAGGGTAAAATCTTTGCCCATGTATACATTTTCGCCCGGGTGGAATTTGGTGCCACGCTGACGAACGAGGATGTTTCCTGCCTTAGCATACTGGCCGCCGAACAATTTTACACCGAGGCGCTTACTTTTACTGTCCCGGCCGTTGTCGGAACTACCGACGCCTTTTTTATGTGCCATGACTAATTGCTTTTAGTTTGGTTTAACCAGCGATGCTGTCAATTTTGATTTTGGTGAAAGACTGACGGTGACCGTTTTTCACGCGGTAGCCTTTACGTCTTTTCTTTTTGAATACGACCACTTTATCACCTTTCTGGTGGCCGATTACCGTTGCACTGACCTTGGCACTGCCAATGAAAGGCTTGCCAATTTGCACGGCGCCGTTTTTTTCAATCAATTGAACCTGATCAAAAGAAACTCCGTCGCCTGCATTTGCGTCGAGCTGGTGGACGAAGAGCTCCTGCCCTTCCTCAACTTTGAATTGTTGACCAGCTATCGTTACGATTGCAAACATGCTGAATGAAATTTTATTGCTTTTTGAAGAAATTGGGTGCAAAGATAAAGCTTTGTATGACATTGCAAAATAAAAAGCTAAACTAAATCAGGTCTTCTAACCTCAATTCCATTCTAATCCGCTCTCCGCTGCGCAGAATAACCATATTTATCTTTTTGCCCACTTTTCCCCTGAATTTGTACATCAAGTCCTGGAGTTTGAAAAAAGAAGCAGGCACTCCATTAATGGATTTGATTTCGTCACCAGAAACGATACCTGCCTTAGCTGCTGGGCTGGAAGGGACGATATCGAAAACAATAAACTTGGAAAGCCCCGCTCCCGAGGCGGTGACGAACAGCCCACTGCGGTCAAATTCAAATTTTTTCTTGAAATAGGGATTGGGCTGTACAAAAACACGATTGTGGATGTAATCGATAATGAGGGTGAAACGATCCAGCAATTGATTCCCTATGATCCCATTGCGCTTGTTCATGTAAGTACTGTCTTCAACATGGGGAATCTCCTGAAAATTGGTAAGTACCTCATTGAATTGGTGTTCAGTAAATTGCAAACTTTTGACCCGGCCCAGGTAGCCATAGATGATGCCACCCAAACCCCGCCCTAAAACGCTCCGGATTACTTTTTCAGGTACTTTAAGTCCTTCATTGGTATCCGTGTACAACAGCAGCGCAATACTGGCACCTGTATCCATCAATAATTTGGTTTGTATGGTGGTGTCGTTGCCCAAAGTGACGGGGGCGATCAAATAAGGCTTACTGCGGTGCATTTCCAAGGGGAATTCGGTGAAATGCCCTTTAGGCAATTGAAAAACCGCCGGGTCATAAAGCGTGATGATCTGTTTGTAATAATTGATTTTGACCACAAAGCGCCGAAAAAAATCTGCACCCAGGATGCCGTGGATGTCAATCCCGGAGAACTCGTCGAACTGAAAATAATCCTCTTCCAACACCAGAATAGAACGTTGACTGGCCCGCATGTCGCCAATGCGGAATGAAATACCCCTCACCAGATAGGCGTAAAGGGTTTGGCTTAAATCCGAACCGTAAATGGTAAATCGTTTTTGGTAATCGATTTGAAACAAATCGGTGATCTCACGCTTGGTCAAAATGGTGTTTTCTGCGCCAGTATCAAAGATGAATTTAAGCGGAAAGATGTCATTGAACATGACTTTGATGATGATGAAGTTGTTTTCGTATTCAAACGGAATGTCTACATGAGTTTGGTTATTGAGAAAAGTAAGGTCATTTCCTTGCCCTTTAACATTGATGAAACATCCAGTGTACAACAGGGCAAAAACAGCAAAGGCAATAGGTTTCATACAGTCAGGTTTAAATATGGGTTCCGAGGGTACAGGTTTCAAAATTCCAGGGTGTCCGGGACAAAATCCTAATGGACCAGAATAAAACCTTGGAACCGAAGAACCTAGGAACTTTGGAGCCCTGAAGCCTTGGAACCTGTTACCCTAATTTCGATTCACAATATAATTTGGTAAAACAAAATATCCCGAAAATCTTTTTGCCTATTCTTGGTTTTTTCATACTTATTTTAGACTTTTACGCCCGGTCAATTAGTGTAATGCACACACCAAGTTCGGGAAAAAACCTATCCCAGCAAATAAGCGCAGTTAAAATACGAAAAGAGATAATTGTTTATGAATCATTTGCAGTGAAAGAATCCCTACTGTGAAGTGGGTTTCCTATACACATGTCTTCTGAAAGGGAGGCAATTTTTGATGTAAGCACAATTTTTTTAACAAAACACTAATAATGTATGAAACTTAGAGTCGGCTATTGCTCGAGGTGGCTTCTCGCGGCAGTTGCATTTCTTTTGTGCAACTTCGCTTTCGCCCAGCGTACGCTTTCCGGTAAAATTACGGACAAAAGCAACGGCGAAGCGCTCATTGGTGCCAACATCCTCGTAGTAGGTACCAGCACAGGTACAGTTACCGATTTCGATGGGTCTTATACCTTGGAGGTTCCAGCAGGTGCAACCGAACTGGAAATCTCTTACACAGGTTATACTACTCAAAGAGTAACCATTGGTAGTGCTAGTACCTTGGACATTACCCTTGCTGCTGGCCAATTGCTGGACGAAGTGGTGGTAACAGGTTACGGTACAGCGAAAGCTCGTGAAGTGACGAATGCGGTTGTAACCGTTAAGGCTAAAGACTTTAATGGCGGTAACGTAACCAGTGCGGCTCAATTGCTGCAAGGTAAGGTTGCTGGTCTGTCGATTGCACGTCCGGGTGGAAACCCCAACGAAGGTTTTACCATTCGTTTGCGCGGTTTGTCTACCCTTGGTGCCAACAGCTCACCACTCATCGTAATCGATGGGATCATCGGTGGATCTTTGGACAACGTTGACCCCAACGACATCGAAAACATCACTGTACTGAAAGATGCCTCTGCGGCAGCGATCTATGGTGCACGTGGTGCAGCCGGTGTTCTTTTGGTAACGACCAAAAAAGGCCAGACTGGTAAATTCACGGTAGATTACAACGGCTTTTTTAGCTCAGGAAGCAGAATGCGCTCATTGCCAGTAATGACTGCTGATGAATGGCGCGAAATTCCTTCTTTGAACATTCCTGCCAGTGTAAAAAGTACGTACGCAGACCGTGGTGCCAGCACTGATTGGGTGGATGCGATTTCTCAAAATGCTATTGGCCAAACCCACAACTTGTCGATGGGTGGTGGTACACGGGATGGCAACTACCGGGTATCTTTCAACTATCGCGACAACGAAGGCGTACTACGCACAACTGGTCGTGAATCATTAAACGGTCGCTTCACGTTTACCCAAAAAGCATTGGATGATCGCCTGCGCATGACCGCGAATTTGTCGATTACCAACACCAAGGCAAACTATGGCTTTAATGACGCCGCACGTTATGCTTTGTTGTTCAACCCAACTGCACCGATCAAATCGGATGCTGCTGCCAACGCACGTTATGGTGGTTACTACCAGGAATTGTTGTTTGACTACTTCAACCCAGTAGCGATCCTTGAGCAAAATACCAATGAAGGAGAACTGAACAACTTCTTGGGCAATTTGCAAGTTGATTTTGATCTGGCTAAAAATTTGACCATTTCTGGTTTCTATTCTCGTCAACGCGATAATCAGTTTAATGGCCAATACATCAGCCGTCAGTCTTTGTTTGGTCAGGGCGCTGACCGCAAGGGGGTTGCGTCTCGTAACTATGGTCAACAAACTACTCAGCAGGCTACATTTACGGCTACTTTTGCTAAAGAATTTGGTAAACTTGATCTCCGTATTTTGGCTGGTTATGATTACACAAGTAACGATTTTCAAGGCACTGGGTCTAGTGCGTTCAACTTCTTGACGGACGTATTTACTTACAATAACCTTGGGAATGCTTTGTCTTATTCTACCGGTGAAAGTTCCGCTGGTTCTTACCGTAGCGGTTACCAAAACGTAGCAACATTCGCTCGTTTGAACCTTAGCTTCAACGACGCTTACAACTTTATGGTGAGCGTTCGTCGCGAAGGTAGCTCTCGTTTTGGAGAAGGAAACAAATATGCGGTTTTCCCTGCTTTTGGTTTGAGTGCTGATCTTGTGAAGGCAATGGGTCTGGATTTTGCTGATGCCTTGAAACTGCGCGTGAGCTACGGGGTTGCCGGTAACCTGCCTGGTTCCAGCTTCTTGTCCTTGCAGCGTTTCGGCCCACAGGGTCGCTTCTTCTACAACGGTGCATTTGTACCCAGCTATGGCCCGGTATCCAATGCTAACCCTGATTTGCAGTGGGAGCGCCAGGCTGAGTTGAACGTCGGTTTGGACTTCTCTTTCATGAACTACCGTCTGAACGGTTCGCTCGACTTCTTCAACCGTACGACTAGTGATCTTTTGGCTGAAGTTGCTGTTCCTGTTCCACCAAACCTTTTCCCAACTACCTGGGTAAACTTGGGTGAAATGCAGAACACCGGTTTGGAATTGGCGCTGAACTACAACGCGATCAAGAAGCAAAACTTCACTTACAACTTGGGTTTGACTCCAACTTTCTACTTGTCAAATAAGTTGGTTTCTTTGTCTAAAGGTGATTTCTCCTTTGGTAAAGAATTGTTCCTGGCCAACGTAGGTTCTCCTGGTTTGAATGGTACACCAATGATTCGCGCTGCTGAAGGTGGCAACATTGGCGACTTCTGGGGACCAATTTACGATGGTGTTAATGACAACGGCACCTGGAAATTCAAGGATTTGAACGGTGATGGCACCATCACTCGTGATGACGAAACCAAAATCGGCAACGGTTTGCCAAACATGGAATTGGGCTTTAGCAACAACTTCACCATGGGCAGATTTGACCTGAGTGTGTTCTTCCGCGGAGTATTTGGCCACGACATGATCAACTCTTACCGGATTTTCTACGAAACCTTGAACACCTTGACCTGGAACCGTGTTAAGACGGATGATTATTACAATACTAAGTTGACAGATGGTGCCAAGTTCTCTAGCTACCAGGTTGAAAAAGCTTCTTTCTTGAAGTTGGACAACGCTTCTTTGGGTTACAATTTCAACCTGAAGCCTGGCAGCAGCATCACTAAGCTTAATGCTTATGTGACTGGTCAAAACTTGTTCGTGCTGACCAAATATAGCGGCTCTGATCCAGAAATGCGTTTGGCCGACAGCGAGCAAGGTGGTGCTAACGCCATCCTGTCTCCTGGTATCGACCGTCGTAATACTTACTACATGG
Source organism: Haliscomenobacter sp. (assembly GCF_965225875.1). Taxonomy (GTDB): domain Bacteria; phylum Bacteroidota; class Bacteroidia; order Chitinophagales; family Saprospiraceae; genus Haliscomenobacter. The sequence goes on along the minus strand of NZ_CBDDBS010000001.1, from coordinate 33,995 downwards.
TGAGAACAGTTACGTTTGGTGTTAAAGTAGGTTTCTAATCTAGCTCTTTTAAAGCGTGATGCCAACGGTGCATCGCGCTTTAAATAAACACTTTTTTATCAGTTGTACATTAGTTGTCATTCCAGTAAAAAACTAATCATTTTGAGAACTATTTTGAGTTGAAATGATTTCAGTTTGGGTATGAAACTTTGTGTACTTAATCCAATTAAAATCAATTGCAATCATGAAAAAATATTGGTTTAAGGCTTTATTAGCGGGCCTTTTCGTGATCGCGTTCAACCAATCCTGCTCTGATCTTGAAGAGAAGTTGTATGATCAGGTGAAAGCGGATGAATTCTTCAAAAATGACGAAGAATTTATTGCAGCATTGGGCGCAGCTTATACCAACCTTTACGGGTTCCAAAACCACGGTAGTTACATGTCTTTGCAGGAAGTATCTTCCGATGAAATCATGATTCCTCAGCGTGGTGGTGACTGGTTTGACGGCGGTATTTGGTTGAATGCACACCGTGCAGAGTTCAACCCTCAGGATGAGCCAATCAGAAATGCTTGGAACTTCTTGTTCGGTGGGGTGAATACTTGTAACCGTTTGATCTTCCAATTCCAGGATCTGATCAACAAAGGTGCAGTTGATCCTGCATTGGCAACTCCATTTATTTCTGAGTTGAGAACCTTGCGTGCCTTGTGGTACCTGTGGTTGGTTGACAGTTATGGTAACGTTCCAATCGTAGACAGATTTGACGTTGAGCCAGGTTTTGCACCTACCAATGCTACCCGTGCACAGGTGTATGCGTTCATCGAAAAAGAATTGAACGAAAGTGTACCTAGCTTGAGCAAAGCAGTGAATGCTTCTACTTATGGGCGGATCAACTACTATGTTGGTAAAGCGATCCAAGCTAAGTTGTACCTCAATGCAGAGAAGTACAAGGGTACTGCCGAATGGGACAAAGCTGCAGCTGCTGCTGACGAAATCATCAACTCTGGAGCTTACTCTCTGGAAGCTGATTATTTCAGCAACTTCAACAGCAACAACGCTGGTTCTAAAGAAAGTATCTTTGTGATTCCTTACGATCAGGTAAACGCACAGGGTTTCAACCTGCCACAGATGACCTTGCACTATGTAAGCCAGGAAACTTTCAGCCTGCGCGAACAGCCATGGAATGGTTACTGCTCATTGGCGGAGTTCTACAACTCTTACGACAACAGCGACAAACGTAAAGGGGTATCTGGTAACCAAAAAATCCGTGGTAACTTCCTGGCTGGCCAGCAGTTCAAAGCGGATGGTGTAACTCCTGCTACTGATGGTTCTGCTGATGACGCAGACGGACCAAACGTAATCTTTACGCCTGAGATCAACGCTCACTTCCCCAACTGCCAGCGTCAAGCAGGTGTACGGGTAGGTAAGTTTGAGTTCCCACAGGGTGCTACTCCAAACCTGAGCACTGACTTCCAGATTTTCCGCTACGCAGATATCCTTCTCGTGAAGGCTGAAGCACTGTGGCGCAAAAGCGCTGGTGATGCAACTGCTTTGGCGTTGGTTAACCAGATTCGTGCTCGTGCAGGACAACCAGCTTTCGCTTCATTGACTGCCGATAACCTTTTGGCTGAGCGTGGTCGCGAAATGTTCTTCGAAGCATGGCGTCGTTCGGACTTGATCCGTTTCAACAAGTACGATGCTGCACGCCAGTGGAAACCAGCGTCTCAACCTTGTAAGCAGTTGTGGCCTATCCCACGTCAGCAGATAGACGCCAACAAAAATTTGAAGCAGAACCCTTGCTATTAATCGGGTTTTGATATAAAGCCTTCGGCTTTAAAAAATGGATGCAGGTGCTATGTGCCTGCATCCTATTTTTTTGTTATTTTTGGTTTTGATTTTGGGCGACCACAGAGGGTCGCCATAATTTTGGGCGACCACAGAGGGTCGCCGCTACGGGATGCCTTACCAATTATTTTTACACGACCGCGATTTTTTCACCATTCACTATTCGCGGTATGGCACATCAATTCAATCCAAAAAAACACCATCGTCGATCGATTCGCCTGAAGGGGTATGATTACGCCCATCCCGGTGCGTATTTTATTACCATTTGTGTACAAGACAAAAAACATCTATTTGGGGAAATTCGGGAAGGGCAAATGTTCCTGAATGATGCTGGGGTAATGATTGAAAAATGGTATTCCGAATTGGCATTTAAATATCCCGATAAAAAATGCCATGAAATGGTCGTGATGCCGAATCATTTTCACTGTATCATCGAAAATTTTGATTTTGCACAATCCCAGGCCCGGGGCACCCACGTAGGGGCGCCCCTACGTGGGTGCCCCGGGCCGGACGGTGGGTGCCCCGCCCCGGAAATTGGGTGCCCCGCCCCAAACGTACACGGGTATCCCCACACCAACGAACATCCCCACCCCCAATACGGCATACAAAACCAAAAATTCAATGCCACAATTGGAGACGCAATGGATTGGTTCAAAACGATGACCACCAATGAATACATTCGTGGGGTCAAACAATTTGGATGGGAACGATTCAATCGAAAACTCTGGCAACGCAACTACTGGGAACACATCATCCGCCACGAAACTGCCTACAACCACATCGCCCGTTACATCATCAACAACCCCAAAAACTGGCACGAAGACCGATTTTACTAAAAATAAAAAAGCCACCTGGCGCACTCCGCCAGGTGGTCCCATTTTCGCACACTGATTATTGCCATGATAAATATATCGTAGGGAAGTTGAGGAGTTTAGGCTACCGCGAGCGATTTTGACAAAATCCTTTTGTAAGTCGCTCGCGGTAGCCTAAACTTCTAAACTCCTCAACATCTCAACTCCTCAACTAAAACCGGATTCCCGCGCTCAAAGTCAGCACATTGTTCCGGCCTGTAGTATTCGCAAAATAGTCAGACATCCCAATTTCGTAGTTCAGGTCCACAGTCAGGATGGTGATGTCCATACCCAAACCGACGTTGGCACCCCAGGAGAAAGTTTTGAGGTCATCCTTGCTGAAGGGGATTCCTGCTTTTTCATTCACCGCCAGGATCATTGTTGGAGTCACCCCCCCCTTCAGGTAAAGGTTGAGCAATTGTTTTCTGCCAGTGATGTCGAAGCCGATGTTTACAGGCGCTTTCAACGCCTGAATGGTCGTTTCATCCTTAAAGTTAACCTGGGTATCGGTATCGATGTCGTTGACCAAACGAGCCGTATAGTTGTTGAAATGTAAACCAGGACTGAGGAATAATTTTTTGCCACCAACCCGAAAATCTACACCAGCATTCCAGCCTACTTTAGCAGCTGCCTGCAAGTCGCCCAGATTGCCATCAACTGCGGAAAGATTTACACCCACTTTTGGGTTGATTACGGTGTTGTTTTTTTGGGCTTGGGCGTTAAAGGTTGAAAAAGTCACCAGCGTCAGGACAGCTACTATTGCTTGCAAAGTTCTCATTGTTATCGTTGTTTTTTGGTTTTGAAATTGAATATGCCCCTAGAACGTTTGAGGGATTTTATTTTAGCATTCCAGAATGCCACTTAAACATAACTTTAATGTTTCCTTCAGAAAACCTTAACAAGTGACGAATTTCCCGAATGACGAATGACGAATTGTTGGTGCGTTACTTCTATTCGTCATTCGTCACTTGAATTATTCGTCATTTTTCATCAGGGACAAGTTGTCAGCCGCGGTCCTTTAAAAGGATACATTCGCCCGATGAAACTTTTGTCTTCTACCGAAAGCTGAAAATTCCAGCGCACTTCAAATCCATCCAGCGTCAATTGTTTGGGCACAGAATAATGCATGATGGACAATGGATCGTAGCGACAGAACTGAGTCTGGCTGCTGCTGTATTTGCGAAAGAGGTTTTGATCCACATCCTGCCGACTCCAACCCTGGGTTTGCGCATAATAGGTATAGACCTTTTCGACATCCCACTGAATGTTTTGTAAGGGATTTTGGTGCTCATGGATCAAACCCAGGGCATGCCCAAACTCATGGAGCGTAGTGCGCCGGATTTCATAATCAGGCGTCCGGTCGGTGAACCAGCCAAAATTCATCGTTTTGGACAAAGAATCCAGGTACAAGGCATCCCGCCCCATGTACGACCAGGAGCCTTCCCTAGGATTTAAGCCAATGCGAATTTCCGCCTTTCCCCTGCGTACAAATTGCAGGCGCACATTGGCATACAATTCCCATTCTCGCGCTGCTTTTTCGATGCGCAAGCGCAAGGTGTTGCTCAAACTATCCATGAATTTTACGCGAATGACTTGCCCAACGGTCCACAGTTTAGTGCGCAGCGCTGCTACTCCCTGGTTGGTTTCAACCTTTAGGTCTTTTTCTACACAAGTGTAAATGGCGTTTGGGTCATTGCTATTGAGGTTGTTGGTTTCTTCCAACAAGACATCAATATTCTTGCCAGGATCTGACATCAACTCACAAGCGGTGCCGATAAAACAGATGGCCAAAGCAAATATCCAGGGAGCAAAAGCAGCGATTCGATTTTTCATGGTGTTGTTCTGGTTGGATGAACGATTCATTTGATTGATGCATCAAAGTTCGATCAATCCAGGGCGCCAAACATCACCGCAAAACGGGAGGAGGGAAATATCCTCAGAAATGAGGGGGACTTACCAATGCAGTGCTTCAGGGAGGGCTTGAAATAAATTCTGCCACTTGGGGTCGGTTTTACTGGCAATTAATTTGATGGCGTACCAAACCGAGGGGTGTTGGTGTGTTTGAATATCTTCTTGAATTTCTTTCGTTAAAATTTGTTGTAAAACAGGGAGGCTCTCCTTTTGATCCAGGCATTTATCATAAGGGCTTAATAATCCAAAAAACGTTTGTTTGCTTTTAGCATTTAAGGCTTGATGGAGTAAATGTAGCCTTTGGTAAAAATATTTTGCAGCAGCCTTTCGAGCTTGTAGCAAAGTGTCGCGGTCGTTGAGTTGTAAAATTTCAAGTGTTTTTGCTGCTTTGAAATAATCTATGGTGCCCGGATTGGCCAGGATTTCAAATTTAAATGAAGGAAAAGTGAGCACGAAAAAATCGCTAGGGTTTTCAACTCTTGGGTTGATAAAAGCACCATGTACGTGCAATGGTTTAGTCCCTCTTGGAATGTCAATCAAATTTCCATCGGTATCAAACACTGCAAAAGCATCCAGTTTATAAGCGGTATTGCATTGCTTACATGCCAATAGGTAATTTCTCCAAATGAAGGCCAGTTCCGGGAAAAGACTTTTAGGGTAAATGTGTTCAATGTCATTGGCTTCGTTTTGCTCGCAATAGTTGCAAACTTCAACAGACACGCACATTTGTTTGAGGGTGGATACTATTTCATCAAAAGCTATTTTTCCTTTTTTTGATTTTTTCTTACCGTTCCATAAGGTTTCAGCTTTGCCCACTTTTGCATGGAAAACGGGCTCAGAATCTACCTTTATTTGAAGTTGGTTTAAATGCTGATCGGTATCAGCCGACAGCGTTCTAGAAACCAGTTGGATCATCCGTACTCAGTATTTTTTGGAGTTTGAGTCGTTCTTTTTCTTCAGTTGGTTTGATTTTCCCCAAGGCGTAGAGCATGTTCAAACGCCCCAGTCGTTCCAATTTTTTATTGGATTGGGTCGAACGCACCGTGTTTTTTCCAAACAATTCAGTACCATATGCATCCAGAATATTGCCATATACCAGACGGTCTTTTTCAATTCCGGTGATTTCTTGCGCCTCACTATCGGTACCCGGTTTTGCCAAACGCCAAATGCTCCCTTTTTCAGCTGCCCGGCAAACGAGTGGACTATGGGTCGTCACAATGAATTGCAATTGAGGAAAATACTTGGTGAACCAAAAACCTATATCTACCTGCCAGGAAGGGTGCAGGTGGGCATCAATTTCGTCGATGAGCACTACACCAGGGAGATTGATTTCCATCTTGCCCTTTTCAATGTCGGCAAAAACGGCTTGGGCACCGTAAACGCGGACGAGTTGGCGGATGAGCTCGAAGGTGAGGCTGAGAATGGAACGGTAGCCGTCGCTGAGTTCGAGGATTTGAATTTGGGTGCCATTACCATCTTTGAAGATAATTCCATCTTTGTCAATACCTTCAATTATAGAATCATGCGGGAGTAACTTACTTTCGTTGATAAATCTGATTAAGTTATTATAGATAATGGTATTGTCTTTGCCATTTCCAGGTTTTTCAAGCTCTTTTAGGCGTTTATAGTCAAGCTCCTTTACCCATTCGATAGCTTCAGTTAATGCAACATCTTCCCCAAATAGACTTAAATGTGCACCTAGCCTTGGAAAAGACTTGAAAATCCTATCGTTGTCAGGGCTGCCCCCTGAAAAACGTCTAAAAGGGCCATATGCTGCCGAAAACCAACCATTTTGACCCCATCTTTTGTAGATTGGCTCTTTACCATTACCCACGTGAAAAAGGGCAATCGTGCCATCTGGAATATCTTCTGTTGAAGTTGGAGAATTATATTTAAGATTGGTTGCTTTTAAAAATGTTATTCTACTGATTAGTTGATCTAGATCTAGAAACTGGTCTTCTTCCTCTTGTATTTCACCATCCAATTCGAAATTTCTTATGAAAGAAATCGAAACTACTCCGAAGTCCGCCTCGGAGTTAAGCCAACTATCGGTGGCTACTCTTAATTTAGGGCCATCTTGGACACCCAATAATGCATAACATATTGCTTTTAGAATTGTCGATTTCCCACTCCCATTGTCCCCAATAATCACATGCCAACCCGCCGGATTAGGAAACTCCATCTCCAGTTTTTTGATTGAGCGTATATTTTCCAGACTTACTTTTTGCACGTACATTCTGTCGCTATTTGAATCCGCGTTAATCCGTTTCATCCGCATCATCCGCGTTGCCATTGTTGTCGCTTTGGGAAAAGCTATCTGCGAAGCGCCGAAGACACCTTCAAAAATACATACTTTTTACAATTGTTGCAGCCTTAGTCAGTAAGTCATGCGGTGCATCCCGGTAGAAAAGTAAGCCCCATGAGTACAAAACCCCAAAAACTGGCTTATCCCCATACCATTAACCCTCAAAACAAAAACCTATGCGCCAAATCCTTACACTCTTGATCGCCGTATTCTCCCTCAGTATTCAGGCTCAAAAAGACTGCTCAATCCAGCCTTCCAGCCACACCCCCCTCATCGACTTACAAGGCCAAAATTACCGAGGTTACCTCGGCGGCCTGTATGCCAATGGCCGCAACGAACGCCCTGCTGCCCAGCTCCGCACGATCCAGCAGCAAATTGCCCAGGTAAAACCCCTGAATGTCCAGGGGCAAAGTGATGCCAAAGGAAAAATTGTGATGATAGGAGTAGGTGCTTCCAATCCCCGCACCGAATTTGAACGCTTCAAACAAAAAGCAATGGCTTTTTCTGGCATCAATCCCAATTTGGTACTCGTCAACACTTGTATCGGTGGCCAAGGGGTGCAAAAAATGAACGATGCCACCGACAATTATTGGCAAAGCGCTACCAATACCCTAAAAAGCAGTGGCCTGAGCGACAAGCAGGTGCAACTCGCCTGGGTGGAAACCGACAACACCCAAACTGGCGACACCCTCTTCCCTCGCGCACCCCTGCAACTGATGGAAGATTATCGCCTGCTCTTGGAAGTCCTGCACGACAAATATCCCAACCTGAAAGTGGTGTATTTTTCAGCTCGGGCTTTTTCAGGCTATGCCACGCCAGTGCCGGGCGGGGTAGGGAAGGGGCTACTTTTTCCAAGGGATTATTACTCCGGTTGGGCGATCAAATGGCTGATTGAGAATGCCGATCAACAAAAGCCGGGATACATTACCACCGGGACTGCAGCCAATATTCCCTACGTCACCTGGGGTTCTTACCATTGGAGCAATGCCAGTTTGCCGCGCAGCGATGGGTTTAAACTGGATTGCCAGACCGATGTGGGCGAAGACGGCCTGCACCTGACCAGCCTGGGGGAAGATAAAATTGGGCAATTGATGTTTGACTATTTTCAAAAAGACCCAACGACGCAGGCCTGGTTTTTGAAATCAACCACCACGCCAACCTTTTCCATCACGAATGACTTGCCTCAAATTCAGGTTTACCCCAATCCAATTGTTGAATCCTTACACTTACGCGTGGCACAACCACTTTCGGAAGTTACCCTAACCCTCCGCAACCTGCAAGGCATCAGTGTGTGGCAAAAACGGGGAGATTTGAGCACAGAAAACGAAATCAGTGATTTACCGAACCTGCCCGCGGGGATTTACTTGCTGGAATGCCGTTGGGAACAGGAGCGACGGGTGCTGAAGGTTTTGAAAGGCTAATCCGCTACCACCGTCAAGCCCAATGATCCCCATTTGACTCCCTGAGCACCCCCTTCACAATCCAGGCGGATGTTGTCAAAAATCAGGCGGTCACCTATTTGGGCCTTGCTGATCAATTGTTGAGTACTCGCGTTTATTGGTGCACCAGGATTGCAGGTGGCCAGAGTACCCAATTTTTTGTTCAACAAAAACAAATTAAACCCCCGCACCTGGCAGCCTGTTTGGTATTTGAAACCGGGTGCGGACTGGTCCAATACCTTTAACTTTTGTAGGGCGGAAAAAGTGATGTCTGCTTCGACCGTAGCGACGGGCAACAGGAGCCTGTTGTAATTCGCTGTTGGAAAAAAGAGAAAAAGGAAGCCCAGGCAAAGCATGGAATGACGGAGTAGCTGGAGTGGGTTGAGCATTGTTGTAGTTTTCCAGTATAATGCGGAAAGTGGAACTTGGTTACAGCAGCTGAGGTTTGTTCGAGCTGCTGTAACCATCTGCTTAGCAGTTATTCCTTTTTCTCTGTATCGGCGACGATTTTGAAAGACATGGCGTTTATTTTTCGACTTGCTTCATCTCCTGGGCACTTAGCCCTGGGATTGTCAAATATTATCATATCGCCTACTTCAGCATTTGCCAGGATATCTTGAGCAGCCTGGACTAGTTCATGACCAAAATTTGACACCTGAACGGGCGATTTTGTCCTGTCATTGCTGATATAAATGAAGTTGAATCCCAATAGTTTACATCCGGTTTCAAAATCAACCGGAATAAATAGGTCAATACTTTTCAGGGACTTGATTTTGGATATGCTTACCTCTCCATTGCTTTGATAAGATCCTTGTAGTACTGCAGTGGGATCAGGAATCGGCTTGACCCGAAATTCTACCTCCTGCCGATAATTCGGTGCCTCCACCAGAATTGTAGCCTTGCCTGGCCTGACCGCTCTGGCAATATACTTCCCTTTTCCAGTTGCCATCAGCCGAATATCCCGACTACTCACTTGCACCTGATCGGCTGGAATACCCGAAAGGGCTACGCTAAGCGGGTTATCTACACCCATGTACAACACATTCATTCGTTCGGCGGCTACACTAAGCACTGCATCATTGCTGCTTTGGGGCAGGCTGTCAATAGTGCTGGTCGTTATGCTTGGAGGAGGATTATCTACAACTGTTGTTGGGGAAATTATTTCTGGATTTTTTACCAAAGGTTTGGATGTCGTCTTTGTCGCTGCGGTTTTGGGCTTTTCTGGCAATACAAAAGTGGATTTAACTTTGGGGGCAGGTATTTTCTTTTCCGCTTGGGCAGCAGGAGCAAAGAGCCCCAAGGCAAGGAGCAGGAGGGGCATCAACAAAACCGCACTACTCCAGCTTTGGGAAAAAAGTTGAGGCTTGGTGGCAGCAGGGCCGGCCAATATCTGGCGTACCCGCGTGGCAAAATGAGAAGCATGATTTTGAGCTTGCATAACCAAGGGTATATTTTGATGGTGATGTAATCGTTGCAAGTACAGGAGCGCCTCCGCATACGCGAGTTTGTTGCAGCCAGAAAGCAGGACAGCTTCGTCACAAGCCTCCTCGCGCAACTCCTGGATGCGGCGGCTGAGCACCCAAATCAAGGGGTGATAAAAAAAGAGGATTTGCAAAAGCGCCAGCAACAGATTGACCAAAAAATCGGCCCGGCGAATGTGAATCAACTCGTGGCGGATCAAAGCTTCCAACAATGCCGGAGGCGTTTGGCACAGCAAGGCAACAGGTAGGATGACCACCGGGAAAAAATGCCCAAAAGTGAGGGGCGAACTCAGGCTGGAACTACTGTAAAACCGGATTTTTCGGCGCAAGCCCAGGCTGGATTTTACTTGTTGAATCAATTGTAAAACCTGTAGATCAACTATGCTGCTACTCTTCCTCCGCAGCACACTCAACGCCAGGTAATTCCAGGCAAAACGGAGGCTGAAAAAGGCCGTCCCCAGCACCCAAATGCCTACGAGCCAGTACAAATGGCTTTCGATCCACCATTTGCAACGTTGAAGAAAGGGAACTGGGGTTTGGCTCTGATCAATCGAATGAGTATAAATGGGATTGGTTCCATTTGAGCTAAAATCACTTAAAAAGCTCGGGGCAAGTTGCTGCACCTGGGTGAAAAACCGCCATTCCAGGAAAAGGGTGTAGGCACTGGCTAGCACTATACCGCCGAGCATAAACAATAGTACCTGGTGCCGCAATTGTGCGGAGTAGGTACGCAAGAGTCGCTCCAGGCCGAGCGTGCAAAGGCCGAGCAACCCGATTTGCCAAAGGGAATGTAAGAGAGTCCAGCCCAAACTAAGGATGAGCGCATCATTCATTGGATTGCTGGTCTTTGAGGTTTTGGAGGAGTTTTTCCAATTCCGCCAGTTCTGTCTGGCTGACTTTACCGGAGCCCAGGGCCTGGATGGCCAGTTGGGTGCCCGAACCTTCAAACAGTTGTTGAGCCAGTTTATCCACCAGGTTTTGCCGGGCTTGTTGTTGTGGAAGGGTGCAGCGGTAGAAGTGGCCACCTTCCTGATCGATTCGACTGAGGAGGCCTTTTTTCAACATGCGTTGTATTTGGGTCAGGGTGGTAGTGTACCCGACCCCTTTGTTTGCACTCAACAACTCATGCACCTGCCGCACCGTAGCTGGTTCAATTTTCCAGAGGATTTGCAGGATCTCCAGTTCGCCTTCAGAAGGCTGGTTATTGGTTTCATTAGACATGGTCTACGACATTTGTCGTAAATATAAATGCCTTTTTAGTGAGATGCAAATTTTTCTACGACATTTGTCGTAATGTTTTTCATCCAAGCCTTTTGTAAGTGATGTGAAGGTTAATAAATAGCAAATTGATTGCGACTAGCAGCACTTTCCCCAAAAAATCCCCTAATTTTCCCGCGAAAACACCTGAAACCCTTTTTTTTGTTCAAAAATCTGTCAAAATGAGAAGCTACCTTGCTCTTTTTGCTCTACTCTTCCTTGCCAATTTTGTAGTTGCGCAAACACCCTCTGATCGACCCAAATTGGTGGTTGGTATCGTGGTGGACCAAATGCGTTACGATTACCTCTACCGCTATTGGGACAAATACTCCAGTGGAGGCTTCAAACGCCTGATTAATCAGGGGTTTAACTGCCGCAACAACCATTACCCCTATGCCTTTACCGAAACTGGCCCAGGACATGCTACCATTTACACTGGAACCACCCCTTCTGTGCACGGTATTGTAGGGAACATGTGGTACGATAAATTCCAGGAACGGATGGTGTATTGTGCTGAAGACAAATCGGTAACGGCGGTAGGTGCTCCGAGCAACGCCGCTTTGCAAATGTCACCCCGCAACTTAATGGTAACTACCCTGGGCGATGAGCTCAAACTGGCCACCAATCATCAGGCGAAAGTAGTTGGTGTGGCGCTCAAGGATCGCTCTTCCATTTTTCCTGCTGGGTATTTCTCCAATGGCACGTATTGGCTGGACCTCAAAACCGGGAATTTTGTGACCAGCGATTTTTACACCAAGGCCTTACCCAAGTGGGTGGAAGATTTTAATGAGCAAAAAATGGCTAAGGAATTGGCTAAAAAAACCTGGACTACGCTCTTGCCGATTGAGCAGTACACCGAAAGTGACGCAGATGACAGCCCCTACGAAGGCAAATATACCAATGAGGATAAACCAGTCTTCCCTCACAAGCCTGAGGAAATCCGCAACTTGCCCTACTCACCTGGGGGCATTACGCTCACGACCGAAATGGCCAAGGCGGCCTTATTGAACGAACAATTGGGCAAGGATGCCATTACCGATCTTTTGGCGGTGAGTTTTTCTTCTACCGACTATGTGGGCCACCTTTTTGGGACCAGCTCCATAGAAGCAGAGGATATTTATTTGCGCCTCGATTTAGAGCTAGCTGGCTTTTTGAACTTTCTGGATCAAGAGGTGGGGAAAGACCAATACCTGGTATTTTTGAGTGCTGATCACGGTGCCCCCTACAATCGTGGCTACATGAGCACCCGGCGCTACCACCGTTGGGCGGTGATGGGGCCGGCTATTCAAGACTCGCTGAACCAGCACCTTGCTAAATTGTTTGGCGCCAAAAAACTCGTGTCCATCTACAATGAACAGGAGTTGTTTTATGACCACAAACTCATGCAGGAGTATAAATTGTATAAGCCAGATGTAGAACGCGCTACGGTTGAGTTTCTGCTGGCCCGGCCAGAGATTGCCTGCGCTTTTGTACCACTCAATGCCAGCATCAGTACGTGTAGCGGTTTTAGAAGGGATTTATTACAAAACAACTATTATTCCAAACGTTCGGGTGATGTGATGTTCAGCCTGGAGCCAGGATTTCTCAACGTCGACTATCCCAAGGGTGTCACCCACGGTGTAGCCTACGAATACGACACCCACGTTCCCTTGCTTTTCTACGGATGGAAAATTGAACCCGGCTCAACGAATCAACCCACTTTTGTCAATGATATTGCGCCCACTGTGTCCGATTGGCTGAGCATCAATGCGCCGAATGGCGCTTCAGGGAAGCCGGTGATGGGGATTGTCCTTAAAAAGTGATGAATGATAAGTGATAAATGATGAATGGCTACCGCAGCGGCATTGTTCAAGTCGCTGCGGTAGCCATTCATCATTTATCACCATTCATCATTATCATACCGCTGGATCCGCAGGCGTATTCGCCTGATTGTTGTCCCGTTCCACGTTAGGGTAGGGGAAGAAATTGCGGTTGCGTTCAAAGTTGGCATCGTTTGGGCCAGGGCGACTGAAACGACGGCAATCTTCCAGCTTTAAGCCCGACAAAAACAACTCGATACAACGCTGTTTGTAAATTTCCTCCAAAACTGCTCCCTGCGTTTCAGCTCCGCTGTAGGCCGCCAGTTTTGCAGTAACGCTGAGCGGATCGGTAGTTTTGGTACGGATTTTATTCAACTCGGCGATGGCCTCCATGATTTTGTTTTGGCGAGCCAAAACTTCTGCTTTGATCAAAGTCATTTCGCTGGGCAGGTACACTGGAATCACGTCCAGGTCGCTTTTGAAAAAGCCAGTGGCTTTGCTCAAAGTTGTTCCACCCAGGTAAAAGGCAATCCGTGCATCTGCTGCTTCAGGAGCCAAAGTGCCAGTAAGGCCAAAGTTGGCTACCCCCGCCACCACGTTATTGCTCACAAACCCGGAACGATACACTGGATTCTGATTCACCGCATCGTATTTGAACACCGAAAGCACCGTTGGGCTAACCGCATTGGCTGCAGCTAAGGCATCATCCAGTTTGCCGTTCATCAAGCTGAAACGGGCAATCATTGCCTGGATGGCATTGGGCAAACTGATGTCGGTACCCACTTTGGTATTAAACGTAGCTGAAGGAGCATTTGCTTTGATGGTCGCATCGGCTTGTTTGAGGATGGCAATGGCTTCATCCAGGGCAGCGGCGCGGGGTTTGAACCCAGGGCGTTTGCCGTCAATGTATTCGTTGGAAGAAACGACTTCGGTGGGTACCTGCTCCCAAAACTGGGCTAAGGTACCAATGGCTAGCGCCTTGAAAAACAGGCCATAGGCTTCCACTCCTGCTTTGGTGCCAGGATCACCAATGACCGAGGAATTATCGATCAATTGTTGCGCGTAGGCTTTGACCAGGTTGGCACTCGTCCAAAGGTTGGCCATGGTCGAATTCGCTCCGTTAAGCGATCCTTTGCCTGCCTCCAGAGAAGCCAGGGTGTTGTTACCCGTATTTAAAACAGTCAGTTCCTTGGTAGCAAGGCCATTACAAACCACCACGTTGAACAGGGCGCTGGTTGCACCAACCGACCATTCCCGGCGGATACCCACCGCTAGTCCCATCAAACCATCGGCGGAACTCAATACCTCGGTTTTGGTGGCGGCGTTGGGGTTGACGTATTCCTTGGTGCAGCTGCTCGTTTGGAGGAGCGCCGCCAAGCCTAAAAAGCTACAGATGATGTATTTTAGTTTCATTGTTTACCTTTTTAAGTGTTAGAAACGACCATTCAGACGAATCATCAGTGTGCGAGGAATGGGTACTGCTCCAAAATCATCGCCACGAACCCGGTCACTCTGACCAGCAGAGTTGGCCTCTGGGTCAAAACCCTGATAGTTGTCAAATGAATACAAGTTCCGGCCAATGATGCTGATGTTGAAATTGTCGAACAAACCTTTCACTTTGCCCAGCTCGTAACTCAGGGCTACTTCGCGGATTTTGACAAAAGATCCATCTTCAACGTGTTCTTCCTGAATCCGGCCACCGTTGATCCCGCCAGCTACCGAAGCTACGGTTCCCCGCGGTACCTCACCTTTGATTTCTTGTTCGGCCAAAGGACCCCAGCCCACGTTGTTAGAGGTAATGCGGTTCCAGTTGTACACATCGCCGCCAATTACAGCGTCGAACAGGACATAGAAACTCAGTTTTTTGTAAGAGATATTGGTGTTTAAGGAACCGGTCCAATCTGGCGTTGGGTCACCAATCACTTTACGCAATTCGGTGCTACCCACCCCAGTAGTTTTGGGCTGGCCATCCGCGCCACGATCAGGAGTGCCTTGCAGGGCAGTGGTTTGTACGCCACGCTCAGGCTGGAACAAGCCCTGGGTGGTTTTTAACAAGTTGCCATTGTTGTCGCGAGCATAATAAGTGCCATAAAAAGCGCCAAAGGATTCGCCATTGAGTACTGCCTGTGGGCCACCCGTACGCAGGTAGAAGAAGCCACCATCGATGCCATAAACGCGGTTGCGGTTTTGGTTGTAGAGCAGCCCCAGGTCCCATTTGAAGTTTTTGGTACGCACCAATGCAGCGTTCAGCATTAACTCAAAACCCTTGTTGTCCATATAGGTATTGTCGCCCACGTTGGTTACAATGCTGGTACCACCTACAGAAGGAGGAACGGGCTTGGTCAACAACAAGTCGGTGATCTTCTGGCTGTACACGTTCACACTCAGGCTGAGGCGGTTTTTCAAAAAGGCAAAATCGCCACCAAATTCAAATTCGGTCATTTTTTCAGGACGCACCGAAGGGTTGGCGAAGGTGGTAGAAGGAGTAATCGAAGCCAAACCACCAATCGAAGACAAGAGGTAGTTGTCAAAACGATCATATGCCCCAATCCCGGTCAGGTTACCCGCCTGGCCGTAAGCTGCACGCAGTTTTGCTGAGGAAATCAGGTTTTTGTTTTTGATGTAATCGGACAATACCCAGCTACCCGAAAGTTTGGGGTAGAAGTTGTTCTGGTTGTCTTCGGCAAAAACGGAAGACTTATCAATCCGACCAGCCAAGGTGATGAACACCTGTTCTTTCCAGCCAAAAGTCTGCTGAATGAACGCTCCAGAAATGAAACGTTCAGAAATGCTTTGTACTGGACGGTTGAACAGGTTGTTGGCAGCGGAAATGGTTTTGCCAAAAGGTGCCAAATCCCGCCCGTCCTGGGCCGCATACTGGCGGCGGTTGTACTGGATTTGGTAACCCGCCATGGTGGTTGAAGTCAGGGACTTGCCCAGGTTACGGTTGTAGGTGATGTTCAAGTCATTGTTGAAAAGCATCAGGTTGTCGGTGGCCAAACTCACGTAACCGTCAGGGAAGAAGTCGGCACTAACCCCACCATAAGGCAGGCGTGGGTGGTATTCGTTCCCTTGCAGAGAGTAGATATCTCCACCTCCGATCAGGTCGATGTTCAAACCTTTGACGGGGAAGAGGCTCAGCTTGACATTGCCCATGGTGCGGTAAGTCTGCTGGGAGATGTCAAAAGTTTCGATGATGCTGAGTGGGTTGATGCGCACTTGTTCTACCTGGCGCAGGTTGCCGTTGGCATCACGTTCGTTGAGGTCCCATACGTTGTCGATGATAAAGACCCCGGAGATGGGGTTAAAAAAGTTGTTGCCATTGGGCATGTCCTGTGAGCGGGAGAGGTTAGCTCCCAGGCCGAAGGACAATTTTGCCCAGGAGGCCAGTGTTTGGTCAAGGTTGAGGCGGAGGTTGTAACGTTTGAAGTTGGTGTTTTTCAGGATGCCTTCATTGTCGTAGTAACCGAGAGAAGCGTAGAATTGGGTTTTGTCGCTGCCCCCACTAAAGGAAAGATTGTTTTCCGTTCCCATAGCGTTTTGGAAAATGTCATCCCAGTAGTTGTATCGTTTTACTGCATATTTATCGGTGATCAGGGTACGTGGAGTATAACCGGCTTTGACAAATTTCACACCTTGGGTATTCAATTGTGCATCGCTCAAGCCTACTACCAACAGTGTGGTGAGGCGGTCTTGCGCAGTTTCCAGGCGATCGTTTCCTTTTTTACCAAAACGTTCACCGATGGTGGTCATCGGGATTTCCTTGCGCAGTTGGCTGCTGATCAGGCTAGTAGAAAACTCAACCCTGAGCTTTTCCGATTTGCCACGTTTGGTGAAAATTTGAATTACGCCATTTGCAGCACGTGCACCATATAATGCTGCAGCAGAAGCACCATTCAACACTTCAATACGTTCGATGTCCGCACTGTTGAGGTCGACGAGGCGGTTTTGACCCGCTTGAAAACCCGTAGTTTGAGCGTCCGCATTCCGGTTGATCACGTTTTGGGAAGAGTTGTCCACAATGATCCCATCGATGATGTAGAGCGGATCGCTGGAACCATTGATCGAAGATGCACCCCGTAAACGAATGCTGATCCCCCCTGCAGGGTCACCCGAGTTTTGGGTGATTTGAGCACCCATTACCTTACCCTGGAGTGCGCCTAGCGAGTTGGTGGTTGCCGAGTTTTTGATCTTGTCCGAATTGAGTACGGAAATGTTGTTGCCCAAAGACTTTCGGGTAGTGGTAGAGGTGTTCCCTGTAACGACCACTTCATCCAGATTGAGCATGTCGGGCGACATGTCAAAATTCAACTGAAACGTAGCATTGCTGGCCGAAACCTGCACCGTTTGGCTACTGTTGGCGTAACCAATGTAACTGGTCACGAGGGTATATTCCCCTTCAGCTACTTCCCCGCTGAGGGTATAATTGCCATCCAGATCGGTGATACTGGCAACGGGTGTGCCTTTCAGTTGAATGTTCACACCAATGAGCGGTTCCCCAGTCTCATCTTTGACCATTCCATTGACCTTGAGCATTACCTTGCCTTGTGCATAGCCGACCCAGGGAAGCAGCAAGAGCAAAGCCATGCCGCTTATGTACCTGAACACGTACTTTTTGTTCATACGCTTAAGTTTTTTTGTAGTTGAGTAATCGTGGTCCAGCCATTTCTTGCGAGCAGTTTTGCAAGTTTAGATGCTGGTATTTGCAATAATTGCAGCTAAATTAGTTTTAATTCCAGTATTTACTACAATTTGCAATCTATTTTTCGACAATTTGCAAAATTTATACAAAGCACCTTTTAGAATTTTGCAAAAATTGTCCTGTTGCTTTTGGCGTAAAGCAAGGCTGTGAAGTTTAAGGACTTATTTGTAGAAAAATTTAGTAGTTAAACGGTTAATGCAGTATAGTTCCAAACAGTACGGCCATTGCCCGTTACCTCGGGCAAATAAATGCCATCCACTTTGTCTGGGCGGACGTATTTGACCAAAAATTCAACTTTACTATCCCGCTCAATTCTCCAAATGGCACCCTCTACGGGGTCCAAAGCACCGTAGTGACTTTCGCTTAGCAATTGCATGGCGTCATGGATGGATAAAGCTTGTGGGCCAACATATACGGTTGGGACTATGGCAATTTCACTGGAGGCCAGCCGACTTTGAAACTCAGCAAAAACCACCCGTTCGTGCCGATCGTACAACAAGTCGAAAGCGACAAAGGGCTCCCGGTTTTGCAAATTGTAACGGGTACCGTGGGCCTGCAACAACCACTCGCCACAGAGGCGCTCTCCTTCCAATAACACAGCATCGAATAGTTTGTGGCGTTGTTGTACCCAATTGGCAAAATGGTGGTGCTGCTCATAAGGTGAAGAGGAGGCGTGATGCCCGGAGCGAACCAGCGGAATGATTTCGCCATGCAATTTGGCAATGCCTACATTGGAACCATCGAGTTTTTCCTGAACAATCACCAGATCTTTGGCATCGCGGGTTTGTTCAATGGCAATCCGGGCCTGGCCCTCAGGACAGTGATGATCCCCACTGCCTAGTCTTGAACCAGGTAGGTGTGGGATAGAGCCATAAGATTTATGACCGAGCGGCTTTGCCATTAGTAGTACGGTTTACCTTCCATTTTTTCGACATACTGTACTTCGCCCAGGCGGACTTTCACCGGAAATTTAATGGCCTTTTCCATTTTTACCTCCATTTTGCAAAAAAAAGGGAGTTGTTCTACGGAATACCATTGCGGAATACCGGCGGGTGAAGTAAAGTTTTGGCGTTTTTGTTTGTCTGTAACAGAGAAGAGGGCTGTTCGGTTCCAGAAAGATAGGGTAGGCGTAAGAACGGTTTTTTGCTGAAGAGCAGGAACGGATTTACCAGCAATGCGCCAGTCGTTTTGGCCATTGAGCAGACAAACGTTCACAAAAAATAGCAATAAAAAGGTGAGCAATTTGATCATCATGCAAAGATAACACCAAGAAGAACTTCGATGTTTAGCTTAAAGACAAATGTAGTTTTTTTAGTGGAACAATGCAATTGAATTGTTTACCATCCGCTTTGGAATTCACTGGTTTATTTGTTTAAATTGTGTAAAAAATCAGCATCGTCTATGTCTACCAATCGTCGCAAGTTTTTGAAAAAAGCCGCAGCGGCCACTACGCTGCTCACCGGAGTGTCCCAACAAACTTTTGCCAAAGGACAAACATCCACCCAAATTCTGGAACCCTATGCCAAACCCGTTTCCTCCCTCGATAACATCCGCATCGGGCTGATCGGTTGTGGCATCATTGGCCATTTTGATACCGATACGGCTTTAAAAGTACCTGGTACCGAATTGGCCGCAGTATGTGACCTCTACGATGACCGTCTGGTGCGGGCCAAAGAAAAATGGGGCAATCAAATCTATACTACCCGCGATTACCGCGAAATCCTGCAACGCAAAGACATCGATGCGGTGCTCATCTGTACCCCCGACCACTGGCACGATCGCATCTCCATCGATGCACTCAATGCAGGCAAGCACGTGTATTGCGAAAAACCGATGGTGCACCACATCGAAGAAGGCGCAGCGGTAATTGCGGCGGCGAAAAAAAGTGGCAAAACCTTTCAGGTAGGTAGCCAACGTGCCAGCTCCGCAGGGATTCACAAAGCCCGGGAATGGTACGAAAAGGGTCTGATTGGGGAAATCAACTACGTCGAAGCGGCCATGGACCGTTGTGACGCCCTTGGTGCCTGGAATTACACCATGCCTTTTGACATCGATGCCAAAGCCATCGATTGGGATCGTTTCCTGGGCGATGCACCCAAACGGTCATTTGACGCGGTGCGTTTTTTCCGCTGGCGCAATTTTAAAGAATACGGCACGGGAGTAGCTGGTGACTTGTTTGTGCACCTGATTACCGCCCTGCATACCATCACCGGTTCGGTTGGGCCCAATCGCATCTTCGCCACGGGTGATCTCAATTATTGGAAAGATGGCCGCGATGCCATGGACTTGGTAACTGCCCTGATGGATTATCCCAAAACCGACAAACACGCCTCTTTCACCTTTATGACCCGGGTCAACCTGGCTGATGGCGGTGGCGGCGGTGGAGTAACGCGCCTGGTGGGCTCCGATGGCGTGATTGAATTGGGCTGGAACGACGCCACGCTGAAAACCCTCAAGCGACCCACTGCGCCAATGTACAGCCCTTACTACGATTCGTTGTTCACCTATTCAGAAGCAGAACAAAAGAAATTTTTGAAGCAATACGATGAGAAATACCCGAAAGACAAATTCACCCACGATGTAGAATTCCAGGAAAAAGTGACCTACATGCCTGCCGATGGCTACGATGATCGTTACGATCACATGGTGGTCTTCTTCAATGCAGTGCGTGGGCAAGGGAAAATTCTGGAAGATGCGGTGTTTGGTTTCCGCGCGGCGGGGCCTTCGCTGGCGGCGAATATGAGTGCAGAACAAAAACGAGTGATCAACTGGGATCCGGTAAACATCCGGCTTAAATAGGTTGAGAACAGCCTAGTTTTTAGATGTATCATCCCTAAGGTGTTCTTAGGTGTCTAAGGTGGTTCAATACAATTTGCTCTTCGCGCTTGCGCGCAAGAGTTTTTATTGAACCACCTAAGGCACCTTAGACCACCTTAGGGTGATAGCACTTGAAGGTTTTAGGGTTTTATAACCACTTCATTCCCCTTCTTGTCCAATTCCACCACTTCATAGCCCAGTTTTTCCAAACCTGGCTTGATCAGGGCTTTGTCGCCTACCACCAGAATATAAGCACTTTCTGGCTTCAATAACTTTTTGGCCAGGGTGTTCAATTCAGTTTTGGTGATGGACTTGATGATGTCACTTTGTTTTTTGGTGAAATCGGCAGGCAGGTTGTATTTGGCAATTTGGCCCAAAAATCCTGCTTTTTGAAATCCTGTTTCATACCGCAGAGCGTCCCGTTGGCCAATGGAGCTTTTCATGAAGGCCAGTTCAGCGTCGGTCATGCCCGTATTGCGGAACTTATTGATTTCCTTCATAAATTCCACCACGGAGCTGTCGGTTGCTGTCGCTTTTACCCCTGCGCTGGCTACAAAAGTTCCCCAGCCGAGATCGCCAGAAAAACCGGAGCGAGCCCCGTAGGTATAACCTTTGTCTTCGCGCAAATTCAGGTTGATGCGGCTGTTGAAAGAACCGCCCAGGTTGTAGTTCATCAGACCCGCTTTGAAAAATTCACCCGTAGCATCAAAAGCCATAGCAGGATAGCCGATACGGATTTCGGATTGAGCTGCCTTGGGTTGGTCCACGAGGTAGATTTTCGCTTTTTCGGTTTTTACTACTGGTTTAAATACTGGTAAGGGTACGGCTTGGGTCGACATTTTATTCAAAAACGACAGCTTAGGCAGGATGTCCGCCTGTTTCACGTCTCCTACAATCACCACATTGCTCAAGGGCGCTGAAAGGTTGTTTTTGTAGAATTGTTGAACATCCGCCAGGGTGATTTTGGCTACGGTTTCTTCGGTGCCATCGATGGCATAACCCCGGATGTCCTTTTTGCCATAAATCATGGTGTTGAACAAGTCCGACGCGACCGAGGCCGCCTGGGTGGAACTGTTGATGATGCCCCGAATGGTATTTTGTTTGATGCGGTTGAAGTCTTCTTCCTTTAATTTGGAGCGGAATAAACGTTCTTCAAAGAGCATCAAACTTTTGTCCAGGTTTTTGACCAAGGTATTCATGGAAAAAGTCAGTGCCGTTTCGCTGACACCCACATTGATGCTGGCGCCTAGGTTGCGCAATTCGTCTTCAAAGGCTTCGGCGGTATAATTTTCGGTGCCTTCCCGTAGCATTTGGCTGCACAGGTTAGCCAGACCAGCCTTTTCAATCGGGTCGAGCATTTGTCCTCCTTTGATGCTCAAAGACAATGTAACGGTGGGCACTTCCGTGTTCTGCGTACCAATGATCTGAATGCCATTGGTCATTTTGGAACGCCAAAGGGTGGGCACGGTGATGCTTGGATTGGTTGTCGAAACGGGCTTTTTACTGCGGTCAAAATTGTCCTTGGCTTTTACATAGGTCAAACCCGCGTATTGATCGGGTGGCGCTACGTATTTGCTTTCGTCAATTTTGTAGTTGTCGGCAGCAGCGGGTTTAACCTCGCCAGCTTTGGGCAGGATGCTCAAAATAACCGCTGGTTTGTTTTTGATGTACTGGTTGAATACCCGCAGAACGTCGGCTTTGCTGAGGGCACGTACGTTGGCCAATTCGGCAGGAAATTGGTTGGGATTACCCGTAAAAGTTTGGTAAGCAGCCAATTGAGAGACCTTGCCAGACACACTGGCCAAAGCGTTGATGCGGCCCGCTTCGTATTGGGCTTTGAAACGTTCAACTTCTTCATCAGTCACCCCTTTGGTTTCAAAATCGACGATGGTTTTGCGGATCAACGCTTCTACGTCCGTCAAGGTTTGACCCGGAGTAGGCTGAACACTGATGCTGAACTCTCCACTCAGTTCTACTCCCTGATTAAAGGCACTGGCCTGTTGCGCTTTTTGGGTTTTGATGAAGTTTTGGTAAAAAACGGTGTTTTTGCCCTGGGCCATCAACGCAGCCAAACAATCCAGTGCGGCCTTGTCGGGGTGGTAATTGGGTACGCTTGGCAGTGTCATTTGCAGACGTGGGAAACGGATGTAATTGTCCACGTAAGAAATGTAGCGATCACCTTCCAGTACGGGGATCATTTTGGGCATATTTTGCACCTCTGGTCCACGGGGAATGCTGCCAAAGTACTTCTCTGCCAATTTGAGCACCTGAGCAGGGGTAACGTCGCCGCCTACGGTCAAGGTGGCATTATTGGGCCCGTACCAACGCAGGAAAAAACGTTTGAGGTCGTTGACATCCACCCGGTTGAGGTCTTCGAGGTAGCCAATGGTCAGCCAGGAATAGGGATGGCCATAAGGGTAGAGGTTTTTGCTGGTCACCTCACCCGCCAGTCCATAGGGGCGGTTGTCGTAGTTTTGGCCACGCTCATTTTTTACGGTAGCGCGTTGGATTTCGAACTTTTTCTGAGTCACGGCGTCCAGCAAAAAGCCCATGCGGTCGGCTTCGAGCCAGATGCCGATCTCGAGTTGGTTGCTGGGTAAGGTTTCGTAGTAGTTGGTCCGGTCGCGGTTGGTAGAGCCATTGAGGGTGCCGCCTGCTTCGGTGACGAGCTTGAAATGTTCTTCGTCGGCTACGTTGTCGGAGCCCTGAAACATCATGTGTTCGAAAAAGTGGGCGAAACCAGACTTGCCAATTTCTTCGCGGGCCGAACCAACGTGGTAGGTGACATCGACGTGTACTACTGGATCGGAATGGTCTTCGTGAACAATTACGGTAAGGCCGTTGGCCAGGACGTATTTTTCATAAGGGATAAGTAGCTCGCTGCCTTTGCGTTCTACTTTTTCTACGAGTTTGCTTTGAGCAAAAGTATGGATGCTCAAGCTCAGCAGCAAACAGCAATACAAGCTGCTTAAGATGGCTTTTTTCATTGGTTAAGTGTGCGTTTAGATCCTCCTGAGAGGCAGTTTTTTGGTAAAAATGTATGGTGGGGAAAGGTAAGTCTTTTTGAAGAGGAGGGAATGATCGGGGAGAGGGAAAAAGAGGATTTGTCAAAAAAAGGAAGTATAGAGGGCACTGTGAATTTTCAATTTTTACCAAAGCGACATAGTATCACAAAGGACACCAAGGGGGCACAAAGGGCACAAAGACCGTCAACGTCTAACTTTGTGTCCTTTGTGTCCTTGTTTTTGACCTTTGTGATAAAAAAAATGCCGCCTTAGCTACGCATTGTACACATTCGCGAACTTACTCTCAAAAGGCCCCTCTGGGAAAATCTGCAACAAGTGATGCTTCAAATGCTCCACATAATCAGCCATAATAAAGCCCAAAGTAAATGGAACTGCACCCTGGATCAATATGGCATGCTGGAGTGTAGCAGGGTCTACATGCCGGATTACATGCGCCAGATGGCGATTGTAGGCTAGCCATAAGTCAATCAGGGTCGACCAGTTGGCTTCCTGGTAATGCTGAACATTGACCCACAAATCCTGTGCATAAGCAGGGAATTCCAATTTAGGAGTGGCCATCGTACGCACAAATTTTTGCTGGTTGTTGCAGGCCGAATCGATCAGGTGCCCGATGATTTCTTTGGGCGACCATTTGTCTGGTCGGGGCTTTTGCTGGGCCAGGGCCGGGCTCAATTGCCGCAGGAGTGGTTCAGCGGCGGAGAGCACGGAGAGCAGGTGGTCGGATACTTCTGTCATGAGTGTTAGCGGTTAGAGGAGGTTGAGGGAAGTTGAGTAAGGTTGAGGCTGTCGCAGCCTCTTAGACAAGAACTTTGTCAAAAACGCTGCGGTAGCCTCAACCTTACTCAACCTCTCTCAACTTCCCTCAACTAAATCATTGTTTTTTATCCCTTACACACCTAAACCCCGTATGTTCCAAACCCGTATCCGGGCTGGTTTTCATCCGCGCAGCTACCCGATAGCCAGAGCAATAGGTGTCGTTGCAGAGGAAGGATCCGCCGCGGACTACTTTTTTAGGTGTGCTGGGTTCATCAGGATCATAACTATCAGCTGGGCCTTGCGGGTTCCGCAGCAATTGTGTTTTTTGTGCGTAATAATCCGGGCGGTACCAATCGGCACACCACTCCCAGACGTTTCCTGCCATGTCGTACAATCCCAAGGCATTGGCCGGGAAAGATTTGACGGGAGCTACCCGTAAAAAACCATCCTCGTTGATTTGTTTGACCGGGAATTCGCCCTGGAAAAAATTGGCCATTTTTACGCTGACCGGCGCTGCCCCCCAGGGGTAAATGCTGCTGCTTTCCCCGGCACGGGCCGCGTACTCCCATTCTGCTTCGCTGGGCAGTCGTTTGCCTGCCCATTTGCAATAAGCCACTGCGTCGTACCAACAAACGTGTACCACCGGGAAATTTTCCTTGCCTTTAAGATTCGATGCTGGCCCCTGTGGGTGCTGCCAACTGGCCCCTTTGACCATCTGCCACCAATCACCGGGCCCCAGGGTTTGTAAGTTGCCGCTGCTGGGGGACTTAAAGACCAAGGAAAAAGGCTGCAATTCTTCCGGGCTGGGCAATTCAGTGCCTGGGGGGACCTGTTTTTTCAGTTCTTCCAAATCAATAGCTCGCTCAGCAACCGTGATGTAACCCGTAGCTTCTACAAATTTTTGAAACTGGGCATTGGTAACCTCCGTGGCGTCCATCCAAAAATCCTGGACTGCTACCGGGTGTTTGGGAAATTCATCGGCGCGTGCTTGTTCATTGTCGCCACCCATGTCGAATTCTCCGCCTTTGACTTCAACCATGCCATCCAGGCTTTTGGCCATAGCGGGATCAGGTTTGATGTTGTCGATGGCCTTCAGAAAATCAGCAATGAGAAAATCTGAATGGGTGCCATAGGGTGAAGCACCGGAGTAGCAGTGCTCTTCGGCGGTGATCGGGGGGACTTCGTTGGTTTTTGGGGAGGATGCTGGTTGGCAGCTCCAAACAAGAAAAATCAAGAAAAGATAGTGGTGAATACGCATGTTTATCAGTTATGACTAAAATCAAAAATAAGGAAAAACCAACTAATCATTTTTTCCTAAACCCAACAATTGCCTAAGTTTAGCAAAATCGGGATGTTTAAAGTTGTGCATTTCCAAAATGCGTAGATCTTCCGCAAAATACTCACTTAAAAATGCGTATTTTCTTGAATCGCCACTTCCACTATTTTCCCAACGAACATGCTGCCACTGTGAATAAATTTTCTCCGCTTTTGGCCACTCTCCATTTAAAAGATATGCCAAAGCAAGATGGGAGACTCCCCATGCTATTGTAGGGTCTGTTTTTTGTCCTTGTTGGGCTGCAACTATTGCTCCCTGATAATCATGCTTGTACAATCGAAGCCAAGCTAAATCAAAAAAAGAAATTGCAATGTTTTGGCGCGTAGAGGCATCAAGTTCACCTTTTCGGGTAACTAAAGTCAGATTGTTGATGAGTTCCGCGTAGTTATCTTCCCCTTTAGCCACGTATGATGAATCCATAATCATAACGTCTTGAACTGGTAGTGGTGGGCCAGGAAAGTAGCGACCACTAAAATAGTTGTCAATGTTTGCTATACCTTGCCTGATTTCGGCTGCTAAAGCGGAGTTTTTTCGTGTTGGAGATGCCTGAATTGCTCTTTCTGCAAAGAAATTGGCATGCAATAGGTTAAACTTCCCATTCATAGTATGGAGATTATTGGATCGGGCTTTATCCTTGAACCACTTGGCGCATTCTCTTAGGATAGAATTATCTTGAGTACAAAAACAGTCGCTTTCCTCCATAAATCCGTTTGCCAGGATACTTTTAAAGGGCAATGCCTGGATTTCTTTTGAGAAGTCAAGATCAGGCGTTACAAAATCAGTCCAGTAAAAAGTACCGGATTCATCTAACCAAAATAATTTTTTACCATTGGGGGAAAAGACAATATTCCCCATCGTGTCATACTCTTCTTGTCCAGGCCAAGTAGTGAAAGGATAAGGGCTTTGGACGCTATGATAAAGATCCCAAGCGAATACTTCGCCTGTAGTGCCTGCCACCAGAAATCTACCATCAGGAGAAAAAGCCAAACCACTAAATATCGCTGTTGAGGAAAAGGTTTTTAAACTATCCTGGAGCATCCCTTTGTTGTCAAATAGATAAACCGAACCAGCTTTGAGCTGAAGGGCAATTTTGGCACCATCATTTGAAAGTGTAGCATTTAGAATTGGTACAGAAAGGTGCACACGATTGATTTCAATGCCGGCTTCGTTAAATACCTGGGCAATGTGATCTTTGCCCCAGGCCAAAAAATGTTCCGATTTAACGACCAGCCTAATTGGATCGGAAGGTTTTGAACTTAGCGTTATGCTCTTCTGAAATGTCCAGGTGCCAGCTGAATTTAGGTGATAAAAATCGACTTGCCCAGGGTGATCTTGTGTAGTGGTAATATAGGTTTTTTCTGATAAAAATGATGCCCAGTCTACCTTTCCTTGAGTGGGTAAAACGATACCCGGTTCTTCCAGTTGCTCAATGGTGTACATTTTTACAGTGTTAGTGCGGTCAACTACCAACAGCTTACCCCAAGAAGAAAAGGATAAGTGCTGAATTTGTGGAGCGGAGCGTAAATCTTTAGGAACCGAACTGGTATCATCACGAAAAGCGTTTTTGAAATCAATTGCCCTGACCTTATCCTTCACCGCATAAAATACAATCGGGTAAGGGCCAGGCTGAAATTGGGCATGAAATTGATTGTGATCTTTGAGTTTAATGGAATTGTACAACCCAATGTAACTAGACTTGGAAGCTAACCAACGACTTCGCAATTCAAATGCAGGGACGTTTCGGTTTTTGGTTATAGCGCAAACATATTTGGCCAAAGCCAACTGTTTTTCGCCATACCCTTGTACATATAAGCTACTTAGTAATCGAGCGGTGAGTTTATTGGCAAATAATTCGACCTCCTCTTTCGCTTTCAGATCGGCGGGAGGTTTGAGATAATGCTCTAAAGGGAGCAAAGGGCCATTGTTTTGTAGCCAATATTTAGCCTTAAGTTCCAATATTTCTCTAGCAAAACGTTGACATACAACCCGATTAGCCCCGGTGGAATATTCTGCTTGCATGATCGTGAGCAAAGCTTCGTCATACCGTTGTGCCTTCAACGCTTGTTGGGCCAGATCAAAGCGGTAAGTGTAATCATTCAACTGAGCTTGAAGGGTTTCACAGCATAGCCCCAGGAAAAGGCACAATAAAAGCAGGATTCGTTTCACTTGCATTCCGTTCGGGTATTGTTTTTTATAAAAATAGATTTGAATTGAAGCGGGCCAAAAATAGTGGGGTTTCTGTTGTAAACCAAAAAGTGAGGGAAAATCACACCTAGAAACCATTATGTTCCATTTCCCCCTCATCCTTGCAACATCCCCCCTGCGCAAAAACAGTACCGACTGCTATCTTTGCCCAGATTAACACCAAATATGACGCAAAAAATTACTTCCCGATTTTTTTGAGCCTTTTGAATAGGAAGCTTACTTGAAATGAAGCGTTCGACTTCCTATTCAAAAGCCAAATCGGAAAGTTAATTTTTCTGGGTTACTAAGCTTAAAGATCGCAAAAAGCTCCACTGCTTATGAAAGGAATATTTACATTAGCTTTCATGATTCTGACCTCCATGTTTCTTGGTGCTCAAGTACCTACCATCAACAGCATCAACCCGCTGAGCAACAGTGTGGGCAAGTTTCAAAAATTTGAAGCGCAGGTCGACCTTAGCGCAACGTTTTCCAATCCCTACGATTACGATCAAATTGCACTGAGTGGTATTTTTGTAGCACCCAGCGGCAAAAAAGATACCGTAGATGGTTTTTACATGCAGGATTTCAGCCTCAATACCAGCACAGGAAGCCTTAGTGCGGCAAACAATGCCGGCTTTCGCATTCGTTTTGCACCTACCGAAACGGGTACCTGGAGTTTTAGCCTAAAAGTCAAAACAGCGGCTGGCGAAAGTCCGGCCGTCAATGGCAGTTTTGAATGTACTGACTCCAGCAATCCTGGATTTGTGCGCAAAAACAGCACCAACTACCTTTCTTTCGACAGTGGAGCGCCTTACATCCCAGTTGGCCAGAACCTATGTTGGCAGCGCAGCAATGCCTACCTGGATTATAAAAAATGGCTGGGTTCGATGGGCACTGCCCAGTCCAACTTTATGCGGCTCTGGCTAGCGCATTGGGGGCTGGGCATCGAGTGGCGCAATGGCAATGGTTATGAAGGTCTGAAACGTTACCGCCAAAACAACGCCTGGTACATCGACTGGATGCTGGAAGAATGCGCCCGTCAGGGGATTTACATGATGTTTTGCATCAATCACCATGGCCAGGTTTCCTCCAACGTGAATCCCAACTGGAGTGAAAACCCCTACAATGCTGCCAATGGTGGCCCTTGTGCCCAAACCTGGAATTTTTTTGACCTTCCTGCCGCAAAGAACTTGCACAAAAACCGCCTGCGTTATATCGTGGCACGTTGGGGCTTTAGCACCAATGTGATGGCCTGGGAGCTGTTCAACGAAGTGAGTTTTACCGATCAGTTTACCACACCTTCGGTGCGCGATGCGGTGCGCACCTGGCACGATGAAATGGGCCAATACCTCAAAAAATTGGATGCCCGCAAACACCTCGTCACAACCAGTTACGGCGGCGAAGAAGACCCTGAATTGTGGCGTTTGAGCTCGATGGATTTTACCCAAAATCACCTCTATGCTGAAGTAGACAATATTGAAAAAGCAGTGTCCGGCAAAGGCCTGGATAACTTGAGTGCTTTTGGGAAACCAACTTACGGTGGTGAATTTGGCATCAGCGTAGGCGGCGAAGGCTTGTCAAACATCGACCCCAATGGCATCCACATCCACAATACCATGTGGGCTTCGGCTTTTTCTGGTGCCTTGGGGGCGGCAGCTACCTGGTGGTGGGATAGTTATGTGGAGCCCCGCAATTTGTATCCTTTGTTTACACCTCTGAGCAAGGTGCTGGCTAAAGTTCCTTTGTTGCAAGGCAATTTTAAACCCGCCAGTGCCCGCAGTACGGGGGGCGGCGGTGGCGAACTCTCCATTGCCCCGGTATCGGACTGGGGACAGGCTACGGACAATAAGATTGTGGTGGATGAAACGGGGGCGATTACCCCTGCCAATGCCCGCCTGGGCCGTTTCCTGTACGGTTCGTCATTCAACACCCAATTGCGCAATCCACCCACTTTTGAAGTGTTTTTGCCTTCAGGAGGAAAATTCAAAGTGTTGACGGGCAGTGGCAAGGGTCAGAACCCCTCGGTTGCCATTTACCTCGACGACAAATTGATCAAAGACAATCCCAATGCCGCGGTCAATACCACTTTTAGCATCGATGTGCCAGCTGGCCCACATCGCATCAAAGTGGACAATCTGGGTACGGATTGGATCAATATTGGTGCTTATCAAATTGAAGGTGTTGCTACTTCCCCCCACAACGTATATGCCGTGCAGTCGGCCAATCGGGATATGGCTGCGGGTTGGGTACACAATGCCAAGTACAACTGGCGTTATGTGCGCGATCAGGGCGTTCCCTCTACTATCATCAATGGAGGGCTGACCCTGAATGAGATTGTGGATGGCACCTACAAGGTCAGTTTTTATGATTGCACTACCGGAGCTTTGACAACTACCCTTAAAGGGCTCAAAACCCAGGGCGGTAAACTTAATTTTGGGGTTCCCGATTTTTTATGGAACTTGGCTTTCATCGTTGAAAAAGACGACAGCACTGTTCCCACCCTGGAAGTTTCCCTCGATGTTTCCATCAACATTTACCCCAACCCGGTAGCCATTGGCGCGGTTTTGCAGGTGGATACGCGCAATTTGCCCAATGGTGAATACCGGATTGATGTGTTCAACGTAAGTGGCCAATTGATGAGCCAAAAAATCATCAATGCGATGGGGCAAATTGAGGCAATTCCTACTGAGGGTTTGATGCCAGGTGCATACTTGTTGCGCTTGAGTCAAGGGGAGAGGGCTACGGTGGTGCGGTTTGTAGCGCAGTAGTAGGCTTGCTACCCATTGTGTATTTTTTGAATCTACATCGTCGATCATGCAACGTATAGGTGTTTTGCTGCTTTTTCTGTTGATTTCGGCAAGGATTGCATTAGCGCAAGAGCCTACCTTTAGTCGTTTGCCGGAGGACATGGTCGTGTCCAACGTGGCAGCCACTGCCATGTACCAGGACAAACAAGGTTTTTTGTGGATCGGCACCTGGAATGGTTTGTACCGCTACGATGGATACAATTTGAAAAAATTCAAACTCACCATCACTTCACCAGATGAAATCAAGGGTGAAAAAATCATTGCATTGTATGAAGACCGGGAAGGCTACCTGTGGGTGGGGACTGAAAATACCGGTTTGTATCGCTTGGATCGAACCACTGAGCAATTCAAAGTATACCAACACGACCCTAATCAAAAAAAATCGCTACTCGACAATAAGGTAGGCAGCATCTTTCAGGATGACCAAGGGAAAATCTGGGTGGGTACAGCGCGTGGCCTGTGTGTATTGAATCAAGACCATACTTTTACCCAGCAGGAAGACTCACCAATCGCCAATACCGAAATTTCAAAAACCATTCGTGGGCGGGATGGCTCTTATTGGTTTGCTACAACCTACGGCGTGTACCGGGGTATTTTGAGTACCAAGGGGCGGTTTTCCATCACTCGAATGGAAGTCGTTCCCACCAATGCTGAGGCCAGTCAAGTACCCGCGCATAACCACGTTTACGACATCGTAGAAGATCCCCGCAAAGACAACCTTTTTTGGATTGCCACTCGGAATGGGCTCAAACGTTTGGATTTTGCCAATGATCAAATTCAGCACATTCAGGCTTCACCCAATGGATTATCCAATAATTTAACCACCAGCATTGTTTTTCCCTCCCAGTATGGAGATGGTGGTTTTTTTATTGGCTCTGATTATGGTTTGAATTACTACATCCCGGAGAAAGGGATTTTTAAACGCTATTTTCATATCCCCAGACAGAGTGGCACCCTCCATGCCAGTACGGTGCTGACTTTATGCGAAGATCGGGTTGGCCAGATTTGGGTAGGTACGAATAAAGGGGTGGGGAAAATGAATTTTCAACGCAATCCCTTTGCTTCTATTCACTTCCCCGAAGATGTGAGCATCAACAGCATGGCCTACGCCAACAATCGGGTTTGGGCTGGAAGTTTTGGGCAAGGCATTTTTGAAATCATTCGCAATCAGGAACAAGTTACCACGCGGCTGATTTCCCTGGGCGGCCAGGCTGATTTTATCCATGCCTTGTACGCAGATAAACAAGGCTACATCTGGGCGGGTACTCGTGGCGAGGGCCTCATCGTATTTAAGGCGGACAACCCCGCTCAACGCAAACAATATACAGTAGCCAATGGCCTGAGTCACAACTACCTGATGAGTGTATGGGGTGATGCCCGGGGAGTGATTTGGATAGGTTCCTGGGCGGGTGGACTCATCCGGCATGATCCGGCAAAAGAAAGTTTCCACGTATACCGCAAGATCAAAGGTGGTGTGAATCTGGACCAATTCCCGATTGTCCTGACTTTTGAATACAAAAATGAAGCGGGTGAAAACGTGCTTTGTGTAGGCACGCGCGGAGGAGGTTTACTTGAATTGTTGTTGGACAAAGAAGGTTTTCCCCAAAAACTCCTGCGCAAATCCACGAATAACCCTACTCAAACCAACACCATCTCCAGCAATTTTATCAATTGTTATTGGAAAGATTTATTTGGCCGCACCTGGATTGGCACCGAGGATGGCCTTAATTTGTGGAATCAAAAAAAAGGGACCTTTAAGCAATACTTCAAAGCCGATGGCCTCCCTGACGACATCATTCAATCACTGGCCGAGGATGAAAATGGTCACCTTTGGGTTTCTTCCACCCGGGGGGTGAGTCGCTTTTCACCTGAAATAGGCAAAAAAGATTACGCACGGGTTTTCGATACCCAGGACGGACTGCCCTCCAATTTTTTCAACTCCAACGTGAGCGTCTACACCCAGGATCGCTACGTGTTTTTTGGCAGCAATAGTGGCGTTTTGTATTTTCAACCGCACCAAATTCGGGAAAACCCCATCGCACCTACCGTAGAACTGGTCGATTTTCGCCTCTTCAACCACTCCATCGGGGTAGGGGATAAGGTACACAACCGGGTGATTCTCCAGCAAAGTATTGGATCTACTCCCGAGTTGGTCTTGCGGTACAATGAGAATTTGTTTTCCATTGAATTCGCAGCCATCCACTTTTTGGAACCCAATAAAAATCAATACAAGTTCCGCTTGTTGGGCTTTAATGATGAATGGATTCCATCAACGGCCAAGGAACGAGTTGCCCATTTCAGCAATTTATCTCCCGGGCGGTACACCTTTGAAGTCCAGGCTGCCAACAACGATGGACTTTGGGCCAAAGAACCCGCGGTTCTCAAAATTCGCATTCTGCCTCCTTTTTGGTTGACCTGGTGGGCTTACCTCATTTATGCCGGATTGATTGCAGCTGCCATTCTGATGTACCGCCAGAGCATTCTGCTGCGGGAAAAACTGCGGAATCAGGTCAAAATGGAGACCTTCAAACGGGAAAAAACGGAGGAGCTTGGGCAAATGAAAATCCATTTTTTTACCAACATCTCGCACGAACTCCGCACCCCTTTGACCCTACTGTTTTCTCCCCTGGAAGACCTGCTCAAGCGTGAACAGACCGACCCTTCCACCCATGAGATGTACACCCTGATGCACCGGAATGCGGAACGATTGAAGGGAATGATCGATCAATTGTTAGAGTTTCGCAAAATTGAGGAAGGCCTGATGCATCTGGAGGTGGTGGAAATGGACCTGGTTCGTTTTTTCAAAAACATCGCCATTGCCTTCCGCGATTTGGCGCGGCACCGCAACATCCAGTTCAATTTTGTCGCCAATGTGGACGAACTGAGGGCCTGGGTGGATCGCGATCTCCTGGAAAAGGTGCTCTTCAACTTACTTTCCAACGCATTCAAATACAGCGATGATGGAGGAACCATTCAAATGAAGCTGGAGAGTGATGGCAAACAAGTGATTTTCTCCCTCGAAGACGATGGGATCGGGATATCTGCTGAAGAACTACCCCATATTTTTGAACAGTTTTACCGGGCCCGTTCGAGCCAGCACGGCAGTCGCAGGCAAGGAACCGGAATCGGCCTGGCCCTGGCCAAAAGTATTGTGGAGTTGCACAAAGGAACCATCGAGGCTTTCAGTATGATCCATCGTGGCTCGGTGTTTGTGGTGAAACTACCACTGGGCAAAGATCACTTCCCGGCCGAGGTCATTCGACTCAATTACCGCGATCCCGAGGATTCTGGTCATTATCCTTACGATGAAAATGGCGTACTGCTTGAAACCCCACAGGAAGAAATCATCCAATCCGACAACCCATTGGTCTTGGTGGTAGAAGATAACGCCGATATCCGCACCTACATCCGCCGCAGTCTGCACCCCGACTACGAAGTGATTGAAGCTGAAAATGGCCAGGAAGGTTTGGAAAAAACCCGCAAATACATCCCTGACATCATC